>VXNM01000004.1 GCA_009840545.1 Gammaproteobacteria bacterium | reverse complement strand
TATGAATGGATCGTGTCGTTACCATGACCACCATTGTGATACTCTTGATGAACCTTTAGTTCACCGGTGTACCACCAAAAAATTCGATCTATATGGACTATTCTCTCATGGCTATACCCATGATGTGCATCTGACCAACTTGGCACCTCCAAACCACCTATCATCAGAAGTGAGCTAAATATCAACACAAATGTCAGCGCAACGACTTGAGCCGTTCGACGAAAATAATTTAACATTTTTAGAATCCTCCTTACGCATCCTAATCATGTACAGTATCACCATGACCACCACTCACATAAGTTCCCTCATGAAAAGTATGCCCACCATAGAAGAGAAACAACCAAGTTTTGTGTCCCTTATGATAGGATGCACCCCCGTGATGCGGATCTGACCACCCCGGTGTATCAAAACTTCCTATCATCAATAGCGTGCCAAATACCAACATACACGTCAATATAGCAACTTGAACCGTCCGACGAAACTGGCGAATCATCCTGAATTCCCTCCGTATGCATTCCAATGCTAATGTCCATTGTGGATGTAGTGAGTTACAGTCGTTGTTCGGCCCGTATAAATGCCAAGAAAATGAATATGATCCCTCGTCGTTTCTTTATGGACACTGTGAGGATGCGACCAAGCAGGCATCTCAAAGCTTCCGACTATCAATAGCGTGCCGAATACCAACAAACATGTCAACGCAACGACCTGCGAAAAATTTCGGATGTACCGAATCATTCAAATTACCTCCTTAAGGACAGCAAGGTTCCTCGAAATAGTGATTTTCGATATAGCTGTACTCGTAGTATAGACCATAGAAATCTCTATGCTCGCGCTCCTCATACGTATGTGTACAATGTTCATCTGACCAACTCAGCGTCTCAAAACCACCTACCATCAAAAACGCGCCAAATACCAACACAAACGTTAATGCCGCTACTTGTGTACTGCGCCGAAAGTAGCTTAACATTCTCAGTACCCTCCTTACGCATTCTAATGCTCAGTATCTCCATGTCCACTATGGACATAGTGTGTTGTTGTTACCAGAAGATAAAAAGGCCAAACTCTTACATGTGTTGTTTCTTGCAAAACATGGACTGGATCTGACCAACCCGGCATCTCAAAACTACCTACCATTAGAAGCGTGCCGAATACCAACACAAACGTCAACGCAACGACCTGAATTATGCGCCGAAAATGACTTAACACCCTAAATTCACTCCTTTCATGTTTTGTAGCTTGTGTAGAGATCGCACACCCATCCCCACAAGGGATGCATAGCAAACCATAAGCCTCACAAGCCCTTCTTTATATTATGGACTACTATACACATGTTTAAGGACCTTGGCTTCTACATGATCCCCGTTTACAATTATATAATCGTACTCACACATCGGATAATAGTGATGCCCAAAAATACTCCACGCATCTGCCTCCGGCTGTAAGCCTGTTGTAACAAGCAATGCTCCGAAAACCAACATCGCAGTGACTGCCGTGATCAAGGTGAAACGTCCAAAAAAATGGGCGAAACGATTCACTGAGGTATACCTCCTTTCATAGTTGTTTGGGTTTCACCAAACAATGATTTATCGTCCTTACCTCCAATGTTGACCCAAATATCAGAAGTGTCCGTTTTTTTTCTTTACGATTCTTCGTTTCTCTTGATCGGCGATCCTCCGAAGTTTATTCAGTGCCGCCCTTTCTGTGTCCCCTACCCAAGTCTTGCCCTTCCCCAAGCGCGCAGCGACCGCTCGGAGACTCAGGGGTTCGGTTTCGTTAATCCCCCAACGGAGTCGCAACACCTCAGCCTCAACGGATGGGAGGTGTGAAAGAAGTGTTGCCAGATCCACAGCAGTCTCCATATCAGCAAACCCAACATCCTCTGCCGAAAGTGTTTCGAGAACTATCACATTCTCCACACACTGCGTAGCGTCTTCATCCTCATCTCCAAGTGGGACACTCAGCGAATAAACAGACTGTTCCGAACAAACGCGAAGGGATCTGATTTTCTCTAAAGAGCAGCCAATTTCTTCGGCGATCGTTGCATCTGTGGCAGCACCGCCGAGTTTCTCAAGCGTCCGACGAAAGAGGTTCACCTCCTTTCTCAACGTTTTCGGGACGTGGATGAGGGTTCGATTCTTGTCAATATAGCCCATAATCTCGCCTCGTATGCTGCGGTGTGCATAAGTCGCAAACCTACCTTTATCGGGTACGTATTTCTGGGTTGCCTTGACAAGTCCTTTTACGCCTTCAGAGAACAAGTCATCGGGTTCAATACCACTTCCCTTAAAAGTGCTTACAATGGATTTGACGAGTCGTAAATTTGATAAAACGAGCAGGTCACGAGCATTGTCGGACCCCTCGCGGGCGAGATGCTGTTCCTCTTCAGGCTTCAGCAAGGGGTAGGCAGAAATTATCTGTTCAATTGCGGGACTCAGCCGCAAAAAATTGTTCATTATGGCGGATTTTTTCTCCAAAACGCCACCTCCACATATCCTTCTATTTTGGCGTGGCTTGCAGGCCGAAATTTGTTAGTAAAACTTCCTTGATTCGGAATTCAGACAACAATCTGATAAACCCTTTTGGAGAACTAAGGTATGAGAACCCTGTTACCCTAAAATCCATTTCGACAATCCTGAAATGAAGAATCTAAGCACAGGGTCAAAATGCACAAGGCACGGCACAGCCAACTTATTTTTATGAAAACTGGCAAAATCATTTAATCCGGTCTACAAGATCACCGTCCGTGCAAGACATCCCTCAACCTAAGGCGAAAAGGTAGTATGGAATACCCGTTCTATCGTTAAGGACACAATATTTGCACGGATGGGGTGCATCACATGAAATCTAAAACCCAAACGGCTATTTGAAATTTTCAAGGCGTTTCCCGCTTATGGGACGTAAAACGCTCTGATTTCCCAAGGCGTTCACGCTATGCACCCCTTCTCTCCAAAAATTGTGTCCTTAACCTTAAACACCTCAGATTAATTTAACAACAGGAGGAGCCAGATGTTAGAAACCCATGACCTCACGAAAGTTTACAACGAAAGCGTTTTAGCCGTTAACAAGTTGAACCTAAAGGTAGACGACGGCGAAATCTATGTCGTCCTCGGCGCGAACGGTGCCGGGAAAAGCACGACCATCTCTATGCTGCTGAACTTCATCGAACCCACAAGCGGCACTGCACTCGTCGGCGACATTGAGATCCCGAAGTTCCCGCTCGAGGCGAAGAAGCATCTCGCTTACGTCTCAGAGAACGTCGAACTCTATCGTAACTTTACGGCACGGCAAAATCTCTCCTTTTTCGCGAAACTCGGTGGACGCAAGAAGGTATCCAACGAGGACCTCGATGCCACCCTTGGACGTGTCGGTTTGCCGGAGGAAGCCTTTACACGGCGTGTGAAGACCTTCTCCAAAGGGATGCGCCAGCGTTTAGGCATCGCCATTGCGATCATGAAAAATGCACAAGCCGTCCTGCTCGATGAACCGACTTCGGGCTTGGATCCGAAGGGGGGTGCCGATTTCCTGAATCTACTCCGAGAGTTAAAAGAGGAAGGCAAAGCCATCTTCATGTCCACACACGACATCTTCCGTGCGAAAGAGATCGCCGACAGGATCGGGATTCTCGTAGAAGGCAATCTTGAACGGGAGTTAACACGTGAGGAGATTCTAAAAGAAGATCTCGAAGCGTTATATTTGCACTATGTCGCCGGATACGAACCTGAAGAAGACGCGACCGAGTGAAAGAGAGAAGGGGAAAAATATGGATGGATGGAAAAAGAGTGGAAAGGAAGGAGGGAAGGAGGAAAAGATAGGGTCCCCACCCTTGCCATCTTCCGACCTTCCAATCTTTCAGTCTTTGATGTTTGTACTGATATTTATGAGCGTGATAGGGGTATCCGTGCCTGTTGCATTGGCAGCAGAGTCGGAAGAGACTCCACCCGTTAATGATAACAGTCCGAAAACCAAAGAGGAACAGAACCGTCAAATCCTGATAGAAATCGAGCGCCTGAAGATGGAATTGGCAGAAAAGCTGATGAACAAGAAGCAGGTCGACCTCGAAAACCTCAAGGCGATGATGATGGAGGAAAATAATATTGTCACCGTCTCCGAAGTGAATATAGCAGAGGAGGCTTACGAACGCGCCATCGATGAATATGAACAGGCAAAACTGACGCTGCAACAGACGGAACTGACGTCATT
>VXNM01000002.1 GCA_009840545.1 Gammaproteobacteria bacterium | reverse complement strand
GGGAGCGTGCGGCGTATTGGGACGGTCGTAACGCCCTCGGCGAACAGGTCGCCAGCGGAATTTATTTCTACCAGTTAGAGACTGACGACATATCGTCGCTCCGTAAGATGGTGATTTTGAAGTAGAACGCAAGAACGGAAGATGGGAAGGGTGGAAGATAAGGCTTCTATCCTTCCACTCTTCTTCCCTCTTACCCTCCGCTTCTGTTTCCTTCCTTGTCTGCATTTCGCAAGATGGTCATATTGAAATAACCCCCACCTGGGTGTGGTGAAACTGCCTTAACTTGCTGACTGGGTTGCAGGTCCTATGTGTCTGTCGCGGAAACCTGCCATACTTTTTAAAAGTGATTCCAAACCTATTTTATAGGAGGTATGATTTTGGAACCCAAAGAACTTTTTGAAGAACTGTTATCTTCCACGAAACATGCGACGTGTCTGACTGAAGAACTCATCGCAGAAAGTGACGAGAATTTGTTATCTGGCTATGGTTTGTCTGAGGAACAGGCGAAGACTGTACAGATTATACGAGATACACTTAACGAAGCCGTTAATACCTGTAAGGGGCTGCTTGGGGAATCTAAAATTGAACCTATTTTTGCAGTGATTAACCGGAATAAATAAACAAGATTGGTCGAATCAAATTGAAAAGAAGCATGTATGAGAGCATTTATCGCCGGGTTCGTTCTCCTTGTATGCGTCGGGGCTTCGAGTGCTGCTGAACTGTCTGATGCCGAGAGAGTCGTCCTCGAAACCCAAGCCCGCAAGGATGCCGAAACAGAGGGCGATGAAAAGTTTTGGGCGTTGGCAACCTTCGCTGGTGCCACCCTTGTCAGTCCCTATCTCAGTCTTCCTGCACTCGGCGGGGCATGGTACTACCAGCCCGCGCCCCCTGCGTATCGGTTCAGGGGAAAATCCCCGCTCGCCATTGAGATTTACACACACACCTATAAATCCGCCTACAGACGTACCGCGCTCAGAGGGGGCTTGATCGGGGCACTCGGGGGTAGCACCCTCTACTACTTGACCCGGCGTGGAGTCGGCTTCACGTTTGTTCGCAGTTGGTAGCCCCGTGTCTGATGAGGAAAACTCTGATGAAATGGATTTGGGAATTGGGTTTGCTTTTCTACTCGGTGAAGTCGCCACAGCATTAAATGCAACACCCTAAAAGGAGAAAACCGTGTCAGAAACAACAGCGGAATATCGTGTTCAGAGAGATAAAGCGGAAGGCGCGGATACTCATGAGAACATACACAGTGCTTTTGCATCTTGGGGGTTAGAGATACTCAAGCTGGCGGTGCTTATCGTGTTATATCAAGAACAGGCATCTGGTGGACTGCAAAAATTAACACGCCTACAGATTAGTGAAAGGTGTAGTATCAAGAAGCCTGGAGACAGAGCTATTGATAATGTTCCACTGATTGAGGGTATTCTCTTTCATCTTCTCGAAGATGGGGTTGTCGAGAGCAACGCCGTAAGTCGGTGGTGGATTACTGAAAAAGGCATCTCGCTTATTGAAGGTGTAAGTTGAAATATGAGAGCATGTGTCGCAGCGTTCTTTCTCATTGCGTGTATTGTGTAGTCACCAGGAAGGGACGGGTGCGGTTAACGGAAAGACTCTACCAGTTTGGGAAAGGGCGTGGTGTGAAAACTGCGCCTTTTTTTATTGTCTGAATGCACGTCGCATTTGGGCGAGTCCGCCGCAAATCTCGGATTTACCCGCCTATATCCCCCCCTGTATCCCCCCCGCAAGCGGTGGGGAGGGAGGCGCAAGCAAGGGGATTGACGCGGATTTCGGGGGGTTAGGTTTACCAGCGGTTCTCGTGAGTCACAACCCTGTAGGTCGGGTAGAACGGCGTGGAACAGACAGATGGAGGTGTTCCAGATACCGTTTAGATCCAATATAGCCTCGTATACCCGCAAGTACAGTAACAGGACTTACGCAAAAAGAGTATCTTCCCTGTATAATCGCGTTTGCACGTGTAGAAATCCGTATCAAATCGGATGTCTGCGGTGGCACAAACTAAAGTTTATGCTACAGTGCGTAAGTCCTACAATCAATTAAAACAAAAAGAGGTAGTGCCGCTAAACACTACCCCTTTTTGTGGTTAAGGTTAGTTCAAACAAATTTTATCCCTGAAATAACCTCTTTGTTGCTACTACTCATGAGACGTTTTGAGTTCTCCCCATGTGGTCGTTGCTTTTCCAGCGGCGCCGATGTGTCCTTTGAGGCGTGTGCCGCGGGTCAAGAGTTGACGGTTTCCATCGAGGGAGACGTCTTCAATTTGGTAGTAGTATACGACGTTAGGTTGGGCAGTTGTATCCGTATAGGTATAGAACTGCTTCTCTGAAGTGGTGCCAGCGCCTGGGACCATCGTAGCATTGATGACTTTGAACTCGCCGTCTCGTTGCTGTGAACGCTTGATGAAGAATCCAGCGTTATTCAGCTCGGACTGTGTTGCCCAGGTAATCACGACTGCGCCGGTCTGTTTATCACGCGCCGGACGGAAGTGTGAGAGTTCGACGGGTAGCGGTCCACCGGCGTGTTGTCCGGGTGTGCTGCTATCTTCATCGTCGCCATAGTAGCTTTCTGGACCTGTCGCGAGATCGGTATCAGAAGCGAGGACCCATCCATTGGCATCCGTTCCCATGGTAGCCGTTCCATCGGCGAGCATGTCATAACGGATCAGCGAACTCCGGGCAGAGCCTTCGGACATCGGGATGTCCCAGTCCTCGTGCAGGTTTCCAGCGATGTCGCCAAACGCGGCGATCGCTTGCTGTTTGGGTGGCACCAATGTGATTCTGAAGGCGTTGTAGCTGAGGAGTTGATAGCGCCTCGTTTGACCGAGTTGCGATGCGAGGTCAATGACGCGCGCCTCTGGGATGTTATCTGAATGACGGGCGGCTTCCCATGCCACGACCAGGACAGATTGTCCCATCCCCATGTTCCCCGCGTTCTTACTGACATCGACCATCACACTCCCAAGGCTGACCGTGATCGCATTCCCTTTGCCGAGGACATCGGCATCTATGGCATTATCAATCACCATCTCCCAGCCTTCAAGACTCGCTGTCGCCATACCTGAGTAGGTGAGTTCGATCCACTGCGGGAGTCTGCCATCGTCGGTGTCTACCATGATTTCACTAATCATGATCTCATCGGCTGCCGCAACAGGAACAACCACGGGTGTAGGTTCGGGTGGCGGTGCCGGTGCCGCGACTAACGGTGATGTCCCTGGGGTACCGACCAGTAACCCTCTTGAGGCTTCAACGAAGTTCTGAGCGGGTCGTGAGGATGCCATCCAGGAGCTTTCCATTGTGCCATCGGCATACATGCCATCCGTCATCTTCTTACGCTGCATAGAAATCAGAGGGGTCGTCCCAACAACTTCTATATCTATCTCCGCATCCGCAATCTTTCTTTCAATGATGCCATCCGTTCTCCCGGGCTGACCTTTACCGACGACAGACCAGTAAGCACCTTTATAGATATTGCCGATCCGATCCGCAACGCCGGCTGGTAACTTACCATCAACCATGGCAGGTGGGGTTTCGCTGCCACCATAGAACACGAGTTTATAGTCCTTCGTTGTGACAGAGGCAGTATCCATGTTCATAATCTCGATCCACTGACGATTCGCAGAACCGCCATCGGTTGCCCACATGATCTCACTGATAGCGACTTTGTGTGCGGACTTCAGGTCAATTGTGCCACCTTGCAGGAGGAAACTCTCTAAATCGAGTAAACCTGCCTTGACCATGTTGTAGGTCCGTAGATGCGGTTTCCGAAGCGCAATATCTGCATCCGACTGTTTTTCACCGCCAGGCCACTGGATATAGGTAGAATCTGTCCGTTCCATATTGCTATCTTCATCTTTACCGTCACCTGTGCCTTCACCATCATCTCTGGCAACGATTAAGAAGCCACCGGCGGGGATTCTGTAGTCGTTATCTATGCCAACCTCAGTCCCAGCGGTCCCGGGTTTCGCTGCGACTTTCGACTCAGCGACCATGAATTTTTGTATCTTCGTGAAGTCTTTATTGTCTCCACTATCTACCATAGCAGACTTATTGCCAAACAAATCCTCAAACAGTTTGACCTTAACCTGGACATCATCCGTCTTCGCATAGTTCGGCGCAATTGTCACAATATAGGTCTTATTATCTACTTTATCAAAAGCAGTGATAGCTGCCTCTGTGACGACAACATGATCCTTCTTGAACTCTTTTGGATCCTCGCTGAGCGTGATTTTAACCCTGGCGGTTGCTCCAGAGAGCGGCGTTGATCCTTCTGCTAAAGCAATAGCAGAGACTGATGGAGCATCCATGTCTGTTGCGACTATAGAAAACTCGTAAACACTGGCGGCTTGGTTACCCTTGCTGTGCGTATCACCGCCACCAATAGCGGTAGCCACATCTGCGGCTATAGAGATAACCACCCTACTCATTTGAGCGTCAAATGCTTGATCACCGTCGGTGCCAGTATCAATATCTGCCACAGCCATCGTATATAACACGTTTAGAGCGGGACTTTCATCAGTTACAGCGCTAGCATACTGAGCATTAGTTATAGCAGCTTGGTATTTCGTACCACTGATTTGAGCCCACCTAATTGGAGTTGCAGACGGCACCGTTATGATCTTGTTGTCCTTATCGAAAATTCGGATCATAACATCGACCTCGGGATCAAAGGCATCAGTACCTTCGATAACAGGCGTGCCCGAGGTATAGTTGAAAGCTACTGGGGCACTGAACTCAACTGTTATGATAACAACATCATCAGTAAGAACAGCCGGATCCTCAAGGGTAGGAGCCGTAGCTGGACTTGTTGGATGAAGCGGATCATCAAGGGTACCATCGGCATTAATATCAGCATCATCTCTTAGGTACACTTGGTTCCCAGCGGCAGCACCATCATCTGTGGTTGAGATTGTCACCGTCGGCCCGCCATCAGCCGCCATGGTATACGGTGCCACGAAAGCGAGAGCCAGTATTGTGATTAAACTTGTCAAGGAAAATGTCCATTTCATAGACATCATTCGTTTCATCTCCTTGTTCTTATGGAATAAAATGTTTGACGGGTTGGGTTTCCCAACCCCTA
>VXNM01000008.1:6338-714216 GCA_009840545.1 Gammaproteobacteria bacterium | reverse complement strand
GCGTACCTTTTGTATAATGGGTCAGCGACTTACTCTTGCTGGCAAGGTTAACCATCTAGGGGAGCCGTAGGGAAACCGAGTCTTAATAGGGCGCCATAGTCTGCAGGAGTAGACCCGAAACCGGGCGATCTAGCCATGGGCAGGGCGAACGTCAGGTAACACTGACTGGAGGCCCGAACCCACCTATGTTGAAAAATGGGGGGATGACCTGTGGCTAGGAGTGAAAGGCTAATCAAGCCCGGAGATAGCTGGTTCTCCTCGAAAACTATTTAGGTAGTGCCTCTCGTATCACCACCGGGGGTAGAGCACTGTTTGGGC
The DNA here is from genome assembly GCA_009840545.1 of Gammaproteobacteria bacterium. GTDB lineage: Bacteria > Pseudomonadota > Gammaproteobacteria > Pseudomonadales > Azotimanducaceae > Bin55. The sequence continues at coordinate 713,898 of VXNM01000008.1, read as the reverse complement.
TAGGGGGTCACCTAGACTTACCAACCCCATGCAAACTCCGAATACCGGTGAGTGCGGCAAGGGAGACAGACGGCGGGTGCTAAGGTCCGTCGTCGAAAGGGAAACAGCCCAGATCGCCAGCTAAGGTCCCCAAACCGTGGTTAAGTGGGAAACGATGTGGGAAGGCACAGACACCCAGGAGGTTGGCTTGGAAGCAGCCATCCTTTAAAGAAAGCGTAACAGCTCACTGGTCAAGTCGGCCCGCGCGGAAGATGTACCGGGTCTTAAACCACGTACCGAAGCTGCGAGTTCGTGCCGGTTTACCGGCGCGAACGGTAGAGGAGCGTTCTGTAAGCCGTTGAAGGCTTGCCGCGAGGCAGGTTGGAGGCATCAGAAGTGAGAATGCTGACATAAGTAACGATAAAGGGGGTGAAAATCCTCCTCGCCGAAAGACCAAGGGTTCCTGTGCAACGTTCATCGACGCAGGGTGAGTCGGTCCCTAAGGCCAGGCCGAAAGGCGTAGTCGATGGGAAGCTGGTTAATATTCCAGCACCGGCGTTTGTGGCAATGGGGTGACGGAGAAGGCTAGGCGATCCTGGAGTTGGTTTTCCAGGTTTAAGCATGTAGGCTGGAACTCTAGGACAATCCGGAGTTCCTTAAGGCTGAGGTGTGATGACGCAATGGATCTATCGTATCCATGAAGTCGCTGATGCCATGCTTCCAAGAAAAACCTCTAAGCATTAATCAAACGGCGACCGTACCCCAAACCGACACAGGTGGTCGGGTAGAGAATACCAAGGCGCTTGAGAGAACTCGGGTGAAGGAACTAGGCAAATTAGCACCGTAACTTCGGGAGAAGGTGCGCCGCAGCTGGTGAAGGGACTTGCTCCCGGAGCTGGAGGCGGTCGAAGTTACCAGGTAGCTGCGACTGTTTACTAAAAACACAGCACTCTGCAAACTCGCAAGAGGACGTATAGGGTGTGACGCCTGCCCGGTGCCGGAAGGTTAATTGATCAGGTTAGGCAGCGAACTTCGGTTTGCAGCCGAAGCTTGTGATCGAAGCCCCGGTAAACGGCGGCCGTAACTATAACGGTCCTAAGGTAGCGAAATTCCTTGTCGGGTAAGTTCCGACCTGCACGAATGGCGTAACGATGGCCACACTGTCTCCACCCGAGACTCAGTGAAATTGAAATCGCGGTGAAGATGCCGTGTTCCCGCGGCTAGACGGAAAGACCCCGTGAACCTTTACTACAGCTTCACACTGGACTTTGATTTGGTTTGTGTAGCATAGGTGGGAGACTTTGAAGCGTGAGCGCTAGCTTACGTGGAGTCACCATTGAAATACCACCCTTGCCACGTTGGAGTCCTAACTCAGGCCCATCAACTGGGTCGAGAACAGTGTGTGGTGGGTAGTTTGACTGGGGTGGTCTCCTCCCAAAGAGTAACGGAGGAGCACGAAGGTGCACTCAGCATGGTCGGAAATCATGCATTGTGTGTAAAGGCAGAAGTGCGCTTGACTGCGAGACAGACGTGTCGAGCAGGGTCGAAAGACGGTCTTAGTGATCCTGTGGTTCTGTATGGAAGGGCCATAGCTTAACGGATAAAAGGTACTCCGGGGATAACAGGCTGATACCGCCCAAGAGTTCACATCGACGGCGGTGTTTGGCACCTCGATGTCGGCTCATCACATCCTGGGGGCGGAGCAGTTCCCAAGGGTATGGCTGTTCGCCATTTAAAGTGGTACGCGAGCTGGGTTTAGAACGTCGTGAGACAGTTCGGTCCCTATCTGCCGTGGGCGTTTGAGAATTGAGAGGAGCTGCTCCTAGTACGAGAGGACCGGAGTGGACGAACCTCTGGTGTTCCGGTTGTCACGCCAGTGGCATCGCCGGGTAGCTAAGTTCGGAAGGGATAACCGCTGAAAGCATCTAAGCGGGAAGCCCACCTCGAGATGAGTTCTCACCAAATCTTCAAGATTTCTGTAGGGCCCTCGTAGACTACGAGGTTGATAGGCGGGATGTGGAAGCGTTGCAAGGCGTTAAGCTAACCCGTACTAATTGCCCGTGAGGCTTGGCCATATAACCGGACGAGCGACTGCGTGAAACATGCGCGGTCGACCAATGTACGACGCTTGAGTGGTAGATTCTTGAATTCCAGGTAAATTGGTGCTTCTTTGCGCCAAGCAAGTTTGCCTGACGATCATAGCGAGTTGGTACCACCTGAATCCATTTCGAACTCAGAAGTGAAACGGCTCTGCGCCGATGGTAGTGTGGGGTTTCCCCACGTGAGAGTAGGACGTTGTCAGGCATTTAGTCCAGCCCCTTGCGATCCCTCGCAAGGGGCTTTTTGCACTGATGGCTCTATATAACCTATATAAATAGTAGGGTTTATGTCTTTTAGCCCGGTTGCCCGTAAACAGTGATGAATGGGGATCCTCGCCATTGGGTACTCTTTCTCGTCACCGCCGATCGTTCTTCCTAACTACTTCACCCAGTTCGGCTCTCTCGTAGAGAGTTAGTCTCGGTTCTCGATTTTCGATCAGAGCATAGAACTTACCGTCTGAAGGATGTCTATGACGAACGACTTCGGTTCTAAGCTCGAAGTCGGCTTCGACTTCTCTTATATCTTCTATTTCACTCTTGTTAAAGACACGCAACGGCATGTCACCGCCATGCGATTTTGCGCGAGTCCTCAACTATGTGGCTAATCGAAACGGCGGCATGTATTGTTCCTTAGTAGCCATTTTCAATCAGCACTAACTCATGGTTACTCTCGGCGTCCACGTTTGCGAACTCGGCATCGAACACCAGGTGCCTCTTGTGCGTGTCTAGCTTGAAGTCCACAACAACTTCAAAAACCCTTTGAACACAGCAAGCAGAGGCAAGGGCAATCCAGTTACGCATTCACAGGAAAGTGTTTTGTTTGAGTCTCGCTTGAATCAATTGGTTGTATAACAAGCACATGATTTTGGTATCTATCCAATCGTATTCCTCATGTTGTTTACATCCCAGCCCACACGTTGGGTGTAGTGCATTTCAAGGTCTAGACGATTCCGTTTGAATGAAATTGTGGCGGAAATTCTGTTTTTTCTGGAGTCGTCAAAGAAAAATGTGCAAAATGGAGCGATTGGATCAGAGCGCATAGCAGACTTCCCAGAAAGTCTAAGAGGACAACAACTGTCCAGAGATAGCAATCCGTCGGATTGGACATTCATTGCAACGAGACGCTTCGCGTTCTTCGGTTTTGGCACTTCAACAGGTTGCTCAATTGCATTGTTTGAGCACAAACTCTGATTCCGACTTTTAACTCCGGTGACTTTCAAGGAGGCACCCACTCAATGAGGAAACTATTTACATTCATGGGCTTGCTAGGCGTTGTGGCTTTCTTGGCTGCATGTAGTACGGGTCCATCGTATACCTTCACGATCAACGGTGAGCTAATTGCCGTTGAACCTCCACCTGCGGAAGAAACAGAAGCGGATGCTGCTACCGATGAAACGGACGAAACTTCAGACGCAGCAGGGGAGGAAGTTGAAGAACCTGTGGACTGGTCCACTGCAACTGTCTCCGTTACTCATGAGGTAGAAGGCGAGAATGGTGAGACCGAAACCGCTGTGCTGGCATCTACCGACCTTGTCGATGGCAAGTTCGAAGTCACAGGGGAAATCGAGAAAGCCACCGAAGTGACAATTACTGCAAGCGTCGGTGAAGAGGAACTTGCTGCGACTGCATTGCTTGTACCAAATGGAGCGGCGATCTCCATGGTGCTGGTGGATGACATGAATGAATATCCGCGGGACTCGCTGTATGTGTTGGGTGAGTCTCGTCAGAGTCAAGATCCATCGCAAAAATTCTCGATTAGTGGAGACCTGAGCGATCTGGAAAAGGACGTGAGCATGTACGAATTTGGGGCATTCGGGCGAATACTCAAGGACGGAGAGATGGTCAGTGCGTCGCTTGGTTCGGTCATGCTGAAGGACGGAAAGTTCTTGCTTGAAGCGGATGCTGCTGGTGCTCAGATTGTGTCGGTCTATCTATCCTCCCCTTATACCCAAGATTTCTCTGAATATGTGTACGCAAGTACACAAATCATTGCAGAGCCAAATGCCAATTTCGAAGTGAAATTGCATGCAACGGATGTTCTTTCCGTTACTTCGGGAGGAGGCAAACACGCCGAGCTAATCGAGAGCTGGGAACAATCTGATGAGTATCAATCAAAGTTTGATGCTTACGAAGCGTCATACGTTGCTTACATGGCTGAACAGGAAGCCAAGCGAGAGGCAGCCAAGCAGGAAGCCGAGGCAGCTGCAGCGAGCGAAGAAGTTCCCGGAACAGAAGCGGAAGCCGTTCAAGAGACTGAGACCGAAACTGATACCGAAACAGACACCGCAATTGTGGAAGAAACCGAGGAGGAGTCCAGTGCGCCTCAAGTGGCAGGGATGGAACCCGCGGAAGGTTGTGAGCATGTTGTTATCGATCAGACTCATCGTCCCATGTCCGCAATGTTCGCGTCGGACGAACCGAGTGACGATGATCCAGAGTACGTAGTGCTGCGCAGGGAATTGACACAAATTCGAGAAGCGGCGACGCAGAACTTTCTGAACGACTGGGACAATCCAATCAACGTCTTGTTGACAATGGAATTGGGTGCAATCCCATCGTACGATGAAAACCGAGAAGACGCTTTCCCGATTTACGACAAGCTGGCAGAACTACTTGACCCTGAAATAGTTGCACAACGCGTGACTCCGGCCCGCGACAGGCTTGTCGCTGTGATCGAGAGAGAAGAAAACGACAGCACGCTTCTTCAAGGCCAAAAAGTACCGGAATTTACACTTGCAAATGCTGAAGGCGAAGATGTCGTGCTCTACGACGTTCTCGCGGAACGACAGGTTACACTCATCGACTTTTGGGCATCCTGGTGCGGTCCATGCATCGCATCGTTTCCAGAACTGAAGAGGTTGTACGCTGCCTATAAAGATCATGGCTTCGAGATTATCGGCGTATCCATCGACGACAACTACGAAGACTGGAACAATGCTGCAATCGAGCAGGAATTGCCTTGGATTGACGTGGGCGAGCTCAAGGACTGGGAAGGACCGGTGGCGGTTTCGTACGGCGTAGGATTCATCCCCAAAGCCTTCTTGGTTGATCCGAACGGATGTGTATTGAAGAAAAACGTTCGTACGGACATGTTAGAGGAAGCACTTGTTCAACGCTTCGGTGAGACACCCGAAGTTGAAGCCGATGCAGCCGAGACAGATTCCGACACCGTCGATTCTGGCACAGACGAAATGGGCGGCTAGCGCAATACAAGCTGGCTAACGTGCCCAGAAATGGGGTGCGGGCCGGCAATTGCTGATTGATCGGGCGAATGTTCACATTCGCCCGATTTTTTTGCAGGGCAGACCATAGCTCAAGTTGAGCCTGCCTACTAAGAATCAGAAGAGTAATGTGATTGAAACTATATCTATATATAGTAAGAATCTTGGGACTTCTTGTCGTAGTTGTGAAGCGTCATAGAGTGGTCGGTGATTCTTAGGACTTTGTGTTCCGCTTTGAGTACATGGCCGCAGAGACGGTGAAAGCGTTGCACGAATCGGAAGGCGAGGATTCAGCTGGAACAACAGCAAGAAGGGAAAACCAAGAGTCCGCTCCGCAGGGGTTCGATTTGACGAGAGCTTTTGTTGTCGTAACCCATGGAAGCATTGGCGGGGTTAAAAACGCAAGGGAGGTCCCTCAGGCAGGGGAACTTTTGATTGGGGAATAGATCGAATTGACCGGAACAATCAGCAAAGCCTGAACGAAGTAGAACATAGCTCTGTTTCTTGGAGCGTTGAGCAGAATTTCATCACCACCAGGTAAAGGCGCATAGCCTTTCAAAACCTCAGATTGCCGAAATTAAGGACTTAATAAAGAGTAGAACAAACATATTTGGGAGTCTCGCTACGGAATGGTTGCGTTCGGTAACCCAGGCTCGCGTCAGGATTCCTCTTGTTGCTTCTTCAAGCCAAGCCAGAGCGCTTGGTCCGCACAGGTTTGGGTCATGATTGTTGACTTGCACTTCCGTTGAAGTAATTCTCATGACCTACGGTCTCGATAGCGTCGGCGAGATTGCTTTAAAGACGCAACTGTCATCCCCAGCGGGATTACGGAAGTAAACCGCCTCGTTTACTTTTTTTGGTTTGCAGTCTTGTATCTGGCATCAGTGATGAACGGCAGGAAGTTTGCACCATGAACTAGTATCCGGTGAAAGTACGTGGAGAAATGCGGACATCTGAAAGGAAGCTTCAAGTAATCGACACCTCAGCTACAAGAACACACAGTCGCATTAGAAAGGCAACTCACCGGCAAAACCATTCAGCAATTCAGCCCCAAAAGGTACCTGCAAAAGCTGCCTGACACTACACGAACTTTCTCCAAATTCTCTTGCTATTTTTTCCATTTTGTGACTATAATCATTTCGTGCGTTTATGACACTTAGTTGAAACGCACTGCTCTGTCGAATTCAGAAATGGGTTCGCAGAGCTATATGGCGGATACTGATTAAGTACTTTAAGGGAGGAACATTCAGTGCAAGACCGATTAACACAATCAACAAAGCCACAGTTGCTTCGCTTCGGAATTCCCGCGGTGTTGGCAATTGTTGGTTTGGTTTTTTCAGCAGGAACTTTGACGGCTCAGGAAGAGGACACTTCAACGGAGGTTGCGACGGATCAAAGCGATGTTGAAGAAGCCGAAGAGATCGCGAGCGAAGATGAAGCGCAAAATGAATCCGAAGATGGCGATGCAGATAGTGAGTCTGAGGAAGTAGCTACGGATGAAGCATCCGACGAAGATGCCTCGGAAGTAGCAGAGGCAGCTGAAGCCGACGACGGACCGATGGAAACATTGGAGGTCACTGGTACTCGGTTGCCAGTTGCAGACCCGACGGCATTGGTTCATTCCTATACCGCCGAAGATATCGCACTTACGGGAGCGTCAACGTTAGATGATTTCTTCCGAACTGTGCCATGGCAATTCAATTCAACCAATCCACAGACTGCCAACATGTTTCGAACGGGAGACGATCTGGCTGGCGATTCTGGAGGCATCTACGGTGCCTACGACCTAGCATCTATCAACCTTCAAGGACTCGGTTCGAGTAATACGTTGGTGTTACTGAATGGACGACGGGTTGCTGGCTACGGTGGATCCGAACGCGACATCGTCAACATTCTCGGCATTCCGATGGAAGCAATCGAACGAGTCGAGATTCAGTTGGATGGTGGTTCTGCAGTGTACGGCTCCGACGCAATTTCGGGCGTTGTGAACTTCATCACAAAGAAAAACTATCGCGGAATGACATTAGATGTCAAAGATGAGCGCAGCGGAACAGGTAGTGACCTCTTCAACGCTGGCATGACGTTTGGGCTGACTTGGGGAAGGGGAAATGCAACCGTTACATTCAGTCAGAACGAACAGGAACCGATTCTCAATGCAAAGACTGGCTACACTACACGAGACTATCGCGATACGATGGGTCCCGAGTTCGATTATCGTAACTACAATGTCGGACAGCCAGGAATTGTGCGTCACTGGAACTGCAGCAATGTGTTTCCGGGTCCATACTCCAGCAATTGGTACTGTGACGGCACATTTACCACCGACGAGGAGAAACTGGTCTCGTGGCAGCTTCCGCCCGATCACAACGGAGTGGGAGCAGATATCTCAGATTTCAATTCTGGACCGGTAGGCGGATTTTGGTCACAGCCAGAACATATCAATCCCTATGATCGGATTCCGCGTGAAAACGGAGCTCATACTGGACGGGACGGTGCCACGATCAATCTTCAGCATGAGATCTTCCAAGGATTCAAGGTGTTCGTAGATGGTCTTTATTCAAAGTCCTACTCAAAGCAAGTGAATCAACTACCGTTCATATCCATTGTTGTGCCTGCGTCCAATGCCCACAACCCGTTTGATGTGCCTATGCACGTGTCATATGCGCCGGGTTTGGAGCAAGAAAACGGACTGCTACCCTCACCCTACTCTGATATAATTACGGAAAACAACACTGCTACTGTGGGATTCGAATGGAATTTCAGATCACAGCAGACATTGGAAGCCTACATTAGAGAAAGCCGTACCGAGACAAATCGACGTAACTTCTCAGTTTCGCTTCGAAAGGAAAGGTATGCTGACGGTACAGAGGAATTCTATAGAAGGTTGGCCAGTCCCGATCCTGAGGAAGCATTCAACTTCTTTGGCAACGGTACCCAACAAACCAACTCCTTTGGCAACTTCCTTGGCGAGAGTTCGAAATCCATAGGATTGAATCAAACAACCGAATACGGATTCAACATTAAGGGCTTCTTGTTCGAGTTTCGTGGTGACGAGATTAGTTACGTCATCGGACACACCCGAAGAGTTCGAAGATATGAAAACCGTTTCGCGGTTAGTACTGGTGTTTTCAACTATGAGTTTGACTACAACGCTGTCTGGAATGGAACATCGCAACCCGCCTATCGCAATGAAAGCTATTTCGGCGAAGTTTGGATTCCCATCATGACTGAACAACACGCAGGATGGTGGGGCCAATCGGTTCACCTGACATTGAAGAATATAAGAACAATGGATTCTTCATGGGGAGCCGTTGGTGGTGGAATCGACGTAGACTTTGAAATTGAAACCGAAGTGGAAGTTTGGGATGTCGAATCTACGGATTGGAACAACGAGGGAATAGGCTACAACATTGGCTACGATGCTGCTGAGGATGTTCCGATGGAGCAGTACAAAGAGTCGGACGATGTGCCCAATGTCGGTGTAGTTTACTACCCGAGAACCGACATGCGAATCACTGCGAACTATTCGCGTACCATTCAGCAACCATTGATTTCGGAATTGTTCGATACCTATGAGGACTTCGAATGGCAGACGTATGACATTCTGGATCTCTATGATCCGGACGGTCCAACCTTTCATGAGATCGTGCCCTATCGGTACTCTTATGCAAATCCTGATCTAGAGGCATCTGTTGGCGAAAGCCACTCGCTCAGGGTCAAGTGGTGGCCGCAATTCCTCAGTGGTCTTGAAATGGAAGTGTCCTATGTGTCTACTTCGTTTAAGGGTCAGATTGAGCACACCGCTTCATATTTCCGCGAGCCGTTATCGCTTCAATCCGACGCGATTGCTGTTCGCAATGAAAGAGGCGACCTGATTGCGCTTAATTTCGACTACTTCAATGCCGAAGTTCGACAGAGCACAACCGTTGACACTCATTTCTTGTATCGATTTGGAACCCAAAGACTTGGGACACTCGAGACTCGATTGCATTATCACCGAAAGTTGGAGGACTACAACGAACCGTTCCCCGGATTGGTGTTTTCCTCGCTGGGAACTGCTATCTCACCGGATCGGTATCGAACGACAGTGCAAATGTTTTGGGACCGAAACAGGATGAGTGCAAGCATGATTGCTCGATACACTCCGGGCTACTTGAATGAATTCGCACACTATTGTTCGATCCAGCAAAAACTCAACCAAGTCGGTCGTTGCGCAGATTTCGCTCTGTTCGATTTCACGTCTTGGCTGGCACTGGAAGTCGCATCCCTCACCGTAGTGGATGCAACCTTCAAGTATCGATTCGATAACAACTTTGAGGTTCAGCTCTCAGGACTGAATGTATTTGACAGATTTTCACCTTTGACGGTTCGATCAGGACTACCCTACGATCCTTCTCGTTGGAATGGAAGAGGTCAAATCTTCTCACTTAGTGTTCGCTACATGATGCACCAACAGTAGGTTATGTAGCTGCGCAAGTCGGACGACGAACAACGTCCGCAAGCGCAAGCCATTAAACAGGAATGTGCCCCTTTCGAGGGGCACATTTTTTTGTGGAAGACTACCTTCTGTCGAGAGTATGCAGTAGGTTTGGAGCCGTCGAGCTCGGAAACTTCACCACAATCGAACTCATTCGAATTGACAAAACGCTTGAGCTATTGGTTCATGGCTTGCTAACGGGCTGCAGGGTCACTTGATGAGTTAAATTGAAGCTGACTCGATACTCATCAACCGTTGTGGTGACTCAGAGCCGTATTCGCGGAATCCCAATTCACTTCGAAAGTTGTGCGCTAGATGTGCACAGTTTTCAATTACGTTAAATAGTGTCTTCACCTAGGTAGGTTGTAAAATGTGCGAGTGAAGCTTTAGGCGAACGAGGAAATCATGCGACGAAAAAGAACGACTCGCAAAGGCGAAGAATTGTTTTCGATACGTTCACGATGGTTAGCAATGACCTTATCGGTCCTAGCCCTACTCCTGGCGACCAATGTATCTTGGGCTCAAGAGGAAGACGAAGACGAATCAGAAGACGACGACGAAATTCCGGCTGAAGAGATCGAAGAGATGGTAGTAACCGGGACTCGTTTGAGCCAGAATCCTGGCGAGGTTGCCGGGCAGCTGATTGTGATCGACGAGGCCGATATTCGGGCTAGTGGAGAGGTCACTCTGGAACGAGTTCTCCGACAGTTACCTCAGAACTTGAACCCAACTACAGAGCAGTTTGGAAGCAATCTGAACAACGTTCAGAACTTTTCGGGAAGCTCTACCGTGAATTTGCGCGGCCTCGGCAGTGAGTCCACGCTAATTTTGGTTGACGGAAAGAGAATTGGTTACAACGGCATTCTGGGTGGCGTAACCGACGTTTCCTCGATTCCGCTTGCAATGGTCGAGCGTATTGAGCTCATTCTTGACGGAGCGTCGGCAGTCTACGGGTCCGATGCCGTTGGCGGTGTGGTGAACATCATTACGAAGAAGGACTTTGAGCGTGTCGAAGTCAATATTGGATATGACTGGCCAGGAACCGAAGGCTTCAGCGAGTATCGCGTGGGGATCAACGCGAACCATTCACTTGGTGGTCTGAATCTTCGGGGAGCTTTTCAGCGCTCGACACACTCAGGAATGGACGCATCCGACCGCGAGGTCACGCTTTTTCAGCAATCCATATTTCCCGGACCTCAATTTGACATCCGTTTTTGCTGCCTTGCCGACGGAACGTCCCTTCCTATCGCATATCGCCTAGATGGTGACATCCTAACTCTTTCGGAATACAACGGATTGTCAGCGGCAGACAAGGAAAGGGCCGAGGTCTTAACCCACGCAATATTGCCCATGGGATTCAATGAATCTAGTTCTATAGACCAAATTACGCAGTGGATGGAACCCAGTTGGGGTCCCCAGACTCAGGAGGGCTACAGCATTCTGCCTGAGTCCACCCGTGACAGCTTCCTGGCAGGTGTGCAAAGCGACATAAGTCCGGTGCTTTCGGTGGACGCCCAGGTTCGTGTCGAGGCTAGAAACACTCTCAACTTAAGAGGGTACATCACGCTGACAGGAGAATCCTTAACCGGTAGAAGTCCATTTAACCCATTTGGGCGAACCGTTCACGTGAGAGGTCAAAGGCGAGACTATGAGCAACCATTCAATGAGACGGATACGACAACCGTAGACTTCAGCTTTAACTTTGAAGGCGATGTTACTTCGCGCATCGATTACAAGCTTAGTATTGGACAAACCACGGAAGAATCCGAGACTCTGAGACACTTCGATATGGATCGGGCAGGTCTTCGTGCTGGCATGAATTCGGATGGAGTGACTCCCATTACATCCTTCCTGTCGGGCGAGACCGCGGAATCTTGCGCTGCTTTGGGAGGCACATTCTTCTTTGGACTGTGTAGAGTTTCGAGACCGCCACCTCCGGCTGTGAATCCATTTGGCGACTTGTCAGAGTTCATTTCCACCACACCTTTGACCGCCGATAGCATGAATACTCAGTTTAGACTCGAAGGCTTGGTACGAGGTGAGTTGTACCAGTTCTGGGGAGGAATGATTCGAGGCCTTGTGGGTGTGGCGATCGACACAACAGGTTTGGAAAGCTCAACCCAGTTTGCCGTAGGAGCAATCGAACAGTCTCCAGTCAGCAACGTTGCCAGCTTCAATACCGAAGCTGAGCGATCCAGTCGCGCGTATTTTGCGGAAGTAAATGTACCGATTGTCAGTGATGACAACGCAATGCCTTGGGTTGAAGGATTGACAGCTACAGGTTCTTTCCGCAACGACAACTACGATGCGCCGGAAGTGACCTATATCAATGATCAAACCGGAAACGAGTCTCCGCAGGACTTAATGGAACCTGGAGAGGAAAATACTTGGGGTTTGGGGATTGTTTGGACACCTTCGCAAAGCGTTCGTGTGAAGTACAACAAACAAACGGCTTTTGTAGCACCCCAACTGAATCAATTACTGCTGACGACAGAGACCAATCCGAATGACCCGTTTCGGGGTATCTACCTGCAACAACCCGACGGCAGCTTGCAGTACCAAGATGTGTTGGTCATCGAGGGTGGAAACGCGGACCTCCTTCCTGAGACCGCCGACACTGTTTCTATTGGTTTCGAGATCACTCCGGAGTTCTTGCCTTCCTTGCAACTCAACGCCACCTACAGCGAAGTCGATTACATGAACCGGATCAATCGTCTCTCGAACTTCATCGTGGACCCTAACAACCTACCGAGCGATACGTTCTTTGATCGTGTGGAAGACATCTACGTTCAGGAACGTCGTTGGATTAACGTATCGTCCGTTGAACGGAGCGGAACCGACTATGAGATATTGTGGGGAACCTCAACGGATCGGGGTGATTTCGACGTGAAATTCAAGCGATCGATTGTCAATAATTTCGACTACATCATCGATCCTTCCGATCCCGAAAACGACGAGATGGTGAGTGTTGTAGGCGTAACAAGGGGATCGACTGCCGTCGGCGTTGTATCCAAGAAGTCCATGAATGGAACGTTTACCTATGGGAATCGCGGTCTCGAGGTGAGCGTGGATTTTTCGAACAGATCCAAGACTCAGACCATTCTTGCGGGAGTAACGAGCCAATACTCTCCTCCAACGACATTTGACTTGACCATTGGCTACTCGATTGGTCCTGGAGGTTTGATCGACCTTCCTGATGTAGTGGAGGGTGGAAGAATATCGTTTGTCGTGAACAATCTGTTTGATCGCTACGGAAAGTCTCTGACCACAAACGCCAATGGCGAGGTGATAAGCAATACGAGTACCAGTCGATCGCCGCTGTACGGCCAAATGTACAATCTCTCATTCAATTTGCCGCTGTAAAGTAGCACTTGATCAACGATACGCCGGGCATGCATCTTTCTTGCAAGCCCGGCGTTTTCGTCTGTTCACCGCACTAGCCGATCGGATTCGGGTCTAACCCTTCAAAACACTTAACGGAGAACCTTGCATGAAAAAAACTCTTCTAAATAGCTTTGTGTTTCTTGTTGCACTGGCGATTTCTGCGTCTAGTAGTGCAGACGTCGAGAAAACAGACGTTGAGGCGGAACCCGCCAAGATTGGCACCATGAAATTGGAAGGCGACACGTCTGCGGTCTACACCAATGGTCGGATTCAGATTTTTGTTCCGGCTGAAGACAAACCTACCGGAGTTGTTTCGATTGCAGCCGCACCAACCACCCAAGACAAGAGTAACGGCGAAGGGTCGAGTCAAGCATCAAGTACAAGTGGCCAGTCGGTTAAGGTTGGCAGCTCCATGGCGACACCGGTAAGTATGAGTGCTGGTAAGTCGAGTACTTTGGCGGCTACATCGATGGCCTCATCGAATCAACGAGGCTCGAATGTGTTGGTCGAAGCTCCTATTGTGGACGGCAAGTTTTCGCTCACCTATGAGTTGGATGAGATTCGTGCCGTATATTTTTATGTTCTGGATTCGATTTCACCATCCGGTATGAGAATGGCTCCCGTCAAGGGTCAACAGTTCATCGTAGAACCGGGCGAACTAACTCTCACAATGGATGAGCGAGCTCGGTTTGTTGTCGAAGGCGGCAAGTACAACGATGCGGTATTCAATTCGTGGAAAACGAGTACGGAATATGTTGAAGCAGATCGAGACTATAAGGCCATGCTCAAGGAACCCGAATCGGAGACGGATGAAGGACGCAAAGCGCAAGCCGAAGCTAGGCGGCTTCAGTTTGAGAAGATTCTGAAAATTGAATCGGATGGACGAATGACTGTTGCCATGAACGATCCCGACCCACTAACGCGTAGGCTTACTTTGGAGACCACGTGGCTAGTCATGGGAAATTGGATGTCAGAAGCGCTTGCGGAACTCAAAGAAATGGCACCCGAAGATCCATGGGTAGCACAGCGAATTGAGCAAGACAAGAAACGTCAGGAGTTGGCAGCGAAACGCGACAAAATTGCGGTTGGTACTCCCATCGTAGATTTTGACGCCGTTGATCTGGATGGATCGCCAGTCAAGCTAAGCGACATCCAACAAGACTCGAAGCTGGTTTTGCTCGAGTTCTGGGCATCGTGGTGCGGTCCGTGTAGAACCGAAATTCCTCATCTCAAAGAGGCCTACGGCAAGTTCAAAGAACAAGGTTTTGAAATTGTGTCCTATACGATCGACGAGTCTCAGGAAGCTTGGGAGCTTGCGTCGGAGGAGGAGTCCCTCCCGTGGCCGAATCTTGGGATAGGTCCCGATTCGGAGGCACCGACGAAATACAGCGTAACGGGTGTACCTTATAACCTGCTTTTCAACGCAGAGACCGGGGAAATTGTCAAAAAGAACCTGCGTGGACTACAGTTAGACGAGGAACTCTCAAAGTTCTTCTTATAGAAGCGATCGCGGCTTCTAGCTTTCTTCCACCGATGGATAAGGTAGGCAGCCGCATTGCAGATTGCTTTGCGCTGGTGATTTTCTGGAGCTCAGTCTAAGAGCGACGAATCTTGCGAATTGTTTTGCTGTACAATCCGTAGTCCCTATAGGATACGTGCGCAGTACGAGGGATCGTCCGTTGCAGGACTGCTTCCCATGCACGAAAACTACCCATTACGGAACGGATTCTCTGTTGCGTATGGTCCATGCTCGCCTACAAACTGTCATTGAAGCGCTGCGAGCAAACAACAAACGGAGGTTGTTACAACCATGAAAAAAGGTCTATGTTTGACCGGCGTGATTTGCATTTTCGCATTGCTTGCGGGCTGCAACACGGCTCCTCTCAAGACTTTCACGATAAACGGAGAATACATTGCGGTAGAGTCCGCATCTCCGGAAGCGGACGCCGAATCAGAATCTGACTCGAGCACCGATGTAGCCGAAGCAGAATCGGCTGGCGATTCCTCGGAAGAAGCAGTTGAAGTGGTTGACTTGTCAACAGCGAAGATCACTGTGACTCAAACGACAACCAATACGAACGGCGAAGAAGAGACCGTCGAATTGGCGTCAGGGAGCTTTGTTGACGGTATAGTGACCATCACGGGAGAAATCAGAGAAGCTACTGAGGTCAATATTTCTGTTGCGGACAACGACGATGCTAATTTGAGCACAACGGCATTGCTTATGCCCGAGGGAGAAGCTGTTTCCTTTGCTCTATTTGACTACAAGGACGAGTATCCAAGCGACACATTGTCGTTGATCGGCGCTTCCAATAGAAGCCAAGACGAGAACACCAAGTTTACCGTTAGCGGCGATTTGGGTGATGGTCCAAAGGACATGACATATGGCACTGTGAGAGTGGCTAGCCAATCCATGGTGGACGGAGAAATGGCGTTGGTTACTCATGGAAGCGTTGCCTTGAAAGATGGCTCTTTCTCTATTGAAGCCGACATAGACGAAGCTACCGTTGTGAATGTCTATGTACAGGCGTACGATCCGTCAATGTCTTTTTACAAGGGAACGATGGCGGTGGTTGAACCTGGGTCTTCGGTGTCACTCGCATGGGTGACGGACTCGGAATCAATTCTGGCTGGGTCAGACAATGACCGCCACATGAAGATTTTGGAGAGTTGGCAACAGTCCGAAGACTACCTAACAACTCTTGTAGCCTATGACGTAGCCTACGCTGAGTACTTGGAGGAGTGGAACGCCAAGAGAGAAGCACAAGCATCAGAAAGTAAAGAAGCTAGCGATTCCACGGACTCCGACGAAGCCACTGACGAAGCCGAAGAAGTGGCTGCCGTTGCAGAGGAAGAAGAACCGCCCGAGCCAGAAGGTCTGTCAGAGGAACAGTTAGCAGCCTATCCTGATCGAGCGGAAGGCTGCGAGCACGTCGTTATCGATCAGGAGATTCGAACTCTTTCGGACATGATGAGTTCCGGCGGAGAAGATGAACCCGAATGGAGACAGCTTAGCAATAAGATGGAGGCGATCAAGTCGGAAGCCTTGCAAACGCTTGCCAAGAACGCCGAGGATCCCTTCGATTCACTCCTGGCCATGGAAGCGGGCGCGTACATGCCTTGGTTTGAGAACCGATCAGAAGCGGTCGAAATCTACGGCAGACTTGAGAGTGTGCTTGACGAAGACCTCGTAGCGAGACGTGTCGTCCCTCGACGTGATGAGCTAGTTCTTCAAATCGAAACGGAAGAAAACGACATGTCTCTGGTACAGGGACAGAAGGCTCCAGAATTCACTTTGGCCGACTTGAGCGGCTCAAAGGTCTCTCTAGAGGGAATCCTTCAAGAGAAAGAGCTTGTACTTGTCGACTTTTGGGCATCATGGTGCGGTCCTTGTATTGCGACATTCCCTGAACTGAAACGCATGCATGCAGCGTACAACGACGATGGGTTTGAAATCGTTGCCATATCGATCGACTCCACCGACGAGGATTGGGTAACGGCTTCTGAGGAGCATGAGATTCCCTGGATCAATCTCGGTGAGATTGAGGGATGGGACGGACCCACAGCCGCTGCGTACGGGGTTCAGTTCATACCCAAAGGCTATCTGCTGGATTCGGAAGGATGTATCATCAAGAAGGATCTTCATACCGACAAACTTGATGAGTTGCTGGTTGCTAGATACGGAGAAGCACCAGTACCTGAAGCGACGGAAGAAGATTCAGAAAGTGAAAGCGTCGATGCCGCAACGGACGAAATGGGCGGCTAGCTCTTCTTAATTCTGATACTTAATGCCGATGGCTTCACTGTGAGCCATCGGCATTTTCTTATGTAGAACTCGTTGAGATAGTTTCTCTCTTGGTTTCGAGCTGTTGTTCTACTTGGTCAGAATTCGAACCTGTTTAGCTCCCATGCCTGCCCCGATTAGATACACGGCAAAAAACAGTTCTCGTCCAAGCTATGCTCCTTTGATGTGATCGATGACAATTCCAGGTGTCAAGGCGGCAGGAAGGATCACGGGCCTGTCAATATCTCCGTCCGGTTTGTAGTAGAGATACATTGGTACACCAGCGCGTCCATGCTTTTGCAATTCTGCAGCAATGTCGGGGCCCCGCATCGTCCAGTCTCCGACAAGTACCTGTATGTCATTGTCAATAAAGTAATCTTGGACTGCGCCCGACTGAAGTGCAATCCTCTCGTTCCACTTACACGAAATGCACCAATCGGCAGTGAAGTAGGCAAAGATCGGATCGCCTTGGTCGTGGAGCTGTTCAAGAGTTGCTTGTGACCATTCCACTTCCGCCACCGTTTCCGCTTGTGCGTCGGGTTCGCCTTGTGGCCAGACCAATATGGCAATCAGTGAAAGTACTCCGAGAGCGGAGACAACTCGCCACCTGGCGCGGCCAGATTCGTTCGCTTGACCCCAACACCACAAAGTAAATGCGAGAAGCAACACGACGAGCAATACGATAGCGACTTCATTGACGCCAGTTTGTCGCCCTAATACCCAAACCAACCAAATTGCTGTTGCATACATTGGAAATGCGAGTATGCGACGCATCGTCTCCATCCACGCGCCAGGTCGAGGCAGAAGGTTTCGAAGCGGTGGAAACATCGTTACAAGCAGATACGGCAGCGCAAACCCCACGGCGAGTCCAGCGAAAACGGAGAGTGCAACGAAGAGTGGCTGAACAAGCGCATAGCCAAGCGCAACACCCATGAAAGGAACTGTACAAGGCGATGCGATGATCACGGCGAGAAGTCCGGTAAAGAACTCAGAACTTCCACCGCTCGTGAGGCGCTCTGTTAAACCGCCCAAGTTCGCGAATGTGCCACGAATTTCGAAGAGTCCGGAGAAGTTCAAACCAACTGCGGTGATCAACAACGCAAGTAACACAATGATGGTCGGATTTTGAAGATGGAAAGCCCATCCGACCAAATCACCTCCGGCACGCAATGCGAGAACAATGCTGGCAAGCGCGGCAAAACAAACCAGTACACCTGCAAAGTAAGCCAGTCCAGCCATCCGTGCAGCTTTAGCATCTTGTCCGGTTAACT
Source organism: Gammaproteobacteria bacterium (assembly GCA_009840545.1). Lineage (GTDB taxonomy): Bacteria > Pseudomonadota > Gammaproteobacteria > Pseudomonadales > Azotimanducaceae > Bin55. The sequence continues at coordinate 695,683 of VXNM01000008.1, read as the reverse complement.
CCGCGACAGCCAATGCTTTGAGGCTCAGAATGGGGAGCACGCACGGCATCACGTTGAGAATCAAACCTCCCAAAAACGCGAATCCGAGATTCTTAAGAAACTCGACGAATCCCCCTGTACCTGGAGGAGAGCCGCTAGATCCTGCTCCTGCAGGTGCGGCCGAAGCTTCGCTATCTTCACCCGGCGCAAAAGACTCGCCGGGTCTAACCGAAGCTGTCTGTTCGAATTCAGCGGGACTCAAGGAATCCACGCGTTTGGCCACCAGTTCAAACGCTTGCATGTTTTCGGTGTCGGGGCCAGCGATAACCACTGCAAGTGCTTCGTCATATTGGTCACTTCTGGATCCACCTACCATTTCAAACCGAAGACGCTGGTCCGAGACACTTATGGTTTGCGGTGCTGCATGATTGATGAGTTTTTCGACCCCTGGGAAGAGCCAGAGATTGCTGAGTTCGGGAAATCCTTGGGGCAGTTCAACGTCGAAGATAACTTTGTCATCCGTTGAAGTGAATGAAGTATTCCAATCCATCTTGATCGGATGCTGTGCACGAGTATTGGCGAAGTCCTTCCGCCACACTGAGAACTCCTCGCCGTCACCCTTTGGAATTCTTAGCTCGACAACCGCATCCTCAGGTACGCATATTTGATCGTCGCAAGCGAGCCATTCGGCTTTACCAGAAAGTACGACTTCGTCCTCCAAGTCTGCAGATGCAGCGACTTGTGCAATAAAAAATGTTGGTCCGTCGTACCCGTATGACATCAAATTCATGAACGGAACAAAGTGTGGAGCTGGAAACTGAAAGTCTCCGACCTCAAACCCTTCAGGTAGGTCCCATTCGACCTCGGGTGGAAAACCCGCGTCCCCGGCATTTATCCAATAAATGTGCCATCCCGGATCGGGATTGAGGTACAGTGCGACGTCGAAAGTCTGTCCTGGTGCAATAGATGTGATTTCAGCGACAAGACCAACTTGTGAGTGGTCTGTTCTTACCTGGGCGAGTGCGGCTTGGTTGATTAAAAGAGCTGTTGCCAAGAAGGCAACCAATATGAGCTGAAAGCGTCTCACTGTTTCATTCTCCAAGTTTGAATTGAATATCGAGAAGTTTGACTAAACGGGTCCCGCTACATGCGACGAGGTAACACGTAGCGAATAGCCCGACGGACCTTGGACCGTGAACGACGAATGGATGTTCCCATGCTCTATGTCCGAGGCTTGGTCTCCGCGCTTGACAAATCGTGCATGCGCCGCGTCGATGTCGTCGGCCATCAAGTCAAAAGGTGCTTGGGTTGTAGCGGGTTCCGACTCATTGACCGGATTTAGTACGAGATGTGTACCACCTCTCAATTCGAGAATTCCAAAATCCTTTCGGTTCACGATTTCCCGTAAACCGTGGTCCAGGTAAAACGCCATTTCGGCTCCGACATCGTTGACGCGCAACTGAATGTGTCCCACTGCAAAACTAGGGCGACTATCCATTGGCAGGTCCTCTATATAGGGTTCTTTTTCGATAATGCAATATTACTCCCTCTTATCTCGCCGAGGGTTAGAATTTGCGACTATCCCAGAGAAATCCAAGCAGAATAGTGGCTCATTCCGACGTCATTGCACAGGAAGTCTTGATGAAGGCGTACACAAAGATTTCATCCAGCAAGTCCTACGTGTGTCAAGATGAGCGAGAGCTGAACATTCTGAAGCGGTTTGGATTCGAAATCATAGGTGACCGAGCGAACCTGGGAGAAGGTGCTGAACTTCTAGACGCGGATCAAATTTCGATTCATTTGTCTGACGATCTCGAAGGAACTCTACGGAACATCGAAATTCTCACCTGCACCGACAGTACCAATGATCGCTTGCAAGAACGATCTAAGGAAATGAGCATTGACGGCCACATCATGATGGCCGAAGTTCAGACCGCTGGCCGGGGTCGACGAGGTCGAAAGTGGGAAACTCCCTTTGGCAAGACGGTCGCCCTATCTCTGGGCGTCAGCATCGACATGCCAGCGTCGGCAGTTTCATGCTTGAGTCTGGTTGTAGGAGTTGCCGTCGCCGAAGCCTTGCTATCTGTCGGTGTAGCCGATGTGAGACTCAAGTGGCCAAACGATGTGCTAATTGAAGGAGGAAAAGTTGGAGGCATCCTGACGGAGTTGGTAGTCGCGACCAAACCCGTTGAAGTGGTAGTTGGCATCGGAATAAATGTAGGCAGTGCGTCGACTATTCGTCAAGTCGTAGATTATCCTGTAGCGGATGTTTGCGACTACGTAGAGGGTCCAGTACGCAATCGGCTTGTCGCGGAACTCATAAACCATGTCGTGCGGCAGTGCCGTTACTTGGAAGCGAACGGTTTTGCTTCTCTAAGAGAACGCTGGATGCAACTGGATGCGTTTAGGAGCCGCGAAGTCGTCATCACTAGCCCGAATGAGCGTGTGCACGGGAAAGCGGTTGGGTTGGGATCCAACGGAGAGTTGCTTATCCAAACCGAAGACGGAAAGAGACGCAAGATTTTAGGTGGAGATGTTTCTCTGAGGGAATTGGCGTGACCGTCGTTCTCGATCTTGATTGTGGCAACTCACGAACGAAGTGGCGTTGCGAACTAGATCAAGGCAGTGTTTCTCCGGGATGCATACCGCGATTGGATCTACCTGTTGAACGAGTTAGAGTTTCCAGTGTTTCTGTTTCTCGAGAGAATCTTCGAAGCGAAATCTATCGGACTTACGGTGTAGAACCAGAGTTCGCAAAGAGTTCAAAGACATTAGCAGGTGTAACTAATTCGTACTCGAATCCTGAAGAATTGGGCGTGGACCGGTGGCTCGCTATGGTTGCGGCGTGGAATCGTGTCCGGGCATCGGTGATGGTTGTGGACGCTGGTACTGCGATCACTATCGATATTCTTGACAATACGGGTCATCATCTGGGAGGCTATATCGTTCCCGGACTGGAGTCTATGCGAAAGTCCCTTGCAATCGATACTGCAAGTGTGCAAATTGGTTCCTGCAGCGAAACGATACCGGACGGCAGTCTCGGGATCAACACTGTTCAAGCGGTACGAAACGGCTTGTTATCGATGGTAGTCGCATGGATCGATCAAACTCGATCTCTTGCTGAAGAGATTTGCGGGTCCGTGCCAACAACCTTTATTGTGGGCGGGGACAAGAAGTCCTTGATGGGCCTCATAGATTACGATTGTCGTACAGAAGACGAGCTAGTTCTGGATGGATTGGGACTTGCTCTACCGTAGAGAGCGGAAGCATGTGAAAGAAGACATGGGCCAAGATTGAAGAACAGTCCCTTGAAGAGCGATCAAGTTAAACAGTATCGAACCGAGGGATACCTTGTCGTGCCCGAGGCTTTCAGTGGAAGAACGCTTGCGGAGCTCCGAAATGTCACAGATCGGATTGTCGAATCCGCGTACGGTCTTAGGGACCATACCGACATATTGGATCTTGAAGAGTCTCACACGCCCGACTGCCCGCGTGTTCGGAGGATAAAGAGACCTCACCTAGCTCATCCGTTCTACAACGAACTTGCACGAAATGAAACGATCACATCGACATTAGAGCCCCTAATTGGACGCAACATAAGACTGCGGCCAGCTGGGAAAATCAACATGAAGGCCGCTGGTTACGGTTCACCTGTGGAATGGCATCAGGACTGGGCGTTTTATCCGCATACAAATCAGGATGTGCTGGCAGTAGGAATTCTTCTAGACGACATGGACCGCAACAATGGTCCGCTCATGTTCTTGCCGGGATCCCACAAAGGACCCATATACGACCACCATAGCGATGGAGCTTTTTGCGGGGCGATTGATGTGGAGTCTTCTGGTCTAGATGTCTCCGGTGCGATTGAAGTACATGCAACTGCAGGCTCAATGACCGTACATCATGCTCGATTGATTCACGGATCTGCTCTCAATAGGTCAGGACGGCAGCGTCGAATTCTGCTGTACGAGTACGCCGCTGCCGATGCATGGCCGCTGGCTGGGATTGAGAGTGTAGCGAACATGGAGGAATTTAATAGTCGGATCGTCCACGGTCAACCTACACTTCAACCGAGAATGGAAGACGTTCCGGTCAGAATGCCGTTGCCCATTGCAAAGTTCCAAGGTTCTATCTACGAGAATCAAAGAACCCTTGAGTCACGCTATTTTGAGAAGTTTGAAGCTCCAGTTGAATAGGCTCGTGGTCTCTTTGTGACTTTGACTATCTAAGCTCATTTATGCAGCTCGGTCGCATCCTGTTTGACCATCAAGCGTTTCTCTCGAATTTCGATTACTTTCGCTCAAGGTCTACTGGGGAAACTGGTGCTGTGGTCAAAGCGAACGGCTACGGTACGGGGTCTTCTCGAGCATCACGGTTGCTTAGAGAGGCTGGCTGCAAGCACTTCTTTGTTGCTGTGCTTGATGAGGCCGATGCCATCAAGGCAAACACGTCGGGCGAAATTTACGTCCTGTCAGGTCCCACGAACAGCGAAGATGCGGAACGCATCGCTTCTCAAGGCTATGTGCCCGTGCTCAATTCAGTATTGCAGGTCGAATTGTGGAGACCTTACAGAGATCGAGCGTGTGCGCTACACATTGACACAGGTATGCAGCGACTTGGCATTGCTGTAGGAGATTGTCCAAACCTTGTTGTTGACTCGTTCAACCTCTGTCTTGTCATGACCCATTTGGCCTGTGCTGATGTACCGGAGCATTCCTTCAATCGCGACCAAATCCGGGAATTCTCCAGAGTGTTGCCTTTCTTTCCCGGTGCACCCACAAGCATAGGGAATTCTGCGGGAATCCTTAACGGAGAAGAATTTCAAGGAGACGTCGTGCGACCGGGAATTGGACTATATGGCGGAAATCCTTGGAAGGCGCGTCCCAATCCGTTGCGTCCGGTAGTTACATGCGAAGGAATGGTCTTGCAGATTAGAAGAGTTCACAAGGGTGAGTCTGTGGGATACTCCGCATCGTATGTGGCCCAAGAGGAGATTCGTGTAGCCACGGTGGGATTGGGTTATGCGGATGGGATTCCCCGAAGCGTATCTAATCGAGGAGAGTGCGCTTTCAATGGAGTCCGAATGCCAGTTGTAGGGCACATATCCATGGATGCGACGCAAGTAGATTGTTCCAACTGTCTCGAACTAGTAGAAGGTGACTACGTTCAGTTTTTTGGCGACACGATCTCGGTGGACGAAGTCGCCCAAACTGCCAGGACCATTCCGTATGAAATCCTCACACACTTGGGCAATCGCTACGACTACATAGAGTGAGTTGCATAACCCGTCAGAACCAAGAGAATTGTTCCCAAAAAAGTGCAAGCCATGACTTAAAATCATGGTGAGGTAGTGTATGAGCTCGAAAGTTGGCAATGCAATTCCCACGATGCATTAAAGCGCCAACAGACATTCGACGGTTGGGATTGTAATGAGAGTGCTCCACCTGGTGAGGCATCTATGCGTTAGTGCCGCATTGTTTACGGGCGTCGCAGTCAATGGAATTGGTGACGACGACATAGGAGGCGATCCTGGATCGGACTTTGGTGTTACCGTTACAGTAAATGAGCTCAACGAGGCTTCACGTTTTGCCAGTCAATCGACTTTTGGACTGCCCTATGAAGACATCGAGGAGATTGCAAAGACTGGACGCGATCGTTGGCTAGATCAGCAGTTCGACATTCCACCGACATTCCATAAACCGATTGCAGAAGATTTGATCACGCGACAAGACGAAGGTGAGTGGCAAGAGTTCGTCGACAATCCCTTTAAGCTTCGTAACGTAATCCATAGGTTTGCTTGGTGGCAGCAAACAATGACAGCGGAGGATGTGGTTAGGCAACGCGTAGCCTATGCTCTCAGTCAGTTCTTCGTGGTGTCTGACAGGGTCGAGGTTCTTCGAATCAACCCCTACTCCTTGACTTCCTTCTACGACGTGCTTCTGGAGCACGCCTTCGGCAACTTTCGAGACCTGTTAAAAGATGTCGCGCTATCTCCTGCGATGGGTTTGTATCTGAGCCACGCCAACAACAGCAAAGCCAATCCCGAGCGCAACATATTCCCCGACGAAAACTTCGCCAGGGAAGTCATGCAGCTGTTTTCCATCGGACTCTACGAGTTGAACATTGATGGCAGCTTCAAGATTGGTCCCGAAGGAAATCCCATCCCGACGTACGACAACGACGACATCCGCGAGATGGCGAAAGTGTTCACCGGATTGACTTATGCGGGTGAGGGTCATTACTGGGGTCGCAATTGGTTCTGGCACGATGACACCGAAGTGTTCAGTTTGCCGATGATCATGTACGAGAACTATCACGAACAGGGCGAGAAAAAGCTCCTGAACGGGTGGGTTGTGCCTGCGGGACAGACGGGGATGCAGGATGTCGAATTGGCGATTGACAACCTGTTCTACCATCCCAATGTCGGTCCGTTCTTCTGCAAGCAACTTATTCAACGTCTTGTGACCTCGAATCCGTCACCGGCATATGTCGAGCGTGTCGCCAGAGCTTTCAATGGTGAAACTGGCAGTCCCCGCGGTGACATGAAGGCAGTTCTCAAGGCAATATTGTTCGACACGGAAGCGGAACTGCTAGGAAATACCTCGTCCTTCGGCCGATTGAAAGAACCCGCCGTACGTATTGTTTCGCTGTCGCGCATCTTCAACTACACGTCGGATTCAGGCGAGTACTACAACACTGGATATCGATTGGAGTACCTGACGGGACAACATCCGCTTTCTTCCCCCAGTGTGTTCAACTTCTACCAACCGAACTATTCACCGGTAGGGGAAATAGCGGAAGGTGGAATGGTTGCGCCCGAGTTTCAGATTACTACAGCAACCACGGTGATTGGTGTGACCAATCAAATTGGTCTCGCAATCTTCTATGAGAATCAAGCCTTTCACACGTGGCACCCGCACTTCGAGACTCCTCGCATTGATCTTACCGACTACGAGGAACTGGCGGCGAATCCCGGTGATCTAGTAGACAGACTGAATATTGTCCTCACCCAGGGAAAACTGGGCAGAGCGACCCGTGACATTGTGATGGATGTGTTGGACAAGGTTGAGGATCACAAAGATCGAACCATGCTCGCCATCTATCTTGTCTTGATTTCGTCGGACTATTCGGTAGAGGATTGAACCATGATTAGTCGCAGACGGTTTATGACACACAGCTGCGGACTTGGAGTCGCAGCTGCAACGGCTTCAACAACCGCGCTCACCCTGGGATTGACACGAAGCGTTTCGGCGTCAACGACAGATGGTTACAAAGCACTGGTTTGCATCTTGTTGGCCGGTGGCAACGATTCCTACAACATGCTTCTGCCACACGATCAGGATCAGTACGACGAGTACACAAAGATTCGATCGGATCTGGCACTTGACTACGATTCGCTACTTCCTCTCTCCAATCAATCGGAATCAGGACGGAGCTACGCACTGCATCCGGGAATCGATGAAATTCGTCAAATCTACGAAAGTGGAAACCTCGCCTTCGTTGCGAACGTAGGAACACTTCTCGAACCGGTGGATGCGGTCGGAATTCAAGAAGGCAAGGCACGAGTGCCGTTAGGGCTCTTTTCTCATTCGGACCAGATCGCACAATGGCAGTCTGCGGTATCGTACAACCGAACGTCCACCTACGGATGGGGTGGAAGAATGGCTGACCTTCTTGATCCCGATCCTGCCAACGGGTTGTCAATGAACATCTCGTTGAGTGGCACGAACTTGTTCCAGACCGGATATCGTGTCAGCCCTTACACAATCTACTATCAAGGCGACGGCGCAAACACTGTATGGTCTTTTCCGCAGTTTTGGTCGAACGGGATCAATGCACACACCGTGATTCGAGACTTGCTTGGCGTCGATCACGACAACATGCTTCGCCGAGAGTATTCTTCGCGACTAAAGGGTGCGATGGACAATTACGACACGTTTGTCGATGCAATACGTTCCGCGCCGGAATTCGAGACTGAATTCTCGGAGAACTACTTTTCAGGAATGCTAAAGCAGATCGCAAGAGTCATTGGAGCTCGCAATACTGTCGGACAGAGTCGCCAGACCTTCTTTGTTCAGTATGGCGGCTGGGATCATCACGACGGTGTTGTCAACTATCAAGCAGCGATGCTACCGATAGTAAGCAAGGGCCTCGACGAGTTTCGTTCAGCCATGGAGGAACTTGGCGAGTTTGGAAACGTCACTACATTCACGATTTCGGACTTTGCTCGGACACTGACATCGAACGGAAAGGGCTCGGACCATGGATGGGGAGGTCACCACATGGTCATGGGCGGCGCTGTGAAGGGTGGCGAAATATACGGGACATATCCGGAACTTTCTGAGGACAGTCCCTTGGACGTAGGACGCGGAGTCTACATTCCAACAACGGCAGTTGAGCAGTATTTTGCGGAGCTAGCGCTTTGGTTTGGTGTGGGACGAGGAAACCTCGACGAGGTTCTACCTGCGATATACAACTTCTATTCACCTAGCGGTGGCGAAGCACCGATGGGTTTCCTGGTTTAGTCGAACACCTTCGACTGAAGCTTCCTTCAATCGCCCGAAACATGGCGAAGAACCTGCCCGGCGCGAACGCCTGTGTGTTCGCCATCGATGACATTGAACTTCCCATTGACAATCGTGGCCTTGTAGCCGATCGAACGTTGCGTCAATCGTGGCGCACCACCTGGGAAGTCGAAGACCCTGTATGGGTAGGCTTCGCTTACCCGGTCCGCATCGAATATGTTGACATCTGCTTTCATTCCTGGCGCAAGCGCTCCTCGATCGGCAATTCCCAAAATTCGAGCGGATGCGCTGGTCATTCGCCGCACGGCTTCTGTCACGCTGAACAAGCCTTCCTCTCGCACCCAATGAGCTAGAACGAATGTCGCCCAACCTGCATCCATGACCATTGTGACGTGAGCCCCAGCGTCCCCGACACCGGGAAAGACTCTTCCACCATCGAACATGTCGCGCAACGCCTTCAGGTTCTGGTTTTCGCCTATAACGTTGAAGAGTATGCGTCCGTTTGATTCAGCCGATAGTCGTAGAAACGTCTCGATCCAATGTTCATTGAAAGCTTCCGCCATCTTGAGCACTTGATTGTGGTCTCCCATCGTATGATCGGGCGACTCTCCGTTGCCTAGAGAGTAGACCCAATTCGGATCGGGCCATCTCGATTGGCTTTGCTTGAATTCTGAAATGAGTTTGTTCCTAAACTGAACATCCTTGATGGATGCAACCTTCGCTTCAAGTTCCATTTCTCTGAGTTTCGACCAGCTTTCTCCCCGAAACGGCATGAGTGCCTGCAATCCAATGAGTGCTCCAGAACCTCGAACCTGTGCGACTCCCGAAATGTCTCTTCCCTCGGAGAGCTCATCTACAGCTTTTCTTCGGCGAATTCCGGATTCATCGTCTCGTACTCCGGACAAAGTCGAGTTGAACAGCATTCGAGGACCTGCGCTGTCCGCAACATGGCGCATGTGCTGCCAGTCAATTCCAACTGCTTGAAATAGTGCATTGCGTTGACTGACTTCACGGCCAATGATCTCCAATTCCTCCACATCGGCGAAAGTGCCGGGTATTGCACGTCCGTCGGGAAGCTTGTGCTGGGAGTATCGGTTGGTCGAAAATCCAACAGCACCTCTATCTATCGCACGAGCGACGATCTTGGCCATTTGTTTGCGCTCTTCCGAATCCGATTGTTCCTCAACGGCTCGTTGTCCCATGACGTAGAAACGAACGGCAGCGTGCCCAACCATTCCGGCCAAATTTATCCCCGGGCCCAACCGGTCGATAGAATCTAGATAGTCTCCGTATTCTTCCCAGTCCCAAGGCAATCCCTGCATGATTGTTTGGCGAGGAATGTCTTCGACAGTCTCCATCATGTGAGCCAACAGACTACGATCAGCTTTCTTGCACGGCGCGAATGTCACGCCGCAGTTTCCCATTAGTGCGGTCGTGACACCGTGCCAGGAAACAGGTGATAGATTTTGATCCCAACCGACTTGGGCATCGAGATGCGTGTGTAGGTCGATAAACCCTGGTGTTACCGTGAGGCCATCGGCAACAATCTCTTGTTTGCCTTTTGCCACCGATTTGCCGACTTTCTCGATACGCCCGTCATGTATCACCACATCTGCCGTGAATGGTTCCCGACCGGTCCCATCCACTACTGTTCCACCACGGATGACTACGTCGTATGACATGGATAAATGCTTCCTCTACCCTAATCATTGAAGTATACGCTCCTTGGGAGAGCGGCTTTCCAGTGTCATCAGAGATATGTGGCTGGTTTTGCAACAGGGTATTAGAATTGACAGGGAGCAAAGAGCCAGTTTTTCGAGGTTCACCTACGGATGAATATTGGTAAAGCCAAGTGTCCCAACTGTTCAAAGGACATGACCGTGACTCGCCTGGTCTGCGAGGAATGCAATATCCGAGTAGAAGCTGTGTTCGAGCTGCCCGCACTGACGAGATTATCTCCGGAAGATCAGTTGTTCGTTACGGCTTTTGTACACAGTCATGGATCGATAAAGCAAATGGAGAGGTTCTTTGGAGTCAGTTATCCCACCGTAAAGAACCGCCTTGCTAGGATCTCGTCGCAGCTTGATCCCATTGACGAGCTTGATGACAAGCAGATGGACTCGATTCAGTACGAAAAGATCCTGGATCAGGTATCTGAGGGGAACATTTCAGTAGACGAGGCGATTGATCGGTTCGGCACATGATTCCCAGCCTCGTAATCTTTTCATGGAAGAGGAATCAGCGTATTCCTGTGTGCATTCCGATCATAATCCTATGGCCTATTGCGATCCCGGTTTTGTTTGGTTCGTGGTTGGTCGAACTTTGCGTTCCACGTGTGAAGGAACAGACAATCAAGATTCGGCTCGCAATCTTTGCTTTGGCTCAGCTGAGAGGATTGCGTGTTGCAATTGACTCCGACGACTCGTTCTTTCAGGTTTGCGTAGTCTGATTGATGTAGGGCAGCAACGGAGCTATAGGTATCACGGTTTGAACTACAAGCGTTGAGTCGTGCTACAACAAAGCGACACTTGCTTGGTTATGGTGCAGTATGTCAGATCTAGTTGGCGAATTGCGCTATGGTGATTCATCCTTTTGAGACGTCAGAGGGTACCGCTAAAGTCTACTTGTCTTGCGTTCGCAATTGACTTGATCATTCGGTCGCTTTCCCGTTCACTTTCACATCTGTCGGTTCTTGATTTGACTCACTGCCAGTTTCTCTTGGGGACTCCTTGTCTGGCAAGAACAGCGTCAATTCTCCGCCTTTCTGAATAAAGTCAATCTCTTGCTTCAGATCAGCTGCGTCGTAGCTGAGCTGAGCCACTCTCGAACCGAACGTCTGTTTCAAGAGCAAATATGCTTGGGCTCGATGGCGTCGTTGTTCGACTCTCGACAAGTATCCTGCAAACGTCGTAGAGCCTAAGTGTCGGTGGTACAAAATAGGATATTTCTTATACATATCGCAAAGAAACTCTGGTTCATCCAGTGGGGTCATTGGATAGCTTTGCACCGCCCATTCGTCTCCGCTGCGTGAAGAGATCTTCAACGCGACGGTTTGTGAGTGTCCGACAACCCAACGAGTAGCACGGTCGGAACCGACCTCCACAACTTCAGCGAATCCTCCACCAGGATTCCGATTCTGTTCCTCCGTAAGAGGAAGTAGCGCAAGTCCGTGTGGCGCACATTGATGAGCCACCCACGAGGCATGCAGATAACCCTTCTCCAGTCTTTGCTTGATCATGTCTTGTTGAACGAAGTCCTCAATCTCCTCTTCGACGACTTGCAAAGTCATTTCGTAAGTACTTAGCCCCTTGTACTCGGCTCTTCCTGTAACTCTATTCAGGACTTTGAGTCGTCGCATCGCGGTTGCGCACGCATCAAGGTAAGCTGCGTACTTGTACATCTCTCGTGCATAGCAGTGATCTCCCAAATCTTCTTGTATTCCGCCATGCATACTTGCTTGACACTTCGGATCTGCCGCAACTTGAAAGAACGTGTCTTTTCGCGGCTCAATCTTCCCATCGAAAATGTCTTGCCAGCGAGGGACATCGGGGTGTCCATAGTCAGCCGGACCATATGGGAGAAGAGCCGGCCTAGGGTTGAGAGGGAAGGGGTCTGCTCGACCGAAGCTGAAGGACTCGACGTAATAGAGAGATCCGTAGTCCCATACGGGCGCATCCATGAAATACTCAGACAATGTGGCTATGCAAGAGGACTCTAGAGGTTTCGCTGGCTGAACTGGTGTGCAGAGCTCGACAGCTTGCTGCCACTTGGATATCTGATCTTGAGTTTCCACGTGCAGGGAGAGCAAGCCTTCAGGAACGTAGAAGTGCGACTCCGAGTGGTATAGGGGATTCGGTCCAGAATCGGAATGATCGCCATGTGCGATTACACAAGAAGCTGTAGTCATCGCCAAGAGAGCGGCTACGACTTGCGACAGCTTGTCTCCACGGTTCTTGTTCATTGTGTTCGTCCCTTGAGTGCTCGTTGTTCTGAGGTGCATCACGGATCTTCAACACAGACTCTGAGTACTTCGATGTCTTGCTGTGAATGTTCTCACGTTACATGCTATCGACATTCAACCTCTCTTGCTCTATCTCCAAAGAGAATGAAGCATCGGGTTTTGGTTTTTTTGGACGGTCTCAATCGCAAGTCAAGGCACAGATTTTCTTGCAAGTGCAGACCTCAAGAGGTTCACAGTCTGAAGAGTCTCACAACCTTTTCTCTAGTCAAATTCGCGACGCTGTCTCCCTACTTCGCAACCACTCCGTCGCAATCATGCATGTGTTAACCATACGCCCAACTATTCTGCACCGGGCATACTTGAGGAGTGGAAGAAACTGGCCACGAGTCGTCCTGTCCAAAGGGCATCGACGCTCTCTTTGCAAAGACAGGTCGCAACCTTAGAATTTCGACACTGACTAAGCCGCCATAGCTCAGCAGGTAGAGCAGCTCACTTGTAATGAGAAGGTCCGGGGTTCGATTCCTCGTGGCGGCACCACTTAGAAATCAATTCGTTGAACCAAGCCGACTGGTATTGAATGGTGTGATATCTACCTCGGGCTTGTTGCCTGTGAGGATGTCGGCGATGATCTTTCCCATTCCTGGACCGTACAGAATTCCTTTTCTGCCTCCTCCAGTTGCAACAAAGAGATTAGGCGAGCCTTCCATTTGTCCTATTACAGGGAGTCCATCCGCAGTTGTTGGACGAAGACATGCGGTCTGTCGGGCGATCTTGTCAACAACCAAGTTTGGTAGCACAGCCTTCAAGTTCGACAGAATCGAGAGCTCTCCTTGAATGGTTGTGGACTCGTCATACAGCGATTGGGACTCTGTCGTACCTGCCCAAGTTAAGCCGTCGGTCTTGGTAGTGCAATAGTTACCCTTCCACCCAATGGATTGAAGCAACGGAGGCCCCTTCGTTTCCAATCGAAGGATCTCCCCTTTTAGAGGCGGAATGTCTAGTCGAATTCCTGCTGATTTCAATATTGGGGAAATCCAAGTGCCGTTTGCACAGACAACCTTGCGAACCACTAACTCGGTCTCGTTGTCAAGATGCAGAATTCCACGGTTGCCCGCAAGCTGCATTGTTACGACGTTCGTTCGAATGTGATCGCATCCGGATGCCTGAGCCATGGCGACCGTTAAGCTATGTGAGTCCACCTCCATGGTTCCTCGAAGGAGTGTTCCGCCAACGATCAATCCACTCACCCTGGGTTCAATTTCGAAGATCTCCGAAGGCCGGAGAACTGTCGATTCCAGTGTTGTGTCACTTTCTATCCATCGGACGCGTGTGCGGAGCTCACGTAACTCCTTGGCAGAGAAGGCGACGTTTAGCGTGTCTCTCGTTCGATACTTGCAATCGATGTTCGAGTCTTCACGGATCGTGGAGGCGAGCGATGCATGCAGATCTGACGAATACTGGCTCAGCTCCCACATCAAACCCGGAATTTCGTGTCCCGACACACTGTTGAGCCCGCCATAAGCCAGTCCGGAAGCTTTAGAACCTATTTCTTCACCGTCGATGATCGTGCATGAGACCCCGCGACGGGACAAGTAGTAAGCGCACGATGCACCGACGATTCCGCCACCGATAATGGCGATGTCGAGTTCAGTATCGCTCAAAGCAGATGAGAACGATGATTGAATGGTGAGTCAAAGCTAATCACTGAACTCTCGACACCTGAATGGACATTGGGCTGAAACCACAAGACATGTGGAAATTTGTCTCGTTAGAATACAAGGACATGCTGAGTTCTATTTGACCCATCAATCTCAGCGCCCCGTTCAACTAGGAAAACCCTTCCGTTGACCCGCAGCACATCCAGCCCCAACTACAGACAACAGACCAAAGCTGTTCTAGCAGGAGAAGCGGTAGATCCCATCACGGGTGCCTCGACTCCCAGCATCGTGATGTCAAACAGTTTTGTGGTGTCCGAGCCGCAAGGATTTTCTATCAATTCCTTCGATGAAGAACGACCCTATATCTATACCCGATGGGACAATCCCACCGTTCAAGTGTTGGAAGGTAAGTTGGCATCGTTAGAAAACGCCGAGGACTGCGCATGTTTCGGTTCGGGGATGGCGGCGACGGCAGCCGTGTTGCATGGATTCCTGTCGTCGGGTGATCACATCGTGGCAAGCGATGTCCACTACGCTGGAGCATCCGAACTCATTCGTAGTCTAAAGGGATCGATCAATGTCGACTCGACCCGTGTCGATACCTCTGATTTGGACATGGTCGAGGACTCCATTCGACCGGGAAAGACGAAACTGATTTGGACGGAAACGCCGTCCAATCCGCTACTCAAGATCACGGATCTTCGTGCACTGGCGGACTTAGCGACCAAGTACCAAGCACGTCTTGTCGTGGATTCAACGGTGGCAACACCCATTGCTACACGTCCAATCGAGTTAGGAGTGGACCTGGTCGTACATTCGCTTTCAAAGTACATTGGCGGACACGGAGATGCAATTGGAGGTGCGGTAGCTGGCTCACGAGAACTAGTCGAACATCTTCGAACGACTGAGCGGGTTCACATAGAAGGAATATTGAGTCCGTTCAACGCTTGGCTGATCGCAAGAGGGACCACAACATTACCCGTCCGAATGAAGGCGCATTCGACCAATGCCATGCAGGTGGCTGAGTTCTTGGAGCAACATCCAAGAGTTTCGAGAGTGCTGTATCCGGGTCTCCCCAATCATCCGGGTCACGAGCTTGCAAAGGCACAGATGGATTGTTTTTCGAGTCTTCTCTCGTTTTGTGTTTCCGATGGACCAGAACTGGCAAAACGATTGCCGAAGGTATTAAACGTCATCCATTACGCAGTTTCCCTTGGCAGCTACCGAAGTTTGATCTACTGGCTACCCACGGACGAGATGTTAGCCACTGCTTATTTGTTGGACGAGGAATTGTCCCAACGCTATAGGTCTATGGCAGGTGAAGGAATCTTTAGACTAGCAGTAGGATTGGAAGATCCGCGAGACTTGTGCGAGGAGCTAGATCAAGTTCTTTCGACTTAGTCCGAGGAACTACATCGCCACTTTCAGACTCTCTTCGGCGTACGAAGGAAGTCATCATAGATAGTCGACCTGACTTTTGACACCTACGTTGGAGCCACACAACTCAAACTGGTCTCAGTTCATTCGATCTAGCATTACCTTGCGCCTGGCTTCGTTGCTATGTGGAGTTCTTTGCAGTCTCTCGTTCGCCCCGTTTGGCTTTTGGCCACTTGCATTAGTCAGTTTCGCGTTACTGTTCCATGCCCTCTATGTAGCCACATCGACACTTGAAAAGCTATTTCGAGGGTGGTTGTTTGGATTTGGCAAGTTCGCTTTTGGGACGGTATGGTTGCTCGATGCTTTGATACATCATGCCGGTTTCAATCGACTGACTGCGGTCCTCCTATTCTCGGTGCTAATAATCGCTCTGTCGACTGTATTTTGTCTCGCATGCGGATTCGCATTGCAAATGAGAAGCAAGACCGCTTCATCACTTCTTCTTGCCGCGGCCATATGTACCTATGAAGTTTTGATCAGTTTCCCCATCTGGTTTAGTTTTCCCTTGTTGCACACAGGTTATGCGTTCGTAGACACACCGATTGCAGCCTATGCACCGGTCGGGGGCGTTTGGTTAGTTGGATATGCGGCTCTGTTCAGTGCAGCGGCAATCTGCTTCGCATTTCATAAGGCTTATGCTCCAATTGTTATTGCTATCTGTCTATGGCTTGCAAGCTTACTACTTGGCAGTTTGAATTGGACTCAGGATGCTGGCGAGCTGTCTGTGGCACTAGTTCAAGCCAACACCAGCCCCAACGAGCAATTGGAGCCTAATGAAGTTCGTGCGGTATGGGTTCAACATCAGAACCTAACGGTGACAAATTCATCGGCGGATCTAATTGTCTGGCCCGAGTCTGCAATTCCGACCACTCTGAGTGCAGTGGAGACAGAAGCGGAGGAAGTTGCTCAAGAACTACAGGGATCCCTGTTGTTTGGGACGTTCGAGCGCCAAGGGTCAGGGTCAATCGGACGGACGTTTAACGTGGCTGTTCACATTGGAACTCAGGTAGAAACTTATCGCAAACAGCGACTCGTGCCGTTCGGCGAATACACTCCGAACTTGTGGCTCCTGACTCCGTTGATGGAGCTTATTGATTATCCAACTGCCCATGTTTCGCCTGGGCCCCGAAGCGATGGACTCTTGTATACGAAACATGCGACGACAAAGGTCTCCATTTGCTACGAAATCGCATATCCGCAGCTAGTCAACAGAAACATCGCGGAGTCAGATCTCATCGTGGCACTAAATGCAGATGCTTGGTTTGGTAAATCGATTGGTCCTTGGCAACAGCTTCAAGTCGCGCGAATGCGCGCAAGAGAAACCGGAAAGTCTCTCTTGCGCGCATCAAACGTAGGTCCTACGGCGATTTTGGCACCCAACGGATCGGTGCGCTCTCTATTGCCAACACACACTTCCGACGTATTGAGAGACAATGTGCTCATCCGTAAGGGAGCCACAATGTTCTCGACTCTTGGGCTTTTACCCATTGGCGCGGTCCTACTTTTCTCCTTCGTGACAACGCTTACGTTTCTGAGATCAACTCACAAAAAGACTTTGAATCAGTAGGGATCAGCTTCGATACTTGACGCCCGCTTGAACGTCAGCATGAAGTCCCTGAAGTTGAAGCTGTCATGCACGATCACATAAACTCGATTGTCTTCCCCGTTCATTACGGCTTGTGTGAATCCAGTGCGCTTAATTGCAACGTTCCGTAGTTCGCTTCCAAATCGATCATTTTCGTCAACAAGAAGCATGTCTTGAACAACCAGCTGCTCGTTCTCGAGCGTAATGGAGTACATTGCATCGTCGCATAGGAGCTCCACTTGTTCGGTATCTGAAGGTGATACCAGTGTTGCACAGTCGAACGCGTTTACGGGAAGACTCTCTTTTGTCTCAAAGCTGTAATAGTCAAACTCTCTGTTCTCGACATGAAACTCGACAATGCTTGTAATCAAGGATGGATTCTGTGGATCTGTATCGACGTCGTAAGCAGCAATGTAGGGTGCCTGCTCACCCATCACAAACAAGTGCTTCCCTGTTCCGGACTTGATCAGAGTACTGTCGTCCCAACGAAAGCTATAACCATCTTCTCGCTCTGAAGTCGAAGCCGTCCCAAGCAACTGAATCTCTCCCGTGGTGGAGTCTCGTGAGAATGTCAATAGTCCGTCGTCAGCTGAGACATAGAAATAGCCTTGATCGGGTCCAATCAAGGCGGCATTGCCATATCGAAGCTCTCTAACGTCAACGTCGTCGAGCGACTGAATCGCTGTGAACTCACACGTGCCTGTCCGTTCAAATGATTCGATTTCCATTCCTAACGATGGAGTATTAATCGCGTAGAAATACTTGGACTCATCGTCTATAAGCAACTGGGACGGATCAAACAAAGAACCACTAGGGTGATCAATGCATCGCTGTAGATATGCGGAATCCGTATCCAGAGCTTGAAACAGAAATATGCCCTTTTGGTTGAATGCGTAGAGATTGGAGTTGTTGCTGTCCCATCCTAGAATGGCTCGGTCCATGTCGTCTACGCTGTTTCCTTCTTGGTCGACGAACTCGACCAGTTTTGAAAACTGAGGGCTACCACTCTCTTCATCGGTAGTTAGCACGATCAGACCAGTTTCTGCAACGACATACAACCTGTTGCTAGCAGGATCGATAGCGATGCTACGTGGAGCAATCAACGAATTCACTTCATTCGACATTCCCGGCAAAGCGCTGTTTGTCAGGTGTTCTTCGAACTTGAGCCACGGCGGCGCATTGGCTGCGCTCCAATTAAATCCCGATTCTGCAAATGGATCCTGAGACGTACGAGTTCGCAGTGAAACTTGTATGACGAACTCCTCCCCTGCTGAGGCATAGATGGTGGTTTCCGGTTTTCCGTTCAAGACATAGGATCGGTCCGTTGTTGCAATAAACTGCGAATCTTCGGTTGCTTTAAGTACACCGAGCACATTGTCGACTTGGCGTTGGAAGGGATCGTCGTCTTCCACCTCCAGCTCGAACTTGATCCAGCCGTCGGACGGAGCAGTCCAAGTCCACCACAAAGAGTGAGTTCCAGAGATTCCCCTAGGATCGTCTCTAGATTCGGTTGCATGCTCGTGCGTAAAGGTAGTCGACCCACTGGTGCCGGCGACTTCAATAGCGTTGACTCTCAAGTCGTTGGTCGGCGCAGGACCCCAAGTCACGGATAGCTGTCTTGAGTAGTCGCCATTCAGGTCGTTGAATGGGAATCTATGGTCGGTGCCATAGGCGAGGTAATAAGTCTCGTCCGCAGTTGCATCGACGGACAGTACTGTCCCGCTCGCTACTTCTGAAAGGTTGGCCAGGCTATTGCCCGTCCACATAGACAAATGCTCGAACTCCGGATCTTCAAGCTTGAAGGTGTAACTTCCGCTTTCACTAGGTGTCCAAGCCCACCACAAAGTGCCTAGGCCTGCTTCTTTGGGTTCGTTGGGTTCAAGAGTCCTACTTCTGTAAATCCCTTCGTCTATTTCTCCAGATGCTCCGCTAAGTGTGGAGGCGGCATCGTAGTTGTCGTTTTCCATTAATGAGAAGTCGCTTGTTGTCGACCATCTTAGTTCGTAGTCATTGACAGATCCTCCATAAGAGGAACTTACCACCGCGATGTAGTACTGCTCGTCCGACGCAGTTTGTACGACATTTTCTCGGTCCGACGCTGGAATACTGGAGATTCGAGTAAGTTCTTCAGAACTGTTGCCATTCAGGATCAGTGCGATGCTGGGATATGCGTTGAACTCGTAAGTCCCCGAAGATGGAGCTGTCCACTTGAACCATGTCGATTCGTCGTGTTCCTCTCCATAGAATTCGAAACCTTCCAAGCTCGAGTTGAAGTTGGTCCCTGAAACCGTGCCGGAACTACCTGAAATTTGTTCGGCATTTGCGAAGTCATCGTTTTGTGGCTGAACGTCTTCTCGAAGCGACCAGCTAAAGTTTGTTGAAAGCGGGTTGTAATTAGGGTTGATGACTTGAAGGAGGTAGCGCTTGGATTCAGCAACTCGAATGCTAAAGCCGCTATCGGAGAATGATCCACTGTGTTGGTAAATCGATTCTAATCCGTCTGCCGTTGACTCGAAGACTGTCACTTCAGTTCCGCTCGACAAACCGGTGACGGCCAGAACCGCAACTTCCGACGGTGTGTTGAGCTCAAACCACGCACTGCTGTGACGTGAGTTAGTTGCAAATTCTTCCAGCGATGCGATGTCAACGGGGTCTTGATAGAACTTAGTGATAGATGAGCCAGCACCACTTCCTTGAACAATTCGTTCACCTGGTTCCCTCGAAGCAATTCGCAAATTCACATCAAAATCCCCGCTAGTTCCAATTAGAGCGCTAGCGTTTTGCATCATGTCGTTTCCAGGGGGCGAAATTTGATCGGGAGCTGGCTCGTCGTCCACTACTACATCGATGGAAGCAAAAGCTGCTAGTGCATTGAACGAACTTGCAACAAAGTAGAGCGTATGACTATCTGCCACAACGCCTCGAGGAACTCTTATGCTCACTTTGCGACTTGAGGTGCTTGTTACCTCACCCACTGCAATAGGAACGTTGGGTTCGTCGGCCAGGAGTTGGTACGTGCCATCCTCATGGATCGCATGACTTGCAGGATGCCAACGCGCAGGGGATTCGTAGCTCGAACAAGCAAACGACTCTTCGCATGCGAGGTGCACGGTTGTTCCGGCAGCAACAAATTCATCTACCGACACTTCCAATTCAATCTCGAAGCTCTCGTTGGGTCTAATCGATAGCTCGGAAGTAGATGCTTCTATAGCGAGTTGTGGAGCATCCTCTTCGATGACTCGCCACGCCAGACCTATCTTTGCGGGCTCGGTGAAGTCATTGACCGACACAACGTTTATCGTGTATTCGCCAGCCTTAGGGTCCTTCAAAAGTATCCATTCGTTGTTGTCTATGGTGGATGTCGACGAGTGTTCCCCACATGCCCCCTCGCCGCAGTTCGCGTCTTCGTCGAGGTAGAGATCGAAATTCGAAATGACTGTATTGGAGAAGCGTGTCGAAGGGGGTTCCATCCATGTGAGTACTACATCCAATCGAGCAACATTCTCTGGAACGGTTATGTTGACTGAGAATTGTTCACCTGCTGACAACTCCATTCCGTATTGGTCGCCCGCAGCCCAATTCTCATTCGCTGTGACCAGTCCCATTCCGTATTCTTCTTGCAGCTTTCCCGGACCATTTGTGTTGTTTGTTGGAAATCCATCTAGAGACCCAACAAAGGGTTCTGGTCTGATTGCGGTCGCCATCAAAACAGCTCGAAGCAATGCGGGGTCCCAGTCGTTGTTCTCCAACAGCACTGCGGAGAGTCCAACCACTGCGGGCGCAGCCATGCTGGTGCCGCTATACTCCACATAGTCGTTTCGGTTTCCGTCGCCCTCTACCGAAGTCACCAGCCCACCCGGTGCGGCGATGTGTGGCGAAAGACGTCCGTCTGCAGTGGGTCCGTGGCTGCTGAAATTCGTTGCGACGCCATTGTCGAAGACCGCTCCTACGGCTATCGCGTTCTTGGAGGAACCCAAGTCCGAAATTCCTCGAAGTCCGTCGTTGCCGGCCGCGAGAACATAGGACTGGTCATAGTCATAGACCGTAGCGTCGATTTTTCGATTGAAGATCGAGTTTCCGTCTGAGAAGTCCGGAGATCCACCCAGACTGACATTTACTAACGAAGGGGTATCAGTAGGTGGGTCACTTTCGCAGGGATTTTCTTCTCGCAAGAACTTGACAGCATTGAAGATGTCGAGGTAGGAACCGTAACCGTCGGTGTCGAGCACCTTTGCAAATCGAATTTGCCGAACTCCTGGTGCGACGCCTGCATAGTTTGCGTTGCTTTTTCCCTCGCCCGCGATGATTCCGGTTACGTGGCTGCCGTGTCCATGTTGGTCATAGTAGAGATCGTTCTCGTCGCTGGATGAGTTCGACAGGAAATTTGCACCACATACGTCTTTTTGCGAAAAGTCCACGTGTTCGAGATTTAGACCTGTATCCATTACTCCAACAGAGATTCCAGCTCCCGTAGATCCTTCGAACGAGTCTGTCGAACTGTGGTACTGTCGAAGACCGTCGATACCAACCACTGCATTTGCGGAGTCGAGCAGAGACGCAACCACTTCATTGCCAGATACTTCCTCGACGTCGTCGCGCCTAAGGACCGCGTCAACCGTTTCAACTGGCAGATTCGCAGAATAGGTCCTAATGTCACCAAACCACTGCCCAACAGTCACTCCCATTTCTTCCAAGGATCTTCTTAAGGATGCTGTATCGTTGTTCGTCAGTACGGTGATGAATACGGGCAATTCTTCACCATTGCCAATTCTTGAGTATCGTTCTGTAAGTTCTGGATCGATCTTTTGTGCATAGGGCTGCATTCCAATACCGGCAACATGTGGATCATTCGCTAGCTCTCTAAGGGAAGTTTCATCGGTGGGGATGCGTGCCCTCGCGTACAGCCCGGAAAAACCTAGGAGAGTGGTACCGTGTTGCTTTAGGCTTTCTTCTAGCGAAGTTCGGTCGAATCCTGACTGAAGTTGAAGCCATCCGTATACCCATTCGCGGTCTTGGGTCTCCCCAGTCGCCACGATTCTTCGAATCGAGTCATTGGGGTCAATCCACTCCACAGAAGGTGAATCCTTCCGTCCTATTTCCTCCGCGGCCGAACTGACACTTTCACTGGTTGTTGCAATCTGTTTCGCAAAGGTGTCCGTAATACCGTTATTCCAAGCTGATGTATCTTGAGTTAGGTATGTAGATTTGTGTGAACGCTTACCCGCACTTCTGGACTCCAACTCGACAGTACGTGAACCCTCTAGACTTGCAGCCGCGTTTGTTGATAGTGATCGTTCAAGGACTTTTTCTACTTGTGCAACTTTGCTCTGTGCAATTTGTCTTTCGGTAAAGAATGACACGCCAAGTGTCGCAACAACTACTGCGCACATGAAAGTGACTGCAATGATCGCAATTTTCTTGTTTTTCAATTTCTAATCCTCCATTGAATCTCAGACACCTGTAATAGGATCTGCCAGAGTCTGAGATCTTGATGACTGGTTGGGGAAACTCCAACTACTTGGCTATTCAGCAAGTATGGAGTACGCGTGAGTTTGCCGGTGGCGGGCTGACCGTAGCATTCTGAACGGCTAGTGACCAAGAGAAGTAGTCTAAGAGAGTGCTTTGCGTAGAGCCAGACTTGATACTTTTGGCATCTCTCACGAACGAGTAAAGCTCTTAATTAGTAGCAAGAATTTGAAATTAGTTCCGTAACTTCCTAATGCGTTCCCATATAGGTCATTCCATGGGTAGAGTGCATGTAGCTCTACTTGTTCCCGAAACTTTGATTGACAACGCTTGTCTTAGCAACGACAATAGTCTCCTTTTAGGGTCTGAGCGACGAAGTAAAGCTTTGGAGGGGTTCCCGAGTGGCCAAAGGGACCAGACTGTAAATCTGATGTCGTCGACTTCGTAGGTTCGAATCCTACCCCCTCCACCATCTTGATCGAACAGGAAAACAATACGAAAAGTCCGTGCGGGCATTGTTTAGTGGTAGAACCTCAGCCTTCCAAGCTGATGGCGCGGGTTCGATTCCCGCTGCCCGCACCAATGCTCCGATGCAGAATTGGATAAACTAAAGGGTCATGCGTCTGGGCAAGCTCACATAGCTCAGTCGGTAGAGCGCTTCCTTGGTAAGGAAGAGGTCATCGGTTCAAATCCGATTGTGAGCACCATTTAAGCAGCGTGAAAGTGGATCGAAGTAGAGCAGAAATGCATATGAGAACCACGATGCGCGAGTTAGCAACAAACAGTCCTAGTACAAGGAAAATAGCAACGAGACAATACCTCAGTCGTAGACATAGGAACTGAGTGAGAGTTAGTTCCGCCGATAATTGGAAGCAACTAGGCCAGTAGCTCAATTGGCAGAGCGGCGGTCTCCAAAACCGCAGGTTGGGGGTTCGATGCCCTCCTGGCCTGCCACCGAAGGACTTTCAACCGGCATGTGTAGGGCTGCGAGTTAGATCGAGGATTCTGTCGAACATGGCTACTCAAGCAGGAAAACAACCCGGCACCGAGACGTCAATGGCCGATCGTGCCAAGTGGTTCGCCGTAATCGCTCTTGTCGTTGGTGGGATTGTGGGCAATTGGTGGTTCGGCGAGATCAATGTCTTTTATCGTGCCCTTGCTCTAGTCGCAATGGCTGTCTTGGCCGGCTTCATTCTCTTTCAAACAGAAAAGGGAAGAAACCTTTGGGTGCTTATGCGCGACGCTCGATCTGAAGTTCGAAGAGTCATTTGGCCTACGCGGCAAGAGACGTTGCAAACGACTCTTATCGTCATCGTGTTGATATTGGTTTTTGCACTGATTCTTTGGGCATTAGATTCATTGCTGACTTGGATTGTGCAAATGCTAATAGGGTGAGTTAAATTGGAAGAAGTAACGCAGACTCAAACTGACATCTCGCCGGCAAAGAGTTGGTACGTCGTTAACGCTTACTCAGGTCACGAGAAGAAAGTCGCCGAGGCAATCGAAGAGAGAATCGAATTGTCAGAGTTCAAGAGTCACTTCGGGGAAGTCGTGGTACCTTCCGAGGAAGTGGTCGAGATGCGCGGTGGTCAAAAACGAAGGAGTGAGCGGAAGTTCTTTCCGGGTTACATCTTTGTGCATATGGCGATGAACGAACACACTTGGCAAGTTGTTAAGGCGACACCTCGAGTGATTGGGTTCATCGGTGGTACAATAAACAATCCGGTTCCCATATCGGATGAAGAAGCACAGCTCATACTTGACCGAGTCCGGGAAGGAAACGACACGGATACGCCTAAGACATTGTTTGGGGCTGGGGAGCTTGTTCGCGTAATTGACGGTCCATTTGTGGATTTCAACGGCATCGTTGAAGAGGTCAACTACGAGAAAAGCCGCCTTGTCGTATCGGTCACGATTTTTGGACGTTCCACACCAGTTGAACTTGACTTTTCTCAGGTCGAGAAAGGATAACGAAGCACAAACGCAAAATCGAACCTCGCACTGAAGCGAGTTTCGACATGTGTGGTGTTTCAACGCATTGAACACTCATGGCGAAGAAGGTACAGACCTACATCAAATTGCAAGTGCCCGCAGGTCAAGCCACGCCGGCTCCGCCAGTTGGACCGGCATTGGGTCAGCACGGCATCAACATCGTTGAATTTACAAAGTCGTTCAACGCACAGACTCAATCTATCGAGCCGGGCTTGCCGATACCGTGCATCATCACGGTTTATGCGGACCGCAGTTTTAGCTACATAACGAAGAGCCCGCCAGCATCCGTGCTAATTCGAAAGGCCGCCGGGATTGAGAAGGGGAGTGGAACGCCAAACACGGAGAAGGTGGGAAAGGTCACGCGAGCCCAATTGGAAGAAATCGCAAAGGTTAAGGAACCCGATCTCACTGCAGCCGACATGGACGCAGCAGTTCGAACTTTGGCGGGAAGCGCTCGAAGTGCGGGTATTGAAGTGGAAGGCATCTAATGGGAAAGCTCTCGAAGCGACAAAAAGCTGTACAGGAAAAGATTGATCCTAGTCATCACTACGATGTTCAGGAGGCTGTCAAGATTCTGTCGGAATTGGCTCAACGCACCAAGTTTAAGGAATCTTTGGATATCGCGGTAAATCTCGGCATCGACACGAAGAAACAAGATCAAATGGTTCGTGGATCAACAACTTTGCCGCACGGAGTTGGAAAGGACATTAAAGTTGCAGTCTTTGCTTCCGGCGACGAGGCAGAAGCAGCGCAGCAAGCTGGTGCAGATGTTGTAGGACTTGAAGACTTGGCGGAAAGCGTAAAGGCTGGCAATTACGATTTCGACGTCGTGCTTGCAACGCCACAGAGTATGCGAGTTCTAGGTCCTCTGGGTCGAATCTTGGGACCGCGCGGACTGATGCCTAATCCAAAATCTGGAACCGTGACGAACGACATGGCCACTGCTGTGAAGAACGCCAAGTCGGGGCAAGTACAGTTTCGCGCTGATCGGGGTGGAGTCATCCACGGTTGCGTTGGACAAGTTGGACAAAGTGGGGAGCAAGTCAAAGAAAACATAGCTGCTCTGCTCGATGACCTTAGAAAAGCCAAACCAGCATCTGCGAAAGGCACGTATCTCAAGAAAGTGACACTCTCTACAACAATGGGTCCGGGAGTTGCCATCGAACAGACTTCGTTGGAAAGTTGAGAGAGAGCTAGTTAGAGTCCAGACACTTAAATGACGCTTGCATTAGAAGAAAAGAAACAAAAAGTCGAAGAAACGCGTGTCACGGCAGAAGCCGCCGTGTCAGCACTCGTTGCCGATTTTCGCGGAATTTCCGTAACTGAGCTCACCGATATGCGAAAGCAAGCCCGAGAGGCCGGGGTTCAGCTCCAAGTTGTTCGCAACACGTTGGCGCGCTTGGCATTTGAGGGTACTGTTCACGAGTGCCTACAGTCATCTTTGAAAGGGCCCTCGATCATTGCGTATTCAAATGAAGACCCTGGTGCCGGAGCTCGGCTAGTACGAGCGATCAAACGATCAGGTGTGTCTTTGGACGTTCGAGCTATATCAGTGGCTGGGACTCTGCAGACAGGTGACGACCTCGACAAGGTCGCATCACTGCCAACATGCGATGAAGCATTGGCAAGGCTCATGTCCGTGATGCGCGGGCCTGTAGCGAAACTTGCCCAGGTACTGAATGCAGTACCTACAAAACTCGTACGGACGCTTGCGGCTGTACGGCAATCTTTACAAAGCGACGAATAGTCTCGTCGTTCTCTTTGAGAAATTTCGATTAATTTAGGAGAAACTCGTATGAGCTTGTCAAAAGACGAAATCCTCGATGCCATTGCCGAAATGTCGGTCATGGAAGTGGTCGACCTTGTCGATGCAATGGAAGAAAAATTCGGTGTGACCGCGGCAGCAGCAGCTCCTGTAACTGTGGTTGGAGCAGGAGATGCCGGTGCGGACTCAGCCGCCGAGGATGAACAAACGGAATTCGACGTCAAGCTTGTCGGCGTTCCTGAAAAGAAATTGACAGTCATCAAGGCTGTACGTGAAATAACTGGACTTGGTCTCAAAGAAGCCAAAGCATTAGTAGACGAAATGCCTTCCGACATCAAGACGCAAGTCTCGAAGGAGGAAGCCGACGAGATCAAGGCCAAAGTCGAAGACGCGGGTGGAACGGTAGAAGTCAAATAGGGTTGCCGCCGCTCCCAAATCGCGTTCTAGCCAAGAACGCGTTCAAACTTCATTCGCCGCGACCTGGAACGAACCAGGCCGCCAATTCTGCATGGACGAAATAGATGCCGTACTCATTCACTGAGAAAAAACGTATTCGAAAGGACTTCAGTCGTCTTTCGGATCCCATAGAACTTCACAACCTCTTGGCAATCCAACGTGATTCCTACCGAAAATTCCTGCAAGCGGACGTCCCTCCCGATGAGCGAGAGGAAATTGGTTTGCATGCTGCCTTTCAATCTGTTTTTCCGATTGAGAATGCCTCCCAGACTGCTTACTTGGAGTACGTCGACTACCGAATAGACGAATCGACGTTCGACGTAAAGGACTGTATCACTCGAGGCACAACGTACGCCGCGCCGTTGCACATGACGGTACGGCTCATCATATACAGTCGCGAAACGAACCAGATCAAGCTTGTTAAGGAGCAGGAAGTCTTTCTTGGGGACGTTCCTTTAATGACGCCGTCAGGCAGTTTCATCATTAATGGTTCAGAACGTGTAGTGGTTTCTCAGCTTCATCGCTCTCCAGGCGTGCTGTTCAGCCATGACAAGGGAAAGGGCCATTCATCTGGTCGGCTGCTCTACAACGCACGGGTAATTCCATATCGTGGGTCTTGGCTCGACTTTGAATTTGGCTATGAATCCAAAGAACAAAAAGAGTACATCTACGTAAGAATCGACCGCAAGAAGAAGCTCCCCGTAACACAGTTCTTGCGAACTTTGGAATATGTCGATGAAGAGTATCAGTTCACTGACGAAGCAATTCTCGCGACATTCTTCGAGACCAACGACTTTACGCTATTGAAGAATCGCAAGATTCGTTGGGAAATGGTTCCCAATCGTCTCATAGGCGAACACGCATTGTTCGACATCGAAATGGGTGGTCGAATAATTGCGAAGGAAGGGGACCTGATTACTCAACGTCACGCTCGTCAACTTGACGATTCTCGAAGTAAGTACCTCGAGGTTCCAGCCGAATACTTGATCGACAAGACTGTTGCCAAGGATGTAGTCGATCCTGAGACTGGGGAAGTTCTCGTTCCATGCAACACTTCGCTCACCCAGGAGATGGTGGAACGCATCGTCAATTCGGAAGTTGGGTCACTGTCTACGATTTTTACAAACGAACTAGATCAAGGCGCGTTCATGTCGGACACTCTCCGGAAGGATCAATCGACTACACGTATACGCTCGCTATACGAGATCTACAACGTCATGCGCCCTGGAGAAGCCCTCACCGAAGATAACTGCCGGAGGTACTTTAAGGGTCTCTTCTTTGAGACCGATCGTTACGACCTGTCCTCTGTGGGCCGCATGAAATTCAACAAACGCCTGAAGCGTGATGAGAATTCCGAATCGAACATATTGCATCCCGACGACATTGTTGCTGTGCTCAAGAAACTGATCGAAATTCGCAACGGAGGGGACAACGTTGACGATATCGACAACCTTGGAAATCGCCGCGTTCGTTCAGTTGGGGAAATGGCGGAGAATCAGTTTCGCATTGGTTTGTCCCGTGTTGATCGAGCTGTTCGTGACAGACTTTCACTGGCTGAGAGCGAAGGACTCATGCCGCAGGACATGATCAACGCCAAACCAATTGTCTCAGCAGTACGCGAGTTCTTTGGGTCGCATCAACTCTCCCAAATGATGGACGACGACAATCCGTTGTCGGAAGTTACAAACAAACGAAGAGTTTCAGCCTTGGGTCCTGGCGGACTCACACGAGAACATGCAGGATTCGAGGTGCGCGACGTTCATCCGACGCACTACGGACGCATCTGTCCCATAGAGACACCAGAAGGTCCGACAATCGGACTTATCAACAGTATCGCCACTTATGCTCGGATCAACGAATACGGTTTCATTGAGACTCCGTATAGAAAGGTAAAGGATGGCAAGGTCACCGACAAAATCGAGTACCTTTCTGCAATCGACGAGGGCGAGTACAAGGTTGCACAAGCCAGTTCCAACTTGACAGGTGCAAATGAATTCGCCGACGAGATCGTCGATGTCCGCCACAACAATGAATTTACCAAGGCGGACCCGCGAGACGTTCAGTTCATGGATATCTCTCCGAAACAGATTGTTTCGATCTCGGCGGCCTTGATTCCTTTCCTAGAGCACGACGAAGCAAATCGAGGTCTGATGGGATCCAATATGCAGCGTCAGGCGGTCCCTACGATACGTACAGAGGCTCCATTGGTTGGCACTGGGGTGGAACATCAGGTAGCGCGCGATTCAGGTGCGTGCGTGATCGCGAAACGCGCGGGAACTGTTGAACTTGTAGATGCACGAAGAGTGGTGGTGCGCACCTCGCTGTCGAAGCGATCGGAAGAAGACGCGGGAATCGATATTTACAACCTGACAAAGTTCACTCGATCGAATCAGGACACATGCATCAACCAGCGTCCGATCGTTCGTCCCGGAGACAAGATTCAAGAGGGGGACATCTTGGCAGACGGTCCGTCCATCGACCAAGGTGAGCTTGCTCTTGGCCAAAACATTCGAATCGCGTTCATGGTGTGGAATGGGTACAACTACGAGGATTCGATTCTCGTATCCGAAAGAGTTGTGCGCGAAGATCGGTTCACGAGCGTGCATCTCAAGGAATTGGAGTGCACGGCGCGAGAGACCAAGATGGGTCCCGAAGAGATTACCGCCGACATTCCCAACGTCAGCGAATCGGCACTATCCAAACTGGATGCATCGGGCATCGTTTACATTGGTGCGGAAGTTGCAGCTGGCGACATCCTTGTCGGAAAGGTAACACCAAAGGGCGAGACTCAGCTCACGCCTGAAGAAAAGTTGTTAAGAGCGATTTTTGGCGAAAAGGCATCCGACGTGAAGGACACTTCTCTTCGGGTGAAATCCGATGTTCAGGGTACAGTTGTTGATGTCCGAGTGTTCACCCGACAGGGGAAAGAGAAAGACGAGAGAACTTTGGCCATCGAACAGGATGAGCTGGATTCCATACGCCAGGACTTGAACGATCAATATCGGATTTTTGAGAACGCTACATATGAGCAGTTGCTTACTCATCTGAGAGGAAAGGAGATCAAGCGTGCACCCGGACTGGAAGCCAAAGCGAAGCTGACAGTGTCGTATCTCCGAGGATTAGAACGATCGGAGTGGCGGAATATCCGAGTAGACGACGACTCACTTAATCGCACTCTTGAACAAACCTTCAAGACTCTTGATGAGAGGCAAGCCAGTCTGGACAAGGAATTCGAACACGAAGAGGAAAAAATCAAGCGTCCTCACGATCTTGCACCGGGAGTGCTAAAGCATGTGAAGGTGTATGTCGCGACCAAGCGACGAATACAACCTGGAGACAAGATGGCGGGTCGCCATGGCAATAAAGGCGTAATTTCCGTCGTCATGCCCGTTGAAGACATGCCATATGACGAGAATGGGGAACCGGTCGACATAGTTCTCAACCCTCTCGGCGTTCCGTCTCGGATGAATATTGGACAAGTGCTCGAGACCCATTTGGGGTGGGCGGCCAAAGGCATCGGGGACAAATTAACCGAATTGTTCGAGCGTCACGCAAAGTCTGAGGAAGTCCGCAAGTACCTGAAGGACGTCTATGGGCAAATGGAAGGCAAGGAAGTCGATTTGGACTTGCTCAAAGATCCTGAATTCATGGCCTTGGCGCGTTCGTACTGCAACGGAATACCAGTCTCCACGCCCGTTTTTGATGGTGCGCGAGAAACCGACATCAAGAGACTTCTGAGTCTCGCGGATCTTCCGGAGAGCGGTCAAACCTATCTCTACGATGGACGAACCGGACGCAGGTTCGACCGACCAGTGACGATGGGCTACATGTACATGCTGAAGCTCAACCATCTGGTAGACGAGAAAATGCATGCGCGATCCACTGGATCGTACAGCCTTGTGACTCAGCAGCCGTTGGGCGGGAAGGCTCAGCTGGGCGGTCAGAGGTTTGGCGAAATGGAAGTATGGGCATTGGAGGCGTACGGCGCGGCTTACACACTCCAGGAGATGCTCACTGTTAAATCCGATGACGTCGAAGGAAGAGCAAAGGTATTCAAGAACATTGTGGATGGCGACTATCGAATCGATCCCGGCATGCCGGAATCGTTCAATGTCTTATCTCGGGAGGTTAAGTCTCTCGGAATCGACTTGTCACTGGGCACGGATTAGGAGGAACTGAACTATGGTGGATTTCTTTCGACATCGACGACTAAGCACCTCCTCCGTGGAGGACTTCGACTGGTTGCAGATTGGGCTGGCTTCCCCTGAACTCATACGTTCGTGGTCGCACGGCGAAGTCAAGAAACCGGAAACGATCAACTATCGGACGCTGAAGCCTGAACGAGATGGTTTGTTCTGTGCAAAGATCTTTGGACCGATGAAGGACAACGAGTGTCTTTGCGGAAAGTACAAGCGCATGAAGCATAGAGGCGTGGTCTGCGAAAAGTGTGGCGTAGAAGTCACTGCCAAGAAAGTGCGTCGTGAACGCATGGGACATATCGAACTTGCTGCGCCCGTGGCGCACATTTGGTTCTTGAAGTCATTGCCTTCGCGTATCGGGTTGATGCTTGACATGACCTTGCGTGAAATCGAACGTGTTCTCTACTTCGACTCTTACATCGTTGTCGATCCCGGTCGTACGGAATTGAACACTTGCGATCTTCTCACTCGAGAGGAGTACGCAGAGGCGAGAGAGCAGTACGGCAGCGGATTCGTCGCCAAGATGGGGGCAGAAGCCATTTTGGAGATTTTGGAAGAGATCGATCTTGAGGAAGAGTCCACAAAGCTCCGAGAGGAAATCGATGGCACGAATTCCGAGACGAAGATCAAGAAACTTTCCAAGCGTCTCAAGCTGGTCGACGCGTTCTTGAAATCTGGCAACAAACCCGGATGGATGATCTTGCGCAATTTGCCTGTACTGCCGCCAGACCTTCGTCCGTTGGTTCCCATGGAAGGCGGAAGATTTGCGACTTCTGATCTAAATGATCTCTATCGGCGAGTAATCAATCGCAACAATCGATTGCGCAAACTCAACGAGCTCAGAGCTCCTGATCTCATCATTCACAATGAGATGCGGATGTTGCAGGAAGCTGTCGACGCACTTCTTGACAATGGCAGACGTGGTCGTGCAATTACTGGAACAAACAAGCGTCCGCTTAAGTCACTTTCCGACATGATCAAGGGAAAGCAAGGTCGTTTTCGCCAAAACTTGCTTGGGAAACGTGTCGACTTCTCGGGTCGGTCAGTAATCGTTGTAGGCCCCACTCTCAAATTGCATGAATGCGGCTTGCCGAAGAAGATGGCATTGGAATTGTTCCGACCATTCATCTTGGGCCGGTTGCAGAGAGAGGACCTTGCGGAAACGATAAAACATGCGAAGCGCATGGTGGACGAAGAGCACCCCCAAGTGTGGGATATCTTGGCCGACGTGATTCGCGAGCATCCAGTGCTTCTCAACAGAGCACCAACATTGCATCGCTTGGGCATACAAGCATTCGAACCCGTGTTAGTCGAAGGTAAGGCAATTCAGTTGCATCCGTTGGTGTGCGTCGCGTACAACGCGGATTTCGATGGAGACCAGATGGCTGTGCACGTCCCATTGACGTTGGAAGCGCAGCTCGAGTCGCGAGCTCTGATGATGTCGACCAACAACATTCTTTCTCCTGCAAGCGGAGACCCCATTATTGTTCCGAACCAGGACGTTGTGCTCGGTCTGTACTACTTAACTAGAGACCGGATCAACGCCAAGGGCGAGGGCATGTGTTTCTTGGATGTTGCGGAAGTTGAACGTGCGTACTTTGATGAGAGTGTGGATCTTCACGCCAAAATCCGGCTGCGTCTGACAGAACAGGACCAATCGGGCAATGTCACAACGGACATCGTAGATACGACGGTTGGTCGAGCTATGCTGGCCGACATTCTTCCTCAGGGATTGCAGTTCTCCTACGTAAATAGAGTTCTGAAGAGAAACGAAATCTCGGAACTTGTCGATGTTTGCTACCGTCGGGTGGGACTAAAGGAAACCGTCGTATTTGCAGACCAACTGATGTATGCCGGTTTCAAGTATTCGACACTCTCGGGTTGTTCGATCGGCGTGGATGACTTTGCAATTCCGGAAGAGAAGTCGGACATCATCAGCGATGCTTTTGCCGAAATTACGGAACTCGAAAGACAGTTTCGCGACAATCTCCTCTCACCGACGGAGAAGTACAACAAGGCAGTCGATATTTGGACTCGGTCCAGCGAACTGATCGGTTCGCGCATGATCGATGGCATCTCCAAGGAACACGTCACAAATCGGGAAGGCTCCGAAGAAGAGCAGGACTCCTTCAACTCGGTGTTTGTGTATGCAGACTCCAAGGCTCGAGGATCCCCAGCTCAAATTCGTCAGCTCGCTGGAATGCGTGGGCTGATGGCTCGCCCGGATGGCACGATTATCGAGACTCCGATTATTTCCAACTTTAGAGAGGGGCTCTCGGTAAACGAGTACTTCATCTCGACGCATGGTTCACGGAAGGGACTGGCAGATACCGCATTGAAGACGGCGAACGCCGGTTATTTGACGCGACGACTCGTTGATGTCTCTCAAGATCTGGTGGTTACGGAAGAGGACTGCGGAACCCAGCAGGGGCTTCATGTGACGGCACAGATCAAGGGAGTCGAAGTCGTCGAACCACTATCGACACGGGTACTCGGTCGCGTTTTGGCTGAAAGCGTAATAAACGACGACGGTGAAGTGGCGATTGAAGCAGGCACGATGCTAGATGAAGACCGAGTCCAGGATCTGGATAACTTGGGAGTTGATCACGTCGTTGTGAGATCTCCAATAATGTGTGAAACGCGGTTCGGGATTTGCGCCAAATGTTACGGTCGCGACTTGGCTCGCGGACAGCTGGTGAACGTGGGTGAAGCAGTTGGCGTGATTGCCGCTCAATCCATTGGTGAGCCCGGCACTCAATTGACTCTCCGAACCTTTCACATTGGAGGTGCTGCCTCGCGGGCAACTGCGGACGACAGCATCCAAGTCAAGAGCGGCGGAGTGGTTCGATTCCGCAACTTCAACCGAGTCAAGAACTCTGCAGGAAATCTGGTGGCCGTCACGCGTTCCGGAAAGATCGAGGTCTTCGACGAGACTGGCCGTGAACGAGAGCGTTATCCGATACCTTATGGAGCGGTTTTGACCGTAGAAGACGGCGATTCAGTCGAACCTGGGCAAGTAATTGCAACCTGGGATCCTCACTACCACCCGATCATTTCGGAAGTCAATGGCTATGTTCGTTATGTGGAGATGGAAGAGGGAAGGTCTGTCCGGACACAAGCGGATGAGGAAACTGGATTGTCAATCCTCAGCGTAATTCCCGAGTCGGAACGGCCTGAAGCGGGCATGCAGCTACGCCCGGGAATCTTGGTTACCAGGACTAAGGTGCGACTCAAGGATGTGTTGGTGAACTATTCACTTCCGGCAGGAGCGAGTGTCTTGCTGGAGGAAGGAGCTCGAGTGACGGAGGGCGAAGTCATCGCTAGGGTTCCGCAGGAAAGCAAGAAGACTGACGATATTGTGGGTGGTCTGCCTCGGGTGATCGAGCTGTTCGAAGCGCGTAAGCCCAAGGAAAACGCGGTGCTCGCTGAAGCAACCGGTACAGTCAAGTACGGAAAAGAGACACCGACGAAGATCCGGTTGGTAATCGAACCCAAGGACGGAGATTCTGAACCAGAGAGTGAAGAAGTCGAAATGTTGATTCCGAAAGCTCGCAACATTTCTGTCGTATCTGGTGAGGAAGTTAGCAAAGGCGATGTGATCTGTGACGGTTCCTTCGATCCCCACGACATTCTTCGACTCAAGGGAATTGAAGAGCTGGCGGAATACATCATTAATGGAATCCAGGATGTCTACCGACTCCAAGGCGTCGTAATAAATGACAAGCACATTGAGGTCATCGTGCGTCAGATGTTGCGCAAGGCGGAGGTAGTGGCAAGCGGCGATTCGAGTCTTGTTCGTGGAGAACAAGTCGAATACACCGAAATCCTCGAGGAAAACAAGCGACTTGAGGAAGAAGGAAAGCAACCTGCAATGTTCAATCGAATCTTGCTCGGAATCACGAGAGGTTCTCTTGCGACCGATTCCTTCATTTCTGCCGCGTCTTTCCAGGAAACCACCCGTGTGCTCACTGAAGCCGCAGTTACCGGAAAACGCGATTCGCTTCGAGGATTGAAGGAGAACGTAGTTGTGGGACGATTGATTCCCGCCGGCACGGGATTGAGCTATCACCGAAGCCGTCGGCAACGACGTGATGAGGAACTCACTGTACGCGAAGCCAAGAGCCGAGAAGCCACACCAGAGGAAATCGAACGCTCGTTGGCTGAAATGCTTTCGGAACAGGATCGAGCATAAGAGCGAAACATAAGTCAATTCCATAGTGCGGTCCGAGCAGATGCTCGGACTGCTACCGCTTGTTTCACGAGCTTGGAATGCATACAATTCGACGCCCATTGACCGCAATTCGTGGGCCGAACCTAACGAAGACTTGGAGGTCTTACAGTTGGCAACCGTAAATCAGTTGATTCGTAAACCGCGACAACGACGCGTAAAGAAGAGTCCTTCCATAGCTCTGGAAGGCAATCCGCAGAAGCGCGGCGTTTGCATCCGAGTTTATACGACGACTCCAAGAAAACCGAACTCTGCCATGCGCAAAGTGTGCCGCGTACGACTCATGAATGGATATGAAGTCAATGCATATATTCCAGGACGCGGTCATACATTGCAGGAGCACAGCACAGTACTGATACGCGGTGGAAGGGTCAAGGACTTGCCAGGGGTTCGTTATCACACGATTCGAGGCACGCTTGATGCGACTGGAGTTGAAGATCGTAGGCAGGGCAGATCCAAGTACGGAACAAAACGTCCGAGTTAGCCCTCATAGGATAAGGAGCATCCCACAATGTCGCGGAGACGCATAAGTACCAAGCGAGTCATCCTGCCGGATCCCAAGTACCAGAATGAGATGGTGGCAAAGTTCATCAATCACGTCATGGTCAACGGAAAGAAATCGGTTGCGGAGCGTATCGTTTACGGTGCTTTAGAAATCGTTGAAAACCGCGAACACACGGACCCTGTTGAGATTTTTGACAAAGCACTGGAAGACGTTGCGCCGACTACAGAAGTGAAGTCGCGTCGCGTTGGTAGTGCCAATTTGCCTGTTCCGATCGAAGTTAGACCATCACGCAGAACCGCATTGGCGATGCGATGGATTGTTGATTCGGCTAGGTCGCGAGGCGAGAAGACGATGGCGGCAAGACTGGCGGGCGAGCTCATGGATGCCGCAAACGGAAGAGGCGGAGCTATCCGCAAGCGTACGGATATGCATCGCCAAGCGGAAGCCAACAGAGCTTTCGCACATTACAGATATTAGGTCAACCAAGACAGTTCATTCCTAGAAGTAGGACTTAACGAACTTTCGTAAACACTCACGCTCGGAGTTTGAGAATGGCTCGTAGCACACCAATAGGTCGCTACAGAAATATAGGCATTGTCGCGCACGTTGATGCGGGAAAGACGACGACCACCGAGCGTGTGCTTTTCTATACCGGAATCTCCCACAAGATTGGAGAAGTTCATGACGGAGCTGCCGTCATGGATTGGATGGAGCAGGAGCAGGAACGCGGAATCACCATAACGTCCGCTGCAACTACTTGCTTCTGGTCGGGTACAAGCGAACAGTATCCTGAGCACCGCATCAACATTATTGACACTCCAGGACACGTCGACTTCACAATAGAGGTTGAACGAAGTCTGCGGGTTCTTGATGGGGCTGTCGTAGTCTTTTGCGGAACTTCGGGAGTAGAACCTCAATCCGAAACAGTTTGGCGCCAAGCGGACAGATACATGGTTCCCCGTGTTGTCTTTGTCAACAAGATGGACCGCGCGGGTGCAGACTTTCTACGAGTTGTCGAGCAGATCGAGGAACGGTTGGGAGCTACTCCGGTTCCACTTCAGCTCGCCATTGGCTCTGAAGAGAACTTCAAAGGGGTGGTCGACCTGGTTTCGATGAGGGCACTGTATTGGTCGATGTCGGATCTTGGTGTCTCAACGACGTTCGCGGATGTCCCCAATGAATTGATGGAACAAGCGAAGACAATGCGTGAGTCGCTGATTGAAACTGCTGTTGAGGCCAATGAGGAATTGACCGAGAAATACGTCGAAGGATCACAAATCACGGAAGAAGAGATTCGCCAGGGATTGCGCCAACGTACGTTGGCGAACGAGATCGTTCCTGCTTTGTGCGGAACGGCGTTCCGCAACAAGGGAATACAGCCAGTGCTTGACGCGGTGATCGACTACCTTCCAGCGCCAACTGAAGTCAAAGCGATTGAAGGAGTTCTCCAGGATGGAGTGACGACGGCATCTCGAGAATCGAGAGATGACGAACCCTTTGCGGCACTAGCCTTCAAGATCGCAACTGATCCCTATGTGGGAACGCTAACTTTCTTTAGGGTGTATTCAGGGAGTCTGGCAACAGGCGATCGCGTCTACAACGCAACTAGATCACGACGAGAACGCATTGGACGGATGGTTCAAATGCACTCGGCCAGCCGCAAGGAAATATCCGAAGTCTTCGCTGGAGACATCGCAGCAGCCATTGGCCTGAAAGATGTCACAACGGGTGACACTCTGTGCAGCGAACGTGACATTGTGACGTTGGAGCGCATGGATTTCCCTGTGCCCGTCATACACGTTGCGGTTGAGCCTCGATCTGTCGCCGACCAGGACAAGATGTCGATTGCATTGAGCAAATTGGCGCAAGAAGATCCGTCGTTCCAAGTTTCCAGCGATGAGGAGAGTGGACAAACCATCATCGCCGGAATGGGGGAATTGCACCTTGACATCATTGTTGATCGTATGCGACGTGAATTTAACGTCGAGGCCAACATTGGCAAACCCCAAGTTGCCTATCGCGAGACGATTCGTTCTCCTATTGAGATGGAGGCACGGCATGTACGCCAGACTGGCGGTCGCGGACAATTCGCCCACGTTGCAGTTCGATTTGAACCTCTAGAGGATGGAACTAACGGGTACGAATTCGTAAACAAAATTGTCGGTGGAGCCATTCCGCGCGAATACATTCCTGCGGTGGATCAAGGTATTCAGGAACAAATGAACAACGGTGTTGTCGCAGGGTATCCATTGATAAACGTCAAGGCCACGTTGTACGACGGATCTTTTCATGAAGTGGACTCAAGCGAAATTGCCTTCAAGATCGCGGGATCGTCGGCAATGCGCGAAGGTGCTCGGAGGGCCGATCCCGTATTGCTTGAACCCGTGATGTCGGTTGAAGTCGTCACTCCGGAGGACTTTCTCGGAGACGTCGTAGGAGACTTGAACCGTCGACGTGGATTGATTGATGGAATGGACGAAAATCCGGCGGGTAAAATTGTCCATGCTTCGATACCTCTCGGAGAGATGTTCGGCTATGCAACGGACTTACGTTCCGCGACACAGGGTCGAGCAACTTTCTCGATGGAATTTGATCGGTATGAGGAAGTGCCGGAAAACATTGCAGAGGCGATCAAGCCTCGCTAACCAATTGCATAGAAGCAAGCCGATGCACGTCCGCATCGGAGTCGTGAAACTGTATGGAGAAACTTTCTAATGGCTAAGCAAAAATTTGAGCGTACAAAGCCGCACGTGAACGTAGGAACGATCGGACACGTGGATCACGGCAAGACGACACTTACGGCCGCCATGACAATGATCTGCGCTGCTGATTCCGGAACGGGCGACATCAAGAACTTTGATGAGATCGACAACGCGCCTGAGGAGAGGGAGCGAGGCATCACCATTGCGACGACACATGTGGAGTATGAATCTCCCAACAGGCATTACGCTCATGTGGACTGCCCTGGTCATGCTGACTACGTAAAAAACATGATCACGGGTGCGGCTCAAATGGATGGCGCAATCTTGGTGGTATCGGCCGTTGACGGTCCGATGCCCCAGACTCGCGAACACATCCTGCTTGCACGCCAAGTAGGTGTACCTCGAATCATTATCTACCTCAACAAGGTAGATCAGTTGGATGAGGACGAACGAGACGACTTCGTAGAGCTGGTCACGATGGACATTCAAGAACTGCTCGAGTCTTACGATTTCGACCCAGAATCCCCCATAGTTGTCGGAAGCGCGTTGAAGGCAATGGATGGCGACACGGGCGACGACGGTGCTGGTAGCGTAAGAGAACTTATCAAGGAACTTGACGAGTTCATACCGGAACCGGAACGACCCATCGATGCGCCTTTCTTGATGCCGATTGAAGATGTCTTCTCGATATCTGGACGAGGCACTGTAGTGACTGGACGGGTTGATCGAGGGATCGTGAAAGTTGGCGACGAGGTCGAGATCGTAGGCATAAAAGAGACGCAAAAGACGACGTGTACGGGTGTCGAGATGTTCCGTAAATTGCTCGATGAAGGTCGTGCAGGTGAGAACATTGGAGTCTTGCTTCGCGGGATTAAGCGACAGGAAGTCGAACGAGGACAGGTTCTTGCCGTGCCCGGTTCGATCACGCCTCATACTAAGTTCTCGGCTCAAGTGTATGTACTGTCCAAGGACGAAGGAGGACGACACTCGCCATTCCAAAGCCACTACCGTCCACAGTTCTACTTCCGTACTACCGACGTGACAGGCGAGGTCACTCTGAACGAAGGTGTTGAGATGGTCATGCCTGGCGACAACGTCGAACTCAACGTCGACTTGATCAGCCCCATCGCGATGGACGAAGGTCTGCGTTTTGCAATTCGAGAGGGTGGCAGAACTGTCGGCGCAGGAGTGGTTACCAGCGTTATCGAGTAACTGCCAAGAAATAACGGCTGTAAGAGAGCCTTGGCGTGTTAGCATGCCAAGGCTCTTTTCTTGTTTGACACAGACGCTGTTTGCGACCGCAATGATTGCAAGTCGAACGTACAGTTTTACAGCTGCACTAGTCCGCCTGCTTAAGATCTTAACGACGGTTTGCGTTTTGCTGCTGGTTTCTGGGTGCATTAGCTCAACCACATCATCGGACTTGGCAAATCTGCGTCCAATCCACTCTGATGAACCAATCTCTGACTCGAAGAAGTCGATAAATGTGCTTCTAGTCGAACGAGAGTCTGGGGGCCTCATTGCCATTACTGACACTCACATGGCATATTTCGACCGCGATTTAAAGTTTGAACGAAAGGTGAAATTCAAGCACAAGTACTACGGGTTTGGACTCATTCAAGGACCCGATGGGCTGTGGTTCGCAGGCTACGAATGGTGGAGCTGGATGTTTGGAGTGATGCACAACATGAACTTTGACGTACATGCTATGCCTTTGGGAGACTCGGAACCGAAGTTTGTTTGGCCATGCAAGAACTGCTCCGACTTGTATGTGCGACGCTTTGGCGATCCACTGCATGACTATCTCTATGCGGCTTCCGTACGTCACGCTCCTCCATGGGTTGGATTTGATGTGGGATCCGGCCAAACATTTGGCACAAGAACTTCCAGCGAAATGGTTGAGGTGCTTACCGATGATCGTCGTGACGAACTTCAGAACGCACTCAATCCAAAAGAAGTCGGAGGAAGTCAGGTCTACTCGAGTGACGGGTGGTGGCGTTATGCGTATGCGACCTGTAGCACGGGGTCAAGGAACTTGTGGGGAATGCGGGGAGGAAGCATTTGGAACTGTGTATGGCATCCACAGAAGTCCGATTCAGATGCTGAAGTTACAGTTGGAGTGGATCGTTCAAGAAAGCAAATTGTTTTACGTGATGTAACTACTGATACGCGGATCGATTCCTGGGACCTGGGCGAGTTGGTTGATGTCGTCGGGTTTTCCAACGTTATCGGTTGGTTTCGATTTCCCGATTCCGAATGCCAAGGTGATGGAGGTAAATTGGAAGCAGACTCGGAATGTGCGAAGACAGTGGCAGTTGTAAGTGGCACATGGGAGAACTGCTACTCGGGGACATATTGCGAGGAGTCCACTGGAGTGTTCGAACTCGAAGACGGTGGTCGTGCACGACTGATGAGCTTTATTCGTGCACCTTCGCGTGCCTCCCTCAGGTTGTCGGATGGACGAATTGTGGTGTCTGTTGGTCGCAACCTTGTCTTGTTCGATCCCCCATCGTCATAGAGGGACCAAGGCGCATAAACGCTTAGTACGTGAGGGGTCGTATACTTAGCGGGACGAAGTGAGATTGGAACAAGGAGATTGCTTTGTCCAGTAAGGCATTGCCAGTAGTCGAGTACTTGAAGCTTCCGGAGGACGGCGATCCGTATCTTGAAGGGCACCAGTGCGAACGGTGCGGTGCGGTTTTCGTGGGCAGACGCGATCATTGCTCGAGGTGTGGCGCACGCAATAGTATGAAGACCACTCGGTTGTCAGACAAGGGCAAGCTCTATTCGTATTCCATCGTTCACAGATCGTTTCCCGGCATCGATGTGCCCTACGTTTCCGCAATCGTCGACCTTGAGGGTGGTGGAACTGTTAAGGGGAATCTCGTAGGCGTCGAACCTGATCCAAGTGGGATTGAGTTCGATATGCCCGTGGAAGTGTATTTTGACGACGCACTAGGTCGAAGAGACAGCGACGGTAACAGTTACATCGCTTTTTTCTTTCGTCCTGCAAGTGAATCGAATTAGGAGGAATGAACTATGGACGCATACATCATCGGCGTAGACATGATCAAGTTTGGTCGCTTTCCCGAGAAGAGCGTTCCACAACTAGGAGCAGAAGCTGCGCTACTTGCGCTTGACGACTGCGGTTTGCCTATTCAAGACATGCAAGCTCTCTATTGCGGGAATCTAAACCAAGCCAGTGGCATGGTAGGTCAGCGCATTCTGCAGCAAATTGGTCAAACCGGAATTCCCGTGGTTAACGTGTCCAATGCTTGTGCTACTGGGGCTACCGCTTTTCGCGAAGCGTGGGCTTCAGTAAAGGCGGAACTCTACGATGTCGTGCTTGCAGTTGGCGTTGAGCAAATGGGTCGAGGTCTCCTCGGTGGCGGTGGCGGACGAGGCATTTCCAAGGAAGGACTAATGGGATCCGGAACCATGCCTTCAGTCTTCGCTGAGGCAGGTCTGGAGCATACGCGTCAATATGGCACAACGTTCGAGCAGTTTGCGAAAGTGAGTGTTAAGAACCATCACCACTCGACAATGAATCCCAAGGCGATGTATCAGATTGAGACACCGCTCGAAACAGTAATGAACTCAGAGATGATTTCGTATCCCAACACGAAGCTCATGTGTTCAGTCAATGTTGACGGAGCGGCCGCGGCTGTCATTGCATCGGAGAAGAAGACTCGAGAACTTGGATTGATGTCACGAGCGGTCAAGGTACGAGCTTCGGTCTTGACATCGGATCCCTGGCAGGAGCGAGATCTTGTAATGCCAGATGTAAACACATGCACGCGAAAGGCTGCGAGTGCTGCTTATGAAATGGCAGGATTGGGTCCCGACGACATCGATCTTGTGGAACTGCATGATTGCTTCGCGACGGCGGAAATATTGCATTACGAGAATCTCGGTCTTTG
Source organism: Gammaproteobacteria bacterium (assembly GCA_009840545.1). Lineage (GTDB taxonomy): Bacteria > Pseudomonadota > Gammaproteobacteria > Pseudomonadales > Azotimanducaceae > Bin55. The sequence goes on along the minus strand of VXNM01000008.1, from coordinate 653,305 downwards.
TGAAGACGGGGAGGCAGGACGAATAATTGACGATGGAGAAGTCGAGCTTGGTGGACGTGTTCCGGTGAATGTGTCGGGCGGACTACTTTCTAAAGGACATCCGCTTGGTGCGACAGGTATTGCCAATATCTACGAGGTCTCCACGCACCTGCGAGGCGAGGCTGGAGATCGACAGGTAGAGGGTGCGAAGATCGGACTCACTCACGTCATTGGGCTGGGAAGTGCCTGCGGTATACATGTACTCGAAGGTGTTTCTGCGTAATAGCTCGTAAGAGCACCAATTTACACGAGAACTACGCCACTCTATTTGGACGACAGGGCGGCGTAGCCTTGTACCACGGGGATTGTCGTGTTACGTTGTTAGCGACGAGCGGGATTCGACATTAGGCTTTGATTGAACTCCCACGCACTGATCTTGGCGAGCAATTCGAGGCTAGTGAATGAAGCCGTTAGTTTTTTGAAATTCGGTCAGCCCAAGAATCGGTTCGAATTCGTAGATTTGTCTTTACACACAGGATTAGGATAAGTACAATCCTTCATTCTTGTGCTGGGTTTGAATGCCTCCAACATAAAGGCGTTCGGGTGCGGTGTGCACAAGCCCAGAAATTCGAACATTGAGGCAAGCGGCTAAGTGGCCGAAGAGAATCGTATACAAATACGCCTGAAGGCGTACGACCATCGGTTGATTGATCAATCCGCCGAGGAAATCATGTCGGCCACGAAACAGACGGGCGCACGCGTGCTTGGTCCCATTCCACTACCGACGAAATATGAAAGGTACACGGTATTGATTTCGCCTCATGTGAACAAGGACGCTCGAGACCAGTACGAAATTCGTACGCATAAGCGTCTGCTATATATCGTCGATCCGCCTGAACGCACGATCGACGCGTTGATGAAACTCGAGCTTGCGGCGGGAGTAGACGTAGATCTGAAGATAGACACACGATAACAACAGCAACCCAGTATTAGTGCATGCCACGCTATCGTGATGTGGCCAGTTAACAGCACTACTTAGGATTGAAATAAGCGGCACAAGTAAGCCGCAATTCTTGAAACCCAATTGTCACGCAAGAGGGCGTAAGGGGTTGCTGTAACCCTAAATTCGTAGGGGCATCGTGCTTAAAGTGAAGAAGTCATGGCGATCGGAATCATTGGAATTAAGCAGGGAATGACTCGGGTGTTCGACTCCGATGGCGTATCTGTTCCCGTGACGGTGATACACGCCGAACCGAATCGGGTCTCGCAAGTCAAGCGTGAAGAATCGGACAGCTACGATGCTGTTCAGCTAGTTCACGGTTCGGTAAAGGAGCAAAAGACTTCAAGACCCATGCAGGGACATTTCGACAAGAGTAGTGTGAGCCCAGGTGACTACGTCCGTGAGTTTCGCATGAATGGTCTTGGCACAGGTGACGAGTCAAAGGATCCGGCACAAGGTGACGAACTATCCGTCAACCAATTCTTTGAGGGTCAAGTAGTGGATGTAGTTGGGACCTCTAAAGGGAAGGGATATGCCGGCGTCATCAAGCGTTGGAATTTCCAGCGTCAGGATATGTCTCATGGAAACTCGCTGGCGCATAGAGCACCCGGTTCTATCGGCCAGTGTCAAACCCCTGGCAAGGTGTTCAAGGGCAAGAAGATGGCGGGACATATGGGCAATGCTCGCGTTACCGTGCAAAACCTCAAGATCGTCCGCCTAGTGGAAGATCGAAATCTGATTTTGGTCAAGGGTGCCGTTCCGGGTCCAACAGGACGTCAGGTCATCGTGAGGCCTGCGGCAAAAGTGAGCGATCAGACGCCTCCAGACATTGATACTCAGGAGAGTAGCTAGTGATGGACTTTGCGCTGTCCAACGGTGAGTCGATGGAACTAGATGACTCGGTGTTCAGCGCGGAGTTCAATGTTCCGCTCGTCAGCCAAGTCGTTCAGGCATACCTTTCAAACGGACACATTGGAACAAAGGCGCAGAAGTCTAGATCAGATGTTCAAGGTGGAGGACATAAGCCGTGGCGTCAGAAGGGTACGGGTCGTGCTCGTGCTGGCACTTCGCGGAGCCCGATTTGGCGGGGTGGCGGAGTGACGTTTGCGGCTCGACCGTCACATAGACATGTGAAGGTGAATCGCAAGATGTATCGGAAGGCCATGAGTTGTATCCTCTCAGAATTGATCCGACAGAACCGATTAATTGCGACCACCGAATTTGATATTGACGCCCCTAAGACTTCTAAACTAAAAACTTCTCTCTCTAACCTTAATCTCTCTAACTGTCTAATTGTCCTTTCAAGTCCTTCCCAAAACATTCAGAGGGCAGCTTCCAATCTAAAGCACGTTGAATTGCTCTCTTCAACGCGACTGAATCCCGTCGACCTGATTCACTTCGAGAACGTTCTTATGGACGCCGAAGTGCTCCGGAAACTAGGGGAATCGTTGTCGTGAAACCGGAACGCCTGTACGGAATCCTCAGAGAGCCTCACGTCACTGAGAAGGTTACTGGCGTTGCAGATTCGTCAAACCAGTATGCGTTCAAGGTGGATATCTCCGCCACGAAGAAAGAGATCCGTGAGGCGGTAGAAACGATCTACGACGTGAAAGTAGAAAACGTGACCACTCTGCGAGTCAAGGGACAAAGTGTTCGTCGATTTGCTCGAGTCATTTCTTCGGGAAAACAAAAAGAATGGAAAAAGGCCTACGTGCGACTTCAACCTGATGATCGCATCGACTTTACTCTGGAGATCAAGTGATGCCGGTAGTTCGATTGAAGCCTACTTCTCCGGGACGACGATTTGTCGCGAAGGTTGTTGATCCCTCTTTGCACAAAGGATCTCCCTACAAGCCTTTGGTGGAACCGAAGTCGAAGACTGCAGGACGCAACAATAAAGGTCGAATTACAACGCGCCATCGAGGTGGTGGACATAAGCAACACTACCGCATCATCGACTTCAAACGAAACAAAGATGGAGTCCCTGCCAGCGTCGAGCGACTGGAATACGATCCAAATCGAAGCTCGCACATCGCATTATTGAAATACAAGGACGGCGAACGTCGCTACATCATTGCGCCCCGCGGGCTAAGGGTTGGAGATGAAATTCGGTCTGGGTCTACCGCACCCATCCGAGTAGGTAATGCGATGCCGCTACGCAATATTCCCTTAGGTAGTTTGATTCATTGCATTGAGATGAAACCTGGCAAAGGAGCTCAGCTTGCGCGCAGTGCGGGAACCTCCGCAAAGCTCCTGGCTCGAGAAGGAGCGCATGCAACATTGCGTCTTCGATCAGGCGAGATGCGAAGAGTGTTGAGCGAATGTAAAGCAGTGCTGGGAGAAGTGGGAAACAGCGAGCACAACTTGAGATCTCTTGGCAAAGCAGGTGCCAAGCGGTGGCGAGGAATCAGGCCAACCGTTCGTGGTGTGGCGATGAATCCTGTCGACCATCCACATGGTGGCGGGGAAGGAAAGTCTTCGGGTGGTCGAGATCCTGTTTCGCCGACTGGAATTCCAACCAAGGGACATCGCACAAGACGAAAGAAAGCGAGCGACGCGATGATTATTCGACGACGGGGAAGAGGTAAGTAGATATGCCGCGAGCGTTGCGCAAGGGTCCGTTTGTAGATACTCACTTGCTTGCAAAAGTGGAAAAGGCTCAGCAGACCAGCGATCGCCGACCTATTCGAACATGGTCGCGACGGTCCATGATCGTGCCTGAGATGGTTGGATTGACCATCATGGTCCATAACGGACGCCAGCACGTACCGGTTTTCATAACCGAGGAATTGGTGGGACACAAGCTCGGTGAATTTGCGCCGACACGCACTTTTAAGGGTCATGCGGGTGATCGCAGAACGGCACGCGTGTAGGACTGAGTGGAATTGGTTATGAGAGTACGTGCGATTGCCAAGAGATTGCGAGTATCACCCCAAAAGGTGAGACTCATTGCGGACCAGATCAGAGGCAAGAATGTCGAACAAGCGTTTGACATTCTTCAATACGGCGTACAGAAAGGTGCGCCCCTCGTACGCAAGGTGTTGGATTCCGCTGTGGCAAACGCCGAGACAAATTGGGGCGCGGACGTGGACGAACTCAAAGTGGAAGAGGTTTATGTGAACGAAGGAGTTCGTCTCAAGCGTTTTCGTGCTCGCGCCCGAGGACGGGGAGCACGAATCACAAAACGCACATGCCACGTGACCATAACCGTGGCCGATTGACAGGACGATTGAGACTTCGAAATGATTAGACGCGTAGCGACGGGAAGTACATGGGACAAAAAGTAAATCCAAACGGATTTCGGCTGGGTATTGTCCGAGACCACACGTCGGTCTGGTACACAGGCAAGCAGAAGTATGTTGAATACCTTCAGAACGACTTGGAAATCCGCGAGTATCTTTCGAAGCGACTGTCACAAGCGTTTGTCAGCAGAATCGACATCGAACGCCCATCCACAGACGCTCGCATCACCATTCATACTGCAAGGCCGGGGATGGTAATTGGACAGCGCGGTGTAGATGTAGAAAGGCTGCGAGGTGAACTGAAAGAATTGGTGGGCACGACTGTTGTCGTGAATGTTGAAGAGATTCGAAAACCGGAATTGGACGCTTTTCTAGTTGCTCAAAACGTAGCTCAGCAGTTGGAGAGGCGAGTTCAATATCGACGCGCGGTACGGCGGGTTTTGCAGAACGCAATGCGATTGGGTGCGGAAGGTATTAAGGTTCGAGTGTCCGGGAGACTAATGGGAATCGAATTGGCACGATCTGAGGTTTATTCGGAAGGACGAGTGCCGTTGCACACACTACGAGCAGACATTGACTATGCAGTGGCGGAAGCATACACAACCTATGGCGTCTTGGGTGTGAAGGTTTGGATATTCCGAGGCGAGGTCATAGAAGGATCGGATGGAGGTGCAAGTCCAGCTGGACTGTGAATCCAAATGCTACAACCGACAAGAACAAAGTTTCGCAAGCAACAGAAAGGTCGTAATCGCGGTCTGGCCCAAAGGGCGAATCGCGTATGTTTTGGTCAGTACGGACTCAAGGCGACCGGACGAGGTCGGATGACGTCTCGCCAGATCGAAGCGGCACGGCGAGCCATGACACGTCAGATGAAGCGTGGTGGCAAGGTATGGATTCGGGTGTTTCCCGACAAGCCCATTACAAAGAAACCTTTGGAAGTTCGTCAAGGAAAGGGAAAGGGTTCCGTTGAGTATTGGGTTGCTCAAATTCAACCTGGGCGAGTGTTGTATGAGGTTGCCGGTGTGACCGAAGACGATGCGCGACACGCCTTTCGGCTTGCATCGAGCAAGTTGCCCTTTACGACATCCATGGTTGCCCGAAGGACCGCGTGATGGATGCAAGCGAGCTTCGAGACCTAACTGACGAAGAATTGAAACAAGAATTGGAACGTGCCTTGAAGGAGCAGTTCAACATGCGTTTTCAGCGAGCGACGGATCAGTTGCCACAGACGCACTTGCTGACCGACAGTCGACGCGAGATTGCGCGAATCAAAACCATTATTCGGGAACGACGTGATGTCTGATACCACTGCGACGTTGACACGTCGAATGAATGGAATCGTTGTATCCGACGGTGCAGACAAGACGATAGCGGTTCGTATTGATCGACGCGTTCGGCATCCACTGTACAAGAAGATCATCGGTCGACGATCGAAGCTTCAGGCTCATGACGAGAACAATGAGGCAAAGGTCGGGGATCGGGTAACCATCGAGGAGTGTCGTCCGATTTCCAAGACCAAGTCTTGGCGGCTGTCTTCGATTGACGAGAAAGCTTAGGAGTAGGAGTCGATGATTCAGAGCGAATCTGTGCTCGATGTCGCCGACAACAGCGGCGCACGGCGCGTTCAATGCATCAAGGTGCTGGGTGGATCTCGCCGAAGATATGCAGGAATTGGCGACACGATACGTGTCACGGTCAAGGAAGCCGCACCGCGAAGCCGAGTCAGAAAAGGGCAAATAATGCGTGCGGTCGTAGTTCGGACAAAAAAGGGCGTGCGACGTCAGGACGGGTCGCTCATCAAGTTTGACCAGAACGCTGCAGTTCTCGTCAATGAGAGCCAAGAACCTATTGGTACTCGCATCTTTGGTCCCGTCACACGAGAGTTGCGCACGCGGCGATACATGCGAATCGTTTCTTTGGCACCCGAGGTGCTGTAGAGATGAGGCGGTTGCGCATTGACGACGAGGTTGTAGTCCTAGCCGGTAAGGACAGAGGACGAACCGGAAACGTCGTGCGATTTGTAGGTGGTAATAGAGTTGTCGTAGGAAACGTCAATATGGTGCGAAAACACCTGAGAGCGACTCAACCGGGTGCACGCCAAGGAATTTTTTCTCAGGAAGCGGCATTGCACATGTCAAATGTGGCAATTTTCAATCCCAACACGGAAAAGCCCGACAAAGTGGGAATTCGTGAAGAAGACGGCGAGAAGATTCGTTTCTTTCGATCCACGGGCGAGCGAATAGACGCATAAACAGTTGATGGCTAGTGCTATGAACACACTTCAGGAAAAGTATCTCAACGAGATTCGGCCTCAATTGATGTCGCAATACGGTTTTTCCTCGGTAATGCGTGTTCCAAGACTTGAAAAAGTCACGTTGAACATGGGTGTTGGACAAGCGGTAGGCGATCGCAAACTCTTGGACAGCGCATTTGAAGATCTAATGAAAATTGCCGGTCAGCGACCGAAGATTACCCGTGCGCGAAAGTCGGAAGCGGTGTTCAAAATCCGGACTGGCTATGCAATCGGATGCATGGTAACGCTACGTAGAACCATCATGTATGAGTTCGTCGAAAGGCTGATTGGGATTGCCATTCCAAGAGTACGTGATTTTCGCGGTCTTAGTCCTCGAGCGTTCGATGGACGCGGCAATTACTCGATAGGTGTTACGGAGCAGATAATTTTTCCGGAAATCAATTACGACGAAATCGATTCGATTCGTGGTCTTGATATCGCCATAACCACCACAGCTCGAAACGATGACGAGGGTCTCGACTTGCTTCGAGCCTTCAATTTTCCCTTTAGGAGTTAGACATTGACTAGGCAGTCGCTTCTGGAACGCGAGAAGAAACGCGAAAAAACAGTCGCAAAGTACAAAGTGAGACGCGCGGAATTGAAGTCGATCATCAACAACCGCTCGCTCTCCGACGAGGAACGCTGGGATGCACAGCTTAAACTGCAAGCGTTGCCGAGAAACGCGAACCCAATTCGTTTGCGAAGACGATGTTGTCTAACTGGACGACCCCGTGGCGTGTACCGACGATTCGGTCTTGGGAGATCGAAACTCAGAGAGGCAGCCATGCGCGGTGACATTCCAGGTCTCAAGAAGTCGAGTTGGTAATGCCATGAGCATGCAGGATCCCGTAGCTGATTTCTTGACTCGCATTCGAAACGCTTGTGCCGTTTCGATGCTGTCCGTGTCTATGCCGAGTTCAAAGCTCAAGGTTGCGATTTGTCGCGTGCTGGAAGACGAAGGCTACATTCGAGGATTCTCTGTTGACGAAGCTGTGAAACCCTCGCTAACTATTCAGCTCAAGTATTCCGAAGGAGTTCCAGTGATAGAGGAACTGCGTCGTGTGAGTCGTCCTGGATTGCGCGTCTATCAGAAACAGCATGACCTGCCAAGAGTACGAGGCGGACTGGGCATAGCGATCGTCAGTACGAATCAGGGGCTTATGTCGGACCATTCAGCGCGTAAGCTCGGATTGGGCGGCGAAGTGCTCTGCACAGTGTTTTAAGGAAGCTGAGATGTCCCGACTAACCGAACGATCACTTGCAATTCCCAAAGGCGTAGATGTCCAGATAACAGACATCGAAATATCGGTAAAGGGACCGAACGGTCAACTCAAGCAGGCACGCGCTGATGGAGTCGAAGTGAATCTCAATGGAGAGGAGGTTTCGATTAGGACTATCGGAGAGACTCGGCAGGCAAGGGCAATGACCGGCACCATGCAAGCGTTATTGCGAAATATGATGGCTGGAGTGTCCACCAAGTGGGAAAAGCGACTTGAACTTCAAGGCGTTGGCTACCGTGCTCAACTTCAAGGAAAGAAGCTTGTGCTTCAGTTGGGGTTTTCCCACCCTGTTGAGTTTACGCCACCAGAAAACATAGAGATTGCTACTCCAACTCCGACCGAAATTGTGGTCTCGGGAGTGGATAGGCAACTTGTGGGTCAGGTTGCAGCCGACATACGTAGCAAGCGACCTCCGGAACCGTACAAAGGTAAAGGAGTCCGATACGTTGGGGAGTATGTGAAACGGAAGGAATCGAAGAAGTAGCGGCGGTTTGACGATGATCAGCAAACGAGAAGCAAGACTTCGACGAGCCAAGCGGGGCAGGCGGAAAATGCGCGAACTTCGCATGGTTCGATTGACGGTACATAGATCGTCAAAGCATATTTACGCACAGCTAATCGATCCACAAGGAGAGAAAGTGCTTACGCAGGCTTCGACTCTGGAGGACTCACTTCGAGCTGGTTCGACTGGCAACGTAGAAGCGGCTAAGAAAGTGGGAGAGCTGGTTGCGGCTCGAGCAAAGGATGTAGGTGTGACCAAAGTGGCGTTTGATCGGTCCGGGTTCAAATTTCACGGTCGAGTCAAAGCGCTCGCCGACGCAGCTCGCGAAGCTGGCATGGAGTTTTAGGGATGGCATATTCAGAAGAAATCAAACAGGAAGGGATTGTCGAGAAGCTTGTTTCTTCGACTCGCGTCGCGAAAACCGTCAAGGGTGGCCGCCAGATTTCATGGACTGCATTGTCCGTAGTGGGTGACGGGGCTGGACGTTTTGGGTTTGGACGAGGAAAAGCTCGTGAACGCGTCCAAGCCATTGAGAAATCGGGCGAAATAGCACGTCGAAACATGTTCGAGATCGAGCTCAACGGGCCAACTCTTTGGCATCCGATTTCAGAGAAGCACGGTGCATCGCGCATCTACATGCAGCCTGCGTCGGAAGGAACTGGAGTCATTGCCGGCGGAACAATGCGCGCTGTACTTGAGGCAGCAGGAGTCAGAGACGTGCTCGCCAAGTGCTACGGCTCAACAAATCCGACCAACGTTGTACGCGCGACCGTCAAGGGATTAGTCAACATGCGTTCGCCAAGAGCGGTAGCGTTGAAGCGAGACAAGACCGAAGCGGAGGTTCGCGGTTTTGGCTAGAAAGAAGAAATCTGAAATGATTCGGATTCGACAGGTTAAGAGTGCTTTTGGTCGATTGCAAAAGCACCGTGCGTGTGCCCGTGGTCTCGGTCTGCGGAAAGTTGGACAGGTCGTCGAAGTTGAGGACACTCCATCGGTGCGCGGAATGATCGACAGAATAAGCTACATGGTCGAGGTGGAAGAAAGGTCCACATCGTGAAGCTGAACGAACTACAAACCAACCCGGGGAGTCGCCGAACGCGAAAACGCGTTGGTCGAGGTACATCTGCAGGTCAAGGCAAGACCTGCGGTCGGGGTCACAAAGGACAGAAATCGCGCTCTGGAGGCTCCATTGCGCCAGGTTTCGAAGGTGGCCAATTGCCACTACAGCAGCGTATACCGACTTTTGGATTTCGATCCCGCATTGGACGTGTTACGGACGAAGTTCGTCTTCATGAGCTCAATTTGACGGAAGGAGATACCGTTGACATCGAAAGTGTCAGGAAAGCGGGATTGATTACCTCCAACATCAAACGAGTTCGAATCATTCAGTCCGGCACTATTCAGAGAGCCGTGACTGTCAAAGGACTAAAGGCCACCCGCGGTGCCCGTGCGGCAATTGAAGCGGCTGGCGGAAGAGTCGAGGAATAGAAACGTAATGGCAACGGCTGCGCCAGCTCTTGCTGGGGTACAAACAGGATTGTCGGAGCTGAGGAACCGACTACTCTTCGTATTGTTCGCGTTGCTCGTGTACCGCATCGGTACTCACATACCGGTGCCGGGCATCAACCCGGACGCCTTGCAGAACCTGTTCGACCAGAACCAGGGCGGCATTCTCGACCTTTTCAACATGTTCTCGGGCGGTGCGCTGGAAAGGATGAGCATTCTTGCGCTCGGTGTCATGCCCTACATTACATCAAGCATCATCATGAATCTAGTCACGATGATGTATCCGCGATTGAACCAGCTGCGCAAGGAAGGCGAAGCGGGACGGCGGAAGATCACGAAATACACACGGTACGGAACACTGCTAATCTCCTTGGTTCAAGGAACGGCGCTCACAGGGACACTCGTCGCTCAGCAACTTCCTTTCAATCCAGGATTCGGGTTCTTCTTCATTTCTGTTGTGACACTTGTCACTGGCGCACTGTTCATGATGTGGTTGGGCGAGAAGATTACCGAACATGGCGTAGGAAACGGAATTTCACTGTTGATCTTCGCTGGCATCGTGTCTGGCTTTCCGGGAGCAATTGGGCAGTCCTTCGAGGCGGCGCGGCAAGGCGATATCAATCTTGCCTTCTTGCTGCTGATTGGAGTAGTGGCAATCGGAGTTGTGGGTTTTGTCGTCTTTATCGAACGGGGCGAACGACGAATAACCATCAACTATGCGAAGCGGCAGCAAGGACGCAGAATGGTTCAGGCACAATCCAGCCATTTGCCTCTCAAAGTCAATATGGCTGGGGTTATTCCAGCAATCTTCGCGTCGAGTCTCTTGTTGGCTCCGGCTTCCATGGCTCAGTGGTTTGGCCAAAGTCCTGGTTTGGGCTGGTTGGAGGAAATAGCGCTGGTACTGAGCCCAGGACAGCCACTCTACATAATGATGTTCGCTGCGGGAATCGTGTTTTTCAGCTTTTTCTACACCGCCATCGTACGCGACCCGGGCGAAATGGCCGACAATCTCAAACGGCAGGGTGCCTACATTCCAGGTATTCGACCCGGAAAACAGACAGCGGATTACATTGACGACGTAACGACCAAACTTACGATCTTCGGCTCTGCGTACGTAACGAGCGTATGTCTACTGCCCGAATTCATGATTGTTCTGTTTAACGTGACTTTTCAGTTGGGAGGCACTGCGCTATTGATCGTGGTCGTAGTCTCAATGGACTTCATGGCTCAAGTGCAAGCACACTTGATGTCGAGCCAGTACTCCAAGCTAATGGAACAGTCCAACTTGAGGAACTATAGCCGCCGACCGCGGTAGGGAATCAAGTTCAGAGAGGAATTGTGAATGAAAGTACGAGCGTCGGTGAAGAAGATGTGCAGGAATTGCAAGATCGTCCGAAGGAAGAGAACCGTTTACGTGATCTGCAAGACCGAACCACGACATAAGCAAAGACAGGGATAGATATATGGCACGAATTGCAGGCGTTATGGTTCCAGACAACAAGCATGCTGGAGTCTCGCTAACCTACATATTTGGAATTGGCCGAACGACAGCGACCAAAGTGTGCGAAGCGGCCAATGTCGATCCCAATGTGAAGATTCAAGACTTGTCTGAGGACCAAATGGACAAGATTCGAGCGCAAATTGGAACTCTCGCTGTGGAAGGAGATCTTCGCCGAATCAGTTCAATGAACATCAAGCGACTTATGGACCTGCGATGCTATCGTGGGCTGCGACATCGTAGAGGACTTCCCGTTCGAGGGCAAAGAACACAGACGAATGCCCGAACACGAAAGGGTCCTCGCCGGATCATTAGGAAATAGCAATGCCTGGACGTCGTACACGAGGCGGAGATGGGTCAAGTCGTCGACGCGGCAGGAGAGTCGTAACCGATGGACTGGCCCATGTACACGCATCGTACAACAATACGATTATTACGATTACCGACCGCCATGGAAGAACTCTCGGATGGGCTACGGCGGGAGGTTCGGGATTTAGTGGAGCGCGAAAGAGCACGGCATACGCCGCACAAACCGCGGCAGAGAACGTTACAGCTCGCGTCATAGAGAACCATGGATTGAAAAGCGTGGATGTCTTCGTCAAAGGCCCAGGACCTGGGCGCGACTCAGCGGTTCGTGCACTGAATGCAGGTGGTCTTCGTGTGAACAGCATTTCGGATGTGACGCCCATCCCTCACAACGGTTGCCGTCCGCCGAAGAGGCGCAGACCCTAGAGGATCAATTCATGGCTCGTTATTTGGGACCCAAACTGAAGCTGTCTCGTCGTGAAGGTACAGACCTGTACCTGAAAAGTGGCACGCGGACGCTGGAAGAGAAATGCAAGGAAGGCAGATTGCCCGGTGAACCAGGCACTCGGAGAGCTCCGGCGCGAAAGAGCGACTTCGCCATACAGCTGAGAGAGAAGCAGAAGGTTCGACGTCTCTATGGCATCTTGGAGAAGCAGTTTCGCAACTACTACAAGAAGGCTGACCGCCAGCAAGGTGCAACGGGGATTAATCTTCTGCAGCTCCTGGAGAGCCGACTCGACAATGTCGTATATAGATCAGGATTTGGCTCTACCCGAGCCGAATCCCGGCAGTTGGTGTCCCATAAAGCCGTACGGGTCAATGGACAGAGCGTGAACATTCCTTCGTTCCATGTTCGACCTGGCGATCAAATCAGCATCGGAGATCGACAAAAAACTCAGGCTCGGATAGGCATGGCGCTTGAACTTGCCGATCAACGCGGGTTCGTTGAGTGGATTGAAGTTGATTCGGAAAATAGGGCTTCGGTGTTCACTCGATTGCCAGATCGAGAGGAATTACCGATGGAAATCCAAGAAAACCTAATAGTCGAACTGTATTCCAAGTAGTAGCAACCAAGAATTTGGTTGGCAACAGAGGAAACTAACGTATGAGTAGCGTAGATACTGATCTATTGCAAGTCACTCCTGTTGAGGTCGAGAACCTCAGCGATACCCGTGCCCGTGTCGTACTCACTCCTTTGGAGAGGGGTTACGGACACACCGTGGGCAATGCATTACGAAGAATACTGCTATCGTCAATGCCAGGAGCTGCCATTTCTGAAGTCTCCATCGACGGAGCTCTGCATGAGTACGCAACGCTTCCGGGCGTTCGTGAGGACTTGCTCAACATCTGCTTGAACTTGAAAGGTGTGGCGGTACGTCTTACTGCAGGAGACGAGAGCACGATGCGTTTGAGCGCAAACGGTCCTGGAGAGGTGTCCGCGAAAGACTTTATAACAACTCAGGAGGTTGAAATCGCCAACCCGGACCATCCGATTTGCACTTTGAACGACGATGGTTCAATCTACTTGGAGGCGATTGTGACGCGTGGACGCGGCTATCAACCAGCCGATCAGCAACTAGTCGCCGATCACGAGCGCACCATTGGGCGTTTGCGCCTCGATGCGTCCTATAGCCCTATGCGAAGTGTCGACTATACGGTCGAGAACACTCGTGTAGAGCAACGGACTGACATGGATAAGTTGATCATTACGCTTGAATCCAACGGAACGATTAGCCCCGTGGAAGCCGTTCGACGTGCTGCAACGATCCTCACTCAGCAGTTGGCACCATTTGTTGACTTGAAGCTACTGGAAGAAGTCGAGAAAGAGATGCAGGCGCATGCCATTGATCCCTTCCTGTTCGAATCGATTGAGTCGCTCAACCTACCTGTTCGATCAAAAAATTGCCTAAAGGGCGAAAACGTGGCGTCGATTGGAGAGCTTGTGCACAAGACTGAGAAGGATCTGATGGCTACACCAAACTTGGGCAAGAAGTCGTTGGAAGAGATTAAGGAGGCTTTGGCGCTGCGCGGTCTCCATCTAGGGATGACCATTAGCGGTTGGGAGGATCAGCAGGCGGGCAATTGACCAGGTCGCTACGCGTAGGAAATTTGCTCTAAGAGGACACACGACTATGAGACACATGAAGAGCGGTAGACAGCTCAACAGAAATTCTCCGCATCGAAAGCGAATGTTGTCGAACATGTGCTCCTCGCTCATCGAACATGAAATGATCCGGACGACAGTTCCTAAAGCCAAGGAACTACGACGTGTCATTGAACCGCTGATCACTCGAGCAGCAAACGATTCAGTCGCGAACCGTCGTCGTGCTTTTGCATTTCTGCGAAGTAAGTCGGCGGTAGGCAAGCTATTCAGTGAGTTGGGCCCCCGATTTCAGGACCGCCCGGGTGGATATACACGCATCCTGAAAGCAGGCTATCGCAACGGAGACTCTGCGATGGTTTGCTTTGTCGAACTTGTCGATCGACCAGGGCATGATCTCGACGACGAAACGGATCCTGGCGACGAAGCGGGAAGCGAACCCGAAAGCGAATCCTAGCGATTTCAGTCTAAATCCATTTCCCCGTCAAAGACAGCGAAATAACCTCATCCTAGTTTGAAGGCTCAACCAGCCGCGGTCTTGAGGGGTTCGTCTGCCACCGAGTCTCTTTTGGTGAGCGTCTTCTTCAAGTAAATCCCCGTGTGGGAGTCCTTGAGCTTCGCGATGTGTTCCGGAGTGCCAAAAGCAACAATTTCTCCCCCGGCACCGCCTCCCTCAGGTCCCATGTCGATGATCCAGTCAGCCGTCTTGATTACGTCAAGGTTATGTTCGATGACGACTACTGTGTTGCCATTGTCACGTAGACGCGACAAGACACCGAGCAACATTTCGATGTCGTGAAAATGCAAACCGGTTGTCGGTTCGTCGAGGATGTAGAGGTTTCGCCCAGTGTCTTTCTTTGACAATTCTCTGGACAATTTCACCCGTTGTGCCTCACCGCCTGAGAGCGTCGTTGCGCTTTGCCCCAAACGGATGTAAGAAAGTCCAACATCCATCAATGTCTGTAGTTTCTGCTTCAAGGGCGGAATCGCACGGAAGAAGCCGTAGGCTTCCTCAACGGTCATGTCGAGGACGTCGTGAATGTTCTTGTCTTTGTACTTGACCTGCAACGTCTCGCGGTTGTAGCGAGTGCCCTTGCACGTGTCACAGTTGACGTAGACGTCGGGAAGGAAGTGCATTTCGACTTTGATCAGTCCATCTCCTTTGCACGCCTCGCATCGGCCGCCCTTTACGTTGAAGCTAAATCGACCTGGTTTGTACCCTCGAATTCGAGCTTCTTGAGTTCGAGCGAACAACTCACGAATAGGCGTGAACAGACCGGTATAGGTAGCGGGATTTGACCTAGGAGTTCGGCCAATTGGGCTTTGGTCTATGTCGACAACCTTTTGAAGGTGATTCAACCCTGTTATACGTTGGTGCGGAAAAGGAACGACACTTGTCGCACTGTTCAAAGACCTCGCTGCCACTGGATACAGAGTGTGATTGATCAACGTGGATTTTCCCGAGCCCGATACACCTGTAATGCATGTGAATAGGCCAACGGGGATTGATACATCGATGTTCTTCAGGTTGTTCCCGGATGCACCTTTTAAGACAATCTGTCTTGTTGGATTGTTGGGGGTTCGGTTGTGCGGAATCTCAATTGATCTCTTCCCCGATAGGTATTGTGCGGTTAGAGACTGCTCGGAGTTCAGTACTCGACGAAGTGGTCCCTGTGTGACAACCTTGCCTCCATGGACTCCTGGTCCTGGTCCAATGTCAATCACATGGTCGGCGGTTCGAATGGCTTCCTCGTCGTGTTCTACCACAATTACCGTGTTACCCAAGTCCTTCAAGTGTGTGAGTGTCGACAATAGCCGACCGTTATCTCTCTGGTGTAATCCAATTGACGGTTCGTCGAGTATGTACATTACGCCGACCAGGCCTGCGCCTATTTGGCTTGCTAGGCGAATCCGTTGGGCTTCGCCCCCCGAAAGAGTTCCTGCGCTCCGATCCAAGGTCAAGTAATTGAGCCCCACGTTGGCAAGAAAACGTAGTCGAGCTTGGATTTCCTTGAGTAGTTTCTCGGCAATGATCGCGTCTTTACCGGATAGATCCAGTTTCAAGAAGTAGTCCAGCGCGTGCTCAATTGACATCGAGGCAAGGCTCGAGAGTGATGAATCTGCAACAAACACATTTCGGGACTCTCTTTTGAGGCGTGCGCCATCGCAGTCATCGCAGTTCTTGTCGCTCATGAAAACATGCAACTGTTCGCGTACCTGTGGGGAAGATGTCTTGCGGTAACGTCGTTCGAGCAACGGAATGATTCCGTTGTATTTGAGCTTGCGCGAGATCTTGTTCTTTCCGTAGCTCCAAGTAACGGATACTGGGTCGGGAAGGCCGTACAAGATTGCGTCCCGACACTTCTTAGGAAGTCTTCGAAAAGGAGTACTGACGTCGAAATTCAAGTGCTTGGCGACTGCACGAATCATCGTAAACTGCCACCTCGTGGACTGATCCCACCCTGGAATTGCACCTTCGGACAAGCTTAGAGATGGATCGACCACAACAAGTGACGGATCGAATTTGTGCTCGGTTCCCAATCCGTCGCATGAAGGACAAGCTCCGGCGGGATTATTGAAGGAGAACATTCTCGGCTCAAGCTCGGCGATGCTGTAGTCGCACTTTGTGCAGCCAAACTTTGCAGAAAAGGTGAGCTCCGCGAATCCGCCGGTCATCGACGCGACGATTGCAAGACCCTCAGACAACTGCAACGCGGTTTCAAACGATTCTGCTAGACGTTGCTCAATGTCGGGTCGGACGACAAGCCTGTCCACGACGGCTTCAATGGTGTGTTTCTTGTTCTTGTCTAGTTCTGGAGGATGCTCCAGCTCCGTCACTATTCCATCGACCCGAGCTCGAATAAAACCGTTAGCTACAAGATCTGCAAAGATGTGAAGATGCTCGCCTTTTCGCTGAACAATTACGGGAGAGAGCAACAGGATTCGGCTTTCTTCAGGCAAACGCATTACGGAATCGACCATATCACTGACTGTTTGTGCCGCAAGGGGAATCCCATGATCGGGACAGCGAGGTTCTCCTACGCGAGCGAAGAGAAGACGGAGATAGTCGTAGATCTCGGTGATGGTTCCGACTGTGGAGCGTGGATTGCGCGAAGTGGATTTTTGTTCAATCGAGATCGCAGGCGAGAGACCCTCAATGAGGTCTACATCGGGCTTGTCCATCATTGAAAGAAATTGTCGGGCGTACGCCGAAAGGGACTCAACATATCGACGTTGCCCTTCCGCGTACAGCGTGTCGAAAGCTAATGATGACTTTCCGGATCCCGAGAGACCTGTGACTACGACAAGCTTGTCGCGGGGAATGTCAAGATCTATATTTTGGAGGTTGTGAGTGCGGGCTCCCCGGATTGAAATCTTCGATGCAGCACTGGTCAATTCGGTAGCTTTCGGGAACCCAAACAGCTTATGTTAGCGGCGGCAGTTTTTGAATTCAAGCTTGGAAACTGTTTGGTACTGCCTTTGCAGGTCTAAAAGGATCGATAACGGTTTTCTATTCGTTCACAGACGATGTATGGAAATAGGAATTCAAGAATTCTTGCAAATCCGGCAGCGAAAGGTCCCTCTGAGTAATGCAACCTTTCGAGTCGATAAGGTAATTCATTCCTCTGTGCACCATTGCAAAAGTTCTTGCCACCTCAGAGACAATATAAGTGTCAGAATCATACATTTGAATCCACGTGATGTTTTGAGGCACATCTAGTTCCAGCAGACGTTCAGAGTCTACGTCGAACAGCACCGCAACGATCTGCAGCCCTGTATCTCTAAAGGATTCGTGAAGCGAACTTAGACGTTTTTGGAAGCTTGAATAGTATTGTGGGTAACGGAGAAATTCCATGTATACAAGATCGCTCTCTTTGATGATTTGGTGGAACTCGAGCGGAGCCCCCACTAGGTTGGGAAGTACAAAATCCGGTGCCTTTTGCCCAGGAACTGTGAGGTGCTCGTTTCTTTCGGATTCCATTACAGCTGAAAAATACTTTTGTGCTGGTTCTACTCGTGTTTCGGCGACATATGGCGAAACCGTCTCTGACAGCTTCTCGTACATCTTCAATGCTTCATAACTTTCTAGAGAGGAATCATGTGCTCTTAATTCCAACGCAAGCAGAATGTCGAATGGGTCTTCTGCGTTTCGTGCAATGTCATTCAGATTACTGAGTCGAATGCTGTTTTGTTCATTCCACAATTTGTTTGATCTCGATTCATTCTGTTCAATCCGAATTTGTGCCCTACGATCTGGAAGTACTTGTGAGAGATCAACATGCTCACATCCATTGGAAAGCCTGTCGTTCACTCGATTGGAACCCACGGGTTCTGAGGTGTCTTTCTCTTCTTCAAGGCTACTTCCGTTTTTCAGACTTGAACTCATCGCCAGCCATTCTTCATTCCGTGCAAAGTGGTCGTCGTATGCTTCTATCAATTGTTGTTGCTTCAACTGGTAGGTATAGCTACTTTTCCAGCTCTCTAGTAGCCTTGCGTGTCTCCCGCTTCCTGCAACTGCCACCAATTCCTGACCTAGCACACGCTGAGATTCTTCTTGGCTCTCCTGAAACCATCCTGTCGTGAGATTTGCCGAGGCATGCGCAGTGCGTCGAGAAGGATGGAGAAGAATCGAGCCTCCCGGTTCTGCAATAAACTCAGCCCAAGCATGAGACTGCTCTCCGTCAACGTACACGAAGGCCACTACAGGATCCTCGATTTCGACCTCAATATTGAACTCTCCGTCTACAACAACCACGTGGTCGATAAGCTCTGATCGCCATTCACTCTTCTCACTCCAAGCTGTCTTTTCGAAAGTGACCAGCGCGTTAAGCAAGTCATCATTTGACTGGTTCAAATCTGCTGATAGAGTGAATCTCTTCGCTGGATCCTGAACGTTGGATAAAGTCCCCACATGGGCGATGGCGTCACTCCAGTTTTTATCAACTACTGCTAGAGAAACTGTCTCACCGGGCTCTACAAATGTCCTTGTGATCAATGGATTGGGAATTTCGTCTGATTCGACCACAACTTCTAACCAGATGGAACTTTCGCTTTGTCCGTCAAACTCGACTCTTCCTTCTTGAAGAGAAGCTACCATCAATTCAGCAAATGTTTCTTTGTTCGATTCGCTTTCGTAGACCTGTTTGATGGTTACGGTGGCCGAGGAGAATTCGTGCGATACCTTGCGACCTTGCTCCGCCATCTCTTGCTCTACAACACCAACGGGAAGGTATTCGACGGACACTGAGTAGTTCTTTGTGGGGTATCCACTACAACTGGTGAATAGAAGGATGAGCGGTAGCATCCCGTACAAGCCAAAGGACGATTTCGACTTGACGGATTTCTTCTTTTTAGCGCTTGAGGAACTCATTCGAGAATTTTACGCACGGTTTGGATGCTTTAGAGGTCCTTGAACATCAGATTCTTACCGGTGCACGAGTGCCGACCAACCTAACAAAGAATCGGAGAAATCGTGAAAACAATAGGGCTACAGCGTATCACTGTAGTGTAGACCCGCTCAATTCGGTCTCGGTTCAATCTTCATCGACTGTACCTGTCTCGCGGTTTCTGAATTGATTAGGCCGAATTTATCGATGAATCTGACTAAGACTCCTTCAGTTTCTGCAGGTCGGGTATTGCCGATTCAATAATAGTTCTTCTAATTTGCAGGTCCAATTCGTGCATTTCCACCACAAGCTTGGGATACCAGGCGTAGTCATCGAGAAGTTGGCTTCTAGCGTTGTAGCAACAGTTTTCATTGGATTGCTGGGCGGCGAGCAGTGAGACCAAGAGATCATTGAACGTGTCGATTTTTCGCTTTAAAGACTCCATAGCAGGAGTGAGAATCACGATGTTGTTGATCGTATCAGTATTTAGCGATTCAAAATTTCGACTGTCGAATGCAGCTGACAAAACTAAACCGGGTATCGAGTAATGGAGTGGACGAGCTGGAATTTTCGGTCGGTTTCCTTTCACAATTTCTTCAACGGCACTCAAGTGCCACAACATGTTTCCTGACTCTTCGTCGAGGTGCTTGACCACTGAGCTCAACTCAACAATGAGACTCTCGTAGAACTTGATGCGAATGTCCCTTTTTTCCAACTCCTCTTGATAATCGGTCAAAAGGAACGCTAAGTAGACTCCAATAAACACCACTGATAACTCAACAAACAAACGTGGAATGTGTGAAGTCGCAGTTCTCAGTTTCGACATGAACTGTTCTAAGTTCAATTTACTAGGTGCGGGTTTCTCAAGGTCAGTCATCACAGGAATGTTCTCCGACTGACGAATTTGCAGAACTTACTGGGATCTTGTCTTTAAAGATCAGTGCGTGACTATTCATGGATTACAAGCGATTTCCTTTATAAGTGGTTGCACAATTGGAGTGGGATCCTGTACTTTATCTTCTGCAAAAAGGAAAGCGATTTGTTAGGAGGGCTTAGTTCGGCCACTTTTTGCACAATTGAACGTGGGCGAATGGTCAGTACTATACGTAAGAACATGTGGAATTTGGCTTGTATTCTGGGTATCATACTCAAAAATCACAGAATAACCACACTACATGCCCCGAAAGCCCACTGCTACAGCTGCCTCAATGCGCAAGACGCGGGAGGAACTGGAACGTGACATGAAGGTTTTTCTTGAGAAGGGTGAGGAAATTGTAAAAGTTCCACCCGGAGCGACCGGACAAGACGAGAAAAATCGAAGCAAGCATATTGTTATTTCCAGAAAACATCAGCCTCCAAGAAAGAAGCCCGATCAGTAATTTCCGACAGGGCTGAGTTCCCTCTCAAATCCAAATTATTGGGATTTAATCCTACAACAAGTTTTGGCAAGAACAGATCGCCTGGACCTGCCAGCCTTGATATCCGGTTAAGGGAAATCGCCAAAGAAAATCCGGCGCGCTCATAACAGGTCGTTTCGCTAAAAAAACGTTACACAAACAACTCACCTGTCAGGTGCACACCGGAGACCGTGCTGGTGCACTGGCCGTCGTCTCCATCTGAACTTTGTGCGCTCGAACTGGGAGCTGAACTGGCTGCTCCATGTCGCGGACAACTTCGAGGAGCCCGCCGTCAGCTGATTGCCGCGTCGGGCGACGTCAAGACTGACCCAGTGGCGAAATGTCCCACATACCGGCGAAGAGTCTCGCTCTTCCGCGAATCGGTTCGTCCGAAAACTCGCAAAATCAGAGCACAGTCGTGCAATCGCGGCGAAATATGCGGCTCCTTGTCGACTGTCGCACACATTCCGACTCCAGAGCACCATCATCGTCTCACTCGAGAGAGAAAACTACCTGATCTTGGAGGGAATGGTCTAGAATCCGGCTTCTGCAGACCTTAACCGGATAGCAAGACCTACCAGGTGATTGCTCTGTTCTGTCCTGTGCCACGATTACAATGTGTCCGCGGAGACGAGGGTTGGAGCTTGTTAATGTTCTATTCGATAGTCGATAGTCCTGTCGGACAATTGCTGCTGGCCGGAGAACATGAGAGGTTGAACAGGCTTTCGTTCCTTGAGGGTAGAAAGTCTCCCATATCTATTCCGAACGATTGGACTCGAAACGACTCGCGATTCAAGCACATTGTTACTCAGCTTCAAGAGTACTTTAGAGGTGTACGAAAGGAGTTTGACATTCCGTTGGATATTGGCACTAACAAGCCCGATTTCAGTAGACGGGTTTGGAATCAGCTACGCAAAATTCCATACGGCGAGACTTGCTCCTACAGGACCATCGCCGAACGAATTGGCCGACCGAAAGCCTATCGCGCAGTCGGTCAAGCCAATCACAGCAATCCGATTGCGATCGTGATTCCCTGCCACCGAGTAATTGGCAGTAATGGAACGTTGACTGGATTTGGAGGCGGACTGAACACCAAAGAGTTCCTCCTGAATCTAGAACAATTAGATTGAGTCATCCATGACGGAGCTCGTCTTAAGTACACGCCAGTGGTTGAGGTTTGGAACCTTCACTGCGTTCTACTTCGCTCAAGGCATACCAATTGGACTGTTTTCGATTGCTCTTCCTGCGTTCCTCACGGCTGAAGGTGCATCGCTTGCAGAACTAGCTACCTACGGCGGCATCATCGGATTGCCGTGGGCTTACAAACTGGTGGCAGGACCGATAATGGACCGGTTTACGTTTTTTCCCATGGGATTTCGGCGACCGTGGGTCATCATCGCACAAACGGGTCTGGTCTTGTCCCTTGTTGCGTTGGCTGCTGCAAGTGCGCTGGGAACACCAACCATTGCAGTTTTGACTGCATTCGGATTTGCGAGCAATGTGTTTTCCGCGTCACAGGATGTCGCCACAGATGGTATGGCGATTGACATCCTCAAGGAAGACGAACGGGGACGGGCAAACGCTTTCATGGCCTGTGGACAGACTCTTGGTTTCTCGAGTTTTGGAGCGTTCAGCGGCTATCTGTTAGTTGAGTACGACATGCGGATTACCGCGCTTATTGCTGCGGCAATTGTGGGCGTAATCTGGTTCATCGCAATCGTAATGCGAGAGAGACCGGGCGAGAAAATGCTTCCGTGGACGGAGGGGAAACCAGCGGAAGTCGAACATCGGAGCGACGCATCATTGTTCGAGATAGGGTACGATCTCGTTCGTGTGCTCATACTGCCCATGAGTATCGTTCTCGTGCTCATGGAATTCTTGAATCGCGCAAACGATGGAATTGCACTCGCGTTGATTCCTTACTACGCAGTGGAGATTCTTGGTGTGAATTCCGCCGAATACGCCCGTGTTGTTGGACTGGTTGGAATTTTGGCTGCAGTAGTTGGGTTGGTAATTGGTCCGTTCATCGACAAATTCGGATCCAAACGCTTGCTCATATTGGTGCTCCTAGCCGGCGCCGCTATCCGAATAGTCGGTTGGGTAGGTATTGTCTACTATGACTTCGATCTCACTACTCTCACCCAACTCTACATTGTCATGTCAATTGTGGGGCAATGCATCTTTGTCGCGACAATTGCCATATTCATGACTATTTGCATGACGAGAATTGCCGCTTCGCAGTTTTCGGTCTACATGTCATTGGCTAACTTAAGCCGATCTATTGGCGCGTTTCTGTACGCCCTTGTGCCTGAAAAAGTGCCGGTTGAACACGGTTTTCTGATGATGGCAGGTCTCTTGATATTGGCAGCACTTGTAACGGTGTTCTTCAACCCTGAATCTCACCGACGAAGAATTGAGGCGTTGGAGGACTAGCGTACGAACAAGGACCTTAGCCCAGACCGTTCTGGATGAAGGTAGGGTGCTGCCGGTTTCAAGCGGCTGAGAAAGTTCGCAAGACTGTCCGCAACCGTTCGCAAAGGCTTATATCCCGGCCGTTCCAGCTGAACTTCGCCTGAAGAGTTGTTGACCGCCAAGTAGAGATTGGATTCAGGCTCAGTACAGGCAAAGAAAATACTCAAAGGTGTACGAGTCCGTTTTTGAGTTAGTGCGTGACCGATGAGGTTTTCCAGCAGACGATCCCGATCTTCTGGATTCCACAAGAGAATTAGACTTACGTGACCTTCTTCTGCTTCCGCTTCCAGACATCCTGACCAGTACATGCCGTAGAAGTCTTTGACAGATGGGTGGATCTTAGCTTCGAATGCTCGCTCCAGACCATTGAAGTCATCTGCGCCAAATCTCTCCGAGGGACGCCAAGGCACTGCAAACGCTCCGTTGTGTTCGACGGGATCGCCGACTTCGCACGGTGAACGCCAATTCGAGTCGTAAACACTCCAGAGTGTTGGATACATTTGCAGAGTCGCTTCGACAAATGTACCAAGTTCCTTCATTCGTCGTTCGAATCTTGATCAGTTTTATTCGTGGCACGTTTACGTTCCTGAGAATCGCGGTTTACCCTACGCCATTCGTGTTTAGCGGAATCTAGAAGGACTTTGCGTTCCTCATGTGTCAATTGCTCGACAATATGCAAGAACACAGTGTCAGTACGTGCACGCGCTTTGCACAAGGAATCTCCATAAAGCGCAGATGAGTCACGTAGTCTTTCTATATCAAAAGGTTCAGCAAGAAAGTCTCGGAACATTGAGGCTTGGGCTCGACCAACTTCTCGGTATTCTCCACCTAGATCTCTCCTGTGTTCGCTTATGCTCGACATAAGCTCGGATTTGCGGTCTGCTGGGAGCGCTCTAAGCAAGCGTGGAAACCCATAGCTTGGGTCCATGGATTGTTCCGGCGCAAGTGTCTTCGTCTCAAGACCTGCGATGTAACCGAACAACAGCAGATTCGTAAAGACTGATACGGAGAGTGCAATGACCAAGATTCGTCGCTTATTCATCGGAGATAGCCAAGAGATCGCTGTGATCGTCAAATTGAGTTGCAGTAATTTCGTTTTCCACAAACACAGAAGAATCCGTGGAAGTCAGACCTAGCACGAATCCCAATACAAGAGGAAGTGCAACCAAAGCGGGTTTCAATATCCACGATGCGAGGAAGTGAGTCCAATTTCTCTCTGGTGGAGTTGTGACGCGTCGAAGGATTCTCTGTTCCAAACCGACGGGGTGGGGGACGGACATCGCAAACTCAAGCAATTGAAATAGCCTCTTGTTTTCGCCCAAGATTTTTTGTGCCAAGTCCGATTGTTCAAGGAGTTGTCTTGCCTCTTTGCCCTCCGTTGTATCGGGCCAAAGGGACTCGTCGGTACCGTGCCGGTCAACAAAAGATTGGAAAGACTCGTGGTTCATGATGGTTCTAATTCTTGGTTGGTGATACCTGTAGTTTGGTTCGGAGAGTGCGTCGTGCTCGAGCAATCAGTGACTCGACCGCTTCGACAGTCGATTTCATGACTTCAGCCACTTCGGATTGAGTCCATCCTTCGATCTGACTCAGGACTAATGCAGTTCTCTGTCTTTCGGGCAATTCCTGTACGACTTGGTGCAATGCCAAGACGAGCTCCTTGTCGCGATTTGTCGATGCATCGGGGATTAGATCCAAATCGATGCTCGAATCGAGTTTTGCGGTCTGTTTCCTAAAACGGTCAATACATAGATTCCTTGCAATCTGAAAGAGCCAAGTTGTGAACTTCACGCGTCTGGGCACCCAGGTCTTGGCTCGAGACCAAACACGCATAAATGCCTCTTGAACAATCTCCTCGGATTCGGACGTATTCTGGCAAAGCCTGAATACGTAGGCATGAAGTTGTCGTACATGACGGTGCATTAGTTCCTCAAATGCTTCTGCATTTCCTTCCTGCACTTTCAACATGAGTGCTGCATCGGAGTCGTTTTGTTTCACCGGTGCTTGCTATCAATGAAACGGTTCCGAAGAAAAGAGTACTCTTACGAGACCGAAATGCATGATTGCCAATGACCCTTTCTTGAGAAAATTCCAGCTTCCCCTCTTCCTCTCTCTGGATTATTCCAATTCAATGCTAGCCACATTCGACAATTCGGTGCTCAATATTGCACCAGAAAGTCGTCATTCCGTTGCCATGCAGGATGGCACCAGACGCTCTCTGTAGCTTGATGAGCACGAATGTTTTTTTCGTGGCAATGCGGTTGCTACTCTGGTTTGATGTATCTTTAGTGAAACTCCGATCCAGTAGTCTTGCTTGTCGTACTCTCTGTTACGGGAATTTGACGCGATTCCGTCGAATCTTCGTCATGGTGCATTTCCAAGAATTGTGCTTTCTGGTTCAACACTACTAAAAGGAATGTTGAGGTGAGCGAGACTTCACAGTTTGGGCTTCTTACAAAGAAGCGACTGCTACCACTATTCGTAACTCAATTCTTCGGTGCTTTCAACGACAACATTTTCAAATCCGCATTGACAGTGATTTTTGTGTTCAGTTTGCTCGTACCCGACGAGCATGAAGATCTCTATGTCAATCTTGCAACCGCGCTACTAATCCTTCCATTGTTCTTGTTCTCCGCCACGGCGGGAACACTTGCAGACCATTACGAGAAGTCGAGACTAATTCGATACGTGAAAATCGCAGAAATCGGGATTGCTTGCTTGATTTCAGTGGCGCTGTATACACGGCAGGTATGGTTGCTGCTTGTAGTATTGTTCCTTCTCGGGACTCAGTCGGCATTCTTTAGTCCACTGAAGTTCTCTATCTTGCCTCAACATCTGCGTGAATCCGAGTTGATTGGAGGAAACGGAGTTGTGGAGATGGGTACGTTCGTCGCTATCCTCGTAGGCACCATCATTGGGAGCGTTGTTGCTGGCATGGATGATCAGTCATCCATTGCTCTTGCTCTGACAGTGATGATTATTACTGCCGCCCTGATCGGATATAGTGCTTCGCTCGCAATACCCGAGGCGGTCTCCGTGTACTCAGGCAATCCCGGATGGAACCCAATCAAAGAGACCATCGGACTCATCAAGCTTGCATCGGAACGCAAAGCTGTTATGAGGTCTATCTTGGGCGTCTCCTGGTTTTGGACGCTGGGAGCTGTATACATCGCACAGTTCGCCAAACTGACCGAGGAGCATTTAATGGGAGCACCACTCGTGGTGCCCGTGCTGCTTGGAATCGTCACTATATCCATTGCGTTAGGTTCGATTACTTGCGAGTGGCTTTCGGGAAGGCGCATCGAGATTGGTTTAGTTCCCGTAGGTGCTTTTGGGGTGAGTGTCTTCGGCATCGATTTCTTCTTCGCGGTCGAATCCATAACAGCAACAGAGACACGTGGATTGATTGAGTTTTTGTCGGTGGCTGGCTCTTATCGCGTATTGGTTGACATGGCGTTCATAGGATTCTTTCTCGGTCTGTACGTAGTTCCATTGAAGACTTTGATTCAGGCGCGAACTCCTCTTGATCGGAGAGCACGCGTCATCGCCGCAAACAACGTAATCAACGCTCTTTGCATTGTGTTGGGATCCGTACTCTCGATCGTTTGGCTTACGGTGTTTAACTTCAGCATTCCCACGCTGCTCTTGATTATGGTTCTCATAAACATCGGTGTGTGCATTTACATATTTGTTCAAGTACCGGAATTTACGCTGCGATTCGTAGTTTGGATGCTGTCTCACTCTCTTTACCGAATCCGGCATACAGGCATCGAAAAGGTACCCGATAGGGGCGCGGCGCTAATCGTGTGTAACCATGTAAGCTATATCGATGCTTTGGTTCTAGCGGGTGCCGTGAAACGCCCCATCCGGTTCATCATGGCCAAAGACATCTACGACGCGCCAGTTCTGAACTATCTCTTCCGTACGGCACGCACAATTCCAATCTATCCCAAACACAAGGACGAGGCTGCCTATTCGAATGCTTTTGTAGAAATCCGGGAAGCTCTCGAGGCCGGCGATTTGCTCTGCATCTTTCCCGAAGGAGTGTTAACGCAAGACGGAGAATTGGGAGAGTTCAAGAGTGGTGTACTTAAGATTCTTGAAGACTACCCCGTACCAGTCATCCCATCTGCTTTGAAAGGACTCTGGGGATCGTTCTTTACACATAGTGGCAAGGGTCTATGGAAGGGATCTTTGCGACTATGGTCACGTATCGAAGTGGTCATTTCGGACGCAATATCCACGGACAACCTCTCAATTGATGGAATCAAGAATTCCGTTGCAAGCTTGAGGGGTGACGCACGTTAAGTGGTGTCTAGGAAGTTTCATTTTCAAATCCGTCGTTCTTTTTGAAAGGCACGTATCGTGAGCCGCGAACGGCCTAAACACCCAAGAGAGTATCCGGTATATCGCCCTCGATGGGACGAGCGTCCAGAGGAATTGCTGGGATGTTCATTTCAAACCGAAGAAGAACTCGATTGGGTCCGAATTGCCAAGAAAGGAGCTAAGGTTGTTGCCGCCTATCAGGTCGCAAAGATCGATACGTTCAATTTTTCAATTTTGTCTCTTGCTGTAAGTCCGCACTATCGAGGTCAGGGAATAGGTCATTGGATGCTACTGCATGCTTTGGGACTCATTGAGTCGAAAGGCGGCCGTACAGTTCACGTGAACTGGGGATATACAGTTCCATTGTTGGAAAGACTAGGTTTTGGTCATGATCAAGAGAAACATCATTGGCTGCACTTGGAAAGGGAATAAGAAATATGGCGCGAAAAACTATAGACGTTCAAAACTTGCCAATGATTCAAGATGCCTCGGTCGCTATCTTATTGTCGAAGTGGTATCCGGAGTGTGTTGAGCCCATGCACGACAAGTGCAGAGAAATACTACTTGCTCGCGGAGCGAGAGTTACATCGCACTTATTGCCCGGAACCTTCGAATTTCCGTTCGCTGCACAGACTCTTGCTGAGAACGACTTCGAGCTGGAAGGAATCATCTGTCTAAGTGTTGTGGTCAAAGGCGAAACACGCCATTTCGAGGCAATCGTGGATGCGACTACTCGCCAGCTTTCCCAGGTTTCGTGCGAGAGTGCGATAGTCATCATTAATGAAATCCTTCCCGTCTTGGATATCCAACATGCAATGGATCGGTCCGAGGACGACCAGTTCAACAAGGGAATAGAGGCAGCTGTTGCCGCGATTGAGATGATCGATTGGTACCGAAACATCGAACAGCCATTTGAATACGACAATGTCGACTTTCACTAGATCTACAGTGATTCACATCGGCATTTGAACTTTTGCCTAAAAGACGTTCTATGGAGGAAGGGCTACTTCCGTTACCTCAGAGTCTTGCTATTCGGTCAGAGCGTTCGCCGCTAACAACCGGGAATTGCGCTATCGAGGCATGTAATTCATCCAGGGTCAGACAGCTTGTTTCCAAACTAGAACTTGGCGGGATCAATTTCTCGTGCTTCATTCGGAATCCGGCAGTGGATTCGTTGCCCAAGTTAGATGACGACTATTCCTACACCATAGAGATTAGACCTGCAACTGTAGAGCTGAGCGCGGAATCGGAACCAGGTGCGTTGTCCGGTTGCAGTACCTTGGCTCAACTGTCTGCAAGCGGCTCGTTACCGCATTGCACGATAAATGATCGTCCTCGACATCCATGGCGCGGACTATTGGTCGATGTCAGTCGCCACTATATGGAGCTAAACACCCTTCGTACGGTGATTGAGCTCATGCAGCATTTCAAACTTAATGTGCTACACCTTCATCTAACCGACGACCAAGCGTTTCGATTTCAGAGCGAAGCTTTTCCGGAACTTGCAAGCACTCGGTCTTACTCCAAGAGTGATTTGAAGGAATTGATCAATTTCGCAGCGGACCACGCGATTCGAGTCGTACCTGAAATCGATATTCCAGGACATGCCACAAGCTGGTTGGTTGCACACCCTGAATGGGGTTCCGAACCTGTGGATCCTTCGACGCAACGAAATTTTGGAGCTTTAAAGGCTTGTTTGGATCCTTCTAAGGACTTTGTGATGGATGCGGTACGAACAATACTAGGAGAAGTAATTGATACATTTCCCGACCAGTACGTTCACATAGGCGGAGACGAAGTAGACCCACTCTGGTGGAATAGATCGAGAGCAGTTCAAGCTTGGGCTGCCACGAGAGGTTTGCATAGCGTACGTGACATTCAAGCGTACTTCACTCTTAGCATCGTCGAGTACATCGAGAGGCAAGATAAGAGAGTTGTCGTTTGGGATGAGGCGTTACATGAGACTCTCCCACGGTCAGTGGTTGTCCAAGCATGGAGGGGAATGCCAGCACGCGACATAGCGGTTGCTGGTGGGTATCCCACGATAGTCTCGTCTCCGTATTACCTCGATCTCAATTATCACGCAGAGACTCACTACGGATTTTGGCCGTCCATGTCCGCCTCGGAATGGAAGAGTCAGGCTGAACGAATGGAAAACGACGATGTGCTTGAACACGTTAGAGATGGGATTAAGTGGCATCAGTCATTCGGCGAATTTCCCCACATTCCGGAGCGAAGTGGAGGTTACATATTGGGAGGGGAAGCATGCATGTGGTCCGAGTTAGTGACTGACGAAATTCTCTTACGCCGAGTTTGGACACGCATGCCGAGTATTGCGGAGCGGTTTTGGATTGCACCTTCTACTAAGGGAGAGAGCACAATCTCCGAGCGTCTGGATGCATCGCTCTCCCGACTAGAGTCCTTGGGCTATCCAGACATCGTCGCGTCGCCTCCTATACACGAATGCCAAGAACTTCAACCGTTGCTTGAAATGCTCGAACCTGTCAAGTGGTATGCACGAATGCTTACCACCAGTGGTACTGAGGCGCGTGCCCAAGGAGAAACTATCGAATCTGACGAACGACCCTACAACGCTCAAACCCTGCTGGATCGTGTTGTGGACAGGTTGCCTTCTGACAGTCCCGCAGTGAGAAGGTGTCGGTCGGACATCCTCGCGGGTCGAGACCTATCGGATTGGACAAATGGTTGGAGAGTTCAGTACAAAGAGTTGAACCAAGCTTGCAGACGGTTTTCCGAACTGAACGAACTGCGTGAAGCTTCCGAATCGCTTCTTAAATTGGCAGACGTTGCCGACGGTCTCGCATCGCCCATCAAGGATCTGGGAGGACCTTTCGGAGAATACTTGCTGCCCATTGCTTTTGCATTTGTTCCCTCGGGCGATGATTCCTGAAGCGGTTCTAACCCGGTGGGACTTGCCAAGTACCATCGAGGAACTCGGTTTCGGGAAGATCAATGACACATACAAAGTCGGCGATAACGTAATCGTTCAGCGCATCAATCCGAAGGTTTTCGTCAATCCCATCGACGTTGTCGCCAACTATCGTCAAGTCTTCCCTTACATTTGCGATTTAGTACCTGACATCGTGCAAACGAAGGACGGTCAAGATTCAGTCGTGGATGCGGACGGGAGCGTGTGGAGAGTCTTCCCGTACTACGGGTCACGTAGCTTCAGGCAGCTGCCGGACTCTCTTTGTCAAATTGCAGGAGAGTCGTACGGACAATTTCTTAAACGTCTGAAGGATTGCCATGTCGAACTGCGTCCTTCTATACCAGGATTTCACCGACTTGACAGTTACATTGAGAAGTTAAACGAACAACGGCGAAGTGGCGTACAGTTAGGGGAGTGCGTGTACGTCGATCAAGTACTAGATGGGATTCAAGATGTCAGTGTGTCCGCTCAAGTGATTCACGGAGATTGCAAGATTGGAAACTTGCTGTTCGACCCATTACGTCCTCGCGTTCTGAAGATTGTCGACTTGGACACAGTGATGTACGGTTCCCCCTCATGGGACTTTGGCGACTTGGTTCGCTCTTCGATTTCAGGGATGAAGTTCGATAGCGACGACGACGCTCGATTAAGAGCTCGAGTACACGAACTATGTCGAGGATTCTTTGGTGCTTATGGACCTAGAGATCAATCTGCAGTCACTCGGTTTGCTAGTGCTCCAGCCTATATGAGCTTCATGTTGGGAGTGCGTTACCTGACCGATCACCTCGCGGGAGACGTCTACTTCAAGGTGGACCGGCCAGGAGCCAACCTTCTTCGAGCACGACAACAGTTCAGTTTGCACCGGCTCTTCACAAGGCTTCATGACAAACTAGCAGAGTTCATAGTTTCAATCTAGTTCGCTTTCGGCAGCAAGAGACGTTAGCGCTCAGGTTAGAAGAGTCAATTTGAGCGGCTAAATCCGTCGAAACGAGACCCACAGACAGAATTGTGTAGCTTCGTGTAGTTCGAGTAGTGGAGGCAATATGTACGAATTTTTGCACAATCGAAGCTCCGGTGGAACTCGAAGTGACTTGCGCAGGGGTAGCTCTTAAATAATACAATACAATTAATCGTCAAAAATTCCCTAAATCATGGAAAAATTGCATATTGAGTCAGTTAGTAGCACACGTGACTCACCAGTACGTTTAATAGACAAACGTAAATTCCGCGAAAGCGTGAATTTCAGTAGATGTGATGTAGGAATATATGCGTAACGAGATAGTCATTCCGGAAGGACGCCGCAAACTTGCACAGGTTGTTCGTGGAGCCAGTGATGTTATTCACATCGCCGATGCAGAACGATGTCTTGACATAACCCGTATTGCAGCTGCCAAGTTACTATCTCGATGGAGTCGGCAGGGTTGGTTAAGACGAGTCGGACCTGGAGTCTATGTACCGGTCAGTCTCGATTCTCTAGAAAGCGAAAATGTAATAGACGATCATTGGATTCTTGTTCCTGCGCTCTATGACCCTTCTTATATCGGTGGACGAACTGCTGCTGAACACTGGGGATTGACTGATCAGATCTTTCGGGACATCGTAGTTTTGACCGGGTGTCCGGTGCGTGTGAGGACTGAAGAAAGGGCTGGTGCAATCTTTACCTTGCGGCATGTCCAACCGAAAATGATCTGGGGTACCAAAAGTGTATGGCGAGGAAGTTCTCGAATCGCCTTATCGGATGTTCATCGAACAATAATCGACATGCTGGACGACCCTACACTGGGAGGCGGGATTCAGCATGTCCATGACTGTCTTCGTTCCTATTTCTCTCGCCATGATAGAAACGATGGCAGGTTGCTGGCTTACGCCGATCGCATGGGCAATGGTGCTGTATTCAAACGCTTAGGCTTTCTAGCAGAACGGGGACACGAGGGGGATTCCCTCGGCGGAGCGTGCCAAGAGCGGCTGACCCAAGGCAATGCCAAATTGGATCCTGCACTTCCTTGCCGGAGAATGATCACTCGATGGCGTCTCTTTGTTCCGGAAAGTTGGTTTCTTGAGTCTCCTGCATGATCGTTCGTAGAGAGATCCTTGACATTGCTCGGACACTCAGTCTACGGCCACAAATCATCGAAAAAGACTATGTGCTGGGTTGGATACTAGCCGGAATCTACAACCACACGACACTTGCCGACTCTTGGATTTTCAAGGGTGGAACCTGTCTCAAGAAGTGCTACTTTGAGACCTATCGATTTTCCGAAGGCTTAGATTTCACCATTCAAGAACCTGCTCGCATCGACAGCAATCACTTGACCGTGGTGTTTCGCGAAATTGGGGAATGGGTCTACGAAAACACAGGGATAGAGATACCTGAAGGCCTACAGGAATTCGAAACATTCCAAAATCCTCGTGGTACGGTGTCCTGTCAGGGAAAGTTAAGCTACCGAGGGCCGATCGCTCCGCGTTCGGGTAGGCTACCACGTATCAAACTTGATCTGACATTCGATGAGCTTCTTGTACTTCCTCCCACAAAGCAATTCATTTTTTACGACTACAGCGATGCACCGGCCGAAGGAATTCCGGTTCTCTGCTATGTTTACAAAGAAGCGTTTGCTGAAAAGATTAGAGCTCTCGGTGAACGTGCTCGTCCTCGCGATTTGTACGATGTAATTAGTCTTTACCGCAAAATTGAAGCGCGTCCCGAGCCTACCAAACTGCTTGAGCTAGTAAAGAGGAAATGTGCGCATCATTCACTTCCCGTGCCAACGCTCGATGTACTTGTGAATCACAGAGAGGATCTAGAGGGTTCGTGGCAACCAATGCTGGGGCACCAGCTTCAGGCTCTGCCTCCTTTAGAGCCTTTCTGGTCGAATCTCACCGAATTCTTCGATTGGCTTCAATCTCGTCCAACAGCCCGCCTACTGTTTCCATACAAGATTGCTCCGGGCGAATCACTTGTCAAGGAACACTCAATGCGCTTACCGATTGACAGCACAATTCAGTCCTACTTGGAGACGATCCACTTCGCGGCTTCGAACCGCATGTGCGTGGACCTCGCATATAACGGGACAGTCAGTTACATCGAACCATATTCACTCCGGCATACCCGGACAGGAGACATTGTGCTGCTCGCCGAAGAGCTCCCTAGCGGCGGACATCGGAGGTATAGAGTCGATCGCATTCAGGGTGCTGCCGTAAGTGAGCGAGGTTTCGAACCTCGGTATACAGTGGAACTAGGTCTGAGAGACACTCCCATTGTCTTGAAAGCAGCAATCCTGCACTAGTCTTCCGTCAAAGCAGGCAAATTCAAATGAAGTAGCCACACTACTTTAGCCAGAAGCAGCGTTGCCATTACTTATGCAAACCCACCACTCAGGCTAGACGAACGATTCTTCAAACGCTTATTGGATATAGCCGTGAGCGACTATTCTCTGATCCAGCAGTTGTACCCATAGCATCTAGGATTACCTCTTGGCAGGTATGTCTACGGATGTACTAAGCTTCCATTCGTTTGAATCCTTGGGCGAGAAATTCAAGGTGAGAGTCGGTCTCACGCGTAGCTCAGAGTAGTTTCCGTCGCTATAGTTACGAAGGCAACTGTGATAAGTGTCCAAGTATGTTAGGAAGCAAGAAGTTTGGGCTCGCACTCCAATCGCGTAGCCCAATAGTCCGCATCGAACGTTTCGTCTCCGATGAGATTTCTCCAGAAACGTATCCGTTGGATGTACTCAATACGTCCAGTGTCGTTCTCAAACCACGGCATTGGCCGAGTAAGTATCGATGCGACAGATTCTGGGTCAATTCGCTCCTTTACGAAGAAGATAGGTCGTTGACGCGAGTCATCTCGTTCTAGATCCGAAGTGTCCCAGAGTCTCACTTGAGGTTCAGTCGGATTTAGTCGGAGCTTGTAGAGGAAGCGTGTGAGGTTGGTGCTATTGACCCCGCCCCCATGCCAGATTCCGTGATGCATAAAGAACACTGTACCGGCAGGGCATGCGATGTGCCGTTGACCCAGCATATTTTGATAACGGGCAACGGCGGACTCGCTTACTACTCGTAGGTGCGTTCCCGGAACAAACCTTGTACCTCCCATATCAGATGTGACATCGTGAGGAAAATAGAACATCTGAATGTCGAAGGCCGATTCTCTCGGATCAATAGTGGAATCCTGGTGTAGGTGCTGAGAAATTTGTGGCCGATTTCCGTAAGCAAGTGGACCGTTTGCGACATGAACGAAATGGTGATCGAGTAGACACTTCGCGCCGACAAGACTTTGGATTGCTCCCTGTACAGAGGGAAGACGAACTAGGGCACCGAGAGCAGTCGACTCCTTGAACGCTTCGTAGAGCGGAGTTCCTGCAGGGACTGCGGGAATGTCGCTCTTTGCCATCAATCCGCCTAGCCGAGACAGTTTTTGAAGGTTCTCGGGGGAGCCGTCTTCGCGACGGTCAATTGCATCTATTGCACTGAGAAATCGTTCATTGATATTCGAAGGAACTGCGGCTTGGAGTTCGACATAGCCGTTCGCAGCGAAGAAGGCAATTTGCTTAGTGGAAAGGAGTATTGAATCAGTCACGGTCTTCCAACTTCTCGAAGAAAAACTCGTACTTCAAGTAGCCCAGCCGAAACTCTTCGCCATGCGAGTGGTTGATTAAGGGTGAAGCCTGAATCAATCGCCATCCATCCAAGAGTGCTGCTAAACCATTTGAATAGGGAGGTTCTTGTGAGTCTCCCGGCATATGTCGTTGTTTTCCCGTTCCGTCGTAAATAGCCCAAGCCTTCACCGACGCATCCAGTGACGAATTTGCAAGGTAGAGAACCAAGACTTTCTGGCGGGTACTACCGGAACCCATATGATTGCCTGAATGGTGCTACCATTCGATTTGTGAGACGAGTCATTCTAATTGCCGCACTCGCGATAGGGTCTGTACTTCCGAGCGGATGCATTGGTGTCAGTAATCAGCCCTGGAGCCTGGTGCAGTCTGGATCCTATGAATTTCCCCAAGAAGCCAAAGACGCCGGGTATACCCTAGGGTCAGTTGTTGTGGAATACGACATTGGTGTAGACGGCATAGTCAAAAACTTAAGCGTTGTTAGTTCTGATCCTGCTGACGTTTTCGATGCTGAAGCGTTGCGGTTTGTAAGCGAGTGGAGATTTAGGCCTGCATACCAGAAGGGCAAGCCCGTTGCGACTGAAGGGCTTCAAAGTACGATAACTTTCAAGCTGGAAGACGAAGACTTCGACTTACCAGTACCCGATTAAGCCCTCTGTTTTGGTAGGGACCTGTTAGTTCGACGTTTATAGATACCGTCAACTGGGTTGGCTCTTCGCCAAAGAAGCTTGTTCAAGACCTTCCGCTATTGTGGCCATGTCTGAATAGCAGTTTTTCCAAGTCCAGTGAAACCACGAAAATGTAATGTATGCAACAAGTGGTCCCAATAGCATTCGAAAAATAACGGCAATGAAGTAAAGTGCGGTGGCATCTTCTTGAATTGCCATGTAAAGTCTGAAGGAGGAAACAGAGAAAAAAGTCACAGAAAACAAGATTGAGAGCCAAAAGAGAACTCTTGCATACACTGCGAATGTAAAGGAACCCTTGACTTCGGCGTTTCTGTCATCGTCATTGATAGATACATACAACACTGGTTTACCCAAGTGTAGGAAGGGAAAACGCATGCGAAACAGGACAGCGTTGTTTTTGTAGACAAAACCGACGATGCGGTTTGTCTTACCAAATACTGCTCGCAGAAACGATAGCTTTTTGAGTTCCGAGAGAAGGCTCTTCGAATCTCTCTGTGCTGAATAGTGGAATTTCACTCCTCGCGTCGCAAACTTGAGCGTGTCAAAAATCATGAAGCACGCTTATCCATGTCAGTTGATAGGGGAGGGACGTGCGATTGAAAGTCGGTTGCTGCTTCCATTGCTCTAGCCATTTGCAAGAGCTTGAGGTCTTGTCGAATTGGGGCGATAACTTGCACGCCAACAGGTAGGGCACCGTGGAATCCTGCAGGAAGTGATAGCGACGGAAAACCAATCGTAGAGATCAAGCTGCAAGCTTCCATCCATTCGATGTACGTTGACATTTCTTGACCATTGATTTCGCGCACCCAGTCTACTTCGATGGGAAATTGCATGACTTGTGTCGAAGGACCCAATAAGACATCGTAGTTTTGAAAGAATGCCATCGCATTTCGGACTAGCCTCGATCTTTCTTCAAATGCTCGTTCGACATCTTCCAATGAAAGTGCCTTGCCACGATCAATTTCCCATTGAATCGTGTCTTTAAGTTCGTTGTATTCATTCTCAACGGATGGACCAAATCGCCTTCTAAACCCAATACTTCGGAGAACTCCAAAGACCTTTCGAGCTCCCTCGAAACTTGGAGTTGCTGATTCAACAACCGCTCCTTCTTGCTCGAGCCTTGAAGCAAAGGTCAACAGAGTTTCCTTTATCGGACGTTCCACTGGAAGACACCCGAAATCGGTCGTATACGCGACTCGTAATCCTTTCAATTCAGATGGCTCTATAGCACTGAACTCTGATCCCGATGTCTCGAGCATTCGGAATGCTCGTTCGTCCGGCCCCGCTAGAACAGAGAAAAACAATGCCACATCGTCAATAGTTCGAGCCATAGGTCCGTGTTGGCTCAAGTCGGTCCAGGAATCTCCATTTGGTCCAGCCGGAACACGACCGGGTGATGGTCGAAAGCCCACAACGTTGCAAAATGCCGCCGGATTTCGGAGGGACCCTCCAGTATCGCTTCCGTCGGCGAGAGGAACCATTCTTGAGCAAAGCGCAGCTGCCGCACCTCCACTGCTTCCTCCAACAGTTCTTGAAAGGTCGTAGGGATTCCTAGTAGCACCGAAGACTCGATTGAAAGTGTGTGACCCTGCACCAAATTCGGGTACATTGGTCTTTCCCACCATTACTGCACCGGCATCTCTCATACGCGATACGATCCAAGCATCGTTCGGTGGAATGAAGTCCCGATAGGCGGGAAAACCGAAAGTAGTACGTACGCCTTTCGTAGCAAGTAAGTCTTTGTGTGCGATGGGTAGTCCAAACAAGGGCAATTCCCGATCCGAATTTGCATCGAGTTCACGCGCTTTCTGTATGGCCAATTCGAATGTCTGGGTGACTATTGCGTTGATTTTCGGGTTGCATTCCTCAATGCGGGAGACATGAGCTTCCAGCAGTTCCAAACAGGAGATTTCGCCTTCGCGTAACAATGCAAGCATTTGTCGTGCAGTCAATGAGCAGAGTTCTTGCATATCTCGTG
This sequence comes from Gammaproteobacteria bacterium, assembly GCA_009840545.1. Classification (GTDB taxonomy): domain Bacteria; phylum Pseudomonadota; class Gammaproteobacteria; order Pseudomonadales; family Azotimanducaceae; genus Bin55. Next base: position 615,786 of record VXNM01000008.1, on the reverse strand, counting down.
CCATTGCTCAAATCTGAAAATTGGAAGCACCCGACGCTCGTTCAGCCTCCGCTAACCGTCGTACCTATTCCAAGAGGTGACCGAGTCGATGGGTGGTCGAGCAGCTCGTTTGAAGTGTGTGCCGATCGTCCAAGCAACAGGAACCAAAGCGACCTGTGTGACATCCTCAGGAATGTTCAACATCCGAGCGGCCTTTTCAGATGATCCAAGGTGGAGCGTGGTCAGACAAGACCCCAGCCCGCGAGCTCTCAATGCGAGTTGGAAGTTCCAAACTGCAGGATAAATGGATGCAAACAATCCAGCCCCAATAGCGCCTTTGGGCACAACTCCCTTAATGCATGGAATGACATGAATGGGCACTTCTTGTAGGTGTTCCATCAAGTAGATCGCCGATTCGAAGACACGTTTAGTCTGACCTTCTTCCGCACGATCAACCGCGCCATGTAAGTAAGGATATGCATGCTGTTTGTACATATTGGCGAGCTCATTTCGAATCTTCGGGTCTTCAACAACAATCCATCGCCATGATTGGGAATTCGATCCTGTCGGTGCTTGGACCGCTAGTTCTAAACACTCTTCCACAACACTTCTAGGCACCTTTCGCGTCAAATCGAGCCTTTTTCTCACCGATCGCGTTGTTCCAAGCAACTCGTCGCACATCTTCAAATCAAGCTTCATAGGGTATCTCCATATTCTTTTAACTCCGCCCGAGTTCATATCGACGGAGTCAAGCCATCGGTGTCAAAGAGAAAAACAAGTGCAGTTCGTCTGGAAACGATCTGCTCATCGCAGAAAGCTTCTTTGTACATTCTAGAAGTGATACGTTTTAGATTGACAGCATCGGCACCCCAAACCTTTTCGATCGCTAGTAGCGCACGAATACCCATACCTTCGGGAGTGCGTTCACTCCACAGCGAAAACATAAGCCTAGCAAGTCGTTTTCGCTTGTCGTAGAAGAAAATTTGCCGGATCTATTCGCCGTCCACCTCGACGTACCACAAGCGATCACTCAGTCTCGAGCACAAACAGTCCATTGTCGATATCGCTGACTAAGATCAATCCTGAATCTAGGTACGGATAAACACTCCAGGCACCAATTAGCGCAGAGCTGTCATGATCAGGATAGGTGTCGAATGACGCAACTGTTTGTAGGTCTTGTTCCAAGAGATCAGAAAACTCCAATATCTGAAGACCAACACTGTAGTTCGCTTCGAATACTTGATTGCCCAAGACGTACAAGTTGTGATCTGTAGCCTCTGTGTCATGCTCGAACGCATATACGTAACGCGGAATTTCGAGGTCACTGACATCAAACACGTGAGTTCGTGTGTTGACCCCGTAGATGCTTTCGTCGAATTCGTCGCCCAAGAGAAAGTAGCGATGATCCTCCGTTAACCAACCTTGATGAACGATGCCTAGATCAGAATATGTGGCGGTGCTGAGCGTGCTAGGCGATGATTTGCTGGTGATATCCACTATTTCAAGCTCTTCGTAGTTTGAGCTGAAGCAAATCTCTTTGCCTTGGAAACGTTCATCTGGTCCGTCGTAAGTTACACACTGCGTGTCGTGAGTATGGCTGGCATCATGGCACCCCATGAACAGTGGATTGGTTGGCATACTCAGATCAATCATGTGCAGTCCGCCACCGCACGTATCGCTGCCTACCGCATACGCGAAACCTGACGACTCGTTAATCGCCAGATTGTGTGCGTTTCCAAACTCAACGTAAACGTGATCGGCAACAAACGTCTGGGACACAGTCTGGTCGCGTAAGCGGGTTAGATCAAAGACTTGCAGTCCATGCGATCCAGCGTTGTCGGCGACGACATACGCATGGTCTTCGTAAACTTTGATGTCGCGCCACGCCGAGCTTTGTGTTTCCGTAGGCAAACGACCCAAGAACACTGGTCCCTCGGGTTCAGAAATGTCGACAAACGCAGTCCCGTTATCCATGCCCATTAGGGCATATTCACGACCAGTTAGCGAGTCAACCCACCCCCAGAGGTCATTGCCGGAATTGCCTTCCATTGTTTCTAGTGGAACTCGACTAAGCAAAGCAATGCCAGCGCAAGCGAAATCTCCTGCGCTTCCGTTGACACAATCATGTGCATCAGTTGTTAATTCCCCGGACGGTTGTGACGGCGTTGTCACAGCGGGAGGATCGCTTGGAGATAGATTTACAGGTGGGTCTGGGGGTGGGCGATCGCCACCGCCGCACGCTGTAAGCCCTAGCGTTGCTAACAAGCAAACTCCGATTGATCGTTTCTTCATACTCTTTGCTATTCGATTCCAGTCAGTTTGACAACGGTCAAACTACGGTAGTTCGGGAGTCGATGGATATGCAAACTTGGTGTCCAGGCGACACTCGCCATGAATCAGTCGGTAAATAAGGAACCAAAATCAAAGGAAGGCGGTACACGAGAGGATTGTCGCAATAGTGCGGGAGCATACAGACTCTTGAACCAATTTTTGGAAGTAAAAATCGCAGAGGTTCGCTAGTCATATCGACTTGGTAAGTTGTACTACGGAGAGACTTTTCCTAACGGCAAACGAGAAAGTTCACACACAGTCAGTGGTCAATTTCAGCCGGCTGTGCGAAACCGAGCTTTTGGCCCACCAATTTGAATCGACACCGTTTGATCAACGCATGTTGCAAACACTCATTCTGGGATTTCCTGGGGCTAGTGAGAGAGCGCACAAGAGACTGCTTGATGCCGGTCCAACTCCATTGCACCAAAGCAGGAATAGCCGCTCTCCAGCAAGCGCGATGTACGCCCATTTGAATTCTAGGTTCAATGAGCAGGTGTGTGGCGTCTCGACCCGATACATGCAAAGGTATTTCAGATAGATTCAAGCCGTTCGCAAGCCTACCCTGGTTGAGTGTCGGGTCTTGTTCAAGCCTTCAGGAGAAAAATTGACACACTTAACTTCAGTTGAGACTCTTTCTTAATGGCTAACTTCCTACCCTGACGGTAGGTACAGGGTGCGACATGAAGGCGGAGAGACTTCGAAACTCAGACTTTCACACTCAATATACTTCATCGACAGTCTCATGAAAACTAACAGATTTTTGTTACTATTTGATAAGAAGCGGGACTTAGAATCAAATGACATCTTTATTGGATGCCATCGATAGTTTGAATCTATGTTTCGTGCTCCAATATGTTATCTTGATTAAGGAAATCACCCATGGAAGACTTCTCTGAGTACATAGCCCGCGACCGAATGCGCATTAGCGAGAAGAAACGAGATATCGAGAGACAAATCGCAGCGCTCCGAGCACAAGATGCTGAACTGGACCGTGAATTGGCTGCATTCAAAGCTTATGAAGCTGCTCGGCATGGAAGAGGAAGAGTTGGTGCTGCTAGGCGTGAAGGCGTAATCGACGCGATTCGCGCGACTCCTGGAATCCGTCGTGCTGGAATCTGCGATCGTATGGGAGTTACGACGGATAGCGAAAAACAAGCCATAAGTAGTACATTGTCTGCGTTACTCAAAGAAGGCGTTATTCGCCGACACGGCTCTCGAGATTATCACTTGACCTGACTTGCCTTGATTAGGTTCAATCGATTGACTCGATTGTCTCTTCTACAAGAACGAAAAGTACACGGTAGCAAAGTACCACTAGTTTGATCCTCGTGGATCTTGTATTTCCTACATCCACTGAGACGACCTGAATTCGTATCGGGTTATGTAGTCGAAATTGGCAAGTTCGCCCGCAATAGTTTGCCTAATTTAGACGAGACTAACGTGGGACACTTGTTTTCGCAATAAATTCTTTGTGATAAATTGCACTATATTGGCTCGTAGAGCAATGTTCCTGAAACTGGAACTTAAGCCTCAAGATTGACTTTTTTGGTCTCTCTTCTTTCGTTTCTTTGGACGAGTTCTGCCGTTTGTTCCTCTAACAATCTTTCCTCTACGTGTTCGGATGTCTCCTTTACCCAAATCGAGCTCCTGTCAACTAAATTACTGCTTGACAAATCGTACTAGAGTCCCCAGCACTCCAAGTCATCAGGAAATATTATAGTTCCGTCGAATTCCGTCTCGATCTCGTTGAGAGATCGCGATTCACGACCCAAAGTGCGCCATCCTCGTCCTCCGAGAATTACAAATCTGACATCGGCACGTTCTGCAATACGGCCAATTTGCTTAGGAAGCAAGTTTTTCTTGGTGGGTGTTCCGACCGTACCGACGGGTAATGCGTGCGTAAACACAATTGCATCCGCATCTTTCGAAAAGTTTGTGACAAGGTCCTTTTGGTTGTTGAAACCCAGAGCGAAGACGATTGCCTGTTCTCCGATGTCGATTCGCCAAGCCAATGCCGGTGCACCGTCGTGATAGATCGGGATCGCGGAGAGTATGAACTCCTCATTGCCAAAACCGGCCCAACGCTTTCTGCCTTTTGCCTGGATATCTCGTGTTCGCAATGTATAGCCATTTGGGGATCGCGTCGTAAGCAGCGAAGCAAGAGATGGATAGGGTCCTTCAGTACTGAGCAGCCGAGTAACGAATTCTGATGTGGACAAATTCGCATCGTCTCCCGTTGGTCCGAGGATTGTGAGAGGCTCTTCTCGATAGGATCGGCGCGATGCCACCAGCAGCGCTGCAAGATCTGAGGTCTGTTCCAAAGAAGTCCGACTGAAGACAATCGCTCCCAAATCGTTGAAGTTAGCGTTGCTCTGATCGAACAGAACAGATGTACCTGCTCCTGCATTGACAAGTAAGATTGCGCGATCATCGTTCCAAACTAGGTAGCTTTCGGCTCCTCTGTCGTTTTGCAGATCGAGATCTCCGGATCCAAGCACTTGAACCCAAACGCCCTCTTCTCCGCAAAATCTCTTCGGTACAGTTTGGGTGTTACTGGTGGCACAGGTCATTGTGAGACCCGTGATCACTAAGGAAATGAGAAAGTTTCTTGTCATCTTAGAACTCACGAATTGACTCAAGAATTCGTTGTGTTTCAACCTCATCAGGCATTCGCCAGTCTCCGCGGGGAGAGAGACTTACCGTTCCAACCTTGGGTCCCGCCGGCAGGACTGTTCGTTTGAACTGATTTGCGGTAAACCGTTCCCAGAAAGTTGAAAGGAATTGCTTGAGTTCCCTATCGTTGTATTGATCCTTGAAAGCTATGCGCGATATGTCAAACAGCTTACGGACAGATGCACCCGTCCTAAGAAAGTGGTACAAGAAGAAGTCGTGGACTTCAAAGGGTCCAAGTATTGATTCCGTTTGCTGCCCGACGGTATCTGAATCGGATGGAATGAGCTCTGGCGAAATTGGAGTATCAACAATCCGGTTGAGTACCTCTGTAAGCTCGGCTGATGCCCGATTCGCGGAGTACCATCGAACTACGTGGGAAACCAGCGTTTTTGGAACGCTAGCGTTAACGTTGTACGAACTCATGTGATCGCCATTAAACGTACACCAGCCTAAAGCCAGCTCCGACAGATCCCCGGTGCCAACAACCAATCCGTTGTGCAGGTTGGCCAAGTTGAACAATATTTTTGTTCTTTCCCGAGCTTGAGCATTCTCGTAGGTCAAGTCAAGGGAACCGTCGTGTCCTATTTGTTCAAGGTGTTCCGTAACTGGCTTTGAGATATCCAAGAGAAAGAGTTCTGTTCCTGTTGCGTCCGCCAAACAGCGAACTGATTGGAGCGTGTGCTCTGAAGTACCTAGCCCGGGCATGGTCACCGGTAGGAGCTGGGATAGAGAGAGGTCCAATTTCTGTAACGCATCTATACAGACCAAGTAGGCAAGAGTTGAGTCCAAGCCGCCCGAGAGTCCAATTACCAAGCTTTCGGTACCGGCGGAAATCATCCTGCGAGCCAGTCCTGTGCTTTGAATTTCGAGCACTTCGCTCGTGCGCGAAGATAGCTCGTCTCCTTCGGAAGGAACAAATGGTCGTGAGGAATAATGTCGCAATGTCGAGTCGAGAGCGTTTACGGAACAGCACGGGATCTCACTCCACTGCGACGTTGGCTCTGAAGATCGATATGTGGACGTACGGCGGCGTTCAAACTGAAGTTTGTCAACATCTACATCGACGATTAGCTCTGTGTCTTGTAAGGAAAAACGACTAGATTCGGCTAAAGACACTCCATTTTCCGAAGCGATCAGATGGCCGCCGTATACAGCGTCTTTGGTCGATTCGTGTGCTCCGGCACTTGCATAGACATATGCGCATATGCATTTTGCGCTTTGCATGCTGACCAGCGATTTTCGGTAAGAGAGTTTTGAGACCAACTCGTTGCTTGCAGACATATTGAAAACGATCAAAGCGCCGTTCAAACAATGGTCACTGGACGGAGGATTGGATATCCACAAGTCTTCACACACTTCGATGGCAAAAGGCACCTGCCCCAGCAGAAAACCTTGATTGCGGTCCAAACGGAATTCGTGCTGATCCATCTGGACAACCTCTCGAATGTCAGCACCGGAATCAAACCATCGGTCCTCGTAGTATTCGTAATGGTTGGGGATAGCACTTTTTGGAACCGCTCCAATGACTTTCCCGTTGGCACACACGACCGCACTGTTGTACATCTTGCCGTTTTGAAGACGAATGGGTGCGCCAACAACCAATGCCACATCTTTGGTATTTTCTGCCAATGACAACAGCGCTTGATCACTTGAGTCCAGCAAGTCACTTGAAAAGAACAGGTCCTCGCAACTGTAGCCGGTCAGCGACAGTTCGGGGGTAACTACAGCGGAGCATCCGCGTTCGATCAGCCTCTCGTAGACCGCCAAAATGTGCTCTGCATTTGCTTGCGGATTAGCCAAATTGACTACGGGCGCAACCGCTCCGACGCGGATTATTCCGATTTCTCGATAGTCCATGAGTCAAGTCTATACCACAGAGTAAAATCGCTGTCTTGAACTTTCACACGAAACCTGCTGGGAAGAGAATTGAACTTTGAGTTTTCGCAAGAACAAGAACTTTTAAGAGAGCAAGCGCGCGGATTTCTGGATGAGAACTGCTCTGCCGCGAGTGTTCGAGAGATATTGGAAGGTTCCGATTCTTACGATGCCAAATTGTGGAAAGACATGGCTCAGCTCGGTTGGATGGCTACAGCCATACCTGAGGAATTTGGTGGCCTCGGATTGAGTTATTACGAATTGTCGGTAATTGCGGAGGAATTGGGACGTGCCATCGCTCCTATACCCTTCTCAAGTTCCGTGTATCTAGCCACCGAAGCGTTGCTTCTTGCCGGCAGTGCTGAACAGAGGCAAAGATGGTTGCCGAAACTCGCAACCGGAGAGTCTATCGGGACATTTGCATTCGCCGAGCATGCGGGACGTCCGACGCCGGCAAACCTCGCGACAACCGTATCCGGCAATTCGTTAACTGGAACCAAAATCGCGGTACCTGATGGTGATATCTCAGATTTTGCAATTGTCGTAGCTAGGAGCGACACTGGCGACGGTGCTAGTGTCTATCTGGTCGAGCTCCAGGACGTTACGCGAAGGAAAGTCAACGGAATCGATCCCACTAGATCACATGCTAAATTGGAATTTCAGGATTGCAAAGCAGAACTGCTTGGATCTGAAGGAGCCGGATGGAGCTTGGTGAACCAACTTCTTAACAGGGCTGCAATTCTGGTGGCGTGGGAACAGGTCGGTGGCTCACAGGCAGCATTGGAACAAGCCAAGGAATATGCAATGGGTCGCTATGCGTTTGGCCGCCCGATCGCAGGATTTCAAGCAATCAAACACAAGCTAGCGAACGTCTACGTAAAGAACACGCTCGCACGCTCTAACTGCTATTTTGGAGGGTGGGCGCTTGCCGGCAATGAATCTGAGCTCCCACTAGCTGCTGCAACCGCACGTGTGAGCGCAACGCAAGCCTACTACTTCGCATCAAAAGAAAACATTCAGACTCACGGTGGAATGGGATTCACTTGGGAATTTGACTGCCAAATGTACTATCGTCGAGCAAAGTTGTTGTCGGTGAGTCTTGGCAGCGAGATGTGGTGGCAGGATCGACTGATCTCCGCATATGAACAACGAAACCAACCCGTAGCGGCTTAATAAGGACAGATCTATATGGACTTCAACGACACTCCCCAAGAAGCCGAATTCCGTGCGGAAGCTGCTGAGTGGCTGGAACGTAATGTGCCGTCAAGGGAGGAGCTAGAGGGACTAGACGAAATCCAGCGCTGCAAGCTTTGGCAAAAGCGCAAGTACGACGCTGGTTGGGCATGCATACGTTGGCCCAAGGAGTATGGAGGTAGGGACGCCACTACGATTCAGAGTGTAATCTGGAATCAGGAAGAGTCAAAGTATCCAGTTCCTGCGGGAGTTTTCGCCATAGGTCAAGGAATGGCCGCTCCTACAATGATGGGGTGGGCTAACGAGGAACAGAAGCGATTTCATCTACCGCCTCTCGCATCGGGTGAACACATATGGTGTCAGCTGTTTAGCGAGCCGTCCGCCGGTTCCGACTTAGCAGCAGTCCGAACGCGAGCGGAACGGGACGGTAACGATTGGGTTATTAACGGACAGAAAATCTGGACCTCCGGTGCACATTACAGCGACTATGGGATTTTGGTAGTTCGCACCGACCCGACAGTGCCTAAGCACAAGGGTCTGACCTACTTTTTCCTCGATATGAAATCCCCTGGAGTTGAAGTGAAACCAATCAAACAAATTTCGGGTGGAGCAAACTTCAACGAGGTGTTCTTTACCGACGTCAGGATTCCCGATGAGCAGCGATTAGGCGCGGTTGGACAGGGCTGGCAGGTCTCCCTGACCACGCTTATGAACGAACGAGCAGCTATTGGAGGAGGAGGCGGACTAGGATTTGATCGGGTCTATCAGCTTGCACAGAAAATGAACATTGATGATCGTCCAGCCATTGAGAACGGGCAAGTTCGAGCCGCTCTAGCCAACTGGTACTGCCAGGAATCGGGGCTGCGCTATACCGGCTACAGGTCACTAACTGCGATGTCTCGAGGCGAAACGCCTGGTCCTGAGAATTCAATTGGCAAACTGGTAGGTGCGTCAAAGTCTCAGGATATGGCTTCGTTTGCAATCGACCTCCTTGAAATGTCCGGTGTAATGGAAGATCGAGAGACGTGGGCGGAAGGTGGGGTGTATACAGGTACGTATTTGAACGCGCCCGGAGGAAGAATTGCTGGCGGTTCAGACGAAATCATGCTGAACATACTGGCGGAACGGGTCCTGGGGCTCCCTCAAGACATTCGAGTTGACAAGGGTATTCCGTTCAACGAGGTCCCAACAGGATCGAATAACTAGACACTAACTCTCGCACTTGCTGTGCAGCAGTTAGATTCTGCCATGTGCTGGATCAGGCAGGCCACACAGTATGTAAGTGGTTGATCTGGGAACTAGCAAACAATCACCACAGTTCATGCAATCTGACGTTACAGTTGTCATATTGCGCGAAATATGACAACTAAAGTGGCGCAGAGAATCTATCTGCGTGCACTAAATTTGGCGGCAGTACTGAAGTCGAAGTCAAGTTTCCTTCTTGGTCCCCGCATGACAGGCAAGTCCTCGCTAATTCGGGAGACGCTTCCGGACGCTCTAGTGTTCGATCTCCTAAACAGCGAGGATTTCCTTCCCCTTCTTGAAAGTCCATCTTTCCTCGGGCGAACCATTCCATCCGACATAGAGATAGTGGTCATCGATCAAATTCAAAACGCTCCTCAATTGCTGGACGAAGTGCACCGTCTCATTGAAACGAGAGGCATACGATTCCTGCTCACTGGATCCAGTGCCCGCAAATTGCGACGAGGTGGTGTCAATCTATTAGGCGGTCGAGCTGGCACGATTCATTTCCATCCTTTTTGGTACGAGAGTTGGGTGACGATTTCAGCATAGGTAGAGCGTTGAGATATGGAACGTTACCCTTTGTGTACTTGTCCGAAGAACCTCGTCGTTTACTGGCAAACTATGTGGGGACCTATCTTCAAGAAGAAATTGCGGCTGAAGGCTTAGCAAGAAGTCTGCCTGCCTTCGCGCGATTCCATGATCTTGCCGCCCACTGCAATGCCACAATCGTGAATTTCAAAGGTCTCGCCAGTGACTCACAAGTTTGGCGTACAACTGTCCATAACTACTTTGACATCCTCAAGGCTACCTTGCTCGTGACCGAGCTGCAGGCGTGGCGGAGGTACAGTGAGCGTAAACCTGTTTAAAGTCAAAATACTAATCCTTTGACATTGGTGTTGCCACAGAAATACAAAACCGGGGAGCCCATCGCTACAGCCGCAGTGAGGGCTTTTCTTTCGAAATCTGGTTGCTTCACGAATTGCGCAGCTGGATTGACTACAACGCCCGTGACGAGACTCTTCATTATTGGAAATCACGATCTGGCTATTAAGTGGATTTCCTACTCGGCGACCACACTGCCATAGAAGTAAAAGCCAAACCTAACGTTGGCACTCGTGATCTACATTCACTCCTTGCGCTGCAACAGGAAGAAGCGTTTCGCAATTACTTGGGTGTTTGTATGGAGTCTCGACCATAGAGACACGAAAACGGTGTGGATGTCCTGCTATACAGAGTGTTTTTGGACAATCTGTGGGAGGGCCAATATGGCTGATCCTTATTATTCGAGCCTCGTGCGAACTAGAGCATAGATTCATGTGGCAGATCAACCGACAGACGCCCAAGATCGTCACTCAATCGCCCCGATGTCCTGTTCTAATTTGCTCATCCACTATGGATCCGATAAGGCTTTCGCGATTGAAAGCACAAAGTATGATCTACCAGAAGATCGGGGTTGAGGAGTAGAGACGCCCAGCGGAATCTAGAGCAAGTGTCATATGGCTGCGACGCACGAAGGACAAACAAACCCGTGGGCAGGTGATAAGTGGCACCTTAATTGCATGCGAAATTGAGCTGAGGTCGCACACTAACGGTTATCGTCGTTGAATTTGAACCCGTCAAAAATTGCGTATGTCATGGCAGCAGAGCTTCGCACCTCTCGCAAACTGGCTAGATTCTGGACTGCTGTTGTCGCGCTCTCGGTCTTTTCACTCTTTGGGTATCTCTTATCCTGCCTGATCTTGGGATACACGGCTCCGTATTCCCCATCGATTGGTGCTTCAACTCCTCTATACCTGCTGGGAGGAATAGATCCAACGTTTTTTCTGGCGTTTCAATTGGCAGCGGTGCTCTTACTCTTCGACGCGTCTCAAAGGCAAGAAAGAAATCGGATCGACGAAGTCCTAGATTCGAAACCAGTGACAAATTTTGAGTACCTCGCTGGACGGGTGCTTGGCATCTCACTGTTGCTTTGGCTCGTAGTCGTGCTGAATGTCCTTGCAATGGAGTGCGTTGGGCTCGTGTCCAATGCGATTGGCTTTCGCTACGCCGAACCGATTCAGCTGCACTCGATACTAAACCTTCTGCTTCTAGATACGCCTGCGACGTTGCTGTTCTGGAGTTCGTTCGTTGTTTTCTTAAGTGCTACGCTTCGAATTCGCTTTGTGACGGTAGTTTTGGCAATTGCAGCGATGTTCGCATGGTTCTTTCTGGTTCTCAATGTTCCTTATTCCTTACTCTCCGTCGTGTCGGCTTCATCCAACGACTCGCTCTTCGTATCCGACTTGGTGCCGGAATTTCCTCATTGGCAGACCTTGGTCGTGCGACTCTCGACACTGGTAGGTGCGTTAGCTCTTGTAGCAGCCGGTGCTCTTGCGATGCGTAGAAGGGATGGGGCTTCCGCGAAGATGGTTGCGGCGGCGGCGTCTGTCGCTCTTGCAGTGTGCGCTGGTAGCTACACATTGAGCTTCTGGGACAACATTCGTCAATTTGATGCACTTCAAGAATGGCGGGAGGCTCATGGTTCCCTTGCTTGGAGTGGATCTATCGATATACAGGTGATGGAGGGAACTGTTCAAATTGATCCGGGTAGACGTCTCGAGATCGATCTTGAGGTTACATTGTCGGTCGACGCCGCTGCCGCGAAACACCTGGTGTTCACTCTCAACCCAGGCATGACCATAGACACTGTGGAAATTGACAATCAATCGGTGAGTCATACATTCGACGACGGACTGCTCCAAATTAGAACCCCGACCCCTCTAGAGCTGGATTCTCAGCACACAATGAGGGTTGTAGCTCACGGGATACCTAACCCGCGCTTCGCATACTTCGACAGTGCGGTGGATTTCCTTACAGATGCCCATGTACAAGCCAGGTCAGTCAGGTTGTTTGGCAAGGATGGGTCGGTATTTGAACCTAACTTCGTCGCCTTGATGCCCGGTGCTTATTGGTATCCAGTACCCGGAACGGTTCGAGGAGACTTCCATGCGACGCAAAGCCAAAGTGATTTCTTCTCGGTGGATCTGTCCGTCCATATTTCATCCAGAAACCTGCAGTTAGTCGCAACAGGTGCGAGTTCCAAAACGGACGATGGGTACAAGGTTTCTTCGTCTGGCCCAGTACCTGAGTTGGCCTTGTTTGCAGCGGATTACAAGAAAGCATCAATTGAAGTGGGGGACATGGTGTTTTCAATGTATCTGCACAAACGGCATACCAAGAACCTAAACCTGCTTGATGGATTGGGCGAAGAGCTCAAGTCTCAGATACAAGTCTGGCTAGAACCGTTTACGGAGTATGGCCTGACGTTTCCGCACGATGAAATTGCCCTTGTAGAAGTGCCGAATCGATTGCGGACCGTTGGAGGTGGCTGGCGGATGGACACGTTGAGCGCACTGCCGGGAGTCGTGTTGATGAAGGCACAAGGCTTTCCTCGAACCCAGTTCAATCTTGCTCTCGAGTTTGCCGGGCGACAGAGATCACCGGAAGAAGTGGCCACATGGCATGTGGAATTGCTGTCACAGTACTTTGCGATGGGTTTGGGCTCAGACAACCTATGGTCTACTGTTGCTGAGCAGATGTGGTCTCATTCAACGGCAGCGAGTGGTCAATATGCTGCCGCTCTCGACCAATTAGTTCTCAAACTGCTTGCGTCCCCGACCAAGACTCCATCGGGATTCTTTTCTGTTTATTCGACATTCCACGTCGCCAATACGACAGCAGTCAGTCCCTACACGCTTATGTATGGTTCTGATCCAGAAGGATGGACACCCTCGGAATTTGAGACTCGAGAAGAGGAGATTAGATATGGCGTGCGACCATCTCTTTGGCGACATATGGAAAGTAATGGACTCTCCGGCCTTCCGTCCTCGCATGGTTTTCGACGAGATCTTGAATTGATGCTTTTGAAGAGTTCACTTATTGCTACCGGACTGCTATCGGCTAACGATTGGGAGCAAATTGCAAGTTGGCTCTCCGATTTCCGGTATAGATTCGCCGGTCAGAACTACACCTATGACGACCTGATCGTCTCGGCAGAAGAGCACAATATCTCGATTCATCCTTTCTTGACAGATTGGCTACACGAGACCCGATTGCCAGCGTTTGTCACGTCTCCCGTAACAGTTGTAAGGATTTCCGACGACGAACAAGGAAATCCGCGTTACCAAAGTTCAATTACGGTGAGGAATGTCGGAGCGGTGCCGGGATTCATTCGAGTGCGGTACGGTGGTGCAGGTCGTACAAGAGGCATTCACATAGAGGCAGATTCAGCAAAAACCGTGACGGTTACGACTCCGTCCATGTGGGATTCCCTTTTCGTTATGCCCCATCTCTCACTCAACCATTTGCCTTTCTCAGTAGCGTCGAGTTCCGGTTCCGTACAAGAACAACCTAATGCAGAATCTGCTCCCGTTGAACAACAAAGCGACTGGACACCAAAGGAAGAGGGGATTGTGGTAGACGATTTAGATCCTGGATTTACAGTATTTCAGCCTTCGCCAGACGTGAGGCCATCTGCGAACATTGGTCCCTTCGATTGGTTTAGAGAGCATCGACTGGAAGTCGAACTGGAGGGTGGAATACCCACCTGGGGACAGGGACAGTATTCCTCGCCAACCACTTCAGATTTATGGAATCGTAGACCAGACTCCCGTGCATACGGCAAGTTTCGCCGCACTACCACCTGGATATGGGTCAGAGACCCAAAATCTATTCATACTGCTAGATTTGAAGCCGATATCCCCGAAGCGGCTTTGTGGCGGCTGGAGTATCACATGCCTTCGCCATGGTATCGACGACAAGACGCTCCAAGTTACCAACTGGTAGTAGAAAACGGTAATGAAACTTGGGATGTCGAATTGGAAGGTGAAACTCAACAGATGGGTTGGAATGCGTTGGGTGAGTTCAATTTGCAAGCTGGCAAGGCCAAGGTAGATGTAGTCGGATCATCACGTCGCAGTACGATCTTCGCAGACGCAATTCGTTGGACTAAGAATTAGCAGCGCGGCGGAAGCTGGACTACTCTATTCGAAGTGGGGGAAAGCTCCCACTCTTTTCCCATGGATACGGTAAACCAACGGACTTGACGAGTGCTTGGTCGAACCCAAAACGAGAAAACTCACTCTACCTCAAACACGCGACACAGTTCTATTTCTCGCTCAGTCAAGAATAGTCGTCCTTCACTCTTGGACTGATACTGGCGCGAAGCTTTCCTGCGAATAGGTCAGGTTGCTCGAACAGCGCAAATCCACTTTCTCTTCTTAGTGCTGACCCTCTAATGCTTCTTCATCGTCGCTCTGGCATTTCCAATTTCAAGCAAAGGACCACAGGCTGGCGCTCATGTTTTGAAAAAAACATCACTGAAAATGTTGACATAAAATTATTTATTGTGATATAATGTATTATGTATGGCTTTTCGTTTCACAAATCGACTTTTCCGGCGGATAAATTTCGAACAAAAATGCGGTTTTCGCTTGACAAACCACCGTACAGCTGCGACGAAAGTGCAACAACAGCGTTTAAGCAAAGGAGACTGAATATGGTGAACCCCAATCATCACAAACTCAGAACCAATCCACAAGAAATTGCGGACTTCTTGTTGGACGAACTGACGAAAAAAGTGCCCCCTTGGAAGCCGGGATTCGAGAAATCATTCGTGAGGTCTTTTCCTCACAATGCCGCCACCAACCGAAGCTATGGCGGATGGTTCAACGTGTTTGTCCTTATGTTGACGATGAGGGCACTAAGAACGTCTGATGGCGGATTTTTGACGGAGCTCCAAGCAGAGAAATTGGGAGTGAAAATCAACAGCGACGCTATCCCAAACGTGATCACCTATTCCGATGGAGTTAGTCGTTTTCAGAAGAGTTACTGCGTCTACAGCGTTGTTCAGACGACAGGTTTCGAGCGAATGCCAACCCCAATACATCTATGGGACCCCAATACGAGGGCCGAAGACACGATAAAGCGCTCTGGTGCTCGAATCATGCATGACAGAAGTCTTGATGTTCCCCACTACGACTTCTACGACGACCTGATAATCGTTCCAAACCGTGATCGCTTTTGCGATTCCGGATCGTACTATCGAGTTGTGTTGCATGAACTTGCCCATTGGACAGGTCACTCTTCAAGATTGGATAGAGAGCTTAGGGAGGTGTCCTGGGACACAGCAGGCCGTGCACGAGAGGAATTGCGAGCCGAGATAGCCAGTTACCTATTGGGTTTGGAATTTGGCATCGGGCATGATCTTGGTCAAAACTTGGCTTACTTGGACCATTGGAAAGGATTCTTGGTTTCCAACATCGAAGAGATTCAGGATGCCGTGGCCGCAGCCATGAAGATCTGCAGGTTCATAAAGAAGTTTGACCGTGTGTCAAAGCAACCAAAGAATCGAAAACCGGCACAGCCAGTCGCCGCAGCATTGTAGAAACGGAATTGTCGATTCAAGTCGTGGCTTTGTTCGAATCGCAAGCGGACAAACCGTTTTGGATTAATATCTCATGGATTCAATCGAGCACACTTCATATGGACTACTTGACTCTCATTATTGCCGGAGTAATTCTTCTGTTGGCATTGGTCGTAATACTTCGATCGATACGCGTAGTGCCTCAAGGATTTCACTGGACGGTGGAGCGATTCGGCAAGTACACACGAACAATTACTCCTGGCTTGAATTTTCTAACACCGATTGTTGAAGCCGTCGGACAGAAGTTCAACATGATGGAACAGGTGCTGGACATTCCAGCCCAAGACGTGATTTCCGCCGACAACGCATTGGTGCAAACCGACGCGATCTGCTACTTCCAGGTACTGGACGCTGCAAAGGCCGCCTATCAGATCAACGATCTTCACTTAGCAACAAGAAACTTGGTAATGACCAATATTCGTGCCGTACTCGGTTCGATGGAACTTGATGAAATCCTCTCAAATCGAGACAGGATCAATATTGAACTGTTGAAAAAGGTTGATTTGGCCACTGATCCGTGGGGTACGAAAGTAACTCGAATCGAGATCCGAGACGTAACACCGCCGCAGGACCTAGTAAACGCCATGGCTCAGCAAATGAAAGCAGAGCGCGAGAAGAGAGCTCAGATTCTCGAGGCAGAAGGTGAGCGAGAAGCAGCGATACAGGTGGCAGAAGGACAGAAGCAAGCCGAAATTCTGAGAGCAGAGGGTGAACTCCAAGCATCGATTCGCGAAGCGGAAGCTCGGGAGCGACTGGCTCAAGCAGAGGCAGAAGCAACAAAAATGGTGTCAGATGCGATCGCACAAGGCGACAGTCGGGCCATCAATTACTTTGTTGCACAGAAGTACGTTGAAGCTCTAGGACAATTGGCCGAGTCAAACAACAACAAAGTGATGATGATTCCTCTTGAAGCATCTAGTGTTATTGGATCCATTGCAGGTATTGGAGAAATCGCCAAGGACTTTGTTGGAAAGGACTCAACAGGGACTGGGAGGTAGTCGTGGAACTGACTCCTGCGCTCATATGGCTAGGTATCGGTGTAGTACTTGGGATTATTGAAGTTCTAGGTGCTAGTGGATTCCTGATTGGGGCAGCTGTTGCGGCGATCGCGATGGCATTGGCCACATGGATTTTTCCGGGTTTGGAAGTGGTCCCGCAAGTCATCATCTTTGCAATTGCGGCTACGGGTGCCACCTTCATTTACTTTAAATTCTTCCGTTCTACGGATCCTCGACCGGGAGTCGATTTGCACGACAAGGTGGCGACCATGGTCGGTCAACAATTTACGCTTGACGATACGCTGACAGCCAATAGCGAGACGAAGACACGCATCGGCGACACGCTTTGGACAGTTCGATCCAATGTGGACATTCAAAAGGGAACCAAGGTGCGAATTGTTGGGGGAACTCAGCAGACCATAGATGTCGAGAGTGTCGCATGACGCATTACGGGAAACTGCCCAATTCCCACTTGCACTGAATGATTGTGCAAATTTACTGTGCAAGTGGCATGTACTCAGCATGAATCCATGAGAGGAGAAGGGTTAGAGAATCGATAGGGAACCATATGAATGGTGACTGACTCCCGCGACCGGAGCGCTTTGACCCACTGATAGAGCTGCCTTCTTGATCGAGTTCTCAAGATGCTGCTTGTTTACAGTCGGTATACGACAATCTTTTCTGACTATTCAACAACTACTAACAGACTAAACGCTGGCCAGTTCACTACGGTTAACCACAAAGGGCTAGACATAACGCGCCCGCCCGTCAGCCCACACTAAGATAAGTGTCAGTAGTGCTGAGACATGTCGAAGTTCCTTCTTGTGGAAGGCTTCACTGGCAATGCGACCCTTTACCCTGGCTGTGCATCTTCTGTATATGGCTGGATTTGCTCAAGTATTTGCTCAACCCAACGTGGTACGTGACCTCGCTAAAGGAAGACGTGCCGCTCAAGAGTCTATCTATAGAGACTTTTCCAAGCCTGTATATAGCATGGCACTTCAAATACTTCAAGACGTACAACTCGCAGAAGATGTAACTCACGATACATTTGTAGACGTTTTTAAGAAGACGTCCAAACTCAAGAACCACTCATCATTCAAAGGGTGGATCAGAAAGATCGCAGTAAATCGATGTCTGATGACGTTACGTTCCCGTACGTATAGAAATTCACTAACAGAAGACCTCCAAACTCTAACGGAGAAACCTGAATCCATCGATCACGAAAGTGCCATCGACATAGAACACGCTTTGCAGGAGTTGGCACCAACTACACGAATGATTGTTTGGTTGTACATAGTCGAAGGCTACACGCATGGAGAAATTGGGGAGCTCTTTGAGAAATCGCCAAGCTACTCGAAGTCTCAAGTAAGCCGTGCGTTGGTCAAACTTCGTGAATCCAAGCACGGTAACCCAGTAACGAACAACCACTCAACTTGCTCTGCAACGGGGATAAGGTGATGCAAGACACAACGAAAGAACACGAAGCTCAGATCTCAGAAGAAATGTCGAGACTTTCTGAGTTGTCTCCTCATGATCGTGTAAGGGACCGGATATTTGAATCTGTTGAACACGATAAGCGTCGAATCAAGAATGTTCGAAACATATCCATAGGCACGTTTCTGGTAGTTTTCACGTTCATTGGAATTGGCTACTTGATGATCCTTCAAGATTCAGAAGATGAACTGAAGACCAACAGTCAATCCTCGAGTCTAGCTGAGTCAAGCAGCAAAGACGAACCTGAGTCCTTCCCTGCGCTTCAGCCTCTTTCGAAAATCTTGGAAATACCATCACGTTTCAACAGACGTTCCGCAATGCATCGCTTTGTCGCTACTTCTGACGCTCCGGCATTGCGTGATCTGTTGAAGCAGTCGGAGGCAATAGGTAACAGGCAACTTCGAGAAGAAGTGCAAGAGGTTGTTGTTCTGAAACTCGCATCACTTGATGAGATGGATACGATCGCGTATTTCGAGGGCATGGAGGACGACCGGCGCAGTTCGTTGACGAAACTGGTCTTTCAGGAGAGATCACTCTTGGACTTGGATGACTCGATCGCATTCGCAGAAGGCCTGGATGCGCTTGGTAGGACGGCGGCTATGAAAGGCATAGCTGACATGCGCGAGGACTTGTCAATGGATCGATGGAACGCTATCGCATCAAGACTAGTGAATCAAGAAGAAGCCAACAACATCAGGGCAGTGTCGATGGCCCGCGTGGCGATCGAAGATCCCGATGAAGCACTACAGTCATTCCTGTCGAATTATGGAGGCGAGCTTTCCGAAGATGCTCAAATCCGCTTGTTCGAGCACATTTCGCGCGCCCTGATCAACAAGCATGGCCCACGTTCCGCTCTCGGTCGGGTGGATCAAGCGATTGGGAGTAGCCAATATCGAGGGCGCGTACTCAACGTATTTTTCGACGAGCTGCGAAAGGACGATCCAGAATTAGCAGTGCAGCTGGCTGTCGAAATGAGCCACGGTGAGGACGAACTGGTCGTAGGGGGCGTTGTCCTTGGTTGGGCCTTCTATGATCCTATGGGCGCACTGAAAGCCACATTGTCAATTCAGGAGGTGGAGCAACGCAATATAGCGCTTCAGGCGTTTCCGCTCTCCGGTGCAGCCGAAAACATTCCTGAGCAAATTATTGCAACTCTTAGCAATTACCCCGTCGAAGGCACAAGTTCGAACGAAGGCGTAGGTCTCATTATCAGAAGAGCTGTTCGCGCACTGGCAAAAAAATCTCCAGAAGATGCCGTCCGGCATTTCTATCTCATCCCCAACGAAGCCGAGCGGTTGGAGTTAGCTAAGGACGTTGCGAAGACGTGGTCGCGTTCTGATGTCCGGTCCGCCTTGAACTGGATAAACACGAACGATGAAGTCCAAGAGCTTCGACAAAGATTGTTTCCTGTTGCCATTAGGGAGCTTGTCTACGAGGATCCCCAGCTAGCGCTGCAGACCGCTCTCGAGCTGGAGACTCAAGACCACGGCATCGGTCCAGAAGCGGGTGTCATAGAGGAATTGGCCAAGATTGACGTAGAAACTGCGTTGGGTATGTTGCGCAATGCTCGGAACGAGGAGACACTTCTCTCCGCAGCTCAGTCAATCGGAAGATCGCTCATACAAGACGGAGACTCACAGCGAGCGATGGAAATTGCCAAGGAACTGCCCGAATCGAGCCAAGAAGCTTACTTTGAGAGTCTTTTGTCGAATTGGGTTTTGAATGATGGATTTGGTTTGTTTGAGTCGTTCCATCGACTTCCCACAACAGAAACACGAAAAGCAGCCGCACGTTCACTGCTCACGAGTCAACGATCGATGAATGGAATTCGGCTGACTGAAGAGCAAGAAGAGAAGGTTCTATCTTTCCTTTCCGAAGACGAACTAGCGGAAATGCAATCCTCGTCAGATGAACCACAAGATTGGGAATATGTGCTGTTTTAGAACCCTTGGCTCCAGCTTTGCTGACGTAGATGGACACAGGACCGTTTCATGAATTCCTCCACCAAACAACAGAATCGGCCTCAGGCGATGAGAGTGCTGCCCATTAGGAAGTGTTCTCTTAAAGGACTGAACTTCGTGTGTTCGTTGGCGGTTGTTTCCGCAGTCGGATGTATTTCTTACTTGTTCAGTTCTTCATTCATTGGAGGAATCGGGGAGGGCGTTGCCTTCGCCAACGAGACCTCCGAACAGCCGGTGTCCGAGCTCGACCAGCTCCAGCTTCTGAACGGTCGCTTTGATCGAAGGTTGGCCCTCTACAGGATCCTGGAGGATGCAGACGAGAGCAGTCTCAACGAAATATTCGACAGTTCCACGCACCTCAGTCCTAGCGGTCTTCAGCTCGAGGTCGAATCGCTGGTTGCTGAGAAGTGGTCGACGATTAATCCTCGTGCCGTTTTAGCCAAGATTTCAGATCTTCCCGAACTTCGCTTTCGACATCTGGTCGAGGTGATCTACGATGAGTGGATGCGCGCCGACAGGAGTGAGGCTATCGGATTCGCAAGTCGATGGAGCCAGCACAAAAAGCAAATAGTATTCGAGAGCGCAGTTCTTCCTCGAACCGATCTGGGATTAGGAGAGAAGCTGGAAATAGGAAGACAACTTGACATTCAGTACATAGCGAGCTCTCTCCTTGAGGAGCAAGCGGAGAGCGCTCCCATTAGCGATGCCGAAGAGTACTGGAAGTCCTTTCATGCAAAGCACAGGAACGCCTTTTCGGACTTGCGTCGAGATCAATTAAGCAACATTGCTCAAAGCTTGGTCGCGGAAATGGGAGCAAAGGCTTTCCATCTGGTAGACGAGACCACAGAAAACGTTGATGACAAGAATCGGATACTCCCCTTGATTGCCACCCGAATCGCTTCAGCCGATCCGAGGGTGGCCTATGAATTGGTCGTTGATCGGAAGAGAGACGAAACCGGAATGCTATCGAGAATCGTTAGTGGGTGGGCTTCAGTTGAACCCAAAGACGCATTTGAGGCAGTCTCTCAAATCGTGAATAGCAACAAGCGTCGCTACATGCAAGAAACAGTAATTGGTCTATGGACTAGGAAGGGAAGTCCCACCGAATTGCTGGAAAGACTGAACGAATTTCCTCATGATTTTAGAAGCATGGCCCGGGAGAGGGCCTTAGAGTCCCTTGGTAGCTTTTCTCCCGAAGAAGCGCTCGAAAAGACACAAGCGGTACAAGATGCTACTGTCAGGAATCGTCTCGAGAATTCCATCGTGGTTTCCTGGGCGAAGAGGAACGCGTCAGCTGCATTGGCTTGGGTGCGTTCGGAGCCCGCAGTTCAGTACAAGAGAACTCGGCTAATGGCCGACATTCTGAGTGGCATGGCACGCAAAAATTTTGATCTGGCCTTGGAAACTGCTTTGGCAGAGCCGGTCGACGAATCCGGCGTTGGACTGGAGGCATCGGTCATACGTGGAGTTGTGCCGCTTCCTCCCGATGTTGCGCAAGAACTCTTATCGAGGATGCGCAATGAGCAAACGAAGCTACGTGGAATGCTCTCTGTCGGCGCCGGATTCCTGCAATTGGGCGACAGGGAGAGCATTGACAGAGCTTGGAGCTTGTCAGAACTTCTCAGGTCGGAAGAGGACCGCCATCGCTACCTGCGGTCGCTCGTTTTCGGCTGGATACGCTACGGGCAAGAGCAGGACCTCTACCGTCGCATCGATCAGTTTCCCACTAAAGAGCTCAGGCGACATGCTGCACAAATGCTGATAACCAACGAGAGTGACAAATTTACTGATAACCAATTGGAGAGGCTCAATTCTTACCTTGTCGACGAAATGGAGGAAGCGTCTGACGAGCAGTCATCTGAACTCCAATAGAAAATCTAACGAGCGGGCTGTCTGGAGCTTTCCATGATGCTTTGAAGTTAATGATGTGATGCAGACCGTTCATTCCTCTATAGAATTCCCAGACTTCGCTGCACTCGAACTCGTTCCACCCGGAGTCATCGTATGAATGGTCATTTAGCCCGTAAACCGCACTTGATCTCTGTCGCAGTCTGTCTTATGACGGTATTTGGTCTCTCAATAGGGACACTGTGTGTGAACGGAGAGGAAATGCCATCAGAAGAGGATCGTCATCGAAACATGGGATCCCTCATGATCGGATGGATCATTGCAGGCAAAGGGCAAGAACTGTTTGATCGAATTGAGGAGTATCCAACCCCTGAACTTAGAGCGCACGCTGCGATGTTGCTGAAGGCTAACTTGGGCGACAGCTTGTCGCGCAGGCAGTTGAACAAGCTTGACTCTTACTTGCAGGATGAGACCGATTAGTGACTCAGTCCCATTGACTTGCGTCAACTACCTGTCGACAAAATCAAGACCCCGTTCGCCGGAAGTGACGCTCATAGCTAAAGATGCGTTAGCAAAGTAATCAAGAGTCTGAGCGGTCCTCCAGATTTGAGGAGCACATTCGAATACTGTATATTTGTACATAATAAAAAAATTTTGGTGCCTTACGACTAGTGATGGCCTAATCGGATGGGCTATGGTTTCACGTGGAACATTGCCTAATTGACGAAGCCCTAAGCGCTGGAAACTCAATCGGTGCGAGTCCTCCCATCCCACCTGAATTGGCTTGACTTCCCACGCCGATTCTCGGCTTCGAGTTGTAGTTCTCAAGTGATACCTGACTTGCAATTTCCTCAATTGGCCCTAATTTAGAAAGTACCGTTACTAAGGCTCAAGAGAATGCGCTTTGATCAACTGACCACCGGTTTTCAGACTGCGCTACAAGACGCGCACAGTCTCGCTCTCCATCGAGAGCATTCTGTTGTCGAGCCAGTTCACATGCTTTCCGCAATGCTCGACCAAACGGATGGGACGGTTCCCAACATACTTGCTGCGGCTGGTGGAAACGTCGAGAAGATCCAACTCAATCTCAATCAAAAACTAGATGAGCTTCCCCAAGTTACAGGTGGATCGGGGCAACTCATGCAGAGTCGCGACCTTCTAGGAGCACTTAATGCCACGGACAAGCTTGCTCAAGAAAAGGGCGACTCCTATATTGCAAGTGAGCTGTTTGTGCTTGCTTTGTTCAAAGTTCGAGACACGCTCTCTGAAGTCCTGACCGAGAATGGCATCACGCGCGAGTCGTTAGAAGCAACAGTGGAGAGAGTCCGCAAAGGTGCTCCAGTGCAAGACCCCGGTGCGGAAGAAAATCGAGGTGCGTTGTCGAAATACACCATTGATCTGACCGAGCGGGCAGAAAGTGGAAAACTTGACCCCGTAATTGGGCGAGACGATGAGATCCGACGTACATTGCAAGTGCTGCAGCGTCGCACCAAGAACAATCCTGTGTTGATTGGTGAACCTGGTGTTGGAAAAACAGCTGTCGTAGAGGGATTGGCCCAAAGAATTGTCAACAAGACCGTTCCTGAGAGCATGAAAGACATGAGTGTCCTCGCTCTAGACATGGGTGCGATGGTTGCAGGTGCCAAATTCCGAGGGGAATTTGAAGAACGGATGAAGTCGTTGCTCGACGATCTTGCACATGAAGAGCGCAAAGTCATTCTTTTCGTAGACGAACTCCATACTGTCGTAGGAGCTGGGGCGGCAGAAGGTTCGTTGGATGCAGGCAACATGCTCAAGCCAGCTCTCGCTCGCGGCGAATTGCGGTGCGTAGGAGCTACCACGCTCGATGAGTACCGCAAGTACATCGAGAAGGACGCTGCATTGGAACGAAGATTTCAGCGAGTTCAATTGGATGAACCGTCTGTGGAGGATACGATCGCGATATTGCGGGGTCTCAACGAGCGCTATGAAGTTCATCATGGCGTTGAGATTACAGATCCGGCCTTGGTGGCGGCGGCCACGTTGTCGCACCGATACATCTCCGATAGACAGTTGCCGGACAAGGCCATTGACTTGATCGACGAGGCGGCAAGCAGAATCCGCATGGAAATCGACTCCAAACCAGAGGCTATTGATCGTCTGGATCGAAGACTCATCCAAATGAAAATGGAGAGAGAGTCGCTCAAGAACGAGAAGGACGAAGCATCCACTCAGAGATTGCAGGATCTGAATTCCTCCATTAAGGAAACAGAAGGGGAATTGGAGACACTGAACAAGACTCTGCAATCTGAGAAACACTCAGTTGAAAGTACACATCACGTCAAAGAACAGCTTGAAGCTGCCCGATTGGAGTATGAAGCCGCGGAGCGCAGGGGCGATTTAGCGCGCATGTCGGAACTTCGTTACGGCCGTATTCCAGAATTGGAAAAAGCCGCCGCTTCTTCCGACAGTGAGAAATCACCTGCTGAGACATTCCAAATTCTTCGGACCAAAGTGACGGAGGATGAGATTGCAGAGGTAGTGTCGGCATGGACCGGTATTCCCGTAGCGCGAATGCTTCAAAGTGAACGTGAAAAGCTACTTCGACTCGAGGAAGTCTTGCATAAACGCGTTGTCGGTCAAAATGAAGCTGTGTCCGTGGTTTCCGATGCCATTCGGCGTAGCAGGGCAGGTTTGGCCGAGGAATCTCGTCCAAACGGATCTTTTTTGTTCTTGGGACCAACAGGCGTTGGAAAGACTGAACTATGCAAAGCTTTGGCAGAGTTTCTCTTCGACTCTGAGTCTGCTTTGGTACGGCTCGATATGTCTGAATTCATGGAGAAGCACTCCGTTGCTCGATTGATCGGTGCTCCTCCTGGTTATGTTGGCTACGACGAAGGAGGCTACCTGACAGAACGAGTGCGGAGAAAACCGTACTCGGTCCTGTTGTTGGATGAAGTCGAGAAAGCACATCCCGATGTGTTCAACATACTGCTCCAAGTTCTCGAAGATGGTCGTCTTACTGATGGTCAAGGTCGCACCGTGGACTTTAGAAATACGGTTGTGGTCATGACATCAAATTTGGGTTCAGATGTAATCCAGGATAGCGTCGGTAGTGATTTTGATTCAATGAAGAACAAGGTCATGCGAGTTGTTCAAGGACACTTTCGTCCAGAATTCATCAACAGGATCGATGAAGTGGTTGTCTTTCATACCCTTGAAAGAAGTCACATCCGCGAAATTGCAGCCGTACAGTCCCGATACTTGGCGCACCGTGTTGAAGCACAGGGTCTCACGCTTGAAATTCGGCCATCCGCACTGGATCTGCTCTGCAACGCGGGATTCGACGCGGTCTACGGAGCTAGGACGCTAAAGCGAACTATTCAGCAACGGCTTGAGAATCCATTGGCCAAGAAGCTTCTCGCTGGAGACTTCGTACCCGGTGTCAAGGTGATTGTTGACACCAACGAGGGTGAGTTTGACTTTATAGTTGAGGCGGGAGAAGGGGACGAAAGTCATCGTCAAGAGTCTGAGTCTGAAGTCATTTAAAAGAAGTAGGGAAATTCTCGTCTACGACTTTTTGACAGACGACTAGCTTGATGCTCAAGATTCAGTTTGAGGCGAGAGACAAATATTGAAGCTAGTCTTTGAGAACTTTTCTTCCAAACGTTTCCGTGCGAGCAGACTCGTGACCTATGGTCTCGTCGGATATGTGGCATGAGGTTTCAGTATCCCAATATCCCCACTGATGGTCGTGTTGCTTCGGAGGTACAACGACTAACGTCCAGGCGGTTCCTTTGGGAAGTTCCCGAATCGCGTGGTATTGGTCGAGTTTGCGAAATAGATTCAGTCGGCGTATGTGTTCATGTTTGTGTTTGCCATTGCGACAATTCAGCGTTTCCTGCCAATACGACCCTGAAAGGACTATGGAGAGGAACCAACGCCAGGGGTGATTGTGCAACCATCTAAATTCATCAATCTTATGCATGTGGTGAACGTAAATTTCAAATGACTTTCCAGAGCCGTTTCCAAGTAGGTAGTAGCGGGTCAGGTAGGGTTCGTCGTATACATAAATGGTCTTGCCGCTCGTCTTTTGCAGCAACCAATTGAGGAAGGACTTCTTGCTTGGGTTTGAAGTTTCTTCCGGCGAGGACTGGTTGCCCAACGCACCACGAAGTGACAGTTGAGTCATACTCTCTCTTGTTGTTAGTTGCTCTGCACTCTAATGAATTCAAACTAAATGAGTAGCAGAGGGGCTACTTTTACTTGTCGCTACTTTAGACTGTAGCGAATTGTTATTGTACCAAATAGCTCATTGTCAACTCGAGGGATAAATGGGTCATTTTGTGGCCCAAATCATGCCTCTCTTCATGATTTCTTTCGCTTCGGGAACATCGAAATCGGACGCTACATGACCAAGTGAACTGTAGAACACTCTACCGTTTCCGTACGTTTTCTTCCAGCAAACTGGCATCTTCACGCCTTTGACCCAATCGATGCCCCAATGGGCACCAGAGAAGGTAGTTGTGGCTAGTACTTCAACGGATGGGTCTATGTGCATGAAGTATTGTTCCGACTTCATGGAAAAGTCCTGTAGACCATCGACAATCGGATCATCTGCTTCGATGTTCACGTCGTAATCGATGATTCCACCTGGATGGCATATGAATTGGCCCCCAACCATGAATTGATACTCGACGTTGTTGCGGAACGAGTCTCCCATGCCACCGTGCCATCCCGCACACCCTGTTCCACTTCGGATTGCGTTCAGCAAACCTGTTTCTTGCTCGTGGGCTATGTTGGACATAGTCCAAACAGGAACAACGAGGTCTATCGATTCCATAAACGAGGAATCGGCTAGCAGTTCAAGCGAATCTTCAATGGTGACCCTATAGCCGGAATCGCGAAGGAAATCCCCAAATATATTTGCAGTTTGTTGCGGTTCATGTCCGTTCCACCCACCCCACGTAATGAACGCATTTTTAGTCGAGTGTTGCTTCATCGTTTCGTCATTCATTTCAATCGAGTTCTCCGTGTTCAAGTCCCACGGGGAGCGGTGCGGGTCTCGTTACTCTGGATTCAATTGTTACATGCTGTCCATTTGAGCTAGAAGTGTCCAATGCGGCCATGACCTCCAAGACGTGGAACGCCAGCTCACCGTTTGCACGGTGCGGACGCCCAGACCGGATTCCCCTGCACATGTCGGCCAATCCGATGCTCCGCATGTTGCTGGTGTAACCGTGTGTGTGGTCTTGCTCATTCCAGCCACGTCCGATTTCCGCTACGAGCACCTTTCCGCCGAACCCATTGGGGTCCGGTACGATCATCGATGACTTCGTTCCATGGATTTCGATATTCGGATGTCGGTGCGACCACACATCGAAACTCATACATAGCGTTGCAATAGTTCCATTTTCGAATTCAAGCGAAGCACTAGCATGTGTTGCGACCTCGACTTGAATTACATCTCCGGCAAGAGGCTGGGAAGTAACGGTTCGTTCCTCGAATGCACGTCCCGTTATTGCACTAACACGTGAAACGGAACCCAAGCAGTTTACAAGTGCAGTCAGGTAGTAAGGAGCCATATCAAACACGGGCCCTCCGCCACGCTTGTAGTAGAACACCGGGGATGGGTGCCAAGTCTCGACTCCGTGGCTCATCATGAATGCCGTTGCTGCAACCGGTTCACCAATTGCTCCGCCATCGATGAGATGGCGGACGGTTTGATGCCCGCCTCCCAGGAACGTGTCTGGTGCGCAGCCGACTCTTAGGTCCTTTTCCTTTGCCAAGTCTAGGACTCGCTGGCCTTCATCAACTTGTAAACCGAAGGGTTTCTCGCAATAGGCGTGTTTGCCGCTTGCCAGTGCATTCTCGTTGATCTCTGCATGAACAGCGGGAACGGTCAAATTGAGAACTACCTCGACTTCATCATTGGCAAGCAATTGGTCCACGGAGACATCGGGAATGCTGAATCGTTCGTTGGTTGCTGCAGCCGCTTCCGGGTTTATGTCTGCACAGGCAATGAAATCTAGGATTTTGAAGGTCTCCGACGCCCTCAAGTAAGCAGGGCTAATCGTTCCGCATCCAATCAATCCGATACGAACCGGGTCGGTCATGTGTCACTCCTCATCACCGCTACGACTTTACACATCAATTATGTGACTCTCGACAGAGAGGTCGCCTAAGCGTTGCTTTCTTGAGATGCATTTAGCGTGCCGCTAGTCCTTCGTAGTCTTTTTCTTCGGCCACAGAGACTTGCGGTTCCGTAGCAAATGGACACTGAACACTAACAGGCAGGCGAATGTCATCGCCAACGCCTGATTCAATTCGATCGCTTGAGGAAGATCAACAATCAAGTGATTTATACGCATAGCAATCATTGCCACTAGGGTAAACAAGAGAGCGTGCTGTGCGTCGATTGTCCCAGTCAATGTCGTACAGGCAAGATTGAGAAGGCCTACGATGAACACAAAGATGATGAAGCACAGAAAGGAATACACAAACCCGGGAGCTTCGATAGTAGCGAGAGGTAGCAAGTTCCAAACAATGTCGAGCGGGAACGGAGTCAGGGCTGCGCAAAGAGCTATGAGTCCAATACGGCGAAATCCGCCAACAGTCATGCGTGACTCCTGAGTTTGACTCGATCATAGATTGCCGTAATGTGTTCAAACGAAATTACCAGGGAGTGCGAGACATTCGCGTCCTGATCGTGTAAGTGATATTTGAAACGAGTCTGCTTTCCACCTTGAAGGTAGGTGTCGTAGTCTCTTGTCAGAGTGCGCACATCGCTGAGGATTTCGGTACTCCAGGTTGCGCGGAACGGACCCAGAACAGCGCCTCCTTGCAACGCGATAGTTATTTCGTGATTTGTAAGATTTTTTTCCTCTGCCATTCTGCAACGTCCTGCGGACGACTTGGTGCTGTTGATATTATTCTGGAGAGTTCGTGCTTGGCAATAAGTGAGGGAACAAATGGGAATTCAGGCATATGATCACTTGGTAGTTCGCGTCGCAGACCTCGAGGAAGGGATCAAGACTTATAGAGATACGCTAGGTCTGGAATTGGATCGAACAGATCAAAGTGACGCTCTGGGGATAAAGCAAGCCTTCTTCAATCTTCCAGGTGGTGGTTTCATCGAAATTGTCGCCCCAACGAGCTCAGACTCAGCCGTCGGGAAAGCACTAGAAGGCAGAGGCGAGGGTATGCACACCATAGCCTTTCGAGTCGACGACTTGAGTGCAACCTGCGCAGCGATGAAAGCAGGTGGTGCACGTCTGATCGGGGAGGGTGGACCTCAAGTCTTTGTCCATCCAAAATCGGCGTGTGGAATCTTGTTGCAACTTTCCGAATAGTTAGTGCCTAGCCGGCAGAACTTAGTCGGTGCATTACTTGTTTCTACCGGATTCTTCCGCCTCAATTGCCTTCGCGTACGCTTTGATCTGCTTGTACCACTGATGGGACTGAGGTAGAAAGAGCAGAATGAGTGCGACCAAAGCCATGGTTTTGCTTGCCTGATCGCCGAAAGGCATCTGTTGCATCGCTCCAATCGGCTCACCAGTATTGAGGATCTCGACGAGGAACACGATCAGCACGGCAAGTATTGCCCAGCGTACCCAACCGTAGCCGCGAAAGACGGAGATTGCTACCGAAAACCAGAGGATGGTGAAGAAGACTTGTGCACCGTTACTCTCGATATCGCTCGGTGCAATCAGCCACCAACCGACTAGTATTAGTACGTTCAAGACAAGCAACAGAGATGCAACCGATACTGTAATCGGTCTATCCATCACCTGCGATGTGTTTGCTGACGTGTCGATTTGACTTGTTTGCGACATGAATGCCGCAGCTTGTTAACTCAGTGGTCGAAGGAAAACTATGTTAGCTGAATTTTCTCAGTGCATATTCGTTTCAAGCCTACGACTGATCCTTCTCTCGATTTCCGTTCGCTGAGACCTTGGTTCTTCCGATTTTGCTTGAAACATGTAATTGATTCCTGTATCGTATAGCCCGCTCGACCTCCACCCTGAAAGTCTCCGCTACGGAGAAGGGTGTGAGACCTGTGCGTATAGTCACTAAGGAAACATGTCGGACCACGTTGACATCCTGCCATTCCTGCTATACGCCTTGTGTGTCGGTGTCGTTCTTGCAGTCACACTGATCGTTTCGTGGTTCGCTGGATCTAGGTCAAGACACGGGCGAGCTAAAGAAATCCCTTACGAATCCGGAATCGTGCCTGTCGGGGACGCTGAAGATCTGCGCCTGTCCGTCGAGTTTTATCTTGTAGCGATCTTCTTCGTTATTTTCGATCTTGAAACGATCTTTATTGTTGCTTGGGCCGTTGTGGCAAAAGATGCCGGCTGGATTGGCTACATCGCAATCTCAATATTTATCGGGATTCTCTTGATTGCATTGCTTTATGAATGGCGTACGGGTGCATTGGATTGGGGTATCAAGTCTCGCCACACGACTCCTGACGCCTATTCAAGAAAGGAAGCTGCCTGATGCAGTGGCGTTTGGTCAAGACAGCTCCCGACGAGCCGATGGTCGACGCCGAGAGCGCGTACAACGAAGAGGCCTCCAAGAGTTTTCTAGTCGCTCGCTTAGAAGACTTGGTCGCATGGGGGCGCGCCAACTCGATCTGGCCATTCAATTTTGGCCTCTCATGTTGCTACGTCGAGATGGCAACCGCTTTGACATCACGACACGATATAGCGCGGTTTGGTGCGGAAGTTTTACGGGCGAGTCCGCGACAAGCAGACATGATTGTGGTTTCGGGAACGGTTTTTCGAAAGATGGCGCCTGTGCTGCAGCATCTCTACGAGCAACTGCTTGAACCACGTTGGGTTGTTTCGATGGGTTCTTGCGCGAATTCGGGCGGCATGTTCGACATATACAGCGTAGTTCAGGGCGTGGACAAGTTTCTGCCAGTTGATGTCTACGTGCCTGGGTGTCCTCCGCGGCCGGAAGCGTTCATGCAAGGACTCACTTTGTTGCAGGAGTCCGTCAAAAATACTCATCGCCCCTTGTCGTGGGCAATTTCGGAAACTGGAGACGTACAGAAATACCAACCAAGCCAACGCGACAAACGTACCGAGGAACGTGTACGGGTTGCGGAGCTTGCCGAGCCAACGACGGTAGGAGACGCTCCGTTGTCGAAAGACATGTTAGGTAAGAAGCGCGGCTTGTGACTGACCACGCAACGCTTGAGAATCCATCTGATCAATTGCTGCCAGAAGTGGCAGGCAATTTGATTTCGCGCTTTGGCGAAGGCTGCACCTATCAAGAAACCGCCGACGGAATTCCCAATGTGTGGATATCGCGCGAAGACATATCGGATGTCTTGAAGTACCTGAAGAATGAGATTGAGCAACCCTATGAATTGATGTTCGATCTCTCAGCCATCGACGAACGGCTAAGAACAAACCGCGATGGTCAGCCAGAATCAGATTTCACTTTGTTCTACCACTTGATGTCGCTCTCCGGAGATAAAGATTTGCGCATAAAAGTTCCGCTACAAGATCAGGACTCTTCGGTATCCAGCGTCGAGTCGATTTACCCTGTTGCAAATTGGTATGAGCGCGAAGCATATGACATGTTCGGGATTGATTTCGTTGGACACCCGAACCTAAGAAGAATACTAACGCCTCCCTTATGGGAAGGCCATCCACTGCGCAAAGAGCACCCTGCACGTGCAACCGAGATGGACCCGTACAGCATGTCCGACGAATTCAAGGACGAGCAGCAGGAAGCTCTGAAATTTGTCCCTGAAGAATGGGGAATGAGTCGTGATGCTGCTCACACCGACTTCATGTTCTTGAATTTGGGTCCAAACCATCCAAGTGTCCACGGTGTATTTCGAATAGCACTTCAGTTGGACGGCGAGGTCGTAGTCCAAGCCGTGCCCGACATCGGCTATCACCATCGCGGGCAGGAAAAGATGGCGGAACGACAGTCGTGGCATACGTATCTGCCTTACACAGATAGGATCGATTACCTCGGCGGCGTGATGAACAACCTGCCGTATGTTCTCAATGTCGAGAATATGTGTGGCATTCAGGTTCCTGATCGCGCCCAGGTAATCCGTGTCATGCTGTGCGAAATGTTTCGAATTGCGAGCCACCTCTTGTTTTACGGCACATTTGCACAAGACGTGGGACAGATGTCGCCTGTACTCTACATGTTCGTTGACCGGGAGCGCCTCTTCTCGATCATCGAAGCCATAACGGGCGGACGCATGCATCCTAGTTGGTTTCGCATCGGCGGTGTGTGCCAAGACCTTCCCGACGGTTGGCATCAAATGGTCGTGGATTTTTGCGATTACATGCCCAAGCGTATGGACCACTACGACACGATGGCGTTGCAGAACAAAATCCTAAAGCGTCGTTCTGTTGGAATTGGTGCGTACAACACTGAGGAAGGGCTGGATTGGGGAATTACGGGCCCGTCATTGCGTGCAACCGGTAACGACTGGGATCTCCGTAAGAAGCGACCCTACAGTTCTTACGATCAGTTTGACTTCGACATTCCCACAGCAATTAATGGTGACTGTTACGACCGTTGTGTGGTGAGGGTCGAGGAAATT
Organism: Gammaproteobacteria bacterium; assembly: GCA_009840545.1. Classification (GTDB taxonomy): domain Bacteria; phylum Pseudomonadota; class Gammaproteobacteria; order Pseudomonadales; family Azotimanducaceae; genus Bin55. The sequence goes on along the minus strand of VXNM01000008.1, from coordinate 583,161 downwards.
CGACAAAGTCTGAGAATCATTCGCCAGTGCGCTGACAACATGCCGGAGGGACCCTATATGGCCGATCATCGGTTGGCGACCCCTCCTCCGAAAGCGCGTACGATGCAGGACATCGAGACATTAATTCACCATTTCTTGAATGTCAGCTGGGGGCCCGTCGTACAACCCTGTGAATCCGCTACGACTATCGAAGCAACAAAGGGCTGGAACAGCTTCTACTCGATATCAGATGGTGGAACCATGGCATATCGAACACGTGTCAGAACTCCTTCCTTTCCGGCATTGCAACAAATACCCTTCATCAGCAACGGATTCTTGGTTTCTGACTTGATTGCAATCATAGCCAGTATTGATTTTGTTATGGCAGACGTTGATCGATGAGTGAGAGCGAATTGGTATCGGCACTTAGCGTTGAGGAGATCGCTGAGATCGAAGAAGAGATTTCCCACTTGCCCGACCGAGAGTCCGCCGCCATCGATGCACTGATGATTGTTCAAAGGCATCGCGGTTGGGTATCTGACGAGAGCCTTTACTCGCTAGCTCAGTTACTGGAGATGTCGTCGGCCGAGCTTGACAGCATCGCCACTTTCTACAACTTAATTTATAGACAACCCGTAGGACGGCACGTCGTAATGGTGTGCGACAGCGTTTCGTGCTACGTAATGGGTGCGGACCAATTGGCAACACAGGTGCAGGACACGCTTGGCATCAAGTTTGGTGAGACGACGGAAGACGGACGATTCACTCTATTGCCCATAGTTTGTCTGGGTGCTTGTGACAGGGCACCGACCATCATGGTTGACAAGGATCTCATTGGTCCGGTCGACGCTTCGTCGCTTCAACATGTCTTTGCGGGGTACGAATAGTGTCGCTCGTTGACACAAAGCCGCTAATCGGACACGTCGAAGAGGTGGGAGATCGGGTCGCTCTCGCGGACTACGAGTCTGGCGGTGGCTATGGCGGAGCGCGACGCGCGCTTACTCAAATGTCGCCTGAAGAAGTGATCGACCTTGTGAAGGATTCAGGTCTCAAAGGTCGGGGCGGAGCGGGATTTCCTACTGGAATGAAGTGGAATTTCGCAAAGGGTGAGCCCCTGACTCCTGGACCCAAATACTTGGTATGCAATGCCGATGAAATGGAGCCAGGCACGTTCAAAGATCGCTATTTGATGGAGTACAACCCCCATATCCTCATTGAGGGAATGATTATTGGTGCGTTTGCGATTCAGGCTGAAATTGCCTACATATTTTTGCGAGGCGAATATCACGAACCTTACGACCAGCTAATGAAAGCAATAGGAGAGGCAAAGGACAATGGATATCTTGGCACTTCTGTCTTCGGCACTGATTTCGATCTCGATTTGCGAGTTCACCTGTCGGGAGGACGCTACATTTGCGGGGAAGAAACTGCGTTGTTGAATGCTCTGGAAGGAAAGCGTGCTCAACCTCGGTCGAAGCCTCCTTTTCCTCCAGCAAGTGGCGCTTGGGGAAGGCCGACGATAGTCAACAACGTAGAGACATTCTGCAATGTTCCTGCAATCCTTCGCAATGGTGCGCAGTGGTATCAAGCCCTTGGACTAACTGAGGACGCAGGAACGAAGTTGTACGGCGTATCTGGTCGAGTGAACAAGCCAGGACTTTGGGAGTTGCCCATGGGCACAACGATTCGTGAAATCGTTGATGTACATGCCGAAGGGATGCGCGATGGCTACAAGCTTCGAGGATTGCTTCCAGGTGGGGCATCGACGGACTTTCTTGTCGAAGAGCACTTTGATCTTGCGATGGACTACGCAACGATTCAGTCGGCGGGAAGTCGGATGGGCACCGGTACGATGATTTTGATGGACGACTCGATTTGTCCCGTCGATATGTGTCGCAATTTGGAGCACTTCTTTGCCCAGGAGTCGTGCGGATTCTGCACTCCGTGTCGAGAAGGAATTCCGTGGGTAGAGTCTTTGTTGACGGACATTGAAAATGGAAAAGGACAACCGGGCGATCTTGAAATTCTCGATCAACATGCTGCTTATATAGGAGGTCCTAGCAACACATTTTGCCTGCATGCTCCCGGTGCGATGGAGCCGTTGCAATCGGCTCTGAAGTATTTTCGGGAGGACTTCGAACAACACATTAAGTTGAGCAGGTGTCCGTATAAGTCTCGAACGAAATCGCCAGCGAAAATTGACTAGCGGATGATCCATTGATGGCAACCATAACCATAGACGGCATTGAGTATCAGGCGGAGGAAGGCGCGAATCTACTTCACGCCGTCCTATCTAAACGTCTGGATTTACCCTACTTTTGCTGGCACCCTTCTTTGGGTTCCGTCGGTGCATGCAGACAGTGCGCGGTAATCCAATACATGAGCCCTGAAGATGAGCGCGGTCGGTTGCAAATGGCGTGCATGACCAACGTCAGCGACGGAATGCGCATTTCCATTGAGGCTCAGCATGCAGCGGACTTTCGATCCTTGGTCATCGAATGGTTAATGGAGAATCACCCGCATGACTGTCCCGTTTGCGAAGAGGGAGGAGAGTGCCATCTTCAAGACATGACGGTGATGACCGGACACTCAGTTCGACGGTATCGTGGCAGCAAACGAACGTGGCGCAACCAAGACTTGGGTCCATTCATCGGGCATGAAATGAACCGATGCATCACGTGCTACCGATGCGTTCGATTTTATGGTGAGTATGCAGGCGGTACAGATCTCGGAGCATTTGGCTCGCGGGATCGGATGTTTTTTGGTCGATACGACGATGGAACCCTGGAGAGTGAGTTTGCTGGAAACTTGGTTGAAGTATGTCCGACCGGTGTCTTTACTGACAAACCCTTTGCCAGCCACTACACAAGAAAGTGGGACCTGCAGAGCGCACCTTCCATCTGTCCAGGATGTTCGGTAGGTTGCAACACTTTCGCCTCCGAACGATATGGAACGCTCAGACGGCTAACGAACCGCTACCACGGACAACTCAATCGCTACTTCATCTGTGATCGTGGACGGTTCGGATCGCACTTTGTCAATCGTGATGACCGTATACGGAATGCAGCAGCGATAGGCGAAGACGGGGTGTACGAATACGGGGACTCAAACAAGGTTGTTGAGCAAGCGGCAAAAACAATTGACGGCAAAACTATCGGAATCGGCTCTCCTCGAGCGAGTCTAGAGTCCAATTTTGCCCTGCGAGAACTTGTCGGGTCGGAGAATTTCTGTGTGGGGATTCAAGACTCCGAACTCGAACTAGTGAACACATCGATCGAAGTAATGCGCGAAGGCGGATTCTCCGTACCTTCGCTTGATCAGGTGGAGCAGTCTGATGCGGTATTCGTACTGGGAGAGGACATATCCAACACTGCTCCTCGCATAGCACTTGCTGTTCGACAGGCTTCTAGGCTTGTGTCGTTTGAGTTGGCCGCAGGAGCCGACATTCCTACATGGCAGGACGCTGGTGTACGAGGTCATGCGCAGCACTCCAGGAATCCACTATTTATCGCGACGCCAGCGTCTACGCGATTGGACGAAATTGCGACCGAAGTTGCGAGTGGATCCGTCGGCGAGCTCGTAGAAATTGGGAGATCAGTTGAACAAGCACTGAACAGTCGAGAGGAAGCGAGTGGATTTGCCGCTTCAGTAGCAAGTGCTCTAAATGCAGCCGAACGTCCTTTGGTGATAGCAGGATGCTCTCTAGGAAGCGGTGCACTACTTCAATCAGCGTCACGAATTGCGCAGTCGTTGAATCGCAGTGGAAACGACAGTCGACTCATTTTGGTTCCGAAAGAAGCCAACACGATGGGAGTCGCATTGCTCGGTGGAGGGTTGACGATGCCCCAAGCACTCGAACTAATGTCCTCCGGAACAACTGCCATCCTGCTTGAGAACGACCTCTATCGACGAGCCAATTCGGAGGCTGTGGATAGAGCTCTGGAGGGAGGCAATTGCATTGCGCTAGACAGCATTGAGAATCCGACAATTGGCAAGTCGAAATTCGCGTTTCCCGCTGCGACCTATGCTGAACAGACGGGAACCTTCGTCAATTATGAAACCCGTGCTCAAAGATTTTTTCAAGTCTTTGAACCTTTAGATGAAATACAACCTTCGTGGAAGTGGCTCAGTCAGCTAGCAACTGCGGGTGGTCAAGACGAAGCGTCATGGGAGTCCTTTGAAGCACTTGCTAGCAAGTGCGCAGATTCGACCTTCGCAGAACTTCGCAAGGTTGCGCCAAGTGCTGACTTTCGTTTGACAGGCGGATCGAGAATTCCTCGCCAAACACATCGATACAGTGGACGTACAGCGATGCGCGCGCATGACGACATCCACGAGCCGAAATCCACCGTCGATTCAGAAACTCCGTTTTCCTATTCCATGGAAGGCCAAGTCTCGCCTGATCAAGACGGTGCCACCATTCCATACGCATGGTCTCCAGGATGGAATTCAAACCAATCCGTGTTCAAGTTTCAGCAGGAGGTTGGCGGTGAACTCGCGGGTGGAGATCCCGGGGTTCGGTTGCTCGACGTGTCGACAGCCCCAGTGACCAACGGTTCCGCGAACGAACAGTCAGACTCACAGTCTCGCGGCGAAAGTTCAGAGAAGGGCCTTGAGTTGGTCCCCTTGAACGATGTGTTTGGCTCAGATGAATTGTCGAGCCTCTCATGGCCAATACGAAAACGGATGTCTGTTCCCTACGCGGTCCTCAGCCAGCAAGACTCCGAAGATCTCGCTCTTCAATCTGGCATGGGTGTCAATGTGGACGGATTGGAAGAGAGTCTAGAGGTGCGAGTCGATTCCCGAATGAGACCTGGATTGATTGGTATTCCGCACGGACTCGTCCGAGGATCTGAGGCCCTTGCGTCAAGGGTCGAGGTAGTTCGGGACCCAGAATACGTCGCCAGTAGCGACGATTCCGACGTGATTGCAAGGGGCTGATTCCGTTGTTTGATTTCAACTGGTCCTACGTCCTCATTCTCCCTGTGGCCGTGGGAGCGCTCGTCGGTGCATTGTTCCTGGTTTGGTGGGAACGGCGCGTCCTTGGGTGGCTTCAGGATCGCCTCGGTCCCAATAGAGTGGGTTGGTTCGGTGTACTGCAAGCCTTGGCGGACGCAATCAAACTCTTAACGAAGGACGATTGGATTCCGCCTTTCGGCGACCGAGTCCTTTTCGTATTGGCTCCGATTGTGGTGGCTGGTGCAATGCTCATGGCTTTTGTCGTGATACCACTCGATGCGCACCTTTTCATTGCGGACACCAATATTGCTCTACTGTGGTTCCTCGCGATGTCGTCGCTTGCCGTCTATGGAGTGTTGTTGGGTGGACTAGCGAGCAATAACAAGTACGCGCTTCTTGGGGGATTGCGAGCAGCTGCACAGATGGTCACCTATGAAGTGTTTATGGGGCTGTCTCTCCTAGGAGTAGTCATGCTGACTGGCTCTTTTAGCCTTAGGGAAGTTGTAGCGGCGCAGGAAGACATGTGGTTCTGCATTCCTCAGTGTGTCGGGCTCGTAATTTTCGTGATCGCTGGTCTTGCCGAGACCCACCGACTACCGTTCGACTTACCGGAAGCTGAACATGAGCTCACTGCGGGATTCCACACTGAATACTCCGGCATGAAGTTCGGACTCATCATGGCTGGCGAGTACTTGGCACTGATTTTGGTTTCTGCGTTGATAGTCCTTTTGTTTTTCGGCGGATGGCTTGGACCAGGTTTTTTGCCTGGTTTCGTATGGTTCGGTATCAAAGTAGTGCTAGTGATCAACTTCTTCATACTGCTGCGTGCTGCAATTCCGCGTCCTCGCTACGATCAACTGATGTCTTTGGGGTGGAAGATTCTCCTTCCGCTCTCGCTTCTCAACATATTGGTAACCGGTGCCGTTGTTCTTTGGATGGCGACGTAGGGTGATTGGATGATTAGCCAAATTAAAACGTTATGGACCGTATTTGTTCACTTGTTCAGACGCAACGAAACTGTCAGGTATCCCGAAGAAATGCCGTATCAAGCTCCGCGATATCGGGGGAGAATCGTTCTTACGAGAGATCCGGATGGAGAGGAGAGATGTGTGGCATGCAATCTTTGTGCTGTGGCTTGTCCTGTTGATTGCATTGCCCTGCAAAAAACTGAAAAGGAAGAAGACGGTCGCTGGTATCCGGAGTTCTTCCGCATAAATTTCTCGCGATGCATTATGTGTGGAATGTGCGAGGAGGCGTGCCCAACCTATGCAATACAGCTGACGCCCGACTTCGAACTCTGTGAGTTCGATCGCAACAACATGGTTTACGAGAAAGAGCACTTGCTAATTAGTGGTACCGGTAAGTACCCCGACTACAGCTTCTGGAATGTCGCGGGCAAGACAATCGAAGGGAAAGACAAGGGTGAAGCTCAAAAGGAACGCCAACCCACCGATGTACGAAGCTTGTTGCCGTAGGTCTGAGAAGGATCCTCGATAGTGCTGTATGGATTATTCATAGCGTCCTGCGGAATCGCGATTGGTTCTGCGCTTATGGCCATAACACGCTTGAATGCTTCGCACGCTTTGATCTACCTTGTGATCACGCTCTTGTCGTTGGCAGTGATATTTTTCTTGCTCGGTGCTCCGTTCGCGGCCGCTCTTCAGATCGTTATTTATGCGGGGGCTATTGTCGTCTTGTTCCTCTTCGTGGTAATGATGTTGAACTTGGGTCGTAGATCAGTGGAACGGGAACGTCAATGGTTACTGCCAGGAATATGGGTCATTCCATCGATCCTGGCGGGTGCGCTGTTTGTCATTCTGGGCATTGCTTTGATCGGCGTTGAAAATCAAGCCGTGATCGATGGCGAAATGATTGGTCCCCGTAGGGTGGGTGCAGCATTGGTAGGACCCTATGTGCTAGCAGTCGAATTGGCTGGAGTTTTGTTGCTAGCCGGTTTAGTAGGCGCGTATCACCTAGGTCGTCGTTACTTGGACGAGAGACGGGAACGATGATGGATGCTACAGGTGGCATTCCGCTCGAACATGTGATTTGGTTCGCGATCACTCTGTTTCTAATTGGAGTGGTTGGAATTCTCATTCGTCGCAACGTAATTTTCATTTTGCTCTCGCTTGAGCTCATGATGAACGCAGCTGCAGTTGTCTTTATCGCAGCAGGGGCGTTTCACGACCAAGCGGATGGTCAAGTGATGTTCATGTTCATTCTTGCTTTGGCGGCAGCTGAAGTTGCTGTGGCGCTGGGTCTGGTCGTGCAACTCTCGCGTCGGTTCAAGACGCTAGATATTGATGCTGCAAGCGAGATGACTGGATGATGAACCTGCTCTGGTTGATTCCGACCTTTCCGCTAGCTGGATTTCTGATCCTGTGTGCGACCGAAGGCAAATTGCCCAAGGTTGTAACTGCATGCATTGGTGCCGGAAGTGTAGGTCTTTCCGCAATAGCCGCGACTCTAGTGGGGTGGGAGTTTGTAACTAGCGACTCGACGTCGTACTCGCAGGTCCTTTGGACTTGGATGGTAGTTGGCGATTTCAACGTATCCATCTCACTGTATCTCGACTACTTGGCGCTTGTCATGGTCGGGGTTATCACGGGTGTGGGTTTCTTGATCCATCTTTACGCCACAGGCTACATGTGGGACGAAGAGGGGTACAGCCGATTCTTCGCATATATGAACCTGTTTGTGTTTGCGATGCTGCTGCTTGTACTAGGCGACAGCCTTCTTCTGCTGTTCTTGGGATGGGAAGGCGTCGGTCTGTGCAGCTACTTGTTGATTGGCTTCTTTCACACGGACCCCGCAAACGGATATGCCGCTCGAAAGGCTTTCGTTGTTACTCGAGTCGGTGATACGGCCCTCATCTTGGGGCTCTTCCTTCTCTTCCGCGAAGTGGGGACTCTGGATATTCAGCAATCTTTGGACGGTGCCCGAGATATATGGCCTGATGGATCCGTAATGAATACGGCGATTGCATTGCTGCTGCTCGGAGGAGCTATAGGGAAGTCGGCTCAAGTGCCCTTGCAGACGTGGCTGCCAGACGCGATGGCTGGTCCAACTCCCGTTTCAGCATTGATTCATGCGGCGACGATGGTCACAGCGGGTGTGTACTTGATAGCTCGAATGCAGGACTTGTACCTGCTGTCGGAAACGGCAACTCTGTGCGTAGCTGTGGTGGGGCTGGTTACGTTGTTCATTGCCTCGTTTACCGCTTTGGTGCAGTCGGACATCAAGCGAGTATTGGCTTTCTCGACAATGAGCCAAATCGGGTACATGTTTTTCGCGCTAGGAGTGGGTGCGTGGTCGGCTGCAATTTTTCACCTGATGACACACGCATTCTTCAAAGCTCTCTTGTTCCTTGCGAGCGGCTCTGTAATCTTGGCGCTGCATCACGAACAGGACATGCATAAGATGGGCGGACTTTGGCGAAAGCTCCCCATTCCGTTCTGGTCCATGTTAATTGGGTCAGCGGCTTTGGCGGCTTTGCCCTTCACGTCTGGATTTGTGAGCAAAGACGCAATTCTGCTCACTGCGGCTCATTCCGAGACATTGGGAATGACCTTTTGGAGTATCGCGGTGGCAGCTGCCTTTATGACTTCGCTCTATACCGTCCGAATGATGTATCTCACGTTCTTCGGGGAAACCAAGACCGAGCCCCACGACAAGAGCAAAGCCAACATGTGGCTCCCGCTTCTTGTTCTTTCGGTGCTGTCGATTGGCGGAGGATGGCTGGGATTCACTGTCTTAGGGACTTTGTTTGGCGACAAGGGCGTGCCTTTTGAACTACATTTGAAGGAACTGGTTGCGATCGCCACCATGTGCGTTCCCCTCTTGGGAGTATTGGTTGGCTACCTGCTCTTCGCAACCAACGTCTTCGACCGACGAAAAATTTCCGATTCAGCTCCGGGCAAAGCAGTGGGTCGCTTTTGGTTCGTAGGTTGGGGCTTCGACAAGATCTATGACAGTCTAATAGTGAATCCATTTCGATGGTTGGCGCGTGTCAATAAAAGCGACGCAGTTGACTATCTGTATAGATTTACCACCCTTGTGGCCCGCATCTTCCACAACCTGCTGACAGTTTCACAAAACGGTCGCTTGCGTTGGTACGCCCTCACCATGTTTAGTGGACTCCTCTTCGTTCTCATCGTGGTGGCGTTGATCTAGTTGTGAATGTCGCGCTACTCATTGGACTTCTCTTGACGGCGGGTCTTGTAGCATGGAGCTCCGAGAGATTCCATAAGAGCCTGCCAAATTGGGTGGCGTTGGTTTCCTTTCTGATTGCCACAATCTGGATTGTGTTCGTTTGGCTGAACGGCCCTTCAGAAGGTGGAACCTATGCCGACCAGTCCTATGAGTGGATTCCACGATTTGGAATAAGTCTCACTCTCCGAGTCGACGGATTGTCGTTGATGCTGATTGGTCTCACGACGTTGCTTGGGGCAGTCGCTGTTGTGTCTTCGTGGACCGAGACTCAGACCCGACAAGGTTTCTTTCAATTCAACATTCTCTGGGTAATGGCTGGAGTTGTCGGAGTTTTCTCGGCTTTCGACCTATTCCTGTTTTTCTTTTTCTGGGAAGTCATGCTCATCCCGATGTACTTCCTAATAGCCATTTGGGGTCACGAAGACAAGGCTTATGCCTCCATGAAGTTCTTCCTTTTCACCCAAATCAGTGGACTGCTGATGTTAGTGGCCATCGTAGCGTTGGTCTGGGTCCACTACGACATCCACGGAATTATTACGTTTGACTACGACACGCTTCTTGAGACCGAGTTGGACAGTTCGGTCGCGCGTCTACTCATGTTGGGGTTCTTCATTGCATTTATCACGAAGCTTCCAAGTGTTCCGGTGCATACATGGTTGCCCGACGCGCACACTCAAGCACCAACGGCAGGTTCTGTGATATTGGCGGGAATCTTGCTGAAAACAGGTGCTTACGGTCTCATACGATTCGTAATCACCCTGTTTCCAGAGGCATCGCAAGAGTTTTGGGTCTACGGAATGGGACTCGGAGTCATTAGCATTCTCTACGGAGGATACATGGCCTACAGCCAGTCCGACTTCAAGCGGCTTGTGGCCTACAGTTCCATCGCACACATGGGCTTTGTGCTTGTTGGAGTCTACTCGTTCAACGAACTGGGCATTCAAGGAGCGATCGTGACCATGATCGCCCACGGTTTCTCCACCGCGGCATTGTTCATGATGGCAGGTGCTTTGCAGGAGCGCTTGCACACACGAGAGATGTCAAAGATGGGAGGTCTGTGGGTACGTGCGCCTCGGATGGGAGCTGTAACGATGTTTTTTGTCATAGCTTCAGTCGGAATGCCAGGTTTAGGAAACTTCATTGGCGAGTTTCTAGTTCTTTTGGGAGCGTTTCAGAAAAACGTACTTCTGACTGTCTTGGCCGCACTTGGTATTGTCGTTGCGGCGGTGTACGGGCTGTCTCTTATGCAGAGGTCGTTTCAGGGAACGCCCAATCCTGATGTGCCGGAAATGAAAGACTTCGCATTTCGGGAAATGAGCGTGATGGTGGTGCTCATGGTTGGTCTGGTTTGGGTCGGTATATATCCCCAGCATGTACTAGGCATGACCGATGCAATCCTCCCGTTGCTAGGTGTGGTGCCATGAACACCCAGGCTACATTGATGGCGAGCCTTCCGTACATAGTCTTGGCTGGCGGTTTGCTGGTCGTGATGTTGGGCATTTGCATTCGACGAACGCACTTTGTCGCTTGGTCGCTCACGATGGTTACGTTGATTGCAACTTTGGCAAGTCACCTTCTGGGTTACGAAGCGCTAGGAGAAGGCATCACTGTGACGATGCTAATTCACATCGATGGAGTTTCGTACCTCTTCAATGCTTTGTTTGTGCTCGCAGCGATCTGTACAGCAGTCATCGCATACCAATATGTTGATGAAAAGCTTCGATTTCGCGAAGAGTTCTACCTTTTGCTGCTAGCGGCAACCTTTGGGAGCCTCACGCTCCCTGCGGCAACGCATTTCGTTTCGTTGCTGTTGGGGCTGGAAATCGTCTCGATTTCGCTCTACGCCATGGTTGCGTACCCCGAGAAAGTCCGAGGTCCTCTCGAAGCGGGTCTCAAGTACATGATTCTGTCGGTAGCTAGCACCTCGTCGATCCTTTTTGGAATGGCATTGATCTATGCGGCTTCTGGATCCATGGAGTTCGCGCAATTGACTCCTGTTTCAGGAAGTGCGGAAGGCGATGTTTTCTACTTGTTAGGGCACGTATTTTTTTGGAGCGGAATAGCGTTCAAGCTCTCGCTCGTGCCTTTTCATATTTGGACCCCTGACGTGTATCAGGGTGCGCCCTCTATTGTGACCGGCTTCATCGCCACCGTCTCAAAAGGCGGAGTGTTTGTAGTTGTTATGCGATACGTTATGGAAAGCGACGTATTCAGTTCGGAAGCGATTGCTCAAGCCATTTTTCTAATTGCGGCAATATCCATGATCGTTGGAAACTTGCTTGCATTGCAGCAAAGAAACCTGAAGCGGCTTCTCGCATATTCGTCCATAGCTCATATGGGTTATCTCATCATTGCACTCTTTCTGGTCGCGACGCAACCGTCGATTGGATTTGAGACGGCCATCGTCTACCTTGCTGGCTACTTCGTCATGACGCTGGCTGCTTTTGGTGTGATCACCGTGATTTCTCAGGGTTCAGACTCTGAGTTGGCAAGTATCGACGACATCCAAGGTTTGCTTTGGCGCAGGCCCATTCCTGCGGCTACGTTGGTGGTTTCTGCGCTCTCGCTCGCTGGCATTCCGTTGACCATGGGATTCATTGCAAAGTTCTATCTATTCGCGGCCGGCATTGAAGGAGAGATGTGGACCTTGGTGGGACTACTTGTATTGGGCAGTGCGATTGGCATTTTCTACTATTTAAGAATTATCTTCGCCATGACTGCCAAACCCGAAGGAGAGCTCGATTCTGTCGAGCGGGGATCATGGACGGGAATTAGCGCTGTTGCGGTTCTTGGTGTCGCTACCTTGGCATTAGGAATTTATCCCACGCCACTTGTGGACTTCGTACAGACCTTGGTCCGTGTTTCTGGTTTCTAGCACCATTTCGAGCTATTGAATGAGCATACATATCTTGTGGCCCCATCATCGTGAAGAACGAGACAATTCGGTTGAATTGGAAGCGATCGGAGATGGAGTCAATGCCGTCTTTGACGGCGGCATGAGGAATGTATCGGACGAGCAATGGGCTACCTGCGATGGCATCGTTGGCACTCAACCACCCAAGGACTGCATGGAGAAACTTGAGAAATGCAGGATATTTGTCAAGACCGCGGTTGGATACGACGACGTTGATATCGAAGATTGGTCGGCCCGAAATATCCCAGTGTGCAACGTTCCCGACTACGGGACTCGTGAGGTTGCTGACCATGCAATTGCGCTCATGATGACTCTGACGAAAAGCGTCGCATTTCACGACGAGTCTTTGAGGTCTGATCCGATCAGGAATTGGCGACCTGCGCTAAATCCGTTCGGCAGGAGAATGTCTGATTGCACGTTTGGTGTTGTTGGACTTGGTCGCATTGGCACAGCGACGGCGCGAAGGGCGAGAGCATTCGACATGGATGTGACCTTCTTCGACCCCTACCAACCCAACGGGGTGGAGCTTGCACTGGGTATCCGACGTTCCGATACGTTGGAGGATCTAGTCGGCGAGTCCGACATCATCAGTGTCCACACGCCCCTCAATGAAGAGACCCAGGACTTGCTGGATGCCAAAGTTTTTGCAGTGGCGAAGAGAGGTTGTATTGTCATAAACACAGCCCGCGGACCAATCATCGACATCGATGCGTTGTATGAGGCAATGAAGAACGGAGTCGTCCTCGCTGCAGGTCTGGATGTACTTCCCGAAGAACCAGCTAAGGTAGATCGCCCATTGATCAAAGCGTGGTTAGAAGACGAAGACGGAATGAAGCATCGACTTGTCCTCACACCTCACTCGGCATTTTTCACTCCAGAGAGCGTCCGCGACATTCGCGCATTTGCTGCGCGCACTGCAGCTCGGTTTCTTCGAGATGGACGTTTGGAGAATTGCGTAAACTTGGCTCAACTCAAGCTCACTTAGATCCAAGAAAAGAGCTTCCGCTATTCCGAATCCAAATACGTCCACTTGATGGCATCTGCAACCACATAGGGTGCACTAGATTCGTTGCTAAGTGATACTCGAGCATTTCCAGGTTCCTCAACGTGGAGTGTGCCGAGATCATTCCAGCTTTCATGCCAATCCTGCCGAGCCACGCTTATTTTCCAATCCTGTGAACCAACTGTGACTCTTATCTCGTAGTCCCCAATCCAAAACATAGAGGGAAAGTGGTACGAAAGCGCCCATCTGCCAGTTTGCGTAAGTTCTGTATTGAAGGAAATTTCCTGTTTGGTTCTCTTGCTTGTGTCGCTGAAGACGTAGGTATGACGATAACGACCCCAACATGTTTCCCAACTGCTTCGCGCCCAAATGCCGGTATGAGTCGTGGGGTAGGTTGCGATCGGAAGACCGTTATCTAGACCACTCTCTCTGGGACGATAACTACGGAACAGTCCCGAGTTGAGCACCAACCAACTTTGGTTGCTTCGGTCACTTGGGCTTGCTGCTTCAAATCCAGGGTCCAAGTCGTCAACAATGATGGTATTTTGATCGTCGTAGGGAATCCACTCAGAAGGAACTAACGAGTATGACTCGGCCCCTTCAAACTCTACAAGATCTGCTGCTGGTAGCGTTTGCATACTTTGAACAGGGATTCCAAACTCTCCTCGATTTAGCGACAGGAACGTATTTGCGTTAAGATCAGTGACTCTATTCATCGTTCGGAAGACCAAGGTGTAGGAAGTCTTTCCCGGGAGATTGAAGGGACCCAACGTAGTCTCGCCAGCCCATTCCTCATACTCCTGAATCCCTTCAGATTCCTCGACCTGGAGCAACACTTGAGCTCCCACGTCCTCACCACTCCTTATATCGATAGCACTCACATAACGATATCCCTGACCATCTGGTTCGTCCAAGGGTGCATGTCGCAAGACAGAAAAATAGACGCCAGGAAGCTTGTTACTCAGCAGTGTACTTTCAACCAGTGGTTGCACGTCCAGATTGTTTGAAAGAAACTCTGTTGAGATCATCTTTAAATCAATGGGACGAGACTCGGCCTTGGCAAGTATGCCTGCGACGGTTGAAGCGATAGTTTCTTGACCGAGTGAAGCTTCGATAATCTCAACAAATTTTCGGACACGAAACCGTTGTTCCCGCATGTATTGTTCAGACTTTGCCAATGCAGAGTGCATTCCGTCTGTTTGTGCTTGCAAAAACGACTCTTCAATTGATTCCCAAAACGCATGGGACTTGAAGTAGGTTTCCTGAAAGTCTCTAAGATCGTAGGATGCAATAACGCCTCGTAGACGACTTGCAATGTAGCGCATGTTTTGACGCGACTCCGGTGAGAGAGTGTTTGCGATACCAAAATCGAATCGATAATTTGGCATCCAATCAACTTCTTCTATGACACCGAGCAGCAACTGTGCCAAGATGAGATTGGTAAATCGCGATTGGTTGCCTTGTGCCAATGCGTACCTGGACAGTACTCCGTCAATTACCACATCTTCATACGTCTGGCTGAAAATGGAATTTGTCCAATAGGACCAAATCAAATACTCGATATCTTCCCCCATGAATTCGAACTGGTCGGGATATGAGCGTTTGAGCCAGTCAACATATAGGCCAAATCGCGAAAACGGCGCTCCAGATTCTCGGTACATGAGAATCGAGTCCATTTTCAAGTCTGTGCCTCTTTCTTCGTTTAAGAGCGAGAGCGTCGTTGGAATTTCAACTATTGAGAAGCTGTCGTAGGGGTATTCAATGCCGTGCGACTGCAAGCTTGATTTCGCTTGATCCACATATCGCACTATTCCCGCTTTTAGCCAGTGTTCTGCTTCGAATCTACGGACATGTTTGCGATGGGTTAGCACGTTTACCTGCAACCCGTCGAGTTTGTGTTGATCGACGTGAAAATCTGAGGCAATCAATCCCAAAGATCGCAATTTACCTCGAACAGAAAAGCTCTCACCTTCGGAAATTTCTGGCGTGAACAATTCACCGCCCGAGCTCACCAGTGTCCAAGACTCTCGTTCTAATTGGACACTTACGTTCACAGCCATGGGGACGGTTGCGTTTTCTTCGCTGCCGGTCGCTGTTGTCAGAACGGGTTGTGGGTACCAATGACTTATTGGCGTCAACACAACATAGTCTGACGTAAAGACGCTGGAACGCTGCCCCATAAGTCGAACCAACTCTGGATTTGTACTGGAGAGGCGGCTAGTAGGAACGTGGTCAACCAAATAATGAGGGTCAGGGCGGCCCGATGCTTTGAACGAAAGCACCAGACTTTCATTGCTTGAGTAATTGCACGAATCTAAGTCAATCTCAAGGAGCCCGTTCTTGTGTGCGTAGCTAGGGTTAGTCCCGCCACACGAGATCTCCTCAACGTGCATTCCTGGATTAAGTGCCATTAGAGTCTTTGCAACAGCAGTGTTGGGTGATTGCCGGGGTTTTGCATTCACAGAATTTATCGTATACGTAAGGTTTATGTCGACTTTTGAACCAGGCGCAATCCGCACATTACCTTGAATGGCTAATACAACAGATCGATGGTCTTGTACTTGCGAAGCTTCTTTGTACGCTTGAATCCAAACATTTCGCTGGTTAGCTGCAGTAATGTTGTTCACATGAACAAGAGCCTGGCCCACGAGGCAAACTAAAGTCAAGGAAATGACCACTGGTAGGTAAATCGTTCGGTTTGATCGATCTGTTCTTCCTTTCAGTGCCGAGGATTGCACAACTAAAGCAACCGAGATGCAAAGAACTGAGATCCAGTAGACGAAGTGCTTTACTTGGAAGCAATCGGGAGCAATGTCAGAAACAAATAGGTTCGCGGCACTGTATCCAAAAGTGAAGGAACCCAAATCCCACGGTAGGTGGGGACTAACGATTGCTTGAACCATCAAGATGATCGCTGTGCCGACGAATCCCATTGCACGACTCTTAAAGACGTGGGCAATCAGGACTGCCAAGCTGGTCCAGAAGAACAAAGTCGTAGCCAAGTTGATCAATACAAACACAAGCGACCACGGTTCAATGAGTTCCATGAATACAGACTGGGTAAACGACGCAACTCCTTGGTGACCAAGGGAAGTGAGAAGAAGAAGTAGGGCAACTAGAAAGGTGGGAGTTAGCACTCGCGACAGAGTTAGTAGAAAGTTGCTTGGAGGACGGTAGATGACAACAACACTCTCGACGGTGTCCTCGAGATAGTTTGGAAGGCGTGTCACAAAGATTAATGAGACCAGTACGCACAGATAAAAAAGTAGAGGTTCGTATCCACCAAGTCCGTACTTAGGGTTCGATATACCGTGAAACGGCGCATACATTGAAACCACTTGATGAAAGGATCCTAATGTGATTACAAACCCGAGAAGAATGAGGACAAGGACCAGAAGCACTACAGATGTTGAGGTTCGTCGAAATAGGTGCCTCAAATCTAGGAATATCAGTGTCCTAGATGTTGTTAGCGCTTGTAAGACGTTGTGAAGTTTCATTGAGGAAGTTTCTGTTCTGATTTGGTTGAGCGTAAGTACGCGGAGTAGAACGGGGACAATGTGTGGCGATTTGGAAGTCGTTTACCTAAGTCACAACGTACAAGCTTCTACGACGAAGCAATCCTTCACTGGAGAACACTCGATCCGCAGAGGGATCTTGCGCGTATCGAGAATCTGCCAAGTTCAGAACTACAGTCTCGCGTTGCTGTGTGGATCATTGAGTATGGGCGTATCTAAAGAACATATCACAAAGCGACGAAGCCAAGTTAAGAGAGTAATTGACTGACGAGGACCGAGTGCAGTCTGCGCGGATGGAAATCGAATCTACAAACTAAGCTCTGATTCGTCATACTATCAAGTGGGAGTCTGTTCCAGCCAGGCAACCCATGAAGAGTTCGAACTTCACTCTTGAACAATCGAATTGCGGCGATGTGTTAACGTTTCTTCGAGAGGATGTGGGTTTTCAATTGAGTTTCCCAGAAGTCGCAAGAGAAATTGCCTTCGAATTCAACAATCATTACTGTCCAAATATAAAACGTATTTTACATTTAGACGTCTAAATGTAATATTTAGTGATGATTATGCGACCGTTCTGGTTGCGCAAGATTGAAGATGCTTGGTCGAAGCGTTCTATCCTTTGGCTCTCCGGCGTACGTAGGGTGGGAAAAACAACGCTCACCCGAATGCTCAGTCCTACCAACCTGATTTATAAGAACTGCGATTTACCCTCTGTCCGCAGAGAGCTTGAGGACCCTGAGTTCTTTCTAGATTCGTTGCCAACTGGTACGACTGTTGCCCTTGATGAAGTGCATCGTCTAGAAGATCCGAGCTTGTTGCTCAAAATCGCCTCTGATGAATTTCCTAGTCTCAAAATTATTGCAACTGGGTCTTCAACACTTGCGGCGTCGCACAAATTTCAGGATTCGCTTACCGGGCGCAAGCATGTTGTACACCTCGCTCCAGTTTTGTGGCAAGAATGTCGCTCCATCTTTGGAATCCAAGACCTAGATAGAAGATTGCTCCATGGGGGACTCCCTGAAGCATTGCTAGCGTCTGACAAAGACTCTGAGTTCTTTGCTGAATGGTTAGACAGCGTGTATGCTCGAGACATTCAAGAGTTGTTTCACGTCAGAAATAGAACTGGTTTCCTAGACCTCGTTGGGCTACTCATGCGACAGAGCGGCGGACAGCTCGACGTTACAAAACTTGCCCAAGACTCTGGACTAGCACGCCCAACAGTCAACAGCTATCTAGAGTCACTTCAGTTCGCGCATCTGGTTCGAATTGTTCGTCCTTTGCACGGCAGTAGCAAACGAGAAATTGTTAAAAGACCGAAGTGCTATGCATTCGACACTGGATTTGTCACTCACGAGAAGGGTTGGGACGTATTGCGACCAGAAGATAGAGGATTGCTATGGGAACACTTGGTTCTCGATACTCTGTGCACTCAGTTTTCGCCTGAGAGTATTTTGTATTGGAAGGATAAGTCCAACAGAGAAATCGACTTTGTTGTCAGAACCAAACGAGACATGCACCATATCGTTGAGTGCAAGATTGACGTTGATCGAGTGCCCACTAGCATTTTCGAGGAATTTAGAAAGCGTTATCCGAACGGGAAGAATTTCGCGGTAAGCCCGAGAGTCCGGCAACCTTACCGAACGCGAAAAGACGGAATTGAGATTACCTACTGCGATGGAAGCAATTTGGGCGACACGGAAACCTAATTGCAGCTGGCCAGGTGTTGGAAGAGCCAAGTGAACGTTACATTCTGCGATGCGAACGACTTATTGCTGTCTGTTCGTATGTCTGTATTGCTCCAATTGATTTGCGTACTGGATTAGCAAATGACTTCGCTCTTCTTCCGGTGTGTTGGAAAGCTGTTGTTCAAACTCGTGCCTGATACGACCGGGTGCTAGTAGAGACGCCTCGCTGTTAGCTTCAAGCAATCGATTCGCTTCGCGATAAGTTTCAAAAATCTTCTTGCATGAGCAAATTTGTTGATCAATCTGGGCAGCAAGTTCGTCTGCAGTGGAGAAAAGAGGTTGTACCGGAGTTGAGAATGACACATGGACACGACCCTTAAATCCCTTGATACCTTGTGCGATGCTACGGAAGTCCTCTCGCAAGTCCTTCGTATAGCTTCCTGTCGTTTCCGTCACAAAAAGCTCATGCGCTTTCATGGGTGCACAGGGATCTATCTCGTAGGAAAGAGATACGGGAACAACATTCACTCGACTTAACCACTCGTCGAAGTTCATTTGGTCACTGCGGTAGGCCAACTGAAACATCTTGAGAATTGCGGGATCGGTACGATCAATCCCATCCTTGGACCGACCCTGACGCTGTGCAATCCAAATGGACTCACCATGCTCAAGTGTTCTCCTAATGTACCTTGATGTCTTAAGTAAGGCGTGGTACTGAGCGCGACGCGTTTCAGCCCCGCGAATGACTGTGAAAGATCGATTGAGGCGCATCAATTCATTGCCTAATCCGCCTTGAAGCAAGTTGTCTCCCACAGCATTTTGGGTAAGCGGTACTCCATTAACCCAAAGTGCGTAGTTGACAAGAATCGAGTCCAAAACAATGTCTCGATGGTTGGACACGTAAAGGCATGGTTCATTCTTCGGTAGGTGTTCAGCTCCGGAATGCGAAAAGCCATCCGTGGTTGACCTGATCATCCGCTCGACATAACTTGCAAGAAAGCTTTGAAGATCTTTCAAGCTGCCGATGCTTCGCGAACGACGCCTCAATGCGGAGCCCACAATCCATCGGGCAGGTAAGGGCATTAAGCGGTAGAGAACGGGAGCCTGAATCCGACACGCCATTTGGACAAGATCCGGATCTCTCACGAGCGTCGCCAGACGCTCAGGCAGTTCTTCATCCGTGTAGGGACGAATGTCGTCAAATTCGTCGAGCGAATTTATCGCAGCCACAAAAGACCTTCCCTTCTACCCAAAATCCATGCTACCGGATCGAACTCCCGACCAATTATGCTATTTCAAATGCCAGCAAATTAGACAAAGTTCCCAAATTCAAGATCACGCGGGGGAACCTTGCATTGTGTTGGGAAGCCACATCACGATGTCGGGGAACAGAAGCAAGAAAGCAACCGTCACGACATCCGCCACAAAGAAAGGTGCAATTCCACGAAAAACGTCTTGAAGCGGTATGGCCAGTGACTCGCCTGTCTTTGAGGTCAATTCCTGCGAGACTCCAGCAACCACGAAGCAATTCAACCCAATCGGTGGGGTGATAAGGCAGATCTCGGCCATCTTGACAACGAGCACGCCAAACCAAATGGGATCGTACCCAAGCGCGATAACAGCGGGAAATACAACTGGCAACGTCAAGATCAGCATACCGATTGCATCCATAAACATCCCAAGCACCGCGTAGGCAAGCAAGATGCAGATCATGATAAAAATCGGTTCGACTTCCAGTGTCACGATCCAATCCGAAAAAGCCATAGGTAATTGGGCGTACCCTAGGAAGCGCACAAAGACAAAAACGCCCCAAATGAGCGTGAAAATCATCACCGAGAGCCTTGCGGTTTCCATCAGAGCAATGCGAAAGTTCTTGGCGTACTTGAGGACAGATCGTTCACGTAGAGCTCTGATCACGTAGACAACGAATATGACCGCGGCACCTACGGCTCCGGCTTCTGTGGGAGTTGCAGTTCCGGTGTACAGTGCCCCGAAGATGATTGTCACGACCAGAACGATCGGCAGAGATCCTGGGATGCTCTCGAAGCGTTCACGCCAAGAGAAGCCTTTGATGGATTTGCCTAGACTCGGTTGAACCTTGCACATCGTCACGATTAGCAGCACATAGATCAGTACCGAAACGACTCCTGGTACCAATCCGGCAAGGAGCAACTTTCCAACTGATTGCTCCACGATGATCGCGTAAACGACGAGGATCGCGGATGGTGGTATCAAAGATGCCAGTGTGCCGCCCGCTGCGATGACTCCCGCGGTCAGTCTTGGCTTGTAACCGAATTCCGACATGTGAGGAACAGCGACTCTCGAAAATACAGCAGCAGTAGCTGTCGATGCGCCCGACACAGCAGCAAAGCCTGCGCTGGCGAACACAGTGGCTACAGCTAGACCTCCAGGAGCCCAGCCCACCCAACGTTTTGCAGTTTCAAAGAGCTTTGCTGTCAATCCGGCATGAAATGCGAAGAATCCGATCAGGATGAATAGTGGGAGAACCGATAGTGAATAGAACACGGTCTTGGAATGGGGAATGGTTCCCACAATGGCAACTGCAACGTCCCAGCCCCTCAAGCAAACCAGTCCAACGAATCCAGTTAGTGCAGCTGCTGCATAGATGCGCATGCCGACAAGCACGAGGAGAATAAGGAGTACCACTCCTAATATTCCAATCGTTAGTTCGTCTACACCTATCACGGAGATCTCACAAAAGCACTATTTCACGGTGTCTTGAACCAATGCGATTTCTTCCTTCGCACGATCGGCAGAACTTCCGGTCGTAGGAATCGCTACGCGGGGAAGGCGTGGATTCTTCAACATTCGGGCGTATCCCGCCATCTGCAATAGCAGTCTGATTAGCAATAACGCCAGTGCGATGGGCACGACGAGCTTTGCGGGCCAGATCACCAGTTCCACGTCCATGGTGCTATCCCCGAATTCAAATGCGCGACTGAAGTGGGAATACGAACCTGGGATGAGCACAGCAACAATGGCCGAAGTCAATGCGCAGGAGGTTAACTCGCACAGCCAGAGGCTTCTGCCTTTCAGGGCAGAGAGAAGCACCTCCATACGTACGTGCCCTCCCAATCTCTGGACATACGCTATCGAGAGAATCGTGAAGCCCACCATGAAGACCTCGACGATGTCGATATAGCCAAAAATCGGAGCGGAGAAGAGGTTCCGTGCGACAACTTGGGCAACGCCAAGCAGCATCAAACCAAATACAAGAATCCCGGCTACAAGATTGGTCGCGTTTTCGACCCTTCCCAGAACTGAATCAAGGACCTGTAGAACACGGCCCCACCGGTCTTGGTGAACAAGCTCGGGAGGCGACATAGCAAGATTAGGAGCTAAGGATACTTTTGGCCAACTGCAGAAAACACAGTCTTGACCAATCCACGCGCATCAAACGAACGTTCGTTTTTTCGTATCCAGTCCTCGATGACCAAAGTTGCATATTGTGTTCTGAACTCTTCGAGGTCTTCTTCCGTGTAGCGTATTTCCCGTAGGTTTTCCTTGAGCAGGGGAAGGTTCACCCGGTCGATCTCTTCGTATGCAATCCGCTGATCTTCTGCGATGGAATTCTTGATCTCGTCGAGCAGGTCCTTGTATTGCTGAGGTAGCTTCTCATATGCGGAAATCGAAAACACAAGAGGACAGTCAGCGGTTCCAGGAGACATATTGCTCGTGTACCAATCCGAGACTTCATGCAGTCGATAGGAAACGTGAGCGTAAGTAAACGGAAACGCCGCGGCATCCATCGTCCCTAGCTGTATGCCCGTATAGACCTCTGTTGCCGTTGTACTGGTTGGGACTGCACCGATTTTGGTGAGAAGATCTCCCAAACCACCTCCTGCTCGGACGTTTAGACCTTTCCAATCTTCGAGCGTGAGTGGCGGCTTTCCTCGGCCCATGATTTCGTAGCTCGGAATGTATGTTGAGCTATAAATCATTGCTCCCCACCTTTTCATTTCCTTCTTGACTTGATCGTGTGCATAAACAGCCTCACGTACTGCGAGACTGTCCTCCCAGCTCTCGATGGGGAGAAACGGTAGAGAGAGAACCATCAGACCGGGGTTTTTTCTGGGATGGTAGAAGTTGCAGACTAATGCGGACTCGAATGCGCCGATCGATATTCCATCAAGGTTTTCTCTTGTCTTTGACAGTGCTTCCCCGTAATGCACTGTGATCGTCCAATTGCCGTCCGTGTGTTTCTTGACATGTTCGGCTAACGAGTCTATGGTTTTAGTGCCCGGACGAGGTGCGCCCCAAATCGAGAAGTCCCAATTGACCTTTGGACCTTTCACGATAGATGCTGCTTGCTCAACTTCCTGAGTTGAACCGTAGCTACAGCCGAAGAGAGCAGCAAGCAAGAGGAATTGAAACACAACACGTGCCGCAAGCCTTTTGCTGTCTTTCATTGAGATTTTGCCTTTGAACGAAGGAAGCTAGTTCTCAACATCGTCAGGAACCGAGAGTATGAATGCAGGGATGGGCACTTTGAATCGTCGTCCATGGTCGTCTTCGAACTCGTAGTGACCCTCCATAGTTCCGAAGGAAGTTTCGAGGATGGTGCCACTCGTGTACTCAAAGCAGTCACCAGGTCGGAGAGTCGGCATTTTTCCAATCACTCCAGGTCCTTCCACCGTCTCTTGATAACCGTCGCCGTTGGTGATCAACCAACGCCGATTCAACAGTCGAGATTTGGAATAACCTTTGTTTTCAATCGTGATTGTGTATGCGAACACATACCTCAGATCAGATGGGTCCGATTCATGCCACAGAAACTGAGTTTCGACACTGACATCAATGTGACTGCCTTTTGCCATTCTTCCTTACAAATACCTAGTTGACGCAGATGGTTAAGTTTACGAATTCGATCGCTCGACACTGAATTAAGAGAGACACCATATTGCCTGTGCTATCGGATTGCGACCGGATTGATGACTGCTTGAACAGAACCCTCGAATCTGGGTTGACCCAACACAAACATGAACTCCCATCCTTCATCCTTGACAAGATCGCGAACGTCCATATTCTCCAAAATATAGATACCTTGCTTTGCTAAGAGATAGGGGTGGACTGGGAACACCTCTGTCGGATTTTCCGACGGTACAACCTCCAATCCCCATGTGTCCGAGCCAATCGCAACAACACCTTTGTCAGCAAGATATTGAGCACCGTCCATTCCCAATCCAGGAGCTGCGGACATCAACCGCTCGTTGTCGACACCTGTAAGGTTGATCCATCCTGTGTAGAAGAGCACAACATCGCCTTTTCTAATCTCGATCCCCTGATCTGTTGCTTGTTCTTCAATCTCCTTACCGTTGTATGCCGTACCCTCTTCAAGCATGGAAGTTTCAAAGTAGCGCGTCATGTCGATCAGAACTCCTCGAGAGACGATTGGTGGCAATTTGTCGGTTGAGAGCTCCTTCAAACCCGTGGGAGCGACTATGTCCTCGGCCTTAAGTCCGTTGTAGTAGACGTGATCGATGCCCATGTGTCCCAATCCGTCTATTTGGCTTCCAATGCCAACCCAGGTAAACATCAGATCGTCGTTGCCGGTAGCTCGGTTGGTTCCAATTGACTTTCCTGTTCCATCTCCTCCTTGCAGTACGGTTATGGAAAAGGTCCGTGGTGGGTACGCGGGCGTTTCCCGTCCAGTAACGACTCCTAGGGGATAAGTCTTTCCCAGCTTGACTAGTCTTGCCGCTTCGACAACGAGCTCGGGCGACAAGTTGTTGATGGCACCTAGAGTGTCGTCTGCTCCGTACTTGGATGGGTACCAATCGTCTTCCTCGCCAAGAATTGCTACAGACGCAAGAAGAATAAGTGCGTAGGCGATGCGTTTCATATCGAACCTCGAATTGAATACAAAAGCAGGAAACATTTCGCAGACGCCGTTACAAGCGTTGCATGCTGTCGGTCACTTGTGCAAATATGCCGTCGAACCCACCGTTGCTCATTATTACAACATGTACAGGGTTCTTTGTTGGTTTACAAATGATGTCAACGACATCTTCAATTCTCGAATGAACGCTGGATGGAGTGGTGCAATCACGAGCCAATTTGTCCAAGTTCCACTTTATCGTCTTGGGCCGATACCAGACAACCTCATCAGCTGACGAGCAACAAGACCTCAACCTCTCGCGGTGCGTGCCTAAGGACATGGTGTGGGTCCTTGGCTCGATTACGGCGAGAATACGCTCCTCACCGACATGTTGCCTAAGTGCGTCCAGTGTTCTTTGAATTGCTGTGGGATGGTGAGCAAAGTCGCTGTACACGGTGGTTCTGCCGGCACGCGCGATCACTTCCATGCGACGTTTGACACCGCGGAAATCGGCCAAGAATCGAGAGGAGTCCTTAGGGTCGATTCCGCAATGATTTGCGGCAAGAATGGCGGACATTGCGTTGGCCACATTGTGCAAGCCGAATTGAGACCATCGAACTGAGCCAACGAGCGATCCTTCTCTCATGATGTCGAACGATGTACCGTCGTTCGCGATATTCACTGCAGAATACGTCGTCTCTGTGCTTTCGGTTGACGCGCTTTGATCATTTACTCCAAGCGTGAATCGCTCTATCGGACTCCAACAACCCCTTGCAAGCAACGAATCAATCTCCGTGTCGTTCGACGGAACGATGATGGTTCCGTTGGCCGGAATCTCACGAATCAAGTGGTGGAACTGGTACTTGATCTCGTCGAGGTTACTAAAAATGTCAGCGTGATCGAATTCAAGGTTTCCAATTATTAATGTCTTGGGTCGATAGTGCCTGAACTTTGAACGTCTATCGAAGTACGAAGTGTCGTACTCATCGGCCTCTATGGCAAAAAACGGAGGCGACCCCAGCGCTGCAGAGTGATCGAAATTTCTTGATGCACCGCCAATGAGGAAGCCCGGATTGGTTCCAGCGCAATGGAGGATCCAGGCGACCATTGCGGTCGTCGAGGTTTTTCCATGCGTCCCCGAGACTGCAACAACGTGCCGATCTCGCAAAATCGTGTCGGCCAGCCATTCCGCACCTGACTGGTAATTGAGCCCTTTGTTGAGCGTGTACTCCAATGCTGGATTCCCCCGAGGCATCGAAGCGTTTCCTACAACCACGACATCAGGCACCGGGTCGAGATGGGAGGGGTCAAAACGATCGTGCGCAGAAATGTTGGCAGCCGCGAGCTGGTCACTCATGGGCGGATATATCTTGCTGTCGAATCCCCCAACGACATATCCAGCTTGTTTCGCCAGAATCGCCAGGTTACCCATAAGTGTCCCACCAATCCCCAAAAAATAAACGCGAGGTGGTTTTGCGGTCCGGCGAGTCAACACAAGCGCTCTTGCTTTTCAGTCCTTAAGAGGATACAGGTGCGAATGCCCCGGGGAAAAGTGCTATTACTACAAGAGATGCGAATATCAAGCACGCAAAAGCTATGAGCGCACCAGCAATAATCGAAATCTCCATTGAGTGCTTGAGAATGAATCCGATGACGGCAAATCGCCAAATCACGAATCCCGCAATGAGAAATCCCGACACTTCATTGTTTGTGGACAACCAAACAACAATCATTGACAGAGCGTTTGTGATCGCCAGCGTTCCGAGGTATGCCGCCAACGTTTTTCGAAAACGCGCTGCGAATCCACGGAGGTGCAAGGCAAAGAATATGATTGCCAGCACAACTACGGTCGTAGTAAAAGATGCTGCAAAGAAAATCCAAACACTTCCCGCACCGAGAACGAGGGCCTCGAGAACTGAGAATCCAACGGTAATAAGTAATAGGACGACTAACGCATTGTTGTCTGAGGGAACCTGGGCGGGGCTACTTCGAAAAATGCAGAGATTCCAGAATTGGGCGAAAGCTTTGATCATTGCAAGATTTTCTCACACATCCTTAAGGCAAGATGCACTTCTAATACTCAATGGCACAATTGCAATCGAACTTGGGCGATGTTGCTGTCGTATGATTCATGCAGCACTTAGTAATTGAGGAATTTCTCGCTGTGACGCCAAGAAATGCCGTATACGCTCAATCGGGTGGAGTTACATCAGTAATTAACGCCACTGCGAGCGCCGTAATCCAGACTGCTCGCAACCATTCTCATGCGATCAAGAACGTATACGCAGCCAAGGACGGAATTGTTGGAATTTTGCGAGAGGAGATGTTTGATACATCAGCGGAGTCTACGGATGCGATTGATGCACTCAAACACACTCCAGGCGGCGCATTCGGTTCGTGCCGATTCAAGATCAGTACGGCCGACGTCGGCGACCCGGTCGCCCAAAGACTGTTTGAAGTGTTCAAGGCTCACGACATTGGGTATGTGTTCTACAACGGTGGTGGCGATTCGCAGGATACCTGCCAGAAGATTTCGTCGCTGAGCCAGAAGTTTGAATATCCCATTCAATGTATAGGGATTCCCAAGACGGTCGACAACGACCTTAGCCAAACAGACACTTGTCCGGGATTTGGGTCTGTTGCGAAATATGTAGCGGTTTCAACTCGCGAAGCTGCACTCGATGTGAAATCCATGTGCGAAACGTCCACTAAGGTGTTCATTCTCGAGGTCATGGGTCGTCATGCCGGATGGATAGCGGCTGCGGGAGGTCTTGCGGGAAACGTTCCTAGAGACCCTCCACACATCATTCTTTTTCCAGAAATACCTTTTGATCTCAAGATGTTCTTGAATAAGGTGGATAGGACGGTGAAGTCACTTGGCTACTGTGTAGTTGTTGCATCGGAAGGCGCGCGCTATGCGGATGGCAAGTTTCTTTCCGATGCTGGAAAAAAGGATGCGTTTGGGCATGTCCAATTGGGCGGAGTTGGAGCGGTTCTTTCCACAATGGTTTCGGACAAACTTGGATACAAATATCACTTTGCTATAGCCGACTACTTGCAGAGATCGGCACGTCACATAGCCTCACAAACTGACCTTGAACAGGCGTATGCTGTCGGAGACGCAGCCGTGAATGCGGCTGTTGAAGGGGAGTCCGGAGTTATGGTCGTAATCAAGCGTAACTCGGACGATCCCTATCAGTGGACCACCCGCACAACTTCTATCAGCAAGGTTGCGAATCAGGAACGCAAGGTTCCTCGATCATTCATAACCAAGAACGGATTCGGAATTACTGCGAGAGCGCGACGCTACCTCGAACCCCTCATTCAGGGCGAAGCATATCCGCCATACAACGATGGGCTTCCGTCATACACCGAACTTGCACGCAAACCCGTGAAGAAGCGGTTGCCCAAGTACATCCTACCCTGAAGAAATTACTCTTTCGATCAGAGTATCGGTATATCGGGCAGAACAGGAGCTATCACCAGGCTAACTATTGCCATCACGTTGATCAGGATGTTCATGCTCGGTCCTGAAGTGTCCTTGAAAGGATCGCCAACAGTATCGCCCACAACTGTTGCGGAGTGAGTATCCGATCCCTTGAGGTGACCTTCGCCCAACGATCCTTTCTCTACGTGCTTCTTGGCGTTATCCCAAGCGCCTCCAGCATTGGCCATTGTCAGAGCGAGCAGCACACATCCGACCAAGCCACCTCCAAGTAGTCCTCCAAGGGCCTGCGGTCCCAAGAGCCAGCCAACCAGCGGCGGAAGAAACACAGCTATTGCACCTGGCAAGACCATGCGAGTGAGTGCTGCATTGGTTGCAATTTGTATACATTTGTCATTGTCCGGCTTGGCCGTACCCTCTCGCAGCCCTGAGATCTCGCGAAACTGTCGTCGAATCTCTTCGATCATTTTCTCAGCTGCGGTTCCCACAGCTTGCATTGTGATGGATGCGATCAGGAAAGCTGTCAGTCCTCCAATGAACAGGCCAATTAGGACGCGGGGATTGCCAATGTGCAGTATGAACTCCTCTCCTGAGTAGTAGGTCCGTGCCTCAACGTACGCCGCAATAATCGCCAATGCAGCCAGTGCCGCAGCACCGATCGCAAATCCCTTGCCCATGGCTGCAGTTGTGTTTCCAAGTTCGTCCAACGAGTCGGTGATTTTTCGAACGTCTTCTCCAAGGCCCCCCATTTCTGCGATGCCGCCTGCGTTGTCGGCTACTGGACCATAGGCGTCAACAGCCATTGTCATTCCAACTGTGGCTAGCAGTCCAACGGCCGCAATCGCTACACCGTAGAGACCGGCAAGTGACGTGGAGACGAAGATAATCGCGCAAATGCTCAATATCGGAATCACTACTGATTGCATACCGGTTGCCAGACCTGTAATCAAGACCGTTGCTGCTCCTGTCTTTCCTTGTTCAGCAATAGTTCGTATCGGGCGTCCTGAAGTGTAGAACTCCGTAATCAATCCAATGATGATCCCTCCCACGGCACCAGCAAGTACACAAAACCAAATGTCTAGGCTCAGTTTCGCCACATTCGAAACGAGAAAAAACGCGATTGCGATGAATAGAACCGGTGTTACTGTCATGCCAAGACGCAATGCAAGCGCAGGATTGCGGTTCGACTGAGTTCGCACCAGCATGATTCCCAGAATTGAGCACACGAGTCCGGCCGAAGCAAGCGAAAGCGGCAGGAACATGAGCGCTCCTTGATCCGCACTTGCACTGTCGGCAAACAACTCGGCAATTCCGGCTGCGCTAAGCGTTGAAGCAATAGCGATGCTGGCAATCATAGAGCCGCAGTAGGACTCGAAAATATCCGATCCCATTCCGGCAACATCTCCAACGTTGTCCCCAACGTTGTCTGCAATTACACCCGGATTGCGGGGATCGTCCTCAGGAATGTTCTCTTCGGTCTTTCCAACGAGGTCTGCACCAACATCAGCGCTCTTCGTATAGATTCCACCACCTACTCGAGAAAACAGTGCCACTGTTGAAGCACCCATTCCAAATCCGTGTATGTGGTGAGCGGTCTCTGGATCACCTCCAAACCAGTAGTAGACCAAACCGAGTCCAAGCAACCCGAGAGATGCAACGGCTAGTCCCATGATCGATCCGCCGAAGAAGGCTACGGAAAGAGCAGCGGCCGCTCCCTTTTCTTCTGCTGCGGTTGTAGTTCGAACGTTGGCCTTGGTGGCCGTGTACATCCCGATCCACCCAGCACCTGCAGATGCAAGGGCTCCAGCGACGAATGCTACAGCGGTTTGAATACCGAGGTGCTCAGTCTCCAGCAAGAGAAGAACGAACAGGACCAGTGCAAATGCCGCTAGAAGCGTGTATTCCCTGCGCATGAACACCATCGCGCCTCGATGGATCTGTTCTGCTATTTCCTTGACGGTCTCCTTTCCATCGGGATAGCGTTTGACTAACAGGTACACGACTCCCGCCGCGATTAATCCAACTATCCCAAGAATCGGTGGAATCAGAGTTTGGTCCATTGCATCTCCCAAGACTAGCACTTCAAGTGTTGTGGGCGGGGGTGCCCTTGCGGTTTCATATGATAAAGAGGTGTCGCAATTTGACCTTGCGACAGCTAGGGATCTTCGACGACAAATGCATACTCGATCAATTCGCCGGTCGAAAGTGTGAATTCAATACTGTTGACGGAAGCCTCTTTGTCCATCAGATTGAATAGCATCAGGTGCTTGCCGCCAGGTTCCAGACGCAACGTGCCTTTTGCGGGAATCACAAGACTAGGTAGCTGAACCATTCGGTGCATTTCGTCTTCGTAGCGTGATTCGTGAAACTCGATTTTTCCTATAGACGGCGATCGAGCTGAGACGACAGTGATGTCTTGCTCGCCGCGGTTCGTAAATACACAATATCCGGCCGTCATCGAGCTTGATGCGACTGGAGCTCTAATCCAACCATCTTTGATGACGAAGATCTGAGATGGTTTTCGAGCGATGGAGAAAACCAAGAGGCAGATAGCTACAGCCACTAGTAGCCATATGCCAAAGGTACGGGTGCGAGCTGCTTGGTTTTTCATTTTGTACTAGTCGAGGACCACGTCTCTAGTCCTTCAGTGTGGCTGATTCAGGAGAGACAATAGAATAGAAAACTCCAGAAAAAGCAACCTGTAGTGGTGAACACAGAGGATTCAGAAAACTTGGCCGCAAAGTCGTTGCTATTGATCAATGGTCCAAATTTGAACATGGTTGGACTACGAGAGCCTGACATTTACGGATCAAAAACACTTGACGGTATCGTAGACGAACTTAAAGAGCATGCCGCAATACGTGGATTCAATCTAGTGGCAACACAATCGAACTCTGAAGGTGCACTAGTAGATGCCATTCAGAAATCGCGAGACTCGGTGTCCTTCATTTTGCTCAACGCCGGTGCATATTCCCACTCCAGCATAGCAATTCGAGATGCGTTGCTGGCTGTTGCAATTCCCTTTATTGAGTTGCATATCTCTAATGTTTACTCTCGAGAGTCGTTTCGACATCGCTCACTGATCGCAGACCTTGCTCAAGGTGTAATAGTGGGGTTTGGGGCGCATAGCTACAGCTTGGCGCTCGAAGCGGCAATTCACTATCTCGAAGACATAAGGAGCGATTGAGACATGGACATTGACGAGATCAAACGCCTCATCGACATCGTTAAGGAAACGGGGATTGCCGAACTTGAGGTTCGAGAGGGCGAGTCGCTAGTTCGCGTAGTCGCCTCCATGAATCAAGAGACCTCCAATCTCACCGGTCAAGCTGCAGGTGCGGATGCCATGCCGAGTCCCATCCAAGCATCTCAAAACGTACCTTCAAACGCATTACCAATTAAGTCCCCCATGGCGGGAACGTTTTATCGATCTCCAGCACCAGAATTACAACCCTTTGTTGAAGTTGGACAGCGTGTTGAAATCGGAGATGTGCTTTGCATCATCGAAAGCATGAAAATGATGAACGAGGTTAAATCGGAGAGAATAGGCACTATCGTTGACGTACCCATTGACAACGGGCAGGCTATCGAGTCGGGGGCGACGATTTTCTATATCAACTAACGGTGCTTTCTAGCTTCACTAGCTCCAGCGATTTAGAAAGAAAGGTCAAGTGGCAAGTTGGCTTAGCAATGCTGCGTTGAAATCACAAACTAGCCTAAGAGTGGTGGCCAGGGGCAGAATTGAACTGCCGACACGAGGATTTTCAGTCCACTGCTCTACCGACTGAGCTACCTGGCCATAACAATTCGTTAAATCGCAGCGCGAGCCGCCGCAATTGTATAGAAATCAATTTTCTCGCAACGGCTAATTTGATTCGACTTCGTGCATCTAAGACCTCTATTGTTGCCGGAGATTCCAACCAATCGACACTTGATGAGGTTTTCGTATGGCAATGAAGTCTGTACCGACAATTGGGACTGCGATATTCCTTCGCATCGAAGACTTCGAACCTCAATCATCACTATTCGAGACATCCCAATTCTGTAGTTTGAGCCAATCACGAATGGCTTGTACATTTTCGGGTCGCGACAACATTCTGTTGTGGTGTACATCGTCGGTTAAGACAGTTGCCTGTGGGATGTGTTTCAGCAAGCTGACTGTTTCCTTTGTTGGAATCAAAGTGTCCTCCGTGGAGTAGAGCACAAGGACATTTTCGGGCAACGAATCCAGCATCGGCTGGGAATCGAACTTATTTCTCATCAAGAGGCGAAGCGGAAAGATTCGCATCACGGTTCGATTCGCTACATGAACAAGCGAACGAAATGGGCTCACGAGAATTAGTCCGTCAACCGAGCCGTCGCTAGAGAGCAGCGCGACACCACTTCCCAAACTAAATCCCATCAAGAAGATGGGTCGTCTTGGATAATGCGATTTCGTCCATTCAATGATGACTTTTGCATCGGACAAGATTGTTTTTTCCGAAGGTTTGCCGCTACTCTTGCCGTAGCCACGATAGTTAGTCAATACGACTGTGAACTCAAGCTGAGCCAAAACGTTCACATAGCTCCTAGCATCACCTGCGTTGCCCGTAAAGAAAACTACTACAGGTCCTTCAGTGTCAGAATTCACTATGTAGCCGTGCAACGAAACGTCTATAGGATCGGACGGTGAGAGTTCATACTCTTCCACTACTACGCGTAACGGCGTGTTGCTTGTTGTAGGGAAATAAACTAATAGATCCTGAATTGCAAACAACAACGCGCAAATTGCGACATACGAAGCGATACCGTAGATGACGATTCGCTTGAGCGTACGCTTAACAGCAGATCCTTGGACTTTCATAGATGGTCGAATGAACTCTTGTGCCGTCGAAAATGAGAGATATCTCACTAACAAAGATCTACATGGAGACCTAACTGATCTCCAAGATTATGGCTTGCGGACTCGGAGATCAACTGCCTAGCTGCAGTTGTGTTTACCTATCTTGGCTCATTACAGAAGAAGAGCTATGGATTGCCTTTGATGGCTTCCGAGAAGTTCGTCTTTATCCATTTCTCAATTGATGCCAACGTGTAGGAGTACCAAAGCAAGTTGTTGTGATGTCCTCGAGCCACTACAACATCAGCTTGAGGCACTTGGTCGAGCACATGGAGAGTCTCTTCTGCCCGTATCAGGGTGTCATCTTTGGAGTAGAGGACAAGTACCTTGTCAGGTAGTGAGTCCAGCCGGGATCGAACGTCGAACTTGGTTCTCATTAATAGTCGCAATGGAAAGAACCGTCCAGGCGTTTTCCTTCCTACATGAACTAGAGATCGATATGGCGCAGCGAGAATTAGACCGTCTATATTTTCATCGGAGGCAAGAATTGCGACACCAGTACCCATACTGTTACCCATCAAGATCAGAGGACGATCTGGAAACTCTGCTCTCACCCAGGCAACAAGCAGCTTGGCGTCTTTAATCATCGTCTTCTCTCGTGGCCGCCCATCGCTCTTGCCGAATCCACGATAGTTATTGATGACTGCTGGAACACCAAAATCCTCAAGTCGATCAACATAAGTGCGTGCCTCTCCCAGATTTCCTGTAAAGAACACAACGACTGGTCCTGGGTCCTCCCTATTCACGACATAGCCTCGCACTGAGATCTTTCCTGATCGGTCTACAGGTAATTCAAACTCTTCATATTCAGCATAGAGTTTGTTCGTTTGCTCGTCAGGGTAGAACAGTATCTTGTCCTGGGCAACAAATAGACCAATGCATGTGGCAAGGTAACTGAGGACAAGGGTTGTGATTACACGATGTAGGATGGGCACGGGAAGCTAGCTCCCAGAAAAGAAGGTGTTAGATGATTGGTGTTGCATTTGAGGTTGTAACGAAACAATACTCTCCTAAGCCCTCTGAGATTGCGTTGTCAAGTCGAAAGGCTTTTTTGGTTCAATATCGTTGAAGAGAGAGTGTAACGAGTTTACCCAAGTTGTGTCTGCCCGCCAGCTTGAGAGACAGGAAAAAGAGCATCTCACCGATTCGATGTTTATAAGTCTAGACTAAGTAAATTCATCAGTACGGATGCGTTATGAGATCAAGAGTGTATGTTGGAACAATTGGATCCGGAGTCTGGTCTAGCGATGATCTCGGAGAAAATTGGGAAGCTTGTTTCAATGAAGACAACTCAATTAGTCGCGTATGGTCGTTGTGTTGGCACGTCAACGAACCAGCCGTGGTGTGGGCAGGGACTGAACAAGGTCTAGCCCAACAGATTAGCGGCGAAGCAGTCGACCGAGTCTCCTCACCGTTTTCTGACCAGCAAGTTTGGGCAATAGCGCAGTCGCCAGCAGACCACAAAACAATGTTTGTCGGCACTCGTCCGGGAAGTATTTATCGAACTCAGGACGGAGGAAATTCATGGGACGAACTTCCGGTTGGCATAGCGACCAAGTGCGACATAGGATTGACTCGCGTCACCCGAATTAGAGTCGATCCGCTTGTGGAAGGCACCGTTTGGGTTTCAGTGGAAATCGATGCCGTCCATGTTTCGCACGACTACGGAGAGAGTTGGGACAAACTCGATAACGGGTTCAAGTTTCCCGACATTCACGACATGGTGGTAGTCGTTGAGGAAGGCAAGCGAAAGCTCCTCGCCGCAACCGCTGTCGGGTTGTACTGTTCCATCAATGATGGTCAGAGCTGGGAATGGAACAAATTGGATTCGCCATGGCAATACACTCGTGGGATAGAGCTAAAGGCTGATGGAAACGGGACTGTCTTCCTGGGAAACGGAGATGGACCTCCCGGATCTACGGGTCGTCTTCTCCGAAGTAACGACTGGGGTTGTAGTTGGGAGATAGCTGACCTTGACAGCCCCACCAACTCGACTATTTGGAATATCGCTACAAACAAGTCGAACCCGGACCTGCTCTTCGCTAGCACAATTCTTGGTCAAGTTTTTCGAAGTACCGACGGAGGCATTCATTGGACGAAATTGCCACGAGAGTTCAACGAAATTCGTTCACTAACTTGGCATCCTGTGTAGAAACTTCGCGGGACTTGCTTGCGTCTCACTTTAGTTTCTGTCGAGACCTTCGTTTACCCAGGATAGAGTTGCTCACAACCGTATTCTCAGACCCGTGCTCACGGTCGTAGAGTCGAGGCTATCCCCAATTCCAAAGACTCTTGTACTCATTTGTTGCTTGACCGATACGGTGAAGTCACGGGAACTACTCATTGGGACATCGGCTGTCGGCACAACCACTATGTTGTTTTCGGTCATCGTTCCAGCGCTTGGTGACGACGACAACGCGAGAGCACTGAAGTCCACTTTTCCTCGAGCCACTCCAAACATAGAGAGAACCGAAAGTTTAGAGTTTATTTCCCACTCAACAAGCCCGAAAATGCCGAGGGTGTGGACATCGTCGAAGCGTGTAGGGCCTTCGGTAACCCGCCCAAAGTCGTCTTTAGCAGTTCCACCTCGACCCCAAACTTGCGTGTGAACTTGAAACCCGCGGCGGGGGGCTATGAAGGTTCGTCAAACACCTCTGTACTATGTGTGAGAACCTGTCCCAATTCTGCGGTACAGTACGCCTTGCTCTCGTCCGGAAGCGCGTTCACACCGATGAATGAGACTATCAAAATAGCCAATGCTCTCGTTGAGGTTTTCATAGAAGATTTCTCCGACTATGTCGATCTAGTACCGGTGTTGCGTCCACGGGTTTGAAAGGGCTTCCCGATAGATTCGCAGAAGCTGTTGCAACGAGAATTGAGCTCTCACGAGTTCCAAATGTCCGATACCGACCCAAAGATGTAGCTTCTCCGGTTTGCAATTGCAGGAGAATATTGGACAGTTTGATCTCAACCAAATTAAAAATTGATTTCTTGAATGCATTTCATTCTGGAACCTACGGGATTGAACAGCGTCGTACAGACTTCTGATAATCCGTTCCGGTAATGCTGTGTTTCTGCTAAAACAAACGTCATTGAGTCTGTTATGTGACAGATTTGTCCTCGACCGATGCATCGGCAACACCTGATACCTACTAGGGGGAAGCCACAGAGGCTCAATCTGTGGTGTTTGGCGCCCATGCTTTGGCTTGTTCAAGGTTGCGGTGGCTTTGGTGAAACATGGATCAACACAGATGATGTTGAACAGTCGGAAGACAATCCGATTGCAACGGTGGATCAAATAGTCTCAGACGAACTAAGCCACTGTAGAGACAGAAGAGAAAATGGCTTTTTCACATCGGCTGGCGAGTCCCTTGGCTTGTGTTACCAAACCGACGAAGCAGTGTATGTCTTCGATGAAACCAATACAACAGAACGGGATCTATTCGATTTCTCTGGGGGACTTGCATATGCGGACATTGACAACAATGGCTCCCCTGAACTGTATGTAACCCACGGTGGAGGTATTTCGAGTGCTCTCTTCTCCTACGAAGGAGGTGGTTTTGTGCTTTTGGAAGGCAACCGAGGCATCTCTCCAAGTTCTGCGGAATTTGGAGGATATTTCATTGACTTGAACGGAGACTCTTGGGTGGACTTTGTATCGGTTCAGCTAGATGGAGTCGAAGTGTTCATGAATCAAGGAAATGGCTTCTTTGAGGAGAGTACGGAAGCATCTCGAGTCTTTCATGACCGTGCCACTTTGTCTGTTGCAGCTTCAGATATCGACAGAGACGGCGATGTAGATCTCGCCTTTGCGCATTGGGGCACAGGCTGGCGTACTGAAAAACCACTCTCGGAATATCTATGGATTAACGACGGTTCGGGAGTCTTCCGAGACCGGAGCCCGCATCTACCGCTAGTCCCTACCGAGGGATCAGAGAATGCGTTCACTCCCACATTTGCGGACATCGACTCTGACGGCTACCCCGACTTGCTCATGGCAGGAGACTTCGGATCCAGCCAAGTCTTCCGCAATGTAGAGGGGCGTTGGTTTGAAGACATAACAAATGAACACATCACTGACAAGAATGGAATGGGTGCGGCAGTCGCCGATTTTGATCGGGATGGGGATTTGGATTGGTTCGTATCTAGCATTTGGGGACACCCGGATTTGTACGGAGATCTCTACGATGGCAACAGGCTCTACCGAAACTCTGACGGAGAGGGAACGTACGAAGATGTCACTAGTGTTGCAAACGTTCGATACGGTGGCTGGGGCTGGGGAAGCTGCTTCGCCGATTTTGACAACGATGGGTGGTTGGATCTCTTTCATACCAACGGATCGGCTTTGTTCACAAAGGACAAGTCAGTTCTATATTTGGGAAATCAGCACGGCACTTTCATCGAGTCCGCTGAGCAACTGGGAATCCATCACACAGAACAAGGTCGTGGGGTGCTTTGCTTGGACTACAACGACGATGGAAAGGTCGATATCCTAATTGCGAACAACCGAAAGTCCCCTACTGTCTATCGAAACGACAACGACAACGAGAATCATTTCCTAAAGGTGAAATTGATTGGATTGTCAGGCAACGCCCAGGCAATAGGCGCAAGAATCACGGTTACTTCCCAGAACGGAACGCAAACCCACGAAGTGCAGCTAGGAACTGGTTATCTCGCACAGGGACCCACTATTGCTCACTTTGGGCTAGGTGGTGACGAGAGTGTGGAATCAGTTGATGTGATTTGGCCGGACCGGTTCCGTTCGACTTCGTCCATCGAGAGTGTTTCCGCAAACCAAACGATCGTGCTTGAACAGCCTGTTAGAGAAGAGATTTTTCTCAACGTGGTGGATGGAGCTGGTGCAGGAATCTATGAATCGACTGATCGAATTTTCCTTGAAGCCGAAGTTCCTCCCGACGGCTATGTGTTCAGTCATTGGACATCGAATGGAGATGGGGTTTTTGATGACTGGAAGTCAGAACAAACCTACTTCACCATGCCGGCCGGGTCGGTCACGGTTACGGCGAACTATCTCCCAGTAACTTCGACGGGGCCGGACTCATCCGTTGCTCGATTGTGGAATGAAGTGCTACTCGAGTCCATTCGAAACGACTATGCGCGACCCACTGTGCACGCCCGAAACCTATTTCACATTTCCGCGGCGATGTATGACGCGTGGGCCGCTTTTGGGTCGACTGAAGCGACTTGGCTTCTGGGGTCGTCTCAAGCCGGTTATACCTGCAAGTTCTCTAAAGGAGCTACGGCTACTGATATTGATGAGTCTCGACAAGAAGCGCTCAGTTTCGCTGCGTACCGTCTGATTCTTCATCGATTTTCACGTTCTCCAAGTCGTGGAACCATCGTACGCGATGCGGATGTCCTGATGAGTTTTCTCGGAAACGACAAGTCTCTGACAAACGAGGGTGCCACTTTGGACGATCCTGCCGCTCTTGGAAATCACATTGCCTCTTGTTACACAAGAATGGGAATGATCGACGGAGCTAATGAATCGTATGACTACGAGAACGCCAAGTACCGACCGGTTAACGGGGCTTTGCGTCCCGAAGAGCCTGGAAATCCCAACATTGTTGATCTTAATAGATGGCAGCCATTGTCCTTAGTCGAGTTTATCGATCAATCAGGCAATCCCAGTTCGTCGGAACCTGCGTTCATTGGGGCGGAGTGGGGATCAGTTTTGTCTTTTGCCTTGGACGAAAACGATTTGACACTATTCGAACGAGACGGGCAGGAGTACTGGGTCTATCACGATCCGGGTGAACCACCGTTTATCCATGGAAGTCGAATCGATGAATATCGATGGGGATTCGAAAGAGTAGCTGTTTGGTCTTCCCAACTAGATCCTAGCGACGATGTCCAAGTGGACATTTCACCTTCCAGCATCGGCAACATTTCGGCCTACCCCGAAACGTTTGACGAATACCAGACCTTCTACAAAGATGGACTCTCCCCGGATTTCAATCTTGGTTACGAAGTTAATCCGAGTACGGGGCTGAGCTACACGCCGCAGCTTGTGAAACGGGGTGACTTCACACGGGTCCTAGCAGAATTCTGGGCGGACGGCCCCGATTCGGAGACTCCCCCTGGACACTGGTTCGTCATTCTCAATTCGGTGACCGATCACCCGGAATTGAGCAAGCGGCTAGGAGGGACCGGACCTGAGCTCGACAAACTCGAGTGGGACGTCAAGGCGTACTTTTCACTAGGCGGTGCCATGCACGATGCGGCTATAGCCGCGTGGGGAGTCAAAGGCTGGTATGACTACATTCGACCCATTTCAGCAATTCGGGCGATGTCCGATCGTGGTCAAAGTTCAGATCCAGATCAGGTCTCCTATAGCACTACGGGATTAGGGTTGCAGGACGGCTTTATCGAACTCATCGATTCTGGTGACCCATTAGCAGGAGAATCGGAAGAGCATGTCGGCAAGATCAAGCTCTATGCCTGGAGAGGACCTGATTACGTTAAAGATTCCAGAATAGATGTTGCTGGCGTTGGATGGATTCGTGCGGAAAACTGGTGGCCTTACCAACGTCCTTCGTTTGTAACTCCGCCTTTTGCAGGATACGTTTCGGGTCATTCCACATATTCCAGCGCTGCCGCTGAGGTGCTCACTCGGCTTACCGGTAGCGAGTACTTTCCCGGAGGAATGAGCTCCTTTGACATTCCGGCCGACGAATTTCTCAAATTTGAACGCGGTCCCAGTGGACCTATGGTTCTCCAATGGGCGAAGTACAAGGATGCCGCGGATCAGTGTTCGCTTTCTCGAATCTGGGGCGGTATACATCCTCCACATGACGACATACCAGGTCGAATCATTGGACGGAAGGTCGGAGTGGACGCTTTCGAAGAAGCGGAATTGTATTTTGCTGGATCGGTGAGCGACTAGCCTCTTCGTTTGTACGAACTCTCCATCGTAATAGTCGCGAAATGCCGGCCCATTCCGTCAACTGAAAACTCTCTGTACAAAACCGTTTGAGTGAGCCCGAAGGATCGTTTGAATCAACCGATTGGTAAGATACATGCCCGTGGAATAAGGACGGCAAAATTGTGAGTGGAGTTAGTCGGAGATCAGTCTTAAAGACGAGTGGAGCGTTCGTTATCGCATCCTCGTTGGGACGATTGTGGGCTCAAGATTCAGCCTTAGAAAGTGCGTTATCGCCAACATTGGATTCTGTCACAGGTCTGCCCCTATTGAAGTTGCCCGAGGGGTTTACGTACCGATCCTTTTCGTGGTCGGGCGATTCCATGACAGATGGAGCGACGACTCCCGTGAAGCACGATGGCATGGCGTCTTTTCCGACCGACGGAGACGGCGTAATGTTGATCCGCAACCATGAGGAAGTCGTTGGGACGAAAATCGGTGGGGAAGGCGTCCCCATCTATGACGACTTCACGATTCCACCCGGAACAGAGGGGGTTCCTGACGGTTTCCCTGGGTTCGGTGGTGGGGTGACCGCTGTATCGTACGCTCCAAATCGACCGCCAGTAACCACTCCGCTTCTTGCTGGTACGGCTATGAATTGCGCGGGAGGTTCTACGACATGGGGTAGTTGGCTGACCTGCGAGGAGATCGTTCTCCGAGCTAGTCGGATAGGTGCTAAGGACCATGGTTATGTGTTTGAGGTTCCGTCGGTGGGTCGAGCGAGTGGAAATCCGATTGTCGATATGGGATTGTTCCGACACGAAGCTGCAGCTCTCGACCCTAAGACAGGTATCGTTTATTTAACCGAGGACAATAGTTCGAACTCCGGCTTCTACCGTTACTTGCCACGGAACAAGCAACCAAAAAATGGAGCGTTGGAAGAAGGTGGACGATTGGAGATGCTTCGAGTCCGAGGGACATCCAACGCCGATCTCCGAAAGCCTTCGAGAGGCGACGAATACGAGATCGATTGGGTATCCATTGAAGATCCAAACCACGACCCAGAGGATTTCTCTTCAGATCACTTTGGCGGAAATGTTGTGGGCACAGGAAAGTCGGGTCCCTACCTGCAAGGCGAGGAATTAGGTGGCGCACGCTTCGCCCGCGGGGAAGGAGCATGGTTTCACGGAGACTCGATCTACTGGGTCGACACCTCCGGTGGTGCTGCTGGTGCTGGCGCTATCTGGATCTACAAACCTGCTGATTCACTTCTTCGCTCTTTCTATGTCTCTCCTGACGAAGCTGTTGTCGACGCGCCCGACAATATCACAATACTCGACAACGGACTCGTACTCGCATGTGAAGACGGCGGCGGCCTCACAACTGAGTCTGGTGAAATTGTCCGCGGAACAAAGCTCATTGCCATTAATAAGCACGGTCAATCGATAGAAGTGGGAGAAAACAACATTATGATCGACAAACCCATCGAGGGTAGACCAGCGATCAATCCAGGTGACTACCGTCGATCAGAATGGGCAGGTGCCACTTTTTCACCGGATGACAAAACACTGTTCGTTAACATCCAAACTCCGGGCATCACGTTCGCGATCACCGGACCATGGGACTCTGTAGGGACCGGTTAGCGCACTAGCCAAGAGAGAGTGTCTGGTCCGTGTCCCGAGAAACCTCAACTACAACAGCGAGTGTCGGACCCGTTTCTTGATGTAGGCGGTGCAATGGGTGGATTTCTGTGCCTAAACAGCAGAATTGCACTGCCAAAAGCAGGTAGCAGTCGATCAAGCCGACTTGTCACCTTGATCGCTACGGCATTGGCTTTCAGTGCGCCGATTGGCTTGCAAGGCGAATCAGACGATGGATGGCCACATTACGGCGGTTCGCTTAGTGGCGATCGCTATGCCTCCCCATCGAAAATCACTGCTGAGACCGCCGACCGTCTTGTACCCGTTTGGACCTATCGAACGGGTGATGCCGCCTCCGGCGAAGATTTTGATGGGGAGCCTTCGAGGTTTCGAGCTACGCCTATTCTCTTTGAAGGCAAGCTGATCGCGTCCACGGGCTTCAATCGTGTCTTCGCTTTGAATCCAGGAACTGGGGAAGAGATTTGGGCATTTGATCCAAAAGTGGATTTCTCCAAGAAGTACAGTGAGATGTTCACATCGCGCGGAGTGGCGGCGTGGAAGGAAGATT
The DNA here is from genome assembly GCA_009840545.1 of Gammaproteobacteria bacterium. Taxonomy (GTDB): domain Bacteria; phylum Pseudomonadota; class Gammaproteobacteria; order Pseudomonadales; family Azotimanducaceae; genus Bin55. The sequence goes on along the minus strand of VXNM01000008.1, from coordinate 541,640 downwards.
CGGATAAACAAGGGCCATGTCGTGCAAGGGTATTTTTGGGCACTCTTGATGCTCGGCTCTTAGCTATCGATGTGGACACAGGCGAATTGTGTTCTGATTTTGGCAGGCGAGGTGAGGTTGACTTGTCGGCGGGAATTCGTCGATACAGAAAGCGTGACTATTCAGTTACATCGCCTCCCACAGTAGTCGGGAACTTAGTTATCGTGGGCTCCGCCATTGGCGACAACGGTGCGGCGCATCTTGAGTCTGGAGTCGTACGGGCCTACGATGCGCGAGACGGCTCTCTGGTCTGGGCATGGGATCCAATCCCTCGCGCAATCGATCATCCGGGTGCCAAGAGCTGGACCAAGCCCAAGGGCAATCGCACCGGTGGAGCAAACGTGTGGAGCGTTATGTCAGCCGACCCAGAAAGAGATTTGGTCTTCTTGCCCACGACTTCGCCCTCGCCAGATTTCTACGGCGGCGAGCGTTTGGGTGACAACGCTCTTGCGAATTCGGTAGTCAGCCTAAAGGCCTCTACAGGAGAGTTCGTTTGGGGTTACCAGACTGTCCGGCACGATCTGTGGGACTATGACTTGGCTTCTCAACCACTACTTTTTGAACACCTTTCCTTGGATGGCACAACAAGACCCGCCATCGCTCAGGCGACCAAGACAGGTTTCGTATTCGTGCTGGATCGAACTACCGGCGAACCTCTTCACCCAATTGAAGATAGAAGGGTTCCTCAGAGTTCTGTCCCCGGAGAAGTAGCAGCCAAAAAGCAACCATTTCCTAAACTACGATTGCACGACACCGATGCACGACCGCTTCAATTCTGGAACTTCAGTGAGGAGCACCTCGCGGCGTGCAAGAGACTTATGGCTGGTGTTCGCTACGAAGGTATGTTCACACCACCCAGCTTGGAAGGAACATTGCTCTATCCGGGCAACCCCGGCGGGACCAATTGGGGATCTATGGCTTACGATCGAAGTTCCCGCGTTGGGTACTTAGTAGTTAGCCGTTGGCCCACTATCGTCAAACTAATTCCGCGCAACAAATTTCGTGCAGCTGAACGCGAAGGAACCTTGAATGGGGTAGAGGCACAACACACTGAGCAGAACGGCACGCCTTATGGAATGGCACGCACAGACCTAGTCCACAACTATCTGCCATGTCTCGAGGGACCCTGGTCAACGCTTGTCGCCGTTGATTTGGATCGGGGCGAAGTTCTATGGGAACGTGCAGTAGGTACCACTCCATGGGTAGATGTTGGCGAGAAAGCCTCGAAGTGGGGCTACATAAACTCGGGCGGTCCAATTGTTACCGAGGGCGGTGTAGTTTTCTTAGCGACAACGTACGACAACATGCTCCGAGCTTATGACGGCGGCCAAGGCAACGAGATTTGGAATTGGCAATTGCCCGCCGGTGTGCATGCAACTCCTATGGCATATCAGCTCGATGGCATGGACTATGTAGTCATAACAGCAGGCGGAGATCTTACCAATGGAACAGGACGGGGCGATCACGTCGTTGCCTTTCGATTAGAAGGAAAATCGCCATCTTCAATGGACAAATAAGACATCAAAAGTCATTGAATACACTCCTCTTTTTCTCTTTTGCGAAGCCTCCAACCTAATCTCCACCGCACACGCGAAGCGGAGTCCACAGGTCGAGTTCTATCCGATGTGTCGAGCCGTCCTAGCGTATCAATTCAAAGATGGTGTGCAGGAGTTCATCAAGCAACTGCTTAGAGGTACTGCCATACCGTTCGAGAGTACGTGAACTCGGTCAACTTGGAAGCATCGGGCAACAACGACAGACTTGTACTCTCCAGTCGAGGACCGCACCCATTCAACCATAATAGTTTCGGCAACCTCGAAGCACATTCCCAAAACTGAACACATACTTTCGACAGGAGTACAGCTATGCGATTACGTCATTGGTTTGCTACCTCTTTGACCTTCTCAGCAATCACTCTGTGTGGTGCGGAGGTTCCAGTTGCCGAGGCCGAATCCGTAGGAATGTCTACGGACCGATTGCTGCGAATCGACGCCGCGATGCAGCGTCACTTCGATGCCGGAAACATCCAAGGAGCGGTAACCGTCGTTGCGCGTAAAGGGAAAGTGGTTCATTTCAAGGCGCACGGCCTGATGGATGTGGAAGCAGAACGCCCTATGGAGAAAGATGCAATTTTCATAATGATGTCGTCTACCAAGCCTGTGCTTGGCGTTGCTGCCATGATGATGATTGAGGAAGGACTAATCCGTCCACGAGATCCAGTGTCGAAATACATACCTGAATTCGAGGACATGCAGGTCGCGGTGTTAAAGGAACCTGAGGACGAAGATATCAGCCCGTTTCGCATTGATCGTCGCAATCTGCCAGAGCATCGACTTGTGCCTGCCCAAACACCCATCACAATTGAACACCTGCTAACCCACACATCCGGCTTGGCTAGCGGTGGTTTGGGATCAGCGGTATCAGAACGTACGGAGCGGACTACGCTTGCGGAATACATTCCTACTCTCGGCGGGGCAGCGTTGGATTTTCAACCTGGCACTCGATGGGTATACAGCGGTGGCACCGGACTCGATGTCGTCGCTCGTGTCATTGAGATTGTTTCTGGGATGCCATACGACGAGTTCGTTCAGTCGCGTATTTTCGATCCTTTAGAAATGACCGATACACACTACAACCTGCCCGCATCGAAGGAATCTCGACGGGTTGTCATTCAAGGTCGTAACATGTCGCGCTGGAGCGAAGAAACCACCTATTTTTCAGGATCCTACGGTTTATCGAGTACCGCACGCGACTATCTACACTTTGAGCAGATGTTGGCGAATGGTGGTGAATTGTTTGGTCGACGTTTACTCGGTTCACGCTCCGTCGAGATGATGGGGAGCAATCGCTTGGGCGACCTCTACAAGGGCTTCTCGCAGAATGCGAAAGGACTAGGTTTCGGTTATACCGTTGCCGTGATCTTAGACCCTATTGCTGCAGGCAGTCGGCGAAGTGCAGGTGCATTTGGGTGGGGTGGCGCTTACGGCACCCGTTCTTGGACCGATCCGGCAGAGGAGTTGACCGGCGTCCTAATGTTGCAACAACCTCATCCGGGTGCGCAATACGACTTTGAGAACGCCGTTCGACAAGCGATTATTGATTGACCTGTCCGTTGGTCGCGGCGTTCATCAAGGATTGCGCAGGGTTTAGGGAGATCAGTTTCTTCGGCGGCTAACAGAATCGCACCCAGCTGCTCTCCTGGAAGACAGTCTATGATCATGTCGGGAGATCGGTCGTCCATGTTGGCGCAACATTGGTATAGCGGAATATGAACCTCCCATGCTCATGAGTACTTTCTAGAGGCATTCCAAGCCGGGTTTGAGCCCGTTTCGAAGACACTAACTGTTGATGAATCGATTCCAAAGCTTGACGTGATCCTTGAACCCGAAGAGTCCAAGAACACAAGAGGGACGAAGCTCCAATTCGTCGAGTAGAGGAACGAACGGACTGAGAATACGGTCTCGATGGATCAACGGTAGAAAAGTTCGGCTGGACTGGTGAGGTGAGGGAAGGGCCCAATTTTTCCATCAAGATGCAACGTGTTAACGTGGGTCCAGGGATTCAAGACATATAGTTCCAACCGAAGGACAACTTCGGCTGCAATCAAGCTGTACCCATCCAACTTTCAAAGATCTCTTGATAGTTCAAACGAAGGATGCGTTGATTTTGCCAGTTTGGGGTTAAGGTATAACGACTGCGTCATCTGTTTAGCAATCGCAAAACAAACCAGCTGTTTACTCTCAGTTCACTCCGAAATAGTTCGATATTTTCCGTCTCGGGATTCGATGAGACGAACATCACAGAGGTCAAATGCTACGTCGAGGCTAGTGTCTGGCACCGTCTGTGACCTTCTTCGAGCATACCCTACGGTTATATGGGGCTGAAACTGCGAGTCATCGACCAGCGACTCAAGGAGCCCGCCACTCTCAATCCTAACAATCACCACCCTTGCCCGACCTCGCTTTGGAAAGCCGTCCAGAACAGTCGCTCTACACGAGACCGGCATTGCACTCGAGATCATGCTTGTTTCCTCAAGCATGGAGGGAACCAACGACTGATCGAGATTGGCAACAAACTTCATTGTGATGTGATAGCGCTCAGACTTAGTCCACCGTATGTTGGGAAGATTTGGGCACATGTCGTGGATGATCTGTTGCGTCTCACGAGGAAGAAAGATACCGATGAAGCACCTCACTTCAACGTGATTCCTCGGCAACAAGAGCTTCGAGTTCCTGGATTAAGCAATAAGAACCGGCTTTACCAGCTCGAGCTGCTCGATGCCCTATACGTTGCACGACTGTATTGGCAGGAGTAGCTACATCGTAAAGTCTGCCTAGTTGGACGATCTCGCCGTTCAAGAAGTCAACCTCTATGTCTCCCGTATTTCGAATGACGCTCTGAAGAGAAGATCCACCATGTCTTCTAAACCCTGAAACGTTGCCCCCTCGGATTTCCATTCGTCGTTTGCGAGTCTCATCGCGGTTGGCGCACTCAATCCCGGCAGCCTCGTAACATGCAATAGCTTCGTTACGTAACCTTGTCGAGAGATTCGGAGACGTTTCGCCACACGCTGCTTGCACGGCGTTGTTGAGATTTCCCAACAGCTTTGCGTACTTGTGACGCATCACATGGGCATCAAGCAATGAGCTGTAGCCCGATTTTCGTAGTGCACTCGATATGCCCACCGACGTTTGGTCCAGTCCTGAAGGAAACTTGCCTGTGTCAAGAGCACCTGCGGTGCCTTCGGCGAAACTGACTACGATGCCCGGTTCTAAGTGTTCGGCTGGTACGAGAACGCACATTGCATAGACATTGGCGAATCGCCTCAAAGCCATGCGTTCGTTTGCCACGCCGTTTTGGCAACAAATCACGGGTGTCCGATCCGAAGCGACTTTCTGCAGCGAGACAAGCGCACCCTCTGTATGTTGTCCCTTCATGCAAAGCATGACTACATCGTCTGCTCTCCATTCAATTTCGGCGGGATGTTCTGCCGTTGGGATGTTCAATGTCACATCTTGTCGAGGAGATACGAATCGAAGCCCATGTCTGCTCATGGTCTGATAGTGTTCACCCCTAGCTATGAGCACCACTTCAAAGCCCGATTGGTGCAATCGAGCACCGATCGTCCCTCCGATTCCTCCCGCTCCGTAAATCACAAAGCGCATTCGTTTACACCTGTGTCGCTCAACACATCAACCCACAAAAAGGAACCAAGTTATCTTTCATTTGTGCACTAGCCCGGGTTGGGTAAGGCGTCGGCGATGACTCTCGTCCAATAGTTTGGATCGTCTCCACACGCGAAGAACGACGAGTTGAGAACGCTTTCCTGTTCGTTGTACTTCTTCGGGTATCCTCCGAGCATGCGAAGATCTCCGTTCGCCGCAAGCAAGACCGCACTGGCCGCAGCAATGTCCCATTCGGACGTCAGCCCCATTCGAAGATAGAGATCAGCTTGTCCTTCCGCGATTACACAGATTTTCAAGCTGCTTCCCATTTGAGTGCGATCCACGGACACTTGTTGCTTAGCAACTAGGTAGTCAGCGATGACTTCGTTTGCTGGAGTAGTGTTGTGCCGACTTTCTACTAGCGTTGCACGTGATCTCCGTCTCTTGCGTGTTCCAATTGAGTGCATTGTTCCACTTGCACGCTTCATTGCCTTGCGGGATGCTACGTCTCCAATGTAAACACATTCAAGGGTTGGAACTCCGACTACTCCCAGAACTGGAACCCCGTCTTGGATTAGTGCGATGTTTACTGTGAATTCGTCATTTCGTTCCACAAAGTTTCGGGTACCGTCGAGTGGATCAATGAGCCAATAGCGTTGCCACGACTTGCGTATGCTGAATTCTGGAAGAGTGGACTCTTCTGAGAGGATCGGAATGGATGGATCTAACTGGCGAAGTTCTTGCACAATTGCCCTGTGTGCCGCCAGATCGGCTCGCGTTACGGGAGACTCATCAGACTTGGACTTAACCTCGAAATTGGAGTGGTAGATGTCTAGGATTTCTTCCGCGGCGATTTCTGCTATGCGTACCAATTCTTCAATCATGCGAGTCTTTTAACAAGATCTTCGCAAGCGTCAGAGTTGCAATGGATCGGGCTTCTGTTAGGTGATCCGAAACAAACAATTCGTCGAGTTGATGCATTGGCCATTTCACAACTTCGAGTGGTTCGGGCTCGTCTCCAATCAATGTTTTGGAGTAGAGGCCCGTTGCTAACACAGCGTGGATGGAAAATCCCATATGGCTGGGCGCTATCGTCATCTCTCGCATGTAGCGCAACGTTTTTGCTCCCAGTCCAGCCTCCTCTTTGAGTTCGCGATTGGCAGCTTCCTCAAACGATTCATCTTCGTCCACTCTGCCTTTTGGAAGTACGAGTTCGTAGCGATGTGTTCCAGCTTGGTATTCGCGAACTAAAATACACTCGTGCTTGTCATTAATGGCACAAACTATGACCCCCTCACGACCCCGTTTAGGAATGCGCTCGAAAGTTCTTTCAGCACCATTGGAGAATCGCAAGTCGATCTCTTCAATGCTGAATAGCCGACTATGCGCAACGACGCGTGAGTTTTGAATTTTCGGTAGCACTGATACTTCCGCTGGCTAGTTGGGAGTAAGTATATGTTTGGGCTACTGAGTGCAGTCTTGAGTTTGTCTAGCTTTTGGAGCGCTTAGAAACTAGTGCATTCAACAGACGAAATCAACAAAGTACGAATAGACAAGTGGTTGTGGGCTGCTCGTTTCTTTAAGACTCGCTCGAAAGCCAAGGATGCGGTGGTGGGAGGGAAAGTCCATGTCAATGGGGAACGTGTGAAACCGGCCCGATCGCTTCGAGAAGGGGATTCGTTGACAATCACTCTTCCGATGCATCGAGTTAATGTTGTAGTCAAAGGAGTTGCAGATCAGCGCGGATCTGCGACGATTGCCCAGACCCTGTACGAAGAGACGCAAGCATCAATAGATTTACGAACCGAGCAAGCGGAAAGACGAAAGGCAGCAAATACAGGAAGAAATTCACCTCGGGGCAAGCCAAGTCGAACGGACCGAAGACGCCTCGCTCAACTGAAGCAAAAAGGGTGGGCGAACTGACTCGCGGCATCGGAGGTCTCAACCAAAGATGTGACTGTGAATAGCCGCTGACGAATAACATTTTCAAAGCCAATAGCAAGTAGCAACAGGAAAAGCCATAGAAGCCGCAAAAGAACCTATGCGATACAACGGTTTGGGAACCGCAACCCTTGCCGAACACGTCGTTCAAAGAGGCGAGGGTATCCTTGCATCAAACGGAGCTATATCCGTTCAAACCGGGACTCGTACGGGTAGGTCTCCGAAGGACCGTTTCATTGTGCGAGATCAGTCCACAGCGGACTCGGTTGATTGGGGATCTGTCAATCAGCCCTTTAATGCGTCGCAGTTCTCGCAACTATGGCGACGTGTTAGCACTCATCTAGATGAAGGTGAGAGTTACGGCGGCGTGATGCACGTCGGGGCACATCCGATCCACTACCAGCCGGTTCATGTGTGCACGCAGTACGCATGGCATCAAATGTTTGCGCGATCATTGTTCATCGTGCCGGAGGAGTTCAATCCGCGGAACAAGCCGGTGTGGCAGGTTTTGAGTGCTCCCGATTTCCGTTGCGTACCTGAAAGAGACGGAACGAATACCGAAGTCGCAATCATCATCAGTGTGCGCGAGCGAAAGGTCTTGATTGCCGGAGTGCAATACGCAGGCGAACTGAAAAAGGCGATGTTCTCAGTGATGAACTATTTGTTGCCTGCAGACGAAATACTCCCAATGCACTGTTCTTCGAACGTAGATTCTGCAGGAAATGTTGCACTTTTCTTTGGATTGTCGGGAACTGGTAAGACCACTCTTTCTTCAGATCCCGATTGTTTATTGATTGGCGATGATGAACATGGATGGGGAGAAGGTTCCGTATTCAACTTTGAGGGAGGATGCTACGCGAAGTGCATCAACTTGAGCAGACAGAACGAACCCGTAATCTACGACGCCATCCGTTTTGGCGCGATTATTGAAAACGTTGTCATTGATGAAGATACGCGAGAACCCGACTATTCCGATTCATCACTAACGGAAAACACTCGGGCGTGCTATCCGCGCTCCAATGTGGAAGCACGGGTGCCTATAAACCGTGCAGGAGAACCTAGCACCATAATCTTCCTGACCTGCGATGTCAGCGGTGTGCTGCCCCCGGTTTCAATACTGTCAAGGCAAGCCGCTGCATATCACTTCCTATCGGGTTACACCGCACAGATTGGTTCGACGGTAGTTGGGTCTACCGAGCCATACTCAGCGACCTTTTCTGCAGGTTTTGGGGCTGCTTTCCTACCGCGTCCCGCTCGAGTCTATGCGGAGCTTCTTGTACAGCGGTTGAAATCGTTTAACTCGCAAGTGTATCTGGTCAATACAGGCTGGATCGAAGGTGCTTACGGGACAGGAAAAAGAATTGGGATACCAGAGACTCGCAAGATTATTCGTGCGACTCGGTCGGGAGAATTTCTGCATGTGCCTACGGAACACTTGCCTCAGCTGAATCTCACAATTCCAAAGAAAATCCAGGGATTGGATTCACTGATCACGAATCCAAGAAATGCTTGGGCGAATGAAACGGACTATGATGCCGGCTGTCGGTCTCTAATTGCAAAGTTTCAAGAGAATTTCTCGCAATTTGACGTCAGCGAAGCAACTATTTCAGCGGGTCCTCGTTAGACGGTTTACTCGTCGCGCCACCCTCAATGGCAACAAAGAGATGTTGCCGCAAGCTAAGGTGAAATCTGACTTTGAACTCTGAGCTTACTCGTGCTTTGGATTTAGCTTTAGAAAAAAGCGGCTCGATCCAGCTCAATCACGGCATTGAAAAGGAAGCCTTGCGCATCACCCGCGACGGTTATCTTTCCCGCGAACCCCATCCGTCTGAACTCGGAGCGGCACTTACGCACCCGTCCATCACGACTGACTTCTCAGAATCACAATTGGAATTCGTCACTCGAGTTCACTCAAGCGTTGAAGACTGCCTCCAAGAGCTGGACGACATTCATCGGTTCGTCTATGGCGTTATTGAACGCGAAAGGCTGTGGCCTGCGAGTATGCCTTGCATGCTACGAAGTGAATCTTCTATTCCGATTGCTCTGTATGGGTCGTCCAATTCCGGACGAATAAAGACCATCTATCGACAGGGATTAGCAAATCGATATGGTCGCTATATGCAGTCCATTTCGGGATTGCACTACAACTTTTCAATATCAGACGAGCTTTGGGAGTCGCTTGCAAACGTTCGTGGCGTTGCTGATTCGCAAGAGTTTAGAAACAGTGAATATCTTTCATTGATTCGCAATTTCCAACGAATCGCTTGGCTTCCCATTTATCTGTTCGGAGCCTCCCCAGCCGTTTGTGGTTCCTTTGTAGCCACCACATCGAATCACGGATTGCAGGAGCTGGATGGCGAATCGTTCTATTTGCCACATGCAACTTCGTTGAGACAGGGATCTTTGGGCTACCAGAGCGCAGCTCAGTCGTCGCACTACATTTCCTACAACTCCCTTTGTGAGTACTCAACGCATATGGTGGACGCTCTTACAAGACCATTTCACACCTACGAGAAAATAGGATTGAAGTCGGAAGACGGAGAATACAAGCAACTCTCAACATCGCTTTTGCAGATCGAGGCAGAGTGTTATGGATCCATTCGTCCCAAACCCAAAGCGCACAGCGGCCCGAGGCCTCTCGAACAATTGAACTCAGGTGGAATCGAATACTTGGAAGTGAGATGTTTGGACTTGAACCCGTTCTTGCGCACAGGGATCGATAGCGAAACTGCTCATTTCTTAGATGCGTTATTACTTTTCGCTTGGTTGAAACCCGGCTATGAGGACTCCCGGTCTTCGTGGAAGGAAATTCAGGAAAACCAATCTACAACTGTCGGGAATGGGCGAGATCCAAATGCAGTCTTAACGTTTCAAGGTTCCCCACGTAAGCTTCGTGATTGGGCGATGGAGCTACTCAATGAATTGGAACAGGTATGCGACACGATGGATTCTGGCTGTGCAGCAGGGGACTACAGGTCTGCATTGGAAACTCAACGGCAAAAGGTCTTGGATCCATTAAAAACTCCTTCCGCACAGATTCTTGCCCGTATGGCCCAGGAAAGGAAGTCTTATTACAGATTGATTGACACTCTTGCCAATCAACATCAGCACGAGTACTTGAACAATCCACTGGACCCGGTACGAATTCAAGAATTTGAACGAATGGCTGAAGAGTCTGTAGTGCGACAGAGAGAAATTGAGGAGTCAGAAACTCAAACATTTGAGGAACATCTGAACTCCTATATGCATCTAAGTATGAATTCGTGAATTTCTTGGTTCACAGTTGGCTTGCACGCGACAAGGAAGCGCACCTTGCGGGAGCATTCTTGGGAGACTTCGTCAAAGGACCAATTCCCTCGACGCTCTCGAAGGAATTGCAGGAAGGTATAAGGTTGCACAGACGCATTGATTCGATAAGCAACAAATTGGCCGAGATGCGGTCTACTTATTGGAGATTCGGACCTGATTTACGTCGAGTCGCACCGATTTTGCTCGATCTCGTTGCCGATCACATCTTGGCATTGCATTGGGAACGTTATGGCGAGGGCAAACTCTCGGATTTCACGGAACACTGCTATCGATCAATAGCCGAGTACAGCATTCCTAGTTCGGCCATGGACTTGTATCAGCACACAGTCAGGAAAGACTTGTGGTCGAGCTATGCAGACGTGGATGTCATATTGAGAATCATGCGCGGAATCCTCAAGCGACTTGGCAAAGAAGAGTTTGAGCATGGGCTCGGTGTGGTGTGCAGAGACGTCGCCCTATTTCACGATGACTTTCAAGTTTATTTTCCTGCACTCGAGCAAAAGGTAAACTCTTGGCGACAATCGGAGCTTGAACCTGCCCCCACAGCGTAGGGGTACATGAAATATATGTGGAGCAAACATGATGAAGACTAAGTCTGGCGGGCTGCTCGCGTTTTTTGATTTCGACCACAAGCACAGCGACTTCTGGGCCGCTCTGATTGTGTTTTGTGGAGGTGGTGCACTTGCGCTAACTCTGGCATTGGAGCATGTGTTCAACTTACATCCTTGCGCCTTGTGTTTGACACAACGCTACTTCATGTTCTTGGGCATCTTCGTAGCGATTTTGAGCCTGACCATCGATTCAAGGCTTGGAATTCTGCCTATGCTTTCAATTCTTGCCTTTTTGGCTGGAATTGCATTTGCGCTGCGCCATGTGGGGCTCATCTTCGGGATTTTTGACAGTTCCTCTTGTACGGCTCCTGTTGACTATCTGCTGGCAAATGATTTTCCTGCCAACGATCTCTTCAAAGCTCTTTCACGTGGATCTATGGATTGCACGGAAGGAAGCAAGGCGATCCCGTTTCTCGCTTTGTCAGCGTTCGTTGTGTTCATTGGCTTGGCGATTCAACAGTTTCGACTTGGGCCTCGATCTGTGAGTTGAGCGGGAGCCCGTTCTGCTTCAGTTAACCAACGTCAGCTTCAAGTTTGGCGACGACCCTCTATTCGAGGAACTCTCATTTACAGTTCATGCTGGCCACAGGGTAGGGATTGTGGGCAGGAACGGTGCGGGAAAGACCACACTGTTTGAAATGATCCAAGGCAATCTTGCGCCCCACGAGGGAAATGTCGAATTGCCAGCGGCTTGGCGCATTTCTTCATTGCGTCAGCACATCGAACCATCGGGACGTGCTGCCATTGAATTTGTAATGGATGGCGACGTTCGTTTACGGCGGGTCCAAACGGCTATAGAGCGAGCGGAGAAGGAGGGAAACGACGAGCGATTGGCCCATGCCCTCACAGAATTCGAGGATCTCGATGGATATCGGTACGAGAATCGTGCTGCGACTATTCTCGTAGGTTTAGGTTTCACAGCATCGGAATTCTCAAGACCTTATCGAGAGTTCTCGGGAGGATGGAGAATTCGCCTAAACCTCGCAAGAGCACTAATGACTCCCGCCGAGTTGATGCTATTGGACGAACCGACCAATCACTTGGATCTGGAGGCGACGGTGTGGCTTCAACGATGGTTGGCCAAGTTCGAAGGCACAGTTTTGATGATCGCTCACGACCGAGACTTCTTGGATAGTGCTGTGGATACGATCGTACACATCGATCAATATCAAGCGTGGACCTATCGGGGCGGCTATTCGTCATTCGAAGAACAACGGGCGGCACAGCTTGCACAGCAGGAGGTGTTGCACCAACGCCAAGTTAAGGAAAGGCAACGAATTGGAAGATTCATAGACCGGTTTAGGTACAAGGCAACAAAAGCCCGACAGGTACAAAGCAGAATCAAATTACTTGAGCGGATGCAGCAAGTCGCAATTGTCCGGACTGAACTTCCCTACAGATTCTCGTTTCAATCGCCAGGCCGGTTAGATCAACCTATGGTTCAGATTGATAACTGTAGTCTCGGGTACGGCGGAATTCAGGTGATTGGCGATCTCACTCAGCGAATCTATCCAGGTGATCGCATTGGAGTACTGGGATTGAACGGTGCTGGCAAATCGACATTGCTCAAATCCCTAGCATCGGCAATAGCACCCTTGGAAGGTTCCATTCAACTGAGCGAACATACTTCTGTTGGATACTTTGCACAGCATCAGTTGGAGATCTTAGATGGGCGCCGAAGCGCACGGGATCATGTTGTCAGTCTTGTAGAAATGCCCGAGCAGCAGATCCGCAATTTCCTCGGTGCTTGGGGATTTGGTGGAAACGATATCTTCAGACGCGTCGACCAGTTCAGCGGTGGAGAGAAGGCCCGACTGGTATTGGCGATGATTTCATTGGGGCGACCCACTTTGCTAGTTCTTGACGAACCGACAAACCATTTGGACATCGACATGCGTGCTGCTTTAGCACACGCCCTCGACTCCTTCGAAGGTGCAGTGATCGTGGTTGCGCACGACCAGCACCTGCTCCGTCAATGCGTGAATGAATTCTGGCTTATTGAAGACGGTTCTGTATCTGCTTTCGAAGGTGATCTCGAAGAATACGAGGATTCGCTAGATCGAGTAACCGAAGAACCAAAGAAACCGACTACCCAGTCTTCGAAGGAAGCCAGAAGAGAGCGAGCCGAAATTCGAAACAGACAGCGGGCTCATCTTCGCCGCAAGGAAGAAGTTGAGAGCTTGTTGGTTGAATTGGAGCAGGAGGTTCAAGATCTAAACGATCTTCTCGTCAATCCGGAAACCTTTCAAGGAGCCGATCGCAAAGAGTTGAATGATTGGATGAGACTGTACGGCTCTAAGAAAAAGCAAATCGAAGAATTAGAAAACGAGTGGATGTCGATAGAGGAAAGATTGTATGGCGGTTGATCTTGGGAGAAACCTATCGACATCCACCGGTTTATGAAGCCTTACACAGGCTATTCGTATTTGTAGACCGGAGCGAGGAACCATTCTTTTGGACTGAAGTCCACGTTCATGGTTCTACCCCGTCTCTTAATTCTCACTTTCACGGTTTCCGAGGACGACGCTTTCGCTGAGTACTTATCGACGTGTGAATAGGATCGGATCGGATTGCCGTCGATTCGCAACACGACGTCGCCTGGCTTTAGTTGGTCGTGGTCATCAGGTGTGTCCACTACGAGGACGCCGAACTCAACCCCAAAGTAATGGCCGATTTCCTCCTCGATCTCGAGTACGGAAATCCGACCTGAGAAATTGAGCGACACAATATTTGGATTGTTTTCGACCCAAGTAGTCCATGTTTGTGCATTCGGTGGTGCCTCAAATGTCACAACAGGAGCGTCCCCCGTATGGAAAAATACGCTACTACCCGGAATGGCCTTTTTGTCCACCTTGATTTCCAATTCCTCGCCATCACGAACTGCTACAAAAAGCAATGGATCTCCGTTTTCGTCGACACCGGACACTAGCATTTGGACTTGCTCAGGATCATCGAGTATTGTTTCTACCGTCTCACCGTTGATGGACACAATCGTGTCATGGGGTCGTAGTCCAGATTGGGCAGCCGAACTCTTCGGATGTACGTGGTAAACCGGAATTCCATCGTCCGTTGGTGAAGCGACCGAAATTCCGAGTCTTCCAAGTTGAAGGGCGACACTAGCCACGCTCACGGCATCTGTGAGCACCTCTGGCAGCAACTCGGTCAGTGGTTGCAGGTGCTGGAAGAAAGGTGAGACACTTTCGACGACCAACTCGCTCTCGACTTCCGCAAATGCTTCTATTGCTGCTTCAAGTTCAAGCATCGCATTCTTGAGATCTTTTTCCAGATCTTCTTGTTCGGTATCGCCAATTAGAGGCAAAGTTGCTGCGAGCATCAACCACGATGCAATTCTTGCTGCGGATGTCATTCTTGACTCCTGTTCTTTTCTGCCTGTGTTGTTCTAGTGTGGATCAAGTACTGAATTCCTACATGTCTCGTACATCACTAATGCGAAGGCCACTTGACGCAATGTCAAGCTTTTTTGTCTTTCCTTGTCGCTTTACAGTGAATTCGGTTGTTTCTTCCGCTGAGCGAAGGAATCTTTCTGCATGCGAGATGGATCGCACAGGTTTATCGTCTATACGAAGCAGCAGATCTCCGACTTGAAGCTGGCTATCCTTCGGCGTATCCACAACAAGGATTCCAAATTCCATGCCAAAGTAATGGCCGAGCTCTTCTTCAAACTCGAGAAGAACCAGTTTGCGATCGTAGCGAAGTAGCGAGATCACACTACTATAGTTGTCATGAGGCGAGAGAGAATAAGCGGTCCATGCTGTTTGTTGGTTTCGTCTTCCTACCCCCACCAGTAGAGTGATTTTTTTCTTGTTTCTAACAATTTCTAGTTCGATTTCAGATCCCGGCTCTACGGATTGAATCAATGCGGTTAGAGCTTGAGATGGATTCTTTGCACCTTGAATGTCGATACCATCGATGGCGGAGACCACATCTCCTGCTAGGAGTCCACTCTCTTCCGCAGGACTGTTTTCAACGACTTCATCGATCACGATTCCCTGAGGCGTTGACTCTCCCATCCTGATGCCAATAAAGCCACCAGTTGTCGCTGCCGCTCGATTTCGCAGAGTTACAGCCAGATCGTCGCGAAATGCATCAACGCTTGGTTGGCTCGCTGCAATCAAGGGCGCGACTCGGGAGATGTCTTGCATTCGCGCTCCTGAAGCTGTTAGAGCATCCAGAGCATCTCTAAATCGGACACTTGCCGCTTCTGATCGTCTAAGTGCTGCTTCATGCCACTCTTTCAATTCCTCTGACTCTCGTGCTTCTTCGAATGCCTTCTGCGCCTTCACCTGAGCCCGAGTGGCCTCATCTTGAGCTTTTTCTGCTTCCTCTTGTGCTCGGAGAGCTCTTTCATAAGCACTCAGAGAGTCTTCTGGTTCTTGGGCATCGACGCTGGAAGCTCCCGTTGCTTCATCCTTGGATGCAAGATCAATGTCTTCGGGGGTTTCCTGTGGTTCTTTAGCCGCGATTGACAACGAACCCACGAGCAAAAGTACGCAGGCGATAGTGGATGTCAGTGTCTTCATCAAATCCTCCTGAAATTTCCTATAGATAACCATCATTTACAGTTTGAGATTGGTTAGAAGCTTGATGCCGTACAAGGCGATATGAACGTTTGAGCGCATCTTTTCTTTCAAGCAACTCGTTGCGTCGTGGCGTGTCGTCAGAATCAAGCGTGGCTAGTTCGGCATTCACGTCAGCCAGGTGTACGATGATTGCGGATTGCGCAATGGTTTCCGGAGAGTACTGTTCCAGCAGAGCCCGCTCTAAATTGATCAAGTCGTTGGATTCTGCATCCTGAGCGACAGGGGGCAGTTGCTCAATTCGGGTATCAAACTCATCCAGGACCGGTTGATTCCAAATGACAATGCCTATGACGGCAAGGGCGACGCAAGAGACGCCTCCAAACTGCATAAATTGCTGTCTAGCGGCTTTTCTCTTTCGGATGGTCCCCCGAACCTGTTCGAGCATGTTCTCAGGCGGATCTGCCGATGGCAGGTTTCTCAAACCTGATGCCAAATCTTCAATCGAATTTACGGACATGTCATTCTGTTCCATTGATCTGTAAAAGTCGTGCGAGATGTAGATTCTCGTTCCGTTTTCTCAGCCGACTTAGTCTCTTCTTCTTTCTTAGGCTTGTTTAGTCGCGAAATGAGCACTTTGGAGTAGCTTGTGCTGCGGTGCAGCAGTTTGCCGATTTCTTCGTGCGTATAGCCCTCGACGCAGTACAACCAAACTACTAAACGAGTTTTGGGATCCATTTCTGCCAGAGCTCGCTCCACGTCGATCATGTTGGTCGTTGGGTCGTCTTCAGCGACAACCTCCGGTTCATAGTTCACGCGTTTACGGTACCAAGGAGTTCTCAGTCTCATATAGCATCGGTTTACTGCTAGCGTACGAACCCAACCCACAAAGTGGGATGGCTCTCGAATCGTGTGCGCTTTGGTCAAAACGTCGATGAAGGTGTCTTGTGTGACATCTTCCGCCGCATGCGAATCACCAAGAATTCGCATCGCCATTGTGTACACGGGCGTAGACAACGCCTTAAAGACTTCTTCCTGTGCGTCGCTGTTGCCTTGCTTTAGTTGCTCGACAACTTCGAGCGCAATTTGGATGCCACCGATACTCGCCATACACACTTAGATGGTCGAACTAGAAAAAAGGTCACAGAATGTAGTCCGGTTCTCCACATGGAATGACATTCTGAAATGCAAGCATAGTCTTTGTCACAAGTAGAAACACCCATGCCACGGTCTGGAAAACCGGTTTTTGAGGGGGCGTGTGTGCTTCTAGCCCTGACCATTTCAGCCCGTCCACAAGACACCTGGACCACCGAGTTTCGTGGCCGTTGTCTAAATTTTGTCCTGCACCGGTGAATAGAAAACTACATGCAAACTTTGGAATTCAGCCATGAACTAGGCTTGTTCGTAGATAGATTTCTCCTTCTTGGAGTCCTCGCTAACGCGCCGGCCAAGCGACATGAATGTTGGAATCTCGTCATCCGGGAGCTGTTCCATCTCTATCTTGCGGGCCATCGCTGCTTCGAGATAGGGCTGAAGCTCTTCCATCTTCTTTCTTTCGCGTTCGGGTTCGCGTTCCTTAAACTCACCCATTACTTCATGCGCAAAGATTTCCAAGGATTCGCAGATGTCTTCGTGCTTATTGTTTCCAGCTTGCTGGATAAACGTGACTTGGTCAACGTCGCAAGCCTCAAACTTTAGGAGATGCTCGCGGAGGTCGTCAGGCGTGCCGATTCCGCCTCTACTGCCACTTAGTGCGTTGGTAATGTCGACTGGATTCTCGGCTCGTTGTGCATCCCGCATTTGCGTGTACTGTTCCCATAGGTTTGTACGACCTGGTTTGTGAGTTCCAAACGCGTAAAGACTTCCCAAGGCAAAAGCAAAGAATTCGAACCCGTCTAGTCCACGACGTACAGCCAATTCTCGATCGTGGTGGCAAGAAAAGCTGGAGACCATACAGATGTTCGGATTAATTGCGTGGCCAATTGGTACGCAGGCATCGGACTTAATGATGCTGTAGTACTCCTCGACCCATTCAGTGGCTTCGGCGGGATCAACAAATGCAAAAGTGAGTGCTCCTATGCCAAGTCGAGCCGCCATGCGAATGGTTTCCCGTTGAGAACAGGCGACCCAAAGAGGGGGATGTGGGCGTTGAACCGGTTTGGGTACGATGTTTCTGCAAGGCATTTCGAAGTATTGGCCCTTGTAGCCGGGATACGGATCCATGGCCAGCATATTGGCGATTTGCTCTGTTGCCTCAAGATAAATCTTGCGTTTGCGGTTGACTGGAATTCGAAAACCGCCAAGTTCCAGTTCAGCGGAAGACTCTCCCGTACCAAACTCCACGCGTCCGTTCGAGACTAAATCCAGTGTCGCGATGACCTCGGCTGTCCGTGCAGGATGGTTGTACTGAGGAATTACCTGTCTTATTCCGTGACCAAGTCGAATGTCTTGTGTTCGTTGTGAACATGCGGCAAGAAAAACCTCAGGAGCAGAAGAATGCGAGTATTCCTCAAGAAAGTGATGCTCTACCTCCCAAGCGAAGTCAATGCCAAGTCTGTCAGCTACTTCGACCTGCTCAAGTGCGTCTTGAAACAACTTGTGCTCTTCGCCATCGGTCCATGGTCTGGGGAGTTGGTGTTCGTAGAAAATTCCAAATTTCATGCGTAGTCGGGATCCGTTGAGAACGCCTAGTTTAATTAATGTGGATTGCCTCGTCCCAGATGGACATGGCGTTTTAGCACCGCTTAGAGAGAATTGAAGGGCAATTCGAAACGATCCAGACTGCTACCTATGTATTAACATGTTGTCGTCCAGCTCCTAACAGGATTTTGATATCTGATGAGAGAGACCGCTCAGGTCGTGTTCTTCACGATTCTGCTAACTGGCAGCGGAATAACACTTGCGAATGAAGAAAGTGACCAGAACTATTCCGACAGCTTAATTTCCACGTTAGAAAAAATGGGAGCGAGTCAGTCGGAGATCGATTCAACTCCTGTAGCGGGAGTGTTCGAGGTTACGACTTCGGATGGAAGCATCTTCTATGTAACTCAAGACGGGAAGCACGTATTTACTGGAGAACTACATTCCATCGATGGGAGGGATTCAAGAAACCTAACTGAAGAGCGACGATATGAGGATCGCCGGGAGCTTCTAGCTCAGTTGCCTATAGACGAAACTCCCAGTTTCGCTCCGAAAAAGCAAACAGATCATGTTGTTTATGTCTTTACAGATGTAGATTGTTCCTATTGCCGGTTGCTTCATAGAAACATCGAAGGCTACAAGGAAGCCGGAATTGAAATAAGATACCTGGCATATCCTCGAGCTGGAGTCGAATCCGAAACGTACATAAATATGGTGTCGGCTTGGTGTGCATCTGATCCTAAAGATGCCCTAACAAATTTAAAGAAAGGAAAGCGGATTAAACTCGAACAGTGCGAGAGTGCAGTTCCTAGCCATGTCGAGCTTGGTAAGAGATTCCAAATCACTGGTACACCATCTCTCGTGTTAGAGAGCGGACAGATAATTCCTGGCTATGTTCAGCCCGATCGGCTCAAGCGAGCGTTGGCTCAGCAACAATAACCGTTAAAAAACGGTATTCTCCATTTCTGACGCATAGATCTTTGAAGAGCCAATCCGTGGAGTCCGCTTATGCTCTCCCATTGAGCCTCGTTACCGGCTAGACTTCTGGGAATTCTCGAATGCAATCGCTGTCGAAACTGTTGCCAACACCAGGGCAGAAGCTTAGTTTCAATCGCTATAAACAGTAAAATATCGCAACCACAACCATAACGCCGTGAGTCAAGTCCTTACTCGGTGTCAATACGGTTCATGAGGGAAACAGGTGGAGTCTGTCGATCAGAACCGGCCTCGCACTGATCTTCCTTACCTTCGATCTGTACGCGGCAAGCTAACGCTGCTTGTCGTTGGCATTCTGCTTTTAACCATCACGTGTCTAACCGTCCTTAACTACGGATACATGAGGGCAGTAATTCGGGATGAAGTTCGCTATGAACTAGAACTCTTTGGCGAGAGCCTCAGTGCGGAATTGCTTCGCTTCATAGACATGGAGGAACGTTTGCTGCATTCGTCCGCACTGACACGAACGGTAGCAGATCTACTGTCGGAACAGAGTGCGGAACTGGACAGTGATGAGGCAGTTGGCGAAGTGATCGCGGAAGTGGTGCAAGGCGCGGTTCGCTACAACTCAGACTACCGACGTGTGCTCATAGTTGATAGCGACGGCATCATCGTAGGATCTACTGATACATCCGAGATCGGTAGGTCAGTCGCGTCCGAACGCTTTTTTGTAGAAGGCACCACGAGTCCTTTCATTGAATTCAAGAATGGAAGCGAAGTTGCACAGTCGCTTTCAATGAGCATTCCAATTGTTGATTCTCAAGGCAATACAGTTGGTGTTGCTAGTGCAGATGTCGACACTTCTCGATTGGATGAGCTTGTCCAGTCGTCAAAGTCCATCCATGATTCGACACAAGTGCGGTGTGCGGCCGGAGATGTAGACGGCTCAATTCAATATCTCTTTTCCTCCTATAGCGATGTTCTCCGAGACCCAGTCCAACCCCGACTGGACGAGGCGATGTCCAACGCGCTCGATGGTCTGTCCGGATTCATGGACAATGCGATTGACAATCGAGGAATTAGAGTACTTACTGCATATCGACCAGTTGGCTATGCGGGATGGGGTCTAGTCACTCAAGTGGATCAGTCCGAAGCGTTCCGTCCAATTCGACGTGTCTTGTTCGCAATCTCTTGTTTTGGGCTGATTCTCGCTTTCATTTCGGGAGTTGCAGCAACAACTGTCGTTCAAAGAAGACTACGAGGCATTCGAAGACTAGCCCGAGCCACTCGGGGAATGACTGAAGGCGACTATTCAACACGGATTGAAGTTGAGAGCGAAGACGAAATTGGTGAACTCGGGCAAGACTTCAACACGATGTCCGAAACCGTAGAAAGGCATACGCTGAATCTCGAGGACAGCGTTCGGCAACGCACCAAGGAACTTGAAAAATCGAAGGATCAACTTAGATCTCTCGTGATTGCATTGGAACGTAATGCTGAACTCATGGACCGAGATCTCGAGAGAGCTGAGACTATTCAGAGATCCTTGTTGCCTCGCAATCCTCCTAGTGTCAGTGGCTTTTCTTTCAGCGGTCTCTATATTCCTGGCAAGAATGTTGGGGGAGATGTCTACGATGTCATCCGAATCGATGAACGTCACATCGGTCTGGTTCTGGCCGATTCGACGGGGCACGGAGTAAGTGCAGCGATGCTCACTGTCCTGTTCAAGAATCGATTGGACATCATTGAACAGGACGATGATGCATACCGGTCAACCCAGCCATCTCCCAGCGCTAGCGAGGCCTTGGGTTTGCCAGTCCAAAGTCACAGCGCAATACCGGTCTTTACACGCGTCAACGAGGAATTAATCTCGGATGTTGTTGGATCCAGTATGTTCGTCACTGCCTTGTTCTGTATTTTGGATACACATAGCGGAAAGTTTTCAGTTGCCAGTGCGGGACACCCGCCACTGCTTGTCTTACGTGCATATGGAGAAGTGGAAACTATTGAAGCTTCTGGACCAGCATTAGGTCTGTATTCGGACGCGCACTTTAGTGAAGAGTCTCTCGTTCTTGAATCAGGGGACCGTGTACTAATGTACACCGATGGTCTGTTCAACCTAGGTGGCGACGATCGATTTTCGCTGGAGGACGTTGCATCGCACCTCAATGAGATTCCTCACAGCAAAGAAGCGCTCAGAGACTTGCTGGGTCGGATTACCGATGGACTGGAGTATGTCGATCGAGACGACGTGACGATGCTCCTTATTGACGTTACCGATGGCGAAAACAACTTTGAACATCTCTCGACCGACATATTCAGGGACAAAATCGAAACTGACGTAAAGGGGAGCCATGCACCACGAATCGAATATGCCACAACTTCAGAGAACCTCTTTCTCACATATCACGGTCGAGTCACGTGGGTACATGGACAATCCCTGCCCAATACAGTCAAGAACGCAGCATCCAACGGAAAGGACGTAGTCATCGATCTAACGCAGTGCGAATATCTTGACAGTGCCATGCTTGGAACTCTTCACGAGACAGCGACGATATGCTCGGATTTTGATGCCAATCTTCATATCCAAAATGCCGACTCGGAAATTCATCACACCTTTGTCGAACTAGGAATGCGCGATGTGTTGGACTGCATCAGTGGAGTGGCGTTGCCAATACCGAACGAAAGGGAGCTGCTGATGGCAGGAGGTATGGATACGGAGACCCAACAAAAGTGGCTACTGCGAGCGCATGAAGCCTTGTCTTCTCTCAACGAATCGAACAGGGAAGAGTTCAAAGACGTGATCGAAGAACTGAAAGGTGAAATAGTAGGTATCAAATAGGTCGTCACTATTTGCGAACAACAACATTGGCGTCAGCGACTGGTTAACAACGCGAGGGAAGGAACCAGAAGGGAATCCCGAGTCCCTAACTCACTACAGCTAAAGACACACGAACGGAAGCACGATGCGTTGCCGGAATTTGGATGGTCTCTTGTTCAGCTGTCAGTGGTGTAGCAGCTCCAATTTGCACGATCACAGCGATGACAGAAGTCATACCGACTCTCTCTTAGTTCCGACCATAGCGGCTGAGTACGGTTGCTTGACAGTGTCCATTCACCTCGATTGAAATTCGTGCATACTTACTAATTGAAAGTGAATAAAATTTCGTGAGGAGGGGCATACCCAAGAAATTCTTCCCTGAAATCGCACGTTTTCGGGAGGATAGGTACGCGCGCGATTGTGTTCAACAACCCATTTGATTCCTTTCACAATACGGTCTCAGAAGCCAAGAACGAACGAGAGCAACTTGGTCAGTTACTGACTATTTCCACTCCTCGAGAACGACTTTTGCTTGTTCTTCTCACGACTTTGATGTTGGCGTTGGGTTCCTGGCTCGTATTTGGTGTTGTTGTTCAGACATGGTCAATTGAGGGCGTTGTGTCGAGGCAGGACAATGACCACGATGTGTATTTTCTTAACGTGGACCTATACGGCGAGGGTATTGAAATTAGTTCGAAATTTCGAACTGGAATGTCGGCTGTCGTGAATATTGATCTTGAAGGGGAAGGGAGCCATGCGGTCGAAGGGAATGTCCATGCGGTGGTCCTGAAGCCGGTGATCGTTCCAGAAGCCGAAACTTTCCCGGGGTCTAATCCGGCAAACTGGGTTGAAATCACCCTCGACGAGAAACCCGAACCTGCCTCGATCCTCGGACGGGATTGCACTGTTGTAGTTGAGCTTGACAGACAATCACCCTTGGCATTCTTCGCTTCGAGGCTTCTATAGCATGGCGACGGTTTTTTCCAACCGGTCGCAGCCTGGTAGCAAATCGGAACCGCACAAACGAAGGATTACCACACCAGTCGTGTTGCAAATGCATGCGACTGAATGCGGAGCAGCGTGTCTTGGCAGCGTTCTCGGTTACTTCGATCGCTGGGTCCCGCTCACTGAACTACGCGAAAAGTGTGAAGTCAGCCGAGATGGCAGTAGCGCAGCAAGCATAAAACGAGCCGCAAGTCACTACGGACTTGAGTGCAAAGGACTCAGTCTCCAAGCTGAACAACTGAAGAAGCTGGATTTACCACTGATCCTGTTCTGGCAGTTTAGCCACTTTGTCGTTCTAGAAGGCTACAGCGATCGCCATTTTCATATCAATGATCCGGCTACAGGTCGTCGGACCATTTCTTCTGACGAATTTGCCAAGCATTACAGCTCAATTGCACTGCAGTTTTCGCCGGGTGATGACTTCCAAACTGGAGGCGAATTGCCCAATCTCTTCGCTCAGTTGAAAAGTGTGCTTGACGGTTCTTGGAACACGCTTGCAGGGATTGCGGTCTGTGGGTTGTTGCTGGCCCTTTTTACTCTGGTCATCCCAATTGCTCTGGGAACTTTGGTCGACGGCATCGTTGAACAACAGGGCAATTGGGTCGCGGTCATCATATCCTTGCTTACCGGCGGTGTTCTTGTCTATCTGCTTTCGCTACTGAAGCATAGGTTGCTTGGAAGATTGGCTGTCCGGACCTCGGTGAAAGGTTACGATCGAGGGTTATCAAGACTGCTCCGGTTGCCTGTGGACTTTTTTGAACACCGGCTGGTAGGCGATCTGACCGATCGAGTCTCATCCATTGATCGTATTACGAAGAACTTAACCACCCAATTTCTCGTTCTCTTTGTGGATGTGGCAATGAGCGCAGTCCTGCTCGTCGCGATGTTTGTCTTCAGTTTTGTGCTAACCCTATTTGTACTGTTTCTTGCAACCGTGCATTTTCTGTTTGACCGTGTACTTCGAAGACCGCGGGCTGTTCGAACTCAAGCTATGAGACGAGAGCAAGGACTTCTGATTGGAGTAGGAATGCAGATGCTCAACCACGCTGATAATTTGCGTATGACAGGGTCTGACGATAGGTTTTTTTCACGTTGGAGCGGGCAACAAGCCCGTGAACTGCAAGCTCGACATTCCCTGTCGGAACTAAATTCTCTAAGCAGCGCATTTCCGGAGTTCATTGGTGGATTGAGGACGGCTGCAGTCTTGGCATTTGGAGGCTTCCTTGTCTTTGATAGTCAGATGACGCTCGGAACCTTAGTAGGTTTCTGGATTTTGTCGGAAATGTTCCTAGAACCAATCGGACGATTTCTTTTGTTTTCGGATCGGCGACAAGCAATCGAAACAGATCTACAGCGACTCGATGACATCCAAAAAACTTCTGAAGATCGAATCTTCAGGCGTAGGAACGGTGATTCTGCTTCCATTCCTACATTCAAAGGGAAACTTCAGCTAACGGGACACATTGAATTGCGCAATGTGACGTTTGGCTACAACAGGAGTAGGCCCCCTCTGATCAAAGACTTCAATCTCACGATCAAACCAGGTCAAAGAGTTGCTGTTGTCGGTCCAAGTGGATCTGGAAAGTCAACTCTAGCTCGACTGGTGGCAGGAATCAGCTATCCGTGGTCGGGCGACATCCTCTATGACGGCCATCCAAGGAACGAAATTCCGATTGAAGTGCTACGACGATCCATCTCTATGGTGGACCAGCAAGCGATTCTCTTTTCAGCGACCGTTCGAGACAACATAACACTGTGGAACTCCGCAGTTCCAGACGACATTGCCATTGAGGCTGCGCGGGACGCATGCATCCATGACGAGATTCTGGTACGGCCACAAGGCTATGCAACCATCGTAGCGGAAGGGGGCGTGAATTTCAGCGGTGGACAACGACAACGTCTCGAAATCGCGCGGGCCCTTGCAAGCAATCCAACAATGTTGATTCTAGACGAGGCTACCAGTGCCCTAGATGCGGCTACTGAAGAAGCTGTAGACGATGGATTGAGACGACGAGGGGTCACGTGTCTTATTGTCGCCCATAGATTGAGTACAGTGCGTGATTGCGATGAGATTGTCGTTCTCAATAAGGGAATCGTGGAACAGCGGGGCACCCATGAAGAGCTTATCGATGAACGCGACGCTACCTACTACAAGCTAGTAAGGTCGGGCTGATGCAAAACGGAAACACAGGACAATTGTCCCTCTGGGAAATTGCTGAGCAGTCGGGTGTTTCCGTTCCTTGTGCAGGAAATTGTCCCGTAGGTCTTAATGACAGCGATAGTGTTTGGTTTGTACAAAACGGAGTTGTCGATTTGTTCATGATCGAGTCGAGAGACGGTGTGGACCGCGCTGCGCCTCAGCATCTCATGCGCCTCGGAGAAGGAAATCTGATACCTAATGTACAACACGACGAATACGAAGACGAAGACGGAGGCGGCACTACGTCTCTCAGCCTCATATGCAAGGGACTGCCGAATGCCCACCTTAAACAACTGTCTACGAAGTCTCTAGACCAAGCCAAAACCCAAGAAGTAGCTCAACTGATAGATTCGTGGATTGCAAGAGTGACGAATGCCCTTTCCAGATTCGTCATTCGTCCACCCCGTCCCACGGCATTCGCTGATTCTGACACTCAAGAATCACTGCACCCTTGTACTCTGAGCGTACGACGGGGAGTAGTGTGGGTGTCTACCCCATCACAAGGTTCGAGTTTGTTCATGGACATGGTCGATCAAACTGAGCTTGCGTTGCATTCACATGAACCTGTGGTTCCACTCACACGGACGAGTTGGCTTTCCGTTCTCGAAGATGTAACCATCGTTTCGAGATCCACGGAGACGCTTGTTAGGGAGGGTGCATTGTTCTCCGCACTGACATCGTTTCACAGTGCAACCTTTCATATGGAACGGCTCAATCGTCAGCTTGCGGTAGTCGACGAAGCGAACCTCGAACGCGAACGAGCAACAAGTCGAAGATTCGCTGAGCGTACTGCTCGAACGCGGCTCTTGAATCTCTATGAACACGCCGCTGAACTTGAGAGTCAAGAGGAACATACAGCCCTCGTTGACGCGCTTAAGGTCATAGGCCGACACAAAGGGATTCAGTTCAATACTTCCGCGAAATCGGTTGCACCAGACTCTAGCATTGAATTGTCGGACGTTCTTGATGCTTCGGGTGTTCGGGCGAGAAGAGTTCACTTGGATGTCTCAAACAGGTGGTGGCGCAAAGACAGTACTGCCCTGTTGGGGTTTCACCGCGAAAATGATCGACCGGTGGCCCTGATACCCACAATCTTAGGGAGCTATCGGCAATATGATCCTGTGAGTCAGAAGAGTGTCAGGCTTACGAGAGAGAGGGCACTAAAACTAAAAGACGAAGCCTGGATGTTCTATCAGCCCCTGCCTTTGAGGCCTGTTGGTCCAACCGATCTACTCAAAACCGCTTTCCATGCGTCTGCAACGGACGTCTTGAAGTTGCTCCTAACAGGATTGCTTGGAGGCATCGTACGACTGCTTCCTGCACTTGCACTCGGGCTGGTCGCTACACACTTAGTGATAGGAGGAAGCTACGAAGCACTTTATGCGGTAGCTATCGCTCTTACATTGATTGGAGTGCTTGCTACGTTGCTCCAAATCATGCAAAGCAATTCCTTCATGAGGTTCGAAGTTCGAGCCGCATCTAGACTTGAAGCCGCATTTTGGGATCGTCTAATGCGTCTTCCATCGGACACTCTCCATAGCCAACCAAGCGGTGATCTGGCGATGTCTGGGATGACATTTCAGAATCTACGAGATGGTGTCCAGGGCGTAATCGCCAATAGTCTCTTGTCGATTTTGTTCCTCCTCCCTGTATTCGGTGTGGTCTTTTTCTACGATGCCGCACTTGGAGTTTGTGTTTTAGGGTTTAGCCTAATTTCGCTGCTGGTAACTGTTTACTTGGGAATTCGCCAGATTTCTCCACATGGGAAGATGATCCGAGCCCTGCGCCAGGTAGCAGGCTTGCTCTTCGAAATTATCGGAGGCATTTCCAAGCTTAGAGTCGAAAATGCGGAAGGTTCCGCTTTCGCAATGTGGGCACAAGAGTATCGAGAGCAGAAACAGGCAGAAATCGAAGTGGGAACACTTGAGGGACATGCTCGTTCGTTTGGAGTAGCACTTCCTTTTTTCGCTGCGGGATTGCTCATACTTGCTGTGATGACTCTTGGCGACGGTACGCTTCCGGTAGGTGACTTTTTGATTATCTATGCCGTATTCATTGTGTTTCAAAGTGCAATAGCGCGATTTGGGGAGTCGTTTGGCACGGTCGTCGCAATATTGCCTGCATTTGATCAGATGCGCCCGTTGCTTGGGACAACACCTGAAGATGAGACATCGGGAGAACCAGTTGACAGCTTACGAGGCGACATTCTTTTCGATCGAATATCTTTTAGGTACGATTCCGTTGGTCCCCTGATTCTCGATGATGTTTCGATTCGCGCCCGTCCCGGAGAGTTCATTGCGATCGCAGGTGAATCGGGTGCTGGAAAGAGCACTTTATTCAGACTTGCTCTCGGACTTGATCGCCCCACAGCGGGTGCTGTCTACTACGACGGGCGAGACCTGAGGCATCTCAACCTGAAGCAAGTGCGTCGGCTAATCGGCGCAGTTCCTCAATCAGTCCAACTCCATCCTCAGGACCTTTGGGACAACATCGTTGCTCACCGCGAAGAGCCTACTGTCGACGAAGTGTGGCAGGTAGCTCGCGCAGCCTGCATCGAACAGGAGATTAAGGCTATGCCCATGGGAATGATGACCATGGTGGGAGCTGGGGGATCAGTGGTTTCAGGGGGCGAAGGGCAACGAATAAGCATCGCACGCGCGTTGTTTGGAAGTCCGCGTGTTATGTTGTTGGACGAGGCCACAAACTGGCTCGACAACGAAAGCCAAGCCGAAGTCATGCAGAACTTGGCTCTTCTTACATCGACTCGGATCGTAATTGCACATCGACTATCTACGTTGCAACAGGCCGACCGAATCTATGTGTTAAAAGCAGGAAAGATCGTTCAAAGCGGCACTTTTGAGGAACTCATGGACTTAGGTGGGGAGTTCAGGGATCTGGTAAAGAGACAGATCGCCTAACGCAAATTCGATCATGAACGACTCGACAGATCTTAAGGAACTAATTCTTGCTCGAGCCGATGAAGACAGTGAATTCAGGAAACGATTACTAGCTGATCCGAAGCAGGTACTAAAGCAAGAATTCGGTTGGGTGATCGACGAAGAGCATGTGCTGCACGTGCATGAAGAGTCCGACTCGATTTCGCACCTAGTACTTAGACCAGAGAGCAAGTACAGTGCTAGTGAACGTGAGGAGGCAAGAACCGGAGCGTCTTCACTCGAGTTTCTCAAAAAGACCATGTACGATCCTGCTCCGCCAAGACGTCCCGTGGTATTCGAGTCGACAAACGGCCCGGCAGTTTCCCGTTCTACAGAATCACACTTAGAGGCAGGTAGGCAAAGCATCCGCCGTGGCTTGGATTTTGTCGAATCCACTTTGGACGAGAACGGAGCTTGGCACTGCATTCGATTTAATCTATCGGACCCGAACATTCCGCGTCATTACGAAAAACCTCCGTTTGTGTCTGCTTTATGCACTCTTGCCATTGAGGACTGTGAAGATTCCAAGTGCAAGACTCTCTGTACTCGTACCAAGAAGTACCTGATTGACAAAATGGAATATCCTGGTTTTTGGCGTTACTACCGACATCTTCCCAAAGATCTCGACAGTACTGCCCTCTGTTCCCTTGTCCTTGGAGCGCATCCGTGGATTTTTCTGGGACGAAACATACCTGGAATACTAGCCAATCAAGATGAAGATGGTCGTTACATGACTTGGATGTTGGAGGAGGGCGAGCCAGACGTCGTGTCGAAGTTTCGCATCGAAGCCGATCCTGTGGTCAATGCAAATCTCATCGCTCATCTTGGAGACCACCCCGAGACAAGGAATGCACAGCTATGGCTGGATCACTTGCTACGGGAAGGCGATGTCGATGGATCGTCCAAATGGTATCCCGACTCGATCTCAATCTACTACGCGATTACGAGAGCAATCAAGCGGGCAAAGCCTGCTCTTAGCAATTTGGAATCGGTGTTGGTAGAACGAATCATGAGCTTGCGCAACGGACCTGGAGGGTTTGGCAACATCCTCCACAGTGCTCAAGCAGTTTCGGCTTTGTACAACATTGGTCAATTGGATCGAATCGACGCAAAAGTGCTCATTGAACATTTCATTGGCAATCAACAAGAAGACGGAAGCTGGCCAGAATTCCTAGCATTTGGAGATCAGACCATGCAGTGGGGAAAGGTAGGACAGATTGGACACGGCTCTGAATCTGTGACTTCGGCCTTTTGCATTGAGGCATTGAATCATCTTGTTGCGTACCTCGATGCATGAACAGTCGCCGCCAAGCAAGCAGAATCAGTGCTAACATTTGAGGTGCTCCGTTTCAACTGGATGCTACTTTGACTGAGAAAATGATGGCTGGAGTCGATGCAAATTCCCCTGAATCGAAGAGCACACAGTTCATCGAACCTTCGTTTCTAAACGCGCTTCCCCACTACTCACCTTTGGCCGTTTTCCCACTGTTGTTTCTAGCGCTTCTCTATGGCGGTTGGTGGATGTTGGGACCGTTTCTCTTCATGAGTCTGGCGTCGTTCCTCGATCCGGTCTTTGGTGTAGATGGGCTCAACATGAACCCACGCGGGGTGTCTGAGAGGTCTTATGTATGGTATAATATACCTGTATGGACTTGGGCTTTCCTTTGGCCCCCGACTCTCATTTTCGGTCTATGGCAAATCCTTGTCGCAGATGCGTTTGCGCTCTGGGAAGACGTGATACTAGCCATTCTTCTGACCATGGAGGCACAGGCGGTATTCGTGATCGGGCACGAACTTGTACATCGTCGTACCACTTGGGAAAGGCGGGTTGGCGAGTTGCTTCTTGCATGTGCGTCCTACCCACAATACGCTACAGAGCACGTCTACATTCACCATGCCAAAGTCGGTACGCCACACGATGTGGGATCTGCGCCAAAAGGCGAAAGCTTTTGGAAGTACTTCCCTCGTGAAGTTGTTAGTAATCTCACCAATTCTTGGCAGGTAGCAGGTGAACGTCTAGCTCGGCGACAACTGTCTCGTTGGCACTACAGCAATCCATTCTGGAGATACGCGCTCTTTGTGGCTTTTTGGTATGGATTGGTGGTGTACATGGGAGGCATTTGGGCGATTCCGGTCTATGCATTTCTGGGGTTGGGCTGTGTCTTTTCCATGAAAATAAGCAACTACTTTCAACACTACGGATTGCGTCGCGTGCTGCTGCCCAATGGTCGTTGGGAGAAAATCTCGCCGCGCCACTCATGGAACGCTGATTGGAAGTTCACAAATTGGATGTTTTTCAAAATGCAACGACATGCGGATCATCATGCGATGGCAACACGCATCTATCCCCAGCTTCAAAATCGTCCCGATGAGTCACCAGAACTGCCGGGTACCTACGGCGACATGATGAATCTTGTGCTTTGTCCTAGACGTTGGTTTGAGAAGATGGATCCCCTCGTCGATCAATGGCGTCAAAAGTTCTACCCCGAAATCGAGGACTGGAGTCCATACGATAGTAAGCTTTCCGCTGTACGACCGGACGACTTTGAAGCCATCATCGAAATATTCGGTGTTGCTCCTCGACTTGCCCACAGGATCGAACAAAACCCAGAACTCCTCGACAATCTTCACCTTAGAGAATTCACGGATCTCGATTTGCCCAAGGGATTCTTGTCCAATCAAGAGGAGGAATCGATAGCAAGGAGGGGTCTTGCGAGACTCTATTGGACGCACGAGATGAGCGTGAATGAAATGCGCGAGCAGATCGATGAACTGCCATCGACTAACGCCATCGAAACGGCTGAAATCGTGCGCAATTGGACAAACGACAGAGCTTTTCAAATCGGAATGCATGTAGTTCGGGAAAATCTGTCGCCAACAGAAGCAATGATCGCTCTCTCCAATCTAGCTGAAGCGTCACTTGGAGCTGTAATTTCCGCCACGGTTACAGAATTTGTAGAAAAGTCTCAGACTCATAAAAACGAAGGCGTAGCGGCCATTGTTTTGGGGGATCTTGCTAGCCGAGAGTCATATCCTGGCGTTGAAGTTGAGCTGTTGCTTGTCTTTGGTGACTGGGCGACCAATGCTACGACGCGACTGTGGAATAGCGCTCAGCAAACCATCAAACTTCTTGCTAGAGATAGTCTCTTGTTCTCTCCCATTTCAAAAGAGAACGAGCACTTTCTTCCAGTGCAGGTTTCTGAACTTGCAACCCAAATTAGCGATTCTCAGCCATTGCATGCTTTCGATCTCACGAGATCATCCTGTATCTTTGAATATGGAGATTCAAAACTTGCCAATCAGTTCGAAGAGACTCGGCGAGATATTCACCAGAAGGCCAAAGGGACTGGACCGCAACTTTCAGATCTGATCGAGTGGTCTACATCGCAAGTCGAACCACGGGTTGGTCTTGGTGCCAGCGTACAACGAATGATTGACAGGATGGAGGCTACTGCACGGTTCATTCAGTTGAAGGGCAACGGATTCGATTTGGAAGAATCTGCTTCTTCCGCTACTACCGTTTTTCGGTCTTATGAAGCAGAAACACTAGCAAGAGCTGCAACCACGTATCGGGAATTGCAAGGGGCTGTAAGTCTCGTCAGCGAGGAAGATGCTGATCTGGAGACGCTACGTCCAAAAGTGCGCTCACTGATCGCAAGCGCATGCGGCTACGAAGACTTCGATTCGTTGAGTGTGTATCTTGCCGAAATTGCTTCCACGGTTGAAAGTGAGATCGACTCGATTGCCAAACAGGCTTGAGAGCGATTGTCGGTTCAAGTCGGAAGCTCTAGATGTCAGAAAGGGCCGAAACGAAACAGCAAGGTATCTTGTCAAAAACAACCGCTGAAGACCAAGATCTCGTAAAGCTTCCTATACTCACCCCTCACCTAAGATTTCAAGATATCGGCGACCATCAAACATTGCTGGTTTCCGAATCGTTCAACACACTTCTTCATGGAAAGCTGTACAGCGATGTGATCCCGTTGCTGGATGGCAGCAACACCCTGGATGATATAGTTCGGGCTTGCGGTTCGGTTCATGGTTTTAGCGACCTTCTGTCTGCCATTGTCTCACTGTCCACCAAAGGGTACGTGGTGTCTGCCAACCATTCATTGGATCCAAGCCGTGCGGCTTATTGGACTTCACTTGGAGCCTCACCCCGATGGGTAGAACAGACTCTCGAACAATCACGTATTTCAGTAAGTGAAGATGGGACCGCT
The DNA here is from genome assembly GCA_009840545.1 of Gammaproteobacteria bacterium. Taxonomy (GTDB): domain Bacteria; phylum Pseudomonadota; class Gammaproteobacteria; order Pseudomonadales; family Azotimanducaceae; genus Bin55. Next base: position 509,279 of record VXNM01000008.1, on the reverse strand, counting down.
TTAAAGCGTAACTTGGAACAGTCTGGTATTGCTATAGATGATTCAAAACCACATCTCACTGTAATTGTCTGCGAAGACTATCTCTCGGACAGTCTTGCAGAAGTTAATCGCCGCCAACTTGAGTCGAAAACGCCATGGATGTTGGTTCGACCCCGAGGCATCGAACCATTGTTTGGACCGGTGTTCCATGCCGACGGTACAGGTCCCTGTTGGACCTGTTTGAGCCATCGGCTCCGTAGCCATCAAGAAGTTCACGAATTCTTGCGCCACATCGGTGGCGAACAGGCAACCCTCAAGCCATTTGCTGCAGAAAGCCAGGCACTCCAAGGAGTTTTCGCTCTTGCCTCAAATGAAATTGTCAAGTGGCTTGTGCTGGGAGACAAAGCTCCAATCAATCGGCATGCCGTTGCGATGAACTTGGCTACTTTTGTCGCTTCACATCACTTTGTGATGCGTCGGCCACAATGTTCGGAGTGCGGGGATGAAGATCTAAAGCGTCCGGACAGACCACCTGTTCCGATTTGCCTCAACGAACGTACAGTAACGTGTCGTAACAGCGGAGGTTCGCGAGCCGTGACACCTGATGTCACTTTAGCCAAGTATCGCCACTTGGTCAGTCCGATCAGTGGTGTTGTAAGTTGGCTTTCGAGAACGACCCAAGAGAACGACACGTGGTTGCACGTTTATTGGGCAGGAAGCAATTTCGGCATGAGAAGTCGATCATTGAGTTCTCTCCGACGTAGCTTACGTAGCAAAAGTGCTGGTAAAGGAAGCACGAAAGAACAATCGGAGGTCAGCGCGCTTTGCGAGGCGATCGAGCGCTATTCCGGTTCGGTGCAAGGAAGTGAGATTCGCAAACAGTGTCGATTCAACGACTTGAGTGAAGGCGGTGAAGCGATTCACCCGAACGACGTACAGTTGTTCAGTGACTTACAACTAGACAACGCCGAAGAATTGAACGCTCAAGGGCATCCTTACAACTTTGTGCCGCCGAAGCTTGACCTAGATGCCGAGATTGACTGGACTCCAGTTTGGTCTTTGTCGCACCAGAGGCATCGGTATCTGCCCACGTCCATGCTCTACACTATGGCAGCCGAAAATAGAGGTCCATTCGACTTAGTAGCGGACTCCAACGGATGCGCCTCTGGCAATTCACTTGAAGAAGCAATACTGCAAGGATTCTACGAGTTGGTTGAACGAGATGCATTTGCCATTTGGTGGTACAACCGTCTCGAAGTTCCCGCTGTTGACCTTTCATCCTTCGACGACGAATACCTTTCCACTGCTTCGGATTACTACAGCCGACTGGATCGAGAAGTATGGATGCTCGACATTACTGCAGATATTGAAATTCCCTCATTTGTCGCAATTTCACACCGTCCAAACTCTCCCAGAGAAGAAATCATCTATGGAGCGGGAACGCATCCTGATTCCCGCATTGCAGCCTTACGTTCCGTATGCGAGTTGAATCAATGTTTATCTTGGTTGCCAGGGCAGGAAAGACGCCTTGGTCTACCAATGATCGATGATCCGATGGCATTGTCTTGGTGGGAGAATGCACGACTTGCCGATTGTTCATGGCTGGCCCCAAGTAGAACAGATCCCACGCGTACTGCATCGGACTATGTTGTGTCCGAGTCCAACGACATGAAACGGGAGGTCGAGAAGTGTCAAGCAATGGTCGAAGCGAAAGGAATGGAGCTCCTAGTGTTGGATCAGACTAGGCCAGATGTGGGCATGCCGGTGGTTAGAGTCATCGTCCCGGGTATGCGCCATTTTTGGGCCAGATTTGCCGCAGGTCGCCTATTCGAGGTTCCAGTTGAAATGACGAAACTCGTCAATCCTCTTCACGAGTCCGATTTGAACTCCACCCCAGTGATCGCATGAGCCGGACTTATGGATATTGAAAAAGCCACCGCAATTACTGAAGATCGCCTCTCCGAAGAAGGCGAGAACTTGAGTGACTTATTGGAAAATTTTCGAGATTGGATTTCGCCCGTTCTCATCGGACAGTCTCAATGGTCGCGCATACTGAATTGCGCGGCAACTTTGCCAATTGAGATAGGGGCGTTTCCGTTCGGTTTTGAACTCCCATTACACGAACCTCTGCCAGAAGCGGACATAGGAGTCTCGTTTGCAAGTGGGACGAAAACGGCATCACTCTTTCAAGAGCAGCAACGAATTGACAAGTCGAATAGAACCACGAAGTTTCTAGATCATCTCTTTCTTCAAATGGAATCACCCGCTGCAACATTGCGAAAGATTGTCGGACGGAAGTTAATGCTTGAGTATGACATCGGATCGGCGAAGAAAGGCTCTCGAGCTGAGCCTGGATTGTTTCTGCGACCCAATGAACGACCGATTATTGGAGCAACCGGACAAATAGACGACGTACGAACCGTCGCAGACGCTCTAGTTGCTAGCGTTGGCTGGCCGCAAAACGAGACCGAACGGGCGAATGTAGATCGAGTTTACCTAGAGCAACCGGAAGACACACGCATTGACTCTTTTGGTGTATTTCCGTCGCGAACACGATCGATCCGACTGGCCATTATGGGTTTCAAAACTCAAGACGAAGTGGGGAGTTATCTAGAGAGAATAGAGTGGCCAGGAAAGATTTTGGCTGTGGAGTCTGTGATATCGAGATTTAGGGAACGCACTGATGTCTCTAGGATTGGGATCAACATTGATGTCGGGGAAACAGGAATTGGTCCTTCGATAGGTCTTGTCCTTATCGTGAAGCAACGCTATACGAAAGACTCCAGATACTGGCTCGATGGGCTCACGGACTGGGACCCTTTCCTGAACGCTTTGGAACAGGAAGAAATCGTCGGTCAGGAAAAATTAAAGGAACTGAGACGTTGGGTTTCCAAACCGACTGTGTTGTATGCAAAGTCCGGTCGGTTCGTTTTGATGCGCGGTATTCACCACATCAAGCTCGTAGTAGCACCTGAGGGGTTAGTCCACGCGAAGGCCTACATCTACCTAATACTCTCTGGAGCACTAAGTCTTTAGAGTACAAAACGCAACATTAGTCCACGCAATACGCTACGCGGACTAAATGCCTGTCATAACGAGTCACGGAATCAATAGATCCGCAACATTAGTGGGCTATTCGCCCGTATTGGTTTTTACCAGCAACAACACAAGCCGGCAGAAATCGCTTCCATCTGTTCCTCAGTGATGTTCGCACTCGGAGGAAGTGCTAGATGGACCGTCTGCATATCGCTTTCGTGAATCTTGATCGTCATTGCCTCAGGAATCGTAACACCCAATTCCTTGCTGATGGTCGCTTTCGGATCAGACAAAAGAGCTTGCCTGAATCCGTCGTCCAACGCCGACTTCTCAACGATTTGCTGCAGCATTTGCTCGCCACTTTTCATAGCTTTAACCTCGAATTCAGCCTAGAGCAGAGATTTGAAACAATAATATTACAAATTTCAGGACAATTCAACCGGGATTCAGCTCATGGACTAATGCCTAATTCGGGAGTTCGCCAACACAATTCGTGCTAACAGGCGAAGATACCGTCTTGGCAAAAGCTCTCCGGGTTGGCTGAAAGTACTTTGCCGCATCGGCAGTACCGCTGAAGCCAGATTCCTGCGCCAATCCGGATTCTTCTTGACTGACTACAGCCTGAGAATCAGGTCTGCCTTCGCCTCAATGGTCAAAGTGTAAAATTGCAAAAGTTCATCTTGCACCCACATTGAGTCCTTGAATAACGATCATAATCGTTGAGAATTTGCATAGTTCGGGGATTCGCCCGTTGCAGATGGAAACACGCTGTGTGGGTCGGGTTAGTTAAGAGGTGCAATCCCCACTCAAACTAGATAGCTTGGAGAGAAACAAGTGAGTAATCGTAAGAAGTTCTATATTGGCGGCGAATGGGTCGATCCGAGTACGGACGCGACTTTGGATGTTGTCAATCCCGCAACAGAACAATCAATTGGTGTCGTTGCTATGGGCACCCAACAAGACGTTGACAAAGCCGTAGCGGCGGCGGTTGAAGCGTTTGAGTTCTATTCTCAAACCACGAGAGAGGAACGTGTTGAGTTGCTGCAAAACATTATTGCCTGCTACCAGAAACGAATAGACGAAGTGGCATCCACCATCAGTGAAGAAATGGGAGCTCCAATGGGATTGGCTAAGGTGGCTCAAGCTCCAGCTGGGTTAGGTCACTTTATGACCACTCTCCGAATACTTCAGGACTACGACTTTGAAGAATCATTTGGTTCTACGCGTGTGATCAAGGAACCTGCAGGTGTTTGTGGTTTCATCACTCCTTGGAACTGGCCAATAAACCAGATTGCCTGCAAAGTTGCTCCAGCACTTGCGGCGGGATGCACCATGGTGTTGAAACCTTCGGAAGTTGCACCTTTCAACGCGATAGCTTTTGCTGAGATTCTCGATGAAGCTGGCGTTCCTGCAGGTGTCTTCAACTTGGTGAATGGAGATGGTCCAACAGTAGGTGTTGCTATCGCATCACACCCCGATGTTGACATGGTTTCCTTCACCGGTTCTACGCGCGCGGGTATCGAGGTGGCGAAGAACGCAGCACCGACAGTAAAACGCGTTGCACAGGAACTCGGGGGCAAGTCGGCCAACATCATATTGGACGATTCAGACTTCAATAAGGCTGTGAGTCGAGACGTCTTTCAAATGTGCACAAATTCAGGTCAATCGTGCAATGCACCGACCCGAATGTTAGTTCCAGTTTCGCGCATGGATGAAGCAGCACAAATTGCTAGGGCCGCGGCTGAGAATGTCAAGGTTGGAGATCCAGATGATCCTTCGACAACAATCGGACCAGTGGTCTCAGAAGTACAGTACGAGCGAATTCAGAATTTGATTGAGAAAGGAATTGAAGAAGGTGCCAAGCTTGAGACGGGAGGATTGGGACGCCCTGACGGAATCAATGCAGGATTCTACGTCAAGCCCACAGTCTTTTCTCATGTCACCAACGACATGACAATTGCCCAACAGGAAATCTTCGGTCCCGTGCTGTCGCTGATCGGATACGAAGACGATGAAGATGCAGTGAGAATCGCGAACGACACCATATACGGATTGTCAGGCTACGTTTCCGGAGGAGACCCAGAACGCGCACGCAATATAGCACGACGGATACGAACAGGAAATGTACACCTCAATGGTGCAACCGTAAACAACAGGGCTCCCTTTGGAGGCTACAAGCAATCGGGAAATGGCCGAGAGTGGGGACTTTACGGCTTCGAGGAATTCCTAGAGGTTAAAGCGATTATGGGTTACGACGGCTAGTCTAAGTCCCATAAATTCGGTTCTTGGCGTAACTCTAACTGTGGCTCCACTGTCGGGTTAGTTGTCGTTTGCGCTTTTAGTCGAGATCCAGTCAGTTAGTCTTCTCGTGGGCAAACCACGTAGTTGTACAGTTCAATAATTGTGGTCAAGCGCACTTATTCAGCGACGCGCTTGTAACTACTAATCTGAGCTACAAGTGCATCAATGCTTAGTCGGCAGGAGACGTGAGTTGGATGTTTAGCTCCGTGTCCCCGCTGATGACCATATCCCGTTCATCGATCGGGGAGGAGGTTCCTCTCCTGGAGCTTCCACCTCCAAGGTTCGTAAACGAGACCTGTTTATGCTCAATGACAACAATTGTGTACTCACCATCTTCTAGTCCGTTGATTTCAATGGTTCCATCGTCATTGATGTCGCTGGAACCGGAGGTCTTGCCACTATCCTTCGCGACCGCTTTGACTTCGCCTTTTGGTATTGATCCATCAGAGAACATCAACGCCCCATACAAACGCGACTGACCGGTAAAGTACAGCTCAACATTTGCTTCACCGATGGCCTCACTCACTTCGAAAGACTTTTGTTGTTCCCGGTTTCTATTCGTTGTTGCTGTCAGGACGAATTTGCCACGTCCGATTCCCTCTACGACAAAATTGCCATTTCCGAGACCCCTAACTTGCCTTGAGCCAATTCCTTCCGACTCCGCACGTATTGAAAGAGAGGCTGTCTCTCCATCTGCCAGGCCCTCAATGATGCCTGTAATGCGTCCCTCGGACTTGACCACCAAAGTGACTTCTTGAGTTTCTCCCTCAGCGAGGGCGACACTTACCTTGTCTGATCTGCCGTGATCTGTTATCGCATATATGTCGTAATGATTTGCCTCCATCACATGGTCAAACGATCCGTCCCCATAGACTCCGTAACCCGCACTGCTGTTAGTGGTTTGAAAAACCACCGTACCTTGTGCAGGCTCTCCCACATCTGTGACGATTCTTCCCCTAATTCTCGTGTTTAGTGCGGGATCCTTGGTTAGTGGTATGTCGATTTGGGTGACTCCTTCGTCAACTAGCAACTCGTTTCGAAGATATTCGAATCTGGAAACGACAATGTGGGTCAAGTGGATCGGAAGGGGCGCGAGCTCATACATTCCGTTATCATCTGAGGTTGACTGGACTGATTTCCTCAGATAGTCTCTTCTGATACTGCTCCAAAAGTGGTCGGCTTCAAATTGGTCGTTGTCGTGCACTTGGAGACGTACGGTCGCACCGACTATTGGCTGTCCGCTTGATTCGTCATAGATTTTGCCTGTCAGCTGCCTTCCACGTTCTAGGACGATCGCTCCCATGTCATATTCGACGACTGACGCTAGGTCTATATTTAGCTTGAAGTATGCAGTATGTTCTTCCGAATCCACTATCAGACCCATGGTATTTCGATCCACCATAGCGGAAATCTCACCTTTTGCTCCAGAATGAGGGTAGTCTCGACTGACCTCTTCCGCTACGGCCTTCAGTGTGAAATCGTTGATCAATTTACCAAGTGACTTGTCAGTCACAGTTCCCCGTACATGAACCAAACTTTCGAGAACCAATTCGACGTCGTGATCACCAGAACTCGTTCGAACCCGTTGCGAAGTGCCCCAATCCTCGTGCGTGGCTGTAAGCCACATCTCTAGGCTTCGCACAAAAGGCCCCAATCGAAACTTTCCTTCGGCATCGGTGATTGCCGTTGTTCTCCAAAATTCTCCTCCCCGACGTTCTGCAGTGGATTGAGCCCTAACAGTTGTATCTAGAACCCGATCTTGAACAGGGTCCACCACTCGGCCCAGAACAAAGTAAGCATTAGAGAGCTGCAGATGTCTGCGACGGTTGTCATCTTTGGAGACTTGGATCGAAAAAGACTCATTTGATATATTGGAATTTGGCACCTCGACTTCGACCAAGTATCTGATGTTGGGTGCTAATCCGCCGATCTTGAAACCACCGTGGGCATTGCTTACCCAAGAGAACTCAAAATGGTCTGGAATTCGGACGTTTGGAAGATCCCTTCGTTCCATGGTCAGTACCGCATCCGGTATCGAAATCTTGTCGGTAGAAAGAACTGTGCCTTCCAACGTAATCCCGGTTTTAAGTTGAAGTTCGAATTGCGCATTCGATGACAACGGATGGATTGTTTGGATCAGAGGCAAAAAGTCCCGACTCAACACTACAAGTTGAACTTCGTCCTGATTTGGAACAGCAAGCTCAAATTCTGGCGAATCAACAGTATTCCAGCTCAATGCCTCGGCTTTGGGTCTAACAGGAGTGCTGAATACTCCTACCCACACCTCGTCGGGTGGGTTTTCGCTCGCGCTGATCCTGACCTGTACTGTAATGGCCTCCTCACCTTGGACTTGCAGCACAAAGAAGGCGAGCAAAAGGGAAAACGAACGGCTGAGGGGTTTCATGCATGTTGTTACTTGAACCTTCGAATGAAGGTAGCACAAAAACAGCTCTCGATGCAATGGGAGCCACACTCGGATTTGCACGCCGCAATAGGACTGCAACTGAAATCACGTTAAGGTGAGTTAGCTCACGGGTTACATCGTTTCACCAATCTCCAACAGCAAGTTGGTTTATTGCTCTTCCGGACACGTGGTCTCTGTTGTGGTCAAGTACGGAGAACTTGAAGAAAGTTCGATGTCAAGTGAATTCTCGAACGGAGATTGGACCGTTCGCCCGACAAAGCATAGGCAACTATCATTGAGTTTTCATGTCGATAGGAGAAAAGTGAATGCCAGAATCAAGTCGAGTACTAAAGCGGGGCTATTCCGATACGCCGTTCCTGCCGGGTTCAAAGTGGCGCATTCATGACAGTGATAGACCCGAGCCACCTATCGTGCTAGCTGGTTCATCTTCAACACAGCAAGTCATTGGTTCGCCTCCAAACGATGCGATGGTGCTGTTTGATGGATCGTCACTTGATGAGTGGCAGTCTGTTCGAGGTGGCGAGGCAAAATGGCGCCTGTCGGAAGGAAACGCAGTTTCTGTTGAGGGTGGAACCGGCGACATTCGTTCTCGCCAAGAATTTGGCTCTTGTCAACTGCACATTGAGTGGAGTGCACCAACTGAAATCAAGGCGGATAGTCAAGGTCGTGGAAACAGCGGGGTCTTCCTGATGGGGTTGTATGAGATTCAGGTTCTCGACAGCTATGAGAATCCCACTTATGCCGACGGACATGCCGGTGCAATATACGGACAGTTTCCTCCGCTGGTGAATGCGATGTCTCCTCCGGGTCAGTGGAATGTGTTTGATATTGTTTTCGAAGCTCCGGAGTATCAATCGAATGAACTCGTGAATCCTGCGACCATAACGTTATTTCACAACGGGGTACTTGCACACTTGCGACAAGTAATGCAGGGTCCCACTAAGCATCGAGAACTAGCAAGCTACTCGACTCCTCATGGTCCGAAAGGCCCGGTTGTGCTGCAGGATCATGGAGATCCGGTGCGGTTTAGAAATATCTGGATCAGAGAACTTGATCGAATTGCAGCTCTTTAGGTCCTTTCTGTCGACTTTCTTGCTAACACTCGAACTACTGCGGATTTACGTCCATCTGGGTCACTAATCAATCCCTCAGACTCGGACAGAATTTCGAGGTGCGAAAGGAGCTGCTGAACTTCGCCAGCTTCGACTCGATAGCGACTTGTGCGTGGTCCGGCAAGCTGCTCGTTGCCGTCGTACTTCATGTGCAACTCGAAGAGTGCGCATCCTTCATCGTTGAGGTTTTCATCTATTGTGGCGATCAGATTTCTATCTACGAACCTGATCATTGCTATGAAATCGAACGTTCCAAACTTCGATAAGCCTTTGTCAAGGTCATGAATTTGATAGCTAACAGGAAGGTTCTTGGTTTTGCCGAATTGCCTTGCCTTCTGAATAGCTATATCGGAAATGTCGACACCTAGAACAGATTCGAAACCGCTCTCAGCTAGAAACCGTACGTTTCTTCCGGTACCGCAGGCGATGTCAAGAGCTCGTCGCTTTGTGCTTGGAACTTTGTGAATCCAAGTCTGAAGAATCTCACTCGGATACGAGCGATCGGCGTATGCGCCGTCGAGATAGCGTTGGTTCCAAACTTTACGATCCTCTTCGGTCAATGATCAGCCCACAAAGAGGCAATTGATTTAGGATCGGCGCAAAGTAAGGTACTAGAAGCCTCCCCCGTCAATAGGACTGTCAATTCCGAGGTCAATTGGACTCGACGGTTCAGAAGCCTCTCTTGATGGGGATTCTTTCTTGTTACTTGGTTTGGGCGGCGCAGTCGCTCCAACCACAACAGGTGTTGCAATCAAGCCCGTAGTGTTTGGTGCTCCTTCGACCACATTCTGATCGACTTTCTCTTGTTTCTCAAGTAGCTTGCGTACGAGAATCCAGGCCGCGAACAGAAATCCAGCTCCGTACAGAATTCCAAACGCAACGAATATGATCGAGGTCGTCGAAGAGTACCCACTCATTTCATGTGCTCTTTGCGATTTAGTATGGATTCTAAACGCTTGCGTTCGCGAATTGCCACCGGTTGCTCAAGTACTTGTAGGAGAAGTTCCACACTCGGATTCGGTTGGTAGTGCAAACGAAACATATCAACTACCGAGAATCTGGGACTTTGCTCGTGCTCAATATACTCGACATCGTCTCCTGCAACCACGGTTCCGGTATTCAACACACGGCAATAGAATCCGGGTCTTTCGGCGCGTTTAAACCTCGCCGGAAATTGCTTGTCTTGCATCCGAGCTGCTAGTGTTGCGCACGGAATACGAGGTGCCGTAGCCTCGATAACCACGTCGTTTCCAATGCGAAAACGATCGCCTATGAAGATGTCTCGGCACGACAAGCCTGCAATTGTGAGATTGTCACCAAACGTTCCCGGCGCGAGAACTGCGGATTCTCTCATCCGCCACCACTCATAGTCGTCATCTCCGTAGACGTAAACGGCTTGATCTGCGCCCCCATGGTGTCTCCTGTCGCTTACTACATCTCCGACAAGCCCCAAACTTTCGACTCTCGTCGGTTTTCCAGTACTCGACTTGTATATCCCGGTTACAGAATTGCCTACGACTCGCGCGACTCCAAGATTCACTCCGACCAGAGTCATACTTTCTCCTCGGGATTGCTGCATAGAAACGTTAGAGACTAGAGAAATGGACGAAGCTAATCGTTTGGAGTGTTTTGCTCCAGGAACGCTCGAACATGCTCCACGGTGCTGTCGGTGTCCGGATTCTTCCACTTTTCAATCAGTTTCGCATTGGGGGAGAGATCGGCAATCTCCCGTGAAACGCTTTCGGGATGGTAAGGATCACTTCCCATGAGCACAAGAAGTGGGGTCTTGCATTGCGAAACAAACTCTCTGGTCGTGTTGTAGAGAAAAGGTCGGTCGAACATGTTGGAACGGAATGACTGCCAATCCGACTCGTTGGCTTCCGGGTGTTCGGACTTTATTGCGTCGGCCCATGTGTCGAACATTGCGAAGAATAGGTCGCGATTGTTCTCATTTCCGATCGGTTGCTGTAGGACCGCTGCCGCTACTCGGTCGGATGCGGATTGAATGACACCGTAGCAGTACGGACCGCCGATACATCCACCCAACAAGTGCGCACGTTCAATTCTCAGGTGATCCATTAGTGCGATGTGATCTCTTGTATACACACTCCAGTCATCGCTACTTGACACGGGTGCACGCGAAGAACCTGCGTTCCGTTGATCCATTGCTATTACTTGGTAGTCGGAGCTGAGTGTTTCGATGGGATTCCATTCGCTTGCCGACCAAAAGGAAATTGCTGATCGCATCCCTCCGGGTGCAAACAACAGAATCGGAAATCCGTCGCCATGGACTTCATAGTGAATTGTTACGTCGTTGTACTTGAACTCTGACACTGTTTCTCCTTTTCCATTTCCGTGATTGTCTAAACCGCAGGAGTTCTAGTCTGCTTTGTTGTTACCTTTGTCTGCAACAGGGGGAGCTACGTAACCAGAAGGTCGATCGACCTCTTCGTTATCGAAGAACTTCTTCATTTGTGCCATCAAGTAGCGACGGGCTTCGAAATCCTGCATCGACAGGTGGTGTTCGTTGATGAGCATTGTTTGCAATTCTTGCCAGTCTTCCCAAGCCTTGACCGAGACGTTCTCAAATAGGTCTTGTCCTAGGGGTCCCGGCATCGGCGGTGCTTTAAGTCCGGGTAGTTGTTCTCCATACTTGCGACACAAGACCATTCGAGTCATGATTGAACTCCAAAATTCCTTGCCAAGTCTATCCGTCTTTGAGTCTTAACAGACATTCCCAATGGCGTTTCTTCGTGATTCCTATACCACGATGTTCCAGTTGGCGTACCTATCACTGATGACTGCAGGCCGTACCTCACAACGGTGACACTTTCAGAAATTCTTTGATTGGATACGTTGTAAGGAGAAATTTCGCCGCCGTTGTAGATGGTGGCAGTTTCGATCGGCAATTGCATTTGTGCGAGAGTTTGCTCAACATTTGCATTTGGTTGCAGGTCAGGAGTTTCCCACAGTCTTGAATAGGTCCCACCATCTCCAAGTCGCTTTAAGAGACAAGCCCCTTGAGAATCTAAGATCACAAGTGGACGCCTCGTAATTTCCACCACTTGAGGAGACTTTCGAGGTTTGGGATACAGATGTACAGAATCTGACCGAAATGCTATGCATCTTCCTCGAAGCGGGCAAACATCGCAGAGCGGATTGGACTGAATGCACTGCTTCGATCCGAAATCCATGATCGCTTGTGTGTAACTTCCAACATCATCGTTGGGTGTATGGGACTCAGCTAATTGCCAAAGTTTGGAATCGGGGATCCTAGACTCTTCTGGTCCGTTAACCGCATGAAATCTTGAAAGTACGCGTCGCACGTTAGCATCGAGAATGGGTGCGGGCAGGTTGTATGCACAGGAAAGTATCGCACCGGCGGTGGAACGTCCTATTCCGGGTAGAGAACAAAGTTCGGGTATTGTTCGAGGAAGCTTGCCTCCAAATTGTTCCACTAGCTGCAACGCTGCTTCACGTAATCTCAATGCACGACGGTAATAGCCGAGTCCCATCCAGGAACTGAGCACATCGTCCTCAGTGGCAGAAGCCAAGGCTTCTATGTTTGGAAACTCCTCAACAAATCGACTGAAGTGAGATACGACGGTATTGGCTTGAGTTTGTTGAAGCATGATCTCTGAAACCCATACACGATAGGGAGACTTGTTGCTCTGCCAAGGAAAATCAGAGCGTCCATGACTCCTCGACCAATCCAACACTTGCTTTGCAAACCAATCCAATGTGTTAATAGCTACCGATTTGGGGGACAGCTGCGCCTACTACATTTAAGCGAGTACCTAAACGACTTAATCGACCTTCGGTCACATAGACAACAATAAACGCGCTCAATTAAGGATGTATTGAATTAACCCCAGGCAATCAGTGCTGAAGCCGCTCGAAAAGTCTCCCGGAATGGCGATGCCAAGTCCGTTCGAGCATTTGGAATCGCTCAAAGAAGAAGAGGCGCAAAGCAAGTCCCTAGTTGTCAAAAGCACACTTCAGCCTTGCACCAGCACAGATTCAAGAATTGATGTGGAGCATATCAAAACCAATGACATGTGGATTCAGTCTCTGACGGGCTTGTAATCTCTTTTGCGGTCGATGGTGAACCAAAGATCAATCAAGTGCCAAAGCGAAATGTTGGGGGGTGAATCTCCGATTCGATTTGACGTGTAGTGAACTATCTTGTAGAAATTCACAAGGACATATACGCAACAAGCACGGTAGAGTTACACACCTAGAGACTATAGGTACAGAATCATAGTTTCCGACCCACGATCCATTTCGCTTTATCTCCCACCAGTCTATGGTGCACCGGGGGACTCGCCTCTGATGGATTGGAATGAAGTCGTAGAGAAGCTTGTCGATGCCACTCACTATTGGCTAGTAACCGTCACTACTAGCTATGCTCCGATTTCGCGACCGATTGACGGAGTTTGGATTCGAAACTCGCTCTATTTCGGTGGCCACCCAAGTACTCGATGGCGCCGCAACCTAGCATCTAATAGCAAAGCGGCGGTTAACTTGGAAGACACTGAAAAACCTATTATTTTGGAAGGTAAGGTAAGTATTTCTACACTGAATCAGGATCTTGCCGAGGAAGTTGCCCACACAAGCAATTCAAAATATGGATTTGGTCAGACTCCTGATCAGTATCGACGTGAAGCTTGCATTTTCATGCCCCAAAGCGTCATCGCATGGGCGGGAGTGTTTGAAAATGCTACGAAATTTCTCTTTGAGAATTGAGCTTCTCTTTTCTTTATCGCAAGAACTGACAAGTACCTCGACTCAGATGGCTCTGAATTGATTGGGTGCCATGAGGTACCGTTGACCTAGATACTGGACCGTGTTCCAGCCAAGCGTTCACATGATGCTTGATGGGCTTCGAGAGCATACGCAGTCTCTCGGCAATAGAAGCTGGTCTCCTGCGAATCTTCCAGAGGGATGGATGCACGTGCATGGGACGAACAGCCCTTAGAACAAATTGCCCCGCGCAGCACAGGTCGAGTAGGAAGGGGTCTTGACTTCAGCTAATCTCTCTACAAGTTGAGACTTTGAAGCGTTGGGTAGAGCGTATTATTTGTTAACTGGATGCAAGCCAACGTAACTTGCCGAGATGGTTCTTGTGCGAGTACGGCCCGAGAATAGATCGACATGACTGACGTGGAACAGTGGGATCCCGACAAGAACTCGTTGGGGGATGTGCATCGCGCTATATTGTCGAGGGCGGCGGTCCAGCACGAAAGCGGTGGTCTATGCCTATCAGACACCGATCAAGCTGAACTACGATCCGTCTTGTTACTTGGTTCTTCGTCTTGGGAGAAATTTGTCGATGCAATCGACGTCCAGACCATCGTCGCCTGGATTAAGGTTCTCACAATCTGCGAGCAAGAATATTCTGGATTCGATTGTGGGGCAAAGTCGCCGGTTATTCCATTGGTACGTGTACTGAAGAGGAGAAATGCATATCCGAGCGACCTTACAAGCTGGATTAAGAGTCACTCGCGCAATCGCTTTCTTCCATATGGAAGCTTGTTAGATAGACTGTAACACTTCCTCTCTATGGGCTCGCCTCTGTCACAGATTTGACATCTGCCATGGTGGTTGATCGTTTGGATTCTCGCTCGAATTCACAATTCTGAAATTTGCGATCAATATTTCTGCTATGGAATCTACATAGAAAGACTACATAAACTCAACATCACGGCTACGAATTTTTTCAAAATTCTCACCATCAAGTCGAGTCGTTGACGCTGACTGTAACAAGGCGTTTTAGAAACGGAGAATCTTGGAGGAAAAGTGACCCGTACCCAGCTAGCAGTTTTCGGAGTTCCGTATGTCTTGCTTTCTGCGCTTGTCGTTGGAGGATGCTGAAGTGGGGATATTCTCATCGATGCACAAGACAACTCTACAACCACTACTTCGAGCACCCCTAACGTATCGGGAGCTTCCGACGACGAACAACAATCCACTGGTTCATGTCACATTCAGTCTGAAGGGAAACCTTCTCACTATGGCGGCGACAACTATGAGGATGACTCTGGAATACTCAAGCATTTAGTCATCAAACATCCGGGAGCTGAAGCTGCTCCGGGCGACGAACTCAACGGACTGATGCTCAATAATGTCGATAGTGGCACCACAATCGAAAACATCCAGGTCTATAGCACGTATGACGATGGCTTCGCACAACCGTTCCATGGTTTGGACATTGTTTATTCCTGGTATCCCACGAACAATGTCACTCTTAAGGCAGGATTAAGAACATCCTGAATTCATCGGTAACTGTGGATCAAGGGGATGTGTCTATCATTGAACAGACATTCGGCTCAACGGTACTGTTTAACGTTTCCTGGGATCTTAGATGGTATAGGCACCTCAGAGCCGAGACTTCCAATCAGACACTTCTGACTGTCCCACTAGACTCAAGTGCGTATCCTAAGGGATTGGCTGATTCTTGCTTCAATCGTTTGTGTTGGACTGCCCAAGCCATTTGATGGGATCCGTTGAGGTCCCATTTGATCTCACCTCGAAGTACAGCCCAGGTGTCGTTTGGCCACCACTCTGACCTACGGTTGCTATGATTTCGCCAGCTTCTACGTAGTCTCCAGTCCGCGCTAGTAGAGTGTCGCAATAGCCGTACACCGTAAGAACTTCATTGCCGTGGTCGAGAATTAGCATCATTCCAAAACCCATCAACCAGTCGGCAAACACTACCTTTCCTGGGGCAACCGCAACAACGTCCGTTCCAGTAGCTGCAGCGATATGTACACCTTGCCACTCTAGACGACCATCTGCTCTAGGATCGCCAAATTCCACTAGGACCTCTCCTTCGATAGGCCAGGACTTGCTTGAGTCTTCAATCACGGATCCTTCCGACCCGGATTGATTAGTTGAATCGGTGCCGATACGTTCAATTTCTACAAGGAGACTCTCTAGTCGTTCGCGGTCCTCAAGCAGCTTGTCCACATCACGTTGTTTAGCAGCTATTTCGGAATTGAGCTCAGAAATTTGCGCTTTCCTTGTCTTGCTTTCCTGATCGTAGATGGCTTTCTCACTCTTCCACTCTTCCTGCTGTTCGGCAAGACTGTTTCGGTTGGTCAGGATTGACTTTGAAACTTTGCGCATTTCGCCGAGCAACTCTTCGAATTCTTCTATGGACTTGTTCTTGGAATTTGCAAAGTAGCGGTGGTAGCGAACGTGCCTGTCGTTCCGCTCCGCGCTTTCTTGCTCCAGAAACGACCTCAACCAGTGTTTGCGTTGTAATCGATGGGCAACGCGAATGTGCAAGGCAATTGAAGATGAGAGTGAAGCTATCTTGGTAGTAATTTCTTGAGATCGCTTCTCCTGGTCGCCAAGAGATTGCTCCAAGCTGGTGATGCTGTCTTGAATTTCTGCTATACGGGATGCCGCAGAAGCTACTTTTTGATCGGATGTACGCAACGCAGCAAGAAGGTCTTGAATTCTCTTGTCTGCTTGCCCGATCCAATTCTGCTTCGTATTGAGTTCTTCGAGTACTCCAGAGAGCATTTCCTCTACTGAAAGATCCTGCTCTTGTGCTAACGTTGATGAGGCAATGTGAGAGAAAGCAACGACTAGAATGAGAATCAAGTTGTAGCACGAAGATTGAGCTCTTTCAGCTCTTTCATTCGTAGGCTGATTGGACATCTCTGTGTCTAACGGCCAACGATCTTCCATCCATCTGATCTGAAATGGGTAACCCCATGACCTCCAAGATCGTTGGGGCAATGTCGGCAAGTGATCCACGATCTGAAAGTTCAAGAACCGACGGTCCAATGTAAACAAACGGAACAGGGTTGTTTGTATGGGCTGTATGGGATTGTGCTGAGTCAGCGTTGTACATGCACTCCACGTTGCCATGGTCTGCAGTCACGAAGCAGTGTGACTTTGTTGAGGCACACGCTTCGAGAATCATTGTCAAACACTCGTCAAGGCATTCCACTGCCTGAACTGCCGCATCGAAATCTCCTGTGTGTCCAACCATATCCGCATTTGCGAGATTGCAGACAATGAGACTATAGTTCTTTGACCGCACGCTTCGTGCCACTTCCGCCGTCACCGAATCTGCGCTCATACGTGGGCGAAGGTCGTAGGTCGCTACCGGCTGCGAATCGATGATCTTTCTTGACTCACTCTTGAATCGCTCGTCCGATCCTCCCGAGAAGAAATAGGTCACATGTGCAGACTTCTCCGATTCTGCAATGCGCAGCTGCTTCAAGTTCTTGGATGCTATGCACTCGCCTAACGAGTCGCGAACTTGTTCATGTTCAAAGAGCACCTGTACGGGGGTAATTTGAGCCACTGGTCTAGGGAGTGCATCATACGGAGTCATCGAGAAGAATCGGGAGAGAACTGGTAGTCGTTCACGCTCAAATCCTGTAAAGTCACGAACAACGAAGGACTGGTAGAGTTGTCGAGCTCGGTCGGCTCTGAAGTTCATAAACAGGAACACATCGCCGTCTTGGACGGGATGGTATGCGTCGGTACGTGTCGGCTGGACGAATTCATCGGATTCTCCTCGATCGTACGCTGATTTGAGAGCAGCAATTGAGTCTGAGTGTCGAAGAGAGTCTCCGTGTCCAACCAGCATGTCGAAAGCGCTTTTTGTACGATCCCATCGTTCATCTCGATCCATCGCGTAATAACGGCCACATATCGATGCAATACTCGCGAGAGGGTGTTCACTTAGCTTTTGCTCAAATGTCTCTAGCGAATTGAGCGCGTCTCTTGGAGGCGTGTCCCGACCATCAAGAAAAGCATGTACCGACACCTCTGCTGAACATTCCGTTAGATAGTCAACGAACGACCAAATGTGGCGTTCGTGGCTGTGAACGCCACCCGGAGAGAGCAACCCCGCTACGTGGATTCTCTGTGGCGACGAAATCTTCGCTAGCTCATGGACCGCGGCAAGTTGAGTAAAGGAACCATCGGCTAAAGCTGCATCAATTCGCGTCAAGTCTTGGTGGACTATGCGCCCTGCTCCAATGGTCATATGGCCGACCTCGGAGTTTCCCATTTGGCCTTCGGGCAAACCTACGAACTCGCCCGAACACTCTAAGAGTCCGCGAGGGCAGCTTGACCAAATTCTGTCCCATGTAGGAGTATTTGCTACGTGAATTGCATTGTGAGGACCGGTGTCGCTGTGGCCCCAGCCGTCAAGGATTACCAGTAGCGTCGTGGTCAATGGTCGGTTGAATGTAAACGAGAGCTAAGTTCCACGAGCTTGAAGCCATTGGATTTGTAAGTCCAACACAAAGTGGCTGTTGCACTACTTCGTGAATCGGCGCGCAGTTCTTCGAGAATCGGAGGCAAGAAATACATGGGCGCATTTTACGAACTGAAAGTTCGGTCAAGGTGCCCTTAGGACACACAATATAAGTGATTGTTGTAGCAGAGTGGTGTATGTGAAAGACGAGCTAGAAAGCACTTTGAGATTGATTTGCAACTATCCTATTGAACTTCAGGAATCAACCAAGAAATCCAGTTTGTCGGCCGAACTCAATGAGTCTCTCCAAAAACCACAATTCTTAGCTCGAGTGGTCACATGCAAACTAGGGATTCGGTCGACGTTCTAGAGTTCACCTCTATAATCTTGTGTGGTCATGCACGTTAAGTACTACACGTGTCTCAGCTATTCACTTTCATCGGAAATCATCCCTTCTTAGTGGGACTGTTTGTCTTGCTAATAGCCTTGTTCATTCGAAATGAGGTAAAGCGAGGAGGCAAAACTGTAACGTCCCAAGAGCTCGTGAATCTTATAAATCGAGAAAAAGCGGTCGTGGTCGATATTCGCGACTCGAAGGAGTACTTTGAAGGCCATGTACCTAAGGCAATGAACATTCCGTTCACAGCCTTGCAATCTCGCGTAAAAGAGTTGGAAAAGTACAAGGAAGCACCAATAATTGTGACGTGTAAAGCGGGCCAACACTCGAGTATGGCAGGCACAGTCTTGAGGAAAGCCGGATTTCAGAATGTCGCTAAGCTACGGGGTGGACTGTTGGAATGGCGCAATGACAATATGCCTATTGAGAAAGGTTGAAGGCAGTTGGCGCAAGCAGACATCAAGTCGGACTACACAGTCGAACGCATCTACGTCCGGCGACTAAATTTTGAGCCGGGTGACGTACCGGCATTGTTCGAACTCAAGTGGAAACCCCAAATCAAGCTCGAGATCGAGGTCAGTCATCGAGAATTAGCCGAGTCGCGTTTTGAGGTTGTCATGAAGCTTCATCTGAATGCTGAACTTGGTTCAAGACCAGCCTGTAAGATCGACGTGGAACAAGCGGGAATCTTTCATGTACCCGACACCAAGAGCCGCAATCAAATCCTCACAGTAGAGTGTCCGAGTTTGCTCTTTCCCTATGCCCGAGAAGCTATTGATAGCATTGCGGTGAAAGGTACATTTCCGGCGTTTGCAATTGCGCCAGTGAATCTACAGAACCTAATTCGACAGGCGATACACCAACGACAACTAGATCTGACGAATCCGAGACGATCTGACGAAGTACTCAATTAAGACCCTTGAAATTCAGTTGTCTAAGTGCTTCGTAGACTGCAATAGCGACCGAATTGGATAGGTTCAAGCTTCTTGACCCCGAACGCATTGGGATGCGAACACAACGATCTCCCAATCGATTTCGAATCTCTGAAGGCAGTCCTCGTGTTTCAGGTCCAAACAGGAATACATCTCCGGATTGATACTCAACCTCTGTGTATGTTGGTCCTCCTTTGGTCGAGAACGCAAAAACTCGGTTTGAGTCAAATTCACAGAGCGCTTCCTCTAGGTTAGAGCAAACTTGTACATCTGCCCATTCGCGATAGTCCAAGCCCGCCCGCTTAAGCTTTGTGTGGGAGAGATCGAATCCCAGGGGTTGGACTAGCGTCAAGGTACATCCCGTATTCGCTGCCAGTCGAATGACATTACCGGTGTTCGGAGGAATTTCAGGTTGATAGAGCACGATGTTTAGCATCTTCTCTGATCTCAGATCGCCCATGATTCTGCAGAGCAACAATACACAAACTTAACTGTTGATGTGTATGTCGAAAAAATTATTTTTAAAATAAATCAATAAGTTAAGGGTATAGGAAGGACAAATCGTGGGAGTCGCCATCAAGTTTATTAAGGTATTTCCCAAATTCTCTTGCAGCTCTTTGCGTTCCTTTCAATCTACAGTCTTCAGTCTAATTGTCATGCGAATCTCAGTTGCACTCTCATCAGTAGAGACTATGCAATGTCCATGCATTCGGCACCATGCAGGTATATCTTCATGAACGCCGGGATCGGTAGCCAAGAGTGCGAATTCTGTCCCTGCGTCAGCGTGGTTCGCATATTCCTGCGCCATGATGAGAGGCATTGGACAAAGCTTTCCGGTGGCATCGACTTCTTTCAAGAAAGCTAGTTTCCCACATGCCAGGTATCGGGAATTTGATGTGCTTGAAATGGTTCAACCTCCAATTGTTCGCCCGATCCATCCTTATACCGAATTTCCATGGCAACTTTTGGCTTGCTTCGCGACTGTCCGTATCTCGCCACGATTTTGGCCGCCAAGCGAACGTCTTCCAAATCAACTCGTCCGTCGATTAGTGCAAGCGGACCCTTAAGGCTCACCTCCCGTAGACTGGTGAATCGTTTTCGGTAACCCTGCAAGAACCTAGATTCGCCTTCTTCCCGCGCAATCACCAGTTTGAAATTGGGTTGGGGACGAATATGCCTTCCAATCTTGAGCAAGACGACATCGTCGAGCTCATAGTCTCGCTCGTCCCGAGCTATCCAAAGATCTTTGAGTTTGTTGGAGTACGTTTCATCAGTCAAGAAACAACATCCACCTGCTGGCTGCGCGTAGTTCTCGATTCCAAACTTCTTGGCCAGTTCTATCTGCGGCTTGCGAGTTCTTCCGGAAAACCCGAAGAGATTCTCGCGCTTGACCCAACCCATGCGCTCGGGTAGAGTCTCGGGTAGACTCTTCGCACAAAGTGGACGGAGCAAACGATCTTCTGCTCCAGACTCATGAGCAATAATGGGCATGGTTTCTCGTCGTTGAGACTTCGGTCGTTGGCCGATGACCTCGCCCGTTACGGCAAAGTCAAACTGTTCACCATGGAACCCGACCATCTCCATTGCTTTGCCCACCATGAAGACCTTACAGTCTAGGCAGGGATTCAGATTCTTGCCGTAGCCATGCTTTGGATTCAGGACCACATCCTTATATTCCTCGACGACGTCCACTACGTGCAACTTGATTCCCAGTTGATTGGCAACCCATAATGCATTGTTTCGTTTGGGTCGTTCTTGATGGCGTTTTCGGATAGCATGGGTATGACCTTCCACACAGAATCCGGTATAGAAGTTCACTCCTTCGACGTCTACCCCTTGGTCCATGACGACTTTGGCAGCCAACATGGAGTCCAATCCACCCGATATCAAGGCAACAGCTTTGGGTTGTAAGGAACTAGACATCGAACTTCGATCCATCTGGCCGTGCTGTACATGAAAGCACTGCTTCAAAGAGTCACATCGGCTCATGTAACTGTTGATCAGACTATGGTTTCCTCGATTGGTTCAGGAGTTCTAGTGTTTCTTGCGGTACTCAAGGGAGATGGACCAGATCAGGCAGATTGGCTAGCGAATAAGATTGTACGCTACCGAATATTTCCTAGCGAGGACCGCCCAATGGATCGTTCGCTTGTGGACATTGAAGGTGACGCCTTAGTTGTTCCGCAGTTTACGCTAGCCGCTCAGACAGCTCGTGGAAACCGCCCTGACTTTTCTCAAGCAATGGCTCCCGAGGAAGCGCGTGATCTTTTCGAGTATTTCGTAACGTCTCTGAGAAGCATTCACCCCAAGGTGAAAGTCGGTTCGTTCCAAGAGAACATGCAAGTGTCGTTAGTAAATGATGGGCCAGTTACGATTTTTCTGAGTCGCGAACCAGCACCCGTCCAAGAATGAGGCCAAGTTCGAACAGGATCCAAGCGGGTATAGCCAGAAGCACCTGAGAGACGACATCGGGAGGTGTCAATAGCATTCCCAGTATGAAGCAGGACACAAATATATAAGGTCGACCTTTCTTGAGAGTCTTTATAGTTGTCAATCTTGTAGCGGTCAAGAGAACAATGGCAACGGGAATTTCAAACACTATCCCGAAAGCAAAGAACAACTTGAAGATGAACGAGAGATAGCTATTGATGTCCGTCATCCATACGACATTATCGGGTGTGGATGCGGCAAAGAACTGAAAAATCAGTGGAAAAACAAGAAAGTAAGCAAAGACCATTCCGCCAAAGAAAAGCAAGATACTTGAGAACAGCAACGGTAATGCGAATCGCTTTTCTCGAAGATAAAGGCCAGGGGAGATGAAAGTCCACACTTGATGCAAGATATAAGGCATTGCCGTAATCAATGCCAAGAAGAACGCGAGCTTTAGAGGCACTATGAACGGTGCGGCCACTTCAGTGGAAATCATGGTCCCTACCGTCTCCGGCGAAGACCCCGGAAGACTACGAACTAGCGGCATCGCGATAAGCGCAAATAGCTGTTTTGCAAAAACAACGTAAGGAACGAACAGAATCGCCATAGCAACCAACGACCGGATGATGGCGTTGCGTAGCGCAATTAGGTGCGTAAGTAGTGGCTGGGTGTTTGAATCGACGGCTGCGTCGTGTTCCGACTCTCGTTGTGAGGGTTCGGCTATCGTCTTCTCAACCACTTTCGGATTGGGTGGCCTTGGTTGTCGGAGAATCTACGTCGCTTGGAGTTTGAGAAGCTTTATGAGGTGGGTTGGAAGGCTTCGAGTCAGGATCGGCCAAAGCATTTTGCGTATCACTTAGGATCGACTTGGTTTCTTGTTCCAGAGTTTTCATTTCGGACATGATCTGTTCGTTGTGCAGTTGACGTCGAACATCGTCCATTCCGATTTCTCGTTCCATTTCCAGCTTGAAGCTGTTGTACATCCTACGCAGTCGGCCCAACCATAGACCCATCGTACGAGCTACTTCAGGCAGTCTAGCGGGACCAAGGACAACCAAGAGTAGAACAAAGATCACCAGTAGCTCAAGCCACCCAATGTCAAGCATGTGTTTGTTTTGGAGGATCTTGTTGCGAGTTCTTGTCCGGCTGAGATTCGTCGGTACCTTCGACGTCTTCTCTGTCTTGTTCCTTCATGGCATTGCGAAAACCCTTGATGGAGTTGCCAATTTCGCTACCAATATTCTTCAATCGTCGTGGACCAAAGATCACAAGCACAATAACAAGAATGATCGCTAGTTCGAGAGGTCCGATTGGGGGCACAGTCATGCTCCTAGTGCTTCAGCAATTACATGATAGTACAGGAAAGAGATGAATTTCCTGATGAATGTGTGTCGAGATCAATACAGTCGTTGATTCTTAGCCTGGAGCAGCGACGAAACATCCCTCATGCATGTCGAGCCCTAAGAAACCACTGGGAATGTCAATTTGCTCCAGAACTACAAGAATTGAAACGCGGGCGATACACAAGAGGTCATTTGGACCTTCTAGATCGGGATTACTACCGAATATAGCTAGGTTCTTGTAGAGACAAATCCACCAACACTTCAAATCCATCAAAATTGTGTCAGAATATCTTGTAATTGTCTCAGTTTTCATCAATGCTATTGACATTTCGGCTAATTACGGTAAATAATATTGAAAGGGTGGAAACTACATACACACATGGAAATACAGGACCACGACGCGAGTTCAAATTCTGACGATTCGTCCGACGTGTCTAACCAGCAAGGGTCTGGTCGACCTGAGAGCGGGAGCTCAGGCCAGGACGAGAGTTCATTGCTGGTATCTTCCCCTACGGATTTCGTAGATTTTCCCAATGACACACTTGAATCGGCTTTGGATAGACTGCTGAGATCTATCTTGAGGAACTATTCGGGTCCACATCTTGAAGCTCTTCGCGCGCGATTGGGTTGGAACGGAGAAGATCCAATAACTCTACAAAGAGCTGGTCGTCAAGCTAGCATCACGCGGGAGCGAGTTCGTCAAATCGAAGCCCGTGTCAAGCGCGAGGCGAAGAATAGAGTTCCAAGAGTAATTGATCGATTATTGGATTACTTGCCAAAACTGAGGCCTGTGCTTTGGTCTTCGTTGTCTAATCAGTTGCTCGAGAATCGTGTAACACAGAAGAGGTGGTCTGGTAGAGCAACCAAAGCTGTGTTGGATCATTGTGGCTTTCCCCACTGGAAGTTTGTTGAAGGTGCCCGCGACAGCCTTGTCGGTCCGGCAGACTACCCGATATTGAATCACCTTTCTGAAACAGTCAGTATTGCACGTCGCACCAGTAGAGCTTCTGGGGCGATCTCATTGGAGTACTTGACCAACTGTCTGCCTTTTCCCGTACCGATGAGCATACTTCGTGACATGCTACAGTGTGCGAAAGACATTGAATTCATCACTCCCGAGTACTGCTGGGTACCTCGCACACCTGCCAAACGAGTACGGATCCAAAACGTATCCAAGAAGATGCTATCCATCAATCGACCCCTGAGCATAGGAGATATCAGGAGAGGTCTAGAACGTAAATTTTCGTTTCGAAACAAGACAGGTAGCGCAAAGTATGAAGGAGTAGTGCCACCTAATGACGTCTTGATAGCTCTTTTCAAGATGTACCCGGACTTTCATGTCATTAATGACGCATACATCGACTATATCGGAGATTTGCACCCCGAAAACGAGCTGACTCGCCCTGAACTAGCCATCGTGAGAGCATTCGAGCACATGAATACGAATGCATTGGATCGTCAGACAATCAAGGAGTTTGGAGACGATCGAGGCATCAATATGAGCAGTTTGGAAGTCGAGATGACCTATAGCCCAATCGTTGTGCAAATCCGCCAAAACGTTTGGCGTTTGGTCGGTAGTTCAGTCGCCAACGAAGTTGTCGAGCAAGTGCAAAGTCGAATTCGAAACAAGGGCTTTCAACGACGGCTGATTGACAAGGGAAGACTTCCCAACGGCGACTTCCGAATTGTGTTCAGGCTGCCTCGATTCGTACACAATTTCGTTGCGAGTGTGCCGTCAGAAATTGGGGGGTTAAATCTCGACGCAATATTCCGGACCCAAGAAGGTGTGACTCTTCGATGTAAGAACGGGGCAATCTTCGGATTCGGAAAGTTTCTGACGAAATCTGACTGCTCGGAGGGCAACTACCTGACCATCGATCTCAATTTGTTGACTCGAACATTCAATTGGAGCATTAGCACGTTTCAACCGACTAAGATTCCGTCGCCGACTTAAGACAGAGAAAGCTCTTCAAGATAATTAGGTTCTCACCTACTTAGAACCAGAACTAGCCCACAAATACCTACTGTCGAGGTTGCTGCGATAATGGGGATTCCCGCGTTTGCCTGAATTGCACCGCTCACGAGGATACCTGCAACCACGCAAAGCACGATGCCGACAAGCCGGCGAAGGATCGTGCTTCGTTTGTTCTTGAGTTCTGCACTCTCCATGACTAGCAGCTGCTTCTGATGGTGGCGAACAGCTTGATCGAGACGATTGATCTTGCGACGTGCAGTAACTAAGAGCTCAGGTAGAAGTGGCATCTCCAACAACATCTCGGGTGCGCGTTCGAGTGCTGCTTCAATCGTTGCTAGAAACCCATACTTCGATTTCATCCACTCTTCCATAAATGGTTTGGCGGTAGCCCATAAGTCTAGATCTGGGTCAAGTTGGCGTCCCAGTCCTTCAATATTGAGAAGAGTCTTTTGAAGAAGCACAAGTTGAGGCTGCACCTCCATATGGAATTCTCTGGCTGTAGTGAACAGATCCAGCAGGAATTGTCCAAAGGAGATTTCGGAAAGGGGTTTTTGAAATAAAGGCTCGCATAGCGTTGTTATGACTTCCTCGAAAGCCTCTGTGTCGGCTTCGTCGGGAATCCATCCGGATTCCACGTGCAGGCGAGCTATTTCGCCGAAGTCACGATTGAAGAAGGCAACAATGTTTCTTGCTATAAATGCTTGATCTTCTGGGGTTAGTTTGCCGATGATTGCACAGTCCACAGCAATATAAGATGGCTCGTTGGGGTTTGAAACATCCACGAAGATATTCCCTGGATGCATGTCCGCATGGAAGAAGTTGTGGTTGAAGACCTGTGTGAAGAAAGTCTCGACACCTCTTCGAGCAAGCATTTTGAGGTTGGTTTCCTTTGACTTGAGGGTGTCGATTGCAGAAATTGGTACTCCGGAAATTCTTTCCATCACAAGCACGTCTCGGGTCGTGAGTTTCCTATAGACTCTTGGGACGTACAGTAGGGGTGAACCGGCAAAGTTCACACGCAGTTGTTGAGTGTTTTCTGCTTCGAGAACGAGGTCGAGTTCTCCCAATATTGTTCTCTCGTAGTCTTCAATAACTTCCACCAAATGAAGACGACGTGCAATGTGGGAGACGCGTTCGAGGAATCGAGATACACTCTTTAGAAGGTTTATGTCTCGGACGATGGAGTCTTCGACATCGGGTCGGATGACTTTGACAACGACCCTCGAACCGTCGTGAAGGGTAGCGCCGTGCACTTGGGCCAACGAAGCAGAAGCAATTGGGTCGCTTTCAAATGTTTCAAAGAAACTCGACAGTTCGCTGCCGAGTTCAGACTCAATCCGCGCAATCGCCACTTTGGTGTCGAAAGGTGGAACGCGATCCTGGAGTTTGGCCAATTCGTCAGCAAACTCGGTGGGCAGAAGATCTCTTCTTGTTGAGAGAGCTTGACCAAACTTAACGTGTATCGGACCCAATCGAATGAGTGCTTCGCGAAGCCGAATGGCCGAAGATTTCTTGGGATTTGGCAAGTATGTTGCGGGAAGCAACCATCTAAGCCAATGTCGGGCAAGAAGATCGGCAAGTGTCGTGTCCAGCCGATATCGCGTTCCAATATAGAGAATGCGAAAGACGTGTCCGAGCGGAATCACCGTTCTTCGAGCGCTTTTATTCTGTCCTCAAGTTGATTGACCACGGTTCGCAGTTCCGCTAGTTGGGCAGCCAACTCGGAGACTTGGTCGTGATCGGACCTCTTGGTCGTAAACTCGCTTGCAAGCCCCTCTAATGCAGACCGCGCTGTTGCAACTCCGTACTCGGCTGTCGCCTTTGCTCGCTCGGCAACTTCGAGAGACTCCATGCTCGGCTTGAATATCTTGTGTACCGATGAAAGGAGCGCTTCGTCTCCCTCCACAGTCACGCCGGTATTTTGATTGCTGAGCAGCAGCTTGCTGACATCGATCACGCTGCCTCTCAACGTCAAGTCGGGCTGGGCATCCGTCCGTTGCGACACTCGGGCTCGTCCATCTTCGAACAAAATGGACATCCGGGTATCGTCGGCGCACAATTCGACAACTTTACCGGTTAGATTTGAGACGATTTCTCGAGCTTGCGGATCGATGGCAATTCTGGCTCGAATGGCGGCTTCGAGTGCGCTCGCTGTTGTAGATTGAACAATGTTCATCGGATTCCTTGATGAATTGCGACGATTCCTCCAAGGAGGTTCTCAAATTTTAGGTCTTTGAAGCCTGCAACTTCCAAAAGTGACAACATGGCTTCTTGTGAGGGATGCTGGTCGATTGATTTGACGAGATACTCATACGGTTGTGCGTTGCCAACCACGAACAGACCCGTGATCGGCCAAATTCTTCGATAGACCCGAAACATTGCATTCAGTCTTCGAGACTTCGGGGTAGAGAATTCCAATATCGCTAATCGCCCACCTGGTTTGAGCACGCGATGGCATTCGAGGAGAGCTGTTTCCTTTCGTGCGACATTCCGAATGCCAAAAGCAATAGTTACTGCGTTGAAACTGTCGTCCGGCAGAGGAATAGCTTCAGCGTTGCCCAAGACAAATGCAACGTCGGCTCGACCTTCATCGATTAGCCGATCTCTTCCTAGGCGCAACATGGACTCATTGATGTCGAGCATGGTTACGCTGCCGGACGGCTCGACAATACTCGCGATCAATCGAGAGATGTCTCCAGTTCCTCCCGCAATGTCTAGGACATGGTGACCAGGTCGAAGTCCGATCGAGTCGCAAAAAACTCTTTTCATTACTCGATGCGTTCCCAAGGACATTAGATCGTTCATGAGATCGTATCGATGAGCCACTGCATCAAAGACTTCGGAGACGAGACGTGAGTCATCGTTGTCGACAGTCTGTTTGTTCATCGAGCTTGAACGCGGGCTAGGCAAAGCTATTCCTTGGGATTCCAATGGCCCAGGGGAATCTGTGGCAATCGGGACGCATTTGCTTGTTCCAGATCTCGCAAGTATTGCGCCCAGTATTCCTCCTGTCTATCGATTAGTTCCCTGAGGTAGCCCCATGAATAAATTCCAGTGTCGTGTCCATCATCGAACTCTATGCGAATGGCGTAGTTTCCGATTGGATCAACGGACTGAATCTTGACCTGCTTCTTGCCGGTCTGAAGTACACGTTGGTCTTCGGAATGGCCGCGGACTTCCGCTGATGGCGAAAAAACCCGAAGTAGTTCGGCACTCAGAACTGCATTCTGTCCATCGCTGTATTGCAGTTCTAGGGTCCGGGTCTTCTGGTGATATCTAATGCTTGCGGGTTGCATGCTGTGGAGCTACAGGGTCAAAGAATGTAGCGCGCAAGATCCTGATTCTTGACTAGGTCTTGAAGTTGCTTGTCGACATACTCCGCATCCACGTTTAAGACTTCATGGGTGTCTCCACCACCAAACGAGATTTCGTCCATCAGCTTCTCGAGAATGGTGTGCAAGCGCCTCGCTCCGATGTTCTCAGTGTTTTCGTTGACTTCGCATGCAAGTTCGGCTATTCGTGAAATACCGTCTTCTGCGAATGAGAGATCAACACCATCCACAGCAAGAAGCTCTCGATACTGTTCGGTAAGTGAGGTATCGGGCTCAACCAGTATTCGCTTGAATTCGTCAGCAGTCAATGCACTAAGTTCTACACGAATTGGTAGGCGACCCTGAAGTTCGGGAATGAGGTCCGAAGGTTTGGACAAGTGGAAGGCTCCAGATGCAATAAACAAGATGTGGTCGGTCTTCACCATACCGTAGCGAGTCGATACCGTACATCCTTCAATGAGCGGAAGGAGATCTCTTTGGACTCCTTCGCGTGACACGTCGGCTCCCAATTCGCTACGCTTGGCCACTTTATCGATTTCGTCCAAAAAGACGATTCCTGACTGTTCTACCGACGAGACTGCGGAAGATTTCGTTTCCTCGTCATTGACAAGTTTCGAAGCTTCTTCGTCCCGTAGCCGCCGACGTGCATCTCCCACTCTGAGTTTCGTTCGCTTGGATTTTGATTCTCCAATGGAACTAAACATGTCACGAAGGTTTTGCGCCATGTCCTCCAAACCCGGAGGTGTCAAGAACTCGACCCCTATGTTGGGCTCCATTCCGGTCACTTCCACTTCGATTTCGCGGTCATCCAGCTTTCCTTCCCGCAAGTACTTTCGCATTACCTGTCTACTATTCGCTGATTCATACTCCACAGGGGAAGATCCGGAACGGTCGTGCATGCCTTTACTCAAAGCATTAAGAATTCGATCCTCTGCGGTGTCTTCTGCTCGAGCACGTACCCGTTCTAGTGCTTCTTCGCGCAGCATCTTGTAGGCCGAGTCCGTGAGATCTCGGACAATGCTCTCGACATCGCGTCCCACATAGCCGACTTCTGTAAATTTTGTGGCCTCAACTTTGATAAATGGGGCTCGGGCCAATTTTGCCAACCGACGCGCAATTTCCGTCTTTCCGACTCCTGTTGGTCCAATCATCAAGATGTTCTTGGGTGTCACTTCATCGCGTATCTTGTCGTCGAGCTGCATCCTACGCCACCTGTTTCGAACAGCTATGGCTACTGCGCGTTTTGCCTGATCCTGACCAACAATGTGCTTGTCGAGTTCGTGCACTATTTCTCGAGGTGTCATGATGCTCATGAACCCAATACCTCAACGACTCGGTTCTCATTTGTATAAATGCAGATTTCCGATGCAATTTGCAAGGCTTCGTTGACGATTTCTTCAGCTGACAGTTCGGTCTTGCTCATAAGGGCTTTAGCTGCCGCTTGCGCATACGGTCCGCCGGAACCAATTGCAATCAGCTCGTCGTCGGGCTCTACGACGTCTCCATTGCCGCTAACGAGCAGGGATGTCGTACTATCGGCGACAACCAACAACGCTTCCAGTCTACGCAGGATTCGATCGGATCGCCATAGCTTTGCCAGTTCTACTGCCGCACGCGCTAGATTGCCTTGATACTTGTCGAGCATCTCCTCAAAGCGTTCAAACAAAGTGAATGCGTCAGCTGTGCCGCCCGCAAAACCTGCCAGTACTTTTTCGTCGTGCAATCGACGAACTTTGAGCGCTGAGTTCTTGAGAATTGTGTTGCCGAGTGACACTTGGCCATCCCCACCTAATGCGACCACTCCATTCCTACGCACGCAGACAACCGTAGTGCTACGAATTCGCATCTTTGAGTCTCGTTGTTTCAAATCGTCAATTCGACCGTTGTCAAGGCGAATTCTCGGTGAGTGGGACTAGAAAAGCGGAGACGTTGCGCTGCCGCAGACGAGCTACGTCTTCGTTACTTGCCTGACGCGTCTCGTACGGTCCAACAATCACGCGAAATCGCGCCAACGCGTTTTCATCGGGATGCTCGGTAGTGAAAGCATCGTAGCCTTCGAGCAAGAGAGAAGCACGAAATGCTTCCGCATGTCGACGCTCGCTAAACGCACCTGCCTGCAGTACGTAGCCGGTGACGCTAGGATCTTCTTGTAAGTCTTGCTCATTGTCCTCGTTCCCAAGAAATACGGAAACTTCGTTCTCGCTGCCCAAGGATTCGCCTGAGTTCGGATCGGATTCAGCCGGAGTGTTCAAATTACCTCCAACCGAATCGTTTCTGTTGGAGCCGACGCGATCGGGATTGGTGTTCTCGAGCCGATCAGGAAATTCGAACCGTGTATTGGGAAAAACTTTCTCTATGTCTGGAAATGTCTTTAGAAAGTCTTCGTCAATCTTGAGATGCCTGGTGCCTAACGAGGCGATCAGTACCGAAATCACAAGACCAAACGTCAGCCCCATGAGAAACGAGGGCGTGCTGACTTGAGACAGGATGCCAGTTTTCTTCTTTTTTCGGGTTCTCGGAGGCACGTTCGCTAGGTCGATGTGATTCGAATGTCAATGCTTACATATTATTGATAAGGTGAGCGGACCTTCAATGCGAAGTGCGGTTTTCTAAGGTCTCCTGAACGTCTACGGGTTCAATCTCTGTCTCGACACTGACCGAACCGATATCTCGAACAAGAATGTGCCGCTGTTGTTTTCCAACTGTTTTCTTGTCACGCTTCATGGCTGAGAAGACTCTCTCTATCGATGCCTTTTTGGGCAGTCTTGTAGGTAGCTCTAAATTTTGCAACAGGTGTTCGATTCGACGTGCTACGCTTGTGGACAAAAGGCCCATACGTACTGAAAGGTCTGCTGCCAAAACCATACCTATCGCCACAGCCTCCCCATGAAGCAACGAACCGTACCCTTCTGCATTCTCGATGCCATGTCCAAATGTGTGCCCGTAGTTCAAGATTAGCCTCAGATTGGACTCCTTCTCGTCGGACTCCACGATCTGACTCTTTAATTCGCATGACCGTCGTACCGCATGTGCCAATGTGGTCTGGTTTCGATTGAGAAGGCGATCTACGTTTTGTTCCATCCAGATGAAGAACTCCGCATCCCGAATAATCCCGTATTTGACGACTTCCGCTAGTCCCTCAATGTACACACGTTGTGGAAGGCTACTTAAGGTCTGAGTGTCGATTACAACCAGCTTAGGTTGGTAGAAGGCTCCTATCAAGTTCTTTCCGCGCTCATGATTGACTGCAGTCTTGCCTCCAATGGAAGAATCGACCTGCGCAAGTAACGTTGTCGGTACCTGAACTAGCCCAATACCTCGTTGATAAGTCGCCGCCACGAATCCCGCAACATCACCGATGACTCCGCCCCCCAATGCAATTAGGGTTGAACTTCGATCGTGCTCCATCGCTATTAAACTGTCCATTATGTTTGCGAACGAGTCCAAAGTCTTGTACTGCTCGCCGTCGCCGATATGAACAAAGTCCGGTTCGACAGGAAGCATGCGGCGCAACTGGGCAGCATAGAGATCGTGCACCGTTTCGTTCGTTACAACGACAATTCTGGTTGCATCAGACAGTGAACTCCATACTTCTGCCTCGGACAAGGTACCGGATCCAATGCAAACGGTACATGTTCGGCTATCAGAAAACGACAGCTGTAGTCGCGAACTCGTCACGAGCTTATTTTTCGATACCATGCAACAATGTCGCGGGCGAGTGTTCTCTTATCTTCGCCAAACGTCTTGAATGAAATGTCTGAAACGCTCTCGTACAGAGGACGGCGCACACGTTCCATTTCGAGGAAAGTTTGCTCAATGGAATCACCTTGTTGTATCAGTGGTCGGGTCTGTACGTTTCCTGCGCGGCGAGCGAGTTCCTCTGTGCTTGAAGTTAGGCATGCTACCCAACCTCGACTACGAAGAAGTGCGCGATTTTCCTCTCGCAACACAACACCGCCGCCAGTCGCGAGCACGATTCGACTACGTCGGGTAATTTCCTTGAGAATGTCGGATTCCCGATCGCGGAACTTGCTTTCGCCTTCGAGTTCAAATATCCAGGAGACTTGGACACCTGTGCGCTCCTCAATCTCCGCGTCGCTATCGACAAAGTCGTAGTCGAGCATGTCTGCAATAATTCTGCCAATAGTAGTCTTTCCCGTAGCGGACAAGCCAACGAGAAATAGGTTATTGCGGCGATTTCTAGTGTCCAACTGCTTGTTGTCTGTCAAACTTCGCGATCTACTTCAGTATTTTCCCCCATTCAGAGATCCTAGTGTCTTGCTGCGGCTTGCGGCTAGCGATACACGTGCCGGCGTAAATGATCGCATCACTACGCATTCATTCAAGGTGATCGACCGTGAATAGTGGTGTGAGTCCCCGGAATCTACTGAGGAAGTGGTTCATGCGCTTTGGACTCTTCGCGCTGTGGGCATCTTTTTGCGGATTGTTCACGATTGTGTTGTGCTTGTCCGGCATGTATCTGTATCTTGACCCGAAGAGTCCGGATGTAGAGACATACCGAACTTACCAACTAGAACAACCATTACGAATTTTCTCAGCCGAAGGAGCACTTCTCGCTGAGTTTGGCGATCGTCGTCTAATTCCTGTGGCGATTGAGGATGTCCCCAAGCTTTATCTTGATGCTGTAGTCTCGACCGAAGACAAGCGATTCTTTCATCACCAAGGTATCGACTGGATTTCCTTGGCGAACGACGCATTGGACTTGCTTTTCACCGATGGCGTAAAACGGGGAGCATCGACGATTACGATGCAACTACCGAGGAACATTGCAGATCTGTCTCGTGAGCAGACATTTGTACGAAAATTTCGGGAGATGCTACTTGCCATCAAGATCGAACGGGAACTAACCAAGGATGAAATCCTAGAGCTCTACATCAATATTGTGCCTTTCGGTAAACACTCCTACGGTGTTCAGGCAGCAGCGTACACGTACTACGGCAAACCTGTGCACGAGCTCAATTTGGCTCAACTTGCAATGCTTGCAGGATTACCAAAGAGACCTGAGGCAGGCAATCCTATAAACGGTCCCGAGTGGGCACTTGATCGGCGAAATCTGGTTCTTCGAAGAATGCGAGATACGGGAGCGATTTTGCAGGAGCAGTATGAAGAAGCATCACAAACGCCCATTACGGCTCGAGTACATCGACGCGAATTGGATCTTTACGCTCCCTACCCAGCGGAAATTGTGCGACAGGAAGTTATCGAGCGATTTGGACACGAAGCCTATTCAGGATACTCGGTGCACACGACCATTGATGTCGACCACCAACAAGCTGCGCAGGATGCTGTCCGAAACGAACTGGAGGCATTCGATCGTCGTCGTGGTTATCGAGGTCCAGAACGCCGTATCTCAGTTTCGGATGAGATTGAGGACATTCAAGTGTTGTTTGTGCGGGAACTTGCCAACGAATCGGAAGTGGGTTCGATGCTTCCAGCGATTGTGCTAAGTGTCGATGAACAGTCCATAGAAGTGGTGCTGGCGGACGGTCAAGTCCCGACGGTGAAGTGGGAGGGTCTTAAATGGGCTCGCAAGTCATTTGGCGATTCGGGTGTCGGTCGAAGTCCTCAGAGCGCTTACGAGATCGTTGAGATTGGCAATCTTGTTCGAGTGAGACAAGAAGATGGCAACTGGGTCCTGGTCCAAGTTCCAGAGATTCAAGGTTCAATTGTTGCCGCGAATCCTAGGACCGGAGCGATCACAGCCATGGTGGGAGGCTACAGCTTCGGAGTCAATCAATATAACCATGCCTCTCAGTTGCAGCGACAACCTGGATCTGGATTTAAGCCTTTCGTCTATACGGCCGCGTTGGCAAATGGCGTTACTCCCGCGACGGTTTTTCTTGACGCACCTCTTGTCTACAACGACGACCTGTTAGAGACTGCCTATCGACCAAGAAACTTTAGCGGCACTTATAACGGCCCGACGAGAGTTAGAGAAGCGTTGTACCGGTCTATCAACCTTGTGTCCATAAGAGTGCTTGAGCAGGTTGGCGCAGATAGTGCACGGGACTTCGTCACTCGCTTTGGATTTGCAAAGGAAGAACTTCCCAATAACACGCAACTGGCAATTGGCGGTGGAACCATCACTGTATCACCGCTAGAGATGGTTGCTGCGTACTCGGTAATTGCCAATGGAGGTTATCAGATTGAACCTCACTTAATAGCAAAGGTTGTCAATCAAGACGGAGACACACTCTACCAACCTGCCATTCCCGTTGTATGTACAAGTTGTGGCTATGAAGACACGGGGTTTGACCACTCAGACTGGAGCAATTCCGATAGCTATCAATTTGAGCACTCGACACAGTCTCAGAATATCAATCTTGCCGCAAGTCAAGTGCTGGATGAACGTCTTGCTTTTCTTGTCGACTCGATGCTTCGTGATGTAATCAGACAAGGAACTGGGCGTGGAGCATTGGCGTTGGAACGTAATGACCTAGCGGGAAAAACAGGTACTACGGACCGCGCGGTCGACACTTGGTTCAACGGATTCCAGCAAAACCTTGTTGCATCGTCTTGGGTGGGCTATACATCTCAAAGAGCACTTGGCGAGAGCGAGTTCGGGTCGCGGAGCCCATTGTCCATTTGGGTGGAATTTATGCGAACCGCTCTAACTGACGTTCCGGAGTTCGTTCCCGAACCACCCAACGGAATTGTTAGTGTTAAGATCGATCCCGCCACAGGGCATATCGCTCAGTCCGACTTGGATAGTGCGATTACTGAGTACTTTCTTGCGGAGTCAGCTCCCATAGCTGATTCGGTTCGTACATCAAGCGACACACATGTCTTGTCGCCGGAGGAACTCTTCTGATCGCTAACACTTAGCTGGAATCGCCTCTTGAAGGCAAATAACTGGCGATTTGTTGTGCGAGACGAGAGAAAGGCATTGTTTGCAACCAGACGGACCCATAACCGGACAAGGTAGCGACGAAGAGGCCTTCGCCACCGAACAACATAGACTTCAGTCCACCGGCTGCTTGAATGTCATAGTTAACGCCGCTTTCGAATGCCACAATGCACCCAGTGTCGATTCTTAACGATTCGCCGCGAAGTTCCTGCTTGATCAGCGAGCCACCAGCGTGGACGAAAGCAAGTCCGTCGCCTTCAAGTTTTGCCAGTATGAAACCCTCTCCACCGAAGAGACCTGCACCGAGCCGTTTGGTAAATTCGACGCTAACTTTCGTTCCGTGGGCAGCTGCTAGAAATGCATGACGTTGGCAAATTACCTGTTGGCCAAGTTTTGACAAATCCAGAACTACGATCTCCCCGGGATGGGGAGCAGCGAGCGCAACTTCCTGCTTGCCTGATCCCGAATTGGTGAAGTGAGTTAGAAACATCGACTCGCCCGCCAGCATTCTGCTCGCAGCACCCATAAGAGATCCAAGAACACCCTTGGTAGTTCCGTCTCCCATTTTGGCTTCGAAGGAAATGCCTTGTGTCATGTAGAGCATAGCGCCCGCTTCTGCTATTACTGTCTCCCCTGCATCGAGTTCAACCAGAACGTACTGGGAGCCTCCTTCACCGAGGATTTTGCAGTCGATAACGTCAGCCATGTTTTCTCCTCAAGGGTATCGGTTCGACGATCTACTTAACAGTCTTGACGAAGTCTCCCGCGCGTGGTTCGCCGTGAGGGTGATGTCCGTTGATCAATCTGAGAGTTTCGGTTGGGTAATTTCGCAGTGAACTCTGTTCGGCAAGCTTTTCATAGGTATCTCCTGGTTTCGCGACAATGACCTGAATTCGCTTGGTTACAGCTTTCTGCATGTCTTCGACTTGCAAGTTGCGAATTCCCGCGATTGTCGTCAGCAGATCCTCTTGAAGCTTATCGAAATCTCCACGTGGACCGGCTTCACCTCTTACCACATACACATCGGAACCCTTTATACGAAGCGCGATCAGGGATCTTTTCTTGTTTGTACCTTCAATAGACAATTCAGCCAAGTGGACTTGGCAGCAGTCCTCGATGTCTATCGTAGTCTCGCTTTCTATACCAGCCACCCGTAAAGTGTCCTTCAAATAAGCCGAAGGACTTTCGAATTCTTCTGGGGTGGTGCGAACTACATTGATCCAAGCTTCATTTCTACCCATTGGTGCTCTGCCGAGCACACTCTGACGATTGAAGTTCACGTCCCAGCCTTTGGGGAACTCAACGGCGATCCGAATAGTCTTGTCGTAGAACACATTGTCGCTATTGACTCCGATCGAGGAATCTGATCCATAGCTAAGTCCATCCATCAATTCCCAGAAGACTTCGCTTGGTTCCTCGGTCGTCTCGGGAAGCATGTCAAGTGCATAGGACACAACCTCGCGAAGACGCTTGTCATTTTGGGGATGGGTGGCAAACAGCCCGTGATAGCTCCGTGGTTGATTGGCTACGTCTTTCGAGAACAACTCTTGATCTTTCAGTACATGCACTGCTTCTATAGTGGCGAGCGGGTTGTAACCAGCGCGGGCAATGATTTGCGCTCCGATCTCGTCGGCTTCCAGCTCTCTGTCGCGACCGTACCCCATGATCATGGTTCTTGTCACTGCGTCAGCGGCCTGAAGCGTCTCAACGCGACCAGTGAGAGCCAAGGCAAGAAGCCCGATGCCCGAGCTCAAGAGACCAGATGTTCGCTGTTTATCTGGATGCCGAGCAACTACATGAGCGATCTCGTGCCCCACTACTGCAGCGAGCATGTCTTCCGATCCCATGTACGCCAGAAGTCCACGATTGACGAATATGTAGGCATCCGCCGTAGCGAACGCATTCACTTCTGGACTATCGAGAACAAAGAAGTGGTACTCCTGACCGGCATCCTTAGAGTGACTTAGTAACTTTTGTCCAAGTTCGTCTATGTACTCCTGCCATTTTGGGTCGGGATATAGCGCATCGCTATCCATGAACTCGTTGTAGAGTTCGGCACCTGTACCACCTATTGCGGTGGGAGGCCCAAGCAATAACGCAGCAATGACTATGCGAACGACTTTCACAACGCAACACCCTCAGAGTTGAGTCCTTGAAGCATTGGACTATAAACTGCGCCAATAGTGCGACGCAAAACGAAATCTTTTATGCCGAACGTGCTGTTGTTGTGGTCCGGCCAAATCGATTCTTGAATCGTTCCACTCTCCCGGCCGAGTCGACAATCTTTTGCTGCCCAGTATAAAAAGGGTGGCAACGCGAGCAGACTTCCAAGTGTATGTCCTCGCAGATAGTCGAGCGAGTCTTAATCACGTTTCCGCAACTGCATGTTGCTGTGATTTCTTTGTATTCGGGATGAATGCCAGCTTTCATCTGATTGGTTGGATTGAGTTGACGAGAGCGGACGCTATTGTAGGAGAGATCGATACAACTGGCAACCAGTGATTTTCGGGCAAGGGATTTCTGACGAAATCGGCGGAGTGCCTGAAAAGTGTCCCGTGGAACAGAATGCCAACACTTAGCTTCCTCTTCTTGAACTGAAAAAACAGCCACTACTTAAAGAAGAATGTTGCCAACCGCTTGATTGTCCACCTATCAGCGTGCGGCAAGAATCGAGACAAGCCGGGTCGAAGCAGTCGACAATCAAGGTATACGTGAACCCAGCTGTCCGCAAAGTGGGGATCTCCCTACCAGGCACGGAATAAAATGCTTGTTGAATGCACTGTAATTTCGGCACTTACAGCTGATAGAGTTCAGACCTTGGGCTGTTTGGGTGGTTGTTGAAAAGGAACCCCTTCCCCCGCGAACAGGACTCTCGCTATGCGACACAATTCCACTTTCCACGAGGACACCGAATTGATGAATCTGCGAGCAGCTTCTTACTCACTGACGGTTTTGTGCGTTTTTTCTCTATTTCAAGGCGGTCTTGT
The DNA here is from genome assembly GCA_009840545.1 of Gammaproteobacteria bacterium. GTDB lineage: Bacteria > Pseudomonadota > Gammaproteobacteria > Pseudomonadales > Azotimanducaceae > Bin55. The sequence continues at coordinate 470,936 of VXNM01000008.1, read as the reverse complement.
GCAAGGTCAGTCGTTGGTTGAATCAACCACGGACGAGTCGCAGATCGAAGAGGTCGTAGTTGTCGGTTCGAGGATTCCAAGAGAAGCGGAGTGGGCAAGAAACAATGTTCAAACTATTTCTCGTTCGGACATTGACAAATCCAGTCTGACTTCAATCGGAGATCTACTCCGCCAACTCTCTGTCTCCGGCGCGCCGATCAACACGCAGTTCAACATGAGCGGAAATACGGGATTTCCACCGGACGGAGGGGGTGTTGCCGCAGGTGAGACACATGTGGACCTTCGGCACTTGGGTTCAAAAAGAGTCCTAGTTCTTGTTGACGGGATTCGGTGGATCAACGGTTCATCAGCAAGCGGAGTTGGAAGTGCTGTGGACTTGAACACCATTCCAATGCAAATGGTAGAGCGGATTGAAGTGTTCAAGGATGGATCAAGCGCCATCTACGGATCAGGCGCTTTGTCGGGTGTGGTCAATGTGGTGACGAAGAGTGAACAGAATGATCTTTCGGCGAGCGTGTACACAGGATCCTACCTAGATGGAGGGTCGACCTGGTCCATATCCCTAGCACATGGAACTTCGGGTCAAAATTGGCGATTATTGGGTGGATTGAACTATGTAGATCAGAGGGTCATCGAGTCGTCGAGCCGCGAGCAATCCAATTACCCGAAGCCAGGTGCGGGACCTATTCATGGCAGCACGTTCACTCCCCAAGGCCGTATTGTCTTTCCAGATCCAAATACAGGAGTGTTTGTCAATTGTGCGCTCGACGTAGGAGCAGTGCAGTTGAACTACGATCCGTTGGACCCATGCGGTGCTACCGATTCGTACCACCCGTGGACGAACGCCGATCGCTTCAATTACGCAACGTTCAATTTACTTCGCACCCCATCGGAGCGAACGGGGTTGTTTGTACGACTCGAAGTTGATTCTTCGGCCAATGTGACCTCCATAGTCAAGGCCGTGATCAATCAGCGTAAGTCGCGCAACCAAGCTGCGCCAGAACCGCTTTGGGTTGGCGAGCTGATACAGTCAGGTTCGATCATGGACACCATCACCATCGATGCGACGAATCCTTTCAATCACTTCGGATTTGACATTGGACCTAGCAATACATTAGTTACCCGACGTCCTCTTGAAAGTGGTCCACGGATCTTTGACCAGACCGTCACAACCATGTATTTGTCGGCGCAATTGGTAGGTGCAACAAATGCGTTCGAACGTATGTTTTCCTGGGATCTTTCTGTTGTGGCTTCTCGCAACGATGCGAGTCAAGAGAAAGCTGGAGCGCACAATGCCCGCAAGCTAAAGCAAGCGCTGGGACCACTGTCTGAATGTACTTTACCTTGTGTACCGTTTAATTTCTTAGGCGGAGAAGGATCGATCACCCAGGAAATGCTGGATTGGGTTGGATTTGTTCAGCAAGACAGCAGCGAACAAACCCAATTTGCCATCTTCGCGAGTGTCAATACGCGCTTGTTCGAATTGCCTCACGGTCACGTCTCTGTTGCGGCTGGTTTCGAACATAGAGCACTTGCAGGGAGTTTTGCACCCGATCCTGTGGTGGCAGCTGGCGACACGGCTGGTTTGCCGGCACAACCCACAAAAGGCGATTACCAAGCGAGTGAAGTCTTCGTGGAGACCGAGGTTCCCATACTTGATCGGCTCTCAGGCGTCATGGCACTTAGAGCGTTCGAATACAGCACTTTCGATCTTGACTACGTCGCACAAGCAGCCTTACGATGGACGCCGCACGACGAATTGAGCTTAACAAGTACTCTCACCCACGGATTTCGTGCTCCTAGCATTGGTGAGTTGTTTGGAGGTCACACCAGGTACGACGCAGTAATCGCGGATCCTTGCGCTGACCTTCTCAGTGTTTCAAATACACAGATCGTGGCAAACTGCATTCGAGAGGGAGTGCCTTCGGACGGTAGTTATATGCAATTGAGTTCGCAAATTGGATTGCTGACAGGGGGCAATCCCAACCTCTTGCCTGAAAACAGCAAGGGACGAACATTGACCGTGTCATACAACCCTTCATGGGCAAGCGGTCTGTCTCTTCGAGGATCTCACTATCGATTCGAAATCGACAGCACTATTACGGCCCACGGCGCGCAAACCGTGCTGGATAGTTGCTATATCGAGAGCATCAACGCATTCTGCGGATTCATCGAACGTCGAGACAACGGTACCATCGAGTCGTTTACTAATACTCTCTTCAACATAGGAACGATTAGAACCTTAGGTACCGACATCGGTTTTTCGTATGCATGGAACCCAATTGGGTGGGGTCAGTTGACGTGGAATTTCGATGCAACTCGAGTGCATTCTTTTGAAGAAATAGCACGGGATGCGCGAGGCGCCGAAATTAGACGCAGGCAGCTGGTTGGTCGCACGGAGAGCGATAGAGGCGTTCCCCGATTGAAATACACATCCTCCATTCAGTGGACCAAAGGAAACGGTACTTTGGCGTGGAGTTCACGCTTTATCGACAAACTAACAGAACGGTGCTCGAACTTTCTCGATGGATCACCGGATAGCTTGACCAACTTGGGCTTGTGTTCCAACCCAAATACTGAAGTGGACCGAAATTCGGAGAACATTCTCGATGCCACTCTCTATCACAGCGCGAGTTACGAGTACACCTTGCAATACAGAAGCATGAGTATTGGCATGTTGGTCGGAATCGACAATTTCTTGGACGAAGAGACTCCTCGAAGCTATAGTTCCACGCTCAACGGATATGACCCGTCCACCCACGAAATACCTGGGAGCCGCTATGTGTATCTCAAACTACGAGTGGGTCGAAACCTCAAGGCAAACGATTAGTGCTCAAGTAAATCCACTATTCACAACACATCAGCAAACGGAGATTCGCAGCGAATCGACGACAAGATCGAACCAAAGGAAGGAATTCCTCAGCTCAATGACCTGGCAACTCTCAGGTACTCAACCAACATTTCCTTCAAAACGCCAATCAGCCCATCCGCCCATCTTTCGTCGTACCGAAAGTCCTCCTCGTTCATGTAGCAGCTTTGGCCAAGCTCTAGTTGCATTGCATGAATGTTGTTCGTTGGATCGCCGTAGGTTCGCGTTATATACCCTCCTCTAAATCGACCATTTAGCGCCCACGAGAAGTCGGAATTCTGAGCTAGCGAAACAATCTTCTTTGCAAACGAGTCATGGCAGCTTGCACCACTATTAGTTCCAATGTTCAAGTCTGGCAGTGTTCCGTCAAACAAATTGGGGATTTCCGATCGGATCGAGTGGGCGTCCCAAAGCAATGCATAGCCGAAACGGTCTCGAATACGATCAAGCTCGAAGGCTAGGCAATCGTGATAGGGTTGCCAATATTGTCCTACTCGTTCCGCCTTTTCCTTCTCGGTGCATTCGTTACCTTCCAAGTAGATGGCATCGCCCGCAAAAGTTGCCAAAGGGCAAATCCCTGTCGAAACTTGTCCTTGATAGAGAGCTACATCAGAGGGCGGGCGGTTCAAGTCGACAACGTAACGGGAATAGGTTGCCGCCAATAGACTGGCACCAAGATCCCTCGCAAACTCGTAGAGTTTGCGTACATGCCAGTCCGTGTCCGGAAGCAATCGAGCTAGCACGGACATCCGTCTTTCCATTCCTGGGGCTAACGAATGACCATCATGCGGAATGCTGACTAGAAGTGGGGAATCACCCACTTCAAGATCATAAGGTTCAGTCACACGTTCACGCTAGGCATCATGGACTGAGCAAAGTCAAAGAAAGCACCATCGTTGACTGATTGAGCGACAGCTTCAATTTCGTTCGCCAAGGATCGATCTTGGATATACGGTTCCGAGAGACCTCGAACTTGCTTCAAGGACTCTTCCAGAGGTTCTGAAGTCTTAAGCGGTCTTCGAAACTCGATACCTTGTGCCGCTGCGATCAATTCGATTCCCACGATACGCGATGTGTTGTCCAGCATGTCGTGCAGTCGGCGTGCGGCGAAGGTTGCCATGCTTACGTGATCTTCCTGATTTGCGGATGTGGGAATGCTGTCTACGCTGGCTGGGTGGGCGAGCACCTTATTTTCAGAGGCTAGTGAGGCGGCAGTTACTTGCGCCATCATGAATCCAGAGTTGACTCCTGTCTCCTTGACAAGGAATTCGGGTAATTGGCTCATGTTCGAATCCATGAGCAACGCGATCCGCCGTTCGGACAAAGCACCTATTTCGGCAATTGAGATCGCCATGTAGTCGGAAACCATCGCAATGGGCTCAGCGTGGAAATTTCCACTAGACAGAATGGCTTTTGTTTCAGTGAAAACGATGGGGTTGTCGGTTACCGAATTTGCTTCAACTCGAAGGACGTCAGCTGCGTGACGAAATACGTCCAAGCAGGCTCCAACGACCTGTGGTTGACATCGAATGGAATAGGGGTCTTGTACTCGATTGCAGGACACGTGCGAAGCGCGAATCTCACTATCGCTCATCAAGCGTTGCAACAGTGCACTCACATCTTGCTGACCTGGATGTCCAGCCACTTGGTGAATTCGTTCATCAAAGGGAGTGTCACTGCTCTTGGTAGCCTCAGCCGACATTGCTCCTGCAATTAGAGATGCAGAAAGAATGCGCTCAGCCTTGAATAACGCGATTAGAGCCAACGCGGTGGAGACTTGTGTCCCGTTCAAGAGTGCCAGACCTTCCTTCGGTGCCAACTGAATCGGGTTCAATCCTGACTCTTTCATTACTTCGGCTATGGAGGATGTCTTTCCATCTCTTGAGACGGTTCCCTCACCAATCAAGGCCTTCGCAATATGCGCAAGAGGTGCTAAGTCTCCGGATGCTCCTACAGATCCTTGGGATGGCACGCTAGGAAAAACCCCGGTGTTGACGAACGCACAGAGCAGATCGACCAATTCTGGTCGTACACCAGAGTAGCCTTTGGCGAGCGCGTTCACTTTCAGGATCATCGACAACCGAACAACGTCCTCCGAGAGTGGCTTTCCAACACCGACTGCGTGTGAACGGATCAGATTTTCTTGAAGGCGGTCGAGTTTGGATCTCTCGATTCGAACATGAGCGAGCTTGCCAAACCCCGTGTTGATTCCGTAAAAGGGACGACTACTTTCTAGGGACTGATTTACAAACGCTTGCGCATCTTGAACTCTTGCTCGAGCTTGCTTGCCCAAGCCAATGGAAATTGGCTCTTCCCAAACCTGGCGAAGCTGGGCTAGGGAAAGAGCTTGACCGTTCAGTTCTAGAGTGTTCATAGCAAGAAACGTCCCATTTCTACTTAGCCATCGGAATTTCGAGATCGTTTTCGGCAGCGCACTCAATCGCTGTGTCATAGCCTGCGTCTGCATGACGCATGACTCCGGTAGCGGGGTCGTTCCACAAAACGCGCTCGATTCTGCGGTCAGCTTCTGTAGATCCGTCGCACACTACGACTTGTCCCGCGTGTTGAGCAAACCCCATACCGACACCGCCTCCGTGATGAATGGACACCCATGTTGCTCCGCTTGCGACGTTTACCAAGGCATTGAGGAATGGCCAGTCTGACACTGCGTCAGATCCGTCGCGCATTGACTCGGTTTCGCGATTGGGACTGGCTACGGATCCACTGTCTAGATGATCTCTTCCTATTACCACGGGGGCGATCAACTCTCCCTTGCGCACCATTTCATTAAAGGCAAGTCCAAGTTTGTGTCTCTGACCCAGACCTACCCAACATATACGTGCCGGTAGACCCTGAAACTGTATCTTTTCTCGCGCCGCGTTGAGCCACGTGTGAAGGTGCTTGTCGTCCGGGAATAGATCCTTGACTCTTTCGTCCGTTCGATAGATGTCCTCGGGGTCACCAGACAGAGCGACCCAGCGGAACGGACCTACTCCTCGGCAAAAGAGCGGTCTTACGTATGCGGGTACGAATCCTGGAAAGTCGAAGGCGTTGCCTACACCTTGATTGCTTGCGACTTGCCGGATGTTGTTGCCATAGTCGAAGGTAGGAATGCCTGCTCGGTGAAAATCGAGCATTGCCCGAACGTGAATCGCAATGGACTCCGATGCCGCGGCCGAAACAGCATTAGGATCGGATTCTCGCATTTGAACCCACTTTTCAATGCTCCAGCCGAGAGGCAAGTAACCATTGGCTGGATCGTGTGCCGATGTCTGGTCTGTGACCGCATCCGGACGTATTCCTCGGTTGACCATTTCAGGAAGTATTTCCGCTGCATTACCAAGCAGCCCCACTGATACGCTTTGTTTGCTCTCAGTCGCGATCTTGATGATTCGTAGTGCTTCGTCGAGTGTCTCAGCTCGTCTGTCGAGATATCCAGTCTCGAGTCGTTTATGAATTCGATCTGCTTGGCACTCAATGGCGAGCAGCGAGGCTCCAGACATTGTGGCGGCTAGGGGTTGTGCGCCTCCCATGCCTCCAAGTCCCGAGGTCAGAATCCACTTTCCATTGAGGTCTCCGGAGTAGTGTCGCCGACCCATTTCGACGAAAGTCTCGTAGGTTCCCTGAACAATGCCTTGACTACCAATGTAGATCCATGAACCAGCTGTCATTTGGCCGTACATCATGAGTCCTTGGCGGTCGAGTTCTCGAAAGTGTTCCCAGTTGGCCCAAGCTGGAACTAAGTTGGAATTTGCAATCAAGACTCGAGGTGCATCCTTGTGTGTCCTGAGCACTCCGACGGGTTTGCCTGACTGAATTAACAGAGTCTCGTCTTCTTCAAGTGACTTGAGCTGTTTGACGATCGCGTCGAAACACTCCCAATTTCGAGCGGCTTTGCCAATTCCTCCATAGACGACAAGCTCGTCGGGTCGTTCACCGACCGCGGGATCGAGATTGTTCATCAGAAGACGCAATGGAGCCTCAGTCAACCAACTCTTGGTGTTGAGCTGAGTTCCGGTTGGTGCGCGAACTAGACGAGCTAGCGATTTGGCCATTAACTTAGTCCCTTAGGCAACCGGATCCAATGGACGACTGACTTGAGCGATTGGACCCGCTGAACACATTCATGATGGAGTAGTTTCCCACAGCTTGTGAATTACTTCTCGATATCGGCAGCTGTTTATTTGCGCGCGATTGTGCACGCCATTGGTTACGTACCATTCTCCACCCATCATCACTCGATCGATGGGTAGCGAATAGCCGGAAAACACGAGTGCATCAAGAATTGAATCCGAACTGTGACCCATTAGTACGGGATGACTTTCGTCCAATGCAATTAGGTCGGCGTAGCTGCCGGGAGATAAATGATGCTTGCGATGTCCACACGCTAACGCTCCGCCTTTCACAACCGTCTGGAACAAGCCGCGCCCCATGTGTGAGTCCTCGAAGTTTGCCACGTTGCGAGCTCGGTTCATGAGGCGTTGTTCATACTCGATCCAGCGCAGTTCCTCAAAAGGATTGACTCCTACATGACTATCCGAGCCAATTGCGACTCTTCCTTCGTGACCCAGCCATGTGTTGAGCGGAAAAATTCCGTCTCCGAGGTTAGCTTCCGTTGAGGGGCATAGACAGACAATTGCATGAGTCTTGGCTAGCAACTCAAGCTCTTTGTCCGATGCGTGCGTCGCATGAACTAGACACCAGTTTGACTCGACAGGGAATTCCTGCAACAGCCACTCAATAGGTCGTGCATTGTGTTGCTCGATGCATTGCTCCACTTCCGCCGTCTGTTCGGAGATGTGGATATGCATAGGACAACCATCGCGTTTAGCGATACGTACAAGTTCACTTAGCGACTCTCCACGAACTGCTCGAAGGCTGTGTGCTCCCAATCCAACGATCACAGTGGAGTTCGAGGACTCACGAACTTGCTCGTAATGTTCAACGAATTCCTCAATTGTCATCGTGAATCGAATCTGCTCTCCTCGTGGTCGATCGTTATCAAAGCCGCTTCTCTCGTAGAGTATCGGGACATAGGTCAATCTGATTCCCGAATCCTCGGCCGCTCTTTCAAGAGCGGAGAACATTTCTAGCGATCGACCCGGACCAGAATCAGATCCATGAAGGTAGTGAAATTCCGCAACGGATGTATATCCGAAAGACACCATCTCCGTATACAACTGACAAGCGATCGAGTAGAGCTCGTCAGCAGTAATCGCATTGGCCAGCCTATACATCTGGGTCCGCCAACTCCAGAAATTATCGCTTGCCTTGGGTCCTCGAGCCTCGGTGTGTCCAACCAAGGCACGTTGGAAGGCATGACTATGGGCGTTTGCAATGCCGGGAATGACTAGTTCTTCGACGATGTCTCCTGCTTCAGTTTTCGCGTTTGATTCGACCGATTGAATCAATCCGTCGGAAATCCTTAGTCGAACATCTTGAGCCCACCCATTCTTTAGAAGTGCATTCTTGGCGAAGACGGTGGTCAATGGAGGAAATCGAGAAAATAGGAGTAGGTTGGGTGCGTCTATGCTATCGTAATTCTTCGCAAACTTGGTTGCTGAACCATGTGTACTTGGGACCTCTTACTGACCGATGTAAATGTCGCGACGATGTGCTCAGATTCAGAGCCATATGGCGTCATTGAAAATGCTGCTTTGGCGATCAAAGACAGTCGTATCGCCTGGATAGGACCGAAGTCTGAACTTCCAGAGGGGAATGCTTCCAATACCAAGCGCCTCGAGGGTCGTTGGCTTACTCCCGCTCTAATTGACTGCCACACGCACTTGGTTTTTGGAGGCGACCGTGCAGCGGAATTTGAACAGAGACTTAATGGTGTTAGCTACGAGGAAATAGCCCGTGCAGGTGGCGGGATTAGAACGACAGTTCATGCAACTCGAAGCGCAACCAAGGAATCATTGACAGAGACTGCACGTCTCCGAGCCGATTCGCTCTTGTTCGAAGGAGTAGCCACGATTGAGGTTAAGTCTGGATACGGTCTGGACTTCGATACCGAACTAACGATGCTTGCTGCAGCCCGAGCTCTTCACAATGACCACGTTGCTTCGATAACAACGACCTTTCTAGGTGCGCACGCTATTCCCGCAGAGTATCAAGGTCAAACTGACGAGTACATTGATTTTGTTTCCTCGGATGTATTGCCGGTTGTACATGAGAGGAATCTTGCCGATGCCGTCGACGCCTATTGCGAGAGTATTGCTTTTTCTGCTGATCAAGTTGGGCGACTATTTGAGGAAGCGACCAAACTAGGTCTTCCTGTCAAACTACATGCCGATCAACTGAGTGACGGAGGAGGTGCTGAACTTGCCGCTTCCTTCAACGCACTGTCAGCGGATCATCTCGAGTACTCATCGTCCCAAGGAGTGCGAGCTCTTGGGGACTCCGGAACCGTAGCGGTTTTGCTTCCAGGGGCATTCTTGACTCTTGGGGAGACGCAGCATCCCCCCGTAGACTTGCTGCGAGAGTGTGAAGTGCCAATTGCCATTGCAACTGACTGCAATCCTGGTACTTCCCCGCTGTGTTCGTTACGCCTTGCAATGAATCTTGGAACAAACCTTTTTCACTTGACTCCAGAGGAGTGTCTTGCGGGTGTTACGTGCAACGCTGCCAAAGCACTCGGTCTGTCTAGTGATCGTGGCACGCTCGAACTAGGGAAGCGCGCGGATGTTGCTGTATGGGATATTGGACATCCACGAGAGCTAACCTACTGGGCGGGGCTAAATCAGCTGAATCGACTATACATTGAGGGCACGCCTGTAGTACAAAACGACTGAAGACGTCCGTTCTATGAGTGGGACTATATCGAGGCGACTAGCAATGTTATCGCGTCGATACCAAGCTGCCAGAGCCGTTTGGGGGTAAATTGCAGCCGAAGAAATCGCTAACGACTGTCTTCCTTGCTGTTTGCTGTGTTGTTCTATTGAGTGGCTACTTAGAGAAAGGTGCAATAGTTGTGGATATGAGGTATTGATGCCTCGTCTACTCCGTCTCAACGGCAAGAAGAGAGAAAGATTTTGAGCAAAGAATTGCAGCTAGTGGTTCATATCTCTTTTTGCAGGGAGTCCATTTTCCTGCTGAGAAAGCTGCCGATTCAACAGCAACAGCAGAATTGAATGAACCGATAGATAAAGTGCAGGTGAGTGTCGAATACTTCAAGTCACTTGATTTAGATCGATCTATGCTTGCACGCACTTTGAATCCATTGACCGAAATCCAAGTCAACACAATTTGACAATTTTCCAATGTGTGTACACGCTAGAATCCTTGAAAGTGACGAATTGGAACGAATGCCAGGCAGTGGAACAGAGTCCTGGTCGAGTCAGCGGTGTATGGTTATTTGCTGGAACGCAGATCCCGCTATATAGGCTATACGAAAACCTTGCCGCTGGAGCATCAATCGATGACATCATTGAGTGGTTTCCGGGTGTCAAGAAAGAACAGGTTCGCTTGGTTCTTGAACACGAAGCAGTCTACTATCGCACTTCGTTGATTAAATGAAGGTGCTGTCCGACCAAGGCACTCCTTTTTCCATTGGAAGAGTAACCAGAAAGTCACTCTGCGTCTTCGGGAATATGAGGATCGAAAGTATGCCGATCAAGAATCCCCAATCTTGCTCGCAGTGCTGACTATTAATTGAATTACGTCGGGCAACTACAATATACTGTTCGTTTGTATAATAGTTGAATAACACAATATCGTAATACCTAGGTCACAATCACCTGTGAATCAGATTGTTAAGGTAGCAATCCCACGCCCTGTTTGGCAGGTGTATGACTACCAGGTTCCCGACTCAGATGCGCTACCCGTGGTCGGAGGTAGAGTGCGAGTGCCGTTCGGACATTCAGTAGCGATTGGTGTTGTAACGAGTCTAGAGTCAGAGTCGGAATTTGGCTCAAAACTGAAGTCAATCGACCATGTAGTCGATGAAGAGGAACTTCTGAGTCTCGACTTGCTTCGTCTGGCTTTTTGGATGGCCGACTATTACCACTTTCCGATTGGCGCGGTCTTCGAAACCATGCTACCGACTGAAGCGATGCGCGGCAGAAAAACAAACGTAGAACCTCAGAAGCGTTGGTCAATCCAGCCCAACAAAGAGACTCCGGCGTTTAAGAATGCTCACAGACAGGCAGAGCTTTGGAATCTACTCAAAGACAGAAAGTCTCTCACCGACTCTGAATTTCAGGAATTGCGTGCCGACAAGCAAGTACTGTCAGCGCTCTTGAGGAAGGACATGGTTCAGTGGGAGTACGTCGAGGACGAGTACGAATACAGACCGGCTGGATTTGAACTTTCGGCCGAACAAGACACAGCTATCCAATCAATCACTGACCAGCTCGACACATTCGGGGTTCACGTACTTGACGGTGTCACGGGTAGTGGCAAGACGGAAGTCTATATCCAGGTAATCAAGCAAGTTCTTGAGGCAGGCAAGCAGGCACTCGTACTCGTCCCGGAAATCTCCCTGACACCCCAGACTTCGGACACCTTCAAGTCCAGATTTGGAAACGTTGCAGTTCTTCACTCAATGAAGACAAACGTGCAGAGATTTGATGTATGGACGCGAATTGGATCAGGTGAGCACCGCATCGTAATCGGCACTCGCTCCGCAATTTTTGCACCTTTCAAAGACTTGGGTCTGATTGTGGTTGATGAAGAGCACGACACTTCTTACAAGCAGGATGACTCTCTTCGGTACTCCGCTCGTGACATGGCCGTCGTGAGAGCGAGCTTCTTGCAAGTCCCCTGCATCTTGGGGAGCGCGACGCCCTCGCTTGAGACGTTGCACAACGTTGACCGGAAGAGCTATTTGCTGCACAAACTCTGGCACCGACCCGGAACGGCCGAAATGCCACGGTTCAATGTCCTCGACATACGCGGACACTTTCTTGAAGCAGGATTGAGTCCGGTACTAGTGGCCAAGATCAAACAGCACCTAGATACCGATGCGCAGGTGCTGATTCTGATAAATCGGCGAGGATATGCACGGACTGTGTACTGTCTCGACTGTGGTTGGCGGGCGACCTGCGACGACTGCGACGTGAAACTGACACTCCACGAGACTCCTAGAACAGAATTGAGATGCCACCAATGCGAACGTCGCTATCGTGTCCATGAGTCTTGCCCAGTTTGTGAATCTTCCCGGATTCGTTCGTTCGGTGCGGCTACTCAGCAAATCGAAGAGAACATCGGGTCACTTTTTTCGGGAGTACCGTTGTATCGAGTCGACAGTGACTCTACAAGTACAAGCACCAAACTTGAAAGATTGTTTAGAGATCTTCGGGCCGAGAGAAAATGCATTTTGGTGGGTACACAAATGTTGGCGAAAGGTCACCACCTTCCCAATGTGACTTTGGTCGTGGTGGTCGATGCTGATGCAGGATTCATGAGTAGCGACTTTCGTGCACCGGAACGGGTTGCGCAGTTAATCGTTCAAGTGGCGGGCCGTGCAGGCAGGGCGGAACGACGAGGCGAGGTTTGGATTCAAAGCGTCGACCCTGACAATCCATTGCTTCAAGCGTTGACAAGAGACGGTTACGAAGGCTTTGTCAAAAGTGAGCAGATTGAGCGCCGTATAGCATCGATGCCTCCATGTACCCACTTAGCCCTATTGAGAGCCGAAGGTTCCAATGCCGAGGAGCAGGAACTGTTCCTTAAAGATCGCTTGGATGAAATCGATAGTCCTCAGATTGAGACGTTTGGACCGGTACCAGCTCCAATTGCACGAGTCTCGAATCGATGGAGATATCAAGCTGCTCTGATTTCAGATTCTCGTGCCGAGTTGCACAAGTCGCTGCGTACTATCGAAAGACACTCCCCCGTACGGAGCAAAATCCGGTGGTCGATTGATGTCGACCCATCTGGAATGTCATAGTCCGGCCTCACTTCTTCGCCCGACCTGACCAATAGCCCGGTAACCGTCCGGGTTTCCAAACATGCTGACGAGCGATTTCCTCGTTGAGGTCCGCTCCCCATCCCGGACGATCTGGAATTACCACACAACCGGAATCGAAATCTAGAGGTTCAGTCACGAGGTCGTCTTTCCAAGGCACGTCGTCGATGTCAATCTCACAAATCCGGATGTTTGGAGAGATGTTGCAAAGATGCAGCGAGTGCAATGTAGAAAGGTGGCTGTAGTAGTTGTGTGGGGCGCAGTTGACTTCAAAGGTCTCGGCCATTTCGACAACCCTTCGAGAATTTGCAAACCCGTTCCACGGTACGTCGACCATGCAAACGTCCATCGAACGCGCTTCAAAGTAGCGACGATATTCTCTTGACGTAAACAGATTCTCGCCTGAGCACACAGGTACGGCAACGGCATCTCGGATTTCACGTAACGCATCCGGTTCGTACATGTCAATCTCCACCCACATCATGCGCAAGTCCTCGAGAATGCGACAAATGCGAGTCGCCGCTTCGGTGCGGAAATTGAAGTTCAGATCCAAAGCAATATCCACATACGGTCCAACGGCATCTCGAAAGGTACCAATCAAAGTACGAATGTGATCAAGCAGTTCATTGGTTACATTGCCATCGGTTGTTCCCTCCCCGCCGCCGAATCCTCCTCGGTATGTCGAAGCAACTTCCCCAGGAAACACTATGTTGGTCTTCAGTGCTGTGAAACCGCGAGCGACTACTTCCTTACCTAGATTGGTGATATCGTCCCAAGTTCGAATTTGGGGCGTTCCAAGAATCTCGTGGTTGCCCGCCCGAGAGCTACCACAATGTGACCAGTAGACCCTTTGTCGCGTGCGTAGCGGTCCTCCTAACAATTCATAGACGGGGACATTCAGAGATTTCGCTTTGATGTCCCACAAAGCGAGTTCGATACCTGCAATCGCTTTGGCAGCAATACCTCCGGGGCTCTGACGTGCCATTCGGTACATGTCCCAATATCGAGCCTCTACCGCACAAGGGTCCTGATTCTTAAGTATCGCTTCGAATTCTTTCGCCGTTCCCACAATGCTGTAAGGCATGCGGCCATCAGAACACTCGCCGTAACCAGTTATGCCTTCGTCGGTTCGAACTGCGACGAATTGCCAGGGACGCCATCCGGCGTCAACGACAAATGTGTCGATATGGGTAATCTTCATGTCATAACTCTGTAAACGCTACAGTCTCGCCTCAGAATACATGACCACTCTTGTTCAGAGTATGGATCTTTGGCAAGTCGACAAACGCTCAGTGTCAAAGTGATGCAGATCGTCAGAGACCGTGACGACTTGCTAGCATGGTTCGAATGCTCTCAGTGAGGGATTCAAGCAAGTGACCAAACTAGCCAGATACATCGCTCGTTTTTGGGAGTGGATCATCTATGCGCTTGAATTGGTTCTTTTGGCAATCATAATTTTCGGACTGACCGAGTGGTGGGGATCCTCGTGGCTAGTGGCAGTTCTATTGCCGATCGCTCTGTTTATTGTCGTGTTTACTGTTATCTACCGACTTATCCGCGGTAAGTGGCCTCATTTCTTTGCAACGGCACTTGGGTCGCTTACAGGTTGCGGCTGTGCCATTTTGATCTTTCCGGGACTTCTAATTTTTCCTATTGTTTATAGATTTGTGGAAGGGGAGTGGCACGTCACGTACCTATGTCTTTGGGCAGCTCTCTTTGTAGTACGCCTTGTACAGGAACTTTTTCAAAGAGAAAAAGCAGACAGCTAGTCCTTCCAATGCTCCCTGCTACAGACCCTGAAGAATCAGGCGAATTTCGCACGATTAGCGATAACAGGAGTCTAGGCTACAGATTCGCAATAGCGGACATGCTTTGAAACAGATAGGATTCGGTCGGGGGAGCAGAGGAACAGGTGTCGTAGCTGAAAGAATTTGAGATCTTGAGATTGGGTCTAAATAACAACGCAAGCCTGCCTTTCATCGAGTGATCGACCGATCGTACTACGTTTCGATTGAGCCTTTCGTCTTCAACAAATTCGTAGCTCAGTTGAAAGTCGGAAATCCTGACAAAGGTGTGTACCTTGACAGACTCTTTGAGTTCATACTTCAGCCAATTTAACCGATTCCGTTGGACATCTATATTGAATACTACACGGCTATCGTCTGTATCCCACAGTTGATCCTCTTCCCTAAGGTTGACAAAGAGCAATTTGGACGGGTCGGCTTCATACGTCACGGAATTCTCAGTTCGTTCTAGAACTTTGGTAGTACTAAGGTTGATCGGAACGAGTTTAATCACAGCATTCGCTTCGCTCAAAGGGTAGGGATAGTCGGTTGCACCTTGACTATATGATCTCCGCGTAGTCGGTTGGCCGTTCTTTTCGGACTCTTCAGTCTCCTCTACCAAGTGTGAATAGGGGTGGTCTTGAGAGGGCGGATGGTACTTCGTCAATTGAATCATGTTCCAATTTCTGAAGAATGCACCGATTTTTGCGGTTGTTTCTTTATTGACGACGCACACGGATTGAACTTCGATGCCACTCTTGCTGAGGGCTTCCGAAAGAATGTTCTGATCATCTTGGGAGAGGTGCGAGAGATCGAATTCACTCTCGTAAATGCCTTTGAGAGTTTCTCGTTGCTTTTTGTCTGCCAAGTGGAAGGTATCCGGGTTGAGGAAACTAAAAGTTTGCTCGTTTCGTATTGTCGAGGTCGAATCGGATTCTGTGTTCATCGTTGCTTGATTGCCCCTCTCACTCACTTCGTTCATTGTGTTTGGAGGTATGTTCTGCTGTCCCTCCTCGCTGACATAACCAGTAACTGCTGATTCCGCTTGTGTGCTAGTTCTCGGTACTTCGTCGTTGCTGTCTTGTGTTCGATTGACGTTTATGTAAACGCACCCACTCAAACCCAGCATTGCGCAAATACCCACAATCGTGATTGTCTGACTGTTTCTCATTCAGTTTCCTTCAGTATTGAGTGCACAAGACACCAGTTCGTACTAGTTTGACAGTATTTAACATCCGTTGTTCGCCTCGACTATAAAGCAAAGCTCTGCTTCAGCACTTCAAAGTGAATCACTATCAATACCGGTCCCACATGACTCAGCCGTCAAGCGTGGTCGAGCCCATAAGGTAGCGATCAATCTCGCGAGCGGCTTCTCGCCCCTCGTTGATGGCGTTTACCACGAGCGATTGACCCCGACGGCAATCTCCAGCCGCAAAAATCTTGTCCTCGTGCGTTTGATAATCGCCTTTCTTAGCAAGATAGTTTGATCGTTTGTCCAAACGAACGCTTACATCCTCAATGACATAGTGCTCCGGTCCTCGAAAACCCAACGCAAGCAAGACTAGGTCTGTTCTCCACTCCCTCTCTGTCCCGGGCAATTCCGTAATCTGTCCATCCTTCATTGTGACGTCGATCGTGGCTACTCCGCGAACATTCCCGTCTCCATCATCAAGAAACGAGGTTGTGCTAATTCCAAATGTTCTTGGGTCGTCGCCAAACTTCGATGATGCTTCTTCATGGCCATAGTCCACTCGGAAGATTATGGGATATTCGGGCCAGGGGTTGCCCTCCGACCGTTCATCCGGATTTGTAGCAAATAGTTCGAAATTGATCAGTGATTTGCACTCATGCCTCAATGCGGTACCGATACAGTCGGTACCGGTGTCGCCTCCGCCAATCACCAGCACGTCTTTGTCTCGAGCGTCTATGTAATTTCCGTCCGACAGTTCGGAATCAAGCAGACTCTTCGTATTGGCTGTAAGGAATTCCATGGCAAAGTGGATTCCATTCAGTTCCCGTCCTGGCCGCGGCAGATCGTTCGGAACGGTTGAACCAGTCGCCAATAGCACCGCATCACTCTCGGTCGCCAGTTGCCTCAACGAAATGGATCCAGGGTCGGAACCAGAAACATCGGCATTGGTTCGAAACTCAATCCCTTCTTGTCGAAGAAGATTGACCCGTCGATCTACAACCTCGGTCTTGTCAAGTTTCATGTTTGGAATGCCGTACATTAGAAGGCCTCCGATTCGGTCCTCGCGTTCGTAGACGCATACAGAGTGACCAACGCGATTGAGTTGCGCTGCAGCAGACAGTCCTGCTGGACCGGAACCAACGATCGCAACTTTTCGCCCTGTTCGAGTTGAAGGAGGGTCTGGTTTGACCCACCCTTTGCTGAACCCGTAGTCGATGATCGCCATTTCGATGTTCTTGATTGTTACGGGCGGACTAGTGATTCCTAAGACGCAACTGCCTTCACAAGGGGCTGGGCACACTCGACCTGTGAATTCTGGGAAGTTATTAGTTGCGTGCAGACTGTCCAACGCGTCGCGCCAGTGACCGCGATACACCAAGTCGTTCCATTCCGGAATTTGGTTGTGTATGGGACAACCACCGCGGCTGATTCGGTGATCGATTGGAGCGTAGGACTGACAGAACGGAACCCCGCAATCCATGCAACGAGAACTCTGGACATGTAACCGCTGCATGTCGTGTTCACGATAGATTTCTTTGAAGTCGGCAAGACGACCGTTGCTATCTCGATACGGCGTAGCTTCGCGGGGATGCTTGAGAAAACCCGTTACTTCGCCCATGGTCTAAACTTCGGCTGTCGAAAGAATCAACGACTCTTCTCTTGCCGCCTCTTGTTCAAGAATGCGCTTGTAGTCGGTAGGCATCACCTTTACGAAGTTATTCAAGGAAATCGACCAATTGGTCAGTATCTCTTCAGCAACCGTCGATCCTGTGTAAGATTCATGGCGTTCGATGAGAGACTTCAATTCATTCATGTCTTCCGGTTTGGACACTGATTCCAGTTCGACCAAGTCCAAGTTGCATTTCGCTTCGAGTTCCGAATTTGGGTCCCAAACATAAGCGATTCCGCCACTCATGCCTGCAGCAAAGTTTCTGCCGGTTTCACCAAGTACGACTGCGCGACCACCTGTCATGTACTCGCATCCGTGGTCACCCACTCCCTCAACTACGGCAGATGCACCACTATTACGAACACAAAATCGTTCAGCTGCTTTGCCTCGAAAAAACGCCTCTCCACTAGTCGCGCCGTAAAGAGCTACATTTCCAACTATTACTTGCTCCTCTGGCTTGAAAATCACGTTCTTGGGAGGATAGACAATTACTCTTCCACCTGACAAACCCTTACCGACATAGTCATTGGCATCTCCTTCCACTTCAAGGGTGATGCCTTTTGCCAGCCAAGCTCCAAAACTTTGCCCAGCACTTCCGTCAAACTTGAAGTGAATGGTGTCATCTGGCAGCATTGACGGTCCCACGCGTTTTATGACTTGGTGCGACAGTATTCCTCCAACTACTCGGTTGGAATTCGAAATTGGCAGGTTTGTTCTGACTCTTTTCCCTTCCTCTAGGGCTGGTTTAGCGAGCTCTATTAGCTTGTGGTCAAGTGCGTGCTCTATTCCATGGTCTTGATTGTGTCTTCGATACGATCCAAGAAACTTTTTCGGTTTCACGGCGGGTGTCAGAACTTTTTCTAGACTCAAAGTCTGTGACTTCCAATGTCCAGACACGAGCTTTTCCTTAAGTACGTCGACCCGTCCAACGAGCTCGTTGATAGATTTGAACCCCAACTCCGCCAATGTCTCACGCACATCACGCGCAACCATGAAAAAGTAGTTGATCACATGTTCGGGCAGACCTGTAAACCTCTTGCGCAGCACCTCATCTTGAGTGGCAATTCCAACTGGGCATGTATTGAGGTGGCACTTGCGCATCATGATGCAGCCCATAGCTATGAGCGGCGCTGTCGAGAATCCGTACTCCTCAGCGCCTAGGCAGGTAGCTATAACAACATCGCGTCCCGTCTTGAGTTGCCCGTCAACTTGTAGAACCACACGTGAGCGAAGGTTGTTGGTCACTAGGGTCTGATGGGCCTCGGCAAGACCAAGCTCCCATGGAACGCCAGCATGCTTGATGGACGTAAGAGGAGAGGCACCTGTTCCACCAGTATCTCCCGCTATCACCAGATGGTCGGACCGAGCTTTTGTCACACCTGCTGCGACAGCTCCGACACCAATTTCCGAACCGAGCTTTACGCTTATGCGAGCCGAAGGGTTGGAATTCTTGAGGTCATGAATTAACTGGGCAATGTCTTCGATTGAGTAGATGTCGTGGTGAGGAGGTGGACTGATCAAACCAACTCCCGGCGTCGAGTTTCGAATTTCGGCGATGAACTCATCGACCTTATCACCGGGCAACTCCCCACCTTCGCCTGGTTTTGCTCCCTGAACGATCTTGATTTGTAGCTCGTCCGCATTGGTTAGATAGTCGATCGTTACTCCAAATCTGCCGCTCGCTACTTGCTTGATTGCGGACCGTGAAGAATCTCCGTTCGCTTGGGTCTTATATCTTCGCGAGTCCTCGCCACCCTCACCCGTGTTGGACTTTCCACCAATACGGTTCATGGCAATAGCCAGAGCCTCGTGCGCCTCTGTGGAAATCGATCCAAAACTCATAGCACCGGTTGCAAATCGTTTGACGATTTCTTCTTCTGGCTCGACGTCTTCTAGGTGGACAGGTGGTCCATTGACTCCAAAATTGAAATCGAGAAGTCCTCGCAAATTTGCTTCGCGCGTATTGTTCTTGTTAGAGTGATTTGCAAACTGTTGATAGGAGTCAAAGTTGTCTTGTCGAACTGCGAGCTGCAAGTCAGAAATGGATTCTGGGTCCCACATGTGTCGATCTCCGCCGACACGCCAGTGAATGTCTCCGGGATTGGGTAAAACCGGCAGTCGTGAAGTCTTTCGTGTTGGGTAGCCCAACATGTGTCGACGTTGCATCTCCGTCGCCAATACTTCAAATCCAACACCTTCTACACGGCTTGCCGTTCCAACGAATGCGGAATCGATAACCTCTGTGGCGATGCCAATCGCTTCGAAAATCTGAGCACCTTTGTAGGATTGGAGCGTCGAGATTCCCATCTTGGCCATCACCTTAAGAATTCCCTTCTCTACTCCCTTCTTGTATGCCTTCACAACATCCAAGTCGTCTTGAATGTGTGGAGCATCGTCCAGGTAACCATTCCGGCGAGCGTTCCATAGGGCCTCAAAGGCGAGATATGGATTGATGGCGTCCGCGCCGTATCCCACTAAGAGACAGTGATGGTGAACTTCTCGAGCTTCACCGGTTTCCACGACGATGCCTAGACGAGTGCGGTCATGGTTTCTGACTAGGTGATGGTGAACCGTACCTACTGCCAAGAGCGCACTCACAGCGGCACGTGTCGAACTCATTCTTCGGTCCGATAGTGCGATCATTCGGTAGCCCTGTGCTATTGCCTCCGTGGCTTCGCGACACATTCGTTCCAATTCAGCTCTCAGTCCTCGGCTACCCGAGTTTGACTCGAAAGTCATATCAATCACTCGGGTGCGCCATCCCCGATGATTGAGATTTGCAATCGCTGCGTATTCTTCATTCGACAGAATGGGATGTGCGATGCGGAGTCGATGCGCATTCTCTTCAGATTCCTCGAGAATATTTCGTTCGGGCCCGACATAACACTCTGTGGCCATGACCACCTCTTCGCGGATCGAATCGATTGCGGGGTTGGTAACTTGAGCGAATAGTTGCTTGAAGTAGTCATAGAGCATTCTTGGTCGATCCGACATGACCGCCAATGCCGCATCGTTTCCCATTGAGCTCAACGGATCTCTTTGTTCACGAACCAAAGGCAATAACATGAACTGCATCGTTTCCGTCGTGTACCCAAGTGCTTGCATTCGTTGCAACAAGGAGCTTGTATCGATCTGAGGAACTCTTTGAGGTACCGGCAACTCTGCCAGATCAATGCGCTGCCGTTTAAGCCACTTGCCCCATGGTTGCTCTTCAGCCCAAAGTTTCTTTATCTCTGCATCGGGGATCATTCGTCCCTTATCGAAATCTATGAGAAACACTTTTCCAGGCTGCAAGCGGCCCTTTTCGACGATTTGGTCAGGAGGGATATCGAGCACACCGACTTCCGAAGCCATTACGCAGCGATCATCACTTGTTATGTAGTATCTCGATGGTCTCAGACCGTTTCGGTCCAAGACTGCGCCGATGTAGTTTCCGTCTGTGAAGGCAATCGACGCTGGTCCGTCCCAAGGCTCCATCAAGCACGAAAAGTACTCGTAGAATTCTCGCTTCTCGCGAGGCATCCTTTCTTGTTGCTGCCACGCCTCCGGAATCATCATGAGCACCGAAGCTTGCAACGTTCTGCCGGTCATGAGTAGAAACTCTAGGACATTGTCGAAGGTTCCGGAATCGGAACAGTCGGGTTCCACAATAGGGAACAGCTCTTGCAGGTTTTCACCAAACAGATCCGATTTGGCCTGGCCTTCTCGGGCGTTCATCCAGTTCTTGTTGCCGAGCAACGTATTAATCTCACCGTTGTGCGACATGAACCTATTGGGTTGTGCTCGATCCCAAGAGGGAAAGGTATTCGTTGAGAATCGAGAATGCACCATAGCCAGATGCGAGGTGTAGTTGGGATTCTGAAGATCCTCGTAGAAGGGAAAGAGCTGGGTGGGCGTAAGCATGCCTTTATAGACGATGACTTTTGTGGACAAGCTACAAACGTAAAAGAGAGTTCTTTGCGACAATCTCTCGTCGTTTCGGATTTGGCGGGTAGCGATTTTTCTTGCTCTGTAGAGAGCTCGCTCGAGTTCATCACCATCCAGGGATTCTTGAGCGACGACGAAAGCTTGTTCGATTTGAGGCATCGATGCTCGAGCAGAACCTCCGATATTGGCTGTCATCGGATGGATGGGAACCTCTCTCCAGCACAAAATTCTTAGTCCGCAATGCCTGATGGCGTCGCGGAAGATCTCTCGACACGTTTCTCTTTCCGATCTGTGTTGCGGTAGGAAAATGTTCCCGACACCGTAATGGCCGAGATCGGGGAGATTGCAATTTAGCTGGTTCTTACAGACTGACCTAAACAAAAGATCAGGTATAGAGGTCAGTATTCCTGCACCGTCGCCAGTGGTCGTTTCGAAGCCCAATCCACCTCGGTGCCTCATACTGCAGTTCATGTTATTGGCGTCTTCGAGGATGGAACGACTTTTGCGTCCCTTGATATTGCAAACAAAGCCCACGCCGCATGACTCACGCTCCTGATCAGGATCATAGAGTCCTCTTTTGGCTGGAAAACCAACGTATTGCGAGCTCATTTTCGATGGGGCCTGAGGTTGGAATTGGATGTTCTAATGTGAGCGAAAGCGAGATACTCTCGCATAGAACGCTTCACGGGCGCAATCTCATAGCTTAGCAAAGCAGGCTCGGCACACCGTTTGCGGGAGGCCTACTCGACGAATTGGATTCTTGAATTGGCCAGCTCAAACACTCGGAAATCTAACCGATCGCAGAGCTTTTGAGTCGCGCAATCTTATGCTCTACGTGTAAGGTGCGAACAGTCCACTGACCGTGCAATTCTTGTGTGCAGCACCTTCCCAGTGGCTAAATGTAAGCCACAGTGATCATTTGTGGCGAGGGGTACTCTGGTAGGAAGTGGTTCGATACCACGTCGTTTAGTCTCTCTGCCTTTCCGAATCAATTGGAATGGTCGCTCTAGACTTTCACTCCACAAAGCTCTAGGAAGAATTTCTTTTGTTCAATCGTCATCGCTGAAAAATTTGGGACTCCCATATCGGTCGTAGGTAAATCCGCAAATTCAGGAGAAGGGGACTGCAAACGTGCAGCTATATTGTGAAGCCCTCCTCCTTCTTCAGAGCCTTGGCTTAACGCTTGAGCAATCTCCTTCGGCCAGACGGCCGGTTTGTTCCCTCGCTTGAGGCCTAAGGGATTAGGTGAGCCAACGTATTCAGCGATTTCGCGAAACATGGTTTGCTCGTGCTCGGAACGTCGTCGCTGTCCATCGCGACCATAAAGCGAACCCGATTGATTGCAAATCGACGCCCACTGAATTTCTACATGAAATCCGGGAAGCGACAGACAATTCTCGTTGAGTCCGTCGCCGCTGGAGATGTTGCCGGCCTGGACCATGATGAAATACGCGGCAATCTTGCGCTCTCCGTCCAAGAGACGTTCAGGTGGTCGTGTGTAGTTCTCGGTAAACCCCCATTCCAAGTCCTTGGGGAGACTCGCTTCACGAAGAAGCTGTGCGCCATATCCCGCAACGGTTTCACACCAAGTTTTGGAACCGAATTCTCCAATTGGCCTAAGTTCTTCGACATTTATGTTCGACATCTCAATCTCTCCCGTGACTCAATTGACGAATTGCCATCAAGTCTATATGGTTCACACCACAGACAGGGTACTCAGTTGCCCGAAATGTAATCCATGAGATTACCGAAAAGGAGAGCTACTGGAGTTCCTCGGTCTCGAGTATCCTGAGCATAAAGTGGTTGGGGAATTCCTCTAACGCCGACTCGATCGTTTCAGCCGCGCCGTCTTTGTTCCCAGAATTTCGGAGATGGACGGCCTTGAGAGCTAACACTTCAGCACGACCCCAAGTTGGCGGGTGATCGAAGATAGATCCAATGTTTTCACTATGATGCGGGTTCATGGAGAGAGCGGATTCGAGGACTGCGTCTGCATCGATCTCTCCTCCAAATCCCGGAACCTCGATTACCGCATCCATAACTGCACCCAGTTGCACTCTGAAATTTTCAGAGTCTAGGTTCATTGCGTTATCCAAAACGTCCTGCATGTCCATCAATAGTTCAAACGTTTCATCGGGAACCAACGGAATTTTGGACTTCACCAGAATCGCCTTTAGGGCTTGTGCTTCGACGTGGCTCTCATCAAAACTGTTGAGTCGCCCGAGTGCTTGATCGATGAGTAGCAAACTCTGTTCGGAGTCTCCGAAGTGCTCCTCGAGTCTTGCTAAATTGAAGTTCAGGAATGCTATCCAGTAAGCATGCGCGTTTTCTTCGTGAGGAGCGATGTCCCATTCCAACATCTGGCGTTTGAGAGCATATGCAACGGAAGTATTGCCGTTCTCGTAGGATTCATCCGTTACATCCAGAATCTGTTGCTCCACATATTGAAATGGATCCACCAACGAGATCGGGCCATCGTTTGAAGTATCGATTGGTGTGCACGAAACAACGAACACTGCTGCGATAGCGAGCGCGGACGCGTTGCAGAACTTCATCCTTTGCACTTTAGCCACATCCATTAGAACTAATTGCGGGTTCGCGTCAGCAAGTATGCTAGTACGAAAAATGCTTACCGTAAATACTTTTCTTTCTACAACCAAGACATCGTTCTGATTCGAAGTCGAATCCTGTTGATGGTCGCATGCGAGTAATAGATCGGCAAAAGGTAATCGTTGTCGTTCATACGATTGTTCGAAACGCTGAGGAAAGCATTCTTTTGCTGGAACGACGGGACACTGGCTACATGGATGGATTTCTTGTACCTCCTGGAGGACACGTGGAATATGGGGAATCCATCTCGAATGCCGCTCGGCGTGAAGTCAACGAAGAATCTAACCTGACTCTTATAGTTTTTCAGCCAGCAGTGGTAATGCCTTTCGAAGGAGGGGTCGACTTTATTTTCGAGTCCCGCGATTGGGAGGGTACACCCGCTATTGGCGAACCTTCCAAATTCTCCAGCATTGGTTGGTTTGACCCTCTCTCGCTTCCCGACAATGTTGCGCCCTTTGTATCAAAGGCACTGGAGCTGGTCGATTCGGGCACTTGGTACCACGAATATAGAGCGGAGAGCGAAGACTAAAATCTTGGGAGTTCTAGCTAAACACAAGAGTGTGCGGGGTTAATCTGTCATGCAAAAACCGCTGCGAGTCGCCGTTACAGGAGCTGCAGGCCAAATCGGATATCAGTTGATCTATCGCATAGCTGCAGGAGAAATGTTGGGCCGAGACCAACCCTTGCACTTGAGCTTGCTTGAGATCCCTCCTGCAATGGAAGCCCTGAACGGCGTAGTTATGGAACTTGAGGACTGTGCGTTTCCGCTCATCCAGGGAATCGATCCGACTGACTCGCCTGACACAGCATTTGCAGAAGTAGACATAGCAGTTCTTGTAGGTTCCAGACCACGTTCGCCGGGAATGGAACGCCGAGACCTTCTGGAAGCCAACGGTGAAATATTCACCATTCAGGGGAAAGCGCTGAACGAGCATGCTGCACGAAGCGTCAAGGTTCTGGTTGTCGGAAATCCAGCCAACACAAACTGTCTTATCGCTTTGCGCAATGCACCTGATCTGGACCCAACCCAATTTTGTGCCATGACTCGTCTCGATCACAATCGCGCATTAGCACAACTGGCACTGAAAGTTGAGTGTCACGTAAGCGACATCAGTGGGTTGGCCGTGTGGGGTAACCATTCTCCTACGATGTTTCCTGAATTAGGATCGGCAACGGTTTCTGGCGAACCCGCATTGAGTCTGGTCGATATGGAATGGTATGACAAGGAGTTTATTCCAGCGGTTCAGCAAAGAGGCGCTGCAATACTCCAAGCACGAGGATTCTCTAGTGCAGCATCTGCGGCCAATGCGGCAATCGAGCAAGTTCGAGACTGGCACCTCGGATCACAACTCGTTACGAGCATGGGTCTTTACAGTACGGGCAGTTATGGAATTAGGGAAGGTATTGTTTTTTCGTATCCCGTAATTTGCAAACGCGACAGCGTCCAAATTGTCGAGGGTCGAACTCTAGATCAGTTTAGTCGCGACAAGATCGCGATCACAGAGCAGGAACTGTTAGACGAGAGAAGTGCAATAGAACACCTGATCTAGCTCTTTGGCGTTCTGGTTCAAGGGAGTCTAAGACTCTAGAACCACGGATTACGTGTATTCGCAGATCGCACGTAGAGAGACGATTGATCAGTTTGGGACCTCAAAGACCTAAACGAAAAGAGACTTCGCAGTGCGTGGTTGTAAAATTTGCTGCTTCCACGGCTAATTTCCTTGGAGCAACTTCGAAATGGCAGTTTTGTCGACCGGACAACGACTCAAGAGTGGCGTATGTACCACCGAGATCATGGTGATTACGGCACCTCAGGAAGACTTGGATCTTACTTGCGGCGGTGCTCCTATGACTGCCAATGGCGACGAATCAAACACAGGTCTGAACCCTGACTTTGCTGATGGAACTACGATCGGCAAGCGTTATGTCAACGTCGATGGAAAGCTAGAAATTTTGTGTGTGAAACCAGGCGACGGTTCGCTCGCAATAGCCGGCGATAAACTGAAGCTCAAGGACTCCAAAAAACTCCCCAAGACCGACTGATCGCGTAATTCAAGGGCTACACAACAGCTCTTCTTGGCCCCTTTGACCTTTGCGCAGGACACTATCTCGTGAACATCATGATGTTGCTTGAAATGGCGGCTTCCGCCTTTCCGGCGCGTAAGGCTTTTTACGATCCGACCGTCGATCAAGACATTTCTTACGAAGAGCTTCTTCGCGAAGCTCGAAAAAAGTCTCAAGTGCTGAGAGAGTCAGGCACGAGTCGATGTGTGCTACTCGACACTACAAACCTGGGAATTCCGATAGCGCTGTTTAGCAGTGCGTGGGCGGGGATTCCCTACGTACCGATCAACTATAGATTGACGCTTGATGAAATCGATGCTCTGCTTGAGAGGGTTCAACCTGCCTTTCTCATCACAGATGGTGATCGCGAACCTAGATACCGAGGAAGAAACGCTTTGCGTGTTGCCTCTCGAGACGAATTTCGAGATGCAACCCCAATCAACTCAAACGACGACTTTCACTGGTCCATGGAACCAGACGAGGTGGCAGTTTTGCTTTTCACCAGTGGAACCACAGGTATCCCCAAAGCTGCCGTAATGCGTCAGCGACATCTGTGTTCCTACATTCTCGGTTCCGTAGAGTTCATGTCCGCAAGCGAGGACGAGGCAACTCTCGTCTCCGTTCCTCCCTATCACATCGCGGGGATTGGGGCAATTTTGAGCTCTGTCTACTCTGGACGACGAGTGGTTCAAATGTCGCAATTCGACGCTGGGGAGTGGTTGCAGCTTGTAAGAGAGCACAACGTAACGACGGCATTTGTGGTTCCAACTATGTTGGCTCGAATTGTTAAAGCATTGGATGGGAGGACTACTGCCGGTTTGCCCAATTTGCAGTCCATAGCTTATGGTGGTGGCAAGATGCCTCGAAATATTGTCGAGCGGGCATTGGACTTGTTTCCTGAGACGGAATTTACCAACGCATACGGACTCACGGAAACGAGTTCCACGATTACGGTTCTCGGGCCCGAGGAACACAGAGAAGCTCTTTCGAGTAGAGACATCGATGTTCGACGCCGTTTGGCGTCTGTCGGAACGCCGCTACCTGGAATTGAACTTGACATCAGAGATTCCGATGGCAACTCCTTGTCGGAAGGTAGCCATGGTGAAGTCTACGTGCGAGGGGACCAAGTTTCAGGTGAATACGAAGGCAGAGGTAGCACTTTGGATACTGATGGCTGGTTTTGTACTCGAGACGCAGGCTACATCGAGAATGGCTATCTGTTCCTGGAAGGCCGTTCAGACGACGTGATCGTTCGCGGCGGGGAAAATCTTTCGCCTGGTGAAATCGAAGATGTACTTCTCGATCATGCATGTGTCGAAGATGCGGCTGTCGTTGGTATACCAAGCGACGAATGGGGAGAATCGGTCGCCGCCGTAGTGTGTCTTGATGGAGTTGTCTCGGTTTCCGAACTTCAAGATTGGGTGAGGAACCGAATGCGATCCTCGAGGGTCCCAGAATCTATTGAGTTCTGGGAAGAATTGCCGTACAACGAAACAGGGAAGCTGCTTCGAAGAGTCATTCGGGAACGATTGTCTCCCTGAACTTGTGGACAATTTTTGCAGGACTTGCACAAGTGGAGATAGTATTGCTCCGTGAACATGCGACTTGTTAATACACATCGAAAAGTACCTACAGTTGGAACCGTCGTTCTTATGTCTCTATTCAAGTCCAAGTACGTAGTCTCTTGTGCATGCATCGGAGTGATGCTTGCTTCGGTGCCAGCGGGTGCGAGTGGAATCTACATTGGCACGGGAGTAGGTCTTGAAGACATCAAGACTCGGTACGACCGACGCTCCGACACGAAACTATTTCCCTCGCTTTCCCTCTCGGATCTAGTTTTCTCCGGCGACGATGAGAACAACGACACCCCCTACACGCTAAGTGGATTCATCGGCTATAGATTAGATGCAAGCCGTCAAGGCGCATGGATGGCCGTCGAGTTTGGAGCTACCTTGCGCGGTGACTCCGTTCAAGGACGATTGAATGCGACAGGAATCACATTGGACGGTGCTAACGTACCCAGTGTTGTTGTAGAAGACTGGAAGTTTCAAGCGGAATCCGATAGATCATTAGTTGCGAAGTTGGGGACTTACATCAATCTATTTGGATTCTTCGATCTTTCGTTCTACGTGTTAGGTGGAAAACGCGAGATCGGGGTTGAGTTCGTCAGAAATTTCGATATATGCACGAATACCCAAGGATGTACCACACAAGGATCAATAGCAACTGCTACAGAGACTCAAAAGCCAACCTTGGAACAATGGGTTGGAGGGCTAGGGATCGAACTTGGAATAGGTCGTAGATCTGCACTGCAGTTTGAGGTGCGATTTAACGACGAGGGTTCCGCAGAGTGGAGTGATAGCAATGGAGACATTGAAGTTCCACAATCTCTATCTCGCGAGAGTTATGACTTTTCCACGAGGCTAGTATTGCAATTCTGAAGTCTTGTCACGCACCGACAGACTTCAGCTGAGAGTTCTCGATTTCCTTCCAGAAGTGACAGGCGACCGATCCTCCTCCAGTGACCTCCTCTAAAGGCGGCGTTTCACCTTCGCACTTGGCTTGGGCGAATTGGCAGCGAGTTCGAAATCTACATCCACTAGGAGGATTAATGGGAGAAGGTACATCTCCTTCAAGAATTACACGTTCACCCTTGTGCAACGGGTCTGGTCGAGGTATGGCTGATATCAATGCACGGGTATAGGGATGTTTTGGCGAGCTATAGACATCCTCTGAGTTTCGGGTTTCCACCACCTTGCCCAAGTACATTACAGCGATCTGATCTGAAACATGCTTGACGACAGCTAAGTCGTGAGCGATGAACAACAAAGCGAGATGCATTTCTCTTTGCAGGTCCAACAAGAGATTGATCACTTGAGATTGCACCGAGACGTCCAAGGCTGAGACTGCTTCGTCACAAACAATCAGTTTCGGACGAAGAGCAATGGCACGGGCAATTCCAATACGCTGACGTTGTCCGCCAGAAAACTCGTGCGGAAAACGACTCGCCGCGGACCTGTCTATTCCAACACGCTCAAGCAGTTCTGCCACTCGCTCCTTGCGCTCTTGTGTAGTTCCTATTCGGTGAATCACGAAGGGTTCGGAAAGAATCTTTCCTACAGTGTGACGAGCGTTGAGCGACTCGAAAGGATCTTGGAAAATGATCTGGACATCGCGTCTCAGCTCTCGAAGTTCTCTGAATCGCATAGCGGAAATGTCTCTGCCTTGGAACAGCACTGTTCCATGCGTTGGCTTTTCTAAGCGAAGGAGAGTCTTTCCCACCGTACTCTTTCCGCATCCCGACTCACCCACTAACCCGAGAGTCTCACCCTGGTGCAACGTAAAGGAAACGCCGTCGACGGCATGAACATGACCTACTGTTCGGGGAATCACTCCTGCTCGAACAGGGAAGTGCTTAGTTAGCCCGCGAACTTCAAGCAGCGGAGCATTGCGACTCTCTGTCATTGAATTCGTTCCGACAGGTTGCCCCAATAGTGGCACGCGACGTGATGTGTGTTGCTTTCAGATTCCAAGCTCGGAACTCTGTCGCCGCATAGAGTTTGAGCGTGGTTGCAACGATTTCGGAATCGACAGCCCGATGGCATTTCGTCATAGCTCGGAACCAGCCCTGGAATAGTCTCTAGCTGTGTCTTTGGAGTCCCTTCCAACTTGGGGATTGAGTTCAGTAGCCCCTGTGTGTACGGATGAAGCGGAGCTGAGAACAGTTCAGTTACTGTTGATTGCTCAACGACACGCCCGGCATACATCACGCTTACACGGTCAGCGAGTTCCGCAATTACTGCAAGGTCGTGAGTTATAAAGATCACGGCCATTCCATTTTCCTGTTGTAGCTTTGCGATCAGCTCAAGAATCTGTGCTTGAATCGTGACGTCCAAGGCCGTAGTGGGCTCATCTGCGATAAGAATGTCGGGAACATGGATGAGCGCCATTGCAATCATGACTCGTTGCCTCATTCCGCCGGAAAGTTGGTGTGGATAGTCCATTAGACGCTGCTCGGGTTCCGAGATACCCACTTGCTCAAGGATCTTCACGCATTCTTCGAGACTTTCATCTTTGCCTACGTCCGGTCGATGCAATTGAACAGACTCGACGAGTTGCTTTCCGATGCGTTGTACCGGATTGAGGGCAGTCATAGGTTCTTGAAAGATCATGGATATTCTTCGGCCTCGAACTCTGCGTCTCTCATCGAGGTGTTTGCTGAGCAAGTCCTGATTGTCGAGGACGATTTGTCCATTGGTGATACGACCAGAAGGTCGCGGCAACAAGCCCATGATCGCCAGTGCAGTTACGCTCTTGCCGCAGCCAGACTCTCCGACTACACCGAGGGTTTCGCCGCTTTCGAGTTGTAGATTGACTTGATCGATCACATCGACCCTACCTTCGTCCGTATCGAAGGCTACAGACAGGTCGCGAACGTCAAGTAATGGCATTATGAACTGGTCGTTCGAATCAGTTTCGATAAGTTTCGTCGACTACTACCAGTTTTGCCATAGGCCGATCTTCTCGCTTGGCTTGGAGAATCTCTCGCTTCTTCTCTTCGTTTATCCAGAACAACCCACCGCCTGAATACATTTGCGAAGATGGTTGGCTATTGAAGAGCGCTGTGCTATGTCGAGTCCCAAGCCACTCAGGAAGTTCTAGCCACCGCCAAGCTCCCTGTCGAGTGAATGGCACCTTTGTCCGAGGAATTACGACGGCCGATTCGTGAACGATTTGTTCCAGTTGATGAGCTAGAGAAATTCGTTCGCCACGGTCGGCCGACGCACGAAACTGCATGATTAGTTCGTCCATGGCAGGATTTGCGTGGTTGGTGATGTTATTGGTCTGAGTTACGTTGGCGTTGTCCGAATGAAAATGCTCCCAATAGCGAGGGGCGACACCCGATGAAGCCCATCCCATCCATGCCATCTGATGCTTCTTCTCAAGCATTTGTTTGAATGATGTCGCTGAATCGAGCATGTGAAGCTGGAGCTCGAGTCCCGCTTTCTTGGCTTCTTCCTGAATGACTACCAAGCGTGGTGTATGCAGTGGATTCCCGTATGTGACTCGGAACGAGAGTCTAGTCTTACTACCGTTGTCATTGGTTCTTGTCCGAATGCCTGTATTGTCGCGACTATCAAATCCTGCCGCCTCGAAGTACTCGCTGGCCTTCTTAAGGTCGAATTTGCGTGGTTGGATGGATTTGTTGTCGTATGGTCCAAATCCCAGCTGAAATGTCTCCAAACGTTCGTAGTCTCCCCTCAGAATCGTGTCAATGACTCTCTGAAAGTTGATGGAGTGAGCTATTCCAAGTCGAATGTTCTTATCGGAAAGCAATGGGTCGGCTGTATTTAGATAGATTCCGGTGGATCCCAACGGCAATTGGTTGTAGAACCAGTACTTTCCTACATATCCTTTTTCGAAGACTTCATGCTGTGCTTTGTCGTGCCAATACTCGGGTATAGTCAGGTCGAAAGTATCAATTTCTCCTTTAAGGAAGTGTTGCCATGCAGAATTCTCGTCACGAATCACTCTATACCGTATCGTTTCTGGATTGAAGCGATTCCGCATGTAACGCAGATCGTCCGCCCACCAGTCTTTGGTTCGCTCCAGATCGACATATTTGCCTTTTTCAATTTTTCCGATGTGATAGGGTCCAGTTGTGGGGTCGGGTTTCCAGTTGTATTCAGTCACCCAGTTATCGCTCATTCTGTGAAAGTGTTTGGGTCGCGGACCGATACCGTAGTAGTAATGCATCTCTTCCTGTGGCTTCGCATCGGCTCCTTGAACACCATAGATGTGAGTGTCATATTTCTTGACATCTCGAATGCGTTCCGTGTAGTAGTTGTTGTACCAAGGTCCCACAATTTGCTCAGAACGTAGAAATTGAACTGCAAACACAAAATCGTCAGCAGTTACGGGAACTCCATCTGACCACCTGGCTTCGGGGTTCAAGCGATAGAAAATTGAACGCCCATCCTCCCCGAACGCCCAGTGTGTTGCGAGAACCGGAATCGGATTTCCTGTTTGTGGATGGTATGAGACCGGACCAAACTGATTGGCACGCACGACACCTGCGAATGCACCATTGGAATCTGGACCTACCAAGCGCAGTGTGAGAGGAAAGCTGAGCATCCAAGTTCGGTACATTCCCCCTCGAATGGCGTCTGGCGAAGCGAATTCAGGGTCTTCGTTGTTTGTTAGCCATACGAGATTTGGTGGAAGCTCGAACGGCAGTCCATCTCCTTCCCGGACCGCAATCGGGGGCAATTCGACATACACGGTTTCGCCAGAGTCATCTTCGTCGGTTCCCTCGTTTTGGTCTTGGTCCGAAACATTGTTCTCTGTGCTTCCGCCGTCGTTCTGATCTATCGAACCGTCAGGTCCACTACAGCCCGCCATGATTCCCACTACGACAAGGAATAAAAGCAAACGAAATCGTCTTAAGAATATCTCCATGATTGGCATCCTCACTCGTAATAAGTAAATTTCTTGGGATCGAAGGCTTCGCGAATGGCTTCGCCTATGTAAGTGACCATTAGTAACACTGCGACTATGGCCAAGACGACCGAGCCGACAATCCATCCAGATTCTAGGTTATTGGTTCCTTGGGAGAGCAGTTCACCCCAGCTAGGTGTCGGTGGGGGCAGACCAAATCCCAAGAAGTCCAAAGCTGTCAAGGAAGCAACTCCGCTAGCAATTGAAAAGGGAATGAAGGTCACAATCACCGAGATGGTGTTTGGCAAGATGTGAACACCGATTACCCGGGAATGCCCAGCTCCCAGCGCTCGGGCTGCATCTACATACTCTCTAGCCTTTTCTTTGTAGGTCGAAGTTCGCATATTCCACGTCATCGCTGTCCATCCGAAGATCACCATGACGGTGACTAGTGTCCAAAAACTCGGGACTACCACACTGGCAACGATCATGATCACGTACAAGAACGGAATGGTGTTCCAAATTTCGATTAACCGTTGAAAGAGCAGGTCGAACGCACCGCCCCAATAACCCATGGCGCAACCGACCAGAATGCCAGCGGCGTAGCTGCAGACAAGCAAGACTAAGGCAAACCCCATCGCAATTCTGAAGCCGTACATCAATCGTGCCACTATGTCACGACCGGTTGAATCGGTTCCTAGATAGTGTTGTGTTTCTAGCGAAGGAGGATAGGGCGGAAACCTGTCAGTCCTCAGATCGTTCTCGAAGGCGTTGTAAGGCACCAAAGGCATTAGCACCCAATTTCCTTCGTTTGCATCTTTGAATTGTTGCTTCAGTTCTCGATAGTTTGTTTCGTAGTCGTAGTCGAGTCCAAATGTCTCGCCAGGTATCACACCCGCATAGGTGGGAAAGTGCCACTTTCCCTCGAAGGAGACAATGAGTGCGCGGCTATTTACGAAGAGTTCGGCAACTAGACTAAGTCCAAGCAGCACCATTAAGATGACGAAGGACCAGTACCCTCTCTTGATGGACTTGAACCTTTTCCATTGCTTGATGGTTTGAGGATCTAGCATGAGATTCGACTACTGGTTCGATCCGTCAGCGCCAAACTTCACTCGGGGATCGACAACTGCGACACAGATGTCTGAAAGAATGTTGCCAATCACAAACAGTAGCGAAGATATCACGAGAATGCCCATAACGACCGGGTAGTCTCGCTCTACGAGAGACTCGAACCCTAACAGACCGAATCCGTCAATATTGAAGATCTTTTCGATTAGGAACGAACCCGTGATAATTAACGAAAGGTTGTTGCCGAAAGAAGTCGCTATTGGTATCAGGCTGTTACGCAATGCATGCCGAAAAATAGCGGACCGGAAGTGCAGTCCTTTGGCGATGGCAGTCCTCACATAGTCCGCCGCAAGATTGTCCATCAGCGAGTTCTTCATGAGCATAGTCGTGAATGCAAAGCTACCTGCAACATAGGCAATCAATGGCAGCGTTGCATGATGAAAAATGTCTGCCACTTTTCCCAGCGTCGAACGCTGCTCGAAGTCGTCGCTTACAAATCCGCTTAGCGGAAACCACTCCAAGTTTGCGGCGAATACTGTCAGTAGACCAATGCCTACAACATAGTTCGGAATTGCATAGCCTAGAAAGACTAGAGCGGAGCTCACGTTGTCGAAGACAGTCTTGTGTTTGATTGCCTTCACGATCCCCAACGGAATACAAATGCCATAGGTAAGGATCAAGGTTGTCACACCATAGAAAATTGAAATAGGCAATCTCGAACGTATGATGTCCCAAACTGGTTCCGTGTAGCGCGTTGACGTTCCAAGATCCAAGACTACAACGCGACTGAGCCACTCTCCGTAGCTCACAATGATCGGTTTGTCAAATCCGTAGTATTCACGAAGCACCTGCATCTGTTCGTCGGAAAGCGTGCTTCCACCACGTCCCGCATAGTCAGTGGACATTGAAGTGGTTCCTTCTGCTCCAGCCATTGCCGCTTCGTTGAGCATGCGTTCGATTGGTCCACCAGGAACAAGGCGAGTGAGCGTGAATACGAGAATGGTCACGCCGATAAAAGTCGGGATAATTAGAAGGAATCGACGAATGAAGTACGTTGTCATACGTGGATCTTGGTGAGCGCAATTGACAACGTTAAAAAGGAGCGACTCGTGCTACAAGGGGTCCGTGAGCTTTGATATAAGGATTGGATTATGACTCCGCGTTGGCTCCTAAACGCAATGGGCTTGTACTTTGACTTAGTCACCAGGGTACTTTAGTGGAAGTCTCTTAGTGACATAGTCTCGATTCGATGATTAGTCTACTTGACCGTTAAAGTAAAGGGTCGCGTGTTCAAACGCATTCTTTCCCACGACGATGCCGATGAGTCGACCAGGAATGTCGTCAGCCGGTGGATGTATTCCTCCCCAGATCCGCGACAAACTACACTGATCGGAAGCGTCGTAGTACTTTGCCCATTGTAGAGTCATATCCACAGTAGGACCTTGTTCAAAAACCAAGAACTCGTTTGCGGTGATCTCAAATCCGCTCATACCTCCAGGAAAATACTCCGATCCTGTGAATGCGGTGAGGACTTCCGCCGCCGCCCGGGAGTACGTAGAGTGACCGGAAACGAAACCAGCAAATGGAGGAGTTACGAAGGTGGGACGTTGGTAGGGCCACCAGTTTTCCGCCAGAATCCATCCAACTCCAGCAACATCTTCAGCAGGATCTTCGATATAGTCCGGACCACGCCACGCTAACACCTTGATTTTGTCAACATGTTCGTTTTCCTCTCCGGCCAACTCGTCACCTTCTGCAACCAGCTCAATGTAGTCCTCGATGAGTGGGATGCCTCCGACGTTGTAATTCGTACCATCTGGCTCGGAACTCTGCCCAAGGTCTGCCATAGCACGGATAGCTGAGACTGGGCGAATATAGTCGTACCAACCCTTCAAGCCCCAAGCAACGATTGCAACATCATGCATAGTGCCGCCTAAGGCGAAGTAAGCTTTGATGTCCCACTCAAGATCGTCGAGCACGGGTCCAATACCGCTGAGCCGACGATCCAATTGTGGATGGTCGTTTACGGCGGTATTGAGAATTGTGAACCAATGCCCGGGAGGTGTTTCAGAATCCGGTCCGTCAGCCCAAAACTCCGCAAGCACCCGGGTGTAGTCGCCCCGAGGAACAATTTGAGCTTCATAGGGTTCTCCCGTGACTGGATTCGTTTCGTATCCTTGGCTGGGATCTCCTCCAGCTAGGCGATCAAAGAAGACGTTGTAGCTGTCGTAGTCGGAACTATCGGGATAGGATTGGATGTTCCCCAATGTCTCGGGAGAGATGTCCCACATCACGCCATCAGCGGGGTCCAAGTGCGAAGACCAAGTGGCTACAAGTGAAAACCCCCATTTGTAGGCGTCGTCCGTATCGGTATCTCCGGTCAAGGGTGGTCCTCCGGGGTCGTGATAGACCCAATACGAAAATCCATCTCTTTCCTCTATTGTTAGGTCCTCCTCCTTAAGAGAGAAGGGCCAGACACTTCCCCATTCCGGCGATAGGAAATCCGGCTGATTGGTCGTCGATGGATTGCCAGCTTGGTCAACAAATGTCTGAAGTGCTAGCGGCTGCCATCGATTGAGGTCAACTATGTTGGGATTTCCAGGTAAGTGTGGTTCCAGTGCGGGATTGACGGGTTCGTATGCGAGATTCGCATAGTCGTTTTCCTCATTGGAGCCGTCTGTCATTCCAAAATCTATGTAACAACCAGCTATATGATTCCCAATTGCGGCCGGATCATCGCTCTCCCAATCTGTGGATTCGTTGGCTCTGTCGAGGCCGAGAAATCCCATAAGAGCATCGGCATCGATTCGGATGCGACTCGCTCGCGGTGAATTGTGGAATCGGTGGCGGATGATGTTGTATACCGCATGGCTGATGGCTTCATTGCGCATTTCCTTGACATCATCAGCTTCTTCGTTAGTTATACGATCTGTCCAAGCACATGAGACCCCATTCTGGCTCTTTCCCAATAGCCAAGTGCTCTCAAGATCACTATAGGCAACCCAAGCATCGTACATCGCTGCAGATGTGTGAAACAAGTTTCGAGCGTGAACGGTAGGTCGAGCCCAGTCGTTGCGGATGGATTGAAGCACCAATTCATTCCATCTACGAGCAACGGAGACGTTGTCGTCGGGCCCAACACCGGGAATATAGTGAGCGGTTATCGTTACTGATTCTGCGGGCATCGTAAAGGTAGTTGATTCCGAGTACTCGTCTCCGAATGAGCCTCCTCCACTACTGCTCCAGTGAGAGAAGAAGTAATGATTGTCTGCCGGGTCGGAACGAACGTCGATGACATCTCCTTCCTCGTAATTGCCACTTCCCTCGCCTTGGACTACGGTGAGACGCAGTGCAGTCTCCGTAGCTTGTATGGACAGAGTCTGGTTTACAGCAACACCTTCTAGCTCGGTGGTAGTTAGATCGGGCCATCGAACATGAATGTCGACACTTGTCGCAGTTCCGAGACCAAAGTGTGCTTCCAGAGGATTGTGCGACACAAAATTGTTGCTGCCGCCAATATCGCGGATTTGGTCGCCAGACTCAGTGGTCGCTGTGATGCGTGCGCCAACTCCAAAACGGTTTGTATTGATCCCCTGCAATTCGACTATTAAGTAGTTGTTTTCGTTATCTGTTTCGTTGCGGTAGTAGATGATGTGGTCCTCACTGTTATTGACTACTACTACATCCTGATCTCCGTCGCCATCCGAGTCAAAACAAGCAAGCCCCCGTCCTTGGCCATCGTTGGTCATACCGACCGTCTCGCCCATTTCTTGGAATTCCATCCCATTACCTAGATTCCGCCAGAATCGAATTGGTCTGTCGTTGTAATCCTTGCCAACTTCAGCCCAACCGTTCACCATCATTAGGTCAATCAACCCATCCTGATCGAAGTCAGCAGCGCAAGCACCCCATCCCCAGTCGCCATTTTTCGTTCCGGATTCGTCGGTTGCATCTTCCCAGAAGCCGCCGCCGAGATTTCTATAGAGTCGATTTCCAAAACTATTTCCGAAACCGACGTCTTGGTTGTAGATAGAGGTTACGAACCAATCCATATCGCCGTCGTTGTCAAAATCAGCCACGGCAGCTCCCATTCCAGACTGATCTTTGATCACGTTTCTATCAGTAATCCGTACATATTTCCCGTCGCCAATGTAGAGATAAATTTCGCTCGTCACAAAATCAGAAGCCAATAGAAAATCCGCATATCCATCGCCATCGATATCGGTTAGGTTCGGTGTGAAACTCCAATCGAAGCGCTCATGGGAGGAATACGCAACTCCAGCTTGTATGCTCACGCTGGAAAAGGTTCGGTCTCCATTGTTGCGCCAAATGAATTCAGTGTCGATGCCAGGTGCCCAGTTTGCGCCCCAGTGTGTCAGAAAGAGATCGAGAAATCCGTCGGTGTCGTAGTCGAAGAACAGAGCTGAAATAGTATGTTGTGCATCAATGGTCAGGAGGGATGACGGTGTGATGTCCACAAAACTCTCTTCCTCTTCATTGAGGCGATTCTCAAACAAGTAGATAGGGTTGTTCACTACCGATCCAACAAATAGGTCAAGATCGCCGTCGCCGTCAATATCTCCGAACGCAGGACCGCTTCCCCAGTGGCGAACTCCAACTCCTAGCGAGGAACCCACTTCCTCGAAAGTGCCGTCACCTTGGTTCTGATATAGGTGATTGGGATCCGAATCTCGACCTACGATATACAGATCGGTGTCTCCATCCAGGTCGTAGTCTCCCGCCGCGACGCCTGCAGCAAAGAACTCAGGATCTGTGAACGCCTCGGACGAACCGATAATCCTACGTGTGAAGCCTGCATCAATGTCCTGGACGAAGCGTAATCCAGTGGGATTCGGAATGTCGGGTGTGGACGGATCGTCGGGGTCTACAGGATCGTCGGGCTGATTGGGATCTGGAGAGCCGCCACCGCCGCCACCACAGCCCGAGAGAAATATTAGGATGCAACAAAAAGCCAGTGTCCAGACTAGCTTGAAAGGAATGCGAAACCCGCACTGGTTTGTGTGACTCTGTACCTGGGAGTCACAAGTCGAGCTCGACTGATTCTTGGAAAGGTATCGTTGCTTCAACCAAAACGGCGAATTCGGGCCTCTCATTTGTCTAAGGGTAATCATTAGCCACAAATCTAGCAAGTACGCCGAATATTGCTACCACTATCGGGATTCTTGCGAACGTTCAGCTGTTATGAAAGAGCAAGATCAGCTGCTGTTCAAATCTTGGTATTCACTAGCCTATTGAAACCCAAAGCCTCCAAATGACAGAGCAAATTGCAGAAAATTCGCGTCGAACTACGCCACGAGAACGACAATCACATTTTAGACATTGACTGACGTTTTTTGTTGGACTTACTCAATGTCGACTAGAACTCCTGTACAGCCCGTTGATGCGCCAACATTGCATGAATAAGATCACGTTGCCGTTTGGCGCGCTAAATGGATTGAGACTCAGGGAAATACGAAGTCCCCTATGGTCCATGGATTGATTTTTGAGTCTAAAGCGACGAACGCTCCGTCGTACCTGTTGGTGAGTTCGCGCATCAACGAGCCAAACCGCCCGGGTTGTGCGGTCATTTCATTCCAAAATCCCATTGCATGGATTCTTAGGTCTCCCTCACCTACCGAACGAGAACTGACTATATGGTTGATTTTGTCGAGAAAAGTTTGAAAACTGTCCCCTTGGTAGTCGTCTCCAACGACAATGACTGCCATCTTTATTCCCTCTCGGTACAGGTCGTCAATTGCTTTTTCGATTCCCTCGACGGGACTACTGTTAGAGAATCCGAGCCAAGACTGCATGCGTGTCAGAGCTCTCTTTCTTGCGCTCGGAGAATCCGTAATCCAGCGTCCCCTATTTCGCTTGTAAAGGTAATTCCCGTTGTCGTTCATAATCTGAAAGCCCTTGAGCTGTGGATACAGAAGCCAGAATCGTTCGATTTCCTTTGAAACGTCCCGCCAAATGGACTGCATACTTCCCGAAGTGTCAATTACAAACGCGATGTATTCAGAGTCGACGGGAATGCCCGCTAGTTCAGTCTCCACCTGTTCTGTGTCTGGACCTTGAGGACGCGTAGTTTCAATAATCGTTCGAGTTTGTGCGAGTGCTTGACGTTGCGCTTCTAGTGTGGAAGTCCGTGAATCGGCATTCTTCACTGCAATTGAAATTCGATTTGTAGCTTCGGATATGGATGCGGAATCCGATTCGATTTCGGCCAGCAGTTCTTGAGTTTCCTCAATTTGCGCATGAAGCGAGGTAATCTCAGTCTCCGTTGCGTCAATGAGGAATAGAAGCCGACCTGCAGGCGAGCTAGGAGTCTCTTTCGTGTCCGTGAGAGTCTGTTGCCCAATGGGAAGGATGAGAACCAGAATCACAATGGCGCAAAACGCGCATGCAATGACGTCGAGGAAACTAACGGATGTCTGATCCTCTTTTTTCTCCGTAACGGAACGAGTCACTTGTTCACGTCCACGACAATCAGGTTGTTCACCATGGCCAACCCTCGGCAGGAGTGAGAACTCGACCTCGTGAGCGAGCTGTAAGACCCCAGTATGAATACATGGCTTGCGCGTCACCGTCAAGAGGAAGCAATACAACACTGATACTTGTGTCTCTGAGCTTTGACCTAAACGTTTGCACTGATCGTTCAAAAATATTTTTTCTGCATTGCGGAGAGAGAATCGGCACCTGCCCCGTCCTAGCATTTGGGCATCCACGAATCCGACCAAGACTCACATTCTCCGGAACAGTGGGCAAACCATCGGTAATGAGAAGGACCTGCTTCGGCGAAGGACGTAACGTGGCAATAGCTTCAAACGCTCTTTCAAGGTTTGTCGGTCCATTTGCGTCTACTGAGTCCAACATGGTCCGTACATTTTTGAGTTCCGAGCCAGCAGCTCCTTTGGTTAGCCAAGACAGTTGCCTGCTAGGAGCTACGACATTGCCGTTAATGTCAAGGACCGTATCACTAAAGGTGAGAAGCTGAAAGGTCTGCTGGTCTTTGACTCTATTGAATGCCCATTCTGCTGCTTTTCGTGCGGTGGACCACTTTTC
Source organism: Gammaproteobacteria bacterium (assembly GCA_009840545.1). Classification (GTDB taxonomy): domain Bacteria; phylum Pseudomonadota; class Gammaproteobacteria; order Pseudomonadales; family Azotimanducaceae; genus Bin55. The sequence continues at coordinate 430,337 of VXNM01000008.1, read as the reverse complement.
TACCTTTTGGCGTGTTTGCTTGCTAGTTAGCCGAAGTCGAATGATTTCAACCAATGAGCGGTCAAGCATGCTCGCAGAACGATCGAGTAGCACAACAACTTGGGAGTCTGCAACATACAAACCACCAAGATGTCCAGTAGGTCCCGTTTTCGGTTCGGGTTCCTCTACTGGGATTGCCTGCAGTGCCTGAAGCTCGTCAGACGCCGACTGAAGTCTGTCTCTAGCATCGGATAGATTTGCTAACTGCCGGCGTAAGTCGGCTAACACATCATCTTGTGCTGTGGCTAGCGCGGTCTTGTTGGCCGCGGCACTCTCAATTTCTTCCACGGCAGCGGCCAGTTGTTCTTCGAGCCCGGATTTTTCTTGAAGACGTTCATCGAGTTCGTTCTGTAGCCGTTCAGCTTGTGACGCGACGTAGGCTTCAGTATTAATGGGTACATCTGTGGATCCATGTTTCACAACCAACAAGAGGAGAATCGCAGCTCCGAGGCCACAACTAAGCAAATCGAGGAAAGAAAGAGAGAAGCCGACCGCATCATCGCGACGGATTTGCTTACTCAATCGCGTCTTCTTCCGCGTCTGCCTGAATTGCCGTTTCTTCAGTCAAACGAGAGCTCAAGACAGGTATAAAACTAGTGGCTATGAAGTGCTTGAAACGCGCCACGAGTCTCTCTTCTCGACCCTGCAACGTGTTCGAGATCAACATCAAAATAAGACTCAAAAACAATGCTACATAAGTGGAATTGAAGGCCACTCCTAGACTTGCACCGATTCCCGATATGTCCCCTTGCATAGCTTCATGTGCTTGCGTCAAAGCTTCGCTGATGCCTCGTACCGTACCAAGAAAGCCCACGGATGGAATAGCCCACAAGATGTACTTAGATATGGAGAGTCTCGAATTGAGAAGTTCCAAGTGGAGGTCGCAGGCTTCAGTGGCCACTTCGTTTGCTTCGTGAAAACTTTGATTGAGCCGCAGTCTCTGAACTGCGAGATCGAGAGCATTTACGAGTTGCGTTCCACTAACCTCAGATTGCAGGTGCTGAATTCTTTCATCGACGAAGGCCAAGATTGACTTTCCAGATCGAAGAGTCTCATCATCAAGACGATCTAGACGGAGTATGTCAAGTTCGAGCAAATAGCCATCGCTTTGAAACAGTCGGTAGCGAAAGAACCACAACCAGATACACCAAAGCGTAAGAATCAGGCACAATTCCTGTTCTAAGTCTTTGAAAATAATTGCGAATGTGCGTTCTGGAACGGTTCCCGTACTGTCAGCGACTGCTAGCGCATTGGCAGCCGCGGGTTCAATGAGGATCACATAGAGCGTGTGTATAACCACAATGCTCAGAAGCAGTCCGATCAGATCGACAGCAAGACCATACTTTGCAACAAAGCTCTTGAGTCCTTTTTGTGGTGTTAGAGGCGATGTTGTTGAGGCCATAGAAAATGTCAAATGTCTTGCGGAAGGGCAACGTTTTGATTTGGATTGATTCGCGTCTGAACAGGTAGTCTTGTGTAAGTTTCGTTAGGCTCTGAATCTGTACCTTCTGTGTCGTTCACTGCCGGTTGCTCGTCGATCTGCGAATCACTTTCTTCGCCGTCCTGGGGTTGACTCTCAGAATCGGATTGTTTCTCTTCAGCTACTGACGTTTCTTCGCTAACCGGTTCGTTTTCTTTTGGCTCGGTTTCACCAAACACTGTTATACAGAAGAGAACAATGCAGGTCGCGAAGATGATCCTGAGTCTACTTACCATAGCCACTTTGCCACTCGAAATCCGACTGTCTCGTCTTTGAGCCCCACTACTCTTCTTGAGTTTATGTACATTTCTTTCAAGTCATGGGTACGAAAGTCTGCTCCCTTGACCATGCGATCCAAACCGGACTGAGGTCCAAGCGGGTCCTTCAGTTTTTGATTCAACCCTTGCGACTTGCTTTCGTAGCGGTCTTGCACCCACTCTGCAACGTTACCGCCAAGATCGTGAAAGCCGTTTGCGTTCTGACGATATGAACCCACCGGAGCGACTTCTACATGATTGTCCAAGTGCACGTCCAAAAAGGGATACATTTCTGGACGAGATTCCCGGCCAGAGTAGTTACCCGATCCTGTTCTAGGTGCATCAGCGCTACCCCAGGGATAAGCACCAATCACAGTCTCGCGGTATAAGTCGAACTGAGCAGCAGCTTCCCATTCAGCTTCCGTTGGCAACCTGAATCCGAGAGCAGCAGAGTTAATTGTTACTCCACCATTGGACTCGAAGACATATACAGGTTCGAGTTTCTGCTGGGCACTTAGCCAATTGCAGAAACGAGCAGCTTCCTCCCACGAGATCTCGCTTATGGGCAAGTCTTCGTTCGACGCTTCGACTTTGAGTGATGTAACAAACTTCGCGTATTCCTTGCGGCGAATCTCATGTGTACCTAAATAGAACGCTCGCGTCAATTCAAACTCCCGAGTACTCGGATCGCTGCCACCCGCAATATCGGGCGGCACACGTGTACTGACCTGCAGTGGGGGAATCTTTCGGAGAGTAATGGAATCGTTGATTACGAGTAGTTCGGGAGACTTGTCGTACTTGTCCCGCAATTCATCAACTAGCTGAAAGTCCAGAGATCGTCTTTCGGGACCCGCGGCCTCTATCTCGACGCTCTGAGACGCAAACCCCTCACGGGTCACTTTGACAACATCTCCTACATTGACGACCAACTTGGATGGTGTAGATCCTTTGCGTTCGCCGTTTACCCAGACTACGGCTTTGGGTGAAGAGTTAACCTCGGCTTGAATCTCAACCGACTCGAGATTGAATGAGCGTGTACTTCTCTCTCCTGGACGCAATTCAATGCTTGTAGTTTGTGTTAAGTAGTTCGGTTTTCGAATCTTGATCTCCACTTCCTTGTTCGCTGCAATGGTCACTTTCGACGGTGTGCTTCCAACGAAGGTGCCGTCGAGGAGGATTGATGCATCACTAGGATTGCTTGTTACGTCGAGACTAGCGGGTAGGGGGCGTAGCTCTACGACTTCAAGATCAACTTGCTCGTTGATGCCCACGGACACTTGCAAATGGTGCGGCAGGTAGTTTTCAGCAACCAACGAAATCTCATGCGTTCCGACGGCGATTCGACCGTTGTAGACACCATGTCCGATTGGCGAACCATTGATTTCAATGGCTGCGGTGTTTGGCACGACCTGAACCGTCAGTGATGCTGTACTTTCTTCAGTTACAAGTTGTACATCCTGGGTTACACCATACCCTTCCACTCGAAACTCGTGCTGTAGTGGAACAATTTGGTTGCCGGTCACAGAAACCACATAGACTCCTCTGGCCAGTTCTGTCGTGAGGGGCGGCGTACCCGAGACTTCAGTGCCTTGAACTTCTACCGATACATCTGAGGAAGCTTGTACGTGTATCGTTACCGAGCCAGGAAGTGGGTCCATCATTATTGAAAGGACACGATCTTGGGTTGTTCGGTCAACCCGCGTTTGGTAGGGCTGAAATCCAACACTTTCGATTCTCAGTTTTGTAGTTTGCCCAAACAAAAGAATTCGCTTGCCGACTGCTAGAGCCATTCCCTCGTCCGTGGTTATACGAACGGTCTCGTTCGCTTTATCTGGGGCTATTTCCAGCTTGAATGCTGTCGTCCTGAAGAGGAGGAGCGGTATAGAGACTAAGAGAGTGACGACGACAATCGCGGTGACTATTCTCGCGCGTCTCTCTTTTTGAATGCGACGTAGGTCGAGAGGATCGGTGTCTGAACCGAAACTAGAATCTGACATCGCAAACTATTCGTATCTCGACCTCGTTTGAATCCGGCTCGATGGTGATGGATTCGCGAGTCTCGTGGTAGCCCTTGCGCCGACCAATGAAGTCGTAAGAACCAGGATAGACACTAAGTACCATCTTGGAGAACTTTCCAAGTGCCTGTCCTGGACGAATCATTACATTGGTTTCACTATCTGAAATCACGGTGATCGACACCCGTTTCGTATTACGGTCAAATTCCTCTTTCAGGCGGCTTCTCTGTAGATTGATTCGATCATGGGAATCCAGTTCCTCAGTGGATGCAATAAGCGCTTGTATCTCAGATCTCACTTGTTTGCTCATGGGTACTGATGCTTTGGAAATTGCTTCCGTAAGCTGGGTTTCGGTGCTCAATAAGTGCTTTACCTTCAACTTTGATGCTTCAGTCTCTTCACTCGCAGACCACTGTTCAATCGCAGCTAACGTTTGAAGCATTTCCTCCCATTGCTCCGCACTTTCCTGATTAGAGAGTGTTTCCCGTAGTGTCGCTAGATTCGTTTTCGTGATGTGGGCACGAGCCTGATCGAGAGATTCTTTGGCCACAACTGAGTGGGGAGATAATTTCAAAGCTGCTTCAAAAGAGTCATGAGCCGATTGCCATCGGCTGGCATCTAGGTCTTCAAGTCCCCGAGACATGAGAGCGTTGAACGATTGTTCGTTTCGAAAGTTCGACACGCTTAATCGAAGTGCGCTGACTCTTTGTTGCCAGTATCCCGCAGGAAAGTCCGCTAGCTCGGCTTCGACATCCTCGTAGGCGTGGTTCTCGATGAGCTCCTCCATTCTGGTAACCAGTTTTTCTAGCTCAATGCCATGACGGGCGTGAGTGACTCCTTCCAAAACTCGTGAAGACGAGGGCATCCACAGTTCAAGATTTTGGAGATGGGGAATGGCCTCGCTGTATCTGTCCTCTTCAAGCAGTGAAAATGCGAGTTCCTCGGTTTTCGCAGTAGATTCCTCAAACTCTGATTTCAGACTCAATAGCGAGTCGAGCACAGACTCAAACACCGTGGTTGCATCTCCAAAGTACGCATCGTTGTAGTAGTCCATTGCCTTTTCGTAGTCGGACAGCGCAGTCTTGTGTTGAGCGGTATCCCAAGGCGGATTTTCGAGTTTAGGCAGATCTTCGAGTATCAAGTCGACGCGGGCTTTGAACTCAAACGCTTCTTCTCGTTCTTTACAAAGCTGAGAGTCTGCCCATTCGCCTTCACAGTCGAGAAATTCGATTTCTTGAGAGACAAGAGTCTGGGTTGAGAAGAGGAAAAAGACACAACCGATGGAGAACTTGAAAAAACGATCAAAATTACGACTGATCATCGAGCTACTCGGACGCAGCTTCGTCGTCAAGAATCGTTATGGCATCCGCATCACTGGAATTCTCGTACATCTCAGTCAGCATGGCTCGCCATTGGGTAAATTGATCGTGTACCGTGCCCGAAAGGGTGACTACTTTTCCGTTCAAGTCGACCCGAGTTGGCTTCAATGAGTTGTGCAGACTGCCTCCAAGCTCGTTGATTTCATCGACTGCCGCTTTTCGACGTGCGTTTTGCATGAAGCTTGAGACGATTAGAGAACCTCCTATGGCGGCACCCACTTTCGTGCCGAGCTCGGCGGAACTATCCCCGTCGTCTGCCGCACCATCGGCTGCTGCTGCGACAGATGCAACCAACAAGACAGTACCCGCGACCCCTTGGATAGCTCGATTGCGCTTAGCAATTCGGATTTCTCTTGCAATGGGAAAAGAGTCTAGCTGCCACTGATGGTATTCGTCACCGATATCCTCTACGAATTGTGAGTAGTACTTTTCGACTACCTCAAGGAATGCATCTTCTCTAGTTTGAATACTCTCGATGCGAGTCCAGTCGGGTCCGCCTCGAGAAGGTATGTATTGAATCTGATAGCGGCCATTCGATGCGACGATTGAGTCGCCAAATTCTTCGGGTGAGAGAAACCTTGCAAAAGCGAGGTCTCGTGTGAGTTCGATTCGTTCCAAGTCCGATAGCGAGTGACCTTGATTCTGATTGTTGCGCGACGATTTCTCTAAGTTCTTTACGTGCGCCTTTCCACGATCCTTGAGTGCTTCATATACCGTTTCTGCAATTTTGTTGTAGAGCGGATCAAAAGGATCTTTGTCGCTTCCTTCGTTACGTTGGTGCCAGCCTATTTCCACACGATATGTATCGGTTTCGTCGGCAAACCAAACGGAACCGGTCGCATCAATGACTGAATACTCGATGGACATTGTCTCGCCATCGGACTTAAGGATTTTTCCGATCAGATAGAGGTCAGCACTCACCGAACTATCTGCGCAAACAATAATTTCGTCGAACTGGTTGTAGCGATGCATCCATTCCTTCAGTTTGAATGCCGCCCACACAGACTCGCTTCGTCTTAGCTCAGGCCAGATGCCTTTGTCGTGTTGTTCCTTGGAACTCGCTGGAATTCCAGGATCCAGTACTGGTATTGCAAGACGCAGAGATGGAATGTTCATGCGAGTCTTTAGGAAACCCTTCGTTTCCGTCACATCGACATTCGCAGGCTGTTGCGGCACGGGCTGAGGACCCACTTTTACACCTTGGGCTACGACGGAACCTGTTAGTGCAATAAGAGTCGCCAAGCAGACCATTGATGTGATTGCGAATCTACTCATGCACTTGTTACTTGCTGCGTTTCTTGATATCCAGATAGTCATAGTATTGGTCCCACAATGCCTCTTTAGTGTCGGGGTCTGTCTCTCTCTCGGCGGCTTCTCGGATTTGTTTGAGTACTGCGTCCTCGTCTTTGGGGTCGGCAGGTTGCCGGTTCTTCTCAGCATGCTGAGACTCATTATCGACCTTGTCGTCGCTCTTGAGTTCCTCACCGCCCTCCAGGTCTCCTTGCGGTTCTCCTGGGTCAGTCTTCTGTGTGTTTAGTTCCGAAAGCTCCGACAGCGGTTCGGAATCGATCTGTCTGCCATTAGTTGAACGTGTATTTGCATTCAACGGATCCAACTCAATCTCCACGCTGTCCAGAAAATTATCTAATTCGGTCAAACTGCCGGACAGTGTGCCTGGGTTTTGCGCCGCACTTGGATTCTCTTCTCCTTGCGGGTGCAGCAACAACGGCGATGCGCTGTGGTCTAAATTGTCGACTACACCAGTCCCCCCTGTTCCTCCAACACCCAATAGAAGGGAGTTGAGACATTCATCCAATAGGTTGATCGATTGTTCCAATTGCTTGGACGCCAACTCTTCGTCATCTGAGATTTCTGAGGTGTCGATGGCCAGGAGTTCGGCACAAGGATCTTTCACTGAATCTTGTTCTTCGTCTTGGGCCTCAGACGACTGTGCTAGCACCAAACCGATCGAAATCAAGACGAAACATGCTAGAGATGGGCCAGACTGACTCACTGCACACTCACTTCAAGACTCTCGTTACGTTTGCGCAGGTGACTCTCAATCCGAAACGCTAGAAGTACCAAAGATGCCATCAAGAATGCCGCAAAGCAAGCAACGAAACTCCACAGCAGTATTTGGAGCGTGAATGTCTCGGCGGTGTCTTGCTCGGCACTGAGTATAGATGCGAAGTCGAATGAATCTTGAAGTCGGAGCAAGTACTCGTCATGGAACTTGTTTATGGCATCGATAATGATTGATGTCCTAGAGCTGGTTTCGGCGATGCGCGAGAGGACCTGATCGTCTGCTATCTCTGTTGCTACAGATTGGAGCGCTTCCAAGTAGTCATCGGCGACTTCTTGCAGGTTGAAATTCTTGGCGAGACCTTGCTCGATGAGCTCTCGTTCGAGGTGGATAGCAGAGAATGTATCACTAAATTTCTTCTCTTGCCGACCTGCGATGTTGTACTGTCTGTCTAAAGTCGATACCACCGCAGAGAGTCGGTCTCGGTAGGGAGAACTGACTCCTTGAGACCCGTTGCTTGATTGTGACGAAGGTGTTGTGTCGTAGGTTGGAAGCAAGTCTCTACGGAGTTCCGCATACGACGGTGCAGTCAAGAATTCTCTGTGGTCGACGTTGTTAGGAGCTATGACAGTCCATACAGTCCAAGTGAACAGAACAGCCATTGCCAGAATTGCGAGTGTTCCCACCGCCATCAGAACAATTCGAAGCGTTGCTGTAACGTATGTTTCGAATTTCTCCAACAAACTCATCGCTATCTCGAGCTCCCATGCAACTATGGCCTAATTCGAGGCGTCCGTTGCTCGGGGACTCTAATCCTCCACTTTGAGGAGCGGTGGCATCGTAGGACCCTCACCGGACTCAAGCTGATAGTGGCATTCTTCGTAGCCCATGAAGTTCAAGAATCTTGAGACTGCAGTTCCTTCGACAAGCAAGTCTCCGGATTGTTTCCACGTGTAGTAGTCTCGATTGGAGAAGAACTTATGGTTGATCTTGGGCGAACCGGTTGTCTCTTCGATAAACTCTAGTACATTATCGGGTGTCTGGTCGTCATCGTGATTCCTTAGACAATGGATGGTGAGGAAGGTGTCTTGGGTGAAGTCTTCTGCTGCAAAAGGCAAGTCGATTGGTAGGACTTGTACATCCGTGGACATCTTGAGAGGCACATCAAGTCCGACGTCAAACGCAAATTCCACAAACCAAGCAGTCCAACCCGAGTGTGGCATGTCCACAGACGCCTCAAAAGACAGCAGATCTTCAGAGTGCGAGGTCAAGGGCCGACTTGAGAACACTGGACCGCGCGGCGACCCATCTGGTCCTCGCAGAAGGCGAAAGTCCCTACTCACCGGGCTGTGTGCCTCCCAGACCATAGTTTGAATCGGTTCGATGGAGGTTCGAATCTCGATCCGATTACTACTGGTACGATTCCATTCAATGGATGGGATCGGCTTATTCTGCGCCGCGAGAGAGACAAACGACGCCACGCTCTGAAGTGCATCTGACCCACTCAACCCATGATCCGCATTTGGAACATAGCGAAGGTATTTTGGATTTAGCATTTCATTCCAATAAAACTGAGATGAATCGAGCAGAAAGAATTCATCCCCTGTGGCATTCACGACAAACTTGGGAATGTCTAATTCACTTAGATAGTGAAAGGGATCGACGACTTGAAGAATCGGACTCAGCTTTTCAGAATCGAACTGGCGCAATATTCCTTGGTTAACGTAGTCACCAAGCGAAACCGACCAAAAGCCGTATGCGCCAAAGTGATGCTTCATCGACTTACGCATATTTAAGACATCGAAGACTACTGGCACGATGGCAACGACCCGGGCATCAACAACGGCTGTTAGCCATGTGGTCCAGCCGCGTTTCGAGCCCCCAGCCACGACAAATTTGCCTACGTCAATTGGCCCCATGTCGTCTGTAGCAAGAACCTCAATGACTGCGTCCATGGCGCGAGATGCGCTCTTGACCATTGCAGCTTGAGCCAACCATTCGAGGCGGCCTGAGTTCAAGTATTGAATCCATGAGAAGGAGATGAGGTTGTCCTCACTCCGTTCAACTCCGTCACCGAGGAAAACAAGCGGTTGGTTTGGTACTTGCGATAGTTGAGCCACAATCGTCTTGCTAACCAGTGCAATCTGCTGTCCAACTGAGTTTGAGCGTTGTGGTTCCTCTCCCGCATTGCTCCCACCAGATATGAAGAGCAATGGAACATCGGACTCCCGATCGTTTGGAATGTAGATCTCAAGCCAATGTCGCCAATCGGTCCGATTGACTTCCTTGGGAGTCAGCCAAGTTTGAGACGTGAGCTCAACTAGAACAAAGCGAATTTTTTCCGTCTTGGTATCTTGCTTAATACTCCATTCATACGAGGGGTCTTCTTTGCCGACGTAAGTCTTCAAGAATCCCTCCACCGACTCTGAGTTCTCAGCTGCCATGCCAATTCCTGTAGTTCCAGCAAAAGCGATGATGGCAATGATTCGACCCACGCATAGCACGGTCCAAAGTGTTGATTTGACTATTCGTGTGTCAAAAAAGGGTTTCCTCATATGAACCTCTGTTAGCGAGGGGGTTTATCTACGATTATGTTGAGATGCTTCAAGCGCGAGGCTTGCTCATCAGTGAGACCTAACCAATTTTTGAGGATACATTCGTTGTGTTCCCCTAGGCGAGGACACGGTGTCCAGTCTGCAGGTGACACTTTGTCCATTTTGATTGGATTACCTGGAATTGGTGTGTTTTTCTCAAGAGGTACAAAAAATTCGCGGAATTGAACGTGCGGGTCTGAGGTCATTTGAGGTGTGATGCGTACATGCCCCGCTGGCACTCGGTTTTCTTGAAGTGTATGAACAACCTCCTCAGGTGGTCTTTCTGTGCACCACAGAGAGATTTGTCGGTCGATTTCGTCATGTTTAGACTTCCGCTCGGCAAGATTTAGTTTGGCATCAAGGTCTTCTCCTATGCAGCTACACAGACTGCGCCAGTCCTTATCGTCCCGGCATGCGATTGCAACCCACTCGTCGTCGCCGTTGCACGAATAGACTCCATGTGGAGCCATTGCGGGGTGCTTGTTTCCTTGTGGACTCAGTTTTCTATCGGACAACTGGGTTTCGACGATCCATGCGCCGTGGGCAGACACCGCCGACTCATGCAACGACATTTCAACGAGCTCTCCGAATCCTGTTATTGCCCGTTTCTGGATGGCAGTTAAAACTGCACTTACAGCATGAAGCGCGGCTATGGGATCGGGCAATGCCATAGCGGTGGATCGCAGTTCATGTTCGTCATAGCCCATGACATGGGTTAGCCCAGACATTGGCTCGACTGTAGGACCAAAGGCGACTCGGTTGCTGTAGGGACCGGTCAGTCCGAAACCGGGCATAGCAACATGGATCACTTGCGGATTTGCCTTCTGCAAGTGCCGATAGTCTAGTTCTAGATCAGCCATGGCTCTGGCGCTGAAGTTTTCGATCACAACATCTGATTTGGCTACTAAGTCCAAGAAAACCTGTCTCCCCTCTTGAGTTTTCAGGTCTAACGCGACACTTTTCTTGTTTCGTTGCAGTTTGACGAAGGCTGCATTGTTGTTGTAGGGCTCTTCTCCCGGTTCGCGACCAATAAACCCGCCGATGGGGATCCCTCCGTAGAATCTTGGTCCTCTACCCATCGGTGCTTCGATCTTAACCACTTCCGCGCCTAGATCTGCCAGTATGCGAGTTGCAAGAGGACCTGCCCAGACATGAGTTAAGTCAAGAATTCTTAAGCCTCTCAAGGGTCCGTTTGCCATTGACGCCCTACCCTAGGAGTGCGCTAGCTGATCTGTAGGAAACTTGTCGTGGCAGAGCCACGGTAAACGCGGAACGTTTACCGCGTGGCCTGACGGTGTGGACCGTGAGATCCACATGTTTCGGGCGGCAAGGTGCACGTCATCGAGAACTTCTTCGAACGAAAGTACAGCACCAAGTGGAATGCGGCAATCAACGGCACGCTGCTGAACTTCATTCCGGGTGAGTTTGGCGAGAACCCCTGCAGTGATTTCGTGTAACTCTTGACGATTCTGCATCCTGCGAGTATTTGTTACGAATCTCTCATCCAAGACGAGTTCTGGAAGCTCGAGAAAAGCCACGAAAGGATCCCAAAAGCCTGGAACGATATTGATATAGACCCAACCATCACGACATCGAAATAGGTTGGTAGGCACTACCGACCAAAAGTCATTGCCATGCCTAGAGCGTACGATGCTCGCACAGTGCCACATGACGGTTGTGAACTGACTCAGAGCCATGACTACTTCAAGCATCCCAATGTCGATTGAGTTAGTCTCATCTGCGAGCGCGCATGCAAGTGACGCAGCGTAAGCAAATCCTCCGGACTGGAACTCGACAAAATGACCGGGAAGAGTCAGGGGAGCTCGATCGGGGTCACCCATCAGGTTGGTAAACCCTCCCATCGCCAACAGAGTCGAAGAAGTGGCTTGCCAGTTCTTGTATGGTCCCGTCCGGCCAAATGGCGAAATCACAACCTTTACAGGACACGACCAGCCGTCAAATCCGACCTGTTCTATTTCATCTGCTGTCGATGTCTCCAAGACTACGATGTCTGCGGAATTGACTAGGCGGTTCACCTCGTTCCGATCTTGAGTCTCTAACATCGATTTGTCCGAATGCAAGAACACATCCATTGCTTCTTTGCTTGTCCATGCAGGGAGTGTCTGTCCCATGTCGATACGGGTAACGAAGTTTCCCGTCTGAGCAAACAGACGGCCACAGTAGCCGGCGGCGTAGCCACCAATCTCTACAACTGCGAGCATTTGAGTGAGACGTTGCTTGCGAGGTGGGATTCTTAGACGATGCCGAATTCTAAGCGAATTGTTAGATCACAACCGTCGATTCGAATCCATTCAGACGCTTACGTGACAATGTTCTTCTCTCGAGAGGTATAGATTTGCGTGGCATTATGTGCCAAATTCCACGACGCTATCGTTACTTACTATTCAATTCTGTGAGTTATACACATCATAGGACAGGCTAGACTTTCTCAGGTTGATCGATTGAAAGTGAGGAGCTTTTCAAGATTCGTGCTAATGCTAATTGCTGGAGCATTAGTTGTGCTGGCGACATCGCCAGATTGGGTTCAAGTTTCAGACGCTGAAGTCGGCTACGAGACTAGGTTCGGGATCGGGAGCGACGCGGTAGCGCAGGTAGATGCCGGGACTGAGACGCATTGGGTATCCACTTGTAGTCGGTCAGTGTACCAGTCCATCTCCTTAAGGTTGACATTCAGCTTTCTCTTGATTGCCCTCGCTTGGATTGCTTTCTTTACCACTCACAAAGCGCTACAAGCAAAGGCACCATTGCTAAAGTGGTTCGTGACCGCGTTTTTGGCATCACTTGCATTACTAGGTGCAGGTTTATTTGTAACAGCCGCAATCGACCTTAATACTTGTGACCTGGTAGAAGTCGAGCAATTGCACAGTACTACGGTTCCTAACAAATAGACACCTGACAATGAACGAAACGGATACTCAATCTCAGACTGCGAGCCGTAGTGTTCTTGAAAAGCTGAACGATCAGTGGCTTTCGGTGAGTTTTGTTCTCGTCGTGTTGGTTCCAGCTGCGGCGGCGGCAGTGGCAGCCGTTTTCTTGGTGTTTTTCTAGGCACGTGTCATGAGTTAACGGAAACCTCATAGGTCAGTGAAATGAGTGGAACAGGGAAAGAGCCAAACGGATAGAGGGATCGCTTTGTCACTGACTATTGATTGAAGCGCTTCAGGTGTTCATCGTGCAGAATTCGCCGAGCACTTTCGAAACACCTGCTGGTAGGCCGCACGCTAGGTCGGATGTCTTGATCGTTCAGATATGGTTCAACCGTCAAGACATTCACTTGATTGCGTACCCAGTCGTCGAGAGAAGCCAAAATGGTGTCAGACAGCTGATCGCTGCACCGTCCGACTATTTGCGTAAGCAGTCTTCGACCACTAGAAATGCGTTTCTCCACATCGGCAAGTGTTTCTGGGTTCTCAAGGTGTGTCGCCAAGTACGCTCGATGGGTGTTTCCATTCATGTCTAGCACTTTGTCAGTCCACTAATTTGGATTGATCTGGCAAGTTGCTCCATATCGTGAGTGTGCGTGACGGGTATGTCTAAATGTACACATAGTGTTAGGCAACCCTTTCTACTCTTTCCGCACTCGGTACGACGGCCGTTCTACCTAGAGTGCTCTCAAGTGGCGGACTTGGAGCACGGGCAAGTTTCAATACGCTTTGGAAGTCTGTGATAGCAAATGCCAGGTACCAAAACGAGTATTCGAGATGCCTGCTCAAGTCTTCCTCACTCAATACAAGCCTCATTGTTAGAGTTGTGGGAACCTCCCGGCCAAGATTCTTCCATGAGCTGCGACCTCGTGCACCAAGATCCGACGCAGTGAGCCTAATTGAGGTGCGTCTCCAGCGGAAACATAGGCATGTCTACAGCTTGTGAAAGCGGGTCTCTCTCTCTTACCAAATTATTCGGTTTTCGTGCCCCGTGCAGTATCGCTACATCCCAGTCGCTGTAGGAATCTGCCTGGCCTGTAGTTTTGCTGCCAAAGATTGCACTACAGCCTCGGCAGAAGGGTCGTTTATCCACAGATCTGCATGTCTCTTTAGCCATTGTGGAACCTCATGGTTCAGAGCAGATTTGAGGGTGTACGCCTGTTCACTCTCCGAATGGGTAGTCATTCGATCGCAAAATTTGCTTAGGACGAATCAACTATTGGATCAAAAACTGACGTAGATGCCGCTATAAACGGGATGTATAACCAGTTCACGTTGCATCTGACAAGGTCTGGTCACTTCCAGGCAAACACATGAAGCTGGAAAGGCCCCAATATAAGCGTCTACGGCTGCGTCAAGCCGCTGACGACTTTGGATGGTTGCGTTACAGAACTTGCTCGAAGGTCTCTAGTTGGGGGTGTCCAACATAGGTGCCCTTCGGTGCGCTTCTTTGTCCGTGTGCCTTCCTAAAGGAATCTGATTGAGTCCATGCGTCGAATGCATCTCGGGACTCCCACACAGAGTGGGACGCATAAAGCGTGAACTCGTCGTTTGTTTGTCCTCGTAGCAGGGCGAATTGCTTGAAGCCTGGAACTCCCGACAAGAAAGATTCCCGCTCGCGCCAGACTGTTTCAAATCCTTCTTCAAATCCTTTGTAGATTTTGAACCGATTCATCGCTAGGAACATAGATTTTTCTCCTCTTGTTAGTTTGCAATCACCAGCAGTCTGTTCAGCTCTCCATGCCGTTCGACCCTGATTGGAACTTGGTAAGTTTCTGAAAGGACCTCTTCAGTGAACACTTCGACAACTGTACCTTCGCAAAATACTCTTCCGTCCACGAGAAGGTACACGAAATCAGCGAACCGAGCTGCAAGATTCAAGTCGTGCAGCACTACGAGAGCTCCCATTCCTTGACTGCTCACCAACTTAGTTAGTTTCAGAATCTCTAGTTCATACGCCATATCGAGGTTGGATGTTGGTTCGTCGAGAAGCAAGTAACGCGATGTGTCGTCGTGAGATGCATTCCAAATCTGCAAGAGAACGCGTGCAAAATGGACTCGCTGCTGTTCACCTCCGGAGAGTCCATTAAACGCTCGCTGCAAGAAACTCTCTATGCCACATAGTCGCGAAACTTCAGCCAACGACTCCTTCAAGAACTTGTGTGGCAATGAGTCTTGTACCCAACCCATCTCTATGATCTCAGAAACCAGAAAGTCGAATGCTATGGAAGGATTTTGTGACATTAGGGCGCGGTGTTGAGCTTGGTCCAATGGGGAGAGACTTGCGATATTGATACCGTCAAGCAGAACAGTTCCTTCATTGGGAGAATACTCGCCAGTTAACGTGCGCAAAAGAGTCGATTTTCCGGATCCGTTTGCCCCGATCACTGCCGTAGTCCTACACGGTTCAACTTGACAACTGACACCCTTGAGAATTTCAGCGTCCCCTAGTTTCACAGATACATTGTTTGCGCTCAAGGTCATGAATGAATCCTCGTCTTGAGTAGTAGCCACAAAAGACACGGTGACCCAATGAAGGCGGTGACCAACCCGACCGGAAGTTCCGCAGGCACCACGATTGTTCGGCTGATTAGATCGGCAAGTATTAGCGTGCTAGCCCCTAGTAGGGCAGAAGCTGGAATGACATATCTATGAATGGGTCCACCAAGAAGCCTGACGATATGCGGAACTACAAGCCCTACAAACCCGATCATTCCTACGATTGCGACCCCAGCTCCCACAATTGCGGCAACACCAAACACTATCGACTTTCTAACACGATGAACATCAATACCTAGATTTCGTGCTTCTCCGTCTCCTAATTGAAGCAAGTCCAATGATCGGACACTTCGAAGCAGGAAGTACGAAGCTGGTGCCATGATGAAGAAAGCTGGAATGATCGCGTCCCAAGTGGAGCGGCCGAAGCTTCCCATCATCCAAAAAGTTAGGCTGCGAAGCTGATTGTCGTCACTGGCGTACTGTAGCAGCCCGAGTCCAACGCCTCCCATAGCGTTGATTGCAATTCCCACCAGTATGAGAGTGACGAGATTCAATCGTCCTTGCCGGCGAGTGAATGCATATAAGAACAGTGTGACTAGTGTCGCACCGATTGCCGCAGCGACAGGCAGCCCATAGGGTTCAAACCAGTTAGGAAATGGAAGATATCCACCCAGCACAATAAAACTGGTCGCGCCAAGCGCTGCCCCACTCGCAACACCGAGAAGACCGGGATCTGCCAATGGATTGCGGAACATGCCTTGGAGGCAAGCTCCCGCAAGAGCGAGGGTAGCTCCAACTACGCCAGCCATTAGTACTTTTGGCATGCGCAATTGGAAGAAGATCGTTCGCTCGATGTCGAAGCTGCTCGGGTTCCAAACAATGTCGAACAACGGCAGCCACAGCGCGCCGGTCATCGAGGCTAAAACGAATGTAACAAGGAGAAAGACTACAAGACCAACAAGGATTGCAGCTTGAGATGTCGAGAAGGAATACTTCGAAACTATTCCTAAGCGCTTCAACCACGACATTCTGTCGGTGGGATTCTGTGCTTCTTCGACCACTGAGTTCTTATTCCTGAACGATCATTCCGAGAACTTGCTCGGCGAGATCGGCGGCTGTGGAGAGCGTCCTCGGGCCAAACCCCAAGAGTGCCATCGTGTCTGCGACGACAAATTGCTCTTTCTTTCCGGCTTCGGTCATTTGAATGCTCTTGCTTTCTATAACGATTTTCTGTCCACCAGATATGTCGAGTGCGCGTTGCGGCACTATGAGTACCTGTGGGTTAGCTTCCACCATAGACTCGAGAGAAACCGGTTTCCAACCAGAAACATTGTCGAAGGTATTTCTTAGCCCAATCATTGCCAGTAGCGAGTGACCGCTAGTTCCCTCGCCGCCCACTGTGGGAATACCGTCGTTAATTCCAAAAATCACAGTCGCACGAACTTCCTCTAGCTGCTTTCGAGTCGAGTCCAGCCGAGTTTCCTCCTTTTGCAAGCGTCTTTCGAGAGAGGATCGTTCACTCTCTGTTGCACCTAGAATTTTTGCGACGCACAGAGCCTTATCGATAATTCCTCTCGCAGTTTGCTCTTCAGGTACGGTTCGAACTTCAACTCCAAGTTCTTTGAGCTGCTTTATTACATGGGGTGGGCCGGCATCGTCTTCACTAAGTAACAAGGACGGATTGATGGAGAGAATCCCTTCTGTTGACAATGCACGTACGTACCCAATAGACGGAAAGCTTTGCGCGGCATCTGGGTATACCGACGTGGTGTCCGTCGCGACAATGCGATCCTCAAGTCCCAGCAAGTAGACGATCTCGGTAAGCGACCCTCCTGCTATCGCTATTCGTGATGTGTCTTCAGCCTCGTCGCACGCCCACATCATGACAGACGTGAACGCAAGCACGACGTATGCCACGCGCTGGCAGCCGCGCAGCGTCACTGTTGGATACGGATGGAGAGCAACAGATGCCTACCGGGTTGGGCAAAGCGCATCGGAGCGTCAGATCCGATCGCTGCGGCATCTGCCCAGCGTATGTACTCTTCGGAAAACAGATTGAACACTCCTGCATTCACCTTGATGTTTTCGCGTACTTGCCATTCACCCAAGATGTCGACCACAGAGTGACCATCCACGGGTTGGAAAGTGTCCTCTGCTATGTCGCCAGATTTCTTGTCGGCGACGTGAGTCAGTACGGCAGATCCGTTCCAATTGGTTCCATATGCTGAGAATCCAACTACAAGCTTTGCGGGATCAATGCTGTTTATTGGTTGTTCAAGTTCTTTGTCTTCCCCTTTGGCTGTTCCGAAGGCAACACGGGCTCGTGTTTGTATTCCGTGTATCAATGCAAGGTTTACGTCTCCCGACAGTTCCCAGCCGGAGATTTCAACCTGCGAATGGTTGATTGATTGAAATGTTAGGAGTCCGTCACTGGGGTCAATTCCAAAAGTTGAACCAAACTGCGGAGCTATGGCTAAGTCTTCAATAAAGTTCTCGAAGTCGGTCCAAAATGCGACAATCCGCCCATTCATTGTCGAATTGACATAACGTAAACCTAGTTCGTAACCATTTGAAGTTTCCGATAGCAGATTTGGATTGGATATGGTCTTGTACCCACCTATAGGGTTAGTGAACCCAACGTTGACCGAGTTGTAGGGTGGTGCCCTGAATCCTTGTGCAAAACTCGCATACACAGAGAACTCATTGTCAATGTTAAAAATAGAGCCAATCTTTCCAGTAGTCTTGCTATCGCCGAGATCTGAGGGTTCTGGCTGCCCGGGGTTTCCGGATCGGTAGATTGCATCCGCAACAGCTTCAACTTCGTATTGATGATGACGGATTCCAGTAGATACGAGAAGTCTTCCGTCAAGGAGCGTCAATTCGTCCTGAAGAAATGCAGCTGCATGCGAAGTTTGCGACAAAGGAAAGTCCCTCGTCGGATAGGGGAAGAACTCGCGGCGGGGAGTACCATCAAGCATGAACGTTGCTCCCCATCTAATTTCCTCACTGTCGATGGACTGGTAGTCCCAACCAAATATGACGTGATGCAGCATTCTCTGATGGTTCAGCTGCTTGTCTATTTGAAAGAGCATCCCATTGACTTCTTGTTCAAAAACAGAGCGACGCGTACGATTCAATCGAAGTCCAAATGACTCGCGCTGTTCTCTTGTTAACTGCTCCGTGGTTGACGACTGCGAATATACGATGAGCGACATCCTGTCAACAACGGCATTGTCGAGCTGTCCCTCATAATTCAGCACCATGCGCTGTCGGTCTCTTGTGTCTATGCCGTCTCGCGAGTGAATTGTTGTGCCAAAGAAACTTGAACCGTAGTCGGAAAGTATTTGGGTATCGACCTTGTGGCTAAAGTCCTCGAGAGTTAGTTTGACGGTATGCATCGGATTCACAAACACAGAAAGCTTGGCGACGATATTGTCTGATGAGATGTCGCTTGGATCGGGTACTTCCCTCTTGGGACCGTTGACATCAAGGTTTCCTGCTGTTTGTGTTTCGTTTCCGCGTTCACTATCGATGAACATCCCACCCGCAACACGTTCTGTCTGAAAACCCAAAGCCAAGCCAATCGTAGAGTTGTTGCTCGATCCGTCAAATCGATACTTGCCCTCGGCAAACCAGGACTTTCCATCGCGCATTCGATCGCTGACTCGTTTCGAGGTATAAGCAACAACCCCTCCAAGCGCATCGCTACCGTGAAGCACGGAGACTGGCCCGCGCATAATTTCTACTTTTGAGAGGCTATCTATGTCGACGACATCTCTTCGTGCATTGAGAAATGGTCCGAAAGAGAACTGATCGGGAACCCTCACACCATCCATAACCACCAAGACTCTATTTCCCCCAATGCCTCGGATAGTAAAGCCTTGTAGTCCCCATCGAGATCCCGTACCGCCAACAGATATCCCCGGTTCGTAACGAATGAGATCAGCAATGTCCGTACTCAATTCTCGAGCAATTTCTTGCTCAGACAGAACGGAGACAGTTGCAGGGACTTGGTTGGGGTCACGTTCCGTGCGAGACGCGACAACTGTTAAGTTCTCGAGTTGCTCTTCATTCTCGGCTGGTTCAGTCGAGTCAGTCTCAGTGGATTGCGCTTGACTCATTAAGGTAGCTAGAGTTAACGATACAACTCCTGCCACGACGATGGCTCGTTGATACATTAGGCATGCCTTGTGATTGAGGAAGAGAGCGTAAATAATAATCTAAATACGAATCATTATCACTTGCATTTATATTTGATGTGAATCTCTTGGAGCATTGAAGGAGGAAAGGAGAGCGAAAACGCTTGGTGCGTGCAAACTACTTGCCCTTCGGACTAGTCTTCACGTGAAGACACAACCCTTGCCCTAGGAATAATGAAGCTACGAACTTTGTAGGAACGAATAAACGAGTGAATCTTCTATAGTGATCAGGCTGAGATTTTGTCGATCAAGCCCCAACTCAATGCGGTTTGAGCTGTAATCGTTTCTCCGGTTAGACCCATCCATGCCATACGGTGCTTGCCTATGCGCCGGAGAATGCTCGCAGTGCCTCCGGCCCCGGGTACGAGTCCCATCTGTACTTCCGGTAGCTGAAAGTATGCGTCTTCGGATGAATCGACAAGTGAGGCAAACGCCGGTACCTCAATTCCGGCGCCAATGCATGCTCCGTGCACGTGAACAGAGACCTTTTCGCGAATTGATTCGAGAAGATATCCTGCATTACGAACGATTCGCGACACATGCGCAACTCCGGCATCCTGTGCCAATCCAAACTCACTCAAATCACCTCCCGAACAGAAGGACGGACCAACGCCCCGTATTTCCACCGCCTTGACAGTTGGGTCTTCGATAGCTAGTACAAGTGCTTCACATAGAGAGTCTCGCATCGCTGCGGACCAGGCATTGTGGCGATTGGGTTTGTTGAGCGTAATCCGCAGGGTCCCGTCGCTGCGATCAATGAGAACGATCTCTTCGTCAATGGCCTCATTGGGAATTGAGCTATTGTTGGTGGCGAGCCAAGACCTAAACTCAGAACTGTGCTGAAGAGTGGAAAACGATAGAGACTCTGCAAATAGAGCGTTTTCAATGGACGAGTTCTCGTTGTGGCGAAGCAGTTGTACGAACGTGGCCGAAGCAATTGGATGCTCTTCGATTGCACTGCAGATCTTGGTTGCTTGGTCGCTGTCCTCGACTAACACATCAAATTGAGAATGAGCAATTGTTGGACCTCCAATCCCAATGAGAGGGCAGGCCGGCATATGCTTCCACCGTTTGTCGCTTCCATCCACTTCGACGAGAACATGAGACACTCCATTGAATACACAAAAGTCCTCAGCATCAGCTAGGTGTCGAATTTTGCGGGCTAATGCGTCTTGAGCTATGCGCATGTCAGAATCGCATTTGCAACTTGGTAATTGCTTGGATTGGTTGGAATGATAGATTATGTCGTTACTCCTCAAACTCAAATGCTAGAGTCAAGTGTCTGATAGTCGCAGCCTGCTAATTAAGAGAGCGGAAGTCTCTCACCGCAAGTTAATGGATTTGCGTTGTCAAGCAGGAATCATCAGAGAATGTTCTTCTGAGTTGAGCCCGAATCCTGGCGAAGAAGTGATTGACGCTAGAGGTTGCGCACTGATTCCAGGATTGCATGACCACCACATTCATCTGCTCTCGCTTGCGGCGCGACTTTCGTCGGTGGAATGCGGTCCTCCGTCAGTTTCAGATTCAAATCAACTGGCGGAAATTATTCGTACGTATCCGGGACACGGTTGGGTTCGCGGAGTCGGCTATCACGAATCGGTGGCTGGAGTACTTAACCGCAAAGCTCTTGACGCGATCGAACGGGATCGACCCATAAGGATTCAGCACCGTTCCGGAAGAGTCTGGTGGTTAAACACTAGAGCACTGACTGAACTGAGATTGAACGCAAAGGGAGATGGGGAACTGTATCGAATGGACGAGAGAGTGCGACAAAATTCCCAATTGAGTGAATCGTTCAAAACTGACATAGTAGAAGTATTCTCTCGTCTCCTAGGTATGGGAGTTACAGGTGTGACTGATGCTACTCCTTCAAATGACGACACGATGGAGTCCCTGCTGAAGGAAATATCGGCTGACCGGGTGAATGTTCAAGTAATGGGAAACGAGCAACTTACCAAGGGTCCCTTGAAACTCTTGATTGACGACTACCGGTTGCCCGACGTCGACTCCTTTGAACGTAGGATCTCGGATGCCCATCGTGCGGATAGGACTGTCGCAATACATTGCGTCTCTCGAGTCGAGCTAGTATTTGCGCTCGCGGCTCTGCAGCGTGTCGGTGTAGTTAAGGGTGACCGCATCGAACATGCATCGGTCGTAGATGCAGACACACTCGAATCAATTCGTGAACTCGGTTTAACGGTCGTTACACAACCCAACTTTATTTTTGAACGTGGAGACCAATACACCCACGACCTGCAACACGACGAGTTGCAAGCGCTCTACCGAATTGGTGGATTGCTTGAAGAGAAAATCTCGGTTGGTGCAGGTACCGACGCGCCATTCGGATCTCCAGACCCTTGGTTGGCTATCCGTTCAGCTGTCGAGAGAAAAACAAATTCTGGACGCGTTCTGAACGCTGACGAATGCATCAGCGCCGATCGAGCGTTGAAACTGTATACAACTCCGCCTGAAGATCCCGGTGGGACGCCTAGACGACTAGATGTGGGACAGTGTGCCGACTTGGTTCTCCTTTCACAGCCTTGGGAAGAGACTCAGAAGAGTCTCTTTAGCGAAAGCGTTCAGCTGACAATAGTTAAAGGAAAAGTCCAATATAAGAAACATGCTGCATGATGAGGTGGATCGCGCGACTGAACTCGCCCACTGCGAATTCTCCCCACATGCGAACTCTATTGAACGGTACCGTCCTGCCTTAATTGTTCAAATTGATTCTCGTCGATCGAGAGCTCTTGCTCGAGAAATTCTTGAGTGTGTTCTCCAAGTAGTGGTGCCGCCGTTAGTTCCACCTCCGATTCCGACATCCGTGGAGCAAATCCAAGCAAGGGAACCTCACCGTACCCGGAGTGTTCCACGTTCTTCACGAAGTCGCGAGCGACCAAATGCGGGTCTTCATGGAGCTCTTTAGTATCTAGCACCGCTGAACACGGTACACCCGCTTTTCCCATATCTTTCATCGCTTGCTGCTTAGTTCGTGCCCCCGTCCACTCGCAAACTAGTTCGTACAGTTCCGATTGATGAGCTCTTCTCATGAAGGGATCTGCAAATCTTTCGTCGACAATTAGATCTGTTCTATCCAAGGCGGCGCAGAAGGCATCCCAATGCCCAGCCGTTATTGGCATTAGGTATACCCAGTCGTTTGGTCCAAATGGTTTACAAGGGTACATGTTTACAGGCGGCAAACCATGTATGTTTCCGGTCCTCCTTGTTGGTCTACTCCCCCATTTGGAACCTACGGCGATGCGAGTTCTCATAAAGTACGTCATGGCTTCCTGCATCGAAATCTCGATGAATTGACCCTTACCCGTTCGAAGTCGTTGAATGTAAGCGGCGAGTATGGACATTGCGAGTTGTACGCCTGTGCCGGAATCCCCTGTTGTTGGTCCAGGTACGAGGGGTGGCCCATCTCCTTCTCCCGTGACCGAAACAGCACCAGCTGCAGCTTGAGCCACCATGTCGTAGCACTTGTACTCGCTGTAAGGTCCGCTGAGCCCGAATCCCTTGAGTCTCGCATAGATGATGCTTTCTTTGTATTTACGTAGAGTCTCGTACTCAAGATTCAAGCGCTCCACGACGCCAGGACCGTAGTTCTCGACAAAAACGTCAAATTTTGGGACGAGCTCGAGAAAGATTCGGCGACCTTCCTGCTGCCGAAGATTCAAAACGACTGATCTCTTGTTTGCATTCCAGTTGCAGAAATACGCGGAATACTCTTGCTCACCAGACAAACCCACAGCACGTCCCGGGTCCCCGTGACCAGGGGATTCGATTTTCACAACATCGGCCCCTAGCCAAGCTAGAGCTTGAGTGCAGGAAGTACCAGCCTCATATTGGGTCATGTCTAATATTCGAAGTCCATCGAGTGCGGGCATAGTCAGTTAAACCTATGAAGTTAATTTGTCGAGTCGCAATTGGTCAATCAACTCCAATTCCAATGTTACCGAGAGACCGCATGTCAAGACAGGGCACCATTCTTGATCGTTCTCCCGTTTAGACCAATGCGGTTCAGGTGTCGGACGAAGGTCGGCGTCGCCACGGAGTTGGAACGAGAACAGGAGTAGTTGCTTGGTACTTGCTGTAGCCCGGGTACTTGGATGCAGAGATCGATTCGGTGAGCGGAATGGAACCCACAAAAATCAAGCACAAGGCAATGAATCCGAGCCCGCTCCAATGCAGCCATTCTCCTGTTGCGATGACTCCAAAGAAATAAAACGTGCCCCACAATCCCATGTCGCACAGGTAGTTGGGGTGCCTCGAGTAGCGATAGAGACCCGAAGTCAGAAAAGGCACTTCAACGGATTCTCCGCGAGCGACGCGTTTCTTCTTGTCTTGTTGGAAGCGCCACATCTGTTCATCGGCGACAGTCTCACCCACAAAGAACATAAGGAAAATCCCAGCGACAACAAAGTCAAGGAGACCCAGAGGTACCTCGTTTATGCGCCAGGCTTGAAAAATGGGCGACGTAAAAAGCCAAATCACAAACATTTGCCCCGGTGCGACGAAGGTGATGTTCAGAACCTGAAAGAGGACAGGTCCCATTCTCTCCTGTGTTACCTTCCATCGATAGTCTTCACCTCCTGGTGCATATCCACCCTTTCGAACAAAGTTGTATGTCAATCGTACGCTCCACAACGCAATAAGAGCTGTCATCAAGCCAACTCTAGGATTCTGAAACCCGACATCCCAAACAACGATCAAACAGTAGAGAAGAGGACAAATTGACCATGCCCGATCAATCCACGAATACTCGCGCGTCACGATAGACAAGACCCAAATGAGCGCTGCTAGTCCAAAGCAGAGGACTAATGACGAGACAAATGGGGATGCTACGAACGAAAAATCTATCTCTGCGAAATTCATGGTGTCAAAGGACCGTTTTGATGGATTCCAGGAATATGATTGGGCAATTGCTCATTGGGAGTTTCTTTACGTAGCAGGTCCAAACAGGTCCGCGCTTAGAATGTTCGAGTTCTAGAAGCGTGTGTACACCAAGGCCCTCGGCACAGTTCTCACTTGTAAGCATAGTTCTTAATGTCAATCCAAGACGAGCTAATCATCGAACAGATAGAAATTGGTCCCATGGCTAATTTCACATACATCCTCGGATCTCGCGAAACAAGGGAAGTCGTTATCGTGGATCCTGCTTGGGACATAGACAGTTTGCTTAGCCATACAGACGAAAGAGATTATCAAGTTGTTGGCGCGTTGGCGACCCATTACCACCCCGATCACGTAGGTGGGGGAATGAGTGGGCACAACATCGCAGGTGTTGCCGAGCTTGTTGGATCTCGATCTGTCAAGGTATACGCCAACAAGCTTGAAACCGAGGGTATCAAGAAGGTCACAGGATTGTCGAAGTCAGATATTGTTAGCGTTGAGTCGGGAGACTTCCTGGATGTGGGGACCATTCGTGTGGAATTCTTGCATACGCCGGGACACACACCGGGTTCCCAGTGTTTTCGAGTTCGTAAGACTCTAGTTTCAGGTGACACTCTATTCATTGATGGATGTGGTCGGGTTGACTTACCCGGGTCAAACAAGGAGGACATGTTCCACAGCTTGCAGAAGCTCAAGTCGCTACCCGACGACACGCTTTTGCTTCCCGGACACAACTACAGTTCGGTGCCCAACTCAACGATGGGTGAGGCGAAGTCTTGTAATGCGTACCTAAACGTACGAGACTTGGAAACATGGACCCAAGTCATGGGCAGTTAGCTCACCTCCGTAAAGGCTGAGAATCTAAACAAACTTCAGGTGGGTAATCTCGTTGCGAGTACCCACCCGCAGAAGTGGTCCAGTCGTACCCGTTCCAGAAGAAATGTAGAGCGTCATTTGACCAATCGCATGTTGCCCACGGTATGGGTTATACGCCTTCTTGACGACCAAACCAAAGGGAAACACTTGCCCATGATGGGTGTGGCCGGATAGCATTAGGTCGACACCCCAAGACGCAGCGTTTTCCGTTCCGTCGGGTTTGTGACACAGTAGCACTCGAAATCGATCGGGCCATGGTTCCAGTTCATTTAACGCATTGGAAATCTGTTCTTCCGAGTCTTGGTCTTCCAGTCCAATGAGCTGAAAGGGACGGAGATCAAAAGACTCGTTGCGAAGTACATTGACTTTGTGATCTTGAAGCCATCTAACAATATCCTCGCAGTGTTCTTGTCGTTCGTGATTGCCTGTGCAGAAGAAAACTGGCGCTTTCAGTTCGGCTAGCGGAGACAGGTCCGATGAATCAACGCTCTTCGCATCCACCAAATCTCCTGTTATGAGTATGGCGTCGGGATTTAGCTTCGCTATTTTCTTCACAATGCGTTTAAGGAATCCAGGTCGTCTAGTACCAATGTGAACATCCGAAATCTGAACCAACGACTTGCCTTGGGTGGCGTGTTTGCTGGTTATTGGAAGGCGGTGAACTGATATGTGTAGTGCACCAAACAGGCTTGTTAGAACGAAGATAGACCATCCTGCTAAAGCAATGGAAGCCAGAGTTTGATCGCTCAAATTGACCCACACTCGTAGAAGCTCCAAAGGCATGACGAGAAGAAAGAGCTGGAACATTAGGCAATACCAAGTCATCAGGAAAACGGATAGCGGACGACTTAGAGTTGATCGCAAGGAACGCGAGATATACGGTGGAAAAAGGACTGCACCTAGCAGTAGAAGTAGAACCCATGTGAAGTTGGATAAGTCTTCAAACAGCCAACTGACAAGACGCAAGGGTGGATATACGACGAGCGGGAAATACAAGGCAGCGCCGAGTAGCACAACAGTTTGTCGCTTCACTATCTAAGTGGGTCCGTAATCAAGAAATGGCAGTTTCACTCAGCTAATATAGTCTCGAAACAACTCTCAACGATTTGCTTGATATGGCTCGTAGTCTCAATAAGGTAATGCTTCTTGGAAATCTGGGCGGCGATCCGGAAACGAGATTCACGAATAGTGGTGCTCCAATTGCGCGATTTTCGCTCGCTACAACACGACGATGGAGAGACAATCGAACCGAAGAATGGCAGGAAGAAACAGACTGGCATAACGTCGTTAGTTTCGGCCGAAATGCGGAAATAGTAGGGGAATATCTTCAAAAAGGTCGCCAGTGTTTCGTGGAAGGCGAATTACGCACTTCTTCTTGGGAACGGGAAGGAGTGAAAAACTATCGAACCGAAGTATTTGCCAGAAACATCATCCTTTTGGGTGGTGGAGGCGGCGGGCAAGGCAGAGGTGGTGGAGGTTACGGTGGATCACCTCCTCGCGGTGGCAGTGATCGATCACCACGATCAGGAGACGATGGATTTGGCTCACGTTCCGATCGTCAAGGAAGCTCTGGTAATCGAGGGGCTCGCTCTAGCGGAGCGACCGGAGCTGACGACAACTTTGACGATCTTGACGACGACATTCCATTCTAGTTTTCCGATGGATACACGATGAACTCAACAAGGTTCTTGTCAGGATCTCGAACGTAATAACTCTCGCCCACTGAAGATCCGAAAGATCTGCCACCCAGTCGATCAACAGGTCCATGGATTGTCGCGATTGACCGATCCCGCAATGTCTGTTCAAGCGCAGACACAGAACCTGACCATACGAAGCAGAAATCACCACAGCCGGGTCTTGCCTTTGGTCCGCGCAAAGTGAACTTGGAGTCACTCCATAGAGCTGGGTCGTGAAAGTTGATCTTTTGCTGCCCTAAGTGTGCACTGTATAGTCGGGGAGCAAACGATGAGTCGATGCGAAATCCAAGCGATTCATAGAAGGAAAGGACTTCGTCGACTTTCATGATTGGTATTGCAACGTGATCGATTGATGCGATTGCCATGTGGCTCAGAATCTCGGTGCTCGGGCTATGAAAGATTACTTCACCACTAGGGCACGTGTGCAGAATGCAATTGTGTGCAGTTCGTGTAATTCCTAACGATTTGTAGTGGCGGGTGCGCAATCGATGACCCAAGTCATGGTATTGGCTCTAATACAAGGATTCACTGAATTCTTGCCGATATCCAGTTCAGCCCATCTCATTCTCGGATCGAAGATTCTCGGCTGGACGGACCAAGGGCTTGCGTTTGATGTTGCAACTCACTTTGGTACGTTGTTGGCTGTGCTCACATACTTTCGAGTACGGCTTGCACGGCTTGCTACGTCGACCGTACATGGACTGTTGCATGGTCAGACCAACGACGAAATTCGATTCGTCGGCCGTATTGTGATCGCTACACTTCCAGTAATTGTTGTTGGTCTCGTTGCGAAAAGTGCAATAGAAGCTCATCTTCGCTCTGCTACGGTGATTGGTGTTGCCACTATTGCGTTCGGAGTATTGCTTCTAATTGGCGACCGGCTAGGAAAACGCGAAAGCGAAGTGTCCGAGATGTCAAACTTTCAAGCCTTGCTTATCGGACTTGCACAAGCGATCGCATTGATCCCGGGTACTTCTCGTTCGGGAATAACGATTACGGCTGCCCTGTTTCTCGGTTTTTCTCGTCGCGCTTCAGCTGACTTCTCTTTCTTGTTAGCTATCCCCACAATTGCGGCTGCGACTGCGCTACTTGGTCTTGATGCAGTCAACAGTCCTCTAAGTGAAGTAGATTGGCTAAGCCTTGGAATTGGCACATTACTTTCCTTCCTCAGCGCATACCTGTGCATTGATGCATTTCTCAGGTGGATCGAAAGGATTGGAGTGACTCCGTTCGTGATATATCGACTATTACTAGGTGGTGTCTTATTGACTGTTACTCTAGCTTCATGAGACGCTAATTCAAGATTTGAAATTCATTTCGTAACATGTGCATTAGACTCGACTTGTTAGGATTTTCTCAATGAGTCCAACTCTTGGAGCTCACCATGGTTTGCATCTTCCGTAAATTATGCAGCTGGTCTCGATATGACACCTCAGCTTGAACTGCCACTGTTTCCACTCGGGACGGTTTTGTTCAAAGATGGATTGTTGCCACTGCACGTCTTTGAACCACGCTATGTCACCATGGTTGAAAAAGCGATCGAAACTGAAACTGGCTTTGGCGTCGTCTTGCTAAAGAACGGAAGCGAAGTACACGAGAAAGGAACATCTAGCCCGCCCGCTATACATAGCGTGGGAACTTTGGCTTCGCTTCGTGAACACAGAAGGCTCGACGATGGACGTTTCTATGTGTTAGCGGAAGGTGGAGCAAAATTTCATGTGGAGACTACATGGGAACTTGAAGACCACTTGCGAATGGCGCAAGTGCGGATCGAAATGGATGAACCAAAGCTCGAGATTCGCAATTCCGATGCCGTCTTGGTCGACATTCTCCAAAAAGTAGTCGATGCCATGGGTGCTGAAGCCGGAGAATTGAACATAGACTTTGACGATGCTTCATCAGTCAGCATGCGACTGTCGGAGCATCTAGCGATTGACCTGCAATATCGACAGAAGCTGCTTGAACTGAACGATGCTCACCAACGATTCAATCTAATTTGGGAGTGGTTGCGAGAATCTACAACCGAAGAGTTCTGAGAGATGTCCAATCGCCCTGCTTTGCTGCAAGAAACCATATGCCTCACTTAGGGATCTGTGAGAACAATCGGTAGATTGTGGTTGTCTTCGGAGGAACTTTCGATCCAGTCCACGTTGGTCACCTGCATGGTGCACACCATGTCTCGAAATCTCTGGGTGGTGCAATTGTGACCATGATGGTTGCGCCCAATCCGCAACTTCGGAAACCGCCTGTTGCCAGTCTTCATGATCGCTGGACAATGTTGTTGCTCGCGTGCAAGTCGAACCCAGTCCTTCAGGCATCTCGATTTGAGGATGGTCGCGATGGTCCGACCCGTACTGTAGAGACGTTGAGAGACTTGACAAGAACAAATGATGTTCCAATTGTTTGGGCGATAGGCATGGATGCCTTCCAAAACGTCTCAAGTTGGTACCGTGCAGAGGAATTGCCCGAAATCGTAAGTTTCTTTGTGCTGAAGCGAATGAGCCCCTCTTCAGACGAAGTACCGATTGGCTTCTCAAGAGTGAAAGAACCCGGTCAATTGCTTGAAAGTCCGGGTGGTGTGTTCGTATCTTTTAAGCCGATGTTGGACGTCTCCGCAACGGAAATTCGTCGAAAAGTTCGCGACGGATGCGACGTCTCTGAGTCAATCCATCCCGAAGTTTGCAAGCATATAATCAAAAATCGTTTGTATCGTGGCTAAAGGACGTTCGCTGACCACTCAGACTCTTAGTGTTACCCTCGTGGAGCTGCTTGAAGAAATAAAAGCTCTCAATATCAAAGTTCTCGATGTCCGAAAGCTAACCGATATGACGGACTACATGCTTGTAGCTACGGGTACGTCCAGCCGTCACGTGTCGTCGATTGTTGAGCACTTGTTAAGGGAATCGAAGAAACTTGGGATGCCAATTCTCGGAGTTGAAGGTCAAAACTCGGCTGAGTGGGTCCTAGTGGACTATGGAGACGCCGTCCTGCACGTGATGCAGGGGAAAACTAGGGACTTCTATCAACTCGAACGTCTTTGGGACCCCGTTCACCAAACTGAAAACGTCATGTGAAGTTTCGAGTTCTGCACGTTGGAAAAGGGCCTAAATGGCTGGAAGCCGCCATCGGCGACTATGTTCGAAGGATGCCCGAGTTGGTGCTCGTTCGTGTTCGAGACAATCCTAATCGATCTTGCTTTGACAGAATGATTCGAAGTGCTGGATCATCTTCTGTTGTGATGCTTGACCGCCGCGGAAAACACTTGAGTACGGCAGAGCTCGCGAAAAAATATCGTCAATGGAACTTTAGCGGAAACGATGTATCTTTCTTAATAGGTGACTCTGATGGATTCTCAGAGTCTGAACGCAGTCAAGTAGCTTTTGTCTGGTCTCTTTCTGAACTCACCTACCCATACTCTATCGCTCGATTGGTAGTGTGTGAGCAACTCTATCGGGCACGCTCAATAGTCAACGGTCATCCGTACCACCACAATGAAGATAGATAAAGCTCGATTGCAAGTCTCGAACGAGCAGAAGAAGACCATGCTCGTTCGGACGATTGTCGTTGGCGCAATCAGCATGGTTCTGATTGCGGGCATTCTGTTGCGGCTGTTCCAGCTGCAAATACTCAATCACGAGCGTTATGCGACACGTGCAACCGACAATCGTCTGGTCACTCAGCCACTAGCTCCAGCACGAGGACTGATCTTCGACAGAAATGGAAACGTTCTTGCAGGTAATAAGCAAGTTCAGTCGTTGTCGGTGGTGGGTGAGAATGTCGAGGATATCAACGCGCTGCTCATTCGGGTTCGAGAAATTCTTTCGTTTGATGCTGACGAGGAAGAGAGTTTTCGAAAACGTCTGAAGAACTCCTCGAGACCTGGCGAGAAGGTCATTCTGAAGCGACATTTGAGTGACGTAGAGCTCGCAACATTTGCAGTCAATCGTTTTCGTTATCCCGAACTCTCCGTTACGACAGAGACGTTGCGCGACTATCCCATGGGTGATCTCACGGCTCATGTCGTGGGTTCGGTACGTCAGATCACCACTGAAGATCTACAACGTCTGGACCCTATCAGGTATGGCGCAACGATGTTCATAGGTCGTCGGGGAGTCGAAAAGTTTTATGAAGATGCACTTCATGGCCAAGTGGGCTATCGGACAGTAGAGGTCAATGTCCACGGCCGAGTGATGCGAGAGCTAACAAGCGAGCCGCCAGCTCGTGGCAGAACGATTACCTTGCACATTGATGCGAGATTGCAACAAATTGCAGACGAAGCACTTGGAGACCGCCGCGGAGCCGTCGTAGCCGTAGACCCCAAAACGGGTGGGCTCCTGACGCTGGTTAGCAAACCAACGTACGATCCAAACGGTTTTGTCATGGGAATGACTGATCGAGCTTACAACCATTTGATCAATCGACGAGACACACCGTTGTTCAACCGAGCAACTCAAGGCACTTACCCTCCTGGTTCGACTTTCAAACCGATTGTGGCTTTGGCTTGTCTCAGTGCGGAGCTCGTGGATTGGCAAGAGGAAATCCTAGACATAACCGGTAAGTTCCAACTACCGAACTCCACTAAAGTGTGGCGCGACTGGTTTGAGCACAACACTGGCCGGGGTCAGGGTGCTGTCAATATGTATCGGGCAATTTACCGTTCGTCCAACATCTTCTTCTATGAGATGAGTACTCGTTTAGAAGTAGATGATCTGGCACATTTTGCCAACAGTTTCGGAATTGGAAGAAGCACTGCTATAGATGTAGCAGACGCCGTCGGTGGCTTAATGCCAACGAAGCAGTGGAAACGCGAGACCAAGGGAGAATCTTGGTATCGCGGCGACAACGTCAACCTGTTCATCGGTCAGGGAGACATACTGGTCACGCCACTACAAATGGCAACCTTTGCAACTGTTCTAGCCAATCGCGGAGAGTGGATTAGGCCGCGCTTGCTAATGTCGAGCGACCAACCGATCGATTTAGATGAAGCGTTCACTCGACCATTTTCACCCGTTGATGGACCATCGAAAGCAGACTGGTTCTTGATGATCGATGCGCTTCGTGCAGTCGTTCATCGGGGCGATCAAGGATATCTACAGAACGGAATTGCCTGGGCGCATATTGGAAGGAACATTCCGTATCTCATGGCTGGAAAGTCAGGTACAGTCCAGGTCGTTGGAATTCCCCATGGGGACGATGTCGTGGAGGAGCCTCTGGAGGAGTACAAACAGGAGCACGCCTTGTTTTTTGGTTTTGCTCCAGTTGAAGATCCCGTCATTGCGGTTGCGGTGGTAATCGAGAATGGTGCCGCAGACGGCGGAGGCGGATCCAGTGTTGCTGGTCCTGTTGTTCGCAGTGTTATCGATGCGTACTTAGAAAATTCTGTGGCGGTGACTAGTGAGTGAATTACTGAGCATCCCATCTTCGCGGCCTCCGTATACCTACTTGATCGAATCGATCAAGAGAAATTTCAATCTGGATTGGACACTCCTGTTTCTCTTGGCCTGTGTCGCAACGTTTGGTTTGGTCATTCTCTACAGTTCCTTAGGAAAGGATCAGATGGCACTGATCAAGCTGATTGTCAAAATCGCTTTTGCGTTCGGGTTGATGCTTGTTGCTTGCAGTATTTCGCCACAGACCTACTTTCGGCTGACCCCTGTCTTATATGTAGGAGTCATTGGTTTGCTTGTGGCTGTTATGTTCATCGGTGAGACCTCCAAGGGATCTCAACGGTGGCTGGACTTGCCGTTGCTACCACGTTTCCAACCTTCAGAACTTCTAAAGCTTGCTATTCCGCTAATGATTGGGTGGTACTTGTGCTTGCGGTCTTTCCGCATGAATTTTCTTGACTTCTGTGTTGTGCTGGCAATTGCCGGTCTGCCCACCGCACTGGTCGTGCTTCAGCCAGACTACGGCACCGCATTGATTCTGCTTCTTGGTTCTGCGGGAATAATCTTTTTGATAGGAATCAGATGGCGATGGATTGCACTGGTGGTGTTCCTGGTCGCCGCATCCATTCCCGTTGCGTGGCACTACCTGCTACACGACTACCATCGGACACGAATCTTAGTGCTCTTTGATCCTGACAGCGATCCCCAAGGTGCCGGGTGGAACATTTTGCAGTCAAAGATTGCGATTGGATCGGGTGGTATGAACGGAAAGGGTTTGTTCCAGGGCACGCAGAGCCAGCTTGACTTCTTGCCTGAGGGGCACACTGATTTTGTTCTAGCCGTCATTGGCGAAGAGCTCGGTTTTGTGTGGTGCACATTGCTTTTGATTTGCTATTTGTTAATCTTTATGCGCGCGCTGTATATCAGCATTCAATCTTCGAATGGATTCGGACATCTTGTTGGCGCAGGGATTGCGATTATTTTCTTCCTATGTGTCGTGGTTAACGTCGCGATGGTGGTCGGACTGCTGCCAGTAATGGGCCTACCACTTCCTCTTGTTAGCTACGGTGGCACTTCCGCTGTGACTACGCTCGTTTCCTTCGGAGTCATCATGGCAATTTGCACGCGAAAACAGTGGATGGACAAGGAATGAAACTAAAGCACATAGTCTCGTTGGCTTCGTTGATCTTGGCATTTCACGCTGTTGGAGATTACAGCGAGAATGAAAAAGCCGTAGCCCTAATCGATGGACTGGTTGAAGATCTCGACTTTGACCGAAACGCCTTGGTGTCCGTATTTCGCGAGGCGAAACACGTACCCGAAATCATCGAAATCATGGAAAAGCCCGCAGAAGCCTTGTACTGGAATGAGTACAAGGACATATTCTTGCAGCCGGAGCGAGTCGAAGCGGGTATTGAGTTCATTAAGACAAACTCCGAGGTTCTCAAACGTGCAGAAAAAGCCTATGGCGTCGAGCCTCACATCATTTCAGCAATCATTGGCGTAGAAACCTACTACGGCAAGTTTCTGGGCAAGTACCGCGTGATTGATGCCCTCGTAACGCTTGGATTCGGTTATCCAAGACGTGCAGAGTTCTTCAGCGAAGAATTGCGTCACTTTCTTATTCTTGCATGCGAGGAGAGAATCAAACCCTTCGACCTTGACGAGTCGTGCCATCGTATGAACGATTCCTCCGCAAGCGGGAACGGTAGATCCATCGATGAACTCTTGGGTTCCTATGCTGGAGCCATGGGGTACGGACAGTTCATCTCGTCGAGCTATCGCAACTTTGCAGTCGACTTTGATGGTGATGGAATTCGCGATATTTGGACAAATACGACGGATGCAATTGGGAGCGTTGCCAATTACTTTTCCGAACACGGATGGGTCCCCGATGCAGACATCCTCGAACGAGTAACCGTGGAGCCGACTAAATCCGAAGTAGGAGATCTAGCTAACGAAGATCTAAAACCGAGCAAGACTGTGTCTGAATGGCGTTCTCTTGGCATCAAGACGAAGGCCGCGGACGACTCGTTAGCAGCATTGTTCGCATACCGCCTAGATGACAAGGACGGAGTCGAACGCAACGACTACGTACTTGGGTTCGACAATTTCTACGTCATTACACGCTACAACATAAGCCGGTTGTATGCGAGGGTTGTCTACCAGTTAGCAATGGACATTCGCGATGGTCTATAGGGCGATTCCGACGTTCAATTAGCAATTGAAACTTTTCACCGCATCCATCTAGCAGCAAAATCAATGAGAAAACCTTTCTTGCAATCATCCTGTCTCGTAGTTGCCTTGGGCTTTGTCTTTGCGTGCTCGTCGAGCCTCGCAACTTTCATCGTTCCTCAGCCGCCAACGTTGGAAGCGAAGAGTTATGTACTGATGGACGCACACAGCAAAAAAGTGCTTGTTGAATTCAACAGTCGTGAGAAACTAGCACCTGCAAGTCTCACCAAGATTATGACTAGCTATGTGGCGGCAGCCGAAGTTGATTCGGGTCGACTGAAGATCGACGAGATGGTTCCAGTGAGCGTGACTGCATGGGAGACACCCGGCTCACGAATGTTCATCAGGGAAGGAACCACAGTATCAGTCTCCGACCTCTTGCGAGGCATCATCATTCAGTCGGGAAACGACGCCAGTGTTGCGCTTGCCGAGTACATTTCGGGCTCGGATGACGAGTTTGCCAAGCTCATGAATGAGTATGGAGAACATCTAGGCTTGGAAGACACTGTCTTTAAGAACTCAACAGGTCTACCCGATGTTGACCACCTCTCAACTGCGTACGACAACGCGTTGCTCACCAGGGCATTGATTCTTGACTATCCGGAACACTATGAAATGTACGCGGAACGCGATTTCACATACAACGATATTCGACAACCGAATCGCAATCGACTGCTTACTCTCGATGACACAGTTGATGGAGTGAAGACAGGCTACACAGCAGAAGCCGGATATTGCTTGGTCGCATCTGCAATGCGAGACGGCATGCGTCTCATCAGCGTTGTTATGGGCACCGAAAGCAATGAAGTACGGATTCGCGAAACTCGCAAACTGTTCAACTACGGATTTCGGAATTTCGAGTTCAAGAATCTTGTTGGTCCTGAGAAGATTTTCGAGCTAGACGTCGACAATGGAAAGGTCAAGAGCGTGGAGGCTCGACTTCGTACAGCGGTCAAGTACTTAGTTCCTCGTGGCGATTCGGGCGCAAAGATGTCGGTTAGACCGGTTGAGATGCTCAAAGCTCCGGTAAGTTCGGGTGACGTCATTGGCACGTTGGTCGTCTCTATTGGAGGCGAGGAAATCGCAACCGAGAATCTCTATGCTCAAGCAGACGTTGAGAAAATTGGTTTTTTTCAAGGCATCATGGAAGCCATTGCAGATTTCTTTTCCTCGAAGCCCAAACCCCAAGACTCGAGCGAAACAGATCCTGAGGAAGATGTCGACGAATCTTAGTCCTGTTGCCGACAAGACGAAGCTTGTAGTACGACGTCTGGGGCGTACGGAGTACGTTTCGGTATGGGACAGGATGAAGGAATTTACTGATAGTAGGGACGAGTCTACAAGTGACGAGTTGTGGATAACGGAACACAACCCCGTATTCACGCTAGGACAAGCCGCAAAGCCAGAACATCTCTTGGCACCCCAAGACATCCCGGTAGTACAGACAGACCGGGGTGGGCAGGTCACCTATCACGGACCAGGACAGGTTGTCGCATACTTGCTGCGCGACTTGCGACGATGTGGTCAGAGTGTTCACGATTTTGTTCGTGGACTGGAACAATCCATGATTGACGTGCTCGAGTCCTTTGACCTCGAGGGTCTGCGAATGCCGAGCAATCCAGGTGTTTATGTCGAAGGCAGCAAGATTGGAGCAATTGGATTGCGCATTCGCCATGGATGCTCGTATCACGGTATTAGTCTGAATGTCTCGATGGATCTAACCCCGTTTGATCTCATCAATCCTTGTGGACTCATAGGCATGAAAGTCTCGCAGATCGCCGACTATGTACCCGACGTCTTGTATGAGGATGCGACTGAAAGAACGGCTGCGTGTATAAGACAAATCTGGTACTAAGCCGCACTAGCCTGCGGATTCGCGAAGATTTCGCCGATGTGCGTCTAAGCAAGACGTTCAGTTCGATGCCAATACGTCCTGCAGACGAGTGTCTTGCCTTGTCTTAAGTTGCTAACTCAAACGCACGAGAAAGAATCTTTCGGCGCACTGCTCAGTATTCTGTCGATCCAATGTGCTGCGCGCGCGTCTCGTACAAGTAACTCCTTTGTCACTCTGAAGCAGGTGTTGCAGGCTCAATGTATGTTCGTGCAAAGTCTACGCCTTGAACAGAAGCGGATTACCCGATGTCTCTCCCTCCACGGCTCTAGACAGCTTTGGCTGATTCCAAGGCATTTTCAACTGAGGACAGATAGGGCATTGGCAATCAAATTCTTGTATTGCTCCGAGACAGATTCGTCGAAGAGTGCGCCCTGCAACGCGAAACTATCCACGACTATTTTGGCAGTCCCCCTTCGTCAAAAAGTAAGACAGCCATGCTCTTCAGGTCCGGGTCCCACAAACCTCGCACTTCGTTTTGCAATGGCGCGCATTTCCTTTAGTCTACTTTGAGCACAACGAGCATGTTGTATGCGAATCAAGCGTTCACACAGGGCTATCGCTATTGCTTTCGTCTTTGTCTCGCTGGTCAAACGCGCCAATTCTGTTGCTAAGTGACATGTCTCTTCGTTCTTAATGTTGAAACTCATGGAATCTCCTAGATTGAGAGTTCGATCCGGTCTTGCAGTTCAAAGCCAAAACGGATTTCTTGCTATTGAATGGAGCATCCAAGCAAGGTCCAAGCTGCGGGGCTCCTTGTCTCTAAGAACCTAATTCGGAGTTGTTAGGTGAAATCAAACGCAAATCGCTCACTAGTTCCTTTATTCTTCTTGAAGGTGGGCATTTGGGTTTGTTCTCGATTGTCTCTCAATCGAAGTGGACTTAGATGAACAATGTCCCTCTCTTGAAACAGAAGACCTTACGGTGGAGTGTTACCTTCGTGAAGACCTACTCCAATATCGCTCAAGAGCAAGACGGACACTTAGAGTTCTTCTTAAGCCTGAGTTTTCTCCATTCCATTCGTTTGGCGTCCAGATAATGAACCCAGCCCACGGATGACTCTGAAAATCCGCAAATGAGCTTCATGGTTTCCATTGCTTGAACAGAACCTACGATTCCCACGAGAGGAGCGACTACGCCATTTTCCGCACAGTTTAGGTCTTCAGAGGACCCATCACGATAGAGGCAACGATAGCAAGGCGACGAGTCCTCTCTGGGATCAAACACAGCGATTTGCCCTTCCATACGAATGGCTGCACCGGAAACAAGTGGCGTGCGAGTTGAGAGGGAAGCCTCGTTTACTTGATATCTCGAAGCAAAGTTGTCGGTACCGTCTACCAATACATCTGCGCGACTGGCAACGTTGCAAAGATCTTTAGTCGTCAGACGTTCATAACAACGGGAGATTTGTGTTGCTGAGTTGATATTGGAAATTGCACGAGCCGCGGAATCGACTTTGCTCTCATTCAGGCTGTCTTCGTAGTGTGCGATTTGGCGCTGGAGATTCGACGCGTCTACCACATCGTCGTCGATTAGCGTTAAGTGTCCTACTCCTGCGGCCGCCAAATAGAGCGCAACAGGCGATCCCAGTCCTCCTAAACCGACTATTGCCACGTGCGCTGCGAGGATTTTCTCCTGACCTTCAATCTCCACTTCCGGCAACATGATCTGCCGACTGTAGCGGAGTAGCTCGTTGTCATTCACCTTTCTGTCCAAAAACCACTCGTGGAACATCGCTGAAGTCGTTTCGACAGCTTATGTTGAGGAATCCGGCTGTGTTGAACATGCTCATCACTTGGTCTCTTTGATTGAATCCGTGCTCGACCAGCAAGCTACCACCATCTTCAAGGTACTTTGTGGATCCGAAAATAACAGTCTCGAGTGCTTCGAGCCCATTTTTGTCGCTGGCCAATGCGACAAGCGGTTCGTAGCGCAATCCGCTCTTTGTGAGTAAAGGGTCGCCAATCGCTACGTAAGGTGGATTCGAGACTATCACGTCAAATACTCCTTTGATCGAGGAATACCAATCCGACTGAACCAGCTCAATGTCAAAACCGAGTTGATCAATGTTTTCTCGGCTCAAATTTAGGGCGTTCAAGTCAATGTCTGTAGCTACCACTTTCAGATTCAACTCAGAGCTTAACGCTAGTGCAATTGCGCCTGAACCCGTGCCAAGATCCAGTACACGATCCCCGTCCTTCAGGAACTGGAGCGCAGACTCGACAAGAATTTCGGTCTCTGGTCTCGGTATGAGTACATCGGAAGTAATCTGCAGCTTTTGAGTCCAAAAGTAGCACTCTTCAATGATGTACTCAACAGGTTCGCCACTACTTCGCCGGGAAACCAGTCCAGAGAGGTATTTGGCTGATTCCGTAGTGACATCCAATGACGGGTTTGTGTAGAGCTGAGAGGTTGTTGTGCCCAACGCATACTCGAGCAATCGTTCTGAATCTCTTCTACCGATTTTGCTTCGAGCCCAAGCGAAGCAATCTCCTAGGTTTTTGAGACGGTGCGTTTGGTCTTCAGTCGAATTGCCTAGCACGGGGTGTTTTGCACCTCCTACAGCGGGAATCAATCCACTTCATCCTTCATGCCCCGCAGTAGATCGGCTTGTCGTTCTTTGACCAATGGCTCAACCACCTGATCAAGCGCGCCTTCCATGACTTCATCCAGCTTGTACAGCGTGAGTTGAACTCTGTGATCTGTAAGTCTTCCCTGAGGAAAGTTGTAGGTTCTAATTCTCTCGGACCTATCGCCAGAGCCTACTTGGAGCTTTCGATCTTCTGTTCGCTCTTTCTCTTGAGCTCGGCGTTGTTCGCTGAGGATCTTGGACTTTAGCAAAGCCATGGCTCGGTCTTTGTTTTGATGCTGTGAACGCTCTTCCTGGCACTCGGCTACGGTCCCGGAGGGCATATGAGTTATTCGAACTGCGGAGTCGGTCTTGTTCACGTGTTGCCCACCTGCACCGGATGCGCGAAATGTATCGATTCGCAGGTCAGCAACATTCAGCTCGACTTCGGTGAGTTCTTCGATCTCGGGCAGAATTGCGACGGTGCATGCCGACGTGTGAATGCGTCCTTGCGACTCGGTTTGCGGAATTCGTTGCACGCGATGTGTGCCGGCCTCGAACTTCAACTTCGCAAATACATCTTGACCTGAGATCCTGAAAACCGCCTCTTTCAATCCTCCTTGGCTTGCTGGTCTCTTGGAGACGAGTTTCGCATTCCAGCCTTTTAGCGTCGCGTACTTCTCGTACATCTTTGCCAAGTCGGCGACAAAGAGCGCGGCTTCCTCACCACCTGTGCCCGCGCGTATTTCTAAGAAAACGTTGGCTTTGTCGTCGGGGTCGGACGGCACCAGCAATAATTCAATCCCTTCAAGAGCATCGTTCAGCGACGGACGAAGTTCTTCAATCGTCTCTCGAGCAAGCGTCCGTAAGTCTTCGTCTTCCTCTTGAAGAAGCTCCTCGGCTTCCTCTATTTCATCTTCAATCGTTCTAATGCGTTCGTATGCAGTTACGACTGGTTGAAGCTCGGAGTACTCTCGCGAGAGACTCGAAAAACTCTCGTGATTGGAAACCACTTCTGGGTCGCCTAGCAAGGACTCAATCTCTGCGTGACGATCAGAGATTTCCTCAAGACGTTGAACAATTCTGGGAGACAGCGACATTACTTGGATTGAAATATTTCAGACAGTAGAGCCAGTAGTTCCTGATCATCGGACTTGCTGGCATTTCTCATAGCCACTGTAGGGTTGTGCGCAAACTTGTGCGCCAGTGCTTCACCTAGACGCTCGATAACCTCGTGAGGGTCCTCACCTGCTCGGAGCCGTGCATGAGCTTTATCAATTTCTTGCTTGCGCATGTCTGAAACGGATTCGCGAAAGTTAGTGACCAGACCTGAGACTTGTCGAATTCTGTGTTGTTCCTCGTACATCTGTACTCCTTCATCGACGATCGATTTCGCTTGCGCCAAGCAGTTCGTGCGCAGCTTTAGGTTCTCATCAATTACCGATGTCAGATTGTCAATGGTGTAGAGGTATACATCGCTCAAGTCGCTAACAGATGCCTCCACATCTCTAGGAACTGCAAGGTCTACGATGAACATGGGTCTAAACCGTCGCTGGCTGCATGCGTGCGCCACGACTTCCTTGCTCAATACCGACGACGGACTGTTCGTTGAACTTATGACTATGTCGTATTCGTGCAGTCGCGAACCGAACTCCGATAGAGCCATGGCTTCTCCGTCCACAAGCTCTGCAACGCGCGATGCATTGGCCATGGTTCGGTTCGCTATGGCAATAGTGCGGACGTTTGCCGATTTCATGTGTTTACTTACTAGGCAGATAGTCTCACCAGCGCCAAGAAGCAAGACATTCGTCTGGTTTAGGTCTGAAAATATCTGACGCGCCATTATTACCACTGCCTGCGCGATAGAAATTGAGTTTTGTCCTATCTCTGTATCGGAACGGACTCTCTTGCCTGTCTTGATAGCGGCCATCACAAGATCTGTCAAATCCGTATTCACTGAATTTGCGCGATTTGCGGCGTAAAAGGCAGCCTTGAACTGTCCGAATATCTGAGGCTCTCCAAGAACCTGAGAGTCAAGACCTGAAGCGACGCT
The DNA here is from genome assembly GCA_009840545.1 of Gammaproteobacteria bacterium. GTDB lineage: Bacteria > Pseudomonadota > Gammaproteobacteria > Pseudomonadales > Azotimanducaceae > Bin55. The sequence goes on along the minus strand of VXNM01000008.1, from coordinate 389,306 downwards.
AAGAATATGTCCTACAGCATCTTGTTCCCAATGGCAATAAGTCGAAGACTCCAACTCACTCAGGGTCAAGTTTCGAAGGTCAGCAAGCCAACTGAGCATGTGCCGTCTTGTTTCGTTTTCAGAGATATCTCGTACTTGAGCGTGAATCTCCGTTCGATTGCAGGTAGATAGTATGATCGCTTCACGGATGAAGGACGCAGAGTTTTTTAGCGCTTCAAGGGCGGTTGGGAGGTCGTTGGGTAGTATTGATGCCCGCCCCCTCAGGTCAATCCCCGCGGTACGGTGATTGAGGCCGAAGGCAATGATCGGCATGAATTAATTTCGATGTGTATATCGCAATTGGATGAAATGATAACAGAGCGTACAACTGGTGTGCAGTTCGACCAAGTAACTCGGCTCTGGACCAACGTAACCAGAATTGGGCTCGTTGCGCTTATGAGTGCATTGCTTGTGTCGTGTCTTCCGTTGGAGACACCGAAAGATTCAACACAAATCGACCCCAATTGGTCGCAAATTCTCAAAGGCAGATTCATATACAAATCACCAGAGGAATCTTTCAGCGCGGTCTTCACTTGGAAGTCGAAAGAAAACGCTTACGAACTCCTCTTGAGGGACAGACTCGGACTCCGGAGGATCCGCATATTGGGAAGTGGGGAAACTGCACATATTGAGACACCAAACGGCCAAACTTTGGAAGAGGTCGATGTTCAGGCTTGGTGGGAAGAGCAGTTCGCCGTCTCCGTCCCAATTCTGGAGCTGCCCGATTGTTTGACCATGGACTGCAGCTTTGTGAAATCTGGACAGAATCACGTATATGACGAGCAAGACAGACTCGTTGAGTTCAACTACGATGCATGGACAGTCCAGGCAATTTATGACTCACGTAAAACAGAGGACTCGAACGTTGTCAAGGAGATTCAATTGTTGGACGGATCGACCAAGGTGCGGATGATTTTTGACAGTTGACACCCCTGCCGCGTCCATCGAATTTATTTGACCTTCAATTGTTAGAGGGGACTGTTTTGAACCAAATAGATGGTAAGTGTCAAGGAATGGGCTTTGATCGGTCTCTGCACTTCGGATGTAGAACTATACCGAATCGTGAATGTCTACATCAACTCAATTTAGATTACGCTCTGACACTTCTGCTGATTCCGTTTGACTTCGCAAAGGGTTGGCTTAAAATTTCGTGCCAAATTGGGGTGTGGCCAAGTGGTAAGGCAACGGGCTTTGAACCCGTCATTCGCAGGTTCGAATCCTGCCACCCCAGCCACCTAGCTCCTAAGGACAATCAGACCAATCACTTGTTCGAGGTAAATTCACATGCCAGATCTACTGACCATTGATGCGAGCCAACGCCAGGATGTTGGCACCTCGACCGCACGTCGACTTCGACGAAATCAAGACCAAGTTCCAGGAGTCGTCTATGGAGGCGGAGAGGTCCCCGTCCATTTCACCATCGACTATCGACGTATTGCCAAAGTCGTGGAAGACGAAGCCTTCTTCTCACAAGTGCTCAGCTTAACTCTAGGAGGTCGGTCCGAGCAGGTCGTATTGAGGGAGTTGCAACGTCATCCAGCAACCGAAAAAGTAGTCCATGTTGACTTTCTCAGAGTTCGAGAAGATCAAGAGCTTCAAGTTTCTATTCCATTTCACTTTCTTAATGAAGAAGAATGCGTTGGTGTAAGACTTAACGGCGGCATGATTTCGCACAACCTGACTGAAGCACAGGTCAGTTGCTTGCCCCGCGACCTGCCTGAGTTCGTTGAGATAGATCTAGAACACTTGGATATCGGGGATGCAGTCCATCTTTCGGATATAGAGTTGCCTCCGGGTGTTTCGTTTGTGGTTCTAGCGCAAGGCGACGGACGCGATGATCAAATCGTGAATGTACACATGCCGCGTGGAATGTCTCTACTCGATGAGGAAGAGGAAGAGCTAGTCGAAACGGAAGAAGACGAAGAGGAATCTCCGGAGGAACCCGAAGAAGATTCGGAGTAGTCCTCTGGCAAAACTTCGTAATCTTGTAGCAGGCTTCAATCGCTGGTTTCAATCCCCCAACGATGAAGTCCAAGGAGACGAGTCGGACGACAAAGACTCCTCTTCACTTAAGCTCATCGTGGGTCTGGGAAATCCCGGGTCCAAGTATGCGGACACTCGCCACAACGTCGGAGAACGATGGGTTAGAAGTCTTGCGCAACAGTTTGCGATTACCTTGCGCAATGAATCCCGCTTCAAGGGACAGGTAGGTCGGGGAAAGATACTAGATCAGGATATTCGCATCTTGGTACCCACCACATTTATGAATCTCTCGGGACAGTCTGTGGGACTCTTCGTTCGCTACTTCAAGATTCCCCTGAATCGTGTCTTGGTGGCTTACGACGAAGTCGCATTTCCAGCCGGAACTTGCAAACTCAAGATTGGAGGGGGCCACAATGGTCACAATGGAGTCAAGAGTTTGATTGATGCGTTTGGAGGCAACCGTGAATTTGCGAGGCTACGGATTGGTGTAGGCCACCCGGGAAACCCCGATCACATGCATAACTACTTGACAGGATGCAGTATGCCTCGTACAGAACGAACGCAAGCCGAATCGGCTAGCGAGATGGGTGATGAATTGCTACGAAGCGTAGTTTCCGGTGACTGGCAGCAAGCAATGCTGCTACTACATTCTCGCAGTGAGTGATCGGCAGTCTATTCGACCGAGCTTCTGTAGTTTAGTCCCACTGAGTACGAGATAATTCACCCGCAACAATGGGATTTTCTTGTGGCATTGTTGGCTTGCCAAACGTTGGAAAGTCCACTCTATTCAATGCATTAACCAATGCAAGTGTTAGTGCTCTCAATTTTCCGTTTTGTACAGTAGAACCCAACGTGGGAATTGTCTCGGTCCCGGACAAGCGATTGGATCGCATCGCGGAAATTGCTTCCGTGCCAAAAACAGTTCCGACCACAATGAGATTCGTGGATATTGCAGGCCTTATTCATGGTGCATCGAAAGGCGAGGGATTGGGGAACAAGTTTCTTGCCCACATTCGGGAAGTTGATGCCATTGCCCATGTTGTCCGCTGTTACGAAGACGAGAATGTTGCCCATGTCGACGGATCGGTCGATCCAAGCAGGGACGTGGATGTGGTGAATACGGAACTGCTTCTTTCAGATCTAGAGCGATCGGAACGCATTCGAGACAAGCTGAGGCGACTGGCAAATTCGGGAGACAAGGCCGCACGCACCGAATTGGAAGCTCTCGACTCGGTTGTCCTTCAAATGAATGAGGGAGTCCCTCTTCGGGCCATGAAGTCAACGACTGAGAGTGAGGAATTGTTGCAATCGTGGGAATTTCTCACATCCAAGCCAGTCATGTATGTCGCAAATCTTGGCGAAAGAGATCTTGCTGGCAATTCCCACTTCGACGCGTTGTGCGAAGTAGCAACCTCTGAGAATGCTCTGTGCGTTGCATTTTGTGGAGAAGTCGAAGCCGAAATGCAGGGACTAGATGAGGAAGAGCAGAGCGAGTTCCTTGAGGACTTGGGTTTAGTCGGGTCTGGTCTGGCAAGGATTGTGGACGCAGGATACAACCTACTGGGGCTTCATCATTTTTTTACTACAAACCAGGAAGAGGTTAGAGCGTGGACGATTCCACAAGGAACAATTGCCGTTCACGCTGCAGGACGTATTCACACCGACTTCGAGCGCGGATTCATTCGAGCAGACGTGATTGAATACGAAGACTTTGTGTCCCATAAAGGAGAGCAAGGAGCCAAGAGTGCCGGAAAGTGGCGTCTAGAGAGCAGAGACTACGTAGTTCAAGACGGAGATGTCATATATTTCCGATTCAACGTCTAAAGGATGTTTTGTTAATTCGAAGAACTCCGACAACACTAGTCGGTTATGTCGTACTTTTCTTTCATGTAATCGACGGATTTGGAAATGAGTTCCCGGAGAACTTCCGTATCTACATCAGCTAATTTATTGATGTACAAACAGGATTTGCCTGTCTTATGTTTGCCCAACCGAGCCATGAGGTCGTCGTAGTTTCCGAAACCTGGCATGATGTAAACCGAGATATTGCGGGCACGAGGCGAAACTCCCACTAGGGACCACTCACCCGAATGTCCGCTCTTGTATTGGTAACTGTATTTCCCGAATCCAATGATGCTGGTACCCCACATCGTGGCAGGATATCCAGTGATTTCACCCATCATTTCAACAATGGATTGAGTATCCGCTCTCTTTGTCTCGTCTTCTACTTGGGCTAGAAACTTCTTGACGCTTGCTTCGTTTTGTTTGGTCTTGTTCTCGGGCATAACTATTCCTCACACAATGTTGCGCCATCGCGCAATCCAGTAGTCAACACTAACGTACCTCCCTCCACCTGTGAACATCAACGCCAACAGCATGACGAAATAGGTGATTGCGAATTCCATTCCGTTGTTGAGAATCGTAATCGAACCCGAACTGGTGAGGTAACGATAGTTTCCGTGCTCACGCACGATATCTTTGATGATCTCTTTCTTGGGAGCGGCTTCCATGACTCGTTCGTTCGCAAAAATACTACTCGAATCAGAAATTGCTAACCAGCCATTTTCTGCGTGAACCAAGAAAGCTGCCACCAGCATAGTAACCATAAGGGGGATCGCAGCGAGTCTTGTACAGAATCCAACAATGAGAAAAATCCCTCCACCAAATTCTGCGGCCGCTGCGAGAGTAGTCATGACTTCGGGAAAGGGTAGTCCCATATTGGAAAACCAAGAGACCGTCGAATCGAATCCAACGATTTTTCTCCAACCTGCTTCGATCATGACGGGCGCAAGAAAAATTCGAAGCGCTAGTGGGCCCAATCCGTCAATAGGTCTCAATACGTCGAGAAACCATCGATAACCTTTAGTAACCACTTCCACAACCATTGGACTCAGCTCGCGTTTTCAACTACAAAAAATAGGGTGATGTGCATTTTATTGGTTGGTAGATTGAGTCACATCCAGGATGTGACTCAATACTTGTAACCAGGTCGTTGGGATACTAGAACTGGAGTGAAAAGCCCTGGTAGGTTGGACGCAGCGAGAAGGGGACAGGTGGAGGAACGGTCACTCAATCGACAGTTGGGGCCGGATTTAGAGCTGAAGCGTGCAGGCTTGAGTAGAGGCGGTCAAAGATGTGTGCGCCCAAACGGAGTCCTTGCTCGATCCAAACCCGGCGTTTACCCATGACCCAAGAGTCTTCCAGCAATTCAAAAAAGTCTTGTGCGTGTCGTATGTCAATGTCTGCATGAATCCTGTAATGCACAAGATCCTGTTCTCTCAACCAATCTCGCTGCACCACTTCCTCTGCAATACGGGTCGAAATTGACACAAAGCAGTACTCGATAATGCCCATGCAAGCAATGCCTACTTCCAGTTCGTCCAAGAGGCATGTGCCGATCAGGGAACTGTTGAAAGCGCGAACCTCAGGCCACTGTCGTCTTTGGTCTTCAAGTTCTTGAACATCACTTCCAATTGTCCGCAAGAATGACTCAAACGTGTTTTGGTGAAAGGCGGACTCTTCAAACTGTCCGTGTTCTTCCACCACATTTCGCAGGATTTCGAGTCTGCGGCTGGGGTTGGGTTTTCGTCCCACTAGAGCCATCATCGGACGTGAAAAGAAGGCGACACAAAAAAAGAACTGTTCCTGTGATCGCCTAAATCCGTCGAGCGACATCGAGCCGTCGTGCAGCGACCTGAAGTAGATGTTTGTATCGATGCCACACTCTTTCTTCACTCGTTCAGCGACAGCTGTTACAGATGGAGCGGTGGAGCTATTCACGTGACTGACCATAGTGATTGCATTGACTAGATTTCAGATGAGCTGATGGGCATCTCATAGCCTTTCGTTTTCTCTGTGGCATAGACGGTTGAGGAAAAGACATCGTACTGCGTCTTGTCGAAAGCATCTGTGAGTATGCTGCACTCTGTCGCCGGGACGGCAAGGAGCATGTGCGTAAGTCCATGAGTGTGCGCCGTCTTCGCAGCTTCGACGACTATGGGAACTAACTCTTCAATTGACTCGTACTGAACATTGGACATGTGCGCGTAGAGGAGTTCGCCCGAGTCGGAATCGTACAGTCTCTTTGCACTGCGTGTGTCTTCCAGGAATCCTATACATCCAGTTCTGGGAACGGTGAAACAGACCGGACTTAAACGAGAACGAAATGTTATATTCTCGATCGACCAGCGAGGTGCTGGACTCCGTGTTCGGATGGCTTTCATGATCTCATCGAAAGAGCTTGGATCTTCACTCGTATGGACCATTGCCGAGTCAACCGAATGCTGCTTGAAGCTCTGTGTAGAGAAAGCCAGAAGCTTGACGCTCTGTATAGCTCGAAACTCCGGGATTCCTAGTCTGCCAGTGTACATGTGTGGTGTAACACCAGTGCCATCCATCACGACAGAATAACCCTTCGTGCATCTGTTGCCCACCCAGGTTCGAGTAGCGACAAACAGTCTTTTTAGTACGTGCCGACCTCTCTCCGAAGGTTCGATTTTCACATCTCCAATGTAGAGCCATTTCTCAGTCTTATTCTCTGTAAGGTGGAGCTTACGGATAGCAGCACTCAGAACTCCGAGAATTTTTCCTTCGTTCTCTACAACAACTGTGACAGAATCACCCATTGCGGCGAAGAATCGTTCATAGTCAAGGGAGTGCTCAATTCGAAACCTTCGTGTGTCCGTCAACGGATAGTCGAACTGCCGTTCAAACTCTTGAAGCAGCCTGCAATAGACCTCCGGAGGTTTACTCCAGGCGTGTGTTGACGTCACAATCTACGAGCGAGGTGAAGATCGCGATAGAAGAAGCTTCGATCTCTAGCCAGCATTTTGTTCGCGTCTTGAGTCAGCCACTCAAATTGATCGTTCAAACTTGGAATGTTCAACTTTGAATTGAGTTGCCGGATTAGTGTGTAGCCTCCCGAAGCAAGGTGGGTCCAAGTACTAGCCAAGAGACTTCGTGCCTGTTCATTCGATAGCCAATCCAGAACGTTCGACAGATGAATGAAGTCAAAGGTCTGCTCACTCTGGGTTAAGAAGTCCTCTATTGAACACTCGTGGAACCCGATCTCAGCGGCTGGTTCTTGAAGAGACATGCCCAGCCACGGAACTGAAGAGCGAGGTGGGGACCGATTCAACAATATTTGCCACAAAAAGTGATTCGACTGTGTGGGCAACCGAGTAATTGCCCATAGGATTCGTTGATAGAAGTGCTCTGAAAAGTCTTGCAGACGATTGCGTGTTGCTTCCTCTCCAAAAAGTTCGACTAAGTTAGAGAGATCCATCACATCGTGAAGTGTGTCTCGAAGGCAATTGACAAATTCGTCAACGGAATCTAACAAATGTTTGCGTTTTGCTACGTCGTTCTGCCGTAGTAGATTGACTATGGTGTCGTGATGGTCTATTGCGAGTCGACGAGAGAGTTCACCAAATACCATCTCGTATCGACCAATGAAATCCAAACCGCGACTAGCCACAAAGCGGCTCGGTCCGATGTCTTGAAGATCAATATTGTTCTCACTAGCCAATCGAGCAAGTTTCGTCCAACGCTCTTCAGCATTGATTGGCTCGTGGCCGAGCAAGCTAGCTCTTTCGCCGGCTGGTACATCTCGTTGGATCAACAATTTGAGACGCGCAACCACTACTTGGGCTCGGTTGGGGTCTACGATGACCATTTTGTCGATATGTTTTAGAGTATTGAGTGCACATACTGTGCAGCCTCCCGAAGCAATGATCAGGGCTCGACAGTTGGGTCGCGTTCTTTGCAGGACTTCCAAATCCAGCAGCGGATCTTCGCGCACCTGAGCAAAACGAACAGGTAGTTGGAGTGCAGTGTCCAACCAATTCCGGCTTGGCTCGATGCTTTGGTTGGTCATCGTGTGCGTGTTCTGTTGACTCTAAGTAGCCCCATAGACTCGGTATGACCCCGTGCTTTCCGGCGAATTTCATCCGCGAATAGGGTCTTGGTGCTCGATACGCTGCGAAAGCTCCGTGTATCAGATCCAACCTTCAATTCAAACTCAACACCCGATGTTTGGCAACGTGAAGTCGCCATGCTCAATCCCCGTTCAGTCTTGAAATCTAATGATTTGAGAGAGCGATCAAAATCTGGATTTCCCCCGTTCAAACAATTTGGGCTTGTTCCAATTTTCTCTTGATTGATTCAGCAAGATCGGGAGGAAAACTGGCTAACTTCAGTTGTCGCTAATTATCGCTTTCGGGCGGAACAGACTCAATATGTCGTCTCGAATGACTACCAAGGCAGGAACCAAAAAAATTATGACAACGCTTGCAAATACGATGCCTGTAGCCAATGACACTGCCATTGGGATAAGAAACTGTGCTTGCAGGCTAGTCTCAAAGAGCATGGGCGTCAATCCCAATGCTGTCGTCGCTGTTGTGAGGAAAATCGCGCGAAAACGGAGGCGTGTTGCTTCCACAATGCCTTGCTGAACTGGAAGATCCGGGTTTTCGACTCGCAGTCTCCTATAGCGGTCTACGAGAACCAAACTGTCGTTTACCACTACGCCGCTGAGTGCAACTATTCCAAACATCGAAACCATCGAGAGTTCGTAACCGAGCAGAAAGTGACCGATGACGGCGCCGGCGGCACCAAAAGGTATTCCTGACAAGATTACAAGAGGCATGGAATAGCTTCGCATTTGCGATGCTATTAGGGCAAATATGACGATCACTGCAATCGTTGCCAATCGGCCTAGCGATCCGAGATCTCTTGCTTGTTCTCGTCCAAATCCCGCCTGACCGATACGAAGCCCTGGGTACTCGGCCAAGACAGCGGGAATCACATTACGCTGAATACGGCCTGCGGCTTCGCCGGTTGACGACAGTTCCTTGTCGACCTCGGCGGAAACCGTTAACACTCGAAACCCGTCGACTCGATCAATAGCGGAAAAACTTCGCGTTTCCGATACTTCCGCAACCGTCGAGAGTGGCAGTTCGGTGCCGTCGTCGGGACGAATACGGGTGTTAAAGAAATCGCTCGTGCTCCTCCTCTCGTCGGATGGGTAACGGACCATGACCTTGATTTCCTCTCTTCCCCGCTGTATACGTTGGACTTCTTCACCGAAGAAATTCTGTCGGAGTTGTCTTGCGACAACAGCATGCGAGAGACCTGCGGCTTTTCCCGCAGGTGTGAGCTCAATGTCAAATTGACGCTTCCCATTGCTTAGCGTATCTCGCAGTTCGGTCAACATAGGCATCTGCTGCAGACGTTCCCTCATGTCTTCGACCGCCTGACGTAAAGTTTCGTCGTCGTTGTGCGTGAGTTCGTACTCCAGGATCGAGGACTCGGAGATGAGATTCGAGGAGAAGTTGATCGATTCAGCTTCCGGTACTGGTCCCAATTCCTGGCGAATGAGTCGTTCAAGTTCGCGTGCCGACACCGTTCGAATAGGTTCGGGCTTCAATTGAACGTCGATATCAGCCAGATTGCGAGCAGCTTGCATGGTTTGTGGGTCGCCGGTGGGAGGTCCACCTGACTCCGGCGTTCTTCCGCCAGACGTTATAGCTATTGAACTGACGGCAGTTCCGTCTAGTGTCGCATTTACCGCCTTGACCGAATTCTCAACTCTTACGGCGATGGAACGAGTCAATTCAAATGGAGTTCCAACCGGAAAATCTAGTTCAATTCGGATGCTGTCAGCCTCGACAACGGGAAAGAATTCGACTCTTACAGCACCATTGACGACAAACATCACGGCGAGTGTGAGCATGCCAAGTCCATAAAGCAGAGTCATATAGCGATGTTGAACCGCATGTTTCACAGCGAACGTAACTGCAGTGTCTCTAAACGTCTCGACTTTGTCAGCGACGTAGTCTTGAATGCGGTCTAGTGGCCAGCGACTCCATCGTTGTTCGTGAGATAGGTGCGCGGGAAGAATGAAGAAAACCTCTACGAGAGACATTGCGAGAATGGCTATGACCACAATGGGGACAATTCCTAGGATCTGTCCCATCGTTCCGGTAACGAAAAGAAGTGGAGCAAATGCCACCATGGTCGTTACTACTCCGACCGTAACAGGAGAAAACACTCCGCGAACTCCCGATACGGCGGCTGCACTACCACGGAGACCCCTGCGGTGCTCGCTTCCGATGTTCTCTCCGACAACAATCGCATCGTCCACCACTATGCCCAGAACAATGATCAACGCAAACAAAGAGACCATGTTGATGTCGACCCCAAAGAAATCAAAAAATATGAAACCGCCCAAGAAAGAGATTGGGACGCCCATAGCCACCCAAAACGCTAGTCGAAGGTCGAGCATCACAACGAGAAACATGAAAACGAGTGCGAAGCCGAGTGCACCATTGCGTAGCAGCAGACTAAGACGACTTTGAAGTAGAGACGCGTCGTCTTCCCAAATCTGAATTCTTACTCCCGGCGGCGGTTCGTAGTTCTCGATGAAGTCATAGAGAATTTCGGAGACACTGAGAATGTTTTGACCCTTTGAAGCTTGAATTCGGACGAAAACAGCTCTGTCTCCATCTATTTCTTGGGTCAAGTCTTCATCAGCAAATCCATCTACGACCGTAGCTATATCGGCGATCCGCAATTCCGAACCCGAGGGCAACGTTCGAATGACAATGTCTTCAAACTCAGAACCAGTCTCTCTTTTTTGGTCCGTACGCAGGAGGAGGTCGCCAGCCTTTGTTCGAATCTCTCCGGAAGATAGATTCAATGAAGTTGCTTTTATGGCAGAAGCGACTTCGCTTATCGACAGTTGATATTGCCTTAGTTTTTCCTCACTCACTTCGACTGCAATTTCGTAGGCAAGATTGCCTTCCAGCTGAATGTGCGAAACATCTTCGATCGCAAGTAAATCCTGTTCGAGACTGCGCACCGCTTCATCAAGGTAGAACTCATCGCGTTTTGTGCGTACCGCGATGCGCATAACGTTTTGCAACGTCTCCACTTTGACCACTTCGGGCTCTTCGGCGTCTAATGGCGGAAAGTCTGCAATCCGATCGACTGCTGATTGCACGTCGTCCTTGACCTTGTCGGTATTCGCAAAGTCCTTAAGTTCAACCGTAATACGGCCATACCCCTCGGATGCTTTGGATAGGACTCGATCAATTCCGTCTATTCCTCGCAATGCTTCATCGACACGACGAGTAATGCTCTCCTCCACTTCGGAAGGAGTTGCTCCAAGATAGGGGATCGAAACAGTGATGATTTGGGGATCTATATCGGGAAATACTTGTGATGGCAATCCGCGAGCCGCGAGAAATCCACCCAGAAGTAGGACCGCCATGAGCAGGTTCGCTGCCACGGGATTGTTAGCAAAGAATGTGATCAGCGAAACGCGAGAGGTTGGACCTGTTTGGGCGCTCTTTGGTGTTTGGGAGACCTCTGTCACAGTCTTACGATGTTCGCTACGACTTGCATTCCAGGGTTTACGTTGTTCAACGTGCCCACGACAATTCCATCACCGTAATCAAAAGCCGACACTACGATTTCGCGACCCTCCCGGGCGATGATTTTGGGTTGGTAGCGTTCGAGCTTGTCGTTTCGGACGACCCAAAGTGCCGACTGAGCCTGCTCCACCGTTTCCGGTAGTCGATAGCTTTCACGCGCTTCACGACCAGAAATGTGTACATCTACAAAGTGTCCTGGCAGCAATTCGTTTGGAGACTCAAAAACCAAGTACAGAGTTGTCGTGCGGCTTCTTCTATCGACAGAAGAGGAGGTACGTTCTACGATGGCGTCAAACTCCCTTCCACCCATCAAAACGGTGGCGACTCGCCCCATCGCCGGGCTCAGCAATTGCATCTCGCTATCTGAAATATCGACTCGAACTTCCAGTGAGCTTATGTCGTAAGCAAGCCCAAATGGTTGACCTTTGGTCAAGAACTGCCCTAGGCCTGCATCGGTCGACAATACCTTGCCATCGAATGGAAGAGAGAAGGACGTTCGAGACAGTTGCAGTTTTGCGATTTCTAGGTTTGCTTGTGCAGTCGAGATGTTGGCTCGCGACTGAGAAATCTGTGGGATTCTCGCGACTAATTCGGGAACTTCATCGCTTCCATTCATGATCTCCCAATTTTCTGTTCCAGCCTGGCTTTCAGCCATACTTAGTTCCAAGTTCGCTTTTGCAACTTCCAAATTGGCTTCCGCTTGAGCAACAGCAAGTTCAAACTCACTTGTGTCGATCCTTAGCAGCTCTTGCGCACTGTCAAAGGAGCTTCCATTTCTAAGATCATCGGAAACCCAAACCACTCGTCCTGCTACTTGAGTCGTCATGGACACAGTATTTTGGGCTTCAACTGTTCCGGTCGTGTTGACAATGAGGCTGGTTGAATTGACCTCTGGTCGGAAAACTGACACGTAGAGTGAGCTCTCGGAGGCCGACATCGAGTCCTCCGATCCTGATTCGATGTCATCAATGGATGGTGCGCGGGAAAACACAAACGCCACAACTAGAAACAACAGGATGAGTCCAATTTGTGCAGCGCCAATTAAGAACTTCTTCATGTGATTGGCTTGCTGACGCGTACCTGTTGGATGATTGCTAAGGTGGAGGACTAATCATGCTTCGAAGAGATCGACTGAATGTTGTTGGCAACGAGCTGGTAGCTACGGTTGGACTTGAACCAACGACCCCAGCATTATGAGTGCTGTGCTCTTACCAACTGAGCTACGTAGCCACCCTAAATCAATCGCTCGAAGAGTTACCGTGTGTATTGTAAATTGAGAATGTTTTTGAGTGTTTTGCCCAATCCAATCCGTGGCTCTCGGGTGTGCTCAAGAAATCTTGGTTTCGGGGAGCAGGCGGATACTAGCTCTCGTCAGTACCTCTCGACAACTGCAAAGCCTAGATCTTTGACATCACGAACCGTTTCTCGATACGTCGTCCTCACCTCGATGTACTCCTGCAGAGGCTCCATCAGGTCAAACTTGCCTGCTCCGAGTACTTTTGGCTGCGTCTGAATTCTCTTTCTAACTCCATCTGTCTTGTTCGTCAGAACTATTAATTAGTTTCAGTTCAAGTCTTCCGAATTCTCTTTCCAAGACTACAATCTTGGCCTTGAGCTTGGAAATGCTCGAATTGATCGACTTGACGTCGTACTCTGCATTGTGCAAACGATTCCCGGGGTCGTAGCCAGCACAAAAGTCCAATTCGAGTGATTCCAAGCATACACTGTTGTACTCGTGCCCTTACGAGCTGACTTTTTTGTATCCGCGTGCTCTTGTGCATTAGGATTCCAGTCCCTTCTCCCTGCCAACTGAGTATTCTTCCGTGTCTGGACAAATCGCAAACCGCGAACATTCCTCTTCGTAGACACTGAACTGATCCATCGTCGTACCATTCTCACCGTCGAAAAGTCCCTTTGCGTAACAGTCGGTATATTCGCACTCGGTTAGACTGAGGGACGTTGGATCAATACTGCGCAAGCTTCGGCAGCAAGAGCCGACGAGAGTGTCGATGGATAGAAATTCGAACCTCGCCTAGTACCTAGCATTTCGCCTCCCTAGTATTTTTCGACCACTCTAAACCCAAGGTCTTGCAGGTCTCGAACGGTTTCCCGGTACGCGACCGTCGCGTCGACTTTAAGCTCGTAATATTCTCGGATCTGTAACTCATTCTGTGTAATTTCTGATTGACGACGCTTGATCTGCCTCAATCTCGTTGCCCTCGTCTCCTCGTCTGTATCTGGATCTAGTAATTCATCTTCGAACTTCTCGATCTCTCTCTCCAGTCTCTCATTTGTTCTTGTAAGACTGTCGATGTTCGAATCGATCGATTCGATCCAGTTTTCTGCGTCGTGCAGTCGCTTGCCTGGGTTGTAGCCCGAAAGGAAGTCTTGTTCTAGCGAAGAAGGACACACAAAATTGTATTGGCGTCCATATCTTCCCACTTCGTAGCCATGAGATAGTGTGCAATAGGATTCCAGACCTTCTTGTCGACCATCTGTGTAGTCGGAACGGTCTGGCGTGACACCATGTCGCGAACAGTCCTTCACGTAGCGATTGAACCTATCCATCGTTGCGCCAGCTGCTCCGTCCACAAGCCCCTTTGCATACCAGTCCGTGTAGTAGCAGTCGACTTCATTCATCGATGCGCAGGAGGAGAGCAACAAGGCGCACACTGCGAATGCCACAGACCCTAGGATCATAGCTGGCGAGCAGCCCGATCTTCGCCACCTGTCGCAAAAACGGTATGGGTCAACTAGGGGACTACATGACCTGGCAGAGTTTGAATACATTACTGTGTTGTTCCAATCGAGTGAATCTAAGCTCTGTAGTGGGTTTACTGACTTGTACTAGTATGAGTTCTCTCGCTGACTATTTTGTAATAAGACCGAATGCACGTTTGAAGGTTCGGCAAGACTGTCCAAGTGGATTGCATATTTGCACTCGCTCGCTATAGACCATAGCTTTTTGAGTTGAGAATAGACCAAGCCGCCCAGCGGCGTTTAGGCAACATTGGGTAGCGCCTTCAATCACATCCAAGAAGTCCGCCTAGCAAGCTGTTCTAGGGACTTCAATTTGTTCTAATGCACAGGTCGCTGGACACATTGGCTTCGTTGTGAGCAATCGCTAGCTTTGGTTCAAGTTGTGGATTCAGCGCATGACTTTCCTCTGCAGCGTCGCTTTCCCCCATTTGCCTTAGGGAAAACAAGGGATTTTTCGAGTTCTATGTGTCGAAAGCAATGAAAGGAATAGACAACGGTGGCATAGTGCAATGAAATTTGGGATTTTCTACGAACACCAACTTCCACGTGATTGGGAGCCGGACAGTGAGCACAAGCTGTTCAAAGAATCGCTTGCTCAAATCGAATTGGCGGACCGTCTTGGATTCGACTACGCGTGGGAGGTCGAGCATCATTTCTTGGAAGAGTACTCGCACTCATCGGCTCCGGAAGTCTTTCTCGGAGCTGCTAGCCAGCGAACGAAGCAGATTCGATTGGGGCATGGCATCGTGCAACTCACAACTAATCATCCCGCCCGGGTGGCAGAGAGAATTTCAACTCTGGATCTGGTATCAGATGGACGAGTGGAACTGGGTCTTGGCGAAGGGGCATCTGTCACAGAGTTGCATCCTTTCAATTTGAGATTTCGGGACAAGAGGGACATTTGGGAAGATGCGGTCCGTTGCACTCTGCCTATGTTTTGGAATCACGGTTGGGAATACGAAGGCGAATTTTTCAAGTTTCCTTTGCGTTGCGTGATACCTAAACCGCTGCAGAAGCCTCATCCGCCTTTATGGATCGCTTGTTCGCAACTGGACACAATTCGCTACGCAGCTCGAAGAGGAATGGGTTCGTTATGCTTCAAGTTCGTGAGCTTGGAGGCTGCTCGAGCTTGGGTGAACGCCTACTACAACACCTTCGTTCACGGGTTGGAAAAGTTGGAGGACTATGAAGTAAATCCCAACATTGCGGTTGTTTCAGGCTTCATGTGCGCACCAACCGACGAAGAAGCTTGGCAGAAGGCGGACGGTTGGACTTTCTTTCAATTTGCTCTTCAGCTCTACAACAAGGAAGGACCATTCGCTCCGGGAACAATGAACTTTTGGGAACGCTATCAAGAATGGAAGCAAACGCCAGAGGGCGAGCGCAGGTCTGGAAGCGAGCTCATTGGCTCGCCAGACACTATTAGAAACCGACTTATTGAACTGGAAAGCGCCAATGTTGACCAAGTGATACTTCTCAATCAAGCCGGCAAGAATTCGCACGAAGACATATGTGCCAGTCTTGCGTTGTTTGCCAGAGAAGTGATGCCCGAGTTTCACGATCGACAGGATCTACACGATCAGTGGAAGCAAGAAGTACTGGCAGGAGAACGACAGTTGGAAGACATTGACACAGAACGTTATAACTTTGCGGCTCGGGGCAAGCCTTCTTTGAAGTCATCCAAGGAAGCACGAAACATGATCTCGGGAGTTTCTGGCCGACCCGACGCTGAGACTATTAGTTAGTTGTCATGTGTTGGGGTCTGACCAGATCCGATTACCTCAACCCCCTCTCATCGCTCGCACAATTCAACAATAAGAAAAGGAGAGACCATATGACATTGAACGAACCCTGGCTGGACCTTGGAAGGTCGCTGCTAAGAACTGAAGACGACGCTGTAGCCATGCTGCTTCAGACTCAGCAGTTCACGGTTGATCAACGCGAGCAGGTTCAGGTCAATGCGAAGGGTCTAGTAGCCGAGTGCCGCGAACGCAAGAACGAAAGTCCTATAGTCGAGCGATTTCTGCACGAGTACGGGTTGACCAGTGAAGAGGGAGTGGTTCTCCTTTGCTTGGTCGAAGCGCTCCTTCGCATCCCAGATGAGCGAACCGCGGAGGAGTTGATCACAGAGAAACTGCGACAGGGGGATTGGTCCAAACATGCGGGAGGTTCGGATTCGTTATTTGTTAATGCGGGTACGTGGGCATTGATCCTCACGGGTAATTTGCTTGAGTTGGGAAGCGACGTGCGGGACGATGCCAATCGATGGGTGACTCGATTTGCAGCACGTGTAGGCGAGACTGTTACTAGAAAAGCACTGTTGTCGGCACTGGACATTCTCAGCGGTGCCTTTGTCGCTGGGGAGACGATCGAAGAAGCTGTGTCACAGACCAAGTGGACGGCATCGTTTGATATGTTGGGAGAGGGTGCAAGGTCGTTTGAAGTCGCGGACCGCTACTTCGATTCTTACATGGATGCGTTGAACCACATCGCTTCTCACAGTTCAACCTCAGAACTTGGCCACGGCATGTCGGTGAAGCTAACGGCTTTACACCCAAGAATCGAACCATTAAATGCGAGAGCTGCAGTGTCGGGTCTCGTAGAGAAGATGGAAGCCTTATGTCTCAAAGCAGCACAATCCGATGTCCCGATCACCATTGACGGAGAAGAGTCCGAGCGATGTGAAGTTGGTCTGAAAGTAGTAGAGAAACTACTGCAAAACTCGATCATCAGGGAATGGAAGGGACTGGGCGTTGTGACCCAAGCGTACTCAAAGCGTGCGGTTGCGTTAATCGATTGGTTGGCCGAGTTGGCTCGAAGTAATCGAACCAGAATCAACGTGCGCTTGGTCAAGGGAGCGTACTGGGACTACGAAATCAAACACGCACAGGTGAATGGGCTGACGCAGTTTCCGGTGTATACGCAGAAACACAATACAGATTTGTCGTACCTGACTTGTATGGGAAAGATGTTTGGTCATTCCGACAGCATTTTTCCGCAATTTGCCAGCCACAATGCACACACCATTGCGTCGGTTCATTGCATAGGCAAGGACAAGCCGTACGAATTTCAACGAATTTATGGAATGGGTGAGTTACTTCATGAGGTCGCGCGAAGACGTTTCAACGACTATCCGGGTTGTCGCGTCTATGTACCAGTTGGAAATCACAAGGACTTGATGCCCTACTTAATGCGACGGCTTCTTGAGAATGGTGCCAACACGAGCTTTGTGAACCGCATTTTTGATTCCGACTTGACGGTAGAGCAAGTTGTTAGCGATCCACTCAAACAGGTTGAATCGGAAGAGCAGCATGGTCACAAACATATTCGAATGCCATACGAACTTTATGGTGAAGAGAGGATCAATTCGTTTGGAATTGACTTCGGCAATACCTGTCTACGAGAACCATTCTTGGAGTCTGTTGATAAGTGGGCTAACCATCATTGGAACTTTGGTGAAGATGAGGTCTCAGTTTCGAATCCAAGCGACCCTTCTGACATAGTCGGCAGTTATACAGCCGTAGATAGTGATCAGGTTGCGCGGCAGATTGGGGAAGTCCATGCCGCACAGGACGCTTGGTTTTCAGTACCAGTCGACGAACGGGCTGCAAGACTAAATCGATGGGCTGACTCCCTTGTTAGTCATCGCGAGGAACTCGTTGCACTGCTAAGACGAGAAGCGGGGAAGACCGTAGAAGACGCAATTAACGAACTACGCGAGGCTGAAGACTTTTGCCGCTACTATGCTGCCCAGGCGAAGGTACTACAAAGTATCAACGACCTTCCTTCACCTACAGGTGAAAGCAATATCCTCAAGGCCTTTCCTCGAGGCACATTTGCAACGATTAGTCCTTGGAACTTTCCAGTCTCGATTTTTGTGGGTCCGGCAGCAGCAGCCTTGGTTACCGGAAACACTGTTGTTGCGAAGCCAGCACCACAGACGTGTTTAGTCGCGCTTCGTGTTGCAGAACTTGCCTACAACTCAGGTATTGATCGCCAGACGTTTCGTGTCGTTCCAGGCGGAGATGAAGTGGGTAGACAAATCGTCGCCCATCAACTCATTGGAGGAGTCGCCTTTACAGGTTCGGTGGCAGCAGCCAAGTCAATTGCTCAGTCTCTCGCCAGTCGTGATGGACCACTCGTTCCCTTGATCGCTGAGACTGGCGGAGTAAACGTCATGATTGTCGACTCGTCTGCTCAAGTGGAGCATGTCGTTGACGACATTGTGCTATCAGCGTTCAAAAGTGCAGGCCAAAGATGCTCGGCATTGAGATTGCTGTGCATTCAGGAAGAAATTGCGGATGAAGTCTTGGAATTGGTCTATGGCGCTATGGACGCAATGGGCATTGGAAATCCCTCAGACTGGAGCGTAAACGTCGGTCCGGTTATCGATGGGGAAGCTCACGACTGGTTAGAGTCAAGTGTCAGAAGCAACGAAGTTCTATATCGTATGAAGACGGAATCCCCTTCAAATGGACACTTCGTCCTCCCGACGGTGGTAGATGCGACGGACATTTCATCTTTCAATACCGAGTACTTTGGTCCGATCATGGGAGTTCACAGATTCAAGAAGCCGGAGATTGGCAACCTCGTAAGTGAGATCAACGCACTTGGCTATGGTCTAACCTTTGGCATTCACAGCCGAATCGAGTCCACCATCGACATGTTCACGAGTCAGATTCGTACAGGTAACCTATATGTGAACCGATCGATGATCGGGGCTGTCGTTGGTACTCAACCATTCGGCGGGGAAGGACTATCCGGAACGGGACCAAAGGCAGGAGGTCCGTTCTACTTACAACGGTTTGTCGTCGAGCGGGTGGTAAGCCGAAATGAAACTGCAACGGGCGGCAATGTTGCATTGATGCGACTGTAAGAGCGCGTGTTTTTCCGAGTTGAGTGGCTACTGATATCGACGAAGTCGAGACGTATGTCGGCGTCTGGAGATTCGTACTCCACTTCGCCTGGATCGATACAGAATTGTGCAATCAGGTGGCTCGCTTTTGTTCCTCCCCGATGGGGTTGTGCGGATTAGTGTGTGCAAGGTTGAAATGTCTCAATCAGACTCTACTATGGAATAATCACCTGAATTTCTTTGAGGACTGTTGAACCGTGCAAAGTGCCCGAATCGCAATCTCGTCGCCTGCGCAGGCAATTGAAGTCAATAAGGTCTTGCGTGCGACCTATCTACTGCTCTCTGCAACGATTGGTTTTTCAGCGATATGTGCCACAGTGGCCATTTATGCTGGAATTCCCTATATGAATCCATTGTTGTACTTGGTTGGTTTCCTTGGATTGTATTTTGTAGTTCACTTGACAGCACGCAGTGTGTGGGGTTTGTTCTGGACCTTCGTGTTTACGGGATTCATAGGATTGGCGATGGGTCCCATTGTTGCAATATATTTGAAGATCAATCCCATGATTGTCGTGCAGGCCCTAACAATAACCGCTTCTACATTTGTCGGTCTCTCCATGTACACAATCGTCCGTCGCACAGACTTTAGTTGGCTTGGTCAGTTCCTCACGGTCGCAATGATTGTCATTTTGGGCATCTTCATCTTGTCGTTTTTCGTCAATTTGACGCCATTTGCGCTGATGATTTCTGGGTTCATGGTCATTGTGGCTTGCGCGTTGATACTGTGGCAAACGAGCCAAATAGTTTTGGGTGGTGAACGAAATTACATCATTGCCACAATCTCGTTGTTCTTGTCAATCTACATCCTGTTCATGAACCTGATGCAAATCATTGGGATATTTGGAGGGGATGACTAGCTTTACAAACGTAGGCTGGGAGAATCTTTATCCCGCTGTCAAATAGCTGTAGGCATCGTTCAGAGCAAGCGGCAACGACTCGAGCTCGTCAATAACTAGGTATCTATCTTTACGGCACATTCGTCGCAAGTAATCGTGACCCGCAAGGTCTACGGTAACGCAAAAGTTCTTGACGCCCTTTCTGTCTGCTTCTTGCAACGCCATAGCGGTGTCCTGAACCCCGTATTCATGACTGGTCCGGTCCGGTCCATAGTCACAGTCTTGGGGAAACCCATCGCTAACGATCAACAGGACCTTCATCGCTGCCCCTGTCGCTAGCAACTTTCTGGTCGAGTGTCGGATTGACGGACCCATACGCGTAGAACGCTTGGGCTCCATGGAGGCAACGGCCGCAATCCGATGTTCAGAGAGTGCTTGATCAAACTCCTTCGCAACGAAGACCTCAACGTTTTCTTTACCGTACCCTGAAAACCCATAAATTGCATACATGTCCTGAATGGAGTCCAACGAGGTTGCGAGAAGTAGTACTGCTTCTCGTTGTATGTCGATCACTCGTCTCACCGGATTGTCGGACTCGAACGGCGTAGAGTCGAGGGGGGAATTGAGGCGTTCATCGTCGAAGTAAGGATCTCTTAAGTCTTGATCCTTAAACGACTGATCCTTATCTTGGCTAGTGTCGTTCGAATGGACATCAATGGGCGAATCGGTCGATGCGGAGAGGTCGACCAGTACGACAGTTGCCACATCGCGATGTATTCGATCTCTACGGGAATAGACTCTCTCGTCAGGGGAAACTTGTGATTTGCAGTCAACCCTAAGATCAACCGTTGCTGAGATGTCTAGTTCATCTCCTTCAAATTGACGCCGAACTCGTTTCAATCCTGCCGGACGTATTTGCTCAAAGAGCTTGCGGACACTTTGCACGTGAGGCCGAATAGCTCGCTTAAGGCCAGCGGAGTCCCCAGCAAGTTCTTCATTCATCGAATACTCATGAAGCAGACACCAGTTTCGAAGCCACTTGCTGTTGAGGTAGTCCCACTCGTCGTAGCGAAAGCTAGCAATGACGTCTTCCGTGCGAGAGGGTGAGAGCCCTACCGATGACTTCTCAATTTGCAAACGACGAGAGAGTTGCTCTTTTTGTTTTTGAATGTGATCTCGCTGCACTTCATCAACTGAGTTTGCACTTCCCAAGACGTCTGACTCTGAACCTTCAATCTGGTCGATAGGTAACGGGATGCCCTCAAACTCCAACTCTAGATCTGAGAGCTCGCGCTCCCACTCTTCGATTCTTGCTTGTCGTTGCAACGACTCAAGCGAGACCCGAAAGTCGGACTTGGAATCCAAATCAAACTCTCTTGGAAGAGTTCCAAATTTTTCAAGTGCTTGATAGCAAGCGATTGTGGCTTCCGCGCTGTCGTATACATCTGCTTCATGGGTCAAAGCGAAATCGATAAGACCCACTAAGGATGATGTGTATCCGGGAACATTTCGAAGGTGTCCTGAGAGTTGGACGATTTCGCGTTCAATCAAATTGATTGGGTCAATTGCGTGCAAAGAGTTAACGAAGGGTTGGAAATCGCGCCGATACACCTGCGCACCCTCGTATTTTCGCAAGAGGTGCTTAGTGACTCTTTCGGACTCTATCAAGTGAAATAGTCTTCTTGCTAAGTCTTGATTATCGAAGTGTTGATAAAACAACTCGAGGTCGCTCTCAAGATGGCTTACTGGAGACGGCCTGTCTCTGAGAAAAGAGATCTTGGATCGGGCTTGGTTGATGTCGAAAGCGTAAGTTCTGAATTCTCGGTATGCCAGCTGTTGAAGAACGAGGTAGAGAAACGCCCTACGGTTGAACGTATCTGAGGGAAAAAAGGAAAAGTCCTCCGGAAGGTACAGATTGAAACTGCTCTTGAGCGAAATACGATTCGGGTTGTGTGCAAAGGGTTCGGTAATCGCCCCGGCTTCATGAATCTGGAATGGGTGTCCTGTGATGCCTTCAGCAAACAGTCTAAGGACTGTTTCGACCTCCACGACACGAGTCATGGGAAGACAATGTCGGCAATCGAGGTGAGTGCTTCTCTAATTTCGAAATCGTCGGTTAAGGATTGCACGACGGCGTTGTCAATCGCAGTTCGTTCTGAAATTCCGTTGCTGATCAACTCGCCTGCGTAGATTAGTAGGCGAGTACTCACTCCTTCTTCGAAACCATGATCACGCAAGTTTCTAACTTTTTGCCCCAGAGTTGCCAGGCGTTGTGCGTTGGAACTGTCCACACCACATTCGCGTTCAATGATTGTGGCTTCTTGTTCTGGAGGAGGATAGTCGAAGACAAGACTCACGAATCTCTGCCGGGTGCTCGGTTTCAAGTCCTTGAGGATGCTCTGATAGCCGGGGTTGTACGAAATTACTAGGAGAAAACTCTCGTGCGCTCGGAGAACTTCTCCAGTCTTGTCGATAGGAAGCAATCGTCTGTGGTCGGTCAAAGAGTGGATAAGAACCGTTGTGTCTTTGCGCGCTTCGACAATTTCATCGAGATAGCAAATTGATCCGGTGCGCACAGCTCGTGTGAGTGGTCCGTCTTGCCAAACAGTTGAGTCGTGGTCAAGCAAATAGCGCCCAACGAGATCTGTTGCCGTCAGGTCTTCGTGGCAGGAGACTGTTACGAGATTCTCAAATGTTTCCTTCGACCCTTGAGTCTCGCGAAGTAGCTTCCATGCCATGTGCTCGATAAACCGGGTCTTTCCGCATCCGGTAGGACCCTTGAGCAAAACTGGCAATCGGCTTTCGTAAGCTGCGGTGAAGACTTCGACCTCGTCTCCAAGAGGCAGATAAAACGGTTCGGTGTCTGTAGCGGCACTCATGTGGGAACGAATGCATCGCGCCCGGTGCGATAGTTTCCGAACGTCTGGGAGGCATTTCGGTTTACCAGGACACGCCGTTTCATAGGGTGATACAGACTTCGGACTTCGTGCTCGAGTTCGGTAAGGGTCTCTCCCGTGGCGGGGTCAAAAATGTTTTGGAATCGATATTGATGTTGGTCCGATTCCTCGGAAATCGCATCGTATTCTTGGAGTTTTTGATGTGGAGTTGAGAAGTTGCTTATGTAGATCGCCACATGATGCCCGTCGTAGTCGGGGATCGAGTCCTCGGACTCTCGAAACGTCATCGACTGGTTGTAGCCCATTTGCACAATTCCTTTAGTTGAGCCGTTATCTTTCGTAACTCGCGCGGGAGTGTCTAAGATTTCACGATAGAACCTGCTGATTCCATCGGCGGTACCCAAAGGAACGAGCATCTCAGCGCTCGAAATACCTAAGTCCATGTCGGAATTGCCATTTGGCTCAAAGACTTCGAACTCATTGCCCCACGGACATGTGACTCGAATACAGTCTTGCTCGTCGTTCCACGAGAACTTGGTTCCGTCCATGAATCTCGTCACGAAGTTCAATCTCCGTTTCAAATCGTCGTGGTTTGGAATCACCAAAGCGATTTTTCCGCGGAACACCTGAGGTTCGCTCTTGGGTAGGTGGAACTGCTGTTCGCCCACGTTAACCCACATGTTGAATGTGGCGAAATCCATGTAGGGGTCTCGTGTGAATCCGAGTCCCGAGACATAGAAGAGGGCAGCGAGTTCTTGATCTGGAACGGTAAAGTTGAAGTGTTCAAGATTGAGGACATTTCCAACATCTTCGACCGATCGATCAAAAGACTTAGATTGTTTCACCGAATTTCTCCCATATTCAGATGCTATGCACGCACTCAGATTCGGATCACGGAACACACATCAACGCTTCGTGAGGTGCTTCTACCGTGTCAAACGAATTGTAAACAAGGCTGCGGTTTTCTCATTGGTACGGGAGAGTTGGCGCGTTGTACATGTTCGCGAAGAGTTCTGTTTGCCAGAGAATGTATCGAAGTGCACGCAGTACTATCTAGTCGCCGTTACGACGACCTTGCCGTGAACGACTCAAACGTCAACAAGACCTCCGCGTGGATCAAAGATACCTTGTGGGCGTTTGCCATGATTCAACGTCGAGGTTCACCCAGCAACATCATGGATATCGTGTTGGAGTATGCCCCCGACTTGCAGGAGGCCATTGACCTCGAAGTTCACTGGACTAGCGTAGTTAGAGAGTCAACTGACCAAACAGATCTAGCCATACTTAAGTCAGTTCAAATTCTCCGAAGTGGGGTTGCGACTCTATGGAAGCTGGCAATGGAGGACGGTGCTTTTTTTCAGATTCGGAGCACGTGCGCAACACAACCACGCACATATGAAGTCCTCTTCCCACATTGCGCAAGACGTGAGTGGATCAATGACCTTTTTCTCTCGGAGGTTGCCTCGACAAATCGTGGACTGAAGAACTCTCTATCAGCGTCAAGTCCACATAGCGCAGACATAGGATTCATGCATGTTGAAAACTCGAGAGAGTCGAGAGGTGGTTACTCAGTCTATGTGCCAGAGAACTACAACCCAGCTACTTGTTATCCACTGGTCGTTTCATTACATGGTGGTTCCGGACACGGTCGGGGTCAGGCTTGGGTGTGGTTGAGAGAAGCTCGATCACAGGGTGTTGTAGTTGTCTGTCCGACATCGCTGGACTCTACTTGGAATTTTGGAGACCCCGAAGCTGACATTCTTAACATTCTCCATCATGTAGAAGCTACTTGTAAGAACTGGAACATTGATACTTCGCGACTCATGCTGCATGGAATCAGTGACGGTGGTACGTTTGTGCTTGCTTCGGGCCTATTGGAGGGTTCGAAGTTTACGCACTTGGTACCTTGTTCTCCAAGTTTTCACCCCTTCCTGATTGAAGTGTCTAGCCCATCAAGATTGAAGGAAATTCGCGTGTACTTGATCCACGGAGCACTCGATTGGATGTTTCCCGTGGAAGGCTCCCGAGAAGCATATCTAATACTGAACAGGGCTGGCGTCGATATCGTGTATCGTGAGTTTGAGGATTTGTCTCACGCCTATCCCGACGAAGAAAACGAGAGCATCTTGCAATGGTTCCTAGAGTGAGTTCCTACGGTCGCAGAGTTAGTTACGCTCAGCAGAGTTGCTCCGGCAAACCGGACGTACTTTAGCTCTCGCAGTGGACCGAACAATTGAACTCCCATTAGGGCACAAGTCCTTCTGTCTCGTGCTTAAGGAAAATGACGACTTAGAACTCTACGTTGACAATTGCTTGCGGAAACGAGATACAGCGGATGGCTCACACATCCTGTATGTTTGGACAAATGTTGAAATGCATTGGGAAGAGCACCGATTCGTTGAAGCACGATTCGACCGGCACGAACGAAATTTACGCGTGACTGTGAACCGTGAGGAAGTTCTGTCGAGGAAGTTCGTTTAGCCGCCCGTCGGTATAGGAACTGCCGCTGGAGAATCGATAGAAAACGTGGGATCGATGATCACATCTGCGTCACGAGTTCGAACCAAGTCTCCGCCAATGCGTAAGAGGCAAGGTACAAGAACCAGCGTAATTACGGTGGCGAACACAATACCGCATGCAAGAGATACAGCCATCGGAATCACAATCTGGGCTTGTAAGGACGTTTCGAGCAGTATCGGCACAAGTCCGAAGAAAGTTGTTAGCGATGTCAAGAGAATTGCACGCAATCTCGCTTTTCCTGCACTGAGAATGGACTCCAGGAGCGAGGCTCCCTCCTCACGACGCTTTCGATTCACAAAGTGAACCAAGATTAGGCTGTCGTTTACAACAACTCCTGTTAGTGCGACACACCCAAACATTGATGCGATGTTGAAGTGAATTCCGAGAATCGCATGACCTAAGACTGCCCCGATCAACCCAAACGGAATCACACTCATGATGATGATTGGTTGAAGGTAGGACTTGAGCGGAATTGCGATGAGTGCATAGATAGAGACAAGGGCGATTAGCATCGCAAGCCCCATGTCACCCATCGCAAGTGCTTGGTCTCTTGCAGCGCCACCACTCTCAACAGAAACTGTTGGATAGCGTCTCTTCAGTTCTGGAATGAAGTTGTCGTTTACGTCCTCTACCACGTCGGCGGGACTAACCTTACTGAAATCAGCATCCGAGGTCACTGCAACGGTTCGCTTTCCATTAACACGTTGAATTGTTCCGTAGCCACGTTCTATTCGGTATTCGGCGACCGAATCGAACAGGGTGGTCGTGCCGTCGGGCAAACGAACCATCATGTTCTCTAGATTTCCAATGGATCTACGTTCGCTCTTCGGATAGCGGACAATGACTCGTAACTCTTGCTCGCCCCTTTGAATACGCTGGGCCTCCACACCAAGAAAAGCTTCTCTTACCTGCCGAGCCAGCGAATTCAGGGTCAAATTTTGCGCAACGCCCTCAGGCTTGACATCTAGTCGAATTTCTTCTGGTCCGGTGCTAATTGGTGTACGTATCTCGATCAAGCCATCGTAGTTGGTCAGATGATCAGCCAATTCTTCAGCTGCTGCATCGAGTTCTCGAAAGTTCTTGCCAGACAGATTGAACTCTACGGGCGCACCACGGAAAAAACGATTCTGAGAACTAAAGTCCATTTCCTGTGTTCCCGCAATTTCTCCCACCTTTTCTCGCCATCGAAGAGAAATCTCGGTGGGTGTCAGAGTCCTATCGTCAGGTTTTGCTAGTTCTGCCATCAATTGCCCAGAAGTCTCACCGTTTGTCCAAGCAAACACGTGGCGAATGGGAGGCTCGAGAGCTCCAGTCTCTGTTTTCACTTCTTCGTTTACGTCATGCATCGCTTCCGTAATTTGTTCGACTACCGCAACGATCATGTTTTCGGGCAAGCCTTCCATGAGTTCTACTGAGACCCGAATGAAATCGTTCTCGAAAGAAGGAAAGAACTCCTTTTTCATGAAGGGACTGAGATAGAACCCGAATGTCAATAGCAGAAGCGCGATGAAGCCACAGGTCGTGATATAGCGAAACCGAATTGCGACTTGAAGGAGAGGAAGGTAGACCTTCTTGATGAAGAGCTGTAAGAGGCTATCCATCCAGTCTGCAGGACCTCTTCTCTTGACTTTGCTCTTTCTGCTCATCAGAGATAAGTGAGAAGGCAGGATCAACTTGGACTCGATCAACGAAAAGAGCAGGCACAAGATCACGACCCACACAATTGAGGTAAACATGATTGACATGCCGGCAGTGGACAAGAGCAACGGGGCAAACGCCGCCACTGTTGTCAGTACGCCAAATGTTGCCGGCACCGCTACACGACGGGCACCGCGCACGATGTTTGTTGTGTTGTAGCCGTATCTTTCCGTCTCGGAAAACGCCGCCTCACCAATGATGATTGCATCGTCTACGACAATTCCAATCACAAGTATGAATCCGAAGAGGCTGATCATGTTGAGGGTCACACCGGTAAACGGCAAGATCCAAAAAGCTCCTAGGAACGCCACAGGAAGACCAACGCACACCCAAAAGGCAATCTTTAGATGGAGGAAGAGTCCGAGAAGGAGAAAAACCAATATGATTCCTAGCACGATGTTCTTAATCATCATGTTGAGACGATCATCCAGGTAGTACGTCGAGTCGGCGAAATAATCAAGCTGAACCGAAGACGGAAGTTCCTGCTTCTTTGTGGCTACATACTCACGCACCGCTTTAGATATTAGAAGGGCGTCCTCGCGATCTCGAGCATCCACTTGGATCCCGATCGAAGGCTTACCATCGAACAGTGCATAAAAATTTGATTCGGAGTAGCCGTCGATTACGTTGGCAATATCCCCGAGCTTGACAAGTCGGCCGTCGGGACCTGAGATTAGATTGATGTCTTCATACTCTTCCCCGGTGTGAGCTTGTCCCGTAGCACGAACGCGTATCCAACCTCCCTCCGTCCGGATTCCACCGCCTGGCACATCCACTGACCATTGACGAATTGTTTGTGCGACACCACTTAACGTCAATCCATAGCGCTGCAGGTTTGCTTCAGGAATCTCAATGTTGATTTCCGATGAAGCTCCTCCCGACAATTCAGCTTGAGATACTTCAGGAAGTTCGAGAATTTCATTCCGAACTTCCTCGGCAAGACTTCGGAGAGACGGAATGTCTATTTCTCCGTAGACCTGAACATTTAGAACTCCCGGTCCTCCCCATCCTCGCCACTCGCGAATGACCGGGCGTTCAGACTCATTTGGAAAGCTGGATATCGAATCGACAGCGAGCTTCACTTCATCAAGTACCGATTCCAATTCGTATCCACTAGCAACCTCAAGTCTTACTGATCCCGAGCCTTCTCCTGCGCTTGAGTAGACGTCGCCTACGCCCTCGACAGTCTTCACCGCCTCCTCGATCTTGATGAGGACACCTTCTTCGACTTCTTCCGGAGTACTGCCACGGAACGGCACGAATACTTGAATCTGATCAAAAGAGAATGAAGGCATCGTCTCTTTCTTCAAATTGTTGAACAGCGTATACAAGCCTCCAACGACTATCGCAAACATCAGTAAGTTCGCAGCTACGTGGTTACGCGCAAACCATCCGATAATTCCTTCGGACGCTGGACGCATAGTCAATGGTGGACCGTCTGTGGACGGTAGGGCCGCGGACGACTTGGTTAGTGAGGTGCCGCCTCCGCCTTGCGTGGGAAGGTCATCCATCAAAACGTACCTTCATTCCGGGGAGGGGTCGATCAATCGGCGTTACGCAGTAGACATCTCCTTCGTTTATGCCATTCGAGATGTATGAGTACTCTTCATCAGATCGAACAATTGAGACCTCTCGGGGTTGGATGGTGTTGTCTTCCATCACTATCCACATGGTAGATCCATCTCGCACGGCATGCCGGGGAACGACGAACAATTCTCCGCCATCGTCTCCGCGAATTCTGGCATGAACGAATGTCCCGAATCTTAGGATACTTTCACCTTCTTGTGTCATGCCGTAGGGATCCACAACTTGTGCCACTGCATGAATTACTCGGCTCTGTTCGTCGATAATTCCTTCTGTACGGACAACCTGGGCGTCCCATTCACTTCGTTTTCCTCCGATGTCTGCAAACAGTGTTACGGGGATGGGCTCGCTGTTGGTTCCTTGAGGAAGTTGAATGAACTGCAAGTCATTCAGCACAATGGGAAGACGTACTTCTGCGTAGTCTATGGCAACAATGCGTGCCAACTGAAAACCCGCATTTACGAACTGGCCAACATCGGTTAGTTTTTGCAGAATCATACCGTCGTACGGAGCACGAATCGTAGTTCGATCCAAGTCGTCGTTAGCTTTCTTCAACTCAGCCTCTGCAGCCTCGTACTCAGCCATTACCTCCTCGAGTTGGGGTTTGCGAAGAGCGATGTCTGTAATCTCGATCTTGGATTCATCAAGTTCCTGTATCCGCTTCCAGTCTTCCAATGCGTGACCAGTAAGCGCAGTTTCCGTTTCAAGTCGTGTCTTGGCACGAGCCAAGTTGAGCTTCGCTCGCGCAAGTACAGTCTCGTAGTTTCTGGGATCGATGTTGAGTAGTTCGTCTCCTTCGGTGAAGAATCCTCCAGTTTCAAAAGAAGGTGTGACGTTGGTAATCTGCCCACTGACTTCTGAAACTAAGGTTGTAGATATTCGAGGAGATGCTGTTCCTTGAGAAATGATCTCAAAGGTCACAGGTTCTCGTGTTGCCGTTTCCACACCCACGAGGAAAGCGGGAGGTTCGACTGAGGCGGGAGTAAATTCAGGTTGTTGAGAACTGAACCACAGAAATCCCCAATACCCGAGTCCAACCACAAGCACCGGAATGCCAACCATGAGCAGTATACGCCCAATTTTGAGCAGTATTTGGAAGAATCTCTTCATGTACTTCTAGCTAAGAAAATCGAAGAGTCATGAACTTGAATGATGAAGATTTTCCGGTTGAACTAGTTGGTGTGATGGTGGGCGGAAGTGGCGTGCGCGAGTTCGGTTGAGATGCACCGATTAGATTGGCGATTTTAGCAGTTTAGACAATTCAGCAATGAACTACGCGGTTCGTAGACACTGGTGCCTAAGTCAAGGACCCAATTTTGTCCTATTGACAAATGGAATAAAGAAGTTATAAAGTACTTACGCCAGAAGGCTTGGCTACACGAGTGTTGAGGCGCATCACATCTCTCCTAACGTCAAGCACTTCTTCGATTAAAAGATTGATTTCAAACAACTTTTGTAGTAAACATCGAACCAATAACACGTATGACAAGCAAGGATCATTCATCGTTTGAGGATCAGATGCACGGAGTCCGTCCTCTCAAGTCTGTTCAGCCGCGGCACGAGCATCGTCCCAGACCGAAGTTCGACCACGCGAAGCGACGAGCCGATGCCCAACGTCAAACGACGACCCTAGTTCTAGACGATCTGAGCGATTTGGATGTCGAATTGCTTCAACCAGACGATTTCGTCGAGTGGAAGCTGGACGGTGTACAACCCAAGGTGTTTTCAGCATTTCAAGAAGGAAAATACACAATCCAAAGATCACTGGATTTGCATAAAGTTGATATTCGGCGAGCCCGAGATCTGGTCTCGAATTTGATCGAGCAGTGTATCGATCTCGACCATCGTTGCGTAAGGATTTTGCACGGGCGTGGTCGGAAAGGGAATCCTCCAGCTCAACTCAAAAGCCATGTCGTGCATTGGCTCAAACAGCACCGAGATGTCATTGCCTACACAACAGCACCCAACCGACTCGGGGGGACGGGGGCTGTGCTCGTCAAGATTCGCAAGGGACACAAGGCCAAGCAGGACAACCGCGAGCGTTTTGGTGGATAGTTCGGCCTAGAGTCGGCCCTTTTCAAGATCGAGGAACCCTCTAGCTAGGTTTAGGCGAAGTATGTCGCTTGCTCCCTCCGCAAGCCTCCAAGATCTAACTAATCGTTGAATATCGTCCAGAGGATGGCCAGTTTGAAGCGCGTTACCCCCTACAAGCTGAATTGCACTGTCCACGACTTTTCCAATTTCTTCGGTTGCAAACACTTTGGAAGCGATGACTTCGTTGATTACGTTCTCGCCTAAGTCACCTAGACGTGCTGTGCGGTAGACCATACTCCGCATGGCGAATGCCTTAATTCTCATGTCGGAGAATCGTAGTCGGACTCCTTCCCGCGTCGCCAAAGGCGAGCCACTGCGGTGCGGAGCTTGAATGTGACTAGCAACAAAGTCAACGACCCACTTCGCCAGTCCACAACTCTGTGCTGCAAGGACCATTCGGGTGTCTGTAATCTGTCCCATTGCACTTGGAAGCCCTCTACCGGGTTTTCCGACCACATGTGAAATAGGTACGCAAACGTCCTGAAAGGTAATGTATACGTGGCTGCTTCCATCCGAGGAGCCAAAGGACTCTTGTACATTGACGCCCTGTGCAGAACGATCGATTACGACCATACTCGGTCCATGGTCTTCGATTTGGACTAAAGTGTTTATGAAGTCAGCAGTGTCTCCTCCGGTGACGTAGGACTTCTGGCCATTGACACGAAGGTGTTCACCTTCTATGGTCCCGTACGTTTGCTTCTCCGCGTGGTCAGGCTCCGTGAATCCAAATGCAGCTCGTTTTTCTCCTGCAAGTAACGGCTTCAAGTATTTGGATCGAAGGGGTTCTTCCACGTTTGCTAGCAATCCCGGACTCGGTCCGATTACGCCCGCTAGTCGAGTCCAATTCCGAGAAGCCAAGCTTTCATGAAGCAAGACCAGTTCTACGAGAGAAGATTGGGGTCTTCCGCCCAGATCGGAAGGATGATGAAACGACCAGATTCCAGCTTCTATTGACAGCCGGCGGATTTGGGTGGTCTGGTCCGACGAATCCATGTCCGAAATTAGGATTTGTGAAATTTCTTCACACAATTCTTCGACAGAATTGAGAAACTGGCGTTGGATGTCGTTGAGTGACTCAGGCACGGGTTACGTAACTAGAAAGAGTCGAGGGTCGCCGAGTCGCGTTCAATGGCAATCAAAACAGCGTAACGAGATAGGGAAGCAGAGAGAGTCCTAAAACCACAACAGTGAGGATCACGACGACGAGGATTCCATAAAAGTAGAGAGTTTCATGAAACACACGCTTACGAATAAATTCTTCGATTTCTTCATGTTCTTGAACCGCAACAGCGGGTCGCAAACCGTATTTTGTTGTAGTTTCCCGACCGGACGGAACCCGTAAGAATATTTCAGGAGCTCGATCCAAGGTGTCGATGACATCGAGCATGTGTAGGCCACACTCTCTGGATATTTCTATTGGGTGCAAGAGCCGTTTAGGCGAATCGAGAAAGATCTCGTAGATCTCAAGAATGCGTGCATGCCTACGCCTATAACGGAAGTAAGACAATCCAAACAGGCTGGTCATTAGAGGATTGGTCTATACAGAAGGACTTAGGTTCAATTATGCGTAGTTTCCTAATCCGAGGCGGCGTGCACTATAGGATTCTGCAGAGTTGGTGTTCAGACTCACTTCGAACTGAGCACAGTGATTCGAATGGACTTAGTGCTTTTCCGCAAGAATCACCGCTCGCTTTGGCGCAGGATAGCCTTCTATTGTCAGCTTGGGATCGGTCGGTGACAGTACATTCGCTAGTGACCTAAAGGGCATGAACTGTGTGGTTCTTTGCTCGGAGGATGTTGTTACTGTTACATCTGCAACTCGAACACTAGAAAAGCCTTCAGCAGTCATTGCGTCCGAAATCGACTCAAGACTGGGAATGCACCAGACATTTCGCATCCCAGCGTATCGATCCTTTGGATAGATGGGTGAATCAGCAACTATGGTTTCCAACACCGCTAATCCTCCTTTATGTAACGACTCGTACAGACCCGCTATGTGAGCTCTGTGATTCCGTTGGTGATAAACAACTCCCATGGAAAAGGCTACGTCATACTTTAGTGCCCAATCGTCTACGCCGAATCTTACCGGCAGTACGATATTAGGCAGCTTTGCGAAATGGTTAATGAGAGCTGCCTGCATTACTGGCAACATGGATGAATCCAAACCCGTAACTGTCTCCGCCCCTGCTTCGAGCATTCGAAAGCCAAAGTAACCATTGCCCGACCCGATATCCAGCACCCGTTTCGAAGACAAATCAATCTTGTCGACAATTCGCTTCCACTTCAGGTCTGATCTCCACTCCGCATCGATTTCAAGACCAAACAACGAAAAGGGACCTTTACGCCAAGGAATAAGCGCATCCACAGCGCTTGAAATCAAGTCACACTTCTTGGAAGAGAGGCGAGGCACAGAGACTCGAACGAGTTCATCTAGTTCCGTTGTAGTCGACCCGATACAAGGCAGTCGATCTAGTACATTCAGCCAATTCTTCAGGTTTCCATCGTTGATCTGGGTGATAGGTGTAGAAAACCCAACCCGCTGCCAGTTGAATTGCAGTTGCTCTCTAAAGCTCATGCATTGGCGATAAAGGAAACCCAGTTAAGACACTGAAACCATCTTCGCGGTCTACGAAATCCAGCTTCGTACAGACGGTTTAAGTGTGTGTGTTCTGAGTCAATTTGCATCACACGTTCCAGTGCTTGTCGCTTTTGGGCAATCTCGAGGTCGCTATAGCTGTTTGACCTTTTGAACTCAGTATGGATCTCATCAAATTCCTCAGTGAACTCGACCTTCTCAGAAATTATGAGCAAGCCATCAGGATTCATAGTATTGCGTACAGTATTCAAGAGAGTGAACCTGTCCTCAGGGGGTAAGAATTGCAAAACGAAGTTCAGAATTACCACTGACGCAGGTCTGAACGAGACTTTACGAATGTCCGCCTGTTGAAAATGCACACGCGAGTCTGTGATACGGTTGCTTGCCTCCTCGATCATTGGTCCTGAGGCATCAACGGACTCAATGTTCACAGGCATCTCGCCAATCGAATCTAAAACAGACGCGGTTGTGGCCCCTAAAGAACAGCCCAAATCGTAGCATCGCGAGCCTGGAGTGAGGTATTGGGCTGCTAATACACCAGATAAGTGGATGATTGTGTCGTATCCAGGAATCGACCTCCGAATCATATCTGGGAACACCGAAACCACTTGCGAATTGAACTCAAACCTATCGACTTTAGGTTGTTTGGCGCGGTAAATCTGGTCTCGAAGCGAATCTACGGTCGTTTTCGACATGGTACGATAGTAGCAAAGTGCCAGTTATCTCCGATGAATTCCAGAGACCTCACTGATCCCGAACTGTACATTAATCGGGAACTCTCACTGCTTGAGTTCAATCGTCGCGTTTTGGCTCAAGCCAAACGGGATTCTTACCCCCTATTGGAACGCCTTCGGTACTTGTGCATTGCAAGTTCCAATTTGGACGAGTTTTTCGAGATTAGAGTAGCTGGACTCAAACAGCAGGTTGAATTTGGCTCGGGTCAGCGTGGTCCGGACAACATGTCTGCTGAAGATCAGCTTGCACAAATTTCTGTCGTAACTCATGAGATAGTCAACGACCAGTACGTTGTCTTGAACGAAATGCTCTGGCCGTCACTGCGTGCAGAGGGAATCTACTTTCTTCGTCGAGAGGAGTGGAACGACGAGCAACGAAAGTGGGTCGACGAGTATTTCAAGGAAGAACTCGCTCCAATTCTCAGTCCCATGGGTCTCGATCCAGCTCATCCGTTTCCAAGGGTGTTGAACAAGAGCTTGAATTTCATTGTCACACTGGATGGTCAAGACGCGTTTGGAAGAAAGGGTGGTATGGCGGTTGTCCAAGCTCCGCGTGCCCTGCCCCGAGTCGTTAAGTTGCCTCCAGAAGTCGCGACGCATGACTTCGATTTTGTGTTCTTGAGTTCCATCATTCATGCTCGCGTCGGCGATCTCTTTCAAGGTATGGAAGTCACTGGATGCCATCAGTTTCGGGTGACTCGAAACAGCGACTTGTTTGTCGACGAAGAAGAAATTACCGACTTGCGGCATGCACTAGAGGGTGAGTTGCCGAGCAGACGTTTTGGGGACGAAGTTCGCATGGAAATTGACAGTTCATGTCCAGAACCCGTTCGAGACTTCCTGAGTGCACAGTTCGGACTGACAAAGGCAGATGTCTATCTCTGCAACGGACCGGTGAACTTAATGCGCCTGAACCGGATTCCCGACTTGGTAGACAGACCAAGTTTGAAATTTTCGAGCTTCTCTCCCAGCATTCCCGATCGGCTCAATCGTGTCTCGAATGTCTTCGATGTGGTCCGCGACGGAGACGTGCTATTGCATCATCCTTTTGAATCGTTTGTCCCAGTGCTTGAATTCTTGCGGCAAGCTGCACGTGATCCCGATGTTCTCGCAATCCGACAAACGCTCTATCGGACAGGCTCTGACTCAGCCGTCGTCAAAGCTCTCATTGACGCGGCATCGCGAGGGAAAGAAGTCTTGGTAGTGATCGAGTTGCGTGCACGATTCGACGAAGCGGACAATATCGAACTTGCTACCGAGCTTCAGGAAGCAGGGGCTCAAGTGGTTTATGGTGTCGTCGGATATAAGACGCACTCCAAAATGATCCTAGTAATTCGTCGCGAACGGGATGGATTACGGCGCTACGTGCACCTAGGCACTGGAAACTACCACGCAGGAACAGCTCGCGTATACACCGACTATGGACTGATGACCTGTGATCCCGACATTGGTGACGATGTCCAGCAGCTCTTCCGACAACTTACTTCGACTGGTCAGTCAGGCAAGCTCAAGAAGGTCCTGCAATCGCCTTTCACTCTCCACGACTCGATGTGCAAGTTCGTTCAGAGAGAAATTGAACACCACAATGAAGGTCGTCCTTCAGGTGTTGTCGCAAAAATGAACTCTTTGGTCGAACCGGAGATTATTCAGGAGTTGTATCGAGCCTCCCAGGCAGGAGTGAAGGTCAAACTAATCGTTCGAGGAATGTGTTCATTACGTCCTGGAGTGGAAGGAGTTTCAGAGAATATCGAGGTTCGATCCATCATTGGACGATTCTTGGAGCACGCCCGAATTTTCCGATTTGAAAATGCTGGAAATTCAGAGACTTACTTATCCAGTGCGGATTGGATGGCGCGAAATTTCTTCCGTCGGGTGGAAACCTGCTATCCGATTGAAAACAAGGAACTTGCGGACCGAATCGCGTGTCATAGTTTGGACAATTACCTTCAAGACAATAGTCAGGCATGGTTGCTCCAGCCCGATGGCTCTTATGAGCCACAGGAGTGCAATGGAACAAACGAGGCACCATTGAGTGCTCAGGAATCTTTGCTGAGAGATTTAGCAAACTAGGTTTGAGACGAAGTTTCTTGTAGGTTGGCGGAGAAGCGAAAAACCAAGAAAGTCCTCCGACTTTGAGGGGCTACCGAAATAGTTCGATAGCTGCATTCAGGTTCGGCCACCAACTCTTCTTCCAGCTGCACAGACACGCCTCGCTCACGACCGACTCTTCATATTCAAGTGCTCATGTCAAAGACAGACAGAATCTGCCAAGAAACCGATCCCTCCGTGAGGGGACTTGAGAAATGGATTGACTGTTCAAACGAGCTTCAATCCAATCACATTGGTTCGTCGTTGCTCGGTCGCGCCAAGTGGAGGAGGCTGTCCCTAGAAATACTGTGCGTGTTGCTAGCTACCGCTTTGTTGCCTCAAACCAATGAGAACAAAGCTTTACTTGAGAATTTCGATACTGATCAGGAGATGCAAAACGAGAGTGATCAACGTTTGTCGAACTCGTCGAGCGACTTGGGACCATTAGGCCTCATGGAAAAGCATGCTCCAGCAGTCTACGAGATCTTGGACGATCCAGAATGGCAGGAACTCGATGAAATTGGTAGATATCGAGTGCTTGTCCCTGAGTTGAGGAATACGTGGGGATCGGAAAGATCTAGTAGTAAGGAATTAGTTGAAACTCTGAACTCTATCGAGCAGCAAATCGCCACTGGCAAGCAGAAGCGATTGGCTAGGAATGCCAAGCGAATACTAGGATTTGCGCAAGACAAGTTGTTTGACCAGTATGGTCGGAGTCTGGATTGGATTGTCTACCTAAAGGAGCGCTGGAAGAAAACTGAATTTGGGAATGCTATTCCCGCTGAAAGACTCAATGACCATTTAGACTGTATAGAGAGTTGCGAATCAAAACTGTACAAGTGCTTTGTTCAAGCCGAGTCAGATTTTGAGCAAGATGTGATAGTAGAGATTGAGAAAGCTCTCACCGAACCTGTTAAAAACCGGAGTCTTGTGAGGAAATGGAGGGGCCGCAGCCCACACAGTGCAGCAACAGGTCTGTTTCTATCAATGTACGATTGCCATCAAGATTTGTTACAACGAGGCGGGTGGGATTGTGACAGGAGAATTTTTTTCGATATCAAGAGTCCTGCAGCAAAGGTCGAGTTGCCAGAGGAGTCAGTAAATGAACCGAAACCTGAATCAAGTCAGGAAGAAAGTCAGGGTGGTTCCTTTCCGGGAGCATCCTGAAGTGAACACGGTCAACGGTTTGTCCCAATGGGAAACCTGTCAGAATTCGTGATCCTCCTCACAAACTAACAAGAGCTTGAACCCCCGGTTCTGAGCCTTTCAAATTGAGAGGAGAGGTGCGAGAATCGTCTTCTAGACACCGCTTCACTTCTTACACAGTCTATCCTTTGCGGCCGAGTTGCTATCAACGGGGTTTCTTCTAGTGGCAAGTGTAGTTATTCACAATTTGGACGACGATGTAATTGATTCGCTCAAGAACCAAGCAAAGGCTTCATAGCGTTCTCGTGAGGAAGAAATTCGCAGCATTCTGACTGACCAAGCTCGACGTCCCTCAGGCGTGAGGGAATTTCGAGCGGCGACAGAGCTGCTCCGGTCTCACACCAGAGCATTTCCTCAGTCAAATAGTGTTGACCTGATTCACGAAGACCGCGGTCGTTGAATCGTGTCAGCGATGCTAGTGATGTTGCGAAATGGCTCCTCTCCGAACGGCACACTCAAGATGTTCAGTTGCTTTTCTCACCACCGTGCGTACTCTCTGCACCCGATTTCATTCTTGTTGAGATCGCCAAGGTGATTTGGAGGAAATCACGTAGATCTGAAATCTCTAGGTCCAAACTCTATATCGAAACGCTGGAGCGTTTGTCCTATGTCGTTGTATAGCGTCCACAATCAGATCTGATAGTCCCAGCTGTTGCTTTGACCGCACCTTAGCCATACTGTCTATGATTGCCTGTATCTCACGTGCGCTGCTGAATGCAATGCGCCTCTAGTCACAGCAGATGGACAGCTTGCACAGTCAGCCACAAACGAGATTTCAATCATCGACGTTTGGAATATTTGCCACTCCGAAGTTGCTCAGAGACCGTGTGGGGAAGGCTAGCTGCTGCATGTTCATTCAGAGACACTCACTCGATTCCTAATATGTACTGGACTTGGATGGCTAGCAGGATTAGCCGGTCAACTCTCAGCTCCATTCAGTTCAGGTTCGAGCACGTTGAGGAGCTAATGAAGCTTTTGCTTCGATTGTAGAGGCGTATGTAGGAAGAGAACTCAACAGACACATGACCCGAAAAAAAATTGCAATTGTGGGAGCAGGAGTTGCCGGACTTGGAGTGGCTTGGGCTCTAGACAAAAACTCGGATCGATTCGACTTTCGCCTCTTTGAAGCGCTGTCACAAATTGGAGGAAATGCTGTAACAGCGGATATGCCTCAAGAAGACGGCAGCACCATTCCGTTCGATATTTCAGTAACAGCTTGTATACCTTCGGTGTACCACCACATTTTGGTACTAGCTGAGATGTATGACATCGAAATCGTTCCGACAAAGTTCAGCTATAGTGTGAAGTACCAGAACGAAATCTATGCTCATGATCTCGATAGCTCGATCTCGAAGCAGCTTGAACCTGAGATCACAAGGTTTCAGAAACTTCTGAAGCGATTGCAGTGGTTCGGTCAATTGAACCATACGCGGTCGAAATTTCTCAACGCTCTGAATCCGTTCAACTATCTGAGTATGAGGACAGTCCTCAATTTTCGCGGATTCTCTGGGGACTTCCGGTACAAAGTGCTCAAACCAATGTTTGTCAATTTTCTGATGGCAACGAACGTATTCGATATGCCTGCTTCCTTGTTTTGCCGCTACCTGGAATTCTTCAACATCGTAAAGGCGACTCCGATGCAGACCTGGGAGGGAGGAACTCGAAACGTCTACGAGAAATTGACAGAGACCTTCGAAGACAGAATCTATCTCAACCGTCCCGTTCGAAAGGTATACCGACACCCCGCTCATGTAATCGTCGAAGACGCGAACGGAGAAAAGGAGACATTCGACGAGGTCGTCCTCGCTTGCAATGCAAATCAATCGTTGATGGTGTTGGACCAACCCACGTTCATGGAGAGATGGCTACTATCGTCCATACGCTACGAGAGCGAGTTGCACAATCACACTATCGTCCATTCGGACGAGTCGATTCTGCCAAACAATGAAGCTGAGCCCCTTGATTCGCGGAGTAATCACATCGAGCAGTATGGTTCGAGGCCCGACAATTACGAGATTACCTACATCATGCACAATCAACAGCCGTGGGCGAAACGCTCGGACAAGCCGTGTCTCGTGACCTATAACCCTGTAAGTTCAATAGACGAGGAGAAAATCCTCATGCGACACTGGTTCCAGCATGTGGTTCACGACGTTCGCCATATTGCTCTGCTCGTGCACCTCTTTCGTTTTGTACAGGGAAAAAAGAGGACACGTCATTGCGGTGCTCACACACTTATCAACAGTCAGGAAACCTGTCTGGTTACAGGTCTGATCACGGCCAGGCAACTGGGCGCCGACTACCACTTCGAGGATGCCGAAGCACGGAAATGGTTTAACTTCTACGGTCGAATGATGTACGGCTGGCGCTTTCGCAAAGCGCGAGGTAAGTAGGTACCTCACACTCGTTGAGGAATAAGGACGCTAGGTGTGGAAAGTACTCATGATGTCAAAGATGGAAGGAGGGAAATCCAAACTAAATTGGGCGAGCACGTGTTAGGAGAGTCGGATTAAAGGTTGCTGCATCTCGGAATTAGTCTGAGAAAGATTCCCATACGTCTCACACATTCCAAGTACATTGCGACTCTTCCAACTAATCAGTCACGTCGTTATCGGTACTCTGCGATTCCAATAAAATCTCGTGTGCCCGATCAAACGCTTCCTGCCTTCTAGCTTCTCGACTTTCCTGTCCGTATTGCCTTATCTCTTGAAGAACCGCAACTTGCTCATCCGAAAAAGTGCCGTCGTTATCGTGATATGTCAGCAGTTGACTTGCTAGTTGTCTCCTAAGATTCATGGATTCAATCCGGTCGAGAGCGTCACACAGTTCTCGAGGAAATCCAATCACCATGCTTGTTGTAATATAGTCGCTTCGCCCAATAGCTTCTTCTTTGGTCAATTGAATGAATAGGTCGACAGCCCGATCCGGGTCGTTGTTCATTGGTGACCTGAGCGCCAGAATAGTCCCTTCATAGGCACTGACTCTGGTCTTACCCTCTCTCACTTGAGGAAGCAGTGAAACTGCCGTATCCAAATCTCGAAATGCAATACCCATAATGACTCTCGCTTCGGGTCCAATACCTGTTTCATTGAGCGGTTGATCCAAGGCTGCCTGTAAGGCTTGTTGAGGATCGATGCTCGCCAAGCCGCTAAGAGCTAATACTCTCAGCTCTTCTTTATTGTGTGCAACGCTCGCTTCGTTTTCTATCCAGTCAAGGACGCCTGAAATGTCAGATCTCGACCACGAAATCGCAATCGAGTTTGCAACCTCGTCCAGGCTTTCTCGGTCTTCAATTTGACTGATCATTTGTGCTGCGTCCTGCGGAGATTCATAAGCAAGCGAGAGTAATGCATTCTTGCGGGCTAGGGGCTGCAATTGCTCCGGCAATCCAGCGGCATGATTCAACAGATCTCTCGCATCGTTTCTCGCCCAAGATTGCAATAGTTCATCCTGGAGTCTCTCTCGTAAATACTTTGATTCGAGAGCGGATAATGCCCCTAATGTGGCCAAAGGATCGTTCTTGCTCCATATTGCTGCTGCCCACCTTGTGGTTCCGACCACCCCCAACGACCTAACCTGAACTGCCAATTCGAAAGCTCGTCTTGGGTCGTTGTTGGCAATTTCTTGAACTACCGATTGTGCGATCTTTCTCAATGTGCTTTGGTTGGGAAGCGACTCAGTTATTTTTTCGAATGCCCCTATACCATCTTTAAGAAGCCAAGCGCGAGCAATATGAGCCATCGTGCGCAATTGATTGTCATCCGGAACACCGAGACTCTCGGCGTTTTCTCGCACGAATGCCGACCATTCGCGTTGGGGATCTTGGATTGGCAAGGTTTCCGAATCCCTCTCGATCACTTCAATTGCCAGCCACTCACTATTAAGCTGCCTAGCAAATTCTCTACGTTGCTGAGGAGGAAGGTCTTCCCGAGCCTGCAACATACTTTCGACAACCACATTCTTAGATTCGAGATCGAGGCTCCGAGCATGTTCAACTGCTTGGTTCAGGTCCTTTAGAGACCACTCCCGGTAAAGGGCTTTTAGTACTTCGTTACCTTGATCTGAAGAAAGCTCGTTAAAGGCGTCCAAAGCAATCATTGGATCAAGCACTGTAAGTCGCTGGACGATTGCAACGTGAACGACCTGACCCAAGCTCTCGTCTAGCAAACTATTGGCTTGATCCCAGAATGTTAGTAGATCATCACTATCCGCGTCTTCAACTAGCTTATGAATCGCAACATTGCGGTCAAAGTGACTTGAGAACCCATCAACGGTTGCAAGTTCCGCAATTCCCCGAACCCTTCGAATTCCTGTTGTTTCCCGTCGATCAATTGATTCATTGGTTGGTGCCATGGCGGAAACAGTCGACGGAGAACTTGCGAGATTTCCAGCTGACTCCGAACCATTGGCAACTAGGAGACCTAGCACGAAGGAACTCGCAATTACCACCAATCCGACAAGACCGAACAACAGATATTTTTTCATCGGCTCAAGTCAAGAAATTTGACCAATACGGCAACACCAAGAAATGCCAGCAGTTCTAGCGCACGCATGCGACGCTTGTTGTCGTTGACCTGTACCGCTACTTCTCATGTGTCAATCCCTAGTTTCCATGAGTACCTCGGATAGCTCTCTCAATGCTTCTTCCACTTCAGGTGACGTTGGTTTTCTCGGCAAGAGGCCGCTTACCTCGCGCAGGTGAGCAATTTGCTCGTCCGAGAACAAGCCTTTAGATTCATGAACTAGTAGATGTCTCGCCGCAAGCTTTTTTACTTCTTCGGATGAAATTTCATCGAGAGAGTCATACAGTTGCATTGGAGCATGGAATACAAGAGAATGGAGTGCTGGATTGTGACCTTGAAGTTCCATATTCTTGGCAAGCTGAAGAAACAGGTCCATTGCCTGACGAAAGTCTCTGTGGTCATCTAGGAGACTTTCGATAACGGCACCGTAAGCATACGTTCTTGTCATTCCATCTCTCGCTTGGGGCAACGAGTGAATCGCAGTGTCCAAATCCCATTTGGCTAGCCAAGTGAACAAATGCCCTTCTGGTCCTACACCATGTGTGTCCGTGGGAAGTCTGAGTAGTGCTTTCAATGACAGCTGAGGATGGGATGTTGCAAGCGACAAAAGTAGAGACTGGCTTAAGTCGTGTCGAAAGCGGGATATCGTCGGTTCGTCTTCCATCCATTCAAGCGCACCATCAACGTCGAGTTGAATCCAAGACGTCAAGATTCCAACTATTGCTCGTTCGCGAGTATCACTGTCTTCGATGATGTCTAGCAGTTTCACAGCGCTCTGTGGTGCAGTCCGAGCTATCGCGGAAAGAGCTTTCTCTAGACCGATAGATTGAGCATGCTTAGGCATTGCTCGAGTCGCATCCAGCAGCTCATAGGGACTGTTGGATGCCCAAATTTGTAAGACTTGACTGTGCAAGAATCTTCGCGCCGACCTCCCTTCAAGCGAAGAAACAGCGTTGAAAGCTGCAGCAGGGTCGGATTTCGCCCAATTTTGAACTGTTTGTGAAGCAGTTCCTGCCATTCCTAGCGACCCGATGGCAACGGCGAACTCCAGCGCTAGTCCTGGATTGTTCATCCCAATTTCTCGACTAATTCCGTAAATACGTCTGCTTTGTTTGAGATAACCTTTGGGTAATTTTTCTTGAATCTCCTCAAGTGCTCCGATGCCGTCTTGAACAATCCACGCGCTCATAATCTGAACCAGCAATTCAGATTGAGCAGCGCTCAGAGAATCTAGATCACTTGGGCTCTGGCTTAGAAATGACTCCAGTTCTTGTTTTGGATCTCTGAAGGGTTGCTGACTGGAGTATCTATTCAAAAAATGAATGGCGAC
Organism: Gammaproteobacteria bacterium; assembly: GCA_009840545.1. Lineage (GTDB taxonomy): Bacteria > Pseudomonadota > Gammaproteobacteria > Pseudomonadales > Azotimanducaceae > Bin55. The sequence continues at coordinate 346,069 of VXNM01000008.1, read as the reverse complement.
CCATTCTCTGCCAAGACGTCGTGCAATTTCGCGACGTTGATCGGCAGACATGTCCGCACGAGACTGTACGAGATAGTGAGTTACTCGGCGCTTCATTTCGTCGTCAAGATCTTGAGCATTGTCGATGGCTTGGTCCAAATCTGAGAGTGCCCACTCCTCATAGACCAAGGGAAGTAGGTCGAGCTGCCGTTTTTCAGAGAACTCTGACACCTCTCTTGAAGCAACGATAGGATCGAGCACGGCTAGTCGCTGAATAATTGCGCTTTGCACTTCCTTCCGCCAACTGCTGGGTTGCATGGATTTCGACTGACTCAAAAGCATCAACAGCCGATTCGCGTTAGAGTTCTGGAGACTCTCAACCAATGCGGTAGTTCGAGCGATTCGGCTGTCAAATAGATCGGGATCACTTAACTCTGTGATGCTGAGCCGTACTTGCTTGTCTTGATCCCGCGTACGGTCATGCCCCGGCGCTTCATCGAGTATTTCAGATGGTTGTAAGAAAGTGCCCGTACCTTCCTGTGTTCCATTCGCATTGCTCTGGATGAAGTAGCCAAATGCGAACGATCCGCCTGCCAAGACAATAATGGCGAAAATGCCCAAGGCCGTTTGGCTTCTTCTCATGTTAATTCGGTGCTAGGTAAGGTTCTAGTTAGGTCTTCATATCCAATAGTAAACAAGGTACGTAGAGAACCATAGCTATCTAAGCTTAAGATTGGTTTGAATTTTCTGTTACTGGACATAAGAGGATGTAATAAACCTCGAATCACCGAACGCTCTAAATGGTTCAACTTCGAGTCACGGCTGACGACTTCGATTCAAAAATAGCCGGATGTTGTGTGGAGACGCCTATTGTTCCTTCGGCTATTGGCGTACCGTCATTGACCAAGAACGACACGCGAGTGACGCGTGCAATCTGGGTATCGGGAGATTTGGCTAGTTAGTCGGACTCAGTCTCGTCCGAATCGCGACTTTGTTCTAACAATTCGATCACTCTTTCAAATGCCGCCTCTCTCCGAGCTTCTCGACTCTCTTGTCCGTATTGACTTGTCTCTCGAAGAACCGAAATCTGTTCCTTCGTGAAGACGTCGTCGCCTTCATGGGTGCGTAACAATGAGCTTGCCACTCGTCTCTTGAAGTCCATAGATTCAAACCTATCAAGAGCACCGAACAATGCTCGAGGTTCACCGTGCACAAGAGTGATAAAGATCATGGAACGCGACGGAATGTCTTGCTCATTAGACAAGTCAACGAATAAGTCCATAGCTCGATCAGTTTCGTTACTTAACGGAGGAGTGAGATGCATTAGGACGGATCCGTAGGCCTCCAGTTTGGTCTTGCCATCTCTCACTTGCGCGAGCAGTGACACCGCAGTATCCATGTCTTCAAAAGTTATTGAACTAATCACTTCTGCTTCTGGTCCTACGCCATCATCATTGACAGGTTGAGCAAGTGCTACTTGCATGGCTTGTTGTGGGTCGCTCCGTGCCAGTCCACCTATGGCTGCTGTTCTCAATTCATCTCGATTGTGTGCGACGCTCTCCTCGTTGTCTATCCATCGAAGGGCACTAGAGAGATCCGACATTGACCAGTTGGTTGCGACGGCATTAGCTATTCGGTCCAGGCTTGCTTGATCTTCAATTTCATGGATGAGCTCGGCCGCTTCTTGGGGAGACCGATAGGCAAGTGAGAGTAGTGCTTCACTACGAGCAAAGGGCTGAAGTTCAACGGACAATTCGCTGGCTTGATTCAGCAGAGTTTTGGGATCTGTGTTTGCCCAAGCTTGCAATACATCAGTCTGCAGTTTTCCTCTTAAGTACTTGGTTTCGAGACTGGATACTATGTTGAGTACAGACAAAGGATCGTCCTCGCTCCATTCATTAACCACTTGATCGAGCATCCCCATGAACCCTATCGATCTCATATGGAGTGCCAAGTCAAATGCTAGTCTTGGATCGTCGTCCGTGACTTGTCGAACTACTAAATCAGAGATCTTCTGCCTAGCGGTCGGAGTGGGGAGGGACTCGATGAGACTGTCAAACCCATCGACACCTTCTTTGAGCACCCATGCGTGAGCAATATGGGTCATCATGCGTAGTTGAGCATTGTTCGGATTATCAAGACTTTCGTCGTTACTTCGCACAAATGCCGCCCATTCGCTTTTCGGGTCTTGAATTGCGGGCGAGTCCGAGGTCTGCTCCATCAATTCGATGGCAAGCCACTCCATGTCGAGTAGTCGCGCTAATTCCCTGCGTTGCTGGGGATCTAAGTCTTCCCGCGCCATCAACATGCTCTCGACTGCCGTTTTCTTATCAGTAGGGTCGAGGCTACGTGCATGTTCAATCGCCTGATCCAAATTTGATACGGCCCACTCTCGGTAAATGACCGAATGAAGTGAAGGACTTGGATCAGGTTGGGATTCGTTCACGGTGTCCAATGCAGCAATCGGGTCAATTACCGCGAGACGCTGGATAATTGCAAGTTGAGCTTCGTCTTTCAAGCTTTTGGCCAATTGGCTCGACTGTCTCAAATGGGTAAGCAGCTCTTGTCGGTCTGCACCGGCGACTAGCTCATAAAGGGCAACAGAGCGTTCAAAGTGGCTAGGAAAACGATCATGTGTTGCAAGTTCAGCAACGCTTTGAACCGCGTTTTGGTCTTGCTTTCTGAGAACTGCACTCGAATCGTCACTTTTGGACGTGTCCGAATCGGACACACGAGGACTGAGGCTACTTGTGGATGATTCCGAGCCACCAGCGACAACGAGTCCCATTACGAACGCTCCGGCAACTATGAACAATCCTAGAACGCCAAATAGAGAATAATTCTTCATCGATTTACAACTTCTACGAATTCAACCAGTACTACGACGAATTGATACACGTGAGAACTTGCCGGGACTCCTCTCCAATCTTGTAGTCGTCGGCTTGACTCTTTGTCTCTCGCGCATCACTCGAATGTCTCTAAGACTGCTTCGGACAACTCTTTGAATGCCGCGTCCAACTCAGGTGACCTTGGTGGTCTAGGCGACCTTCCGCTCACTTCGCGCAAACGGGTCAACTGATCATCCGAGAACAAACCCTTGGATTCATGAACCAACAGATCGCCAGCTACGCGTTTCTTCAGATGATCAGTCGGAATCTCGTCGAGCGATTCGAACAATTGCAACGGCGTATCCCACACAAGTGAATGGAGCGCTGAGTTAAAACCCGATATCGGCTCTTCGTTGGCAACTTCGACAAATAAGTCCATGGCTTTCCTAAAGTCGCTATGCTCGTCCAACAAATTGTTGATAACCGCATCGTATGCTGCTAGCCGTGTTGGTCCATTTCTCGCTTGAGGCAATAAGCTAATTGCCAGATCCAAATCGGATGAGGCAAGGATTCGAAACGCCGAGCCTTCGGGTCCGACGCCTTCATTATCAGTCGGCAGATCGAGTGCCTTTCTAACTGCTAGCTGTGGATTAAGACTTACGACTGAAGTTATCACAGACTCGTACAAACTAGATTGCAGGTCAGAGACTAATTCATCATTCCCGATCCATTCAAGCACACCATCGATATCGAGTCGAGCCCAAGAGAACGCGATGTTTTTTGCTGTGCGGTCACGAGCATCTTTGTTCTCTATCTCGCCAAGTAGCTTGGATGCTGTCTGAGGTGACGACTCAGCCAATGCGGACAGTGCCTTTTCTTGAGCGATTGACTGCAATTCTTGTGGAATTGTGTGAGTTGCGTCAAGCAACTCATGTGGATTTTGCGCAGCCCAAGAAACCAGCACCTGATCCTGCAACATACGTTTAAGCGACCGGCCTTCAAGTAACGAAACGGCATTAAAGGCCGCTAATGGATCGGACTCAGCCCACCTTCGAACTGTTAGCCAAGCAAGTCCGCCAAATCCGACTGATCCGGCGGCAACGGACAGCTGCAACGCTAGTTCCGGATTGTTCACGGCTAATTCGTTGATGACTGAGAAGGCTGGAGCTGTTTCTCCGAGGAATGCGTCGGGCAGGGATGCTTCGATTTCCTCGAAAGCGTCAATGCCTTCTTGGGACAGCCAAACAATCAGAATTTGAGCTAGAAATTGATTTTGTTCATTGCTCCAAGACTCTGCGGTACTTGAGCTTCGACTAAGCAAGTCGTTCAGTTCCTGTCTTGGATCACTGATTGGCTCTTGATTGGATTCTTGCTTCAACAGTTGGATAGCAACCCACTCTTGGTCAAAGCTCCGTGCAATACTTCTTCGTTGGTCGAGAGGCAAGTCAGCTCGAGAACGCACAATGCTCCGAATCACTCTTAGCCTAAATTTTTCGTCGAGGTTCCGTGCATTACTGATGGCTTCCTCCAAGTTTGTCAGTGCCCATTCCCGATAAACAATTGGAAGCAAAGACTGCTGGCGTGCGTCGGTGAATTCAGACACCTCAGCCAATGCACTGGTTGGGTCGAGCACGGCTAGTCGCTGAATGATTGCGTTCTGTATTTCTTTTTGCCAATCGCCCGATTGCATCGCCTTGGACTGATTCAAGAACCCGCTAAGTTCGCTTGCATTGGAGTTCTGAACACTCTTAACTAATGCCAAGGTTCGAGCTATTCGACTTTTGAATCGAGCGGGATCACTAAGTTCTTTGATGCTGAACTGTTCTTGCTTGTCTTGAGCCTGCCTACGGTCGTGTTCGGCTTCTTCATCTACTGTTTCGGATGGTCTTGCGAACGTGGCCGACCCGTCAGGTGTGCCATTCGCATTGCTCTGAATGAAGTAGCCAAGTGCGAACGACCCGAGCGCCAAGACAATGGTGGCGAAAATGGCCAAAGCTGTATGACTTCTCTTCATGTCAAGTCCATGAACGGTGAGGATCTAGTTGGGAGTCCCTAGACAATAGTAAGCTTGATGTGTAGCGAGTCAATGCTTTATCAATCTACTTTTGGCGTGAGCCGCCTGTGGTCGTACAAAGAGCCTGCAACCGTCAACTGCATCTACTTCAATCTGCCTTGTCTCGTCGCAACGGGATTCATGCGAGACAGTCAAGGATAGAGTCAAACTGGGAGCAGACTCGCTCATTGTTCCTTCAGCAATTGACGCACCGTCTTTGCAAGAGTTGCACGAGCATCGAGAGAACGCAGAACACCTCGACGATCAACAACAAAGATGGTGGGGATTCCGGTGATGCACCACTTCTGATGAAACTCGGCTCCAAGAAATATTGGCCAATCCATTCCATGTTTGGTTGCACAATCGACGACCATTGACTCTAGCTTGCTACGTTGTTCGTCTGTAGCTTGATCGCTGAAGCCGGCGTCGTCGCAAGAGATTCCAATGATTTTGACATCGTCAGGATGCTTAGACGCCACCTTCTTCAAGTAAGGTACGAACGAGAGGCAGGGCTGACACCACACCGCCCAGAAATCGATGATTACCACTTTGCCGCGGTAGTCCTTAATGTCGGTAGACGCACCACTAACGAGATCGGTGAACGACAGTTCAAAAGTCTCTTCAAACGAGTTGAACTTGTACGAGCAACTCTTGACCTGCTCGTTGTCTGGAAACATCTCGGCTGCTTTGTTGAGGAGTGCAAGTTGAGCGGCTCTGCCTTTGGGCGCTAATGCATGAACAGCATGAACCAGAAAATCTCCAGCTTGCAGCGATCCAATATTGAAGTACCCTTCAAAAGGTTCGATGGAAGAGTTTTCGTTGAGTCTGAAGCGCACATACCTCTCGATAGTTTCGGAGAGCTCATCAATCAGTCCAACGACTTTCTTGATGTTTCGTCCTTTGTTGTCCAACAGTTTCATTCCGTGGCTTCGAATGAGACGTTGATGTGCCCACTCAGAGAGTCCGAGTTCGGGATTCTCTGATAGGATCCTGGCAGCCCGTGCATCGTGGCGTTTATAGATAGGAACTACCGCACTTTGCCACTCTGACAGATGTTTTCTATTGTTTACGTCGAAACGTCTGTACAGACCTGTGATCTTGAATTCCTCCTCATCTAGGTCATCGTTCGTCTTTGCTGCAAGGAATGGCTGTTCCAATTCGAGGTGGCTGAATTGAGCTAGGCACGCGAGAGCGGCATCATGACTGGGATAGCGCTCGAACACATTCCTCAAGAGGACGGCTCTTTGTCTTAGCCAGATTTCGTTCTCGTCGTCGTTGTCGTACGGCCTGAAGAAATTCGTCCGCGGATCAAAAGTGACCGTTCCAATCCTGTCTAGGATGGACTTGGAGGAACGTTGAGCTTGTTGATTTTCAGCTTGGGCCATAGAGACGTCCCAATTCGGGGCTTGTACAAAATGGTACTAGTGATTTGTAACACAGAGCACACATTCTCATATTGCGAGACCAATTTCTATCAAGTACGACCTACGCTGACTTAACCTGCAGTCCGCGCTCGAAAAACGAAGGGTAGATAGGGCTAGACTTAGCGAATTCCGATGAAACTGTTGCCCACCCTCTAACTATGCTCAAAAGTCGATAGCTAAGAATTCTGGGACTTTATGCTCAACTGATAAGGAGCTGACTCTAGGAATGCTGACTCCTGTTCTAAATCCAATAAGGTCAGTCGATGTTTCTTCAGCCACTTTCGATCCAATCCCATTTCCAATCCCGAATCAATTACACGAAGACTGCATTCAGGCAGAGGTTCGTCAGTTCGGCTTCGTCGTAATACAACGGCGAGTCGAAGCAAGATTGTCAATTTGTGAATTGCATCGTTTTCCCAGGAAATGTCCGAAGGATAGGAACGTCGGTGGCCCCTTACCAGACTTGCCAACATGAACTGATCTCTCAAGGAAAATCCGGACATGTCAAGATTCTCCAAGAGGTAACCCCCGTGCTTGTGGTACGAAGAGTGAGAAACGTCCATTCCAACTTCATGAAGCACCGCTCCCCATCGAAGCAAGGTGCTGTTGTCGCTATTCTCCAAGCTCCAATCGGTTGCAACTTGATTCAATAGATACAGTGCAGTAGAACTGACTCGTTGGGCGTGTGCTACTTCGACGTTGAAACGAGCAATCAGGTCTTGTACCGTCGTTTCTCTGATATCTCTGTTGTGAACTCTTCCGAGCAAGTCATGTAGCAGTCCTTCGCGTAGTGCGCCGTTCGATACCTGCATACTGGACAATTCGAGGGAAGAAAAAAGTGCTTTGAGGATTGCAAGTCCTCCAGGAAACAACGGTGCACGATCCTTATTGATCAATCCCAGAATCTCGTCGACGTGTCCTCGCTTGATAAGAAGCGACTCCAACTTGTCAATGGCGTCTCGAGTGATTGACAGCGGCGAAGTTTCGGAGATTGCGTTCTGCGTGGCGAGAATCGTGCCGCTTGTACCCACCGTAATATCGCATTGGAGAGAACGGAAGGTCTGTTCTACAACCTCAATCTCCTGATGAGCGTTAGTCGTCGCACGTTGCATGCGTTTCTCTGTGATCTTACCGTCGGCAAACCATCGATCGGCCATCGAAATACAGCCCATACGAAGACTTTCCATGATGCGAGGGTGGTGTTCGTGTCCGAAAATAATCTCAGTACTTCCTCCTCCAATGTCGATCACTAGCCTTCGGTCGGCATCGTCCTCAAGCGACCGTAGGGCACCAAGATAAATTAGACGGGCTTCTTCACGTCCACTAATTACTTCTACTTGCTGTCCAAGCAACTTCTCGGCGGCATTAATGAATTCATCTCGATTTCCAGCGGTTCGCAGTGCATTGGTACCGACTACTCGAACGTTGTGTCGAGGAAGACTTCGGATTCTCTGTCCTATGCGTTCGAGCGCACGTAGAGCGACAACCATCGACTTTCGGTTTAGGCGGCCCGTCTGCTCCAACCCGGATGCTAGCCGGACCACTTCCCGATGACGATCGATTACCTGGAGTCGTCCCGGCCGATCCCAAGCTACCAAGAGATGAAAACTATTTGAACCGAGGTCTAACGCGGCGTAGGGTTGATCTGGATCACTAATCAGGTAGGGGAGATCGGGCTGTAGTTCTTCCTTCAACTCGTGGACTCTTGCGGCGGTTGTGGATTTCGCGTCGTCTTGTTGGAACCCAAGAACGCGAACAGACTTGTTAGCGTATGGAATTCTAGAACATTGCTATGGACAATCACGTTCAGCAATGCCGAGACGTTTGCCAGCAACCCTCCAATGCGATGAGGATTGGTTTGCTCGAGTTAGAGATGAGCGCAGAGACTCGGACTCCAACTAACCTGAAACTGTCAAACAGACTGAAGCATCTCTTGTTACGGGTCCGCATCTAATAGCTTAAGAATGCACGTGAATGTCAGTAGTCATGCTCTAATGTGATGCAATTCTCGAGCCACTAAAATCGTGTTGTACATCTGCGTGTTCAGGATCGATACGATCGTGTACGCTCCGAGTCCATTTCACTTTCCAGATCTGAACAAGAACCACTATCGCTTGAGTTGTCTCGTTACGAAGTCCGGAGAGTTTCAATTAGCACTTCGATATTGCTTAGGTTTTCCTGAATGTACCGTCTGGTCTTCGATCTACCCGAAGTAACGAAAGCGAATCGAATTAGGTGTTCATTTTGACCAGTGATTGTTTTGACTGCATAGATCCGTGTAAGCATCGCGCTCCTTCGGTGACTAAGAGAACGTTGTAGCGTGGGCAAGACCTGGGCTGTTGCTGTTTGCGAGTTTCGCCAACTCTTGCGTTCGGTGAGAACTTGGGTCGCACTAGCGATCGGGATTGGCTCGATGATAGCCACCTATCTGTTCTTGAGATATGTAAACGGTCCCGGCGCAATCCTGTCGGTTACCGCTCATCTGTTCGACATTAAGTACCTCACGTCGACGCTTGCAGGTCCAACAATTCTGGTGTTTAGCGTCTTGGTCGTTCTTCTGGGATGCGACTGCCTCTCGAGAGATCGCTTGGTAGAGATCGAAGAAACGATTCACTCGCACGCCCTGCGAAACCATCAATTGATTTTGGGTCGAGCAATTTCCGTGTTCCTTGTTTCGCTTTTCTTGTTTGCGTTGTCGGTGACCTTCTTACTTGTAACACAGCGCATCTTGCAAGCCTCCAATCTCTCTTTGGGAGTCTCTTCGCTGCAAGATGGGATCAAGTATGTGTTCGGTGATGCGGCTCCGCTTCTATTGTTCTGGACTGCTGTGGTGGTCTTTCTAAATTCAACGCTGAAGAATCGTTTGATCGTTGCCTGCTCTGGAATCGGAATCGTGGTTACGCACTACATTCTTGTGCAGATTACGTCTATTCACTACATGGGATATTTAAGTGGTGTTGGACCTTTGACTCCGAGTATGCCTTCGGAACTGTTAGGGGCGGCAGCGGACTACATTCCGACACTTATTCACCGTTCATCAATCACTTTTTTGGCTATAGGTGTAGTTGGATTGTCGGTGTTCTTCTTTAGAAGGCGTGACCAGATAAAACAAACCCCCATCGTTTGCGCTTCTTTACTAGTTCTGGCTATTGGTTGTTCAATTGTGGTTGGATTGCTGGCGTGGAACGACACTCAGCAGCGAGAAAGGATGGCATGGATTCAGGCACATCGAGAACTCGACTCTGTACCGATCGCTGATTTAGAGGCAGTTCGCGGAGATGTTCGAATTGAGCCAGGTAACCTCATGGAACTCGATCTCAACTTGTCGGTCTCGGCTCGGAAAGGCGAAGAGCTGAATGAGTTAGTGTTTTCGTTCAATCCGGGTTTGTCCATAACTAATCTGTCCCTCGAATCCGAAGAACGCATCGACTATACCTTTGAGAAAGGAATCTTGCGCATTCCGCTCGACAAGACTCTAGTCCATGGGGTTCAGCTTGAAGTCGCATTGCAAGCAACGGGAAGACCCGTGATGCGTTTTGCCTACTTGGATGAGGAATTTGACGTACGACAACAAGCTAGTAGCGAGAGCTCCCCAGTTCTCGCACTTGGCCAAGATGCATCAATCTTCGAGAATTCTTATGTTGCGCTAATGCCCAGTATCCGGTGGTTGCCGATCGCAGGGGCGAATTTTGGCGGGAACGACTTGGAATCGCGATACAAGGATTACTTTGCGGTAGACCTTATGGTTTCCATTCCGAAGGATTGGACGTTCGCCGCACCAGATAGGCAATTCATTAAGTCGAACGAAAACAAGGAATTCGCTTTCTTTCGAATTGCACCTTCCGTTCCAATTCCAAATTTTGCACTCATTGCTTCAGACTTTGCTAGATATACGATGCAGCTTGAAGGAATTGAACTGGAGTTGTTACTTCACAAGCAACACGCTACATCTCTCTCCTATGCCGCTCAATACACATCGGGAATTGTGGATCTTGTTTCACCTTGGTTGAAGAAGGCAAGGGAAGTAGGTCTGGACTATCCCTATCGACGATTTTCTATGGTTGAAATTCCTAGCACCCTACGCGGCTACGCAGGTGTTTGGCCGCATGACAGCAAGCTGTCGTCGCCCGGAGTGCTTATGTTTCGGGAATGGACACTCCCTGCCGCTAGATTTGAGTCGTTTTGGAGACGGTATGGTGTTCTGAGCATGCAGTTGGAGAATGTTCCAACACTGACAATGCGCTACTTCCAGTTATTCCTCGATAGCGACTCCTTTGGGGCAAGCTTTCAAGAGCAATTGTGGCGTAACTTTTCTACCTTTCAGTCCCAGCCCACGGGACGGGGAGCTCTTGCTCTCGACTTGATTGTTCGTTTATTGACAACTTCTGTGGTCACCGGAACGAGCGAACCCCTAATGTGGTCCCATCGGCCTGATTTCACCGCACTCAACGTCAACAGTCAACGATTGACTGAGCGATTAGAGAATCGCAATATGCTGCTCGTTTCAAATTACAACAACGACCTGCTTGCATACTTTGTGGAACAAATCTATGAGACACAACATGCCGGTTGGGAGGCATTGTCACTTCCATTGGTTGAATTGGGAACTCATCGTGACCCCCATTCAGATTGGAAACTTCTGAACGTCAAGGGACTATTCATTGCAACAATGCTCAGCAGAGCACTTGGAATGGAGGACACAGGTAGGTTTCTGAGTGCGCTACGAACAAAATTCATTGGCGGAACATATTCCATTGAAGACATCAATGATCTTGCTGTGGAGCTTGAATTGCCTGTGTTGAAATGTCTGGAGGATTGGATCACCGATTCCGGCCTTCCTGGGTTCGTTGTTGACGAGTTTGAGGTGATTGAAGGAACTGACGACGAGGGAACACCTAATTTTGTTACGAATATTGTGGTTCGCAACAACGAGCTAGTTCCAGGCGTCGTGACCGCAAGACTTCAGCAAACTTGGAGTCAGGGTCAATACTGGATGTTATTCCCCACTACTATCTCGGAGTCAATGTACGTTGATGCAAATTCCAGCGTCCGCTTGGTTCTCGAGTCACCTACCAGACCCGAATACCTTCAGATTCAGCCTTTTCTGTCCCACAACCGATACACCTGGGACGTTCAATTGCCGGAACCTATCTCTGAGCAAAACACTGCCGACCGAGACTCTCGATCTCAACCGACAGATGGGAGCTCTCAAGAGTTCGCCTATCAAGTGGTAGTCGACGACTTGGACCGAGATTTCAATGTGGAGAACGAATCTGCAAATCCTGCAGGATTTCGTTTTGTCAACCTATTTCGATCCGGGTCCAAGAACCAACATGCCATGGACGAAGGTATCCCCAGATATGACGTTCATGCTGATGCTCCACAGATTTGGTCGCGAACGGATTTTTCTGGTGCGCATGGCCGCTATCGTCGGACCTCTGTTGTTGCGGTTAAGACAGAGGAGGAAAATTGGGCAAGATTTGAAGCTGATCTTGAGGTTCCCGGGTCATGGAGACTCCAGTATCACCTGCCAGTAGAACCTAGATTTGCGGAGAGCCAAGAGAACATGTACACGATGTACACAATCGGCAATATTGCTAGCGCTCAGCCCTTTGGCAGGCAAGGCACCTATAAGCTTCGAGTGATCCAAGAGGGCAACGAGGAACCAATTTCTTTCGATGCATCCCTTGGAACGATGGGCTGGAACGACATTGGAACTTTCAATTTATCGAAGGGAATTGTCGGTGTTGAAGTTTCCAGTGCATCGGATGGCTCTTTTGTTTACGCCGATGCGGTTCGATGGCTATTACGGGATTCGGTCGAAATTCTACAGAATCCATAGCGTTTCAACGGAGCAGATTCACACTCTTGCAGTAATGTATTGTTAACGTTTCCTATTTTGAGAGGAGGACTACCACCGTGCAGTTTCGTTTAGTTGGACTGATTCTTGTACTGCTATTTTCCCTTTGGGCTAACGGCAAGGAGTTTCGAATTGCGGCATGGAATCTAGAGCACCTGAATGCCAACGAAAAGGAAGGATGTCTCATTCGAACTCAAGAGGATTACGACATCATCTCTGAGTCGATTGAAGACTTAAAGTACGACATAGTGGCAATTCAGGAGGTCAAGGACGTTGCGGCTGCACGTCGAGTTTTTTCCGAGAAAGACTGGAATATTGAGCTCTCAAAGAGACCACCAATGAAAGCGACACGCGAGTGTTGGGGATTGCCGGGTCAGTATCTCCAGCATCTTGCCACTGGTTTTGCAATTCGCAAGGGAATTTCATACGAAAGAAACCCAGACTATGAAACGGTGGGTCTTGACGATGACTTTCAGCGATGGGGAACGGACATTACTGTCTTGGAAGGGAAGAAGGTGAGACTTCTTTCGGTACATCTGAGGACAGGTTGCTGGGGGCCAGCACAAGATGAGGACGAATCGAGAGATACAACTTGTGACACACTACGCTCTCAGATACAAGCGCTCGTTGGTTGGCGAGATGAGAGGCAAGAGGAAGAGATGGGCTTTGCCATTTTGGGTGACTTCAATAGAAACTTGGACGTTCCCGATGATTGGGCTTGGTCCATCTTGGGTAGTGGGTCCAATCCACTGCACTTATTGACTGGTGGAATTAAAGCGAAGTGTGACCAGAGGTACCCACGATTAATCGATCACATTGCTGTGGACAAGACTGCACTCCAGCTTGTAGTGGAGGGAAGCACCAAGGAAGGACCGAGAGTGGCCGAACACCCGGATCACTGTGCTGTCTATACGACTGTTCAGCTTTAGCAAGTTTCGATCTTCGCAGCCCAAACCGATACGATTCAGTGTCGATTGCAAGTCAGAAGTCGCACATTCAACTGATTAACCTGTAAATCACGGGCATATAAACAGTATTTCCTTGTATGTCAATGCCTCGAGAATGAATGAGCCCCTTTCAAGTGACACATGAGTCCCTTCACTTGAACCATTAATCTGTATTCAGCAGAGAGAGATCACACTTCATAGTTCAAACCAGTTTCCTAGAGATCCGATCTGATTGCGTCGATAGCTTAGTCGACTTGATGCAATCGTCCCATTAAATTCAAACCTGACTTGTAGGGATTTCGTCGCATGTCTTCTCAATTTAGTGTTTCGCTCTAACACTCTTCAGTATCTTGAAATCCCCTCTATCACTTACCTTCGTTCGCTTGGGTCCAGCGGATCGCATCCGCATAGAGAGTCGAACGATATGAAGCTCCCATTACTTCAACAGTTGTACTTCCTTCGGTAAGCTCAAATTCACCAACGGAGATCCATCCAAAGCTGTTGTATGTGGGGTCAAAAAGTACATCCCAAGACTCTGTCCCATTGGAAATTCGCAGTTCAATGTCGAAGATTGGCCCTAGGTGACAATTTGGAACGTGGTAGTCGAGTTTCCATCTATCGGATTCTGGAATGTTTGCAGAGAAGCGAGCACTGTGCAGATTGGTTCGATTGCGTACTGTCGCAACGGCGGTAGTTCGTCTATGTACTCCATAGGCATTCTCTTCCGCCAAACGCATCCACCATCCTAGTTTTGGCTGGTACAACGAATCCATATCCTGATGACCAAAGAAATGCTCAATCTCGGGGTTCAGTGATCTGAACCAACCCATTGGTCCGCTGGTCAACGTACGCGTTGCTTCAATCTTTGGTTGCTGTATCGTGAATCCCGGATCGAGATCGTCAACCACAATACCCCGACTTTGGATTTCCCAGCCGCTGTCTTCGACATACATTGAAGGTGATTGCGACGATTGCCCTCCAATATTCGATAAGTCCACGCGAACTTCTACACTGTCGCGATTTAGAGATAGGCCGCTATACAGACGAAAGCTGTACTCATTTTGGTCTAGAGGTGGATTGGTCAGAAGAATATTGATGCGTCTCACACTGTCTGGCCCGATGCGAACGGGTTGATCGTGGCCGGAAGTTCGATGCCACGGTATGACAATACCTGAAACGGATTCTGTATTTCGGATGTCCATTGTTATTTGTAGCCGAGGATAACCTTCGTCGTCGTCAGAAACTCGGACAACCTTGGCTGCTGACGTGACAAAACCGGGCAGCGTTGACTTGGTTAGCCAATCGGTCAAGAATGGATGTGTTTCGATGCCGTGTTCTTCTGCGGCAGCAATGAGGTCCTCATAACGGTAAGTGCGTCCAGCGAACCTTTTGCGTACTGCCATTAGCCATGCCAGAATCTTTTCATACTCGCGACCGTGGTACTCCATTAGAGCTTCGGCAATCTTCCTGCTCTTCAATAGTGCGACTTCCAGATCGGTTTGGTGTCCAAGGCCGGAGGGAATAGTGTCAAGAGGTGTTTCTGCTAAGTGCTCCCAAACGTCATTTCTAGTAGCGAAACGATGCTCAAGAGACAATATCACGTATCGACCAAACCAGTTAGGACTGTGCTCGTCACCCAAGTCGCCAGTTACGGAAGCACTCAACATCATTAACGGGACTAGCTGGATCGTTGAATAAGGTGAGAACGAAAAATTCCAGCCGTGAGGGGGTGTATTCCAAAGCAAGTTGAGAACGATCAAGTCCAAGACTTCAGCGTACTCTCCACGGGCTGCTGTAAAGTGTGTCCAATAGTGCGCAGATAAGTTTCTCAAAGCTTTGTCCGTCCCCAGACCAAGCCCAAAGAAAGCTTGAAGATTTTCGAATCTGTCGCTTGGCTGTTCATTCTTTTGTGGTTCGAGAGCGATGTTTGCGACTGGAAAGGTACGTTCCTTAACCAGAACTACACCTGGTAGTACGTTGAGCGCATCCATTCGCCATCCGCCGCCTACGGTGCGAAGACGGTTGGGCACCTCCACAAAGGACAGTGAAGGTTGCGCTAACTTCATCCCGAGTTTGGCGGCTAGATTGAACGAATTCTCGACGCTATTCTCTAATTCGTTCATGACTTCAGGAGATAAGTTCAGATTTTCGGCATGTCGTGTGTGTATGTGTGCAGCGAGCGAGATACCTGCCAGTGTGGCCGTTACAGTTTCAAATTCTGATGCGAACAAGCCCAACTCAGGAATTGGTTGCTCGACCTTCACTAGGTATTTGTTAACTCCTTCGTTGCCAATCTTGGAGGTTCCGGGTCCAACCAATTGCCAATGAGCGTTGGAGAGCTCGACCACCATGTTGACGCTAAAGAAGTCAGGAACAGGTCGATCGCCGAACTCTGATGCGTATCGTCGGGTATTTGGATACCAGTGAACACCGGGCATCAGAGCGACATAGTTTTTGTCGTAAATCGAACCATCTCTCCCGAATGCGTGTGTCACTTGAATTGGCAATGCTGGATCAGCAAGGTAGTCAAATGGCGCGTCGATGTATGCGAAACGTGGATTGGGCTTGCCTGCTGCAACGATCCGCATCGTATGAACACCACTTGAGTCAAGCGGAGTTGTGCTCTGAACTTCTAGGATTCCGTTTCTAAACTCAAACTCTGAAGGCGACCCGTTTAGCTCGAGCATCGAAACGCTCATTGCCGGGTTGAACACCAAGGAAAGCGTAGATGTCGGATCCTCGTTGTTCAGCGAGAAAGCAACGTCCAAGTCTAGATGCAGACGATCTTTGGGATTAATTAATAGTGTTCCCTGTATCTCGCGAATGTCGACGTTGTCGCTCCAAGAATAGTTCTCATGAGCATGTTTCCACGTTTCAACTTGTGAGTTTCGAAGCAGTACTTGTGTAGTTGCAGTCACAATTGCCAACAACCCAATCACGCATGATCCAATGACGACGCTTGGATGCCACATCGAAAAATAGTCCCGACGTTGATATAACCATGCAGCTGTTCCAATAATGGCGGCTGCTAACGCTACGGCTCCCATTCGCATTGCTAAACTGGCAACCGACGGCATTTCGGGAACTATGTCTGATACCAAGAGTGTGTCGTTCGAAGAGGCAGAGACTAACTCCAACAGCGAGTAGGGTGTACCCGCGACCCCATGGTTCCACGCGAGCAGCAGCACGAGGGAAATCGAAACAACAAGCACTCGGAATCGCAGAACGATGCTGAGCAAGACAACCAGCGAACACCACAGAAGCAGTGATGCTGGGATATCCACAATGAGGAGATTGAATAGCGAGTGAAGCTGGAAAGCACTTCCAATCCCTAAGCCACTAATTTGTGCAAGTAGTCCGAATCCTTGCATTACCAGCAGGTTTGCAGCCGCTATCAACCAGACTAAACCCGCGGCCCCAAGTACCCTTCCAAGCAGAAACTCAACATTCCTGACAGGTCTTGAATGCAACGCATCCGTGATTTGATTTCGAGCGTTGAGATGATCAATATCAAACACCAGAAACAGTGCACCCATGAAGAACAGAAGGAAAAACGTAGGGTCTATGTTTCCCAGCAGATAGAAAGGCGAGAACGCAACGGCACTAGAGACCTCTCTGGCGACACGTATCTCCATGAGGCATGACAGTATGTAGCTAGCCAAGCAACAAAATGTGAGACCGATCGCCACTAGCTTGAAGCGCATCGAATGAATGATGGTCTTGCTCTCGAAACGCCAAACGCATATGGTGTTGCGGATCGGCCGAGACAGTCCCGCTACAGAGTCAATGGTTGAGTTTGTCGTACTCACTTGGAGCCCATCGAAGTGATCAATGAGGTACGGCTTTTCGTCCTGTTGTTAGAAATTGATGCAACACCCAAGGACTGAATCGTAACCCTTTCGCTTTATCCCTCTTCTCTCTACGTGTGGTCTAGTAGCAAGTGGAGAGTACTCGATTAGAGTGGACTGAAGTGCGATCCCAAAATCTTACTAGCACCGAGTTTTGGTGCGATAGATTCGAGATGCCCTTCCTTTCACAAAGAGACGACTCCGAACGAAAATGAGCAATGTTCATGAGCGGGTCTTGGGAGAGCAAACTTCAATTACCTGACGGGTCAAATTGTGCACTCGTGCACTAGAGTTGACGATTGCTCCAATGACATTTGACCAGATGCAACTCCACAGACAGCCAAGTCGTCAGCGTGCAACTTAATTGCAGAGTGATTGACGACGCAAATCAGCTTACGCCAGTTCGCCCTGGGAAACCGAGCTCTTATTTTTGCAAATTAGAATGTTCGCCCGAAAACTCAGTTGGCCACATGTGGCAGGTTCCCTGACGATGTTTCAACGATTAGAATTGACCTATCGCTTGAGACTGATAATGAGCTGGAGGGCTAATCTTGTCATTGAACGCGTCGACTTTCTCAAAGAGTTTCTTGATTCTCGTGGGTTGTGTCGTCCTAGTTTCGGGCTGTGGAATTAACAAGATCCCCACGTTAGATGAAGAGGTAAAGGCTTCTTGGGGGCAAGTAGAGAATCAGTACCAACGCCGTGCCGACCTAGTTCCCAATCTCGTCAATACCGTCAAAGGATATGCAGCCCACGAAACGGAAACGTTGCAAGCAGTAACAGAAGCTCGAGCCAATGTAGGAAAACTAGAGATCACTTCCGATTCCATTTCAAATCCCGCCATGCTGCAACAATTCGAGAAAGCGCAAAGTGCACTTAGTAGTGCGCTTTCACGATTGATGGTTGTTGTCGAACGATATCCGGACCTAAAGGCAAATCAGAACTTCCTTGAACTCCAAGCCCAATTAGAGGGTACGGAAAATCGAATTTCCGTTGCACGTCGGGACTATATCGAGTCTGTCAAAGCGTTCAATACGCACATCCGAACATTTCCCGGGAAGATATGGCATTCGATGTTCTTCAGTGACTTAGCTCTGAAGGAGACATTCGAAGCGACAGAGGGAGCTGAGGAGGCTCCCACAGTGGAGTTTTGAAGGTCCGCAACACGCTTGGTGCTCTAGCAGCACTTTTGCTAGCGACGCTACAGTTTGACGTAACGTCAGCTGAATTTCCCGCACTAACCGGTCAAGTTGTCGACGAGGCAAACATTTTGTCGGCTAGCGTGGAGAAAGAAATCTCTACCGTATTGGCTTCTCACGAGGTGGAAACCTCAAATCAAGTAGTTGTGGCAACCGTTCAATCTCTTGATGGCAGAGACATTGCAGAGTATGGCGTAGAACTTGGGCGACGTTGGCAGATTGGTCAGGAAGGTAGAGATAACGGCGTAATTCTCCTAGTAGCACCAAACGAGCGCAAAGTGCGGATAGAAGTTGGCTATGGATTGGAGGGTGCACTTCCGGACGCGATAGCCGCCAACATTGTCCATCGAGTCATACTGCCTCGCTTTAGAGAAGGCAATTACAAGTCGGGGATTCGAGAAGGGGTCTCAGCAATTCTGGATGCTATCAAGGGAGAGTACGAACCTCGGACAACAGTCAGAAAGCGAAGTCGGGGACACTTTGGCTACTTTGTTCTGTTTCCGTTGTTTCTTATTTTCTTTCCAACAATGTTGTTTCGCATGTTTCGACGAGGCAGGCGGGGAACTGGCGGATTGGGTACCGCACTTCTCATGGGTGGACTGATGGCTAGCCAAGTTCATCACAGTGGCGGAGCAGCGGGAGGCTTTAGCGGTGGTGGCATCGGTGGCTTCACCGGTGGCGGAGGAAGTTTCGGCGGCGGAGGTGCGTCAGGTGGTTGGTAGTCAATTTCCGGACTGGTTTAGGACTGTGAGGTAGTTAGTGAGTCTGCTGACACAAGAGGATCAAGCGAAGGTTGCTCAGGCAGTCAAAGATGTCGAGAGTCGAACCAATGCGGAATTGGTGACAGTGCTTTGCGCAAGAAGCGACGAATATCGCTATATCCCCGTACTCTGGGCTTGCCTGGTCGCATTGCTAATTCCTTCAGCACTCTACTTCTTTACATTGCCTATCGAATGGACGGTATGGGGTCAGCTGTCTGTGTTCATAGTTCTTGCATTAGCACTTCAGCTTTCAATTGTTCGTGTTCGCCTGATACCGAAAAGCGTTCGATACTGGCGCGCTTCAAACATGGCTCGACGCCAGTTCCTGGAGCAGGGACTTCACCATACAGATCTCCAAACAGGCGTGCTCATTTTCGTCAGTGAAGACGAACACTACGTTGAGATACTTGTCGATGATGGAATAAGTTCCAAGATTCCCGACACGGAGTGGCAGGAAATAGTGCAAGAGTTCGTGGATCACGTGAAATCCCGAAATACGCTGCAAGGTTTTCTTCAATGTCTGTCGAGAGTAGGAGATGACTTAGAGGTCGCCGTTCCGAAGACTCCTGACAACAAGAACGAACTCGATGATCGATTGATTCTCATTGGTTACGATTAAACATTCACTACGTTTAGACCAATCAGACGGGATCAGGGATTGTCTTCAATGGGAAGCTTTGACAGTTCTGAAGTGAGTTCGTTTAGACCTTAGTTCATGAGTACAACGAGAATGGCGGTGAATCGCAGGAAAGTTGAAGCCTTTGCCTACCAGGTGTCACAGTCCATAGCAGCGGCGATGAACTGCAGTTTGGCCCACGTTGGAGATCAGCTTGGTCTCTATCAGGCGTTGAGCGATGCAGGACCATCAACGAGCGATGAATTCGCCGAGCAAACAGGCTTGCACGAGCGATGGTTGCGAGAGTGGCTTAGACATCAGGCATGTGCTCGACAGCTTGAATACGATCCGGCTACCGACCAATTTTCGATCTCCGAAGAAGCTCAATTGGTGCTGTGCGACAAGGACAGTCCCTACTACTTTGCTTCTGGGTTTGCTGTGTACAACGTGCTTCAAGACGCCGTCAAACATCTCCCGGTCGCTTTTCGCACCGGACTGGGATTGAATTACGACGATCACGGTCCTGCTTGTGCAACGGGTATCGAGAGTCTGAACAACTACGTACCGCGTTTTCTCTTGATTTCCACTATATTGCCCGAATTAGAAGGCATGTGTGGGCGACTGGAAGAAGGCATTAGAGTTGCGGACGTTGGTTGCGGAGCCGGCGTTGCTCTAATCCAAATGGCAGAGGAATACCCCGAGTCTGATTTCTTCGGCTACGAAATTTCGCAGCATGCGTTGAGTCGAGCTCGTGAGAACCTGCACGAGGCGAATGTCAGCAATGTTGAGATCGTCGATGTCAACGAGAAATCTTTACCAGACGATGAGTCCTTTGATCTGGTTTGTACATTCGATGTCGTTCACGATGTTCCATTTCCGGATCAATTACTGTCGGACATTCGAAAAGCGCTGAAACCAGACGGAACTTGGCTTTGTTCCGACATCCGTTCGTTTCCAACCTTTGAGGAGAACCTGAACGACAATCCCAGTGCGTACCTCATGTACGGGTTTTCGATGTTAGTTTGCATGTCGTCAGCAATGTCTGAGAAAAATGGGGCGGGCTTGGGTACATTGGGATTCAATGAAAAGGTTGCGCGAGAGATGACTGCCGAGGCTGGATTCAGCCGATTTCGCAAGCTCGAATACGAAAACGCGACCAACTCCTACTACGAAATCCGACCATAGGCGCAATCGTTTTTATGTGCGTAGACCTCGCTGAGTCGATAGATCGAGCTCTGATTTCTGAAGACGCTGGTCAACTAAAGGATGTAGCCTCGAGCGTGTCGGATTGGTCGGCGATTCCGTCGGCAACTGTCGACTACGTTCTCAAACGTATTGGAATGTACGGTTTTTCGGGAAGGACCGATCGCTACAAGAATTTCGCTGACTTAATCTTGAACAGAGGCGGAAATCCCAATTTGTTCACATGTGCTGTGTTGAAGTTAAACGAAAGAGCCGAGCAACTACTCGATAGCAATGGCTCACTTGTGCATGCTGTTGATGCGAACGGAAACTCAGCTCTGCACTTTGCTGCCCTGCGTGGCAACTTAGAACTCGCATTGCTGCTCTGCGAGCACGGAGCGGACGTAGACTTGCTTAACGAAGACTCTGAGTCTCCCATTCATCTCGCTGCTCATGCGGGTCCTTGGAAGTCAGAGCCTGCTAGAGATCTTGTGAAGCTATTGTTATCGCATGGAGCAACACCGAGCCTGCACACGCTGGCTGGCGTTGGAGACGACCAGGCGATTGCACAGCTCATGGAGAGTGAGCAGATTGACGTAAACGAATTGGATCCCGGAAATCGGACTGCGTTGTTTCATGCTGCCCACAACAATCATTTGCAGGTCGTTCAGTTGCTGTTGGACCGCGGAGCGGATCCCAATCTCTCCGATAAAGATGGTGAGACTCCATTGTCCTCAGCTTGCCTGCACATGTTGTCACAGGAGTGTGATCCAAAAATAATTGATTGTCTTCTTGCTAGTGGAGCAAAGAAGTCGCTTGAGGCAGCCATCGTCACAGAAGATCTGCCACTCATCTCTAAGTTCATTGAGCCTGGTTCAACTCGATTGGATGGCCAAGATCACGGGAGTCCACTGGGTTACGCCATTCATGTGTGGCGACCCAAGAGTTTGTACAGGCTCTTGGAATTGGGTGCTAGGCCGAACGATGCAAATTGGGGGCACATCGAGCGAATCGCAAAGGACGATCAACTAGTTAGAAGACTTCGTTCCATTGTCAGTTAGTGCATCAAAGACGATCGCTTAAGGTTGCACAGGGTCGTAACGTGAAGACTTGGCACTGTAGTGAAATTCATTGATTCCAATTGACGATCGAATTTCTCTTCCCAGATCATCTTCGTAGCTATCGATAGGTATCCCTGTCGCGTCGGCGACTCGTGTGATTCCATTGAATCCACTAGCCACAGCCAGGGCGTCTACAGTTGATTGACTACCGATTGCATTCGAAACTTCCGAACGAAGTGAAGCTACGTCGTCCCATCTCATCTCGATCGTTGCTTCCGTAAGTTGCCTCAAGAGGCTCGAATGGAGAATTCCCGAGTCGACATCGTCCAATGTAACTGCGTTTAGGTTCGCGTCAAAACCTTCAGATTGGCTACTCACACGGAGCATCAACGCATGCGAACTCGTTCAGTAGAAACACTGGTTGAGTGCCGACACCCTCGCGGCAATAAACTCCGTCTGAGAGGCTTGTAAATCAAGGGGAACGCCCATCATGGAGTAGTGATTCTTGAAACATGTGAAGAAGAGAGAAATTGCCGAAGACACGGCGCCCATCGAACGCAGAATATTTGGGACTCCCCGGAATCCCAGATCAGAACGCGACTGATCTTGACGGGAAAGCGGCACCCATGCTCCCCCTTCCTCTACTAACGCAGGTTCGTTACCTCGAGGTTTGGTCGCATCTGGTTCGTGGAGATCTGGTAAGGCAAGCCCGAGGCTAAAGTGCATCGTGTCGACTACCACGCTACTCGCAACGACGCTTATGAGTTCGATGTACTGCTCGACCGAATACTTGGAGACAAATCTGTCAAAGATAGACTTCGTATATCGGCCTGGATCAGTTCGAATTCGATGGACCAGATCGACGATCAAAGGATCGAGTGATGTAGCTGAATCGTGGTCGCCATCTACGGCATTGGGTGAGATTGCAAGCTTTCGGGACACACACAATCTACAAGTCAGAGCTCTCCGCGCTTCCTGAACGAAAGCTACTCGGTCCACACCAGACCAATAGGAACCCGTTGCACTAATGCTCCTCCATACCGACTCATGCGCCTTGCGAAGGTCGTCTCTTACTGGCAATTGGGATTGTCCGTACATGGAAAATTGCTCTTTTGTCTATTGAATGAGGTAGTAGCACGTACAGTGTACCGACACTACTTTGAAACGTATGGGCGAAGTTCAGTGCTGATTCACTTCAAGGGCTACGTTGGTCGGGAATTCACTGGGTGTGACCTCTTGCTTCTATCGGCCAAATATCGACAAGCTTGTCCCGGTGAATCACGTGAAGCTCGTTGTACAAATTGATGGTAGGATCACAATGAGGAACCACAGTAGAAACTAGAGAGCCAACGTCGAGTTTGCAATCGTCTATTGCCCAGTGAATAGCTCCGTGCTCGTCTCCCATGAAGGAGTAGTGGCTTTCCCTCGGAGCCCCGTCAACTATCAAAGGTGTTTTGTCGTCTGTCGCGAAAGACTTCAATCCAGCGTCCGTTGTTGCCATGTGGGAGTGATTGGACGAGACAACGGTAGTGAAGACAAAAAGAGAGGGGTCAAATTCAAGGGTGCCTCCAGAACCGGATTCAATCTCGAGATATTGTCGATCCATGAATGCGTAGGATCCCGCTTGAAGTTCAGTCATGACGTCTGACTCGAAGTCGAACTCATAACTTCCAGTTCCGCCTCCGGTAACGATTTCAGTGTCGATGCCCATTTCGTGAAGTTCTCTGAGAAACGCCCACAACCTTTCTGACCGCGCAAGGTAGCGATTGCGTCTCACGCTGTAGTCCAGAACATGCATAAGGTCTCCGGAATAAAACTGTACCCCTCGGAATCTCAGAGACGGACAGTCTTGTTTTAGTGCGTGAGCCAAGCTCAGTCCCTCATCGCCCAATGGAATTCCCGTGCGATGCATCCCAGGATCAATGTCCATGATCACGTTCAGTTCGGTTTGTGCCGATTTGGCCATCGCATCGGTTAGTCTTGCAACCGATTTGTTGTCGATTGTGAGGATGAGCTCTTTCGTCGTACGGCTCAGCGAAATTGCTCTCCTAATTCCTTCATCAGTCACAACAGGAGACGTGACGAGAATATTCTCTAGTCCTCCACGCGACATTGCTTCTGCCTCGCTCAGCTTTGCACAGCAAATGCCAACAGCACCCCGTTCGACTTGTAGCTTCGCGATTGCAACGCACTTGTGTGTCTTGGTATGTGGTCGGAGCACATGGGTGTGGTGTTCACACCGCGCTTGCATGCGATCTAGGTTTGTCCGCAGCTTTTCTAGATCAACAACTAGCGCTGGTGTTTGAAGATGACGAGAGCCGCCAGATACATTGAGCAGATGTCGATTCAGCACAAATTCAATGCCTTCCGCTTCCTTCAGTCATCGAATCAGAATAGTACGTGAATTCTTGGCTAGACCATGGGTAACCTTGACTTGGGTTTAGCAAATCGACTGCTTCATGTATTGAATCCAATTTAAGAACTGAACCTTGCATACTGTTGGATGGGTCGATGATTGGCAAACGTCTTAGAAATTTGTTGAAGAGTCTTGAAACCTTACGGGTTCCATGGGTAATCTATATAGCATCCCGTTGAGACTGATTCTTGGAGGAATCGAAGGTGCTACGCACAGAACATTTGACGCGACGCTTTGGAGATATAACCGCCGTCGACGATGTTTCGTTCGAAATTGCTTCAGGCGAAATCGTGGGCTTGCTTGGTCACAATGGAGCAGGCAAGACCACTGTCATGAAACTGCTCACTGGCTACATCGAACCAAGTTCCGGAAAAGCTTTCGTGGATGGAATTGATGTTCAGGAGTCACCGACCGAAGCCCGAGAGTTCTTGGGCTATCTTCCCGAGAGCCGTCCACTCTATTCCGAACTGACGGTTATTGACTATCTCTGGTTTGCAGCAACTGTTCGCAATGTGCCGAAAGAATCTCGAAGGGAATTGGTGGAAAACGCAATCACTAGCACAGACCTTCGAGATCGAGCAATGGACACCATCGGTACGCTGTCTAGGGGTTTGCAACAACGCGTGGGTGTGGCTCAAGCCATACTTCATAATCCAGGGACCCTAATCCTCGATGAGCCAACTACTGGATTGGACCCTTCCCAGACTCAGCACATGCGGGACCTCATCAAGAAGCTGTCCAAGAACGCAACGGTAGTTCTGTCGACACACATCATGCAGGAGGTGGAAGCGATTTGCAGTCGCGTATTAATCATGCGTGACGGAGTCATTGCAGTAGATGAGTCACTGGAGAATCTCAAGGAAGGCAATCGATGCTGGCTGACTTCCGATGCATCGGTTGAAAAAGTTCGAGATTCACTACAAAGTCAGGCTTCTGTCAAATTATTGAACGGTCGGTTCCTGATTACTCCAATTGGTGCTGACGCGAAGAGCGATATCCCGAACGTCGTGCGAAAACTGGTTTCGGACGACGTTGCTATTGGGAGCATCGAGCCTGAGAAACGCGATTTAGAAGCTCTATTCAGAGCAGTCAGTGCGGGAGATCGAAATGCGACTTGAGTGTTTGTTGGAGGTTGCACGAAAGGAGCTCCGTCTCTTTTTTGCCTCACCTATTGGCTACTTGTTCTTAGCTGCGTATCTAGGCGTAACACTGTTTGTGTTCTTTTGGGGTGAGTCGTTCTTCGCTCGAAACATAGCGGACGTTCGGCCTATGTTCGAGTGGCTTCCGGTCTTGCTGATTTTCTTGGCATCCGCGCTAACTATGCGAGTTTGGAGCGACGAAAGACGTACGGGCACGATTGAGTTCCTGTCGACTTTGCCTGCCACATCGTGGGAACTGGTTGTTGGCAAATTCATCGCATGCACGGCTTTGCTCGGAATTGCGCTAGTCCTTACGTTTCCACTACCTATTTCTGTCAGCGTGATCGCCAATTTGGATTGGGGTCCCGTGATCGCCGCCTACGCTGCGGCGTTGTTGTTGGGCGCAGCGTATATAAGCATTGGGTTATTTGTTAGCGCGCGAAGCGAAAACCAGATAGTTTCGCTCATCGTTTCCGTGTTTGTTTGCGCGGTCTTCTACATGGTCGGAAGCGATTTCATGACTGGTCTCTTTGGCAACAACATTGCGGAAGTTCTTAGGGATATGGGCTCCGGGTCGAGATTCGAGTCGATATCTCGCGGAATATTGGATCTTTCGGATCTCTACTACTACGTCTCGATTACCGCCGCGTTTCTCGTGCTAAATGTCTTCGCGCTTCGCTCTCTCGGCTGGGCAGCCGACGCTAGCGCTGCTGGTCACCGCAAGGTCGCATTGATCTCGGGATTGATCGTTGCGAACTTGGTTGTTGCAAACGTTTGGATTAGCAGTACGGCTTGGCTACGTTTGGACGTTACGAAGGGAGCCCAGTTCTCAATCGCATCAGTAACAAAACAACAACTAGAACAGCTACGCGAGCCACTTCTCATTCGAGGCTATTTCAGTTCAAAGACTCATCCTCTCTTGGCTCCTCTCGTTCCGCAAATCAGGGATCTTGTTAGGGAGTACGAAATTGTTGGCGGGAATCGAGTGCGAGTTGAATGGGTCGATCCTGCGGCGGATGCGGAAGCGGAAGACGAGGCTAGTTCCAAGTATGGGATTAGGCCGCAAACGTTTCAGGTTGCAGATCGCTACCAGACTAGCTTAGTAAATTCATTCTTCGACATTCTGATTCACTACGGAGATCAATACGAGGTCCTTAGCTGGCGGGATTTGATCGAGGTCAAAGCTACGACGGAAACGGAGTTGTCGGTCAAACTCAGGAATCCTGAGTACGACATTACGCGAGCGATCAAGAAAGTTCTTGCAGGATTTCAGGGTGGAGGATCGATCTTCGATTACGTGAGCTCTGAAGTTAACTTTACCGGTTACATTTCGTCGTCAGAAGTCTTGCCAGAGCAACTTGAGGAGCTTCGAGTCCCACTTGCCGATGCGTTAGATGAACTTGAGCAGTCATCGAACGGAAAGTTTGGTTGGGTTTTTGTAGACCCCGAGGCCGACGGAGGCGCTATTGCAGAAGAGATCGCAGCGAATTTTGGATTCCAACCCATGGCGGCCAGCTTGTTTGACACCAACAGGTTTTATTTCTACCTCACGTTGTCGGACGGTCAAACGGTCGTTAGCATGGGTATTCCCGAGACACGTGACAAGGAAGGTTTCACGCGCATACTTGAAGAAGGACTCAAGCGATATGCCACAGGGCTTTTAACTTCTGTTGCACTCTACAGTCCATCCCAGCCACCATCTCAATACATGGGACAACCTTCGATGGGTAGCGAGTTTTCCGAACTGCGCGGATATCTAACAGGTGACTACAACGTCGAAAGCACCATGCTTCGACAACCCGTACCCAACTATGTGGACGTATTGGTGGTTGTAGCTCCTGCTTCACTAAGTGAACAGCAAGTGTTTGAGATGGATCAGTTTCTCATGAAGGGAGGAACGGTTGTCATCGCGGCGGGGGCATACAAGACCATGTTAATGTCGCAAATGCTTGAAGCGTCGCCGACCTACACAGGGCTGGAGGACTGGTTGGCTCATAACGGAGTGACAGTCGACCAAAGTATGGTTCTGGATCCACGCAATGCGGCATTTCCCGTGCCTGTTACTCGTGAGGTGGGCGAGTTTGTGTTTCAAGAACTTCGAATGATGGATTATCCGTTTTTTGTGGATATCCGAAATGAAGGTTTCGTTGGTTCGAGCCTTGCCCACAAGGATCTGGATCAAATTACCTACACCTGGGGATCTCCTTTATCTGTGGATGCAGAAACCAACGAGAATCGAGAAGTAGTTGAGCTGTTGAGGAGTTCGGATAAGAGTTGGGTAGAGTCCGCTCCGGATGTCATGCCCAAAATCACCGAAGGTTCAAACTCTCCTTATTTCCCGATCGGGGACGTTGAATCAAGGCTGTTAGCAGTATCCGTTAAAGGAAAATTTGACAGTTATTTCGAGGAATCACCTGCATTAGTGGAAGCTCGAGAGCGTGCTAAGGAGCTCGAAGAGCAAGAGAGCATCGAGATTCCAGAGTTGGATTCCATTGAAGAGTCGGATGAAGTCCCGGAATCTTCTGAAGCAGATGGGGCGGACACTGATGCAATAGCAGAGATCGACGACATACCTGATGTTGGAGAAAACCTGGATCCACAAGAGGAGGGTGCGACTCAGAGTGGTGAAGTTTCCAATTCGCCAACTGAAGAACTTGGTTTGGATACGGAAGATTCTGAGACGACGGCGGAAGAACCGGAGGAGGAAGTCGACACCCTGGGAGTGATATCGAGTGTCATCGACCGTTCTCCAGAATCGGCCAAACTTTTCGTCATTGGATCTTCGGAGTTTGTGTCGGATCAATCCGTGCGCATGATTAGTTCTGCGCGAGGTGAACTCTACGTGAATTCGTACCAGTTCTTGGCCAATCTCATTGATGTTGCAATGGAAGATGCGTCTCTACTCTCGATTCGCAGTCGAAGTCACTTCAATCGAACATTGCCGCCGCTTGGAGATACTCAAACTCTAATCTTTGAATGCGGTAACTATGTAGCTGCATTGATCGGCCTTGCAATCGTGTTTGGACTCAATGCTCTGTTCCGCATTCGACGAAGAGCAGATCACTCAAGTTGGTTTACATCATGAACATGAAACAGTATCTGTTAGTTGCACTTCTTGTCGTACAAGTTCTGATTGTTGTTGCGATTTGGCTCTTGGGCCTACAAGGACCAAAAGTCCCTGAACCGTTTCTTGAATTTGATATGGGCACTGTGGACCGACTCTCCATCGCGAGTTCTGACGAATCCATCAGTTTGACGAGGGTGGACGATGTCTGGGAATTGCCGGATGGAAACCCCGCTGACGAACGAAAGATTAATCGAGTCTTGGAGAGATTGGCTGACGCGTCAGGCGATTGGCCTGTGGCGACGAGCGAGAGTACAGCGAAGAGATTCGAAGTGACGAAAGACGGCTTTCAAAAGCACATTTCGGTGTTTGCGGACGATGAGACTCTTGCGGACATATATGTAGGAACATCTCCCAGCTTCCGATTGGTACATGCAAGAGCAGTAAACGGAGGTCCCGTACATGCAATAGAGTTTGCCAACCATGATGCAAGTACCACACCAAATTCGTGGCTCGATAAGTCTCTCCTTCGCCCCCAAGGTTCTATCAGTAGTCTGGAACGCGTTGACTCCTATGTGCTCTCCAAGAACGAAGGTGTTTGGTCTGTCGCGGATGAGACCGAATTGGATCAGTCCGAGGTTAGGGACTACATCGAACGATTTGAGACACTGAGCG
Organism: Gammaproteobacteria bacterium; assembly: GCA_009840545.1. GTDB lineage: Bacteria > Pseudomonadota > Gammaproteobacteria > Pseudomonadales > Azotimanducaceae > Bin55. The sequence goes on along the minus strand of VXNM01000008.1, from coordinate 317,017 downwards.
TGTTCGAACTGAGCGAATCTGATGTAACGGAAACGGAACCCAGCGCACAGATTGTGATTACAGATGACGATGGTTCTTTCACCTTGACCCTCTATTACGTTGAGTCGTCTGAGGATTGGGTGGTTCACTCCGATCGTGAAGTAAGCCACTATGGGTTGGCAACCTATATCGGATCTGAACTTGTCAAGGATTTGGAGGATCTAGTTCCAGAGGACGAGGAAGAGGCTGAGTCGTCGTCCGAGGATGGGGACGCTGTAATGACTGTCGAGGATATTACGGACGAGTCAGAATAGAAAGCAAGATCTGGATAAAGTCCAACTAGATCAGTTTTCCTCGTCACCGATGGCAAGTGCGGTGCGGAGTTCATTGGAGAACGATTCAAGCTCTTCGACGCCGTAAGGTACTGCCTCTCCTGAACCCCAAACCGGTCCCGGCCAAGCCGCATCGTCGGTTCGGCGGCCAATCACATGAATGTGAAGCTGGGAAACCTGATTGCCCAACGCTGCAACGTTTAGCTTGTGCGCGTCGCAGTACAACTTGAGTGTTTTGGATGCCGCTTCAATTTCATCGTATAGATCATCTCTCTGTTCAAGCGGCAGATCGTGAAAGTCGCGTAGGCCTTCAGCTTTGGGGACCAGAACAATCCACGGGAAGCGACTGTCGTTCATCAGGAGAACCTCGCACAAGTACAACTCCCCAATATAAACGCAGTCTGCAAGCAGTTTCGGATGGATTTCAAATGCCATATGAGTCTCGCCTTCCTTATTGTGTGGGGTAGCCGCCAACCCAAATGGGACTCGACCATGCGATTGCGTCATTAGCTTGGCGGATGCGAACGTAATAGTAGTCGCCTTGAGTCGTCCCAGTATCCGTTAGTTCAAACCGAACGTCTTGGGGTCCATCTTTGTGGACTCTCTGAAACGAAATGTGGTCGTCGTAAGAATCCACTGGTACTTTTGCTACAACCAAGCCGTCGGTAATCGATGCCAATTCAAAGGTGGTTTTTGTGCCCGGAATTCTCGCATTTGCTCGAAACGAAGCAATGCCTCCAGCTTCGGATGAGTCAGCCAGATGAACCTCTACCTTGGCGTCCTCTGTGACGCTCGCCAATTCAACGAAGAACGAACCCGTGCTTCCTCGGGTCGTTACACGGAAGGTCGCACTCGTATTCGAAGTTTGAGTGAACGCATGAGGTGCCATGTTGCCCAATCCAGCGATTGTCGCACCGCTGACCTCAATCCTACCCTGCCAAACCCTATGTCCACGAGGGTTGTCGAGCGGATGGAACGGAACCGAGTCTGACCAAAAAACCATGTGATAGGTTTCTTCTTCTTCGCGACTCGATTCCAAATCTAGCAGGTAGTCGCGCGTCCAAACTATCTCGTTGTTCTTGACAATACTGACATCACGAATCGGTGCAGTACCAATCACGCGACCCTGAATTTCTCGTACTTCGTTGAATGGAATGCGTTGGCCCATTTGAGCTCCGTTCAGCTCAAAATCCAAGATGATGCGATCTCCCGAGGTCGCATATGTACTGAGGTTTCTCATCGCATCAAACAAGGCATCGCGAGACTTCTCACTCGCTCGAAGTGCTCCCAAGCCAAAACGTTGCGTCAGCCATCCACCTTGAGGCGGGCTCCATCCTGGTTGCGACAGGTGGTTGTCGGTTGCAGCAATGAATCCTACTTGGTGTCCGTGTTGCAGGTACATCTGCGCAAACCACTCAAAGGTTCCATGTTGCGACATGATTTCAATCAGAGTTTCCAGCTCAGGGTCGCTGTATCGGTAGTCTGCCGGTTGATGAGCGTGAGGGATTACCACGACGTCTTCCGGATCGTTAGTCTCTCGAAGCCCTTGATAGAGTTTGGAGAGTGTTCCGTGGGTCTGTGCAGGAATGCGTTTTCGCCCCTCAGATGTTCGGAAAAGCACGTTGTGATGCCCTCCCTGCCACTTTCGAACAGTCCATTCGTAGCCTAGGAATGCAATGAACGCTCCTTCATCCGAGTATTCCTCCACCTTTTCCTTGAGGGTTTTCCACTCGAAGTCATCCATCCAAATGTCGTGCTCCGAATGGGTCACAAAGTCGAGACGCGCATCGTCGCGCGCCCAAGTCATAAGGCGATCAGGTGTGCCGATGCCTTCAGCAAACCCAGAGTGTCCGTGCGTATCTCCCCAAAAGATAAAGCGCGTCGGTGACTCTTCAACAAGAATGGGATTGCTGGTCCCCGTGATTGAACCATTTGACGAACGAATTGAAATGCGATACACGCCCGGAGTGTCGAACGAAACGTTCTCAATTACGGAAATTGCCGGTGATCCGCGTTTGATCTTGGCCAACTCACGATCTCCTACAGTTACGTGCCACTCCGGTAGAACTCCGGTGGCGCGGTTGTAATAGCGATCTTGAGCACGGATTGAAATCTCCACAGCTTCACCGGCCGTCACGATGGACGGCGCAAAACCATGCACTCCCGCCACAGCTCCACCACGAATTACAACCTCTTGAATTGGTAGGGACAAGAAGTGCCGATTGCTGTCGAGAGCAACATAAAGAGGGAAGGGCATGAGTTCGCTGGACGCGGTTGGCATGCGTAGTCCACTACCTCCTCCCGATGTGTCTCCATATGTAATAGTCACAACGTCGCCAGGTTCGAGTTTTGATTCGGAGACTTTGGCAAACAAGCTTGGCGCTGCACGTCGAAAGCCACCATGCATGCCTCGAATGTTCAAAGACTCGAATGTAAAGCTCACATTGGGGTTGGAGGAAGTCACTGAAACGAAGTTGTTAGCTTCGGGGTTATCGACTTGGAAACGGCCATGATTTGCCAAGAAGTGCTTTGCAATGAAGAATCCTCCACCCACTTGAATTGGTTCCGAACCCACTGTGTAGGTCTGTACCAATGTGCCAAAGCCACCAGCTTCAAAGGGTCCACCACTGGCGTTCAATTCTCCGATTGCATCGGGATTGGATTCCCGGAGAGCCAATTCGCGAATGTACGAGTCAAGCTCTTGAAAGCGTGGAGTTCCCTGCGGAAGCGGATAGCTAAGTAGGTTTGAGACAAGTTGAGTCAGATTTACCGGGACATACCTACCTTCAAGTGAATATGCGTTGACCCACTTCCAAAGAACTCTTGATCGATCTCGTGCGTTTTCCCGGTTGGAGGGTGTAATTTCAACAGACCTCTTGAGAGCCTCGACTTTCTCTCGAGTTGAGGTGTCCAGGTAGTCGTCTTTGACTTGAGCTGTCGCAAACTGGCTCAGATTGAGAACGATGAACACGAGCGCCACTACCAATGAGAAAGCACTCGAAGATGACTTAGTGTCTCTTGGTTTCCTAGGTAGTCTCATTAGTGGAAAGCCCGCTAACTGGTTTCTTGAGCGATGTTTGACTACGGTTAGTGAGTCTTCATCTCGCTTGCTCTGCTTTTGCGTTCCTCCGTACCGACGCAATGGGATGCATGAATCCGGCACCAGCGGGCCAGACCCCCCGTTCAGACTTGGTCCAACGAGTGATGGCTTGACCATGCGAACTCAAGGACTGCCATATTTCGTGGGGCATTGCCCTTGGAACTCCGCGCCTTGATGTCCAAGGAGCGCTGTATTCAACATCGGGTAATGCGCGGACTTGGAGGCTTAAGTTAGGAGTGGCACCGTGCCAACCACGATTGTCCCGAAACACTCCGGCACCTGCGTTTGCACCAACAAGAGTCGAGGTTCGCATCCACTGTGGTTCTTCACTTTGGCTAGGAATCTTCCCAGCTACGGCGTGGGTTCCTGGAATCTGACGAATGGGTCCGTTTTCCCAGGTTAGATCGCTCATGAGGAAATTGATTGTGATCATGGGAGGAGTACGTTGCACGACGGCTTGCCGCACTCTTGGATCGAGTTCTTCGCTATTGAGAATGCCGTTTGTGTCAAGACCAGTTTTGATGGCTTGCAACAACCGATCACGTGAGACTTGAAAGTTTTCCTGTACATCCGAATGCAAGGCTTGGTATTCCACAGCCCCTGGAATGCACAAATCGCCCCCAGAACCCCATACGTAATAGTCCTCGGAGCCGAATAGCTTCGCCAGAATGGGTGTCGTTGTTGGCAGATCGACCATAGAAGCCCACTCTGGTCTATGGAGTTGTTGTCTTGAAGCCGAAGCCGTTCCGTAGCTATATCGATGGGGCAATCGGTTAGTCTCTGTAATGTACTTTCTTCCTTCGTGTCCCTGATGAGCGAGAATGTCTCGCAGGACTTCAGCACAACCTGTTCGCCAAGTATCTAATTGTTCTGCGTCTAACAATTTGTCAACAACAACAAATCCGTCACGATAGAAAATTCGAGCTATCCGATCTAGCTCGTGGGGTTGGCAGACTTCAAGCCCAGCTATGCCGTTGTTTTCTCGCAAGAAATGGCGCAGTGTCTCCACATCAGAACTTTCAATGGACCGGTGGGCGGGAGCGTAGGGATCCATTGCGGCAAATCCGTTCGGTTGAGTACTGGTTGTCCCGTTCTCATCCATAGTCTCATTGATGGGCGTGTTTGAGCACCACCCAATGGATGTCGGTCCGTGAACTTGCACGTCGGTCAACTCGCTATTCAAGGCTTGTTGATCCTTCATTTGATTGAACTAGTCACTACTACGAGTCTCTCTCGAAGTTCCAATTGACCGCACGGTTTGGCCTCTAGGGATTTGCCACCGTCTCTATTGCGATCCGACAAATAATACTTAGTGATCGAGTTTGGGGCAGCAACCAATCCCAGTTCTTCAATTGCAAAATTGAGAATTGGATTACGTTATGGACTCAGATGGTCTTACTCTAGCTTTGACGATTGGTCGTAGCCAAGTGAATGGAAAATCATTTACCCTTAGTGTCCGTAGGTTAGAGATTAAGTCTTGGAGCGAGAAATGAGCAGCGATTTCACGAAGCCATCTTCGCCTGCATCCGTAGATACGATTAATGCCAGAGCGATATATGTCATGTACATGGCCGGTTTGATTGCACTTCCGGTTGCAATTGCAGCCGTGGTTTGGGCATATGCCTGTCGAGATGCCACGGAGGACGAGTTTCTCGAGAGTCACTACGATAACCAAATACGCATTTTTTGGATTGCTTTAGCGTTGGGAATCCTCGGTCTTTTTTTGGCAATCCTTGTCGTTGGGTTGATTGTAATTGTCGGCATGTGGATTTGGCTAATCATTCGATGTCGAGAAGGACTATTCCAGCTTGAATACGGAGAACCCGCAGATTAGGACGGAAATTGAGCAACAGGAGCTTTCCAATTTGGTCGTCGTTCAAGCAGAGTTGCAGCGGACAGCGGTAGCCAATTAGAATGCACTCATCGTGACTTGATTCGCCCAAGCGCATACCCCGACAAGAGACCTATGACCACTCCAGCCGCAGACGAGAACCTCCCCGAACTCGACCTATCTTGGATGAATCGTCGTGGTCCTTGGGACACCCACGCGAAACCCGGCAAGTATGGTCTCACTCTGGCCGACATTCAAGTTGGCGAGTACGGCGAAACTCCTCAACAAAGTCAAAACTTGACCGGTCGTTCACGTGGATCGCCACCGCGCAGAGCTGCAATGCGTATTGGCGGTTATACGGTTCGTACCAAAAGTGATATTTGGGTCGAGAACGCATCGTTCCTTTACGAAGAGGCATTGCAACGGCAATGGAGCTCTGCAACTGACGTTCCATGGGAGACGATCAAACCTCTTCCGGATGACGTTGAACAGGCTCAATGCCAATTGGCTACGTTCTTGACAGAGGTCGAGTTTGTAGCGGGCGATGTACCTGCCCGTTGGATCTCTGTGACAACTCCCGACTATTTTGAAGCTCGGCAAGTACTTCTTGCTCAAGTTATGGACGAATCGCGTCACATGGACGTTTTTCGCAAACGTGCTCTAGCCAACGGTGGAGGACTCATGAAAGCTACGGGCGCAACGGCAGGATTTGTCGGTGGGATCGACCTCTCTCGCGATTTCACGGAAATGTCGTCCAGACTACACATTTCTGGCGAAGGTGCAGTACTCACCATTTTCCGGATGGGCGAACTAATGGCCTACAACGATGCAGAAAAAGCCATTTACCGATTGTGCGCACAGGACGAAGCTCGGCACGTCGCATTTGGTGTGATGCATTTGCGATACATGTCGCAAAAAGCTCCTGAACGCAGAGAAGAAATCGACACTTATCTTGACGAAGCGGAAGGCGGGATGCTCACGGACGCGGCAAACCCCGCAGGAAGATTGACTCAAACTTCCGAATCTCTTTGTATCTTGCTCGGTGGCGGTCGCGACAAGTTCGACGAAGGATTCCGCAAGATAGTCGCAATTCGCAGACGCCAGTTACAGGAATACAAGAAACGTGTCATTTCCGCGGGCTTTGGAGAACGGTTTGAGAATGGTCGCTCTCGTTTGAACGAGTTAATGGCTCAAACTGCAGCTTGAGCCGTTGTCCGTTTGGGCCTTGGCGGGTCGTTACGAAGTGCGTTCTCTTCTAATAGCAGAACGGTACGGATTGCTTCTGTGCAGAGAATTTTGGTGTGGTGCCCAGTAACTCACTTAGGGTATATTTGATCTTGTATTGCCTACAAGCATGAAGTTATGTCTCGATTCGTTCGACGCAGTTTTGTGGCTTTTCATGAGTAAGCATGGCGAAAAGCAAACCTAGCAAGAAGACGACTGGAACTCCACCACCATTGGAAATTCCTGAGCCCAAGTTCAATTGGATGAACCAATCCCGACAGTGGGGAACGCGGGTCTCTCCCGGCAAGAGTGGACTGACTCTCGATAGCCTCAATGTAGGGATATATGGAGAAGTTCCGCCTCGCTGGACCGACCAAGGACGCAACCCTCGCGGAGCGATCCCTGTGAAAGGAGCATTGCCGATCGGTTACTCCGTGACCGAGAAGATCGGACTCTGGGCTCCGATGGCTGCAGAACTTTACGAGGAAGCAATTCAAAGAAGGTGGGCACCGGCTACGGACGTTCCTTGGGCATCAATCCAAGCCCTTCCCGATGATGTTGAAACTGCGATTTGCCAAGTTTGTACAGAGATTGCTCAATACGCAAATGTGGACATTGAAGTCCTAACAAATTGGCAGCACCGTATGTCCTACGGTTATCACGAAGTCAAACAGTTTCTTGCTACAGCATCTCTCGATGCGGCTCGCCGTTACGAAGCATTTCGTAAACGAGCGCTGACGAATGGTGGTGGACTTGGACTAGAACCTATGGATCAAGTCAATCGTTTTCTCTTGGAGAGTCGAGGAGGATGGACGGAAACTGTCGCTGGCATCGCGCTAGTTAGAGGTCTCTTTCTATCCACAATGTGCGAATACCTATTTAGGCATTCTTACAACGATGCTGAACGAGCTATTTACTCGTACGTCATTCAAGACGTTTCCAGATTGATTGCGTATGGAGTCGATCACTTACGTTACTGCATGGCTCGGGACGACGAGAAAACCAGCACTGTCGCTACGATGATTGCGATTGGTCTTGGATTGATGGCTCGCGATCTTAGGGACCCAGTGCTCCGTGAAGCGTTGGCAATTGTCTTCGGAGGAGGAATCGCTGGAGCCCGTAGAGAAGGCATGTCTGTCTTCTTAGACTTCCTGGAAGACTTCAGAGAACGACATGTTGCCCTACGCCGCTGGTTGAATCTCCCCGGAGATGCGATGTCGATGCCCCGTGCATTTAGACCTCGTGAGCCACGCCAAGCTCGCTAACATGTCAGAGGCACTTTGTTTTCCATCTGTTGAGTGGTTGAATGCGGTTCGAGAAGTATTCAATACCACCGACAGTTACCGAGGAGCCGGAGGAGGTCAATGCGACTGTACTGTAGGGCTCAAAGTTGACGATGAGGTTTTCATTGTCGAATTCGAAGGGTTTGGATGTTCCTCTGTTCAAACTGGCACCGACTTCGAGTTAGGCAACGTGGACTTTTACATCGAAATGCCGATGTCTCAATGGCAAGACATGCTTGAAAATATTTCAGGCAACGGACACGCGATAGGGGAGTACACGCTAAACACAATTGATTTGGGAAGCGAAGAAGGAATCGCACACTCCAAACACGGGGATCAATACCGACAGGATCTCTTTGTCCGCTACAACCAGACTCTTCAGTTCTTCTTCGACGCGTCGCATCGAGTCGATACGACATTCGAGAATTCGTAGCTATGGCGCTCCCAGATTCACTGCAGCGAGCTAAGAGAAGTGTCAATCGACAAGGCGAGTTTCGTAAGCTGGGAAGTGCGGAACTCATCATAGACTTCAACATTGGGAACATGCACCACACCGTGGAGTTTGATGCCTTCTCGGTGGGACAGATTCGTGAAGTTTCAGACGAATCCGAGCTGCGAAATGTTGGATCGAAGGTTCGAATGACCCAGAAACAGTGGAACTTTTATCTACGTCGTAGAAAGTCGGGCAAATTACCAACACTTGTTGCATTTAACTTGGAGAATGACGTGCTAGAGTTCGCAACTCCCTTGGATCGATTGCACTTTCTTCGGGTTCACAAGACTGTCCAGGCATTCGTTGACGCGTGGGCTAGGTACAGCTAGAAGACGGCGAGGCTTTTCTTTTTACTACCAATGCCTACATACGAATTTCGATGTGTGGAATGTTCAGAAGTAAGTTCGATTTTCGCTACCATTGACAATCGTCCAACATCGATCGTCTGTAGTTCTTGTGGCAGCGAAAAGACTCATCCAATTGTCTCGCGACCCAGTGTGGTTCTGTCCAGCAAGTCAAAGATTGAGCGACTCGATCCCAAGTACGACAAGCTAGTAGATTCCGCTATGGCTCGAAACCCTGCAGCCGATCCGGATCGGCTAATTAGAAGAATGGGTGATCCAGGTACGGGTCGGCCGGACGAGTAGGAGCCCCATCACATAGCTCGCTACTGACGAATCAAAGGGGCTAATTAAGCGAGTTCAAGAATTCGATCATTGCTGAACTGACTTCAGTTGGTGCCTCTTGCTGAGTCCAATGTCCAACGCCGGGCAGTACCATCGGCTCTCTCAAGTTCGGAACCACGCTTTGCATTAGACCGCGCATCCCTTCGTTGTATGGGACCACATCAAACTCCCCTGTAATAAACAACGCTGGCTGAATAATTCTTGCGCCTGAATAAGCTGCAGAGAGAGCCCAATTGCGATCGATGTTACGGTACCAATTCAAGCCGCCGCGAAATCCCGCTTCCTCGAACTCACCTGCAAAATATTCGATATCCTCTTTAGTTAGCCAGTCCGGCAATTCGTCTCCAGGATCTGGCATGCGCTCTAGCATGTAGGAACTCTTGTGCGGAACAGATTCAATGTCATCCACCATAGACCGTCGATTCACGCTCCCGGAAGCTCCGAACAGCATTTTTCGCATTGTGACTTTGACATCGTGCTGAAGTTCATGCTCAGCGACACCAGGGTTTTGAAAGTACAGTTGATAGAAAAATCGATCCCCGAACATTTGTTTCATGCTCTTTAAGGGGGCTTGAGGGGGTCGGGGACCCCAAGGTACAGATAGGGATATGACGGCGCGAAATACATCGTGTCTCATTAATGCACAGTTCCATGCCACCGGAGCTCCCCAATCGTGTCCGGCAACCACTGCATCTTGCTCACCTAGAGCACCTACTAAGCCGACAATGTCGCCAACCAGATGCATGATCGAATAAGACTCGATCTTTCGTGGTCTATCTGTCTTTCCGTAGCCGCGCTGATCTGGTGCTACGGCGTGATAACCTGCCTCCGCAAGCGCTTCAATTTGGTGTCGCCACGAGTACCAGGACTCGGGAAAACCGTGGCACATGACTACGAGAGGACCTTCGCCGGCTTCGGCAATGCGCATGTTGATTCCATTAGTCTGTATGTTGCGATGCGTGATGGTCACGGCCACTCCTCGGCGAGTTGGTTGTTCGGACGTGTACGATAGCATTGTTAGCAGTTAGAAGTATTGGAATCGCAAGTGATTGCGAGATTGACGACAAGACTAAGCCAATGCCAGGTCCCTTAGACGGAGTTCGAGTAATAGACTTCACGACCATGATCGCTGGTCCATACGGAACTATGATCTTGGCGGACCAAGGTGCAGATGTAATCAAAGTAGAAGCTCCCGCCAGCAGCGACCATGCAAGAAGGGCGGGATATGGAGTTCGTCAAGTCTCAGCGGCCTTTCTTAATAACAATCGCAACAAGCGATCACTTGCCGTTGACTTGAAAAAACCAAATGGTCGAGAGATTCTCTATCGATTGGTTGAGACGGCCGACGTTTTTGTACAGAATTTTCGCCCTGGAGTGATGAAGCGTTTGGGAATTGATGAGCCCACCTTGAGAAAAATCAATGGAAAGCTCATTTACGTCTCCATATCTGGTTGGGGTGAGACCGGTCCTTATGCCCATAAACCGGTCTATGATCCCATCATTCAAGCACTTTCCGGACTTGCGACCGTTCAAGCGGGATCTGACGATGCGCGACCACGCTTAGTCCGCACAATTCTGCCGGACAAGGTCACAGCAATCACTGCAACTCAAGCAATTTGTGCTGCGCTTTTCCGTCGAGAACGCTCGAACGAGGGCGAGCACGTTCGATTGTCGATGTTGGATTCAGTCGTAGCCTTCCTGTGGTCGTCCGATATGGGCAGCCAGACGTTCGTTGATCGTGAGACGAGTATCCAAAGAGCTGCGACCTTTATTGATTTGATCTACGAGACAAAGAGCGGGTTCATAAGCATATCGGTCATGACCAATGATCAATGGGAAGGACTTTGCCGCGCTGTTGATCATCTTGAGTGGTTAGACGACGAGAGGTTCAAATCCCCATCTGGGCGGGACCGCTTTGCCGATGCGCGTCTCGAGTTGACTCAAACCGCACTTTACGACAAGACTGCGGAAGAGTGGTTGGATATTCTCGAGGAGGCGGGTGTTCCGTGTGCGCCAGTGCTAACACGACGAGAGATGATTGAACATCCTCAGGTTCAAGCGACGGGCATTGTCGAGGAACTTAGTCACGAAACCGCAGGCCGTATTCGGCAAGCTCGGAATGCAGCACAATTCGAACGAACAGCGACTGAGCAACGAATGAGCGCACCTCAGCTGGGTGAGCACACCGAAGACGTGATGCACGAAATTGGCTATAGCAACCAAGAGATTTCTGCACTGAAAGAAAGCGGGACGATCTTCGCTTCAACGATTCAAAACTAATGGCGAATTGAGAATTAACCTATGACCATTGCGAAGCGTTTTACGGTTGTACGGTTGTAATACCATGATTCAGACGAAGCATCGTATGCTTCTAATGTTCTGTAATTGAATTTGTGATGCCGGTGGGAACAAAGTCAACTCATCCCCGCGGTCTGGTTGATTGCAGGTCGTTAGCAAGCAGCTTTGAATTGCTGTCATGCTGTCTGATCGCCTTTGTGTTGATCTTTTCGACCACGACGGACGCAGATGAAACACCTCCAGAGAGCACATCTGAAAACACGGAAAATAGCAGCGACTCTGTCGACGAATTAACCGAGAACGAGGACAACGACGATGACTGGGAGACTGAAGCCAACGAGCTCAACAGGAATGAACCAAGTTTCAGTACTTTGGAAGAAATCCTCGCATACGAAGCAAGCGAAATGGACTATCGAACCACTCGACGATGCTTAGAAAGTCGCAGAATTCGTGACTATGACGTACTCAGCGATAGGTTCATCTTGGTCCAAATGCGCGACATTAAGACCAAATACTTGATTCAGCTCGACAGAAAGTGTGCAGGCATGACAAAAGGAGCGACTCTTCGATTTGATTCGCGAAGAGGTAGTTCGCTTCGGGTTTGTACGAATGATTCCGTTCGTGCGAATATGACGACTGATTGGGGACCGCCCTGCAGGTTGCCAGGATTCGAGCCGGTTAATGATGTGCAGCTTGAACAACTCAAACGAGGGCTAGTCTCAGAGCGAGTCGAGTAACTGAGGACTCGATAAGGCCGGTGAGTTCGGCTCAGATCAATCCGCAGTTGTGGCTTGCTAACAACTCTCTCACTAGGAGTTCAATGTCCAGAGGTCTTAGATGAAGAAAGAGGTATTAACTCCTTCCTTCTATATAGGTCAATACCGATAGCGACTAGTACAACTCCAACTTGCAGGACCCGTGACCATAAGGGTTGACTGAAGGGATCGGAGTCGAACCATCCCAAATTGAGAGCCGAAATGTAGGAGAGAAACACCGCGTAAGCACACGTCCACGCCCAGAACGAAGGATAAACCGCGGCAAACGGCAGCATCCAAACTACATACCAAGGATTAATTACGGGCGAAACAAGTAGAAGACAGCCCAGCAATAAGTCTCCTCTGGGTGTCTCGAAGGTCGTGTTCTTTGAGTAAATGAAGAGGTAGAGTGCAACCCCGCCCAATAGCCCAAGTCCCAAGAGCAACCTAGAGATGTCTGTGCCGACCAATTGGCTTGCAAGTCCATGGAGGACTGAGTTGAACTCCCAATGGCGAGCAAAAATAAGCAAGGAGTTGAACTCTGTCGCACCTCGAAGAACGAAAGTTATATAGAGTAAGACCAACGTTGTCGCAAGTGCTATCCAAACCCGCCAACCAGTACGCAGAAGAAGAAAAGGTACGAAGAGCCAAGCGAACGACCGAGAGCCGATTGCTAATCCAAGCAAGACCCCTAGTGAAACTTGAGCATTGCGTTTCCGGCAAACAACAGCTCCAATCAGACACAACATTCCAATGGATTCCGGGTGTGCTGTGAAAGCGATTTCCTTGATGACTAATGGGCAGAACGCATAGAGCATGAGATAGCGGCTTGAGCACTCCGTACGTAGCAACCAGATGAGCGCAATATCCGTCGAGATCAAGATCAGTTGTAAACCCGCTAAATTTCCGGGTGTCAGCCAATAACTGACCAGGAATGCAAGCTCAGTCGTCGGACCGTAAATGGTCGGCAAGTCGGGATAGTTGATCTGGCTGAGAATTACTTGAAACGGCGGAGGAATTGACTGGTCATCGAAGAAGTCATAGGGGGTAGATCCGTAGGGAGTACCATCACTTGCGAAACGAAATCCGTCCCAGAGATATCGGAAGTAGTCGTCTTCAAAAAGAGGGACTCCCAATAGTCCACAGAGCCGAAAGAGAGTTGCCCAAACGAGGATTTGCGCTATGGATAACTCTAAGCCGCGGCGAGTGGCATAGGCAAATAGTCCCAATACCGGCAATCCAACCAATCCAATGCAGGTGTAAAAACCGACAAGATTTGGTTCGCCGAGTGTTCCTCGAGAATATAGGGCAAGACATAAATAGCCAACGAGACAAAGAACTCCTACGAGAATTAGTTCTTTGTTAGCCAAGGAGGAAAGACTTCGGCTTGTGTCTAGTTCAATCTGTCTTGTCAAGCGAGCTAGGAGGGGTTCAGCATTTCTGTTTTTGGAAGGTTCTAGGTCTCTTAGGTCTGTGGTGCCACCTCCGCACACAGTTCGTCGAGTTTAGACTAGGACAATGCACCCTCACAGCTACTTCCCTGTCCAGCAGTGCACCCAAAGCAATGATCGGCCGTGCTAATGCGGCTGTTGGCTAGCGATAATCCGTTTTTGAGGTCTCGAATGTGTAGCTGTGATCCATGAGAGTTTGTACCCATGCCTAACATTTGATTGAAGTCGCAATCGTAGAGATACCCCCTCCAATCGACGCTGAGCGTATTCCGGCACATAACCGTGCCCAGGTTTGCCTCGCAGTAGCTGTCCTTGAGCAAGTTCATATATTCATCAAATTCGCCATGCGAGGCCAAGATTGATCCAAATCGATTAATTGGCATATTCGTCAGGGTAAAGAGTCGGTTAAAAACAATGTCGTACCTGTCCTTGAGTTCACGCTTGTAGTCTCTCTCAAGCTCTTCTTGCGGAGGAGGCAAATTTGCACCAAGCGGGTTGTACACCAGGTCGAGTTCCAAGTGCGGATTCTCGCTTTGTCCGTATCCTAGATCATTGAGTAGCTTGAGTGCTCTTATGCTCAGAGAGTGGACTCCCTTTCCTCGTTGCTGATCGACGTTTTCTTCTAAGTAGCACGGTAAGGATGCGACTATCACGACACACTCGTCCGCCAAGAAGGTTGCGAGCGATTCCTGCATAGGTTCGAACAATATAGAGAGGTTGCAGCGATCGATGACCCTAAGACCTTTGCGACGAGCCCGTTTGACGATGGGTCTAAAGTTTGAATTCAATTCTGGCGCGCCACCTGTGAGATCCAGTGTGGCTATTGGAAGCGAGTCAAAAACACTCATTAACTCCTCTGCCGTACTCTTCGACATCATTTCAGTACGAAAAGGGCTGGCGGCCACATGGCAGTGAACGCAACTTTGGTTGCATTTGTAACCAAGGTTCACTTGTAGGGTCGAGATGGACTGCCGGTATATCACCGGAAAGTCCGAAGCTATGAGTCGAGCTCGCGTATCTAACACGAACTCATTCCCGTTCGCTTGTAGCGATTATTGAGCCGAACACTCAAGCTAGACTTCCGTTCGTCTGCAGTACATCGTCGCATTTAGGGTGCATTCAATTTCCAGTCGTACTCGTGCTTGTACTTATCAAATCGTTTGATCTGTTCAGCCAACTCAGGTTCCGCATACTCTAGCAAGTGAGCCAGTACTCCCTCATTGCTATCACCGAATTCGTCTCGATACCAATCGTAGATGCTTGAGACGGTCAATCTGTTGTTCTTGATCGACACGCCACGGGAATGGTTTATGTATTCTCGTGCGCCCTTTTCCAATAGTTCTTCCACATTGGCAGATGTGTAGGCTTGCTTCGCTAAGTTGGGGCATCCAAGACTTGCACAATTTAGTGCATAGTGAATCCGACCGTCCTTCCAAATAGGCCTGAGAATTCCATGTTCAATGTTGTTTAGAGTCAGTGGTTGATCTTGAATATTTGCAAGCTTCAGATTCCAAGGACCAAAATCAAACGTGCCACTCTTAATGTCCTTGATGGACTTTACAGGATAACGTCCAGTTACCACATAGACGGTTAGTGCGTTGTAGAAGTTGATCCAATATGCCAATTGCTCTGACTTGGAGAGGGTCCGCGGATCCAGGTCGGAGAGGCGTAGGAGGTAATCGACAAGGGATTCGAAGTCGTCCGGCGCCTCCTTCAGACCTTCGTAGTCGAAGCGATTTATGCCAGATGGGTGCTCATGGAGATACTTGTCTAACAGCTCTTGCCATTCAGAATGGTCGATCGTGCTCTGATTCGATTCGTCGCTCGCATCCCAGAATGGGATCAACTTGGACTCTGGTGCCGCCACAACCGTTGGCGCAAGCAGTCCAGAAACGAGTCCCAATACAACTACAACTCTTCGCATGATTGCCACTTCTCTTCTCGAGGATCGTTTCTCTGAACTCAACACTAGGGTAACTGCGAGCTTGAGACAAAAGGAGTGGAGAAACGTAGTTGGAGTATTTTGGACAAGATTCCAAAACCAGCTGACAGCACTCCTCTGATCGTTCCACTAATCTTCGATCGACCCAATCGCACTCTCGTATTCACGGGAATTTCAACAACGGACATGTCCATATCGATGGCTTTAATTTGCATCTCAACTGTCCATCCGAAAGCCTCGTCACGCATAAACAACTGATCTAGGGCACTTGTTCTAATGGCTCGAAACGGTCCCAAGTCTGTAATACGAGCACTCCAAAGCAGACTAATCAAAAGCGTTGCCACTTTGTTCCCAATTCGTTGCGCGAGCGACAGTGCGCCAGGTTCGCATTTGCCCAAGGAACGCGAGCCAATGACTAGGTCCGCCCCTTGTTCAATTGAGTGGAGCATATGAGGTATGTCTCTGGCATCAAATGCAAGATCACCGTCCATAAACACCAAGACTTCTGGTGATTTCTCCTTTAATGTAGCGATTGCCGTTAGGCAAGCGCGTCCATAGCCTCTCTTGGTATCGGTGACAAGGGTTGCACCCGCTTCGATCGCAACACGAGAGGTTGAATCCGTGGATCCGTTGTCGCACACAACGACATCGTCAACCATTTGTGTGCCGTCACTGTTTCGTTGCGAACGAATATCCTGAACAACCAATCCTACCGACTGTTCTTCATTGAGGGCAGGAATGACTGCGCCAACTCTGAAGCCGTTATACACTGCTTCTCGCCGCGAGCTAGGCCGTTCTCACAGCTGGATTAGTCGGTTAGGGTCGAAAAAGGTCGATGTAGAGCGTGAAGGTGTTACTAACAATGTCAAAGTCTGCGGTGTTACGACCATCAAGTGTCTTGTAGATGCTTATGTCCCAGCTAAAGTTTTCGTATTGAACATTGGCTCCAACTCGAATACGCGAGAAATTTTCCTGTACTTCCGGAAATCCTGCTGGAGTGAATCCCGCACCTCCGATGTCAAGATCACCATTGGACTGCTTCAGCTGGTACTGCGCAAATGTACTGACATAAGGAGTGACAAAGTAGTTTCCTCCAGCACTCAAAAACCACTCCATTGGTACGTCGTTGGTCGAAAGCCGAAGTCCAAACTCGCCTGCAATTCCAAACTCCGGCGTAAGAAACTTTCCAATATTGATTGAACCTTCAATAGAGTTGGCGCCATCTCCGAGCGAGTTGGGCTGACCTGTCTCGTAATCTCCTGCGAGAGTACCAGCAACCCGAATCGCCACACTGACGCCTCCTGTTTCGAGTTCGTCCAACAGGGATCGGGTAAGACCCAACGTCAGATCAAATGCACCATCCGTGGTACCGAGCGCACCAGCGTCCACTTCAGATGTACCCCACCGAGCGTCTATGGCGGTCTTGTCATTTAGACCGTATTTACCGTTGAACCAGATTGTTGTCTGATTGAATTCTCCAAACGGCAAATTCCTCTGTGCCTCTCCTCGAAAAAACTGATCCGCTTCTTGTGTAACGTGCTCTGCTGAGAGTGAAAGTGTTTGTGGTACCGGCAACCAAGGTGATCCCTCAGCGATCACGGGCGAACCCAGTAGCAATACTGTTACCAGTGTGAATGACTTCAAGACAAGCAGGTTCATTTGTTCCTCACTTAACCAATTCGAATCTAACTGCAGTAGTGTTGTCGACGTTCAGTCGCATTATCAATCCTTTATGTTGAAACGCCGTGCCAAATAGTGCTCAACTTTCTCAATTTCCGAATCATTAAGTAGAGACAAGACTTCATCCATCTCCGACTCGGACTTCTCAAGTGCGTCTCGGGACCGAATCGCGGTCACGATCTGCTTTGCTTTGTCCTTGTTCACGTCCTTTCGGTTTAGTGGGCAGTCGTTCTCACAGGCAATTTTCTTGAAGAAAACAGATTTGCCCTGAGTGTACATTTGGCCAAACTTGCTTACGCCACCAGCGCCACCGGTAGAACCAGATGCAACGGCTAGCTGAGAGCAAACTGCGACCAAAAAGATTGTTGCAACAGCAATCATCTTGTTGAAGGACTCTTGTAATTTCATATGCGTGTTCTCAAAAACTCTTTTTTGGTGACCGTTGCGCTGGGTAGATTCAGTCCGGACCTGAGGCTCGATCCGCAATCAATGCAAGATCAAAACAGCCTCGAGACAGTTTGAATTTTACATTGACCCAAAGTCCAAATGGACTCTTCCAAATCAGTTAATCTAGCTTGTAACTTGCATTGTCGGCTGTTAGAATTGAACATTAGTTCAGTAATGTCGTACAGTGTGCGATACGGGAACCCGCCAAGACTGACGTGAGACCTGGGAAGATCAAGGAAATTACAACTGCCGACGCAGCCCGGCTCACATCTCTCACCGTGCACCAAATACAGTATGTGGTGCGCAAGGGAATAGTTAAACCACAACGCGGTGTACGCAGCCGCTTCGAATTCTCTTTTCAAGACATAGTCGTACTGCGACGAATCAAGCGCATGTTAGACCGAGACGTGCCTATGTCGAGAATCGTGAAGGGAATCTCCGCAGTACAGGCACTTTCCCCACTTCAGCCACTCTCAGCCGTAAATGTTCAATCACTCGGTTCCGAGGTTGTAGTTCATGATCGGCAATCCATTTGGAACCCGGAAACGGGTCAGACTCTCCTCAACTTTGACGGCGAGAAAGAAGAAGAGAAGGCAAATATTCGTGAGTTTCCCGTCAGGGAGGCAGAACTGCGCTCATTGCTCAGACACTTGGATCAGCACCTATCCAAGGAGAATCTGACGAGCCTAGATTGGTTCAACATTGGAATGGAGTTAGAGTCCGTTAAGGAACCAAAACGTGCGAACCGAGCTTATCGAGAGGCGATTCGCTTGGACGATAAGAACATCAATGCGTACCTCAACTTGGGTAGATTGCTTCAACTGGATGAGAAACTGCCTGAAGCAAAACGCTTATACGAGAGAGTTCTGCAGTTGTCTCCGAGCAGTGAACTAGCCAGCTACAACTTGGGGACGATCTTCGACACGCTTGAAGAATTCGAGCTCGCGATGGAGCACTATCGCAATGCTCCCAACATGTCGCAATCGCATCACAACTTGGCTCGAATTTTCGAATTGCTAGGCGATGAAGTTGCCGCGCAGCGGCACCTCGAGAGGTCAAGAGAGCTGGAAGAATAGTTCTTTATCAACAAGCTCTACTACACAACTATTCTTGGACGTGCGCATGTGTAACCAGCGGACGAATCTATTCGTTGCGCTTTGTAGCACCTGCAGGTAGCATAACTTCCACTCCTAGTTAGGTGAAGGGCATTGAACGAATACAACCAAGGGCACGCTTCAGGACAATCAGTAGCAAGAGATGTTTGCATTCGTGAACCTAGGGTTTATTCGGACCACGCAGAATCCTCCAAGCAGTGGGAGCCCAACGTCGACGAGGTCGCACACTTTGTCGAACATGGATTTCTCGTCAAACGAGGACTCGTAGACGCAAAGGAAGCGCTTCGAAAGTCAGTCGACCTCCTTTGGGAGAACGTACCTGAAGGAGTCTTGAACCGCGACGACCCCAAGACGTGGGTCGACTATCCACACGAAAAGTGGCTTGAACAGTATGTCGATGAAGTTGGCCGGTTGCATCGAGGGAACTGGAAAATGCGTTCTCGTGGTGCCAGCGGCCTTGGTACCCAACCGTTTCTGGTTGACCAAATTGCCAATCACCCAGGCATAAGGACAGTTGCCGCGTCGTTACTAGGATCACCAATCGAGTTTGCCCGAAGAGTTCGCGGCGTATACGCGATCTTTCCCAAACCACCGGAGGAAAATTGGAAGCTGGGTCCCCACGGTGACTATATGGCAGCACACTTGTCCGCAATGGTTTTTGCCGACGACGTTCCTCCACATTCAGGTGGTTTCGCTGTCTGGCCTGGATCCCATGCGCGACTTCACAGGTGTTGGGACTATGTCCACGCCAGTCACATGTCGGATCAAAACGGGAAAGGCTTTGCTCAAGTTCGTGAGCAAGTGTTGAGAGATACGATTCCAGTCGAATTTTCGGGGCATGCGGGAGATGTGGTTTTCTGGCATCCTCGAATGCTACATTCAGCTGGTGTGAACTACTCGGCCGAAGAAAATAACCCAGTTGTGCGGATACTCATTCCTTGCGACTATCAACGTGTAGGATTGTCCTACTATGACGATTTGCAGTATGGTCCAGGTCCAC
Organism: Gammaproteobacteria bacterium; assembly: GCA_009840545.1. Lineage (GTDB taxonomy): Bacteria > Pseudomonadota > Gammaproteobacteria > Pseudomonadales > Azotimanducaceae > Bin55. The sequence goes on along the minus strand of VXNM01000008.1, from coordinate 297,401 downwards.
TCTACCAGTATTGGGTGGACACTCGCAATTTTCGCGAGGATGTAGCTGCAACACCAGACAATTTGTGGAGCAATTGGAACGTCTAGTTTCTCTTCTGCACCGCAAGTTCCTCGAAGGTGTGGGAGGAACTTACGGTTTGGCCCTTAAACTGTGCTCCAAATCGAACAACCCTGAGAACAACTGCAATGAGTAGTGAAACAGTCGTTGATGCGCCTACTGAACAAACCACGACCATAGGTCCCGTTGATACATCCGAGCGTATTGATTCGATCGATGTACTAAGAGGTCTTGCGGTACTCGGAATTTTGACCATCAATATCTTCGGTTTTGCTTTGCCCTCAATGGCTCACATGAATCCCACGCTGTTGGGACCCATGAGTCAAGCAGATTGGATCACTTACTTTGTTGCTTGGATTGCATTGGAAGGATCGCAACGGGCAATTTTTTCGATGTTGTTCGGTGCGGGAGTGATATTGTTCCTGAGTCGCATCATGGCTAGTGATCGAGCTCAGTATGGAGTGCGTCTCTACTACCGACGGACACTATGGCTCATAGCATTTGGTCTGATTGATGCATACATTCTCTTCTGGCCAGGGGACATCCTCTTTTTCTACGGCGTTGCAGGATTGATCCTTTATTTCATGAGGGACTGGACGCCCCGACGGTTGCTCGTTGTGGCGGGTGTCATCGCCTTGGTCATGTGCCTCCTGCGTATTGCAATCATGTTTGGCATGGAGGTAATGGAAGAAGCGATTGATGACCCCGGGAATCCTATTGCGGCACAGATGACGGACGAGCAGATAGAAGACCTCCGTATGGCCTTTGGAGAAGTGTCTCCAGAGTACTTGGAGAAGGAGATTAGAGAGCGTAGTTCCGGTTTCTTTACGGCGTTTCTACCCAATGCGGAAGATGCGCTCAAGATGCAAACAGTGAACGGAATAGTCATGCTCTTTTGGGACGTATTGATGCTCATGATGATCGGAATGGCTCTTTACCGATGGCGAGTGTTCGATGCATCTCGATCCACATTGTTCTACCTTTGCATGGGATTGGGTGGACTTGCAAGTGGCTACTTGGTCAACTGGTGGGAAGTCTCCCACTCAGTGGCCAACAACTTTCTCATTCACTACTATTTTTGGACCTATGACATTGGACGAATAGCTACCGGAATTGGATATATAGGGTTTGTAATGTTGATCTGCAAACTGCAAGTTTGGGCGGTGGTACGGAATTCTCTTGCGGCTGTAGGACGCATGGCACTTACTAACTATGTGATGCAGACGCTGATATGTAACACGATTTTCATCGGATTCGGTCTCTACGGTTCAATGGGAATTGCACAGCTGTACATTGTGGTAGGGCTCATTTGGTTGGCGCAACTGATCTACAGCCCGTTTTGGCTTGCTAGGTTCAAGTACGGTCCCCTTGAGTGGGTATGGCGAAAACTCACCTACGCAAGACTAGCCCAACGTACGATATCCATGCGCTAGAGACATGCGCGTCGAATACAGGAAAGTTTGTGAAGCGATAGCTGCTGGCAGGCTTGCCGATGTAGGAAAGGAGGTACAAGCAAATCCAAAAGTCGTTGAACACTGGAAGCCGCTGTGTGACGCTGCGTTTTACGGTAGCAGCGAGTGTATTGGCATATTGCTAGATGCTGGTGCAGACCCGAATCAGATAGCAGGTACAGCATCGCGACACACTCCTCTGACGCGAATCGCGCAATACCACAAGACCATTCCAAAGCACGAGGGACATTCGAAGTCAATGTCTCTACTCTTGAATCGGGGTGCGAATCCTGGAATTAGTGCGGGTCCGCTGAACTTAACGCCGTTGGCGTATGCAACGATTGGTCCACTTCCGACTCTAGTCGAAATTCTTCGTGGCCATGCTGACGGCCGCGACATCTTTAGTGCTGCCTCACTTCACGATAAGTATTGGCTCGAGCAAATTCTTGATGAGCAAGTCGTGACTCCACATGTAGATGAGAGCGACAGGACGCCTTTGCATTACATCGGATTGTCTGGAATGTGGCGTGAATTAGGAGCCTCTTCATCTTTGGAGTGTACGAAGCTGTTGCTTGACCACAGCTATGAAGTCGATGCGGTGCAGGAAATACCGGATGAAGGAGAGGTGTTCGAAGCAACACCCTTGTGGTACGCAGTCGCATATTCGCAGAACGTTGAACTGATCAAGTTCTTGTTGGAACGTCGTGCGAATCCCAATCCTGCAACGTTTGCGGCGACCTACTCGGGCGAGCTACAAATTGTTCAATTACTGAACCAGTACGGTGCCGACTGGAATATCAAATTTGCAGGCCGCACTCCGATCCAGGATCTCTTGATCTATCGAAGGACTAAATTGGTGCCATGGCTATTGGACAATGGTGCGCGTGTCGACTTGCAGGACTCCGACGGGAGAACTGCATTACATACTGCAGCGATGTATGGGTGCAAACCGAATCTGCTTCAGCAGATTCTCGACCACGGCGGAGACATGAATGTCAAAGACAACGAGGGGTGTACACCGTTAGATTTGGCACGAAAGAGGGGGAAGACCCAAGTTGTGGATTTCCTCGAGAATGTCTAGCTAATCTAGGTTTCTAGATTAACCGTCAATTCGAACGTTGCTATGGAACCTGCGCGACTTGTATGAGTCGATCTTCCTCCGGCGCTTGTTTGCGACCCCAGAAAATCAAGAAGGCAAATGCGGATGCTGCCAGAAGGACAGTAAGTCCCAGAGTGATTAGAGACTGAATTGGCGTTGTGCCAAGCATTCCTATCTGATAACACATGACCGCCGCTGAGTATGCGATCACAACGCTCCAAACGGTGCTAAACGAAGCCCAAAAAGAACCTAGCTCCTTGTAAATCGCTCCAATGGTTGCCACGCAGGGCATGTACAAGAGTATGAATACGAGATAGGAAAAAGCGCCCAGTTGCCCGTTAAAAAGCGACTGCATGGCTTGGACTGTGTTAATTTCAACCTGATGGCTCGAAGCAGCTTCTTCCACACTATCCTCGGCTTCGACTGCAATTCCAAGCGGGTCTGCAACGGACTCACTCAGAGCCATGAAGTTTTGGGGAATCGATGTGACTGCTTCTCCGAGCGTTTCACCGAAATCGAATTCTTCGACGGTGTTGGTCGGTGGGCTGTACAGCGTGTCGAGAGTTCCAACAACCACTTCCTTCGCAAACATACCCGTGAATATCCCTACTGTAGCTGGCCAGTTGTCTTTCTCTACACCCATAGGGTGGAAGGCAGGAGTAATTAGTCGGCCAAACGAAGAAAGTATGGAGTTCTCTTTGTTGTCGTTACCCATCGACCCATCTGTTCCGATGGTACTAGCCATGTTCAGTACCACCACGACAAGCACGATGGCTTTACCCGCTCGAAGAACGAAACCTTTGAGGCGGTGCCATGTATGAGTGAATATTCCACGAACGGTTGGCAAGTGGTAGGTAGGTAGTTCGTGTGAGAAAGATTGCGATGTCGTAGGAACAAGGTATTTCCGCACGCACCAGGCTGAGCCGACCGCAACAAGAACCCCGAGTAGATAGAGAGCAAATACGACGTTCTGACCATTCGTAGGGAAGAACGCTGCGGCAAACAAAGCATAAACTGTCAAACGAGCTCCGCAGGACATGAAAGGAGCCATGATCGTGGCAAGAATTCGATCGGGACGACTCTTGAGGTTTCTTACTCCCATTACAGAAGGTACGTTGCATCCAAAGCCCACGATCAGAGGCACGAAGGCTTCTCCGGGAACTCCGATTCTCTTCATTGGCTTGTCGAGAATGAACGCAATTCGGCTCATGTAGCCACTGTCTTCAAGCAGTGTCATCGCAAGAAACAATGTTCCGATAACTGGAATGAACGTCGCGACGAGCTGTACGCCACCGCCAATGCCGTGGCAGATGAGAGCAGTGAGCCATTCTGGAGTATTGATCCTCGATAGCAAGAAGCTGGGACCTTCTACGAAAAGGATCGCACCTACGAGATCGAAGAAATCGATAAATACAGACCCGAGATTAATCGCGAAAAAGAACATCAAGTACATGACGGCGAGAAAAATCGGGAACGCCAGTACGCGATTGAGTACAACTTTGTCTATTAGCTTCGTGAAATTTGGAGCTCTTTGTGTTTGCTCTTGTGCTTCGAGTGCTACTTCGTCGACGAACTTGTAGCGCATATCGTCAGAGTCGAGCTTTTCTAAGTCGCTTGCAGTTGCCTCAGATATGGCGGAGCGTAGCTCGTCAAGTCCCTGGCTTTTTTTGGCCGCAACCTCGACGACAGGACATCGCAACCGTTCGCTTAGAAGACTGGAATCAACCTGCACCTTATTGCGACGCGCTACATCCATCATGGTAAGAACAACCACCGTGGGTACTCCAAGCTCGAGTAGCTGGGTTGTAAGGAATAGCCCACGTTGAATGCTGTTGCAATCAACGACGTTTACGTACACGTCCGCATCGTGCTCGGTTAAGAACTTTCTAACGAGACGTTCATCCTCACCGATGTTGGAGTCGGACAGGTTGATGTCGTAGAGACCAGGTAGGTCTATTACTTCGTGCCGTTTGCCTTCAAAGTTGAACCAGCCTGACTTTTTCTCGACCGTAACGCCAGACCAATTGCCAATTTTCTGGTGGCTCTTTGTTAGTTCGTTGAAGAGAGTGGACTTGCCGCTATTGGGATTGCCCACCAACGCAATTGTTGTCACGTGGGACTAGTGAGGATTGACAGTGATACAGTCGACCTCATTGCGTCTGACTCCCAAGCTGTACCCGCGAAAAATGATCTGAAGGGGATCGCCAAGTGGTGCCATTCGCTCCACAGTAATAGTCGTACCCGGAACTAGACCCATGCTTTTGAGTTTCTTTGTGTGGCTCGCGTTGCTTGTATAGGCGACTACAGTAGCCGACTGTCCGGGGAGTAGCTCACTCAAAGACTTCATATCAATTGAGAATGATATTGCGAATTATTCTTATTTAGATTCTAAGTCAAAGCGACTCCTAGTGTCAAGAGCAATTAAGCACTCGCGAAATTCGTGTGGTCAACTGGAGACTCTGCGTTTGCAGTGTTCCGTTGGACTAGTCTGTTGAATCCAAACTGTCCGGTCGCTCAAGCAATTCTCGGATTCTTGACAGAAACTGTGCCGCAGGAGACCCGTCGAGGACACGATGATCCCAAGTCAACGAGAGTTTCATGCTCCGAGTCTTGATTGCCTTGTCACCACTCCACTGGATGCCGTCGTAGATTCCACCGACTCCCAGTATCCCCGTCTGTGGCGGATTGAGAATCGGAGTGAACGAGTCCACTCCGTACATCCCAAGTGAGGACACAGTAAAGGTGCCTCCGCTCACTTCATTGACCGTTAGGTTGCCGTCTCGGGCTCTTGACGCCAAGTCTGCAGCTTCTCTAGCTACGTTCTTGAGAGACTTCGACCCCACATCTTGTACAACTGGCACGATTAGTCCTTCATCCAGTGCAACTGCGACTCCTATATTGATTGAGTCGAGGAGCACAATCTGGTCTCCCTCGATAAAGGAATTCATCAGAGGGTAGTCCTTTAGGGAAATGGCAGTTGCCGCAAGAATCAAGTCCGTATAAGCAATACGGACATTCTCGTCCTTCCATTGCTCGTTGAGTTTCGATCTCAACTCAATGCAACGGTCCATTCGCACTTCCATGCTCATAGAAAGCTGGGCAGTGTCTCGCAGACTCTCGGACATGCGACGTGCGATAGTTCCCCTCAGCCCGGTCAATGGAACGCGATGCCCGGATACAGTGGATGGCTTGCTTGCAGATTCCACATCCTCTCGCGTTATTCGGCCTCGAGGACCGGTGCCTTCGATGATGGAAAGTTCGATTCCTAAGTCTTCTGCCAATCGTTTCGCTGCGGGCGATGCGGCGATTCTAGTTGATCGTCGATTCGATGCTCCCGTCTTGCTTGCAGCCGCATGAGAAGTGCTTACGTCACTCGCAGACGTAGCAGATTCTTCAGAAATTGCTAGCGTTGGATTCGGTTTGCCAACTGGCAACGTTTCCGGCATTTCTTCACCCGCTTCGAAGATCCAACCAATCACGTCACCGGGTTCTAACGTGGAACCTGCTTCAACGATGTGCTTTACAGTTCCGCTGACCTCCGCCTCCACATCCATGTTGACTTTTTCTGTTTCCAGCCTGTAGAGATCCTCTCCTTCATCAACATTCTCACCGTCGGCTACGTACCACTCGTCGACGGTGCCCTCTTTCATGGTCATACCGACCTTGACTAGGTAAATCTCTTTAGGCATGGGCGAGAATTCTCTTGTAGTCTTGCTGGATTAGTCCGCGGAGCGAAATCTCTTTCATGGCAGCCTCTACATCGAATAGACGAGGACCATTCCGCTGCACCGAGCATGTTACGTTTTGATTGGATCGAAGATAGCGTTCGCGCTCACCGTCGAATGCAAGTACTGCGGGGCCGGTTCGGACAATTGGCACACCCAATGGAATCCGTTCGAAACTACTGATTCGAACGTTTCGAATCAATCCCGGTGCTACTGCTGCCTTGGATCCAGACCCACGGCTATCGTTTTCATTGAAGGTCACAAAGATTCCGTTGTCTTCTTTCGCATCAACGTGCTCCTGCGACCCTGCAACTCCGACCATCCCAACTCGGGCGGCGTTGGCTTGTGTGAGGAAAGCAAACAAGTACTGCGATGGGTCCACAATTGCTCGGGCTCCAACGAATTGATCTCTAGTGCCAACAAGATCCACCAGTGCGATGTCAAGCTCTGAATCGCCTTCGACTTGCACACGGATAGTCTTGCTCTGTGTAGAGATGGATGGTGCCGGCAGAGCTCCCTTAACAACAAATGCGGCGGCTATTCCAGCCACAGTCGGTTCGGCAAGAGTTGCGAATGCGTTGTTAGTTCCTGTGCTGAGTGCCAGCAGAGGTGCATCGTTCCAGCCCTTGGTTATTGCGCGATTTGTACCGTCTCCTCCGAGGGTCACAATGAGTCCAATACCCTGGAGCGCTTTTGCTGCACGTATCGAGTCAATCGATGTGCCTTCTGGTTCTACGTTAATCGGAACACCTCCAATTCGCAAGGAATCTAGAGCGGACTTGGCGATGTGATGCAAGTCGTCGAAATAGTGGATCTCTGCGTCGCAAAACGCACTGAAGCCAGTCAAGAAACGACGTACGATTGCGACTTTTTCGTGGGTACTCGAGACGGATGCGCCGGATGTCAAACGACGAACATCTTTTCCCGATTCCGGATTGGCAATGACCCCAATCTGCAAGCTGGGACCTCAACCAAACAACTGTCGTACTTCGTCCGCAATCCTTTGCGCATTGGGAAGATACGCTTGCTCAAGCACCGGACTGAACGGAACTGGAGAGAACGGTGCCCCTACACGAGCTACAGGTGCGTCGAGGTAGTCAAAAGCATGTTCCTGAATCTGTGCTGCGATCTCGCCGCCCAATCCACCAAATCGCACCGCCTCGTGGACGACAACGGCTCGACTGGTCTTCCGAACCGAATTGAGGACCATTTCAGTGTCCATGGGTTGCAACGAACGTAGATCCACAATCTCGGCGTCGATGTCGTCTTCGGACAATGCCTCCGCTGCTCGTTCAGCTTCCGACACCATACGGCTATAGGTGACGATTGAGACGTCGCTTCCACTACGGACGGTCTTTGCAGTACCAAGTTCTATCTCAAAGGGCTCTTCGGGCACGGTTCCTCGATTGCGCAGAGAAAGCTTGTTCAGTACGACGAAGACTGGATTGTCATCGCGTGCCGCGGAAATGATGAGTCCCTTGACATCGTAGGGAGTGGATGGAGCAACAACCTTCAGACCAGGTAAGTGGCAAATCCAGGCTTCAAGGCTTTGAGAGTGCTGCGCGGCCATGTTCAAACCTCCACCGGACATAGTCAAGACTGTGATCGGAAGCGTTGCAGATCCCCCAAACATGTAGCGCATCTTGGCCATTTGATTGGCAATCTCGTCCATGCACTCTCCCATGAAGTCCATGAACATGATGTCGATTACAGGTCGGAGACCAGTAGCTGCCGCGCCTACGCCGAGCCCGACTATTCCTTCTTCAGAGATTGGCGTGTCGACAACCCGCTGTTCGCCAAACGTATCCAGCAAACCTCGGAAAGAGCCAAACACTCCTCCGGCGCCCGCAACATCTTCGCCTGCAACAAATGCATCGTCCTGTTCGGTTAGAACCGTCCGAACGGCTTCCGCAACCGCAGCGATATAGGTTAATTCTCGAGTTTCTGAACTTTCATCTGTAGACATGGTTGCAACCTGTCACTGAGCGTGCCTACTACGCATAGACATCGTCCAACAATGTGGAAGGATCTGGCGTGGGACTGGATTCCGCGAACTTTATGCCTTCTTGCACATCAGCGAAGACCTCGTCGTGTATTGCCTTTGATTGATCGAGACTCAAGACGCCAATCTCGTCTAAACGAGCTTCAAACATGTGAATCGGGTCTCGTTTCTGCCACTCCTCCAGTTCTTTGTCGGATCGGTACGACAGTCCCATTCCACGTACACCGACATGATCGAAAAATCGATAGGTCTTGCATTCCAAGAGAGTAGGGCCGTCTCCGTTTTTCGCTCGTTCGATTGCCGCGTGGGTTGATTCGTAGACAGCAATTGCGTCCATGCCGTCGACGACTACACCTGGCATTCCGTAACCCGCAGCACGATCAGCAACGTCCGATATCGCTTGGTGCGACTCTTGCGGAGTGTATTCACCATAGCCGTTGTTCTCACACACAAACAATAAGGGCAGTTTGTACAGAGCCGCCATATTCGCTGCTTCATGGAACGACCCTTCATTGCTAGCTCCGTCCCCGAAAAAAGTCACTGCGACGTTGTCCACCTTTCGATACCTAATTGAGAAAGCTGCGCCCACAGCAATGGGTGGACCCGCACCGACAATTCCATTTGCTCCGAGCATTCCCAGCTCCATGTTGGATATGTGCATGCTCCCGCCTTTCCCTTTGCAATACCCGGTCGCTCGACCAAATAACTCTGCAAACATCGGACCGTATTCGCCACCTTTTGCGATCAAGTGCCCGTGTCCGCGATGTGTGCTTGTAATCCAGTCTTGATTGGAGAGCTGGGACATGACCCCGGCCGCGATAGCTTCTTGACCTACATAGAGATGCAGCGCTCCAGGTATTTTTCCCTGTTCGGCGAGTTTGCCAGCTTCCGTTTCAAACGTTCGTATACGAACCATTCGAAGATGGATGTCGAGCAGAGTGGAGTCGTGGATGTCCATGTCTTGCCTTTGGATCTTCGAGTCTAGTTTGGTGTGAGGGTTTCTTCAAGAGATTTTAGCTAGCGTCCCGCTGGAAATTCGTCAGCGAGGGGTTGTGTGAGAATTCCCTTATACGAGCAAGGTAGTGAGTCTGGAAGGGGGTTTGGATTCGAAAAACGTAAAGAAAGCTATTCTCGCCACACCAACGGGTAGGCATTTGGTCGCGATCGCAAGCAACTCCATGTCTTTCACCATCCCAAACGAGAACCAAGCTCTCATTCCCTTAAGCTTGCGGCATCGTCCTCCAAGAGATATCTTTGGACACTTTGCACTTGCTTCTCTGTCAACCTTCCGTGTCGCTTGTTGGAAACTGTGAGTGCCATCGCGGCTTTCGATTCGGCCTCGGCTGTAGGCAAATGGTCGATCGCATCGTAGGAACACGCTGCCGCAATACAGGTCGCAGCGAACACTAATGGCTTTATCGAAGACCACTCCATCCAAAAGGCAAATGCCGAGAGCGAATACGTTTTCGAACTCTTGAATTCGTAGGAAGTGCTTGTGTTGTTTGATGGAGTTGGTGGCCGGTGGTTGGTAGCGATAGCAGCGCTCGCTGAGGTTTGGCGCTAATACACGCAGGGACTCTGCGTTCCAATGTTGCTTAACTGGGTGTGGCGTCTTAGTTTGAGGGCTGCTCTTTCATGTCGGTGGGTGCGCCTTCGGAATGAGCATCGCCGGATACGCGTGTATGCCGCATTATGCGTGGCACCGAATAATCATACGGTCTGACTCGGTGCACGACACAGCGATTGTCCCAGATGACAAAATCTCCAAGCGACCAGGTGTGCTGAAAGACGCGGGGCGGTTGGCACGCGAATTCAATTAGATTGTTGACTAGCCCTTTGGCTTCTTCATCCTCCATACCCGGTATTCGGTAGGCATGTCGCCCGACGAACAGCGACTTTCTTCCCGTTTCAGGGTGAGTTTTTGTCAGGGGACGCAACGGCGCGCCATCCCTATGAAAACCATAGCGTGAACCAATATCCACTGTCTGGCCCAGTGACTCTTGTGATCGATAGAACGAGTGATAGGCCGAAAGCTCCGAAATGCGATCTTTGGTTGCTGGGTCCAAAGCTTGGTAGGCAGCGCGCATGTCGGTCCATTCGGTCTGTCCGCCTTCCTTGGGCAAGGTAAGAGCAGACAGGCAAGACACTTTGGCGGCAATAGGCATATAGGAACTGTCTGTATGCCAATACTCGTTGCCACGAACTATACGAAAGTTGTCATCGTCGAGAGGCAGCACGTTGCCTTCGGTATCCACATTGCAAACATAAAGCGATTTGATCAATGGATTGCCGGTGAGTATCTCGAGCTGGCCGAATCTTTCACTGAACCGTTCTTGCTGCTGCGTAGTTAGACTCGCTTCGGGAAACACTAACACTGCTTTGTCAAGAAAAACCCCGTGCAGTTCATCCCATCGGGCATCCGACAAGTGAGCTAGGTTCACGTCATGGACATAGGCTCCTAGCGTTGCACTGCTGTCGACAATCCGCATTCTGGCAACTCTACTGACTAGTGGTCGAACTGAACTATTGTATTTTCCGTTAGAAAAATCGATTTAGAGACCAATCGCCACGTCCGGCTCTTCGTGTGGTTGGCCAATTGTCTCGATCATTGATTAGCTTACTATTGGATTCAGTTACACGGAGGGATGCACAATGTCTCTTGTATCTGCGGCAGTTGGACTAGAAGAGACTTGCCGTTGATTTCGGAAACGCAAGCTTCAGCATTCAGATACCTATGACACTCGAACTCAATCATGTCGATGCATACGGTGTGCGACTTGCCTATTTTGAGTCCCAGATTGGGTCGTCTAGCGACAGGACATTGCTGTTCGTGCATGGAATGGGTTGCCACGCACGATGCTGGGACGCGACCCTCAAGTTGCTGAACACAAGCTGCCGAACTATTTGCGTCGAGTTGCGGGGTCACGGTAGATCGGAAAACCGAAGACCCTATAGTTGGGATCAGTTTGGCAAGGACCTGACGTCCTTCATTCAAGTCCTGGATCTCAACCCAATTGTCGCCGTGGGCCATTCATTGGGAGGACATGCATTGTTGCAAGCGGCTGCAGTGCTCACCCGCAGATTTGAAGCGCTTTTGCTGTTGGAACCAGTGGTCTACTATCCAACCGCCTACTCGGACTCAGCGTTTGCGAGCGCTTTTGACTCCCCTGAGGATCATCCCTTTGCCCGACGCAGACTGCTATGGAACTCTTCAGAGGAGCTTATGGCGTTTCTGCGGGATCGCAATCCATTCAAGTTGTGGGATGCAGCGGTGTTGCACGACCACTGTGCCTACGCATTGGAACCAGCAACCAATGGTCAGTACCAACTCTGTTGTCCTCCATTGGTCGAGGCAGAGATAGCATTGAGCGTAACGGACACCAATGTTCACCCACTACTGTCATTCGTTGACGTACCTGTGACGATTGTGCGAGCGAAATCCGCGCCGGGGTTTCGCCATCCAAAGGACACCATCCACTCGGTTACGTGGCCGCAGCTCGCAAAAAACCTACCACAAGGCACAGACAAGCAACTAGATGATGTTTCGCACTTCATCCCTATGCAGCGACCTGATGTCGTTGCTGGTGAATTGAATGCCTATTTTCAAGACCCGGCGACTACATAAAAAATGTTTGCCGCTCGGGTCTCCAGCAATCGAGTTTGCAATGCAACGAACGGCACAGTCCGCTCGGAACTTTGCGAAATTTTTGTCTAGGCGTTGGCGTCCAAGTACGAGACTACGTCGCGCAAGTTTTTGAAGTTCGCGAATTTCTCAGCGGGAATTTCATGATTGAATTCTGCCGCAAGTGCCTTGGCAAAAGCGATGGCATCCATGGACGAAACTTCCCGCTCGCTGAAAGCTACGTCGAAATCGGCTTCGCGTTCAGGATCCAGCAATTTCTTAGCTAATGCACCGACACGATCTTGTGTTGCTGACATTCTGTCTTCCTTGTATAAAGTGTTAGTTTTCCAGCCCAGCGCTGGCAGGTGAGTATTAAATCAAATTGAAAAGACATAGCAAGCCTTTCGTAGCGTCAATAAATCTAATCTCACGTGTGAGAAATTCAAGGTGCATTGAGCATGGATGACGATTTCAATATGTGGACTTTGCTTTGACCCTACCGCTAGCAGTTTGTGAGTTTCCGCTCGTGCGTGTGGCTATTCGAGGCAAGTTTGATTGATCCCTGGTGGCAAACTCACTTATGCACGAGAGACGTGTCGGTTACTTACGTCGATCTTTCGGAGGACTTGAAAAGAGAAGCCCGTGCCTTGGAGTTCTTGGATGCCTCAGAACGCTCGCGTGCTCAAAGAAATCGCTCCCAAGAGACTCGACGCCAATTCATCCTTTGTCGAGCAGCCTTGCGCAACAAACTTAGCGAGCTAGTCGGATGTGGCAACTCTAATTTGCACTTCACTTCTGTGCGAAACGAAAAGCCGATAGCACTAGTTGATGGGACGGCAATTGGCATTGAGTTCAGCGTAAGCCACACCGTCGGACACGGGCTGCTCGCGTTTGCCAAGCAAGGAAGACTCGGTGTCGATATCGAACATCGGCATGTCAGGCATGATGTGGATGGCGAAATTCGCAAAGTGTTTTCGAATCGGGAACAGCAGGCGCTCAAAGCAGTTGAAGGTGTTGAAAGAGTTGAACTCTTTCTCCGTCTTTGGACAATAAAGGAAGCATTGATAAAAGCGACAGGCGAGGGTTTCCGTGCCGACACTGCAGCTTTCAGTGTTCCAGACGAATACATTCATGGAGCAAAATGCTCGCGATTCCACTACGACGAACCAAGCGTCGAGTGGCGACTCATGAGCTTGGACACTGATCATTTTGTGGCCGCGTTAGCGCACGAGACACACTGAGCAACCGATGCAAGAGATGGTGAAGAGAAGCTGACCACATGCGCTGGCAAGTTCCGGAACCGCTTTCGATCTGCGAGATCTCCCTTGATCTCGAGAACCGTTCCTTTGTCCGTCAACATGGAAATCCTTCAGGCCCTCGATTGGTTCTTTGCCACGGCAACGGTCTAGCAATCGATCTCTATTACCCGTTTTGGTCGCTGCTCGAGCCCGACTTTGAGCTTTTCGTATATGACTTGCGGAGCCACGGTTGGAACGAGGTTTCGAAGGAAGAGGACCACAATCTCTTCTCATTGGTATCAGACCTCGACACCATATTGCACGAGATTGAGCAGCACTACGGGATCAAGCCCGTTGTAGGTGTGTACCACTCCCTCTCGGCAATGATCTCGCTCCTCCTTTCGTCGCCTGTGATGGCAACATCAATTGACCGTAGGAGCAGGGAGTTTTCAGGCTTGGTGTTGTTTGACCCACCTATGCACAGACCGGGAAAAAGTCACTCGGAGTTCGATGAGGCAGTGGAGGGGACTGCCCGCATAGCGCGAAGGAGAACTGAAAGCTTTGATTCACTTGAGCAATACCAAGAGCTGCTAGATTTCTTTCCAGCGTATTCCAGGCTAGTTCCTGGTGCAAAGGAACTCATGGGTCAAACAATACTGCGCGAATCGCGTGGCGGCGACTATAGACTGAGATGCCCACGAGATTACGAAGCACGGATAATCGAGTATGTGCGTGCTTTTGCAGGCCAAGCCGATCTGGATAAGCTTCCGTGTCCAACGAAGATCGTAGGTGCAGACCCGCTCCTGCCAACTTCCTACCTGCCGACCGTGGACTTCTCGGACATGCTCAGCGTCGATTTCGACTTCATACCGGAAACAACGCATTTCATGCAGATCGAAAAGCCGTCGGAATGCGCTGAATACGTGCACGAATTCATGGCAGCTCTGCATAAGAGCTAAGTTGAATCGTTTCCTCGGCTACTCGTTGAACCAATAGCTCCTTCGCTCAAATGGGTAGGTCGGCATCGTTACCCTGCGACGCGACTCTCCGGCAAAGAGCGAACTGAAATCAACAGGTAGATGCGCCTCGTACGCCAGTTTGACGCCAGGCAACAAAGAGATCCGGTCTGAATCGATTTCTGAATCAGCCTCAGTGGTATGAATTGCAGAAATCAATGTCATACCCGCCGGATTCCGTTGTCCTTGGGACGAGTCTCCGTTGGTGAACATTGGCAGTGGGCTGATTTCGACAAGATAATCAGCTTCTATGTCATTGAGTTGACTGAATGAAAATCTTGACTGTCTGTCTTCATCCAATTTCACAGACCCAACTAGCTTGACAAGACTGTCGCTATCGTTTGCACAGTAGGAGGTAAGTGCATCAACCACCTCGACATCGGGATTGTCGATTTGGGCACGTCCTGAAACGCTTGCGTTCGTCGAATCGGCCTTGCCCTCTAGATTGTTTGCCATGTTCCATGACCACGCCAAGCCTTCTTCGAGTGACATTGCATTTGCGATGCAGGAAGCCGCGATGTTACCGATTCCCGATCCCACAACGGCCACCGGATTTAGTCCAAGAGCCTGCCAATATGCGGCAACCGCAACTTGCAGCGCGTAGGTTGCAGGGTAAATCCAGCAGTCGTTTCCTCCTGTGGGTTTCTTTGAGCGAACCCTCGCCATCAAGTCAACAATGTCAACGTTCCCAATTTCTGCTAGTTGATCGCCGCAGTGATTGACGATAGCTTCGATTAGAGGTTCACTTTTGCATAGTTGTGTTCCGATTCTCGTCCAATTGTGCGCGCATCCTCCCATAGCAAACACAACTTTGGGAGTGATTGTGGCCTCTGTTCGTGAAGGCATTAGAGACTCGACAGACAGCGAATCTAGCGAGTTTACGAGTTCTTCGAAATTAGAGAACAAGATGGAGTGGCAATGATCAAACTGGCTTCTGCCGACACACGTAGTCCATGCAGTATCCGCGAGAAACTCGTTTATGAATTCCGAAGTGTGGTCGTTGTCTGTACAGCTCACTAGCCAGTTTCGTAGTATTTTGGCGGAGCTGACAATGCTTTTAGGTGTCTTGCCTGAGAAGACTAGCAGACGTGCATTGCGATCGTCCGTACTAACGCTAAGTTCTGTCATATCCAAGTCACTACGCACTCGCAGTGGATTCGGTTCTACGTATATGGGCGCGCCCTTTACGACTGGAAACGCTCCTAGCACTTCGCATTCCCCCGTCGTGGCAGCACTCCCCTCAACAATCACGTGTGCGTTTGTTCCAGACATGCCAAATGCACTTACTGCTCCAATCGGCGGACGGTCATGCTCGGGCCAATCGACAGCGAGTCGATTTACTTCGACTCCTAGATCATTCCATTCGATCTGAGCACTTGGTTGCTTAAGGTGTAACTGTGCCGGGATCTTTCTTTGTGCCATTGCGAGAATGAGCTTCATGATTCCAGCTACTCCCGCTGCCCATTCCAAGTGGCCAATGTTGCTCTTCACTGAACCAAGCAAGAGAGAGCGCTGTCGGCCATTTTGCCCGGCGTAGATGGAGGATGCGGCTGAAATCTCGATGGGATCGCTAAGCGACAGTCCGGTGGCGTGCGCCTCGAGATAGTCGATATCGGTTGATTCAATGCCCGAGCGCGCGACTGCGTCGCGAATGAGCTGCTCCTGCGCGGGTCCATTCGGAACTGTCATTCCCGCACTTGCACCGTTTTGGTTCACTGCGGAACCCAATAACGTGGACCAAATGGGGTCACCGTCCCGCTGAGCCTCGTCGACACGTTTGAGCAGCAATGCGCCGCAACCCTCGCCCCGAACGTATCCTTCGGCCTTTTCGTCGAATGGCAAGCATTTGCCGTCGGGTGCCAACATTCCCAGTTCTCGATGGAAACGCATGATTGATTGCGAAAGAATTGCGTTTGCGCCTCCCACGAGCGCAAGGTCGATCTCGCCAGTTTGCAGAGCTTTAATTCCCTCGTGGATGGAAACAAGTGAAGATGCACATGCTAGGTCGAAAGACATGGCTGGACCCATAAACCCGAACACATACGAGATTCGTCCGGTAGTCATGCCGGAGGATGTGCCCAAGTAGCTGTCCTCGAGTCCACTGGCGTTCACTATGTCCCTATATTCGCTTGCTCCCAATCCAAAGTAGACGCCCACCCTTTGCCCACGCAATGACTCAGGATCGATTCCAGCACTCTCTATGGCTTCCCAGCATGTTTCGAGCAGCATCCTTTGACGAGGATCCATGCTTCTAGCTTCGATGGGTCGGATTCGGAAGAACGGAGCATCGAATTCGTCGAGTCCGTCTACAAAGCCTCCATACCTGAGGTACGAGTCCTTGGCAGCGCTATCGCCGACGACTCCCTTCCATCTTGCGTTTTCGCCACGATTGGTCGCAATCCCATTTGCTCCGGACTCGAGGTTCCTCCAGAAATCGATGTAGTGGTTCGCGCCTGGGAATCTACATGCCAATCCAATTACGGCAATTTTGCCGGTACTCGAGGAAATCGCAGTGGCACTGGCCATGCTTTCCAACCTCTCTGCTCCGCCGCTTTGTCCAAGCTCGTCGGAAAGATGCGTCGCGAGAGCTTCCACATTGGGATAGTCGAAGACGGCTGTGCGGGAAACCGAAATTTCTCCTTCGAATACCCGAAGAAGTCGATTGCGCAATTCGACTGCCATGAGGGAGTCCATGCCTAGATCGAAGAATCCCACGGTGGACGAGGGCAGGGCTGCTAGACGCAATATCGATTGAAGTTGCTTCTGAATGTACGACATCAGAACTTCGATTCGGTCTTCACTTTCGGCGTTGCGCAGCTCGCCGACATCGAGACTAATGACCTCAGATCGCGATTCATCGGCATCCTCGTCGCTGGCAAGCAATTCCTTCAAAAATGCAGGTGGGATGTCAAAACTCTGTTCCAACACATCCCAATCCACCGACATGGCCGCAGGATTCTTTAGGTCATGCGATACAAGGTAGTCAAGAGTTCGTATTCCCAAATCCGGAGAAATCCATTCTGTTCCCGACGATTGCAGTTGGGATGCGATCCGTTCTCTGTGTTCTGCAGCTTCGCCTATCTCGGACCACGCGCCCCAAGCAATTGACTGTCCACAGAGCCCCACGGAGCGCCGGTGAGCTGCCAGTTGATCGAGGAACGCATTCGCACTGGCATGATTGGCCTGTCCTGCGTTTCCAAGTACACCGGTGGCGCTGGAAAAGAGCACGAAGAGGTCTAGGTCGAGATGCTTAGTAGCTTGATGCAAGTGCCATGCCCCAAGGATCTTGGGCCACAGGACCTCTTCAAAGCGCTGCCACGTCTGGTTTGTGATTGAGCCGTCAGACAGAACGCCGACACTGTGAACTACGCCTCCAAGCACAGGCATTTCGTTCTCAATGTAGTTGAGCATCGCATCCATGCGCGACGCGTCAGTTACATCGGCGATCTGAGTTTCTACTCGTATACCTCTCTCGCACAGTTCATTAATGGTTTGTACGGCATCGGGATCAGGGTCGCGTCGTCCATTGAGAACAATGTTCCTAGCCCCTCGTTCAGCCAGCCAATTCGCTACCGCGCATCCTATGCCACCAAACCCGCCAGTGACCAAATAGGTGCGGTCGGCTCTAAGTTGTCCCTGTGCAAGCGCAGGCATTGCCAGCACAAGCTTTCCAATATGACGAGCCGAACCCATGTATTGGAGAGCATCGCCGATTTCCGCCATTGGCCACTTGCTGTGCCGTAATGGCATCAATTCGCCAGAGCCAAAGCGACTTATCAATTTGCGAAATGACTGTCCGACTTGCTCGGGTTTCTCGCGCTTTAGTTCATCGAGTGAGAGAATGTGATAGTCGACGTCAGGTCGAGTCTGAGCCATTTCCTCTGGGGTCAAGATATTGAGGCGTCCAATTTCTATGAATCTACCGTTGGGTTTGAGACAGGCCAAGCTCGCCTCAATGAATCCTTCACTGGTCAAACTGTTTAGAACAATGTCAACACCCTCATTCTCTGTCGCCTCAAGGATCTCACTGCTGAAGTCCAGATTTCGACTATCAAACACATGCTCGATGCCGAGGGACTTCAAGAATCCCTGCTTGAGATTGCTCGCGGTCGCAAACACTTCCGCTCCCGCAGCTTGAACAAGCTGAATGGCTGCCAAGCCAACTCCACCTGCCGCGGCGTGAACTAATACTCGATCTCCCGCTTTGAGCTTCGCGAGCTCGAAAGCGATTCCCGCGGTGGCGAAGACGATAGGCAGCGTCGCCAACTGGTTTAGAGTCAGACTGTCGGGAGCTTCCGTTAGCAAGTCCGCATGCGTGGCAACCTCTGGTCCAAAGGTGCCAAACCCCATACCGACCACTCGCTGTCCAACGGTAAACTCATTGACATCTGCCCCTAGCTCCGTCACGAAGCCAGCGAATTCAAGGCCTAGAGACGCGTTCGGGACTTGGGCACCAAGCGCAACAAGCACATCGGAGAAGTTCAGTCCAGTCGTGGCGACGTGAACTCTCACTTCTCTAGATTGGAGAGGTTCTTTTTCCAGTCGGACCGTTTGCACGTTTGCCAGCGACCCATCTCGCCCGGAAGCCATAATCCAATCTGGTTCCTCGGGGATTTGGATGCGGGTTTCGCTTTCGCTTGCTCTCACAAGGCGAGCGACATACCTCGTATTCCTTCGAATAGCAACATGATCGTCTTCGCTCGGAGTCAGCATTTCGTCGATCAGGTTGTTGACTGAGTTGTTGTCTGGGTCCAAGTCGAACATGCGCACACCCAAGATTGACGACTCAAGTCCGGCCACTTTGCCAAAGCCCCAGAGTGCCGATCCAGCAAGTTCACCCGATTGCTCGCACTCCAGTACTTGTGCACCTTTAGTGACGAACCATGTTCCGTTAGATGGGCGTAATCCGGAATCCATGAGCACCTGAGTAAGACTGAGTGCGCTCTCCGTTGCATTTTTTACATCCGTAGCCATTTGTTCGGTCGATGCGCCGACTCCATTCCCATCCAAAGCAGATAGGTGAATGACCCCGCGAAGAGGCTCTTCTTCACGAAGTTCGCTCAGAATCTCAACCAGTTCACTGTGGCCACACGGTGCGCTCGCTGTTGCGTCGGATTCGTCATCGCTCTTCTCGAACTTGGTGTTGATGACACTTTGGCCAAGCGAAATGAGCTCTTGCCGAAGGATATTTCCCAGACCGCCGGAATCCGATTCAATGATCCATGTACCTGATTGCAGCGATGTCTGTTCTGGCGCAAACGCCACAACTGTTCCAGAACCTAACGGACCAGAGTCTTCTGTCAGCGTCTCGCCGCCAAATACATGCGAGTCGACATATCCAGCGTCCTCAAGGGCTTTACACCATATGTCGGGACTCGCCAAAGCATGGTTCTTTCGATAGGAATCGTTGAAGCGCCACCATCCGTCGAGGAAACCAAACGTCAGATCCTGCCATGCCCGACCGCGAAGCGACTCGAGAGCTATAAGGACGCCTCCAGGGACCAATAATCGTCGGCAGTTGGTCAATGTATCAAAAAGGTTTTGCGTGGCATGAAGCACATTGGCCGCAATTACTATGTCGTAGTGGCTCTCACCAAATCCCTGTGATGCGGGGTCTTTCTCGATGTCGAGCGCACGATATTCGATGTCTATGCCGTTGCCTTCGAAGTTTCTCTCGGCTTCGCTGAAGAATCCGGCAGAAATATCGGTATAGGTGTACTCAAGATTTCTCGATTCCACCTCAGAAAAGACGATCTCTGTTGTTGCCCCCGTACCCGCACCGACTTCCAATACGCGTAACAGGCGGTCTTCCGGAACTTCGAGCAGCAAGCGGTCGATTACGTCGCCAAGCAACCGATTTCCCGCAACAGACACTGGTGCCGTCTTGTAGAAGTCTGCAGCTCCCGAAGAATCTTCCTCGAAGAGCAGGGCAAGCGGGTCTGCGTTGCCTGTCAATAGGTCAAAGAAGTTTGATCCGAATCGATTGAGGAGTGTCAGTTCATACTGACCATGTGGATGTTTTTCTTGAAGTTCGTTGAAAAGCGTTTCTGGTGGGGCAATTCCCCTGGGCAGATCATCTTCGACACCCAGGGAGACAGTGAAGACTCCATCCGATGACGCGGCGAGCACCTTTGCTTCCACCATCATTTGGAGAATTCGGTTCATCAAATTCTTGTGAATGGGAAGAATGCCCATTTGAACCATGAGCTCTTCTGCGAGGAGCTCCTTTCCCTTGACCCTATCCAACCCGTGATTGTCAAACGCCGCAATTACCCACGAGTGGGCAAGTTTCTCGAGATCTCGGAGCAGCGAGTATCGATCTTCGGGAGTAACCCCTTGCGACCGGAGGTAACTAAAGAACGGCTCAATGTTCGATTGGAGGTCATTAAGTTCTGCTAGGGGATGCTCGCGACGCGACGTCGACGGATGGTCGATGTTTCTCCAAACAGTTTCATAGACAAGATCTGTAGGATCCTCGACGGCAGAGAGGAATGACGAACGCGTTGCTCGTTTGACTGTGAATCCGGTCAAGCTTCCCAGTTGCCGGCCAGATCGGTCGTACATCCATAGATCGCCCGTCAATGCCTCGGGAACTTGAGAGTCTGGTGTAGAGTCGCCGTCTACAAGGTCGTTCATACGAGCGTGGCAAACAAGGATTGAACCAATCCGCGCGGAGAGTGCAAGACGTTCCCAGCCGAATGGAATATACGTGGCACCGTCACCGACTCCGGTCGATTGACGTGCTGCAGAAAAGACCTGGAAACAGGCATCAAGAACCAGAGGCTGCAGGTCAATCCCCTTGATGTGGTCGTCCTCGGAAAGGCTAATTTCCGCGACTGCTTCTCCATCTCCGACCCAGAGACTCTTCAAGTTTTGAAAAGGCGGGCCCAATTGAATATTCGTTGCAGCCTTTTGTTTGTAATACTCGACCAAATCTTGTATGTTCAAACTTGAGGTAAGCTCGCTAAGATCTTGATATTTGGGAGTTTCTAACTGCTCCGAGTTTCTGGCTATCTGCCCCGTAGCGTGAAGAGTCCACTTCTCGTCAGACATGTCTTTGCTGAACACTTCAAACTCTCTCGAACCACTATCGGGACCTTGAAGCACCAGTTGCACCTGTCGAACATGATCGTCTTCCTCTCCGGAAGGGTCTTTGAACACCATTGGACTATGTAGCTGAAGCTCGTCGAGAACCGCCCCATTGAGCTCATCTAGGCAAGCGATTCCCATCGACCCGTAGAACGCACCCGGCACCAAGACCTGGCCGAATGCTCGATGGTCGTTTAGCCAGCTGGGATCACTAGTGGATAGTTCTGTTTCGTAGAAAGTCTCGCCACGGGGAGATTCATGTCGGGACCCCAACAGAGGATGTCCTGCGCTAGCAGATCGACGTTTCGAGGTCTGCACCCAATGTCTGCGGTGTTGGAATACGTAGCCCGGAATGTTGAGTTTGCGACGCTCCTCACCAGCAAAGAGACCTTGGAATGCAATGTCAAGGCCTCTTTCGTATGCTTCCGCAACGCAATTCAAGAACCCGCCGTCTGGGGGAATCTCCGGCCGATCGTCTCGAGGCATTCGAAGGCTGGCCAAGATAGTGGGCAATTCGTTCTCGTCTGGCCACGAAAGTTGTGTCATGGGCCCCAAAACCGCATTAGGACCAATTTCGAGCACTGTATCGACGCCGAGGGAAGCAAGGGTAGATACGCCACGACGGTATGCGACCCCCTGTCGCGCATGACGGCGCCAGTAGCCGCTGTCTAGGCGGATGCCTTCAGTTACTAATTCCCCTGTCAAATTGCTTATCAGCGAGATAGTGGGTACGCCAATTTCCAACCGGTCCACGGCTTGGGCAAGCTCATCGAGAATAGGCTCGACCAATGCGCTGTGATAGGCAGGGCTTTTCTTGAGGCGACGAACTCTTACATCCTGCTGTTCGAACTGTGCGAGCAATGGCTCGATTTCATGGGCATAGCCACTCAACACCTGGTGTGCGCCATTTAGCGCGGCGATGCTGATTCCGACACCATTGAGTTCTTCGTTGTATTTGGCTAGAGCTTGTGTCGCTTCGTCCTCGGTCACAAACACTGCCGCCATCGCTCCAGGGCCTGGCAGTGCACTCATGAGCCGGCCGCGAGCAGAAGCGAATCTGCAACCGTCCTCAAGACTGAATACCCCCGCTGTACGAGACGCAGCAATTTCTCCAAGACTGTGTCCAAGTACCACGTGGGGCATCACTCCCAAGCTGCACCACAAGTCTGTCAGTGCACACTCTATTGCATAGATGCAAGGTTGAACCCAAGTAGGATCTTCCAAGTCTTTCTCAGTGCCAGGGGCGCCAAAGAGCCGGTCAATTAATGAGGCACTCCGTTCGCTCTGAATGACCTCTTCGCATTGGTCAATTGTGTGCCGGAAAACTGGTTCGCTCTTGTAGAGTGCTTCACCCATGCCAGCCCACTGGCTGCCCTGACCCGTGTATGCGAAGGCGATCATTGCTGGGGCAGAGCACGGCTCAACTGATTCAGAGGTAATTGATTGGCGAAGTTCTTCGGTAGAGAGTTCACTCGAATCGACTAACAGAGCCTTTCGGTAGTTGAAGTGACTTCTGCCAATACTTGCAGTCCAACAGAAATCAGATAGGAAGGATGTCGAATCAGAAGGGGTCTCTGACTGTTTCGCCTCTTGAGCTTCTAGCCAATTTGCGTATTCGTTGGCAATTTCTTCAAGTGGTGTGGTCGATTTGGCGGATAGCGGTAGAAGACGTTTGTGCCGAGTGGGTGGCTGCAATGACACTTCTTCAGACATTTCTTCGCGAGAGCACAGACCTGCTACTCGATGTGCCGGCCCGTTGATTGTGTTGAACCCATCAATCGTGTCCTGCAGCGGGGTAAATTCACCACATCCTCTCAAGAGGACATGAGCGTTGGTCCCTGAGAACCCAAAGGAGTTGATGCCCGCTAAGCGTTCAGAGACGTCCTTTTGCGGCCAAGGCATGGCTTCGCTCACGACCTTGACAGGCAAACTATCCCATGCAATTTCTGAACTGGGATTCTCAAAATTCAGGTGTTTGGGAATGTGGCCAAACCTGATTGCCATGGCGGCCTTTATGACACCGGCAACCCCCGCCGCAGGCTCGAGGTGACCGATGTTTGTCTTTACCGAACCTATTAGGAGTGGCTGGTTTGCACTTCTTCCTGCGCCGTAGATTTCTGCAGCTGCATTGATTTCTATCGGGTCTCCGACGGGCGTTCCGGTTCCGTGGGCTTCCAAGTAATCCACTTCTAGAGGCTGGATTTCGGCTTGATCGAGAGCGGCTACTATCACTGCTTTCTGCGCGCTTCCGCGAGGAACCGTCAATCCGTCGCTAGTTCCATCTTGATTAATGGCCGTTGCTGCAACCTCTGCCCAGATGTGGTCGCCATCGCGTTGTGCGTCCTCAAGCCGTTTCAATACGATGATTCCGCATCCCTCGCCTCGCACATAGCCGTTTGCGGACTCGTCGAAAGTCTTGCAGGTGCCATCTGGAGAGAGCATTCCTGCGTTCGCTCGAAGTTCTGTGAGTTTGCCCGACAAAATGAGCTGAACTCCGCCAGCTAGTGCAATGTCGGTTTCTCCAAGCTGAAGTGCGGTTGTTGCCTGATGCATCGCGACTAGGGACGAAGAGCATGCGGTATCGACGGTCATTGCCGGTCCTTCAAATCCCAGCGCGAAGGAAACTCGACCGATTGCAGTATTTAGCGAGGTGCCCGTGATCGTGTAGAGACTAGCTGCAGGCTGTGATGTGTCCGCGCCACCGAGAATCAGATATCGATAGTCGTTATTGCTCATCCCTGCGTAGACGGACGCCGAAGAGCCGCGTAGTTGCTCCGGATCAATATTTGCATTTTCCAAAGCGCGCCAACTCGTTTCGAGCATCATTCGTTGCTGTGGATCGAGAAATTCCGCCTCGGAAGGAGAGATCCTGAAAAACTCAGCGTCGAACTGATCGATGTCTGTCAGAAACGCGCCGTAGCGGCAGGCACTAGGAATTGTCGAAGTGTTGTCGTACAAGTCACCGACTCGTCCCTCGCGAACTCCGGGGGGACACTCGACGACGCATTTTGTGCCAGTTACAAGCTTTTCCCAAAATGTTGCTAGGTCTGGAGCACCAGGAAACCGACATGCCATTCCAACAATGGCAATCCGCGAGTTTGCTGAGTCCTGTGAGATGGAAATCGATCGACTTTCTGTGTCGTCGAGTCGCTCAGAGGTTGCGGATGATGGGCGACCATCGTTTTGTTCGCGTGTTACCTCGGCCATTGCATTTGCCTACAGCGGTTCCTGAATTAAATTGTATAGTCGGGTAAACGCATCTCGCTTTGTGGCAGACGATGTGATAGGAAAGAGCACCTGTAGAGCTGCAGGCAAATCAGCTTTAACCACTAGCGTTAAACTGATTAGCCAATTGGCTTGATTTGTAGTGGTCGGGCGTACTTTGCCAATGTACGCGCCAATTACTGGCAGAACTGAATGTCGCCACGAATTTGACGCAGGGCCATGAGTGCTACCTTAAGATTTATAGTGAAGTCAAACTCAATCCACCCCACAGAACGAAGACGTTCTGGACATCCCTTCATGGGTCAATCAACGAGCTAAGGCCGCACTAAATGTGGAATCTCAAAGATCTGAACGTCACCGCTGGCCTGTCTGTGGGGCTAATTCGAAGCCTCTCCATGGGCATCTCTTTGTTCGCTGTTGCGAATCTGGTGTTCATTGGCGGGCTTCAGCCCTACGTCCTCAATGGCGCAGGAATGTTCTATATGGGGACAGCAATACTCTGTCTGTTTCTAGCCATCTTTGGGAAATTTCCATCTCCGGTTGCCACTGCGCCCGTTCCGGTCTTGCTGGTGATGTTGGCCATCGCAGGATCTATGGATCTGCAGGGCCACGAATTCTTTCTAACGTTTGTATTTTCGATATTTGGCTGTGCTCTGCTATCAGGATTGCTGTTCCTGGCAATTGGACTTTTTCGATTCGCAAACTTTTTTAGGTTTATTCCTTATACGGTCTCAGCTGGAACTCTTGCTGGATCGGGGGTCTTGATTCTTCTCATGGCGTTGAAACTTGCCGGTATTAGTTGGCAACCAGAGAGTTGGCCGGGGCTGCTTGAGCCTGCCGCATTCTTGAACGCCGCTCTCAGTCTGGGTCTTGGTTTGTTCTTCATTGTCGTTTCCAAGATTTGGACTCGCGTCTGGGTGTTGCCACTGTTTTTCGTATCGTTCTGCGTGGTGTTTCACTTGATACGTTTATTACTGAATTTCTCGGTAGAGGAAACAGTAGCGGCCGGGCTATTGCTCGACTTGAATTGGTCAGGTGCGCTCTGGCCAGCTTATGGACCAAGCGACATCCAATCCGTGAATTGGGGCGTTGTAGCTAGTCAGGCAGTCAGCGGCGCTGTTCTCTTTGTGGTCTTGTTAGTTCTTACCGTCGTCAGTTTTGCTCAGCTGGAACTTGGCGCACGTATGGAATTGGACTGGAACAGGGAGCTCAAGCTTCACGGATTTGCGAATCTTCTCTCGGGCATCGGGGGAGGTATCCCTGGCGCAACGGTTGCTTCTGCGACATTGCCAAACATTGCATTGCGGGGCAATTACCGATTAACAAGCATCGTCATGGCATTTTCGCTTGTGCTCTTTACGTTCGTCGGTTCGGATCTTCTGCGAATGCTGCCGCTTCCGGCAACAAGCGGTTTCCTGTTATTCATGGCGTTTCCACTTGTCAACGATTGGCTCATTCGTAGCCGCAAACGGTTGCATATAACTGAATACTTGATGCTCGTACTGATTTGCATTGCCATCGTTTTCGTCGGATTCCTTGAAGCAATAGCGCTAGGGTTGGTACTTAGTCTTGTCTTTTTCGCGGTGCGGTTGAGTCAAGTTCGCCTTGTAGAGTCCGAGTTCACAATTAGAGAACGAAGAAGCAATCAGCAGCGTTCGATTCCGGAGGAATCGATTCTCAGTGTCTATGGACCACGCGTTCGTATCTTTCGTCTTCGCGGATACATCTTCTTTGGTAGCGCCTACACGTTCACAACGCAATTGAAAGAGGCACTGAAGAGTGAGCCGTATCC
This sequence comes from Gammaproteobacteria bacterium, assembly GCA_009840545.1. Lineage (GTDB taxonomy): Bacteria > Pseudomonadota > Gammaproteobacteria > Pseudomonadales > Azotimanducaceae > Bin55. The sequence continues at coordinate 271,085 of VXNM01000008.1, read as the reverse complement.
CCTGTGTGTGGTCGTCGATTTTGCGGGAGTCACAGGATTTGACCTCTCCGCTGTAGATAGCCTCCGAGGCTACATTCAATCTGCCGATTCAGGACGAGTAAGGACAGTCTTTAGCTCCGCTTCTGATCGGTTCAAACAAGAAACGCGTAGAGACTTTCCACAGCCCCTGTATGATTCCGTCGAGTGGTTGGATTCAGAAGATGCCGCATTGGCTAGAGCAGAGGAGTTGCTACTGAGTTTCTACGGCGATGAAGTTGCCGCCGACCCCTCGCTGCGTGAATTGGTGCGGCGTAGTACCTCACAAGAATTGTCCACGTACTTGGAGCGTCAGGCGGAATTTGAAGATTTAGTTGGCGACGTGGGTAACTATTGCGAGTCCATTGAATATACAGATCAGCAAGAGATCACGCATGAAGACCTTTCACCAAGAGGCATGCAATTGCTCGTGTCAGGCATAGCATCCGTGAAGTCTGACGATGGGTCTACGCTGTACCAACTTAGACCAGGATCAATAATCGAAGAGAGCAGCGCGGTCGAAGATCGCAATGCGTCAATTACCACCGTGTCAGAAGGACCGTGCAAAACGATTTTGGTAACCCCTAGGGACTTAGCTAAACTCGAGGAAGAGGATCAAACGCTGACGTCTAGGCTCTTTCGCTATATCCTGTCGGTTGGTAGCTCAGCCAGAGCTAGCGGTTAACGAAGCACAAACTAGATACTCATAAGGCTAAATTACTACGAAAAGGCACTTATGCCCGACCAAGTGTATGCCAAAGTTCTCCAGCCGCAATGCTTCCAAACTTTGGGTCCACTCGACTGTGTAGTGCAGGGGTTCTCAAGGAATGAGATTAGCTATAAGAGTTGCATCATTTGTCGCTTTTTCTATCAGAAACAACTATCCCAATTCAGGCATCCAATAGCGAGTTCAGCCTGTGCAAATCGAGGTTGTGCGGGGCAAAAGTGAACACCAACAAACGGCTCTTTAAACGCAATTGATCAACAGAGACGTTATTGCGAATGGAAGTGTGATTGACGTCAGGTTTAACAATTTGCTATGTGACCAAAACATCAGTAAAGTCGGCAACTTCCGTTTGATGTGCAATTTGAAAGTCTTGCATCTCGATACTGATGCATTTGACATCACTTAGTAAGTGAATTACCTCTATGGGTACCTTCCGATAAGCGCAAAAAGTGGCGACAACAACCCCGATGAGTCCCAACGAGATAGTTAGGGTCAACCTTGGACAACGTCGAAAAGGGAAAGAGCTGACTGTAACACAGCCGATTCACGATCTTTCGTCCACATCAAGACAGAAATAGCTGGCCAGTCCCCTACAACGCCGGAGGTAGTATACCTGTTTATTTAATGCAGTAAATCCCCAAATTGCCCTGATTCTGGGTTGCCAATGTGAGGCTCGACGCAATACTGTGTTTCGGAGTTAATGGAAAACCTTCGGTCCACAGTCGTGTCCGCATCAAGTAGGTTCGTGATTGATCCTATATTGGGAGGCAATTAGGCGATTTTCTTTGCTCTGAACTCACTATTGTTGGTGCCTCCACTGCTAGTACTGTTCTGGCTGAACCGTTCATGACTGTCAGGAAGCATTGCTATTTGGGGGTCGTGCGGTCGGTTGTGCCCGAGATTGCGGCGATTGGGATCTGGCAGTCCTTCATGAAGGCAGCGAGCCGGCGACTCAGGGGAAACTGATTACAAGACATCTCCCATCATTGGGTGGGAGGGGATTGAAGTTGAGCGAATTAGCTATTAGAGATGTCCATTTGGATATTAGCCGTCCTGGTCCGGAAGACTCAATCGATTTCACTCGTACCTAGGTCACAAGTCCGTCAAGTGCCAACGGAGCGGAACGCACTGCTAAATTGTTAGGTGTACATCTGGGGCTAACCAATAGTCATCGACACAACCTCAAAGCGCTTTCGGAGTTTGTACCGAATGATTGGCAAGCGGGAGCCTTGGCGATGGACGAAGGTACCTCAAAAGCGCGTCTGGCGGCATACGAGGGTAGCTTTGAATGTGTGTCAGATACCTTGAGGCGAGTTTCAGACTCCATGAGCCTACTGTGTGTGTTGTTGTCGTCCTATTGCGAACAATTATCGATGGCGCAGTTGCGAATCTTGAACACTCTTGCTGTTTCAGACTGGACTATGGATAGTTTGCTTTCGTACCTCGAAACAGATAGAGCTCATCCTTCAGTTGTGAATCTTGCGCAGGAGACGGAAGAGGTCTTCAAGACACTGAAACAGCACTATGTCGAACGAGAGCGTTATAGCGGTCGCGACGAGAATTGAGAACTAGAGAAGCAAAGGGCTTATAAGCAACTTCGTCCCTGCGGTCCCTTACACGCAAATCCCGCAACGAGTGGACTGGTCGTAAACAGAGTCGCATACTCTGGACAGGTAATGACATCTCGTACTATTAGTCTTCATACGTCACGGTAGTCTAGCCAACGTACAAGTACGGTTTCGAAGTGGGAGGGGAATTGAAATGGACGCGGCGCAATTGAGGTCGGATCTCGGCCACCCAGTAATTGATGCAGATGGTCACTGGCTCGAATATGGTCCCGTGGTCGTCGAAGGAATGCGCAAGATCGGAGGTTCGGTTGCCACTAATGCTGTGCGTGCCAACGGCGGTCGAGTAGGGAAGAGCTTGCAAATGTCCCCGGCGGAACGAAGACATGAAAACGTCGCTCAAGAGGCTTTCTGGGGAGCACCAACCAAGAACACTCGGGATAGGGCGACGGCAATGATGCCAAGACTGCTGTACGAACGGCTAGATGAATTTGGCATCGACTTTGCAATTTTGTACCCAACCATGGGATTGGGTTTGCCGCGAGTAAATGATCGAGAGTCACGAGTTGCAGCTTGTAGTGCTTTCAATACATTCTGTGCTGATCTCTTTGATCCCCTGAGCGATCGCATCACACCTGCCGCTGTCATACCCATGCACGAGCCCGAAGAGGCGATTGCGGAACTGGAGCATGCAGTTCAAGACTTGGGTTACAAGGTAGTAATGATGAACAGCATGATTGACCGACCAGTCCCAGCTGTGGAAGAGTCGAATCCAAGTGCTGCGAGCATGGTGAGATGGTTCGACATGTTTGGAATTGATAGTGCATATGACTACGACCCAGTTTGGCAAAAGTGCCGAGAACTCAATGTGTCACCTACCTTTCACAGAGGGTCTCGTGGTCGCGCGTTTCGCATGTCCGTGTCCAACTTCTGCTACAACCACATTGGACACTTTGCCGCAGCGTCCGAAGCCGTTTGCAAAGCACTCTTCCTGGGAGGTGTCACGCGTCGTTTCTCTGACTTGAACTTTGCATTCCTGGAAGGCGGCGTGGGATTTGCGTGCTTGCTCTACGCCGATCTCATAGGTCATTGGCACATTCGGAATCACAAGGCCTTGTCTTATACCGATCCAGGAAATCTGGACGTTGCCATGTTGGAAGACCTCGCTGAACAATATGGAGGTCCCGAGATGGCTGCAGCGGTCAAGGAACGAAAGAGCATTAGTACTAGAAACGACGAGAGAACCATAGGTGGAATTCAGGAGTTAGACGACTACTCGCGATGTGAAATCGAAGAAGTAGGTGACTTCATCGACCTGTTTGTAGACCGGTTCTACTTTGGTTGCGAAGCTGATGACAGCTCGAATGCATGGGCGTTCAACCGAAAGAACAATCCACTCGGGGCAGAGATCAAAGCTCTATTCGGTTCGGATATCGGTCACTTCGATGTACAGGACATGTCCGAAGTCCTACCTGAGGCCTACGAACTGGTTGAACACGAGAACATCACTCGTGATGATTTTCGGCGGTTCGTCTTTGAGAATCCAGTGAAATTCTGGGGAGAAACGAATCCGAATTTCTTCGAAGGTACGAGAGTTGCGAAATCTGCGAGGTCTATACTAGTCTGCTAGCAATACAGTTGTCCTCTATTTCGTTGAGGGTGTTCGGCCGGCGTTCGCGGATAATCGCATCCTTACATCGAGTACTCGGCTGACTGTTGCCAGCGAAACTAGAAGAATAGAGACGATCCCAGGTTTTTGCGCGAGAACGCTGTTCGTCAAAGTGTAGGTTCTAGGATTCGGGTGACAAACTAATCGTTGTGATACCGACGATTTGGTACGCCCGCAGGGACTCGAACCCCGAACCCCCAGGTTCGAAGCCTGGTGCTCTATCCAGTTGAGCTACGGGCGCATGAGCAGACTGTGATTATATGAAGGCAAAACAACGAACTCCAGCGAAGTTTCAAGGGAAGACATGGATCCTGAATCCTTAACAACGGAACATCCTCTAGCTGGAATTACGGTATTGGATTTCGGCCAAATCTACAACGGTCCCTATTGCGGCCACCTAATGGCTATGGCTGGAGCCCGAGTAATCAAGGTGGAGAATCCCGACGGAGAAACGCTAAGAAATTCCCATGCTTGGTCGGGTGAAGGTTACCCCTTCAAAGCACTAAATGGAAACAAGGAAACCATTACTCTAAATTTCAAACATCCGGAAGGTCAGCGCTTACTCAAAGAGGCGATTCGAAATGTAGATGTTCTCATAGAGAACTTTCGACCCGGTACGATGGCAAAGTATGGTGTTGGTAGCGAAGTGCTTACGGACATCAATCCACGACTGATATACGCTGCAGGTACGGGCTACGGCCAGAATGGCCCGCATGCTGACTACTTGGCAATGGACATCACTGTGCAGGCGATGTCCGGGGTAGTTTCGGTAACAGGTCACGAGGGAGATCCCCCACTAAAGTCCGGACCCGCAATTTGCGACATGCTCGGGGGCGTTCATCTCTACGGTGCAATTACGACGGCACTGTATCGACGAGAGAAGACTGGCTTGGGTGCAGTGCTCGACATAGCCATGCAAGATGCTGTGATTCCTACGCTTTGCTCTGCGATAGGTGCGTTCTACAAGTCGGGCAATAATCCTCCTCGCACGGGAAATCATCATCAAGCTCGAGCCATTGCCCCCTACAACATCTACCCAACGAACGACGGACACGTGGCAATCATTTGCATTAGAGAGGGTCATTGGCAAAAACTTACGTCCGCGATGGAGCGACCGGAACTACTTGAAGACGACCAATTTGAGGACATGGGGAAGCGATCCCAAAATATGGAGAGAACCGATGCGGTCGTACAGGAATGGACACAAGAGCGGTCAACCCAGGAAGTATTCGCGACATGTCAGGAATTTGGGGTTCCCTGCTCTCCGGTACAAACACTCTCAGACGTGCTAAACGATCCCCATCTTCTACAACGGGGCATGTTGAAGGAAGTCACGGGTCCGGACAGTCGTCCGATGACGTTGTTTGGTACACCTATTCAATTCGAAGACATTCGACCACCCAATCCGGCTATGCCGAGGAAGCTTGGACAGGACAATGAGTCGGTTTACGGCGAATTGCTAGGACTCTCGCAACAGGAGGTCGCGAAGTGCCGTCGAACAGGAGTTCTCTAGGTCTCATCGAGAACGTAGTTTGCTGAGACTAACAAAAGGCAATCAGGCTGCGTGATACGCTATTGCGAGACAGAATTTGTCAAAACCAGAAACGAGAAGATATCGTAGTGTTCGATAAAGTAGACGAAGCAATTTCGGCGATCGGTCGCGGTGAGTTGGTAGTCGTCGTAGACGACGAAGACCGCGAAAACGAAGGCGATCTGATCATGGCCGCGGCAAAAGCTACGCCCGAAAAGATCGCGTTCATGGTTCGTCACACAAGTGGTCTTCTGTGCACTCCCATCAATCAAGAACAAGCGGATCGATTGCGTCTTGAACCGATGGTTTCCCGCAACGATGCGCCGTTGGCCACGGCCTTTACCGTCAGCATTGACTACAGACAGGGTCTATCCACGGGGATATCAGCGGAAGAACGCGCAAATACCGTTCAAGCTCTAGCAAGCAACAACACCCAGTCGACAGATTTCGTTCGCCCAGGGCACATTTTTCCATTGGTGGCTCGACGCGGAGGCGTCTTGGTACGTTCTGGTCACACTGAGGCGGCACTTGACCTCGCAACTCTAGGAGGGTGCGCACCTGTTGGCGTGTTGGCGGAACTGGTGAACGACGACGGTAGCGTGATGAGACTTCCCGAGTTGCTCAAGTTCGCCAAACAACATGAACTCTTCATCATTTCGATTGCTGACCTTATTGCATGGCGACAGCGCAGAGAAAATCTTGTCGAACGAATTCATGAGTTTTCGGTGAAGACCCGGGTTGGTCTCGCGACTGGATTTTCGTACCGTACAAAATTTGAGGACGCGGAACACTTGGCGTTGGTGTTCGGTAGTCTTAATCCTTCGAGCGACACGTTAGTTCGTATACATCGGGAGAAGCTAGTCGAAGACATTTTTGGGCCACAAGATGAGCACGAATCTCGATTGGTGGATGTGGCGATGGAGAGACTGGTCGACGCGGGAACAGGAGTGTTCATATACCTGAGAGGGGGTTTTGCGGGAGTTCCTCTGGATCGCTTGCACGACGACAAGGGAAGCAGAGAGTCCATGCGTGCTCGCGAGTGGCTGGAGATTGGAGTCGGCGCACAGATTCTTCGTGATCTGGGTCTCTCCGACATTAGGATTCTTGCGGGTCGCAAGGTGGACTACGTGGGCTTGGAAGGATTTGGATTGCACGTCAAGGGCGTCCAACTCATCGAATGAAGACAAAGCGAACAAGTGACAACCATGTGTGAAAATGAGCGACCACGAATAGGCATCACATTGGGTGATCCATCGGGAATCGGCCCCGAAGTTTTAGCCAAGGTTTTGCCTGAGGTTCAAGAAAGGTGCGAACCCGTACTTTATGGTTGCGCGTGGGCGTTGAACGATGGTGCGGCAGCAAGCGGTACAGAACTGAATACGACCAACGGCCTGGAGATCGTGGACATAGGGATACCCAGACCGCGCCAATTTGCATTCGGCGAAGTCTTGGCCGAGTGCGGAACGGTTGCCGTACAGTCTGTCGAACGCGCCATTGACGACGCTCTGCAGGGCAACATTCGTGCGATCATGACGTGTCCATTGCACAAGGAAGCGATAAATGCAGCGGGATATACAGATATTGGACACCAAGAGATACTGGGTCGACTAACCAAGTCCGAGTCAGTGGCAACTATGCTCATGACTCCTGGATTACGGGTTGTGCATCTATCCACCCACAAATCCCTGATCAATGCTGCTCGCTTCGTAACCCGAGACAATGTGCTAGAGAAGCTGCGCCTCTGTGCTTCGACATTTGCAACGTGGGGATTACCTAATGCAAGAATCGGAGTGGCTGCTTTGAATCCGCATGGAGGAGAAGGAGGATTATTGGGTCGAGAGGAGTTGGATGAGTTGATTCCAGCCGTCGAAGCTGCTAAGGAAGAAGGAATTCAGGCACTTGGTCCGTTTCCATCGGACTCGATTTTCAACAAGGCGATCGGTGGTGACTTCGATGTGGTTCTTGCGATGTATCACGATCAAGGTCACATTGCCATCAAGGTTCATAACTTTCATGAGAGCATCTCGGCCACGCTTGGAATACCATTTGTGCGAACATCCGTGGACCACGGGACTGCTTTTGACATCGCAGGAAAGGGTATTGCGGACCCCCGCAGCACGCTGGCAGCTATAGATGCGGCTATTAATTTGTCCACTGGGCGACTTACAGATTCCCATAAGTTGGAATATTCCAGCCCAAGCCAATAAGACCGTTTGTTTAAGTGTCTGACTACACATTGGGAACACGCAGTGTTCGTTCAAAGCTGTATGCCTCAACTCTCTTCTTCTGATTTCCACAGCTTGGGAAGCTAGTGTCGAAAGCTACGTTCGATTCCCTAGATTTAGTTGTCTTGATTTTTGGAACACTAACTTTGTGATGCGCTGATGCTATTCGACAAGAAACAGATGGGCGATGGGACCTTTGCTAACGCTACCATCGTAGCGCTCAAAAATCGTTTGGCTCAACGAGTCGACGAGGTGGATCCAGTTCCGGCAGATGCTCGAATCGATGGCATGACTTGCTTTATCACCGGTGCAAACAGTGGATTGGGCAAAGCGGCAGCTGTTGAACTTGCAAAGAGGGGCGGAAGTTTGATTCTTGCTTGTAGACCCGGTCACGAGGGTCTACAGCAAGATTTCCAGAAGCTTACTGGTTCAAGGAAAATTGAGGTCATCGATGTTGATCTAGCCGATTTGGATTCTGTCCATAGATTGTGCGATGAACTTCGCCAGAAGCAAGTAAAGGTCGATATAGCAGTCTTTAATGCTGGGTTAGCGACGCGTAGCGCCGTCCAAACTCAGCAGGGCTATGACGCCATGTTTGTCGTGCATTTCCTATCCAGTCGAGTCATTGTTGATAGATGGTTGCACGACGACGTATTGGACACGAACAAGGGAGTTCCGAGGCTGGTCTTTGTGTCGTCGGAAGCGCATCGCTCCTCGCACGCGATCGATTTCGACCGTTTGGGGTTATTTGTTCCCTTCACCATGAAGGAGAGTTTGAAGCACTACGGAGTCAGCAAACTTGTGCTTTGTACTTATGCGACGGAACTCTCTCGAAGGTTGAACGTCGACAAAGTTAACGTAGCCGTTCACTCTTTGTGTCCTGGTGGAGTAGCTACAAACATTGCGAGAGATGCTCCTAGATGGTTGACACCTATTGTGGGACCTGCGATGAGAATGTGCTTTCCGGCACCGGAAAAGGCTATTGCACCAATCATCTATCTGAGCTGTAGCGAAGAAGCTGGTCTCTTGTCAGGAATGTACCTGCACATGATGCAACGAAAGCCCGTATCTGAATTCGCGAGAGACGAGGCAAACGGAAAACGGTTGTGGGATGCCAGCGAAAAGTTGGTTCAACGTTCGTCTGCGAATCACGTGGGTGCATAACGAGGCAACCAGATCCTCCGGCAAGGGCTTGTGCAGACATATTGGTGCTAGTGCGAGGTCGGGAATCGTTAGCACACTCACGCGAACCAAGCAAATGCATGTTGGGGGGTTCGCACAGACAGGATTTCTCCGCTCCGTGAGCACGTCACTTTTGTCTAAATTGGTACTCGGGCTTTGAGAGACGGATCAGTGTTTCCCTGATTAGGGAAACACTCAAGCGATCACTTGAGGTTGGCCAATGTTGCGGAATTAGCAACGTCCAAGAAATAGCGCCTGTGACTCGTCACGGTGTTCAGGTTGAGCACCGATAGGAAATCCCATTTGTTTGTAACTTGTAAAAGGTACAAATGTGTTTAATACAGAGAACAACCAGCGCTATTCCTCTTAGTGGGTCGCCAGGGTTTCCAGTCATTTGAGCAGAGGACTTGGTCATGGCAAGAGCCGCCGTTTTTCGTCAAGTAAATACGCCCATGGAAATCGAAGAAATTGACATTGCGAAACCCGGTCCACGTGAGGTACTTGTGCGCACCAAAGCTGCCGGGGTTTGTCACTCAGACTTGCACTTCTACAACGGAACGTATCCAAGCCGGCCTCCTATGGTGCTAGGCCACGAGTCGGCAGGGATTGTCGAGCAAGTTGGCTCCGACGTAACCTATGTTCAACCGGGAGATCATGTAATCACTTGCCTCTCGGTGTTTTGCGGTCATTGCGAATACTGCCTGACGGGACACATGTCGCTCTGTCAATCTCCGGAGACAAGGAGAGGACCCGATCAGGAACCACGTCTGTCGCAGTCTGGGAATTACTTGACGCAATTTGCAGATCTTGGATCGTTCTCGGAGCTCATGCTGGTACACGAACACTCGATTGCGAAGATTCGCGAAGACATGCCTTTGGATCGAGCCGCGTTAATCGGTTGTGGCGTTACAACTGGAATTGGCGCGGTGATTCACACTGCCGGAGTTGAACCTGGCTCGACCGTAGCCGTCATTGGATGTGGTGGAGTAGGTCTGTCTTGTGTAAACGGGGCAGCAATTGCGGGTGCTGGAAGAATTATTGCCATCGATCGAATTGCAGCTAAGTTGGAGCTAGCTAAGACCTTTGGTGCAACTGACTTCGTGAACGCTTCGGACTCTGACCCAGTACAAGCGGTAAGAGACTTAACGGGTGGTGGGGTCCACTACTCGTTCGAGGCAATCGGATTAAAGGTTGCTGCTGAACAAGCGTTTCGTATGCTGCGTGCAGGTGGAACCGCTACGGTGATCGGAATGATCCCGCCGGGAGAAATGGTTTCCTTGCACGGACCTGACTTCCTCCAAGAAAAAGCTCTTCAAGGATCCATGATGGGATCAAACAGATTTCGAGTGGACATGCCTCGTTTCGTCGACTTCTATATGCAGGGATCTTTGCATCTCGACGACTTGGTCAGCAGAAGAATAGGTATTGAAGATGTCAGCGATGCGTTAGTGGCACTAGAGACCGGTGAAGAAGCTCGAAGCGTCGTCGTCTTTGACTAAGCGATTCAACACAGACTTGTCTCATTCGGGTTGAATCGAATCCCCCAGGAATCAAGGAGAAATTGGTATGCGATGGATGTCCTTCCGCTACAACGGAGATTCTTCATATGGCTATGTTGATGACAACAACAAGGTGGTTGACGTTGGGAATAAGAGCGTGTTTACGACCCTCGGTTCGGCATTGGCACACGATGCTTTGGAAGATCTCGTAGAAGGTGTTGACTCCGCAACACCTCGCCATGATCTCTCGTCGATCGAGTACTTGCCGCCAGTAACTAACCCAAGCAAGATTCTGTGCGTCGGTCTGAACTACAAAGCGCACCAAGCGGAAACCGGTCGTGGCGGAGAAGACAATCCGACAATCTTTGTTCGATTTGCTGAGGTCCAAGTGGGGCACAAAGGAGAAATGTTCCGACCACGTGAATCGAACACACTCGATTTCGAAGGTGAAATCGCTCTAGTAGTAGGGAAGCGTGGTAGACGCATTGGCAAGGACAACTTTCTCGACCACATCTTCGGTTTCAGCTGCTACAACGACGGAAGTGTGCGTGAATATCAAAGACATACAAGTCAGTTCACTCCTGGGAAGAATTTCATGAACACGGGCGGTTTCGGTCCTTGGATCATGACGCCTGACGAAATAGGAGACTTGCAGAGCATGGAATTGAGAACGCACCTAAATGGGGAACTCATGCAGCATGCCATTTCCTCGGATTTGGTGTTCGGGTTTGGCGACCTCGTAGCCTACTGTTCAACTTTTGTCGAACTCACGCCAGGAGATGTAATTGTCACTGGTACACCCGGAGGCGTAGGAGCTGCACGAAACCCTCCCGTTTTCATGGACGAGGGGGATGTTATTTCAGTCTCAGTCGATCCAATCGGAACGTTGGAGCATCAGGTTGTTGTCGGCTAACCCGATCTACCTGTTAGCCGCTCATGGAACTGCGTAGGAAATCCAGTACTTTCTCAGGGTGATCGGCTGCTTTGGGAACTTTGCGCCAATGCTTCGCAACATTTCCGTCCGCATCAACTATGACTGTTGACCGTATTACACCCATCATCTTGCGACCGTACATAGTCTTTTCGCCGTACGCTTCGTAGTCTTCCATCATGGAGTGTGTCGGATCGCAGAGCAACGTAAATGGAAGCTGGTATTTGTCTACGAACTTGCGATGAGCCTTCTCATTGTCCGGAGAAACTCCTAGCACGACCGTTCTCGTGGATTTGATATCGTCCCAGAGATCGCGGAATCCACAAGCTTCCTTCGTACATCCAGGTGTGTCGTCGCGAGGATAGAAATACACAACGACGTTGTGTCCCTTGAAGTCTTCCAGTGAAACGCTGTTCCCGTCTGTGTCGTTTAGCGTAAACGCCGGAGCGGCGTTGCCTTCCGTTATTGCCATGGCGCAATCTCTAGCTTGAGAAGACTCAGAAGTATACAAGCAGGTTCGATCAGCCGGAGGGAGTTGATCGCAACTTCTGAGCGGATTCCTCCGATTGCACTCTCATTAGGAATGGACATCAAACTTTCTGCGCGCGCGAAAGTGAATATAACGAATTTGGCTGTGAGCAGCATTGTCGGAATCGTAAAGATGCCGGATAATGAGACCCTTCAATAGGGATGTTGAACGGAGTTGCTTCGTGTTTAAGGGACTAGCACGACTTAGAGCTGAGCACTGGTTGATGGCAATACCAGCGACGTGTCTGCTTGCTTTTATCGTGCTGCTGGCAAGTTGTATGTCTCTCAAGCCTCCAGACAATACTGCCGATCTCTGCAAGATATTTGACGAAAAGCGGTCGTGGTATCGACACGCTTTAAGTGCAGAGAAAAAGTGGCAAGTACCTTTACCCGTAATGATGGCAGTCATTTATCGTGAATCGAGCTTTGTCCACAATGCCAGACCTGCGCGATCTAAGATTTTGTGGGTGATTCCGTGGAAGCGTCCGTCGACGGCTTACGGTTACTCTCAAGCTCTTGACGAGACTTGGTCTGATTATGTGAAACAGACCGGCAACCGCAATGCCAGCCGAACTAACTTCCGCGATTCGGTGAACTTCGTGGGTTGGTATCTGGATAGTGCCGCCCACCAAACCAATTTGAAGAGGTGGGATGCCAAGAATTTGTACATTACGTACTATGCAGGAGTATCTGCCTACAAGTCAGGATCTTGGCGAGAATATCCTCGTCTCGAATATGTCGCAAACGAAGTGGAACAGATCGCTTCCAACTACGAAAACCAATTGCGTGAATGCAAGAAAGGTCCTGGTCGCAACTACTACTAGCCGGGGGTGTCCGACTTATAGGCGACGCGGTAGATTGCTCCACGAAAGTCGTCCGCTATGAGCAGGCTTCCGTCGTTTGCAACCAAGACGTCGCTGGGTCGAGCGCTGGCCCGTTCGCCTTTCAGCCAGATGTCAATAAAGGGATAGTAGACCGGCTTGCCGGTGTCGAATCGGATCACCGAAACTCGATAGCCTACCTTTGATGACCGGTTCCACGATCCATGTTCCGCTATGAATAGTGCGTTGTCGTAGATTTCCGGAAAGGAGTCGCCTGTGTAGAACTTCAGTCCCAGAGCGGCACTATGTGCTTGGATGTTCACAACCGGTTTGACATATTCGACATCTTTTCTTCGTTGGTCTCCGAATTGGGGATCGGGCATGTTGTCGCCGTGCAAGAATGGGTAGCCGAAGTGCGCTCCCGGCTCAGTGACTACGTTTACTTCCTCGGGAGGTCGGTCATCTCCCCACCTGTCCCGACCATTGTCGGTAAACCACATAAGTTTGCTTTCAGGATGCCACTCTATGCCAACAGAGTTGCGAATGCCGTGCGCGTAGACTTCACTCTCTCCACTTTCAGGGTCCATTCGCAAGATACTCGCGAATCGCTCATCGTCCGAGAGACAGATGTTGCAGGGTGCACCTACGTTAAAGTACAAAAAGCCATCTGGTCCAACTGAAAGGTACTTCCATCCGTGCCCTAGTGCTTTGGGCAGATCATCGGCAATGACTTCTGGTTCGGGATTATCGCGAAATGTGTCCTCGATATTTGGATAGCGCAGAATCTGATAGTGTGCAGCCACGATCAACGCTCCGTTCTTTAGAGCAAGACCAGAAGGCATGGGCAATCCCGTTTCGAAAGTGACTACTTCGGGGCTTTCGCCTTCGAGTTTCGGGGGCACAACCGCATATAAATTTCCCCTCCCTTGTCTGCTTCCAACAAACAGCAAACCAGACTCGGTTTGAGCCATTTGTCTCGCAGACGGTACCTCACCTGTGTATGTCGTTAGCTCAAATGTGTTGCCTTTGTCGTCCGTGATTGTTGTTGGATCTTGTGCGATGCACGCACTAGTAGAAATTGTGAAAAGCGCAACAAAGATAAGAGAACGCATTTAGCTAACCTCCTCGGAACTTGGTAAGAGTAATCGATACAACATATGACGTGTACTAATTGTTTGGTACAGAAGTCTTCAAATACAGACTAGACTCGCTTGGCTAAACCTGCCGCTTATGAATCCTAGTCGGAGAGCAAGTGCTTCTGCAAAAAGTAGACAACAGTCTGAGACCAATAGTCGCGATTGTCCTTCTTACGGAATCCATGTCCTTCATCTTTTGCAAGCACATACCAAGTCGGGACTCCAGTTTTCGATACCGCCGCTGCAATCTGTTCGCTTTCATACGCTGGAACTCGTGGATCGTTCAATCCCTGACCGATAAGCAAAGGCGCTTTGATTTTGTCGACATGGTTGAGAGGCGCGATCGACTCCAAGAAAGCGCGCATGCCAGGATCGCGCTCGTCGCCATATTCAGCCCTGCGCAAATCCCGGCGGTAGCCTTGCGTCCTCTCCAAAAAGCTCACAAAATTGCTAATTCCGACGGTTTCTATACCCACCTTGAGCCGATCGTTGTAGTGCACGAGTGATGCCAAGACCATGTATCCGCCGTACGATCCGCCGATAACGGCGACTCGCGAACTATCAAGCTGTGGTTGAGTCTCGATCCAATCCAGTAGGGCACCAATGTCTCTCACGGAATCTTCGCGCAGCCTCCAATCGTCGAGGGTCATGTAGTGTTTGCCATACCCCCTAGAACCCCTCACATTGGGGGCGATCACGGCGAGTCCCAGCTCGTTCACGTAATACTGAAAAGTCGGCGAAAAGCCCGGTCTGTATTGGGACGCGGGACCACCGTGAATGTAGACTAGGACAGGATGCGGACCGTCTCCTCTTGGTTCAAAAACGAAAGCGGGTATTTTGAGCTCATCGAAGGACGTGTACTTTACGAGTTCCGGTCGGACGAACTGCTCTGTGCGCAACTCTCCAAGCTCGGACTGAGTCCATCTCGTTAGCGTGTTGTCTTCTAGATTCAACGCGTAGACATCCGTATTCGACACGGGAGTTTGGTACGAGAATCCTAGTTGCTGTTCATCTTTAGAGAATCGAATACCGTAGACGTGGCCGAGTTCCGACGGGGTGATTTCTTTCGACTGTTGCGAATCCAAGTCAAGCAGGAATAGACTGCTATAACCAGCCTCATTAACAACGTAGGCCATTTTGTTTCTAGATTGAGAAAATCGGAAGAATGAGACATCCCAGTTGAGGTTCGAGACGATGTTCTCCGTAGCACCGCTTTCGAGGTTTAACGTCCAAATTGCACGATAGTCGGAATCCATGTCCGACGTAAAGTAGATGTTTGATCCCGCAGCGTCGTACTTGGTCGTGCCAATAGAGATTTGGCCCTTGTCTTCCAGCAATCTTTTTCGTTTGAGCGACTTCAAGTCGATTTCGTAGAGCTTAGTCTCCGTATTGGAAATACATTGGGAAATGAGTGCTCGGTCGCCCGTCGGACTGAAGTCATCGATGCTCCAACCTATACCTTGATCCTCCTGAAGAATCCGCTTTGATCCATCAAATTGGCGAATGTGGAGATCCCAGTCTGTCCCGTTTCGCTCAGTAGTTGTGTAACCAATTCCGCTACCGTCATGAGTGAACTGAATTCCCGTATACCGGGACTTTCCATCGCTCAACAGAGTGATGTCTCCTGTATCGAAGTCGTAGTGGAAGATCTGATAAAACTCAGATCCTCCGGTGTCCATAGTGAAAATGAATCCCTCGTCTTCACCCGTTGGAGAGACGATTGCGCCACCAACAGGTTCTTTCTTGAAAGTTAGTTGACGTCTTGCACCGAGGGGCTGTTCTACATAGTGCAGTTGTGAAGTGTCGCCGAATCGAGTGGAAATCAATATGCCGTCACGGAACCAATTTACCAACCCGGCAGATCTTGCGTTCTGATAACGGAACAAACTCTCTACGACTTCCTGTGGGACTTCTGGCACTCCACGAGTCTCTACGTTTGCGGGAACTTGTGCTGCAGCTGAAAGTGCTAGGAGTGTGGTCATGGCATAAAGGCCGTATTTCATGCGTTGCACGTTACATGGGGCATTGGTTGGGGCAGACATTATGGATGACCCCAAGATTGCGCTCGCTGTGAAGTTGGAAGGAAAGGCTAACGCGTCCACAGGTTGCACGCTTAGAGCCAAGCACCGTCTCGATCGTACGCGGCTAAATGATCGGGGTATTCTCGTGTGCTTCTGCTTGTGAATCAGAGGCTAATATGAGCGAATCAGCAACGAACAGAATACGCAGTTTTCTTGCCTCGACGTCTCTAGTGAAAGTAAATGCCAGCTCCAATCACATGTACGACGCTTGGTTGAGCGGAAAGGACTTTCGTGCTCGAGACGGGCAACTCGAGATGATCCAATTCATCGACGAAGCATTGCATGCAAAAGCACCTCGCATTGCGGTAGTCGAGGCTGGACCAGGCACGGGTAAGACGATTGCATACTCGACTGCCGCCATTCCTATAGGTCTCCAACGCAATAAACGCATTGTGTTGGTCACCGCAACGGTAGCGCTACAGGATCAGGTCACCAGCAAAGACCTACCTGAGTTGCGAGTCATGTCAGATGTTTCCTTTTCCTATGTATTGGCAAAGGGTCGACAACGATACGTGTGTCCTCGACGGCTAAGCTCCGCTGCCAATTCCGTTGATGCACAAGCACTAACAGACCTAGCCAGTGCTGGCGAACAACGGTCGGATGAAAGCACTCGTTTTGTTGAGCTGTTCGATTCCTTCGTAAGTGGAGGCTGGAATGGAGACTTAGACCATTCGCCCGTGTTTTTGCCCCAGCGTCTCTGGTCTACTGTTACAACGGATTCCAGAGGTTGTACAAACACAGCGTGCAAATGGTACAGCCGGTGCCCGTACTACAAGGCGAGGGAGCAGTTTGCCGATGCCGACATCATTGTCACAAATTACGATCTATTGTTATCTCACCTACGGTTAGGCACAGATATTCTGCCGCCCATTGAAGATTCAATCTTTGTACTTGATGAAGCGCACAATCTTGTATCGAAGACGATGAATGCTTTTTCAAAGTCGTTGAATATCGTCTCAAGCGGTATGCGTCTGAACGAAATAACGGCGGGTCTTGAGCAGCTAAACGAAGAATTTGGAAAAGATGCGGAAATAGTCCGTAGTCTCGCAGAGTTCCACGAACCCCACGAATACGCTCGGAAACTCTTGAAACGACTGATCACGATTGTTCGAGGTCTGAAATTTAGCGAGGATTGGGAAGGAGTCAGCCAGTTCCGATTTAAAGATGGAGTTGTCCCGGAAGAAATTCAGACGGTGGCCGCGCAGCTTGCACTGCAGTACTTGGATATGCGCGCAGCGGTCTCAAGGGTCTGCACTTGGTTACGGGAACACGCAGATTCTCAAACCAGCGAATTTGATAGCGATGCGATTACTGAAAGGCTCAATGAGTTTGTGGCAGCGGATCAACACTTGGAAGAGTCTCGTGATTTGCTCCTTGACTTTGGTAACACTAATGAGGGCTCAGTATCAAGTCGCTGGGTTGAATATGTCACCCATGAAGCAATTGAGGAATGGAGACTGAAGTCCGTACCTGTTGAAATTGACCAAATTCTTGCGGACAAGATCTGGAGCAAGGCGCATGCCACGATTCTTACTTCGGCGACCCTAAACGCAGGGGACGACTTTCTCCATTTCAAAACCGAAGTCGGCTTAAACCAGGACGTTAGAACGCTTGGACTGGAGAGTCCTTTCGACCTCGACAGAACTGTGACGCTACAAATTCCCAAGCTACAAACAACACCGGGAGGAAACAACAAGAAACACTTGAAGGAGATCGCGCACCTACTGCCAGAACTACTGGGTCAAGAAAAAAGTGCATTGGTACTCTTTAGTTCTCGGGTGGCAATGGATTCCATCTACAACGATCTACCGACCAAGACTCAACGCAATTGTCTCGTGCAAAACAAGATTGGCAGACATGCACTTCTGCAAATGCACAAGCAACGAATCGACAAAGGCGAGATTAGCTACATCTTTGGTCTTGCGAGCTATCGAGAGGGAATTGACTTACCCGGTGATTACTGCCGGCACGTGATCATTACAAGACTACCTTTTGACGTACCAACCGATCCAATCGTCGAATCCAAGAAGGAACTCTTGCTCAAGGCGGGCTACGAACAATCACACTTGTTTACTCGATACCAGGTGCCTGAAGCAACGCTGAGACTTACTCAAGCTTGCGGTCGACTCATACGTAACGAACAGGATTGGGGTCGAATCACTATTCTCGACCGACGAATTGTCTCCAGAAGTTACGGTGAACAGATGCTGAACGCGTTGCCCAACTACCGTCTCGACATTGAGTAGTGACCTACCACAGACACTTGGAGTGCGCGGTGTTCGCAGTCCTATCGCAAGATTCCTACGTCAAGTAAATGCGACCCTTTCAACTGCTTGAAGCACGGGAAGTTTCACCGATCGCCCAAGAGTGTTTTGCGTCGCTTGATCGAGACGCCCCCATTGAATATCGAGAGTTGGCTTCACTGTTAGCCACGAGATGGAAACGAAATGGTGTCCCCGTTATTGGGCTTGGCGGCGGACAGGGCAGCGGCAAGTCAACGCTTTGTAAATTGATAGAGGAGGCTTGTGCGTTTCTTGGTGACAAGGCTGCAATTCTCGGTATCGACGACTTCTACCTCACCAGAACTGACAGAGTGAGACTATCTGAGGAAGTCCACAAGCTACTAGTTACACGTGGTCCGCCGGGGACGCACGACATCCACGGTTTACTTTGCGCAATTCGATCGTTAAAGAGAGCCAGTTCTTGTGTTGTTCCGGTATTTGACAAGGGATTAGATGAGAGAACTGGCTCCCGGGTTATTGAATCGAATGTGAATCGAGTGATTGTGGAAGGGTGGTGTGTTGGCGCACAAGAGGAACCGTCATCAAGCCTGGAAAACCCGATCAATTCACTGGAATCGAAACGAGACCCGGACGGAGTTTGGCGCAATTGGGTTAATCAACAATTGGCAGGCTCTTACCAAGAGTTGAACTCGATGTTTGACGAGTTGGTGTTTATTCGAGTGCCGAATATTGAGAGTGTGAGGAAATGGCGTTTTCAGCAAGAATTGGAACGACCTGCACAACAGCGCATGGACAGAGCAAGCGTTCACGCATTTGTTGAGCACTACGAACGGATTACTCACTGGATGTTGAACGATCTCAGTACACGTGCCGACATCGTCGTTGAACTCGACGATTCTCACCAGGTGGCGAGCTTGAGAGGACTGTAGCTTAGGTGCTACTAGTCATTAGAGAGCTTTTGTAGATGCTTTCGTATGGCAGTTTGGAAACGCTCGCGTAGAGGCTGTTCTCCGTAGGCTTGGGAACACCAGGACTGAATTAGTTTTTCAACCTTTTGTTCCTCGGATTCGCCGCCCCGCGTTAGTCCGTGTTGTAATCGAGACACTTGTACTTGCATGCGTTTCCCGGAGTCTTCGGGTGGTGAAGGTATGTCCGCCAATACTTCCGCCCTCAAGACCAACTCGTGCAACGAAAACACACTCTTCGACGCAACTTCAGCATTGCGCTTCACGAACCAGTCTCCTTCTACATTGGCTCGTTCCAAGAGCTCGGCTCCGGGTTCTTCGCCCTTTGCTTCGCAATGACCGAATTCTTGATCAATATCCATCAATTGCAACAATTCCCCGGAAGTGCGGCGAGTCTCCAGTGTCTCTCGGCGTTGGGTCAACCTGGTTGCCAAAGACACCACCTCCTCATTGAGCCGATTACGAATGCGCATTGGCAGTTCAATGTCAGTAATCTTGGCACGCAGGTCTGATACCAACGTCGGGCTCAATTGGGGCAGGGTCGCTTCCTTATCGTCAAGAATCTTTGAGACTTCTGCAACCTCTTCTTTTGCAAGATTGATATTTGTGTCGATCTGCGAACGTCGCTCCTGCTGTTGAGTTTCTCGCAATTCGAAAGCTGTATTGCACTGCTTTCGAAACTCATTCCACAGTTTTTGCTCATGGCGACGGCCTGCAGGACCGATGCCTTTCCATTGAGCTTGAACGCTCTTCACCAGTTCAATGAGCTCGGACGAATTCATAGATTCGTCGCCAAGGGCATTCGTTACTTCCTCGATTAGTGCTTCTTTTTTCTTTTGATTCTCTGTCCAATGAGCGGAGAGATGTCCCTCCAGTTCTTTTAGCAACTTATTGAATGAAGCATTGAGTTCCTTTCCTTTACTTCGTTCTACGGGAACAAACGTGCGCCACTCAGATTGTGCGGTGCGGAGGGTCTTGTGCACGAACTTGAAATCGGGCTTCTCCCAATCGTATTCGTCCACAAAAGTACGCAAGTTATCGCACATAGTTCGTCGGCTATCGAGGTTTTTGGCTCGAATTGCCGCTTGTTCTTGGAACCAGGACTTACATATGGCAAACGCTGAATCCGCGGCTTTATCGAAGCGTTCTTGAAGTGCGCGCTCTCCTCGAGAGCGGAGAATTCCCAGTTCGTTCCACTGGTTTCGGAAGTCTCGAATTCGGCGATATTGCTCCTCTGGACTCAATGGTTTTTCGACCAATTCTTCGATTGACTCGCATAGCGCCAGTCGCTTTGGTTCTTCAGCGAATTCCTGCCACCCTGACAATCTTCTAATGGCTGCCATCGCGGGAGTAAGTCGAAGATTGAACGAAGACTGACGGCGTTTCGGTAATCGATTGATCAACGAAATTACGTTACGCTCAGCCGACTTGGCCTTTCTGAGAGAGCCGGACTCAACGAACTTGTCGAGCGACACAAGATTTGACTCAATGTGGCGTGCGGTTTCCTCCTCAAGCTCATTGCATTGCTCAATGGTTTGCTTAAGTGAAGTCGTCATTGTTGCGAGTGCTGAAACATCCTCTGCATGTTCTGACGATTCACTTTCCTTTCTTAATCGATCCAAGAAGCGCTCGATACGGTCGATCCGTGTCCCTGCAGCATTTCTTGTTGACCATACGTGTTGCCAATCACTCGAACGCGTATCGGGCTGTTTGAGTTCAATAGGATCGAGTAAACGCTGCAGATTCCGCTTGTGACGTTTTTCCGATTCCTCGTGTTGAAGCTCGCTACGCTTTTGACTTGCTAAGTGATAGAACTGATCCGCCACATCGCGCGGTGCAGAATGTGCTTTGAGCGCATCCAGCCATTCTCTTTCACAGTCGTCAATGTCGCTAAATCGAGTGGCTTGCTCCCTAAGCTTGGCTAGGATCGCACTGAAGTGTTGCGGTCCCGACGTATCGGCGGCAACCGGATCTACACGATCGGGAAATCGACTCTTGAGAGACGCAACATCGATTTCCTCGCGTTCACACTCGACCAAGTTTGCATTGAGTTGCGTAATGGCGTCCAGTGTGTGTTCCCACTCGCGTTCCACTTTCTCCCGTCGAGTCAGGTAGTGGGGATCACTTGGAGAGGATCGATCCGCAGACTCGATTATGTGCTCGGCCTGTGCTGTAAGGTTTTGGGTTCGGTTGCGCAGTTCCTTTAATGTGTTGAGCCGTTGCCGTACAAATCTATTGACATTTTTGTCTTGGTGGCGACTTCCTTTCTCCATCTCACCGAGGATGTCCTCATCAAAGCAGAGCTTTAGCGCTTTGTCACGTACTTCCCTCGCTGGCAATCGGACAAGAGCTTCCGCGGCTTCTGTCTTCGATCCTAGTTGACGAGCAAGTTTGTAGACTCTTACGGGGTCTGCAACGCTCAGTAGTCGAAGCGGCCAAACCTGGGGATGGGTAGCAAGAGCATGATTGTCGTCAACTCGTTCACTAATTGCACGGCTACAAACCTTTCCCAATTCGGCGTCATCGATTAGCTCCGAGTAGAGATCAATCGAATCAACTCTCTTCAGCGCAGACAACCGAACTCTACGATCATTGTCTTCTCGAGCCACACGCGTGACTTCGTCGACCGAGAGTTTTTGGTCTTCTTCCAATGCACGTAGACGCACCAGAGGATCAGGGTCATCTAGCCGCGCCTTACGCTGAAACAAGCTCTTGAGCATGCATACATACCTTGTGTTGCTTGTGTTGGCGACTCCCACAAGCAGTCGTGTAGCTGCGCTAGCAAGCTATGCGGCGTTCAGTGGCAGGTTCGAACTAAGAACCTGCTTCGAACGCAATATGTTACAAAATGTTGCGAACCGAGCAATCTAGAGAACTGGGGCAACTTTGAAGGTTTGCGAGAGTTTCTTTTAGAGTTCGTCGCAATGAGATTTCGAGGAGTGCTAGATTGTTTGTCAATCGTATGTTGGAGGATTGAGTGAATGGCTCGATGGGATAGGGGTCGCACGACAACGATTCCCGGTTGGTTTTGGGAATCCGTGGAAACACCCGTGACGGAGCACAGTGTTGAAGTGCACGAATGCGAAGTGGCGTTTCGCCAGTGGGACACTGGAGCAACATGTGCTGGCGGTGTCTTGATGCTTCATGGATTGTATGCGCACTCTCGATGGTGGGACTTCATCGCTCCACAAATTTCTGACGGGTCTAGGGTAGTCGCAATGGACCTTACGGGAATGGGAGACTCAGACCATCGCTACGAGTACACCAGTGCTACGTATGTCGACGAAATCCTCGCTGTGGCAGACGCGGCGAACCTGGATTCCTCAACAATTCTGGTGGGCCATAGTTTTGGTGGCCGAATGGCGACAAAGACTGTAGCAGCTCGCCCGGAGAGATTTGGCGGATTGGTTTTGGTGGATTCAGGTGTGCACGATCCCAAAGAGCCCGAGCGAAACCTAGCAGATTCCTCACCGCGAGCAGGTCGCCCGAAGCTATATCCAAGTCGAGAAATAGCAGAGTCGAGGTTTCGACTGTTTCCTGCGCAGCCAAACACAAACGACTATCTACTTCGATATATCGCTAAACATTCGGTGATCTTGGTCGAAACGGACGCTTACACATGGAAGTTTGATTCAGATTTGCCTATTGCACTCAAAGATGTCGAAGCGTCGCCAAAGGACTACGAATGCCTGCAATTACCAGTATCGATTATTTATGGGGAAAAAAGTGAGTCGTATACGCGGGCAACTAACGATTACACGATTTCGCTAATTCCAGAGCCATTGCGTACAGCATCAATAGCCGACGCTAGGCATCATGTATTTCTAGATCAGCCGGATCGGTTTGTAGACGAACTTAATCTCAGCCTGAAATGGATCGCAGGGCAAAAAAGGCAACAAGGCTCTAGTTGGTAATCACTTACCTTGAAGCAACGACGGACCGATTACGCGGTGTTGTTCAATCCCAGGATAGTGTTCCGCCAGTTTGATAGTCAGTAACGCGAGTCTCGAAGAAGTTCTTTTCTTTCTTGAGATCCATCACTTCGGACATCCACGGGAACGGATTTGAAACCCCTTGGTAGTAACGGGGCAAACCGATGCTGTGTAGCCTGCGGTTAGCGATGTAGTGGAGGTACTCTGTCATTTTTTGAGCATTCATACCAAGAATGCCATGGGGCATTGTGTCGTGCGCGTAGGCTACTTCCAAATCTGTGCCTTCAACGATCATTTTGGTCGCTAGATCTCGCATCTCTTCGTCCCATACATGTGGGTTTTCATCAATGATCGTGTTGATTACGTCGATCCCAAAGTTCATATGCATGGATTCGTCGCGCAATATGTACTGAAATTGTTCGGACGTGCCAATCATTTTGTTCATGCGACCCATAGACAATATTTGGGAGAATCCGCAGTAGAAGAAAATACCTTCCAATACGCAGTAGAACGCAATCAGATTCTTTAGCAGGGTCTTGTCCGTTTCTGGTGTGCCAGTTTCAAACGTTGGATCTGATAGTTCCTGGGTGTACCTGAGTGCCCACGACGCTTTTCGAGCGACCGAAGGAATCTCGTGGTACATGTTGAAAATCTCGCCTTCGTCCATGCCAAGTGACTCAATGCAGTACTGATATGCGTGCGTGTGAATGGCTTCCTCGAATGCTTGCCGCAACAAGTACTGACGACATTCTGGATTGGTGATCAGTCGATATATAGCAAGTACAAGATTGTTAGCAACCAAGGAATCCGCCGTAGAGAAGAACCCTAAGCTTCGCTTGACGATACGCCTCTCATCCTCTGACAATCCGTCAGAGGATTTCCAAAGAGCTACGTCGGCGTTCATGTTGATCTCTTGTGGCATCCAGTGGTTGCTGCATCCATGAAGGTACTTTTCCCACGCCCAGTCGTACTTGAAAGGAACCAATTGGTTGAGATCCGCTCGACAATTGATGATGTGTTTTTGGTCGACCGTTACGCGCTCAAAATCTTCGCCTTCCGCTCGGAAGGAGTCGTTTGTCGTAGAGTTGCTTGACACAGCTTCTTCCTGAAACTGTCGGTGTTTTGCGTTCAATCGATGGTCTTGCCCATTCTGTTTACCGTTTGTACTTGGCGGCATTTGGGTTTCAGCTGTTCTCGTTACCGTTACGTCCTTGTCATCGTCCCAAGTCAGCATTCTGATGTTCCCTCCCAGTCCTCTTCGGTTTGCTTGCTTTGAGCAAGCAAACCGACATGTTAACAAAATGGACCCTCAAATTTCTAGATCTCGAGCGATGTTGTTAGTTCTCGCTCTGGGCAGCGAGAATTCACGTTAGTTGGTTGATTTTTGGCGCATCTCATTTGTGCCAAAGAAGCGTGATTTACGCAATGAAGAACCACTTCAGATTGGTTGATCAAGAGTCGATTAAGCAGTTCAAAATGCATGAGCCAGCACTTGATTGAAAAAGGACTGTCTTCGTGCAGTTCTGTCCTATTTTTCCGCATGCTCAGTCAAACGGTACGTGTGTGTCAATTACCTGTTGGGTAGTTTTGCGTGGAAGAATAGGTCGGACTTGAGCACTGTGCCCTACCGTGCCTCAACTATCACTCCGCACAATGGATTTTGCGAAGCATGGCTTGAGGACATGACGATTCGTAAATAGGAACTGTTGCGCTCGACCGCGGGAGTGAATCACCGACATGGAGCAGACTTCTACGAGAGCTAGACGCAAGTACTAGTGCGACGTCTGGATCGGCCAGGTGACAAGAAGTACAACGTCCTTACGACTCAGAGCTCTCTATGTCTACTCCAACACTAGATCGATCAGGCCGATATAGTGATTTAGAGCTGCTAGTGCAGTTTGACAGTAGTTTGAATTTAACAGCAGCTCTATGTGCGTCCGCCAGCGGATCTCACCGGTCTTACGACAGCTATCTACATTTTCTCAAGAAATCGTCTGCAATACGAACGTCAATCTCGCTCCTCCAATCAACAGTGGGAGTGAGTATCTCACGCCGAACAATGCACGGCTAAACCCAAATCTAGGGATGGGTGCAGCATCGAGACTCACAATTGCGCCGTCACCAGTTAGTTTGGGCGTCTCAGCGCCCCAAAGCTAGGAAGATGTGTCTACTGACAGGCTTCGCAGTCCGGGTCGTCGAATGAACAATACGGTGCTTGTGGATCAGATAGGTTAGACCGTTCTTGCGCTGCAGCTTGCACTTTGGATGGTTCTAGTGTCGGTTTGTCACCAGTTCCAGATGGGTTGGCAGGAGTTGCAGCTTGTGGACGGGCAGCCTTAACCGACATGAGAGATTGGTCGTCATCCAATGTCGACTTTTCAGCGTCTGATGCCGATAGGGTTCGCAAGTAGTAGGTGGTTTTCAACCCAAGTCTCCACGCGTTGCGATACATTGCATCCAGGGTCGGACCGCTTGGTTTGGCACAGTATAGGTTTAGCGATTGGGACTGATCTATCCATTTTTGACGGCGCGACGCACATTCAATCAGCCATTGTTGGTCAATCTCAAATGCAGTCACGTAAAGCTCTCTAAGATCTTCTGGTATTTGTTCGATACGTTGAACACTACCGTTGTTAGCCTTGAGTTCGACCGACATTACGCGATCCCAAATATCAAGCCTTTTCAGGTCGTCGATCAGATATGTATTCGCGACGGTGAAATCACCCGAGAGATTTGCCTTCACAAACAAGTTCAAAAGGGTCGGTTCTATGGACTGCGTGACACCAGTGATGTTTGCAATCGTCGCTGTGGGCGCGATGGCCATAACGTTTGAGTTTCGCATCCCGTGCTGTACGACCTTGTCACGTAAGGTATCCCAGTCCATGGTGGCTGTAGTGTCGAACGCACAGTACTCAGGGTTGTTTCGTTCCTCCTGAAGTTTCTTGAGCGAGTCAAGCGGTAGGATGCCTTGTTGCCATAGCGAGCCCTCATAGGTGTGATATGTACCGCGCTCTTGGGCAAGATCCGAAGAGGCTTCTATTGCGAAATAGGATATTGCCTCCATCGAGTTGTCGGCGAATTGCACGGCGGCAGGGCTACTGTAGGGCACTCTCTTCTTGAATAGTGCGTCATGGAACCCCATCAATCCCAATCCGATCGGTCGGTGACGAGCGTTGGAGTTCCGAGCAGTCGTTACTGCGTAGTAGTTTATGTCGATGACGTTATCTAACATGCGTACGGCAGTTCGAACAGTTGTTCGAAGTTTGTCGTAGTCCAACTCTCCCAGCTCACTCATGTGGTTCGAAAGATTGATCGAACCGAGATTGCAAACGGCAATTTCGTCGTCAGAAGTATTTAGCGTTATTTCGGTGCAGAGATTGGACGAGTGAATCACTCCGGCGTGTTGCTGTGGCGATCTCAAATTGATCGGATCCTTGAATGTAATCCATGCATGACCAGTCTCGAACAACGCCGTGAGCATCTTTCTCCACAGCTCAACCGCGCCCACAACTTTGAACTGCTTGATAGTTCCAGCCCGAGCCCGAGCCTCTGCATTTTCGTACGCCACACGAAACTCATTGCCGTATAGTTCATGCAGTTCAGGCACGTCGTGCGGAGAGAACAACGTCCATGATTCTCGTTGGTGAACTCTCTCCATGAACAAATCAGGGATCCAATTTGCGGTATGCATGTCGGGAGTGCGCCGGCGGTCATCTCCCGTGTTCTTTCGAAGCTCGAGAAATTCCTCTATATCAAGATGCCAGGACTCCAAGTAGGAGCAAACAGCCCCTCTCCGTTTTCCTCCCTGATTGACTGCAACGGCGGTGTCGTTAACGACTTTGAGGAACGGGACGACACCTTGGGATTTACCGTTCGTGCCTCGAATGTATGCGCCAAGTGCTCGAACCCGGGTCCAGTCGTTACCCAAGCCTCCGGCCCACTTGGAAAGCATCGCGTTGTCGTGAATTGAGTTGTAAATTCCCTCAAGATCATCGGGCACCGTAGATATGTAGCATGACGACAACTGCGATCGAACCGTGCCGGAATTAAACAGGGTAGGCGTGGAACTCATGAAGTTGAATGAGGACAACGTCTCGTAGAACTCTATCGCTCGTTCTTCGCGGTAGGTCTCTCCCAGTGCCAATCCCATGGCGACTCGCATGAAGAAGACTTGAGGTAGTTCGAAGCGAGTACCTTCACTATGCAAGAAATATCGATCGTAAAGAGTTCGCAGGCCCAAGTAGGCAAACTTCCGGTCTCGCTCAGGTTTCAGCCCTTTAGCAAGCGCATCCAAATCAAACTGACCGAGTTCGGGATTGAGAAATCCCAAGTCGATTCCGCGTTGGATGAATGCTGGGAAGACGGACTGATATACATCGTCCATGTCTGGTTCCGCTACGCTTGCACCAACCTGTAGCTGGTCCGGCATGAGGAACTCAAGTGTTTCCTTGCGCAGATTAATGAACAGAATACGTGCGGCAACAGTGCTGTACTGGGGTTCTTCTTCGATCAGAGACCTCGCGGTCATGATCAACAACGCAAACACTTCTTGCTCTGTGATGTCGTTGTGCGCGTCACTCGCCATTTCATCGAACAATCGACTAGGTTCGACATCAGAAAGACCGCCACAGATTTCGTCAAGGACGTTGGACCAGACTGCCTGCTCCAACGGCGCTCTGGTGCCGTCAGCCCGCACAAAGCTAATCGTTGTGTCCGAGAGCTGAAATTCTTGGCGTTCACGTTCACGGCGTTCAGCGGCTCGTTGCTCTCGGTAAATCACATAGGCACGAGCGATGCGGTGAAATTCACCCCGCATGAGCGCTAGCTCTACTTGATCCTGAATGTCTTCTATGTCGACGGTACCACCATCGGGATTTCCTCTGGCAATCCGCTCCGTTACGGCTTGAGCAAGATCTTGAATCTGATCCCGAATCGAGCTGGCTGTGACATAGGCCGATCCTTCGACGGCTATGAAAGCTTTGGTTATCGCAGCGACT
This sequence comes from Gammaproteobacteria bacterium, assembly GCA_009840545.1. Lineage (GTDB taxonomy): Bacteria > Pseudomonadota > Gammaproteobacteria > Pseudomonadales > Azotimanducaceae > Bin55. The sequence continues at coordinate 243,038 of VXNM01000008.1, read as the reverse complement.
ATCTTGTTTCCGTCAAATGCGACAACATTTCCATCGCGTTTGATTACGCGTATTTCTCCGGCAATATTCATGTGGTGTTTTGAGCTACGATCTCATAAGGTCGAACACCGACCGCCTTTGCGGTAGCGGTACAACCCAGTCTCGTTTGTTTCCCCCAGCAAGCACCGAAAAAAGAGTGGCGTGCTCGCTTATGTTAGTTTGATCCATTAGCCTAACACATCGCAAACGATTCTTGCATATTGAAGTAATATTCATTGTCGATGAAGTCACCTAACACTTTGAAAATAAAAGAAAAACCGATCACTCATATTGAGAAAGGACTGGCTGCTCTCAATAAGGTTGAGTTCGACAGGCGATGCGAAGCTCTTCAACACATCGCAAGGACGAAGGCTCGGGTATTTGAGCACCGCATGCAGAGACTCGGTGTTAAACGCGGAAACTTGGCTGTGTTTGACGTCGCTCATGAGTTAGTTTCGAGAGAACTTGGGTTTGATTCATGGGAACACTTGAAATCTCTGGAAGAAAACGAGAAGCGCAGTATTGGGTCGATTGAACGCGCAGCAATTGCTGCCGCATACGTTGGAAACTCGGAAAAAGTCCAACGGCTATGTGATTTTGACGAGCGCGTACTACGAGATTCGCCGAGCGTCTCGATTGCGTTAGGCAATGAAAGCTCTACTCAGTGGGTCAAGAAAATCGACACTAACGAAAGAATGGAACCGTTAGGTTGGCATGCTCTCTCCTATGCGTGTTGTGTTCGCTCCAATCCTTTTGAGAATTCGAGCGATATTCGTAGAAGCATCGCTATGACTCTGATTGAAGCGGGAGCAGACCCTTCCGTTGGCTGTCTTGAAAGCGATACTCTTCGCGGTTTTCACACGGTGCTCGGCGGAGCAATTGGGCTAAGTAGAGACCACGTGATAGTCCAAGCACTGCTAGCAAACGGTGCAAGTATTGATGACGGACCGACACTCTACGAAGGTAGCGCCATGTGGTACGCCGTCAATGAGGACGATGTCGAGAGCATGCGAATGCTCTTGTTGTCCGAACCGCCTGAATGGCATTTGTGCCATGCCCTGCCTCACGCAATTGATCTTGGTTCCAACGCAATGACGGACTTGCTGCTGGGTGCTGGTGCCGATCCCAAGTGGGACAAGACTGCACTCAGTTATCGTGGTGGCTCTCTCCACGAAGCCATTGTTGCCAATGGATATCCAACTTTGTGCAGGAAGCTTGTCGAAGCGGGTGCATCGTTGTCGCAGCATGACACTTGCGGTCGAACTCCACTCTCAATCGCTGTTGCGCTTAATCGTACGAAGTGCACCGAGTACCTCACCGAAATTGGTGCGTCGATGGATGAATGCAACGAAATTGATCGTTGGTTTGGAGCTTGCTTCGCGGAAGATTCTGACACCGCACGATCGATGACCCATTCGCTTCCGCCCCCGGGACAATGGCGCTACGAAGATCACCTTTGGCTTCGACTTGCCGCGAGTAGAGGGTCGATTACCGCCATGCAACTCATGCTGGAAGGTGGAATCAATCCTAATGCGGTGGACTACGACGGATTTGGCGCACTTCACTGTGCTGCAATGCTAGGGCATCACAAGATGTGCAAACTTCTCGTCGATGCTGGTGCCGATACGAAGCTATTGGACTTTTCAGGCCGTGCACCGGTTGATATCGCACTTGAAGACTTGAATTGCGATGAAGAAATGATTGAAGTTCTCGGTGGAATTAGCGAGAAGCGCTCCGACCTCTGCCTGTCTCGTTCGGAAATGGATGCGTTCGAGGAAGCGGCTTCTGCAATACCATCGGGCGACGTAGCGACTTTGAAGCGCATTTGCAGTGGTCGACCGCACTTCGCAGGTGCTAGATCGCCGCGACCTCATCGGTGCACGTTGTTGAATTACGTTGGTGTGAACGGTTTCGAAGGCGAAAGACAGGTAACACCCAGCAACGTCCTGGAGATCATGGAGTACCTGATTGACGACGTAGGCTGCGACGCTCGAGCGTTGACATATACCTATCGGGGAGGACCAGGCAACGATACAGTGGGTCTCTTGACGTCTTCCGGCCATCCCCGTGAACAGGGACTCACCATGGCGATGACGCACAAGCTTGCTAAAGCAGGTGCAGAACTGAGCGAAGGATGGAAGTTCCTTGTGGATATGCAGGACAACAGAAACGTTGGCAAATTGAATGTGTTCCTTGAGAGTGCTGATATGTCAAGCAAAACAGCGGTCGAGGCATTCATTGAATCATCCACTCTAGGGGATACCGAGTTTGTTAGGGCTCTGTTGAGTGCGGGAATGGATCCGAATGCGACTCTTTGGGGCGATGTACGAGCCATCCACCAAGCGGCGATCAATGGCAATCGCAAGTTGGTCGAACTGTTGCTAGCTAGAGGGGCGGACCCTACACTTCAGGATGCACAATTCGACGGCACAGCAGCAGGATGGGCGCATGCGGGTGGTCATGAGGAACTCGCCAAATGGATTTGGGAACGAATCAATAAGAAGGACGAGGGGTCCTAGACTCACTGATCCGCCGTAAGCAGAAATTCCAGCAGTGCTTTCTGTGAATGAAGACGATTGCCGGCTTCATCCCACACAACGGATCTTGGGTCGTCCAACACCAACTCATCGACTTCCTCTCCCCGATGAGCAGGAAGACAGTGAAGAAAAATGCAGTCGTTGTTGGCATTGTCCAAGAGTTCGCTGGTCACCTGATAGCCATCGAATGCATTGATTCGCTCTCGGTCGTCCTCGTGTCCCATCGACGACCAAACGTCTGTGACTACGAGGTCCGCATCGGTCACTGCCTCTGTGGGGTCCGCCGCAAGTGCTACATGTCCCGATGCTCGATCAGGTACTTGCGGAGCATGGTCTGGCGGAGTGGCTACGCGAAGTTCAAAATCAAATTGGACTGCGGCTTCTATATAGGAATTGCACATGTTGTAGCCGTCTCCAACAAATGCGACTCGTTTTCCTTGTATTGATCCACGGTGCTCGACGAAAGTTTGAATATCGGCCAAGAGCTGGCATGGATGGAGTGTGTCGCTCATACCGTTGATTACTGGCACGGAAGAATATTTGGCGAATCGAGAAATCGTCTCGTGTTTCTTCGCGCGAATCATGACAATGTCCACCATTCGCGAGAGCACACGTGCAGTGTCTTCAATTGGCTCACCGCGTCCCAGTTGAGTGTCCACTGGGCTCAGAAAGATCGACGCGCCACCCAAGTGATACATTCCGGCTTCAAAGGCCACTCGTGTGCGCGTGGAACTCAGTTCAAAGATCATTCCAAGCAGGTAGCCCGCGCAGGTTTGGTGCTCCTGACGCTGTCCCTGCAATTGCTTGAGTTCGACTCCGCGACGTACGATTCGCTTGAGTTCAGAGGGTTCTAAGTCGAACAGACTTAGAAAATGACGAGGATTCATGCTCGTTCGAGAATTAAATCGGTGACTATTTGAACAACCATGTCTGCATCTTCGAGCGATAGATTGAGAGGTGGAAGGAGTCGGATGACTGAGTCTGCGGCCACGTTGAGCAAGAGTCCACGTTCCATCGCACTCAATACCAGCTCCGTGCAGGGTTCATTCAATTCCACTGCAACCATCATGCCTTTGCCCCGAACGTCTTTCACTTGATTGCATCCTTTCAATGCATCCTTGAGGCGCGACACCATTCTGGATCCTGTTGAAGCTGCTTGGTCTATCACACCGCTGGTTAATTGATCGAACGTGGCGATCCCAGCTGCGCACGCAAGCGGATTGCCCCCAAACGTTGTTGCGTGCGTACCAGGGACAAGGGTGTCCGCAGCGATGCCCCGTGCCAGACAAGCACCAATGGGCACACCGTTAGCAAGTCCTTTTGCAGTCGTGACCACGTCCGGATGGATCGATGTGTGTTGAAACGCGAAGTACTTACCGGTTCGACCATTACCCGTTTGAACCTCGTCCAGCATTAGCAACCATTCCGACTTGTCACAAATTTCGCGTAACCGAACCAGATAGTCGTCGTTCGGGATTCGAACTCCTCCTTCGCCCAATACCGGTTCAACGAGAATGGCTACTACAGAGTTTGAGCTTGGCAACTCAGAGATTGCGTCTACATCGTCGTAGGGAACTTGAACAAACCCTTCAAGTAGAGGTTCAAAACCACTTTGTATCTTTTCATTTCCTGTAGCTGCAAGCGTTCCCAAAGTCCGGCCGTGAAAACTACCTTCCATGGTTATCACGGTTGGATTCTCGATTCCCCGGTCATTTCCATAGCGTCGAGCAAGCTTCAGCGCCGCCTCATTTGATTCTGCTCCGGAATTGCAAAAGAAGACACTGTCCATTCCTGATATTTCGCATAGTCGTTCAGCGAGTGCTTCTTGCAGCGGAATTCCGTAGAGGTTGGATGTGTGCAGAAGTGTGGAGGCTTGAGCCTCGATCGCTTTCGCGACTGCAGGATTCGCATGCCCCAGACCGCACACTGCAATTCCTGCTAGAGCATCAAGATACTTCTTGCCGTTATCGTCTTCAAGATAAGATCCGTTGCCGCGAACGAAGCTAACGGGATAGCGGTTATAAGTCTGCATTATCCCCGACATGATTTTTTGTCCATGAATTTGAGTTCTTTCTCATTGATTCAGCTCACGAGATCCCGTAGTGAACCTGAAAAATGAGAGAGGTAGTTTACTGACAGCAGCCGATCAGCACGGTGGTCTGCTTTCCTGAGGTGCTGTCGAGGTTCCTAGATTACTCATGAATTGATGTGCTAACGGGTGGATTGAAAACACACCTAGTTTCTTTCGGCTAAGCAGAAGACATCGCGGCTACAACAAGTCGGTCGAGTCCCTGCCTTAGCAATTTTCTCGGAGCGGCAAAGTTCATGCGAACAAAACCGGGTGTACCAAATTCTGTCCCATCGGACAGTCCCAAACCATGTCGTTCAAGGTGGGCGGCTACATCCGGCACGCCCATGCCACGACCATCAAGCCAGCACAAGTGCGTACCTTCAATTCGGAACGCCTCGACTGTTGACAATGAATCAATCGTTGTAAGTACAAGATCTCGGTTCAATCGGAGATAAGCGGTGAGTTCTTGCACCCACGAGCTTGTGTCGTTATAAGCCGCGATGCCAGCAGCGTACGAGAGTGGCGACCCACTAGGCATGGTTCGTTCGACTAGCACCTCGAAGCGTTGTCGAAGTGTTGGATTTGGTATGACTGCAATTGCCGAAAGGAGTCCCGCCACGTTGTATGTTTTTGTGTGCGAGATTAGAGTTATCGAGTTGTTGGCAATCTCAGAAGCAAGGCTAGCGATAGGAATGTGTTCACAAGCGGGCTCGAGGACCAGCCCCCAATGAATCTCATCGGAAATCAATAAAGTCTCGGTTTCCGCGCAAATCGATCCGAGTTTTCTGAGCTCGGATTCGGTGAAGACGCGACCAGTGGGGTTTTGAGGATTGCAGAAAAGCAATGACGAACAATTCTTCGCTTTGTTAGCGATGTCTTCAAAATTCATTTGCCACATGTCATTTTCGAGGACCAATGAAGAATAAACACCCCGTCTGTGACTCTGGACAGGCACTTCGAGAAATGGCGGGTATACCGGTACGGGTATCAGGCATTGGTCGCCTTCAGAGCCCACAGATCGCACGCTCAGATTCAGACCGGGAACTACAGCCGTTATCGGAATTACCCATTCTGGATCGACAGCCCAATTGAATTGCCGTGCAATCCAGGCGACGAAGGCGTCTTCAAGATCCTGCGGAGCGGAGGTGTAGCCGAGAATCGGATGTTCTAGTCGTTCGCGAACAGCGTCAATAATGAAATAGGGAGTAGCAAAGTCCATGTCTGCAACCCAGAAGGGGAGCACGTCGCGGTCTGCATACTTGCTCCACTTGACACTGTCCCAGTTCTTGCGATCGATGACGGAGTCGAAGTCGAATATCTGAGTCACAAAGCCTTGTCCATCATGGGCTTGTCCTTTTGGTCTACAAGGACCTTAGGAGTTCCACGAGACGCTGATGCAAGTTTGCGTTTTAAGTTGAGAAAAATTCAATATAAGGCAGCTTGACTATTGGTCCAGAGGGCGACCGTAGATATCAAATTCGTCGTACTTCAACCAAGTGGGATCGTAGTTTTCGTCGCGATCAAATCGTGGCGCGCTGCTCCATTGCTCCCGCACATCGGTGTAGTCCTTCGGAAGTTCTCCAGAGGACCGTTTCGACAGTTCGTCGTGCAGGACAGCCATGACTCTTGCAAGTGCCGGAGGCATTTCAGGATGATCGCCGTTGAACGACTGCTGAAAAAAGGGTTCCTCTCCCTTGTCGGTATCGTGACGGAACGCAGTACGTGAATAGTCTCGTTGCTCCGATCGATCCTCTTCGTTCATCGATGCCTCCACGGTTCGGCCGACTGGTACCACCGGTACATATTCACCTTTGTTTTGAAAATTCGCCGGTTGAAGATGATCGGGCAAGCTGCCGGAACCAACTGTGATCGAGCCTTTGTCGCAGCGGACCCAGAATCCAGCTGGCTTTCCGTCGGGAAACGCATATCTGGGAGGATTGACGAATTCTTCAGCAAACGTGTAGTCAACATCCTTTAGATCGTGGCGATACTTGTCCGAGAGGGCCCGAGTCGAGACGATGTGGCGGGTACACATTACCCATTCAGGCGACATCCAGACGAACCGAGGCATGGTTCTTTGCGCCATCTCATCATGGGTGAACCGCAGTGCCTGCGCAAGAGCCGGATGGGATGGAATGGAACCCTCAATTTGCCACCTTCCTACCTTGACGAGTCTAGTCTGCGCCGACGACACAATTTTGGGATCACGGTTGTCGTATTGGATCCGTGCCAAGTTGCTCATCAAGGAGTGGTCACCAACAACTTTCAAGTCGCACTGTTGTGCCGGAAGCTCACCCTCGTTTACAAAGACTGAGGCGTTCTCAAACACCGCGTTCCATGCCATCCGGCCTCCGCATCGCAGGTATGCCGGGGCGTTTACCGCCACTTCACATACGGTAAAGCTGCCGAGATCCGCTAACTGGCTTGCTCGCCTGCGGGCTTCCGAATTCAGCACTCGTCGAATCTCTTCGATCCATTCTTTCGACAGAAACACTAGCTCACCAATGCCACTCGCCATAGCCGCTAGCAGAGTAGACGAAGTCTCAGGTCCGTAATTCATAGGGTCGCTTTGTATACAGTTGCTCAAATGATAAGCACAGCTTGTTTTTCGGTCGAAAATGGGGCGAGTCGACTCAAGCCTCGAAGAGCATTTCGGAGATTCCTGCTTGCTGACAGTAGAATAGTTAAAGAGATGTATCGGATTAGGCTCACTCATGACAGACGACATTCAAGCGGCAATCAAAGATCAGATATCCAACAATCCTATTCTTTTGTATATGAAAGGATCGCCAAATGCACCTCAATGTGGCTTTTCCGCAAGGACAGTTCAATGTTTGATGGATTGTGGACAGCGCTTCGCCTATGTCGACATTCTGAGCAATCCTGCAATACGGCAAACCTTGCCCATTGTGGCAAATTGGCCGACGTTTCCACAGCTCTACGTCCAAGGTGAGCTGATTGGGGGATGCGATATCGTTTCGGAGATGCACGAGAGCGGCGAACTGAAACCGTTATTGGATTCCGCCGCTGAGCAGACACAAGAATCCGACTGATAAACATCCACTGAAGTCATCGCCAATCCAACTGGAGCGACGAATCCGGACGGCGTGTGACCGCAAGCTTCAACTACAGCACGTTCACGTTGGTTAAGCACCATCAGTTAAACGGCTGGGGCATATACAAAACAGTTCTCAAACACCGTTGAGACGGCAGTGTGCCGACTATCTTAGGAGGAATAACCATGGGGAAAATTTGGAACTTCGGCAGCGGGATCATATTGTTCTTCGCGATGTCTGCTTATGCATCCGAAATCGAAGACCTCGAGTGGCTGACAGGTACTTGGGTTGGCGATTTTGGGCCAATGGAACTTGAGGAAACGTGGAACGAACCCAAGGCAGGATCGATTCAGGCGTTGGTTCGAATGCGAAGCGGAGAGGAAATGATGATGGTCGAGATAGTCGTCATCGAAGAGCACGAGGACAGTTTCCGGTTGCGATTTCAGCAGTGGGGTCCGGGCATGGAACCAGGTGAATACGGCAGGCAGTCAATGCGTTTGGTCGAGACCAAAGAGCAAATGATTGCATTCGAGGCAGAAGATGAGGGACCGCTGAAGAAACTGAGCTACCAACGTAAGTCGGAGGATGAACTTGAGATCGCTGTCGTGAACGCCGAAGATGAAGAACACGTCATGGTGCTCAACAGTTCAGATTCCTCAGTGAAGGAATCGAATTCGAACGAGGATAGTGACTAAAGAGATTCGCACCCTCTCATTGCGAGCAGGATGCAACGTCTGGCCCTCCTAGTATTCAGTTGGCCAGATCGGCTTGAAATCTGAACGATTCATGATGTTGCAAAACAGCTCTGCCGTTACTACAGCATCGTAAGTCGCTGAGTGCGCACGTTCAGAGTCGTATTTCACCCCAGCTCGGTCGCATGCTATTCGAAGAACTGAGTGTCCAAAAGTCAGCATAGATAGGGAAGCAGTATCCAGCACGGTAAAGGGGTGGAATGGATCTCGCCCAATGGAGTTTCTGTCTTGTGCTGCCTTCAAGAACTGGCGATCAAAGTGCGCATTGTGACCGGTAAGCAGAGCTCGTTTGCAGTTGTTCTCTCTCAGCTCTTTTCGGACTAATCTAAAACACTCACGAATGCATACATCCTCGGGTTGTGCTATTCGCTGCGGATCGTACGGATCGATTTGATTGAAGTTCAAAGACTCTGTGTCCACTTCAGTAGATTCATGAGGTGCGATCGACCAGGTGCTCGTACTCTTATGTTGTAGGGAGTCGTCGATCCAGTCCAATGTGACAACCGCCAATTCAAGCAACGCGTGGCGAGTCGCCGATACTCCAGCTGTCTCCACGTCAACGACGACTGGCAGGAATCCTCTGAAGCGTTCACTAAGTTCCATACGAGAGACTCACACCAGCCTTGTAAAAGTGTAACCAACATGAAGAACCAGTTTGCCTAGGTTCCGAATTTCGCTAGTCGAGCTCGTACGAACCAGTGTGCGATTTCGCTGCGAGTACGTCAAATGTCTGTGAACGATCTGTGGAGTGAGTAAGGCTTATGAAAGAACAATGGCCGTTGATGCGAAAGTCTAAAGATCAAGTTCATGCTTGTTCCTACTTTGGCCCCGGGGCTTGTCGACTTTCGCAACAAGCATGAGCGACTGTATAGTTCTCTAAACACCGATCGTTGCAACAGGATCGTGTTAAAGAGGATTCTCTCTGATTAGAAAGCGAGGGTCTGCTTAACACGGTCATTCCTAGGAATTTGATCTCTACTATGTATTGCGTTCTCGACACGATAGGCAGCGAAATTTTCGTTCAATTGAAGCAATTGGGTGCATGGTATGGCTGTGCAGATGTGAGTCAATTGATTGGGCGCGAAGATCACATTTGGCGGCTTTCTTGTGGTTCAATTTGTGAGAATGCTTTTAGCCTGTGCTGCTTAAGTTTTGAACTAATAGCTGTAAACAGAAAAGAAATCCAGTAATGGAACTCCAACTCTCTATGACTAGTTCAGTACGTCCTTTTGCAATCGCTCTGACAGTGCTCTTCGTTGGAACAGCGTCTTTTGCCGATGCTTCGACACAGCTACTTACGGTCGATGTCATCCTCAAGGAGAACAGTCTCACGGTACCCCTTGCTCAGAATCACTTGCCTCGCAAAGGGGTTAGCAGTTCCTCATACGGTGCGCGATCGGGATCGCACTCGCGTAACGAAATTCAAGACCTAGGTCTATTCAAGAGCGACTATGCCAGGTCTGTGGCTCTTCGAGCGATGTTGATTGACGCCGATCAACATCGGATTCTTGACTTGCTCGAGCAGGCAGAGGACATACCAAATCCCAGTCGCAAACTTGCAACTCAGGCTGAAATATTTAGTAGATTCGCAGTAATTGATCCCTCTGCGGCATTGACCCACGCTTTGAAAGTGGTATGGAATCAACGCCCCGTGCTTTTAAAAGCAGTTTTTCGCGAATGGGCACTTAGCGAATTTGAAACAGCAACGAAGCACGCAGCTAATCTCCATCGGTCTGATGGAAGAGTTGCATTCGAAGCGATCTTGCAGACTAGAAGCGAGTGGTCGTCCAATCAGATTCTTGAGTTTGCAACACAGCTGGGATACAGAGAACTCGGTCTCGAATTGTTGGAGAAGTCCAATTTGTCCCTCGCAGTCAACGACCCCCAAGCCGCTTGGCTTGCAATGACGACTGACAATCAGGACGATGATGAGCAAATCCAGTCCCTTTCCGAAATATTGGAGCGTTGGTGTTTGAGTGAAGGAGGAGCGGTCATCCTCACGGTCGAAGATTCGATCTCAAGCATGAAATCCGGAAGGGGAGTCTTGTATAGCGCATTGAGAAAGCTGGCCGAAAAGGAACCTCGAGCAACTTTTGATCTTGTTCGAAGTTTCCGCAGCCATCTCAGGGACGATGCTCTGCACCCTGTAGTCAGTGCCTGGGTGGATACCGCTCCGATGGAAGCTCTTCAAGCAGTCTCCGCACTTGAGCACGGAATTCTGCGCAATTCGCTGATCAGACGGGTCGCGAGTGGATGGGCATCAGAGAAACCCTACGAACTCTTGCAGAATTTAGACAGGCTTCCTCCCGACGTGCAACGGGAAGCAAAACAGGATATTTTGGTAAGCATTGTGGCAATCTCTCCAGAAGAAGCTGTGAAACTGATGCTGGAGATGCCAGGCGGTATTGGAGATTACGGTTTTGCGGTAGTTTCAAGCTGGTCGCGCACCGACGTACGCGCTGCGCTCGAATGGGTTCTGGAGCTAGACGATTCGCATAGGCAAGAATTGTTCTTGTGGTTAATTCATGACTTGGTTCTGGAAGATCAAGAGCTAGCATTTGAGACTGCATTGAGTCTGCCAATTGATGCAGATAGAGAGGGACACGAAGCTAGCGTCGTTGTAAAGATCGCAGAGTTCGATGTCGAAGACGCAATCTCCATGCTCGTGCGTGTTCGAAATCATGTGCCTACCAAGCTACGAGCCTATTCTTCAGTAGCTCAAGTACTCATAAGGCGTGGTGAGGCAGATAGAGCGATTGAACTCGGACGGGAACTCTCAGCCTCAATTCAGGAGGACTACTACCTCAACCTGGTTGACCGTTGGGCGTATTGGGATCGCGTCGGTTTGTTTGAATCATTAGATGCACTTCCCAGCGAGGACCTCAGGACCGAAGCTGCCAATCAGCTCTTGTGGCATGGTTTCTTTTTTCGTGACACGCCACATCGATATTTCTCCGAGCAACAGATCGAGAAAATCAAAGCTCACATCTCGAACCAATGAAGGAAAGAGACAAAAGCGGGTCGGTCAGCAGAAAGTCACGATCCACTCTGCTCCGTGGGACATTGTTGGTCATCGTGCCGGCAGTCGCAATAGTGGCGGCTTTAGTATTGAGCTTTCTGCTCATGAACAATGACATCTCGCGACCTTTTTCGGACACACCAGACCGCAATGCCACTGATGTCGCATTGCGATCACATTTGGGGAAGGACAATCACAGTTCCGAGGCCTTGCAACATCAAGGCGACCTTGGGAGTCTTCTGAGTTTACGTACCAATTTCGCTCGGTCAGTCGCACTCGACAATCTCTTGAAGCAAGCAACCTTTGAGGAGGCACTGGGGCTTCTCGCCGAATCCAAAGAGATTACAGAGACAAATTTTCGAGAATCTGTTCAGCTAGAGATTTTTCGTAAACTCGCTTCCCTAGATCCAAAGAGGGCAGTCAAACACACAGAATTGTTCTTGCGAGCTCATCGCCTTGGTCTCTTGGCGGCAATATTTCGAGAGTGGTCGTTCTCGGACTTTGAGGCTGCAGTCGTTTTCGGAGAAGACTACATCCGAGATTTTGACTATCGGGATAAACCAACGCTCTTGTCGGCAATACTAGAAACTAGACACGATCTCTCGGTAGATGCCAAAGAGAAAATAGCGACAAGACTCGGTCTAGAGTATTTGTTGGATCAATTGGTTGAATACGACCGAAAGAGAGCGCTACTTGAAGATCCCATAAAGGGCTGGCACCAGTTGATGAACAACACATACAGCAATCTCAGTCAAGACGACATATTGACAGATATTGCTCTCGCTGTTATTGAGAAAGAGGGTTTCGATGAGTTTGTACAGTTGCTTGCATTATTGCCGGACCGTCGAGCAAGGACCGAGGTCCTGAACAATGCTCTCGATGTCACTATTGAGACAGATGGTTTTCAATCTGCATTTGATCGGGCACTACAGCTAGTGGATTTATCCAATCGTTCAGTAGTCTTTGACATCGCGGAGGATTGGGCTAATAGTGACATCCATGCAACTTTAGAGGCAGTGGAGAAAATCGAAGACAAAGAACTGGGTCAGCACGTAATTGAGTCGGTTGTTACAAATTGGGCAAAGTCGAACCCCAAGCGCTTGCTGGACAATCCAGATTTCTTGCCAGAACAATTGAGGGATAGTGCGGAATATAACGCGCTCTTTTGGTTGGCTGTAAGAGATCCTCCTGCCGCCACAAAATACCTTGATCGAATGTCGAATTGGGAGACGGCAGCGTTTTCTGAGAGTGAATCGGCCGACCTGTCGATTCTTAGAGGGAATGTCTTGAACAATCTGGCTGGGAACTGGTCTAGCCGAGATGTTGTAGGGGCTTACAGGTGGTGGCTGACATCTCCGGACGTTGTCGAAATTCGGGAATCCTTGTTTTTCCAAATCAGGGATCGAGTCAATGCAGCGAATGCGGAGACCCTAGTAAATTTGGCGTTGGAGCATCCGTTCAAAGAACTTGGAATCGGCAATGAAGGGGCAATAGTTGTACAAGTTGCTTCTATCGACCCTTCGATTGCAAAAGAATTGGTTGTTAGAGTGAGGGCAAGACCCGCCCGGATCAGAGCTCACGCGGCAATTGGAGCAGCGATGTTTAAACAAGAAGGTAATCCGAAAATCTCTTTGGAGTATGCGGAGGAATTACCACAAGGTGATCGTGAAGAATACTTGCTGGAGCTCGGTAAAGCATGGGCAATGGCTAGCCCGAGGCTTGCTTATGAGTACCTTGACAAATTGCCGTCCGACGAATCAAGATCTGAGGCAGCTTTTGTGCTGATTTGGCATAACAGTTGGAATCGAGCGTTAACAGAGCAGCAAATTAGCCAGCTGCGTTCCCTTTTGACGGAAGAGCAGCTGGAGAAGCTTAAGAATTAACGGCAAAGTTGCTGTCGTACAGTTTCAGCTTTCCACTTAAACATACATGGAATCGAGGAGTTGGGTCTCAGCCTTTGAAGTTCGCATTTTGCCGTCTGGGTACTGCACAGATGCTGGGGCGTACACTCAATTGAGAATCGCACTTCGTATCCATTTCCTGATACTTCGGAACAGCGAAACAAACAAAGATCATTAAAGATTAAATCATTCAATCCGTTGCGTCCCTTCCGCCTCGTAGCTCTTGCTCTACAAGGTATAGCAGAACTTATCAGAGCTGGGCGTACACAGAAACTGGTCCCAAGGGACGATTATTGTCCAGGAGGCTGGAAGCCGTTTGCCTTTCGTAGCAAGTGAAAAGCCACTGCTCATAATTTGTAACGATAGCAACGTATTGGCCAACTAAGTTATGGTCTGGGAAATCTTTCGAGGGGCTTTTTTATGAGTTCGTCCACTAATCAGAACGCCCGCACGTTGGGGCTCGTTTCAATTGGGCTAATTGTCGGAGCTGCACTAGCAATTGTTGTGTTTATGGCGTTGCCCAAATCCACTGGCCAATCTGACAACTCAGTTGCCGACTCACCGCCAGTCAGAGGCGCAGCAAGCACTGTGCGAGAAGGCAAGTCTCAAAAAGGAAAGGTTGCTTCTATTGCGCGCATTGCAGAACTAGACGATCTTGCGGTTATTGATAGCGCATTTGAACGCAATTTCAACTTGCACGGATTGTTGATGCACGCTGACGAGCGTCAATTGAAGCAGTACCTGACACATTCCTCAGAAGTGGATTCTGCAACGCTCAGGGACCAGATTCAAACTGCCTTGGTTCAGCGACTTGCTGAATCGAATCCGAAGGATGCTCTCAAAGCAATTGCTCAATTGCCGGGGGTCAGGGCCAACCATTGGTCGCAACTGTTTTTGGAGAGTGGTCGACCCAAGACCTCGACGGGGCACTTGCCCAAGCCAAGTCTCTAACGGAATCAGACCGATTGGTTGCGCTGGATGGAATTTTGACACGTCGACGCGACTTTTCCGACACTTTCCAGCAACAGATTGCACGACAACTCGGGCACGAGCAGTTTGCAATGCAGACACAGAGTTCCGACGGGGTCTCGTCGTCAGGCGGAGATTCCAAACAGGCATGGAACGCTTTAGTAAATGATTCATACGAGGACATCGCGCAAATAGGATCTATGGTGCAGATTGCTCAAACGCTTGTTTAACAACATGGATTCGAGGCTCTTGACTGGATTCGAGACTCGTTAATAGACGATACGGTTCTCGAAGCCACGGTCCGCTCGGTGCTACATCAGGTAGCTTTATCCGATCCGCAATCTGCGTTCCAGCAAGCTCAATCTATTTCTCGCGATGCCCAGGATGTTGCATTGCCAACGATTGTTGAGAGGTGGGCACGGTCCGATCCTCTTGTCGCCATGGGAAGGCTTTCTGCTTTACAAAACGCTTCACAGAGAAAGAAGTTTCAAACAACTCTATTGAGGGCGTGGGCGGAGAGCGACGCGCAAGACTTGTTCGACAACCTTGAGCAAATTCCAGAGTCTTTGCGCCAAAACGCCGAACAACAAGCGATGCTGGCTGTCGCACGATCTTCTCCCAGCGATGCGGTTGGATACCTAGTTGAACTAACCGCCATTGATCGACAACAGAACTTAGCACTTGAAATAGCGAAACACTGGTCTCAACAAGACATTTACGCAGCACTTGATTGGGTGTTGTCTGACCAATTTACAAACGAGTCAACAAGAAGAAGAGCTCTCTCGAAAGTTTTGCGCAATCTGGTGGATGTTGATCCCGCGTTAGCGCTTCAGACAGCCCTGAAACAACCGTTGTCTAAGTATGGACACGGACTGGAAGCGATGGTCATTGAACAATTGGCGCGAACTGACCTTGAGAGAGCAATAGCTATGTTGTCTCAAGTACGAGACGGAAGCACGAAGCTGCACGCCTTCATCTCCGCGGGACGGTCTTTGGTACAGAATGGAGGCTACGACAGAGCGCTTCGGTTGGGTGAGCAATTGCCTGATGACGACCAATCCCGCTACCGAAACAGCGTGATGTGGCAGTGGGCTGATGCCGACCCGGAGGCGTTGTATGCATCGTTGGACGAGTTTTCCGCCCAGGAAGAAAAGAACCAAGCTGCTGCTGCGCTGATGATGTCAAACTTTCGAAATAACTTCTTATCAGAAGAGCAAATGAAGAACGTGTCTAGCATGCTTTCCTCAGGATCGGGCGGCCAGTACGTTTTTTCATCGACGACAAGCTCGCCTGGAGTCCACGTTGACCTGTCAGACCAAGCCTCCGTCCGAGTCATGGAGGTAGTGGAGCAAGTTATGGCAGATAGAGCTGTCGAAGTAACAATAGACGGAGCAGCTGCAAGCAAAGCTGTAATCTTCGTGGAAACCGAAGAGGTGATAGTTAACGATAGCGAGGGAGAGGACTAGTTCGACTCGACTAAGTTCTTCGAAGCCGGTAGTTTTGCGACGTACTTCGTAGTGAGTCTACCGGCTGTTTCCAAATAAATCCTTAGTTTCTTAGCAGGTTCTTTTGATTGTCCTTGCTTTTACGACTGCTTGTGACTGATTTTTCATTAACAGCACGGTTTGGGTGTTCATCTTTGGGTTAGTGCTCGGACAGAATTGTTGAGGCCAAAGACTTTTTGGTTAGTGGACGTTCAATTTGCGGCTGGTGCGAGTTAAGCGCTAACCGGTCATTTTCGTCCAGCGCGGCGGCCTGACAACAACTTGATCGCTCCGTTTGTACAAAATGTAACGCTATGTTTGCATTGACCATCTAAGTAATGGTCTGGGGAATCAAACGAGGGACTTTGTATGAGTTCATCAGTAAGTCAGAAAGTACGTACCGTGGGGTTTGTTGCGATTGGATTAGTAGTCGGAGCCGTATTGGCTACGGTCGTGTTCATGGCATTACCCGGTTCCAATGACCAATTGGAAGAGTCACTCGTAGAGGGTCAGCCCTTCAGTACGGACGGCAACGAAGTGCAAACTGGTGCAGCCAAGAGTGGTATTCAAACCTCCAATGCATTTGGAGATTTCGGCGCAGTCGGTGATCTAGGCGACATCTCGACCATCGAGAGCGCATTCGAACGCACCTTCAAGATGCACGGATTCTTGATGGGAGCAGACGAAAGTCAGCTTAACGAGCACCTGACACATTCATCGGAAATAGCTACACCTTCAGTCAGGGACGAGTTTCAATCCGCAGTTGCACAGAGACTCGCTGAATTCAATCCCCAAAGGGCTTTAAAGAGCATTAGGTCGCTGCCGAACGGCCAAGATCAGGCTTTGTTAGCGACTGTTTTTGGTGAGTGGTCGCGCAGCGATTTGGATGGAGCTCTGGCACAAGCCAAGACCTTGAGTGAATCGGAGCGACTCGCGGCACTGAACGGCATTTTGACGAGCCGAGGAGATTTGTCGGACAGCCTCCAACAGCAGATAGCGAAGCAGCTAGGGCACGAACAATATGCGATGCAGACTCAAAGCTCTGCAACAGTTGGGTCGTCTGGTGGAGACCCAAGAGACGCTTGGAACGCCCTAGTGAATGACTCCTACGAGGATATCGCTCAAATCGGATCTCTAGTGCAGATAGCTCAATCTCTCGTTCAACAGAACGGAATGGAAGCACTTGATTGGATTAGAAATTCACTGATCGACGATACGGTTCTTGAGGCTACCGTCCGATCCGTATTGCATCACGTGGCTCTATCAGATCCTCAATCGGCCTTTCGACAAGCACAGTCTCTAACTCGAGACTCCCAAGATGTCGCGCTACCAACGATAGTAGAAATGTGGGCTAGGTCCAATCCTCTTGTCGCGATGGATACGCTCTCCAATCTCAAGAACGCATCCCAAAGGAGCCGCCTACAAACGACTTTGTTCCGTGCCTGGGCGGAGAGCGATCCACAGGATTTATTCGACAGCCTCGAGCGGTTACCTGAAGCCATCCGTTCTAAAGCCGAACAACAAGCTATGCTTGCGGTAGCCCGAACCGCACCGAGCGATGCGGTTGCATACTTGGCCGACTTGCCAGCGGGAGATCGACAACGAGACTTGGCGTTGGAGATTGCAGAACACTGGTCCAAGAGCGACATCTACGCCGCTCTAGACTGGGTGCTATCCGATCAAATCTCCAGCGAATCGACTAGACGGAGAGCCCTAACCGAAGTATTGCGCAATCTTGTCGATGTGGATCCCACCTTGGCATTTCAAACCGCACTGAAGCAGGAGCCATTGACCAAGTATGGACGGGGTCTAGAAGCTATGGTTATCGAACAAATAGCGCGAAGCGACATAGACACAGCGATTTCGTTGCTGTCTCAAGTTCGAGCGGGACGTACCAAACTTCATGCCTATATTGCCGCTGGTCGCGCTCTGGTACAGAACGGGGGCTATGACAGAGCGCTTAGGTTGGGTCAGCAATTGCCGAATGAAGATCAGTCGCGCTATCGACACAGCGTCTTGTGGAGTTGGGCAGAGTCGGATCCAGAAGGATTGCTCGCTTCATTGGAAGAGTTGCCTTCCGAGGATGCCAAAACTCAAGCAGCGATGGGACTAATCATGTCGAATTTCCGCCATAACGCTCTGTCCGGTGAACAGATGGAATATGTCTCAAGTATGTTGCCCAAAGGATCTGGTAACACCTACTCGTTCACTACCGAGGGGGGAGGAGTAGTCAGCACCGAATTGTCGGAGCAAGTTTCTGCTCGAATGATGCAAGTGATCGAACAAACTTTGGCGGATAGGGCTGTGGACATAACGGTGGATGGTGCGGAGCCGAAGGTGATTTTTATGACCGAAGAGATCCAAGTTTCTAATCCAGAGGTAGAGACAGTAGAGGTAATAAGGAGAGAAGAGGAATAGATGGACTCAATTGTGGCTTGTTGAAGCCTCGACGGGATCTCAAGCCGAACATTAGCCAGGGCCGATAGTTTGGGAGTTGTTGCACTCCGTGACTATCGGCCTTTCCCATTGGCGAATCAGGTCAAGAAACTCACATCCGAACCAATGTGTTGCAACTAAGGCTAAATTGAACCCAACGGAGTACTCGCAAACTCTCGCAATGCCCATTCACAGTGGAGCCAAAAACCTCTGCGTTTCCTGTGCCACTACGACCTAGGTTAGTTCAGATTCTCTAACTCATTGCGCTCTGACGGGTCGAAGAAACTACAAATTGCGCTTCTATAATCGGTCAGCAAAACAGGTGGATTGACGTGGCGGACAAGGTCGTACTTGCATATTCAGGCGGGCTGGATACGTCTGTAATCTGTCGGTGGCTACAAGACACCTACCAGAAAGAGGTTGTCACATTCACCGCGGACATCGGTCAAGGCGAGGAGGTCGAACCAGCTAGAGCGAAAGCCGAAGCTCTTGGGGTAAAGCAGATCTTCATTGAGGATCTGTGCGAAGACTTCGTTCGAGACTACGTATTTCCGATGTTTCGCGCAAACACTCTCTATGAAGGCGAGTACTTGCTAGGGACGAGTATTGCACGTCCGCTCGTCGCGAAACGCCTAGTTGAAATTGCACAAGAAACCGGTGCAGAAGCAATCTCACACGGAGCGACAGGAAAGGGGAACGACCAGGTGCGATTCGAAATCGGCGCTTACGCATTGGACCCAGATATCAACGTCATTGCTCCCCATCGAGAGTGGGACCTCAATTCTCGTGGTGCACTCATGAAGTACTGCGAGGAGAGGCAGATACCCGTTGAGTTCACTCGCGGCCACGAATCTCCCTATTCAATGGACGCCAATCTGCTTCACATCTCCTATGAGGGAGGTGAGCTCGAGAACCCCAACATTGAACCCAACGAAGCAATGTGGCGTCGCACGGTTTCTATCCAAGACGCTCCGAGTGAACCTGAACGCATAACCATTCGGTTCCAAAGGGGGGATCCCGTTAGCGTCAATGAAGTTCAGAGCATGACTCCTGCCTCCATCCTGAGTACTTTGAATGAGATTGGTGGAAGAAACGGAATCGGGAGAAGCGACATTGTCGAGAACCGATTCGTTGGTATGAAGTCTCGTGGTTGCTATGAGACACCCGGAGGAACCATTCTCTTAAAAGCACACCGAGCCATGGAGTCCATTACGTTGGATCGCGAAGTTACACACCTGCGCGATGAACTGATGCCGCGCTATGCAAAGTTGATCTACAACGGCTTTTGGTGGTCTCCTGAACGACTAGCGCTTCAGAGCTTTATTGACAAAACTCAGGAACCGGTTTCAGGTGTGGTTAGTTTGAGTCTATGTAAGGGAAATGTAGTGATCATGGGTCGTGAGTCTGAATCGAGTCTTTACGACACAATGGCTGTTACTTTCGATGAGGACGAAGGAGAATACGATCAAGCCGATGCGACGGGGTTCATCCGTCTAAACGCGTTGCGGCTTCGGACGGGTGCAAGATTGGGCCGAAAGCACGGCAGCTAGTCCATGTTCTTTTGTTTGAACTCACATAGGTCCTCTATGGGACATGACGAGCACCTTGGATTTCTCGCCGTACAAACATATCGGCCGTGCAGAATCAGCCAATGATGTGCTCCTAACTGGTACTCCTTCGGCACGAGACGAACAAGGCGATCTTCAACCTCTCGAGGATTCTTGCCTTTGGCGATTCTCGTTCTGTTGCAGACTCGAAAAATGTGCGTATCGACCGCAATAGTCGGCATTCCATAAGCTGTATTCAAGACTACGTTTGCCGTTTTTCTGCCGACGCCGGGCAGTTTCTCCAAGGCTTCGCGGTCTGGAGGAACCTCACCTGCATGTTCTTCCAGCAAGATTCGACTGGTTTTCAAAAGGTTTTCGGCTTTGGTGTTGAACAAGCCGATCGTGCGTATGCATTCTTTAATCGACTCGAGGCCGAGATCAATCATCTTCGCAGGTGTAGGTGCGGCTTGAAACAGTTTCGGAGTAGCCGCATTGACGCTTACATCGGTCGCTTGTGCTGACAGCATGACTGCCACCAGCAGTTGGTACGGAGACTCGTACTTCAACTCTGTACGGGGATCGGGGTTCTCTGATCTAAGTCTTCGGAATATCTCGTCCCGAATTTCGCGATTCATGATCTCTGCGGCGTCTGCGAGAAGAGCACTGAGCCCGTCGATTATACGAGCATCGAGTAAGTTGACGTTTCATAGCTAAACCCGTCTTTGCGATGAAGAATCCCACCTGAACAACCATTGAAATCTTTGAGAAAACTATGGACAGAAATAAGATAAGTGTTAGTAAAATCGTAATGCGTACAATATAATTAATATTGAACTTGAATTTATTGCACTTCTGTGCACGAAGGAGAAAAATGTCAAACCCAACCGAGAAAGTCCTTGAAATGCTCGTTGCAGAGAAGATTGATGTTGAGCAGTCTCGTCGTCTATTGGACCGACTGAACGAAGGTCCTAATGAAGTTGAGCCTCTATCTCAATCGAAAGCGGCAATCATAGATTTACTAGAAACCGAGAAAATCGATTTCGACGAAAGTCTGCGGCTGCTGAACCAATTGAACGAACGACCGGAAGAAGCCCGATCTCTTTCCGTCTCGAAACAGAAAATTGTTGACCTGCTAGTTCAAGACAAAGTTAGTATTGATGATGCGTTTCGGCTTTTGGGACGAGCGAACGAGTCCGTTCGGACGAACGAAGGATCGGAGGAATTCGGCAACAACTCACAGTCGGCGGCTGCAGTAGCTAGGTTCTCGTCAAAGAAACGCCCCAAGTTTCTTCGTGTGCTAATCCAAGATGGCGATTCTGAAAAGGTCGACGTACGCGTACCACTAAAACTGGTCAAGTTGGGGATGGTTTCTTCGGATTTTGTGCCACAAGGGGTGTTGGATGTTGTCACCGAACACGGCATCGACTTCGAGAATCTGTCGGGTCTCAGCGATGACGATTTCTACGAGGCCTTTGGCAACTTGAGCGTTGACATTGTTGACGACGACTCAACCGTGCGGGTCTTTTGTGAGTAGCAAGCATCAGTAGACACCGTGGTGTTTGGTGAGATACTGAAACATATTGTCAAACGCAGTGGGTCTGGTCAGATCCGATTTGGCATAGCGTGCGGCGGCGGAATTGATGGGCGTTGCTTTCCGGGCTTTGAGATGAGCTTCACAAACTCTCTCAAGTAGGACAAAGCGACAAATTGCCGAGGCCACGCTTGTTCCAGCAGTAACAAGCCCATGGTTGCGAAGAATGATCGAATGATTCTTCCCGATGCACTGTGCTATTCGTTCGCCGCCGGCCATGTCCTGAATCTGAACTTCCTCATCATCGAACATTGCACAATCCTCAAAGAAGAAACATGCTTCCTGTGTGATTGGCTGAATAGGTCGCAATTCAGCAGAGAAAGGCGTGCCCCAAGGTGTATGGGTGTGCGCAATCGCGACGAGGTCAGATCTTGCTGTAAGAAGCGGATGGTGAATTCTGAAGGCGGGACTATTGACGTTTCCTTCACCTTCCACGACCGTTCCTCCAGGATCGAGTAGCACGAGCCTTTCGATTGAAGCATCGCTAAACGGAACTCCATAACGCAGTAGCCAGAAATGATCGGTTCGATTTGGATCTCGAGCACTTATGTGTCCGTCACCTGTGTCTCCCCATCCCAATGCCGCAAATAGACGGTAGCCGCGACAGAGATCATCGAGTAAGTCAGTTTGTTGTGCGTCCATAGAGTTAGCCCTCCAGTCAGTCTGTGCTTTTGAGACTTCTACTTGCCAAATCGGAAACAAAATTGAGACCAGCCAGTGTCAACCCTGCAACGAGAAATGCTCCTGCCGGATGAGTCGCCAACGGCATGATTGGTTCCAATGCCTGTCGAATTCCCCCCAAGAGGATCAATGCACTCGAAAATCCCAGTGCTGTGCCAATTGCAGTCACTAGTGATTCACCGAGCGTCGTTTTCGATGCGACAGACTCAATATGCCCCAAGATCATGCAGTTTGTGACGATGATCTGAACAAATAGTGCAATTTGGATGTATAGGTCGTATGCGAACGCCTGCATGTACATCGTTGTGACGGTTGTCAGAGTGGCAACGACAAGTACGAAGCACGGTAGTCTGATGTTGTTTGGGATTAGTGTGCGTATTGAAGAAATTGCTAGCGAGGATCCAATCA
The DNA here is from genome assembly GCA_009840545.1 of Gammaproteobacteria bacterium. GTDB lineage: Bacteria > Pseudomonadota > Gammaproteobacteria > Pseudomonadales > Azotimanducaceae > Bin55. The sequence goes on along the minus strand of VXNM01000008.1, from coordinate 220,568 downwards.
GTACAAACGAACTTGCCACTGACAGACCTAGCGCATTGCGCAGGTTGTAGCTCACTGCAAGCAACGGACACAATCCCAGCAGTTGAACAGAAGCAACGTTTCGCCTCCACAACCCGTCGATTAGCGCTTCTCGGTACATTCCCCAACCCCGGATTCATAAAGTCGAATTGCGTCTTCGACAGCTAGCAAGACAGCGCCGGTCGTGACAGTCGCTCGTGTTACGGCGTCAATGCCTTCCAACTCCTCAACTGCAAATCTACCAATCCAGTCGTCTGGACTCAAGACGTCGTCAAAGCCTGGAGTTTCGGAGTGTCTAACAACACGAACACCCAGCACACTTCCGTCTTGAATCGCTACTACTACAGACATTTCGCCTCCGTAGCCCCGACGCTCTACTTCAAACAATTCGATACCTTGTTCGCATAGAAGCTCTCGGTCCAGCTCATCCACTAGTCCTTCCAGTCTGGCTAGTTCCTGTTTCTCGATGTTTTGCTGAATGTAGGACTTCGTATGAGCATTAGACAGCGCAAGGATGCAAGCAGAGGCTACGCACAGAAGTGTGAGAGTAAGTATCGACTTCATCGATTCCAGGCTTGTGCCACTGGCACTCTCCTCTCAATGAATGGGAGCAAGATGTTCGCTAGCAAAATCGCGAAGGCAAATCCATCTGCCCAAGCTCCGTACTTTCGAATCAGCATCGTCGTGATACCAACAAAGAGCCCGTAGACCCAGATTTGTGCACGGCCTGTCGGTGAAGTCACGGGATCAGTGGCGATAAAGAATGCAGTAAGCATCGTACCACCTGCAAACAAGTGAAATAGAGGTGATCCCCAACTTGCCGCGCTTCCTCCGTCGAAGAACAAAACAGTAGGACACGCTATGCCGACGAGGACAGCCAGTGGCATGTGCCACGAAATAATGCGAACCGCGACTAAGTAAGCACCACCTAGCAGAAACGCACAATTAATCCACTCGTATCCCGCAGCACCAAAGAGTCCTAGTGATGGGTGATTGCCCAGTTCAAATAGGGTTGAGCTTCCTCGGTGAGAAACTACCTCTAGGGCAGTTGCTCCTGTTAGGGCATCGAAGTGTGTTAGTTGCTCGGGAAAGCTGACTAGGATCGCAACGTACCCAACCATTGCAGGATTGAATAAGTTCTTGCCAAGCCCTCCATAGATGTGCTTGCCGATCCCAATACCTATACATGAACCTATTGCAACGATCCAAAATGGAACGGTCGGGGGCATGCAAAGCCCCAACAAGATTCCCGTAACTACTGCACTCCCATCGCGTAAAGACTTGATGGATCGTGTACAAACCATTTCCATTGCGACGGCGGCCAACATAGCGCTGACCACTATGGTGATCATTCGTAGTCCGAATGCCCATACGGCAACCGCAGTACCAGGTACGAGTGCAATGAGCACTCGCACCATGATCCCTGTGGTTTGAAATTTGGGTTCTGGGCTTACTGCCACTTATGGTCTTGTTGCATTCGACTCTCTCGATCGTCAAGCGTACGTTGATTTCTGGTACTGATTCGTTGTTGCTTGGCTTCGAATCTACTGAGTGCCTCGCTAGCTCTCCTCTCAGCGGTTCGAGAGTTGTTCTCGCGATCGCGTGAACCTCGAATGTAGTCAATGATGGGTATCCCGCTAGGGCATGAAACAACACAGGCGCCGCAGTCATTGCAGTCGTTGAGGTGTGTCAAAGATGTGGGAGCGGAGAGTGATCCTGTTGCTTCGTTAAGCAATCTTTCCACGGGTAGATGCTTGGGGCACGCTGTATCACACCATCCACATCGTATGCATGGCATGGCACTGTTTGCCCGATCGATTGAGACTGCGTTGTGAGTGGGTTGAAGGGAGACCTTGCTGTCGGCAGGTCTACCGTTTGCGAAGCTTCCTACTCTCAATTTGTCGGAACTAGGCGCAAGATCGTGAACGGGCGTGCCGATTTCGCACCACTGGTCGTGGCCCATGACCGTTGCCAGTCTCTTCGTTACGGGCAAACCATCTCGCACACTTTCACAGATCGCAAAGAGCGTGGCCACGTTGAGCACTATGATGCCGAGCGTGGCAGGGTACACATCCGAAGCAATTCGCCTGCCCATCAGTTTCTCGATCAGGACACGCTCTTCGCCGTTTTGGTAGGTGTTTTCGACTTCGACAATGTCGATGTCACTTGAATTACCTTCTTTCAATTGATTGGCGATGGACCGTTCGGAGACTGCGAGAATGCACGATGTAGCGTTGAGCACGCGGGCAGCAATGCGAATGCCTTCGATCACATCGTTTCCGTTTTGACGAAGTAGAGTCTTGTCTGCGGATACGCCGGGATCGGTTTCGACGCCGTTGGCTATTACCGACCGATGTTCGGCTCTTAGTGCGGCTTCGAACTTGAGGTGTGTCGGGAATCCTGCACCTCCCATCCCCACGATTTCTGCATCACGGATGCGGTCAAGAAGCGCACTCGGAGATTCTTGCTTCCAATCCAGTGGCACAAACTTTTGATTAGAAACAGTCACTTGTTGGCAACCAAGTCAATACAGTCAACTGGACACGGAGGGACACACAATTCACATCCCGTGCAATGCGATTCGAGTACGGTGTGCGAGAATTGTGGTGCGCCCACAATTGCATCTACGGGACACGCCTCGAAACACAACCCACAACCAATGCATTCGGCTTCCCGAACGCGAGCCAACAAGGAAGTCGGTTCTCCCAACTCCTGATTGCCCAAGTCTCTATCAAGCAGAGACGCCAGTGCCCGCCGGGTCTTTTCTCCGCCTGGAATGCACAATCCGAAGTTTTCTCCGGCAATCACTGCTTCTGCGTACGGTCTGCATCCCGGATAGCCGCACTGAGCACATTGAGTCTGGGGAAGTAGGTCGTTTACTGCGACGATGAGATCGTCCTTGGGTGACTTCGATTTGAACAATGCCTCGAAAGTCACAATCAGCAGCGAAAGTGTCAGTCCACACGTTGCAAGGACGAGAACGGGTAGCGCTAATTGAACAGTCACAGCATCCCTCGAAATCCGACAAATGCCAACGCTATGACGCCTACCGTTACGAGAGCTATCGGTGCTCCCCTAAATGGTCTGGGTATGCTGTTTTGGTCAATGCGCAGTCGAAGTCCAGCAAAGAGAACGAGAACGAGGCTAAACCCCAATCCACCGCCAACACCAACTGCAAGCGCACTCAACAGGCTCAAATCAGCAACTGTAAGAGCAATCGCAAGAACAGCACAGTTGCTGGTGATAAGAGGCAAATACAAACCTAGTAGCTGATGAAGTAGGGGACTTGCAAATCGGATGTACTGTTCCGTCAGCTGAACAACAGACGCAATTACAACGATAAACAAGATGATCCGAAGGTATCCCAAGTCCCATGGTGCAAGCACGAACGTGTTCAACACATTCGTCAAGAGGGTCGAAATTGTGATCACGAATACCGTGGCGATGCCCATTGGCAGTGCGGTTTCGATTCGATTGGATGTACCCATGAAAGGGCAGAGGCCTAGTAGCTGTACGAGTACAAAGTTATTTACTAGAGCCGCGCCGCCAAGTAGTAGAAGTAGGTCCGACACGGTGGAGTGGTTCTAACGAACCTCCATACCTGTCTCAGCTCCTTTGTCGGGAGAAACAAGGAAGATGTCACTGCCGCCAGGTCCTGCTGCAAGAACCATTCCTTCCGATGTTCCGAAACGCATCTTGCGAGGTTTTAGATTGGCCACGACGACGACATCTCGCCCTACTAAATCCTCTGGCTTGTACGCTGATCGGATTCCTGCGAACACGCTTCGTTCTTCTGTACCGACTAGGAGCTTTAGCTCCAGCAACGAGTCTGCTCCTTCGACGAGCTTTGCATCGAGCACTTTGGCGACTCGCAGATCAATTTTCTGAAAGTCCTCAATCGAAATGATGTCAGGCATTGGATCCGGTTCTGGGGTAGACGTGTCTTTGGATGCCTCAATGAGCTTGTCTATTTGCTTCTGTTCAACGCGATTCATTAGTCGCTTGAACTCTCCAAGTTTGTGGTCCAAGAGCGGCTTGTCGACGTCGTTCCAACCGAGCTGTCCGGAATTCAGAAACTCTTCGCTTCTCTGCACGAGTTGCGGAACAATCGGTTTGAGGTAAACACACAGAGACCTGAACAGATTTATGGCAAGCGTGCAAGTGTTCTGTAATTCGCGCTCCTTGCCCCCTTGTTTGGCGAGCTCCCACGGTGCGTTAGCCGCAATGTATTGGTTGGCTTTGTCCGCCAACAACATGACCTCACGAACTACCTGGGCTGTGTCTCCGAGTTCGTAGAGCCGTTCTATTGTCGTCTTGAGTTGAGCAAACTCGTCAAAGAGCGCTGGTTCGCTAAGCTCCGTCGCAAGTCTGGAGTCGAATCCACGGGCCAAGAAATTTGCGCATCGAGAAGGGATATTCACCAGTTTGCCGACGAGATCGGAGTTCACACGTGCAACAAAATCGGCAAAGCTGAAATCGATGTCGTTGATTGTTGGAGTTAGGCGAGCCGCATAGTAGTAGCGAAGGGTCTCGGGATCGAGAAACTCGCCATAAGTTGCCGCATTTATGAACGTTCCTTTGGACTTCGACATCTTCTCGCCGTCAACCGTTATGAAGCCATGGACGTGAATGCGGGTTGGAGTACGGTGCCCCGAACACTTGAGAACGGCTGGCCAGAACAGCGCATGAAAGTTGATTATGTCCTTGCCTATGAAGTGATGAAGTTCAGTTGCTCTATGGAGTTGCCAAAAGTCATCGAATTCAACACAGGATTCCTCACACCAATTCATGAAACTGGCCATGTAGCCAATCGGAGCGTCCAACCACACATAAAAGTACTTGTTAGACGCATCTGGGATCCGAAAACCAAAATAGGGAGCATCACGACTGATATCCCAAGGTTTCAGTCCCGCGTCGAGCCACTCGTCTAACTTGTTGGATACATCGTCTCTCACAGTACCACTAGTTGTCCACTCTCGAAGAAAATCGGCGAACTGTGCCAAATCGAAGAAATAGTGAGTGGACGACTTTAGGACGGGTTGTGTATCGGAGTGGACGGAACGAGGATCAATGAGGTCCGTTGCAGCATAGGTCGCACCGCACACATCACAGTTGTCTCCAGGCTGGTCTTCCGCTCCGCACCTCGGACATTTTCCACGCACATATCGGTCCGCGAGAAAGAGCTCTTTTGACGAGTCATAGAGCTGGCTGACATCATCCGTGAAAATTGCTCCACTGTCGAAGAGCTTCTTGTAGATTCCTAGCGTTAGACTCTCGTTCTCAGAAGAGTGCGTTGAGTAGTAGTTTTCATGCTCAACTCCAAATAGTTTGAGGTCTTTAATGTGTTCTTCGCGAAGACGATCAATCCAGTCTTCTGTCGAGACGCCTGCTTCCTCTGCGCTCAGCATCGTTGCGGTGCCGTGAGCGTCATCAGCACAGACGTAGTAGCACTCGTTGCCATAGAGCTTTTGGTATCTAACCCAGATATCGGTCTGGATCTGTTCCAACAAATGGCCGAGATGGATCGATCCATTTGAGTACGGAAGTGCGGCTGTAACTAGGATTCGTCGCATCGGGATTGAAGTTGAAAAGTTTTTTGGCGCACTCGATTCAGCCCTCAAGGCTGCACCGGGAGTAATTGGCGTGCAAAGCATACAATACACGCCGCCCCTTCACTCCACATTCTTTGTTATGGCTCAAGCGTTGGAACTCTTTCGAGACCCCGTATTGGGTACGACGTGGGGAGACCTTGACGCCGTCCGACATGCGGGTCGCATCGATGGAAAGTGGCATGCCGATGTCGAGCTTGGCTACCCGGTAGAGGGGTTGTTCGACGAGTATCGTTTAGCGGCTGCTCAGTGGATCGGCGACTCCGATCTACAACTTCAACTGAGCTTTCGAGCACCTGTCACAACAAAATTGAACGGCGTTAGCAATGTAATTTCCGTGGCTTCGGGCAAGGGCGGCGTTGGCAAATCCACGATCGCTGTCAATTTGGCTATAGGTCTAGCAAAAGCAGGTGCGAAAGTAGGGATTTTGGACGCCGACATATATGGACCCAGTCAAGGCGTCATGCTGGGCATTGTCGAAGGTCGGAGACCCGAAGTTCGAGACGAGAAGTTCTTTGTACCGATCCGAGTTCATGGAATTGAAGCCATGTCGATGAGCATGTTGGTTTCAGAACGAACACCCATGGTTTGGCGTGGCCCCATGGCTTCCGGTGCCTTGCAACAATTGCTGAACCAGTCGCTGTGGAGCAACCTAGACTATTTGATCGTTGACATGCCTCCCGGAACAGGCGACATTCAACTGACACTGTCACAGCAAGTCACTCTTGGGGGAACGGTGATCGTCACGACACCTCAGGACATTGCTTTGGCAGACGCTCGGAAAGGCATAGAAATGTTTGGCAAGGTTGATGTTCCGATCCTTGGGATCATTGAGAACATGAGCTTCTTCGACTGCGACAATTGTGGAAAGAGGCATCAGATTTTCGATTCCGCTGGCGGATCCCGCGTTGCGAAGGAATATGGAACGAAAGTGCTTGGTGAGTTCCCGCTGAATGCTCAATTGAGGGAGTTAACGGACGAAGGGACTCCCCCGGTTTCCGTTGATCCTGATAGTCAACTGAGCAAGTCGTTTGTTGATTGTGCCCGGTTAACGGCTGCAACCCACTGGGAAACCAGTCGAATGGCTGAGCCAGCCCCCACAATTTCGATGGATTCAAATTGACAATCAAAGCCGATCACTGGATACGGCACATGGCCGAAAACCACGGCATGATCGAACCCTACGAACCCAATCAGGTCCGTAGCGTCCATTCTCAGAAGGTGGTGTCGTGGGGCACGTCCAGCTACGGGTACGACGTGCGATGCGCGCCAGAATTCAAAGTGTTTACCAACATCTTTTCGGCTACGGTTGATCCCAAGTCATTCAGTGAGCAAAGCTTCGTTCCGACCACAGGGGACGTCTGTATCATTCCGCCCAATTCCTTTGTGCTGGCGAGTACGGTCGAGTACTTTAGGATTCCCCGAGATGTCTTGACCATCTGCGTTGGCAAATCGACCTACGCTCGCTGTGGAATCATTGTGAACGTGACACCCTTGGAACCGGAATGGGAGGGTCACGTGACATTGGAGTTTTCCAATACAACCAATCTTCCGGCCAAGATCTATGCCAATGAAGGTGTCGCTCAGATGTTGTTCTTTCAAGCGGACGAGCCCTGTGAGACTTCCTACAAAGACCGAAAGGGTAAGTATCAGGGACAAAAAGGAGTAACGCTTCCCAAGATGTGACTCTGTTTTATGCAAAGTTGCAGCTACCGCTATCCTGCGGTAGCACCCGATAATCATTGAATCTTGAGTAGCAATTGTGGAAAGGGAGACAGGGAATCATTGAGCCGACCGGATTCGGCGCATTGCTAAGGCAAGTGGCAAGCTCGTTCTTCTTTGACTCTTTTAAATTCACGACATGTGTTCTGATCGCAGCACTCATTTTGAGTGGTTGCGGAATCCGTCTTGAATGGCCAGACAAAGAGAAGGCTCCCGTATATTTCGTCAATATCTCTCCAAACACCGAGCAGATTGCCGCACGACATTACCCTAATTTCGTAACGACAAGCACGGTTGATTCCAGAGAGGACAAATGTAAATGGTTTGTCAATTATTCGTGGCGTGAACCAATCTTTACTCCTAACGGCGAACAATTGCTAATAGATCGATTCCACGATGTTCTTATGGACTTAATTGGCTACAGCTCTGAGTTCGTTTTCTACGACATCAAAACATGCAAGAGAGTACGGAGCTATGCAGTTGCGGGAAAGGGCGGGACGTACTCGCTGGAGTTTTCGAATGCGGGAAGATATCTTGTTAGAGGTTCATCCGATTCGCACAAGCACAAAGCACACGTACAGCAGATTGAGTCAGACACTGGCCAAATCGTCCGAGAATGGAACTATGAGAGTTCACATGGTCCGAGTGTTGCGTTGTCCAGTGACGGGTCGCTATTGGCAATAGGACTAGCCCAGCACAAGAACATGGAAGACGCCGAAGGCGATTTGGACCATCACATTGGAAGGGTCATTCTTGTAGATTTCACTTCAGGAGAAGTCATTAGGGACTGGATTGAAAGCGAAACCAATGGGATTGCAGCCGTGGATACTTCTTCGGATGGTGAACTTCTTGCATTAGGGTTTCGTGATGGAACGGTCAAAGTACTTCACTGGCGTTCGGAAACTCCTACAACGATTACCCAGCTTGAAGGGGTAGTCGACAAGCTGATGATTTCTCCCGACGACAGAGTAGTATTTTTTAGGTCGTTAGAGGACGGCAAGAGTTTATTTGCTTATCGATTGGACTCGGGCGAGCAGATGCACGAGATTGAATTTGACGGACCGATTCATGATTTTGACATTTCCGCAGACAGTGAGACTCTCGTGGTGGGTAGTACGCGGAACACCATCAAAATTGTGGATTTGTCCAAGGAGATCTAGATTTGAAGTCTCTTCTCGCTCCGTCCGAGAGAGATTACAACACTGTGATAACGGATACCGGGGGCGATGGCACTCGCGATGGCCGGATGGAGCAACATCTGCCAGACTCTCACACGGTTTTAGTTGATCCCCTTGAAATTGATTGAATAGCATGGGAAGCAAGGGTTGACCAAGGATTTGAAGGGGCAAACTTTGAAGATTCGGCGATCAACATGCTTATACATGAGTCGTTACGTGCAGAAAATAGAGACCAAGAACCGAATTCGGTCGGAACAGAAAACGATAGGTTGAATAAAACTACTGGACGATTCAAAGATGTTTGGGAGAAACAGCCGCCTTTAGTTGGCAGTGGAAGAGGAAGCGCAATGCCAAATAGGCGTTACGGCAAGAGCAAAGACGATATATCTAACGTTGATTCGTACTCAGAGTAATGACTTTGGAATCTGCAAATCGAAACAGATTCGTGATGATTACTGTTGCAGCGACAACCGCGTTCATAGTCGCTGGCGCAATATTCTACGTAGTTACGAATGGTTTTGATGTTACAGAGAGTGTTGGGGACATTGCGTCACAATCGAGCGATGAAATAAATTTTTATCAATCGAATGATAAAGACGATTGGCCCGTCGTTGATGTGACGACTAGTTTGAGTTTGGAGTCTTTGACTATCCTGTGTTCGGATATACGAGCCAAATTGACAAACGAATGCAAGGACGCGCTCGATGAGTACTTCAAGGACTCAGTACTCCCAGAAGAGGAAAACTGGTTAGGATCGTTGCTGTATCTGGGAACACCTCCAACTTTTGAACGTGTGTTTGAAAATCCGAGCGTCAATCGCAGTTTGACGTTGGCGGCGTTGGCCAGGAAAGAATGCCTATTGGAACACGGCGCGATTCATGAAGAGCTGCAGGCCGATTGCAGTGCTGAAGCAATCGCAAGTCACGCTCTATTTACAAAGTACTGCAAGCCATCCAGTACTTCTTTTCAAGAGGATTGGTTCGGTTCATGGTACGGTTCAGAGTGGGAGAGTGCACCCTCGAGCTACTACGACGTTCGACTACGTTGGATCGAATCAAGAAGGGATTTGGACCTTGAAATATACGAGCAAAGAAAAGAAACTCTAACGAGAAACGTGTTTCGGTCGGCATGGTTGGAAGCAAAGTGCTCCGCATTCGATTCTGAGGTCACTCAACCTCTAAACATTTGGCCATCTATCCAACAGTCGGTTTTGACCGACTATGAGGATCAATATGGAGATCGTCTCACTCAGTGGACAGAAGCCCAAGAGCTAGAATTCCAGCGAGAGGTATTAGATAAAGAGTATCTCCGCCTTTTGTCTGTCGCCGCAAGACTAGGAGACGATTGGGCGATTGTTGAGTACCACAGACGAGGAACTAATGATCAGGCATTTGTCGACTCGCTCGACGAGTTGCGGCCTTGGCACTCTTCGCTTCGACGTGCAACCTTCACAGGAGTGTCCAGAGTTCAACTTCTAACAGATGCCATTAGCGCCGTGGTGTTGGCCGAACACGTTGGAAAGGAAATTGATAAGGAATTGCTAATTCATGCAATCTGTCGCAACAATCCCATTTCCGTTGATTGCGAAACAGCTTTTGACCAGCTAGAGAATGTGGATCTTAGTCCGCGAGCACTTGAGGTGGCGACTGAACTTCGCATGATTTCATCTGAACAGAATACAAGCTCTTTCTAGGGACTGGTTCTTTATTCTGGGTGGCTGCTGGAACTGCGTATAGTTCGAGTCCCATCAGAGTCTTAGTTGGATGTTCTCACTCGGGCTCACGGGCGCGAACACTTTAGCAGGACGGAAAAAGCCCACGAGTTCTTGTATATCTTTGGAAATAATTGTTCATATAGGCATTGTGTGAACGAGTTCAGATCAACCGAAAGGTCAAGGTTCTTTTGTGGTTGAGTTCTGAAATCTTGTGCTCCAGCTTGCGCATACTAGCGAACGGAGTGCTCGTCTTTCTGGTGAAGGTGCGTCCGCAGCCTTCCTGCAGGAAGTGAGGCTTCGAAAGCACTGTGCTTCTAGGGAGTCGCGGCCGTGCCGATTTGACAACGTTGCTGACTCTTGGTTAAACCTTAAGAAGGATTAGCGAAACGAGGAACAAGGTGTCTCAAACCAATCGTCTGGCGAACCAAAAAGCGTGTTTTCGTCATCTATCCAGACTAATCAAGATGTAAAAACGATTCAAAAAGCTTGAGAGGACAATGTCAAAAGAACCCAACTCAGACAATTGGGTTCAGATTAAAGTGTTTATAAATCAATTACCTATCTGACTATCGGTTGGTCCAATTGCCCAATAGGCATCGAAATCCCACAGACTCATCAACAAAACGATTGTAGACCGATCAAATCTGAGACATTAATCCCCTGTGGTTTAATTTAAAATCCCTATGGTTTATGAAATAGTATCGATAATTGATGACTAACAATCGAGTATTTTGGGCAAAGGCAAGTCGTCTCCTCGCCGACCCTGAAATGTTTGAGCTAGAACGAAACAGAGTTTTGGATTCCTACCCGTTACTGAACTCACAAGGATTGGGGCAAGCGCACCATCGCCGGCGGGCCAGCACAAGAGAAGGCGCGTCAGAAATAGCAAAATGGACACTTGAGAGTTTTCCTCCTGATCTACAACTAGCACGGGATGAACTGCGCAAAGGAGGAAAGTTCGAAAATGGAATTCGTAATACACTCAGGTATTTTGTTGATGGGCGGATTCCGCTGAGCTATAGATTAAGAGGATGTGCCTGGGCAAAACGCTTTAACGGACCCGCACCAAAACGAGAGTCGAGCTACACTCTCAGTCAAAGTGTCGATCAATTCCTGCAAGTTAACGAACAGTCAGGTCAAGGGTATGACGAGGGCAAATCCTCTAGGACTTTGACATCAAATGGTGCTTTTATTTGCGCGAGCTTGATGGTCGATTTACGCATTTGGCGCTATGCGAACTCAATCTATCCAGATCTACGCCTTGGCAAACCTTGGGCTGTTGCAGGCTTGCAACCTGAGGAATATGGCCATCCCAAAGATGTCGCTATGGCAAAGTTCTGGAGATGGGTAATTCAACAAGACTATTCGAATCCTGATGTTGCAAACTTCATAGAAACAGCCGTGGATCTTCTCTATGGAGGCGCGAACCTACAACGCATGTTGGAGTTCGTCAGCCAAGGAAGCGCCACCATCCGGGAGACTTTTGTAGAGTTGAGCACTTCGTTCGGATTGGAAGACCAAAGCTTCAGTCACACCGATGTTGGTCGAATGCGACACAGAATCGGTTTTCTTGTGGGAAAGATTTCAGTGCCCGATGACTTTGACGAGATGGGTTCTGAGGAGATTGCAAAAAATTTCGGAATGAGCGAATGAAGCTATTGCTCGACACGCATTTGTTGTTATGGACTGCAGGTGTTCCAGAACGATTGTCGCCCGATCCAATAAGACTATTGAGTGATTCCGCGAGCAAATTGCACTTTAGTGCTGCAAGTATTTGGGAGGTCGTTATTAAAAGCACCATTGGGCGAAATGACCTTCGAGTAGCTCCAATTCAGTTGCGAGACAGCCTTGTTCAAAATGACTATACGGAAATTCCAATTCATTCCGACCATACTCTCTCGCTCATTAAACTGCCGAATATACATCGCGATCCTTTCGACCGAATTCTAGTTGCACAAGCGATGGCAGAAAAAGCAATCCTTGTCACAACCGATAGCAAGGTTGCCAAATACCCGGGTCCTATTCGACTGGTATAAGCGACAGCGCGTGTCGCGACCAAAATGTGAATGGACCTTAACCGAACCTACAACCTTTGTCGTCTATCACAACGCAATTCGCGTCTGGTTTAGCGTCGTGGTCTACGACTCGTCCGATTTCAAACGGTCGTTCGCCAGCGTCTTGAAGGCGTTTTACTACAGTCGAACAAACCTCTTGGCGTGTAGCGACTATGAATCCGATTCCACAGTTGAGAGTGCGAAGCATTTCGTATTCGTCTAGCTCGCCGGCTTTCTGAATCCAATCAAAACTCTCTTGACGCGGCCACGAGTCCAGCTTGAGATGGATGCCCAGCTTGCCATTCAGCATTCGAGGAGGATTCTCGATAAGTCCACCTCCGGTGATATGGGCCAAACCGGTAGTTAAGTCGAAAATCGGAAGTACCGACTTCACGTAAATGCGAGTTGGCGAGAAGAGCTCGCTCCACACGGTAGAACTAGGTTGATCTTGCGAATCCACACGATCCAGAAGCTTTCGAATGAGAGAGAATCCGTTGGAGTGAGGACCGTCGCTAGCAAGTCCTATCACTACATCGTCCAACGCAACTTCGCGCCTGTTTTCAACCCGCTCTCGTTCAACAACACCAACGCAGAATCCAGCCAGATCGTACTTTCCGGGAGCGTACATACCGGGCATCTCCGCAGTTTCCCCGCCTGGCAAAGCACATCCGGCGAGTAGGCATCCATCAGCAATACCCTTTACAACACGTTCGGCAACGGCGACGTCTAGTTTCCCAGTCGCGAAATAGTCAAGGAAGAGTAGGGGTTCTGCACCATGGACCAAGATGTCGTTGACGCACATTGCGACCAAGTCTTGGCCAATTGTGTCGTGTCGATCATGGGCAATGGCAAGTTCCACTTTGGTGCCAGCTCCATCTGTACCGCATACGAGGATAGGATCTTTGTAGTTCTTGGGCAGCGAGGAGATAGCTGCAAATCCACCTAGTTCGGTAAGAATCTCGGGGCGCAGTGTGCGATCAACAGACGGTCGAATACGACGTACCAGCTCATTGCCCGCATCGATATCGACTCCAGAGTCGCGGTAGGTGACACTCATGTTGAACAACGATCGTCGATCGAGGCCATTCTAACCAATGGCTTGTAGAGATATTGCTGCACTAGAGCTACTGCGACTAGGTTTTTTGGGCACGTCCTTGGGCTGTGCATATTCAGTGAAGTTTCTATCATTGCCTTATGTTCAAGACCGAGCTCCAATTGTTGATTAACGACTCTGTTGAGCCAGCAGCGTGGAAACGGGAAATGTACGCGATAGCCAATTGCACTTACAAACTGAGTCTTTGCGAATGAAACCGCGCATTTCTTTTGGCTTCTTGGAGTGTCGCGTGCTCAAGCTGTGCTTCCTGTTGATGTTGGCATCGAGTGCACATCCGCTTTTTGCAGAGCCACTGGATTGGTTGTATGACGTGGAAGTCGAGGTTCCCACACGTTCTCCGGCAATTGCTGAGAACGCAATTCAACGGGCTTTGAAGATTTGTCTCATGCGAGTTTCGGGATTGGACGAGATCGAAGAGTCGGACGTGATTCGAAGCGCACTTGAAGAGCCGTCTGCTTACTTGCTGCAATATCGTTTCGAGACAGTGACTGATCCAACCGGCAACGAAAAGGATGTGCTTGAAGCGAATTTCGACAAGAAGCTAATTATGGAGCTTACCCAACGGGCTAGATTACCTATATGGCCGGCTGATCGGCCATCGATTCTGATGTGGATGTCAATTCGTTCGGCATCAAGTTCCTCCATGCTTCGTACGGGTAATTCCGAAGGTGTTCGCATCGCTCAGAGAGCTCGAGACCGGGGAGTTGAACTAGTATTGCCCCTCATGGATTTGACGGATCGTCAATTGCTCAACGCATCATCAATCGACGGAAAATTCTGGCTTGATGTTCGCGAAGCTTCGGCCCGCTATTCCGCCGAATTGACGCTCGCTGTATCGAGTCATCAAAACATCTTTGGAGACGCTCGTCTGTATGTCACTGTGTGGTTTCAGGACCATAGGGAGTCCTGGATAATTGATAAGGTTGAGTCAGAAGCTGCAGGGATTGTGGCTCTCGATCATGCCGTAGATTTTTTGACCGACAGATTCTCGATTGACCGGGCTATTCAACACATTTTGTCAATTGAGGTAAGCAATATAGACACGATTCATTCTTACTCGGAATTGCTTCGGTATTTGGAACGACAGGAATTTATAGATCGACTCGAAGTTGCATCGTATCACGACGGAGTGATTGAATTGGAGATATATACACCGTCTGCTGCCGAGAGGTTCGAAACCTTGGTCGATCCGGACCTTCTCATCGGAGACGATACTCAAGCTGATGTGCAGACATCAGCTGATTCTTTGAAGTTTGGGTGGCAGGGCTCAAGATGATCTCGCAACTGCCGAATTTCATAACGATAGTTCGACTATTACTAACGATTCCACTGGCGTACTTCATTCTTACCGACCAATGGTTTCTTGTTTTGATTCTGCTCCTGGTTGCTGGCGTGTCGGATCTATTGGATGGTGCAATCGCTCGGCAATTTCAATGGGAATCGGGATTTGGAAGAGTGGCAGATCCAATTGCCGACAAACTCACCTTCGGATTGGTCGTCATATTGCTGACTATCAAAGAGATGTATCCGCTCTGGCTCATGCTCATCGTCATTGGCAGGGATGTTGCGATCTTGATAGGAGCAGGTCTATATCGATTGCTATTCAAGAATCTTGATGTCGATCCGACATTTGTTAGCAAGCTAAACACAGCTGTTCAGGTGTTGCTTCCCTTATTGATTATTTTGGGCACGCAGCAGTGGTACGTGAGCGAAATCGCCAACACGGCGGTAAGCCCCTATGGCTTTTGGGTAGCAGCCGCATTTGCAGTCGCTTCCGGGATCGACTACGCATTGCTTTGGGGCCGCAAATCGCATGCAGAGTGGCGCAAATCACGGTCCGAGAGCTCGACGGAGAACGTTGCTTGAAAGAATCAACTCTCCAACTCCGTCCGAAGGAGCAATTCACTTATGAACGGTATCGTGTTGGACTAAACCATCAAGTCTTCGACCGTCTTTTGTCTTCTCAGAATCTTTGGCTGTTCGGCCCTCCTTCGATTGGCAAGACTCACCTGGCGCATGCTTTAGTCAGTTCGTCCAAAAACGCCATTCTCGTCGACGATCCAACCTACAACCTTCTCGGTCTTGAGCGGTTCTCTCTCGTCGTGTTCGACGATGTCGAACAATGGATCGGTGAACGAGACGTCGAAGCCCAGTTCGTAGGACTCTACGAGCAACTAGTTGTATCCAACGGTCGAATCGTTGTTACATCTCGAATCGGAGTCAATGAGACTGAATTCGCACTCGCGGATCTCGAGTCACGCATGCGGCTTTTCTCCCGTTATGAGCTGCAGCCACTTCCAAGCGACGAACGAATCGAACTCTTCTGTGACCTGGCGGCAGATCGTGGGATTGAAATCTCTCAAGAGGTCATCGACTACTTGAAGACGCGTATTGGCCGATCGCAAGGCGATCTTCTCGAAGCATTGGAGCTGCTTGATCACGAGTCAATTGTGGAGCAGCGTCGAATAACAATTCCGTTCATCAAGCAAACGCTCCAACTTTGAAGACCTTTATCTTTACGGGTGGTGGGACTGCAGGTCACGTAATTCCCGCAAAACCAATCATGAAGGAGTTGCTGAATCGAGGTGATTCAGTCGTGTTTATTGGTTCGAATAGTGGGCTTGAAGAACGATTGGTTGCAGATCTGGGAATTCGGTTCGAGAGTATTGTTACGGGCAAACTGCGGCGCTACTTTTCTCTGCAGAACTTGATCGATATGTTTCGTGTTCCCATAGGAATACTTCAGTCGCTTTTGCTGGTGGCACGAATTCGTCCCAACGTGGTGTTTTCGAAAGGCGGGTACGTCGCGTTTCCAGTTGTGTTTGCAAGCTGGCTTTTGCGTGTGCCGGTAGTCGCACACGAATCGGATCTGACCCCCGGGCTTGCGACACGTCTGTGCGCTCCGTTTGTCAAGACTCAGTGTTTGAACTTCGACAGTACGCGTACAAGAGCATCAAACTCATTAGTGACTGGAACTCCGATCCGAAAGGACTTGCTCAATGGAGATGCTGATCGGGGGAGAGAGTGGCTGGGTCTAAATTCCAGACACAAGCCGGTGATGGTTGTTGTCGGTGGCAGTCTCGGAGCTGAGGAAGTCAACGTCGTGATTAGAGATTGCGCAAGGAAATTGGCAGAGAACTACACCGTGGTTCACGTTTGTGGGGCAGGGAACCTAGACACGGAGCTGACGAGCGTCGAAAGTTACCACCAGTTCGAATACATCGACGAGCAGTGGGGCGATGTTCTTGCGCTCGCCGACATCGTGGTGTCGCGATCCGGCGCGAATTCCTTGTTTGAGCTATTGACTCTTCGCAAGCCAAACATTCTTGTGCCCTTGCCCCTAGCGACCAGCCGAGGAGACCAAATTGAAAATGCAGACTATGCTGAAGAACGAGGATGGAGCTTGGTGGTGCCTCAGGAGAAGCTCACTCAAGACTCATTGCTGGCAGCTCTGGAATTGCTTGGATCAGATCTCGGCTCGAGAAAAGAGAAGATGGAGAACTTTCCGATTCGTGATAGCCTCACGCTCATCGTTAATGAGCTTGATCGCGTAGCGAAATGAGCGACGCGCAAATTGAAAAATGCAAGTTCTTAAGACAAGCGGCCAGTGGAAGTGCGGATAACTCTGGCGAGTTACCCACATTCCCACGAGGCCCAACAAAACAATTTTTCCTTTGTCCACTAACATGTAGCAGGTTCAAACCTGTAGTGTCGCGTACAGTGTCATTGCTTAATCATCGCTGCATACTTACTTGATTTCGTTTAGCTTTTTTCTTTCACAGTCGGAATCGCGAAAGCTGGGTTGAATGTCGAACAGATCGAGTTCGATGGATCGAGTTTTGAATTGTTCGAGCCGGTGCCAATAGTGTTGCTCGTCGGCGGATATCGTTTCACTAAGTTCCGCGAGTGATTCCTGGCAGTTTAATCTTGATTCCATCCAATTTGGACCGCATACGTACTCCACCATCCTATCAAGATCAATCTTGATGCCTGCGCGTTCCAGTTGCAACCAAGCTTCAAGTGTGTACGCCAATACGCTTGTGCGCGCTTTCGAGCCTTCGTATTGAAAGACACCGTCCAACTTTTCAATTTTTGGATAGAAATCAAAGTACTGGCGCGCAACGTCCGTTATCGATGTATTCTCGCCTTCGAAATCGCTTCGAATCATCATTATGGAAGCACGCATAGTTTTGAGAAAAACCTTCCAAGGCATTGATTCAGCTTCATGGGATCTCCATTGGACGTCCTCTGCTGGAGATTCATACACACTTGCAGCATGTTCATCACCTAGACGTGCCGCAAGCATTTGAAGAACTTTGAAAGCGTCGTGAGAATCGAAAGATCTCTCTTTATCATTCGTGAACTGATAGAAAAAGGCATCCATTGAAGAAGACCCCCACGATTCAGAAAACTCATCGAAACTCTTCCCGATGGTCTTCAACCTCTCGTATTGATTGCTAATATCGACATATTTGTGCGACTCCATTAGTGCTAGCTGCTTCGAACATGCTTTCTCTACGATCCATCGCCCTTCGAGCAGTCTCTCTCCTGCCCAACGACTCGTTCTAATGTATTCCTCGTCCCAATGTTCGAAGTCTTCGAAAATGCGATCTCTTAAATCGTCCAGATCGCTTGCTGCAAGTAACGTTGGGTCGTCACCAAGGAGTGTTACACCACTGGGAACGTATTCGCAAAAATAGATAAAGTTTGCGTAATTAGAGAAAGACTCTGCATGGCAGTGTTCTTTCAGATCCCATCGAATTTCTCCTTTTTCCAGACGGCATTCCGGTTTTTCGAGAGCGGCGAGGACTCGAGCTCTATCTCTCTCAGGGTCCTCGAAAATCCGTCTGTAGCTCATGGCCACTGAAATCCAGTCAAAACCGTTCCAGACAAACGGTCGATTCCAGAAGTATGCATCGAGCGACTGCATGCATTCATCGGAAAGTTCGCCAAGCGGATCTGGGCAAGCGACCCATGGGTCCACTGGAACATTCTCTTCAACCAACTCGGAAACCGAAATTGATGAGCGCTTCTCATGTCGAGGTTCAACTACGGGTAGTGGAGAAATGTTTGGTTTGATAAATTCGCCATCGTGGGCAGTAGGGCTTTCAACGTTCGCGATGACTAGAAGCAATAATGTGAGAATTGCCAAAAGAGCGAACGCTGCCCCACTGAGTATGAAAGGAGTTTTACGCATTTCAACTGACCCTAAATCTACAAGGAAAAACTCACGGTGCGGACCTCAGAACCTTCGTTCGCTTTTCCCTTCGCATTCGGGAGAATGGAGTTTGGTTGTTCCTCGAGAAAAACTGGATCAGGAATCGTTGATAACAGATCTAGAATTGCTCGGTGCCGATCTCGGCTCGAGAAAGCACAAGATGAAGGAATTTCCAATTCGTGACAGTCTCACGCTGATCGTTAATGAACTTGATCGCGCAACAAAGTGATTGAGGGTCGGTTGTTTGATTGTCAGGCGTGACTGGTAGCAATCGATCGAAGAGTTGGATGAGACCGAGAGTGTCCTTGATCTCGAACTGAAGAAACAAGTCGTCCCCTCAGGGAATTTGGAAGAGCTTCCGCAATTTTTACGTCCACAAGAGGTTCAACATCTTCTGGAGCTTCAAAATTCACGACGCGATTGTTCTCAGTTCGGCCCTGCATTGCGTTGGGAGTACGCTGAGAAGGACCCGTTACCAATACCCGCTGCGTACTGCCGACCATGTTTTTCGCGTGCGCGTCAGATTGGAGGCGCAACTGTGTCTGTAGTCGATTCAGCCGCTCTTTCTTGGCTTCCACAGACAATTCATCGACCATTGAAGCCGCGGGCGTTCCCGGTCTGGCACTGTAGATGAAGCTGAAAGAGATGTCGTAGTCGAGTTCCCGAACCAATGACAGGGTCCGCTCGAAGTCTTCGTCCGTCTCTCCGGGAAATCCCACAATGAAGTCTGACGAAAGGGCGATATCGGGTCGATTCTCTCGCAGTCTACGGATCTTCGACTTGTACTCCAATACGGTGTGTCCTCGCTTCATCATGGCAAGGATTCGATCCGATCCGGACTGAACCGGCAAATGTACATGACTCACTAATTGAGGTATGGATCGATACGCATCGATCAAGGTATCCGAGAACTCCACTGGATGTGAGGTAGTGAAGCGGATTCTCTCTACACCATCAATTTTGGACGTGTAGTAAATGAGCTCGGCCAAATCGGCAATTCCGCTTTCGAATTCGCCTCTATATGCATTCACATTCTGCCCGAGAAAATGGATTTCTCTCACCCCCTGCGAAACCAAAGCAACGACTTCTCTCATTACATCGGAGACGGGCCGACTGATTTCAGGTCCGCGCGTATAGGGCACAACACAAAACGTGCAGTACTTGCTGCATCCCTCCATCACCGAGACATAAGCTGAAACACCGCTTGCGTTCGGAGTGGGAAGACGATCAAACTTCTCGATTTCAGGAAACTGAATGTCAACGACAGCTCGTTTCTTGGTACGGGTTTCATCGATCATTTCAGGAAGCCGATGCAGTGTTTGTGGACCAAAAACCAAGTCGACGTACGGAGCGCGCTGAATAATTAGCTCTCCCTCTTGGGATGCCACACATCCCCCTACACCAATCAAGAGGTCTGAATTGCTCTCCTTCAAAGAACGGTACCTACCAAGCTCATGAAAGACCTTTTCTTGAGCTTTTTCACGAATGGAGCATGTGTTTAAGAGGATCAAATCGGCGTTATCTGGGGAATCAACAACTTCAGCGTCGTGTGTGTCTTCCAGTAGCTCGGTCATGCGAGATGAATCGTAGACATTCATCTGGCATCCGTATGTCTTGACAAAGAGTTTCACGAGATTTGGTACATAGCTAGAAATCGAGATCGAGCCTTCCGCATTTGCTCAGCCTCTTGGCGGATTAGTATTTTAAGTCCATGGGTCGAGAACTAATTGGCTTTATGGAGTGTCATTGAAGTACAAAAGAGCCGACCCTAGGTAGTCATCCGCACAGTTGTGGATCGTCTCATATGGGCGACGGCAATCTTTCTACTTTGATTTGGCCTTCTTTCTTCATTGCTTGCGCTAGATCATAGGCAGCTTGGAGCCGCAACCAGGTCTCTGCACCTCCGCCGAACGCTTTGTCAAGCCTGATCGCCATTTCTGGTGAAATTCCTGCATGACAATTCACGATGTCGGAGAGCCGCTTGCGACTGACTCCAAGAAGTTTAGATGCGTCCGTAACATTTAACCTCATTGGGTCGAGACAATCCTTTCTAACGGATAAGCCCGGATGAGGTGGGTTCTTCATAGCCGGTGTTGGTGCCTCCTAATGGTAGTCCACGAGGTCTACTTGGCTGGCGTGACCGTTCTCGAGTCGAAAAACAATCCGCCAGTTGCGGGATACTGCTACTGCCCACAGTCCTGCAAAATCTCCCTTAAGGGGATGCAAGCGGAAACCTGGGATATTCATGTGTTCGATGGACGATGATTCCACGAGGCGAGCGAGTATTCGCTCAATCTTGTCCACGTACTCCGACTACACCTTACTGCGATCTCCTTCTTCAAAGAATAGCTTGAGACTCTTATGGCGAAAGCTGAGTATCACACGTTAAGTGTTACCTATCACCTATCATTTTAGAGGTAAACAGTGTGGGTCGTTCCCAGTTCGAAGTCCTAGGCTGATTCCTAGACCAACAGGATGAGTATTCGGAGAGCGAAAGAGTATTTCGGGGCTCAAATTGGACATCCGAATCATTACTGCACAATGTGTCTCAAGTACCAAAGTGTTCAGATGATGATTGGCTTGAACATCACTTAGGACAACGTCCGTCTGATTCAGTGCCAGTTTCAATCCCCATCCAACAAAGCAGTTCAATGTCGTCTAGTTCAATTGGAGGAAGTGGCGGAGGTGGTATTGCAGGTTCTAGTCCAGTTTCAATAATCCAATCGACAAGCTCGTGAGAAAGAGCAGTTCCCTGTTGTTCACTGTCGTTGAATCTGCTTCGCAGCAAAATTTCGTCTCTCCGAGGCCACGGAGACTCTAGTATGTTCAGTGCGTTTGTCAATCGATCCTGGGATATTTTTGGCGGTGAGTTTTCCCGAATAAACTCAGCGACACGAAGATTGAGTGGTCGAACAGTTGGTTGTAGATTTAATGGGTCGGTTTCCCTCATCCAGTCCCACAAGATGTCCTCTCTTGCCGCATCCCAAAAATCAAACACACATTCTTGAAGAAAGTCTGGGTACCAAAGAGGTGTTTCAGGTTCGCACTCGATTAGACGCAAGCACGTACCCAATTCTCGCTCAATCGAACCGTCAACGAGCTCGGGTTTCCAGTGGCAGTCCGAGGATACGAATCGTAAGTATGTTCTCTCAAATTCACTGTCTCTTCCAACTACCGCACAAAAGAAAACGCCTCGACGAGTTCCTTTGATCATTCCCGAACCCGCATTCCAAGGCAGACTCACAATCTTCTCACGATCTTCTTGGAGTGCCTTACGTAGAGTTTGACGATACTCTTCTCCAGTTTGTGCAGCGCCTACGGTAGCACCACGCTCGTATAAAGACTCATTCTCAGATAGAAGCTTCTCGATCTCCTCACGGGTCTCGGTAAACACCTGCGTTCCATGGGCTGCGCCTTCAATTGGTGCTGCAACTCCAACACTCGCAGCTGCCATTGCCAGCTTGTCCAAGATTCGTTGTTCAAGATTGAGCAACTCGTCTAGTCGATCTTCAGGGAATATGGTTCGCAAGAACACTCGATTATGCGGGCTACCGATTCGGTCGATGCGACCGTGTCTTTGGACTAGTCGCATTGGATTCCAGGGCATATCGAAATTTACGATATTTCGACATTGTTGGAGATTAACTCCCTCAGCTAGTACATCAGTGGCAATCAGAAGGTCGTAGAGATCATCATCTTGGCCACTGGGTGCTCCCATTGATCTTGGTGCAAAGCCCAATATTGCCTTTGGTCGTGATACCTCTCCCAGCTCGTTAGATCCACTGACAACCTCGATGCGATTTTTGAAAGGACACAATGCTGGTTGGTTTTCAATTTCTTGCTTTAGGAATTCATAAATCCACAAGACCGTATCTTCGAAAAACGAAAACACAATCACCTTGCGTTTCTGACTTTCATCTATAGAGCTTATCCCCTCGCGTTTTGCGTTTTCTGCGATCTCAACCAACGTGCTGGCGAGCACTTTTAGCTTTGGATCTCGGTCGGGTCCAATTGTTGCTGCTTGGTTGTATAGTTGGCGCAACAACGATCGGTCCTGAAGCACGTGGGCTTTGAGCCTTTTGATGTCATAAAGATTCGCATCCGAGCTGTGACCCGATTCGGCGAGAAGATCTTCAAAGTCCGTTTCATCATTGGCCGACAGTTCACTCATAAAGGCAGTAGTAACAACCTTACCTGAATCGAGTGCATTGAGAAATATGCTGTGCTGTTGAACCATCTTTTCAACTGTGCAGCGGAAAGCGTAGACAGACGATTCGAATCGCTTCAAGAGTCCAGACCGCAATAGTCCGCTCACGGCGCGCCCTCGAGCAGTGTCTTCTGGTTCTTGACTATCCAATAGATATACGTCGGGCATGTAGCGTGCAAAGACTAGGGCTTCGTTGCTATCTGGGTCGAGTGCCTGCTCCAACTTGTCGAAGAACCCAGGAAGAAGATCATCTAATTTGTAGCGAACACTCAAAGCGTTCGGCTGGGGGAACACAATCGGCTGTGGTACGCCATCCTCACCCTCGATCGTGTCGTTCGCGTAGTGTTTCTTCACAAACTGGCGCGTCCTCTTCACAGTTGTCGCGTCGATAATGGGATAGAGTGTGTCCGGATTTAGGCTAGACGGATCTTCTCGCATAGCCAATTCAAACCGCTTGCGCATCGAAACGACTCCACGGTCAGCTAAGCTCGTGTCCTGTCTCAAAAAATACCTGATTAGATGGTAGAGATCCCATAGTGAGTTATTGACTGGAGTTGCAGTAAGCAGAAGCAAATCACGATGGCGCCCATACATGAGGCGCCGCAGTGCTGCCGCACGAGTCGGAGCGTCGGGGTTCCGGTAATTGTGGGCTTCGTCAACGATTATCAGTTGGTATTCGTTCAGGTCACGTTGAAGGTGGTCTTGATCTGCATTGGGTCTTTGCTTGTCCCTTAGTTGCTTGTCATTTGCTAATTGTTCAAAGGATAAGCACTCAACGAACAACTGATATTTGGTGAGAAACCGTTTCCAAGTGCTATCTCGAAGCGCTGCTGGACAGATCAATAACACACGCTGGCGTTTTTCCGTGTAGTACTGAAGAATCTCCCCGGCGATAAAAGTCTTTCCGAGCCCAACCTCGTCAGCAACGATGGCACCACCCAATTCACCTAACAACCTCATTGCACGAGCTACTCCGTGCTTTTGAAAGCTTGTCAGTGGAAGGTTTTGGTCGACTTCCGAGTCCCCATCTACCTCTTGGCCGTAGAGTTGCCAGAGGACACGCACAAAGATTTGCCAAGGCATCCGCGGCCTCAACACATCCTCGAACACTACAGACAATTCGTATGGCACAGCCTCTTCCCACAGATCATCGAACCATACCGTTGCCTGTTCAACGACGGAATCCTCATAGCACCCAAGATTCAACTCCAAGTTATCTGTAAGTCCAGCACCTGTTAGGTTGGACGAGCCGATAATGACCCCATCCTTGGTATCTCTGGAATTGTCGTTTGAAGCTACTAGGTAGGCCTTAGCATGCAGGAAGGCTTTCTCGTACCGTCGTACTTCCATATTGCCTGCGCGCAAGGCTGCGATAAGTTTGTTTAACGCAAGAATGCTTGATCGCATAAATGGAATGCTGTCCCGTTCACGACGAAGTTCGTCGTCCATTCGACCTAGTCCCGCTCTTATACGCCTCGTCCTGTAGCTTTCTGGTGTTTCATCCAACCTTTTTTGCTCTACGTTGAGTTTTGTCGCAGGATCTGCGCCGAGCAATAGTCGCACTTCCGGTATGAAGCGGAGTTGGTCTGCTATATGCGCAAATCCAGCTGGACTGAAAAACGCGGTGGAAATCCTAACGACATCACTAAGGGGCCCATCAATAAACGATGTGTCGTTGACACCAGAACTCAAAATGGCCTTCAGAGCTTGGGCTAGGGTGTTGCCATCCCGGTTATCTATAAAGTCAGGTCTGTTCGTCATGGCCGTTCGAGAACAAACCTCGCTTTCTCATCATGAAGCATTTCGAATGGCGTTATACAGTCGATTCCTGACCCATCGCAGACGTTTGGAATCTTGATTCGCTTAACTGAGGTTGATCTAACTTCGTGAGTAACCACGATATGTTCACCCGCAACTGCTTCTGCCACCAACCAATAGTCGGGGTCTTGCATGAACGATCTAATGGCCGGAGCTTCGTATGATTGAGACTGCACCCAAGCCGAGACTTGATCCAACGCCCCAATGGTAGCCCTACCCGGTGATCTAAAAAAGTCGGATCCTTGCTCTCTTGCCCAGTAAGATAGTTCGTCGTCTCCAGCGATCAGTTGGTTACCGATACTTTCGACGCTGAAGACTTTGCCCTTATCGTGTGCAGCTTCCAACCAATCCCAAAACGCTGGACAAAACGTGAATCTGTAGTGCATCCTCTTCGCCCTGATGAGCACATCAGCGTCGAGGAGATAAGCCATCAGCGGGTGATGCCCAAGAATAGTGCAAGCGAGTCGAAAGTCTTCGCCTTCTTGATGCCGAGGAGCTGAGACGACTCTGTGAAACTGGTACGTCCCTCCAACGTACTCATAACAATCGCGCTAGCGAATCGCTTTCCGGTTCGAATAGACTGTGTGGGGTAAAAGTTGCCGCCGCTGCCTTTCGTTCTTGCTTTCAGATTCTCCAATTCGGCATCGTATGCATGTCGAAAGTCATCCCAACTTATTTCACCAGCATCATAAATTCGCCGAAGAATAACTAGAGTGCTGACTTTGAAGCGGCGTGCTAGTCGAGCTGCTGATTTGGTCAGTTTCTCTTCTCTCTCGTACTCCAATCGCAAGCTGGAAATCGGTACAAGAAGCTCGGCGGCGACCTTGTTGCACCATCGTTCAATTTCACGTTCCTGTACAGAATCAGGAGTTGAATCTGATAGAGCAGATTCTCCAAGCCAAAGATGTGCCAGCTCATGCGCCAAAGTGAACATTTGCGCAGCCTTTGTGTCAGCACCATTGATGAATACAAGCGGAGCAAGATCGTCTGCCAAGGCGAAACCTCGAAATTCCGCAGGATCGAGTTTACGATGCGTGTTATTGCCAACGATTCCAGATAGCATGACTAGCACACCAAGCGTGTCTACATTCTCGATGAATCGGCGCAGCGCGTCCGTCCAGGTTGAGAGAGACCTGCGTTCCTCTAAATCGAGGCTAATTGCTGTTCGAATAGCTGCTGCGACAGCCTCGACATCGTTGCCGAGACTGGCGGATCCGACATGTGAAACTGGACCGTCCCCTTCCCTCAGAGCAAACTCTCGATACCAGTCTTGTCTCCGCTGGCATAGGTCGATGGTATCCAACAGCTCTAGACTGGGGCGTTTTAGCGGTTTGTTCTCAATAGTTCGAAAGTCAGGGATTGGAAGGGGCTCCTCAAGTGGCTCGGGAAGGAAGAAGTAGCCGATTGGAGCATGCACCGTGCTAGCAAGCTTCTCCAGCTGTTTAAGAGTTGGCTGTGCATTTCCCGATTCCCATTCTGCATATTTTGGAAATCGGTTAATCAGTGCGTCAATTTGCATACCAGCTCGTTCTCGGCCCCAACGCAACAACTCTGGTTTGACTTCAACCCGTAGCATTAGCTTTTCCAATTTCGAAAGTGCTGTCGAACGCACTTGAGCCGGTCATGGAAGTCCCAATTCTCGTGAAACGTTTCGAAAACATGGATCAGTTGCGCTTCGTCGAGACCATATAGAGATGCAACCACTGCATCAAGTTCACAAATTGCATCCTCTTTTTCATCATCAGGAATTGGACCGCATTCGACCCCAACTGCGCATGCCCAGGTGGCAAATCGTTGATCTGGGCATGCGAGGCGACCAGCAAGCTCTACAACTCGCTGCCATCTTGGATCTTCACGTTCTGGGCGAGGTACGGGAAATGGATTAATGGTGAAAAAGGTCACATGTGTCTCAACGAAGCGTCGAGAGTACCAATCCAATGGGATGGAACAAAGCACGCCAAGCAGATAGGCTTGATCAAATTCGTCGCCCTTTGGCCACATGAAGTAGGGTGCCGTATGAGAAATGAACACTTTGGGAGGTATGAGACACGCGATTATCGTTCGGCGATTGGTTCTGTTTGTAACGTCTCGAAACGCAATTCTGGGCGCATGACACGGTAGATTGGATTCGTCGTTTAAGTAGTCGATACTAAACTCCCTGTGCGGACTATTCCTTTGGCTCTTTCCCGACTTTAGTCGCTTGTTCTGAAGCCATTCAAGTACTGGGGCTGGGTCCGCCCAAGCGTAGTAGGTTCCAGTATCAGGGTTCCAGATGTCAAAGGATTCCCCCTTGTACACTGGCCAAAGGCCATCTGCGAGATTGTTCCTTACAAATGTCACGAGGTTCTTTTGCGCTGTTGCGTGGAGTTCACTGACAGGTCTTGCTCGCCATGCTTGTTGGGCAGGTTGAACTCCATAAACGACTTTTGTAGCGTAGCATCCATTTCGCGGTCGGGTCGAACACGCCACACTCCTACCCCCCCCCCGCCCGTGGACTCAGCGTCGCTCAGGTCAAGGCGTGGGGCTTTTCGTAGCTGTGCAAAAACTGCTACAGAGTCTGGATCAGGCAAGAGTGGAAGCGACGCAGAATCATTCCATTTCAACACTTCCTCGTAGTTGAATGACTCAGCGGGGATTCTGATGCCTTGCAGAAACGATTCAGCAGATGTAAAAGGGCCGAGAAGATGAATGGAATTTTTCCGAGGTGTTCCTCGTGTGATGGCCACGAGTCCTACGGAATACTGAGGATGCACTTCGGGGAATACCCACCGTTTGTTGTTGAGCAACATTGTGAGTTCAACGCTTTCTGACTGTTTATACATTGCTTTTCTAAAATTTGCAGAGCCTTTTGCCGCAAGAGCACTTCTTGGTAACACGACTCCAATTCGACCGCCATCTTGTGCCGCTAGATGCCAGAAGCGCCAGCAAAAGGCCTTATATAGGTCTGGGTCTCCGGTCCCCATTCCAGGGTAACTACTACTCACAAGCACCTTACGCGTCAGCTCCATTTCTGCTTTTTCAGCCTGATACAGTTTCGAGAGATCCGGCCGTTCACTTCTTAAACGGATTTTTTCTGCTTCTTGATCGTTTTGGGAGAGTCCTCTTAATCCTGGAGAGTGGCGAGCCCAGAATGTATGTTCCTCGACCTTAACTTTTTCCCAAGGCGGATTGCCTAGGATTACGTCGAATCCTGATCGCGGTCGCAAGAATACTTCTGGGAAAATCACAGGAAAATGCAGAGTATGCATGCCCCTCAAAGCTTTTCTTGCCTTAGCAGCCGCATCTGTTGTTTCCAACTCTGCTACACGGTGCTCCCATTCTTCAAATGGAAACTCTATAACCGTTGGGTCATCGGATATGGGTTGTGCGGTGATCAAATCACAAAGGTGCTCAGTTTGCGCGATAGCACTACGTGCTTCTTTGGAAGCGTTGCGAGCGGCCGCGATGTCGGCAAGCGTTGCATCGTTGAGAACTGCGAGACGCTCGAGAGGTCTCTTGGCCATTCCAAGAAGAGATTCCGGGTCACCGGCAAATAGCGTGCCGCTTCTCTGCCGAAATTGCCTCTCAATTTCATCAATGTTTCCTATACCTACTAAAGAGTTACCGCGCACCAGATTGCGATCCAGAAACGACAACGGTAGCCCTGGCACAAAGGTGTGTATCCAGACTGCCAAACGAGCGAGTTGAACCGAAAGAGCATTTAGGTCGACTCCGTAAATGCACCGTCGAGCGATAAGCCTGCGCAGCAATTGACAGTCTTCGATGTATAAATCTCTATGGGTGTCCGGAATCTGGGCGAGCGCAGCTGCACGAAGTGTGGCTAGTTCTTTGTGGACTCCGGGAAGTCGTCTTGTGGTCAGCCAGTCTGCCATGCGTTTCTCGATACGATCTATTGCTCCTATCAGAAAATGGCCTGAACCCATTGCTATGTCGGCAACACGAAAGTCGAAGAAGGCTTCTGCTGCATCCGCGTCGTTCATATTCGCCAATCGGGCGAAGTGGTCGTTAAGTGCAGGCTCCAAGGCTTGCGTCAATAAGTGCTCTACAGCAAATGGTTTTGTGTAATAACTCCCGGTCGATTTACGTACGCCTGATCGATTATGAATGTACACTTCGCCACGCTTGATTATTACCTTATGTTTGCTGTGTACCGGTGAATAGGTATTTGACTTATTTAGAGTTAGGTCTACATCAGCAAGTGCCAATTCAGATTCGAGCAGTCCCTCGTAAATTGTTCCAAATTCTCTGACTCCTAGAGATCGGAAATCGACGGGTCCAGGAGTACCTTCGGGAGTTTCAATTACAAGCAATTGGCGCAATGCGACTTCGAACGTCTTATTAGGCAATGCGACCGTAGCGAGGGCTGCGCCAATTCTCGATACGTCTGGGTCAGCAGCAAACAGTCCTCCGTCATAAGCACTGACGCCCCACTGTGGGTTTCCAGCTGCCACAGCACCCCATAACAAGCCAACCTCCTGCCAATGAGAATCACCCTCGGCCACTGGTATATCGTTTGCAATGCAATCAGCTAGATCCTGTGCCTTCTGTTTGAGAGATCGCCGTCGGTAAGCATCATTGGATCGATAGGGAAGCAAATCGCAATCCTCTGCGTATGCAATGAACAACAACCGAAACAAGACCGTTAATGCCATCTCATAGGAGTGCGCAAGCTCTTGAGCTGTTGGGGACTTGAGATTCCGAGCCACGACGATGCCTTGTGCAAGTGTTGGAACTACGTGGTCATATATGCGTTCTCGAAGTCGATCTGCCAAGTCTCCTGTGAATCGTCTGGAATCCAAGAGTATTTGGTGCAAGCTTCCGGTTGGAGACAAAGCTTCGGCTGAAAAGAGAAGCCACAGATATGCAATGTCCTCTTGGGACATCAGCGACGACTGGCATTCGACATATGTTTCCGTTCGGCTGCGCCTACCAACACCGTCATTGGTTGAGGTTGAGTAGAGGCGTATCCGACTCCCCTGAGTGAGAAGTACCCATGAAACGCCTTCGTCGTCAGCCTTCTTTAACGCATAGGAAATCGGCGACAAACTATTGAATCTGGCATTGCCAACTTCAGGAGATTCGCTTTCGCGCAACACTACAGCTAATGCTGTTCGGCGAACCCCATCCTTGAGCAAACTAGTCAGGTTGTCTATCTGTTCGATTTGAAATCCCAGCGAATCTAACAGCTTAAAGTCTCGTTTTCCAACAGTTGCTGCGGCTCTTTGTCCCGCTTCTTTCCAGTCCGACCGATTCCGAACTCCAGTCCGCAATTCATGCAACGCAAGCAATCCTTCATTGTTGATTCCCGGGAGCTCCGTTTCAAGAGACGGCAATGCTTGCGACAGAAATCGGAGAGCGGCATGGCGATCTGGTTGGTGAAGCACCTCACGACACAATCGTTCAACCAACCCAGAGCTTATTTCGTGTCGAACTGGTGGAACTTCTCCTGTTGGTCCGCATATTGTTGAGCCCTTCGGATAGATTACGACAACAAGAACCGGCGTTGCTCGACCTCCTCGACGTTCACGCCAAACTTTCAAAATATCTGTTCCGTTGGGTTTTCTATGCGATTGAGCTGCTGCGACCTCTATTGCAGGTGTCCCCTTGCCAAGGAACAAACCGGCTGGTTGTAATCCATATCCTGGCGTCCAGGATCGTGGCGAAAAATCAGATAAGAAAGTCTTTGGATTCATCATGATGCAGAGAACGACTACGTAATTGGCTTATGGTCCACTCCGTCACTCTCAGTCGAAACCTAGTAGTAGACAATTGTTCGTTGATCGCAATTAACTGGCTTGTCTCAACACCAGCGACGCAATAATACAATTCGGTTTGTCAGGTATCTTGCCTCGATCAACACAAAGAATCGGCGCATTATTGCAAATAGGAAGAACGCTTTCTAGTAACAATCCCAGTCATCTATAGCACGTATTGAGTCGGGAATGGGCAATACCCGCCCTTCACTTAAGCTGAACTGAATGGAAGTTGTCGAAGAGCAGATTCACTCCCAGTGCCGTACTCGTTGCAGAAATCAATTGATTTCAAAACAACCATTCCGATCCATTCTCCAACTGAACAACAGCGAAAATTGGATTTCTTGCCGTCGTGAGGCGGTTTCTTTGGGCGTAGCTAAACATCGATGTGATGCGGGGCGTCCACGTCCAGCTTCTTAGGAATTCCAAAGCAATCGATCACTGGAGTGTGTGGTGACGTCGCTATTGCAATCGAAAATCGAATATGTCGCAGTCGATCTCGAACTCGGTACAGACCAAGGCACGTTGAATGCTTTGGCCATTTGACTCAACCGTGCATGTAATTCGCGCGGCAGACTACTGATGGCTTCATTTGATCGGAATACAAACTTCTAACCTATTGAATTCATTCAATACGTTGAAAAATAACCGATTTCTCAAATAGTGCTTTGGAAAGCTAACCGTCTGAAGTTAGTTCAGGTTCGTAATTACTTGATCCAATCGATTCCTGTCGTGACTTCAGTTCGTTACTGACATGTAACAAAGGCTCTGAGAATGTCTGTTCCAGCCTCATAAAGTGTTCACACAACCAATTGATCATTCGGGGCCAATTCTCCTCGTTAAAGCCCTCGAATGGATGAGAGAGACTAATCCGACAAGACTTGCTTTCATCGAGCCTTTGCCAGTGGAGTTCGGAGCCGAATCTGCTTTCAAGTGACTCTCTTTGCTTGTCTAGCTCATCAAACATCCACTTGTTGTCAGTTGCATCCCCCCGTTGAAGAATCAGCTCCACTCGGGCTAGCTGCTTTCCAAAGATTAGATTGAAACTACAGGCAGGCACTCCGGTGGCACAACTCAGCCAGTGATCGTAAGATGGATTGATGTTTTCGAAACGCGAGACTTTGCGATTGCGAAGTTCCTCTAACGCCTTCGACCAGAAAGCTCTGCGAAGTTGCTGAGTGCGGGTCCGAGTTCCTTGGTCGGACTTCTCCTCAGAGTCCTTGGCAGCCATCCTAATCATGTAGTCCTGAGCTTCAGGCGTGGGAATAATCTGTTGTATGTCGACCAAGAGTTCGTCATTAAGACAGTAGGGCAGAAATCTAAAGCACTGCGCGCGCACTCCGTGACTGAGCAACCAAAGTACAGTTGACGTAACTTCCTTTCGAAAGTTTGCGGCAATCAAAATCATCCGTTGGTCACTGCCCGTGTTTAGTATTACTTCATCCAAGTCCTCCTTTCCCAAGAACTCGCATATCCTCAAGACTGCATCGCCATCATTGGACGATCGATCTAAGTATTGCTGGTAGATCTCGATGATTTCTGCTTTTTTTAAGCTGGAACAATATGCCACGTACTTTAGCGCTTGCCACACAACGTCCCGACCAGAGTCGTCGAGCTTGTTTTCAATTACAACTAATCGACCTTCTTTATCGAGAGCTAGAAGATCAAGGCGTTCCTTAGTGTCAGCGAAGCCATCGAACTCTTTTTGCACAATCAGCAGTTCCTCGCCGAGAGCATCCGGTGTTTCGGCTAGCCATTCCTGCAGGTGATCGCGTTCACGCAATCCAAGGTCGCTTAACTGCGGCTGTTTCAGTCGGATGAGACGATTCTCACAACGATCTACTTTAAACATCAATTCGCTCCATTCCGAAACGAGAAACGCATTTCTTATGCAGATGTCGTCGAATCTCAATGATTCGCGACATCAAATGCGGCTAGTCTAGACCTGCACGGATGGTTTTCTCTTGCGGTGACTTCGGAACACGTGCCTGGCTGCAGGAAAACCTAATGTTCCACCCGTTCGCCTCGCTCTTCGCAGACCCTAGTGCCTATCTAATGTCCGATCCGGTCAAAATGTACTCGAGCCGATCGCACTCCCGTGCCACAGTCTCGATATAGAAACAAATTTCGGCTTCAGACACGCTTTCGATGGGCTGATCGATGAGACCTACAACTCGATCTCGGTTGTCAATCGTAAAAGTCACAATTGGCTTCAAAGAATTGCGCCTCCAGAGGCGGTACCAGAGTTTGCGGCGGTCTTCTTTCACTTCTGCGGATCCAGCGACTACCGAAGAGAAGACATAGTGTTTGCGTCGGGTGCGTAAATGAACGATTTGCGATCGACCGTTTTTAGCGAAAGTAACGCAAACTTGGTTTCCGTCGCGATGCCAAGTTAGGTCATTCTTTTCAATCAATTCGTCAATCCAGTGGGCAAGCTCGTTCATATTGATGTGATTTCTCCGAGTAACCTAGACTTGTCGAGTGTTTCGTGAAGTCGGATTGCGGATGCAACGACGCTGTCGAACAAGAACAGCACATCTTCGAGTTTGGTGGATCGAACATCGAACAACAGTTCCCTTCGGATGTAGATTCGATCTTGGTGTTTGCCTATACGTGGTTCGATGCAGAGCTTCACGATCTCGTTGCTACCAATGGCAACCGTCAATGCGTCAATTACAGAATTGTCTTCAAGATCCACAAACCCGATTGTGCTTTCACACTCAAGAAGCGTTCCTGATCCCGTAACTTGCGATCGAAGGCCGAGATTAAACTGTTGCTGTCGGTGTGATCCATTGATGCGAATCTCACCCTTTCGTAGGTGATTTGCACTAGAAGAATGTGTAGAGATTGATCTGCTATTGCAAAGCTGGCACCAAAGAGTCTGAAGATGGCGGAACTGTGGCTCCCAATTGAACTTGAAGACGTCGAGACTTCCCAAGTCACCCTTGAGCCACATCGGATCAACTGGAAAGGCAGATTGCAACTGTCCCTTTACTGGTTGAACATCCACCTGTTCCTCGTGCCAGGCACGGCTGGCATCGATGGCACGTTCATCTGTTTCGAATCTGCCATCACCACTATGAATGAGACTCAGGAACCGATTGAGCCTGCGAAGGACGCGTCGTACCTGTAGAAGTTCAACTGAATCGCGCAAGTGAGGGTAATAGACCTGAATCAGCTCATCTTCGCCGGGAAACTGGGGACTTCCGTCGAGCCGCCGTTGAACCAGCCCGCCAATGCGATCCACTCGGCCGGTACGTTGCTCAATGGCAGATGGAGTCCAAGCGATTCCATAGTGCACAACGCGTCGACAAAAAGTGTGAAGATCCTCACCTTCCTGTAGGACATCAGTTGAAACAAGTACTAACGGAAATCCGGGCATTCGAAACTGGCGGACAAGACGCTGAAAGACTCCTCCAGACATGCGACCGATAGGCACTTGTTTTTGGAGGGTACTTGAATAGAGTCGAGCAAGTTCGGGAATAAGGCAGGTATGTGCTTCGGGAAAATTGACGTCCAAGATGTGGTCAAAAGCATCAGATGCCTCCGAGAGCTCATAAAACGCATGAAACCCTGGCTCGTGCTGCTGACGGTCCAGTCGATCGACGAAATCAGATGCGAGTTCACGGGATGTTCCGGACTCCTGGCCTAACTCAAACGATCCCATCCGAGCAATGGCTAGCAAATAGAGATCGATGTAGGCTGCACCAAGTCGTGCCATCGCGCTGAAAAGCTCTCGCCGTTGCTCCCTGCGGCGAAATGCACGACGGAAACCGCATGATTCTTCTGGCCAAAGTCGTTGCCTGAGTTTGGTGCGCCCTGCGAGTTCGGTAAATACGGTTGTCAATCCAATTCCAGACGAGGGTCCTGGGAATGTCTCTGGAGGATCAAGAGGAGTAGGACTTACACCTGGAAACCTCTCTTCTAGAACAATTTCTGCTTTTCTTCCGATCTCGCCTCCTCGCTCTCTCAAAAGCGAGAGAGCTGCAACTTGATATCCCTCAAACACATAGAGCCGCGCATAGCCTTCCCGTTGGCGGCTTCTTTCCTGAAAGTACCCGTAACAAGCGCTTCGCAGGGCACCGTTGCATTCGGTAGTAGTCGAGCCCAATTCACAAACGAGTGCATCGAAGACGGTATTGGAATCCGCATCGAGGATGCTTGCGACAAAATCGTCTTCGAAAAGAGTTGCGTAGATCGAACTAGACGAAGCTAGCCGATTCTTTTGAAACGCTGCTCCAGAAAGAACGTTGGGAGGACCCGCGCCACGAAAGAACCATGCAAAGAAACTTTCGGCACCCCCTTCGTCTTCCTCTTCCAAGTCGTCTCGGCGGTCAATCCTCTCTTTCTCCTTGGAGAGGTCTTGTTCATGTGGGAGTTCAAATTCGAGGTCTTCAGGTCGAAGAAGTCGTTCGCGATCATACCGTTTGAAGAGTTCTGAAATCTCCACCTTGAGCTGAGGAAGCTCGGATTCCATTCGGCTCCGAATCCAACGATCAAAACTCTCTTCCAGTTTGGATGCCAGTTCATCGATAGTTCGCACACGTCGCACAAAAACAAGCGCCTTCTCGCCACTCTCAAACGCTTCCGCGAGAGCTACAGCTGTAGTATCCAATTTCGGATGCGGAAGAGAATGTCCAAATGCTTCGCGATAGGATCGCACGATCTCGGAGATTGCTTCAGTATCAATGCCGTTTCTTTCTGTTTCGCTAAGATTGCGACGCTGATCTTCTCCATCAAACGTAGGTTGCTCCTCGTTTCGAGGACGCACACTTCCGACTGACTGGCTGAGACTCTCAAACGATGACAGCATGCCAATTTGGAAATGGTTGTTGAATCGTTCGGTTTGAAGCACCTCCGAGACCTTTTTCTGCATGAGGGCAATGGTAAGACGCTCTTTGGGATCTTCGATTTCGATCGACTTGTCATGGCGTTCGAGCCCGCCTCGTCTCCACTCTCTGCGATACATGTTTTTGGTATGCAATTCACCTCCGATGTTGAGACCGGATACACGTCGAATCAGCAGCCGCTGAGCGATCTTCTTCTTGTGGTCGTCTGAGATTTCCGAATTGGATAAGTCTGCGATGTTGAGTTTTTCTTCTCCACTTGAGTCTTGAAGTTCCGCGTTTCCAAATCCAAAGACATCCAGCTGCCGGTGAATTGCTGAATAGTCATCCTCAAACGGAGTCGCCGATAGGAGCAAGACGCGCTTCGCCTTGCGGTTAAACCAGTCTCTCTCATACGTTTCGCCTTCGGGATGTCCAAATGCCAACCCCATAACACGGTTCCTTGTACTCCCATCGGATTTGAAGCCATGCTTGAGATTGTGAGCTTCGTCAAAGATGAGCAAATCAGCTTCGGGTATCGCACCATTGAGGGCAACTGCAAATGCATCGCGAAACTCTTCTCCGCTTCTGTTTGGAATGTGCCGCCGGAATATCCAAGGGACGCTCTTGACCAGTGCGGCGCGAGTCTTTTTTCGATCTTCAGGATCTTTCAGTCTGATGCTGAAGCTTGACATACGAAGAAAGAAATCTCGGTCTTGATTAACGAGCGCTTCGTGAGCAAATTCAACCAATGAACCACAAACCGAGGGCTCCCAAACCGGGCCTCCATGAAGAGACTTCACTCGATTTCCAACGATGCGCCAATTATTTCGAACAAAATTGTGGAGCTCCTTAACCCACTTTCTTTGAATATTTTCTCGTGGAGCTATTACCACAATTCGTGCATGGGGATCGAAGTACCGCACGAGGCTCATGACTCCGAGTGCGACATATGTCTTGCCCATTCCAACCTCGTCGGCGAGGTAGGCACACCCATTGCTCTCCAACATGTTGAATGCAGCTACCGTGCCTTCACGTTGAACGTCGCCAAACGCTTTGTCACGGTCTTTGCCGGATGGGGCGAAGTTAATGAGTTCATCAAGAAAGTCTAGTGAGATAGAACGCATTACAGATTACTGAGGTCTCTTAGAAAGACAGGTTCAAACCATTCCAAAAAGTCGCTAGATTGCTTTTCATCAAATTCGAAAATCTGTTCACGTCTGCAGAGCCCTTCGCTGATCAGTATGTCAAGACGGGTTACAAGATCTTCTCTATCTCTAAAAAACTCCCCATACTGTTCTCCCAACGAGTCACGCATTTGCTTCGCCGTAAGGAAGGACACATAGCACTGTATAGGATCTCCATTCTCAAGATCGAGTAGCTTTCGAAGCAGTTCTGGAAGAGAATCATATTTTGCGCCTAGAAGCCTCATTTCCGCTTCATCGAATCGGCCATTCTCAAGTGAACTCACGGTATGGCGTTTCAAGCATCCAAAGGCATGAAAAACTGCGGCAAAACGATCAAATACGGTCGTTTCAGCTCCAAGTTCGATATTGCTCGAAAGTACCGGTAGACCTTCAATATTCTCATTGAAGGCGGCATGACGCTCAAGAAATTCTGCTCGCTCTTCAATCGTTAGCAACGACCAATACTCAAGAATTTCCTCAGGGCTGAGTTCGCTCAGAATTGAAGGACGGTGTGCCATGCCTTCCTCCCTCACGAGGACTTTCCACTGAATTTCACCGTAGTTCAACACAACAAAACTACTCGACTGAAGACTCTTTCTTAGTAGATCGGAGGCATATGTATCCAATTCACACCAATGCTTTTCGGTTGTAGCTTCAATGTTGAAGAGATGGCCTCCGGAACTGTTTGAAACGCTTAACGGTTGAACTGTTTTGCGGTCGAGGCGTACGGCCAATTCGCGTGTACCCCAGTCGTAACGAATTGAAACACCAATCGGTGAGTCATCGAGACCATCAGATTCGCCCGGAGATTCTTCGGCAAATCGCTGGACATCCTGACCCAATGGTTGGAGCCACCAGTCGTTTGGCCCTCGACGCGTTCTACTGAGGTCTACGAGAAACGCAGCCTCCAGATTTCCCGCTCCCCCATGACTATGGGCAGAGCTTGTGCAGTTCGCCGATCCTATAAGAACTACCTCTCTTCCATTTGAATTCCAAAAGCGATATACCTTGGCATGCACGTATCGTGGAGCAAGTTTCTCACCTGATGCTCCACCGGAACGTTTTGTTATTTGGCTTGGTAGTACGGACCATTTCACGCCGTTTAGCGCAGAGATGGATTCATATGTGTTTTCTGTCACTAAGGCTGAACCATCAGGTTCGCGAGGCAAAAAGACTCGGGTCTCAACTGGCTGTATTGTGCGAGTTAGTTGATTTAGCGGATGCGCTCCCCTTGAATCAAAAAAAGGAGAGATAATTTCAAGATTCCATTTGCTGCTCGTGAGTTCCTGTTCTTCTAACCAATCCGATATTCCCAATTGTCTCTCACCGCCGAACATTCGTGTAGTCCATCGACCCCTGACTCGAGCAGGACCGATGCTTTCGGAAGAAACGCGATTGCGCAGAAAAGATCGAATCGACTCCAGCGCACTATGATCTTCGCTATCGGTTCCACAAGCTCGGATCCGTCGCAAGATAGCTAAGAGATCGCTTCGGTACGGAATTGGATTACTTGATACGCTGCGATCAGAGATTTCCACGAAGTGGGCGCATTCGACGTTTTCCCACCAACCAGAACGAGTCAGATT
This sequence comes from Gammaproteobacteria bacterium, assembly GCA_009840545.1. Classification (GTDB taxonomy): domain Bacteria; phylum Pseudomonadota; class Gammaproteobacteria; order Pseudomonadales; family Azotimanducaceae; genus Bin55. The sequence continues at coordinate 182,564 of VXNM01000008.1, read as the reverse complement.
TGCCGATAGACATGCTATGACTAACGATTGGAAGTTCTTGTTAGAGTTGCGATTGACTTCGTTTTTCTCATCTAGAAGAAAGAAAGCAAGCTTTGGGTGAAACACTCCTCCCCTCCGACGCACATCGATCCGCCTGTAGTCCAGTCGGGCAGGCGTAGCGTCTTGTGAAAGAGCGTTTCGGTCGTAGTAGACTGCAATGTGGTCCACATCGCGCAGGGCATCTTCGAGCTGTAGCAGCTTCACCTTTTCCGCTTGGCTAAAGCTCTGACGAAAGAGCAACGGAAGCACCTCTAGCTCAAAGAACCCTGGATCAAATGTGTAGGTAGTGAACAGCGCACTACGTAAACGACGTTCCTGCAAGGCCTCAACCACACGTTGGGAGAGTACGGCATTCGGCCAATGATCCATATCCTTCAATTGCTGATGCTCAGCTGTGAGCTAATGGACTTTAGAGAGTCGATGAAATAGCTATTGCGCCACAAATTAGGCAAGTCGTCACTTGAAGGTAACAGTTGTTCTGCGCCCCGATAACGCACGTCCAACTTTCCGTTTGCTCCAATCTGAACCCATGCTGACCCACCACGACGAGCGGTGACACTTGTGTGCCAGTCCAGCAATGCTGTTAAAGATTCGAAGTAGCTTCCACCGGCGAGCCCTTGCTGGCAGCGATCAAAAGAACTACGAACAACATCTGTCCAAACGTAATGGACTTCGTCAAGCAAGTTCCGATTTTCTTGAGGATCTATATGGGGTACGGACTGCTTCCATCTTGATTTAAGCTCCTCCGCCATGTCGCCGAGCTGATGACCATGACACGTCAGTATGAAATCGAAAAGCAACATCGCTGGCGCGAGTACCGCTTCTAATCTCGAGATTCGATCGAGCCGTAAGGCAAGTTCCTCATTGACGATGCGGGCCTCTTCCGTTATACGCACTAGGTCCTCACGATTGCTGCGAACTTCTAGGTCGGTATGCTCCGAAAGTAATTGGGAGAATATCTGTTGCCGTTGTGCGGGTGCATCTTTGACGTGGAGTCCGTCTCGAAGAGTCTTTCCATAGAAGTCTCGTTCTGATTCGGTATAGGAGTTCCCGAGCAGTTCACTCAGTGCAGAAAACACGATGTCGGGAGTGCGCGTGTCAAGATGTCCACCCGTTGAAATGAGTCGAGTCAGCTGTTCGATACACGGGTTGAGGATCGGCAAGTATTCCTTGTCAATAAAGTCTCTCGCAATTGGTCTTAGTCCAACTCGATCGTCTGGAATGAGTCCCGAAACCCTTGCTGCAACTGAAAACAATCCCCAGAGGCCGTTGATCCGTTGCGCAGCAAGAATGAAACCAGCGGAATTAGCCTGGATCGGAACATAACCGTTGTAGTCCTCAAGCTTTAATCGGACTCTCTCGATTCCTCTAATGTCACCACCTGCGCCATGTGCAACCTCGCGAACATATCCACCGATTTGCTCGAATCTCAAGAAAGCATCAAGGGCAAATTCACGACTTAGTTGACCTTCGTCAATGGCTCGTTCAGTTAGATAGCGACCTAACAGGAGGATTGTGAACCCCCGAACTGAATTTGTTTGAGTAGTGAGATTTGCAATCACATGCCTCCCGAAGCGCGCCCACAGTGGTTGTACTCCGAGAGGGTCTCTGGAGCCTTTAATCTTGGCGTTGGGGTCTTCGAGTGTGAAGAACATCTTCTATCTGTTAACCAATTCCACAACGAGAATAGAGTTGCCTTTTTCCATCCCGAGAGCGTATCACTAGAAAGCGAATTGTAAGTTTCCCCTCTTTGAACCCACCACACGTTAGTTAACAAGCCAAAAATGTTGCTGGCATATAGGGAATGTGGGTAACTTGCCGGTGTATTCTCCTAAGCATTCTTGCTAGTTGGACAGTTACGCACATAACACAGCTGGATCGACTTTCGTACTTTATAAGCTTATTGTCGGATGCAGCGTAGATCATTTGGTTGTACGGGTAATCCAAGGTGACCAGTCTTGATTTCGCCTCGATCTATTGGAATGAAGCGCTGGAATGGGGTGTTTGATTCTGGTGTTGATCCCACTTGACACCGGTCAGTCCCGATTGATTACGGAATACTTTTTCAATCGGAAGGTGTTCATACATTCATTCCGGGCAAATATAGAGTCGAATATGACCTTGCTCCCTATACTGTGACGACAAATTCGTTCACAGCAAGTAAGTTCGAAAGCAACATGTACGACCTAACACTTGTGACCACCGATCTCAGGCCTTCAGAAGCTCCACGAAGCGCCATAAGAGTAATCGGGATCGATCTAGGAACCACAAACTCGGCAGCTGCAGAAATCATTGTGGAACCAAGTCAGACCGCTATTGAAGTGAACACCGTTGAGGTTGAACAGGAAACGCTTTCGGGCACTTTTTTCAATTCTCTGGTTCCGTCCATGGTGGCTATCCACGAAGGAAGGGTCTATGTAGGAGAGGGTGCCCGACAGATCCGCAGCCTAGTCAGCTCTTACAAACTGGAACAACACAAGGACATTTTTTGGGACACCAAGAATTTGATGGGTGTGCGCCGTACGTTTCATCGAGCTCCTCCAAATTTTCGTTCAGCTAAGGAAATCTCGACGCATGTATTGGAACAGTTTCTGTCAAATGCAATGTCTCAAAGTGAACTCCCGATTGATCGCACTGTTGTGACAGTTCCTGCATCGTTTCAATATGCGCAGCGATCAGATACTCAAGAAGCCGCTGCAGCAGCAGGTATAAGTTTGTCTGATGAGTCGCTTTTGGACGAACCAGTGGCGGCATTTATTGCCTACATGTGGCTACATGGACACCGCGAACTTGTAGGACTTCCACGTACAACTAACTTGCTGGTTTTTGATTTTGGCGGAGGAACGTGCGATGTAGCTCTGTTTGGTCTACAAAAAATTGAGGGTCAGTTGAGTGCAGCACCCCTGGCGGTATCCCGCTACCATCGTCTCGGAGGAGGGGACATTGATCGAGCAATCGCGTTAGACGTATTGACTGCTGAGTTGCTGAGGCAAAATGATTTAAACGACTTGGACATTGACTATAAGGAGAAATCCGAAGTAGTTATCCCGACCTTACTTGAACTTGCAGAATCACTAAAGATCGGCCTTTGCAAACAGATCACAAACTTGAAGAAATTCAATAGGCTTGAGAATGAGGCCGCGACACTACAACAATCAAGTCCAAAATCCAGCGTTATCAATTTAGAGTCGGGAGACTTACTGCATCTAGATTCCCCGAGATTGACACTAAGCCAGTTCGAGTCCGTGCTCAAACCATTCTTGGATCGTGAATTGCTCCATCCACAGGAATCAGAATATGTCACCACCTGTTCAATATTTGCGCCGTTGACAGATGTACTCGACAGAGCAGGATTAGCCCCGACGGATGTCGACTACTGCCTTGCCGTCGGAGGAAGTTGCTTGATTCCTCAAGTTCAAGAAGCATTAGATGGCTTTTTTGAGAACGCCCAGATCTTGAAATTTAAAGATGTCGAGTCTTTGCAAACTTGTACAGCTCACGGCGCAGCTCTGCAGTCTTTGTCTCTCGTTCTTCGCGGCCGTGGAATTGTCCAGCCAATGAACTCCGATTCAATATCGATCCGGACATCTAGTGGAGACTTCGAATTGGTACCAGCAAACTGCAAGTTGCCCTTTCCTGACGGAGAAGAATGGGCAACCATGGATGGGCTGACCGTTCCAACAAGTGTGATTTCAGAAAACGTAGATCTGAGATTGGAGTTGATCAATTCGAACAATGCAATAGTAATGCGTGATCTTTGGTCGATTGCTCCGGTCGTTAACAAAGGCGATCGATTGGTTTTGAAGTACAGAATGGACGCAAATCACAATCTACACTTCCGTTTATTCCTGCAAGATGATCCGACCAGAGAATACTCGCATAGCGTAGAGAATCCACTCACGAATGTGGTGAATCCCAACAAGACACGCGAAAGAATTTTGGAACTCGAAGAGCAGATGCGCACTGCTACTTTAAGTAATAACCAGAAGATTGGAGTTGTTAGCGAAGTTGCCAATCTTGAAAAGCAGCTTGGCAACTATGAGAAAGCTCTGGCGTTGCTTGTCCGACTTAACCGAACTAGGCCCCAATCACATTACCTTCATCGGATGGGACTGATCAGTGGAGAACTGGATGACCTTGAACGACAGTCGAAATTCTATCGAGCAGCATCGAAGTTGAACTTGAACTACGGTGGATCGTTGTTCAATTTGGCATTGGCTTATCGACGCGACGGAGACTACACCAATGCTTTGGAATGCATCGAGGAAGCCATAGCTCGAGACAGCGATCCAGCCTATCTGGTTCTTAAAGCAGTTATTTTGGAGGAATCCAAATCCGACCAACACCTTTATATGACGACTCTAAATCAAGCTATCAATGGGTTCGGCTCAATTTCTAGCCTGGATGGCTTTGAATTGTCTTGGTACAAGAGAGCTGCGAGAATGAACGACGACGAAGAATTGGTTGCCGAAATTGAGAAACACCTTAGGACACGAAAGATAGGAGGCAATGGCGACACCAATACTAGCGGCATCCTGCCTTCAGGACCATCTGATCTCATTGAGAATCCAAATTGAACTGGTTAGTACCACGAAGCGAACTTACCCATTCGCAATTGAGCATCATTGAGATAGGCGTCCAAAAGCACTTGCTAGTGCTTGGGCCACCTGGATCGGGAAAAACCATGGTACTGGTTCATCGCGCCCAATATCTAATTGAAAACTATGGATTTGTACCGGATAGTTTTCGAATCTTTGTGTTTACCAACGTGCTGAAAGATTACATCCGTTCGGCGGTTGAATTCTTGGATATTCCTCTTGAGAACACTCTTACATTTGATGACTGGTGCCGTACTTACTATGAAGAAAACATTGGACGTATGCCGTTTAAGGACCGCGGACCCGATTTTGCCAGAATGCGACGGGAGGTCCTTGCTCACCTAAGAAAATCTGAGGCTGAAAAGCAGTTCAAGTTTCTACTGATAGACGAAGGTCAGGACCTTGACAAGAATACTTTTGCCATCGCAAATCACATTAGCGAGCATGTGACTGTCTTTGGAGACGACAACCAACAGGTCTATGAAGAAGGCATTGGGATTGAACAGATACGGAATATTCTTGGTGGAAACCAGAACGTTAGGACAGTGAATTTGTTGGATGCGTTTCGCTGCTCTCCGTATGTTGCACAGATGGCATCGAGGTTCCTTGGTTCAGACGAGGAAAAAGCGGCGTTTTTGCGCCAACATCCACCCGTCTACAAAGGCGAGAGGCAGAAACCATTATTGAACATTGCGAAGGATCGAGAGGACGAGAAGGAACAACTGTGTCGAAATATTCAGGTACGAGTAGGTCTCAACGAGAAAATCGCGATTTTGTTTCCCACTCGCCGTTACGTCTATGGGTATGCACAAGGTCTCAGAGAGAAGGGTCTAGAGGTGGAAGTCCCGGCTCAACGGTCAAGTCGAAGCAATAACGAATACTTGACAATTGACTTTAATACTCCTAGACCAAAAGCAATGCCTTATCCCAGTGCAAAAGGATTGACTTTTGACACAGTGTTCTTGCCTCTGTTTAGCAGAGATCGGTTTAGATTCATTTGGTCGGATGAGCTTCTTCGAAAATGGATCTTCGTTGGCATTTCAAGGACCGTGAAATGGGTCTACATTAGCTCCATCCGTGACGAAGTAATGTTTTTTGATGAACTTAGGCAGCTGGAATATGAGGACCAGTTGTCGGTTCGTCGACATTGGTTTGACGAAGAAGAGGAGGACAACAAGAATCCATCATCGTCAGTCAAATCCTCTTCAGACTTAGACGACTTGCTCTAAAAGTGACGCGCAAAACTACGTTCGTGATTGACGGACACTACTAACTTCAATCTCGTCGCGGAACATCAAAAGCCATTACTGTCAGGATCATTTCTCGATTCTTGTCGTTGCGATGTGAGAGTACAAATTGATAGCGTCCCTCATCATCCGAAGAGATTGCTCTTTTGAAATGAGGATGAGATTTAACCGTAACTGGTATGGTTTCGATTACGTGAGAAAAGTCCTTATTGCGATTGAACAGTATGATCGCCGCTTTAGTATCCCTCCAGCTCAAATAGCCAAGTAGCTGTTCTATAGTCTCCGCGAATTTTTCCGCGCCCCGCCAAATCTTGCACTCAGCGATAAAAATATTTTTGCCTTGGGCGCGAATCAGGATATCTGTTTTTCCTTGATAGTTGAAGGTTTCTCCCGTTGCCTGTCCTTCGTAGTGTCCATTCAGCTGAACTAAGAAATGCCATCGCAACGCCTCCTCGTTCATCGAAGTAAATGCGGATGGGCTACGCTCGAAGACTAAAGCCATATTGGTCAAGACAGACAGAATGTGTTCGTAGAGGTCAGTACTCAGTACCGGCTCTGGTTTGTATGAATCCGCACTGGCACGCGGCATGGTCGGTTCGATTCGTTTGCGGACGTTTGGTGCTGCGAAAGTTTTGGGCGAATCTTGGCGTTCTTTCAATGGAAAACCAAGACTGGCAACTAGATTCTGGTCCGCAAGCAATTTCTGTCGACGCCGGTCTATTCTCTCAGTTGCGATTGATAGGATTTGGTTGTTGAACGTTTCAACATCATTGCTGAGCCAGTCGAGATACTGTTCTATCGTCCCGATCGTATCATCGATTTTAGATCTTACGGCCAGTGGATCCAGATTGTTTCCTTTGATGCCAATAATTAGTGTGCTAGCACGAATTTCAGCAGCTGGTGGTGAGAACGTGTACGTTGCTGGTCGGATATTGAAAGCTTCTTCATCTCCATGAAATGGGATTGTTACTTCAACTAACGTACCTGCGACACGATTGGTGCGGTTTGGATTCTCAAATTGAGGCATACGGTCGATGCTAATGCTGACTTCGATTTGCGTCTCTTGCTGGTCAGCGACTATTTGGTCTTTGATAAGCACAGGAACGTCTATTCTGAACTTTTCTTCGAAATACTTGCATAGATCATCAATCGACGTATTAAGTAGTTGGTTTCCATCAATTTTGTCGATTTCGGATTGCAGTGTATGTCTCTGCTGCTCTTTGACCGAGTGCCAATCGACTCGAGAAAACAGGTTGTTATAGCGTCTACTCATCATGGAATGTGCAATTCGGCACTAATGTTTTAATTGAGAATCATGAGTTCGACAACATGTCTATCTTCGCTTGGCAGATTGGCACTACGATTTCGAGACCGACAAGGAAGTGGCTAAGGTCAGAATACGCGTTGACGCTAGTCGGCGACAAGTAAATTCGTGAGAAGATGGAATACCTTTTCAAGCAGCGTTCCCGGCGTTGGGGACACGTGAAACGCACACCATTTGCACTGTCAGATGCGATACAGCATCAGCGCGTAGATTCGGTTGTGTTCGCTTCGAGTACAGTGAAAGCATCAGAGCTAGCGAGTTAACCACTGTTGCGCGACACGTATGTTCGGTTTCAAAACGGCGTGTCGATTCGGGAAAGCTAGTTATTTGGCACCTTTACAATCCATTCTCTGGTATCTATTTACCCATGATTTATTATACAGTACTGATTTATGTATTGAGGCGTGACATTTGATTTATCGCGGATCCATGCCCAGCTTGCGACAGCCTCGCTGCCGTTTTTTTACCTGTCTCTTCAGGTGATTCACATAATTTGCGGCTGTCTTGGATCCAAAGCATGGACAAGAGTCATCTTCCGCACGCTAAGTGCTTAGAACGCGTCCGCTGTCCGCTTCTGGTGAGTGAAAGTCGGAAGGCTTACTTTCACTAGGCTAATTCGAGATTCATTCACCATGGAACCACCGAATTAAAGACTACGATGCGTTAGTCAATGCTTGAATCTTCAAGCACGGACAGATAATCGTAAAGTGGTAATTATTCGTTTCTCACTCGTGGATCGATCGCGTCTCTAAGTGCATCTCCAATGAAATTCACGCTGAGCACTGTCAGTGATATTGCCAGTCCGGGCCACAGTACCCGAATTGGAGTGACCGTCACAAAATTCGAGCCGTCAAACAAAAGCCTTCCCCATGTCGGAAAATCGGGCGGAAATCCAAGTCCAAGGAAAGAAAGGGTCGATTCAGTAATAATTGCATTGGCAATTCCCAAGGTTGCTGAAACCATTACAGGACTCAGAATATTGGGAAGAATGTGACGAAACACAATGCGTATGCCAGGTAGTCCAACGCTTGTTGCTGCAAGCACGAACTCTCTTTCCTTTATGGCCAATGTCTCTCCTCGCACTATACGAGCGGTCTGCATCCAGCTTGTAATTCCAATAACGAAGACGATTAGGAAAAAGATTCCCATTTCTGGGCCAAAGCTCGCTCGAAGGGTGTCTCGGAACAGCATGATGATCACGAGAAGTAGCGGAAGTAGCGGCAGAGCAAGAAACAGGTCCGTCAGTCGCATTAAGGGCCCGTCGAGACGCTTGAAGAAACCTGCAAGTACGCCGATTGCCGTGCCCAGAACAAGCGAGAGCAGCATCGCGGTAAATCCCACTGCAAGTGCAATTCGTCCGCCTGCAAGGACTTGAGCCAGCATGTCGCGTCCCAAGTTGTCTGTACCGAATGGATGCGCAAACGATGGACCTAGGTTGCGCGCCGTTATGTCGAGTTCTTGTGGATCGATGTACCAGAGGAATGGTCCGACCAACACGGATAGAACGATGAAGCTGAAGACTCCCGCACCGACCAACGCCCCTTTGTGACTGCGAAGCGCGATCCAAACAATCATCCAAGGAGATGGATGCTCTCGTGCGCTTAGTAAAGCCTGTTCGTGATGTCCCGCGAATGCCATCTACATCACCTAGGAGTAACGGATACGGGGATCAAGAATCCCGTACAGAATGTCGGCGACCAAGTTGAACAGGACGATCAAGATGGCAAAAATGAACGTAAGGGTTTGAACTAGGGGAATGTCTCCTCCCTGAATCGCCACGATAAGAAGTTGCCCGAGCCCGTTGACCCGAAAGATCTGTTCAGTAACGATTGCTCCGCTGAATATCGTGGGGACACCCAATGCGATCATCGTGACGACCGGAATCATGCTGTTGCGCAGTATGTGACCGACAAGGATTGCCCGATCTCGAAGTCCTTTGGCTCTGGCTGTCCGCACGTAGTCCAGGTTGAGATTCTCAAGTACCGAAGCCCTCATGAATCGACTCAATTGAGCCGCGTTGTAGAACGCCAAAACCATCACAGGCATGGCCATCTGTTTGACCTGTGTCCAAAAGCTCGGGAGGTCCGTGACCTTAAGTGTCGTGTCGTAAATGGAAGGCAACCATCCTAGCCACGCACTGAAAATGACGATTGCTACAACACCAGTAAAGAACGTGGGGACAGAGAATCCGACCATCGAAACAAACGTTCCAATCTGGTCGAACCAACTGTATTGCTTGTATGCCGAAATCACTCCTATCGGCAGAGCGATGAGAATGCCCACCACATAGGAAAGTCCCACCACCCACAAAGTCTGCGGCAGTCTCTCAATGATCAGATCGACCACCGGGCTTCGAGTTAGCCAGGAGCGGACTCGAAAGCGAGAGCTTGAGTCACCTATTTCCAATCCGGTCGTTTGTTCTATGAAATTGAGTGGTTCATTGACGAAGAACTGCTGTAACCACTTTAGGTAACGGATGTGGAACGGTTCGTTGAGTCCCAAAGACTCGCGTATTTCCTCGCGGACTTCGGGTGGAATTGTGAGTGGCAGATCTCCTGTCGGATCGTTTGGAGCAAGATCCAACAGTGCGAACAGTACAAAGCTGATCGCGAGCAGCGTGGGAACAGCAAAGAGCAGCCTGCGGCTCAGGTATTTGAGCATGACTAAGGCAAGCTACATAAACGAAGCACTAACGGTGCCAGTCTTCGGCGTTCCAGAGCTCCGAGTCCCAACCGTTGATTGTTACGCCCTTCAAGGCGTTCGACACCGCCGATACTCTCGCGCGGTGAACTAGGGGAATTACCCAGTAGTTCAACACGACCATATCGTTCAGTCTTTTGATAATGTCGGCCCGTTCCGTCTTGTCCGTAACGGACGACAAATCATCGACGAGCGTATCGAATTCTTCCGAGCAAGCTCGTGGAATGTTGGTGCCAGCCCAATTGTTGTCTGGACCTGGAATTTCGCTGCAGCTCCAACCTCGAAGATACTCAGAAGGATCCTCTCCATCAAAGTTGTTGGTATACATTTGCACATCCGCAAAGAACTTCTGATAGGTATCGGGGCTAGCCACATCAGAGCCGAAGAACACAGCTCCGTCAATGTTGCGCAATTCTGTTTCGACCCCGATTTGCTCCCACATATGCTTGACCAGTGCTTGGTTACCTTGTCGCACGGAGTTCGTAGATGTCTGATACAAGATTGATAGCCTCACCCCGTCCTTGGATCGGACTCCGTCGGATCCAAGCACCCATCCTGCTTCGTCCAGCAAGCGGTTGGCTTCCTCAATATTCTGAACCTTGCATTCTTCGTTGGAATCGGAGACGTAGTACTCGGGTGCTGGGACCACATTGCACTCAGGCTCGCCCGCTCGGCCGTAGCCTGTTTCCACAAGGATCGATCGATCAATTGCCAGCGACAGTGCTCTACGCACGGCAAACTCGGACAGGAAGGGGTGCGGGTTTGTACCGTCGAGATATTGCGATCGACGGTCAGGACCCAACGACGGATCCTCGTTTGTCAGGTTGACAATGATTCGCTCTACCTGTGAGCCCACTCCATAAAGGACTTTTCCTTTGTCCGCTTGAGCCATGCTGTCCAGGATTTCCGGCTCAACTTGGAGATTCCACCCAAAGTCATACTCACCAGTTTCGACTACAGCCCGTGCAGCGGAAGCTGCATCTCCACCCCCTTTCAGCGTGACTTCCTTAAAGAACGGTTTTCCCTCCTCGCGGTAATTTTCGTTTGCTACATATTGAGAGACATCATTTGCACGGAAGTCAATCACTCGAAATGGTCCAGTACCGATGGGAGCAAAGTTTTGCTCGGTGCACTCCTGTGCTCTCGCGCCAAGGCATTCTTCGAATTGATTCTTTTGAAGAATCGGAACAAGCGATCCAACAAAGGGAGCGTAGGGATGTGCTTTTATCTTTGAGAACGTAATGCGCACTGTATGGCTGTCGACCGCCACAACATCTTCAACATCGGAGAAATTGTTGATCCGATAGCATCCCATTTCTGGGTGTGTGCAATACTCCCACGTAAAGACTACGTCGTCGGCTGTAAATGGCGAACCATCTGACCATAAGACGTCGTTCCGCAATTTCCATGTGATTGTCTGCAAGTCCTCACTAAACCCTCCATTCTCAATTGTCGGAATTTCCTCGGCAAGTGTAGGAACCATTTGTGCTTCTTCGTCGTAGTTGGCTAGCGGCTCAAGTACCAGCGAGGCCGCTTCTATTTCTTTTGTTCCTCCGCTCAAGTAAGGATTTAGAGTTGTAGGCGCTTGCCAGTAGAGAAGCTTCAAATGAGTGTTCGCGTTCTCTACCGCAACATCCGTGATCTGCTCCTCAGCATCGACGTTCTGCTGCTCGTCAGTTGGACCGGAGCAGGCACCAATAAATAGGCCAATCAATGCAATAGTTGTAAAGACAGTGCAGTTCTTCATGTGCAGGTTCCAATACTCACGAACAGAGCGTGGGGGTATGGTATACGTTTAAGCTCCAATCTACTTGCAACTTCTTCGTGATCCGATGGGAGTTGTGATTGCAATTTGGATGCGGGGCTAAACCAAGTCAGCTGTTCGTGTGGACATCGCTTAGGGTCGAGTACCCCGCGTCTTCAAGAATGGACTTTCACGGCGCGATTGCCTCTCCTCAAATCGTTCTGGAGAGAGTGTGTTCATGTGCGCTTGGAGAAGAGGAGGAAGCTCTCCCGTTATCTCGCTTGCAATGATCTCCGCACAGAAAGGAGCAGAAGTCGTTCCGCTACTTCCGTGGGCAATGTTTAACCAAATGTTGGAATCTATTCGACCTGCTATCGGCATGTGATCGGAAGTCACTGCGCGACGAGCTCTAAACGACGCAGAATGAGTGATTTCTGTTGACCCAAAGAGTTTTCTGATTCGCAATTGGTTTGTGTTTTTGGCTTCGTCCTTGGGCCAAGGCCGATATTCGTAAGTCGAACCGGCCGAGTAAGTGTTCTGTGTAACTACCACGTAACCCTCGTGCAGAAACGCGAAAGGACGAAGGGATTGGCCGGGTGTAGGTTCGAACTGATCCATTTGTCCTTCAATCTCCGTAACTTCGAGCTTAGTGCCTCGGTCATTTAGCGAGGTGGGTGAACCAGTTGCGACAACAATAGGACAGTCAACTTTATCTAGGTCAGAAACTTCACCTTGCACGATTTTCACGTTTGGATGGTCCGTAAACCAAGAGCACAACAATCCTCCATTCACAACTAAAGCCCTTGGAAAAAGGACTCCCTTCACGTCCATGTCCAGTCCTGTTAGTTCCATTAGCTGCTCGCTCGATACAAGCTGCGCCCACTCGCTCCCCAACAATTCGCAAATTCGCTCCAGTCGCTCAAGTGTCATTCGTGTACTCGGAAACTGTATCGCGCCACAACGAATCGCTCCGCTGAAGTTTCGAATTAACGACTGTGAGTAGGCATGCGACTGCAATCGAATAGAGGGTGCTGAATCCGTACTCGCACTTAAGCGTGCATGAACCACAGCAGTTGGAATCGCGGACGTGCCATCAGCTACTCGGCCAGAAGGAGTGCGTAGTTCGACACTGATTCCTCTCCTTGCCAATGCTTGGGCTGTTGCGCAACCTGCGAATCCCCCTCCAACAACGACAGCTCTTGAGGGTGCGTCAAAAGGTATGAATGGCGCTGTTGCCAACTTGGCAACAGTTGTGTGGCGCTTGTAGGGAAGGTTTGAAATCTTTTCGACTGAAAATCCATTCGACTCCAACAGTCTGCGGACGTGTCCCGCGGAAGAGTAAGTCGTTACGGTAGCACCGGCTCTTGACTTTGCCGCTAGCGAGCCCAACTGTCGTTCGGTCCACATATCAGGATTTCGATCTGGTGCGAATCCGTCAAGAATCCATAGGTCGACACCTTGCTGGTCACGAGCGATGAAGTCTTGAAGCGCGAGGTCTGCCGATGTGTACATCACGGTAAGTTCGATCCGATGATTGGCAAACAGACGACGATGAATACCCGCAATTGGCGGAGGATATTGCTCGATTAATTTGTCGCTCAGGGTGAGGTGAGACGCCGTGGCTCGAATCGTCTCTCGAAGGAACGTAAAAGGTAGAGGGCGAACTTCACAGCTAAAGAAGCGAAGTCTGCACTCTTGAGGGGCGTGGCGTAAGAATTCCTGAGCAATCGTCAGAAAATTTATTCCCGCTCCAAATCCAAATTCAAAGACTGTGAAGGTCTTTGCAGTGGACATGCGTTGTGCAAGCAAGGCGGGCTGTATGTGTGCTTGTTGGCACTCTTGCACGGGGTCCCTTGCAGCGTAGAAGTCTTTGAACTCGACCGAATAGAGGCGGCCGTCTACAACGGAAGTGTCCGCCCCGCGCATGGCATTGGGTAACGGTTCAATTGGATTGGATGGCATTCTCTTGTTAGGAGAACATGAAAAGGGATTAGTGATTCAAGATACGGATCACAGGCAGTTGACAGTGCTGGCTCGAACGAACTGAGTGGCCGCTCCGCGGATTCGCAAGTTTGAATGATTGCTGAAGGTCTTACATATTTGTTTGCAATCGGAGTTATAAATCATTGAATTTCTATCTGAAATTACACGTCGCGCAATGCGAACCTTCTGGTGCCCGTTTGAACATTGCAGTTTCCCTGCAATCGCACGGTCGAGGTAGTTTAGTCAACGTAGCCAAAACTCCTCCAATTCTTCTGGTGGCTGGCTCGTTAAGCCGCGTAGCTTGCTTACTACCTCTTAATTGCAGACATGATTTGTCTCGCACCCTTCACAATCAGGGGAATTTGAAACGTCCAATATATGTGATCCTTCATGAAAGCACTTGTATTGGCACTCCAAGTCAATAGCAACATACCTGATGCCAGCCACATTGCAGAGTAGACACTAGCTTTCACATGGCCGCATCCGTTGCAATACGCAAAAATCAAGTAACACGCTATCGGTCCTAAAACGCAAGCATTTATGCAAGACCAAGCAATTAGAAGGCGATAGCCCCAGAAGCCAAGCTTTTCTCGAAGGGTTCTCATTGCAACCTACGTTTCATACAGTTTGTAAACGAGAATGTGGGTCTCTAACTCGACTAACACCGCCCTACAGTTACTCCGGAACCTTTGGTCGGGATGGATCCTCAATCCACTCGCTCCATGAACCAGGGTAGAGCGCGGGTTCGTCATAGCCCGAAACCAACATGGCAAGAATATTGTTAGTTGCTGTAACTCCGGACCCGCAATAGCAAATCACATCGGAGTCTTTAGCAACACCTTCAAACTTCTTCGGGTCACGAGTGAATTTTCCGTCTGAGCCGATGTTCTTGAGGAAAGGGCTACAAATAGCTCCAGGAATGTGCCCCGCCGTATGATCCATGGTCTCGTTGAATCCTTGAAACCGGTCTTCCGCGCGTGCATCAACCAACACCCCTCGGTGATTCAAGACTTCTTCTGCCGTTACGGTTCGAGTCAGTGGTTTGCCAATCGAAAATTCTGTAGGCTTAGGGACTGGAATGTCGGTAGCTGTCTCGAAACCAGCTTCTTGCCATGCCGCGAATCCCCCATCCAGTACAGACACTCTTTCGTGACCGAGCCAACGCAACATCCACCACAGACGACAGACAAACATGCCGTTCCCAGCGTCATAAACAACGACATGCGACTCATTGGAAATGCCCGAACGGCCCAAGAAGTCAGCGAATCGTTCTTTCGAAGGAAGAGGGTGTCTTCCTCGGCGACCGGGAGGATCTGCGAGATCCTCATCGACGGAAACGAATATGGCATTGGGAATGTGAGACTCCCGATACTGCCTAAAACCAAGCTCTCTATCCAGTAGATCGCTCCTGCTGTCGGCGATTACCAGCTGGGAATTGCCAAGGAGTCCGTGTAGATCTTCAGCCGAAATGAGGTTGTCTTCGGGTTTCCACATGTAGGATCCTCGCTACAGTTTGGGCTTGTACTTGATCATCACTCTGGAACCGTCCTCGAGTGCGCTCTTGAAGCGCGGTCCCCAGGTATCCCATCCGTCCGAGTACTTCTCACCCATTACCTTGAGTACCTCTTGGTGCACTTCCTTGTCTTCAACAATAGTTCCAGTGGCCATGAGTTCGGGGGCTTTTCTATAGGCTTCGTTTGCTTGCCTCCAGTTGCCAAATTCTCCAACCCAGATTCGTGCCTCGGTGAGATCCTTGCCAATTGCCTTCGCTCGCCAGGCTTCCGATGGCGTAACAACGTAAATCTCTTTCTCGTGGAATGCGAACCAAATTTCGCCTTTGCACGTACTTTCCTCACCATCTGACTTTATGGGTGTCAAGTAAATTAGGCTTGAAGTCGACAATTCCTCCGGTAGCTCCTCTGACACTTTCTCTTCCGCATATACGGAACGAGAAAAAGACACGAGGATTGGTGTAGCAAGGATGCCGAGTGATATTTGTCTACGTGTAATCATGAATGTAATCGCTCCTGTTCGATTGTGGAGTCGTTTTGAATCAAGTATAGATGGATGAATAGATCTTAATCATGATCAGTGGTTTCGTTAGAGATTCAACGAACACATTGGAATCTTGATTTGCAGCCACCGCTTGGGTTATAGACTCAATTTAAGCGCTTGCTTGACGAGTTTCTCGAACACTACGTCGTTGTGATGAAATGCGTGTACTCACCCTTTGTCTTGAGATGCCCACTGGACTAAAGCCTTGTTTGGATCCGCTAGCTCTTCAAGTGATGTGTACCAAAAGCGTTCCCATCCAACTTCCGGCAGAGCGGTGAACAGCATGAGATTGAGAGGATAGTTCTCGCACGGAGTACAGGTACGAGCGTCATCCCGAAAGAGAAATACTGTCTTTTTCAAAGCGGTTGCATAGCCAAGCTCAAATACAACTCCTTCTTCCGGTGGGCATCCGTTCACTACAGCTACTATTCCATCGGTGTTCTGTATATCGGCAATGTCTGCCTGGCCTACCGGATAGGCCCATCCCTTGGAGCCCTTGTCAAGTTGGTTGTTGCGTTCAAACGGTTCAAAGACCTCCAATCCTAAAGACTGGAGTTTCGCAACCAATTCCTTTAACGGCCCGTGTTGCTGCAGTGAAAATCCATATGGATTGGCCAGATATACGGACTTGCCCATTTCTTCTAAGTCTCCTATTCAATGGCGTTTTCGCACGCTATTTTTTCTCGTCGAATAGCGAGTCAAAGAACCAGTGCGCACCGGCTGGCTCTTCTAGCAGACGTCTTTGACGCGAGGTCAATTCGATGCCCTCAGGAGCGGTAACCCGAGAACGCGACCACGTCAGTTGGGAAGCACAATATTTGTAGAGCAACGTGCGACGTTCGTAGTCGGCTTTCCATTCCATTGTTCCGTGCGTGGTGGCTTCGGAGAAAAATGTCACACTGCCGGCT
Organism: Gammaproteobacteria bacterium; assembly: GCA_009840545.1. Lineage (GTDB taxonomy): Bacteria > Pseudomonadota > Gammaproteobacteria > Pseudomonadales > Azotimanducaceae > Bin55. The sequence goes on along the minus strand of VXNM01000008.1, from coordinate 165,966 downwards.
GGGGCGAAGGGAACCTCGACGACATCATTGAAACTGCCGTTTCTAATGCTGCGAGGGAGTTTGATTTGGCTATTGTGGCTTCCCGGAATGCAGCAGAGACCGCCAGTCTCCGGTCCACTATCTGCAAGATTGAAGGCTGCAACTCCAAATCCATGAAGAGCTTGATATGCCGGTTGTACGTAGGGCTTACCTGGGACGGCACGACTAAAAGGTTCGGAAGTGCCATAGTCCGAGTGCAAGATGCCGCTTGGCATACCTTTCTTCATGCGCATTCCAAAAATCCGATCAAGTCGAAAACAGTCGCCCAGTTGCATTCTCATCATTTGCATGGTCTTTGGATGGTCTATTAGGTCGCAAAAGACCTGTCCAAAAGCTAGAAATCCAGGCGAGGAATCGTACGAACCGCCTGCCATCCCAAACCGGTAGTTGTCGTACAACGAGCGCTGCGATTGAACCTTGCGTTGCTCGGCACTTTCTGGAAGTTCGTCGAGCGTTTCGTCGAGAATGTTGTTCAATTCCTCGACTTGGCTTGGTGACAGGACATTCTCGACGACCAAGTAACCCTTCAAGTCGTAGAGGTAGATTTCCAGCTCGCTTAGTTCTTCCATAAGGCTTACCCGTCAAAGTGTGCCAAGGTGATTATTCACTTTATGAGTCTCGAGCCGATATCTAGTCAGAAATTTTGCTTGCTTCAACGAGTCAGGATTCGCACCGCCTTGCTTTTGCCCAAAATACTGTTGAAGCAATCTCCTTCGAGAGCTGTCTATACCATTACAATAACGAAGCACTCATGCTAAACGGCTTGGTACTGGCTTGCCTTTTGCTTCGCCCTTTAGCCTTTACATTTTTAGGGAGTTTAGTAACGGTGAGTTTTTACGAATGGTGGTATGGAATCATTGGGTTCTCAATCCTTTGGCCGATTCTGTTTGTGGCATTAACGACCCACACTACTTTCATCGCTATAACTCTCTATTTACATCGACACTCAGCCCATAGGGCTCTCGATCTGCACCCAGCCCTGTGTCACTTTTTTCGTTTTTTCTTGTGGATCAGCACAGGCATGGTCACAAGGGAATGGACTGCTGTCCACCGTAGACACCATGCAAAAACGGAAACCGAGGAAGATCCGCATAGTCCCGTGATCTTCGGTCTCTTCAACATCATTCGAAAGGGCTCGGAGTACTATCGCGACGGAATTGACGAGGAAACAATTCGAAAATATGGAAAAGGGACACCCGATGATTGGGTGGAACGGAATATCTACTCTCGATTTACCTGGGCTGGTGTAGCGCTATTTGCGGTGATTGACATTTTGCTGTTCGGTATCACTGGAGTCATCGTTTGGGCAGTACAAATGATTTGGACTCCATTCTGGGCTGCAGGAATCGTCAACGGCGTGGGACATGCCTGGGGCTATAGAAACTTCGAGACTCAAGACGCCTCCAAGAACATTGTGCCTGTAGGAATTCTCGTTTGCGGGGAGGAGCTGCACAACAATCACCACACCTATCCAAATTCCGCTCGGTTCTCTTTTAAGCCCTGGGAGTTTGATCTTGGTTGGCAGTACATTCGTGCGCTGAGGTTTCTACGACTAGCTCGTCCATTGCACACAGGTCCCGTCGTCGAGCAAGTGAGTGGCAAATCGATCATCGATATGGACACGTTGTGGGCGGTAGTGAATGATCGATTTAGCGTAATGGCCCGTTACGCAGAAGATGTCGTCAAACCTATTGTCCGGAGTGAAAAGCAAGACGCCAATGGGCCGATCCGCAGATTGCTCCGAGGAGCGAGAAGGATACTCTGCTCCCACGAATTAGTCTTGCGCGATCGAGAGATTAACAAGATTGACGAAATCATTCGCCACAGTCCTCAACTGAAGGTGATCTACGATCTACACGAGGAACTCAATTCTCTTTGGGCGAAACGAACCGGAAGCGGGGAAGAGCTTCTCTCAGCGTTCAAGAGATGGTGTGCACGAGCTGAGGCAACTGGCGTCGAAGTACTAAGAAGTTTCGTGGCGGATCTAAAGACCTACTCGGTACCGAAAACCGTCGACTCTACATCCTCTTAGGAACTGAGATTCCCAGACAGCCCAGTCCTACTCGCAAATTCTCAGCCGTACGGGCGCATAGTCCCAAACGACTATCCCGTTCCTTGGATTCCGTGTTGAGCACGGGGCACTTCTCGTAGAACCTTGTGAAGTGTACGGTTAGGTCGTATAGATAATTGCACATGTGATGCGCCTTGCGTTCAGTGATCGATTGCTCAAGGACCTCTTGAAACCGTAATAGACGCACTGCCAAGTCGTGTTCGGCAGGATGCTTGACACGAATCCTGTCCAGCTCTATTTCCTCACCATTGATACCGCCTCGTGCGAAGATTGCGCTAATGCGCGCATGGGCATATTGCAAATAAGGTGAAGTATTCCCTTCTAGGGACATCATCGTGTTCAGGTCGAATTTATAGTCACTCGTTCGGTTCTTGGATAGGTCTGCGTATTTGATCGCACCGATTGCGACGTGATGGGCGATTTCTGATCTTTGCTCTACGTCTAAATGTTGGCTCTTCTCTTCCACAACATTTCTCGCGTGAATTTCCGCCTGTTCGATCAAATCGGATAGACGCGGGTTTTCTCCAGACCTCGTCTTGAGTGGCTCACCATTCGCATTGAGGATGGACCCAAACGCATGGTGTTCGAGTTCAGTTGCTTCCTCCGCAAATTTAGCTTTCTTTGCAACGGCGAACAACATTTGAAAGTGCAGAATCTGTCGTGCATCGGTGAAGTACAGTACCTGGTCCGCCTCAAGTTCCCTCGTTCTGTAAAGCAGGGTGGCTAGATCCGTTGTGTGATAGAGGTAGCCGCCATCCGACTTTTGGACGATCATAGGAAGTCGACTACCGTCCTTCCGGACGAACCCATTGATAAACACACACTGTGCACCGTCCGATTCGACCAACAACCCGTTCGTTTCTAATCGTTCAATCACTGCTGGCAAGTCGTCATTGAATGAACTTTCGCCTTTTATGTCGGCTGGAGTCAACAAGATGTCGAGCTTTCCGTAAATGTCCTCGAGGTGGCGTAGCGACACATCTATGAATTTCTGCCAGATATCCATCGTCCGGGGATCGTGGGACTGCAGTTTCAAGACTGCTTCACGTGCCTTTGACGCGAAGCTCGAATCTCTATCAAACCGCTGGCTTGCGGCTATGTAGAGTTGTTCAAGGTCTTCCAGACCACTATTGATTTCTTGGTCCGACTTGAGGTCATCAATGTAGGCGACAATCTTCCCGAATGCTGTTCCCCAATCTCCGATGTGGTTTTGTCTTACGACCGTATGACCCGCAAGAGTCAGCATCCGCGATATGGAGTCGCCGATAACTGTACTTCTTAGATGTCCAACGTGCATCTGCTTGGCCACATTCGGGGACGAGTAGTCCACCACAATGCGAAGCGGTTTGTTAGTGGGAGCTACAAGTGGTTCAGATCCCAACGAACTTGACAGAAAGTCGTTGTCTAGAGATACGTTTATAAAGCCGGGTCCTGCAATCGCGACGTTTGAAGATACGTCTTCGAGCACATCTGTATCGACTAGCTGCTGTGCCAGCGTTCGTGGGTTCACTTTCAAGAGTTTCCCAGCACGCAATGCACCGTTCGCCTGATAGTCGCCAAATTCGGGACGACCAGCAGGTGCTACGAGTGGTTGAGGTTCTTCGACCCCTACTTGAACTAATGCGGACTCGAGACGTCGAGAGATTTCGGCACGAAGATTAATCTACAGCCCTCATTTGGCTATCTGAATTTTGGTCGCAACCGGTCCTCGATCGCCTTCACGTATTTCATAGGTCACGGCAAGATCCTTTTCTATGTTCTTGTCGTCTAAACCAGGATCGAGGTTGGTCTTGTGAAAAAAGGCCTGTTTGCCGTCGTCTCCCCGAATAAATCCATACGACTGCCGTTGCGAGTACGACTTGACTTGACCTCGGATTCTTGCGTTTTTTGGACCTTGGGTCCGTTCCGACTTAGATACAGCTCTAGGACGTCTTTCAGGTCGTGATCTAGCTTTACCCGATTGATCGGCAGACTTTGTACTCTCTTCTCGATCCGAAGACTTTTGGGGTCTACGAGAACGGTTTTGTCCACCTTGGTTGGGTCCTCTTCTTGGTTGGCCGGACGGTGTTCGGGTGGCGTCTGACGATCTTTCGACTTTTCCATCCTTTCGGTCTCTTGCCACGTTGGTAAGAATGCGGCGTGTGAACATATACACCAAGAGACCTGAGAACATACATGACAGAAAGACCAAAATTGACATGATGATGAAGTTCCCTGGCAGAAATCTCAAGGTGATCTCAGCAACCAACGCACTCCAAAACAACCCCACACCTATGAGGCCGAAAACCAGCAATAGCTTCTTATTCATTCGACGTTTTCTTTAGACTTAAGTTGACAAATTAATTGGGCTTTCAGTCCATAGCAACGTAGCCCAAATGAGCCTTTAGTCGCGGAATTGCGCTGCCTGTGTTATCACGACGGTGTCAACGGGAAAATTCTCGAGTTCTAAACCGTTGACGACTTGCGTCTTGGTTCGCAAGTTCTCGATTTCGTGAACCACTTTCATACCACGAGTTACTTTTCCGAATACGGTATACCCCGCTTTGCCCTCGGACTCGGAATAGTTGAGCATATGATTGTTCTTAGTGTTAATAAAGAAATCTGCCGACGCAGAGTCTGGGTCGTCGTACCTCGCCATCGCGATGGTGCCCTTGCTATTCTTGACCCCATTCATGGCTTCGTTCTTTACTGTTTCGGTCACGTCGCGAGAATTCAGTTCTTGGTCCCAGGAACCTGCTTGTATAACGAATCCCTTGTGCGCCCGATGAAATATGATGCCGTCGTAGTGTCCGTCGTCCACTAAAGACAGAAAGTGCTTTACAGTCAGCGGCGCTTTGTCTGCAAAGAGCTCTAGCATTATCGTTCCATGCGATGTATCGAGAAGCACCTTTGGGTTTTCCTGTTTTGACTCTTTCAAATTGCTATTCTCAGAAGACTCTTGGGATTCTTCTGCATTGCCCTCCATTGCTTGTTCCACGTCGGAGTCTGTCTCGTCGGATGCAATGCCAAACGTGAAAATTGCTAAGACAAGCCCGAGTGCGAATCGTGTTGTATTCATGAGTAAATTGTAGTTCCTCGTGTGTAATCGAATTGCGCAAAGTACACAATCCCTAGTTCAAGACTACTCGATTGCTGATTAGTTTCACGATGTGCATTGCAGAAGAACAAAGAATTCACTATTCCAAGTCTTTTTACTCTCCGTTCTGGATTCTGCCAATAGCAGCTCTGCTGACGGCATGCGACTTCGCCGGCTACGAGTCTTATGGCGGCTCAACGATGGGAACTTACTACCGTGTAGTTGCTGACTGCCAGAAAACACTCTCACTTTCCAAGATTACCGAAGCTTTGAGTTCGGTTGACGAGGAAATGTCGAATTACCGAATTGACTCGACTGTGCAGCAATTCAATCGATCTCCCACGGAGTCCTGGTTTGGTGTCGACGAATCACTCGTCCACGTTGTATCCGTTGCATACGATGTTAGTCGGCTAAGTTCGGGTCGATTTGACATTAGTATTGAACCGCTCGTCTCTGCTTGGGGATTTGGAGCCACCAAAGTATCTTCTAGACCGTCAAACGAGACAATCGAGACGCTATTGAAGCAAGTGGATTACCGCGCTTTGGAGTTTCGAAGCAGCCCACCAGGTCTCCGAAAAAAACGCCCGTTAACTATTGATCTGTCCGGCATAGCAAAGGGGTACGGCGTAGACGTGCTCGCCGAGTTGTTAGATCAATCCGACTGTGACAATTACCTTGTGGAAATTGGCGGTGAGTTGCGAGTGAAGGGAGTCAACCAAGCAAATCGTGCTTGGAAGATTGGGATTGAGAATCCGTCGGGTGGCGGAGTCCAAACAAAAATCTTAATGCCCCGGGGATCACTTGCCACCACGGGAGACTATAGAAACTATCGCGTATTTGACGGAGAGTCCTATCCTCATGTCTTGGATGCTACGACAGGTTACCCAGTTGATCACAACGTGGCGAGCGTTACAGTTCACATGCCAACGGCAACAGAAGCGGATGCAATTGCCACGGCGTTGTTTGTACTGGGAGAGGAGGGACTCGAACTGGCAACCGCACACGACATAGCAGCTTTGTTTCTTACTTGGAATGAGGAAACTCAGCGTTTCGTGCAGGAAACCACTCCCAAAATGAAGCTGCTACTCGATGACTGACAAACGCGGCTCGCTAGTAGTGCTAGGACAAAGCTAGAATCGAGCTGGAAAGAATTCTCTCGACTAGCTGATGACTATTGGGTGTAATGAGGAGCTCTAAGCGGCAGAAACGCCATATCTAACATCGCCGTGGCGTGGATTCACCAGGAAGGCTGGGGAATACAGAGGTGCAATGTCCACTGCATTCTTAGGAGGAAACCATGTGAGAAGAGTCGAAACCACAACCACGACGATGATTGATCTGCAAGATTACGCAGTATTGTGGCGAATGAATCTGAATAAGTAACGGAAGGAAAATGGACATATTCAGGAGAAAGAGTATGCCGAGCCTGCTTTATTGAAGCTAAGTCACAAGACGGCTGTCTGATATCACATGAAGTTACCACTGCCTCTCTTGATCGGTATTCGCTATGTGCTGTCCCCCCGCGATTTTCTATCCTCGATTGCGTCTTTGGCTGTTGCGGGTCTCTCACTTTCAATCGCAATTCTCGTGGTCGTTCAGGCGGTTCTCACAGGTTTCGAGTACGAGCTTCGAGAGCGAATTTTGGGAATCCTGCCGCACATCACAATTGAAACGAAAAAGAGATTCTTTGCTGATGAGGAATTCCTCCGCGACGTTTCCCAGATCGAGGGGGTAATAGGTGTCAGTTCTGTGGTCGAAGACGTTGCATTGCTTGTTGTTTCATCTCGAGAGCCGTTTGAACGTTCTAGCAATGGGTCAGTAGAAGGAGTTAACTCGGGTTCTCGCACTCGAGCCAGAGGCGAACCCATCCTCGTTCAAGGGATCGACCCGCACCAACACAACAACGCATCGGCATTGTTGGATTTTGTAGCAGACGATGACTTGGCAAGACTCCTGCCAGGATCATTCGGTGTTCTAGTGGGAAGCGTTACAGCAAAGCGGCTTGGTATTTCAAGAGGCGACGTAGTAACGCTGGTTGTCCGCAAAACTCAGGTGTCCTTGGCCGGCTATATTCCGCGACAAAAGACTGTAAGAGTTTTGGCAGTGCTCGAGACCGGATCCTTCATGGATCGAAATAGAGTCTACATGCACTTTGCTGATGCTAGCCGCTTGTACCGAACGAATGGGCACGCCACGTCCTACCAAGTTCGCATCGAAGATCCCTACCAAGCCAAGCATTTGGCAGGTGTTGTCCGGTCGAGATTGCTCGATCGCAATCAGTTTGTTAGTTATTGGTCATCCGAGTATCAATTCGGATATCTTCATCAAGCGATTATGGCTTCTCGCTTCATGCTTCTTCTCATTTTCTCGCTATTGGTGGCAGTCGCAGCTTTTAACCTCATTTCGACCGTAGCGATGATGGTCTCGGAACGTAGGCGAGACGTCGCGGTGCTGCGTACTTTGGGAGGCGACAGGAAGGTAATTTCGCTGGCGTTTCTCACGGCAGGAATGGCAATCTCACTTATAGGTCTGTTTCTTGGGTGCGTTATTGGATTCGCAATCGGTTGGGTTTTAGAAATTGGATTTCCCTGGTTTCAGAAGTTGTTGAATGTGAACTTATTGTCCGAATACTTCGTACATTCGTTGCGAGTCGAGTTTGTACTTTCAGATCTCTTAACGGTATTTGTTATAGGGTTGATCCTGTGTTTGGTTGCGATACTTTCTCCTACTGTACGAGCGGCAAGCATGAATCCCGCCGAGGTGTTGCGCTATGACTGACGTAATTGTTGCTAAGTCCGTACAGAAGTCCTATAGAGATGGCGAGACTGAACTTGAGATCCTCAAAGATGTAAACCTGAGAGTGAAGGAAGGCGAGCAACTCGCCATACTCGGTAGATCGGGTTCTGGCAAGAGCACATTGCTACACATATTGGCTGGACTGGACGATTTGGATTCTGGGGAAGTGGAGGTCGCAGGTCGGTCAATGAACAAGGCAAACTCGTCCAGCCGCGCAAAGATACGAAGTGAGTCGATGGGGTTCGTGTACCAATTTCACCATCTATTGCCCGAGTTCACAGCTGTGGAAAACGTTGCCATGCCGCTGTGGATCAAAGGTGGACCCGAGCGCAAGACGGCTGAAGATCGTGCAGTCCAATTGCTCGAGGCAGTGGGACTGTCGGATCGGCTCAAGCACATGCCGCACAAACTCTCTGGTGGCGAAAAGCAACGAGTTGCTGTTGCCAGAGCTTTGGTTGTTGATCCTGTCGTTGTACTAGGCGATGAATTGACTGGCAATCTTGATGCATTCAACGCGGAAGGTGTCTTGCAACTGCTCGAATCAATACGTGACCGTGTTCGTACGGCGTTTGTTGTAGTAACACATGATTCATCAGTAGCACAACGAATGGAACGTACCCTGTGGCTTGATGAGGGCGTCCTGCAAGATCATGCGCCCTAAATCCAAGTTTGGGCTAGCCCTTTGGATGGGATTGAGATACGTTCGCTCTCGGAATCGAGGTGTGAGCAGATCGATCAATTGGGTTTCTTTTGGTGGGATTGTCTTGGGCATTACATTGTTGCTCGTTGTAGTAGCTGTACAAAATGGACTGTTTCGCGATGCGGAGCGAAGAGTCCTTGATGTGGTTCCTCACGTGACAGTTCCTAGCGAGAGTGCTACTCCCAGCTATATCAAGTCATTACGCGAGTCCAATAAGATCGTGAGTGTCGTGAGGTTTGCCGAGCTGTCTGCACTGTTGACGGTGGAGGGCTACTCAACTAGCGTGGTGGTCTACGCCGTAGATTCGTCTGCGGAATTTGACGCGATGACTAGCCCACACATTGGGGGTCAACAAGAAAATGGTGCTGCGTTAAACCCACACACCATACCGTTGGGAAGCATCGTTAGCGGAGAGTCATTTGGGCTCACATTTCCCGTCGTGACTGACGAAGGCTTAATGGTTGAACGAAGATGGTTTCGTTGGACAGCGGATGTAACCAACAACGCCGGATTGTCGTTTCCGCTTGTCGTGTTGCACGTTTCCGACTTGGTTCAACGCGGCGTGCTGGACCCCGATCAAATCGATTGGCGTGTTACGCTGAATAATCCGTGGGAAGCTGACGCCCTGTTTGCCGACATTCCGCGTGCACTCACATGGAGCCAAGTTCACGCTGAGTACTTCAGGGCATTGGGTCTGGAAAAAACCATCACTTTTGTCCTGCTCACATTTGTCATTGCTCTTGCTTCGTTGAATATTGTTTCGGGACAGGCAATGCTCATAAACTCGAAGAAAACAGATATCGCGATTCTTAGAACATTAGGAGCGGATCGGATAGTGCTAAATTTGGCATTCGCGATGCATGGACTAATAATCGTTGTAGCCGGAATCTTTGTGGGTGTTCTAGTAGGCATGGCAATCACCGAGACCTTCGAATACTTGCGAGACACATTTTTCTCAGTATTTCGTCCGACGCTTGATGTCGGTTCGCTTCGAGCCGTCAGTCCTTTCTTGCGTACATCTGATGTCGTCACAACGGTTACAGTTTCTTTCGCCATTTCGTGTTTAGGAGTTTTGCGACCATTAGCTCTCGTTCTAAAAACAAATCCCATCGATGCGCTTCATAGTCCGGCTTGACATCTTTGGTACGCAGGATTCGTCGGTTCTCTAAGGCTCGGGTGTCGTGGATACAGCAAACTGCATTGGAGAGTTTGATGCTCCACCCAGGATCAACTGGTCGGAGTGAGGCGATCAAAATTGGTGCTATAGAGTCAGATATGGTTAGTCAAGGCTATTGTTCATGTTGAAAAAATGTTTATTTCTTGCTGGCGGTTACGGGACTCGATTCTTGCCGGCAACTAAAGCCATGCCTAAGGAGATGCTTCCCATCCTCGACAAGCCGCTGATTCAATACGGTGTCGAAGAGGCAGTTCAAGCTGGTCTTCACGAGATTGGATTCGTCACAGGCCGTGGCAAGCGGGCGATTGAAGATCACTTTGACTCAAATTTCGAACTTGAGAATCGAATTAAGGGCACGAGTCGAGAAGAGGCGTTACAAACTCTAGAAGAGCTTATCGATACCTGTACGATTGCGTATACACGTCAAGGGGAAATTCTCGGGACGGGGCATGCAGTTCTATGCGGACGTCTTCTCATGGGGCATGAACCGTTTGGGGTTGTACTCGCCGATGACCTCTGCCTAAACGAAGGGCTCGGAGTATTGGCGCAACTCGTTGAAGTCTATAGAAAATATGAGTGTTGCGTAGTCGCGGTCGAGCAGGTTGCTGTGGAACTAACAAACAAGTACGGAATCATTGACGGTGTAGAACAAGAAGATGGTACCTACCTTGTGAACGAGTTGGTAGAAAAGCCTGAACCTGAGAATGCACCGAGCCGATTGGGTATTGTCGGGAGATACATATTGGTCCCCAAGATTTTTGATGAACTTGAGAGAACTGAACCTGGCTACGGAGGTGAAATTCAACTGACAGATGCATTGAACGCGCTAGCTCGAACAGACCGAATAGTTGCGTGTGCGTTTGATGGAATACGGTTTGATTGCGGTTCGATCGAGGGGTTTGTAGAAGCCACCAACTATTGCTTGCAGAAGCGACAGGGTCACCAGCCGTAGCTGTCCAAATTTGCTCAAGCCGGCGACTGAGTTCTGGCGACGCTCACCAGCATTCAAGGCGCATTGGCGACTTGTGGGACAAACTGTATTTACGCACAATGCCGGAATCTGAGTGTCCCCGACTACTCCGTTGTTGTGGAGCCAGTGTGCGAGAGAGTAGGCAGGCAATCTACTGAACATCGGAAATTGCGCGAACACTGTGCATGCGCTTGAGAGTAGTGTGCAGAACACTTTGCTTCGCTCCAACTTGGATTTTGCGTGAACGACGATAGGCAATAACCTTCATTTGCGCGGACTATAATTTCACGAAGCTTGTTTCCTCGTAGCGCTAATGCTGGAACTAGTACGATCCGGCGGTTGGCTCCTGCTACCAATTCTCGTTTGTAGCCTTGTCGCCATCGCGATTTTCATTGAACGATGTTGGGTGCTCCGCACCTCTCGGGTTGCTCCCGCATCTCTGCTACGCGAGGTAGACGATCGTATTCGGAAACACGGATTTGTAGATAACAAGCTGCTTACGGAGTTTGAGAAGAGACCCCTGGGCATCATCTTGGCTGCTGGACTGAGAAAGTCTGAGTTTGGGATCGAGGCAACAAAGTCCGCTATGGAACAGGCTGCCAGTCAAGTGACAATTGAGTTGGAGCGATACCTTACAGCGCTCGGTACCGTGGCGTCAATTTCTCCGCTCTTGGGGCTGCTAGGGACGGTCATTGGCATGATTCAGGTATTTACTACCCTCGTTGCATCAGGAGGCGGAGATCCGACTTTGCTCGCGGGCGGAATTTCTCAAGCTCTCATTACTACAGCATTTGGTATCTCAGTTGCAATTGTCGCGCTTGCTTGCCACCGATACTTCTTGCGGCGGGTGGATAAGCTTGTCGTCTTACTCGAACAGCAAGCGGGATCTCTAGTCGACTTGCTCGTCAAGGGGTTGCACACGGAGACAGAAGAATGACTTTCCGGAGACCGCGACGGCCTGACGCAACGATTGAACTCACTCCGCTGATCGATGTGGTTTTCCTTCTATTGATTTTCTTCATGGTCACGTCGACGGCGGTGCGGGAGACAGTCTTGTCGGTAATACTGCCAGAAGCTCACGGAGAGTCTATGAGGAGCACGGAAACGGTCTTGGAAATTGTCGTTTCGGACCAAAACGAAGTATGGATCGATGGGGAACTACTAGATGTTGTTTCCTACAGCTCCATTCAATCCCATCTGCGAGGAAACGATTCTTCCAATACCGATACGCACGTATTGATTCGAGGGGATGGAGAAGCCGATCACGCTACAGTAGTCTTGGTACTTGATGCTCTCGGCGGATTGGGCATGAACAACGTAAGGATTCTTGCCACGGAACCCGATTAACCGTGAGGCATTTTTGAGTCAGGACGGTAGTCCAAAGGACATTCATACGTACGGACGCCTCGCCTCCTATGTACGTAGTAGGGCGTGGCTGTTCGTAATTGCGATCTTTGCCTTCCTTGCGGCATCGGCTGGAGAAGTGTTCTTTGCCCAAATCCTCGGATCTGTCGTCGATTCGTTCAATCTGAATCCAACTGTCACTGAAGGCGCAACTTCGCGATTCTTGTGGTTGCCGGACTACTTTCTCAAATTCGGGCTTCCGCTCACTATCGCGTTTTCTCTGATGATCGGTGTCGCCGCCACGGTACGTGCAATCGGTACGGTGCTGGGCGAGTTCTTGCTCTCGAGGGTGTCGTTTCACGTTGTTCACACAATAAGGTGCGAATTGCATGCGCGACTGCTTGTCCTGCCAAGTTTCTACTTTGACTCGAACAAGCAGGGTGCGCTTTCCAACCGACTGACCGACACTACCTCGAAACTCCGCGACACAGTTACGGACGTACAAAAAATTCTGCTTCAGGACGGTGGAAAGCTCATTTTCATGTTGGGTTATATGTTTGTTATCAATCTATATCTCACATTGCTTTTCTTAGCGCTTGCGCCGGTAGTTGCGATCATCGTGCGAGTTGTTTCCAAGAGATTCCGAACAATAAGCACAAATATTCAAACTTCGATGGGCGAAGTTACCCATGTGGGCCAAGAGTCAGTCAATTTCTTCAAGACGATCAGAGCATTTGGCGGAACTAGCCATCAAGACCGAAAGTTCCAGAATGCTAGCGAACAAAACCGGAAGCAACACTTGAAACTAGTTGCAACCAAAGCTGTGAGTGCTCAATTCATACAGCTCTTGGCGGCGTTGGCCATTGCGATTCTCGTCGGCATTCTGTTCATTGATCAGGTGTCGGCAGGAATGACCCCTGGACAGTTGTTGACCTATGTTGGACTAGCGGGTGCATTAATTAATCCAATCAAGACATTGTCGGACGTAAACGCCCGAATTCAAATTGGATTGGCCGCAGCCACTGAAATATTCGATCAGATTGACATGGATGCAGAAACGGACAGAGGCACAGAGAACCTAACACGTACCAGAGGTGAAATTCGCTTTGAAAATGTGTCGTTTCAATACGCTTCCATGTCGCGTCTTTCGCTTCAAGACGTTTCGCTGGATATCCATGCCGGAGAGACTTTCGCATTAGTGGGATCGACCGGAAGTGGAAAGACGACACTCATGGAGATGCTTGTACGGTTCTATGAACCGGACGAGGGAGAAATACTAATCGATGGGACTCCCATACGCAGTTACAGTAAAGAATCCTTAAGACGTCAAATAGCTTTGGTAAGCCAAGAGGTCTTTCTCTTTAACGACACCCTACGGTCAAACATTGCGCTCGGAGAACTTAAGGATGCTAGTGAAGAGCGAATCCTCGACGCGATTCAACGATCCAGAGTCGGAGAATTCATTGATAGGCTTCCGCAAGGATTGAATACGATTGTGGGAGATCGCGGATCCAATCTCTCTCAAGGTGAGAGGCAGAGAGTGCTTATCGCACGCGCAATTCTCAAAGACGCGCCTATTCTCATTTTCGATGAGGCAACTTCGGCATTGGATGCGGAATCCGAAGCACTTATTCAGACAGCGCTTACAGAGGTAATGCAGAACAGAACCACACTAGTTGTTGCTCATAGGCTATCCACGATTGAAAACGCCGATACCATCGCCGTCATGGAAAAAGGAAAGATTGTTGAGGTAGGTTCGCATTCCGAGCTATTGGCTCAGGCAGGGAGATATGCGTTCCTCCGTAAAACCCAATTTGGAGAGGATCTGGGACGGACAACTGAGAGTACAGTTCCAAGTTAGCCACGGTAGAGCCATCTTGTAGTCTCGTGTTCCTGTCAGGTAACGAATGAGTCTGAAGAAAGTAGTGATTGCATGCTAGTTTCGGAGCTATAGCCGTGGGGTCACTACGAAGTAGGATTGAACGTAGCCTCAACAAGTCTTGGTACTCGCAACCTTCTTGGACCAAGATTCTGGCTCCTTTCTCGTGGTTGTATGGCTTGCTTGCGAGAAAGCGGCGGGAGAGATACGCACGAGAGAAGCACCCGGTTTGGCACGCACCTGTACCAGTTTGCGTTGTCGGCAATATCACTGTTGGAGGAACAGGGAAAACTCCCCTGATCATTTGGTTGGCTCAATGGCTCATCCGACGGGAGCAAAGAGTCGGTATTGTTAGCAGGGGACACGGCGGCTCATCCTCCTTTCCTCTTGAAGTCACACCCGAAACATCATTTCAGTTGGCTGGCGACGAACCCCTCTTAATTGCTCGACGAACGGATTGCCCCGTGATCGTGGACCCCAATCGCACCAGAGCTGCACAAAGAATGATTGAATTGCACGATGTCGACATCGTGCTCTCTGATGATGGGATGCAGCACTACGCCTTAGATCGGAACTTGGAAATCGCCGTACTTGATGGAAATCGAAAGATCGGTAACGGAAAACTGTTGCCCTGTGGGCCGCTTCGAGAGCCTTCAAGCCGGCTGAGTTCGGTCGATTGGGTCGTATCAAATGGCTGCATGACTCATTTGGTCGAAGACGAGTGGGTCATGCAGTATCGTGTGAACGGGATGGTCAATGTCGCGGACGAGTCACGATTGACAGTTGCGGAATTTCAGGAACGCCATGGTTCTCGAGTGCGGGCTTTTGCAGGCATAGGTAATCCTTGTCGATTCCAGCAAACTCTCTTAAGAGAGAGCTTTGAATTCAATCTTGAAGCCTATAGTGACCACCATGTCTTTTCTGAATCTGACTTTCGAGGATCTTCCGATGAGGTGTTTGTTGTTACGGAAAAGGATGCGCAGAGAATTCGCAATCTCCAGATGATCGCGTCACGTGTGTGGTATGTAGAGATTGCGGTTGAGTTCGAGGTTGATGTAAACGATCACTTGACCAAAATGTTTGGGGGTTGTGGATTGTCGGTGGATGTCAACCTGTGAGTGGATTTAGTGTCGTAATTCCCGCTCGGTATGGTTCAACGAGACTGCCGGGAAAGCCATTGATCGATCTGGCAGGAAAGACCATGATCGAACGGGTGGTAGAAAGAGCGTTGAGTTCCTCCGCGAGTTCCGTCATCGTAGCCACTGACGATGAACGTGTGGTTGATGCCGTGCGCAACTTGCCAGTTCAATCGTTGCTCACATCGTCAGACCACGAATCTGGTTCGGATCGAGTTCAGGAAGTTGCTTCTCACAAGAGGTGGACTTCGGAACATGTGGTTGTTAACGTTCAAGGTGACGAACCGCTCATCCCTCCAGCAGTAATTGATCAAGTTGCCTCGTTGCTTGAGGGCGACACACCATTTGCGGCGAGCACTCTGTCAGAACCCATACAACGCCTTGAAGAAGCTATGGACCCGAACGTAGTTAAGGTGGTATGTGATCGACAAGGCAAGGCCCTGTACTTTTCACGTGCGCCAATTCCTTGGGATCGGAGTCGTTTTCCCGAGCAAGGGAAATTCGACTTTCAAAGGCTATGGAGACGACACATCGGTATTTACGCGTATCGGGTGGGCGCGCTAAACGACTTCGTCGAACTGCCCAAGTCGCAACTTGAAGAAATCGAGAAATTGGAGCAATTGAGATTTTTAGAGAACGGTTACTCAATTGTGGTGGCCGAAGCATGCGAGCAGATTCCCGCAGGAGTCGACACCGATTTCGACGTAGTCCGAGTACGCGAGACTCTGAGCGACTACTCAGATTGATTGTCGACTAACGGGGCGCCATCCTAATTCCGCCGTCCAATCTGATGGTTTGTCCGTTAAAGTACGAATTTTCGATGATTTGTTGCGCGAGCATCGCGTATTCCCGCGGATCGCCAAGTCGTTTTGGAAATTGAACACTTTCTATTAGAGGCAGTCTGACCCGGTCTGGTGCACCGCTCATCATGGGGGTTTCGAAGATGCCTGGGGCAATTGTGCAGCAACGAATGCCGTCTCGTGCCAAGTCTCTCGCAACGGGAAGCGTCAATCCTATAACGCCTCCTTTGCTGGCACTATAAGCTACTTGACCAATCTGTCCCTCGTAGCCAGCGACTGACGCTGTGTTGATTATGACTCCTCGTTCACCTTCCAATGTCACAGGATCATTCTTTTGCATCGCGGCCGCACAGAGTCGTAACGTGTTGAAGGTTCCGACAAGATTGACTTGGATGATGAAATTGAAGTTGCGAAGCGGCAAAGGTCCATCCCGACCCACTGTCCTAGCAGCTGCACCGATACCAGCACAGTTGACATTGATGTGTAGTTCACCAAAACGTTCTAAGACACCTGCAATTGCATTCTGTGCGGACTCTTCGTCGGCAACGTTGCAGGCGAAAGCCGCAGCGTTGGCTCCAATCTCATCTGCAGTTTGTTGAGCGAGCTCTTCATTGAGATCCAAGAGTGCTACTTTTCCACCGCAAGCTATGACTTTCTCGGCTGTAGCTCTTCCCAATCCCGATGCTCCACCTGTAATTACGGCTACTTTGTCCTTAATGTCCACAGCAAGTCCCCATAGAGCGTATATGCAACAATCTTTCAAATTATAGGATTGGGGTTCATGTTGAAGTTCAGTTCAGCAAGTAGGTGGACGCTCTGCCTATCAGGTCTTTTTTGCTGGTCGCTGTTAAACGAAAACTCCCAACTGACTAGAGAGTCGTCTTGAAGAGACAAGCTTCGTTGCTCAAGTACAACACGTTGGGTGTGGAATCGACAGCGGACGAACTCGTTCATGCCAAGTCTGTTGACGACCTGTTTGATGCGAGCTCGACTTCGGAGCCAAAGATCTACCTCGGTGGAGGATCCAACGTTGTCCTGTGTGGGCGACTACGTGCTCGAGTCATACTTCTCGAGATTAGAGGTATTTCTCTTGAACCTTTGGAAGACGGAACGACCTTGCTAAGGGTCGGAGCTGGTGAGTCTTGGCATGAGCTTGTTCGCGCAACAGTTGGAAGGGGGATCGCGGGGCTCGAAAATCTGGCCCTCATCCCTGGAAGTGTCGGAGCTGCGCCTTATCAAAACATCAGTGCTTATGGTCGCGAGCTCTCCGAAGTCCTCCACAGTGTTGAGGTCTTTGATCTCGTTGACCGTAAGTTGAGATCGATCAACAATTCTCAATGTCGTTTTCGCTATCGAGACAGCTTGTTCAAGTCTGACTGTCCCAATCGGTTTGTTATTACCCAGGTGAACTTAGTCTTGGGAACTGCAAGTCTTTCCGTTGAGTACAAAGATGTTCAAGAACATCTGAAGCGTTGGCCTGGACACACTTTGTCAAGCCGTGCCGTTGCTGAGCACGTAGTTCGAATTAGGAGAGGAAAGCTACCTGACACACGTCGCTTCGGAAACGTTGGGAGCTTTTTTAAAAATCCTCTGATTTCTAGTCGTATCTACGACTCGCTTCGAACCAAGATTGAAATAGCTGGATTTAGGCAGACTGATGCTATTCGAGTCCCAGCCGCACGTCTCATAGAAGCATGCGGCTGGAAAGGTATTCGGTTGGGCGACGTACAGGTTTGGGGTAGGCAACCTCTTGTCCTAGTCAATCGCGGTACAGCCAAGGGATCGGACTTTCTCGACGTGGCTCAGCGAGTTGCCGAAGACGTACATCGCAAATTTGACATAGAGCTCGAATTAGAGCCTATCGTTCTCGGCGAGGATGCTTAAAGCCCGCTGACGAGTTATCCGATTAGGAGACCTGTATGGTTTCTCCTTGTCTGGTTTCCACACTGTCACTTAGTTGGTTGCGAGGATCGTTGCTGGCTCTGGCAGATTCCGATTCGTCGTCCTGTCCGTTGCTCGAGACTGCTTCAGCTTCGACCTCTGCTTCATTCGATTGACTCTCTACCTCATTTGAGTGTGTCTTCACTGAGATATCTGCGTTTTGCTCTGCTTCGTCGTTCTTGGACTCTTCAGATTCGAGTTGCATCGATGAGGTCTCGACGGACTCGGACTGTATCGTCAATTCTGTCCCATCAGTCGGATTGAGTTCCTTGTGTTCTTGAAGCTCTTCTGAACCTGCTTCGTTCCGTTCAGACTCTTGATTCACAGGCCGCGAGGTACTCTCTGGTTCAGAACTGAATTGAGTCGTCTCGGACTTCAGTTCGGTACTACTTGAATCAATCACCTCTTGGCTCGATTCGGAAGTTGGAGGAGTGGGTTCTGGTTGTCTAGGTGGTTGCTTACGGAAACTGGATTCTGCGGACACTGTTCGTGAAGATTGATTGCTTGGAGTATCTCCGGTCGCCACAGAGTCGTGTGACTGTCGTTGTCGCTGTGTGCGCTGTGACTCCCGACTGGTTGACTTAGAGGTACCAGAATCTCTCCGATCCACACTCGTCTTTGCTTTAGTTCTCTGGTTTTCCTTGCGCTTCTGTTCCTTTTGCGCCTGTTCTCTCGGTGACGCTTCGGTTGACCCACGCTGCGTACGTTGTGACTGCGCAGGATCAGTAGGTCTCGAACTCTGAGCCGATGCTCGACGATTCCCTGTGGATCTCGACGGTGCGGTGGATTGTCTTTGGGCCGAAGCTCTTTGAGTTCGTCTTCGGTCGGTTGGACCAGTCCTTTCTGTTTTGCCGCGTTGTTGAGTTGGTCGCTCACTCCGACCTCTCTTTGAAACTGATGGAGTAGGCTGAGTCGAAACGACAAACAATCGTCTATACAGGTATGAGAAAGCAGAAATAAGACTCAACGCAACCCGTCGGAATGAAGCTCCAATATTCAAGGATTGAGGTTGCTTTTCGCCAGATCGCTTTCGCTGTCTGGAAGTGGCGTCTGGACGGCTGCGCGTACGACTGTTTCTCTTTTCGATATCGGACCTTGATACTGCCGCAGTCTCAATGGACTTGGCAGGAGCAGAGCGAGTTCCGTTTCGCTTTCTGTCTTGCGTTGAAGAGTTTGGCTTACCTTGAGAAAAGCTCTCTGTTTCACGGGGTTTATTGCTGTACTGACTTCGATATGAATGTGTGACGTACGTCGAGTTGTCGCCGTCCAGATCTGGAATTACCTCAATCGTGGACTTCGACTGAATTTCCAATACGCTGAGGTGGGAGCGCAGTTCATTGGTTAGAAAAGCAGCTACATCAGGAGTTACATGGGTCCGAATCTTCGTGACTTTCTTGTCATAGCACTTGGCCTCGACCTCGTGAAAAATTTGGTGCGCGATGGAGGAAACTGTGCGAATTCTTCCGTGGCCGATACAAGTGTCGCAGGTCTCAAACGCCGTGTCGTAAATAGATGACTTCGTGCGACGTCTCTGAAGCTGCATGAGTCCAAATTTCGAGATTGGCTCCGACTTTGTTCGATGCCTATCTTTCTGGCAGGCCCGTTCAACCCGTTCTTGAACTTTGCGTATGTCTTCTTCCGAGTTCATATCGATGAAATCCACGACGATCAATCCGCCAATGTCTCTCAAGCAAATTTGGTTGAACAACTCGTCTACAGCTTGTAGGTTGGTGTTGAGAACCATGTCCGCAAAATTGTTTTTGTACTTCGACTTTGCCGAATTGACATCGACAGCTAGGAATGCCTCTGTCGGATCGAGAACGATTTGGCCACCCGATGGAAGCGTTACTTCTCGGTCAAATACTCGGTTGGACTGCTTCTCGATCTTGTTCCGAGTGAATAGAGGAAGGGCATTTTCATAGAACACAATCTTGCCTTCGAAATCTGGCATGAAGTTGTTCACGAAGTCGACGGTCTGTTGGTACACCTCGGCGTCGTCGACCAAAATCTCTTCGATCTGGGCGTGCAGGTTATCCCGCAGCACCGTGTTGATCATGTTGTTTTCTTCGTAGAGTAGTCTAGGTGCCTCAGATTGCTTGTAAGCTTGGTTGATGAGATCGAGCAGTTGAATGCACTCGTTGACATCTTGCTGCAGTGTCTTCGTGTTCTTCCCACCTGCTGAAGTACGAATCACAAGACCCGAGTCCTTTGGAAGCTTGACTTTCGACAAGATTCGGCTCATTTCTTCTCGTTCAGCACCCGAGATCATGCGTGATATACGATTACGTGGGCGATTTGTTGTAAAGACGATATGCTGCCCGTGCAGTTGGATGCGTGTTGTAAGAGATGCGCCTTTGTCTGCTCGAGGGTCTTTGTCGATCTGAACCAAGACGTCATCGCCCACTTTGACATAGTCCGAAATTCGTCGTGCAGAGGAAGAACTCTCTGTCGACGTTGTAGGTCTCGAAAGGGGTTCGATTCGTGAAAGTGCCAGGAGTCCCTGTTTAACATCGCCGTAGTCGACGAATGCTGCATTCAGTTCGTCTTTGACAGCACAGACACGTGCCTTGTATATATTGCCTTGAACGGGTCTGTTGTTGCTGTGCTCGATGTGGAGATCATGCAACACCGTTGGGCTTGAGCCTTCATTGGTTGTAACAACGGCAACTCGTACTTCACGTGCGGGAAGTACGTTAATTAGAATTTTCCTCATGGTTCCGAATATCCCTTTTGATCAATTCGAAACCTAATTCTCGAAAGGAAACTGTTACATTAGTTGTGTCCTGAAGACCTTGATTCTCCACTATATGCTTGTTTCAACAGGATGAAGTCCATCTTGTGCTGTTCGTTGAGTCTAATCAACGTTGCGGAATCAGGTTCCAACGACCGGATTGGTTCGCTATGCCACCGATTATGTGGATGAAATGTAGAGTGTCTTGTCACGACATTCTCTGTCCAATAGGGTAGTCTTCAGTTTCACCTTACACGAACAATTCTGTTTCGGCGAAGTCTAGGTTTCGAAAAATCTGTTGTTATGTCTAGTAACGCCCAAATTAGCGTTCACTTACGAACATCCTGTGAACTACACGTAGCAAAAGAGCAATCAGTGTCTTGGAGGCTGTAGCTGTGCTTTGTTCAACGAACTTGAAATTTCAGCTACCCGGAATCGTCCGAAGGACGCCTCCCAACCAGGAATTCGTAGATTGGGAAACAATCATACAACATTTTTCTTCAAAATGGTAGTCTGCAGAGAAATTTTGTAGGTTCTGAGTGGAGAAGAGTCCATTACTCAACCACATTTCATGAAGTTGCGAGGATATCGATAGAAACATGCCTGTTCGGTACCTAGTCGTTAGGGACCACGTAGGACAGCGACTCGACAACTTTCTGATTCGCGAGTTGCGCCCGGTCCCAAAGCGTCGGATCATGCAAATGATTCGACGTGGAGAGGTACGAGTCAACGCAAAGCGAGCTCGTGTTGGATTGCGTCTAGCAGAAGGAGATCGTATTCGTATACCTCCGATCGTTCGAGAAGAGCCACCCACGAAACACATTAGAGATTCGTTGAGGAATCACATTCAAGAGTGTGTAATTTATGAAGATGAGCGCATGATCGTGGTCAACAAACCGGCAGGTCTTGCGGTGCACGCGGGAGGTTCGATTCAGGTGGGTCTGATTGATATCGTCCGATCTCTATACGAGGCAGATCGAATTGAACTTGCGCATCGTATCGACAAAGGAACTTCTGGCTGTGTGGTCATGGCTCGGACACGGGTTGCACTGTTAGAACTTCATCACGCTTTCAATCAGAAGCTTGTTGAAAAACACTACGATGCAATCGTCCATGGTCAATGGCCCAATGACAAGCAGATGGTTGACTTGGCGATTTCACGCTACACCATGCCCAATGGCGAACGAAGAGCTGAAATCAATGTCTTGGGTCGCAAGGCTTTGACGAAGTTCTCTATCAAGTCGCGATGTAGCACTGCCACATGGTTGGATGCCGTACCCGTTACGGGTAGAACGCACCAAATTCGAGTTCATGCAGCGAGTGTCGGCCACTTTGTCCTGGGTGATTCAAAGTACTCCACTGCAAGTAACCCCATCAAAATTTCCCGGTTGATGCTTCATGCAACATCCATTGCAATTGACAATGGTCCAACGATACACGCTCCTGTAGATGAGTCCTTCAATGAGTGCTGGGGTCGTCTTTGCGAAGTGGGTTGATGCCGACCAGTCTGAGAAAGCTCGAAGTTCTAATTAGAGGTAGTCCGATCAATGCCGATGGGTCGTCAGAACATACCCATTCAAACAGTAGAGGCGCATGCCGTTCCGACTTGATTGCTCCTGCACAGTCGAATGGTTGGTCTAGGTCGACGTAGTTCCTTGCTTCGGTGAGATCGAATTCTCGGAATTTGATTGTTGTCGTGATTACGTCTGCATAAACCAACCCGTCAAGATTGCGTACAGCAACAGCTGTTTCAAAGCTCACAGTATTGTTCGGGTAGCGCATCAAGCAATCCAAAGCGCGTTGGCGATTGCCGGGCTTTGTCAAAATTTCGCCTTTGCACACTCCTACCTGGTCGCTCCCGATGACGATACAGCCCGGATGTTGGGCAGCAACGGTCTTAGCCTTTTCTCGAGCTAGACGCAATGTGAGTTCACGTGCCGATTCCCCTATGCGAGGGGTCTCGTCGACATCCGCAGGAACCACTTCGAACGTATATCCCAAGGCATTCAACTGTTCACGACGGTAACGAGACATTGAAGCGAGAATTAGTTTCACACTAGTCCCCAATTAGGCGGAAAGGTTCCATTATCGTTGGCAAATTCGCCTGAGCAATCGGGGCACAGATTTGACATCGTTAACCAATCTTCCTAATATCCGCCCGAGAGCAGACTTCCCTTCGACGCATGGTCGCACTTGTGCCCCGTGAATTAGCTAGATCCAACAGGGTTTGGCAAGGGAAAATTCCAATTGCATCGTTCTCGCGTTTGCACGAAGTACTCGGCATACGAGACGGGCACGTGAGGGTTCAATTGGACTTTTCGTACGATGAAAATGGTCGCGTTCGCATTGTTGGACAGGCCGTTGCTCCTGCTGAACTCATGTGCTACTCGTGCATGAAAACGCTGGAACGAGATGTAACCGCGGAGATTGATGTCTGTATTGTTAGTAGCGAACGCGAAGCAAGAGAGATATTTGCAGATTTCGATGCCGTTGTGTTGCACGACGGACCGACGACAATTGAAGAGCTGGTTGAGGACGACATTCTCTTAAGTGTTCCTACACGCGTGTGTCCAGATGGTGAGTCTTGCACCAATCGTCCTCAGTCTATGGGTGATAATGCGAAATCCAAATATCGCCCGTTTGAACAGATTGGTCAAGTGGTCAAGACAGTTGAGAAGTCTTGACTGAACAACTCATCGATTGAGGAGGAACCATGGCCGTACAACAGAACCGAACTACGCGTTCAAAGAGAAACTTGCGTCGCTCTCATCATCGCATCGCAAAACCAACGCTTTCTGAGGATGTCTTGTCAGGCGAGGTGCACCGACGGCACCACATTACGGAAGACGGTTACTACCGCGGACGTAGGGTCGTAGATACCACGAGCAAACTGTCTGACGACGAATAGTCAAGAAATCAATTCGTCCGCTCATCAGCCATGGCGGATTTCCACTCGATAGGAATTGACACGTTGGGGTCGGAGACTCCAACGAGCGAGATCATTCAAGGCGCATTGGAATTCGCTCGTACTCGACCCGGTTGCAGGCTCACCTTTGTTGGACGGGAAGACGAACTGCAATGTACCCGTGAATTCGGACACAAGGTCGTGGTCTGCCAGGATTCCGTAACGCTCTACGAATCACTTGTAAGCGTGCTCAGGCGCAAACGAAATTCATCGATGAAGGTTGGTCTTCAACTCTTGGCTAACGGAGAGATCGATGGTCTCGTCAGCACGGGTGACACAGCGGCATTGATGGCGCTGAGCAGACAAGCCATTCCGATGGTTCCTAGTTTTGACAGGCCCGCCATAATTAAGCGCTTTGATGGTAAACAACGTCCTTTCTGGATGCTTGATCTCGGGGCGAACATTGCCCGTAAGGTGAATTGGCTCATTCAGTTTGCTCGTATGGGGAGTACATACGCAACGGCGATTGGACCAATCCAACAGCCTCGGGTGTCCCTCCTAAACATTGGGTCCGAAGCCAGAAAAGGCCCTCAGATTCTGCGTGATACCGCCAGCGAGCTGTCAAAGACTTCGAGCATCAACTTCGTCGGGTTCATTGAGGCGGACCGGCTCTTTGATGGAGCGTCCGATGTTGTCGTAACGGATGGATTCTCTGGCAATGTCGCATTGAAATCGATAGAAGGGGCAACACGTATTGCTCACCACATCATCGACCAAGAACTTCACTCATCAGGTCTGAACGAGAGTGAAATAGCAATCTCGGTCGCCAAGGATGTGAGAGAGAAATTGAACGCACAGGCATACAACGGCGCAAGCCTAATTGGATTGAACGGTGTCGTTGTCAAGAGTCATGGAAGAACTGACAGAATTGGAATTGGTGCGGCTCTGCAATTGGCACAAGACGAAATCCAGGCTCGAGTGCCTGGACACTTGAAAAGTCACCAGTGAGGCAAGGATAAAAGAAAAACTATGGTTAGAGCGTATGTTTTTCCGGGACAAGGATCGCAGTCTGTCGGCATGGTTGATGACTTTGTTAGAGGCAGCAGCACATTTACTGACCGACTGAAGGAAGCATCCAATCTCATTGACCTCGATTTGACGACAATAGTCGCGAACGGACCGGCCGAGATCCTGAATCAAACCGAGATTACTCAACCCGCCTTGCTAGTGTCTTCTGTCGCTATGTATGAGTATTTCAGGGAAATGGGAGGACCCTCAGCCAACATGCTATCAGGACATAGTCTCGGAGAGTACACGGCACTGGTCGTGAGTGGAGCATTGGATTTTTCCGATGGCGTAAAGCTGGTCTACGAACGTGGCTGCCTGATGCAGAAGGCCGTTCCGAAGGGCGAAGGCAAGATGGCTGCCGTTCTCGGGTTAAGTGATGAGGTCATAGAGCAAGTCTGTGAACGAATTGATGGGATCGTTGCTCCAGCTAACTTTAACAGTCCTGGTCAGGTTGTAATTGCTGGTAGTTCCAAAGCGGTTGAACAGGCTTCAGATCAATGTAAAGATGAGGGTGCGCGAAGAGTTGTGCCATTAGATGTCAGTGTCCCTAGTCACTGCAGTCTCATGGATTCCGCTGCGGAAGGATTACTGGATCTTTTGGAAAAAGTTTCGATCCAAGCTCCTCGTGTTCCGGTTTATCAAAATGTTGATGCTCAACCTTCAACGAGTCCCGATGAGATACGAGCCAAGCTCGTAGAGCAGGTAAGATCGCCAGTGCTTTGGTCTCGATGCGTAACTTCTATGATTCGGGACGGAGCAGAGGAATTCTTCGAATGTGGACCCGGGAAGGTTCTTTCCGGACTAATGCGACGAATAGACCGTTCCGTCTCGACAACGGCTCTCGGCGACTTCAATGATTTCATTACTCAGTTAGAGATGTATCAGTGACGACACAAAGAACAGCCCTTGTTACCGGAGCTAGCCGCGGAATAGGATTTGCCATTGCTCAGCGGCTAGCAAGAGATGGCGTATATGTGTATGGCACTGCAACTTCCAAGGAAGGCGTTGCATCATTGAACGAAACTCTTGGTGATGCAGGTTGTGGATTGGAGATGGTTCTACCCGACGAAGAATCTATCTCAAATGCACTGGACTCAATTGCAGCAAGCGGTCGGACTATCGAGATTCTTATAAATAACGCCGGAATCACTAGAGATAATCTGTTCATGCGGATGTCCGATCAAGACTGGCAGGACGTTGTAGGCACAAACTTGACAGGAGTTTTTCGAGTAACAAAGAATCTTATCCGCGCCATGATGCGCCAACGATGGGGCAGAATCGTGAACTTGGGCTCTGTAGTGGGACAAGCCGGGAATCCAGGTCAGGTCAACTATTCTTCTGCCAAAGCTGGAATTGAAGGATTTACTCGCGCACTGGCACTCGAAGTTGCCAGTCGGGGGATAACAGTGAACTGTGTAGCACCTGGAATGATCGAAACGGATATGACATCCGGCTTGCCAGACTCGGTTGCCGAGAGCCTGAAATCTCGTATTCCATTGGGAAGATTGGGCCAACCAGATGATGTCGCAAGCGTCGTCTCATTCTTAGTAAGTGAGGATGCTGCTTACATCACAGCGCAGACCGTACACGTGAATGGCGGAATGCTTCCAACGTAAAATAGTTGCTGGAGGTTTCAATAAAATACACCTCCCCACTTACCCTCAACCGACACTTTACGGAGAGACACAAGCGAATGAGCGATATCGAAGAACGCATAAGGAGACTAATAGCTGAACAGCTGAAAAGCGACGTGAGCGAAGTTAAGGACGATGCATCGTTTGTGGACGATCTCGGAGCAGACTCTCTCGATACCGTGGAATTGGTTATGGCGCTTGAAGAAGAATTTGAGACCGAAATTCCGGACGAGGATGCCGAAAACATCACAACGGTCCGTGAAGCCATAGACTACATTAAAAACCAAGTTGGGGATGACAACTAGAGGAAGGATCAATACGTGAGTTGTAACGATGCCGTGCATTTGAGCGGTATCTCTGGTGATTGGTCAAGTGTCTGGATGAGCTTGATCAGGCTTCCTCGATGAGTAGACGACGGGTAGTCGTTACCGGACTAGGCGCAATAACCCCAATCGGCAACTCAGCCGATGAACTATGGCGCAACGTCTTAGCAGGTAAGAGCGGCGTTGCTCCGATTAGATCGTTTGACACAACGGGTCAGCGGGTTCACATCGGCGCTGAAATCAAGGATTTTGATGCTTCCAAGTATTTGGAAGAACGGGAAGCTCGTCGCTACGATCCATTCATTCAGATCGGTTACGCCGCTGCCGCTGATGCAATCGAACAAGCTGGTTTGGCTGACAGTCCCGACTCGGATCGGATTGGTGTTGCCATTGGTTCGGGTATTGGAGGCATTCAAACGATATCGGCACAGCACGAGGTCGTAATCACTCGGGGCCCTCGACGCGTAACGCCATTCTTCGTACCCTCGAGCATTGTCAATTTGATAGCCGGAAAAGTCTCGATCGATTTTGGTTTTGCTGGACCAAACATAGCCATCGTTACAGCGTGTACAACGGGTACACACAATATTGGATTTGGCTTTCGTACCATTCAGCACGGCGAGGCGGATGCAATGGTTGTGGGCGGGGCAGAGTGGTCGACTTGTCCGCTAACAATAGCTGGTTTCGCGTCCATGAAAGCTCTATCGACTCGAACGGAAGAGCCGGAACGCGCGAGTCGACCTTGGGACAAGGGCCGAGATGGCTTTGTACTTGGAGATGGTGCAGGCGTACTCGTCCTAGAGTCCTATGAACGGGCTTCAGCGCGGGGCGCAGATATCCTTGCTGAGCTAACGGGATTTGGTATGAGTGCGGATGCACACCACATAACAAGTCCACCTGAAGACGGCATGGGAGCCATCACTTCTATGCGATTGGCACTTCAGGACGCAGATCTTGCCCCCAATGAAATTGACTACATCAACGCGCACGGCACGTCAACGCCCTTGGGTGACCTAGCCGAAACTCGGTCCATAAAGAAAGTCTTTGGTGACGACACTCGTGTGCCAATAAGCTCAACCAAGTCCATGTTTGGTCACTTGTTAGGAGCGGCTGGATCAGTTGAGGCCATTGTGTCGATCATGTCGCTACGTGACCAGACAATTCATGCAACGATCAATCTCGATGATCCGGACGACGAATGCGATTTGGACTACGTGCCGCATGAAGCTCGGCAAACAAATCTGAAATTGGTCCTGAGCAATTCATTTGGTTTTGGCGGAACGAACGGGACACTCGTCTTTCGCAAGGTCTGAATGCATATGGCACGACGGCTTGTCATTGCACCTATCCTCATAGTTGCACTCGGTATCGGACTTGGCGTTGGAGCGATGGTCTATTTCAATGTGTGGAAGACCAATGAAATAGTGCCCGACGACGAGGTCATATTTGTCGTAGAGCCCGGGGAATCCTTTCAGCACATAGCTGCAAATCTAGAAAGCACCGGCCTAATTAAGCGTCGGCGTATGTTTCACATATTGGGATTGCTCGAGGGACAGCTCGCCTCGATTCAAGCGGGAGAGTACTCCTTCGCTCAAGCCGCAACCCCTGTCTCGGTATTACGAAAACTAACTTCGGGCGATGTGGTCAAGCGACAGGTTCGACTACCTGAAGGTGGAACGTTTCGTCAATTCAAGAAGGTGCTGCAATCCGAGGACAAGCTTAACTTCGACATCGAGTCTGTTTCAGTTAGGAATGTGTTCGAATTTTTGGGAGTTACGGGTGAAGACAAGATCTTTGGGGAAGGCTGGTTCTTTCCCGATACCTACTTCTTTCAAATGGGGGAGAAAGCTTCCGATGTATTAATGGTCGCTCATCAAAGGATGGTTGAGGCATTGGACGAATCATGGAAGGCAAGAACCGCGAATGGTGTGCTTTCCAATCGATACGACCTTCTCATTCTCGCATCGTTGATAGAGAAGGAAACATCCCGAAAAGAGGATAAGGCTCTGATTAGTGGTGTTTTCAGTCGGCGTTTAGCGAAAGAAATGAAACTGCAAGCAGACCCTACTGTAATTTACGGCTTGGGCGAAGAATTCGACGGCGACCTGAAGAGAGAACATTTGAGAACTCCCAACGATTACAACACGTATGTGAACTTAGGCTTGCCTCCAACTCCAATCTCCGCCCCCTCATCTGATTCGTTGCATGCAGCTGCGAATCCGGCTACGGGAGATGCGTTGTTCTTTGTGGGTAGAGGAGACGGTACAACTCACTTTTCTTCAACGCTTAAAGAACACAACGAAGCTGTCGAACGATTTCAATTGGGCAAAGGAGACTGACTTGTGCGGGGCAAGTTCATCACCGTTGAAGGCATCGAAGGAGTCGGAAAGTCAACAATAGTCCCGTTCGTGCAAGAAACACTAGAGAGCGAAGGGCAGAAGGTACACGTTACTCGAGAGCCTGGAGGCACCGAACTAGCCGAAGCAGTTAGAGGATTGCTCCTGTCGGAATGGAAGGAGACCATCCTTCCTCAAACCGAACTCTTGCTAATGTTTGCGTCGCGTGCGCAGCATGTCGCTACCGTCATCGAGCCGAATTTGAAAGCAGGCACTTATGTGGTGTGCGAACGGTTTTCAGACGCGTCGATGGCGTACCAAGGTGGTGGTAGGGGAATTGATGACACATTCATTGAGTCGTTGGCTCAACTCACGCACCGCGAGACTTCACCAGACCTAACACTTTACTTGGACTTGGATGTGGATGAGTCTTCAGTCCGAACTCAGAGTCGCAGCAAAGATCGGATCGAGCAAGAAGATCTAGAATTCTTTCAACGAGTTAGAGATGCATATAGGTCGCTTGCTAAGAAACATCGAAGGATAGTCACGATTGATGCGAGTCGTTCGTTGCCTGAGGTTGAAAGAGCGATTGCTTCAGCTCTTGAGGATTTGAACAGGTAGAACGATGGATACGTTGGCTCCTTGGCTAAGTCGTTCCCTCGAGAAGGTTCTAGACTCGGCTGGTACCGAGCGCTTGCATCACGCGTTACTCGTCGATACGAGACCAGGTTGGGGTGCAGAGCACTTTGTCGCTGCTTGGGTAGCGGCTTTGATAGGAATAGAAAGCGACCCTCGGGAAGTGGCACATCCGGATATACATTGGATCAAACCGGATGGACCAGTCCTGAAGATCGATCAAATGAGAGACTTGATCGAGTTTGTTGGACACACGGTTCAGGTTTCAGAGCGCAAGATCGTCGTCGTCGAGTCGATCGAGACTGCAAACATAGCGGCATCGAACGCAATACTCAAGTCACTGGAAGAGCCTCCATCAAATACCCACTTGTTTCTTATAACGCATGCCATCGATCTTCTGCTACCGACAATCCGTAGTCGTTGTCAAAGAGTCTCCCATGAATACGGATCGCAATCAGAGTGTCAAGATTGGCTCATGAACCAGGGCATGAAGTTGGAGGATGTTGAGAAATTCACAGTAGAGTTTGGGCATTCGCCGTATAGCATTCTCGAAGCTGGAGAACAACGGCTTGAATCGCTTCGAGCTCGACTGTTGAGTACGTGGAGAGAATCGGAACGTACCTTGCAACTTGCCGGCGAGCTTAAGAACGAGGAAATCGACGGTTTGTTAGTCCGATGGATGCGAATAGCCGAACGATTTGCACAGCGAGGAACAAACCCACGGATACACTTGTTCTGGGACGACCTCGTTGCAGCGCGACGGGCGTTCAAGGAAGTGGCAACATTGAACAAACAGCTTCAAATTGAGCGACTTCTGATCAAATGGTCCGAATTGGCGGGCTAGGGCTCGCTCTGCTGCTTGACAGGCTTGCCGCGTCAGATTTAAGACGCCGTCTTCTTCCAATACAACGTTGTCCTCAATTCTGACCCCGCCAAAAGGCAACAACTCTTCGACTCTTTTCCAATTGATGTCTGGGTGATCGGCGACCGACTTGAGAAGAATGGGTAACAGATAAATCCCAGGCTCTACAGTGAACACCAGTTTTGTGAGATCTTCCTCAGCAGTCGAAGCGAAGGGAATCGTTCCGGTGGGCTAACGGAATTGCCGTCCTCGTCGGTGATATGACCTCCTACGCCGTGCGTTTGCAAGCCCAAGAGGTGGCCCGTACCGTGAGGATAGAAAACATCCGTGAGTTGTTGATCATACGCCGCTGCCGATGAACACATGACGATATTGAGGTCGACTAACGCATCGGCTACTAATTCGTGCGTTCGAACGTGAAAATCCAAGAATGTTTCGAAAGATGTGGGTTCATCGAGCATCCCCATGTTGAACGATTACGAATTGAAAGATAGCGTGGTGAGTTCGATGGACGCTAGAGCTCTGTTGGCGGGCTATGGGATGATTCGATTGCCGCTCGAAGTGGCGGGCTTGTTCAAGACTTGGTTGAGACAGCACAATCCGCTCAAAGCTGTTCGGATCATGAACCGGATTCGAGACTTGTTGAACCTACTCCGACAGGGACGCGGGGTGACTTCGGTTCCGCTCATTCTCGTTGGAGTAGTGGACTGAATTATGCGTACGCAAGCCGTCAAGGTTAACTATGTTGTAGTAAGCAAACGATTGATTCAGATCATCTGAGCCTAGATTCGAAGAGACCAGATCGGAAAAATTGATGAACTGCGTACCTGCAAAGGAGATTTCTTTATTGATGGTCCTTGGAGTGAATGGCCAACGACATGCGTCGGGTCGCATCTGCGTGGCGTGCTAACTCTATCTCGCCGAACTCGTTCTCTGGTTCAGGGAGTAGCTCAAAGTGTTGGTACGTATCCTCCCCCTTCACTAGCACGGCTGTATCTTCAACCTTGGTTTGACGTACATGAGTCGCGCAGTAGCGTAGGACCATTCCAATGCGCCGATCATCTGTTTCGTTCGATTGAGAACCGTGAATCAATCGAACATGGTGCAGTGACATTTCTCCGGCTTGCAGCGGGGCGGAGACAACCCGTTGTTCATCGATGTCGCCTTCAATGGCTTGGCCTCGCGATAAGAGATTGTTGCTTGCGAAAGTGTCCGTGTGTTGACGGATTTCCTCGAGATGGCTACCTGAAACAAATTGCATTGGACCAGTAGCTTCGGAAGCGTCGGACAGTGCCACCCATGCCGTTACAACGTCGTGAGGTTCCAATCCCCAATAAGTGGCATCTTGATGGAACGTGACGATCTTCTGATCGCGCGGTTCCTTAATGAACCAATTCAGTGACCAAAGCAACACGTTGGGTCCGAGCACATCGGAAACGGGATCTACAATGCGCGGGTCATGTACCACATCCCACGCCCACCGTTGAATGAGGTGTGCATCGGTCCGCATCTTGAACGGGTTGTCAGCAAACCTGCGCTCCAGTTCTTCCAAGCATCCACGGTAGGCCCGGGTTTCCTGTGTCGAGAAGACTCGAAGGGGAGCGAAATAGCCGTTTTGGTAAAACGACTCTATCTCGGCTGGACTGAGATGGGTGTCCATCACATCGCCCTGTTTTGGTCGTTAGGATCTAATCTTGTCTCGTTGGAGACCGAGTTGGGTGGTGGCGTCTTGAAAGGGTTGATCGGCCTCTCACCTGTTGTGACCTCGACTTGATCACGAGGTTCGTAAAAATATGAACCGGGTCGAAAGTCGTAGCCTAAGTCTCCGAGCAAGTGGCGGTTCCGAGGGAAACTCCATTCTGCAATTGCAGGAGTAATTTCGAAGTCGTATTGACGCATGAACATCTGCCAATAGTTGAACAGCAGAGTCTTGCGTAAGTCTCCTGACTTGTTGACACAAGGTCCATGCCACATCGAATGAGGGAACAAAATGCTGTCACCTGCTTCTCCCATGATCTGCTTAGAGCCCGGTGAAGTCGGCGACACGAGCCTGTCGCCGCCGAATGGGATTTGCTTTCGATGACTTCCAGGAAACAACGTCAGATTGCCTGAATCGGGTTCGTTGACATCCGTAAATGAGTACATTGCCTTCATTGCGAGAGGATGGCTGTTCTCTGACGGACAGAAACAGTGGAGAGCTACGCCACCATCCGTGCGCGTGTATCCGGGAGAGTTTTCCGATGCTGGGCGTACGATTGCTTGAGTCATGCCAAAACACAGATACGGTCACATGATGTCAACGATCTGGTCGAAGACATACGGTCGATCCATCAGGTTGACGAAATGCTTGCCGTACGGAAACAAGCCTCGACAATCCATCCAGGTGGCGTCGTCGAGGTTGTCGGCATGTGCCAGCCAGCCATAGTGTTCAATCGACAGATTCTTATCTCGAACCGGTTCAAATTCGGCGATACGCCGCAATCGATCGATTTCGGAGCTGAATAGAGCGACTTCCTTTGGTCCGAGCACTTGCTTGAGCAATAGGTAACCCTCGCTTTCCCAATGGTCGCTCTGTTCCTTGGCAAGCGTTTGCATGCCTGATGCACCTAGTCCGGCTCGACTACAAAAGTGTATCTATTCTGTTTTCAGCTTCCTAGCAGAAATGGTCATGGGCAGAACTGATCCCTACAGGTCTTCGCAATGCATGTCAACGAATAATCAATTCAGGCAGTGTAGAGACTTCCTGCTAAACCACACTACAGGGAGATCATCCTCAAGACAGACATGCTGATTCTCCATCCCGGCGAAATGGGATCTTCGCTCGGACTGGCGATTGTCAACAACGGCCATCGAGCACATTGGTTCAGCGCAGGTCGGTCCGAAGCGACTGTGTAACGTGCAGCGGGTGCCAATCTGGTGCGCCCTGAGACATTGGAAGCAGGATTGTCGAAGGCGGAGGTAGTCACTTCCTTTTACATTCCAGAATTTGCCCTGGATGTCGGACAGATGGTGTACGACAGCGGATTTGACGGAGTGTTTTGCGATGCAAATGCCATTGCACCTTCAACTGCTCGTATTCAAGCCAATAGATTTGAGGCAACTCATGAGGAAGGCTGCATAGTCGGACCTCCCGCATAGCGGCTCGACTCGCATGAACGAATCGGGCGAACGAGTAATGGAGATCGTTCGTTTGTTAAACGGTGCGGCGTTGGATGCTCGTCTAGAGGAGGGAGACGTGGCCGCCCCTTGGCGGTGAAGATGTACTATGCGGCCTACACCAAGGGAACATCAGCAAAGTTGCTAGCGATCTGAAGTCTGGCTCAAGCCAACGGAATGACCGAGACATTGCGATTGGAATGGAGCTAAAGAATGAGGAAATCGACGGTCTGTTAGTCCGATGGATGCGAATAGCCAAATTATTTGCACCGCGAGGAACAAACCCACGGATACACTTGTTCTGGGACGACCTCGTTGCAGCGCGACGGGCGTTCAAGGAAGTGGCAACATAGAACAAACAGCTTCAAATTGAACGACTTCTGATCAAATGGTCCGAATTGGCGGGCTAGGGCTCACTCTGCTGCTTGAAAGGCTTGCCGCGTCAGATTTAGGACGCCGTCTTCTTCAACCGCAACGTTGTCCTCAATTCTGACCCCGCCAAAAGGCAACAACTCTTCGACTTTACTCCAATTGATGTCTGGGTGACCGGCGACCGACTTGAGAAGAATGGGTATCAGATAAATCCCAGGCTCCACAGTGAACACCATGTTCGGTGAGATTTTCCTCAGCAGTCGAAGCGACGGGAATCGTTCTGGTGGGCTAACGGAATTGCCGATTTCGTCCGTGATGTGCCCGCCGACATCGTGCGTTTGCAAACCTAAGAGGTGGCCCGTACCGTGAGGATAGAAAACATCCGTGAGTTGCTGGTCGTAGGTCGCCGTTGCCGAACACTTGACTACACGGCAATCGACTAAAGCTTGTGCTACTAGCTGGTGTGCACGCACATGAAAATCCAAGAAAGTGTCGAAAGATGGAAGTTCACTGATCAATTGCAGTTGGAAGTCGTTTACTGTGCTGACTAGTTCGTCATATTCGTTTCCTTCAATACGTGCGTATGAGCGCGTAATGTCCGCGTGATAGCTTTGATACTTGGCACCCGCATCGATGAGCAGGCTGCGAATCGTGGATGGAGGTGAGAGGGCGTAGTGTTGGTAGTGAAGTGTACTCGCATGCTCGTTCAATCCCACAATATTGGGATAGGGGAGTTGGCTCTCGACTTGCTTGCTTGCTTTCAAGTATGCGAGGTGAATGTCAAACTCGCATCCATTGTTGAAGAACGCTTCTCTAGCTGCCAAATGCCCTTGTACTCCAATTGCAGTTGCATTAGCCATGCATGCAATTTCAAACGGAGTCTTGAATGCACGACGGAACGCTAATTGATTTAGTAGCTTCTCGGGGGCTGGTTCAACGTTGGATAAGGACAGCTGTGCACAAGGCTCGGGACCTATGTACGCGATTCGTTGATTGCCTTGCACTGCCGTTTTGCATGCTCGGTCCAAGTCTTCCAGAGTTGTGTGGACCTGATGATCGAAGTTGCTAGCTAACCGTTTGGGAATTGATGTTGGTAGATACCAGTAGTCGGCCGGTGTATACCAGTGAAGCTGGGGCTCAGACTCCGCATTGACTACAAGAACGCAATGTTCACATTCATCGAAAACAGACCAACGTAGGAAGTGAGGATTGGCATGAAAAGTTGGAGACTGGTCGTCCTCGAAATAGAAAGAGCTTTCCCCAGCTGCAATCAACGCGCCATCGAATCCGTTCCTGACTAGCAATTCGTTCCACTCACTAGAAAGTGTCTTTAAGTGGTCTTCATATGTGGCGTTCACTTTGCGGAAACTTTTTCGTGCTAGTGTCAACCATTGAATTGTATAAAGGCGACAGTTTTGTGCGGCTTTCCCTTCTCGGTATCACTGAAAAGGAACTCAAAGCACATTCGAATTGTTAGAGTACGACCTGCCTACAGATTCTCGTACCTTGCATTTCGCGAAAAGAGGTAGATTATGTGCCTGTGTAAAATTCGGTAAGGGATACACGATTCTTGGGAGATCTTGTGAGTAGCTACACCTTCGCCGCGCCGTCTTCTGTCGATGAAGCTCTTTCCGTTCTTGCGAATTCGTCTCGAAGAGGCGAACGAGCGCAGATTTTGGCGGGAGGAACGGATGTCATCGTACAAATGAGGTCTTTTGACAACGAGCCCCGCTTGCTTGTTGATATCAAGCAGCTTGCCGAAACAAACGAAGTAAGCATCGGCGAAGATGAAATATTCATTGGTTCTGCCATTGCTTCGGGTGTTTTGAACGAAAATGACGAACTCAAGAGACTATTTCCCGGTCTGCTTGAGTCGGCTGATCTGATAGGTTCCACTCAAATACAAGGTCGTGCAAGCATCGGCGGAAATCTGTGCAATTCGTCCCCTGCGGGAGACACAATTCCAGCGCTGATCGTTAATTCTGCTGTCTGTGTTATTGCGAACAGCGATGGAAATCGCGAAGTCCCAGTAGAAGACTTCGTGACCGGCGTAGGACAGAACTGCATGTCTTCCGAGGAGTTTCTGATCGGGATGAAAATGCCACGACCACCTGCACGAACTGGAGATGCGTACTTAAGGTTCATACCCCGCACCGAAATGGACATTGCCGTCGCAGGCGCTGGGGTTTCCGTATCCTTCGACGACGGGGGTACATGCACAAGAGCTCGCGTGAGCATTGGTGCTGTAGCTCCAACGGCGTTGCTGGTTCCTGAAGCTGCCGATGCCTTGATCGGCACGCAAGTTGACGACTCAGACCTTCGGGCTGCTGAAGCTGCATGCAGTGCAGCTGCTTCGCCCATCACGGACAAGCGAGGCACCGTCGAATACCGTAGAAAAGTGGTCGGAGTGCTGTGTCGGAGGGCAGGAACGATTGCTCGTGACAGAGCGCTTGGTTGAGTTTCAGAACGACAAACATTAGAGAACAGAGGGATTAAGGAGAGGCGATGAAAAAGATACACGTTTCGACAACTGTCAATGGCCAGCAAGAGGAAGCATTGTGTGAAGTGCATCAATCGTTGCTGGATTTATTGCGGGACGAGCTAGGGTTAACAGGTACAAAGGAAGGGTGTGGAACGGGTGATTGTGGAGCGTGTACGGTCCTACTGGACGGTAGATTGGTCTGCTCGTGCTTGGTACTTGGCGTTGAGGCGGAGGGCAAGGAAGTCACGACGATTGAAGGCATCGCGGAACCGGACAGTCTGCATGTGGTTCAACAGAAGTTTCTCGAGCACGCAGCGCTCCAATGCGGGATTTGTACGCCGGGATTTATCGTTGCGGCGAAGGCACTTCTCGATAAGAATCCGGATCCAGATGAAACAACAATTAGGTATTGGCTGGCAGGAAACTTATGTCGTTGCACGGGATACGACAAGATTGTTCGAGCTGTTCAGGATGCCGCTCAAGAATTAGCTCAAAGTAGTTAGGACAGGAGAAAATCATGGCTGAAGCAGTTGATTTAAAAGCAATTGGAACCCGACCGATACGTCCGGACGGAGTAGACAAGGTTACGGGTCGGGCAAATTTTGGTGCCGACATGACATTACCTGGAATGGTGCACGCAAAGGTTCTAAGAAGTCCCTATGCACATGCACGCATCAAGAATGTCGACCTGTCCAAAGCCTTGGAAATGGACGGCGTCTTCGCAGCGATTTGCGGTCGAGACTTGCCTGAAGAAGGTGCGAATGACCTCAGCATTAACATCCTTGCTCGCGACAAGGCGTTATATCACGGTCACGCTGTTGCTGCTGTTGCAGCTCGAACTCCAGCGCTAGCAGAGCAGGCATTGGACCTTATCGAAGTCGACTATGAAGAGCTCCATCCTGTGCTCTCAATCGACGATGCAATCGCTGACGGCGCAACATTGGTAAACGAGAACATGTACACCAATGGTGATCGTTCGCAACCACCAAGCAATGTAGCGGCAAAGCAGAAGTTCGAGCGAGGAGACGTGGAAAAGGGCTTCGCGGAAGCCGATGTAGTTGTTGAAGAGTCATACAGAGTTCCAACGGCCCACCAAGGCTATATCGAACCTCATGCATGCATCGCGACGATCAATGAGGCAGGGCGGGCGACCGTTTGGTGTTGCACGCAGGGACAATTCGATGTTCGAAGCATGACTGCCGGTGTGCTTAACAAGAAAGTTTCGGACATCAAAGTCATTCCATCGGAGATTGGCGGCGGTTTTGGCGGCAAGACGACGATCTATCTCGAACCAGTAGCTGTGAAGCTCTCCGAGATATCAGGCCGTCCGGTCAAGATGGTCATGAACCGCGAGGAAGTGTTCCGAGCGACGGGACCAACATCTGCCACCTTATGTCGCATCAAAGTTGGTGCGAAGAATGACGGAACGATTACTGCCGCAACTGCATGGTTGGCCTATGAAGCTGGTGCGTTTCCCGGCGCACCGGTTGGTCCAGGATGCATGTCGGTTTTGGCACCCTACAACCTTGAAAACTTGCTAATCGAAGGTCTCGACGTCGTGGTAAACAAACCCAAGGTAGCAGCTTACCGTGCACCCGGTGCTCCCCAGTCCATGCATGCGATGGAGTGCACTATTGACGAAGTCGCGCGCAAAATTGGAATGGATCCCATCGATCTTCGTCTTAAGAACGCAGCAGACGAAGGCACAGTCGCCCCCTATGGTCCGAGATTCCCGGCAATTGGATTGGTCGAGTGCCTGAAGGCTGCACGCGAGCATCCAAACTACCTGAGCGAAAAGGGCGAGGGAGTAGGACGTGGTGTAGCAGTGGGATTCTGGTTCAACATCGGCATGCAATCAAGCGCCGAGGTGAGGATTGCAGAGAACGGCGCAGTGACCATCATGGAAGGAAGTCCCGATATAGGCGGATCACGCGCTTCGATGTGCCTAATGGCCGCAGAGACACTAGGAGTTTCATACGAGACGATCAATGCACATGTTGGAGACACCGAAGCAACGGGATTCTGCAACGTAACAGGTGGAAGCAGAACGACGTTTGCGACTGGCTTGGCAGTAGTTCAAGCTTGCGAAGACATAATCGCGCAGTGCAAGGAACGAGCTGCTTTGACCTGGGATCTTGATGTAGATCAGGTCGATTGGGAAGATGGGAAAGCTGTGCCCAAACCGGGAGTCAATGCAGACGTTCAACCACTTTCTCTTGCAGACATCGCTCGATCAGCGGGTCGAACAGGAGGACCCTTGCTTGGACGCGCCAGCCTCAACGCACAGGGGCCAGGAGCATCATTCTCTGTCAATTGGACGGATGTGACCTTGGATCGAGATACGGGTAAAGTCGATGTCCTGGCGTTCACTGCCGTACAGGACGCTGGAAGAGCGATTCACCCTGCTTACGTAGAAGGGCAAATGCAGGGCGGAGCCGTGCAAGGCTTGGGATGGGCACTCAATGAAGAGTACATCTACGATCAGAAAGGCGTAATGGAGAATGCGGGATTTCTCGACTATAGGGTTCCCGTAGCTTCTGATATGCCAATGATCGAATGTCAAATCGTCGAGGTACCCAATCCGTCACATCCCTACGGTGTGCGAGGCGTTGGAGAAACGCCGATTGTCGCGCCGTTAGCAGCTACATCCAACGCGGTTAGAGACGTTTTGGGTTATCGCATCAACGATTTGCCATTGTCGCCCCCACGTGTTTTGGCATCATTGGATGAGAGCAACTAACACTAAGGAATAAGAGCTACGCAAAGGCGGAGAGTCTTAAGAACACAAGAACGTCTTCCGCTTGAGGAGGCGTGTTCGGCCCACTTACAGGTTGCATCTGATATGCGGAGTAGTTGGAAATGGCCAAGGTAGTCTTTCCAGATCATTTGCTCACGCACACAAACGGCGAGCGTGAACTGAACATAGAATGCAATTCGTTTCGCAGCTTGGTTCGTGCGTTGGACGCAAAGTGGCCGGGAATCGAAGATGTACTTAGTAAGACTGCAGTTGCGATCGACGGGCAGATCTATCAGGATGCGTGGCTTGAAAGAATTGGTCCCAACAGCGAAGTCTTCTTCATGCAACGCATAGAAGGAGGATAGTCGATCCTCGCCTAGGCAAATGCCAAAACTCGTCAACCTTGGTTCGTTGTGCGTCGACAACGTTTACCACGTGCAAAACATTGCGCGAGCAGGAGAGACGGTCACCAGCCTGGGTCATGAAATCCATCCAGGCGGAAAGGGACTCAATCAGTCACTAGCTGCAGCTCGCGCTGGAGCAGAAGTCGTGCATGTTGGGTGCGTGGGTGCGGACGGCGGATCTCTAGTCGATGTTCTTAGTGGATCAGGAGTCGATGTTTCCTACATCAGAACTCTGGAAAGCCCATCGGGCGCAGCTGTTATTCAAGTAGATCCTCAAGGTCAAAATGCCATATTCATCACCGGCGGAGCAAATCGACTCGTCAGTCCGGATCAAGTTGACACTGCGATTGGTCTCTTGGAATCAAACGATTGGTTGTTGCTGCAGAACGAAATTAACGATCTGAACTATGTTCTCGAAGCGGCAAAGGCTCAAGGAGCTAACACTGCTTTTAACGTAGCACCGGCAGATGGCCGAGAGTCCGAGTACTCCTACTCGGCAGTTTCCCTGTTGATCGTGAATGAAATCGAAGCCAGCGCAATGGCCGAGACTGACGACCACATGGAAGCATTCACTACTCTTCGTTCCAAGTATCCAACTACACAGATCATCCTAACGCTAGGTCGAGAGGGACTGATCTACGGACTGGGAAACAAAACATTGGAATTGCCTGCATTCGACGTAGGAGTGATAGACGAGACTGCAGCGGGAGACGCATTCATCGGTTTCTATATGGCAGCAATATTGCGTTCCGAGTCGACCTACAACTCCCTGCGCGAAGCTTCAGCGGCAGGTGCACTCGCCGTCACAAGAACAGGTGCCGCGACATCAATTCCTTATCGAGAAGATGTCGCGGATTTCATCGTCGAGCAGTAAGAATTGCTACTTTGTCTTGCCCAGCCTTCGTTTTTGTCGTCGTTATCGTATGGTCCGTGAAAACTTGACTGCGGATCAACCATGAGTGATCTAAACTGGTCGACGATAGATTCGATGAAAGCTCCGTCGATCCGAATTTCGACCTGAGTCATAGATTGAGAGTTCGTGTGGAACTAGAACCCTAAGGTACAGACGCTTAATTTTTCAGATTGATTCTATGTCGGTGGATTACACCGTATTTGAACAGCAGCAACACATCGCAAATTTGCTGGTAGTACTCAGGGAAGTCCAGATATACCTGAAGAAACAATTAAGGGAAGCTTAAACCCGTTGCTACAGAGAGTTCTTGAATGGCTACGTCTGGGTCAACCACCTTTATCGTGATCATTCCCATTGCACGAGCAGGTTTC
Organism: Gammaproteobacteria bacterium; assembly: GCA_009840545.1. Taxonomy (GTDB): domain Bacteria; phylum Pseudomonadota; class Gammaproteobacteria; order Pseudomonadales; family Azotimanducaceae; genus Bin55. The sequence continues at coordinate 125,107 of VXNM01000008.1, read as the reverse complement.
AGATTGATGCCTAAGTCGTCGAGGAACACGCACTCCTCAGGTACGCAGTTCAATCTATGACAAGCGATCTTGTAGATTTGAGGATCGGGTTTCCGAACACCTTCGACGCTTGACTCGACTATTGTTTCAAACATCTCCAAAATCTTGTGGGTTGGAGAGTTTTGGGCTAATGACGCAGTAACCTGGTTTTCGGCTGCTGGCTTCATGTTGTTGGTTATACAGCCAACTCGATAGTGTTTCTTGCACTCGGCCAAAGTGGAAACCATGCGAGGGCGTACATCGCCCACGAGTAACGAGAGAACGTCGGAACCTCTCACAGAGTGTCCGAGTTCTTCGCTTTCCAGTCTGAAGAGTTCGTCAAATTCGTCCCGTGTGATCTTGTTGGATTCCAGTTGAGCCCAGGCGTTAGCTTCGATATTTCTCGAGTTAACGGAACGAATAAAGTCGTCGGGAAGTCCGCGGTCTCTCTCGAACTGAGCGAAAGCCTCAAAGGGACTGGTAGTGAATACTCCTCCAAAGTCCCACAGAATGGCTTTGAGTGCTGAATTCATGCCACTACCTCTTCCTTGTTGCGTTGTCTAATGGTCAACTCTACCTTGTTCCTAATTTGCTGCAAATTCAACCACATCTTTGGAGTCGTTCCGAAGAGACGTGCCAAACGCATTGCAGTGTCTGCGCTCACCGCTTGCCTGCCTTCCAGAATCGATGTTACTAGTTGTGCTAAAACACCGAGCTCACATGCAAGTGCTTCGGAAGAAAGACCAATCTCCCAAAGTTCATTCTGAAGAATTTCGCCTGGGTGAGCCGGTCGCATCTGATTCTCTAGTGCCGTATCCTTTTGTAATTGAAAGTTGCTTGATGTTTTTCTCGCTTTTCTTCAGCTCGTAGTTCCCGTTCAAAATTACAAGAGTTTGACATTCAAGTTCAATAGAGATAGCTATGCGTAACGCTCGGCCTGAGTTGTGAACATCAGACGGTATTTGCCGTCGAGATCCATGAGTTCTTCGTGGCTACCCTGTTCGATGATTCGGCCGTCTTCAACAACTACGATCGTATCAGCCATTCGAACCGTCGAGAAGCGATGCGAAATGAATATCACCGTCTTATTCTCAGTAAGCCGCGCAAAGCGGTCGTAAAGTGCCGCCTCTCCAAAAGCATCTAACGCAGCGGTGGGCTCGTCAAGAAAGAGAATTTGGGATTCGCTCATGAAGGCACGTGCAATCGCCAAGTTCTGCCATTCCCCACCAGACAAATCAACCCCTTCGTCAAAAGTCTTCCCAAGGATGGTGTCATATTCCTTGGGAAGCTTTGACACAAACTCGTGTGCGCCCGCTTTCTTGGAAGCGTCCAGAATGACGTCACGATTAGTGAGATGCTTGACGTTTCCTATACCAATGTTGTCAGAAGCAGACAAGTGGTAGTGCACGAAGTCCTGAAACACTGCGCTGATACTTCCACGGATATCCTGCAGTTCATAGTCTCGATAATCTACACGGTCAAGACTAACGCTCCCCGTCGTTGGGTCGTAGAACCTCACTAACAGCTTGATTAAGGTGGTTTTTCCCGCACCGTTTTCTCCGACGATCGCCAGTTTCGTCCCCACCGGGATCGAAAATGAAACATCCTTGAGAATTTCGGCTTCGGTACCGGGATAGACAAAGGACACATTCTTTAATTCAATACCTCGTCTAATCGGTGATGGTACTTTGATTGGACTCTTTGCTCGTGGTGGTTCTAGAGCTCCACTGATCGATTTTGGATCAAGATCTAACAGTTCGAAAAAGCGTGTGATGAAAAGTGTGTTTTGAAAGAGCCTACCTCCACTTCCGATGAGACCCTGCAACGAGGTGACTGCCGTTTGTGCAGCAGTGACGACCATGGTCAGACTGCCAACAGACAATTCCCCTAATGCAGTCCTATACACCGCGTAAGCCCAAATCAACGCAATACCAATCGTTGGTAAGTTATTGATACTCAAGTCTAATTTCAAAAATCTTATATTGAGCTTAATTATCGTGCGAACGATAATGTCCCGAAACTTGAAGAATCTATCAACGAGAAACTGCTTCAAACCAAAGATGCGAATTTCCTTGATTTTTTCTCTCTGTGTTGGCAGGTCTCCGTAGTAGTCACTCGACCTGTAGTTCCGGATCATCTCCGTTTCCATGTCAAACCGACGCCGGGCTGTGTAGCCCTCGTAGTAAATCCGAGGCAACGTCATAACTATTAGCAGCAACACGGCTAGAGGGTGGAGGATAGTGAGAAGACCGAACACCGCAGCTAACGAGAGAAATTGTTGTAGAAATCGCGGAACTCCATCTGCCACACTCTGGATGCGGAAGATGTTTCTCCGTGCTTGGGTCAGCCGGTCATAAAATTGAGGTGCTTCGAAGAAAGCAATGTCCAAACTGCCAGCTTTATCTAGAAGCTGTGCGTGAGCTGAAGAATAGACACGTTCAGTCAGGATATGCGTCCAGATGCTGTTCAGTTGTGACAGCAGCGCATTTCCAAGTCGAATTGCTGTAATTACAAAGATTGGCAAGAGTATGTAGAACCAATCAATCGGACTTCCCAAGCTTTCAACTACGCGGTCCACGATAACTTTCATGAACCACAGCATGATCGCCGGTGTGACTGCAGCAATTACCCGCAATACGCTGGTTGCCGCTAGCAGCAAAGGTGCAGAACGCCACATGAACCCAATGACACGAGGAATGAGTGCAAAGACCTCGAGCACCGATCTGGTTTTCAGTGTGTCGAAAATGTTGAAGGTGGTAGATGCCATGTCTTTGTTAGAAGGTGTGCAGGCTAGATTCCGACTTCGAAGCAGCCAAACAAATTAGAAACTGTCAAATTGCTCATCGATAGCGTTGCGCTTGCGTTTCGAACATGAGCTGATATGCCCCTTGCTGGGCTATCAGCTCTTCGTGGCTTCCAACTTCAACCGCTCTGCCATCGTCTATCACAACGATCAGATCCGCCATTCTTACAGTGGAAAACCGGTGTGAAATAAAGATAACCGTCTTGTCTTCGGACAAGCGAGTTATACGTTCGTATAGTTCCCGCTCTCTAAGGGCATCAAGAGCGGCTGTCGGTTCGTCAAATATCACGGTATCCGCATTACTCATGAACGCGCGTGCAATGGACAAGTGCTGCCATTCCCCTCCTGAGAGGTCGACTCCTTCGTCCAAGGTTCGACCCAAGATTGTGTCGTAACCCTGAGGAAGTCCATTGATCGCTTCCGCTGCCCCTCCTCGTTCCGCGGCAACGACTATTCTCTCGCGATTTTCTACATGCTCGACGTCGCCGATTCCTATGTTGTCCGCTGCGGAAATGTCGTACCTCGCGAAGTCTTGAAAGACTACACTCATGCTTGTTTGGAGGCTTTCTAGGTCGTAGTCTCTGTAGTCGTGGCTATCGAGTTCGATTGACCCACTAGTGGGATCATAGAACCGAGCCAGCAACTTGATCAAGGTTGTTTTTCCCGCTCCGTTCTTCCCCACTAGTGCAACTTTTGCCCGTGCTGGAATGAAGAACGAAACGTCCTTGAGAATCACTTCATCGTTTCCTGGATAGGAAAAAGACACATTCTTGAGTTCAATTCCTGATTGCAATTGGCTGGGTGCTTCAAGCGGCGTTTCGGTACGCTTCGGCGCAAGTGAACCAGATATGGTCGCGGGGTCCAGGTCCAAAACTTCGAAGAATCTCGAAGATTCGAGGCAGGTCTGATAAGTGGAACCCGCCTGTCCAATAATGCTAGTGAGCAAGCTGGTTATTTGTTGGCTTGAATTGAATACGAGAGTAAGTGTTCCTATCGTGATTTCGCCGCTTGCAGCCTGAATGACTGCATAAATCGACACCGCACTGACGCCCATCATCGACAAGCTTTCCAAGCTCATTTCCCACTTCAGGAATCGCTTCAAGAGCGACAACCAGGCTTGTATGTACTTTTCGCGCGTCTCCAAGTAGCGACTCTTGAATGTTTCAACCAAACCAAAGATCCGAATCTCCTTGACGTTTTCTCGTTCAGTCAAGAGCGAGTCTTGGTAGTAGGTCATTCTCCAGTTGCGCGACATTTCGGATTCCAGCTGAAACCGGCGGCGCGACATGTGCGCTTCGAGGAAAATTCGGGGCAGAACAGTACCAACCAACACGAGAACGGCCAGCGGGTGCAAGATCGAGAGGAGTCCGATCATCGCAGTCAATGACAATGCTTGTTGAAACAAGCTCATCACAGACCAAAGCACGGATTCAACCTGCCACTTGTTGTCATTGGCCTGCTTAAGTTGATCATAGAACTTCGGAGCTTCAAAGTACGCGATGTCGAGTGTTGCTGACTTGCTAATGAGTTTCTCGCTTGCTGCGGTGTAGACGTGCTCTGACAAAACTTCGCTTAAGAGTCCGCTAAGCGAACCTATGACCGCATTGCCAATCCAAATGGCAAGAATCACACCGACAGGAATCATCAGGAACGCCCAATCAATCGGTAGACCTAGACTTGCTACGACTCGGTCGACGACTACTTTGGTCATCCAAATCACGGCTGGCGATACCAACGCCGTGATTGATGAGACGAACATCAACGCACAAACAGTTAACGGTGAGACATGCCAGATCAACTTTACGACGCGAGGAAAAATGCGGATTAGCTCACGCACCGTCTTGAGACGAAGCAGCTCTTCAGGATCGTAGGTTGTGGAACTCATCAATGAATCCGTTGTTCGGGTGAATTGCGGACAGAAGACTCAGCGTGATTGGTGCTCTTAAACAGGAGATAGGGCGTGGTGATGCCCTATGCGAAATTACGAGGAGAGAATTGCGCCGAGTCACTAACGCAAATCGTTGCTATTGTAACTTTAGGATTGAAAATAATTGCTTCATTCCCCGGCTAAGTGGACAGGAACAAACAAGACCGGAATGTTCAAGACAGGTGGTTTCGATATTGTTACGACACAAACTCATCGGTAAGGTGCACACAGGAAGTAATCGCTGATTGCCCCCTTGGAGCGCACAGTAGTGGTGCGGAATTTCATTATCGTTTGATACGTACAAATGGGTTACCGACAAGTGTGTCAACGACCTCCTCCACAAGTGCTTTCGAGTCTTCCTCTGTGAGGAATTTTCTTGCTTGTTCGACTTGCTCGTCGGTGAGGATCCAGCTACTGCGATTGATTGCCACAATCCGTCTTTCCGCTTTTGACTTGACCTCCTTGGACGGCAACCGATTCATGGAATTGAGCAACCCGGAAGGATCGATTCCTGCCCATGCCGGAAAAAGTCCCGTATAAAAATCAGATCTCTTCGGCTCGGGAAGCTGGGGAACCATGTCGACCGCTTCATCGACGCCACCATTGTGAATCAACTCTGCAGTTAATTCTCGGACGGCGACGACAGCAGTCGGACTTTTGCTTACCTGAGGAAGCAATTAAATTGCCGTGTCCAAATCAGAAACCGCAACAACACCAACGACCTCTCCCTCCAATCCCATCTCGCCTTCTGTGAATGGTTGTTCGAGCGCGGTATCCATTGCAAGTCTTGTGTTTACATGTGCAATCCGGTACAACGTATTCTCCAGCAAGAAGTGCCTCAGTCCCTGGATGGCAGGTTCATTCAGAGTCCAGTCAATGGTTGCCTTCTGATCCTGGGACAACCACACACCTACAAGGCTCGACGCAGAGTATTTCCTTGTAGCCCCGGTTTCCATTTCGGCTACCAAGGCGGCGGCTTTCTTTGGATAATTCTCCGCAATCCGTGACAATGCTACCCTCGTTGTCTGTACATGAACGTGCTCCGGCAGTGCATCGATTGCCTCAAGGACTTCACGTGGCTTTTGTCTGCCCAATGGTAAGTGACGGAATCCTCTAACGATCTTCGCAAAAGTCTTCCTTCAATGCCAGACACAGCTGCCAGTGCGGATCGCGGGTCCGACCGTGCCCAAACATCCGCAACCGCTCTTATGGCTGAATCGTACGGGTCATTATTCATGCTCAGCGCGTATCCGAACGACTTGGAAGCATTAGAGGAAGCTACGTCTTGAAAACTCCTGTAGACCACGTCGTCCCTAGATTGCAAATTAGTAAGAGACTCAGACATTCGTTCCATAACAGCCAATCCGTTCTTTTCGATCCAGGACTATGCCATCAGTACTAGGCCATCAGTACTAGGCTCTCCCTATGAATCGCGTCGTCCTGTAGCTCAAGAACTAGCTATTCCCATGCCTCCTCCGGGTTTTCTATTGCCTTTTCGACCCTTTCCTCTAGCAGGACCTCGTCGGCGATTTGGTCGTTGCCAACTTCTGTGGCAATTGATCTACGAGTCTCTTCTGGAAGATCTGTTCTTTCTCTGAGAATTGTCCGTAGTGCGGAGTCTCTTCTAGTCTCGTTCAGTGCTCGTGCTTGAGAGATCGCTTCCTTTAGGTCGGAATGTGCCCATTCCTGATAGACAGTTACGATCAAGCGATCCGGAGAGTCTTGTGAGTCCATTGCAAGTACACGTGATAGTGCTCGTCCTGGGTTGAGCTGGGCGAGTTTCTGGACAATTGCACTCTGTGCGTCGTGTCTAATGTCGTTTGATGACAGATTCATCGACTGCGACAGCAATGTTGCAACTTGCCGTTCGTCTGAAAAGACCAGTCGGATTTGCAGAGCCAATTCTCGATCGAACGGACTCCTGATCTCCTCAAGATCCTCAAGTTTCCTTAGTATGTGCAGTTCTGGTAGAGAGGAATTGGGAACTAAATCGTATGCGTTTTGCTCACGAGTGGTAAGTTGACCTACATCCGTTGGATATAGCGTAATGGTATCTCTAGATTGATTGTTGTTTTCGGGCGCAAAGAACAGCCAATACACCCCGATGGAACATCCAATTCCAAGAATGATGCCAATGGAGAGTAAGGAAATATGGGTTCTTGTCCGTCTCGAGAAATTCATACGTTCAAATTATTGTGGTCGAGGAGATGAAGCACCTATGTTGCGATTTCTTCGTTGTATGACACACTTCATGTTACCGCCATCTTAAGGAAGCGTAAGCTCAATCTTCCTCTATAGTCTTCCCAACTTTCCCGTGAGAATCTCTTCGTCTTCGAAACACGTTCGTCGGTGAAGTACCTATCAGCAGGAGTGGCCGAGACACGCATCTTGACTTTTTTGCGGTTGGAGCATCCTGGTTCGTAAACGGACCTGAAGTCCACAGGTTCCGCAATCCGGAACTCTTGACCGGAGATCAGGGAAATATAATTGTTGGCACAGACAGTTTTCTCGTCTTTAGATTGACGAACAACTGATCAAGTTTTGATTGCTCCACTCTCTGATTTTCTCGTTGCTTTCTTTTATTCAATTAAATCAACTAGTTAGGATTTTCGGTTGAGTAACACAGAATTTCAAAAGATATTGGGAGATCCTTAAATTGGACATGCAAAATGGCGTTGTAATTATTACTGGCTCCTCGTCCGGTGTTGGAGCGGCGTGCGCACGACAGCTTGCCGAGCTAGGCAGTCACATCGCTATCAACTATTCGCGCAACGAGGAAGGTGCGAGAAAAACTCAGGAGGAGTGTGAGGCTCTTGATGTCGAAACCATCGTAGTTCAAGCAGATGTGGCCGATGACGATCAATGCAGGATGTTGGTCGACAAAACGCTGGATAAATGGGGACGGATTGACGCGCTGATAAACAACGCCGGCACCACAAAATTCAACCCGCATGGCAACCTTGATGGTTTGTCAAAAGAGGACTTTCTGCATATCTATTCAGTGAACACAGTTGGCCCCTATCAGATGACTCGAGCCGTGGTGCCTGCGATGAAGACAGGTGGATGCGGAAGCATTGTGAATGTCTCGTCGGTTGCTGGAGTGATGGGTGTGGGTAGCTCGGTAGCCTATGCGGCTTCGAAAGGAGCGCTCATTACTATGACACTCTCTTTGGCTCGTGCTCTCGGACCTGAAGTTCGGGTCAACTGCGTTTGTCCGGGATTTATCCAAGGCGATTGGTTAGAGAAAGGTCTTGGAGAAGAGAACTACGCGGCAGCCAAGAGCCGAGTGGAGGCATCCTCCCCTCTAAGAGTCGCTTCCTCTCCCGATCAAATTGCTCAAGGAATACTATTCTTTGTGACGGGAGCAGATGTTGTGACCGGAGAGTGCCTAATCATGGACGGAGGGTCGCACCTAGCGCAAGCGGGAACAGTTAAACGCTAGCTCATAAGACGTTGTGCATGATGTTTTGTCCATGCACTAGGTAAACCACCGTCTCGCAAATGTTCTTGGCGTGATCGCTTATCCGTTCCAGCGAGCGCGCAACCCAGATTATTGAAAGTTCGCTCGTGAGTCGAGACTGATTGCTGGTCATTTCGTCCGTAACTTTCTTGACCACCACGTCATAGAGAGCATCGACTTCTCGATCCCCTGCAATTGTTTGCAATGCCGTCTCTACATCGAGACGAGCGTACACATCAAGCGACGTCCGCAATGCGTTTGAAACCCTTCCATAGAGTTCTGTCAGAGGTCCGTGATAGGGTCTTGAAGAGTCGTAGAGGCTAAGTCGATCAGACATTTTTGCGATGCGCTCAGCTTCGTCGCCGACTCTCTCGATGTCGGTACCGTTCTTGAGAATGCTGACTATCAATCTCAAGTCTGCGGCCGCAGGTTGGCGTCGTGCAATCACCGACGTGACCTCTCGATCGAGTTCAATTGCGTAGCGATTGATCTGAAGTTCCGTCGCTTTGACTTGTGCGGCAAGTTTCGAATCATTGGTGAGGAATGCCCTCATGGCGTTTTCCAGTTGCTGTTCCGCAACGCCTCCCAGGGTCGTAAGCGTGGTTTGAAGAATTTGTAGCTCTTTGTCGTATTCGCCGGATATGTGTTTTGACATGCCTTGTTTTACCTGTTGTTGTCTCTAGCCATAACGTCCGGTTATGTAGTCCTCGGTCTTTTGTTCTTGTGGATTGGTAAAGATTGTCACTGTGCTGTCGAACTCGATCATCTCCCCGAGGTACAGAAAGCCTGTATAGTCGGACACTCGGGCGGCCTGTTGCATGTTGTGCGTGACGATAACGATGGTGTAGTCTGCCTTGAGTTGAGCGATCAACTCCTCGATTTTTAATGTCGAAATCGGATCTAGCGCAGACGCAGGTTCATCCAGTAGAAGGACACTCGGTTTTACTGCGACGGCGCGAGCAATGACCAGTCGTTGCTGCTGGCCCCCCGATAGACCCAACGCGGAGTCGGTCAGGCGATCTTGCACCTCATCCCACAAAGCCGCACTCTTGAGTCCCCATTCCACCCGATCATCCAGCTCAGACTTTGGGAGTTTCTCGGAGAGTCGCAACCCGTATGCCACGTTCTCGTAGATGGTCTTGGGAAATGGGTTAGGTCGTTGAAACACCATTCCCACCCGTCGCCTCAATTGTGACACATCGACTTCCTTGTCGTGAATTTCCAATCCGTTGAGTTCGATGCGACCCTCGATTCGCACACTGTCTATAAGGTCGTTCATACGATTGAAGCAACGAATCAGAGTTGACTTACCACATCCAGATGGGCCAATGAGTGCTGTCACTCGCTTTCGAGGAATTCTCATCGAGATGTTCTGAAGTGCGATTTTGTCGCCGTATGACAACGAAAGGTCTTGTACGTTTAGGCACGTTTCCGATTCAGGAAGTTGATCTGGACTTACAGACACTGTTGATCCAACAAGAGTGGAATCAAGCCTCACTCGAGTTGAACCGTCGGTTGACGTGTTGTTCTCTTCCATCAGAGCATCGCCCCTCGATATCGTGCTTCAAGTCGGTTTCGCAATGTAATTGCTGTTAAGTTCAACGCGACAATGATCAAGACCAGAAGAAAGGCAGTCGCAAAAACTAGTGGCCGTGCTGCATCCACATTTGGACTTTGGAATCCCAAGTCGTAGATGTGAAAGCCAAGGTGCATGAATTTTCGATCCAAGTGGAGAAATGGAAAGTTTCCATCAATGGGCAGTGTGGGAGCTAACTTTACAACCCCAACGAGCATAAGAGGAGCCACTTCGCCTGCAGCTCGAGCAATTGCGAGGATGATTCCGGTCAAGATTGATGGACTTGCCATTGGAAGGATGATTTTGAACATTGTCTCGGCTTTCGTCGCTCCCAATGCCAAACTGCCTTCGCGGAGTTCGCTTGGAATTCGAGTCAGACCTTCCTCAGTCGATACGATGACAACAGGCACGGTAAGAAGAGCCAACGTCAGCGACGCCCACATAAGACCTGGTGTGCCAAAAGTAGGTGCAGGTTGGGCTGCCTTGAAAAATAAGTCATCGATCGAACCTCCAACCAAGTAAACGAAGAAACCCAATCCAAACACTCCGTACACAATGGACGGAACTCCGGCTAGGTTGTTGACTGCGATTCGAATAAGTTGGACAAACGGCCCTTGTTTTGCGTATTCGCGAAGGTACAAAGCTGCGATTACACCAAAGGGCGTAACCAAGACCGACATGAGTAGCACCATGAGGACCGTGCCAAAGAGCGCGGGAAAGACCCCGCCCTCAGTATTTGCTTCGCGCGATTCTTGCGAGAGAAATATCCAGATGCTTGAGAAATAGTGACCTAGCTTGCTCCACAAGGACATTTCATTGGGTTGCCAGGCTCGAATGACGTTTCGCATCGGAATAGTCGATACTCGCCCGTCTGCAATTTGTATCTCTATCTCGTCGCGATCAAGTTGATTAGTAATTTCTCGCAATCGTCGTTCCTCAACGCCATACTCTGCATTGAGTTGTTCACGTTCGTTTTCAAGGTCACTGTGATCGACGATTCCCTTTAGTTCGCGATTTCGCTTTTCCAGTCTGAGTTTTTCCAGTCTGTAGTTGATTCGGTTTATTGATCCTTTTTGGATACGGCGAGATTGATCTCGCAAGTCGGACACCCGCTCGATTCGATCTTGAAGTTCACCCCACGGGTTATCTGGAGCAACGCTTCGTCCCTGTTCTTTTATGTCAACCAACGTTCCGTACGCGTTTCCCCATTCTGAGCGTTCGAAGACGATCATGTCTCGGTCTTTTACTTGCTGGACTATTTCATGTCGATAAACCCACCGAAAGTCGGGCGCGTCAATCTTGCGATTGCCAGACTTGAGCATCCATCTCTCGGCTTGGTCTCCTTCTATTTGCGAGGCACTGGAACTTGCTTCCATGTACTGGTCGCGACCGATAAATTCACGTTGGACGATTTCTCCGGCAACACGAAATTGACCGAACTCGCTTTCGTAGTCGATGGTGACAACATCAGCTGGCCAAAAGTGCGCTAGTCCCTTGAACGCAATTAGTCCCAAGAGTCCGAGCACCGCCACGATGCAAGCGCCGACCGCTGTTGCAGTTAACCAAATCCAAGGGTCGCCAGATTTGAACCAAGATCCAATTCCCACCCTGTGTCGGTGGAAAGCTCCGATGTCCTGAGGTAGTTTCTCAGAGGTTTCCATATCGACTTCTCAGTCTCTGTCGAACAACTTCCGCAACGGTGTTGAAAAGGAAAGTGAGCGCGAACAGAACAAATGCAGTAAGAAAGAGAATGCGGAAGTGAGTCGACCCCACTTCGGATTCGGGCATCTCCACTGCAATATTGGCAGCGAAGGTGCGCATTCCTTGGAAAATATTGATATCCATGATCGGTGTGTTGCCTGTGGCCATGAGCACGATCATGGTTTCCCCCACAGCGCGTCCCAGTCCAATCATGACAGCCGAAAAGATACCCGGACTCGCAGTAAGCAACACAACTCGAACGAGCGTCTGCCACCGAGTTGCACCCAATGCCAACGAACCGTGAACCAAGTGCTGTGGTACTCCGTAGATTGCGTCTTCGGAGATAGAAAATATGGTTGGGATAACCGCAAGACCCATTGCGATACCTATAACAAGTGCGTTGCGCTGGTCGTAATCTATTCCTGCCTTCTCATAGAACCATAGCTTTGCGTCCATGCCGAATATGAGGTTCGACAACCATGCATCATTGCTGAGAGTCAGATAGGCCAGCACGACGAGAATGGGCACAGACAAAGCGGCGTACCAACCGTCGAATCGGGCAGAAACGACTCGTGGTAGAAAGGTGGTCAAGAACGCACAAATCAACACACCAAAAGGCAGTACGATTATCAAGAGCAAAATGGATGTGAGATGTGTCTCAACGATTGGAGCAAGCCACAGACCTGCGAGGAAACCGAGAATTACGGTTGGCATTGCCGCCATGATTTCAATGCCTGGCTTTATCAGTTTGCGCATACCTGGAGACATGAATACAGCGGTGTAGATCGCACCCATGATCGCCAGTGGAGTGGCAACCAGCATTGCATAGAACGCTGCCTTTATTGTTCCGAAGAGGAGAGGAGTCAGCGAAAACTTCGGTTCGAAATCCGTATCGGCCGACGAGCTTTGCCAGCTGTGTACAGGTTCTTCGTATCCCTCGTACCCGACTTTGCCCCATAGCGTGGACCAAGAGATTTCTGGGTGCTTATTGACTACTTTGTAGACATCGATGGAATTCTCGCGGACCGCAATTAGACGATCCGCACGAGGGGAGAACTCGATGACTTTAGGAAGCTGCTCAAGATCAATCGTCGCCAGAGTTCTGTGAGATGTCGTATAGCCAAGGTGCGCCAGTCCATCTGTCTCAATAGCAAGAAATCCCTTGCGCCTGTGCTCGGTAACAACTTTGGCAATCGACTCGCGATACTTGAATTCTCGTATGCGCCGAAGGATGGTGCCGTCCTCCGATGGCGTCAAACTCCAATGCTCGAGATCACCGGACTGGTAGCCAATTAGGAACGAATACCTTCCCAAGACAGGAGTGGCCGAGATGAATTGATCGTCTTCCGACGCAAGCAATCCTTCGTGTATGTCTCCAGCACGACGAATGGAGGCAATGTTCAGCAATCTGTATGCGCCGTTAGATGTGTCAATTTCGTACAACCAACGACCTCGCGGGCCGAGAATAATCTCCGTGTCTTCAACCGAGCGATTCCAAGGTGGAAGGGCTAGTTGGCGTGGTTCTTCTAGTTCAAAATAGTCGTCCACGTCTGTATATTCATGGACCACTAACGACCCATCGTTGTGTAGTAGTGCAACGCGCAGAGTCGTGTCGCTTCGGAACACGTCGTATTGCGTAACGTCTGTTAATTCAATTGTTGAATCTTCAAAAAGCGTCGTAGCAGAGTTCTCAATACTTCGCTCATCCCCGATAAACCGTACAACATGGGCTACCCTGAAGAACACCAGCTTCTGGTCATCGACCAACGCAGCATAAGAGTCAGAAGATGGAAAGATGGGTTTGACGGAAACAATTGATCCATCAGCGACTCGGGACTCTTGAATGACTTCAAAGTTCTCTGTGTCGCGAAACTCCACGACACCATCAGATCGAATCAGTGTCGTTGTCTCAAAAGTGTCATCGGTCGCCACGTACAGTGTTTGGTCAACTCTTTGAGAGTAAGTCCCAATGTGCTTAATGGATGAAGGTGCCAGCATCGGAACAATCACCCAAATGAGGTAACCCATGATGAGAGCGATTGCACATATGACCGCAACGCCTCCCGCTCCAACGACATGGCGTGTTGCCCTATCCAAGAGTCGCCGACGCTGCGAAAGCCCAGGTAACTGCTGTGGGTTTGTATTGGTCACGTGAACAGAAAGGCTAGTGTGATAACGACTGCGGCCTAGAGCAAACGTTGCAATTCACGCTTCAAGACCTTGAGCGATAGAGGAACATAACCATCTTTCTCAACAATCTCTTGCCCTGGGCCAGATAACACAAGCTTAAGGAATTCCCGTTCCAGAGGAGGTAGAGGTGAATCCGGCTTCTTGTTGACATATACATACAAGTACCGAGTGAATGGGTATGTACCATCCGAAGCGGTTTCAAACTCGACGCTAACGGGTTCGTCGCCTTCCACTTCAGCTATAGGTACGGCTCGTACTCCGGATGTGACATAGCCCACGCCCGAATAGCCGATTCCATTGAGCGAGGCGGTAATTGCCTGTACAACTGATGCTGAGCCCGGTTGTTCATTCACTGTGTTCTTGAAGTCACCTGAACAGAGTCCGGCCTGTTTGAAGTAGCCGTACGTTCCAGATACAGAATTCCTTCCATAGAGTTGAATTGGTCGTCGCTGCCAGGTTCCTTCCAGCCCCAAGTCGCCCCATGTCTTGATGTCCACAGGGTGTCCGCACCGACGGGTTGATGAAAAAATCGCATCGACTTGACCGACTGTCAACGACTCGAGGGGGTTGTCCTTATGCACATACACGGCAAGAGCATCGATGGCGACTCTTATTGGAGTCGGCTTGTAGCCGAATCTAGCCTCGAAGGCCTCGATTTCCTTATCTTTCATTCTTCGGCTCATCGGGCCGAAGTTTGCAACTCCTTCTGTCAACGCCGTGGGTGCAGTAGACGAACCAGCGGCTTGAACTTGTATGTTGATGTTGGGATACAGTTCCCCGAACTTCTCAGTCCAAAGCGTCATTAGGTTCGCAAGCGTGTCAGAACCAACGCTAGATAGATTCCCCGAGACTCCGCTGACTCGTTCGTATGTGGGTAGCTCATCTGCCACTTCCGCCGTCGTCTCAGCGTTGTACGCAATAGACACAACCATCACTAGGCTAACAAGTGCGAACTTGCACATAGCACTAACTCTCATTTCTTTGTTCCTTTATTCTGCTCGGGGAAGATCGAAGTAAAACGTGCTTCCTTCGCTTTGTTTGCTTTTTACCTGCAGAGACGATTGGTGGCGCCTTAGCACATGCTTGACGATAGCGAGACCAAGCCCAGTTCCCCCTTTGGCGCGGAAGCTGCTAGGGTCGACGCGGTAAAAACGTTCTGTGATGCGGGTGATATGCTCTGGTGCAATACCCAATCCTTCATCCGAGATCTCAAATCGCGCATTGCCTTCTAGCTGATACCAACGGACTGTGATTTGACCGCCGTCCGGACTGTAGCGAATAGCATTTGTAAGCAAGTTCATGAAGACACTATGCAGCTCGTCACCAACACCCATGACACTTAGGTTGCGCTCCAAATCTAGGGATATGCTGTGATTCTCATTCTTGAGTGAAGAAGCTTCCTGCGAAATTGCATGAATGAGGGTTGCACAGTCAATCCGAGCCAAGTCGTCCAATTCGGGCTCCGGTGAAGCTTCCAAGCGCGTGAGTGTCAATAGATCGTCGACAAGAGACTTCATTCTTTGGGCGGGAGCATCAAGACGATGAATGATTTGCTTCGTTGTGTCTGGATCGAGATCTTCGCCATAAATGGACTCGATATAGCCGATGAGAACTGTGAGCGGCGAACGCAGTTCGTGCGAAACATTGGCGATGAAGTCTTGCCGCATTGACAAGAGTCGATTGAGTTCGGTGACATCGCGCGCCATAAGGATGTTCTGGTCCTCACCGATGCGAATTAGTCGCAGCTCCAGCTTCTTCTGGTCGTCGGTAGGCGAGGTGATTTCAACAATGTTGAGATCTTCCTCATCGGAAAGAAGTCGAATGATTTCAGGATGTCTGACCAGAGCGGAAATGGGTCTTCCAACATCTGTCTGTTCAAGGCCTAGCAATGTAGTCGCAGCACGATTCACGGCTTCAATCATCATTCTTTGATCCAAGACAATCCAGGCGTCGGGAATTAGGTCAGATGTGTCTCGAAATCTTCTGGCTAATCCCAACCATCTTCGATTGCGTGATCTCTCGAGATTCAGAGCATCGTGCAGCGATTTGGAATCCTCGTAGAAACGTCCCAACGAGTCAGGAGGCGACTTCAAAGGACGTTTGGCCCAACGAGCGAATTCAGCTCGGTCTCGGATTCCTTGGGCGTATGCAAGAAACACAATGACAAGAGCTGCGCCGGTAGTCCACAAAATAACGCCGAAAAACCAACCGACCGCCAATAGCCCAACAACTACTACAGTTAGTGCAATCGGTGCGGAAGGACTCACGTGTCCATGCTGTCGCGATCCATTCTGTAGCCCACACCTCGTACTGTTGTAATCAAATTGTGTCGATCGAATGGCTTGAGTGCATTGCGCAAACGCAAGACATGCACATCGACGGTACGCTCGTCTACATAGACGCTGCGTCCCCAAACCTGATCTAACAACTGACTACGTTGAAATGCGCGATTGGGATTCTGCATCATGATTTCCAGCAGTCGATACTCGGTTGGCCGTAGGTGCACTGGGGTTCCCTCGATTGAAACGGAGTGCGCAACCGTATCCAGTTCAATTCCACCAACACTAATGTTTCCATTAGTTGGATGCCCGGCTCTTCGTAGAAGAGCGCGAATGCGGGCAACCAGCTCTCTTGGTGAAAACGGCTTAGTGATGTAGTCGTCTGCGCCATGTCCGAATCCTTGAAGTTTGTCGGCTTCATCGCCTCGTGCGGTCAATATGATGATGGGCATATCCTGCGTGATCGAATCACCACGGATTCTTTGGGACAGCTCAATGCCGCTCATGCCTGGCAACATCCAGTCGATCACGGCAAGAGACGGGAGCGGTCCTTCCAATACTCGCATGGCTTGCTCGGCGTCTTCGACGGGCTGAACATGGAACTGTGCTCTGTGCAAGGTGAACTTGAGCAGTTCTCTAATATCGGGTTCGTCCTCGACTACGAGGATTGAATTGGCTGCCATTGCGCTCCTGTAGAAGCTAGGTTGTGCTCATTAATAGTAAAAACTATTACCGTTTTGTTAAAAGAACAATTTTATTTGTTAGTGGATCGCCCACGACGCCTTTATAAAATGGTTTGGATTTCGTTGGCGGGGAGCTTCGGGGATGGGCAGGAAGCGGCAAGTACGCGCGGTCGATGGACACACGATTGGGGCTTATGAGGCATTACCGAGTGACGAGCCTCGCGGATCCGTCGTCGTTATACAAGAGATCTTCGGTGTCAACCAGCACATTCGCGATGTGGTCGACGGATTTGCAAGCGATGGTTATGCAGCCATTGCCCCTCAAGTGTTTGACAGAGCCAAACGCGATGTTGAACTTGGCTATGGGCCAGATGACATGACTGAAGGTTTGCGCCTGGCTTTTAACGATACCTCTCGTGACAATGCGTTGATCGACTTGCAAGCGGCCACCGAAGAAATTGGCAAGTACGGGAAAGTAGGAATTGTGGGGTTCTGCTATGGTGGTTTGTTGAGTTGGCTTTCCGCTTGTAGTGTGAGAGGTCTGTCGGCCGCTGTGGTCTATTACGGCGGCGGAATTGCTGGCGAACTGGAAAAGCCATCCATGTGCCCGGTAATGATGCACTTTGGGGAACTGGACTCGATGATTCCGCCGGACCAAGTTGAGGCAATCAACAAAGCACTTCCCAATGCCGAAATTTACACCTACGAAGCCGATCACGGATTCAATTGTGATCACCGAGATTCCTATAACGCAGAAGCATCGGCGTTGGCACAACAGCGTACTCTTGCATTCCTAGAGAATTTTGTGGCCTCGTAGAAAGCTACCAAGAATTGTCTTTGTAGCTTTTTCTTCAGTTGTGTGTTAATTGCCTTGCAGTTGTGCCACAATAATGGATAGGACAATTTGCGCTTGAGTTTGGATGATGTTGTTCAAACTTCACCAAAAACGAGTCGATCGCCAAACGACGGCGTAAATTGCGTGTTGGAAGTGCGACCGCACAACTTGCTTTCGCGTGATTGCAACTGAGCTAGACCGCGGAGGCAACAGTCTCACGATTTGCGAGGAACAGTTCGTGCTTGTCGCCAGACAACATGAGGGACAACACTTGAGGGCGTAGGAGTCGATATGACCCAAGACTTAGTACATCAATGGAGCCGCAAACTTCTCTTGCCATTCACGATACTTGCGATTGTGGGTTGCGGATTCGTCGTTGCGCAGGCGACATTTGACGACCTTTTTGAAGTAGCGAAAGGACTCAATGACGATGCAATCGCATCGCAAGCCAGAATCGATGAAGTTGAAAGCGAGCGGTCTGGTATGTTCAACGACTATCGGTTGACATTGAAGCAGATCGACGGGCAGAGGGTCTACAACAGACAGCTTCAGCTCGTGGTCAACAAACAATTGGACAAGATTGCCGAGCTCAAACAGTCAATCGAGGGGGTCACGAGCATTCAGCGAGAGATCACCCCCTTGATGCTAAGAACCATAGAAGCTCTGGAACAGTTCGTTGCACTTGACTTGCCGTTTTTGCTCGATGAGCGACTCGAGAGACTCGACAAGCTGCGTGCATTAATGAACAATCCTGACGTGGCGGTATCGGAAAAGTTCAGTCAAGTTTTACGGGCATTTCAGATCGAGAGTGAGTATGGTCGAACTATTGAGGCCAGATCTATGGAGATCGAGTTGGACGGCCAGGATACAACCGTCGACGTACTACGCATAGGACGAATTGCCCTGATGTATCAGACTGCGGACGGAAAGAAGACCGGCTGGTGGAACACAAACACAGATGCGTGGGAAGAATTGGACAACAGTTTTACGATTCCGATTCGGAATGGAATAAAGATTGCCAACAAGCAAATGTCACAGAGTTTGATTCGAATTCCATTATTCCTTCCTGAAACTAGCTCAGCGGGGGAGGCCTAAGAATGATGTCTACAGTAAGCCGAATTGGATGTATTTTGTTAGCAACTCTGCTAACGGGTCAATTATCGATTGCACAAGAAGAAACTCCGGAAGGAGAGCAAGTCAGCCCACTTGTGGATGCGGGGCTGACAATTGTTGAAGCCCAATCTCTTGACGACCTGTTAAGGCTCATGAG
The DNA here is from genome assembly GCA_009840545.1 of Gammaproteobacteria bacterium. GTDB lineage: Bacteria > Pseudomonadota > Gammaproteobacteria > Pseudomonadales > Azotimanducaceae > Bin55. The sequence continues at coordinate 106,365 of VXNM01000008.1, read as the reverse complement.
AGAGAAGAGGCTAATCGAAAACAAGGAACACCAAGAAAGAGAGGATGCGTTTGAGCGAAATCGTGACAATCAGGCCAACCTTTTGCAAGAAGCCGAGGATGAGTTCGAACGACAGCAACAACGAAGTCGTCAATTGGACGCGGAACAGGCGGAAAATGAAACGGAAATTGCCAACCAACAGACTATTTACGACGAGCGTCTAGGATCGTTAAGAGAACTCTTTGGAGTTCTTCAGCAGGTAGCTGGGGATGCCAGAGGTGTATTCAATGGCTCTATCGTTAGTGCGGAACTACCTGATCGCCACATTTTTCTTAACGAACTTGCCGCAAAGATGGGAACCGCAAGCCAGTTGGCTACCGTCGACGAAATGGAGCATCTCGTTTTCTTGTTGACGCAACATCTCAGGGAGACTGGGCGTATTTCACGGTTCAGTGGGACAGTCCAATCAGCAGAAGGAAAACAGATCGTGCAAGACATTCTGCGGATTGGCGCGTTCAATGTCGTCACGAAAGACGGATATGTCGACTATGACGTAGCGACAGGGAACATGATCGAGTTGCCTCGCCAACCATCAGCCGAGTTTACTAACACCGCTCGCGGTTCATTCCGCGGAAAATCTGGAGACATGGTTGGATTTGCCGTGGATCCTACGCGTGGAGCATTGCTGTCACTCGAGACCCAACGAGCAACTTTTGGTGAAATGGTGGGATCACCTCTTGCACCTTTCCAGGGAACGGGTTGTTGGTTGCCGTTCTGTAACGGACAGGGTGGTATGGTCGGATCCGTGATTATCTTGGTTGGTATCGTTGGTGTGCTACTTGCAATCGAACGTCTGATTATGTTGACGCTTATCAGTCAGAAGGTTTCAGCGCAACGTAAAGCTCCTGGCGATCCAAAAGACGACAATCCTTTAGGACGTGTTATTGGCATATACCACGCGAATAGGGAAGTAGACAACGAGACTCTGCAGTTGAAGATGGGAGAGGCCGTGTTGCGGGAGACACCTGCTCTCACCCGAAATATTGCCATTGTGCAGGTGATTTCCGTTGTTGCGCCACTCATGGGTCTTCTTGGAACTGTGATCGGAATGATTCAGACTTTCCAGGCAATTACATTATTCGGCACTGGAGATCCGAAAATCATGGCCAGTGGTATTTCGACAGCACTGATGACCACGGTTCTTGGTCTGTGCGTTGCAATTCCCACCGTATTGCTCCATGCATTGGTTTCCCAATACAGCCGTTCGGTACTCCATGTGCTGGATGAACAATCCGAGGGGATCATCGCACAACACGCTGAGCGGGCCGGAACTCCGATTGTGGAAGACAAGAGCGAGTAGGCCGAAATGGACATTTTCGTTGCCATCAACAGGTTTTTTGAACAGGGGGGCGATGTACTCTATCTCATTGCCCTTACCACTTTTATGATGTGGGTTTTGATTCTTGAGCGAGTTTGGTATTTCGTTAGGGAGCATCGAAATGTCGTCAAGGGCGCAATGGATATATGGGAATCTCGCGACGAGCGAAGATCGTGGTCGGCACACGCCATCCGAAGAGCTTTGGTTTCGGAAGCGGGGGCGAAGATTAGCGGAAGCATGCCCATCATTCTGACTTGTATTACCTTGTGCCCACTGTTGGGGTTGTTGGGTACTGTGACTGGAATGATTCAGGTATTTGATGCTATGGCGACCCAGGGCGGTAACGCGCGTTCAATGGCCGCTGGAGTGTCGGCTGCAACAATCCCAACAATGTCTGGAATGATTGCATCACTTTCGGGCATAATGGGAACTACATTCCTTCGGCGCAAAATCAATACCGAAAGAGAATTGCTCGATCGACATCTGACCATGGATCACTGATCGAGGAGGTGTAAGAATGGCACTAGGAAAGCAACGTTCAGGAAGCGACGACGAAAGCGATATCAACTTGACGCCGATGCTTGACGTCGTGTTCATTATGTTGATATTCTTCATTGTTACCGCGACATTCATTAAGCAGGCAGGAATAGAGGTGGTGCGTCCAGACGCACGAACTGCAGAACCAAAGCCGTTGGTGAGTGTGCTTGTTGCTGTTGGTCCAGCTGGAGACATATGGATAGACAAGAAACAAGTGGAAGTTGACCATGTTCGAGCACACATTGAGCGCTTGCATGCCGAGAATCCCAAGGGAGGCATTGTCGTGCAAGTGGATCGAAAAGCAAAGTTCGAGAAAGTACGTGCAGTGCTAGACGCTGCACGTGGAGCAAAGGTAACTGATGTTGCATTAGCAACTGAAGATTGAGAGGTAGCAATCATGCAAAAAGTATTTGAACGCTACGGAGTGGGAATTGTTGTTGGTTCGGTTGTAACGGTAGGATTGCTCTATCTGATGCAAGCCGTGATCAGCAGCGACAAGAATCCCTTAAATGAAGCTCCGAATGTACGACCAATGGACATTGTTCGATTGTTGGATGACATCGAGCCGCCTAAGATTGATCGAAACGTTAAGCCCCCTCCGCCTCCAGAGGAATTCCCTCCCGACATTCCTGAGGCAGACTTGGACCTCAGTAGCGGCGAAGGGTGGTCGACGCTCGATTTTGAGCCTCAGGGTCCAGGGAAGGCCGAATTTGGTCCTGGGGATTACACATCGGATGGGGAATACCTGCCGATAGTCAAGGTGAACCCCCAATATCCGCGCAGAGCGCTTCAAAGAGGCATTGAAGGATGGGTAATCGTACAGTTCACCGTAACAGAGACCGGTTCCACAGAGGATCCTTTTGTGGTTGACTCTGACCCACCCGGAATTTTTGACCGCGCCGCGATCAACGCTGCATTGAAGTTCGTGTACAAGCCGAGAGTTGTCGATGGAAAACCCATTCGTGTCACAGGGGTCAAGAACAGAATTACCTTCGAACTTGAAGACGAACCATAGGCAATCTAATTCAGTGAGGTAGCAACCATGCAAGATGTCCTTGAACGCTACGGGGTGGCAATTGTTGTCGGATCTGCTGTGACGGTCGGACTTCTCTACTTGATGCAAGCAGTAGTTAGCACCGATCAGGTTGCGTTGAACAAAGCTCCAGATATTCGAACCATGGAAATAGTTCGACTTCTGGAAGACGTTGAGCCAATCAAGAAGCGTCAGAAAGAAATGCCTCCACCACCGCCCGAAGAATTCCCTGACCTTCCCGAGAGAGTTCTTGACCCCATTGAAGGTGGAGAATGGTCTCCTATATTTGAGGAAGTTACGACCGCTCCTGAAAGAACTGATATAGGCGGAGAATTCGTTGGGGATGGGGAATACTTGCCCATCGTCAAGGTGAATCCCAAGTACCCGCGCCAAGCGACTCAACGAGGAATAGAAGGTTGGGTAATCGTTCAGTTTACCGTCACGGAGAGAGGATCCGTGGTGGATGCCTTTGTGCATTCCTCAGATCCGCCTGGAATTTTTGACCGTGCTGCCGTCAACGCAGCGATGAAGTTCAAGTACAAGCCTAGGGTTGTTGATGGAAAACCAATTCGTGTCTCCGGAGTCAAGAACAGGATTGTCTTCGAACTTGAGGATGAACTCTGACGAATTCCTTCGTTGCAAGGGTGAAGAGGTGACTGTGTTAGGCGGCAGACTGATCGCTTCTTAGACCTATTCATGCATGAGAGGTAGCGAACATGCAGAGCTCATTTGATCGATCAAGCCTAGTAGCTGTTGTTGGCTCGGTTGTCGCGTTAGGGTTATTGATCCAGGCACAAGTTGCAATGTGCGGCATGCCGGATTCTTCCGATCAAGACCAAAATTCTGGGCAGGCAAGTACTGTATCTGCTTCCAACGATACCGCATCGAATGAGAAGTCGCTTTCTAAGCAGAGCAACGAGGATCGAAAATTCTCACCTCATCTAGGGCGTACGCGACCGATTTATCCGCGCGAAGCACTTCAGGAGGGTGTTGAGGGGTACGTAGTCGTTCAGTTTGACGTGACCGAGAACGGCACAGTTGAGAATGCTGTTGTTCTAGAGTCTGATCCGCCCGACGTTTTTGATTCGTCAGCGACTAAGGCAGCATTAGACTTTAGATTTCGCCCGAAAATTATCGATGGATCGCCGGTTCGCGTGGAGGGCGTCAAGCGCAAGATTGTCTTCGAGTTTGAGCATGAGAGTCCAAGTGTCCGAAGTGGCGCGACTGAGGAAGACAGCATCGGATATCTTCCCATTGTAGAGGCACGGGCGGAATATCCTCAAAGAGCTTTTGATCGTGGCATAGAAGGATTCGTGACTGTAGAGTTTACGGTCTCAGAAACAGGCAATGTCGAGGATCCGGTTGTGGTTGAATCCGACCCGCCGGGAATTTTTGATCGGGCAGCTATTCACGCCGCATTGCAGTTCAAGTATCGCCCGAGAATCGTCGACGGAACAACGGTTCGCGTGGACGGTGTCCAACACAAGATTGATTTCAAGCTTGAGGACGAGTCTACTGCAAGCGATTTCCCAGAGCTTGATAGATCGGGTGCGGAAACTGAAACCAAAGTTGAAGACGGTGACTATCTCTGGATTATTAAGTTTCGACCGAAGTATCCTCCTCGAGCGCTCAAGAGAGGAATAGAAGGATTCGCGACAGTGGAGTTCACGGTGACCGAGAAGGGCAACGTCGCGAACCCGTTTGTGGTTGAGGCCGATCCTCCCGGAATTTTTGATCGAGTGTCAATTCACGCCGCGTCCCGGTTCAAGTATCGCCCGAGAGTCGTCGACGGATCGCCGATTCTCGTTGAAGGTGTCCTGCACAGATTTGATTTCAAGCTTGAGGACGGGACAACTGTAATCGAGTCACAAGAGCTTGACGGGTCAAGTAGCGCAATAGAAACCACGGTTGAAGCCGGCGAATATTTGCCCATTGTAAAGGTGGGTGCGAAGTATCCTCGTCGAGCGCTCAAGAGAGGAATAGAAGGTTTCGCGACAGTGGAGTTCGCGGTCTCCGTGAAGGGTAATGTCGAGGACCCGGTTGTGGTTGAGTCCGATCCGCCCGGAATTTTTGATCGAGCGGCTATTCACGCTGTATTGCAGTCCAAGTATCGCCCGAGAATCGTCGACGGGATGCCTGTTCGCGTGGAGGGCGTCAAGCACAAGATTGTCTTCGAGATTGAGAATCTACCGTACGAAGTGAGAGATTGAAGATGGCACAGATGCATACACAATCTGGTCGCTACAGCGCGTGGGCACTTGTTGGTATGGTTGTCATGCTTGGACTTCTACTGCCAACGCAAACAGTAACCAGCATTGAACCGGGTTCATCGAGCGAAAAGCTAGTTGCTGATTCAATTTCTTCAACGTCCGAAGAACATGGCGAGTCCGATGTCGGAGAGGAAGATACCGATCACATACTCGACGAGTACCGTCCTTTGGTAAAAGTAGCTCCTGTCTATCCTCGCAATGCACTTCGAAGAGGCATTCAGGGCTACGTAGTAGTGCAATTTGATGTGACGGAAAAGGGCAAAGTCAGGAAACCGGTTGTTATAGAGTCCAAGCCGTACGGGATTTTTCATCGTTCAGCGATTAATGCCGTAAAGAAGTTTAGGTATCTCCCAAGGATTGTGGACGGATCTGCCGTTCGGGTAGAGGGTGTTCAGCACAGGATTGTCTTCAATATTGAAGGGGAACCGAATGAATCCGAGTCTCCTTACCACACTGAAACTGGCGATGGTGACTCCAAGAGCGCTCAGGAGTATCTGCCTATCGTAAAGGCTGCTCCCCAATATCCGCGCGAAGCGGTCAGGAAAGGCATCGAAGGTTACGTGATCGTTAGATTTGCGGTCACGGAGAAGGGAGACGTGGAGGATCCGGTTGTGGTCGCGTCCAAACCAGAGGGAGTTTTTGATAGTGCAGCGACTAAAGCTGTATTGAAGTTCAAGTATCAACCAAGGGTTGTCGATGGTGAACCGATTCGAGTCGACAACGTTGAGAACAGGTTTGTTTTTGAGCTAACGAACTAGTCTGAGAAAATCACCGAGAGTACACGAAATGGAAACTATTGAAATCCAATCAAACAGAATTGAGTCGATGCCAACAGTGACTTCATCAGCTCGCTTTGGACCTCCACTGATTCGTGGATTAACAATTGGTCTCACAGTGCTGTTCTTGCAGCTAGGAGTGGGTTTCTTCAATGGAACTGGGCTTGTGGGAGGGCAAGTTGCATTGGCACAAACTGCCACCGAAGATCCTAGACCTAAACGCAATGTGCCGACAATGTCTTCCGAGACGTATGACCGGCTTGCGAAGTTCTACGAAATTATGTCGCCGACAGACGATGAAGGAAATGTGATACCTCTTGAAGAGGTGGGAGAGAGAGACTTGCCAGCGGCGCAGAAAATCCTCGACAATCTCTTGGCCAGACATCGGCGATTGAACGGTAATGAGATGGCACAAGTACATCGAAACTATGCTTGGCTCGCCCAAGAGATGGACGACATAGATCTCGCGATAGAACACCTATTGAAACTTCTCGACTATCGAGAGAATATCAATTACGTCCTCGAGGAAATGGCTCTGAGCAATGTGTCCAAGTTGTACTTCACACAAGAAAATTATGAACAAGCGCTGGACTACGCCTTGCAGCACTTGGATCTTAAGATAAACGAAGGTCCTAATGACTATGTTTATGTTGCTCAGATCTACATCGCGATGGAGGATTACGAGAACACCAAGATTTGGATCAAACTCGCGATTACTACTGCAGAAGAGCAAATGAAGCCCATAAAGGAATACTGGTACGAGATTCTGTTGGCGTCTGTAAGTGTGCTGGAACAATGGGACGAGGTCTTGGACGTTGCTAAAACTTGCATTGTCAGGTATGGCAAGCTGAAATACTGGTTGAGTATGGCTCAGTCCTATATGCAATTGGATGATGAGGAAAACGCGCTTTACACTCTCGAGTGTGCCCATACCGCAGGATTGCTCGATAAAGACAAGGAATTCACGAACTATGCATCAATGCTTGCCTTGACTGGTGCCGCGATTCGTGCTGCAGCTGTTCTTGAGGAAGGGCTCGAATCGGAGATATTGAAACGAGATACAAAGTTGCTCAAGTGGCTCGCACAGTACTACCAAATTTCGTTTGAGCAAGAACTAGCCATCAAGAACTACAAACTAGCTGCGGAGGACTCAGATGACGCAGGCAATTTGTGGGCGAGACTGGCACAATTGCACAACGAACTTGGCCAATTCACAGAGTGTATTGAAGCAGCCGAAACAGCGTTGGATCTCGGCGATCTCAACCAACCTAACAGAGTGTGGTTGACGAAGGGTAGTTGCGAATTCAGCGCCGAAGAGTACGGAGCAGCTAAGACTACGTTTACGGACCTACGGAAAGAGCTTCTCCGATCTGATGAAGAATCAGACCAAGCACTTGCATTAATCACTAGAAGCTACCTCAAGTCGATTGAAGTCGAGCAAGAGCGCATACTGCACGAACAGCAAGTAAGAGCAGATGAACTTGCCTACGAAGAGGAAAAGAGAAAGCGTTCATAAGCAACAGCAACAGCTTTTGGTTGTTCATACAAGCAACACTGGACTCTGAGTACCCCTACGGAAGTCTTGCACTAGCCTAACGTGTTTACGGGAATTGTTGCACGTACCTGTTCCGTAGTAGGCTTCAATGACTCGAGCCCTACGTTGGATCTACGTATTCGACTTGGATCATTGTGTGACGAGTTAGTCGATGGATCCAGTGTGTCAGTCAATGGTGTTTGCCTCACCGTAACTGAATGTAATAACGGAGAGGCTAAGTTCGATGTCGTACCGGCAACAGCAAGCCTGACAAACTTGAGCCAGTGTAAGCTAGGATCCGAAGTGAATATCGAGAGATCACTCAAGTTTGGATCTGAAATCGGCGGCCACGTGTTGTCCGGGCATGTATGTGAGACGGTTCTTGTCAGCGAGGCGTCAAACACTCTCCAAGGGTCCACAATTGTCTTCAAAGCTTCCGATGAGTGGAAGCGGTTCTTGTTTTCTAAGGGATTCATCGCCCTCAACGGCGTGAGTCTTACCCTGGCTGAGTTTGACCGAGAGACTGGAGTAGGACGCGTGAATCTGATTCCAGAAACAATGGAGCGAACTAATCTTGGGAGAACCAAAGCTGGAGACACCTTGAATCTTGAGATTGATTCTCAAACTCAATCCATTGTTGAGACGACGGAGAGTTTTCTTCGAGAGAATCCTTCTTGGCTCAGGACGATTCTAGAGAACCAAGTCACAGCAGCTTGAACTCTCCTTGGACACAATCGAGCCTGTTTTAGTTGCCCGAGCGTATTGAAGTTCTGTACCTACCAATAGGTGAGTCGAACCCATGAGTAGTCGTCCAGAATTTCACCAATTACTGGACGAATCCTGGAAGTGTGCCAAAACAGTGCTCTGCGTAGGTATCGACCCATCGAACGAAATGTTTCCAACAAGTGCCCCACTTGATGAACTAGGGATTCTTGAATTCAGCACCTCCATCGTTGATGCAGTTTCACAACATGTTTGTGCGATCAAAATGAATCATGCACACTTTGCGTCTCAAGGTCACGAATCAGAATTGGAGTCGTTGATTGGATACATTCACGAAAGGTATCCAAGCATTCCCGTTATCTTGGATGCCAAACGTGGTGACGTTGACTCAACAGCCGAAAAATACGCTGAAGAAGCATTCAATCGATATTCTGCAGATGCTGTTACAGTTAATCCATTCATGGGATGGGACACGATTGAGCCTTTTATAAGCTACCGGCAGCACGGAGTAATTGTTTTGTGCAGGACAAGCAATCCTGGTTCCTATTGGCTGCAAGACGAACCTAGCGCATCACCGATGTACTTGCGTATCGCTGAACGGGTGCAAAAGGAAGCTAATCCCAACCTCATGCTCGTTGTGGGTGCAACGAATGAAGATGCTCTCGTTCGTGTACGCCAAACTGCTCCAGATGTAGCTTTCCTTGTACCCGGTGTCGGAGCGCAAGGCGGGAGTGCGGAAAACGTTCTAAAGCTGGGCAGACGACAGGACGGGCTGGGACTTATCGTCAATAGTTCCCGAAGCGTGATTGCGCAAGACAGGAAATCGTCTGCGTATTTTGATCAGGTCGCATTGGCTGCAAAATCGCTAAGCAAAAGCTTGAGCTTGGACGTTGCTTAACCCAAAACGTACATAATTTACGGCACTGTCTCAACAAGTGCTTGTTTTCTTTAAGGTAGCTCGAAGATGCCGACTTTTCCGTTCACGTGGGATGATCCCCTCCTGCTGTCAGATCAACTAACAGAAGAAGAAAGGCTCATTCAAGAGTCAGCGTCAGAGTTCGCAAAGAAAAGCCTGGTACCTCGGGTATTGGAAGCCAACCGACAGGAACGATTTGACCGAGAAATCATAAATGAAATGGGCGAAGCGGGCATGCTTGGCTCAACTCTGCCCGAGAAATACGGGTGTAGTGGAATTAACTATGTAGGTTACGGTCTCATGGCTCGCGAAGTTGAACGGGTGGACTCTGGCTACCGATCTGCGATGAGTGTGCAGTCGTCGCTTGTCATGTATCCGATATTCGCGTATGGTTCGGAACGCCATCGTGATGAGTACTTACCAAAGCTTGCAACGGGCGAGATGGTGGGTTGTTTTGGATTGACAGAACCGGACCACGGTTCGGATCCGGGAGGCATGACAACACGTGCCGAAGAAACCAAGGATGGCTATTTGCTAAATGGCACGAAAGCCTGGATAACAAATGCTCCTATTGCGGATGTGGCGGTAGTGTGGGCGAAACTGCATGGCGAGATTAAGGGATTTCTAGTTGACCGAGGCACTCCCGGTCTCTCCACTCCCTCAATCAACGGAAAGATGAGCCTGAGGACCTCCGTGACGGGTCAGATCGTATTGGAGAATGTTCACGTACCCCACGAGAACATGCTTCCAAAAGCGCGAGGGTTGGGGGGACCCTTTGGTTGTCTCAACCGAGCTCGCTATGGTATTGCCTGGGGAACCATGGGCGCGGCGGAATTCTGTTGGCATGCCGCGCGTGAATACACAATGAATCGAAAGCAATTTGGCAGACCGCTTGCGGCCAATCAGCTCATCCAGAAAAAGCTTGTTGATATGCAGACTGAGATTACGCTGGGATTGCAGGGGTGTCTTAGAATCGGCCGGTTGATGGATGAAGACAGGCTCGCGGTCGAAAACATCTCGATTCTCAAGCGAAATAACTGTGGAAAAGCCTTGGACATCGCGCGAGTCGCTCGAGACATGCATGGAGCGAACGGAATTGCCGACGAATATCACGTCATACGCCACGTAATGAATCTAGAAACAGTAAATACCTACGAAGGAACTCACGACGTTCACGCACTGATTCTGGGACGTGCACAGACTGGAATCGCCGCATTTAGTTAGACCACACTTCATAGTGATCGAATTGAAAGGGAAGCTTGCGACTCTCTCGAGCCACAAATGACCAGAGTGAACGCCAGAAGAGAGAAATTTGATGCATTGTTGACGTCACTGCCTACACGAAGTGGCGTTTATAGGATGATCGACAAAGACGGAAACGTTCTGTACGTCGGCAAGTCGAGAAATCTCAAAGCTCGAGTATCGAGTTACTTTCGTCCGACGGGTCTTGCGACCAAGACACTGCGACTTGTTGCACGTACTCAAGACATCCAAGTAACGGTAACCAACAGTGAGACGGAAGCGTTACTGCTTGAGCAGACCTTCATCAAGACTCACCATCCTCCATTTAATGTCTTGTTACGCGACGACAAGAGCTACCCCTTTATTCGATTTACCAATCATGAATTCCCCAAGATTGAGTTGCATCGTGGTAGCAAGAACGTGGGAGGAGTGCTGTTTGGACCGTATCCCAGCGCCGCCGCGGTACGCAAGAGCATCTCAATTTTGCAACGACTGTTCCAGTTGCGACCATGCAAGGACTCTTATTTCAAGAATCGCTCACGACCATGTTTACAGCACCAAATCAAGCGATGCAGTGCGCCGTGCGTAGGTCTAATTGAACCTGAGAAGTACAACGAGGATCTCCGCCTTGCCTCGCTCTTCCTTAATGGCAAGAGTCAATCTATTCTCTCGGAGCTCAAGTCAAGTATGGAGGCAGCATCCTCCGAATTGGACTATGAGTCCGCTGCGAGAATTCGCGATCAGCTTCAGAACTTGAGAAAGGTCCAAGAGGAGCAAAGTGTTCATACCTCGACGGGCTATGTGGATGCTTTTGGAATCGCCTCAAATGAGAGCAATGTTTGCGTTCACGGCATGTTCATTCGTGACGGAAGGTTATTGGGACATAGAAATTGGTTTCACAAGAATGAGCTCGGGACCAATGATTCGGAGCTGATTTCACAATTTCTCTCTCAGTACTACTTCGGAGGAGTGGAACGGGAGATTCCTCGTACTGTACTAACGCTAGTGGATGTCGATAACCGAGACATGTTGGCGACTGCACTCACTGAAAGAGCTGGACGTCTGGTTGAGGTCACCGCTCAGGTTCGCTCGACTCGAGCTAGATGGCAATCTATGGTTCAGGAAAACGCTGAGCTTTCTTTGCAATCGCATGTACGTGCACAGGAAAACAACCTGGATCGAATGTTGGACCTTCAACGCAGTCTGAACCTCGAAGAAGTTCCGAGCCGTTTGGAGTGTTTCGACATTAGCCACTCGAGTGGTGAAGCAACAATGGCTTCCTGTGTGGTCTTTGAAGCAGACGGACCACTCAAGTCAGACTATAGAAGATACCGAATTCAGGACGTAGAATCTGGAGACGACTATGCTTCGCTCAGCCAAGCAGTTGAACGGCGCTATCGGAGAATCCAAGAGGGAGAGGGAAAGCTTCCCGATGTATTGATCATTGATGGAGGACGCGGACAAATTAACAAAGTTCACGGAACACTCTCAGATCTAATGGTTGAAGGTGTACGAGTACTAGGGATTTCGAAGGGCCCCGAACGTCGTCCGGGGCTGGAAACCATTTGGGACTACGAGAACGGAGTGCTTGACATTGAACCGACGAGTGGCGCGATGCATCTCTTGCAGCACATTCGAGATGAAGCACATAGGTTTGCAGTTGAGGGACACCGCGCTCGGCGGCAGAAAACGCGTCGCCGATCTGAGTTAGATGAGATACCGGGTATCGGAGCTAAACGAAAACGTAGCTTGCTTACCCACTTTGGATCCGTTTCAGCAATGAAGTCTGCCAGCATCGACGAAATGGCAAAGGTTCCTGGAATTAGTCGAAGACTTGCGTCACAGCTACATGGGATACTTCATAGTGGCTAGACCGTTGCGAACGATGATTCCCAATGTCCTCTCTGTGCTGAGAATTGCTCTCATACCCCTGTTCGTCTTGTTCTACATTGCAACCAGGGACTTGCACTGGGTTGCAGGTATGTTGTTTGCACTGGCTTGCTTGACAGATTGGCTCGACGGCTTTTTGGCTCGCAAGCTTGAGGTTACATCGAAGTTCGGTGCGTTCATCGATCCAGTTGCGGACAAATTGGTCGTTGTCTCAGCATTAGTCCTGCTTGTTGGATGTTATGGAAGTTTATGGCTGACCCTTCCCGGAATAGTGATTATTGGGCGCGAATTGCTTATTGCGTCTTTACGAGAGTGGATGGCAGAAGCTCAAGCTCGATCGCGCGTCTCAGTTACGACCATTGCTAAGGTCAAGACTTCAGTCCAAATGATTGCAATTGTGGTACTTCTTGCAAATCCGGCGCAACTTAATCGTCCGTGGACAATCATAGGTCTAGTTCTGATTTACGTTGCCACGGCGCTAACGTTGTGGTCAATGTTCATCCATTTGAGAGCTTCATGGGATTCTCTGAGAGCTGGTTTCTTCGAATGAACCTGTGATTCTCAGCACCTGAGTAGCTCAATTTGAACAATGTAGAATGTCGCCGCACACGCATGTGGGCATGCGTTTGTTAGGGCTGGGTGGCAGAGTGGTTATGCAGCGGACTGCAACTCCGTGTACGCCGGTTCGATTCCGACCCCAGCCTCCAAGTTTGGGCTCTGTATCTGAGTTCTAGAAAGTTTGCCGATTACTTGAACAGTGTAGAGACACTCTCTCCCGAATGTATGGCGGTGATCGCGTCTGCAAAGAGCTTTGCAACCGAAACCACCTCAATTTTGTGGCTTGCCTTTTCCATGTCTATCGGAATAGTGTCCGTGACAATTAGCCGTTCTATAGGCGATTCGGTTATGCGCTCATGTGCATGACCTGAAAGCACCGGGTGTACCGCAGCAGCCTCTACCCTATTGATTCCGTGGTCTTGCAAGAAGCGCGCGGCTTCCAGCATGGTTCCTCCACTAGCGATTTCGTCATCGATAAGGAGGCCATTGCGTCCAGCAACATCCCCGATCAATCCGACGGCAACTGGAGTCTCCGCGTCATCGACCCGACGTTTATCGACAATCGCGATCGGCAATCCAAGACGATGGGCGTAGTCTCCCAAGTCTTTTGCCTCGCTAACATCGCTCGCAACCAGCACCGAGTTAGCGAGACTCGTGGAATCGCGGAGTTGATCGCAAACGATAGGAGTGGCGTTAAGTTGATCGACGGGTATTCGAAAAAAACCGCCGACCTGAGGAGAATGCAGGTTCATCGTGAGGACACGATTAGCTCCAGCCGTCTCGAGCAAGTCCGCCATCAGCCTAGCCGTTATTGAGATGCGAGGGCGGTCTTTCTTGTCTGATCGCGCGTAAGGAAAATAAGGAAGAACTGCAGTGATTCTGCCGGCGGAAGCATGCTTCAGCGCGTCGATAATGATGAGCAGTTCGACGATGTAGTCGGACAACGGTGAGCATGAAGTCTGGACGACAAAGACATCGGATCCTCGAACGTTTTCCTGACACTGAAACATGATGTTTTCGTTGCCAAACCGAATGATCTCGGTTTCGGAAAGCGGTACACCCAAATGGCGTCCAATTTCCTTTGTGAATTCCTGATGCGACGTTCCCGCAATCAACTTGATTTCATTTCCGACCATTGATCTGCCTACCGTCTCTGCTTGAAAATAGATTTGGGGAACGCTGTGCATTCATGCAAGATTGCCACTTCACTCGATTCAAGTGTTGTTGGAACCAAAATCCGAGCCACTTGCGCCATGAAGGGGTGTCGATCTCACGGGGTGGAGATGAAGCAACCGTTCGAACTACAGACGTCAAGATTATAAGAAGCAGCTGACTTTCCGTTTTGGTTCTCAACAAGCCCGTAAAATTCCCAAAGCGAGAGACACAAACACTCTCGAACGATCGAATTCCAAATGGATTCCTACCGATGTTATACGCCTCGTCGGCCCTCGCTGACCCAGTACGAGAATCCGGTGATTCAACATGAACAACGGGTTAGCAATTGACATTGGTGGAACCTTCACGGACGTTGTACTGGAGCTAGAGGGAGAAATCCACTCTACCAAAGTATTGACTTCTCGAGAGGATCCAAGTGATGCCGTGATGGACGGAATTGAGCAGATCTTTTCGGAAACCGGTGCGACTCCAAGCGACGTTGAAATCATCTTGCATGGAACGACCCTAGCGACGAATGCGCTAATCGAGAGGCGCGGTGCTAAAACTGCGTTGCTTACTACTTTAGGACACAGAGATGTTCTTGAAATGGCGTTGGAAAACAGGTTTGAACAATACGACATCAATATTGAACGTCCCGTAGCTCTTGTACCGCGTACGTTGAGACTTCCAATCGTGGAACGAATGAATGCTCACGGAGAAGTATTGATTGAGCTCGACGACGACTCCGTCGACTCGGCCATTGAGGAAATGCGGGCTCAAGGCGTAGAAAGCGTGGCAATAGGGTTTCTGCATTCCTACGTGAACGATGAACATGAACTTTCGGTTAGACAGCGAGTCAGGGATCAGATGGGCGACATTCCCATTAGCCTCTCGAGTGACGTTTGTCCAGAGATTCGAGAATACGAAAGGATGTCGACGACATGCGCAAATGCGTATGTGCTGCCCCTTATGAAGTTCTATCTTGGGCGGCTGTCCGAGAGATTCAATTCTCGAGGATTCGATTGTCCTTACCTGATGATGACTTCCGGTGGAGGCTTGACGACATTCGAAACGGCAGGTCGCTATCCGATTCGTCTTGTGGAATCCGGACCGGCGGGTGGAGCGATTTTGGCGGAGCAGATTTCGAGGGAAGTCAAAGCGGATAAAGTGATTTCGTTTGACATGGGTGGCACAACAGCGAAGCTTAGCCTCATCGATGAAGGCAAAACACTGCTTTCTCGGGCATTCGAAGTAGATCGTGCCTATCGCTTCAAGAAGGGAAGTGGTCTGCCGGTTCGAATCCCAGTCATTGAAATGGTAGAGATAGGTGCGGGAGGTGGCTCGATCGCCCACCTCGACAAGATTGGAAGAATTCAAATCGGTCCCGAGAGTGCGGGGTCAGATCCAGGCCCCGCTTGCTACGGGAACGGAGGATCGAATCCTACAGTCACCGATGCAGATTGCGTACTGGATCGTCTCGATCCCAACCTATTCGCAGGTGGCAACCTTTCGCTCAACAGGGAATCTGCAGAATCTGCAATTGACCTGCAACTTGCGCAACCGATGAAACTCTCGATTAGCGATACGGCGCAAGGTATCGCGGAGATTGTGGACGAGAATATGGCAGCTGCGGCCCGGAGCCACGCATCCGAATGGGGCAAGTCGCTCGATCAGCGAACAATGGTTGCATTTGGAGGTGCAGCACCTCTGCACGCGGCACGACTGCTCGAAAAGCTCAACTTGGCTTGTGTGGTGATTCCCCAAGACGCAGGAGTCGGCTCAGCAATAGGATTCTTGAATGCGCCTATTTCTTACGAAGTAGTGCGTAGCAGTCATATGTTGCTGGAGAACTACGATCCTTCACTTGTACAAGATGTCCTGTCCAACATGAGAGAAGAGGCGTCACAAGTGGTCGAAAGTGCTTCGTCAACTGGAGAGTTCATGGAACGAGGTACGGCCTACATGAGATATGTTGGGCAAGGGCATGAGATTTCCGTACCCTTCGAGACTTCGTCCATCGATCATGATGAATTGCTCAAGACTTTTGAATCCACGTACACATCGCTTTATGGACGCCTTATTCCCCATGCGCCCGTCGAAGTCATGAGTTGGACCCTGAACGTATCCGCTGTACAAGACGCAGTGATCGATTCCGTGGCATTCGCATCGAACTCTGCAGAAGTTGCAAGTTCTCATCTTCAGGTGTCTACCGAATCATCTGAAAGCGATGGAAGTTTCGCACTCTTGCATCGGGATGCGTTGGAAAGAGGTCAGCTAATCATAGGACCTGCTTTGGTGACCGAACGACATACAACTACGGTGGTACCGGCCGGTTTTGGATTACGTCGTCTTCAGTCGGATCACTTGTTAATGTTCAAGGAGGAGGGAATTGAGCACTCTTGATGCCATCGAACGACAGTTAGTTTGGGATCGATTGCTAGCCATCGTTGAAGATCAAGCCCAGACATTGATGCGTACGGCGTTTTCGCCTGTAGTGCGGGAAGCAGGAGACTTGTCCGCAGGTGTATTCAATACTCATGGAGACATGCTTGCCCAAGCAATCACGGGGACTCCGGGACATGTGAATGCGATGGCGCGGTCCGTAAAGAACTTTCTAAACAAGTTTCCGATCAATGATTTGAAACCGGGTGACGTTTTGCTTACGAACGACCCATGGTTGGCTACCGGGCATCTCAATGACTTTACTGTTGTTACTCCTACTTTTCTGGATAAACGCATCGTCGCGCTATTTGCTTCGACCAGTCACATCGCCGATGTGGGCGGTCGAGGGTTTGGACCCGATGCAAATGAAGTCTATGAGGAAGGTATATGGGTGCCCATATCGAAGTTGTTTGACACAGGTCGTATCGACGAGACTTTGATGCGTCTGATTCAGGCAAACGTCAGAGATCCCGTGGTCGCTGAAGGCGATCTCTATTCCCTAACGGCGTGTAATGATGCGGGCTCCCAGAAGTTGATTGAAATGATCCGGGAATTTGGTCTGAATGACCTAGATAGCGTTGGAGACCAAATTCTGAGTTCTTCGAGAAAGGCAATGGAGAAGGAGATTTCGCAGTTGCCTGCTGGCACCTACAAATACTCCATGAATGTCGATGGGTATGACGATCCCATACATATTCAATGCTCTTTGACAATTCATGAGAACTACATCGACATCGACTTTGACGGCTCATCTCCCGTTTCTCGATACGGCATCAATGTACCTCTTCCCTATGCAGAAGCCTACGCTTCATTTGGTGCGCGATGTTTGATTGGAAACGACATCCCAAACAACGAAGGATCGTTATCGACCATAAGAGTATCGGCACCTGTTGGGTCCATTCTGAACGCCGAGCCTCCATGTCCTGTATCGGCGCGCCACGCACTAGGACAAATGTTGCCCGATGTTGTGATCGGATGTTTGAACGAGATCATTCCCGACCAAGTACCCAGTGAGGGTTCTTCATGTATTTGGAATCCCGTGCTCATGAGCGATTCGAGCGCAAACCCGAATTTTCGATCGACCCACTTTGTGATCAATCCCATCTTCAATGGAGGAACAGGGGCTCGCGCAACTCGTGACGGGTTGTCAACAACGGCGTTTCCGTCGGGAGTCCGCACGACTTCAACGGAAGTCAATGAAGTGACGTCGCCGCTTGTGTTCATGCGTCGCGAATACCGTCAGGATTCTGGTGGCGCTGGAAAATTTCGTGGGGGCTTGGGTCAGGTGATCGAAATTCAACATTCCACCGGAGCCCCTTTTGTTGTATCCAAGATGTTTGATCGAATCGGTCATGCAGCTCGTGGACGGGAAGGGGCACTAGAAGGAGCACCAGGACGTGTCTATGTGAAAGAAGGCGAAGAATTGGCAGGTAAGGGTAAGGAAATCGTTCCTGCTGGTGCAACGCTTGTCATGGAAACACCTGGAGGTGGAGGACGAGGATCGCCAAAAGACCGAGATCCAAGTGATCTGCGAAACGATGTTGACTCGGGTCTGGTGAGCTCTGACGCAGCAGTAGGACTATACAAGCTAGCCAAGAACAGTGCTCGATGATCATTAAGTTCTTCGATTGGATACACCAATCGAAATTTGTGACATTCCGTTTTCGTCACAACCATCCGTTTACTAGGTCGGTTGGAGGTGGATGGCTTAGAAAATCGGATCAAGCGTTAGAAGCAATCGTTCACCAGTTCCATGGGGAGATCGGTGAACAACGCCGCCAAAGCTGTCCTGCCACGCGCCACCCTTCAATATCGACCAGTGACCTGTAGTCAATTGCTGGATTGGCCGGTTCGCTTGGATGGGAGGTGCCATGCTATCGAGATCGGCAAAAACAGCCCAATCGACATCGCTATTAGGAATCCATTCTGTTCCGGACCCACTGATGGTAATCAACATACGGCAAGGCACCTGATCCGCATGAAATCGTGGGCACATTGGAGCGTTTAGTGACTCGAGTCGAACACCAATTCGCTTACAGCCCATGAGCTCTCCTAACATTTCGCTAGCCTCTGCGATTTCATCACACAGCGCAGTATGTGTGTCCGCGTCTATTGTGGCGGGCAGCTCATTCTTCGGAGCATCGGGATTATCCACAGGCTGGACCCATTGCAATCGCAGAAACTGATGCGAACGGCTCAATTGCCTGGCTAGGGCCTCACAATTCCTCGCTTTTGGGCGGGCCACGCTGACGATTTCCACGTTCTCCTCGTAGATCCTTGCAAAATCGCCCAGTTGACCACTGATTACCTGTCGCATCAGACCTCTGTCTCCTCTATTTCGCGGATCCATTGAGGGAACGGATCGGGGAACTGTTTCCAACTGTTTGGTCCAGCAATAAGCTCTTTTTCATTTAGGAGGCATGCATCCAATGCTCGACGTGCTTGATTTTCGTCGAGTGCTTGCCCGATGAAAACGATCTCCTGGCGCCGGTCACCGTAGGGCGGCTCGCACTTGCTTTCAATTGCCTCTCTGTGTTCCATTTCTTCAGGGCACTTATCCTTAGACAATGCTGACCAAAACAGTCCGGCAAATCCATGATTCATAATACCGCCAGCCTGAGACCATGAACCCGCTTGATCGAAACGTGAGGCCAACCAGAAGTAACCTTTGGATCGAACAAGATTGCCGTAACGCCAACCACTTACGAGAAAGTCGTAGAGTCTTTGAGGGTGAAATGGCCTTCGCGCCCGATAGACGAAGCTGCCGATACCGTACTCCTCGGTCTCCGGCACATGTTCGCCATTAAGTTCCGCCAGCCAGCCTGGTGCTTCTGCAGCCTTCTCCATATCAAACTTGCTTGTACCCAAAATGGAGGAAAGCTCGACTCTTCCGTGGTCTGCAACGAAAACCTCGGCACCGGGATTCAGGCGACGGAGTGTTGCAAGTAGCTCACTAGTCTGTGAGAGATTCAGCAAATCGGTTTTTGTCACCACGATGACATTGCTGAACTCGACTTGGTCGGTGAGAAGATTGGCGATGTTGCGTTCGTCGTCCTCCCCAACCTCCATGTTTTTGTCTTTGAGGTTCTCAGCCTCGTCCATTAGACGTGGAAAATTGTAAGCGTCGACGACGGTAACCATGGTGTCAAGCTGGGCTACCGACGATAGCGATCGACCCAGTTCATCTTCGAACGTAAATGTTTCCGCCACAGGCAACGGCTCAGAAACACCAGTCGATTCGATGAGAAGATAGTCGAACCGTTGTTCGTCTGCTAGTCGTGCAACCTCGACAAGCAGATCTTCCCTTAGCGTGCAGCAGATGCAGCCATTTGTCATTTCAACAAGCTTCTCATCCACTTGCTGGAGTGAACCTTCTTCCCGAAGGAGATCAGCGTCGATGTTGACCTCTCCCATGTCGTTCACAATGACCGCAACCCGCATGCCTTCACGATTGTTGAGAACATGATTCAGGAGCGTTGTCTTGCCAGCTCCTAGAAACCCCGACAACACGGTTACGGGTAGAGGTAATCCCATGCCTGCCTCCAAGCAGCATTAATATGATAAGATATGTTGTGTGGGTGAGGTTTCAAGTCGATTTCGCCGGGTATTGTACCAGTGCACCTTGATCGCCTGATATGGATTCCAGGGAATCGTCCGACCAGACCGCCCTATCGGTCTTTTATGATGGATTGCCGAAATTCAATTGGCAGATCAACCATCAGCAAATGTGCCAACCGAGTCCGAAAGGCGAGGGGAGGGATGTCGCTTCTTTCGCGTTTGAAGCGAGTCCTTGGTGTGGTGCCCGAGGCCGGAGTCGAACCGGCACGGAGTTGCCTCCGAGGGATTTTCGTACCACTACGTCTTTGGACGCCGCTAGACTTGCAACGTTTGTGGTCTGGACTTTCTCTTCACCTCTGCTGTTAGAAACACACGTTTTGACAGAGAGGGGGAGCCGTCAAGTCTCTACACTTTCAACTTTCGGAATTGGGCCCGATGTCGCTTAGCTCGGGATTGCCACGTATCAACGAAACGAAGTTTCCCCGAATTTGACTCCATTCACTAGAGACGTCGCCGTCAATGTGCTCAAATTCTCTATAAGTCCCTTGCGTCTACCAATTTCGCCACTCGGGCACGAGAATTGGCATAGACATCCTGATTATAACGACGGATTTTCTAGGTTGAAGAGAATGCTGGACAATACCAAGGGAATCCATGGAATGGTTCAAGTACCAAATAACGTCCCATATGCACCTGTTTATGTGAAGACAAATGTTCATCACATCGTATCTGATAGCATTTAGCCAGTTGGGTCGGTCAAATTGACAACGAAATGGATGCCCAACATGCCCAGGTGTTGGAACTGGCAGACAAGCAGGATTTAGGTTCCTGTGCCTTCGGGCGTGAGGGTTCGACTCCCTCCCTGGGCACCATGTCTCTGCCAGACTTCGGAAGGTGTTGCGAGTCGTGCACGTTGTATGTCTAGACGGAGTTCCTTCCTTTGAAATCAACGAACCATTGCTCGACAGAGCCTGCCTCGTATTATCTCGTATAGGAGACTACACTTCCGATCTTAGACCAGAGGAATCCAGAGCTCTAGGTGAAGTCTCAAATGTACGAAGTCATCAGTTTTCCTCGGGAAGACGAGCGGCGCACGAAGCAGTTCACCAGCTTCAAATCCAAGACAGTGCGATCGGACGTACAGAGAGAATTCCTCGATGGCCGGCCGGTGTCCTCGGAAGCATTTCTCATTCAGATAGCCTTGCGGGAGCTGCTGTCGGTCTAGCGGACACTTACTTGGGAATGGGAATCGATCTTGTCCCCATTTCTGCGGTTTCAGACAAGGTGGCGCAACGCCTCTTGCTGGATCCGGAATTGAAATGGGTGGGGGAAATGGGTTCTGGGGACTGGCGGACCGCACTATTCAGTGCAAAGGAATCTGTCTATAAGGCTGTTAACCCGGTCGTCGGAGAATACCTTGGATTTCAAGACGTAAAAGTAAATGTCGTTCCAGACGCCTTGGAGTTTTTCGCAGCAACGATAGCAAATAGAGAGTCCAGCGAGATTGTCGCTGGCGGACACGGATTCATCCATCGGGTTGAGGGCCATTGGCTCACCATCTTCGTTGTGCGGAAGTAGTCAGCTTAGAGATTGCAGCCGCTGCTTGTATCGTCTCCTGCAGTTTCAGATCGGTGAGCGGCGACAAACGGAACGGCTGTTTAGATTCTTCTTAGTCGGTACCGTATTGATTCGACTTGAAGAACCTACACAGGCAACCAATTCGAGGGCCTGATGATGTGCCACTCCCTCCAGTTAGGAACAATCGCAGCGATCAATTCAAGCTGGAGTTGGAGTTCAGGTTGTGTAGCAACGTCAGAGTTATTCCTCCTGCTCCTCTGCATCTCCTGCCTGTTCTAATTCAGATTCTTGCTGGATCTCGGTTCTGAGCTCCTCGAGTTGCTTTAGTAGAGCTTCTGAAGCCCTGTCATAGCCCAACTCATGATTGGCGGAACAAAGATTGGTGTAGAGTGCTTCAATGTCACTACTACCGGCACCGCTTCCGCTTTTCCTAGCTCTAGCAAAAACTACGTAGCGTGCGCCGACGGAAAAGTCGTAGCCGCATGATGGCTCGTCCAACGCGGTCAAAACAGTTACTCTGGTCTCGTCTGTCCCTTTCCACGCTTCGTTCAGTTCAAGTTCAACTTCTACTGTTTGGAGAAAGTCGTCTTGGTCCCACTTGATACGGCGTTCGTCTGCTACTGAATCAATTCGCAAGACTTTTCCGCTCAACACAACATCAGAATTTAGGAAGTCTTCCTCTACCGTTGGAAATTTACACTTGCACGCCCAGGCATTAGATGCAAAGAGTAGAAGCAGCAAACTACAAACAACAGAACTGTGGCTTGACAACTTTCTTTTTTCCACCAAACTTTTCATGTGTTGACACCGTGAATAAGACAGTCTAAAGGGACGAATTCCCCAATAATTCAAGATGCTGGCAACGACTAGTCGGTTACAGCTAATGTACAGCCTCGTTCACTGTGCTAGGAGGTATTCCTGATCGGTACTCGGGCTGGGCTGAAAACTGGACTGATTTGTAATTGCTAATTCATTTCCTCGATCGTGATAGTCCTCTGAATGCGAGTTCTTCAGATTCAGAGTCTCTTCACTCTCCGCTTGCATTTCGGATTCGAGATTGTCCAGTTGCTCGAAGAGTTCGTCTTTTTCTTGCAGATCGTCGAGCTTCTTATTTCCATTACAGTAATCGGTGAACAAACGCCCAGAGTCGCCGCTTTCCTTTATGTCGTGCACCCTGTCAGCGAATATCACGTACTGATCGCCAACAGCAGGACTCATGTAGGAACAGATAAACCACCCTTCGCCGGACGGAATAGCAACTTCGATCACATTGCCTTCGTCTGTCCCTTTCCATTTCTTATCTAACTCGAAATGGACCGTTGCAACCGTTAACCCATCCCAACCGTCCTTTCCTTGATTGTGGCTTACATTCTCTCTATCAATTCGCGAGACTGTGCCAGAAAACACCGCTTCGCTCGACTTAAAGCTCTCCTCTATCGTCGTGGGCCCACATCTTGCCCATGAACTGGCTGCGTCGAGAAGCAGTAGCAAACCACAAACCAGAAAAACTAAGCTGCTTGACCCTCTTGTCGTAATTGGAACTCTCACGCCTTGACTCTGCTATCGACCGACTCCGGACACATCCAATATAGCAAGAATCTCGTCGTAGTTGGTCTCAAACACTCAGAGCTGCGTGCTAGTACTTGATCTCAATAAACCGAGTGTGGTTCTTGTGCGGTCAATACATCCACTAGGTTCCCCGGGTCGTTGCTTCTAGTTTCGCACGCCCCTTGTCTCGCTTTACAACAAGCGAGTCTGGTTTGAAACCGAATTTCGACGCTGATTGACGTGTAAGTGCACAATACTTTTGATCTAGGTCCGATCGCCCGTGATGGGACCAAGACGTTACTACTCAAGAACAGATGGTTGCTGGCATGGTTCCGGCAGTGATTCCGATACGTTCGGCATTGAATGAAGAGTGCCGGATCAAAGAAGTCTTGTTCGTTCAGCGAACAGTGACCGACACCTCGAAGTGGGCAGCCTTCTACTCAGAAATGGCCCAAACTGATGAGACGGAGCTGTTGCGTCTCTTGAACCAACCAATAAACTTAGAGTTGGATGCCAGAGAGAATTCGTTCGTACGGAACTCCTACGACGACTCGCCCAGACTAGCTCAGAACAATCTTTGCGACTTACAAGACAGTTTCCCCACATGGAGCAGTGTCCATTCGTGGATGAGACATTTCATGAGTGGTCGCGAATAAACTTGCAGGAATCCGTTGAAGCGGCGAGCCAATTGCCCGGTTCCTTTCGCATGGCCGCCGACGAACCTCACCTAGCTTGGGACATGATCCTCAACGACGAACTGTAAGACACACGCCAACTCGACTTGTTGCCTTGGGTTGCCGAACTGTGGGTCGAGAAAGATGGTATTGAAGCCATCTCAGAAATAAATGCATCGTTCTTCATGGACATGCCGACCCGAATGAACGAGGTGCCGCAGTGCTCTGCATGGAAACTCTAACAAACCCTCAATTGGCCTTTGACAGTGCGTTGGGTGTGGAGGGACAGATCGGCGAATACCTTATGTCTACGGTCGTGCAAACGCGGGCGTCGTAGGCTCCTCAATCGGTGTTGAAACAACTGGATCTGTTGCCGAAATTCGTACGGCAGAATACGCTTGTAGTCTCTCTACAGACGCTAGGTCGAAGCAATCCACAAAAAGCGCTGGATATGTTGACCCGTATCGAAGACCAACAAAAGTGGCACAACACCGCAGGTGCCGTAGTGTCTGACTGGTCGGGTACAGATGTCGACAGTGCGCTCCGTTGGGTACTGACCGATGAGTCCATTGACGATTATCGCCACGTGCTAATTTCGGACGTATTGCGCGTAGTCGCTAGTGAGGACCTCCATAGAGCAATGCACATCGCTTTGGAACATCCCATTCTGAAGAATCGGTTGGAATGCGAAAATATTGCTATTTCACACTTGGTGCAGTTAGACATAGAATCTGGAATCCGATTGTTGAGCCAGGTTCGTGAAGAGTCAAGGGTCGCAGCCCACTCAACTCTAGCCTACGCGCTCGTTCGCAAACATGAAGGAGACCGAGTCGTTCAACTAGAAATCCAGTTCGATGGCGACGCACAGCAGCACTACAATTCCCCTACCAAGAGTATAAGAATGGAGTGTAGCCGGCATGATTTCCACTAGTCTGCAAAAAACGATTAGTGCGCTAATGGGCCTAGTGGTTGGCATTGCCTTGGTGGGTGCGGGCGTATTTGTTTACACGAACTACCTCGGCCCTTCTGAAGATGCTCCTTCACCAGCGACGATGGCCACGTCAGAACTTCAGCAAAACAAAGTCTCGGAGAATCCAGTTGGCGGGTTTTCTGAGCAGATTGCGGACCGTAAGGAACTGAATCTCGAAGACCTATTGAAACAAAGTAAATCCAGTCGAGACGTAGTGCTCCACAACCATCTCATGAATGCCAATGTTGACTTTGCGGTTGGGGTGTACGGACGAGCGCAGACAATAGAACCGTTGAATTTGCGTCTCGAGGTTCGGGAAGCGGCGGTCCGACGGCTCGCTCGGCTTGATCCTGAAGCGGCACTGAGAGAAATCAATCGCGTTTCGGGACCTCATCGCCATTCCTTGACTTCAGCAGTGTTTGAGGAGTGGTCGGTGGCGAACTTGGATGCAGCAATGGACGAAGCGCTCGGCCTCGACAAACAAACTCAACGCTACGCATTGGAAGGCGTGCTCATTTCGCGATACGACTTATCGGAAATCCAACAGATTGAACTGGCACGCAAGCTCGGGCTCGAGGAGGTTGTCGCAGACAGCCGTGCTGTGTCGTTAGCAGGCCAGTCGATAGACAACCCAGATGAGGCTTGGATAAAGTTCCTAGAGGATCACGGCAGCGATATGGCAAGTTTGACCGATGCGCAGTCCGCATTGCTACACCACATCGTCGATTCTTTGATGGAGCGGGGCGAGACTGAGGAGCTGGCAAGGGCGGTCGACGTGGCATTGCAGTCTAATAGCAACAGTCCGGCAGCTCAATTGCTACTCGAATCCTGGGTAAACACCGACCCGTCGATGGCATTCCATGCTACGGCCACGATCGGTGACACAGATATACGAACTCAGATGCGGCAAACTATCGTGTCTGCTTGGATCGGACTAGACCCTATCACCGTACTCGACTCCATTGAATTAATTCCAATCGACATACAAGATTGGAGCAAGCAGCAGGCGTTGGCGGCTCTGTCGGAGACATCCCCTGCAGAGGCGGCAAAGCGATTGCGCATTCTCTCCGACGATAGCAAAGGATCCGTTGCTGGCACTATCGTTACTAATTGGGCGATTACGGATCCTCAAGCTGCCCGCGATTGGGTTCGCTCTGCCTACGAGGACCAGGAAATGCGTTGGGGGCTTATGTACAGGCTAGTTCGTGCACTCGCCACGACAGACTCGGAACTGGCTATGAAATGGGCTCTCGAGGAACCCGTGAACCCGCAACAACGGGGTCGCGGTCTAGAAGTGGATGTGATCGTAACGGTGGCTTATCGCGGAAATATAGAATCTGCGCTGTCATTGGTGGCGCAAGCACGAGACGTAGAGAACAGGCAATGGTCGTATGTGAGGATTGGAGGCGTCTTGGCGCAACGAGGCAGAATCGACGAAGCGCTGAATCTGCTCGACGAAATTCCCGAACGCTATCAAAACATCTATCGGGAGCAGTTAATGTTCAATTGGGTGTATGCAGAGCCCGATGTGGCGTTCGCCCGAATTGACAGTCTGGCATCGGACAGCGTGAAGGCCGATTTGGCACGGACGTTGGCGTTCTACAACTCGATGTCGCACATGTTCTCGGACAAACAAATGCGTCAGCTCAAGGAGTATCTCCCTGAAAGGCTACAGCACCTCATCGAGTAGATGAAGAGTCTGATGGTTCATTACACAACCACGTACGTTCAAAGTTGCTGCGAAACTCGAGGTTTAGATGTTTTGGTGCATTGACATCAGCAAGTCTCTCTGGTTCTCTTACGTACGTCTTCAAGAGGTATCTAGGTGAATTCAGAATCGTCCGCCAGTCCTCCAAAGTCCAGGAATGCACCAGCATTCTTCGTTGGTCTGCTAATTGGATTGGTAGCTGCTGGAATCGGCGCGTTTTTCTTCGTGGATAGACCACACTATGACTCGATGTCGTCCGCGCAAACATCTGTAGGTGTCGAGCAGTCGGAAATGGGGGCGAACGCGACCGAATCTCCTAGTCAGATTACCGAAGTGTCAGATCTTGAAGCACTACTCACCCAAAAGAGCTCCTATGGAAGAGCCATATCACTGCAACGGATTACGGCTGGTGCCGGGAAACAAGAGCTCAATCGGTTGTTTTTGCTTGCCGAAGACCTTAGCTCAAGCGGTTTGCGCGATGAGATACAAACCGTTGTGGTTCAGAGTCTTGGCAGGATCGACCCTGAGAACACACTGCGAAAATTCGACACATTCGCCAAAATCCGCCGGAATCGCCTAGTTGGCAGCGTCTTTCAAGAGTGGTCTGCAATTGATTTGGAAGGATCGATCGAGTTTGCGAAAGACATGTCGGTAGACAGCAAAAAAACGGCGGCACTTGCAGGCATCCTCCGTTCACGAATCGATCTTTCGGATACCGCTCGCCGGGAAATTGCCATTCAGCTAGGAAATGAGCAGTTCGTCTTGGATCAGTTGGCGAGTCTGAGTGGTCATGACGCCATCGCTGATCCCGCATCGGCCTGGCGTGAATACGCAGCCCTTCACGGTACCGACGTCGAAAAACTAAGTCCAGAGCAGCGAATCCTGCTTGGACGAATTGCTCTCTCTTGGACTAGCCGCGACGGGTTTGGCAATATGCTGCAGGCGATGAGCGCGTCGCTTGCCGACTATGAAGCTAGCGTGGCCATAGTTGGACTTCTATTTGACGAAGTTGTAGCAGTGGATCCCCGCATTGTGCTGGACGCTGCGATGGGATTGGATCCAGAGCTCCGTGCCACAGTAGTGAACGCCCTAGAGAATTTGGCTGCCACAAATCCCGCAGTAGCTTTGGAGATCGCTGCGATAATGGAATCAGGTAGCACACTAGTGGCGTTGCAACGTGCCGTAATCGGCGCGTGGATGGACGCTGATCCAAAAGCTGTGCTTGATGCTCGGAACAGCATGGCTACGGAATTTCGCGAATGGATTGAACAATCCGCGCTGATGAGTATGGTTAGGACTCTTCCGGAGGAAGTCCCTCCATATATACCCACTATCAAGAACGACATGGCAAGAGAGATCGTCGCCACTAATCTCTCATTGAATTGGGCACGAAAGGATCCTATGGCGGTATTCGAATGGTTGGAGTCGGAACCTGAAGTTGAGCCGTGGTATGGGCGTATATTTTCAGACGTACTGGAAAATCTTACAAACCGCGATCCAGAGGAGGCGATGCGTTTCGCGTTGGGGCAACCCCCTCGCGAATACGATGGCATCGGTTGGGAATCCGCAGTGGTTGCGAAAGTTGCTCAATCTGACATGGATGCGGCGCTTGACATGACAGACCGTGCTCGAGATGAACAAACTCGAGACAGCATGATGAGGTCTCTCGGACAGGTTCTCATCAACCAAGCCCAATTCGAAGAGGCGATGGATTGGGCTGACAGATTGAAAGAAGAACAGCGGGATGAATACATGAAAAGAGTTGTTACAAGCTGGGTGTGGGGAAACCCTGAGCAACTGTACGAGAAAATGGATGAACTGCCCACAGATAATCTCAGAGAGATCGCTGCTGATTGGCTAATTGATGCGGATGAGCATCAGAACGCTTTCAGTGCAGAGCAGATTGAGGAGCTTAAGAAGTACCTACCAGAGGAAAGTGCCGAGACTCTATAGTGCTTGAAGGTTAAGCTCAAATCACTCGGAGAATAGACATCCTTGGCGAGCACTGTCACTCTATCCAGCTAAAGATGGATTTCTTGGTGGCGTAAGCTTGCCAATGAGGAGTTGTACGTCCGCTAGGACGACTTTAGTCCGTCTCCTCTTAAATACCAGAAAGCGACGACATCCTGCGGGACGCCGTCTCCGTTTGCTGGGTTGTCATCCTTTGGTCTAGCACGACGTGCAGAACGGATTCGTTTGGGGAGGTGAATTGAGTCTGCCACAAACCCCAGTTCATCGCTCGAAGGATCCAGTGCATTCTCAAGCTGGTTCTCGCATCCGAAAAGGTACGAGAATGATTATGGTCCCCATGGCTATTCCAGGATCCGATCCAGTACCGAACCTCGCAGCAGCTGGGACTGCTGGAGCGGTTCCACTCGACGCTGAAGAAGGAGGAGGTGCACTGGCGCTTGTAAGACGGACCCAACCATGCCCGGCGGTGTCTCGAGCAGTTCCGCGATCGCTACAACCGGGTGCGGCCGCACTGGGCGCTCCGGCCCTCCGAGAAGGAGGATCCGCTAACGCCCGCCGATGTCTACGAGGACGGCCTGGCGGTAGTCATTCCCAAGTGGCAGAAGTGGGTGCGGGCGGCGAAGAAAAAACTGGAGCAGGCAGCTCTGGAACGGAAGGCCGCGTAGCCATGAACCACGAAATTTCTCTACACCGAAAAATTCCCGCTATTTTTGATAGCAAGACAGTCAATTCTACGTCAAACCAAGATTAAACATTCAGAGTTTCTTGCTCGCCTCTATCTCGTAGTACTGTTCTTATTGTAGGAGGTCTGAGGGGCACTACCGCAGAGTCCATAAAGCTATCCGGATTGGCTCCAAGTGTACGGCCTTGTTGCGCTTCTTCGACACCCATCGACTAATGACTGGTCTGAACCAAGACTCACCATTCAAGAGGTTTGGAGTATATTGAATCGAGGTTGTCCACACGACTCTGAACGTATAGGGTCTGCGCTTTGTTCTAGCGATGGTCATCTGAAATTGAACGAGCCAGACGAAAAAGTCTTCAGTCGCCACGTGTTAACGACATCCGACTTGACCGATGAGATTGAATCCAGTACGGAATCGGAGAGTCCTACGTCTGTCTATTCGAGATATCTATACGTAACTGTACGGGCGGCGTATCGATTGGTTGTCTTGCGGTCAAGCGTGGAGATCTTCTTTTCAACCAGCGGCAAAATCTCGTATTTGCTAAGGGGGAGTACCGATCCAAACGAAAATTATTTTGGTAAATCAATCGCTTGCGGCAAGAATGGAGCTGTACAATCCATTTTCAACTCTAAACTACGAGAGAGCATGCCGGTAAGCTATGATCAGTACCTCAACTTCCTGTAGCGGACTTTATTCTAAGAACTCGAAAGCACTGAAAAACGATCAACGCAAGGCACAAGACGTTGCTTGCAGCTATCGCTGCAATGTTGGTCGAGGCGAATCGTGTACCGGACATGAGTGAGAATGAAAGCTCGTACCAGTGTAGTAATACTGCGATCAAGGAGACTACTACAAGTACGAAGTAGCCGAAGGCGATAGTGCGCCGAGCACGAGGGTCAATTTTGGGCGGATCGTTCGGAACCCCTTGCAGTTCAGCGGAATAGTTCTTTAGTTTCTTTTTCTCTCTATAACCTAATTCAAAGTGATAGACTGTCAGTGTAATACAGAAGAGTTGAGATGAAAGGATGACAGCGATGTTTGTGGAATTAAACGTAGTGCCTGTCATTACGAAGAGTGCAAGTCCGATCAAGAAGAAGACGATTAACGCACAAAATATCGAAGCGAGCACGAAATAGCCGTAGGCAATGAATTTTTGGGTGCGTAGACTAACGGGCGGTGGATTTCTCAGAGTTTCCAGAAGCATCTCGAACTCGATAATCAGTGACAAACTTGATTATAGAGCACGCTTCTGGGGTTACCACATGTATTGGTCAATAGGACATCGCTAAGAGAATGGCTAGAAGGTCAGCGAAAGAATACCACGAGATCGTCATTTCACCTGGCTCCGACCGAAGTCCTCGAATTTGCTTGAATTCTGCAGTGCGCCCGACCAGGTAAATTCGTTAAGGACGAGCTCCCGCCTCTTTCAACATCCCAATAATTTCTTCGTTCTTGGTTTCTAGCGCTAACTTTAGAGAGGAACGCTCATCGAATCTGTCCGGCAAGTTCGGATCTGCACCTGCTTCCAACAACATTTTCACAATTTCTAGGTGTTCGTCTTCTATAGCCGTACGAAGGGTAGTGGGTCTAGCCCCTCTGGCAAGCAAGAATTCCACCATGTGAAGATGGCCATAATTTGTCCCAATGTCTATTTCTCCCATATAGCCAACGCCAGGATATGGAGACACAAGCATCCATATGTGTTCAATTGCAGCCAGTAGTGCATTAACACACGCAATCTTCATGTACCAAGCGGATGGTCCAAGACTCGCACCGGCTTCAACGAAGCGTATGAAGTTTTCCACATCTCCATTCATCAACGTCAATGCAGTTGGGTTGTAGTAATAGTCATAAGTCGTGTAAACATTTGGATCTGCGCCGGCCTCAACGAATGCCTGCATTACTTTCGGATCGTAACTGACTGAATAGTCGTAGTAGAAACTTCCAAATCCCTCAGGCTCAGCTCCTGCTTCCAATAGTTTTAACACCCTGTCGTATTCCCACTCGTCCGCTGCTTCATAGAGACTCCTTTGAAGCCCCATATCTTTGACGGGCGAGGATGAGACATTCTTGGCTCCATTGGCCAAAAGCAGTTCTGCAATTTCGTCGTCTGCGAATTCAGCATCTGTTGCTATTGACAGTACCGAGTTCCAATTGCGCTCTCTTTCTTGGTCGTCAAAAGCGAAGAATCCATTGTTTGGAGCGGTATTTGGATCCGCGCCATGATCCAAGAGCACTTGAACAAGCTCCAGGGACTTACTGATAACGGCACAGTGAAGAGGTGTAAGGTAGTTCCAGTTATATCTTCCAAGTAGCTCTCGATTGAACATACGCGTCAATTCACTTGGGTCAGCTCCCGATTCCAAGAGCAACTTCACAACGTCTCCATGTCCGTGAAGAACTGCTGTTCCTAGTCCTTTCGGATCTGCTCCCGCATCAAGAAGCAGTCTAAGTGTCTCAAGCTGCCCGTTCCTTGCGGCACCCTCAGTGCTAATTTCGGTTTCGCCGTAGTCCAATAGCAGTTTCACCATGTAGGCGTTGCCTCGTTCAGCAGCTAACGCAGCACCCTTCGGTATAGCGCCTCGCTTTAATAGTTCCTCAACAATGGATAGGTTGTTGTGGTGGACGGCGGACCACGTGTTTATGCCGGCTCCGGCCTCCACCATCAAATGAGCGATATAGTTCCGTTCTAATTCAAGCGCATAGTCAAGCAAGTAATAGCTAAGAAACTCTTTAGTTGCGCGTGAAGTGTCGGAGAGAAATTCTCGAATCTGTATCTCGTCGTTCTTCTCAATCGCTTGATAGAAGTCTTCGGTTGTCCACGGAGGCAATTCGAGTTTCTGTTCCTGCTCTACGGAGATACTGGCTTCGTTGATGAGAACTGTGGTGAACACAATGCAAGCGGACACCACGATTCGATGAACCAAGAATCTTGAAAATACGTTCATGTGAGCGGCAGATTTGGACATGATGTGAGTGCTTGATCCAAGCATTAGTATTGCAACGATTCTATTTGGACAGCTCTTAGAGGAGCATGTTCTGAGAGTAACATACAGAGATGGAGATTCGAACGGGACTGAACGCAGGACATAGGATGGCTTCGTACCAAGAACAGGTCGTACGTCTCTAGTTTAGGGTACGATTCACGCAAGAGAGATTAAGACGACGGAGACGCTAGAATCTACCTGAAGTTGCGATCCAATATTCTTGCTTGAAATGCCCAAAATTACCCGCCGTGGTCTCATCAAATCGTCTGCCGGAGTACTTGCAACCGCTATGACCATATCGTCAAGTCGTTTGATCGCAGATCCAGAAGAACCAATTCTGTGGGAACCGTTTCTGGATCTTTGCAGAGAACTTTCGGAAGACCAATTTCAGGACGGATGGGACCAAGATTCCTACACCAAGAAGTTAGAGGCAGTCCTTGTCCGCCTCCAATTGTCGGATGAACAGAAAACGAAGATTACAAGAGACTACGATGATCGGGCAGTGGATTTCCCAGAGATTCGGCATTTGCATTACGAACGCAAGTTCATGGTTTCTTTGGTGGAGTTCGAAGAAGGCGACATCATTCCCCTACATGACCATCCAGACATGACGGGAGTAATCTTGTGTACCGAAGGGCATGTTGATGTCCAGCACTTTGACAGGTTGAACGAAACCAGCGATCGGGACCGACCGCTGTTGCAGGAGGAACGCTCCATTCAGATGAAACCGGGGACAACCGCAGCTCTTACAGTGGAAAAGGGAAACATCCACACATTGCAGGCACGTGAGTTTTCCCGCATGATCGACGTATTCACGCCGCCTTACAACTCCGACAGAAGTGGGCGCGCGCTTTACTACAAGCTCGAATCAGAACCCTATCAAGAACGCTCGGGGGTGTTTGAAGCAATGACATCTTCTACTCGTCGCTTCTAGACAAAGAAACCCCCACGAAAAAAGGTCGAATTAAACACTTGACGCAGGCGCGGGTATTGGGTAGCTTTGAGAGAGTCCAATAATTGGTAGTTCCCATTGCATGCTTCAGCCTTCTGTACCAGCCCTACTGTGGCACGTCCAGAAAAGTAAGATTCAACGCTGATTGAGAGGAGCTTTAGACATTCGAAGTTTGGAGAACGGTTACAACTGTTCTTGACTTTTGAGTAATTTCCGTTCTCATACCAGCGATTTACAGATTAATCACTGGAACGGACTTCATCCTTTCGGTTTTTGATCGAATGTGCTTAGATTGAACTTCGCTCGAGTTTACCGTTCTCTTTCAGCAGGTTACTACTGAGTGCTAAAGCATGAATTGAACTCTTGTGCGCATTAATCTCCAGTTAGCGGCATGAAGCTTCCGTACCACTTGAGGTCTGCACTCGCATCAAGTAAAGGCGTCCTCGAGGATCGTGAGAGTAGTAGTCGAATGCTCCGTCCACTATGACCAAGGGAGGCTCGCGGTTCAGAAGATTCTTAATGCCGAACGACAGCCGAAGTGGCGTTTTGGGTCCGATCAAACTGTCACCACACCAGCTCACGTGTGCGTCGATTGATGTCATGGCTTCGATATAGTCTGCGTATCCAAGATATGCTCCCAAAAAAGCTGTCTGGGTACTTTCGTCCTGATATCCATGGATGTAGTTAATGTCAATTGAAGCGTCGAATTGATTTTTCGACCAATCTATTGAGGTCTTTGATCTGATCTTTGGCATGGGGCGAGCTATCGAATTCGTCGCGTTCCGTTTCCCAATACCGTCAACGATTTCGCCGGATCGAAGAGTCAGTTCATATTTCAAGAATCGGGCTATGGAAGTGGAGACGCGGTAGTCGCCAGAGCTCTCGTGGCTAAAGGAATACGCAAGTTCGATGTCCAACCCGCTTGTGTTTAGTTCGTTTGCGTTGAGGTAGCGAGGTTCAGTACGGACTAGGTATCCGTCCACCCTACGGATCACTTTGTCGGGGATTCCCGCGCCGATCGTAAACACGGTTTCCACGCCGTCGTTGTCGTGATCCCATACTCCGCACAAAGGTCCAGTACTTGGGTCACCGTTGATTCCCATGGGACAACGTAGTCGATTGTCAATGTCGATCAGTTCTTGGTGGCCCTCACGGATTATGAGATCGTTGTAAACATAGCCATACCAATCGGCATTTGCCTCTAGCCCGTTAAGCATGGGTGGCTTCCAAGTAATTCCAATGCTTATTGATGTTGCTGTCTCCGGATCCAAGTTGGGATTGCCACGCGCCTGGGAGGCTCGATAGGCCAGAGACGCTGCGTTTGAGAATGGATCACTTGAATTCTGAAAAATTGTGCGGCTTCCTCCTGTTTGCAGCAAAGATCCCGTCTTGAATGAACTTCCTGAACTGATTCGAATTGAGAAATCCTCGGAGGGAGTTGCAAGCAACGAAATCTTGGGATCGAGCGATATGGCGTCAGGGCTACGAATTTGTTCGCCGCGTAATGCAAGATTGACCTGTATGATTGGGGAGAATCGAACATGCGCCTCAACAAAAGTGGACCAGCTGCTCGTATCGTTGCTCCAGTCGGTATCTCCGCTCAAGAAAGAGAATCCGAACTCGTTGGAGAGATCGTCGTAATCTGTCTCTGCGGTATTACGCCGAAATTGAAGCCCTGTGGCAAATCCGATGGGTCGTCCACGAAAGCGACCGATGTTTGTGTGACCAGCAAAATCCAAAACGTACTGAGAAAGACTTCGATCAGATCGGTACTCGGCATGAAGCCATTGAAGCAGCTCAGATGGGTTGCGATATTTCCTCATTGCTTCCCGTACAGTCAAGGTAGGATCTGGTCCCCACGGATCTTGAGTGTCACGCCATCGTTCGCCTGTGGCTGGATCATAGACGCTTGATTGGAAACTGTTGTAGTAGTAACAGTTTCCCGATCCCAAGTTGCCCGAACCAGGACTGTCCGACTGAGGGTCACAATCTGGTCCCCCCAAACCTTTAAATGCAAGATTGGTTCTCTCCGTTGCCGAATCGGTTGGCAGGTGTGTAGTTACCTTGCGGGTGGAGACTGATAGTGCAATGTTTGCATCCCAGTTGCGGTCAAGCAGGTCGAAATTCGAAAGTAACTCCACCTGAAGGTTGATCCCACTTCGTTCAAAGTAGTCGCGGGTATCAACTGGACGGTCTTCGAACCTAGTTGTTGCAGAACCGCCAAGAATCCTTTGCATGGCTTGGTAGGGTACGGGTTCAAAACCGCGGCGCGCAGCGTCCAACTGCAATCCAAGATTGTGTACTGGCACTATGACATATCGCACATCGGGGTAATAGGAATTTTCTCCAGTGGATGTCGCCTTGAAGTGTCCTAACGCAACACGAAGAGACCCACGTTCAGTGAGTTCGAGCTTGTTGGTAATCCTGATTTGGAATTGGTTCTCCGGTCGCACAATACCGAAGAAGCTTGAATAGTCGTACACACAAATGAACGGAAAATTCGGATGTAGTCCAAGCGTACCCGAAGATCCATCATCCCGAGCCGCCTTTTCGCACTCTGGGTCTGGCAGACTTCCTTGAAATTGCGAAGCATCAGGTCCACCATTGGGCCACCAAAAATTTCGCTCTACGGGAATTGGCCCTTCGGTGTCGACAAGTGGAACGTATCGACCTGGTTGTCCAAAACTCGACAAGCCCGAACGCCCAAACCGATCGAATCGGTCGGCATAGGTAAGCTCGCTCCTTCGTAGTACACTCGCGGCGATAGAGAATCTCGATTTCTCAAATTCGCCACCGTACATCAACTCGAGTGTCGTGTCTCGCTGCTGGCCAGATTCATGGTCCTGAGACACAAATATGCGCGAGTCGAACCCCTGAAAGTCGTCTCGAGTGAGTAGGTTTACGACTCCTGCCACCGCATCTGATCCATAGATTGCAGAAGTTCCGTCCTTGAGTATCTCGATTTTCCTCAAAGCGATGTTTGGAATCAGGGTCTGTATATCGACGTAGGATCCTCCGTTTTGATTGAAGTGCGAGGGAATAACTCGCTTTCCATTCAACAGGATCAGGGTTGCGCCGTTACCCAAGTTTCTAATGTTGATACTTGCGTTTCCATAGGATCCGTCGTCTCCTACCCAGTTGCTTGAAGACAGACCAAGTGAACTTGCGTTGAAGCTTAGATTGCGGAAGATATCCTTGAGGTCAGGTGAAGCCGCTCTATTGAGGTCGTGCTCCGACAACGTTGTAAGGGGAACTGCAACTGGATAGATTCCAGTTGCAATTCTTGTACCCGTAACAACGACCTCCTCCAAGTCCAGTCCTGGGGCCGTTGCGGTCGTGTCTTGCGAGTCGGTAGTCTGTGCATGCAAGTGAGCGCAGACTGCAAGTGCGAGAAACCAAGCACAAATGTACCTTATCGGTAGCCTGCTAGACAAGAAAGACTGTTGAAGAGCTCTTGGCCTGTTGTGTCCTAGCACTGCATCGAACCTCCAAATTTCAATTCAAAGGTACAAGTAACTGAATTGAGTAAAACGGTCGAATTTTCTTCAGGCAATGATGGATTTATCGATTTGGTCCACGGACCATTGGTATGGGTTGCCAACGTTCCAATGGAGTTCTTGGCAAGACTGTAGGATTCACACAACTCATGGGCCACTTGCCTCGAAGAACTAACGACACCTCGCGTCCTACGCGCCGCCGAGCTGTTGGACGCATACGAGTCGTGGCCGACGCAACATGTGGCGTCACAATTACATTCTGCATTCTCAGCAACGGGTTTTGGGGATCAGGTGGTTCAGATTCCAATACATCCAAGCCAGCAGAACTCACTTTGCCGCTCTCAATTGCGGCGATGAGATCGGTTTCTTTAATGATGGGGCCACGCGCAGTATTCACAATGACCACCCCATCTTTCATTTGGCTAAACGCGTATGCGTTCAGCATGTGCTCGGTTTCTTCGTTGTGAGGCGAGTGAACGCTAATGTAGTCGGACCGTTCAAGTAACTCTCCCCAAGCCACCGGTTCGACACCGTGGTCCCCCATAGTGAGTTCACTGACATAAGGGTCATAGGCAATGACATTGAGTCCAAATGCCTTTGCTCGAGTCGCTGTGCACCGAGCTACGTTCCCGAAGGAAACCAGTCCGAGTGTCTGTCCCATTAGACGTGGAACATGGTTGAGCAATGGACGCCCCCGAAACCATTGCTCTGTCGAAGAGAATGTATCCATCTCTTTGGTTCTGCGGATTGCACACAGCAGTAGCATCATCGCATGATCAGCGACTTCCTCGATGAACACATCAGGAGTGTTGGTTACGACGATTCCAGCCTTTGTTGCCGCATCCACATCAACCATGTCGACTCCAACACTGCCTAGGCCAATAACGGTACAGTTTTCTAGTCGATCGATGATCTTGGAATTTATGTGTATTCCCCATGAAGTAATGATGGCGTCTGCATGTTTTGCACCCTCTGCAAAGTCTTCCGGTGTAGGACTTGCCACTTCCACGATATTTGCCACGGGTGCAAGCGCTTCGAGTTCCAGAGAGTATTTCTGCTCAAGGTCTACCACCTCCGCAATCCTTGGAAGCTGCATTGCCACTGTCTTCTTTGGTTTATCAATCATGGTTATCCCGGTCTATTTCTTGTAGGATGCGATCGCGGATTTCGCGTTTGAAAATCTTCTCTGAAGCGGTTCTCGGGAGCCGGTCTGTCTGAATCCAAACTCTTTCAGGCACTTGAAATTTCGCGAGGTGTTCCCCAGCAAAAGATTGAAGCTCTGAGGCGTTTAGGGCTGCGTTCGGTTGCACGCAAACTACGGCCGCAACCGTCTCTCCAAGCCGTTGGTCCGGCAGTCCGAAAACGGAGCATTCTAATACGTCGGGATGCTCGTACAGTACCGCCTCGACCTCTTGGCAACCCACGTTTTCCCCGCCCCGAAGAACGATATCTTTCTTTCGGTCAGTGATATAGACATATCCATCTTCATCGAGATGTCCGATGTCGCCTGTTAGCACCCAGCCATCCACGAGTGTTTCGGCGGTGGCGTCGGGTTGGTTCCAATATTCCTGAAAGTTCATGATTCCCCAGATGCAAAGTTCTCCTGTTTCTCCGGGCTCAAGCTGATTGCCGTCGTCGTCCACTGCTTTGACTTTTACGAGAGGGGGAATAGCGCGACCGCAGCTGGTGGGTCGCTCATTGAATACTTCGCCGCCTATGCTCGTGGCCAGTCCTTGTGTCTCGGTCATGCCCCATCCAGTACCTTGACCGCCTCTAGCAAGCTTGTTGTCTATCTGCCGTGCTTGTTCCGGTGCCATTGGTGCGCCGCCTCCACCAGCACTCTTCAGACTACTGAGATCGTAATTCTTCAACTTGGGGGATTGCGCTAGCTCCCAAGCCATGGTTGGAACTCCGTTGAAAGACGAGATTTGTTCGTCTTGAATGATTCTCAATGCTTCTTCAACATCCCACTTGTACATACCGACAAGCTTGCGTCCACTTCGAAACGAACTCAGCATTTGTACTGTAAGGCCCGTTACATGGAAGAGAGGCACACTCAAAATCATTGAGGGAACCGTTGGAATCTCAGGTGGGGTAGGTTGCTCTTGTGCTGATTCTTCTAGACTCAGTTGCAACTCTTCCGAATGCTCCTTGCGTTCCTGCTGCACTCGGAGCTGGAACGCTCGCATTCCGATCATCCCGCCAGATTCCCATCCCAAGAGTGCGTTTGTGATAGCCAAGTGTGTAGACAGTACACCCTTCGGGTGCGCGGTTGAACCTGATGTGTAAAGCAGGGACGCGGGATGTTGCTCGGGAATGTCGATTTCGGGCATGGAACTCGACGCATTGTTTAACCAGTCGTTCCATGTCGTTGACTGTGATTGACGCTCAGTTCGGACGGTTATGACATTGAGGTGCAATTCATCAATATGGTCCCTGATCTGATCGAATCGTTGCTGATCAACAATCAACGTTTTCAGCCCGCTGTCGTTGATACCGTAGATCATTTCTTCGGTGGACCACCATGCATTCATAGCTACGGCTACCCCACCCATGGATGTGATTCCCATGAAGGCCCATATCCACTCAGGGTAGTTACGAAATGAAATTCCAACGCAATCGCCTTTGGATACGCCACATTCGATCAACCGATTTGCTACTTGTGCGGCGAGTATCCAAGCATCCGTGTACGAATATCGTTCGTCCTCATAGACGTAGAAATCTCGATCGTCGAACTTAATTCCCTGTCGATACAGTTCACGTAGGTTTGGTGGTGCGTTGACGAAGCCTACGTAACTCACTTCCCCAACTTCTACGGTCCTGGTCTCATAGGGTTCCCCAGGAGCCGTTACATCGGCTATAGCTTGACTAAGAAAATTGGATTGCATATGTGCACTCTCGCTGACGATTCTACAGACACAACGTAAAGACTCGGCTACGCTTACGTGCAGCCCTCAACAACCGTTCAATGGAAGAGGAGGCGAGGCTCATCTTGCGCAATGCGTTGGGCGGAAACGATGACTCTCAAAATCTGGCAGAAGTCATCCACTTCTACTTTGGACCCGGGAACGGGCTCGATCTTGAGCTGCCATCGCGCGAGCCCAGTCGCGATCCACCAATCATCGAATAGTTCCAAGTAATGCCGTTCCTGTTGGATATCAACGTTGAATCAGAACTAATGCGGAAATATCCGTCTCCCACAGTGGAGAATTGGATTTCAGGTCTCCGAATGGACAGTTCCTATTTCTCCACGATCAGCGAGACCGAACTGCGGTATGGCGTTGCCATTTTGATTACGGGAAGACGCCAAAGAACGTTGATTGCCGATACCGAAAGGATGTTGGAAGAAGCATTCCCGGGACGGATACTTCCCTTTGATCGAGTTGCGGTAGTCTCTTATACGTACATTGCTTCTATCCGACGTAAAGCCGATCGTCCATTCTCAACAGTAGACTGCCAAATAGCTGCAATTGGCCGCGCAAGAAATCTAACTGTGGCAACTCGCAATTTCAGAGACTTTGAAGGAATGGAAATTGAACTCGTCGATCCTTGGCTAACTTCGTAGGCAAATTGTCAATTGCAGCGATTGCAACTGAAGAAACGATTCTCCTCTCCTCAAATCATCAGCTGGACATGCTCTTGAGCTACTCCAGTTGAATCGTAACAAGGGGCTCCTATGAGGGACCCAAGAGACCTAGTGTGCTCATGCGACGGTCAAAAGGCAGTATGAGTGCTCTGACAAGATTTGTGACCTTCATGTCAATCGATCCCCATGTCAGGAGTTTGGGAATCCTCTTGATATCCACTCACTTGGCCTTCACCTTGGATGGCCCGTTTCTAAACGTGACTTTGAACCCTGCATATCTAGCCCGTAACAGGAACTCTGCACTAGACGCATCACAAGCAAAAATCTTTTCGTAAGTTCGATTTCGAAATTTTTTTCCTATTCCCACTTCGAGCTCTGCTTCGAACAGGTGTAGATCTGGACTCTTCATATTTTCTCGCCGTTTGCCACAAACAGACCGGACCGTAGACGCACTTGCATTGGGTATAGCTATAGTAGCGGTCGACTGTGTAACGGTTGAGGGGTCGCGATAATCTCACCGCACCTCCTGCCACGCGCAACGCAAGTCGCTTCATTCGCTTCACTCGGGGATTCCGGTTTGAACTAGCGGGAAATCGCGAAAATCACAAGTGAACTTCTCATTGCCCTGTGTATTAGCGCTCGAGTTCTACAAGTCCCACC
Organism: Gammaproteobacteria bacterium; assembly: GCA_009840545.1. GTDB lineage: Bacteria > Pseudomonadota > Gammaproteobacteria > Pseudomonadales > Azotimanducaceae > Bin55. Next base: position 65,557 of record VXNM01000008.1, on the reverse strand, counting down.
GCGAGCTTGTCGGACCGGGAATTCAAACACTCTAGAAGGCGAGAGACTTGAACAAACACGAGCTTCTACGAACAGTGGAGACTTGGAACAATGACAACACTAGAACAACATTCTGCGACATACTTCCAGAAATGTCGATTATTGATTTCTCAATGATCGCATTGAGTCATCAGTCAAAGAGACTTAGACCAATGGCTACACTTCAACACGACCAATTAGTCACACGTACAGACTCACGAGTGTTACGAGCAGTTCATCAAAGGAGGTTAACGTCAAGATTGTGGTGTGAGTGGAGCTAACACTTCGGCTAGAGCTTTCTTGAGGAAATCAAGGGGTTTATGCGCGTTAGTTTGATAGCATTGGTTTGCGCCTCAACTCTACATGGATGTTATTGAGTCATGCGTCGTCGTACCAAAATTATCTGTACAGTAGGGCCGTCCTCCAACGAATGGGAAACCATTCGGTCCATGCACGAAGCCGGCATGGACGTAGTTCGGATAAACATGTCGCATTCGTCACACGACGAAGCCGCAAAGACGGTGGCATTAATTCGAAAACTGAATCGGACTCTTCGCCACACAATTCCCATCCTCCTTGATACCAAAGGTCCGGAAATCAGAACCGGAGAGCGAATTGAACCGGTCAATCTCGTTCCAGGAGCGGAGGTCCTGTTAAGTGGAAAGCCCCGTGGTGAAGAGCGACCCGAACAGATGACTATTAATGTTGGTTACCCGGAGTTTGCTAAATCGGTGCAAATTGGCGACACCATACGATTGGATAACGGACTGATCAACCTAGAGGTAATGAAACAAGCGGACGACGGACTAGTTTGTCGTGTAACGGACGGAGGTGAATTAGGTAGCAGGCGTCACGTAAACCTACCTGGTGTTCATGTGAATCTTCCCGCAATTTCTTTACAGGATCGCGAGGACATCGAGTTTGCAAAAGAAAATGAGATTAGTTTTATCGCCCAATCGTTTGTGCGAAGTGCAGACGATGTGCTGGCGTTGCAGGAGTTGCTTGGCAGTTCACATCAGTGGGTGAAGATTATTGCCAAGATCGAGAATCATGAGGGAGTGCAGGAAGCGGAATCCATTTCCAAAGTTGCATATGGACTCATGGTTGCTAGAGGGGATCTTGGTATCGAAATGGATATTGCACGACTTCCTCGACTTCAACGTCAATTGGTTGATACAGCTCTGAGGATGGGTCGCCGCTGCGTCATGGCGACGCACTTGTTGGAATCGATGGTTGAAAACCCAATACCGACACGAGCGGAAGCAATCGACGTGGCCAATGCCGTCTATGAAGGCGTCGATGCCGTCTTGCTCTCGTCTGAAACCAGTATCGGGCGCCGCCCCGTTGAGGTTGTGGAGCAACTGCGACGGATTCTCGAGGAGAGTGAACGCGCACCCGGTTTGAATTTTTCGCAATCTCTTCCTACAAGTGACACAAAGCAAAACCTAGCGCGATCTGCAGTCGAACTTGCTGAACGCTGCGCTGCGTCGGGCATTATCGTTGTAACTCGAAGTGGTCTCATGGCAGACCTTGTTACCAATTGTGCTCCCAAGGATGTGCCGATATTTGCGTTCAGCAATCTTGGACATACTCTTTGCCGGCTCATGCTCAACCGTGGGGTTTACGCGCATCGAACTTCGTTCAATCCCAATCCGGAATTGACAATCCAAAGTGCTCTCGAAGTTCTCGGCGAACGAGAAGGGCTAGTTGAGAGTGACTTGCTGGTAGTGGTTAGCGATGTTTTGAGTGAAGGGGCCGTCGATTCAATCCAACTTCGTCGAGCTCAGCCAAGCTAACTCGAGATCATGCTATAGAACATGAACAGAGATACCACGCACATCATTCCCCCAAAAATTTTCTTTAGTCGATCGCTAGGGACTCGTTGTGCGAAATGGACTCCAATCGGAGCGCAGATGGTATTGGCAACAGCAATAGGCAGAAGAGCAGGGAGATAAATGTAGCCCAGTGCCCATGGATGCTCGATTACGGAACCATTCAAGAAGTAACCGATCGCTCCCGACACAGCGACTCCAAAACCACATGTGCTTGCCACCGCAGCAGCCCGTATGACGGGAGTTTTGAAGTACAGGAGCGACGGCACTACCACATTGCCACCCCCAATTCCTACTAATCCACTTACAAGTCCCCCTGTTGATGCCACCATAGCTGTTGGAACGATTGAAGGTCTATTTCGTTTTGACTGTGGCAGTTTGTTCAAGAGGAGCACGAAAGCCACGAAGATCAGAAACGTGCCTATAAAACCTTTCAAGAGTTGGATAGGCATGAACTTAGCGATATAACTAGACGCAAAAGCACCAATCATTAGCATGGGCATCCAGATTTGAACCATGGACCAATCAATGTTCCTGCGTCTCATCTGCGCAACTGCGGATGAACCTGTTGTGAAAATGATCGAAGCCATCGATGTTCCGGTCGCAAACAAGACCAATACGTTTGGCGAAAGATCGGAACTCGAGAACTGACCAGTCGTCTCGAAAATGAATATGAGAGCAGGTACCACGATTACGCCGCCGCCCACACCGAGAAGCCCACCCAGAAATCCAGCGGACGCCCCAATAGCAACGTAGGCCAATGTCAAGAAAAAGTTTTCCAAGAACGATGCGGTGGGAACCTAGAGGATGAAAGTTTAATGGCAGTTAAACAGAAGCTTCGAAGTTCTCTAAATGAGAACTATGCGTTGCTCGTGTTGATTCTCTTAGTAGTGACCTTTTCTGCAACGGAATTAGATGCTCGTACCGTTATCAGAAAGGTCACCGACGACGAGGGAAATGTATACGAAGGAGAACTGCGGGACGGAGTCAGACATGGAACAGGGCGGATGGAGTGGATAGACGGTACGGTCTATGAAGGTGACTTCCGAGAAGGCAAGATTCATGGGAATGGCAAGATGTCGGTTCCTGATGGTGAGGTCTATACAGGCACCTTCGAAAACGAAATCCGGCACGGCTATGGGATTCTCGTCTTTCTAAATGGGGATATTTACGAAGGGTCTTTTGTGAAGGGTGTGATTTCAGGCGAGGGTTTTTTTCAAGAGAAAGCTACCGGCGACTTCTATCGCGGACTCTTTCTAAGGGGGAAACGCCACGGAGAAGGGACGCTGTCCTATGAAGATGGCCGCACGTATCAAGGTTGGTTCCGAGAAGGGCTCAAAGAGGGATTCGGTGAGTTGTATCAGTCAGATGGCAACACCTACCGTGGGTTCTTTTCGCAAGATTTTCGTCACGGTGAAGGTGTACTGGACAATAGAGCACAGAACAGTCTGCATTTCCAAACATGGGACAACGGAGAGCTGGTCTCGAACGAACTGATAGAAGTCGTCGAGAACTGTCGACTGGTCATCGAAGGACAGGAGTGGATGTTTAGCGGTGATCAATGCATTGACGGATTGGCGCATGGCGAGGGAAGAGCGGTCAACAAGGACGGTTCCGCATACATCAGCTACGGGAAATTCGTTCTTGGAATTAGAACAAGTGGAGCCATAGTCTCATTGACACGTCAGTCAGGCGGAACAAATGAAGATTAGCGGTTACAAGATCTTGGAAACTCTCTCGACCCGGGCCTCGACGAGTGTATTCCTTGCGCTGGACGAACGAAATGACCGAAAAGTCGCCCTCAAGATAATTTCAGTCGAGAACGAACGTGCTAGGAACCAGGCAGAAAATCTTCTTGATTGTGCGAAAGCGTTAAAAGCTGATCCCCATCCAAACGTGTGTCAGGTGCTGGACGAAGGCCAAGAGGGGAACAACACATACGTGGCGTACGAATGGTTGGGTTCTTTTGATCTCACCCAAGCTCTGGCGGCAGGGATGAGTCTTACGCAGATTAAGGGGATCTTTGTGAGACTAGCGAGGGCCGTGCAACACCTGGAGACGAATGGATTGGTTCATGGAGACATCAAACCGCAGAACATCCTTCTTCGGGACAATCTTGAGCCCATATTGATTGACGTCTCTGGCGGTTCCTTTGCATCCGGAAATCTGAGATCCAACTTAATCACGCCTGGCTACAGTAGCCCCGAATCAGTTCGAGGTACATCAGTTGATTCACATTCCGACATCTACTCTCTCGGAATCGTTATCTACCGAACACTTTGTGGAGAGGTCCCATGGATAGATGAATCGGGTATTGGGAGAGCTTCATCGCAGGAAGACACGGTTCCCCGCCTACCCGTCGACTACTTAGCACTTCAACCAGTTATCGACACTTGCCTTGCCTTTGAACCTCGTGAGCGAGAACTCGATCCAGAAGTCTTGAACAAGGCTTTTGATGATGTCGCAGCGACGACCATTCAATCTTCTTCAATTGTTCGTTCAGATCTCGTACGTTCTGAAGAACTAGCCATTGTCAATTTCGGCGGTGACCGTCGTACCTCTTCGGGTTTTGATACCTTCAGTCCTCGACGACGCGCAGCCTATTTTGCCGCGACGTTTTTAGGTCCAATCTTCTTGATTGCTGGAACTTGGATTGGCTATGTGGAGCGCAGTGCAATTCAAGAGTTTTTCTCCGGACTTGGAATTGTTGAGCATCCTGAATTCGAAGAAAGATGGAGAACGGCGGAAGCGCTTCAGTCCGATGCAAATCAGACGTTAAGTGCAATTACCTCAGCCTATAACCGTGTTCTTGAGGTCGCACCAAATCATCAAGCTGCAATACGGGAGATTGATGACGTTCGCAATGCATGGAAACTCCAGATCTCTCAGTTCATAGAAGGGAACAATCTTACGCTTGCCCAATCGAGACTGGATGAGCTGGCACGCGTGTATCCTAACGATGAAGGCATCGACGACCTGTCGCAGCAGCTCTATCGGATGCGCCGCGCTGATCGGCTAATGGACGACACTCGACGATTGCAAGAGCTACGAGGGACCGAGGATCAGGAGTCCTTGACTGCGATAATCCTTGCCTACAAGCAAATAGTTAGACAGCATCCCGATCATCCTGCAAGCGAGGAAGCACAGTCCCAGCTCAACATGCTGTCCAAGAGCATTGCAGAGATGTCACTTGAACAAACAAAACGCGGAAACTTGCCACTTGCGAGAGACTTGCTGGGATTGGCTGTAGAGGCAAGTCCGGCGTCAGCGGACTTGCGGAGCGCTCAGGAAGAGTTGCAACAGGCCCAATCGCTACAAGAGGAGATTGAAGGTACATTGCAAGTTGCGGCAACTCATCGACAAGACGGCAGTTTAGTTTCGCCATTAGACGAAAATGCTTACGCTTCCTTCCAACGAGTTCTCGAGTTGGACCCGGAAAACCAAGTCGCCATCAACGGACTGGCCGAAGTCGAAGCGAATGTGATGCTAAACCTCATCGCACTCATGGATGAACGGAGTTTAGATGAAGCAAACGAACTGATCGAAGCAGCAAGAGCTCAAGGCGTGTCGCAGGAATCCCTCGAGGAATTGGAAACGTTGCGGACTGATGAGCTCAGTCGAATTGCAGAAGCAGAAGACTTGTACGACGAAGCTGTAGAGCTCTACGAACAAGGGTATGTCACGAGACCAGATGAAGCCAATGCCCTGTTCAAACTAAACCAAGCCCAATTGTTAGATCCGCGAAATGTAATGGTGCAGAGCCTCATTGATCAATGCGCCGATCGAATTGCCAAGGTCGCAAGAGACGCCTTTGAGGCTGGAATGACCGAAAGTGCACGCTGGTACTTGGACTTTGCGCTGAGTATCGAGAATTCAAACTCCAAGTGGCAGTCTTGGCATGAAGACTGGTTTCCGGGAGAGGATCTAGATTCAACTCAATCGAATTTGTTTGAACAACAACCCACCGTGACCGCGGAATCTATCGGCCAATGACGGCTCCGTTGTGGCGATGCGCAACTAAACACTTGAGACCGAGACTTTACAGCTGATGTCCAAGGAAATCCCCTTTGTTCGAGCTCTAGACTTCGAGTATGGTGTTGTAGACCAAGTATCTAACGGTATTCGACGGGTCATTGCGAAGAATCCGAGTGCGTTCACTTTCTATGGCACCGGAACCTACATCGTTGGCAAGGATCGTGTTGCCATCATTGATCCTGGGCCTCCAGACACACAGCACATACAGGCCGTGCTCGACGCGGTCCGGGGTGAAACTATCACTCACCTAGTAGTTACCCACACCCATATGGATCACTCTCCGGGGTGCCGACTGCTAAGGGACGAATGCGCCGCTGCTACCTATGGCTTTGGTCCTCACGGATCTGGACATGAGGACGATGACGTAGTTGTAGAAGAGGGTGGTGACATGGAGTTCGATCCAGACATAGTCGTAGCCGACAACGAACTCATTCAGGGAGATGATTGGACACTTCGTTGTGTGTACACTCCCGGACACACCTCCAATCACATGTGTTACGTCTACGAAGAGGAAAGAGCCCTATTTTCAGGTGACCACGTAATGGGTTGGTCGACCAGTGTCGTATCGCCACCGGACGGAGACATGGAATCCTATATGAAGAGCTTGTATAAGCTGCTAGATGAAGATATTGCTACTTACTGGCCTACTCATGGTCCTCCGATCACAAATCCGCTACCCCACGTGGAGGGGTTTATTTCGCATCGCTTACAACGCGAAGCCCAGATCTTGGATCAGCTAAGTCATGGAGTACATCGAATTGCTGAAATGGTTCCTGTGATGTATGCCAATGTGGACAGAGGACTCTACCCGGCTGCCGCGAGAAGTGTTTTTGCAGCGATTTGTTACATGGTCAAGAAAGGGAAGGTCGCAGTGAGAGGGGAGTTGACCGAAACCGCGGAGTTTCGACTAACTGGCAGCTAGGCTGTGGAGTGAGCCTCGGCTGAGGTAGTCGCAGACGCGGAGAGCAGTGGGATTTCCACGCAAATGGCTACGCCTGAACCATCGGCTAGATTAATGGCTCGTACATTGCCTCCATGAAACTCTGCGATGACTCGCACCACAAAGAGTCCCAATCCAAAGTGCAACTTACTTTGCTCTGCACGGTGACTGACCAAAGAGTTGAACACGTCATTCCAGTCGCCTCTAAAGGACGGTCCGCGATTGGCAACCGTGATTCGCAAGTTCTCGCGTCCGCGGTCAAGCTGCACCTTGATTGGGCTGTCGGGTCGGTGAAAGTCAATCGCGTTATCAATGATTTTGTCAAGCATTTGTTCGATATGAAAATCTGAAACATTCGCAAGTGCTGGTCCTGGTGATCCGCGAAACACAAACTCTATTCCGGTTCGAGTTCCTTGAAGGTTTGCCACGTATCCTTTAACGAGTTCTTGAAGATCGATGACCTCGAGTTCCTCGTTCTTTAGGGAGTCCTCAAGACTGGCTGCGTCCGATAGGTTTTGAACAATGCTCCCGATTCGCAATACTCCTCGTCGTGCGCTTTGGACGTAACGTTCCTGTTCATCGGGATCTGATGTGCTTCTCAAGTTTTCCAGAGATGTACTTACAGTATTGAGTGGATTGTTTATCTCGTGTCGCAAAGTACGAGGCATTTTTTGCAGGAATTCTTGATGCTGGTGCAGTCGGTCCAGCATGTTGTTAATTGATCTAGCTAGGTCTCCGATCTCATCGCCGGAGCTCACTTCAGCATCGAAAGATCGTGCTTTCAAGCGACCATGCTCGTCGATTGCTCGTGTTGCTGCTCTGCGCAAACGGTGAATTCGGTATGCAAGACGAATTGAATAACCCAATGCAACAACAATGACGATGCCAAAGGCAAGTAACGAGACAAAGAGAATCTGTCCAAAAGCCTTTTGCTGGAATGCAAGTATGTTCTCGATGTCTTGTTCCACAACCACCGCGCCCAGTATCTCGTTTTGAAATTGAACCGGATGAGCAGCAAGTATGGATGGAGCGCCAGTTGGAGAGATACGACGAACTGCGTGCGGTTCTCCTCGGAGTGCAGATTCGATGGCTTCAGCTTCGAGACCTTCAGATTCCTCGATGGTGGGTTCTCTGAACTCTTCTCCCATAAACACCCGGTGCAGCAATGGCCTTAGGGCTCTAAAGAACCCTCGTAAGGGACGTGGTTCAAAGTTGGGTCCCGTTGCACTTGACTTACTGACATCGGTTTCGCCCCTCGTGCGCTGCTGGTTGTCGACTACAAGAATTCGCGTATTGACATAACCCAATCTCTCGATCAGATCTACGGTTTGTGCGGAACGATGAATGACAAGATTGAAGCTTTCCGAATCACTGCTTGGAACCGTTCTTACTACGTCTCTAACTTCCCGAGTTTCCAAGTTGTCCACATCGACGAAAGAAATGGCAAAGTCTCGGTTTGTTCCCATCAGCGACAACGGAAACTCGAACTCGACATCCAATCCGTTTTCAGTCTCAAGAAGATAGCCGCCTACATTGGTTATGGGAGTTTCTACATCGGTTGAACTCGGAGACAGTCGATAGGAAGTGGCTACTCCGGGGCTTGAGAATGTAAGTGCAATTTGTCCAGACTCACCTTCTTCAGTTTTGAAATCTATAAGCAGATGGTCAGCCTTGGTAACGTCAATCAATCCCGGGTCTCGATACACGTGCTCCATATCGCGAATGCGCAAGAATCCGAACAGCATGTTGATTTTTTCACCTAGAACGAGATCAAACGATCCGTCTCCGTTACCAAAGGTTCGGAAATTACGATCCAGATCTTGTCCCCAGTCCGATGAATCACCATCAACTAGGATGCTGCCAGCAATTGGTTGAGCGAAAAGATGTTCATAGTCTTCGAGTTGCACGGGCAAGTCGTTGAAGAGATCTACTCTGTTATGCAGCAGGAATGCAACAGTACTGGCAGTCTGTCGTTGGGTGTTTTCCTGCCCTTGAACAAGAAGGCGTTCCATTTCGACCAACTGAACGTACCCAAGCCACGGCACGACTAAGAGAACTACCGCAAAAAGCAAGAGTAGCTTGATACGTAATTTTGGCCCTCGAAAACGAGAACGAAGTTTCACAGCGTGCGGCTAGGCGTTCCAGCGGTAGCCGAAACCGTACTCGCTCTTAATAGCGGAAAAGTTGGAATCCACACTCTCAAATTTCTTGCGAATGTTCCGAATGTGTGTATTTATGGTGTTGTTGGTTACAAAACTCTGGTTGGTCGACTCCATCAATGACTCATAGGTAACCGCATGCCCTGGCTGTCGAACCAGCTTGGCGAGCATTTTGAACTCCGTGCCCGATAGATCGATTCTGTGTTCCTTCCAGGACACCAACAAAGCGTCTTGATCCAAGCGAAGTTCGCCAATATCCATTGTTCTTGTACGAAATCGTTCGTCGGTGCTGGATCTCACTTGCTCAATGCGCAGTAGCGATGCGATACGTTCAGTCAAGTAGTCGAGAGAAATGGGTTTGGGAAGATAGTCCCAAGCCCCGAGACGCAATCCCGAAATCTTGTCAATTTCGTCGATGCGCTCGGTGAGAAATATCACCGGTAGGTCCGGGGAACGTGTTAGTAGTTCTCGACAGATTTCAAACCCGGCATCCATTTCATCCCCTAGGATGATGTCAAGCACAGCCAAGTCGGGCAGGGATCGATTAAAACCGGCAAGGGCGGACTGCCTATCCGCGAACGCAACGACCTCATAGCCGCGTTTGCTGATGGCATCTTTATAGTTTGCGCGCTGGTCTGGTTCGTCTTCTACTACTGCAATTCGCTTCGGCATCGCAATCTGGCGTCCGTGTTGTCCTGTGATTTTGCGACTGGTTAGTTCGGTTCTAGGTGCCTAGTTTGACTTCATGATACGTCCAAGTGGGACAACAAGTAGCCAAGTGTGCATCTCCCAAGAAAGACCGAGGTCCCTCGCAGCTTAGAACACTTTGAAATCAAGAGGTTCATTCTGCTTTATTGGTCCGTGAAGCTAGTCATCTCAATTGCAAGGCCCAATACTCTCAGAAATTCAATCAGTTAAGGCATGATAACTATGAGTACTTGCTTCGAATTCGTTGAAACTCAACTTCTGCTTCATTGGCTTGTGCGCGTATCTCGCCACGGTCATTTCCCAATGCTATTTGAGCGAGAGCCCACGAGTGCTCTCGAGCTTGAAACAACAGCCTAGTGAGCACCAGATAGTCTGAATTGTGCTGCGAACGCGAATAGAGAGTTGCGCACGTGTCAAATTCGTCATCCGAATAGCCCAAACCGTAGCATAGATTCACGAGGTCGAAGAGACCTTCATTGTCGCCAGCAAATTCCCAATCCAGCGTTACGACGGAACCGTCAGTCGTCCTAACTATGTTGTAGGGGTTTAAGTCATTGTGGCACCCGACTTCCAGCAGGGGTCGCCACTGAGTGGTCTCGACAAATTCCCTCAGTTCATTCTTGATACCGGACTTCATGAAGTGATCTAAACAAATTGCAACGGGATTGTGAGTCCTAATTCCTTTAGGAATAACTGCGTGGATTTCACGAAGGTACTGTGCGCTTTCTTCGACGTTGAACGGATCTTGAACAAGAAGTGATCCCTTGGTCAGCTCCGTGACCATGTGTCCAGTTGGACGGTCATAGGCGACTAGTCTAGGAGCGAGTGGCAGGTTGAGGTAAGAGATCTCGGCGTCTGGCCAAGGCGGTGCTCGAAGACAGAGGCGTAGAACATAGTCATGGTGCCCGATGTGCACATGATAATTTTGGTTACTGTAGCCACCTGTTAGGTAGTTAATCTCGACAACGGGGGATTGATCGGGCAGCAATCTCTCCAACACATCCAGAATCTCGCCTACATGGTGTTTCATAGGGATACAAGGACTCGTTGAAGCGTATCAGGCATGACAGGATCGGCGTTTTCGCAATTGCAAACCAACCCCATTCGTTTAGTCACCGATGAGTTGATTACTTGCCACCGGATATTATGGCGTTTGATGTGTACTTTCCGATTCTTGCGGGCGCACCCGGCTCGCGGCGAAACGGCAGGAGAAGGTAGCGTAGATGGATCGTAGAAGGAAGCCGCGTCGCATGCGAGTCGATAGCGACAATCTCATTTTGAGGCCGTTCAAAGAACGAGATATGGATCGATTTGTCGAGGGAATGGAGGGACAGAGCGATGTTGTGGATGAATATGATTGGTTTGGCAACATCGACGCGGTCATCAAGCGAGAACGGCGCGCAAGTCGAAGAAGTGCGTTCAAGATGTTTGTGTCCTCTCAAGATGATGTATCGATTTTCGACAATCCTGGTTTGCGACTCCAGATTTTCTCTCGTGACACAAAGTGCTGGATGGGCTATGTGGCCATTTATGACGCTCGATGGAATGTCGAGAGTGCCGCCATGGACTATTACTTGCTAAATCAATATTGGAGGCGGGGAGTTGCAACTGAGGCAGTCAAAGCGACACTCGGATACTGCTGGGACGTGCTAAAACTTCATCGAATCGAGGCAACCATAGAAGAAGGAAACGTGCGCAGTCTTCGGTTCGCTGAGAGCATTGGCATGACCTTCGAAGGAATTCGACGACATGGGGCAAATATAAATGGCCAATGGAAGAACTTATGTGTGTACTCGAAATTAGCTAACGAAGATCCATAAGCATGTCCCCAACCTGGACCAAACCAATTTTGCTGACTCTTGATTGTCCTAACGGATGTGATTCGAATTTTCACTCTCGCTGGAAACCAGACTTGTACTCGGTGCTTCCCAGCGAGTCATGTGCTACGGTTGGGACTTGGTTCGTTTATTCCGACAACGAACCCGAGCGTCGGTCCGATTTCTTCGTGGATAACTAGAGAAGCAATGTGATCCAGCGGTGTTGCTTCACGGTTGACAATCACCAAAGGAATTCCCATGTGTGTTGCCAGTTCCGGAAAGCCTGCCGCAGGATAAACAACCAAAGACGATCCTACGACAACGAAGAGGTCACAGGCAATCGTTTCTCTCTGTGCTCGATCCATTGCGTCAGAAGGCATTGCTTGTCCGAAGGAAATGGTTGCCGTCTTGATAATTCCCCCACACTTCCCGCATGGATTTACTTGACCAAGTTCTTCGAATTGTGTTTGTAGTTTGTCTAGTTCATAGCGCGTATCACAAGACAAGCACTTTGCATAACCCGCATTTCCGTGAAGTTCAATTACTTTGTCGTCCGGTACACCGGACTTTTGATGAAGGTTGTCTATGTTCTGCGTTATGACTGACCGTGCCTTGGCACGTAGGATCAGATGACTAATTGCTTTGTGTCCGACATTGGGGTCGGCAGCACTGAGATTGGTCTTTCCGTGGAACTTTCGTTTCCAAGACTCTTTTCTAATTTCCTCCGAGCGGACAAAGTCTTGAAACTCGATGGGCGAGATCTTGTTCCATATTCCAGTTCCGGGACTTCGGAAATCAGGAATGCCAGACTCTGTACTGATTCCAGCTCCCGTAAAGAAAACTATGTTGCTTGACTGATCGATCAGTTTCGAGAATTGGGCGAGTTTGTCTTCACTTTTCATTTGTCTAGTCGCTTGACTCACTTGGTTCGAAGGATTTCGCCTTCAGACTCCACATTCGTTCCAATGCGTTTGGCAAGGCTGGTTTTCTAGTGCATTTCAAGACTTCTTGAGCGAGATCAGTAGGTGACTTGTTTGTTGCATCCACTTCGACATCGTAGAGCATATGTAGATGTACCTTGGCTAACGTGGATTCTGCGGTACCGGGAAATCGACCTTCACGCATTCGCTCTCGCCGATTCATTTCCTCGGTGGTGCAATGCACTCCCACGAAGACTACACTCAATCCCCTTAGTGCTTGCAGGTAGTCGTCGCGAAAGGATGAGCTGAGAATTACGTCGTCAACTATTACATTCAACCCTTCGGCTGCCAACGTTGCAATCGTTCTTCTCATTCCGCGAAGCACGGTTTGTCCATAAGGTCCGAACTGAATGTCAGTAAGCACCCTTTCATCGTGGGTAATTGGAACAATATTCAAGCCTTCAGCGCCGGAAGATCCTTGTGGAGAGTTCAATCCACGGTAGCGACTTGGCAAACTGTCGCGAAACTGATCTAGTGACAAAATGATGTACGGTTCTATCGCCAAGTCTTGAATTGCTCTTGCCAAGGTTGTTTTTCCGGCGCACGACGCACCATTAATAACAATAATCGAGCCGGAATTCATCGTAGCTATGTCTACATGGTCAACCATGTTGGCCGATCGTCCCATTCGCGAACGTATTTCTCACCGTACAGTGAGAGATTGTGGTTCTGAGATCCACGATATTCCATGCTGATCGCTGCGACGATACCGCCACTTCTCATTGAATCCCGCCAAGATGCTCCTGAGAGGCGGGCATGCACAAGTCCAGCTCTAAACGCGTCCCCACATCCCGTTGGATCAAGTTCTCGTGTCGGATGCGCTGCTCTCTCCGAGCCTGTTTCGCCATCGATGTGCCACGAGACCCCACGAGGTCCAAGCGTGACAATGAGACCTTTAGTTGAGTCATCGAGGGACGGCACAGCCGTCCGAATGCGATTCACCTCAAATTCGTTACCAATCGCAAACTGGGATAAACGCATGAGCCGCACACAGTCTTCATCTGTGAAATCAGAAACTTGCTGTCCTGGATCTGAAATAAACGGAATGGAGAATCGACTGAGGCACTCTGCCGCGCTAATCATGTTCCGCGCGATGTCTGGTGCAAGGATTGCGTAGTCAATTGAATCCGAGTGTAGCTTCACAAAGTCTCGAAATCTCGACTCGTACTCTCGAGATTCAGCCGGACCTGAATAGAAAGCTGTGAACTGATTCTGTTCTCGATCCGTAAAGATAAACCCATGAGAAGATTCGCGACACTCCTTCAGTTCGATGATTCCACGTCGATCCACGCCCGCTTGACGAATATGTTGAGCATACGACTGATCCAAAGGACATCCACAAAGCACGAACGGAATCGCAACGTGTCCCAACTTGCTAAGACTATAGGAGATGTTCATCGCACAACCGCCAAATTGCCGATCAAGGTTCTCGACTCGTGTAGAGACATTAATGCCGAGATGATCGGGTAGACGCGCAAACGATCCCGGATAGCTTGCGATGTAATCGATCGCTAGTGTTCCGGTTACCAAAACAGTAGAAATTTCTGAACTCCTCCTACAGTTAAACTTTGCACTTTGGTTTTGGGCGGGACAATGCACGGAATCATTGGAATTCTAGTCATACTCCTCGTGGCTTGGGCGGTTAGCGAACGCCGTTTGCAAGTGCGGCCGTTGGCCGTAGTAATTACGCTGGTAGTTCAGATTGTGCTTGCCGCCATATTGTTGCGAGTACCGGTGGTCAGTGAAGCTCTTGCTTCGATCAACGTCGTAGTGGGCGCAATCGGAACTGCCACCAGAGAGGGTACGAGTTTTGTCTTTGGCTATATAGGCGGAGGGGAGCTACCCTTTGATCTGGCAGCCGATAGCGCTCCGCACATCTTCGCGTTTCAGCTAATACCGCAAGTGCTCGTGTTTGCAGTTCTGGTCGCCTTGCTGTGGTATTGGAGAGTGCTGCCTATGGTCATCAAAGGATTCGCGTGGCTGCTTCAACGTACTCTGGGTATTGGTGGCGCGGTTGGTTGCGCGGCTGCAGCAAGTGTCTTCGTCGGAATGGTCGAGTCGCCAATGGTCATCAGAGCGCATCTCAAGACTATCACTCGTTCGGAATTCTTCGTGGTAATTACATGTGGGATGTCGACGGTCGCTGGATCGATCATGGTTCTCTATGTTTCGATTATCGGTAGTGTCGTCCAAGATGCACTAGGGCACATAGTGACCGCTTCGATTCTTAACGTATTAGGTGGAATTTTGATTGCACGTGTCATGATTCCAGACGACACTGTGACGGACTCTGGAGAGATCGAAGACGCATTTGGGTACCAAAGTTCGTTCGATGCAATTACTCGAGGTACTACAGACGGAGTTCGCATAGTTGTCAATATCATCGCGATGCTAATTGTGTTGATTAGTCTTGTGGCCCTGATCAATCACATCATTGCGTTTATCCCCGCGGGCGATGCTCCTCTTAGTCTGGGAGGTATCGCTGGATGGGTGTTCCAACCTCTCTCGTGGTGTATGGGTATCCCCTGGTCAGACGCAAACGCCGCAGGTCAGTTGATGGGTACAAAGTTAGTCATTAACGAGCTTGTTGCTTATCAGCAGTTGGGAGTGGTGGGTTTGGACTTGCAAGAACGAACGAACTTAATTCTGACCTATTCCTTGTGTGGATTCACAAATCTTGGGAGTGTGGGAATCCTGATCGGTGGAGTCAGTGCTATTGTTCCGGAACGCAGAGATGATCTGCTGGCACTTGCCCCACGAACACTCTTGTCGGGAACTTTGGTTGCGTTCCTGACCGGATCGATTGTCGGGTTGGTCTCTTCGATTGGCTAGCAAGAATAGCGAAAACTCGAGCCACCGAAGAAGTGCGCCAACACGGGTTAGGGGTTGGCGACTGCAAGGATTTAGGTGTCAGTTCCTACTTGCTAGCTGAACCCTCGGGACGCCAACCAGTTTCGCGGCATCCCAAACCTGAACGAACACGTCCGCTGTTGAGTCGGGATGTGGATTGATGATTACTGGCGCTTCGGGATCCTCTGCGTGAAGTCGCTCGATATTGGCTCGGACGGAAGCCACGTCTACATCGCGGGCCGCAATGAATATACGATCACGGCTCGTGATTTGAACAACGATTGCTCTCTTGTTGGGGTCCTGCACCTTTGGCTTGTCGTCTTCGGGCTGGTTAACGTCGAGCCCGATCTCCTTCACAAACGTTGCAGTAACAATGAAGAAGATGAGCATGATGAAGACAACATCAAGCATCGGTGTGAGATTGATCTTCTCTTCCGACTGAACTTGCTTGCTACGACGCATCCGCACGACAGACTCCCGCTTAAGTTTGCACTATTAGTTTAGTCGAATTGGCTTTCAACATCGATAGTAAATGCGAACAATTGAAGAAGCTTCGACCTCATTGGTAGTGACTGTGTGACATTGGTCGGTGCTCTTCGGTATTTCTTGACTCTAGCTCGTGTTGAGCTAAGTCAGTCATCTAGGGAACTACTCTCCGTAGCTGAACTCGTTCGAACTTCGTTCGTACTCAAGGAGAGCATCAATCGAATACCTCCGCCCTGCTAAAGGCGCAATTGGGTTTAAGGTTGTGTACAGATATGGCTCTGCAAGTGAGCAAGCATGGTCCAGAACCGTCAGAGTAGGGTTGGAGAAAGCGTTAACCCCATTGCAGGCATGTCTCTAGTCAAGAATGTGTAAATCGTCTCTTCTAGTCCCGACCTGTCTGGGTCAAATGGCTCCAACAACTGGAATATCTTCGAAACTTTTGAGAATGTCTTGAATGTGCCGCTTGCGCTCAGTCATAGACCGATAGTACTCTGAAAATTCGAAGCTCTAGTTCGAACTTTCAGGGTAATCTGCGAGTCCTACCTCTAGTGCCCGAGGCTCTTGGATAGGGAAAACTGGAATCGAGACAGAAAATCCCTATGACAAGCCTATGAGCTGTCCGAGGGTTGGGGAGCGGGTTTCGACTCTTCAGCATCGACTGTAGTTTCGCTTTCGTTCGGCGTCGGTTCGGTTTGTTTTGGCTCACTGTCCGACACGATTGGACTTTGGTTCAAGAGAGGGCGTCTAATTCTCTGAGTCGATTCGCCCTCGATCGGACCATAGCTTTCTGACAAGTAGTCAAGAATCGCTGCTTCTGCGTCCCCTAAGTCCCAAAGGTTCTCATCGGATTGCATGCGTCGAATGCTCTTTAGCCAATCTTCTCGACCCAGTGTGTGCTGTGCTAAGAGTCTCCCTGAATGGCACGATCCGCAGTGTGCTTGTACGAGCTTCCAGTTCTCTTCTGCGTCAATCTTGAGGCCGCTCTCCGAATCAATAGTCGGGCTAGAAACTTCGTCGGCAACACAGACCAACGAGAGCACGGCGATGACGAAGTTAACTAACGTAAACCGCAATGCGATGGCATGCATTGTTGAGATAGCCTTTTGGATTCCAACTTGGCAAGACCATTGGCTGTGAGTGCCCAAGTGCGTCTTCAGCACAAGCCCATATCTCGTAGTAACCGCTCGTCGGAAATCTAACGGTGTGATCCCAGTTTTGCCAAGCCAATCGATTGGATGGTCTTTGAAGCTTGGCACTGTCCCACGTTCGGCCGTAGTCGATGGAGATCCTAAGTTTGGATATGTTCGTATCGCCTGACCAAGCATGACCGTGCAACGGAAGAGACTCTTTGGACGAGTGCTTGATCCCACTCTGAGGATAGGTAATTAGCGACTTCACAGGCATTGCATGAATAATGCACATGTCCTCGTCCTCGACGGATTGACCTGGTGCGACTGGTTCACATGGAACTCGGTAGGATGGACTAGCCATCTTCGGACCATCGTGAACTCTATCCCGAATTGAGACTCGATTAATCCACTTGCCAGAGGCCGATCCTGGCCAACCCCCAAGTACCAACCGTAACGGATGGCCATTCATTTCGTGGAGATCATGTCCATTCATGCCGAACGCGATCATCGATTCATCATCGATTGCTTTTTCGATTGGCACGCCTCGAGAAATTGGTATCCGGTCTGCTGCTCCGCTTATATGGGTATCAGCAGCGTAGAAAGCGACATAGACTGCATCCTGTTCATATCCACAATCCTCTAGTACGTCCTTCAATCGTACGCCGTTCCATTGTGGACAGCCAACTGCACCTAATGTCCATTGGTTGCCAGAAACGGGAGGATTGAATTCCGATCTGCCATTGCCCCCGCACTCCAACACCAGCTGACGGTCAACATTTTCAAATTTTTCTCGAAGATCCCGAATTGTGTAAGTCGTTTCCCGAGTGACTGACTCACCATCCAATGTCAGCGTCCAAGAGGAAGGATCGACGTTCTCTGGAGGTATGCCGTTATTGCGTATGAACAAACGGTTCGCAGGCGTAACATCGTCGTTCAACAAGTGAGGCGGCGTTTCAGCATTCAAGGGACGGTCGTTGAGAAGCGTCAGTCCGTCCTTCCCTTCGATCTCGAAAGGGCTTGTTTCATTTGCGTGGGATGCTGGAACTAATCCTGCAGGGACCTGATCGGCAAACGCGACTCTTGCACCCACGAGGGCTGTGAAAGCTCCGAGTCCCTTTACAAATCCCCTGCGTGTAGTTGGGTCTGATCGACGTCCCCAGGTCTCCCAGTCCGCCCGCTCTGGGTCATCTGCGAAGAAGTGATGTATACCACGTGACTTTTTCACAATCCGCCTTGCTTAATTTGGTCGATTTCTATCACTGGTCAGTCTGTTGGCGCACTTCGCACAATCTGTCGTAACTCATCCAGAACTTTAGCAAGTCCTGAAATTGTTGGATGCACCTCGTTGTCATCAATCAAACTGCACGACAGGTCCAATGCCCTGCTAATGCGATGAACTACCTGAGAGATTGGCTCTGAAATTCCCGTGCACGGAGATGTACTTCTACTGGATGTAAATCCGTCCATTGCTAAGAACTTAGATTTTCGCTCGATCCGTACCATGTCTGCAAGTTCTTCAACACTATGGGTCCAACTGTAGGAAATCTTGAGTTACACACAGAGTGCCTTTGCGACACGCTCAGCACCATTGCACTATGCGCAACCGCTCTGTCTGCATCTAGATCTTCAATAGACTCAGAAGCTTCTACGGTTCCAGTCGCGTCTGTTAGCTCGCAAATTGCGAGTACTAATTCGGTAAAAGAGTACTCGAGATGAGGGGCAAGGTCTTCGCTCAAGACAAGCTCCTCAATTTCAAACGACAGACCATCCCCTGCTATTGCCTCACCGTGCGACAACAGCTCATGGGACAGAGAGCCAACACAGATTGCCTCCTGTCTTAGTTCTTGGATGGAAGGCATGGGTACATCAATATGATGGTTCCAAAACTCATCAAGACGTTCTAGCTTTGGTGGATTTGCTCCTTTGTGAAGTACTGCCACGTCCCAATCGCTTCTGGACGTTGCATGTCCTGTCACTCGACTGCCGAACAACACTATCGATTCCGCTCGAGGGTGTTGAATTCAGAGATCATCGTACTGTCGCAACCACGAAGGAATTGCTAGCCGCCGGTACGCCCAATTGCATTGGTTTCAGATACGTGCACCATCAGCAAATTTGGTTGTAGTCTGCAACATTCAGATTCTATTTCAATACTTGGGGTGTAAACGCTTGAACTGCAGGCAAGAACCCACAGGAACTGCTTTTTCCGAGAGGTCTAACAGCTTGCTTCGGTGCACGCTTAGGATTCCCGTTTTCGACCACCAAACTTGACGCTACTGAAACGAAGCTTCAACAACATTCGAATGATGCTAGCTCGTTTTCAGCCGTTTTGCTCGATCGGCATTACCTTCATCGGTTGACCTTCGCCCTAGACGGTTTGGTTTTAGAAGGTCAGAACGACCACCCCAAGCCTATTGTTAGTCCCCAGGAGTCGCCAGCACTCTCTGTGGATGTCCCAATGAATCCAGTCAGAACCAAGCTATTGTCGACTACGGTGTACCCTCCGAGTGAAACTGCTGGATCTTCAGTGTCTACGCCAGTGAATGCCAACTGCAATCGTCGGTCGTCCCCACCAAACCACATTCCAGCACCGATGTTCGTCTCGGAGTCGGAAGTGTCGCCAATCCCCATTCCGGTCACTCCAAAGTCAATCTCTACATTCGATCGAACCAAAGAGACGAACGGTGTGAATGGATTGTCGAAGTTATAGCCGACTTCAAGGGTGGTTGCACTTGCCTTTATGTCAAAGTCGATGCAAAGCGTTTCGTCGCAGACCTCATCTTCTTCGGAGGCAACGGACAACGCAGCACCAAGGTACAGTCCGTCGTCACCAAAGGTCATGTAGCGAAAGTCCATTCCGTTCAAGTCGAAATCGATGTTCGCTTCATCATCTGTAGTGGTTGTATGGGTAAGTTGTGCGAGAACTATTTGGTCAGCATATAGTGGTGCTGCCATGACGGCAAGAGTGAGGAATATGGACACAAAGATCTTCATTTGATTGCTCCTGTTTTGGACGTTGCTCATGCTGGCTTTCGCTGTGTTCTCGGTTCGCTGGCTTTCGTTTCGAGAGGCTTCCAACCCAGAGAGCAAGCTACCAGAGCCAATAAGAGTGGGACAGTGACTTCTTGTTATTGACCAACTACTAGTCAAGCGGTTCCCAGATGAAGTCGGGTTGCCGCACGCTCATGCCGTCCAGCTCGTGAGTGGAACTACTCGAAATCGTGCGTGCAATGAGTCTTCGACTTATCCACATTTCAACAAAGTGTACAAGCCCTAACTGAAACTAAGAGAACTTTCGAACCACAATAAAACTGTTGGTTAGCGTTTTGATTTTCAAGTGTTTTTGTACTCCAAGCAGGTTAAAGCAAATTGCCCGAATACATCGAGAAATCACGATTCTTCGATATTCACCGAGTTATCCACAAGATTCAACCAGTCAATTCCGGGATTCAGATAGGTCATCAGTCTTTCCTGCGGCGAATCATGGGGAATCTCATGCCCGTAAACCCATTTGGCTCGAGGGGGCAACGATGCGAGGACTGACTCGATGCGTCGTCCGCTCTGAATTCCGTATTTTGTTCCCCGATCAATTGCTAGATTGAACTCTGCATAGCGCCCTCGACGAACTAACATCCAGTCTTCTTCTTCCAAAGACCACTCAGTGTTTCGTCGTCTTTGAACTATGGACGAATATCCGTCAAGAAAATTTTTTCCAACGTCTACAACAAATTGAAAGCTCTTATCAAAACCTCCGCTGACATAGTCGTCAAAGAACAGGCCTCCAATTCCACGACACTCATCCCTGTGGGGCAAGAAGAAATATTCGTCGCATTGGTTCTTCAATACTTTGTACTGTTCGTCGGTGGTACAGGCTTGTCGCGCGAACTTGTGCCACTCAACGAAGTCCTCCTCATATGGTAGATAGGGGGTCAAATCGAATCCTCCCCCGAAATACCAGACTTTCGGGTCCGCATCCACAACGAACATTCGCAGGTTTAAGTGAGTTGTAGGGATGTTGGGATTACAAGGGTGCACAATCGTCGAAATAGCTGTTGCCGCGAAGCTTTTTCCCGAAAGGTGTGGTCGTGTTGCACTTGCGGCAGGTGGAAGCCGTTTACCTAGACTGTAGGTGAACTGAACAGCCGCTTTTTCTAGTATCTTGCCGTTTACTAGAACACGAGGCTGCGAGAACCCTCCATTCGGAGTCTCAATTCGCTCCATTGAGAAGGTTGCCCCGCCATCCAGATGTTCTAGTGTCTTGACAATTTCCGATTGGAAGTCTAAGAAGTAGCTTCTGACAACTGCAATATCGGCGTCCATCACACAACTCGGAGAGCCCGCAATTCGTTTATTTCTTCCTCCTCATAGCCAAGTGATCGAAGAAGATAGTCTGTATGTTCGCCAAGAGTTGGAGCGCGGCGACGGATGTGGTTCTCAATGGTCGAGAAGTTCATGGGCATGCGCGGAATAGGAAACTCCCCAGCTGCGTTGGGGTAGGGCGTATCGACTAGAAAGCCCATCGCCTTGACCTGTTCATTTGTAAGTGCCTCTTTTGGGGTTAGTACTTCTCCGCACGGAATGCGAGCTTGCTCAAGTTGACCAATTGCTTCTCGCGTTGTGAGGTCCTTCGTCCACGCGCTCATTCGTTCACTGATTTGCTCTGCGTTTTCTCCACGAGACAAGTCATCAACAAAACGAGGATCGCTTAGCCACTTGTCTTCGCCCATGAGTCCCGCCCATCGTTCGTATAGCGGATTACCGACGACTTGCACGAGAATCCAACCGTCGCGAGTCTTGTATACATCGATGGGTGCAGCCGTTTGTCCTCTATTTCCGGATGCTATTCGATTTACGTTGAGAGCGGCTTGTTCGATCAGCGTGCCGCCCATGGCCGTTAGCGCGGACGCGAGTAGACAACCTTCGACATGTTGACCTTCTCCGGACTGATTTCGGTGCATGATCGCCGCAACTGTTGAAAGTGCGTTCATGCATGCCGTCGTAAAGTCTACGTACGGCACGAAATTTTTCATGGGTTCGTCAGCATGACCAGTAAGATGCATGTTTCCGGACATTGCCTGAGCTACGCCGTCAAATCCGACTCTCTTCGCATAGGGTCCAGATGATCCAAACGCCGTAGTAGTGGTAAGAATGATGTTGGAACGAATTTGCTTCAGTGACTCAAAATCAAGTCCCATAGATTTCAACGTGTCTGGCGGAAGATTGGCGATGACCACATCGGCTGTTGCCACCAGTCTTTTAAGAATTTCTTGCCCCTTTGGTGTCCGAGGGTTTAGTGTGAATCCAAGCTTGTTTCGATTAAGTTGCAGGAACCCAGATCCAGGACCATCCAGTCCAATCGGAGCGGTAAACCGGTCCTCGGAACCATCGACTTTCTCGATGCGTATGACTTCCGCTCCAAGATCTCCCAATAGTGCTCCGCAAAAGGGACCCGCGATAAAACGACCGAAGTCCAAAACCCGTATTCCATTGAGAACACTCATTTTCGTCTGTACCACTACAACATCGGCAACGGATGGTAATTTTGCAAATCGACTCGTTAGATTCCACAAGGAAGCCAGTACGGAGCTGCCTCAACTACCATAACCATCGTATGAACGACCTTCAGCAAATGCTCTCTGACGGGTGGCAGGTTCTCAACACGGCGATCCAAACTGTTCGGTCTTCCAGTCAAGATCCCGATGAGGTCCAACTGGAGCTGTACTCACTCGCTTTTGGTTATGCGAGCTTGGAAGCGAGCAATGCTTTTGTAGCTTCGTATAACCGCAATCGAGATTCCGTTGACTCTAGGACACGAGAAACTCTTGAGGGTCTGGCTCAAGTGTTTGTGGCTGATTCCATACATCGGTTGTCACACGAAGTCTCCTCGCTCCTCCCAAGTCACACGGGATCGACGTCTCAGGCCACATGGAAAGGAGTCCAAGAATATCTGTCGTCGCGTAATCTCGTGCGAGTTGGCGGGTTGCTCAGAGACCGAGGAACAGTTCCTTTGCCCGATTTTCTGGGTGATGAAGTAGACGCAATGAGATCGTCGGTGCACCGCTTGACGGATGAACGTATCGTTCCTCACGCGCAACATATCCACAGAGAAAACCTTACTGTGCCCGACTCGATTGTTCGACACATCCGCGACTTGGGTTGTTTCGGCATGTCGGTGCCGACAGAGTACGGTGGCTCGCGAAATATCCAAGAGCAAGATGCGATCGGCATGGTTGTAGTTACGGAGGAACTTTCGCGTGGTTCGCTTGGCGCAGCTGGTAGCCTGATTACGAGGCCGGAAATCGTAGTTCAAGCATTGCTTGAAGGCGGTACGGAAGATCAAAAGCAAACGTGGTTGCCAAGGTTGGCAGAAGGAGATCCTTTGTGTGCAGTCTCCGTGACCGAACCCGACACGGGCTCTGATGTTGCGTCCATTTCTCTCCGTGCATCAAGAAAGGAGAACGGATGGGTCCTCAACGGAGCTAAGACTTGGTGCACATTGGCGGGGAAGGCAGGGTTGCTTCTTGTGTTGGCGCGAACGGATGCTAGTGCAAGTCCTCCGCACCGGGGATTGTCTTTGTTTCTTGTTGAAAAACCTGTAACTGACTCACTAGCATTTACGCACCAATCACCTGGAGGAGGGTCGTTGTCGGGGCGGGCAATCGAAACTCTCGGGTATCGTGGAATGCATTCGTTCGAGATGTTCTTCGACGATTTCTTTGTACCGTCCGATGGCCTCCTTGGCGAGGAAAATGGTGTCAACAAGGGTTTCTACTACACCATGCGAGGATTCTCGGCAGGCCGACTCCAAACTGCCGCGAGAGCTGTAGGTTTGATGCAGGCCGCTTACGAAGAGTCCATCGTGCATTGTGAGAACCGCGTAGTATTTGACCGGCCGCTCGCGTCTTATCCATTGACGTTAGCGAAGCTAGTTCGGATGATGATGTATATGGTCGGCACCCGCCAGTTCTGTTACGAAGTCGTGCGTGCCGTTCAAAATAAGAAGGGACAGGTGTTGGCCAGTCTAGTCAAGTTGCTTGCGTGCAGGTCGGCGGAATGGGTGACTCGAGAAGCAGTCCAACTTCACGGCGGAATGG
Organism: Gammaproteobacteria bacterium; assembly: GCA_009840545.1. Taxonomy (GTDB): domain Bacteria; phylum Pseudomonadota; class Gammaproteobacteria; order Pseudomonadales; family Azotimanducaceae; genus Bin55. Next base: position 41,508 of record VXNM01000008.1, on the reverse strand, counting down.
GCTATGCGGAAGAATCAACGGTTAGCCGGCTGTTTGTGGATGCACGTGTACTGTCAATCTTTGAAGGTGCTGAAGAAACTCTTGCTGTGAAAGTTGTTGGCAAGGCTTTGATCGATGGAGTTCTCGATTAGTGTTTCACGGCATTACTAAGGCACAACGTATGCACCAATAGCAAGGTGTCTATGGAACCAATAAGGATTGCAACTAAGGGATGAAAATTAAGGACGTAACAGCTACTCTGTGGAAGTGGGAGGACATTCCTCCTACGCGCTATACGCGAACCGTTTCGAGTTCCGAAGCGGGATCGACAACCATGTCCCTTATAAGAATTGTCTCGGATGATGGCGTTGAAGGACGCTCGTTTCTGGGATCTGCGCTAGGATCTGGAGAGCGTGACGCAAATGTGTTGATAGGTGCACTCAAACCTATGCTGATCGGACAAGATCCATTCGATAGAGAGAAGCTGTGGAACACAATGATGCGGCGAACTAGAGGTTCGCTGATCCGTCCGATTGGTGCGGTTGACGTTGCTCTATGGGACCTAGCTGGAAACGCTCTTGGTGTTCCCATTCACAAACTGATTGGATCTTACCGAAACTCAGTTCCTGCGTATGCGAGTTCAGCGGTCTATGCGACATCGGATGAATATGCGGATGAGGCCGCACAGATCAAGCAGGACGGTTGGACGGCATACAAGATCCACCCGCCGGGCATTCCTGAAATTGATGTGGAGATTTGCCGAGCAGTTCGGGAGAGGGTGGGATCCGAGTACCGACTCATGCTCGATTCAACTTGGTCTTACGACTATCCACAAGCGCTTAGGGTGGGTAAGGCCATCGAAGAACTCGATTTCTATTGGTACGAGGATCCTCTTGTTGAAGACGACATCTACAACTATGTAAAGCTCAAGAGTCTCTTGCGGATTCCAATTCTGGCCACAGAATTCCCTGCGGCGGGTCCAACCTCGTATGCATCTTGGGTTACGTCCCAAGCCACAGACTACCTACGAGGAGACGTTGCTTTGAAAGGCGGAATAACATCCTGCCTCAAAACTGCGCACTTGGCCGAAGCTTTTCACATGAACTACGAAGTTCATCATGGGGGCAATTCTCTAAACAATGTGGCGAATCTTCACCTAATCATGTCGATCAAGAATTGCGAATACTTTGAGGTTCTGCTACCCGCAAGCGTTCAAAAACACGGACTAGTGAAAGATATCGACGTTGGGAAAGACGGATTGGTGCATGCATTCAACGGGACAGGTTTGGGTGCGGATATCGATTTCGACCTAATCGATGCCAACACAACGGCCGTCCTGATCTGAGACTGGAGCGGGAAACGGGATTTGAACCCGCGACCCCAACCTTGGCAAGGTTGTGCTCTACCACTGAGCTATTCCCGCGCCTACTTTATTATGCCGAAATTTGGGGTATCAATAAACAGTTACGACTACATGAGAGAACAAGCAAGTTCGGTCGCTAGCCACGAGAAACATGTAATCGGTAAGAGTAGCTGCCGGACCTGGATGATGTCAGTGCCGTTCCTGTGATACACAAACTAGCCATTGCAAACTATCGGTCCATTCGCGACTTGGTGTTGTCGCTGAACCAACTCAACGTTGTGACGGGAGCAAATGGCAGCGGTAAGTCCAACCTCTACCGCGCCTTGCGTTTGGTGGCGGAAACTGCTTACGGTTCCGCTGCAGCCGTGATAGCCCGTGAAGGTGGATTGAATTCGATTTTGTGGGCTGGTCCTGAACAATTTTCCCGGGATGTGAAGTCAGGAAAACACCCTGTGGAAGGTACGATTCGTTCCGATGAAATTAGTCTGCGACTTGGTTTTGTAAGCGACGAGCTCAGTTATGCCGTCGACTTTGGAATATCAACACTGCAACCAGGGACATCCATGTTTTTTCGCGATCCTGAAATCAAACGAGAAGTATTGTGGAGAGGAAGAGACCTATGGCATTCGAGTCGAGCTGTCATGGATCGCAAACGACCGGTTGTTCGCGTGCGCAACGACGAGGGAAAGATGGAGTTGGCGCTGAAGAGTCTCTCTTTGAACCAGAGTGTTCTCAGTTCATTGATTGATCCACACAATCATCCCGAGATTTTTTGTCTCAGAGAGGAAGTACACAGTTGGCGATTCTACGACCAGTTCAGAACCGATAAGGATTCCCCATTAAGACAACCACATGTAGGCTCGTTTGCGTCTGTCTTGAGCCAGGACGGATCGAACATTCCTTCCGCATGGCAAACAATTTGCGAAATTGGAGATGCAGATCGACTACAAGAACACTTGGAGGACGCGTTTCCAGGGTCCACCGTAATTGTTGAAGACTCGGAGGGACTCTTTGCATTGCGAATGCATCAGCACGGATTGTTGCGTGCCCTAGGTCAATCGGAACTTTCGGATGGCACTCTACGCTATTTGTTTTGGTTGGTTGCCCTCCATTCTCCACGTCCTCCGACCATGATGGTGCTCAACGAGCCAGAAACCAGTGTCCACGTAGATCTGCTACCCGCACTCGGACGCTTGATAGCAGCGAGTTCCGAATCCATGCAGATCTGGGTTATCACGCATTCAGACGAATTGGTTGATTCGCTAGAGGAGGCAAAGGAGTGCAAGCGCATCCGGCTTGAGAAGGAACTCGGAGAGACGCTGATTGAAGGCGAAGGACCGTTTGATCGTGTTGCATGGCGGTGGCCTGCCCGATAAAGACAATCCGCACAGAATCCAACCGATCTTCGTTGCCTACACCTCTTCCATGGTGCCGGTCAGTCCTTCCTTAACCCATTCTTCGTAGGTGGATTCGTCAATACCCAATTCCTCCGCAAACACCTCCTTGCTGTGTTGCCCCACACAAGGAGCTGGATTGATTGGAACTTGATTGGCATACGAGAACTTCCAGGGTCGACCCGGCAACCAGGTGTTTCCAGCCTCAGGGTGCGGAATCTTGCTTATGAATCCTGAATCGATGAAGTGCTGCGGCGGGTCCGTGTAGAGTTCAACTAAAGGTACGACTCTTGCGGCACACACTCCTGCCCGACTCAAAGTCGCTTCAATTTCGCCTGCAGCTCTACTTTGAGTCCATAGACTGATTCTCTGTTCGATTTCCTCTTCATGTTCTCGTCTTCCTTGAACTCCCCTATAAATCTCGTTTGCAAGCATTGAATCGTCAATGACGGTTACCAATGAATTCCACATAGGATCGGATTCAATGGCTATAGCGACCCAATATTCGTCCTTTGTTGGAAACATACCGTGCGGAACATGCAACGAGTGGCGGTTGCCACTCGGCTTTGGGGTCCTATTTGATGCGGAGAACTCCATGATGTAGTCCCCGAGAGTGGCGGAAACCGCTTCCATCATGGATAGATCGACTCGCTGAGGCAAACCAGTCTTGTCTCTGTGAGCTAAAGCAGCTAAGATCCCAGCGACAAGAAAGTAGCCGCTAATTGGGTCTGGATAGAGACCGCCCGTATTCATGCCAGAGTCGCCTTGATAACCAAAGATAGACGAAAATCCGGACATCGGTTCGGTTGTTGCGCCGTTTGCCGGATAGTCCCGATACGGACCAGATTCACCGTAACCTGAAATTGATGCCCAAATCATACCCGGTCGAATCTCATTGAGTTTCTCGAGTGACACCCCCCATGTTGGAAGAACTCCTGGTCGAAAGTTGTCAACAAGCACCTCGAACTTTGGAATTAGCTGCCAAAGAATCTCCCGACCGCGTTCGCTTCGGACATCAAGCGTAATTTCCCGCTTGTGCAGATTCACGGAGTTGTAGTGTCCTTGAGTGTTTCTGGGATGTTGTGGGCGTCTCTGGTCTGCAACCATTGCAGGAACGACATTGCTTATCCTTCGAAAAGCGTCGGGATGGTAGTGTGATGCGACTTGAACAACATCTGCTCCGAGAAGTGCAAGCAATTCTGTCGCAAAGGTGCCAGACCAGGCCTGGCCGAAGCTCAATACGCGTACCTTAGCCAGTGGACCTCTTTCCGCTTCCACTTTAGAGAGCCCAGTGTCCGCTCTTGATGTTCGTCGTTTAGTAGGCAGTTCCGCTAGTGCCGAGGATCCAAGACATGGAGCAGGTCTTCTCAGTTGCCAACGCGATGGACTAGATCGAGCGGGTGGACCCGATGTGCGAACGGAGCGTCCATCTACTTCAGATTGATTGATGAACTCTCTTGCAACTATCTGCTCGTTATCAACTAGATCGCGCATGTCCTGTACGACACCTACGACACATCGCAGTTTTGTAAGTTGGTGAAACACATCCCATCTTGAAAGTCTTGGGAGAGTGTCTGCCAGTCCGTGCACGACCGCGCGAAGATCCTGAGAATGTCTCCCAATGTCAGGGATTAGATTCGTCTGTCTACCGAGTTCAGGGAGATTTACAGCATCCATTGCTTGAGTCCAGTTTTTGAAGTCTGCCAGACCAAAATTCATCCTGCCATCGGACATGACCCACAACGGTCCTGGGCTACCGCGTGCTCGAGCGCGATGGGAGCCGACTCGTGGTTGATGCCCGTTGTATGCGCCGGCAACACCCCAGGGATGCACGCTCAAGGCGAATGCATCCAATTCACTCACATCGATAAGTTCGGCTGTAGAGGTCGCATCGCGTCGTCGTAATGCTGCGCTAGCAGCAATAAAACCTGTCACTCCGCCAACAATACCGCATTGATTGCGGGGCATGGATAATGGAGCCTCCGATCCATAGCCGTTAATGGATGCCCACCCACACCGAGCGCTCGTCGTCAGATTGTTTCCCGGAACTTGTGCCAAAGGAGAACTCAAACCGTGTGCAGTTATGGATAGGTGAACCGCATCGGGTGGGAGTAGGTTTTGGAACCAGTTCAGTTCTTTGGAATCCGTCGTGGTTGTGACTAACACGTCGGCTCGAACAATCAAAGACTCTATGGGGTCTTTGTCCGAAGCACAGAACGATTTCTTGTTCCAATGGGCGAAAGCGCTTACTAAACTCCGATCCATGCCTGGTTCGGCATCGAGGAAAGGTGGTTCGTGTCGCAAAGGATGTCCGGACTCTGATTCAACCAGAATAACTGTTGCGCCATAGTCTCCGAATAGGCGGCTCGCAAATGCTCCTGAGAAGCGACTGGTTAGATCGACGACTACCAAGTGTTCAAAGGAATCTACCAATTTCCCTCCTAATCGCTCTAAACTGTTGTATGCGGGTCCAAGAACTATCCGATGGAAACTTAATCGACAGATTTGCTTGTTGCGTTTCGTATACCATATTACTAACGCACAAATTGCTGTCTTTTCGAATTCTTTCAGGTCTATCTCAAGGTTCGAGACCGCAAATTCAATCACACTTGCTCCTCTTGTAAATGCAACTACAGCCCGTACCGGCACAGCATCGACAGACTAATTACATTCCTTCGCCGTTACTGGATCCTCCAGTGGTGCTTCCTCTTCCTTCATGGACAAGCGATATCGATGAAGCGAAGTCCCACTTGTCGGAATATGGAATGTGTGTTCTTACTGACGTTCTTGCGTCGGACGAGATCGATCAACTGCGTCATGCACTGGAGAGACAGTCTGATGCTGAACGCTTGTTGGACTCTCAGGCACCCCCAGGAGCGAATTCAAACCGGCAATCCATATCCAATCTCGTCAACAAAGGCAAAGTGTTTCTTGACCTTGTAGAGCACAGCGTATCGGATAACCTTGCTGGTTTCTTGTTAGGCAAGAGCTTTTTGTTATCGAGTATCACTGGTAATCTATGTCGAGCCCCAGTTGAAGAACCCCAACCCTTGCATCGGGATCAAGGCTATGTTCCAGCAACTGTGGATTTTCCAGCGGCGTGCAATCTGCTATGGTGTCTTGACGACTTTTGTCCGGAAAACGGTGGGACGTGCGTCGTTCCCGGGAGTCATCGTTGGCACGCAGAGTTCCAAGTCAAACCTCCTCCCCGAGAACTTTCAGTTCAAATCACTGCACCGGTTGGAAGCGTTTTCGCTTGGGACGGTCGAGTATGGCACGGCTATGGCCCCAACGAGACAGGAGAGCCGAGAAGAGCTGTTATCACTTATTATTGCCTGCCTTGGGTGCGACAACAAGAGAATTGGGGAATATCCTGCCTGCAGGAGGTATTGGATGAAGCTAGTCCCAAGCTGAGAAACAGAATGGGGTTGCACACCTACGGCACCTTGGGTGGCATTAGTGGTACCCGTACTACCACGACCGCAACCAAAGCATATCTGGGGAACTATGATGTGGAATTGCCGTCGCACATAATCGGCGAAGCGGGAAAACTCCATCGACTTCGTCGAGTTTCTAGAATCGATTAGCGGTTGTGGTGAGCATCGAAATTCAACAGGCATTTGTGTAGCACAGATCGGAAAAAAACTTCTATGGCAGAAAACGGCAATTCATCACTTATCTCGGTCCAAAACCTGTGCCGAACATTTCAAGTCGGCGACATGGCAGTTCATGCACTTGATCATGTAACGCTGGATATCAGTCAGGGTGATTTTGTAGCTGTGATGGGTCCATCGGGGAGTGGAAAGTCGACCCTAATGAACATCTTGGGATGTTTGGACACGCCGACGTCCGGATCCTATCGATTGATGGACCAAGAAGTATCTGACATGGAAGACGGATTATTGTCAAATATTCGTAATAGATATATAGGTTTTGTATTTCAGAGTTTTCATTTGTTGCCGCGGCTTACTGCATTGGAAAACGTGCTATTGCCGATGCGTTATCGCAAGCAAGACGAAGACGTGCGTATTGATCGCGATAGAGTTCGAGAGATTATGGAACGTTTGGGAATCGCGGATCGAATGCAGCATCATCCCAACCAACTCTCGGGAGGTCAGCGCCAAAGGGTTGCGATTGCACGAGCGCTGGTTACGAGACCATCATTACTTCTAGCAGATGAACCAACAGGAAATTTGGATTCAAAGACATCTGAAGGAATAATGACATTATTTGACGAGCTAAATGCAGACAATCAAACCATTCTCATTGTCACGCACGAGGACGAAGTCGCACGCCATGCAAAACGTGTAGTTCTGATGCGAGACGGCAAAATCGAACAGCAAGTCTTGCAGCAAGACAGACCAAGCCAATGGACTTAAGGAGGGCTCAACCTATGCATTCACGAATGTTTGGAAATCGCACCGCTGCAGTGGGTCTCACTGTGGCATCTTTGGGATTGCTTGCAAGCAGCGCATACGCAGAATCGACGTTCTTGACGGGAGAGATAGAGGACGGTGGGGCGCAGATAATACTAATGCCGCGTCTTGCAATATCCAACACCAACACTCGGATGGTCGAGTGGATGGCGCCAGAAGGTTCAGCAGTGGAAGTGGGGGATCCTGTCGCACGCCTTGACCCCAGCGACCTAATAGCTCAGAAGGAAAATCTTGAGATTCAACTAGAAGACACTTTAGCAAACGCAGAGTCGCAAGTTGCACAACAGGAACTTGCGATTTTTGACGCAGAAACAGCTCTTATTCGTGCGGAATCTAATCTGGAAATCGCGAAAATGGATGCATCGATTCCAAAAGGAACGATTCCCGATTTAACCTATGAACGCAATCAGTTGTTGCTTGCGAACGCGACCAACGCGGTTAAAAGGGCTGTGAAGGCTCTCGAAACCGCTAAGTTTACGTTGACACAATCCATTCCGGTACGCGAACGAGGGGTCGAGCAGGCAAGAAATAACATGGCTGAAATCGATGACGCCGTAAGTCAAACCGAAATTCTTGCAACTCAACCTGGATTGGTCATTTACGGGTTTAATAGATGGACCGATGAGAAGATATATCCAGGAGCAACAGTTATGAGCAGTATGGAAATTGCCAAAGTTGCTAGCCAAGACTCCTTGCAATTTCGATTTTGGACCCACGAAGCTGACGTGCGAAAACTCAAACTCGGAACAGAAATTGCCGTAACAGCAGATTCGCTGCCTGAATACTCAGTAGCCGCACAAATTACTTGGATTTCCTCTCAGGCGAATGAACGTGACTGGAGCGATGGTGGCTACTTTGAAGTGATTGCTGAACCCATCGACGGAGTTGAACTTCCCCCAAAGTTTCTTCCGGGAATGGCAATTGTTGGGGAAGTATTGAACATAGATCCACTGGACGAACAAACATGAAAACAATAAACTACATTCGATCGGCCCGAGAGGGTTCGATAGTCTTAGGCTTGTCTGCTGTAACAGCGAGCCTACTCCTTTCCGTCCCCGCATTAGCAGCGAATTGGTATGGCGTTGTCAAGGAAGATCGTGTTGTTACAGTTACTGCTACCGGTTCTGTCGAATCAAAAAGCGAACACAATATTGGTGTGCCGCCGTCTGATAGTTGGCGTTTGCGACTCGATTGGCTGGTGGAGGAAGGAACTCGAGTCAACAAAGGTCAAAGGATTTTCTCAATTGAATCGTCTTCTCAGCAACGTGATCTTGATGAACTGCAAGGTCGTTTGCAGGTCATGGAGTCACAAGTTGAAGCACAAAAGGAGAAAAACCTGCAAGACATCGAGTCCGAAAAGCTGAGTCGAGCCAACCTCGAGAGCGAATCTATAAAAGCTACTCGAAAAGCGAACGTTCCCGCTGGAACAATCCCTGGAATCGAGTACAAAAAGCTTATAGAACAAGAACGCTTGGCAAATACGCTGTACCAACGGGCACTCACTCGACAATCGATGAGCGAGCGTTCACGAGAACTTCAGAAGGCAGCGCTTGATCGGGAGATCAAACGAGTCGAGGGGAATCTTGAGCAAAGAAAGAAAGAAATGGCATCATTCACAGTTCGCGCACCCATAAACGGGCTGGCAATTATTGGAACGAACTGGGAAGGCCAAAAGTTAGAGTCTGGATCGAGAGTGGGACCAGGTTGGCCTGTAGTCACAGTCGTGGATGACAAGAACATTTTGGTTCGCGGAACGGTTCACGAACAGTGGGCAGCGAAACTAGCTGTCGGTCAACGAGCTATTGTCGAAACAGACGCGCTGGTCGGCTCGAAACTCATGGGTACGGTTGCATCAGTTGGTAACACTGTTCGTCGGAAGTCTCAAAGGTCTCCTACTATGGTGCTGGACTTTACGGTGGAATTCGATGAAGACTATTCCCATGTATTAGACCTCAACATGAACGTTCACGTTACTATAGAGGTCGATACATTGGTCGATGCAATCGCAGTTCCCAAGGATGCATTGGTTTATCGTGAGGGACGACCGGGAGTGATTACTAAACAGGCTTGGACTCCTGTCGAGCTGGGAAGTAGTGCCAGCGAGGGCTATTTCATTGTGTTGGATGGCCTTGAAGTAGGCCAAAAAGTGAAGCTGCTATGAATTTTTCGAAGAGTTTTTTCTGTGGACTTGTCTTTGGACTGTTAGTTTTAACATCCAGTTGTTCACAGTCGGGTCCGGTCTATTCTTCGGTGACCGTGGATGCCAAGAGCCACACGTTTGAAGTTCAGGCTATCGGAGAAATCGTCGCTACAGAAGAAGTTCCCATTGCCGTTCCGGGAAATGTCAACATGAGCTTTGAACTACTTTGGCTTGTACCAGAGTATTCAGAAGTCAAAAAAGGCGATGTCATCGCTCGGTTTGACGACGCTCAAGTTCTATCAGAAATTGAACGAAGAGAGCTTGAGATCCAACAACGGGAACTTGAACTGGCATCCTTCGAACTCGGCAACGAAGCAACAGTCATGGACATCATTCACAGCATGAGCCAAGTCGAAGGTGAAACTGAAATTGCCGAGAACTACAAGGGCCTCGAAGAAGGAGGCGCCTTTAGCAAGCATGAAATTATTGATGCCATCGACAATCTCGAATATCTGTCTGTTCAGAAGCAGTTCTACCTCTGGGAAAAGGAGTCGAATCAGCGCCAATTTGACGCAGAGACTCAGCGAATCGGAGCAGACATGCAAATGTCCCAAGAGGGTCTTGATCGGAACAAGAAGGCATTGGACATCATGGAACTAAAGAGCCCAGAAGACGGAACATTCGTCTATGCCACCATGAGATGGGGCGGAGGAAAAATTTCTCCCGGTCAAACCATATGGCGCGGATACCGAATCGGTTCACTACCGATTAGAGGAAAGGTGAAAGCAGAGATCCATGTTCTAGAGGTCGATGCCGTAGGAATCGAGGAAGGACAAAGGGTTGAATTCCGCATAGACAGTGCAATGGATCACTTGTTTACCGGGGTGATCACCGACGTTGCTCGAATGGCGAGTTCACTTGATGGATCTGATCCAACAAAGTACCGAATCGTTAGTGCAGAATTCGACGAGATAGATCCCGACTTGATGCGTGTGGGAAGTAGCGTTTTGGCCACAATTACCACTGATGAGCTTCAAGATGTAATTTTGGTGCCTCAACAAGCCGTTTTCTTCGACGAAGACAAGCCTCATGTGTACGTACTTGCCAACAAGGCAGAACCACAACTGCGTTATGTGGAGCTTGGACGCAAGAGTCCAACATTGATTGAGATATCGACCGGCCTGGAAGCAGGTGAGCGTATCAGTCTAGTTGCACCGACTCAGTCCCCAACATAACGTAGCATTTTTGTTTCGCTGAAAAAGGGAGCTTGAGTGTCTAGATTTTTTGCCTTCTTTAGCAAGGATCTCATTCCGGACGTAAAGTTGGCGCTCACATACTTGGCGCATCACGGGCTTCGAACATTTCTTACGTTGCTCGGAATGATCTTTGGAGTTGGCGCAGTTATTGCGATGTTGGCCGTAAGTCGCGGTGGCGAAATCGAAGCTCTGAAGATGATCGAGGGGATGGGGGTTCGCAATCTCATCGTACATGACGAAAGTCCGTTGGATGACAGTTTGGCCGATATAAGACAGCATTCTGCGGGACTTTCAGTTGCAGATGCCAAGGCTATAGCTGACACAATGCCTTTTGTGGACACCTGGGCTGGTATTCGAGTCGTTCCGGTTTGGGACGATCTTTTTTCTCCCCAGGGAAATAGCTCCGCCGAAGTTTGGGCTGTTAGTCCAGGATTTTTTCAAATGTCGGGATTGGAGCCATCTCTTGGTAGGCTTTTCGATATAGAAGACGACGCCCGGTTTGCTCAGTATGCGCTGCTGGGGGACGCAGCGGCTCGTAGGCTATTTCCTCGAGGCGACGCAATTGGGCAGCGCGTGAAGATTAACTATCTGTGGGTCGAAGTGATCGGAGTACTTAGGGACCGACAACTCACGGGCGAAAGTTTTCAAGGCGAACAGGTGGGAGGAGAGAGCGATCGTGTTTACATTCCGCTCCAGACGGGATTAAAACGTATGTCTCGCAATCAGATGGATTCAGAGCTATCGATGCTCAAAATCAAGATTGCGCCGTCACAAGACCTTTCGGCTGCCGCGGAGGCGATTGACCTAATTCTTGATCGACGCCATGGAGGTCAAGACGATTTTCGAATGGTCGTACCCGCGAAATTGCTCGCTCAGCAGAGGCAAACACAGAGAATTTTTGCCATTGTGATGTGTGTGGTTGCTGGAATCTCGCTGGTGGTTGGCGGAATCGGAATCATGAATATCATGCTCGCTTGCGTGCTCGAAAGGAGATCTGAAATTGGATTGCTCCGCGCTGTGGGGGCACGACGTACAGACGTTGTTAGACAGTTCTTGATTGAAACAACGGTTATTGCGTTACTAGGAGCTTTCCTCGGGATTATTGCCGGCGTAGTAATCGCCTACGGAGTGAATCTCTTTTCACATTGGGCGGTCGCATTTTCCCTGCTGAGCATTGTTGTTGCAGTCATCGTGTGTGCCACAATCGCTGTGGGGTTTGGCGTATATCCCGCCATGGCGGCCTCAAAACTCGATCCAGTCGCCGCACTCCAATCCGAATAGACTCAAACACACGTCAGAGGACAAAATTCGTCCTTGCTGTGTTAGGCATTGTGTTTGATCCGTTGTCGTCTTGCTACAGGGATTTTTCTCGCGTGCCCAAAAACAGCCTGTGCTTTGTCATAGAGCTCTAATAAAAAGGCGTCCAAGGTAGTTGAGTGGCTCGCAGCTTGTTGAAGTGAAGCTCGAGTAGATGACCGATTCAATATGATTTGCTATCACTGGGCGATTAACTTCTTGAACAAGTGCAATGCCTGACTCAGAAGCTGTGAAGCGTTTCAAAGAACCGAAGTCCATACTTCTTGGGTTCCTAATTGGCAGTTCAGTCGCTGTTCTTGTCTGGTTTGTATGCGTACAGATACTTGGCGGGTCGTCTAGTTCAGAAGCGCAAACTTCAACAGTGGATGTTGATGGTGCGTCCCCAACTACTGGTTCCATTGCTCGAGAGTTGGAGCAACTTGAAGACTTCGAACGGAGCTTCTCAGGAAATGCTTCGCTCTACAAAGCGATTTCAATTAAGGATGAGATTGACCTCTTAGGTTGGCTTGATGAGTCGATGGAATTCGAACCGTTAGCTGACCGACATGCCGTTCAGTCTGCAATCTTTGAGCGATTCAGTGAACTTAACCCGGACGACGCACTTCAACATGCGCTGAGGATATCTCGGGAGGATCAATCGAGGGCAATCGAAAGTGTGTTTGGTGTTTGGTCAGTCTCGGATTTGGACTCTGCAATAGAGGCAGGTTCCAACTTGGAGCCATTTCTGAAACACAAAGCTCTCATTGCAATTCTAAAAACTAGGTCGGACTTAAGGGAAGACTTGCAACTGAAGATAGCAACGCAGTTTGACGGAGCACGCTTCGTACCACAGTTGATGGCGGAACGAATCGCTCGGGAGATGGGTGGGAATCCAGAACGGGCTTGGAATGCTATTGTCAAAAACGAACAATCTCTGGTCAGTAGAGCAGGATTGCTAGCGGATCTCGCACGAGACTGGAGGCAACAGAAAAGCGAGCGGCTCATCGAGAAAATTGTCGAGTCAATCAATCCCGGAGTGGATGCTTGGAGTTCTGAGAAGTATGTCTTTCTTCGCTATGTCGTGAAAGTGCTTGCCCGAGTCAATCCGCAAGAGATCTTTGATCAGGCGTCCTCGCTCTCTCATTCGTGCAGAGATGCCCTAATGCACGCTATTGCAGAGGAGTGGGCTCAATCCGATCCTGTATCCGCTTTTGCAACAGTCTCAAACTATGAGCAAAACATTGGTTATAAGAACCTGACAAGCACGGTAGCAAGTGTTTGGGCTCGTTCAGATTTGCAGGCATTGATCGCCAACATGGAATCGTACTCAGCAGATCTAAAGCTTGCGGGTCTTGAGCAAGCAGTAATCGCGATCGCGCGGTCAATTCCCCAAGAAGCCATCAATTTGATGGATGAATTGGCGAACCAAGGACTAAAGATATCCATGATTCAGAGCTCATTTGTCAAGGAGTGGTCGATGCAAGACCCTCAATCAGCAACAAAATGGGTTCAATCACGACAAGAGAGTTTTGGTCCTGGTGCCTTGGACATGCTGCATATTGCTCTCGTTAATTTGGCTCCACTTGAACCTGAGCTTGCTATGGATATTGCGCTGAGGAACCTCTCGGAGGAAGAGGGAAGAGCTTTGGATCTTGAGGTTGTACTCTCGCTCGTCGGAACTGACCTGGAATCAGCTGAAGCATTGTTGCCAAGAGTTTCCAAGGAGTCAAAGCTCAGTGCTGTCATATGGTTGGCTTCCCATCTAACCGCCAATGGCAGACCACAGCGTGCTTTGCAATTGGGAGATCATCTACACGAGAGTGAGAAGACAAACCTCTTCTATTCAGTTTTCCCAACATGGGCGGCCAACAACCCCTTGCAGATGATGAATGCTCTCGATGAACTTGCCACACCAGCTATTCGCAAAATAGCAGCAACTCAATTGGTTCAACGGCAGCAGTCCCATCCATTACTGTCTCATGACCAATTGAAGTATGTCAAGAGCTTCTTGAACGGTGATTGAATGATGCCTGTTGGTCACATATGGGTTGCCATTTCTGACTGGATGAGATCGAGACGGTAGATCTGTCGATATGGTCAATCAATCACTGAAGTCATATCTCGAACCGAGATCGATCAGTCTGGGATTTGGGATTGGTGGAGCGCTACTAGCTGTAGTCGCGCTCTACTGGATTTTTCTTTTGCAACTTCAATCGCCTGACGGTCAACGGAGTGTAGTTCAAGACGTTGATTCAGGCGAAGCGAATGTCCTGGAGGATCTCGATTCTTTTCTTGCGGTGAATTCGTCTGGAGATACAAGTGCCCTCTTGCAAAAGACTCAGCTTTACGAGTTTCTTCAGAAAACCAGCGAAAACCGACTCGCGGCTCTTCTGAGACAGTCGGCGGACATTGAGGAGTCGCCCTGGCGTCGAACGACTCAGGACTCTACACTGAGGAGGCTCACTGCAATCAATCCGCGAAAAGCACTCAATCTCGCTTCCTCCTACCCCCGCGAAGAACGCAAGTGGATGGTCGAGTCTGTATTCAGTGAGTGGTCCCTTGTGGACCTATCTGGAGCCGCCACTACCGGACTCAAACTCGATGGTGTGGACCGTGATCTTGCGTTAAGGTCAATCCTATTGACAAGGACAGATTTGCCCAAGAATCGGCGTATTGCGATTGGACGTCAGTTTGCCAGAGAGGAATTAGCTCGTCGGATCGTTCTTGAGGAATCTTCCCAAATTCTGACGGACAATCCAGGGGAGGCATGGCGTTCTGCGATGGAAAGCGAAAGAGACTTGATTCCAGTATTCGATTTGCTGGTGGGGATTGCAGAGAAATGGGTCGAATCAGACGGTATAAGTGTTCTAGGACCCCTCCTCGATTCATTGGAAGACAGACTTGGAGCAGATGTCCTTGCAGAGCAAGTTATATCCACTGTTGCACAAGATGATCCTTCTGGAACTTTTGCACAAGTTCTAGCGATTCCGAACCAAAGAGAAGCGCTCTCTAGGCTAATTGGAAATTGGGCAAAATCCGATGGCATTGCAGCTCTAGATTCAGTGACCTCAGTTGAAGATTACGAAACAAGACGAGACTTGATCTTTGTCGTGATGAGGAGATGGGCTGAACAAGATGCCGAAAGCCTGTTTGAGAGTAGAAACCTGTTTCCACCGGAGGTGCTCTTGGAAGTTCTCAACTTGTCCATAGGCAAGATCGCCCGCAGAGATTCACAAAAAGCCATGGAGCTTGTAGAGAATCTGAGAAGTGAAGGAGTAATTACCTGGACCGTCGAAAATTCGCTTGTGGAAGCTTCGGCATCAATAGACCCAGGTCTTACACTAGATTGGTTGGAAACTAGAACTAGTGCCGAGAACCCCTATCGACCGGTCATGTTGCGCACGACGATTGCGGAGTTGGCTCGCCGGGATCCCACACTTGCTATGGAGGCTGCCCTGAATCAACCTATAGACGATCTACGAGGACCCATCGAAGTTGCGGTCATTGAAATCGTGTCCAAATCCGACATTGACAGAGCCATTGAGCTCTTGGAACAGGTGAGAGATGAAGGTGTGAGAGATTCTTTTCAGCATGTGGGACGAGCTCTGGTCGCGGAACGACGACCTCTTGAGGCATTGGAACTTGGCAAGAAAATGCATGAAGAGCAACGAGATGTGTACTACGGTCGCATTCTTCAGATATGGGCGTACTCGAATCCTGAGCAACTACTGAACGGTCTTCAGGATCTTCCGACAGACCATGTACGATCGCTAGCGGCGCTAAGTCTCTTTAGAATCAATGCAGACAGGCCTGTTTTCAACTCTGATCAGATGGAGTACGTCGAATCACAATTGTCGCAAGAGCATCTGGATGAGTTGAGCGACTAGAAAGTTGGGAGTCTGCACCGTGGTTACAACGAGATTCCTCCACTAGATCCGACCTGCTTGCAGGTGCACACCAAGAGTAATTAATGCATATCAAGTCCACCTGCAACGTTCATCGAAATCCCCGTCACGTTCTTGGCAGTCGCTAAATAGACCACCGCTTCGCCGATGTCTTCTACGGTCTGAGGCTGTTGAAGAGGAATCCTCTGTTGCATTGCCGAATTGAATCTCTCCTCACCCTGGTTCGCCATGAGGTGGTCGAACCACATAGCTGTTCCAACAATTCCCGGACACACGGCATTGACACGTATTCCAGATGAAGCGAACTCTTGCGCTAAAGACTGTGTCAATCCGACGACTGCAAATTTCGAAGCACAGTAGCACGACATGTTTGCGCTTCCACGTTTTCCCGCAATGGAAGCAGTATTGACTATTGCGGGGTCCTGACTCTTGCGCAGATAAGGAAGAGCAGCTCGAATCATGTTGTAGATTCCCTTGACGTTGACGTCGAACACACGATCCCAATTAGATTCTGAGAAACTATCGATTGGTCCGCTATCGACAATTCCTGCATTGTTGACGAGTACGTCTAACGAACCGGTATCTTCCACCAAATGTTCCGTGGCAGCAATGCAAGAGTCGTAGTCTGTGACGTCGAGTCCGATTGCCTTTATCGAACCCAAACTAGAAAGTTCGTCTACTGTCTCCGTTAGATCGGAGCTTTTGGACAAGCTGTATTTCCAAGATGTGATTCCTCCCAGATCAGCAATCAGCACATGATCTCCCTTTTGGAGAAAAGCCTTAGCGATTCCCTTTCCGATCCCTCGGGCACCCCCGGTCACGAGAATGCTTCTAGTCATGAATCTTGTATAGGTAGAGCGAGAGAATTGGGAGTGGTTTCGTGTCTACACAACAGCTCTAGCGACTACTAAGAGGCCGTACTTGCTGCAAGCCCGCTAGCTACGTCGGGAGCATCGCCTGCATCGGGGTACGCTGGAGCGTACTGCGCGTAGAGGTGCTTTCCTATTCTCTCTATCCGTTCGCGTTCATCGGCGTCGAGAGGACCCTTATCCAAAGCAGCAATTGCTTCTTGCATTTGTGCTCGGTTCGCTGGACCACAGAGAATCATGTCGACCGCGTCGTGCGAAAGCGAGTAACGATAGCAGTCGCGAGCGCTAACGGGTGCCTCTCCGGGTGGCATTTTTGTTGGGTCCAATAAGTGGCCCCATCGAGTCGCTGTATAGACTTGGATGGTTGGATGAGGCTTATCGGGACTCACAAAAGGAAATACATCTGTTTCCGCACCTCGATGAACAGCGTTGTAACGCAACATGAGGAAGTCATACGGTGACTCGTTGCCTTCGTAATCCGCTATGAAGGTAGGTACGAGAGGTCTGTTGTGGCTGCTTAAAGAGAGATAGCGAACGATGTCTCTATCGCGCAGCCTGTGGAAAACTTCGACGTACGACTCGTCCGGAACGGACATCCGATTCCCCAAAAGTAGAAAGTCAAATCGCTGTACTCCAGCCGCTCGCAACGCATCTTCAACTTCTTTCTCAATCGTACCGGAGTCGTTGGAGTAGGATTGAATTGTGAATATGGCCTTGTCTCTCTGTGATCTCTCAATGTTTCTCATCGCCTCTGCAAAACCGGGTTGTCTAACCGTCCCCCAATAGAGGTAGTTGACTCCCTGTTCGAAGGCTTCTTCGATCACGCTCGCAGAAGCGTTGAAAGTTGAGCCAATTCCCAACCGACTCGTAGTCAGTCCCGTTCGTCCGATTTCTATCGTTTCGCGAAAGTCTTTCATGTAGACAGTCCTATTTGTTTAATCATTCTTGGGAGAAGCTAGGAATTAGCAACAGTTTCTGGCGATTGCTGGGCATCCGGAGCGTAGTAGGGAGCTCTCCGGTCTCTTTCACGATCCAAAATTGTCAAGCGCTCCATCAAACGTCGGTGCGGCCAGAAATCACCACTCGCAGTGTGTAGAACGGCTCTGTTGTCCCACATGGCGATGGATCCTTCTTCCCAACGGAATCTACAGGTGTATTCGGGTCTTCCTTCCTGCATCTTCATAACATGCAATAGCTCACTTTGCTCCTCTTCAGAAATTTCGTGCTCGACCGCAAATCTTTGCACAAAGCCCTGTTGAACGTACAACGTTGTACGGCCCGTTTCAGGATGTGTACGGGCTACGGGATGAACAGCCGATGGGGTCTTGCCGTCCATTTGGTGACCCACCGACCCCACATGTACGGCTCGAAGAAATTCGACACGTTTCTTGACTTTGAGTGGGAGCCCTTCCCACATTGCATAACAGTCGCAGAAGCATGTGTCTCCGCCAATGGGAGGTGCCTCTCTGCACATAAGAATCGAGCCCATGGGCGGCTTTGGCTGCCACGTTGCATCGCAATGCCACCCAGATGCCGCACTGGGTACATTCTCGTCCGAAGGCAACACCAGCATGTTGGGAATATTGGGTACTTTGATTTGTTGATTGATGTCGTGAGGAGAGTTGGGTCGATGTTCGCTTTCTCCAAATTGCTCGCCGACTTCACCGAACCGTTGCGCGAAACGAACCATGTCGTTTTGAGTCATGTGTTGCTGTTCGCGAAAGCCGATCACACGACGTTCAAGCCACAGAGCTCGAAGAAAACCTACCACTTCCGGACTCTCTAAGTCCCGGTTCAAGTCAATCCCGTGAACTATTGTTCCAATGCTGGGATGAAGGGGTTCAAGCTTAAGCTCAAGTCCACAGACCGAGACAGGTTTGTATCGAATTGCACCGAAATAGCCCAACTTGAGGTCCTTGTCTTGGTCTCGAATATGGTTCAAAAGTTCGGCGCGGCTTTGTGTCGCCGGACCACGAGCGTGAGCCACTGCACCAAGCGGATTGGATCGAGACGGTGGTTTGTCCGCGTCGGAGCGTTCCTTCATTTTGAGGTAGAGGGGATTTTCTGCAAGTTGAGATTCGATGGGATTTTTCATGTTGAGTGTTCTAGGTTCAAGTTGAGAAATTGCGCCTGCACTGAATGGAAGGTATTCCAGAGACAATCAAAACAAGATCTGATACCGCAAGATCTGTTCATCGCCATTGTACGGCACATGAAAATCACGATTCAGGCAACAATTGTGCGAACTTGGCAATCGCATGGCGGAGAGGGAGGGATTCGAACCCTCGATGGGTTTCAGCCCATACGCGCTTTCCAAGCGCGCTCCTTCGGCCTCTCGGACACCTCTCCCAATCATGTGCGACAGCTCTTTCAGGTGGCGACCGGTCAGCCTTATTCCGGCACCCGAGTCCACTGCTACCGCTGCTCCCTTCCAGGCCTGACGGGGTTCACAACTTGTCGTCGCGGAGGGGCCGAGCCGAGCCGCCATTGGACTGCATTAACGCAGTATTAAGAATTATAGATGGGCTTATGGGATTCTAGTCGTGTCGAGTGGGTTTGGCATGTGTCAATTGCACTGTATGAGTTCAACCACAGCGTCGTTGGTGATCACTCCTCAGGGCTTCTCGAAGTTGAGAGAGAGTACTTTCGAAGCAAGTTGCGGAGCTGGTGATAGGTGAGCCCCAAGCTCTCTGCCACTCGTCGTTGATTGTGCTTCGACTCGACGAGCGCTTTCTCGATTGCTTGGATTTCAAGCTCCTCCAGGGTCTTCTTCAGGTCCATCGGCAGTCTGAAGAAACCTTGAAACTCAGTAGGCGGTGGCGTAGCGGAGTTTCCATTCAGGCGATATGGAGACTCGAATGGATCTAGTACAACTTCGTCGACCAGTTCTTCAGGATCATTTCTATAAACGGCGCGTTCAACAACGTTCTTGAGCTGCCGTACGTTGCCGGGCCAATCGTAGTCCAAGAGCAACTCTCTTGCGTTGTCCGCAAAGCCCGGAAAAACGTCACGACCGAGTTCATTTGCCATGTTGATTGCAAAGTGCTCAGCCAACAGAAGAATGTCGTCTGTTCGAGACCGCAATGGTGGAAGAGTGATAACGTCGAATGCAAGTCGATCAAGTAGATCGTCCCTAAACTTCCCGGCTTCCGCGAGGGTGGGGAGATCTTCATTAGTTGCCGCAACAATGCGCACATCCGTTTGAATCGTGCCAGCTCCGCCTACTCTTTCAAACTCGCCGTATTCGATGACGCGAAGAATCTTTTCTTGAACTCGCATAGATGCGGTCGCGAGCTCATCGAGAAAAAGCGTTCCTGTATTTGCGCGCTCAAATCTTCCCATGTGGCGTCGCGTTGCTCCGGTAAACGAACCAGCTTCATGACCAAACAATTCGGACTCAAGAAGTGACTCGGTCAATGACGCACAATTAACTTGGAGATATACTGATTCCCATCTCTTGGACAAGTAGTGCAGACGAGCAGCGAACAGTTCCTTTCCAGTTCCTCTCTCACCCACTAGCAAGACTGGTTTGTCTAGTTCAGCTAGCGTTGAGACTTCTTCAAGCACTTTCAAAAAAGAAGGGGACTCTCCGATTAATTGAGTTTCATTAAGAGGCATTGCCGAAAACAACCAAGAGTTAAGAGTTTTGACCAAATTGAATCGTCTAATGTTACCTTTAGTGAGATTTTGGTGTCCGACGAGAATTAGCTTCAACACTCTGGTACATGTTGGCACAGTACTTGCATCAACCAATGCATCTGAATGTACCTACTCAATCGGAGACAGTTATGAGTGTATTTTCTAGAGTTGCCGACATCGTCAATTCCAACATCAATGCGATGTTGGACAAGGCGCAAGATCCTTCAAAGATGATTCGGCTAATCATTCAGGAAATGGAACAGACTTTGGTCGAAGTTCGCACTTCCGCCGCTCGAGGAATCGCCGACCGAAAGGAGCTTCTTCGCAAGAAGGAGCACTACGAACGCGATGTCGCCGAGTGGAACCGCAAAGCTGAAGTTGCAGTTCGTAAAGAGCGGGACGACTTAGCGAAAGCAGCTCTCGTAGAAAGGGAGAAGTCGTCGGAGGTCCTTGACACAATTGACAAGGAACTCGTCGCGGTTGCGGACATGCTTGACAAAATGAATCAAGATATTGCCACGCTGACGCACAAACTCAAAGATGCAAAGGCGAGACAATCATCTCTCCTGGTTCGTGGCAAATCAGCCCAAGCGAGACTCAACGTGCGACGACAGCTCTCTGAGCGCAACGTCGACGAAGCGATCGTTCGATTCGAACAATACGAACGGAAGATTGACGACCTCGAAGGCGAGGTTGAGTCCTTCGACATGGGTCAGAAGACTCTAGCCGACGAGATCAATGATCTGGAAGCAGACGAAAAGCTTGATGCGGAATTGACCGAGCTCAAGCGCAAAGTTGCTGAAAAATCAAACGGTTAACTGAGTTCCTCGCATTAGTGCTCACCGTAGTTGACTTCATTGAGCGGAATACCGGGACATACCACCATGCACCCTGAAATTTTCATCATCTTTTTTGTTCTAGGGATACTTTTCCTGGTCATTGTTGCTCCAATCTGGATCATCTTGCACTATGCTAGATCCAAAAGGGCACATTCGATTCTGTCTCGAGAAGACCGGCAGGAACTCCATAGCTTGGAGGAAAAAGCCGAAGACATGGCAGATCGCATCGAGACCTTGGAATCAATCCTCGACAACGAAACCCCCACCTGGCGTAGGAAAGGCGGAGAGAATGAGTGAACAGCTCCTTCTCAGCGCATTGTGTGACATGACCTCACCTGACATCAGTGATTTCTTGGAGAGAAGACAGTGACATCCGAAGAACACTTTGAAGAATCCAATCGGCGTCCGAAGGTGCTCTATCGTGACCCCGACAACGCGCCTCTTTTCGGTGTCTGTACCGGAATTGCACAATACCTTGGGACAGAACCTTGGGTCATACGACTAATATGCGTAGTTGGAGTTTTCTGCATCGGCTGGGTGGTGATTCCTGCGTACATAATTGCAGTATTCATCATGGACCGAAAGCCCGACGACTACGAGGAACCAATTCAATACAACAATCGTTACCGCAGAGGTCGAAAGAGAAAAACGTATGCTCGTGCGAAGAAAAAGGATAAGGTTGTTGAAGAGTTTGAGCAGCCCAACAGTTTTCACTGGCGCATGAGTTCTGTTCGAAGAGAGATCACGAAAATGGACAAGAAGCTCCAGAGGATGGAGTCGTACATTACCTCTGGACGTTACGAATTGTTCAAGGAATTTGAGAACCTCAAGGATTGAAGTCTCAATCCTTCCTCACATTGTCTCACTTACAAAGCGACCTACTGTTTATCTTGTCAGGTGCGTCCGTAAACACTCCGGATGCACCAAGACTCTTGAGTTCACGTGCTCGATCTAGGGCATTTACTGTAAATACATAGAGTTCGTAGCCTCGCGACCTAACTGAATCAACCGTATCTACTTGAACAAATGGATCGCAGAGGCCAATAACCCTTGCGCCAATTCTGGTAGCGGTCGGGAAGACGTTTCGATCCAATCCTAGGTGCAGCAATCCAATTTCCAGATTTTTCTGGTTGATTGCTGCTTTCGCAATTATCTCGAGTTCGGACATTCGAAAGGAAGAAACAAGAAATTCACGGTCGCTGAAGTTTCGAAGCACTTCAAGGCTCGGAATTGCCGCGTTCTTGCTCTTGAGTTCCACGTTTACGAGAACATTGGGAGGAATGCTGTCTACAGCCTCCTCCAACGTTGGTATGCGCTCACCAAGTCCGAAATCGAGCTCTCTAATGCCCTCAAAAGAGAATGAGCTAGCTAGCCCACTACTATTGCTCGTTCTATCTACCGAGTCGTCATGCAAGACGACAACGTTTCCGTCGACAAACTGAACGTCAAACTCAATGGCATCGACCCCCTCGCGAACGGCGCGGGTGAAAGACCGAAGGGTGTTTTCGGGTTCCAGTGCGGCTGCACCACGGTGCCCAATCACTTTGAAGCTAGAGGTGTCTTGCATCGCAGAAGAATAGTCGGTGGAGTAAATACAATGTGAGTGGATGAGTTACACAGTTCTTGCACGGAAGTATAGACCTCGAACTTTTCACGAGGTGAGGGGACAAGATCACACCGTGCGCGCGCTTGTCAATGCTCTCGACTACGACAGACTACACCATGCTTATCTGTTTTCGGGAACACGTGGAGTTGGCAAGACGACTCTGGGCAGAATCCTTGCCAATTGCCTAAATTGCGAGCAAGGTGTTAGTTCTACACCTTGCGGAAAGTGTGACTGCTGCATTGGTTTGCGAGACGGCAGCTTCATTGACTTAATTGAAGTGGATGCCGCTTCCAGGACAGGGGTCGAAGACATGCGGCAACTCCTCGAAAATGCCAATCTAAAGCCTTCGATGGGCCGATACCGGGTATACCTCATCGACGAAGTTCACATGCTTTCTACATCAAGCTTCAACGCATTGTTGAAGACGTTAGAAGAGCCGCCCGAACACGTAAAGTTCGTTTTGGCTACTACCGATCCCAAGAAGATCCCCGTAACTGTTTTGTCCCGATGCCTTCAGTTCCACCTAAAGAATATTTCTCCTAGGACTATTCGGGATCAGCTTCAGGAAGTGCTGGATAGCGAGAATGTCAGTGCTGAAACGGAGGCATTGGATGTAATTTCGCAAGCCGCGGACGGGAGCATGCGAGATGCTTTGTCAATTGCGGATCAAGCGATTTCCCATGGAGGCGGAGCACTCACGCTAGCCAATGTCTCCGACATGTTGGGAACCGCTCGAGTTAACGAAGTAACTGCGATTCTGGAATTGATTGTGGCCGGAGATCGCAACGGTGTAATCGAGTTCACACAAGAAATGGCGGCTCGGGCGGTGAATTACAGTGATCTTCTTGCGAGCTTGCAGCGCTCGATTCATGCGATGTCGATGTTTAAGGTGACAAGACAACTAACCGAAGAGTCATTAGTGCGGTTTGCGCAAAAACTCTCTCCGGAATGGCTACAAGTCGCCTATCAGGTCTTGCTGATTGGAACTCGCGACCTCCGGTTCGCACCCGATCATCGAATTGGGTTCGAAATGACTATGTTGCGGCTCCTCGATTTCGAGCCGGTTGAGGCGTATCCCGTTTCCGAGCCGCCCGAACGCAATCCTATTTCCAACACTGACGATTCGTCATCGGTGGAGCAAGAGTCGACGAAGACTAACTCGGACCCTGTCGAGGTTTCCGCTAAACAAGACCATTTCGACGAGCAAGAGAGCAGAGATTCTGAAGTTGCAGAGACCGAAGACTCTTCTAAGCAATCTGAGATTTCCTTTGAGTGGTTCGATATCGTTAAGAATTTGTCGATCCCGATCGAGCTCAAGCAAGGTTTGTATAAGACGGAACTCGTTGAGAAAAGAGGAGAGAATCTCGTTCTTCGAAGCGAGCCAAAGGATAGGAGTTTTTGGACCGAGTCCAAAATTCTTGAGGTGGCCGCCGCAATTCAAGACTTTCTCGGTGAGAGTTGTTCGGTATCCATGCAAGAAGGCGAACTACTTACGGAAACTCCAGCCCAACGATTCAGTCGCATTCGTAACGAGGCAGTAGAGCACGAAAAGGACCTTCGCGATCGGAGAAAGCGTGAACGGCAAGAACGAATGGAGGCCGCCAAGCAAGAACTCGAGAATGATGCTTTCGTTCAGGCGTTGAAGAGAGATTTTGGGGCTCGAATCGGCGAAATTCGGCTGCACTGAAGTCTGTCGTGAAAAGCTTCAGTCCCAAAATGGCGCACCTTGTTCATGCATTACAGACACTACCTGGGGTCGGAACCAAGACCGCTTCTAGGATGGCGTTGTACTTGGTCCACAAGGATCGAGAGAGCGGTCAGGTTCTCGCGGAGGCACTTCAAGACGCAGTGGCTCATGTAACGAGCTGCAAACTGTGTCGCAACATCTCAGATACCGAAATTTGTGACTTGTGCGCTAACAATCGCACGCATTCAAAGCAGCTATGCGTTGTGGAAACGCCGTCCGATGTGGTTGCAATAGAACACTCGGGAGGATTCTCAGGAAAGTATTTCGTACTGCACGGTCACCTGTCTCCTATTGACGGTGTAGGTCCGAGTGAATTGGGCATGGATCTATTGAGATCCCGAGTAGTCGAGGAGAGCATCGAAGAAGTAATCGTTGCGACCAGCACGTCATCGGAAGGTGAAGCCACCGCCATCTATATTTATGACTTGCTTCAAGATACTAAGGTTGTGGTGTCGAGAATCGCACACGGAATCCCAGTAGGTGGCGAACTGGAATACGTGGATATGTCAACAATCTCGCACGCACTGCGCGGAAGAACGCCAATTGACGGTGTCTGAGACGATAATTGACAAACAAGAAGATCTCGATCGTGTTGTTCATGATGTCTCCGACATAGTCGGAATCGATACAGAGTTTTACGTACGCCGTACTTTCTTCCGTATTCCTTGCTTGTTGCAGATTGCCACTCGTCACAACAGCTATGTAGTAGATCTCGCAGCACCACTCAATCTGAAACCCATTGAGATGTTAATGAGGAATCCACACTTGCAGAAAGTGATGCATGCTGCAAGCGAAGACCTAAAGATCTTGCATTACCTATTTGGTGAAACACCTTCAGGTGTTGTCGATACACAGATGGCACATGCATTCGTGTCTCCCGAGGATCAGCGGTCATACCATGGAGTTGTCAAGGAATATCTGAAGATCGAACTCAACCAATCGTCTTCGATCACCACTTCCAATTGGAGCAAGCGACCGCTATCCAAGAGACAGCTTGAGTACGCAATTGACGATGTCCAGTATTTGCTTCCTTTGTATATAGCACTCTTCGGACGATTGAGAGACCTTGGTCGACTCGAGTGGTTTGAAGAAGAAATGCAGATTCACCTTGCTTCACAAGGCATAAGCTGGAAGTATGAACTCAGCAATGTGCAGGGATTGCGCAAACTAACGAAACACGAGCAATCCTTGGCGATATTGCTGAACGAGTGGCGAGAGTCATTAGCGAAGAGAAGTAATGTTCCTAGACGATGGATCGCAACCGATGAACAGTTAGTTTGGTCGGTCCAACATCGCAGCGAGCCAATTGCCCAATTTCGTGACGAACTGGGAATGCGGTTAGGTGGACGTCTACATAGGACTCTTCGCAAGGAGTTGAAGCACGCGCGGGTAGCTCCACTTAAGATACGGCGAGCAGACTTCGAGTCACAACGGTTTCACAAGAAGAGCTCGGTTGTTGTCAGAATGAAAGAGATTGTGAAGTTCAAGTCTGAGCAACTTCAAATGTCTCGGAACCTCCTCGGTAATCAAGGCAACCTCATAGAGTGGTCTAATTACTTTTCTCAATCCCGAAAGTTTCCTCGAAGTTTTGGACGTTGGAGGGACCTGTTGTTGGGAAAAGAATTTCGAGAAATATTGCGCAATCCTTATGACCCGACCTAAGAGCCAGTTTTGGAAGATCAAACGACTGGATGAAATGAGTCCGGAAGAGTGGGAGCTCCTATGCGACGGATGCGCTCAATGTTGTCGCATAAAGTTCCAGAATGAAGACACAGGAGAAGTGTCGGTCACACCAGTGGCTTGTGGTCTTCTGGATATCCCTACTTGTCAATGTACCAACTACGAGAATCGACTCAGTCTCGTCGATTCTTGCGTAAAGATCACCCCAAGTAATGTCTTGGAATTGAGTTGGTTACCGAGCACCTGCGCTTATCGCCTGATCGCGGAAGGTAGCGATCTGTACGATTGGCATCCACTCGTCGCTGGCAACCGGCAGGAAATGGACAGGCTACGAATCTCTGCAAAGAGTCATGTCGTTTCGGAACGGGACGTACATCCCGAAGATCTGGAATTTCGAGCAGTAAAGTGGGTTCGCTAAGGCTCAATTACAGTTAGGTGTGGGATTGTTTGCCACACAATGCAAATGTTGACGGATCATCGGAGTGGCCAGCGCCAACGCTCCTCGCCGTCCAGTAGCCCCAGAGCCAGAGGCCAGGATGTTCAACGCGGCGTTCACGTCCGCGTTGCCTTCGTGTCCGCATGCCGCGCACTCGAAGCGCGACTGCGATTTTCTGTTTTCACTGTTTCGATGCCCGCAGGCATGGCACGTCTGCGACGTGTAGGGGGCAGGAACCTTGGTCAGCTCCCTCGTCTTGTACGACAGCATTCCTTCCAGCAGTCCCCAGCCCGAACTCAGAATCGCCCGGTTCAGTCCGGACTTCGCCTTCACGTTCGTTCCCGGCTCGTCCGCCGTTCCCCTCGCGCTCGACGTCATCGCCCGGATGTCGAGATCCTCGATCACGACCTCGCTGGCGGTGTCGGCGCACATCCGGCTGACCTGGTGGCACCAGTCCCTGCGCTTCCGCGCGATCTTTCGAGACGACTTCGCGACCAGATGCCGGGCCTTCCTTTTGCGGTTCGATCCATCCTCTCTTCGCGCCATCATGCGCTGGTAGCGTCGCTTTCGTGCCTCGTGCCTCGCAAGATCTGTCAGCGGGACGATGTCTCCCGTGCTCAACGCCACCTGTCCGGCGTTCCGGTCCATTCCCAGGGCGAGTCCGTTCTCAAGCGGTTCCTCGATGTCCACCTCGTACGAAACCGTGCAGTACCACCTGCCGCACGATCGCGTGACTCGAGCCTGCTTCGCGATGCCGTCCGGATACGGATTGCCGCCATGTCTGCGGAGCACGTACCAGCCGAGACGGGGAATGCGGATTCTCCCCCTGAAGATTCGGACCTTGTCCGGGATGGTCACGCCGTCGTCGCCCCGACGAGCCTTGAACCTCGGCCGTCCTCCCTTTCCGTCGAAGAATCTCCTCCACGCGTCAGACTGGTGTTTGAGAGCGTAGCGCACCGGCGCGTAGGGAAGCTCCCGCAGCCAGGGAGTTTGGTCGCGAAGGGACTTGAACCGCGTCCCCAGACTGAAAAAGGAGGTGGAGGGCTTCTCGCCGCCCTCGCGCCGGGCGATCTCAAGCAGTCGATCCTGCTCGTCCAGCGTCGCGTTCCAGACGAAGCGGCACGCGCCCGCGAGTCGCGACAGCGCATGTGCCTTCGCCTTGGTGCACGGCAGCAGGCGGTAGGTGACGTTTCTGACCTCTCGATCCATGCACTTGTTATGGGGCCTGACCCCTCAATTTCAAGAGTGAACGACCAAATCCCACTCGAAACTGGAATTGAACCTTCGCTAACTCTCAAACAGTCTGTCTCGATTCTAAATAGCAAATGTCTTATCTTGTAGCGTGGCTTGTTGTTGCCATATGCTCGCTTGGTCTTGCGGTTCTCGTCTACTTTCCGTTACGCAAGAGAAAGCTCCTTGCTTCGCTGATCATAGCGCTGGGCTGCTATTGGGCGATGTGGCCAATTATGTTCGACGACGAAGGACATTTGGCACCATTGTTTGTCGTGCTACTGTTCCGGGCATTTCTCGAACCCGATGGCAACCCTAGTTCTGTCTTGATCATCGGCTTTGTAGGCACTTTGGGAATCCTCATCTGCTATGTCGCATTGTTGTTGATACGCAAGGCGACAGATGGGCCTCGAGACTCTTCAAGTAAACGCGACAAACAGTTTCGATTGGAAGGTAAAGAGGACTTGAGCAAGTTTCGAAGAAAGACTTAATTGTTTGATCCGAGCTTATGTCCTTGACAATGTGGTTTCTTCACTTCCAATGGTGATGGATCCGCCACTCGCATGAGTTTACGGTGTTGTCAAAACAGTGCGAGCGCAGAGGTTGTTTGCACTACCGGTTCACAGGCTTGTTAACGAATTTCTCAACGCCAGGTTTTGGGAGATTCTTCCTGTACGTTGCACACTCGGAAGCACTAATCTTGCAATTCGAGAACTGATCCTCAGAAAATTTTCAGTTTGCTAATATAGCTTGAAAGGTGCGGCGATGGCGTTCCTTGAGGGTATCGTTGCATATTTACGACTTGTTAGCGGCTCGAGTAGCCGCCTGACTCACCTGAGAATTCTTCTCGTGAGAGGTTCTCGTCATTGCGTATTTGTTTCAGGATTCCAAGAGTTTTAAGGACGGGGCCACATGATTTTTGACAGCACTGACACCTACATTTCAACTGATGAGTTGTCGATGGCAGTGGATGCCGCAGTCAAACTTGAGCGACCTCTCTTGGTCAAAGGCGAACCAGGAACGGGCAAAACCGTACTGGCAATTGAAGTCGCCAAGACGTTAGAGTGCCCGCTCATAGAGTGGCATATAAAGTCGCAAACGAAGGCTAGTCAAGGTCTGTATGAATACGATGCAGTGTCTCGACTACGCGATTCGCAACTTGGCGATGAACGAGTTGGTGATATTCGAAACTACATCAAACGCGGAAAACTATGGGACGCATTTGACTCTAATGAACGAGTTGTACTTCTCATAGACGAAATCGATAAAGCAGATATAGAGTTTCCCAACGACTTGCTTCAAGAGCTTGATCGGATGGAGTTTTTCGTATACGAGACACGGGAGACGGTCACGGCCAAGCATCGACCGGTAGTTGTGATAACGTCCAACAACGAGAAAGAACTGCCGGATGCATTCTTGCGTAGATGCTTTTTCCACTACATCAACTTCCCTGATAGAGAGACGATGCAAGAGATCATTGAGTTGCACTTTCCTCAAATCAAACGGGAGTTGGTCAAGGAAGCAATGGAAATCTTCTTCGATGTCAGAAAAGTTCCTGGATTGAAGAAAAAACCCTCTACTTCTGAGCTTATCGATTGGCTTAAGCTCTTAATGGCGGACGACATTCCCGATGAGATTCTGACCAATCGTGACACAAGCAAAGCTATCCCGCCGCTCTACGGAGCACTCGTAAAGAATGAACAGGATGTCCAGTTGCTAGAGCGGTTAGCATTCATGAACCGACGGGACAGTCGGGGCTAACGTAGGAACAATCTCAGCCTAAACCGTCATGCTGATCAATTTCTTCCTGACATTGCGGCGATACAAGGTACCGGTAACTCTTCGTGAGCTTATGGACTTGCTGGCTGCATTGAAAGAACGGGTTGTGTACGCGAATTTGGACGAGTTTTACTTGCTGAGCAGAACTTGCTTGGTTAAGGATGAAACCAACTACGACAAATTCGACCGTGCGTTTGGTTCGTATTTCAAAGGACTAGACGACATCAAAGGATTGCTTGAGTCGCTCGTGCTTGATGATTTGCTCCGGCGTGAAATCGAGAAGCTCCTGTCTGAATCTGACCTTCAAGAAATCAGAGATCTTGGGGGTTTGGAGGCATTCATCGAAGCGGTGCGAAAACAGCGTGAAGAGGAAGAACGCCGACAGGCAGAGGAACGTGCTCAACAGGAAAATCAGCGCAAGGGCGATCGCGACGGTCCTGGTCAAGAAGGTCCCGGAGGACTTGGCCAAGGGAAAAAGCGAAAAGCTCGACGTGTATGGAACCAACGCCAGTACAAGAATCTAGATGATTCAGTCGAGCTTGGCACCCGTAATATCAAAATGGCACTACGTCGCTTGCGGAAATTTGCACGTACTGGTGCACCTGATGAACTGGACATGGACACCACCATCAAAGCTACTGCGGATAACGGTGGGCTCCTTGACCTCAAAATGCGTCCAGAGCGCAGAAATACGGTGAAGGTCCTGACCTTCTTCGATATTGGCGGATCGATGGACGCTCATGTCAAAATATGCGAAGAACTGTTCTCGGCGACGAAGACAGAGTTCAAGCACCTGGGCAGCTACTACTTTCACAACTTCATCTACGAGTCGGTCTGGAGAGACAATCGGCGTCGAATGAACGAACGAATTTCGACATGGGACATTCTCAACAAGTTCGCTGCTGACTACAGAATCGTATTTGTGGGCGACGCCACAATGGCTCCCTACGAAATTACGCACTCGGGCGGAAGCGTAGAACACTGGAATGATGAACCAGGAGCACTGTGGATACGTCGATTCATCGACCGCTACGACAAAATTGTTTGGATCAATCCCACTCCCCAAGAGACGTGGGAATACTCGTCATCGGTGGGCATGACACAAAAACTTATGGACGGTCATATGTATCCACTCACCATACGCGGTCTCGAAGAAGGAATGAACTTTCTATCCAGATAGTGATTGGATGGGTGGAGCCCCAAGGTAAAGCTCTCCATCACCGCTAGAAATTTGGACCAGCAGAATTTATCCAAACTTAAGCGATTAGGTGCGTCATCGCTGATGTCTAGGGACGCTCATGCATTCGATCGAGCGTCTCGCAAGAATCGTATTAGCCAAAAGGATTTAAGACGATTTGTAGAGAGTGCAGACGAGGTCCAAAAACGCGTTCGGAGCGTGCCGCAAGTGCGCTATCAAACCGATCTTCCGATTGTGGAGCGTTTGCCCGAAATTGAATCTATGCTGAAGCGCCATCAGGTGCTCATTGTCGCAGGAGAGACGGGATCGGGCAAAACGACACAGATTCCTCTGGCCTGCCTGGAAGCTGGGTTGGGTGTACGGGGAATGATCTGCCATACCCAACCGCGTCGCCTAGCCGCTCGCAGTGTTGCAGACAGGATTGCGTCTCAACTGAACGTCAGCATTGGCGAAGAAGTGGGGTATGCCGTCCGATTTGAGGATCGGGTAGGACCAGACACTCTTGTAAAGATAGTTACCGATGGACTCTTGCTGACCGAGATACAACGTAATCGTTATTTGAACTCCTACGACACGATTATTGTGGACGAGGCACACGAACGGAGTCTGAACATTGACTTCTTATTGGGATACCTCAAATCGCTTCTCGCCGTTCGCAGGGATCTGCGTGTCGTTATAACGAGTGCGACTATTGATGTCGAGGAGTTTTCCAAATTTTTTGGCAATGCTCCAGTAGTCTCCGTGGTGGGTCGCACGTATCCCGTAGACATTCGGTACCGACCAATCGAGAGAGACATCGAGACTGCGGTGTCTGAATGTATCAGTGAAATAAGAAATGACAAGCACTCCCAAGTACGGGACATTCTCATGTTCCTTTCTGGCGAACGGGAAATCTTCGAGTGGTCTCATTGGTTTCGCAAGAACTATGCAAACCAGTTCGAGGTGCTACCTCTCTACGCTCGGCTACCGCCAAAAGAACAACACAAGATTTTCCAGACTTCTGGAAAGCAGCGCGTTCTATTGTCAACCAATGTTGCCGAAACAAGTTTGACCGTACCAAACATTCGGTACGTCATTGACGTGGGTTCTGCTCGTATCAGTCGTTACAGTCTGCAATCCCAGATTCAACGGCTGCCGATAGAACAAATCTCGCAAGCAAGCGCGGATCAGCGAGCGGGGCGTTGCGGACGACTCGCTCCGGGAACCTGTTTTCGACTTTACGGAGAAGACGATTACTCAAGACGGTTGGAGTACACAGTTCCTGAAATTCGGAGAACAAATCTAGCTTCTGTTGTTCTCCAAATGCTTGTATTCAGGTTTGGCGATATTGACACCTTTCCTTTCCTTGATCGCCCTGACAACAGAGCGTTTGCTTCAGCAAAACGCATGTTGCGAGAACTTGGAGCTTTGGAGGATGAGTCTGTTACTCCAATCGGGCAGCGCATGGCCCGTCTTCCTATCGACCCTAGATTGGCACGAATGCTCATCGAGGCAGACAAACTGAATGCACTCAACGAAGTTCTGACAATTGTGTCTGCAATTGCCGCTCAAGATCCCCGGCTTCGTCCTCTAGATCGGCAGATGGCCGCAGATCTGGCACACGAAAAGTTCCGGCACAAGTCGTCGGACTTCATGTCATTTGTTCAATTGTGGTACTGGTTAGAAATCGAACGCAAGTCGAAGTCTCGTCGCCAATTTCGAAGATTGCTCGAAACGCACTTCATTTCATTCGTCAGGTATGAAGAGTGGCGTTCCCTACACCGCCAGTTACGGATTGCGTGCACGCGAATGAAGATGAGATTCAATCGCAAACCAGCTAAGCCAGACGAAATACATCGAGCTATTTTGAGTGGCTCATTGAACTTTGTGGGATTGCGAACCGACCGAGACAACTACGTAGGCATGCGTGAGATGAAGTTTCGACTTTTTCCAGGTTCCACATTGGCTGGCTCCGAACCGAAGTGGGTCGTGGCCGCGGAGATTGCAGAGACATCTCAGACCTTTGCACGCTGCGTTGCACCCATCGAGCCCCGTTGGGTCGAGGAATACGCCGGCTCCTTGCTGCGTCGATCGACACATGATCCCTACTGGAATTCGAAACGTGCCACTAGCATGGTGTTGGTGGACCTAAGCCTTTCAGGGCTCACGATTGCCGTCAATCGTCGAGAGAAACTGAACGAATATGACGCGACTCAGGCGCAAAAAATATTCGCACGGCATGCTTTGGTAAAGGACGAAGGCAGAGTTAATGTACCTGAAGTTCAAGCAAATCGTGAATTAGTCAGTTCTCTGAAGGAATTGGAAGCCCGTGAGAGGAGTTTCAATGTAGTAGCGAGTGAACAGCAACAAGCTACTTACTATACCGAACGGTTGCCTGAATCCGTTACGGATACCAAGTCGTTTATGCAGTGGTATAGGAACTGTGAGGAGTCGTCCAGAAGCGGGCTAACAATGTCTCCAGAAGATGTTCTTCTTGTGGAAAAGATTCACCTTCGCGAGGATGCATTTCCCTCTGAATTGCACGTTGAATCAAGTACTTTTCCATTGAAATACACGTTCGCACCGGGGCAACTCCAGGATGGAGTATCGGTCCAAGTAACACCCTCGACATTGCACTTGATCGATGAAGAACTCATTGAGTGGTTGGTCCCTGGTCTGCTGGAGACCAAGTGCTTGGAACTCTTGAGATCTCTCCCAAAGCCCTTGCGAAAGAAGCTCGCCCCAATACCAGATCGTGTCGTCGAATTAACCCATCTATTGCTCAGAGACGACGTATTTCGTGGTGGGAGCATGTTGTATGCATTGGCGGAGCTGATTAAAACCCAGTATAGCGTTGATATTTATAGAGAATCTTGGGACACATCTAGATTGTCGCCACATCTTTTCATGAATGTTCAGGTAGTGGCAAGCAACGGAAACGTCATTGATCAGGACCGAAATGTTCAGGAATTGCAACAACGAATCGCAAAACGGATAGAGGACCAAGTCGATTCGGTCAATACTTCGAAATACGAACTTCAGGGAATTACGTCATTTCCCAACGAAGGGATCGATTGGGAGAGGACACTAACTACAGCTTCTGGACCTGTAGCGGTTTATACGCACCTTCTAGATCGCAAGGATGGTGTAGACATTCGCCTACTGCCGCAACCTCCACGCTCACCCGAAGAGTCGTTGTGGGGACTTTGCAGGCTGGTTTGTTTTGCCGAAAAACAATCTGTTGCATACCTCCGTTCAGAATTCGAAAAGCAGGAAGAGTTGAGATTGAGTTGGTTGAAAGTCGGACCTGATTCAGAACTCTTCGATTCGTTGTTGTTGCGTGCGATTTCTCGAGTGTATTTTGCCGATAAGTCCCTGATTGCTACAAAGAATGAGTTTGACGAAGTCCTTGCAATTCACCGTGGGCGACTCGTACAAAAGGGCATCAAACTGCTTGATCTCACGTCAGAAATCGTGAGACTTAGAGAAGAGCTAAGCAAGAAAGTGGGGTTATTGGGTAATTCACCTGCTTTTGAGATTGCCAGATCGGACCTCAGCGAACAGCTCGACGCTTTGGTGCCCCCAACTCTACTTCGGTCACATAACGACGAATTCCTGAATGAAGTGCCGCGTTATTTGCACGGCATAAACGCTCGAATTGAAGGTCTAGCAGGCAAGTTGAAGCGAGACATCGTGCTGACCGAAGACATCCAGACCTGGGAAAAACGGTTCAAAGTATTGCGTGCATCTGGTGGGAACGAGCGCGCAATTGAGGACTTAAGACTGAATCTTCAGGAATACCGTCTCTCGCTGTTCTGTCAGAACATGAAGACAAGGATTCGCGTTTCGGCGAAGAGACTGGAGGAGAAGTTTGTCGAATTGGAACGAGAGAGTCCAAAGTCTTCAACCACATCCTAAAGATCTCGGGAAGCTACATGAATCGAACTGACAGTCTTTGGAATTCTTGGTTTGATTGAGGTGTAGTGGCTTAAGTTCATTGTGGCCGAAATCAGTCTTGTAGTCGCTACACGTGTTTCAAGTAGCCTTCACACGCTCGAGACCTAAAGTCTCGAGCAATATTGGGAACCTTCTGCTACTATTGTTGTCCCATTTTTTGGTGCTACAGACCAATGGGATAGCCGGAAACCAGCTTTTCCGGTTTGTAGTTGTCCCACATTTGGTACATAAAGGAGGAACCCCAAATGGACACACTTAACAAGAAGTCTGCCTTGATAGGCATTGGCTCGTTTCTGGCTGCATCGCTCGGCGTTTCAGTCTCAGCATCTATCGACGAAGATCCCAACAACGTTTTCCTAGCCGACGCTATCGGTGACCCCAGCAACATACTGTCCGCTTCTGAAGAAGAAGGCGAGTGTGGCGAAGGCAAATGCGGCGAAGA
>VXNM01000008.1:0-6238 GCA_009840545.1 Gammaproteobacteria bacterium | reverse complement strand
GAAGGCAAATGCGGCGAAGAGGGCGAAGAAGGCGAAGACGAAGAAGAGACTGAAGAAGAATAGTCCCTAGTCACAAATGCTCTCGGTCACGCCCTGTTTCTCACCGAACAACGGCGTGACCACCCGCTTCACAAGTGAGTTCCTTTCCAGTCAGTGGCACGGGACTCGGTCTCCGTCGAGGAATGTTCGCACAACTGCGCGAACATGAATCCCGTGTATCACAAACAATAGATTTCCTTGAGGTTGCTCCAGAGAATTGGATCAACGTCGGGGGGCGCTACGGCAGGCGATTCCGCCACTATGCCGAAAACTATTCATTGGTTTGCCACGGACTGTCGCTGTCTATCGGAAGTCCTGACCCGCTCGACCTCGAACTCGTCCGCCAGATACGCAAATTTCTTGACCAGTTTGAAGTCACGTGCTACTCAGATCATCTAAGCGCATGTAGCGCGGACGGGCATCTATACAACTTGATGCCTATTCCCTTCACGGAAGATGCTGTCGGACACGTTGCCAATAGAATTCGTCAGGTTCAAGACATTCTGGAACGTCGAATCGCAATCGAACACGTTTCCTACTACGCCGCACCGGGCCAAGAACTTAGCGAAAGTCAGTTTGTCAATGCCGTTTTGGACGAGTCTGATTGCGATTTACTTCTGGATGTCAACAATGTGTACGTCAATAGCATCAATTTCTCTTACGATCCCAAGGAATTCATAGACTCTCTGCCCTTGGAACGAGTGGCGTATGTCCACATTGCGGGGCACTACGAAGAAGCCGAAGATCTTCGTATAGATACGCACGCTGCAACCGTTATTGAACCGGTTTGGGACTTGCTCGATTACACATACTCCAAGTACGGTGTCATGCCTACACTCTTGGAACGAGACTTTAACTTTCCTCCGCTTCCCAAATTGCTTGCTGAAGTTGATCGCATTGCGGAAATGCAACGCCTACATGAAAGCAATCGCAAGCCAGTTGGCGTGGAATAAGGTGTCGAGTACGCCCAACCAACTTCCGTTTCAAGCGGTTCAGGCGGAATTTGCAGCGCACATACGGGACCCTGACTCTTCTCGAGGACCTTTGGATGTTGAACTACGCCGTATGGCGGTTTACAAGAGACTGTTCTACGACAACATTGAATCGTTTTGTGCGAAGTCGTTCAAGTCATTCAAAACAGTGGTCGATGATGAGTATTGGCATTCACTTATACGCAATTTCATCAAGAACCACCGATGTGAGACGCCGTACTTTCGCGAAATCCCCAACGAGTTCCTCCAGTTTCTTATGGGTTGCGAAGAGCTCGATGAACGCTATCCGTTCATTGTCGAACTCTGTCACTTCGATCTTGTAAGAATCGAGCTGTACTTCTCTCCAGAATCGATCGGGCGAAGAGGTACCCTAACCAGCTTGGAAACCCGAATTCAACGGTCTCCTCTGGTTCGGTTACTTAGCTATCAGTGGCCTGTTCACAATATCGATGAGAATTACACCATCCCCGCATCGGCCCCTGATGCGACATGGCTAATTGCTCATCGAGATCGTCAAAACAAGGTTGAGTTTCTTGTGTCGAACCCACGAACTTTTCGAATGTTGGAGATGCTGGAGAATGCCCGATCAGGATGGGATCTCATACATGAACTGGCTGAGGAGCTTGACTCAAGCGCTGATTCCCTTAGCGAACAAGCGTTCCAGACGCTAGAGACCTTTGTTCGTTCCGGGGTGGTTGTTCTGTCCGGTCCAGACAACTAACATCAGTTAGTGACTGAGAGCACGAGATACTATAACAGTCCCAATCGATAGTAGGAATTCCCCGTTTCAAGAAGGGTTTCGTCGATGTCGTAGGGATTCAATCCCAGTTCCTCGATCGCCAACAGGCAATACGATCTTGGAGAGTCATAGGTCTTCTCTGCAGGCTTTCCGTTGTTCATTTCTTCTCCGCCAACACTCTCAATATTGGGAAATAATTCGCTCAAGCGTTCTTGCAACTGCCAAGTGAAGAGTTCACCGCTACGGTCTTTTGCCGAGAGAATGTAGCGTGACCCGTTTCGGGCAACACTACTCTCCGCGCACAATCGATGGGCCCGAGCCACATCTCGGACGTCGACATTGTTCCAGAGCATTCTCCCTCCGTAAGACTTCTTGTAGGGCTTCCCCATAAGCATGTATCTAATGCAGTTCTGCCAACTCCATCCTTGGTCATGGTTCTTGCACATCAGAGGTCCAATGACATGGAGTGGGAGAATCGCCATGGCATCCCATGTTCCATCTTTTTCCGCTCTCTCGTACAGCATCTTCTCCGATGCAGCCTTTGCCATTGCATACGCAATATCCCGATTCTTGGGGATCATCTCATCTGTCCATCGTCCACGATAGCCTTCGACATTGTCCCCACACCAATCTCGTTCCGTGAATACATAGCCTTCGGGTCTTGGATGTCCCACTGCTGCAAACGAGCTCGTGAACACAAACCGCTTCATCGAATTTGACTTGAGCGCAGAGTCGAGAACATGGTTGTTTTCAGTGAAGCAACCATCGTAAACTTCCTGCGGCGTTTCTCGGTTGTAGCCAACGGCCGCACCCGCGTGAATTACGGCAGAGCATTCGTTGAACGCTTCGTCGTAGCTACCGGCTTCCCAAATGTCGCCCTCGCATATCTCCACAGATCCCCGCAAATTCGCTTGATTGAGCGTGCTTAAGTGGTCGACTTTGTCGGGTTTGTTGAGATCCCTCACGCATGCTCGCACCGTATATCCCATCTCAGCAAAGTCTTTGACTATCCACGACCCAATGTAACCGGATGCTCCAGTGACGGCTACTGGACCATCGGTCGGTGAAACTGCTCTACTCTCTGACGTCATACCTCTCCCTCAAGTGATGGTGTGCTTGGATGTACATCGAATACGGTAACACACCGCGAAATCTCGAGCTTACTAGAGAGACTTCGCTTCGAGTTTTGCCTGGATGAACTCTGAGTGTCGAAGGTGCAACAATTCAGAGGTTTTTCGTATCACCCCTTCTTCGTAGTGAAAGGGAGAACCGTCAAATGAGTTCATTCGCCATAGGTGAACCAAGAGCTTCTTGCGCTCCTCTAGATCAAGTCGGTCATTAAGTTGGCGTGTAAACGGATACATACTGGTGTTGTTAGTTCGTTCTTCTTGTGCCCGACTCAGCACGCCGTTTGCCGTTTTTTTGTCGATGCCGTAGAGAGAGATCAGGGAGTTCCTGATTAGGTTCAATTCCTTTTCTTCAAGAGTATGGTCCGCCCACGCAACTTCGAGCAGGACGAGTGCCGCCGCTAAGGGCACAACCTCCTCTTCGTTGGTGATTTCCAGCTTTTCACTGGAATCTTTGGCTCCGGAGGAGAAAATATCACGCAAACGTTCTAACAAGTGCCTATTCCTCAAATTCGGTCAAAATGGCTCGTTTCTTGGAAGATGTTCCATAAAGGATTCATTTTTTCTTCATTTTCTAATGGATTTCGGTTATAGTACGCACGGGTTTGAGGAGGATCCAAGTCCATGATGCTTCAGCGTACAATATTCCGCACCGTAAATGCCATTGGAATCGGCGTTCACACGGGCAAACGGACACGGATTTCAATACGACCCGCAGCGGCGAATTTCGGAATCCAATTTGTACGCGATGACTATCCTAATACATTTATTCGAGCATCTGGATGGCACGTGTCAGATACGACTCTGTCAACCAGCATTGCATACAACGACGTAGAAATATCTACGATTGAACATCTAATGTCCGCTCTGTGGGGCATGAACATCGATAACGCCATTGTGCACGTTGGCGGTGAAGAGGTTCCGATACTGGATGGCAGCGCAGGCCAATTCGTCGAGCTGATTGACATGGTCGGTACCCGTGAATGCTCCGCACCCCGTAGATACTTAAAGCTAAAGCGCGAGATCAAAGTCATTCAGGGTGATGCCATGGCGGCGGTTCGGCCCTATGACGGATTTAAGGTTGCTTACTCATACGTATACAACCACCCCGTTTTTAATCGATGCCCCAAATACGTTGAGCTCGATTTCTCGGATACATCATATGTAGAGGATGTAAGCAGAGCACGATCATTTGGCTTGGTCAGCGAGTTGAAGATGGCACAGTCTGTGAATCGCTGTCTCGGTTCGAGCCTTGAGAATGCAGTTGGCATAGACGAGTCCAAGATCCTGAATCCAGAGGGTCTTCGTTATCCCGATGAATTCGTCAAGCACAAGATTCTCGATGCAATCGGAGATCTCTATCTTTTAGGGATGCCGGTCTTGGGAGAGTTCGAGGGATACAAATCCGGCCACGCATTGAACAATCGACTTGTGCGGGCGGTTCTCAGAACTCCTGAAGCGTGGACAGTGGTCAATTCTGAAGGAGAGGAAGTCTCCGACTACACTCCAGTTGTGCGACCAGTTCAGGCCCAGTAGCGAAACACTGAACACCTAACCGCACAGCTCAGAAACTTCTTGCTGTCGGCTTCGCCCCCACACTAAACACAGAAACTTGGTTGCCTACTTCTCTGGTGGGCGTATTTGTAATGCGTACTAGTATGCTATTAGAGTTCCTGCCACATTCACACCATCCTCGATGTCTGTACGGACTCGTCTAGCACCTTCTCCCACAGGTGACCCGCATTTGGGTAGCGCGTATGCAGCGTTGTTCAATCGTGCGTTTGCTCACCAAAACGGTGGAGAGTTCATCCTCCGAATCGAAGATACCGATCAGACTAGGAATAGAGCGGAGTCCGAGTCAGCGATCTTCGATGTGTTGCGTTGGCTTGGTCTAGACTGGGACGAAGGTCCAGACATTGGCGGAGAGTGCGGGCCGTACCGACAAAGTGAACGCCTAGCGATTTACAAGGAGCACATGGAGCAGTTGCTTGCATCCGGAGGCGCATTTCGCTGCTTTTGTACCAAAGAGCGGCTTGATGAGATGCGTCGCCAACAAATACAAGCCGGTAAAACCTCCAAGTACGACGGAAAGTGCTTGACCGTTGATCCGGCCGAAGCGGAGGAGCGTGCCGCCCGTGGCGAACCTCACGTCATTCGTTTGCGAGTGCCAGAAGAAGGCGAGTGTCGCTTCGTAGATGGAGTGCGCGGTGATGTCACAATTCCGTGGAGTCAGGTCGATATGCAAGTCCTGATTAAGTCGGACGGATTCCCGACCTATCACTTTGCTTCAACCGTAGACGACCACCTCATGGGTATCACGCATATATTCCGTGGTGAAGAATGGATCAACTCATTCCCCAAACATCAGTTGATCTATCAGAACTTCGGTTGGGACATGCCCAAGCACTACCACTTGCCGTTGTTGCGCAATCCGGACCAATCGAAGATGTCGAAACGCAAGAATGCCACCT
This sequence comes from Gammaproteobacteria bacterium, assembly GCA_009840545.1. Taxonomy (GTDB): domain Bacteria; phylum Pseudomonadota; class Gammaproteobacteria; order Pseudomonadales; family Azotimanducaceae; genus Bin55. The sequence continues at coordinate 870 of VXNM01000008.1, read as the reverse complement.
CTATAAATTACTACCGAAGATGCGGTTTCCTTCGAGAGTCTCTATTGAACTACTTGGCAACAATGGGTTGGTCGATGCCCGAGGAACGCGAGAAATTCTCGATGGATGAGTTTTATGCCGACTTCACACCTAACAGGCTTTCGCCTCGTGGACCGGTGTTCGACATCGAGAAGTTGAGCTGGCTAAACGGTTTGTACATACGAGAATTGTCGTCGGAAGAACTCAAGGCTCGTGTATTTGATTGGGCATTCGGTGGAGAACGCCTAGACAGACTCGTGTCGTTAGTGCGAGAACGTTCTGAGAGATTTGACGATCTCTTTCCTAAAGTGGACTACATATTGGGTGATCGCGTCGACTTGACCGAACAGGATTTCGAACATAAGAAACTTGAGCTAAGCGACTCAAAAAAGGTCTTGGAATTCGTCAATAGGGCACTCGGTGAGGTTGAGCAGTGGAATCGAGACAGTTTGTACGAGTCGCTCAACCAACTAGCGGGATTGATGAATGTCAAATTTAAGGACTTTCTTTTCCCGGTCTTTGTTGCGATTTCAGGACGATCGGTAACCTTGCCTCTATTTGATTCGTTGGAACTGTTAGAACGAGATATCGTAACTATCCGTATTCGTTCGGCAATTGAAGCGCTGGGTGGCATATCGAACAAGGAACGAAAGCGACTCGACAAAGAGTGGCGCACCTTGGTTGACTGACGGTCCAGTAGTCTCACTCAGTTCAAACAGAGATTTTGGACTGGCTCATCTCAAGAATTTGCTCGAGTAAAATCACTGATACTGGCAGGGGCCATAGCTCAGCTGGGAGAGCGCGACAATGGCATTGTCGAGGTCGGGGGTTCGATCCCCCCTGGCTCCACCA
>VXNM01000011.1 GCA_009840545.1 Gammaproteobacteria bacterium | reverse complement strand
GTTCCCGCCCCTGCTCTGGCTTCGTAAATCCCGATGGGAGGTTGTTCCATAAAAGCAGACATTAAAACGACGATGGAAATTCTCCTAGACTTGAGATTCTGTTGATAACGAATACTTTGGTCGGTTGTAACCAAAATTTCGTATTCCTCAAGTTCTGCAAGATCGAGCAGCTCTCCGTTGTCTTTCTCGTACCACTCTTTTTCGGCTAGGGTCTCCACACTGTGATCAGGTAGATGGTTTCGTAGAGGTACGGGTGTACGTTGATCGAAAAGTAGCTTCAACGAGCTAATGCGTTTCTTAACTCCCGAGCTTCATGCTCAAGCACTGCCCGAACCTGTTTTCTCTCGACACCCGGAAACCATGCAACGAAGTCGTCAACCGTGGCACCGGCAGCAAGATTTTCATACAAGGCGGAAAGTGGGATTCGCGTGCCAGTAAACACCCAGGCTCCGCTGACCCTGCCGGGATTGCGCTCCACAGCGGGACAGGTTTCCCAGATTGACATCGTACTTGCTCCTTTTGGTGTACGTTTTGCTCTTTGCGACTCACAGAATGGGAGAGTAGGCCGTTTTGTGAGGCAAAACTTTTGGCTCAATACGCACCAAAACTATTGTCAGAAAGAATACCGTATTAAGTCACCCATTGGAGTTTTTGACTACGAAAAACTGCGGTCTCACGTAACCCAGAGTGAGATCAGCTTTATGGCGACTCTTTTTTTGGTGTACGACAGGCATGATGTTTCCATCCAATCTGAACGAACCGGCCATTGGAGAGCAAGCATTCCCGACTATAGATGTGTGTGGTAAATTGACGATCCAATCACCAAAATCCAACGGCGAAAAAATTGGACAAACTTTGGCGTATCTTGAATTCACCTCGAAGTGTGTTCGGTGAGCTGAGTGATGATGTTCGGATTGCCTCTCCCTTGGTTGCTGTGCTTGGTGCGGCTGCAATTTCAGCATTGGTTATCGGATTTATCTCTCCATCCTCATAAGACATTTCGCATTCCGTGCCATCCACAGAAGAACTTGAGAATTTTCAAGACCTCAAGGATTTATAGCCAGAAGAAAACACACAGGATCAAGGACTCGATCGAAAAAGAATGTTTCTGGAAGCGATATACGACCATCAAAATAGTCCAGAAAGCTCACTAATGTCCAATGGTCTGTGGGCATAGCTCACCGGGGTATTTGGTTGCATTATCTACTTTGCCATCTTAGCGACATGTTTCTTCATCGTCGGCGGTATCGCCAATTGCGATCGCTTGTGGATGGATTAGTTTGGATTCGTGTGTTGGGCTCAAATGCCATTGGCACCTGTGGAGGCGCTGGAAGTATTGCTTGTCGCTGCAGATTGGGACGGAGCAGTACTCTACATATTCTCAGTTGGTTCCACGAGCTCTTATCTCAGCCCGGCTGCGCTTTCTTCAATTCTCTATTGGGTTTGGTCGTTTGTTATTTCCATCCAAGGTTTACGGAGTTGGACTTCAAAAAAGGTTGGTTCCTGCGTGGGATTAGCTGTGTTTGCTTATTTCCTATTGTTGGTTCCGGTGCTGCTAATTCTGTCGTATGTATGGGTAACATCCGTGATCTTAGCCTAGTCAGTCTGACTCTAGAAGATCGACTTTCTGATTGCTTCATCGCTTAGATTTGCAGTTGTGAAATGAGTTACTCCATCAAAGAATTCGGAACAAAACGACGAATCCCTTTCAGTCATATTGGTGTGCTTTCGAGTACTTCGGGGAATGCGCCAGAACAAAGCATTGTCGTGCCGTAAGGCTGAGGTGCACAGAAAAGTCGGATTCGAACCGTAGGTGTGTTGACAGCGCTTGTGAAATGCCCGTTCAGTCTTCAAATGTTCAGACTGCCCCAACATCTCCGTTATCGAAAATCCAATTCTCGTCAGCTTCATGCCAATGGTGTGTTCACGTGCACATAGAACCTGCAAATCAACACACCGTGCTCTTGGCTTTGCACAAATGTGATAAATTGGATACTGATTTCGAAAGACACTAAGACGGCCAAATTGAACAAACTCTGGCGCATTTTGTATTCGCCTCGAAATGTATTCGATGAATTAAAGAGTGACCTGCAAATTGCCTATCCGGTAGTGGCAATCCTTGGTGCTATAGCAATTACCGCATTTGCGATCGCACACTTAGCACCTCACGAAGGACTAACCAAAAAGCAATATGCTGACTATCAGAACGAGTTGAAGCTGTTGGAAGATGAACCGTATGAAAAATTTGCTGAAGCACGGAAAGCGCAAATTCAGGAAGAAATGTACGGACCTTCAGACAGACCCCATGATTCTCGCATGACCGCAAGCCCGTGGGCACCAGTCATATGGCCTTTGGGTTGGTTAATTTACTTTGTGCTCTTGGGCACTAGCTTTAGCATCGTTGGAAAGATCACCAAGTCTGGCATCGAATGGAGTGAATGGTTTGGCTTTGCATGCTGGTGTCAAGTGCCTTTGATCCTAGCAGCCGCAATCAATGTACTACTTGTCGTAACAGACTTGGATGGTTATGTACTTCGCCTCTACTCATATGGAGATTGGGAGGTAGGACTAGGTTCAACCGATTCAGCCTCAAGCCTATGGTGGGTTTGGTCATTCATAATTTCAGTACTTGGATTGAGAAGCTGGACGTCGAAAGGAATAGGAGCTTGCATGGGATGGGTGGCGCTTGCCCACATATTCCTGTTGGCACCTTTTTTCCTTTTGGTCGGAGGACTATTTTTTCTCACTTCTATCCTAGCTTAAGCGACTGACATTTTTTCAAGTCTACGACCTTCTGGACCTTTCAAGTGCCACATCGTGATCGTGCACCCGAAGAGTTTTAAGTTCTTAGCATTGTCCCTGCGGTACTCTGGCGCAGCACAGGGCATTGCTACTCTGGAAGACCACCAGATTTCAGAGCCTTGTCTCTAGATCACGCTAGCCAATTGCCCATAAGTCGGTACCGTAAACAACATCACGGGTGCCGATAGGGTATTTAGAGAGAATTAGAACTCATACCTCAAGCCAATCGACACGGTGGTTATTGTTCCTGTTTTCGGGAGGTAGTAGTTAGTGAAGTAAATGCCTGCGGAAAGCCGCGGTTTATTTCTCTTAAGTAGTCCGATGGAGAGCATCGGATTGGTCTCTGAGAGTTTCAAATCCCTCACAGAGTCTTCAAGTCGAACTTGAGAGTCAAAGGACGCATTCACCACACCGATTTTTGCTTCAATCTCATAATCTTGTCGCAGAGAATACGTGCGATTTAGAGACGCAGTCAAAAAGCGACTTTGGAACTTCGCTGCAGGAACTAGTAGTTCGTTTCCCTTAAAGGCCTCAAAGCTCTCCTTTGGACCGAGTTGAAGTTGAAGCTCACATGACCATTTCGAGTGTACAACACAGTAGCCAAGAGCAAATCTCGGCGACCAAGTATCGAACGTATTGCGATAAGTATCCGTACCTTCAGGTAGGTTATGCACGGTAAGACCAGCATTGTCGCTAAATCCCAATTCCTCAAATGAAACATACCAGCGATTTGGCGTGGCATTACTCGCGGATTCAACTTCCTTCGGCTCGTCAGAAGGGCTACAGGGCCTGCAAGAATCAACGTAAGTAAGGAAAGGAAAGTTCTGGGTGACATTTCAGCCTCCTTGGCTTGGTTCAACTATGGTGCCGGTATACCCTACGTTTTTATGTGCTCTCTCATCACGATCATTGATCCAAGCACGAATAGAGGGTTTTTAAATCGTTGACATCAACTAAACGACTGTGTATCTAGAAAGTACGGCAGCCCAGTATGCTTCGGATATTCAAGAATCCAGTATTAGTGTGTTGGAAACGCGAATGAGCGACCACTCGCTCTCTTCCGTTGAATGAAGTAGGTAGAAAAGTCTTTCAAACCACTCCGAATTGCGAGGAAAGGGAAGTTTTAAGAGCAATAACGCATGATCTTTATCTTTCAAAGAGAACGACTGTCAATTGCTTGGCTGATCAGGAATCCACTGCCAATGTCGGGAACCATGATTTTGTGGTGTCTTAAGTGGTCGCAGAACAGGACGGGCAGGAAAAGATAAGGGAATTACAAAGAACAATTAACAGAACTGCAGATTCGCCTCTATGCCGAGCAAATGCGGCCCGGAAAAATCAAGGATTCTTGCTAACGTCCAAAAATCAAGAAATCAAGGATTCTTGATAATGTCCAAATAAGAACTTCGATTACTAGTAAGTTTGCATTTAACACTGAGTCTCTCATTGATTTTGTGTAGGACTTCAGACTAGCTTCTGAAACCCGCCGGAATTGAGACTAGTTTGGCTTCATTTCACCGAGTGCGTATTGGCCACGGGTCACTCTTGATACGCCTTCGTAACCTCCATAGCCCTGCCAAGGTACGAAGCCGAGAAGCTCCATCAAACGATCGGGAGCATCTTCAAGCACTTCTGGCCGTACACCAAATGGGGAATTGTCCTGTTGTCGAAATTGAGGAGCACAAAAGTTCGTCGTCAATCCAATTCGAGGTGTTTCGGTAGCGTTCACCCCGGTGGAGTGCCATGTTCTTCCTTCAAAGATGCAGACAGTCCCCGCTTCACCTACAGCCGACACCCAGTTAGCGTCAACATCGTGCACATTGTCCGGTTCGCGACCGCTCAAGTGACTACCCGGAACTACTAGTGTTGCCCCGTTTACGGTAGTAAAGTCGTCAATCATCCACATTGCGTTACAAACTACCGCTGGTGAGATGCTCTTGTTTTGCTTCAAGGTGTCTCCGTGTATGTTATGACCTCGGTTACCCTCTCGAGTAATTGAACCCGGTTTCACCGTTGTTTCTCTCTGCTCGTTGGTCGGGGGAGGCATCCAAAACTGATCAGTATGGAAATTGGTTGTGCCTCCGGTATGGGCAAAGTGTGCGTGATAGGAGGACAATAGATAAGACTTGCCGAGTACATGCTTCACGATGGAGTGAAGTCCTTCGTAAAGGATTGGATCAAGAAAGACCTTCCCCTTATTGATCAGGAAGCGTACAAGTTGCTTTCCATCCGGTAGCTTTAGGCTGAATCCTTGTTGTTCTTCTGCGGCTAACTGCTCCAACAATCTGTGGCGAATCGCTGAGAGTTGATTTTTGCTCAATGCATCTTTTAGCAGACAGTACCCGAAAGCGTCCATGTCGTCTTTGGCATGGTCGATGTCGGTTGTGGGTGCAGGCAGTCGGTTTTCAATCATGCATTGGAATTATAAGAGGCGGACCGTCATGCCTCAGCACTGAAGCGAGAATGGAGAGCAAAGCCCGTCTCAGTCACACATTTGGCCTCGCCACTGGCCATGCGAGGCTTGAATTGGCGTACATTTCCGCATGTTAAGCTATGCTCCATTTCATTGAATTAGGATTAGATTGATGCCCTACATTGACGGTTTCGTAATGGCAGTGCCAAAGGAAAACAAGCAAGAGTTTGTCGAGTACGCCCGGCTCATGGACTCGCTAATTATGGATTTCGGCGCTCTCAGAGTGATGGAATGTTGGGAAGACGAAGTAAATCCAGGCGAGAAAACTGACTTTCAACGGGCCGTAAGTGTTGAAGAAGACGAGGCAATTGTGTTTTCTTGGGTTGAGTGGCCCGACAAAGAGACGAGGCAGAAGGGACACGAACAAATGCAGGAACTGATGAAGTCTGGTGATGAAAGATTTAAACAGGATAAGACCCCGGCTCCATTCGACGGCTCAAGGATGATATTTGGTGGCTTTACGCCTGCGTTGAGCCTCCCGTGAAGCCCGCTTGCAAGCGCTCAAGGTTTCAATACGAACACAAGTACAAAACCTCTCTGGCATCGTATGGGTTAGACTCCGCTGCACAGTAACAACCGATGTGCCAGGAAGTTCAAGTGAGACCCAGCGAACACGCTGCTTGAACAGACCAGATCATACTGCAAATCCAGCACCCAGAATTGCCATCGATTGCAAGCAGAGTCGCTTTCAACAGAGGCTCAGGGCTATAGCTTCATTGTTACTTCCAATCAACATGAAAGGCAGATGAAAATCTACGAATGTCTTCTCCGGACAGATTGAATGAAACCAATCTCGCTACTACTTTGCCACAAGATTTTGCGTTCAGAATAGAGCTATGAACGTCCATTCAAAGATCACGCAATTTGGCGATGCGCTTGCGTACTTATATCAATGGAAAAAGTGGTTGGGTATCTTCGGATTCTGGAAGAGAGTCGGAATTCCTGCGGTCAAACAGAAAAATGATCCGTTGACTATTATCTTTGATCAAAATGAACTGGTGGCCAAGAGAGCTTGTGGCAATGGTACGTACCGTACTGAATTTTTGCTCTTCGTCCAAGGCTCAGTATTGGGTCCCTTTACGCCTTGGTCCAATCGTATGTATTCGGCTACGAGGTACGTTCCTTGCTCCTCCCAGTAAACGACCTTTACGCGGGGCATTGGGCTAAAAGTCGGCTGGATTCCTTCCACAGCTACAACGTTGCCTCCCTCGTCCCGAGAGGATTCGAGCGGTATGCGCGGATTCTTCACCCGGCTTGGAAGTCTGGGGGCTGGCAGCGATTTCCGTTGACGTGGGCTGATGTCGCAGCTCGCAGCGGACGTCGCTGTCATGCGTTGATGCAGTGGCCAAGGATTGTCGGTTCGATGATTTCTGGAGTTGATATCGAGCCTCCCGACGCAGGTACATTGCCATGGCCGGTATCAGGGCCTCTACGCGCGATCTTGTCCGCTTACACCGACTGGGAACCCTGCTGGTTTGGGGTGTGGGATGGGTACGGCTACCGGGTCTACCCGGAGTACATGGCCAAGACCAAGTCGATCCAGTTCCAAACCCGGGGAGGACGTGAGTGGGATCTATACCGTGGTCCTTTGAGCATGCTCGGTACTCCTTTCCTCCATCTTACGTACGAAACCGCGGGCCTGGTCTGGAGCAATGACCGTAGTTGGTGGATGACGACGGACATCGACCTGCATAGCAGCTACATCGGAGGCACGAGAAACTTGATAGAAGACATTCTGTCAGCGCTCGAGTTGGAAGCTTGGCCGTCAAGTCCTGATGACAACATTACCTTCGACTCCGACACGCTGAATTCCGATTAATTTCTTCACGTTTCAGTATCTTGCTAGCGGAATTTCCGCCAATGTGTGTGGTGCTGAATCAGCTAACTACACTACGCGTGTATTCCCGCGCAAGTCCTGGTGCGGAGTTAGTGTCAGCCAAGTACAACCCAAGCCTACATTGAATGCATACATAAAGCAGTTGGAATCCACTTGAGTGACCTACGCTTTTGTTTAAGCTTGAGACTCCGATTTTCAGGATATGAAGATGAACTACATTGATGGTTTTGTTCTTGCAGTTCCGAAGGAGAACAAGCAGAAATTCATAGAGCACGCACAATTCATGGATTCAATCTTCATGGACTACGGAGCTCTTCGCGTGATGGAGTGTTGGGAAGATGATGTCGAAACAGGTGTCAATACCGATTTTCGACGAGCAGTTGATGCTGAGGACGCAGAAGCCATTGTCTTCTCTTGGATCGAATGGCCGAGCAAGGAAGCTAGAGAAGAAGCATATCGACTGATGGAAGATCTCATGAAGACAGACGCCAGATTTGACTCGACAAAATATCCGGTTCCATTCGACGGCTCACGGATGATTTATGGCAGCTTTGCTCCCGTATTCAATCTTCCGTGACCAAAGAGACGAACCTTAGACCGAATAATTCAATTGGCATTATCTGCAAGGGCGATTGAGATTCTCGGTTTGAGATAACCGAAGAGTTTCCCAGAATCAGGTTTGCTCATTCTTGAGTGGACTCAGGGTCACCCGTCTCTACAAAATTCTTGAGTCGAACTAGCTGCTCGAAAAGCACTTGTTCGACAGCGGTCGCCCAATCCTCAAGATTTCGACCAATTACTTGATAGTTGGCAGTTAGATCTACTCCAATCCGACTTTTCTCGAATTGCAAAGTAAGAGTTCCGTATGCTCCCAGTATTTGCAGGGGACCAAGCGCGCCACTCAGACGTAAAATCTCGGCTCGTTTTGCGAATATTACAGTGGAGTGGATCACTCCATCGTTAGAGCCCCAGGACTCAAGAAAGTATCCTCCGGGTCGAAGATCAAGGCTCAAATTATTTGCATCCAGACTGAACGAATGACTCGGATCCCACCATTGATGAATCTCAGCCAAAGCGTCGTAAACACGGTCTCTCGTGGCACGGATGGAGACGTCCGATTCAGTTATGAAACCATTAGAGTCATTCTCTAATACTGTTCCCATGTTTGCACCAAGTTGATCGTACTTGCCCCATTTTGTTGAAACTAGGCCATCTAATAAAGCGCGGGACAACCAGAAAACAGTATCCAATACCATTCTTCAGGATGCCAGAATTGAAGAATAGAGACCAGAGAGACCTCTCACCGAGGTTGCTCAATTTTCTCTTGACAATGTAAAATGCTCTTGTTAGTGGCAATTCTCCACAATCGTCTTGTCTAACCAAGAAATCTAGAGGAAGACAATATGAAATCAATGCTTCAAGTGTCCAAGATCGTATATTGGGTGTTCGTTGCCGCCACGGGAGTTTGGATACTTCGATTTTGTTTCTTCACTTTTGATACGAGTGCTAAGAGTTTCTATGGCTTGGCTGCGTTTGGCATATTCTGCGGTCTGATTTACCTGCTGGCGAGAGTTCTTGAAAGACTAAGCGGAATGGTCGGAGAATTCGACCAGAAGCAAATGCTTGAAGGATTCGCGGATGCTGCGTTGAGGATATCCGAACGAGCACGTGCTGCTGCTCAGAAAGAGGACGACAAAGAAAAGGAATCCAAATCAGACTAGCGAACAAACCGAACATGTGATCAATGGTCTATCTCGGACAAGATATTTGCAGCCGATTAGAATTCTCTGGAGACCTTGAGAACCGGTAGTCGAGACCTGACACGACCCTTAGCCCGCAATTTCGATCTCGAACTAAACAACAAGCACTTGTTATCGATCACTTGGATCGTAGCTTTGAATCTGGGCTATTAGTTCGACGTTTTCAAGCGAAAACTCGTCCATGAAGGGTTGAATATGGTCAATCCTGCCAGTAATTTCCTTGGGATTGCTTCGAGCGATAAAGCAAGTAGCTTCGGCAATTGCCTCGACTGGAGACTCGCGTGACTTGGTGCTCTCATTAACCAATCCATGCAACTGAGTTCCAGGCGTAGCGACCAACCCTGGTGAAATTGCATTGACTGCAATGTTGTCTGCATAGACTTCCGCAGCAAATCCTGTGGAAAACCTCTCCATTGCAGCCTTGCACATCCCATAAACGGTTCCGCCACCACCACCGGCGCTAGGATTGGTGGGGTGTATGGCCGCCCCTGACGATATGTAAATGATGTGACCTCTGCCTTGATCAACCATGTCGGGCAAAAATCGTTGACTCAGATCCATGGCAGCAATCACCTGAACCTCAAACATCAAGCGAGCTCTCTTGTCGGGAAAGTCCTTTGTAGGTATGAAATAGGTTATGGCAGCGTTATTGACCAAGATGTCAATTGGTCCATACTTCTTGCGGGATTCTTCGGCTAAATTCGCGCGGTCCTCAGGCAGGGCGAGATTGCATTGAACAGCATACGCCTCTCCGCCAGCCGAACGTATGGTTTCGACAGTCTTCGTTATGGTGCCGGGTAGCGGATGGTCTCCTTCGTTCACTGTCCGGGCAGAAACAATCACGTTGGCTCCTTCCATGGCTAGACTATAGGCAATGGCTTCTCCAATGCCTCTACTAGCTCCTGTAACAACAGCGGAGCGACCTTTCAATGCACCTTCTCTGTTTACCGTTGCGACCATATTCAATCTCCTAAATCGTTAAGGGTTGTTTCGTTGCGTATTACAGAATACCCGGTCAGCCTTGATTGGATGGGTCGATCTATCTGTTGAACTACGACAGACTAAACCTCGCAATCCTCGTTGGAATAGGGTATTCCTGTCTGTTTCGCTCTAGTGAGGGAGTCGAAGCAAACTCGGTTGACCTAATTACCCATCCGCGGTGAGCGACTGCCTTGCTGTCGCAAGTTCACCGCCTGCGGTACGCATCATGAACGCGCTATCCGTACCTAGTGTGACGAAATTGAATCCTTGCGACAAATGAAATTGAGTCTGGCTAAGGCTGCCCGTGTGAATACCCGCCCCAATCCCATGTTTCTGGCACGCTTGCAATATTCGTTCGACTGTTTCCTTGTGAAGATCTTGATCCATTGCCATGGGACCCAATCCTAGCGCGTACCCCAAGTCGCTTGGTCCAATGTAGATTGCGTCTAGGCCATCTGTAGAGGCAATTTCATCAAGGTTTTCCAATGCTTCTGAGGTCTCCACCATTGCGATGCAGGCTATCTGGTCGTTCGCTTCTCGTGCGTAACCGCGGCCACCGTACATCGCTGCTCGTATTGGTCCAAACGACCTACCGCCATCGGGCGGATACCTGCAGGCAGAAACCGCTCGAGCTGCTTCCTGTCTGTTGTTAACCATGGGCACAATGACTCCTAATGCACCGGCATCCAATGACTTCATGATCTCAGCAGGTTCATTCCAAGAAACCCGAACCAACGGGACCGTTCCGTAGTTCGAAATTGCCGGAAGCATGAACTTTAGGTCTTCATAGCTCATCATTCCGTGCTGAAGGTCAACACACAAGTAGTCGAATCCAAGACTGGACATCGACTCAGCTGTATATGCATTTCCGATACTGAGCCAACCACCAATTGTCTGTTTACCTTCTCGCCAATTCGCTAAAGCCGAGTTTTCTCGCATTGAGTTGTTCCTACAGTCCATCGAGCCGAATATCGCGCGGATTCTAACACCCGGCCAATTCCAGAGATTCGAACCGAAAGTAGCAAGAAGTCTGACTACAATCCACATTCCTACCCGTAAGCGTTCCAATCGAGAACAAAACGAATGAGTCTTTACGAGTTAGAAGGTCACCAGGTCAAGACTGAAGGCGATGTATGGATTGCTCCAACCGCGGTTCTAATTGGTCAAGTCTTGCTGAAGCACAACTCAAGCGTTTGGTGGGGTGCCGTGCTACGTGGGGACTACGAACCGATTGTGGTAGGTGAAGCTTCCAACATCCAAGACAATTGTGTTGTTCACATGGACGAAGACTACCCAGTAACAATCGGCAACAGAGTGACCGTTGGTCACAAGGTAGTACTACACGGGTGTACGATCGAAGATAACAGCTTGATCGGCATTAACTCTGTAATCATGAATGGAGTGAATGTTGGGGAAAGTAGCCTCATTGGTTCCAACACGCTCATTACTGAAGACAAGCAGATTCCTCCACGAAGCTTGGTGTTGGGATCTCCCGGCAAGGTTCTTCGAGAGCTCAGTGACGAGGAAGTAGCTAGTCTTACGGAGTTTTCGGATCGCTATGTTCGGAATTCAGCACGCTATCGGCGTTCCCATATCCAAGTGTCTGGGTCTGACGGTGACAGCACGAGTTCATAACCAAGCCTCTGGTCGGAGTCGGGTGGTCGGTCGGTTTTTGTCCCAATACATGCTTGTACGTTTTGCGAAAGCGGATAGTTCTTAAGTCCACTGGCACACTCTCCATCAAGTCTCGTAAGCGAATCAGTATTCGTGCACCTTCCTTCTGAGTGTTCGTATCCCAGGTCGAGCAGGGACACAAACTCCCGCATGAGATCCTCATCTTGTTCTGCGCGGTCCCATCCCCAGCCAATCTAGCGATCCAAGTCCTGTGCAAAGTAACGGTTGTTGGGATTGCAATCGGGGGCTAGTTGTGGAATTCCTGCAAAGTCTGCAGACGCAGACTTTCTCTACTTTGCTCGCGAGTTTCCGTATCGCTCAGGGATACTAGTCAATCAGCTAAGTCATAACGTTGTTGATCCGTTAGGTCTTCGACGTTGAGTCGAAAATCCTCCTATTTCCAACATTCGTCTACCGATCCCCGATTTTGGTCTCGCATTTCTCTCTAAATTCGTCTGTCGGATGCAGTCCAGGACTCTTTGCGCACGGAGGGGCGATGGCAGAGATGCCAACAGCACAACAAGAAACTGCGACATGCAGTGGACCATGCGCCCTCATCCCATTCACCTTAAGATGCCCTCGACAATCTGAGATTTGGCATGCTTCAATCTCATTCCACATTAAGACTTGAGATGCTTAGGAAATGGAGATTTGGTGACGAAACCCAATTCTGGAGACGTAAAACCTAACATACTGGCACTTACAAAATCAATTATTCGCAATGCGTTCGATGAACGAGACGAGCAGATTCTTTTTCATTACCGCGGATGATCGAACAGGGGCGTTGGAGATTGGCGGCGTTCTAGCATCGAAGCATCAATCTATTGCTGTCGGTCCAAGCGCCGATGATCCCGTGCAATGTGTAGTAGACATTGATTCTCGTCACTTAGATCCATCGACCGCGACTAGCAGAATGGTGGCTGTGCACCAGGTTCCCGCCAAATATCGTGCTCATAAGATGGATTCAGGATTACGCGGAAACTGGACTCATGAATCTAGAGCACTGGTTGAATTGGGATTTAGAGTCTCCGTCGTACCTAGCTATCCATCCGCCGGAAGACGTTGCGATGACGGTGTTGTTTACATTGATGATGTTGTCTTGCTTGACTCGCCCTTTGGATCTGATCCGTTTTCTGCACCATGTAGCAGCAAGCCCATCGAAGTGCTCGAAGCGGACGGGTGCCTGTGTAACGAAATCGAAGTCTGGAACGCAAACACTGATGAGGAACTTCGACAGGCTGTTGTGCGATGTCTTCAAGAAAATCGTGTATTAGTTGGACCAACCGGCGCTATTGAAGTGTTGGGTCGGGAAATCTACTCGAATAGCCTAGGGTGCTTTCAGACGCTTCGAAAACCAATTCTCATTGCCTGTGGTAGCTTGAACTCTACGAGTCGTCGCCAGATTGCCAAGCTAAGAGTTCCCCGATTGACACTGGATTCGCCGCCAGGTGCGTTTGGATCAGTTGCGACACTGTCCACGCCAATGACGTCGGAAAGCTTAACGACTCAAGAGGCTAACGAAATGGCTCGGAGATTCACCGATGCCATAAACAGGTTCAAGCCTTTTGCAGCTTCGATAATCGTCATAGGAGGGGATACGGTTGCATCTCTGTTGGGAGATACAACCACTTCAGTTATCGGCACCGCCGACACTGGAATTCCAGTGTCTCAGATTGATTCAATACTGTTGGCAACGAAGGGCGGAGGTATCGGGCAACCCGATACGCTCATGAAATTAGTCGGGTCGAGCGACTAGTACTCTAGCCCGGTGATGCTTCGGATTTTGGAGGCACGTAGTTCTCAATCGGCCCGCTCCACCAGTCGCAATGCCTACCATCGAGATAGGTGTCACTAACCTGTGCGATGAAGCGTTTGACTCTTGCCTCTTTATCGTTCTCTACGTCGTAGATTGCCTGCATTCTTACTTCGATACTTGATCTCAGTGGTGCATCAGGATCGGACGTAGGATCCACCACTGCCTGGTGAAAGACGGTACGTAGATTCAATTCTTCCTGTCTCGTGTCGTATTGTCGGAACACAAGCACTTCATCCGGGGTCATTTCAGGAAAGTAATACCAACGTTGTTGGAGAGAGTGAATCAATCGTTGGTCGACTACCTTCATATATTGTTGAATGTTCGCTGTGCTCTGGCCGTCTCCAAACACGATGTCGCTAGGATGCACGCTACGCATGTCGCAGACAGCCAAAGGCATCATGAGGACGGGATTTTCTCGATCTGTACTACGCCAGATGTTCAAACTCTCGAAGTGTCGTTGGTCGGGAACGATGCGATCAAAGTGGCGTTCGATGGCGGCACACATATCGGAGTGGATTCCCATGCCGTATGCGCCACCACTTCCGTTGGGTGTTGGTTTGGCTCCTCGAGGACCTTTTTGACCACCAAAGCCATTCCGATATTCGTGCATTCCGCCTCGCACCTCCGTGCAACCGCGAACGTGTTTAATTAGCTCTCGACATTCCTCGTAAAACACGCTCTTTACGGAATCGTTGTTGAGCAGGTCCACTTGGGTTGGCCACTCAACTATCTGAAAACCGTGGCTATCCACGGTCGGTGCAGGGTCGAGCAATCTTGCGTTGTGGACCTCGATGTTGGCCGATTGACCAAGCGTCTTCAGGTCTTCTTTGTTTACTGCTGAGTAGTGGTTTGGCACCCGGAATCCGCGATGACGACTGTGCGCGAAGTTCGCACTAGTTGGAATGCTTGTAGTCATCGATCTCACGGAGTGAGGCCACCACTAGAAATTTTCTCACAACTTTTCAGGCGGATAAATACTGAGCAAAGATTACTCATAGAGAAAAACTGGATGTACATGGTTCGCAAAATGCATAAACACGTCTTGGCTCGAAATACGGCAATATCTGATCGACAATACGGTTTGATTCATTGACTAGTCTTCGAAGTCGTGGGCTTGATATTGGAGCTTCCCATCCTGTGGCCGACATGAACATGCTGAACAATGTCTCTTCTGCATCTTTGTATTCACGTACACGCCAGCTAGACAAGCCCGCCAGTTCGGCAGCCCGTTCAAACGCTGCGTCGATGCCTCCGATCTGATCGATCAAATTTCGCTCCAGCGCTTGTTCTCCTGTCCAAATGCGACCACCAGCAATGGCCTCAACGTCTGCGACCTCCATGTTTCGGCCTTCACTGACAATATTCAGAAAACGCTGGTAAGAGTTGTCGACCATCGCTTGCATAAGTATCGAGTCACTCTCCTTGACTCCAGCAATTGGATCAAGCCTTCGAGCATTTTCTGCTGAATAGACTCCATCGGTGTGGACACCCACTTCAGCGAGCGCTTTTTCGACGGACGGAATCATTGCGAATACTCCAATCGATCCCGTAATTGTCGAACTCGAAGCAAGGATCTCGTCTGCCTCCGCGGCTATCCAATATCCACCGGAAGCCGCTGTGCCCGACATTGAGGCCACTATGGGGATGCCTCGAGCGTTAAGTCGTCGCAATGCAAGTCGAATTTGCTCCGATGCTAGGACAGAGCCTCCAGGCGAGTTAATTCTCAGTACAAATGCGTCCACGCCTGACCGGGCTGCGGAGTCGATGTGGTCTACAACGGAGGAGTTAGCACCAATATCTGCACCTGCTCCAAACGGAAGATCGAAGATGGCACCTTGAACCTTGACCAAACCAATTCTCCCAGTTCTGCCATTCTCAGCCGCGCTGGAGTCCTCTCGACTGACAGTTGCAGTGCTGAACGGCAAGGATTCCAAGTAATCTTCAATACTGATCCTTGGTGGCTTTCTACGGGAACTGTCAAGATCGTCTAAAACGCTTTGTGTGTATTGCTCAGGTCCAAGCAGCTCATCTACGAACCCCTGATCCACGGCAATGGTTGCAAAGTCATTATTTGACTCACTTATTAGATTTGCCATGTCATTTGCATATGTTCGTACGCGGGTATCTTCGAGTGCGCGGTTTTCACCAATCTTGGCTAAGAACGTACCCCACAATTGATCGAGAATAGGCTCGTAAGAAGCCTTCACCTCTGGAGACATCGAGTCTCGCGTGTACGGTTCCACAGCACTCTTGAAGTCCCCGGCACGCCATATGTGAACACTGATTCGAAGCTTCTCGAGAAGACCGTAAAAATACTGGTTCTCAAACGCAAATCCGGTAAAGAGCAAGTCTCCAAAAGGATGCATTGCCACGCGGTCTGCGTAACTGGCGAGCAAGTACTGTGACTGTGTGAATAGATTGGAGTAGGAGACAACTTCCTTACCCGATTCCTTGAACTCATCGATCGCATCACCGATCATCTCAAGGTGAACATAGCTTGCGCCCAGCAATTGGTGAGGTCGAATCTCTAGCATGGCTATATTTTCGTCGGTGGCAGCATGCCTTAATGCCTTCACGACATCGTTGACGTTAGTTTCGCCAACACCATAACCGGACAGGAGTAGATCCAACACAGGGTCGCTCGAACTGGATTTCTCGACGAGAGCTTGCTTGGGTTCAAACACAAGAACCGAACCTTCTTGTACCACTGGACCAGGGTCGCCACTAGAAACTGCTACGATTACGATGAAGAGCAACAAAACGATCAGAAGGTTTGCGATTGAAACCCTTATGAATCGAAAGGTAGCCGAGATTGCTCTATATATTTGAAGAAGAACATTCTTGCGCTCTTGACGCTTTACTGCTCTGTTTTCCGTTGGTGCTTCTTCTTGTATTGGTGTTTCACTCATGTTCTATTCGCTTGAATTTTTGTAGGGAGTGGCAGTCGAGAGGAACTAGTCCTCTGTTTGCACCGCCACTATAAACGACTTCCGCAACGTACAGGTCTCCTATCGAGTCTGCCCATATTCCATGGGGCGCGAAGAAATTGCCGGGTTGTACCGGGTCGGCACCGCCGAAACGGTGAACCAATTCTCCATCGAGATCCAGGATCGACACCCGAGCGTGAGGCGTATGCGGGAGTATTTCAACATCAGGACTTCGGCCAGCAATTTGTCCTAGTTCAGCAATGAAAACCATTCCGTGCGAGTCGATGAAGATGTCGTCCGGACGAATGACATTGGTCCATTCGGTTAGATATTCTCCAGAAGAGGAAAAAATCTGAACACGTGAATTTTCCCGGTCTGCGACCAATACTCGATCATCGGAGTCCAATGCGATCGCGTGTGGGAGGCGAAACTCGCCGGGTCCCCGACCTGGTTCACCCCATGAGAACTCGAAACTTAGGCTTGCGGAGAACTTATGCACCCGGGCATTGCCGTAGCCATCTGCCACATAGAGTTCATTCTTGCTGGACAAGCAAGCGTTTGTCACTCGGTTGAACGGTCCGCCACCGAATTGTACTGGAGATTTTCCGGGTTCAAAGCCTGTGTCAGCGGGACTATTAGCTTCCCCCAGCGTAAGTCTCAGTGTTCCATCCGTGTCGAAGACTCTGACTGTGTGATCGAAGTTGTCAGCTAAATACAGCGTATCGTCCGATCCAATGAAAATTCCATGAGCATTCGCAAATACACCTTCTCCCCATGCATTGAGGAAATTTCCGTCGCTGTCAAACACAATCATTGGATGTTCGCCACGATTGAACACGTACACGCGATCTTGCGAGTCAGTGGCAACACCCGCGACTTCGACAAACTTCCAGCCTTCTGGGAGCTTTTCCCAGTTTTCTATGACCTCGTATGCAATTCGTGCCATTTCACAACCACAAAGGTCTGTTCAATTGATTCAAGCCGCATAGTCTAATACGAAAACTGTATTAGCATTCAAACTTCCATAAGGACAATCCTGTGCAAAATACGACTAGTTATTGCTCAAAGAGCAATGATTCAAGAAACGATTTCAGATTGGAACTACACTCGCACTCTACAAACTGGCCTCCGGGTGCCACGACTCTTTATTAACTTACTCACTTAACCTATTGAAATGCAAAGAAAAGATAGCGAGAGGATTTTGTGGGCGTGGTCCGAGCTCTGTGATGCCCTCAAATTGCCTCAATCGGACGGGCCCAGTGTCTTGGGGATCTGCTTTGACTCTCGCCAAGTTCAGCCAGGTGACTTGTTTATCGCACTTCCAGGTGATCCCGGTCCACGTTTCAATGTTTCACAAAGAACTGACCGCGACGGTCACGATTTTGTCAATGATGCATTGCAAAAAGGGGCAGTAGGCGCATTAGTTCACAAGTCCGTCGATGGGAACCATCCCGTGCTTAGAGTTGAGGATACGATCGACGGATTATGGAATCTCGCCAGACACCGTAGGAAACAGTTGCGGTGCCCAGTGGTCGCAGTTACCGGAAGCAGTGGGAAAACCACTCTAAAGTCATTCATGTCCCAAGCTCTACCAGCGTTTTCCACAGAAGGCAGCTACAACAACTATATTGGGCTGCCTCTGAGTATCGCGATTACTCCACGCGATGCAGATGCAGCGGTGTACGAAATTGGAACAAACCATGAAGGTGAAATAGCACCGCTCTCGCGGCTCGCACAACCCAATGTCGCAGTTGTACTCAACGTACTTCCCGTGCATATCGGTTACTTTCCTAACATTGACGCATTAACGATTGAGAAATTCTCGATTTATCAAGGAGTGTCAAAGAATGGGACGCTTGTATGTTTGGATGCTCTCTCTGATAGTGAATTTGCTCCGAGAAATGTCGATATCAAGACATTTGGATTTGAAAGTTCCGCCACCTTGCGTGTGCAGCACACATCGGGACACTGCTATGCGTTCTCGCGAAGTGGAGTCAATGTGGAAGTGGAAGTTCCGGGAGGCGGCAATCATCGCGCTGAGACTTTAGCTGCTACTGCCGCTGTACTCAGCGTGCTAAATGTTCCGTTGACAAACTTACGAAATGTTGCCGGAACGTTACCAGCAGGTCGAGGAAATACCCACTTGGTGAACGGCGTGCGCATCATCGATGAGAGCTATAACGCAAATCCAACCAGCATGCGGGCTGCGCTGCGGGGCCTTCTAGACTTGCCGGCAAACGGGCGACGCATCGCAGTGCTAGCGCAAATGAATGAACTTGGCGACGAAGCGGTTCAGTACCATACTGAGCTAGCAGGCCTCGCTGGCCAGACCGACATTGTGTTTTGCGTTGGAGACTTGATGCGACATCTCTATGAGAATCTCGGTTCCACGGGAGATAAGCACTTTTTTGAAACTGTAAATCGAGATCTCATGAATCGTCTAACAGACGTTGTAAGCGCAGGCGATGTTGTAATGATTAAGGGTTCCCATAGTTACTTCTGGGAAGCAAAATTCGTTGACCAATTCATTGCCAACATTGGAACCGATCAAGGGTGAAGATTGATTTACTAATCAACCGAGTCGCGATTTTCAATGGACTGCAACTCTAATGACCAATACGAATAGCGTTGTCTTCGAGAGTGCTTCCAAGACCTTCGGAGATCTCAGCGCACTAGATTCGCTGTCCCTCTCTATTCCCGAGGGTTCAATTTACGGATTCATTGGACCTAACGGTGCTGGCAAGACTACCGCCATGAGACTCATGCTCGGCATTATGCAGCCCTCATCGGGCACGGTGTCCGTACTCGGATCTGAAGACAGCCGCTCAGTTCGATCGGAAATAGGTTACCTTCCAGAGGAAAAAGGACTCTATCCCAGAATGCGAGTTCTTGACTTTGTCGTCTACATGGGACGCTTGAACAATATGGACAAGAAGTCCGCAACTAGGCAAGCACGAACATTGCTTGAAGAATTCGAACTGATCGATTGGCAGAACGAAAAGTGTCAATCACTTTCAAAGGGAATGGGGCAAAAGGTTCAGCTCATAGCTACTCTGGTACATGATCCAAAACTCCTCATCCTTGATGAGCCGTTCAGTGGACTAGATCCCATCAATACCGATGTTGTCCGCGCGATGATCCTGAATCGTGTAAAAGAGGATGCGACAGTGATATTGTCGACCCATATCATGGAACAGGCCGAAAGTCTGTGCAATGCATTAGTCCTCATAAATAAAGGTAAAGCGGTTCTGGAAGGTTCCATGGATGAGATCCGCTCTGGCGACACGGTTTACCTAGAACACGACAAAGACGAAACGGTGCTACACGGACTTCCGGGTGTTGTTTCCGTCAAGCAAATCGGGCGCGGAGCGACGCTGCGGATCAACGAAGAGCAGGACACTCACGAATTGCTCAAGGCCATCGTCGATCGCACGAAAGTCATAAAGTTTGATACTACCTCCGCTTCCCTACACGAGATTTTTGTTCGAGAAGTTGGCCAGGACTCCGAACCAGAAGGAGTGAACGTTGCTTAACTATCTGCGTGGCGTCGCACTCATTGCACGCCGAGACCTGCTAGAGTCGATATCCACCAAAGTGTTTTGGATCAGTGCGCTGCTCGGTCCGATTCTCATTGTGGTGGTCATGGTCGTCGTAGGTTTCCTTACCGCCCAAACAGCAGTTTCGAAAGGCAAATATGCGGTTATAGACAAAAGCGAAGGTTTGGGCGTAGAAATTCGTAACGAGATTCTAAAGTCGGACTTGCACCGATTCGTTCAGTTGGTTGCTTTTCGTTCATCCTTCGAAGAGGAGTTCCTTATCGATGTGAAGCAACAAGCCGGACTCAACGCTGCAGAAAATCCTCAATCTGTCGATGATTTTGTGGATAGCCTCATGCCGTACTTGCTGTTTCCTGCGAGTGAAAGACGTTCACTCCCAGGCAGTACGTTGCCCGCGAGGTTTGCGACTTGGTGGAACGAGAACCAGGATTTAGTAGTAGAACTCGTCCCAGATGTCTCGAGTGAACGGTACGTCGAGTGGAATCCTGGCGGTGCATTCACCGAAGAGCAACTCAATACTCTAGTCGAGAACGAGACGTTACTGGGTTACATCGTAATTCCAAGCGACTTAGTTCAAACGACAGAAAATGCCAAGTTCGTCACGAAAAATTTCCTCAAGAGTGATGTCGCAGGATGGTATGAGGGCTTTGCAACCCAAGTCGTAAGACGGTATAGAGTCGAACAAGCGAACATTCCAGAGGCAGATGCTCAATGGGTTGTACAGCGCGTTTCGTTTACGACTAATAGGACTGTCACTCAGGACCAATCTTCAGCTGAAGGAGGAGAACAAGGTTCAGAAATTGACACAGAAAGTGTCTCTGTGGACGAAGTCGTGACCCGTTTTGCCCCCGCCGTCTACCAATACGTCCTTTGGTTCATGGTCTTCTTCGGTTCTGTGATGCTAATGACTGGGACTGTAGAGGAAAAGAGTACAAAGCTTGTTGAAGTCTTGTTGAGCAACGCCGATGCAAGTCAGCTAATGGACGGAAAACTGTTAGGCATCGCTTCGACCATGCTCACAGTGATTGGTGTTTGGCTAGTGTTGATAGGAACTCCGGTTTTGCTCGGAGCGTTGGCGCTACCGGCGTTTCTTCCTATCGAAGTAGACATCATTGGTGCCGTTTTCAAACCTGAGTATGTATTCAATTTCATTGTGTTCCTTGTACTAGGGTTTATGTTCTTTGGGTACTTGTTTTCAGCAGTAGGTTCGGTTTGTACGTCTATTCGTGATGCCCAAACACTCTCTGCGCCAGTGAGTGTTGTTCTAATTGTCCCCGTGATGTTGATCGTGCCGCTTGCTATGGATCCCTCCGGACCATTGGCGATAGCATTGAAGTTCTTTCCGCCGTATACTCCATTCGTCATGATGAACACAGCCGCGGATTTGCCCTCGCTGCCAATCTACCTCTTGATCATCGCATGGATGGTGGCATGGACTTGGGCGAGCAGGTGGGCAGCATCCCGAATCTACAAGAAGGGCATGCTCATAGAGAGCAAGCCACAGGGGTTCAAGGGGCTTGTTAGACTAGTTCGGACTTGATCGATCGAGGTTTTGCGACGCCAAGTTCTAGTCTTTTTCTGCCGTAGTAGCTTATCCTTGTAGTAGGGCTACAAGTCCTTCCATCTCTTGCACAATTTCCTTGATTTCGGCGAGATCAGTCTCACTTAAAGCGGAAGAGTTTTGCTCGAGCATCTGTAGTCGCCGATCGAGGGCACGTTGCACGATCTGCGCTGCCGTTTCGCCGTCCGAAGTCTTTATTGTGTGGTCGACACCGTGCTCCAGCAATACTCGTACGTTACTAAGATAGCCATACAAAGCCGCCCAGTGCAACGCATTCTTGCCAGTCGTGTCGCGAGATTCCGGGTCCCAGCCAAGTTCTAGGAATCTTGACAGCATTTCGTCGTCGTTGAGAAGTACCACGGACCTTGTCATGGATTTTGACCCCCCACCAGCACTAAGATCAGGACCCAAGTCGAGAATCGTGCCCACACAATCTTCTTCCAGTCGATGAGATCTTGACATTGCAGTGGTCAGCGGAGAATTCCCATCTGGATCCAAGTGATTCAGCGCATCTGGATCTTGCTGGATTGCCTCTACGAATTCCTGGCACCGTCCTAGTCCGACTAGGTCGTTAGGCGATATCGGAGGATCTTGTGCCAAAGCCATCTCAATGAGTTGATCCTGCCTGACGCTAGGAAAATTCAGAATGAGAGAAATTGGAGTCTGACTGTTCTCGAACTGCTTTGTCAGCAAACCGGGATATACATCCATCGTAGACTCAACCACTTCAACATCTTTCGTAAGAATGTAGTGGCGTCGAAACTCGTCCTGACCGAGTAGCTTGACAGTCACATTCAATGCCGATTCGCCGTCGATCAACGCGTTCAGATATTCCACGTAGATTTCCCTCTCTTGCGGACTCGAGATCCGTTCTTGCTCTTCACCATCTTTGAAGAAAAGCACATGAGGAACACCATTTACGCCGAGTTGCTGGTAGATTTCCGGAGATTCGTCGATGTCTAGCTTGAACACTTTTGCACGTCCATCCATCTCTGGCATGAGACTCTCGATGATTGGATCTACAACTTTGCAGGGAACGCACCACTCAGCTGTGAAGTCAACTAAAACTGGAACATCAGATTTCAAGACTTCACTTTCGAACTCCTCAGTGGTCACATAGGCAACCAATGGCTTCTGCATAGAGGAGTCTGCGACAGTCTCAGTCGGATTCTGATCTTGCCCGACGCAGTGAACTGAAAGCAACACGGCAAGTGGGAAGAGGGCGAGAATCTTTGAAGGTCGACTACCACTGAACATCCCGAATTGCCGATTTGCGAATACGTGGGTGAGGTTGGTCAAGAAACGGTTCATACTGGATTGAGTTTGATGTTGTGTCACGGTATCTATTATCTCCAAGCCCACTCAGACAATGTTCCATCAGGTAAGTGATCCGGTATTGCAGCCTGAAATCGTGCCTTTCTCGCTTCTCGATCTTCTTCTTTATCGAACAGAGCCAGCACCCTGACTTCAATGGTCTGGCGTAGTGGTGCATCAGGTTGTGCATGGGGATTGTGTACTGCGCCGTGATACACCTGGCGAAGGCATGGATCTTCCTCACGTGTGTCGTATTGCTTGAAAATCAGCAGTTCGTCCGGATTCATATCAGGGTAGTAGTACCAGCGATGATTTTCGTTGTGCGCAAGCCTGAGACTGACTAGATGTTGCTGCTGGGCTGTTGCACCACCCCATGCATCTGCTGCGATTATGTCCTCTAGAGCCAACGACGTCATATCCAACACCGCCAACGGCATGACCTGTATGACGTTTTCTAGATCTATGCCTCGCCACAGATTGAACATAGCACAGTGGCGTCCATCGACGATTTCATCCCACCGATTCTCAGCATATGCACTGATGTCTGAATGAGTGCCTCCATAGTTTCCCGGACTGCCGTTAGGAGTTGGCGTACTGGAACGTTCATGTCCCTTCGGCAGATTTCCGTATCCGTTTCGATATTGGTGCTGGGTTACAAATGTATCAACGCATCCAGTGAGTTCCTTGACAAGGCGGGAACACTCCGGATAGAAGTCCGTTCTCGCAACTTCAAGATCGAGAAAATTTCGAACTCTAGTGTCTTGATTAACCAGTTGGAATCCTTGCTTCTCAATAGTTGCAGGGGGGACTAGAAGCCGAGCGTTGTAAACGCGAATCGGTTTGTTTGCGTACATCGACCTGCGCTCTTTCTCGTCGGATACTTCCTGAAAATCTGGCATACGAACGTTTTTGTATCGAGCATTGGCAAAGTGGCCCTGTGCATCTATATGGTGTGGCACGATGGGTCGTTCCATATTCTGCTCCTGATGATTTCTCAATAGATCATATTCGTTTTTGGAGAGCGGCAGCTATAACAGCCAGACGTTATCTAGCAAAACATCTGATGTCCGTCCTGTAGAAGCGATTTCATTGACGCGACACTTGAATACTGGAGGTAAGAAGACGCAACTGACGTCGGAGATCGCTTCAATTTGGGCAGAAGAAGACCCTGAAACAGCACTAGCTTGGATATCGAACAACCAGGAATTTCGAGAAGGACGGTCGCAACTACTCTCTTCTGTTGTTACGGGACAGTTACGACGAGATGGGAATGCTGCCCTCGACTGGATATTGGACCTGGAAGAATTGTCGGGAGTCTGCAATAGGACCGTATCTACAATCCTCAAGAATCTAGCGAACCAGGATCCTGAACTCGCGCTGCAGCGAGCACTCGAACAGCCCATCGAAGAAAATGGAGCAGGTCTGGAGCATACGGTCGTTATCCATATTGCAAAGAGCGACCTTCAGCTTGCTAAATCGATCGCGATGCGTAACGTACGATGCAAAGGGATTGCTAGACAGTTTGAGCGATATTTCGGGTTCCAAAATTCAATCAGCAGCTGCTGCAATGTTATTGCTAGAGACGATCTGCGCGACATCTTGACGGATGATCAAATTGAGTATGTGCGAAAGAACGCGACGGGAAATTCCATACAAAGCACGGAACAACTGATCTAGAAGGAGAGAATTAGACGAAGACGAGCTCAACAGCTACGTTTTAACTCACATTCTGAGAGCCGAGTAAGCGTTAACACGCCTCTTTGTTCTAGTTCTATAGAACAAGATGAAGCAATCCCTAACAATTGGACTATAACGCTATTAGGTCGGTGGTCCAACTACTGGACGGAGTCGTCCCAGGAAGTCAAAGCAAGGATGTAAATCTCCAGTTTTGATTTGGACGACCCATTCCCTTTGTTAGTTACGAATTCATGCGATTTTCTAACAAGTGCGCATGGTGCGAAATCTCTTCACTCTAAGCTAGGCGAAACACTGTTGACTTATTTTTCGAAAAGTGTACGCTAACAATTGAAGGGTACTTGTTGGTGGAGTTCGCACCCATAGTTTCTTTTTGGTCCAGATCTATCGGCTTGGGCTGCGTGGCATATCCCACACTCAAGTACTTCATGATACTTCCTGTCTTTCGACCGGAGAAGACATAATGAACGACGAGCCCACACCAGACGATTCTCTATTGCCGCTATTTAAGGACGAGAAGAAGTGGTCACAGCCACATTCTTCATGGCTATCCGAATCGGCTGAGACCGTTGTACCGGATAGTAGAAGCAAGGACCTGGTTGCCCAATTGGATGGTTCGTCCGCATTGAATGAATCGGACCTAGCCCGCCACCAACTCCAAATGTTCCGTGTTTGGAAACAGCTTTCTCCAAACCACCAACTGATAGCTCGCAGCCGCTTTGCCCGCAAGCCACAGCTCCAGACGCTGGAATTGGTCGGCGAGAAGCTCGGCCTGACTAGAGAGCGTGTCCGTCAAATTCAGGTTCGAATTGCAAACATCATCGACGAAGCATTGGAAGAAGAGACGTCGAAGATGCTTGCTAACCTTAGCGCAAGTTGCGGGGAAATGGCTTCTGAGCAAGATTTTCAAGCAAGTCTTGACACAATCTTGGGTACCTCAAACGAAACGTGGGACCAAGTGTATGCCGTTTATCTTGAGCAAAAATCAGGATACAAGCCTATTCGGGGCGTGCGGGCGAGCCCCAAGGCACGCCAATTTATCGCAAAAGCGAGAAAGGCAATTCCCAACACTAAAGAAGCACAGTTGATTGATTTGGAGCAGATTCGAGATGTGGACCCAAAATTTTGGTACAAGTATCGGAATCAGGTTGTAAAGTGCCTCGGAATTGCGCTCTTACCTAATGGATCAGTGGCGACTCGTGACACAATGCCGATGCGAGTTGTGGACGCTTTGACATTCTTAGGAACCCCCGCGACCAAGGAAGAACTCTCAGAATTAACTGGACTCTCCACCAAGACTCTGCTCGCCCGACTTTGGTGTATGGACGAGGTCGTTAAAGTCGCCAATAACATGTGGGCGCTAGACTCACCTCAGACGAAAAAGTATGTTGGTGTGGTCGACATGATTCAGAGCATTCTTGAGGAACAGGGTGGTGAGTGTTCTGTTCGATTTCTTCGTGATCGAATTCGGGAGAGATGCAATGTAAAGCCATCCAGTATGAACACATTTCTTGCTACTTCACAATTTGTCGTCCGAAACGGACGAGCTCGTCTACGACAGAACAGTGAGGTCAAACTTCGTCCGTTGTCTCAAGTGATTGATGGCAGACTCATGAATGGAGCTCCTTATTGGACGTTTACGGTGCAGCAGAGACACCTAAAAGGAAACTCTGTAACAGGATTTCCCCCCGAGTTTGCAAATGAACTTGGTATCCAGCCGAATAGCCATCAATGGGTGAAAGTGGATCGTCCGGCAAAGAGTCGGGATCTAAAAGTCACGTGGCACTTGTCCTCCGCCAATGGAATCCACGTGGGATACGTAAGAGAGGTCCTTGAGAGTCTCAATTGCAAGGTCGGCCAAATCATGAGGGTTATCATTCGACACCGACGTATTGAGATTCAAAGACACGTTTAAGAACTCAACAATAGCGAGTGTTGTCCGAACATTGGACAATTTCGCAGTAAACCAACTCGGCCTCATGAATGATCATTGATTCTTTCGGTCGTCGCTTCCAAAACCTACGAGTAAGTTTGACGGCCGCATGTAATTACGCTTGTACATATTGCGTACCGGATGGCAAAAAGCTACAAGCACAGAGCGCTGAACTCGATGGCGAAGAAATGGCGCGTGCGGTCTCTTTACTTGTCGATTCGGCTGGAATTTCCCGACTGCGCATAACAGGTGGCGAACCGCTAATTTCACCGAAATTCGACAACTTTTTGAGAGGTGTCACAAATTTGGGTCTCACGGACATTGCAGTTACCACCAATGGTCAATTTCTTTCCCGCAAAGTGCCAGTGATGCAGGAAACGGGACTGAAGAGAGTAAATGTTAGTCTCGACACCCTGGATGCAAGCAGCTTCCGCTCTATAGCTAGAAGTGGAGATCTGGCGACGGTACTTGATGGCATTGATCAGGCATGTGCTGCCGGAATCAAAGTGAAAGTCAATATGGTCCCGATGAAAACGGCCAATGAGGATCAGGTTATGCCGCTCTTGAAGTACTGTCTGGAGCGAGGAATCGAGCTGCGATTCATTGAACTCATGAACATGGGTCACTTGAAACGAAACCAAATGTACGAAAGGGAATTCATTGGGATGGAAGACTTGCTAAGTCTGATTCGAAATGAATTCGAGGTACGGAAGGCCGATGCTCCACTTGACTCAACGTCTGTTCGGTTCGAGATTCCCGATCGTGGTAGGTTTGGAATCATTGCCAACGAGAGCGAGCCGTTCTGTCGAACGTGCACTCGGCTGCGTTTGTCTTCGAATGGACACCTCTATGGATGTCTATCCAACTCCAAGAACTATTCGATTCGCCACCTTCTGCACGAGCCCTACCACATCGCAATCAACGAATTGCAGGGAGTGCTTCGCAATGCAATGGCATCTAAGCAACGACTAGCATTTACTGGGGAAACCACTGTCATGAAGTTCATTGGTGGATGAACGAAGCATTCTTGCGTCTACGGACGCAATTGGAACGTACAAACCTTCCTCCGGTTGACAAGTGGAAACCAACTCAGTTCGGAGATATCGACATACAGATATGCGCCGACGGAAAGTGGATGCACGAGAATCGCGAAATCAAGCGAACCGGAATTGCAAAGCTGTTTTCGACTGTGCTTGTTCATGAAGAGGGCGAGTATTACTTAAAAACTCCAGGAGAAAAACTTCGCATCTCCGTTGAGGATGCTCCTTTCATCGTTGTGGACTACGAGACACGAGGAAGCGGCAACGACCAGATGGTCATTGTCCAAACAAATTTCGATGAGTGTGTCTACATCGACTCAAACAATCGAATTTTCATGGCACCTTTTTGCAACGAAATCCGACCATATGTTCACATTCGTTCCGGATTGAACGCAGCAATTGCACGAAGTGTGTACTATCGATTGGCAAATGAGCTGGTCGAAATGAATGGAGATGAGCTCGTTCTGTGGAGCTGTGGAACCCGTTTCGTACTTGGATCTATGTAGAGTGCATGCTCCAACACCGCAGGTCCGATGAACTCTGTTCCAAAGCGTTTGAAGGTCTAAGTCTCGCGGAGTAGATCAAACCGAGAAAGTCCAAAAAGAACCAACGAAGAAGTTGTCCGAATGGCAGGCGAAGCAAGAAGAACTATCTCGCATGTAATCGAAGATCTCTTTCTGCAGTTGCAGGATGTTGAACGATCACAAAATCATGATCGATTCGTCAAGTACGCGATACGAAACAAGACGTTAGCCACTTACGTAATTAATCATCACGGTGACGGGTTGGTAGCGTTGTGGCTCAAAGTTCCGCAAGACATGCAGCAAACGTTAGTTGAGATGGACAATGATCTCTTCTTCGTTCCTCCCTACGTAGGGAAGCAAGGATGGGTGGGAGTCAAACTCTCAATGTCTACCAATTGGAAAGAGGTTGTTACCGTAGTGATTGAAGCATACGTGGGTTTAGCCGGTAGACAATATGCAGCTCCAGGCCAAATTTCCGTGGAACCACCTCGGGACGAATTGCTGCCTGTGGAGATTGATCCCTTCAACATGCGGGAAATGCAGACCTTGCTAGGTCGGGTCAGACAGTTTGTGAACAAGTTGCCAGACGTTCATGAAGTAACTCAATTTGGATCACCTGCATTCAAGACAGGCAAGAAATCATTCCTGTACGTAGGTTTTATGAACAAGAAACCGTGTATAGAGATTTGGGTTGGCAAGGAGGCACAAATAGGGCTAACTTCAGATCCGCGATTTGCAATTCCGCGCTACACTGGCCACAACGGTTGGATCATGCGTGCAACCCAATTCAATCGAGCGGACAAGCAAGCTTACGAACTAGTACTACAAAGTTTCCGCCACTTTGCATTGAAACGAACGTTAAAGAAGCTTGAGACAGAAGGCATTAGCGTTTAGTTGGTTTGAAGTCGAGCTACTTCAGGTCCATTAGGAAGAGGCATGAGTCATCTTGGATCCTCGGTGAGGTAATTCTTGCGACAACAATCGACTCAGAAGAGAGATTCTCGAAGCCTTAGCATTCCTTTCGAGGGGCCGTTTTTTGGGAATAGGACAGAGCTCTCTACCGAAGAGATTGAGTTCTTCAAACAAAATGGTTTCCTCATCAAGAAGGACTTGCTCCCAACGGACGCAGCTGCCTCAGCATTGGACAAAGCGTGGGAGTATCTGTTAGGCAATGTTCCATCGACCGAACAAGCCAAGATCAAACGATCAGATCCCAAGAGTTGGTTCGATCCGCAGTGGGGCGACATGCCCTCTGCCCCCACATCAGGATTCTATGAAGGAAGGCAACCGAATATCTACCAGGGCACCACAGTTAAGCTGCACGACTGCGGCAATGCGGACTACCTTCTGGATTTCTTGCCGAATAACAAAGAAGTTCGGGCGATCGCTCACCGATTTCTCGGTGACAAACTGAAACCAACCCAAAGAACAAGAGGTATATACGCCATCTTTCCCACCAAACGGAACGACGAACCAATTACCGGAAAGATGCTGGGCCCACATGCAGATCGAGTGTGTCAACAGCTCAACGTATGTGCATATCTAGATGAGGTACCACCTCGCAATGGGGGATTCACGTTGTATCCCGGAGGTCACCGAATCATGCATTACGCCCATCATTGCGAAGCAAATTGGTCGCCTAAATCTGACTACGTTGAATACTTGAAGAGAGTAGTGCGGGAGGTCACGCCGTTTGAACTAGTCGGTAGTGCCGGAGATGTTATTTTCTGGCATGGACGCATGATCCATTCTGCAGGCATCCACACCGGCCCGAACATTCGGTGGGCTGTATTCGGAGATTTCTGTCAAGACCGACCATTTCTAAACGATGATGAACATCGCGAAGTGGGGCAATACGAGTGGTTCAAAGACACTCGATTATTTCGTAATGATCACAGCCCGTCGGATGATATGTGGAATTCTTGGAACATCTAACGATCCAAACACAGAAAGAATTTGGAGCTACATATTTGGGTAGTTAGGCCCTCCACTTCCTTCTGGTGGCACCCAAGTGATATTTTGTGCGGGATCCTTGATGTCGCACGTCTTGCAATGTACGCAGTTTTGTGCGTTTATTTGAAACCTGTGTTCGCCGTTTTCTTCAACGACTTCATAAACCCCAGCTGGGCAATACAGTTGTGCGGGCTCCCTGTAGAGTCGAAAATTTCGAGCGATAGGAATGGTCTCGTCTTCTAGAACGAGGTGGCAGGGCTGGTCTTCCTCATGGTTGGTATTAGACAAGAACACGCTGGATAGCTTATCGAAGGAGTACACCCCATCAGGTCGGGGATACTGAATCTGTTTGCTTTGACTGGCTCGCCGTATTTTTTTGTGGTCGGGGACGATGTCTCGTAGCGTGAATCTCTCTTGCCCGCGAAACAGAGACTGTTCAAGCAAGCTCCAGGCAGAACCCAGGACCATTCCAAACTTGTGCCAGGCGGGACCGGCGTTTCGCGAGTCGAACAATTCCTCGTAAAGCCATGATTCCTCGAAATACTTTTCGACTTCAGGGACGGTGTGAGTCTGTCCAGAAGACAGAGCTTCGAACACTGCTTCTGCGCCCAACATACCCGACTTGATAGCCGTATGTGATCCCTTGACTTTCAGAGTGTTTAGGAATCCGGCATCATCTCCAATGAGAGCTGCACCAGGCACTCCCAATTTCGGCAAAGAGTTATAGCCTCCTTTGACGATTGCGCGGGCACCATAGGATATTCGACGCCCATCGATCAGTTGCTTCTTGATTAGTGGGTGAGTCTTCCAACGCTGAAATTCGTCGAACGGACTGAGATGCGGATTGGAGTAGGCTAGATCGACAATCAATCCGAGCGATAGTTGGTTGTCTTCCACGTGATATAGAAATCCGCCGCCGGTGGTTCCACCAAACAAACCGAGTGGCCATCCGAGAGTGTGCACTACCTTGCCCAACTCGTGATTGGATTGTGGTACCTCCCAAAGCTCCTTGAGTCCAATGGCATAGTGTTGCGGAGACGCTTCGCGTGCTAAATCAAACTTTGAGATCAGTTGTTTTCCCAAGTTTCCGCGACAACCTTCAGCCAGCAATGTATAGCTAGCTCTTAGTTCATATCCGGGTTGAAAGGTGGACTTTTGATTTCCTTCCCGATCAATCCCCATATCACCAGTTGCTACGCCACACACTGCACCGTCTTGTTTATAGAGGATTTCTGTCGCTGCAAAGCCGGGGAAAAGCATCACTCCCATACTTTCTGCCTGTTCGCCCATCCAACGGCACATATTGCCAAGTGAAATTGCGAAGTTACCCTTATTGTGGAGCGGTTCTGGAATGAGAGCTTGGGGGATCGATATAGACTGGCGATCGTTGATCAGACAGTAGGCATCGTCGGAGCCAACAGGCGTTGCAGGTGCACCAAGCTTTCGCCAGTCTGGCAAGAGTTCGTCCATTGCAAGTGGATACATAATTGCGCCGGATAGGATGTGTGCCCCAATTTCACTGCCTTTTTCCACAAGACAGACCGACGTTTCTCTGCCCGACTCCTCAGAAAGTTGCATCAATCGGATTGCAGCCGCCAATCCAGAAGGTCCGCCACCGACGATAACCACATCGAAATCCATCGATTCGCGGGTGTTTTCAGACATGGCGAGTCCAATTGCAATACGTCGCTCAAATTATAGAGGTCGGTTTGTGCGAAAATATGCGCCCCATCGTAGGGGAAGATCTCGTCTTTGCATGAGTTTCGTTGTCCCCGACTTGGGTACTTCCTTGAGTAACCGCTTTAAAGTGCCATGAAAGTTTTGTGTGCCATAAAACGCGTTGTTGATGCAAATGTGAACGTCGTCGTCAAGAACGACGGTACAGGTGTTGACCTCACCAACGTCAAAATGGCTGTGAATCCCTTTTGCGAAATCGGAATAGAGCAGGGTCTACGTCTTCAAGAGGCAGGAATTGCCTCAGAAGTTGTCGCTGTGACGGTGGGATCAGAGAAAGTCCAAGAACAGATTCGAGTATGTATGGCACTGGGTGCAGACAGAGGAATAATTGTGGAAGCAGAAGACGATCTGGAACCACTTTCAATTGCCAAGCTACTCAAGGGTGTATATGAACGTGAAGGTCCGCAAATTGTCATCTTTGGTAAGCAAAGCATAGATGGCGATAACGGACAGACAGGTCAAATGTTTGCTGCGCTAACAGGTCTGCCACAAGGAACTTTCGCGTCCGACCTGTCAATCAATGGAGAGTCAGCTGAAGTTACTCGAGAGGTGGACGGAGGACTTCAAACGGTGAAGATCTCCGTTCCGATGGTGCTGACCACCGACTTGAGACTCAACACACCTCGATTTGCAACTTTGCCGAACATCATGAAATCGCGTCGAAAGCCGATTGAGACGTTGACCCCAGATTCTCTCGGGGTATCTGTGGAACGACATACCGAGGTTCTAGACGTAGGGAGACCTCCCGAACGGAAAGCAGGTGTGAAAGTTGATTCAGTCGATGAACTGGTTGACAAACTTCGAAACGAAGCGAAGGTGATTTCATGAGCACGCTAGTTGTTGCAGACCACGACAATGAGGTTCTCAAGCCAGTAACTCTGTCTACCCTTGCCGCGGCATCGGAAATTGGTGGCGACATCGACGTGTTGGTTGCCGGGTACGACTGTCGGTCAGTCGCTGAAGAAGCGACATCCATTGGATCCGTGACTCGAGTCCTGCTCGCCGATTGCGAAGCGTATGAACATTCGCTAGCTGAGAACGTAGCACCGTTGGTCGTCGAATTATCGGAAGCCTACACGCATGTCTTGACCGCCCACACGACGACAGGAAAGAACTTCTTACCTCGGGTGGCAGCAATGTTGGACGTGCAGATGATTTCCGACATTATCGGAGTGGAGTCAGACGACACGTTCAAGCGTCCCATCTACGCCGGCAACGCCATTGCCACGGTCAAGTCCAACGACCCGAAGAAAGTGATATCCGTGCGCGGAACGGGATTCGATCCGGTTTTAGCCACCGGAGGTTCGGCAGAGATCGAAGCTGTTTCCAATATTCACAACGCTGAAATGTCCGAACATGTCAGAGACGAACTAGCGAAATCTGAACGACCCGAGCTCACAGCAGCGGGTATCGTGGTGTCAGGCGGCCGAGGGATGGGTAGCGGAGACAACTTTGCAATATTGGACGAGTTAGCCGATCTGCTTGGTGCGGCCGTAGGAGCTTCACGGGCTGCAGTTGATGCGGGCTTCGTACCAAACGATATGCAGGTCGGTCAGACAGGCAAAATTGTCGCTCCCGAACTGTACATTGCCATCGGTATTTCCGGTGCCATCCAGCACTTGGCGGGAATGAAAGACTCAAAAGTCATTGTTGCAATCAACAAGGACGGCGATGCGCCGATCTTTCAGGTGGCGGACTACGGACTAGTAGCGGACCTTTTTCAGGCTGTGCCAGAACTCACAGGTGCTTTGAAAGCTTGAGACTCTTGTCTCCCAGTCTCTCAACTATTGACATTCGTACCTGAAAGCGAAGTCACCTATCAAGCGATTAACAAGTACTCCATACCGGAGACTGTGTAGTTTCAGAACCAACGTCTCAAGGATCACGCGTACGTATTCGCGTATTCCATGTCACAGGGCTAGAGTGTTCTTCTATCCGGTCTGTTACGTCCAGGACCAAAGCAAACAACGCCATCCGAATCAATATTCCATTGTCGGTCTGACGAAAGATTGCCAAGTTGGGATTGTTGTCCAAATCTTCGCTAAGCTCCTGAGCTGCAGCTCGTGAATCACGGGGCAAGGGATGCATGATTACCGTGTTAGGTTCACAATGCTGAGTGTAAATGGCTTCGTTTACCCGGAACAGACCTCGATAGCGATCAGCTTCCTCTTGCGATGAAAACCTTTCCTCTTGGGTTCTTGTTACATAGAGAATGTCTACTGCACTGATTCCCTCTTCGAGCCGTTCGAATGTCGAAACGATATGTCCTTGATTTTGTAGCAGTTCCACGATTTCTGGAGGAGTTTGCAAACCAGGAGGAGATACAAGATTGACACTAACGGAGTCGAATACGGCCAATAGTTTCAGCAGCGAATGAACAGCTCGACCGTACTTGAGATCCCCCACAACGGCAATACGAAGCTCATCAATTGTTTTGTCTCGCGAGGCGAGTTCCTTAGCTATCGTGTACAGATCAAGCAATGCTTGACTGGGATGTTCGTTTTCTCCATCACCGCCGTTAATGACAGGAGATCTGGATGCGCTTGCAAATTCGGCGACTGAGCCGGCCACGGAATGGCGCATCGCAATCACATCGCTATAACCGGACATCACCTTAGCAAAATCACGTAGCGACTCACCTTTGGCTATCGCCGATTGGCTGACTCCCGTAGTTTCACGCACATCTCCTCCCAATAAATTGAATGCACTCCCAAACGACACCCGAGTTCGCGTGCTCGCCTCGAAGAACATATTGGAAAGAATTGCACCTTGAAGAACCCGTGTAATCTTCTGTCTGTTAGCGTACGGTTCCATTTTGTCGGCAATTTGGAACACTCGATCAACATCTGCACGGTCAAACTGGCTTACCGAAAGAATGTGCTCTCCAACAAAATTCATGCTAGGTTCCTTGGTTTAATGCGGCCACATTAGACATGCAACATTGAGCGAAAGTGTAAGGTAGAGGTCGCAACTTGTACTTGTCTGTGAGAAGTCCGTCTATCGTATTTTCGCATTGTGCAGTGGGGCATTTCCCGAATCAGAATCCTAGCCTTGTCCTATTCAGTGTGAATCGAAAGTAAGAGCTCGTAACGATTCTGACTCTCTGGATCATCTATACCCCAAATAAATTCTTCAAGAACCATCTATACTAACGACTAGAGTGGACGAAATCTGTAGGCGCAGACGAGCTTTAGAGTGCTTTGGATGCATCGTCTCAACTGGAACGAAGCCAAGCAGTTCTAGTCGAAAACACTAGGAATCTAATTCATTGAAGCATAAGGGAAACGGGTGAGCGAAACAACTACAACTACATCGGAAAACGTCTCCAATGGAAATGGCAGACGTCTGCTTCCGTTCACCTTCGCAATTCGAAACGGAGTCCTAATAACTGGCGAGGAAGTGGGAGCGGGTGAGCAAATGCCTGTCTACTGTATGACCATGCCAGAACTTAGAACTGTAGCGGAAGTTCGTAGGTATACAGGCTGCCCGTCCAAGTTCATCAAAGTAAAAGAACACGATTTCAACGAGTTATTGCAAAAAGCATATGAACGAGACTCGACAGAAACTCGCCAAATGGTTCAGGATATTGACGACTCGATCAATCTTGCCAGCCTTGCAGAGAACATTCCCAAGACCGAGGATCTCCTTGAACAAGAAGGCGATGCGCCGGTCATACGGTTGATCAACGCACTTTTGACTGAAGCAATCAGGGAACTCGCATCAGACATCCACATTGAGACTTTTCCGGAGTCCGTAGTCGTGCGATTTCGGATAGATGGAGTATTGAGGGAGATCGTGCGGTTGCAGCCGTCGTTGTCTCCTCTATTGGTTTCACGCATCAAGGTGATGGCACGACTGGATATTGCAGAGAAACGTGTTCCACAAGATGGACGTACATCGTTGCGCATAGCCGGGCGAGAGCTGGATGTTCGTGTATCTGTAATGCCGACTGCCAGTGGCGAGCGCGTTGTACTTCGGTTGCTGGACAAAGAAGCAAGTCGACTGCAACTGACCGCGCTCGGAATGAATGACACAGATATCAATCGAATTCGCGACGTGATTGCTTCTCCACATGGCATATTTCTCGTGACAGGGCCAACGGGAGAGGGCAAGACAACGACACTGTACGCCTCTCTGTCTGAGATCAATACAGAGTCCGTAAACATTCTGACAGTCGAGGACCCGATCGAATACAACCTGCAAGGCATTGGACAAACCCAAGTGAACACTAGGACTGGCATGACGTTCGCGCGAGGATTGCGCGCAATGTTGCGACAGG
This sequence comes from Gammaproteobacteria bacterium, assembly GCA_009840545.1. GTDB lineage: Bacteria > Pseudomonadota > Gammaproteobacteria > Pseudomonadales > Azotimanducaceae > Bin55. The sequence goes on along the minus strand of VXNM01000011.1, from coordinate 186,816 downwards.
ATCCGAACATTGTGATGGTTGGTGAGATCAGGGACTTGGAAACCGCACAAATCGCGATTCAGGCGAGCCTCACAGGCCATTTGGTCTTGTCCACGCTTCACACAAATACTGCCGTGGGTACAGTTGTACGACTAGTCGATATGGGAGTTGCGCCTTATTTGCTTGCTACAAGTTTGATTGGAGTGCTGTCTCAACGTTTGGTACGTGTACTGTGCAAGAGCTGTCGATATGAACGAGAGCCTCAGAAATATGAGCTTGACTTCATGCAAAACGGTAGTTCTTCGTTTTATTCCGCCAGTGGCTGCGAAATCTGTGGAAACACTGGATATCGCGGACGAACTGGTATCTATGAGGTCCTTTTGCTTGACGACGAAATTAAGCAAAGCGTGCATGATCGCGTCTCCGAGCAAGAACTTGCACAGCTGGCCCACAAACGATTCCCGACAATTCAGGAGGACGGCAAGGCAAAGGTACAAGCCGGAATTACAACAGTCGAAGAAGTAATGAGAGTTACTTTGAGCGAGTAGAAATGCCTGCGTTTGAATATGTCGCTCTGGACGACAAGGGGCGTACCAAGAAAGGTGTTCTTGAAGGAGACAGCCTAAGACACGTCCGCCAATTGCTACGAGATTCAGGACTTTCCCCGATGGATGTAGCAATGACCACGTCCACGGAACCGAAGGCAGGCAAACCATCCACCTTCAATAGGTGGTTTGGAAAGCTTCGTCCGATGGACATGGTTATCTTTACCCGGCAATTAGCCACACTCGTAAACGCTGGACTGCCGATCGAACAGGCATTATCGGCGGTTTCACAGCAAACCAATCGACGTAAAGCCCGTTCCATCTTCATGTCGGTGAGGAGCCGTGTAATGGAAGGCCATACTCTGACCTCCAGTATGGCGGAACACTCATCAACATTCGACGAGCTTTATCGATCTTCCGTTGCAGCGGGCGAGCAGTCTGGAAAACTGGATGTAGTCTTGGAGAATCTCGCGAACTTCCTGGAACGGAGCTACGAATCTCGAAGAAACGTTGAATCGTCCCTTTACTACCCAATTCTTCTGTTCATCTGTGCAATATTGATCGTTGGTGGACTCATGACGAATGTCGTGCCCACCATCGTCGACGTATTCGACAAATCGGGAGAGGAACTACCGATGGTCACATCGCTATTGATCACGGTGAGCGACTTCCTGAGGACATGGACGTGGCTGCTTCTTGTGTCGCTCGTAGTATTTGTCATCGTCGTTCGGTACGCACTTTCCATTCCCGGTGTACGCACTACCTGGCATCGAGCCAAGCTCGTCCTTCCAGTCATCGGTTGGTTTGCCAGAAGCATGAATGCTACGCGGTATGCCAATACATTAGCGATTCTCGGCTCAAGCGGCGTTCCATTGGTGGACGGAATGAAAATCTCTTCTGCAGTTGTGAGCAATTTATGGATCAAGAAGAAACTGGATGACGCCTTGACTCAGGTTAGCGAGGGTACGAGTCTCAATAGGGCTTTGGACTCGACCAAACAGTTTCCTCCCATTTTTGTGCACATGGTCGCAAGTGGCGAACAGAGTGGATCCTTGGACTCGATGTTGCACAAGTCAGCCGAGTACCAACAAAAAGATCTCGAACGAATTATCAGCACGATGGTTGAACTGTTTCGACCGATGATGCTGCTATTCATGGCTGGAATCGTCCTCCTAATCATGGTCGCGATTCTGTTACCCATCATCAATATGAACCAACTGGCATTGTGATATGCGCATGAAAACAAGAAAAATTCCGGGCCGGCGTCGAACACGCGGTTTTACGCTTCTGGAGATCCTAATTGTCGTTCTGATTATTGGACTCATAGTTGCGTTGGTCGTACCCAACCTAGTCGGACAACCGGATCAAGCCAAAATCAAGATGGCGCGTGCTCAAATGAGTAGTTTTGACACCGCGCTCCAAATGTACTACCTCAACAATTCGCACTACCCCTCAACAGACCAAGGGCTCGACGCGTTGGTTGAGAGACCGAGTGGCTTTCCGGAACCTCAAAGTTGGGGTCCGCAACCCTACATGAAACGAATTCCGTTAGATCCATGGGGGAACGAGTACGTCTATACGAACGAAAATAATGAGTTTGTCATTTACTCCCTTGGGTCCGATGGAGAGGAAGGCGGAGACGGTGTTGCCGAGGACATTTCTTCGAACGACGTCTGACACTAGCGTTTCAGCGTGCAAACTCTAGGATTACTAGGCACCTATCTGGTTGAATTCAGTAGGCGCAAGATGTCTGCACCCCGTCGCCGAGAGCGTGGTTTCACATTATTGGAGCTGCTCGTTGTCCTATCCATAATTGGAATCTTGGCTACGATTGTTGTGGTCTCGTTTGTCGGATCCGACCATCACAGCATCGTACGAAATGAAGCGGATCGCATGATTCGAACATTGGAACTTGCAAGAAAAGAGTCGATGTTGCGCAACGAACTTTGGGGAGTTCTGCTTGAAGACGATACTTATGAGTTCGTGTATTACGACTTTGATCAGAGTCAGTGGTTGCCGTTGGATCGGAAACCGTACATTGAATCGCCGCTAGAGAAAAACTTGGAATTAGTTTTTAACACACCTGAAGAGGTTGCCAATGAGACCTCTGGAGAAGAAGGCGAAGTACCCGGAATAGTGATTGAGCCCACGGGAGAAATCACGCCGTTTCAAATTGACATTCGGCATATCGATAGTCTTGTCACGTCAAGTTTCGAAACGGATGGATTGTCAAAAGTAACCTACAAGATCGATGAATTGGCGCAACGTTAGACGGTTCAGGAGAGCACCTGGACACCATCGTCGGGGCTTCACGCTCATCGAGATGATGGTCGCGATCGCAGTCGTTGCAATCGCTGCAATTGCGGTCTACCAAAGCAATAGCAATGCACTTAGAGTACAGGCTTCGTTGGAGCAAGTCACAATGGGACATTGGATCCTCATGGATCAAATAGCCAAGCATCATCTCGACGAGATCGTGGACGATCCAAATGCACAAAAGGTGCGAGATAGTCGTGTGTATCAAGCGGGGCAGGAGTACGAAGTAAACATCGACACCATCACCCTCGATAGCGGATATGTCGAAATGCTCGAGTTTTCGGTCTATCTTGTCGTTGACGGAAATCCTCAAGATAGACCCTTGAAATCCGCATTGACTTTTCAGCCCATATCGGACGATCAATGAGTCGTCGCGGATTCACATTGATGGAAATCCTGGTTGCGCTAGGAATCTTCGCAATCATTGGGGTGATTGCGAGCCAGCTACTTCGGCAAACAATTGAAGTTTCGGACGTGCTCTCGAATCGAGGTGATCGGCTTGTGGAACTCCAAAGAGCATTCAACGTTGTGTCACGCGACTTGGAGCAAGTCATCAATCGAAGCATTCGGGACGAGTTTGGCGATCCTGTCGAAGCGTTGTTGATTGACACACATGGCAGCTTTCAGTTTTCCAGGTTGGGTTGGTCCAATCTTCTGAACAAACCGCGATCGAACCTGCAGCGCGTGGAGTACTTGTTCGTCGACGATGTTTTTATTCGCCGCTACTGGCCCGTGTTGGATCGGTCAGAAACAACTGAACCCATTGACCAAGAATTGTTGACCTACATAACCGAGTTAGAGTTTTTCCTTATCGATTCCACTGGTCTAGAGCACGTGGCATGGCCTCCGTTGAGCGAATCGCTCGACGGGACTCCTCAGGAAGCAGTTGCTTTTCAGCTCAAGATGAATATTGAGCCTTTTGGTGAGATTAGCCGAATGTGGCTGATTCCGCGAAATCCAACCATCATCGAGACTCACGAAATGGGTCCAGATGGTACAGGGCCGGGAGGTGGCTTCGAAGGACCTCCCTTTAGAGTTCTTGGGACCGAGAGTCGAACGCCGAGTCAGCTATGAGACCTAAGCGACGAATCTCAGGAGTGGCTCTGCTTAGCGTCATGGCTATTGCGGGCATAACGGGAATCTTGGCGTATCACATCGTCACAATGCAAGCGTTGACCGTTTCCCACTCAGGGTTGACGATCAATCAGGAAGATGCGCTGTCATACGCAAAAGGCATTGAGGAATACGTCAAGGAGAAACTCACCGAGGATTTTGGAGGTGAAACTACATCCGGTTTCGATTCTGAAGTCGAAGAGTGGGCTTCACTGATTCCCCCGTTCGAAGTACCGGAAGGACAAGTCTATTTGCAGGTCATCGACTTGACTTCACGGTTTAACGCAAACTCCCTCATTGACCCGGAAAACAAAGTCGCTCAGCACACATTGCAAATGCTCTGCTCCGAACTTGGGTTGGATGTGAGTGTTGCCGCGAAACTGCAAGACTGGATTGATCCGGATACAAATACTCTACCGAATGGTGGAGAAGACTGGGAATACGCTTTGTTCGACACCCCATTTCGCACCGCCAACCAGTTTGCGGCCGACATCAGTGAAGTATCGTTCTTCGCTCCTTTGCTCAAGGAAGCCATGATTGAACTGGAGCAACACATCACGGTGCTGCCCACACCTACTCTCGGGATAAACCTCAATACGGTGCAAGAACCATTGCTGACTGCATTGATTCCCGATCAAGCAAACGTTCAATTTGCAGAAAAATTCTGTGAAGAAGAACGTTCGTATGACAACATTTCAACCGCAACAAGCTCATTTCCCTCGCTGGCGGCAGTTGAAGAGTACTTAAGAGTCAAGAGTGACTTCTTCGAACTCAAGGTCACAATTCTTATGGGGGAGCGAACTCGAATCGACACCACCAGCACGCTGTATCGTTCACCTGCAGATGGAAGCGTAACTGTATATAAGCGCGATCTATCGCGTAGACACAATTGGACAACCGAAGAAGAGACAGAGTCGTGGCTCTAGGCTGAAGGAATGAATTCTCTATATCTAAGACTGCACAACGAAGCCATCGTCGACACAGAAGAAATCGGTCCAGAGGACTTTATTTGCGACTGGATCGTACTCAATGAGGAGTTTGAACTGCTTGGCGATGGAACTTCAAACATTGGAGATTTGCTCGAAGAAGTGGGAGAGAGCACGGAGAGCGATACGTTCTCCAGAACCGTCCTGTTTATTTCCGATGCCTTGACGCTATTTGTTCGAACAGAAGTTCCTGGAAAGTCCAGTTCTCAGATGGTCAAGGCGTTGCCGTTCACGGTTGAGTCATATATCTCAACCGACATTGAGGAAATGCACATCGCACGAGGGCAAATCAAACGCGGTACGCTCGTCGATTGTGTAGTGACCGAACGCAACCCGCTGTCATGTATTTTGGAGAACTTTAGTCAGTGCGGAATCGAGCTTTCGTTTTGCACAACCATTGGAATGCAAATTTCCATCACTGGTGATGGCGTCGGTGTTTTTGCAGACTCAGACAAAATTTGGGTACGTACGGCTGACCAACTCGCCGAAATGGACCGCGATGCGTTTTCAGAAGTCATCGACATGGTTGTACAACCGTCAGAAGATGCCGAGCCACAGGTTCATATCAAAGACTTCACTTCCACGCATGAAGTACTGGATTCAGTGGGAAGATCGCCATTTATTGACATAGATGAAATTGAGGTTAGTTTGTTGGCGTACGTCGCTACACATTTCGATCCCGATTCCACGATCAACATTCTGCAGGGTGAATATTCCACCCGAGATCAATCGGCGCTCGATACCAAACGGTGGATTACAACCGGATCGGTCGCCGCGGCGTGCCTTCTCATTTACATGGCAGCTGTGGCGGGTCAGGGAATTTGGGCAGACATCAGAGCTGACGCCTTGGCTACCGAAGCTAAGGATCTCTATGAATCGATTTATGGAATAAGCCCCGGAGTTCGAAATCCTGCCACTCGGATGAGAGCACGGTTGAATTCCATGCAAGGGGAAGCGGGTTCGTTCGAGACTCTGCTGAGTGAATTTGCGAAGGTCGTTGATCGATCAGGTGCAAACACCACCATTCATAACGTCAACTATCGTGACTCGCAAAATACGTTAACAACAGAACTCGAGATTTCATCTTTTGAAGCTTTGGACCGCTTCGAAAAGTCCCTAAGTCAAGGGGCTATTTCGGTAAAGATCAACACTGCAGAACAATCTGGATTTGGCGTCCGTGCCAACCTCACTTTGACCTTGGAACAATGAACGCAATAAGCAATCAAATCACAAACTCGACCATAGCAAAGTGGTTCAATGCGCTTTCGTCTCGCGAGAAGAAACTCGTTTCCTGGACAGGCGTGGCCTTGGTAGCACTTTTCTTGCTTGGGTATGCACTGCCTTCGACTCTCGACTATCGTCACTCCAACGTAACGAAGCTCAAAGTTTCATCCGCTGATCTTAGCTGGATGAAGGCGTATGAATCCACCGCTCGTTCTTCAAGCCAGCAAGGGCAGGGCACAAGTAATGGTGGCAGCGTCGAGTTATCCACAATATCTCGAAGCGCGGACCTTCACGATGTGGATCTTCAGAGAATTCAGCCCGTAAGTGACGGTATCAATATCGAAATCACCCGGCAGCAATTCGACAGTGTGCTGAAATGGCTGTTCTCTCTACAAAATGATGAAGGAGTAACGATTTCACAAGCTCGGATTATGCGCCAAGGATCGGGATTGGTTGACGCCAGAGTGGTGGTCCGCTAACAAACCACACTTTCCGATCTGGGACAGTCCGTGTATCGGAGCTTGAGTACGAATCACGTCCTATAATCGAGCCAATGGGTAAATAGCACACTACTCCCATGTCCGACAATACGCTCTCAATTGATCAAAAACGGGATCTGAAACGAGACGGGTTCGTAATCCTGAGGGAAGCGGTATCAACCGACATTACTTCGCGAGCTAAGGAACTGATCAACCAAGATCCGACCCGCATCGTTTACGGCGACCAGTCTCAAATCAACGATTTGTACAACAAGTCCGGGCTGCGTGAACTCATGCTTGAGTCTATGGGTGAACACACGCCACCCGTGAATGCGCAAGTCGCTGTAACCCTTCCAAAATACTCAGATGCTGTCGTTCGACGCAAAGCGTCGGAAGTTGTTCATCCGCAAGCACACGTCGATGGTGGATGGGCTGGACTTTGCCCCCACAAGAAGAGTGAGATACTCGAATCCGGACAGACGCTGGAGACTTGGGGTAGTGAAGGTGATCCCAAATCCATGGGCCCAGCGGGAGGTGCACCTCTTTGGCAAGATCAGGAACGCTCCTTAGCCCTTGGAACCTACACAGCACTTGTTGGAGTGTGTCTAAACGATCAAATGGCGCCGGCGAAAGGTCAGTTTTCCGTACGTCGAGGTGCGCATGAAGCTGTCGAGAAGTTTTTTTGCCACCAGCGAGCCCAAGGTGGACCAATCGGCGGAGGCGGTCCAGATTGGCCAAGACTTCAATCTATTGGCGAGGAAAACGCCTACGCGGGAATCATGCCGCCAATGATGGTGAGCTCATATCCAGCGACACGTTACGAGATGGAGGGTTGGCCGTGGCCAGAGCTGACTCCCGTAAGAATGAAAGAGGGAGATGCAGTGATAGCACTGCATTCGTTGCCTCACACCGCAACTCCGAACATGAGCGAAGACCCGAGAATGAATGTGTTCTTCAGAATTCGACGCTATCGTCCGCAAAATCCACACGAAGGCAATCCTCGTATTGGATGGGGAGTGTCAGATCACCCGGATAGAGCGCTTAACGGAGATTTTCTTGACTACCCCGACGACTATGACCCATTTGCTACATCGATCGAGAAAATGTGTGATCACTGGAGCGAGTGGGAGGGCATGGCTGACACTGTAGCGGAACAGTCCGATATCGAAGAGCTGGTTATCCGAGCATAAGTAAGCATCAACAAGAGAGCAGATCCAACATCGCACGTTAAGAGGTGCGTACGTACTCGTTCCTGACCCTTGGAGGCGATTGAGACCCCTTGGCTTTCTACTAATCCAATTTTGGGTAACGCATTTGCTGCGAGCGTACTAGATTCGTTGCTCCAATGCTAAATTAATGTGGAAGAAGCCCATCCATTAGACCCTTAACAGCTGTTGAGAAATCCGACAAACACAAACAAACTAGTGAGTTTAGGTAGCAACTTCCTGGCAAGACTATCGAAACTTTGGTTCCTTGGCACCGCAGAAATCCGGACTTGTAGGCGACTAACCCGTACCTGGGAGTTCATCGCAATTGCTTGTATCGCCACTCTATGGCAGTGGGTGGTACTAACAGACCTCTACGACTACAAGTCTTTTGTGTCTCCAGTTTACGGGTTGATCGGTCCGCGTTTCACGATAGCTGAAATGGGCGGAACAATGCTCTTCTGGTTCAGCGTCGGAGTAATTTTCCTTGCTTTCGATATGCGGTTCCGCGACACTCGGGATCGCATGACCGAAGTCCTTGACAAACAGCCACTATCAGACATTGAAATGATTCTTGGGCGACTCCTAGGGATAGTCGGATTGCTTGCCATTCCCGCTTGTATCGTGGTGCTATTGATGTTCTGCTATGGAATGATTGCTGAAGCGTTCAGTCTGGCTTTGGGAACGCCGATGGAACCCGTTAGTGTCTTCGCATTTATCGTATGGGACATCATTCCCAATCTGGTTCTATGGGGTTCTGTAACCGTACTTCTATCGCATCTCTTGAGATTCAGATTCCTTGCTCTCTGTGTAGCGCTGGTCCTACTGGGTAGCTTTCACGTCTTGAGTATTACGCTTCCGTTTTCGGTGTCTTCCGTCTTGTCCACGCACACGGGAGTGAATACCTATCCGTCAGAATTGGCACCCACTTTCGTAAATCTGAACATCTTGGTAAATCGCGGAATCATGCTTGCGATTGCGGCAGCATGCATCGCTCTCGCTGCGTTGCTGCAATCTCGGAATCAGTCTGCCAAGATGTTTACTCAGCTGCTCATATCGGGTATGGGCTTGATGCTTGGTGTTTCTGGCCTGACTAGTAGTCTTCTTATAGGAAACGAGCGTCTTAATGAGGCAAATGTCCAGAATTGGACTTCGATACATAAACAAGTCCAATCGCATTCCGGGACAGATGTTCAAACAGTCTCTGGTGCAATAGACATCCGACCAGGTCGTTCAGTAAGCCTCGACCTGACACTTACGATGGAACCGCCGCGAGACTCAAGTGAAGATGACTGGTTATTCTCCCTGAATCCGGGCTATCGAATCAAGGAAATAGCCGTGAACGGAGAACAGGCAAGCGGCTACAGGTTCGAAAACGGACTACTACAGGTTCCTCGCGATGATTCTATTCTCCCTCCCGAAGTGAGAATTGTTGCCAAAGGCAAACCCAATAAGAGATTCGCTTACTTGGATAGTTCACTAGATTGGAAGTCACTCAACGCGATAGGGGCTAGACGACTCTTTTACCTCGGACAAGAGAATTACATATTCCATCCTAATTATGTAGCTCTCATGCCCGGAATCAGTTGGATTCCAACATCCGGATCTGCCTTTGGCGCAGGTGATTTTGAATCACGACCCCGCGATTTCTATTTTCTGGATGTCACGGTTTCTGTGCCCAAGGGATGGCTGATTGCAGCGCCGGGAAGTCGCGACATTGTCGACTCGACTCGGAGGTCTAGTTACAGGTTCACGACCCAAAATCCCATCCCAGAGTTTACTCTCATAAGCTCCAATTTTGAGCAACGATCAATGGAATTCGAAGGTGTTGAATTCGAACTATTGTTTAGTAGGAAACATACAAAGAATCTGCATGCATTTGAGGAGAGTACGGCTCGAATAAAGGACTGGATCAGTGAACGGAGCAGTCTCATACACTCGTCCGGACTTCGATATCCCTACACTCGATTGTCGCTGGTTGAAGTTCCTACTTCACTCCGGACCTATGGAGGTGGTTGGCGCATGGACAGTGTGTACTCTTCGCCTGGGGTGCAGATGATTCGAGAGTCCGGTTTCCCCGTAGCATCGTTTGCGGACCTTTACCGATCTTCCGCAGACTACCTACAGGAGCAGAATATCGACATCCACAAGGCCATGCTCAATACTGTAATCACCTACTTTGCAAACGACTTGCATGGTGGCGACCCGCTAGTCGGAATTCCAAGAAACTTCGTCGATTATCAAACAGCGCCCACGGGAAATGGCGCAACGGCTTTGAGATACTTAGCTAACGAACTCGCACTGAGACTAACTACCAAGAGTCTCGGGTACTTCTCGGTTTACACCGCGCTCGCTAGGGGCACTGGTGTGGAAACTTATCACTACACCACCAGTTCAAACACATTCGATATCGGAGTAGCACGATCATATAGAGTAAATGACTGGCGAAGTGAGTACGCGGCTCGCCCCTCTGCATGGGAGCTTTTGGAACAGTTTCCGTTGAGTTCCATTGACTATCCATCGGATCCGCAGAACGGGTTTCATGCACTATTGTTAAAGATAGAACGGGTTGCGGATGCTGTCATAGATACCTATGGCGAAGAACTCGTAACTGAATTTCTTGCGCAACTTGTAGAACGATATCGCGGACGCTCTTATACCGAAAAAAACTTTCAGCAAACTGCTCTGGATGTCGGAATCGATATTGATGCAGCAGTTGGCGATTGGCTTAACGAGCTTGGCTTGGCAGGATTTGTCGTCAATGACCTGAAAACTGAACGCCTTCCGAACATTGATGGAGAGGCAGTTCATCAGACCACATTCATACTTGGCAATCGTGAACTCGTTCCGGGTGTTGTGGAGGTTTCCTATCAAGCACCAGCAGAAAAAGACAGTTGGTGGGGCGATCCAATTCTCTTGGATCCGGTGCATGTAGAAGGGAACTCAGCGGTTCTGGTTGCACTACAAAGTGGCAACCCACCCACGAGAATCTGGTTGGAACCACGACTCTCACTAAACCGCGAGCCGATTCGCTTGGATGTGCCTGAATTGGACAGTAACACTCCGTCGAACTCCTCGATTCTGCCCTATGTCACTCAAGTGGATTGGCAACCTGCGGATCGCATCGGAATCATTGTTGATGACTTGGATGTTGGATTCTCAGTTGAGGTTCCGACCTTGGAGACCAAGAAACTCACTATGCCAACATGGCTGGTGCATGCTGCAGCCGTTCCAAGCCAAGAATTTGACCGAGGTCTTCCTGTTCAAAAAAATAGCGTAAATCTGCTAGAGAACCGATTGAATCCGCTGTTCGGCGCGGTTTCCCAAAGACTGGTATCGGAACGCATACGCATGTGGCATCGTGACAACGATCCAACCAGCTTCGGGGAGTATCGCAAGACCTATGCCGGAAAATCGGGAGGGCTAGATCAATCCAAAGCGATATTCTCGACAATACTTCCAGCCGCAGGTATATGGAAGCTGGAATATCACATTCCAATCTCCATCAGATCTGAAATTCCTTACGACTTTGTGCGTTCACCTTTCCTCTCAGGTTATACCTCCTTCAGTTATGACTACTTAGGTACGCATACGATTCATGTATTGAGTAGTGAAACCCAAGAGGAGATTGAGTTTGACGGCGGATCTGCTCTACCTGGATGGAACCAACTAGGGACCTACGAATTGAGCAACTCGAAGGTTGATGTAGTTCTGACCGAAGTGTTAGATGGCTATGGCGTCGCCGACGCGATTCGATGGACTCCGTTATAGTTGCACAATGGGCGCATGGCCCGTCGTCAAGAGACTAGTTACACTAAACGTAGGATTCTTACATCCCCATTGAGCGTTTGTCGGCGTGTACTACGGCTGGTATAAACTGCCGGCATGTGATAGCCGATTGTTAGATTCCTGGAGGCAACCATGTTCAAAGTTGAAGATACAAAGGGTAAGCAGGTACTTATAAATCCTCTTCAAATCTCCTACATCAGAGAGAGAAGCAAACAACACATTGAGATTGTCTTGGCTGGATTGGACGCAGAAGGAGACACGCTGTTCTTTGGAACTGGCGATAGTGCAAAAGCAGCCACAATTGTCGTAGACACTGGAGATCGAACTCCGCGACAGGTGATGTCGAACTGGGAAGTTCAGTTAGACAAATGGTTTGTCGCTACTAGCTAAGTTCTCGTGCAGAATCCAAGACTGACACCAAATCAGATTTATGAATTTCTGGACTTGGGCTATCTCAAGATTCAGTTACAACACGGAGTGCTAGGAAAGGATTTTGCCGCTCGGATGTTCGAGCGAGCACGGGAGGCTTACAGCAGAGCAGACCTAGAATCACATCATCAGAATCGAATAGCTCATATCGCTGATGAAGGTGTCGACTCTTTACCTGAAGTGAAGCAATTGCATTCGAGCCCAGAAATTAATGGTGCACTCACGTCGCTACTCGGGCATGACTTCTACCGTTATCGACACTCATTCATTCATCGCGCGGATCAGTTCGACCAATCGTTTCACAAAGATTCACCGCTGCCTTGGGGAACAAAAGGTGGTATTCGTTCGCATAAACTCGAGTGGACTATGGCGTTCTACTACCCGCAGGACACTACGCTCGCCTTAGGACCCACAGAAATCTTGCCCGGTTCCCAATATTGGAACGTGGACCGTTTGGGAAGTGGCAATACGTATGGAGAGGATAGGCTCGGACTAGACTTTGAACGAGAAAACGTTGGATCTTCACCAGATTTAGAACTTCGCGACAAGCACCTCGAGACACAAAGACAGTCTTTGGACGAGTACATAGAACCATTGAGACTCGAAGTGAATGCCAATTCGCTAGTCTTGGTTCACTTTGATCTGTTTCATCGAGGCACTCGAATGACATGCGGCGGCGAGCGCTACATGTTCAAATTCTGGTATACCCGTACCTCGGAGCCGGAGCCCGCTAGCGAACAGACCTCTGCATCGTATCAACCGAAGGATAGTCGACGCCAACCAATTGTGAAGGAGATCGGTTCTTGGATGAACTTGCCTATTAGCAAGTCTCGAGGTGAGCGAGGATCAGACACTTCACCAGATTGTCTGCAAGACGCGAGCGAAGCTAATCGGTTGTGCGGTGGGTACTTGAAAGCAAGACGTCAAGACGAGAGTCTCATCGACGAAGCATGTTCAGGAATCGAGTCTACGAGAAGGTCTGCTGTCTATGCTCTTGCTGCACGTCCAAGTTTGGCAAAGAAGGCAATTCCTCGACTTCTCAATTCAGATTCCTTTCTGGATCAACAGTGTGCGATGTTTCTCATTGGTGAGTGTTGCGATATCGGGCACTCGATGGTCGCGAATGCTGTTGATATGACACGGAACGAAGAAGCCGACGCGTCCAGGGCTGCGATTATCGCGTTGGGCAAGATCAAACGACGACAACAGCATCCTATTTCGGAAGACTCACACAACCAAATAGTGGAAAGTTTGTTCGAAGTGTTGAAAGACAGTAACAAGGACGGAGCACATCGACAGCTCGTGTATTTGAGTCTCCTGTCTTTTGCAGCGGATTCGCACAACACACTAGAGCTTGATCAAGTCGTAGGAATTGAAGAAGCAGTGAGTGCGGAGACAAACAAGTACGCTAGAAGTACGGGCGTCGAAGTGCTGGCCCGCGCTGCTCGCGTCACGCTGAATGCCAGTCCCTAGTCCACATAACGCGCAGCTTGAGTTAGGAACATCTTTGCGTATTTTCCATTGAGTGCAAGCAGTTCTTCGTGAGGACCCACTTCGATGGCTTCTCCATCCTCGATTACTACGATTACATCCGCCATTCGAACCGTGGAAAAACGGTGAGAGATAAAGACCACAGTCTTATCTTTCGTCAATTCCGAGAACTTCTCGTAAAGTTGGTGTTCTTTGAGTGCATCTAGTGCTGCGGTTGGTTCATCCAAAATGAGCACCTGAGCTGGGCTCATGAACGAACGTGAAATGGCAACGTGTTGCCATTCGCCACCGGAGAGATCTACGCCATCGTCAAATCGCTTGCCCAAGATCGTGTCGTAGCCTTCGGGAAGCTCTTCTATGGTCTCGTGGCTTCCTCCCCGAATCGCTGCATCTCGAATTCTGTCCATGTCATCGATTTGAGAAACATGACCAAGACCTACATTGAGCGATGCTGATAAGTCGTAGCGAGAGAAATCCTGAAACACGACACTGATATTCTGGCGTACCTGTTTAAGGTCGTACTCTTTAAGGTCAACTCCATCAACTAGCACAGTTCCTTCAGTTGGATCGTAGAGGCGCGTTAGCAACTTAATAATGGTTGTTTTTCCTGCACCGTTCTGACCGACGATTGCGATTTTTCCTCTCGGCGGAACGAAAAAAGATACCTTCTTCAGGATTTGGGCGTCGGTTAAGGGATAGGTGAAACAGACGTCTTTAAATTCGATGCCTTTTCGAATCTTATAGGGGAACGGCAAAGGATTCGGAGATGGTGGCGGAGCCAAAGCCCCTTCGACTGATAGAGGATCGAGATCGATAAACTGAAAGAAACGAGTAACGAACAGGGAATTCCGATAAAAACGGCCAGCTCCGCGTATCAAGCCGGCCAATTGTTGTCGACTCTGCTGCGACGATGTAAAAACCAGTACCAAGTCTCCAGTAGAAATTTCTCCGTTCACAAGTTGCATGACGGCGTAAGTCCAAATTCCGGCGATACCAACCAAGGCTAAGACGCTAAGTACAGATTGAACTTTCATCTCGGACATGATGAGCGCTCTATAGCCTTCGATGTAGATATGTCGAAAGTAATGAAATTGCTCTATGAAGTAGTCCTTAAGGCTAAAAACACGTACCTCTTTGGCGTTGTATCTGTTGGTGACGATATCTGACAAATAGAAGGACATTCTGCTGTTTCGAATGAGGTCCGCATCAAAGGTGTAATAGCGACGGGCATACTTGGCTTGTACAACTACATCAGGGAGGGTCGTAACGATTAAGACAGCGATCGCTAAGGGGTGTAATACGAGTAGCAGGCCCATAGTCACAGATAGTTGCAAGAACTGTTGAATCAACGTCAAGGTACCGATACAGCTTGAGTACAACTGATACATCTGATCGCGTGCATGATGGAGTTGATCGTAGAACCGAGGTGACTCGAAAAACGCCAAATCTAGGTTTCCCGCAGTCTCGAGTAGCAAGCTTTGACCCTTGATTCGGACTCGTTCCTGCAGTAGTGTCTGAAGTACACCGTTCACCGCTCCAGTAAGCATTTGTGCCGTCCACAGTGCGAACATCACCAGCAAGGGTGTAAGTGCGGCAGTCCAAGGCAGTTCTTCGAGAAGTGCAAATTCCGCTGAGTCGATAATCAGTTTTTGCGTCCAGAGGATGGCGGGTGCTATGAGCGCAGAGGCCAGCATCAACGATGCAACCGCAAGGAAAATTACCGGTGACGTATCCCACAGAAACCTGAACACTCGAGGAATTACAAGGATGACGTCCTTGAGTGCTTGTCGGAAGTCTTCTTCGCCTGGTCGAAATGTACGTCGAGCAGTTTGGCCGATATTTCGATCTGTAGCTTGAGCTTGTCGCCGCGCATTGTCTCGACGATTGCGTCTGTTTCTTAGTGGTTGATCAATAATCGTCGCTCAAACTAGATATTGCGAAGAAGGAGAAAGGAACGAGAGTGTGTTCTGGTGCTGTGACCCGCAAAAAAAGCGAAATCAAGACGATTTACGAAGCGATTCCCTCTACCCCATGTAAGTGTAATACATTTTCAGTCGTATGTGAACCTCTAACAAGTGCAAAATTTTGTTATCAGGAGAATGTTGACAGATTGAAAGGGTGTTTCGAGCTTGATATCCCCCTACAATAACGCGCTCTCTCTCCTGGACTAAAGACATGCCCGCCATCAATACCTATCTAACGTTCAACGGAAACTGTCGCGAAGCAATGGAGTTTTATAGCTCAGTGTTTGGCACCAACATCGAATCCATGCAAACGTTTGCGGATGGTCCAGAATCCAATTCAGAAATCGAAGGAGAACGCATCATGCACGCATCCATGACGTTTGACAACGGAACTCTGATGGCAAGTGACACTCCACAGGATTCGTCCGATTTGGTCGTTGGCGGAAACTTCTCTCTAAGCCTTGAAACGAAGAATCCCGAACAAACAGATGATTGGTTACAGAAACTTTCGAGTGACGGAGGGGAGGTGACCATGCCCGCTGAAAAAACCTTCTGGGGTGCGTATTTTGGGATGTGTCGCGATCGATTTGGGATTAACTGGATGGTTCTCTGCGACCATTAGAGCGTAGCTGAACGAATACAAAGATTGCACTGTGAACCAAAGACCAGTTTAGTTTTCACTTAGCTCAAGAATTCGTTCTACACCATCCTTGCTCCAGTTAGACTCTAGCTCCCGCCGTAGTAATTCTGCTTCGTGATCTTGGGTAACTCCATCAAAAGAATCTGTGTAAGTATCGACTCTCGTAATTTTTTGTGCGTTTACGTTGACCATACCCCGTAAGTCGTCTACTTCGCTGACGTTCAACACACCACTGTTTTTACATTGCGCCAACAGGTTGTAGGCGGCCTGTGCTTGCACCGGAGAGGATGGCATCTGATCCAGTGATTCAAACTTGCTATCGGGATTGGTCTTTGCCCAACAACTGAACACTGCACAGTAGTAATTGGATTGCTGATTGTCAGATAGTTACAAACCCAATTCTCCTAGATTTCTAATAAAAAAAGTGACACAGTTTCCTTCAAAATGACGCTCCCACACGTAACTAGAACTGTGCCTTGATTGACCGTGGTTTCGCTGAGAACAAGAAACCTATATCGACTGAACTCTGATCCAGACGGACATTATCAGAAACTGTTTCAAGAAATTTTTGTGGACCTGTCCTGACCTGAGATTCAATGAAATCGACCCTAGCTCTAATTCAAGAATCAGACGACTTTCCGTGTTACCATTGGTTTTCACACCCAACCCTCTATACCTATGAAAATAAAAACTTGGATTTGTCTCATACTCAGTGGCCTTCTGCTTTACGGGATTTCTGCTAATGCGGGAGGAGCCCAATGTGCGGCAGCGGCAAAAGAGGCTGCCGCGAAAGCGAATGCGTCTGAAGATTCCAAAGCAGAAGCTACGTCTGAAGCTCTGGAAGTTCCAGTTGTAAAAGAAGAAGCTCTCGCCCTCACGATTTCTGAGGAAAGCCTGGAAACACCGGTCGTCACGGATTTTGCTGTAGACATAGAACTTTCAAAGAAATCCGTTGAAGTACCAATCGTGGAAGAAGCCGATTCGAAAACGGAAAAGAGTACCCCGACAAGCTCTGAAGAGGAAGTCGTCGAAAAATCTAAATAGGCAAGCTTCTTTCTAAAGCGTCTCGTAGACGAGAATTGATACTACAGGACCCTTTCTTCTCGCACGGTATCGGTTACCTCTTCCGAGGACTTGCCAAATAGGGGACACAGAGCCGTTAGAGTGCTCTTTGTACACCCTCGATTACGTGTGCTGCGTAACGGGTTTACGCACGGCATTATGATCAATCCCTGAAAAAGAGCTATTGTCAGCGGTCTGTGTTCTGAAACAAGCTCTTAGGCCTCAGCAATGAGCATTGGCACCATTGCTGAGTAACTCTTCAAGGTCAAGATAGACTTGAACTTCATGACAAAGAAAAGATTCTCATTGATTGGGCTGCTCTCTGCTGCTGTATTGGGAATGATCGTGATGTTCGCAATTTCTTGGGGTATCAACCTAACAGGTGGCTCGGCACTTCGGGAGTCAGATCAGAGATATGTTGCGCAGAGTACTTCCTCTTTAGATGAGCAGGATTCCGGCCCGCGGCGAGCAACAAATCAGAATGCGCTGTCCAGCTATGAAAATAGTTTTAATCGGAGCATCGCACTTTACAGAATGCTTGCCGACACGGGACAGAACAAACTTCTCGAGTTGTGGCAACAATCGAAGGAAGTAGAACACAATGGCTATCGAGAAGAGATCCAAGTTGCAATAACCCGAAAAGTCTCCTAGATAGCTCCTCAAGTCGCTCTTGATCGAGCTCTTTAGTCTTCTAGTTTGTAGCGTGCCCCATCGGTTATCTCTGTCTTCCTAGAATAATCGCAGTCCGATTTGGACGGTGCAAACACGGGACCACAAAGTAACCGCGCCGGAAAGTCAAGCATCTATTGAAATAGGAGGTCTGATCGATTTCGACTGAATATTTGAGTCTTCGATGGTTCGAACACAAATCGGGCCATCCAATAGGTAGAAGTCCACGGGATTACTGTTAAGATTCAGTTACTAGGCCTTGCTTGAGGATTGAAGAATGAAACCACCATTGCGCACAGTTCAATGCCTAGCTGCTATTGGTGCATTGTTAGTTTCGCTAGCAGTGTTCGCGAAAATAGAGGGTATTTATGTCTTAGTGGCTGACGTTACTAGTTCAAAGGTACAAGACAGTACATTGGAGATTAGCGTCGATAAGGATGGCCGGTACTCGGCAACACTGACCGATAGCTTGAATGTACTTCAGTACACGGAAGACATTGTTGTAGATGAGAGCGGTTTTAAAGCCAGTTTTTTCTTGTCAGAGTCTAATGGAGAAAAGCACCTCACTTTCACAGGCACATTTGAAGACGGCGAGCTAATTGGCAAGGCTTCTACTAGCTCCAACGGAGAGATTGACTTCATTGGCAATGTCGACGACGAGACTGGGACAGTAGCTTTCGACAAACTAGAAATGGAGGAGGCCATTGAAAGTTGCTACGAGCAAGTCACTGGTGAACCAATGGACAATATTCAGAGGATTACTGGGGATATTGACAGCAAACTCGAGCATTGTGTACTCAAGCAGGTCCCGTCGCTCGAGCACATCAGTCTGTGGTACAGAGGATCGTCTCGGGGACTAGTTCCTGGAGTGCATATGGCTGAGATACAGACTACGGACTGAAATATGAGTGCCATGTCGAATAATTGGGCTCACATTGTCTTCTTTGTGTGTTCTATCTGAATGAAGAAAATCTGGATGGTTGGAATGGGACGCACAACTGAAGACATCATTCCTCCACGCAAGATAGCACGACGTGAGCAATGTTCTCTTCGTTGTGCCAGAAAATCAAAGCTCCAAAAGCAAACAGGTCAATCTAACATGAGGATGTAGGCTATTGCGTTCAAGAAAAACGGTATTTCGGCAAGTCAGCTCATCTCAAGTTTCGTAATGTTTGTTCTTACGATGACAAGACATTTAGAATAGCTCTCGATGCTCGGATGAAGTACATGGTAGCCAAGTCTAGATGCCTCATATCCGTTGCGATCGCTCTTGCTGGATTGGCTATTTTCCTCTGTTCCTGTACGCATCAGATGGTCATACCGACCGAACAAGCTGCAGGTTGCGATCATGTTTCACTCGACGAGATCCTCCCCGGTATCGGAAGCGATATTCCACTAAAACCATACAGGCGTGAGCAATATCGAAACGACAAGCAGTTCATTCGTGGACAAAAGGCGCCCAATTTCACTCTAGCTGATTTGGAAGGCAACAATGTGTCGTTATTCGATGTACTTGATGAAAACGACACTGTACTTGTCGACTTTTGGACGGTTACATGTGGCCCTTGCATAGCGAGCTTCCCCAAGTTGAAGGAGTTGCGTGCCAAGTACAAGCCACAGGGGTTTGAAGTCGTCTCAATATCCATAGATCTAGTCAGAGAAGATTGGATCAGTGGATCGGAGGAGTATGAACTGCCATGGATCAATCTTGGCGAGCTTGAATCTTTTTATGGAGAAGTTGCAACCGAGTACGGCGTTCGGTTCATTCCAAAGAGTTATCTAATCGACAAGGAAGGTTGCTTGCTTCAGAAAGACCTCACAACCGATTTGCTGGAAGAGGTGCTTATCAGCCAGTATGACAAATGACTTCCACTAGCTCCCAAGTCGGGATTGTTGAGTATTAGCAAGGGTTTTGGAGATATCACACTACGGAGTCTTCAGTTCCCACAGAGTGTCGATTCTCACAGGAACTACGACAATAGACACGGTCGCTCAATACTCGACGATTCCTGAGTTCTTATCCAAGTTATCTAGATCTTCGTCAGTTAAGAACTCTCTGGCCGCATTAATCTGATCATCAGTCAGTGCTTTTCGGAACTGATTGAGTGCAATGAGAGCAGAAGCCGCTCGTGACTTTACTTCTAGAGTCGGCAGATCAGCCAATCTTTCATACAGATCATCCGGTTCGGACAAAGCCCAAGTGTGAACTATAGATTTGAAGAAACGCGTTTGTTCCATGGTGGACAATTCGTCGGCAAGCGAAAGAGCTTGATCCACATCGCCGGTGCGAAGCAATTGAGAACCAACCGCGGTATAGGCGGCATCCTTGGTTGAGCCGCCTCGCACCTTCGACAACATTTGAACTGCAAGCTGCGGATCACTTGTCGATAGATAGCTAACTACAGTGGCTTCCAGACCTCTTTCATTGCGCTCGATCGGACGTTCTAGAGCGATGTCCATTGCTAGATCAGCATCTTGCTTGACCAGATTACCTAGTACAACACCTAGCAATTCCTGTTGTATTTCAGCTACTTCGGGATTCATTAGAACCCAATCGAGCGCGGATTGTGCATCTCGATCTGACCAATTCTTCGCAACCTCGTGGGCAATGGAGAGCTTCTTAGTCCCTACATCCAGGTCGGTCAACATCCGAGCCGCAGTTACGGGATCGGAGCGGGACATTGAGACAATGGCATGTTCTCTTGCGGATGAACGCAGGTTCGAGGGTAGGGAATCGATAGCACCGAGCAGACCATGGGGGTCCTTGCCGCCCCAAGTTCTGACGATGGAATCCCGTAACTGTGTTTGGAGAGCGTTTGACTCTACTAGGGTTACAGCCTCAAGTGCTGCTTGAGGGTCTGCCGTTGCCCATGATTGCACTATCGATGATAAGAGAAAATTGCCTGTGTCGAAGTCCAATTGCACGGCGTGTTCAAACGTTGTCCGAGGATTTGCAAGCGTTGCGTTGTGAAGTGCAGAGGACAGTACCGGCATCAGAATCGCCCAGTCTGTAATCGACGAGTAGATTTGTTCAATTGCATCCAGACCGTCTCTTTGTATCCAATCTTCCGCGACTCCGATGAGCGTACCCACTTGAGATAGATCTGATTGGGCATCGTTGGCAATTTCGTCCCACATTGAATCTGGAGATTGGACAGGTTCGCGCCCGCTAAAGCGGGAAAGCATGTCCATAGAGAAATGTTTGATTCCCATTTGGGTTGTGATGTCTCGATGTTGGTCATCGGAAAGTTCGTCTCTGAAACTCAATATGCCATGCAACGCGGTCAATATGTCCATTGACTCAAGAGTCTGCGCATGATCAATAGCTGCATCCAAATCGCCACGTGACCATTCCCCGAACGTCAAGGCAATTAAGGCGGATCGATTGTCCAACTGCAGCTCATCAATCTGTCTTAGTGCAACCATTGGATTAAGCGTGGACATACGGTGCACGATAAGGTAGGTAATTTCCTCGCGAACGCTCTTTCGAGAAATTTCAGCCGCTTGCGTTAGCAATCCAATCAATTCCTTTTCATCAGACTGTGCCAGTTGCAGGTGAAGTGCAGTGTTACGTAGAAATCCATCTGTGACTTGTGCGAGGTCGTGAATGTCTCCATTGATTTCAAGGCTTTCTATCAATTTGTTCAAGCTATTTGTGTTCTCACTTGATCGAGAAGCATTTGATACCTGACCATCTGCTGTCTTTTTGGCAACTTCCCCTTCACTTTGGACGCCACGGTCACAAGCACACAAACCAAATACAAGAAGTGAGGTCGCAACGCCCCCAAAAAGCGAAGTTGTCAGAGAATCAAGATTTGAAGATGCTCGACGCCAAGGAAACTTACCATTTGAATGACCACTAATCTGTAAAGTACCCATTGAGTAGACCATCGATCTAGTTGACCCCACTAGCAGTAGATTGCTCAAGCAACGAGTTAGTTACAAATCCTCTTCAGAAGTAATGCGGAAATCGGATCGAACAGAAGTGTTCTAGTTCCGTTCCCCCAATAATTTTTGATCCAATCAGCTAGGACTACCGAAACGAAATGTCTAACAGGCAAGTTGCAAGTCCTAACTAGCTATAGACAAAAGTTGCTTCGACCAGCAAAAGAATCGGCCAACATCTATTGGCAAGCAAGTGTGAGCCAATCCAATTTCCGGCCAAAATTTACGACCCAAAACGAGCTCTTCTTGCACGTCATTCTGGATTCATGTTGAATCTAGAGAGTCTCTTGAATCGAACCAAGACTGTTCTAGGACCAAAAGGAAAAGAACAGTTCTAGATGTTCCATAAAATCGACTCGGTTCCCATTGGGTTCAAGAATGCTATGAGTACGGATCGCCAGCTACATCAAATAGGAATAGCCGTTAGCGACATGGATGCTGCAGTAACTTTCTACAGAGATTTGCTTTGTTTACCACTGATACATCGATTTACTGCGGGGGTGCGTCTTGCTTTCTTTAACATGGGGGGACCGAGACTCATGATCGAGGAGAGCAACGAGACGACTTCTCAGTCGCTGTTCTACCTATATTTCGATAACTTAGAGCGGAAAATGCAGGTATTAAAGGCGGCCGGGGTCGAAATTGTTGAGGATATTCGACGCGTATACCAGGACGATTCAGGTCTTTTCGGACACGCGGGCCAATCCGAGTATTTGGCTTTTGTTCACGATCCAAGCGGAAATAAGGTTGGATTAATGAACCGCAAGTGAACACGGTTCAAACAGTCGTTGAAACTTCCGTGTCATAAGGGTCAAAAACTATGTTGAAAGGAAGTCTGAAAAGAAAAGACGACCACCAAACTCAATTCACACCTGGCCTTGGCGACTGCAATTCGGTGACAGATAGCAGAACGGACAGAGTTCGCTTTCCATAGTTCAATCTACAGACTATGGCGTTACGTACCTCCTATAACTTGGGTTTGTGAGCCAGGCACGACACTCAGTGAGTTTCATGAAATGCATATACAGAGATAGCGGATTACTGAAGCAGCTACACCGACAATTGATAGCTTAAACTAGGCGTCAAGAACATGCGCCCGGAACACTCGATCCAAACACCAGACACCAACCAAGAAAACTTGGATCTCTGGAGTTGTGAACCAGTTGACCTAGGCGGCAAAGGTAAACGCAATCGATCACGCACATTGCGAATCTGAATGTATACTCATCCCCAGAACATCCTCAGGTCCCATTCTCTACGCCGCGCGTCCATCGGGATGCCATAGACCAATCTGAAGAGTTTACAAACATGGATTCACAAAAAGCTAAACAATTCCGTCTGCCGTTTCAGCTCTTATTAGGGATAGCGATAGGCGGAGTCGCCACGGCAATAGTCATTCTGGGAGTGCTGACGCTCACAAGCGAAAAGGGTGGTTCTCCAGACTATGAACGCTCAATTGCCATCAGCGGAGAATCCTTGGATACAACCAGTAGCATCGATAGTTTTGGTAACTCACCATTCAAGGAATCACGCGACGAAGGACACTTGCGGTCTCTCCTTAGGCACCAAGGAAATTTTGATCTTTCTTTAGCTCTGCACATAGCACTGAAAAACGTCAACGAGAATCAACTCCAGAGCTTCCTTGCAGAGACGCATCTAATCGAGCATCCTAGCCGAAGACTGCACGTACAGGAAGTGATCTTTCGTAGGTACGCTTCGCTCGACCCCAAGAGTGCCGTCAAGCAAGTGTTGATCGATCCGAAACTCCAACACGAAGATCTTCTGAAAACGGTCTTCGGCGAATGGGCCCTCACACATTTGGACAATGCCATAGCTAGTGCAAAGGAGCTAGACGGTTTCGCAACTCTCGCAGCACTCCGCGGCATCTTGGAATCTCGTGATGACCTTTCCGATACCATCCGCATCGAAATAGGTCGACAGTTGGGCAATGAACTCGTCGCCCAGAACACACTGACTCAATCGAATCTCTCCGAAGCGATCAAGGACCCAAATTCAGTTTGGGACACGCTAATCGGAGACGACGTGGTCGATACGGCTCAAACGGGAACGTTCATTCAAGTCGCTGAAGCGTGGATCGCAATGGACGGAATGTCCGTCTTGGGAAAAATCAATAACACGCTCACGGACAAGACAACCAATTCCTCAGTCTTAACCACGTTAATTCACCAACTTGTACAGGCTGATGCACAAGCTGTCTTTGACTTTGCACGAACAATGGAAAACGATGCTCGCAACAATGTGATCGTGAATGTTGTGAATGCATGGGCTCGACTGGATCCGGAAGCGGCACTCTCTGCGGTACAGTCAGTGGAATCGAAGAGTCTGCGCACGTCTTTGGAAAATCGCATCGCGGCATCCTGGGGAAGCACCAATCCTCGAAGCGTGCTAGAAAATCTGGATCTTCTACCAGAAAATGCTCAGGATATGGCAGTGAGCTCTGCAATTTCCTCTCTTGCACACACTGCTCCAGAAGAGGCAGCTAATCTCATGGCCAGCATGGACAGTTCAGAGCAACGGCTAAGGACAGCGTTCGAGGTCTTGAGTGTGTGGGCTAACAAGGACCCAACGGCAGCACTTGAATGGACTCTCAACAATCCAGAAGTTGAGGACCTGAAAACCACTCTGCTTCCTTCCATCCTTTACCAGGTAGCCAATAAAGACCCTCAAATCGCATTTGACATCGCTCGTCAACAGCCACTTGGAGAAAATGGAGTCGGATTAGAAGGGCAGGTGCTCGCCAATATTGCCTTTAAGGACATTGAAAAAGGGCTGGCGATGCTGTCTCAGGTCCGAGAAGGCCCAACTTTGAACTATGCAGTCAGTTCGGTTGGACGAGCAATGTTACGAATGGGCGACATCAGTGAAATCTGGGGGTTGGCGCAAAAACTTCCGGAATCACACCGTCAAGACTACTATCAATCCGTCGTGGATTCGTGGGCGGCACGCGATGGGACTGAACTTTATGAGTCTTTGGACAGTCTTCCATCGGATGAGATTAAGTCATATGCGGCATTGAAGCTAATCTCATTCAACGAGTGGTCTCGATACTTGGATAAGGATGAGGTAAATCAAGCTCGAACTTACTTGAATGAACAAGATGCCGAAAAAGTTGAGGCGTTCACGCACGTCACTGGACGCAGGGTAGGTGTAGAGTTCGAGGATCGTGCTCGTGCTGCCGATAATTGATCTCCGTGCCCCGGGGCAATAAGAAGCCAATAGACGGCACTTGTAGCGCCAATCCCACCTAGGAACGCAAGACTGAGTAGCGCAATGATTCGGCCAGTCGATCCAGTACCTAACTTGAGCTCAGTCTGTAGGACGAGTTGACACAATGCTATGTGATTGAGTAGCCAAAGTCTAGCTAATACGTACTCAAAACAACCATGAACCAGCTCAGTCAAACCGTGCGCATCAAGGAAGAACGAGACCACTTTCCACGATGTGGACTATGTGCACTTCAGTGTCGAGGCACTAGGAGGCAACCACTGGTAGGCCCTGGGTTTGCGTACTGTTAGGGGGACAGTACGCAAACCCGACTGAGCGGTCCAACGGACTTTCAGAACTACAATAGCTCTACCGTCATGAAACGGTCCGGCGAGTGCACTACAACAAACTGTTGCGGATTCTCTATACGCCTCGAAGAGTCTTTGAAGAACTCCGCGAAGACCAACACACAGGGCTGCCTGTACTGACCATCATAGGTATAGTTGCAGTCACTACTTTGGTGATCGCAATATTGACCACGCCTTCATATGAAGAAGTCGAAGACTACCGCAAACAAGCAATACTTTTAGAAGAAGAACCGGATCGGGAATATGCGAGGGAGCGTAGAAATGAATTGATTGAGGAAGTATACGGTCCACAAGACCTTCCTATGATTGCGCGAATTGGCGCATCTCTCACGGACGTTCCGGCGTCCGTTCTTGGTTGTCTCTTGATGTTCGCTTTTGTAGCTACAAGTTTCTGGATTGTGGGAAGGTCTATCAAGTCCCCAATCTTATGGAGACAATGGTTTGGCTTTGCTTCGTGGATACAACTGCCGGTAATACCGATAGTTATTTTGGATGTGATATTGGCAGCTTCAGATAGGAATCGGATCCTCTTCTCGCTCAACGTAGGAGGATCTTCTGTAATTGCAACGACACTGTTTATCTGGCATGCATGGTCGTTTGTCATTGCGGTCGGAGGTCTAAGAAGTTGGACGACGAAAGGATGGGGCACTTGTGCAGGACTGACACTGTTTGCTTTTCTGCTTCTGGTTATTCCAGTGTTTATTTTCATCGCCATTGTGGCTGCGGCAGTAAATCTATTTCAATAGATTCTGAATCGGCTACAGGTTAGAGTTCCGTTGAAGACACACGTGGAATTACATAACTGATTCGACAAATGGTTGTGTAAACGATTGATTTAAATAGATAACTACCAAGACTTACTCAGAATGAGGAAGACTCGCTGACATCTCGAACGGCAACGAGTCCACATGGAACTGGTGAATTACGTCCTTCCCAGAGACGCAATCCCGGATATTCAAGGAGTGGCAATACATAGGAATGAGCAAGCCAGAACGCGAGTACTACACAAAAATCCATCTCAAAGACAGTTATGACGTCCTGACTGTAACGGTATCCGCCACGAGTAAGCGTGAGGCGATTCGACTTATACAGGAGAAATATCCAAACCTGGAGCTCATGTACTTTAAACCGCGGCGGGTGGCAAGCAACGGCGGCAAGAGTTCAAACGATGTTGGTCTTTGGACGGTCATTAGATGGTACTTGTTACCGGACTGGAGGCCCCTTGGAGTGACAATCATTGCGATCATCGTGGTGATGTGGCTTATACCAATGTGTTCAGGGGGCGGCTGAGTCTATTTTGGGCTGAAAAGTAAGGTGAGATCGTTAAATCAATGACAACACGCATTGTCGATTTGAAGACAAAAATCCAGCGTCTGACTGCGCTTGAATACCAGAGGCTATTGGGGCAACAATGCTCAATCTCAAAGTGAGCAGGTATTAATACTTTGAAATTAGCTATTGCTAGATGAGTACTGAAATGTCCGCCGGCTACTCTTCGATGTCTGAGGTAGTCCTTCTGTACTGTACCGATACTCTGGCGCACATTCTTTATGCGATATAATTTAGCATAGGTTAGTGTTATACGCAGTTAGCAAATGAGTTCGTGGAACTTCCTGAGACAGTTCGTTAGTGTAGCCAGCTGTGGAGGAGGAAGTCCACGATCATGTCCAAGCCTAGAAGTGTCGAAGCCGAGTTCAAGGAACGTTCCTTGCTCCTCCCGGTAAACGACCTTTACGCGGGGCATTGGGCTAAAAGTCGGCTGGATTCCTTCCACAGCTACAACGTTGCCTCCCTCGTCCCGAGAGGATTCGAGCGGTATGCGCGGATTCTTCACCCGGCTTGGAAGTCTGGGGGCTGGCAGCGATTTCCGTTGACGTGGGCTGATGTCGCAGCTCGCAGCGGACGTCGCTGTCATGCGTTGATGCAGTGGCCAAGGATTGTCGGTTCGATGATTTCTGGAGTTGATATCGAGCCTCCCGACGCAGGTACATTGCCATGGCCGGTATCAGGGCCTCTACGCGCGATCTTGGCGGGTCACACCGATTGGGAACTCTGCTGGTTTGGGATGTGGAGCAGCTACGGACAGTTCTACCAGGACTACGTGCCCAAGACCAAGTCGATCGAGTTCCACACCGGAACAGGGCATGAATGGGATCTATACCGCGCTCCATTGGGCATGCTGGGAACCTCTTTCATCCATCTAGGTCACGAAACCGCGGGACTGGTCTGGGCCAATGACCGTAGTTGGTGGATGTCGGCGGGCATCGAACTGCATAGTAGCTACATCGGCGGCACGACCAACTTGATAGAAGACATTCTGTCAGCGCCAGAGTTGGAAGCTTGGCCATCCAGTCCAGACGACAACATTACCATCGACTCCGATACTCTCAATTCCCTCTAAAAATTTTTCTTTGGACATGTTGTTCAATTAGATGCGGCGCTTTGGCTGTGATCGTTTAAACGCCATCTGCTGCGGTAAGCTCAATAGGCAATTAAGCCATTTTTGCTCAGTTTAGGAATGTCAAGCTTCGAAAACTTACGGGGAGCGTCCCTCATTGCCTGGCAATGTGAAACATCTAGCTGTTAGCCGTGTCCAATCAATCGTTGCTGTAGAGGGAAGGGCAAAGGGCGGTGAGAATTACATTGGATAGGAGAAACATGATGAGAATTTGGATTAGTCTCATAGCGACTGTTTTCATCACGCATGCTGTTGGTGCAATCGACGGGGACCATCCAAAAAAGTGGGCAATTGAGGGTCAATTCATCACAAAAGATCAGAAAACCCTTCAGCAGGTCGACGACGAGACTCAGGGCTCCCAGCAACCGTCCGTAACTGTCACAGCAAACTACTCTAACGAAGAAGGCGAAATCCAAAATGTCGAAATCGCTTCAGGAAGATTTGACAAAGGCAAAATCTTGTTGGAAGGGGAAATTGACACACCGACCGATGTGCGAATTTCAATCGAAATGGGACAAGAGGAACCTCTTTGGATAGATGCACTACTGGTTCCTGATGGCGCGCTTGTAAACTTCGTGCTACGGAAAGGAAGAGACTCAAAAACTCATCAATTATCGCTATTCGGGGCTGTTCGACGAAGCAAATCGACGGAGAACAGATTTACGATCAAAGGCAACCTCGGATCTTTAGGAGGAGATCGATTTGATCCCTCTGTAACTGTAATCGTTTTTCCATGGAAAGATTCTAGAGACGGTTCTGTAGTTAGACCAATCAGTCTAATTCTCGACGACGGCAAGTTTCTGATCGAAGGCGATGTCCAAGAGCCTCAAATCGTAGATATTTTGTTTCTTAATAGAGGCACCCTCGACGTAGATATAACGAAAGCGATAGTCGAACCCAATTCTGAAATAACAGTTTCTTGGCGTAAGGTTGGTCGATCGTATTCGAATAAGAAGGAACTGCTCGTTACGGCGAAAGAAGGGCGGCACGTAGAACTTATTGAGAGCTGGCGAGAGAGTAAAGAGTACTTACAAGCAATAAATGCTTGGCAGGTCTCAAGGGCGATGTCTCCCAATCCCCTATTTACAAGCGAAGAGACAGAGAATAATGACGAGTACGCTCAAAAGGCATTGGAAACATTTGTCTCCACCGCTGATGAGGGATGTACAGACATCAAAGTCGAATTTGACAGGCTGGTCTCAGCGGGTGCGCAGATGAGTCGTGAAGAGAGTTCCAAATATGCAAAGCTAAGTCGAGACAGTCAACGCCTGCAAGACATTCGCACCAACGCGCTGCAGAATATAGCCGAGAATTCTGAAGATCCTATTAATGTGCTACTTGCAATGGAATTGGGAGCTTTCAGCAATGACGATATCAATCAAGAGATTGCGCTGGACATCTACGACAGACTCGCCAACGAACTTGATGAGGAAATGGTAGCTAGAAGAGTGACTCCGCTTCAAGAAGATCTTGTTCGTCAAATTGCTCGAAAAAAAGCGTACAAGGAATTGTTTCCAGGGCAGAAAGTACCGAATGCGACGCTCTTCAACTTGCAGCACGAAGCAGTAGAGATTTATGAAGTACTCGAAGAGAACGACTTTGTACTAATCGACTTCTGGACCTTCTGGAAGAGTGGATGTGTACGGTGTAAAGAGGCTCTTCCCATCATGAAATCCCTGTACGATGAATACGGTTTACGTGGATTCGAGATTATTTCTATTTCCATTGACAATAGTCATCAATCATGGGTGGAAGCTTCCGAGCAACGAGCAGTGCCCTGGATCAACCTCGGCGAAAACGAAGGAAGCAAGGGTGCCGTTGCCTATGCATACGCAAATCCACAACGGGTTTTCATCCCTCCAAGAAACTATCTGGTTGATAGCAACGGATGTATTTTGACGGAAGTTTTCTCTACTGATACTCTTGAGAAATTCCTCGTTGCGCACTTGGGTGCCGATGCGGATTCGCAAAACCCTCACTAGAACGGGTTGACGCAGGCAATCCGGCACATGACTAATCCTCTTACCTCAAACATCAAGCAAAGTGCAGGATTGAAAACAATGATGAACTTCGGCATTACTAGACACTGAAAAGCCGACGCTGGAGATGCTTTTACCATTCCCAGCAAAATATGACCGCTAAAGGCGTTTTACTACCAGCTGAATCACCAATCGCACCCGGATAACGATGATTGGTCTTATGTTAAGGACATCCGCGTATACCGACACCAAACGCTCTTTTAGAGTGGGTCAAGAACCCCAAAACACTTAAACCACACCAACAAGTAGCATTGGGGGAGTTTGTAGACTCTTGGATGTTCTTTGATCTATGGACGATTGACATTAAATCAGGCTGTGCGCTGCAAGAAATCGCCAAGGCGATGCGTGTTGCCTGCGCTATGGCATTGATACCTGTGCACTACATAAACTCAGTTGCCCGGAGTTATTGCGGCAGCGGTCGAGAGCCAGACGAACGGGAGCTGCTCATTCAATTCACAAAACTTGGCATTGACCTAAAATCCCAAAGGAGGGGATTTGCGTCGTCAACGAGCAAACCGATCGATCTATAGTTAAGTCGAGAACCATTCGAGTGAGTTTCGAATGGAGCTCTTCGATACGGAATCGGCTCGAAAGGCACTATTTCAGCCGATGGAGGATGCGGGTTACCACGCTCGGCTCGATAGGATCAATGCGTCGCGCATACGCTTTACTATCCGTGCTTCATCCAGTCTGAAGGCCACGCCTTGTGGGACGCAGCCGAAAACTTCGGCCTAAAAGACACGATTCATGCGCGTGGCGCAGGTAGCTTGTGCAGTCACGGCATCAAGTAGTACCCCGCCGGTTATCGCCGCTGCAAAAGAAAGTCCTCAGAAATTAACTTTCATTGGCACCCTCCAGGTGTTCGGCGTAGCACACACTTTGGTCGGAAGGTGCCTTGTCTCCAAAGGCTATGGCAATAAGTTTCTGCGCTATTTCATTGTGAGCCATGACATTTGTCGTGAGAATGTCAGAGTCTTTGGGCTCCTGTTCGATTTGGTCCATCCATTCGCCAAATACGAGTCTTGTCTTTGTGTACATTTTTGCGATGGACGTGTCCAGACACTCTCTGTAGCCTGCCAGAGCTTCTGGATGTGATTCGTGGATTATCGAATAGGCCTCGAAAAATGCATCTGCCCCGTCCCTCATCACTTCGAGGTTGGCGAAATGAAGGAGCATTGCGTCCGCGACTAGACCGAAGGTCATGTTTAGGTCATCCATTGACTCAGACCCAATTGGCACGTTTGACACATACTGGTCAATGCGGATCAAGTGGTCATCAACGTCCTCGACCTTCATGCCCACTGCACCGAGAGTCGGCTTGACAACGGTACGCAACTGTTCTACACCGTCCGTGGTTTCCCACCCTGGAGACGTCACGGTCAAGTGTAGATCCGGCAGGGCATTCTTCAGGAGTTCGAGAAGGCCGTCGGGCAATATTCCCCGAGTTGACAGATCGATCGCTTCTCCTTCGCAGCAAGTGTCGTCGTTCTTTTCGGCATGTGCTGGAATGCAAAGCAGGACAACACAAACTGCGTTTGCAACCATGCTGATTGATTTCCTCATGGGAGGATCCTTAAATCAAGAGGTACGAAAAGGTGGATATATGTTACAAGTGAAGCTATATCCCAAATGAGCCAAATGTGAATATCTCATTAATGCTATAAACCTCCTTCAAGGCAAAAAAGAGGGTTGATTTTAGAAAAATAGCAAATATGGCGACCCCACTTCCATCCACCTTCTTGAAATCGCTCCAGTAGGAAAATCTGGCGTATGTAGCCGATCTAAGAGCGAATTTCCCGCAGTAAAATCAAAAGTTTGCAAGATCTACCTCAGTTATATTCAACGGAAGAGTCATGCAGTACTGAATCTGCCAATGAATTGACGGCAAGATTTAACGTAATATAGATTATGCGCAATTGAGTTCTTGGCTTTCGTGGCCGGCAGGCGTTCGGAATTGCCTACTAAAGCCGACTCATGCTACTCGATCCCCTTCCTAACAATAGACACGTATAGATCCCGTTAGGTGGTTTCAAAGGATCTTTCCAAATCGCTTTCCCATACATCGAATGGATCAAGTATTGACTCAAGCAAGCTGGCCCGTCCCAAAATCGCACTACATTCGCCATAAACGAGAACGGACACTAAACGAAACTACAACCAAGAACATGAGAGACGCCGCCATCATCAAGGCTGTCTTTGGACCCAACCCCGATGAAACCACTCCCCACAGCATTGCACCTATCGGGCCAGAACCCATGAAAGAGAACGAATAAAAGCCCATTACCCGTCCACGCAATCCCTCTGGTGCGTGCTCCAACATCACCGTTCTGGCCATGCTCATCGCCACGCCACCGCAGGTTCCCCAACCAAACAGCAACACTGCGAAGAACAAAAACGATACTCCAGTTCCAGCAGCCCCTAGGAATAGCGCTCCAATTCCGTGAGCCATCAGAAGCGCTCGACCGGGACGGCGAAGACGCCTAGACACTAACAACATGAAAATGGTGAAGACCAACCCCATTGAGTTAATTAAGTTGACTAGGGCTATATCAGCCGAAGATCCCATATAAACATCACGAATCAACAGAGGAATCGTGACCATGTACGAACCCATGAAGCAAACACCGACACACAAGTTCTGTAGTACGACAGCTCTCATAGCGGGATTCTTGAGTACCGTCTTGCATCCATCCACAATTGAAGTTGCAACGTCTCTACCAATCGATACCGAGTCTTGTTCCTGTCTTCTATGAACCTGAGGCACACGACTTAGCGACCAAGCCCCTAGCGCGATAATGCAAGCCTGCACTAGAACAATCGGAACACCCCCTATTCTCTGTGCGAATCCAGCTAAGGAAAATCCACAGATCTGGGTCAAGAACTGCACCAAAGTGAATTTCACAACGGTCCGCTGGATATCGCCTCGAGCGACCGAGTTCAAAATGGCGTCCCTCGATGGGGTTACAAACGCCTGTAATGTTCCTATGCAGACTGCATATACCAGCATCAGGTTGAAGCTCAATTTCTCAAGGAACAAAATGCTGGCCAACATTAGGATTGGAATAACAGCCAAGGACTGAGCAACTACTGCCACTCGTCGAGCCCCGAAGCGATCGGATAAGCTGCCGCCAACTAGCATGAACAGCATTGCGGGCAGAAGTAGAGCTGTCTGTGCAACGCCCACCATGACAGGTGACTCTTGAAGCACAATCGTCACCAGCCAAGCGAACATCACAACGGATATCCCGTGCGAAGCAAACCATGTACCAGACCCAAGCAGATAGAAAAATATGGGTCTTTGGCGACGACTTAACAAATCAAATGTGTCTTGTTAGGTGGTGAATTTGAATAAATAGAACGAAATTATGCAGGTCTTCATTAGAAAAGACACCGAGCAAGCTGTTTCTAACAAGCTCGTAGGAAGGCTTTGTTGATTTCCTCACTCTTCAGTGAGAAATCATCGAACTAGCCGAATGCTAGACAGGATTGCGAAATCCGGGCCCTGAACCTCCGAGACCACCCATCTGGCCACCTGGAGGACCACCCATTGGATCATCGTCCGTGGATTCCACCCAACGCCTACGATTTTGTCGACGTTGCTCCTCAATGTCGGTGTCAAAAGCATCAGGCTTGTCCACATCTTGAAACTGCAACTCGTGAAGAGTGTAGTAGATGCCTCGTTGTTCAATAAGTTCCTCGTGAGTCCCCAACTCGCGAACAACTCCGTGATGAAGGACAAGAATTCGATCGCATTCTTGAATGGTCTGTAATCTGTGCGCAATAATGATCGAAGTCCGCCCTTCCGTGAGCTTGTGCAATCCGTCCTGAATAATCAGTTCGGTCGCCGTATCAATGCTTGAGGTCGCTTCGTCTAGCACGAGGATTTCAGGATTGGCAGCGAGGACCCGTGCAAACGCAAGCAACTGCTGTTGCCCTTGGGACAGATTGTGCCCTCGTTCAGCAAGTTCTGTGTCGTAGCTATCGGACAGTTTCTGGATGAAATAGTCCGCATTGACTACGCGTGCAGCCCATTCGGCCCGTTCGCGAGAGATCTCTGGATTGTTGAGAGAAATATTGTCCAACACCGTGCCGGAGAAAATGTGAAAGTCCTGAAGAACTACACCAATTCTCTTGCGCAAGTCTCCACTCGCAATGTGATTTACATCGAAGCCATCGAGATAAATCATGCCGTCTTCAAAATCATAAAAACGAGCTAACAGGCGAATGAGAGTGCTCTTTCCCGACCCTGTGGGACCCACCACAGCTAGTTTCTCTCCAGGTTCGATCTTGAAGGAAACCCCGTGAAGAACTTGCTCACCGACGTTGTAACCAAAGTTTACGTTACGGAATTCAACGGTTCCACGAAGTCTATCTGGTAGCTGAATCGGATCTTCAGGTTCATGCAGCCGCTCGTCCCAATCCAATGCTTGGAAAATGCGTTCGCCAGACGCCATCGATCTGAAGAGAGTATTGAAAAGTTGCCCCGCACTGGAGACGGGCATGATCATCATGTTGATGTACTGATTGAACATGATCAACGTTCCAAGGGACAAAGATTCTTGTATTACCTGTCCTCCTCCGAACCACAGAACAGCAGCAATCGCGATACTTGTTAGGCTGGTGTTGAACGTCTCGAAGACAACCTCGTAGTTGATCGCCCGATACTCCTGCTTTTTGTTCTCGCGATTCAACTCGTTGTACTCGTCGATATTTTGTTTCTCACGACCCGAGAGCTGAACCACCTCGATGCCCATCAAGTCTTCCTGCATGTATTGGTTGAGTGCCGACACCGAGTCTCGAATCAAACGGAAGATCTCTCTCATTACCATTCGGAAGATGTACGTGGCGAAAGCAGCAACCGGAATGATTGCTAATGCCACAAGCGTTAGTTGTCCGCTGAAATCAAGCATGATTGCAAGAGCGACAAAGAAAAGAACAAAGTCTGCGGAGTACTGAATGAACGATGTGATCAGGTTGTAGAGGTTCTCAACATCGTTGGTCACACGGGTCATGACTCTTCCTACAGCTACGTGATCGTAGAAAGATGAAGGCTTCATTTCTAACGAGGCAAAAAGGTCCACTCGTAGGTCTCGAAGCGTCTTTAGCGCAGCACTGGTGAGAGTTAGCTGCTGGGCAAGACCCATAAACGACTGAAAGAAAATCATCAGGACATACAGGACGACAGCAGCCGCCAACATGTGAATGCTGAATGTGTTGGAAATCCATTCGGTGGCTGCAACGAGACCGTAGTCCGGCATATCGCCGTAATTGGTTGTTGGTGAAAGAATCTCGTCGACGACAACCTTGTTCTGCAAGACCGGCATGATCGCCGTAAACCCAACCGAGATCAGGATCAGCACAACACTCACGGCCAGTGTCAATCGATACGGTTTTGTCCACCTGAGCAAGCGCATGAACATTTGGATGTTCAACGCCTGGTGGGTCAATTGAGCATCAAAGGCCGAGTAGTTTCGCCCCGGAGTCGATTGCTCTGTTTGTGCGGATTCTGCCATTAGCTTGCAACTACGGACGTGACGTCGTCTTCCGGATCGTCTCGATTTTCGGTCAAGGTGCGTATTAGTCGTTCACGTCGGGACTGATCTTCGTCTTGATTGCTCTGAACGCCTTCGAGGTCTGCGTAATAACCACCCGTACTGATCAGTTCCTCGTGCGTTCCCTGCTCCAAGATACGTCCATTGTCGAAAACGTAGATGTAGTCTGCATGCCGAGCTGTCGATACGCGATGCGAGATCAAAATCGTTGTCTTGTCAGCTCGCAAACGATTGAGGCCACTGATAATGCGCTCCTCCGTCTCAGTGTCCACACTCGAAAAGACATCATCCAAGAGCAACACCTTCGAGTCCCGAATTAGTCCTCTAGCTAGGGTTGCACGTTGCTTTTGCCCACCAGAAAGCGTTACTCCCCGTTCTCCCACGATGGTGTCTATCCCATCCACAAATTCCGACACGGTGTCACTCAATCCGGCCGCATCGATTGCGTCCCATACCGCTTCGTCTTCGCGTTCCGGATCATCGTAAGTAATGTTTTCCTTAATCGTTGCTGAGAACAAGAACGCATACTGCGGAACGAGAGCAATCTGCTCTCTAAGTTTCTTGATGGGAAAGTCGCAAATGTCGTGTCCGCCGAGAAAAATCGTGGCGGGTTTCACATCGTTCAGTCGAACGATGGACTTCAAGACCGTAGACTTACCCGAACCCATCCGTCCCAGCAGGGCAATAGTCTTTCCAGGTTCCACATTCAGTTCGATGTTGTTCAATGAGGGTGTAGGGGCCTCGGGATAGGTATATGTAAGACCTCTAATCTCGATTTGAGCTGGGAAGTCCTCGTCAATCACCGATCCAGAATCGTCCTTAACTTCAGGTTCATGGTCAATGATGTCGAAGATCCGCTCGGTGCCCGCTGCAGCCGACGTGAACATCGACAGTGACCACCCTATCTGGGTGACTGAAGAGGTCACCATCACAAGATAGGTAGAGAATGCGGTCCAGGTACCAAGCGACAAATTGCCCTCAAGAACTAGCGATCCTCCATAACCCAAAATGATTAATGGCGAAATCATCGTCAGTCCGCTCATGGAAATGCCCATGAATTGCATGAATCGCGTTGCACGATACGCCTTCTTGATATATTGAGTACTCGCCTCTCGAAAACGTTCTATTTCACTTGCTTCTTGTGACATAGCTTGAATCGTGCGAATTCCATTCAAGTTCTCTTGGGTAAAGGATGTAACTCGGGCCATGGCTTCCTGTCGAGCGATGAAGTACGGGTACATGCTTCTCGACATAAAAAAGCCAACCAGTGCAACAAAGGGAAGTGGCAATATTGTTATGGCTGCCAGTCCTGGTGACATCGAGAACATGAACACAAGGCCCATCGTGATCGTAAAAAAGAACATCACGACAGTAACCCACCCAAACGACACGGACATACGAACTTGGCTGACGTCGTTCACTGCACGAGACATTAAGTCACCTGTGCTGAATTTGTTGAAGAACCCGGGGCCCTGAATCTGAGTATTGCCAAAGATCCGCTTTCGAAGATCGTATGTAACAGCGATCGAGACTCTTCTCAATGCGCGCCGTGCCCAGACAAAGATCAGGAAATTTAGCCCAGTAACGGCCAATATGCCGAGACACGGTAGAACGATATTGGGAGGTATTTCAGGATTGGCAAGACTGTCAATGCCAACCTGCATGAATTTCGGAAGCCACATCATTCCGAAGCGTTGAAGAAGCAGTCCACTAATGGAAAACACAAGCACCCAAGCGTAGCGCTTGCAATAGGGAAGAAGCTTCTTTAGGTGTCCTAGGTGTTTAAAGGAAGATCGTTCTCGAGTTGGCGCTCCTCTGAAACTGGCTCGGTGGCCGCCTCCGCCCCGCGAGAACCCACCGCCCATATAACTCGGCAAAACATTTTTCGGTCAACGTGAATCGGCAAAATGGGGTTGGACTGTATCGTCCGGGCCGGAACCGCTACCGGGGTTCTGAACTCGTCAAAGATTTTACATTATTCGCTATTTTGCTCGATTTGACAATCTGTTCTGACGCCCGTACCCGACCTACATCTCTACGGAATCCCCTGCCCTATTTATCGAGCGACAATTCGATATGAACGACATGGATCGAAACGCTCTAACAAGAAACTATTCGAGTGTTTGCAGTACTACTGATGTCTTGCTTCTCTGTACTCGGTACGACTTCGACGATAGTTTGGCTGTCCATTCAGAGAGTTGTCCGTCTGGCCAATGCACACTAATTGAAACAGGATTCATGGCTTTCCCGAGTCCAAAGGTAAGAGGAAGTTCAACTTGCGAGAGATAGCTTCTAGTTGGTGAAACAGTTCGTCTCTGAGCGATTCCTTGACTATTAACCACAACCGTTGCACCGAATGCACTGGTGTTGAGGGAGTCTTGATGTAGATGTAAGCGTAACCACGAATTGTCTTGCGGCGTGTTATTGCGTAACAGCAGTGGCTTTCCTCCAACCTGAGTAACCAGCAGGTCTAAGTCGGCGTCACCGTCAATGTCGGCATAGGATGTACCGCGGCCGATGATGGGTTTTCCCCAGTCCAAGGCCACATGATCTGCCAGAATGAAACTCCTTTCACAATCTCCGCCGCAATTCCACCAGAACTGCGAGGACTGTGCATAGTGTTGGCTAGATTGAACGCGGTTGATTTCGGGTTCAACGTGACCATTTGCGGCAAACAGGTCCAGTCTTCCATCCAAGTCATAGTCAACAAACACAAGACCAAAGGTCAACGCCCTGCGGCTTGCCGCCCCGACGCCCGAAACAATCGCGTCGTCACTAAACAAGGATTGGTTGCCACGTCGTACGTAGAACGACGACATTTCATTTGCAAAGTTGCCAATGGCGAGGGCGAGATCATTTCTGTTCGAAAAGTAGGCACTATCAATGCCCATTGCGCCAGTTGCTGCGCCCGAAGTATCGAATGCCAAGCCGAGCTCCATTCCTGATTCGACGAAGGTTCCATCGCCCTGATTCAAGAATGCGAAGTTTCGAACCGTGTCGTTTGCGACGACTAGATCCTCAGATCCATCTCCGTTAATGTCGACATTGACTACGGCAAGCGCTTTGCCCGCTGCTTGACCTGTCGCATCGTTGAATACTTGGATGCCCGACTCACTTGAGACGTCAGTAAATGAGTCTCCATCATTCCGATACAAGTACGAGTTGGTTCCTCCGAAATCTGTTGGAGGTCCATAGGCTCTTCCGATTCCTGCCAATCTGTAGTCGACTGCAATATCCCTGTCTCTAGACCACTCCACGTAATTGCACACGAATAAGTCCAAATCTTCGTCGTTGTCATAGTCGAAGAACGAGGCGCACGTACTCCATGCGTCTTGCTGACCGGCCACGCCCATCGTCTCCGTGACATCTTCAAAGTGCTCCCCATTGACATTTCTTAGAAGACGATTTCTTCCAACTGCAGTGATAAACACGTCGATGAAACCATCGCCGTCGTAGTCTCCAACTGCTATGCCCATTCCATAGATTGGATATTCAATTACTGCACTCTCCGTTCTCTCAAACGATCCATCTCCATCGTTGATAAACAATGCGGACCGAGCATCGATTCGCGAAGAAGCATCCCAATCCCAAGTCTTGGAATTAACAAAGATGATGTCCTGATCGCCGTCGTTGTCGAAGTCCAAAAAGGCAACCCCACCTCCCATTGTTTCAGGAAGCAATCGTTCTCCGGTGGCCCCATTGACATGAACGAAGTCAATTCCTGCTTGTTCTGTTATGTCTTCAAACTGCGGGACAGGTGCTGAAAAGCCCTGATCAATCAATACAGGTGCAGTGTCTTGAGCCTCCAAGCCAAAGTCTTCCGACTTCTCCTGATTCAGAAATACTATTGCGGCGACTACCACAATCCCGATTGCAATCAGGACTGCAAGAGAAAACCAAAGTGCTCGCTTTAGGCGTAACTCAGGCGACGAGGATGTCAATTCTCGGAGTATCCTGGAACTATTTGCAGATCGTAAATTACGACATCGTCTGCAGCGTGATCAGCTACGGGATCATTGCGCCGGGCTTCTGCTAGTGCTCTATCCCGAGCGTTGTCGTCCACGCGATATTTATCGTGCAATGCACGATGATGAGCCTCAAGTTCAGAATCTTCAAGTTGTGAGTAAATTGTCGCCAATCCGTAATGGGCAGCGACATTCTCAGGATCAACTTCCAAGGCAGCTTGATACTCAGCGATTGCCAAATTTAGCCACTCCATTCGACTCGAGTCAGCATTTTCGAGTTTTGATCGTTCAAAGTAAGTTCTAGCAAGAGTGTTTCGAAGACGATAGTCCAAGGAAAAGTCGAACCCTCGAGAGCGAGCCTCACCAAATTCCGTCTGAACCAGTGCGACAAATTTGCGAATGGCTTCATCCAATTGTCCAGACTGCAGATCGATCAAGCCTCCGAACCACGCTATCGACCAAGGATAAGCTCCAAGTTGTTGCGCGAGTTGCAACTCCAACGCCGCCTCGTCCACTCTTCCTTCTTTGAGGTAGGTGCGTGCGGCATTGAGATGGCCCTCGCCTCGCCCAAAGTCCGATACTTTAGTGAACGCATACTCAGCCTGTCGAAGCGCACTATTGTTCGGTTTCGTCAACCAACCAATTCCATAGTCATTCCAACGCATCCATTCAGGGACTTCAGTCTCGATTCGTTGATCTGCGGTGTTTGCGCGAGCCGAGGCCTCAAAAGTAGATCCAATTGTGACATTCAGATTGTCTGTTGCGATGACTGTTATGGGCAAGTCGTTGCGCAGAGAGGCATCGTCACTAAACGCCCTTAGGAAGGTTGTGTCGAATTTTCTGTAGTTCAGAGTCGCTGTTATCTCAAACTCTCCCGATAGATCCGGTGGGATGTTCAATCGATAGTGAACGACACTAGCACTTCCCGGATTGATTTGATGATCGTAGAGTTTGGTGAAGATGTCCTCTGCATTTCGTTCCGCGATGCGATTGCCAAACCGATCGAGTACATATGCATTTACGAAGTGCGTGTTCGGATCAACTACTCCGTCTGAATCCATTGCTCCACTAGAAAGAATTGGAGTTTCCTTGTGTACTACCTTGATTTCCAGCCACACTTGGTTGGAGTCCGACGTGCCCTCTGTGAACTTGTGCCCTAATGTCAATGTTCTCAGTACGACATCGAAAACATAGGTTTCTCCCGACGCGAGAACTACTCTGTAGTCACTTAGAGGTGCAATAAGTTCTTCCTCCAATTTGTCTCCTTCTCGGATAGCGAAGATATCAACCCTCAACGAGTCTCTGAGAAAGTCTCTATGAGCTTCGAGTTTGTCAATTGGTATTCCCACCATGTATGGCAGAGCTGTATTCGCTGAGGGAAATTGGTGATCTCTCACTGCTAGACCGGAAAACCCCTCG
This sequence comes from Gammaproteobacteria bacterium, assembly GCA_009840545.1. Taxonomy (GTDB): domain Bacteria; phylum Pseudomonadota; class Gammaproteobacteria; order Pseudomonadales; family Azotimanducaceae; genus Bin55. Next base: position 145,954 of record VXNM01000011.1, on the reverse strand, counting down.
TACGCCTTTGCGCCAAAGTCGTCGGAAGCCACCAATTGCATGTGGCAGCCATTGCAATTTACCTCTGCTTTGCTGGGATAGTAGAAGCTGGCGACGCCGTGTCCCGAAACTCCGCTAAGCAGGAAGGAGTCGTAATGATTCTGTCCTCGAAGCCACTTGTACGCATTGAGCTCCTCTGGCAAGTGAACTTTATGGCAAGTACCGCAAAATTCCGGTGTCTTGTGTAGCGGTTTAAGAAACGTCCTCTTGTGGAATGATGGCTTGCCCTTGATCAAGACTCCATTTACCCAACGCAACAATGGGTTGCTCGATCGTGCAAATGGGTAGTGTTGGGGTTCGCCAATAAGATACGAAGCGTTTCCGTGCTGCCCCGTTATGTCCGCTATTGCGTGACAGCTAATACATGTGATACCTGCATGCGCCGTGACATCATTGACGACATCGAAGTCTGGATCGTCGAACGCTCCCGTGAATAACGGAACGGGATCGTGACATCCAGCACAGAATCGTGCGGCATGTACGTTTCCATCTCGTTCCAACACTTTCGCTCTTGTATTGTTCACCGCAAAGGCGTAGGCGGGATTATTGAATGACGCAAAGCGATGAGCACTTACAGACCACTGCGAATGTACGTCTGCATGACACGATCTGCAGTAATCATCCATCATGAGTGATGACGCTGAAAGGTAGTTTCCGGTGTCAGTGCTTACTAACGCAGGAAAGAAATCTACATTTTGTTCGGCTTGCGGTGATCGAGGCGAAAGTAGATGTATGCCTACAACGGCTATCAGGACAGCTGTCAGACCAACCGCAAGTCCTCCCTGCCATCGAATCTTTGGTCCTACTAGTCGGTGCAACACAAAGAGCCAAACCGCAGCAATTGGAGCGATGACATGAATCCAATAAACGACTTGTCTAGCACTAGGCTCGCGAATCTCAAGAAGCGGAAGTCCTCGTGTGAGAGCGATACCCGACACGAAAACTGCCAGAACCGATATGAACGTCGCAAGTCCTAGTCGGACGGCTATCCGATTGGACCTGCCATGGGCTCTGCGAAGATGAAGCCCAATGAACACAAGTGCGGGAAGAAGTACGCCAATTCCCAGCAACAAGTGAACAAGAAACATTGATTGATAGAACGCATTCTCGAGGGGTTCATCGTTCCACCATTGAAGTAAGGAAATACTGACGAGGTAGATCGAATTAATGATCAACACGGAAACCACTGCCAGTACGACACGAAGGAGCACTCGCATCCTTGGTGTAACAACGATGGTGTGTGAACGTTGTTCGTTCACAGCGCTAAACAACGAAGCAAATGGTGCCCTTAACGACTAGAGCATTCGCAAAGAAGACTTGCGAACTATGCTAACTAAATGTGCTCTTTGACGAACTCCATAATTTGTTCGTAGAGTCGAGTCTTGCTCTCTGGGTCTCGAAACCCATGAGCTCCATCGATTTCATCGACATTGACAAATTCAACCCCTCCGCGTCTGAGGGCTGACACCATATTTCTGTGATGTCTAGGTGGTGCGAACCCATCCTTTCCGCCATGTGACAGAAAAACGGGTGCCTTGAGCTTTTCGATATTGTTCGTTGGCGATGCAGCAGCCAAGGCTTCGGTGTCGCTACCTATCGCCGCATTGAGTAGCCACGGATCTATGGGCCACGCTGGAACTTGCCCATTCCAAAGAAGCGACAAGTCGTAGAGTCCTTGGTTGCCAATTGCGCATTTGAAGAGATCAGGCTCTTTGACAGCCGCGGTAAGCGCAACAAACGCACCATAGTGAGAACCGGCAATGCAAATCCTCTGGCCATCTATCGTTTCCTGGCCTGCTGCGTAACGGGTCGCAGTCAGAACATCTTCGATGATGGCCCCGGTCCACTCACCAAAGCCTGCTGTGGCAAATTCGACTCCTCTGCCAGCGCTACCTCTATAGTTCACTTGTACAACAGCGTAGCCATTGAGTGCATATGCCTGAACTTCCGGATTGAAACCAAACTCGTCGTAAATTGCATGCGGTCCAGCATGCGGTAAGACGATTAAAGGAGCAGCACCTTCTGAGTTCTTGGGGAAAGTTAGGTTTACGTACAGACTCAATCCATCGTGCGCCTTGACACGATGTGTCACCGTATCCGACATTTCTGAAGGTAGCAAGCCGGGCTTCTTGGAAGCTACCATGTCAACCGCTTTTGATTTTGAATTAAATCGATAGTAAATCCCAGGATTAGCCATGCTGTCAGCTAGTAGCAACATCACCTCTCCGTCGCGGGACAATCCAGAAATCGATAACCTATGATTCGCAAAGGCATCCATCTGAGCGAGAGTTAGCCAATAACGGGCCGCTAACTCCTGCGAAGCCAAAGGAACAAAACTGGAAAATGGATCCATCAGTGTAACTCCCAGAACTTGGTCTCGCTCTGGAGTCCACACTACTCCATCTCTTCGAATGTCAAACTCGTTGCTTCCGTAAACTTTCTTGTACTCGTTTGCTGAAGGCGAGTAGAGGTAAAGGTTTGTCAAACCGTTCTCGTGATTGCCGAGGACGTAAAAGCTTTTGTTGTCACCAGCAAATCCGAGAAATGTAATCTCAGCTCCAAAGGTTCCTATTCCAGTTGCTTCAGAGATATTCGTCCATTCACTAGTGGCATTCTCTCGGTAGTGCATTACCGGAATACCGGACCTTACTCCGTACGCAATCCGAGCGACGCCTTCATTTCCTACGTACAGGTCTCCAAACGACAGCGGACCCTTTTGCCGATTTGTTCGTCGGCCTTTTTTCTTGGAGTAAATATCCATTTCGATGATCGATGGAGTGCTCTCATATATTTCGCGAAAATTTCGAAAGTCCTTTTCCTGCATCAACACGGTGCGTTTATTCCCGCTATTAAGGCTTCGAAATCTCAGTTGTTTCTCAGGCTCGTCTTGGCCTCTGTTGAACGGGTTCGAATGCTGGGTTCCTTTGGTGTTAACTGAGTAAAAGTTGTTCGGCCACCAAGGAAACGGGGACGGTCCAACAATCATGTCAACTGTGTAAAAGACTCGTTCGTCGTTAGCCCACAATAGATCCATGATGCTCTCGCGAGCGCGCATATTCACCGATACTCGTGGAGAGATCATTTGGAGATTGCCGCTGTCCATGAACTGAAACGCGTACGGCCCCACGCCGACGAGATGTTTACCGTCAGGCGACAACTGCATATCCTCTAACACGGGTTCAGCAAAAATGTCCTCAAGCGTAGCGGCTTGCGGACATGCAACCATCACAGCAACAAAAATGAAGCTAAAGACGCACGATAGAATTTTTGAATTCATCAGAACTCCTCGGTCAATCGTGCCCCAACGAAGGAGATGCTGCAGAGACAAGCGTCGCGCAAACATACTCAACGTTGCAGGCTGTATTCAACCGTTATTATCAAACCCTGCCTTAATCTATATTCTTTGGAGTGGATTTGTCAAACACGCTTTCTATCTTTCAGGCGCCAGCTGAGCTCCCAAATAGTGTGTGTACGCAGTTATTTTGAGCATGATTGCACTCCAAGCTAGCGATGTCAGTAAGAGCTTTGACAACGTCAATGCGCTCGACAATGTCAGTCTGCAGGTAGACAATGGCGATGTCCTCGGGTTGCTGGGTCCCAACGGCGCTGGCAAGACTACACTCATAAACGTCTTTCTTGGACTCGTCAAACCAGACACAGGCCGAGTTCTCGTACTCGGCAAGAACCCCATCGAGGATCCCCGCGACGTCCGTAACGACATTTCGTATGTTCCAGAATTAGTAGCTCTCTATCCCGAACTTACAGCACTACAGAATCTGGAGTTCTTCAATTCTTTCAACGAAGATCCTTGCAGCAATGACGAACTCAGGCAGTGCTTGTTTGACGTTCGACTTAATGAAAAATTTCACCACAACAAGACCAAGACTCTCTCCAAGGGAATGTGCCAAAAAGTGGGATTGGCAATTGCTCTCGCAAAGAACGCACGGGTAATCTTTATGGACGAGCCATGGACTGGGCTCGACCCGGAATCCGCCAGCGAGTTTAGTGATCAGATTCGAACCACTCGAAATCGTGGTACGACCATCTTGCTTGCAACTCACGATCTCTTTCACTTGAGCGGGCTTGCTAGCCACATCGGATTGCTTCGAAATGGCCGACTATCGAATCTCGTTTCGTCACACGAGTTAGATGCGAAAGAATTAGAGCAACTGTACTTAGATCACATGCGCCAAAGCGACTAAGTTCAATTCAGGAAGGCAATGTCTTGATTTTGGCAATACTCCGCAAAGAACTGCATGAACTTCTAGCAGATCGGAAGTTCCGGATACTTTTCGCGGTAGCTTTCTTGCTCACAGTAATTGCAGCAATGGAGGGCTGGCAGCGACTGGCGCAAGACGCCTCTCTTCGAAGCGAAGCATCACGTATCGAACGCGAAACTTGGCTTAATCAAGGTGAGGCAAATCCACACGATGCAGCTCACTTCGGTCGCTACGCATTACGAGAAATTCCCGCATTGAGCGCTTTTGATCCAGGAATTCTCGATTATTCGGGCGCCTCCGTTTGGCTGGAGGCACACTTTCAAAATCCAGCATCGAACCGTCGCGCGGAGAATCGGATAGATTCCTACCCACTTGCTAGCGTTACACCAGCGTGGCTACTTTCTGTGATCGTTCCTCTGGTTCTAGTGATCCTGTTGTTTGGGACAGTTGTTGCGGAACGCGAAAGAGGAACACTGCGTTTCTTGTGGGTACAAAACGCACGCCCGGTTCAATTGATCTTGGGAAAGTTCTCTTCAGCATTGATTATTGCCGCTCTGCTAGCAGCGCTTTTCGTCTCGCTGAGTTGCATGCCCATCGTGTTTTACCAGGATGTGACAATTGATTGGTTGAGCGTGCTCGCTTTAGCTGTCTGTTACTTCATCGCATACGTCTGCATCTGCGGCGTAATCACTCTGATTTCAAGCGTTGTACGCACGTCCCACACGGCATTTTGGCTCGCCGCCCTATTTTGGGTCACGACAGTCTTCGGGCCATTGCTTGTCGCGCAAGCCGCAAAAGAACTGCATCCTGTTCCACGGGACCGGGATTTTGGCGCTGCAATACAACAAGAAGCACAAGCTCCGTTTTGGTTAGGAGCAGCACAATACGAAGAAGTTGCCATTTACGAGGCCGAGGTCATGACTCGACATCGTGCTTTGGACGCAAAGGAACTAGGACTCAATCGAGACGCCCTTGTACTGCAGGCTCACGAGCGATTTGCTAACCGCGTCTACGACAGGCTGTATGGGGAACTGTACAACACCCATGTTCAGCAAGAGTCTGTCTTACGTAGTGCTTCACTCTTCTCTCCAATCTTCGCTCTGCAAAGAATTTCGCGTGGAATCGCTCGAACCGACACAAGTGCGCAAATCCACTTTGCCGAGAGTGCGGAACAGCATCGGAGAGACATCATCGAGCAACTGAACGAAGACATGATGTACAACGCAGGAGAGGAGTCGTTTCGCTATGTAGCCGATCGAGATCTATGGCAAACCGTTGATGATTTTGAGTATGAGTCGCCCCCGTTGAACGAAGTCCTAAAACGTTACCGGCTAGAGTTAACGTCGCTCGTGCTATGGACATTGCTGAGCTTTATTCTTGCAGCAGTCGCACTGCAACTACGATCCAGAGCCGAAGTCAAGTGAAGTCAGTTTTGCGACGCATGGTTGTCTATGTAGCGAGCTTTAGCGTAGGTCAACTCTTAGTGTTCGGGGCGTTTGCCTTGCTAGTTTGTTTTGCTGTGATAGGTGGTGTGCAGTGGAAAACCGGCGTTCTAGAGGAACAAGCGCAACCTTCCCAAGAGGTCGCCGAGTCACGAGCTGCCTGGTTCGAATCGCTCGAACTATCTGCAACAGGAACCTCAGTGTCTCCAGCACTGGCCCACCCAATGAACTTACCGGTTCTCGTTCTCAAACCTCCAGGTCCCTTGGGTCAATTCTCACATCGGCGGGAGGACCTGCACCCATCTGCAGGAGTTGTCAATGGGTTCAGTAATGAAGCTTTGATTTTTCGACGTTACGAACTTGAAAGCCCGGTATCACTTTTACATGGAGGACTCGATCTCTTGCTCGTGGTACTCGTTGTGATGCCACTTGCGCTCTGCCTACTAAATTACAACCATCTCGCTTCTGAACGGGAGCAAGGTAGATTAAGTGTGTTGGTGATTCAAGGTGCTCGACCTGCAGGGATCTTGTTTTCTCGTACGCTTCAGTGCTCAACTCCCTTGCTTGTCATTCTCGTTTTTGCCAGTGTTGTGGGAACAGTCCTATCTGGTCCCACTGACCTTTCGACATTGGTTCGATTCATTCTTTGGTGCACTGTTATCTTTGCGTACTGGTGCTTCTGGGTGGCAATCTGCTCTTTAGTCGCAACGAAATGCGCAAATTCGATCAATGCTGCACTGGCCTCGGTATCCGTGTGGATTCTTATTGTGGTGATACTTCCATCGGGTCTCCAATTTGGCATGGACAGATTCACAGAGTCTGCTTCGAAAGTACACCTCCTAGCTTTGGCACGTTCTGCCGAAGCAGACGCGCTAGGTTCGGTCGACCAAAGAGCCGAAGCACTCATGGCACAACACAGTACAGAGATTTCGCATTTGAAAATCGAAGCCCCCACATACTATCGCTCGGCATATGTGGCCAATGCGAGCATCAACGATAGAGTTGGAGGTTTGCTTGACGCCCACGCACAGAAAGTCAAAACCAACCACCTAAGGCTGGACATAGTTCAAGCCTTCAGCCCAGCCACTGCTGCATTTCGTGCTTTACAAGAGTCTTCAGGAGCTGGATACTTGCGTGCTTCCAACTTTGAGCACCAAGTTCGTTCGTTCTTTCGCCATTACTTTGAACTCGTTGGTGTTGCAACACTCCAAGGCCGACGCCTCACATTGGATGAGGCAGAAGAGATCGGAACATTCAACTACAGAGAATCAGTAGCCACTTCCACCGTCCTCAGTGCGATTGCAGTACTTCTTGTCTTGTCTGCGCTACTTCTCTTCCATGCTAATGCGACAGCGAGGAAACTGGAAGTCTCGCATCTCTAGTCGTTGTGTCGAGCCCTTGTGCTTAGTCTCATGGACTATGTTCCACTCTCGGATGCACACAAATCATCTCAAAAGCCAGATTTGCGGCGAGTAACGAAGTATTTCCAGTTGTGTCGAATGGAGGCGAGACTTCCACGATGTCTCCCCCAATGACGCTTAGGCCTGTGCAACCGCGAATTATCTCGAGCGCTTGTGCTGTCGTGAGACCTCCAGGTTCGGGAGTCCCAGTACCTGGGGCACAGGAAGGATCGAGCCCATCGATGTCTAAACTGACATAAACCGGTGTGTCGCCGACTCGTTCTCTAACTTCGTCCATTAGATGGTTCAGGGACTGATTCCAACACTCTTCCGCTTGCACAACATGAAAGCCTTGGGAACGAGCCCAATCGAAGTCAAGCGGGCTATAGCCAGTACCTCGCAATCCAATTTGGGTGACCTTCGTGCAGTCAAGTAGAGCTTCTTCAACTGCACGTCGAAATGGCGTGCCGTGTGTGAACTGTTCTCCGAACATGGCGTCGTTGCAATCGGCATGAGCGTCCACATGGACCAAGGCAACCGGTCCAAATCGCTCCTTGGCGGCGCGTAATATGGGGAGAACAATTGAATGGTCTCCACCTAACGTAACAGGACAGCAATCATTGTTAAATATTTGTTTGTAAAAGGTTTTAATTATTTTTAGACTCTTGTCGATGCTGTATGTGTTTATCGGAACGTCTCCGAAATCAGCAATCTGAATTGAGTCAAACGGCATCGCACGCGTAGCCATGTTGTAAGGCCGCAGCAACCTTGACTCATCTCGTATTTCGCGAGGAGCAAGCCGAGCACCAGGCCGATTCGACGTTGCGATGTCAAATGGAACGCCCACAATCGCGACATCTGTATTCTCGAAAGTCGTTCCGACTGGAAGACGCATAAAAGTTGCGGGGCCGCCAAACCGCGGCATTTCATTACCAGAAAGTGGCTGATTAAGAGAGTCTTTGTTCATTTCAATTCAGGTCTACTTTGTGCGCTATGCCAGCTGTCTCTTTAATATGTTTTCGTAGCGAGTTAATCCTGATCAATTCTCTCCCTTCTGTTTGAGCGCAACAAACGCGACCATTGTGGTACTCGAGAGTAAGTAATCGCAAGCACAACTCCTTGTAACATAGAATTGTCAGTTCCTACGACAGCTTTCATCAAGCTGGGCGTATAAGAGACATCGTATCACTCACTCTTGGGAGCACAACCGTGCAAATGTTAGAAAAACTCGCGACTCTCATTGCGCTGACTGCTTGCTTGTCTGCAGTTAGTGCCTTTGCTGAAAACGACATTCGGAAAGTCTCGGAAGAGTCGTTCGATAGATTGGACCAAAATGACGACAACCTAGTTTCTCGAGATGAATTCGTGGGTACGTTCATCAGACTACAGGAACTGGAAGCTGCAATGAACGAGAGTGAAGAATCAGCAAGACGCCTTGTGGAGCTGGAATCGGGACTTAGGCAACGATTTGGACGAATGGATTCGGACGAAGACGGACAATTATCCCAGGTGGAGTTTGTAAGTGTAATGGCATCGGAAGATGGCTCTGACCAAGCCCGGCAAGAAGGGGTATTTTTGAGACTCGATCAAGATCAAGATGGATCCATGAGTTTTGAGGAGTTCGGAAACGCAATGAAACGAAGACTCTCGTCCTCAAGAAATGAAGAACGTCGGTTGGAAGAAGGACTCAGACAGCGGTTTGATCGAATGGATTCCGATGAGGATGGTTCCGTGTCGCAAACGGAATACGTGAGCGCTCATACAGCGAAAGATGCTTCGAACCACGACCAGCAGGAAGGCGTATTCTCGAGACTCGACCGGGATCAGAACGGAGCAATGAGCTTCGATGAGTTTAACAGTGCGATGAAACGAAGACTCTCCGCTCGAACTGCCGCAAGTGGCAATGACCGTGCCGCTTCAAGCTCACTGAAATCCGCAGCAAGACTCGAAGAAGGGATCGCACAGAGATTTGACTATATGGATACTGATCGAAACTCGGTGCTGACCATAGAGGAATACCTAAATTCCGCACGACGGTCCAGAGAAGCCCCAACTCGGGAGGCTTCGCAATCAGAATTCGACAGAATGGACTTAGACGACAACAAATCGATTAGCCAAGACGAGTACATTTCGGCCATGAAGAGACGACTGAGCCGTAGAGTCGCATCGATGAATCAAATTGAATCAGAAGGTGAACGCCAAGAAGCCATTGACAAGTTGCAGGAAGGGCTCTCCAATAGATTTGAACGATTGGATTCAGATGACGACGGACAAGTGACTCGATCTGAAATGGAAGATGCCCAACGACAGACCAGAGGTGAGTAGGCAAGTTGGAACAGGCGCTTGGAGTAGTTGTTAATCTGAGATCGCATTCCGTATTAAATTGTCGTGTAGGGTACCGAATATCCCCTAACCCGTTTGAACTCAGCCTTATCAGTACTTGGAAGACTGTTTGCTCTCGTGGATCTCCTATCGTATGTACACGAAGTGTCTCACACGGTTTACACGGGAATACATATGGTTCCGACAGAGGAAGAATTTAATCTCGTAGACAGCGATAACGACGCGAAAGTCTCGCGATACGAGCATGTAGAACCCTTCTTAAAGAAAGCCGAGTTGTAGCTGAGAATCGAAGCTTCGATGGAGTCAGGATGGTATGTCCTTGACTGGTAGGAAGGCTGCAAGAATGGAAACAAGAAAAAGCGTATTGCTAAGACGTGCTTTTGGAGGCGAGAATCCAACAGAGATGATGCATTGTCCCCCGAAGAATTCAATAGTTTTCTTGTTCCGGAAGACTCTGACCGCGAATCCTACTTCCAATAACGTTAGTAGCCCCGTTCGAATCGAACATTGTGACTCTCGTGCAAGCGTTCCGCTTGTTTACGTTTCTCGGGAGGCAGATCACGTAGCCACGAAAGGGGTTGAACAGTCTCAGCATGTCGGGTGTACAAATCCAAATCTCGAGCCCAACCATTGAACTCAAGCACAAAGTGACGGTTCATTCCATGCTCTGTGGAACTCATCGCTTCGAACTCTAGATGAACTTCTTCTCCGCTTCCTACGATGGCCACTGCACCGTCAGGCTCGGCTACTAACTCGATGGCATTGCCATATGCCGTGTAAGAACCCTCTTGGTACTTGGCATCCCAATAAGGACTCCGGTCGTCGTAGTCGTAATACGGCAAGCGGTGTTCGCCTGTTGTTCTTTTTGCAAATCCTGATCGTCTCACAACCGCTATTACAGGTTCTAGGCGTCCCACTTGCATTGATGGCGGGGGAATTGCCTCAGTAACCAACCTGATTCGATCCCAATAGATTTCAAGATTAGATCTCAGTCGCAGCGCAATGGTATTTCGGGGCAGTTCAGGAAGTGGAACGGCCATTTCTCGGGGCATCCCAGCGGGGTAACCAAAACTCTCTAGCAACAACGTCCAGCTGCCATCAGCGGTTAAGGCTTCAAGAGTGGGGGGACTATATTCAGCCTTGGCTTGCCAAGCACTAAAGGATGTTTGGGAGTACGGGTACTCCATCCACCCATCTGCTACCAACACTTGATTCGCTACAGGGAGACTCTCTTCGAACCAAAGAGTGATTTCAAAATCACTCTCGAGACGTCCAATAAATCGAGAGTCAACGGGACCTGGGTCCGGCGCGTCGTGGTCTTGAAGCCTGATCTCCGCAGAGATGTCTGCACCAGATCCGTTGGTAGCCCTGTCCGGCAAGGTCTCCTCTTGAAAAGTAATGATTCTTCCAGTTGCGTCTGGCGGCGAAGTAGCAAGTCGCTCGTCCAGAACAACTCCCCATCCCTCTGGTACATCAATAACTTCAATATAGGCAGCGTCGAGAAACAGCGTTTCCTCCATGGGTTCGCCAATCTTTACGACATAGTTGCCGTCCTTGGGTTGCAACATTTCTTCATCGACTCGAAAACGTTCCTTTGATCGGGGACTTGCGTACTTTCCTGGCTCAACCAGAAATCCGAGAGCTGCAACTCCCAAGACATCACTGACAAACTCATACTTCTTCCCGTCCCAAGCAAATACAACCGGACAACTCGCCAATTGTCGTTCGGTTTCCTGAACAAGGTGAAGCTTTTTGGCGTTGAGCCCTATCTCTGTTTGCAATACTCCATCCGGCCACTCCAATACAAGGTGATTTGCGGATTCGTGCCCTCTTAGTCCAAACATCAAGGGCATAAGGCTCTGATTGGGACCCGAGTGATTGTTGATACGATCTTGAATGGACCACTCACCTGCCACTCTTAGCTTGGCTCGTGTACCAATACCGGAAGCATTGGAACGCATCTGGCTTGCGTCTCGTTCTCCAACAGGATTAGCCGCCAAGAACTCGAACCTCCCTATTCCCGGCGCAACAAAGCTAATACCGGATTCGTTCAGCAAGAGCATTCCCGGTCCTTCGCTAGCGTTTACATAAGTCGGGACTGCCGATTTCAATGCGGAATCTTGTAATCCGTCTAGACTTTCGGATTGGCCATTGCCGAACAATACAAACACTTTATGTGAAGTATGAACTAACAGGTCCAAGTTCCCGTCTCCAACAACATCTACGGCGGCAAGGCCCACGATGTCTTCCGAATTGCCCTCTTTTAGATATTGATGATTTTTTTGGGTTAGAACAGAGCCGTCAAAGGAGAACGCGACAAGACGGTTGTCATTGGCCACCCCAACGATATCAGGAAAACCATCGCTATCTATGTCGGCAGCAACAAAGGGACCGATGCCAGCATCCTCAAGTCCATCTGCACCTGGAAATGGAACATATTTCCACGTTCTATCGTTTTGAAGCACCGTTGTGGAAGATCCTTCGTAGCGAATCAAGATATCGAGATCTCGGTCCGAATCGAGGTCAGAAGCGACGATTGCAATAACGGTTTCAGGTTTGCTTGCATCGACAATAATGAGCTCTTCAAAACGCATTTGTTCGTCGCGAAGATTTGTGAGCTGCGACACCCCTCGCTCGCGTGCAAATACCACGTCGAGATCACCATCATGGTCAGAATCGACAAGTGCCGAAGCAAAGCAGCTTCGCGAGGAAATCAACGTGAGTCCATCGTCGGTGTTGGATGCCACCTCACTTAGCCGTATCCAATGAACACCCTCTTTTCCACAAGCCACCAAGTCGGTAGATCCATTGTTGTCAACGTCTCCTAGCGCAACGCTCTCGACTCCACCAATCGAGATCGACTGATGTAGCACAAGAGCTAGTGAATCTCTATCCAAGAAATACCAGTCGATATCGTTCCTTGACGGAAGAAAGACGTCCGTTATAGGTGAGTTTGTTCGCACATTGAATGCGATACTCCGATGGTTCTTCGTTGACTCCAACAAGGACGTGACCTCTCCAAACACACTGCCTGCAGGTTTCGCTGCCGGCAATACTTCCACCTGTCCTAGCGCTACCGCTTCCGCTTTCGGCCCCATCTGTAAGTAGTTAATAGATGCCGTTCGGGATGCAGGATTGGCCTTAAGTCGGTTGTAGGAAGAGACTAGCTCTTCGGCCAAATCTGTATCTCCCAAACGCCGAGCGGTTTGACTGCCTGCCCAATATCCGCTTGTTAGATAGGGATCCAGATCGATGGATTGCAAGAGCCATTTTTGAGCTTGTTCAAACTGCTGGAGCTGCAGATGCGTTTGGCCCAGGAAATACACGGCGTACGCGTCGTTAGGATCGATCTCGACCGTCTTGCTGAAGAATCGTAGAGCCTCCTCAGTTTTGCCCAGATGAAAGGTGATCACTCCGGAGGTATATAGTGCTCGAACATTTTCCGGTTGCTCGTCGAGCACGGAACTTAGTATCTCAAGTGCTTGATGTTCGTCGCCTTCGTCTTGTCTATTAAGCGTCGCAATTGCATAGTTAACGCGTGCTTCAATCCAATCCGGACGATCTTTGACCAGCTCTTGAAAAGTGGCGTGAGCGATCTTGTAGTTGTATTGACCCATCTGTGCAACACCCAAGTCGTTGCGTTCAATTTCGGCATGAGAAATGCGGCTATTGCATCCGGTCGCAAGAAAACCAATCGTTAGGATGAGCAGAATGAGCAGTCGTAACTTCATCGACAAGTTCAGAAAAGTTTGAGTCTAGTATTTGTTGTGCGGTCAACCACTGAGAGTTTACGCACAGAGACATTCGAACTCTTGCAGTTCATGAACGCCCTATTAGTCTAGGTTCGGAGGAAGTGGCGTCCCCTAGGGGAGTCGAACCCCTGTTGCTGGGATGAAAACCCAGTGTCCTGGGCCACTAGACGAAGGGGACGTTGGGCGTGCATTTTACGGTTTTGCGTTGTGAGTTCAACGGGATGTCGGCTAGAAAATTACGCCAACACCGAATGAGTACGTAAAGTCAGCATTACTCACATCCGCCGCTGGTTCTGTCTCGTATTGAACAGTTGCCCGAAAGTCGAAATTGAACTGTGCAGAAATAGCTAACCTAATCCCGTTTACGCTATCAAGTACTCCATTGCTCTTTTGAGTTATCCAAAGCAGTCGATTGTTCTGATAAGCCTCTACTCGCCCCCCGAACATCCATTTCTGGTAATCGGTACCAATTCTCACTGCCGGCGATACCTCACGCAAATTTTCGAGGGTTTCATAGACTCCACTAGCGGCAACGTCGAAAGAGAACATCTCTTGCGAGTGATCTACTAACTTTGCGCCACCGCCTAGTCCGATAACCGCTCGCCAAGTCACTTCTTTGAGCGGATCGCGAAAATAATCCACATTTGCGGTGTTAAACCATTTTCCTCCCCGAATCCACCTGATACCGTACTTTAGATCCAATGTGTCCTTGCGAGTTTCGTCTGCCACGTGTTCCCGCAGATATGCAAGGCTTACTAGATGCTCATTTCGGGGCCTGATCAGTCGAGATTGTCCATTTATGGCGTAATTCTGTGTCTGGCTATTCCCTCTAGTACCTGCAAGAGAAAATGTGACCTGTTTTGACCAGGAAGTTCCCAGATGAGACAAAACGTTGTTGGATGTACGGGCCTGAACAACAGACGAGACATCAATCGATTCATCAAACGAAACAATTTTCTCCTGACCATCCTTCATCACTACCACAAATGGCTGTTCCGTAACAATGAATGCAACATTCTCTTGCCTCAAGAACAACAAACCTGCATATGCCGTCTGAATAGAGACAGTGTTCGCCGCAATTCCACGCAATTCGCCCGACACACGATCATCGTTGTGCAAAACGATTTCGTCCGCCCTTGCTATACCGAAGTTTGCGAGAGCAAACAGCGCAATGGCGAAAGAGAGATTTCTCATGTATTCAAAGATTCCGATTGAGTCAAGCGTTCAAGACTCTTCGCACTAATCCATGCTCGTGCGAAGTGATTAGCGGTACGTCCGCTTCTCGTTCCTCGGTTTAGAGCCCAGCGGAGTGCGTTAGTTCGAACTTCGTCATCAAATACACAGGAAAAGTCGCATTGCTTTGAGAAGAACCCAAGCCAATGCTGAACTACTCGCAAGTACTGATCTTGGTCAAACGGATGAAAAGATAGCCACAAACCAAAACGATCCGATAGTGAGATCTTTTCCTCAACCGCTTCGGCACCGTGCAGATCCTGCTCTTGCAATTGTTGGTTTTCTTTTGCAAGCTCAGTGACTAAGTGCCTTCTATTGGACGTAATGTAGATCAAGACATTGCTAACCGTTGCAAAGATCGTGCCTTCTAGCGAGCTCTTGAGTTCTTTGAATCCCGAGTCGTTTGCGTCGAAAGATAGGTCGTCGCACACTACGAGGAAGCGAAAAGGTTTGTTCTGCAGCCCTTCGGCAAGCAACGCGATGTCCGATAGCGATCTCTTGTCGACTTCAACAAGGCGTAGTCCCTTGTCAGCAAATTCGTTTACGACCGCATGGATCAAGGAAGACTTGCCCGTTCCCCTGGCACCCCATAGAAGGACATTGTTAGCTGGGAGACCAGCGCAGAACTGTGCGGTGTTCTGGACAACAGCCTCGCGTTGGCGATCAATCTCCAGCAAATCATCTAATCGGATCGGATCAAGATCTGTGACGGCGTGAAATGCAGTGTTCCTAGAGCGATGAATCCAAGTGGCGGCAATGGTAGTTTTCCAATCGACGGCATTGTGTTGCGGAAACAACCTCTCCAGTCGTTCCAGCACCCGTTCCGCCCTGCCGAGCAGGTCTGATAGCTTCCCTTCCATACGACTGACATTTTACGAAGCTACTCCGAATAGGAATGAATAAGAGCGCTCGCACCATTCATCGGCATTAGAATCTCTTGAAGTAGTGTTTTTGCACTTTAGGATCTGACCATGTACGAACTGCTGCCGTCCTTTATCGGATATCTCCTAGT
This sequence comes from Gammaproteobacteria bacterium, assembly GCA_009840545.1. Taxonomy (GTDB): domain Bacteria; phylum Pseudomonadota; class Gammaproteobacteria; order Pseudomonadales; family Azotimanducaceae; genus Bin55. The sequence continues at coordinate 130,513 of VXNM01000011.1, read as the reverse complement.
CTTAGTGATGATCGCCATCTACGCGGGCACTCGAACCTCCAACATGAACGACTATTCGATCGGAGGGAGATCTTTGTCTAGCTCCGTTACGGCACTATCGGCTGGAGCCAGTGACATGTCCGGATGGCTGCTTCTTGGATTGCCCGGAGCCATCTACGTGGCCGGTTTGGTGGAAAGCTGGATTCTCGTCGGACTAGTAGTCGGCGCGTGGATCAACTGGACCTATGTTGCAAATCGATTGCGTGTTGCGAGCACGTTGTATGGCGATGCCATTACGATTCCGCAATTCCTCGCCTTGCGTACCGGCGCGACATCGAAGTCATTGGCAATTGTTGCCAGCATTGCGCTAATAGTCTTCTTCACGGTATATGTGTCGGCTGGATTTGTTGCAAGCGCAAAACTGTTCGAATCAGTTCTAGGAATCGAGTACATGTGGGGACTGTTGGTGGGCGTTGCTGTTGTTATGACCTATACAGCGATAGGAGGTTTTCTTGCAGTCAGTTGGACCGATACCTTTCAAGCCTTGCTGATGATGGTCGTCCTAGTCGCTGTACCCACCATAGCACTATCCTTCGACTTCAACGTGGACCCAAGTCTTGGCGAAGCTACAGTCGAGGCTACTCAAAACACATGGAATTGGGGAGCCTATTCAATCCTGGGAGTAATCGGTCTCCTAGCATGGGGATTGGGGTACTTCGGCCAACCTCACATTCTTGCGCGATTCATGGCGATACGCGAAGCCAATGCGATGCACTCAGCTCGAGCAATCGGAATGTCGTGGATGGTATTGTCGAGTGTCGGGGCTGTCGCTGTTGGCTATGCAGCCATAGTCCTGTTTCCGGTCCTTCCCGATGGAGAACTAGCACTAATAGTTCTAAGTGAAGTCGTGCTGAGTCCCTGGATTGCCGGAATTGTGGTTGCCGCAATTCTTGCTGCTGTGATGAGCACGGTTGATTCCCAACTTATGGTTGTATCCACGGTTCTCGTCAACGACGTTGTAAATCCTCAAGCGAAGCAACTACTTCTGAGTCGGGGCTGCGTCATTGCTGTAGCGCTGGTGGCAGCGTCGTTCGCATTGGATCCAAACAGCCGCATTTTCGATATTGTGAGCCTAGCGTGGGCGGGTATAGGATCGAGCTTTGGTTCTTGTGTGATTTTCAGCTTGTTCTACCGAGGAACAACGAGCAAGTCACTCATCGCAGCAATAGTCACCGGAATGGTCGTCACAATTACCTGGCACTACCTCAAGGGAGGCATATTCGATATCTACGAGTTACTTCCAGCGTTTGGATTGGCAAGTCTTGCCCTCTATGTCGTCGCTCGGATGTTTCCAGAACCAGCTGCTAACGACTTGTTTGAGCGGCTCGAAGATCGATTGGGGTTAAGAGCGACGCCGTAAAGGCACTATGTTTTCGATACGTTTCTTGAACACTTGTCGTTCTCGACCAGACCCGTGAATACCGATCGAGCCATGTTCAAACAAACGGATTTCATACTCGAGGTCTCCGGATTCTTCATTGTTCATGACCAACGAAGTTCCTGAGAGTCTCCACGTGCCGCTGACCTCTTCTCCCGCGGACTCCAGGCGAAAGTCACCTGAGTCTAAATTTCCAGTGAATCGAATGCTCGTAGGGGGATCATCGGACTTTGAAGTATCCAGTTCCCAAGTCCCCATGAGGTCGAGGTCCTTAATCCACTGGATTCGAGCGTCTCGCGTGTGTTTGGTCCACACTGCTACGACAACAATAACGAGGAACAGAGCGACCGCAAGGAGCATCATCGTAGTGCTACCCTCAAGAGTGTTGATCTCGGCGATTGCGGAGCATTGTCGTAATCATAGCAATTGATCTTATCTTTAATCAAAATTCGAATCGACAAGAAATGGGGACCAGCCGACCACAGTAACTTCTACTGAGGCAACTCTTTCTACGCGCCCAATTAGGCGAACCCCATTTCTTCGATATCCACGGGTACAAGCGGATATTTGATTCCCGCCCACTTTTGAACTACACGAACTACTTGACAGCAATAGCCGAATTCGTTGTCGTACCATGCATAAATCTGAGCCCTATTTCCGCCGTCGACTATGGTGGCTCTACCGTCAATTACACAGGCGTGTCGATTGCCGACGAAGTCTGATGAAACCACTTCTGTTGCTTGAGTGAAATCGATTTGCCTTTGCATGGGAGAGAATAAAGAAACGTCTCGGAGAAATGTATTTAGTTCGTCTTCGCTTGTATCTGTCTCAAGAGTTAGGTTGAGGCAAGCCAAAGAGACGTTTGGTGTAGGAACTCTGATCGCGTTTCCAGTCAGCTTTCCTTCCAGTTCAGGAAGTAAGTTAGCCACAGCTTTTGAAGCGCCCGTTTCGGTAATTACAAGGTTTAATGGAGCCCCGCGGCCTCTCCTGTCTTTTTTGTGAAAGTTGTCCGTCAAGTTCTGGTCGGGCGTGTATGCGTGTACCGTTTCCATATGGCCGTGCGCGATTCCGTACTTTGAATCGACCACTTTCAATACGGGAACAATGGCATTTGTAGTACAAGACGAAGCCGATAGGATTTTCTGATTGTGAGACAGGCTGTGAGAATTGATACCTGAAACGATATTGGGCACCGAACCTTTTCCAGCAGCAGTCACAATTACTCGATCCGCCCCTTTCGACTGAAGGTGCCTTGACAGTCCGGCTTCATCTTTCCAAGCACCGGTATTGTCAATGATTAGTGCGTTGCGAATTCCGTATTGTTCGTAGTCAATGGTGCCAGGATCATCCGAGTAGATCAGGCGAATGACGTTCCCGTTAGCGATTAGGCATTGATTTTCTTCGTCAATCCGAATGGTTCCTTTGAAAGGACCGTGAACCGAATCACGGCGCAGGAGGCTTCCCCGCTTTTCTAAGTCGTCCGGAGGTCCCTCACGAAGCACAATGGCACGCAACCGAAGCTGGTCGCCACCGCCAGTTTTCTCGATCAACAGACGTGCTAGCAGTCTTCCTATCCGCCCAAATCCGTACAGAACGACATCTTGGGGTTGCGAGAGTGGCTTTATGTGCCGCCCAACAACATGTGAGCATTCGGAAGCCACAAACCTGTCTACGTCTGGAGCTCCTTTGCCGTTGCCATTCTCACTTAAGTCCATATGCTTTGTAGTCAATTGGCCAAGATCTAGATGAGCTGGGCCTAGGTCCAACTCAGATGCGGCTTTAAGAATTGGATAACTCTCAAACTCGGACAGTTCGTTTTCGGCAACTTGGCGTACAAATCGATGTGTACGCATGATGTCGGTGACACTTTGGTTGTACAACGCGCGACCAAAGCAATACGTGACTACGTTTTTCCGATAGAGCGTTCCAATGATCGGAATCATCGCTTCTGCAAGCGATTCACGTTCCTTCCAATCCGGGAAGTAGTCTTCAAGATGTTCTAGAGCCAATTCGGTATCCAGAGTTGGGGGGAGCTAGGGAGAATGATACTCTCAGACAACTTGTTAGTAAAGCAAAAACGCCGGATCTCAGACTTCAGACCCCAAAATCTTGGACTGATGAGCAATTGTCAAATAAACAAGCGCGCGGGGAGTATTGTTGAGCGTGACTTGCCCAAAACATGCAACCTAGGCTATTCAGGCGATGCTTGTGAAACTCTTATCTAAAACTCGCATTGATTGAGTCTAGAGTTTCTGATCCAGGGCAGAGATCCGACTCTGTTAGAGCACTCAGGGGAACCTCCGGCGTCTCTAATACTTCGTGAAGGTCCGCGGGATCTTCCTCCACGTAAAGCAGGCCGGTCACTACGTCTCCCTCGTCCAATGCTCGTTGGACGTAAGCCAAAGCATCTACGCGATTTTTAGGGTTGTAGGAGTCTTCGAGTTTTCTAAGCCGCAAACGTGAACCGTCCGGCATATCTATAGTTTCAGTGGATCCTGGAGCGTAATCAACCTCGATCTCTTCGTGAGGTGCAACGAAGTCGGCATCGACTATAGGCGCAGAATGATCACGTACATGCCCATAACTCTTGGTAGAACCATCATGATTGTTGAACATCACACACGGAGAAATAATGTCGATGAAAGAAAATCCGTTGTGAAGCAATGCCGCCTTAATTAACGGAACTAATTGCTTCTTGTCGCCTGAAAAGCTTCTCGCGACGAAGCTAGCGCCAATTTGAAGTGCCATACAGACTAGATCAATTGGTGAATAGAGGTTTGGCACACCTCTCTTGCTTGTAGAGCCGTAATCGTTGGTTGCAGAAAACTGCCCTTTTGTTAGCCCGTAGGTTCCATTGTTGTCGACGATATATAGCATGTTGATCTTGCGCCGAACTGCATGGGCAAACTGTCCCAACCCAATGGATGCACTGTCTCCATCTCCAGAGACACCGATGTAGATCAAATCGCGGTTCGCAATATTTGCGCCGGTCGCAACCGACGGCATTCGTCCGTGAACCGAGTTGAATCCATGAGAATTACTCAAGAAATAGCTTGGAGTCTTTGATGAACATCCGATACCGGACAGTTTTGCAAAACGATGTGGAGGGAGTGACAATTCACTACACGCTTGGATTATTGCGGCACTCACGGAATCGTGCCCACAACCTGCACATAACGTAGACACCAGTCCTTCGTAGTCACGACGTTTCAGTCCCAATTCATTTACGGTCAACAATGGATGATGAATTTCGGGCTTTTTGACAAAGGTCATGACGAAACCTCTTTGAGCCGAGGCACCTTGTTTTGCTCGTAGTAGTTCAGTACTTCGCTAACGATGAAGTCCGCTGAAATGGACATGCCGCCGTAGTACAAGATAGAGCAAATTTGATCGGCATTTAGTTCGAGATCATTGACGATGAGTGTCTTCATCTGTGCGTCTCGATTCTGTTCCACAAGGAAAACGATAGAGTGTTGGGCGATAAACTCTCGGACTTCGTGACCTATCGGAAATGCGCGTATTCGCAAAGTGTCGAGTTCAATACCGTAATCGTCAAGCAAAGCCAACGATTCACTCATTGGCGTTGCAGTTGTTCCGTAGTACATGATTCCAGCACGATAGCTTGCTGAAGAGACTTCGCTCCGAGGCAGCAGGGCTCGAATTGTTTCCCACTTCCGGTTCAGACGATCCATGTTTTGGCTATAGGCATCCGGAGCTTCGGTATATACGGCATACTCGTCGCGCGAAGTTCCTCGCGTGAAGAAAGAACCTTTACTCGGATGTGTGCCAGGCAGCGTACGATACCCAATGCCATCCGAATCAACGTCGACATATCTGCCATAGTCCTCGACTTGATCCAAGTCATCAGCCGTTAGGACTTTTCCGCGATCGTACTTACGAATGTCTTCCCATTCGAACTGATCCGATGTCAATTCATTCATGCCCAGTTCGAGGTCGCTCATCACTACAACTGGCGATTGAATGCGTTCCGCGATGTCGAAGGCATCAGCGGCGAAGTCGAAGCACTCTTTGGGCGTTGACGGAAAAAGCATTGGATGCCTTGTATCGCCGTGGGAAGCGAAGGCAACGCTCAACAGGTCGGACTGTTGCGTTCGCGTCGGCATACCGGTCGAAGGTCCTACTCTCTGAATGTCGAACAACACCGCAGGTATTTCCGCAAAGTAAGCCAAACCCAAGAACTCGTTCATGAGAGATATTCCGGGTCCTGATGTGGCAGTAAAGGCACGAGCACCATTCCATCCCGCACCAATCACCATTCCGAGCGCGGCTAGTTCGTCCTCAGATTGGATCACGGCATACTTTTTGGTGCCTGTATCTTCATCAACACGAAGCTTTTGCGCGTGTTTCTCAAAGGCCTCTGCAACCGAAGTGGATGGCGTGATGGGATACCAAGCGCAAAACGTTGCGCCCCCATAGATAGCGCCTAGGGCCGCTGATTCATTGCCGTCAACCAAGATTTTGTCCTTGGCCAATTCGGAGTACCTTACTTGAAACTCAAATGGACAGTCCAGATACTTGAACGCATAGTTTCGTCCAATCTCCATCGCATGAATATTGGGCTGAATGAGTGCATCCTTGCCCTTGTATTGCATCGACACCATTCCTGTAAGCACTTTGAAGTCTATGTTCAATAGTGCCGACAACGCACCCAAGTACACAATGTTCTTAAATAGTTGCCGCTGTTTCGGATCGCTGAATTCGGGCAAAATCAGTTTAGTGATAGGGATTCCGACGTCGACAACATCCTGTCGTTCGAGTGTCCGCGGGCGTGGACGAGTGTTGTCGTATACCAAGTAGCCTCCGCTAGCCAGACACTCAACATCTTCCTCGTAGGTTTCCGCATTCATGGCAACCATGATGTCCACGTCTTCACGTCGACCGAAGTAGCCCTTCTCGGTCGCCCGGACTTCGAACCAAGTTGGAAGTCCTTGAATATTGGAAGGGAAAATGTTGCGGGTTGCCACAGGCACACCCATGCGAAAGAGCGCTTTTGCAAACATGCTGTTCGCACTAGCAGAACCCGATCCATTGACATTCGCAAATCGAATTACGAAATCGTTGTATTTGGTCATTCGGAATATGAACCAATTTGTGGATTGTGCACTATGGATTTCTGCATGTCCCAAGCGTTAGTCGGACAGCGCTCCGCACACAGTCCACAATGCAGACAAAGATCTTCATCCTTGACCATCACACGTCCTGTCGGCAAGTCTTCCGAGACGTAGAGATCCTGTTCCGGATTTTCTGCCGGGACCATGAGAGAACTTCGTAGATCCGGTTCGTCTTGATTTTCTGTAAACGTGATGCAGTCCATGGGACAAATATCAACGCAGGCATCACACTCAATGCAGAGTTTCTCGGTAAACACCGTTTGCACGTCACAATTTAGACAGCGCTGAGCCTCTTGATATCCCAAGTCTTCATCGAATCCGAGCTCAACTTCCACCTTGATGTTGTCTAAAGAGCGTCGAAGGTTCGCATGCGGCACGATATAGCGCTTAGAAGGGTCATGCTCTGCGTCATAGCTCCATTCATGTATCCCCATCTTTTGGCTGATGAGATTGACTCCCTCTGGAGGTCGATCCTTGCTTGGATCCTTGCCTTGACACAGCAAATGAATTGAAATCGCGGCTTTGTGGGCATGAGCTGATGCCCAGATGATGTTCTCGGGACCGAATGCCGAGTCGCCGCCAAAGAAAATTTTAGGGTGGGTCGATTGCAATGTGTTTTCGTCCAGTATTGGACAGTCCCATTTGTCAAACTCGATGCCGATATCGCGTTCGATCCATGGGCAGTGGTTTTCCTGACCGATCGCCATCAATATATGGTCTGCTTCCATAAAGACGTCGTCTTCTCCGGTCGGAATGTATTTCAATCGACCATTCTCCTCGACGGGTTTCACTCTTTCAAAAACAACGCCTTTGAGCTTTCCGTTGTCATGAACAAACTCTTTTGGTGGCCGATTGTTCAGAATGGGAATTCCTTCCGCTTGTGCGTCCTCTTTCTCCCATTCGCTAGCCTTCATGACATGAAAACCGGAACGCACAACAACGGTTACTGTTTCCGCCCCTAGCCTTTTTGAGGTTCTGCAGCAATCCATTGCCGTGTTTCCGCCACCCATAACGATCACGTTGCCCGATATTTCAGTTGTGTGACCAAAAGCAACACTCGAAAGCCAGTCAATACCAATCGAAATATGATCTGAAACTTCCTTGCGGCCAGGGAGATCAAGGTCTCGTCCTCTCGGAGCACCAGTACCCACAAAATATGCGTCGTAGTCCATGTCGAGCATAGCCTTCATGCTCGTGATTTCATAGTCGTACTGGGCGTTAATCCCCATGTTTACGATGAGATCGACCTCCTCCTCGAGAACGTCTGCGGGAAGCCGAAAAGCGGGAATCTGGCTTCTCATCATGCCTCCTCCACCCGGGTCGCGATCGAACATGTCGATTTCGTAGCCTAGAGGGAGTAGGTCGCGCGCAACTGCCAAAGATGCAGGACCTGCACCTAACAACGCAATCCGTTTTCCGTTCTTTTGCTTAGGAACATTGGGAAGATAGGAAGAAATATCGCCTTTGAAGTCTGCCGCTACACGCTTGAGACGACATATGGCTACTGGTTTTTCTTCTGTTCGCACTCGCCTACATGCCGGTTCACAGGGGCGGTCACACGTTCTTCCCAAAATCCCGGGAAAAACATTCGATTCCCAGTTCACCATATACGCTTCCGTATATCGTTCCTGGGCGATAAGTCGAATGTACTCCGGAACCGGAGTGTGAGCAGGACAAGCCCATTGGCAATCCACCACCTTGTGGAAATAGTTAGGGTCGTAGATGTTAGTTGCTTTCATGAGTATCACTCGTCCGTGAGCGAGTGGAGCGCTTAGTCTCTATTTCTTAATTGAAATCTTGTTAGACCGGATGTGGGTTTGTTAGCTGTAGGCGACAGAACGATCCGAACTCCCAAGACCTTCTACGCCGTGTGACTCACTGAATAATATCACAACTGAAGTGCGCTGGATTCCTGCTTTTGGTTGGAACAACAAGCGATTTTGCATCAAGTTCGACTCTCGTTCCGATAGGAGTCCATCACATGGGGACTCAAATTTGATTCATGGATCTATACACTCGACTACGGTGCTTAGTCAGAAGTGCCTCTATAAGGTTTTCTTGATCCTGAACACGACAAACAATCCGATAGTCTCCTACGCCGTAACGCCAAGGTCATTCATTATGAAGCGCCCTACCTGGCAGGGATTATCTTGATTTGCAATATGGTCGCGCAACTAAATCAAGACGCGTTCGGCGTCTGAACGGCTCAAACTACGAAGTTGCTTTGAAATAACGTAGGCCTCAATCCTAAGCAACCAAGCGGTACTTCTTTAGAACGGACTCCAGAGGGACAGTGCGAGTCTTGCCTGATTCCAAGTCTCGGATGACTTGCTTTGCTACGCAGAGATCTTCCAAATTCTGCAAGTAATCTCGTATGGCTTGAATCAAGAGGTGTCTTCAGTTTGCCCGGTGAGTTCTCTCAGAGCTTGAAGACGTCCTACGCGATCATCCGGACGATTAAGTGGGAATGTCGTCACGACCCAAGAACTCACAGATTTTGAAGTATCCCGCACGAAGTCCCGCGCTGCAAGGTAATCACTAGAAGTCTAATGTTTCTACCAACTTGGTATGAAGGAGGACCTAGTTCTACAAATACTGAAACTAATCCTATTATCGTATGCTGATTGAGGCTTAACTACATGATTAATTGTCCAGATTTTGCCTTAGTGCGTACGCCAAAATATGGGTTGACCCGAGCTGAAAATCGCAGTTCTTAACCTGAAATTCTTACATTCTGATGGTTGGAAGATATCTTTCCCCTGAGAGTCCCTTCAAACTCGCTAAAATCCTCATCGCTCGAATTAGGTTAACCGTTAGCTGCTTCTTCCAAGCATCTAGCTGACCCATCCAACTTCCTCTAGAACGAGTAAACGTCACGCCCGTTCGAATCAAGATGTCCAAGTCCCCGGTAAGTACAAAGATTGCTCTTCCGTCGAATCGACAGATTCATCGATGGGAGGATGGCGACGGAAGTCTAGGTATCGCAAGATTAGCTCGATTAATGAGCGTTGAACATAGAGTATGTGTCGTAGTTGCTTCGAATTCCGAGAACGCTCGTAACGTCGCAGACGAACTGAAATTCTTCAATCCTGAATGCCCTGTTAAGTCCTTTCCAGATTACGAAACATTGCCGTACGACAATTTTTCTCCCCAAGCTGGGATTGTCTCGCAACGCCTGGGAACTCTGGCCGAGCTACACAGCTTTACTCATGGCGCAGTAGTAGCTTCAGTTCAAGCGCTGGTTCAAAAAATTCCACCAAAGGATTACTTGCTCGCACGATCTCTTAGATTGAAGTCAGGAGACCAATTAAATCTAGAGAGAAGACGGCAACTCTTGGCCCAGGGAGGCTATAGACGGGTAGACACCGTATTTGAGCACGGCGAGTACGCATCAAGAGGCTCTGTTCTTGATCTGTTTCCGCTTGGATCTGAAAATCCTATTCGAATTGATCTGTTTGATGATGTTGTAGATAGCCTGCGCATATTTGACGCAGAGACACAACGCACCATAGAGAAAGCTGATTCAGTTCACATTCTCCCAGCTCACGAGTATCCCCTGGACGAATCGTCGATTGTGAGATTCCGAAATAGATGGAATGAGAGTTTCGACGCTAAGCATTGGACAAATCCCATTTATGAAGACATTAGCGCTGGCAACGCTGTAGAGGGAGCTGAGTGTTATCTGCCCCTGTTTTTCGAAGAAACCAATTCACTGCTTGACTATGTCCCATCAAATTCCATAGTTTTCTTAGATCGAAATGTTGAAGAAGCAGCAGTCTCGTTTCTTGACGAAGTAAAGAGCCGTTTCGAAGCTCATCAAGCTTCAGTGGATCGACCGCTCTTGCCTCCGCATAGTCTCTACTATCGCATTGAGGAGTTGCACCACCAGTGGAATCAACATTCGCGAATTCAGCTTGTCGAAAAGAACTCCAATCTCAAACACTTGACGTCTCTTCAGGGACAGGAACTGCCGAATATCGCGCTCGAACCGCGTAAGTCGGATCCGGTTCGCCGATTTCGAGACTTCGTAAGCAATGTGGGAGTTCCAGTGCTCCTCACAGCAGAATCGATCGGCCGATTGCAGCACTTGCACGAAATTCTTGGACGAGCTCGTATTTTTTCCAAAGAGGTTGATTCCTACGACGAATTCATCACTAGTTCTCTCGCGTTAACAACCACCATAAGCCCTGTCTCTCGTGGATTTTGGGCTCGCGATTGTGTGGTCTTGACCGAAACCGAGATTCTAGGAGACAGGTCGGTTAGCCAACGGATACGAGCTCACCGCAAGCAAGTTGATCCAGAAACCATTATTCGAAATCTCACAGAACTTCATCCAGGGGCGCCGGTTGTTCACTTGGATCACGGGATAGGACGCTATGTAGGACTCGAAACACTCAAGATTCGATCGCAACTGATGGACTTTGTAACCTTGGAGTACGCAGATGGCGACAAGCTCTATGTTCCCGTCTCGTCGCTCGACCTAATCTCTCGATATACGGGCGCAGACGAAGAAAACGCTCCGCTTCACAAATTGGGCACGGACGCTTGGTCAAAAGCCAAGTCACGTGCCGCACAGCGCATCTATGACGTAGCAGCGGAACTGTTGAACATCTACGCTCGACGGGAAGCATCTCGATCTGTGACGCTTCCAGATGTCGACGATGACTACGAACTATTTTGTGACCAATGTGACTTTGAACTAACTGAAGACCAATCATTGGCCACAGAAGCAGTCTTGGGAGACTTGTCGAGAGTTCGTGCAACTGATCGACTTGTTTGCGGAGATGTTGGATTCGGAAAGACTGAAGTGGCCATGCGAGCTGCATTTCATGCGGTTCAATCCGGGCACCAAGTGGTGGTTCTAGTTCCAACGACGATACTTGCTCAACAACACTACGAAACCTTCCGAGATAGATTCGCAAGTTGGCCCGTCATAATCGATTTGATGTCCCGCTTCAGATCCGCGAAGGAATTGGAGGAGATAACCAGCAGGGTAGCCGAACAGAAAATCGACGTTCTCATCGGTACCCACAAATTGCTACATGCGACTCTGGACTTCTCTCAGCTCGGATTGCTTATTGTTGACGAAGAGCATCGCTTTGGAGTTCGCGACAAAGAACGAATCAAGAATCTTCGGACATCGACAAACACCATCTCCTTAACCGCCACTCCGATCCCACGCACTCTCAATATGTCGATGGGGGGATTACGTGATCTATCGATCATTGCGACACCTCCAGCCAAACGGCTTTCTGTGAAGACGTTCATCGTTCCTTACGATCGTGTTGTTGTTCGAGACGCAATACAACGTGAACTGGCCCGCGGAGGTCAGGTGTTTTACCTGCACAACGATGTTCGCTCGATGCACGACATCTATGAAGGTCTCAAGGCATTGGTACCCGACGCCAGGCTAGGTGTGGGTCACGGACAGATGCGGAAAGTAGAACTAGAACGGGTCATGTCCGACTTCTACCACAGACGATGCAATGTACTCATCTGCTCAACCATCATCGAGAGCGGCATCGATATACCAAATGCGAACACAATTGTCATTGAACGTGCAGACAAGTTTGGACTAGCGCAGCTTCACCAGTTGCGCGGACGTGTAGGCCGCTCTACACGACAAGCGTATGCCTACCTACTGACTCCTGAAGAGTCTGCGATGACGGTGGATGCAAAGAAACGACTAGATGCAATTGAATCTGCAGGAGAGTTGGGCAGCGGATTCACGCTCGCAGTGCACGATCTCGAAATACGCGGTGCGGGAGAGCTGTTGGGCAAAGAACAGTCTGGTCAGCTCGAGACGATTGGATTTACTCTTTACATGCAATTGCTGAATAGAGCGGTCAACACGTTGAAAAGTGGCGTGGTTCCGAATTTCGAAGATCCGATACCGATGGTTCATGAGGTCAATCTCAATGTTTCCGCATTGATTCCGGATACATACTTGCCCGATATCCATGGTCGACTTGTGACGTACAAACGTATATCCGCAGCTAGCAGCATCGAGGAATTAGACGAACTTAAAATAGAGTTGATTGACCGTTGCGGTCCCCTTCCCGAATTGGCAGCCAATCTCTTCGAACTCTCTCAAGTAAAACTGAAAGCACAAAAGGCTGGAATTTCGAAAATTGAGCTTAACCTCGAAGGTGGAAGAATCGAGTTTCTGGAACAAAACCAAGTCGCACCGGCAGCACTTGTAAGATTGCTGCAGTCCCAATCAGATGCATTTCAAATGTCAGGAGAAACAACTCTCAGAGTTCTCCGAACACCGATAGATGTGCAGGAAAGGTTCGATTTCGTCCGGAATCTGATCGATGAATTACAGGACGAAGCACCACTGAAGGCCTATGCCTAAATTCCGAGTGTCGGTTGCAATCGCTTGTTTTTCTTGCGTCTTCCTACTTGCAGCACCAGATCCTCGGATCTATCTTCAACACGACTGGTATGTCGTAGAGATGGTCGTTTTTGAGAGGATCGATGCACCACCTTCGCCCGAACACCTTGTCCATGGCGCAGAATATCGAGTCTATTCGGCTGATCTTCGATCAATCAGTCCTTCAGAACTCCAGCAACAGAAGCTGGAAGAGATTGTTCAAGCTCACTCAAATAGGGATTCACGACTAGCATTCGATGAATCAACAACCGACCAATCTCTATCTACGAAATCCACAATTCCCACCCATGGGTGTTGGCTTCATCAATCTACGATATCTGCAGAAATCTTCAACTCGCAGAGAACCGACGTGGATGAAATTACGATTGAACTGACGGAAAGTTCAGAAAAACCCGACCTATTCAATGATCAGTCCGTGATCAATGCGGACCTGACACAAGCAATCCGAAATCCCTTGTTGCCCGACTGGCTTCCCGATGATTGGGAAACCGACGAAGTGATCATGCACCGCGTCGGAAACATCCTCGGACTATGCGACGAAGACGTAACGGCGATGATCGCATCGCAAGTCTTGGAGTTAGAGATTCGAGGTGAAGACTCGGAAGAGACTCCGCTAACTGCACATATGATTGAACAGGAATATGCCGAGTACGAGAGGGAACTCTATGGAGATGCAGGTACTAGAAGGGACCCCAAAAACTGGACTCTTGCTCGCGCTGCAAGTCGAATGAGAAGTGAGGGCTATCGGATTATTGACCATGCAGCGTGGCATCAAGACGCTTTGGAACGGGGTACCAACAAACCGTTCTTAGTTCAGTTAGGCGAGGTTCAATCCGACAACAGTTTCGAGGTCGAAGGCACTATTGTCCTCAGTTCAGCTCGCTTCCTTCACTTGGACATCGATCTCTGGAAATCTGTCAAGCCTCAAGAAAGTCCAACTGAAATCGACAACAAACCTAGACTGCTCTACTACTCCATGCAAGAAAGTCGAAGATTGACTCTCGGCAAGACCCACTATTTCGACCACCCGAAGTTCGGCATGCTTGTTCGGGTTCAACGGCTTCCCGTCCCGGAACGACTTGTATCTCTATTGGAGCAACTCGACAGCGCGTTCTAGCACTCCTTCGAGAGCACTAAGAGCTTTCTTCGTCACAACTGCTGTGTCTTCGATATCCACCTCGCCGTCTTCGACTCCCGCAGCGGGATTGACGACAAGGCAAAGAGCCGCGTAACGGATCTTCGCCTCTCGAGCTAGGGAAGCTTCAGGCATCAGTGTCATTCCTACAAGGTCGCAACCATCCTGATTGAATCGTTTTATTTCTGCAGCAGTTTCGAAACGCGGACCTTGAGTCACTCCATAGCATCCGTGACGATATTCATCGGACTGAAACTCATTCGGCAAAGCTCTCACGAGAATGTCCCTTAAATCCGTATCAAATGGTAAGGTGAAGTCATAGTGGTCAATCCTTTGAATGCCCACAAAGGTCTGATCGCGACCATACGTGTAATCGATGACTTGGTCCGGAACAACGAGGGCTCCACGGGCTAGGGCCGGATTGATACCACCGACGGTTGCGGTTGCGATTACTTCTTGAATCCCCAACTCCTTGAGTGCCCAAATATTCGCTCGGTAGTTGACTAGATGCGCAGCAGTCTGACCTTCAATGCCATGACGATTGAGGCAGTAGACAGATTTTCCACCTAGTTGCACTTCCAGAAGGGGTCCAGAAGGCGCACCATACGGAGTATTACGGTAGATGAGCTCATTCGGACGGGGAAGCACGGACTGCAGTGCAGTTCCCGTTATAAGAGCGAGCACTAGTCTTCGAGGGTGTAAATTGCTGGGAGACCCCGATACTTGCCGCTCATGTCCATGCCGCGGCCAATCAGGAACTTGTCCGGTGCTACGAGACCAATGAGGTCGGCTGATCCCTCGTAAGCTGTTTGCTTCCGCACCAACACTACTGTCAGCAGTCTGGTCACTAGAGGCTCGAGTTTTTCGCGAACTAGCTCAAGCGTATGACCTTCGTCAAGAACCGTGTCTACAACAACGACCGTCTTGCCCTTAAACTCCTCAGGATCAAAGTCGGTTACCTGAGGTGTTCCGCCTTTCATTCCGTCAAATCGGCGAACCCTCATGTAGGACAAAGCAACGTCCACTTGCATTCGTCGCATGAGATCCCACGTAATCGGTATTGCACCTTTAAGTACACACACAAACACCGGCGACTCGTCCTGCAACTCAAGGCCCAAGCGTACTGCAAGACGATCAATGGTGCGTTCGATTTCTTCCTCTGAGAACAAGAGCTTGGCATTGGGAGGAAGAATGTTCATTGACTATCCGCTTCAATCTGTTCTGCAAGATGCAAGGTTTGTGTCGGAAACGCAAAGTCTGCGCCGTGCTTCTGAACAATGTCTCCGATCTTCAACAACACGTCCTCCTTGATTTCGTGAAATTCCGTCCAAACCGTAGTCCTCGTGAAGGTGTATACAAAGAAATCCACTGAGAAGTCGCCATAGGACACAACATTCACCATCAGAGTGCGAGTCAGATCAATGTCAGGATGGTTCTTAAGCATCTGACGGACATCGTCCACAATCAGTTTGACTGAAGACAAATCACCGTATCGGACCCCAAAGGTCTCGTAAATCCTACGGTTCCGCATTCTAGACGGATTTTCGACAGATATTTGGGCAAATGTCGCATTGGGTACATAGAGAGGTCTTTGGTCAAATGTGCGAATTCGGGTCAATCTCCAACCGATCTCCTCTACCGTTCCTTCGATCTCTTGATCAGGAGAGCGAATCCAATCCCCTTTGGTAAACGGTTTATCGATGAACAACATCAGTGCTCCAAAGAAGTTTGCAAGCAGGTCTTTTGCCGCAAATCCCACGGCGATCCCACCAAGTCCTCCAAATGCAAGTACACCTTCGACTGGGAGTCCGAAGATCTGCATCATGATTAGGCATGCAGTGATGACCACTGAGGCACGGAGTACTTTTCCGACAGCAGTGGCTGTAGCAACATCCCAACGTTGATACCTATCGCGCTGTTCTTCATCGCTAACGACCCGTTCAAAAGCACCGATTAGACGTGTAAAGAACCAAGCAACCAGAAAAATGATTAGGACTTCGCGTATCGTGTCTACATGCGCAAAAATCTGGGTGGGGGCGTCCGGGTGCGCCCTCGTAGCGCCATAAATGACCTTTCCAGCCCAGGTCATTCCTACGGCCCATATAGCCCATGTAAGGGGCTTACTCGCCGCGTCAAAAATTGCGTCATCCCAAAGAGTTTCGGTGTCTTCAATGGAACGACGAAGCCGACGCATCGCAACACGAGCGACTTGATGTGCAGTCACTGTTGCGGTGACAATCAGGAAAACCTGCAGCATCCAGGTACCGTGTTCGCTTATTAGATTTTGGAATGTTTCAAGCATCAGAGCGATAGTGGAAGACAGCGAGCAAAGTCTGCTAATTGTAAATTGTGCCTAATGCACACCATGGGCACGTTCCAATTGGGTCAACGTCATGAACTTCCTCCTCTCAGACTAATCCAAGAGTTAGAGTCGCTACACAAGGGGAGGATACAATCCAAGTCTGGCTTCTTGGGTAAATTCGCGAAGCATTCCGATCGGCAACTCGTGATTTACGGTTGTCTCCGAGTTTGCCCGCAGAATCCTCAATCCGACAGACTTTTGATGTGGAGTTTCAGACAGCAAAACAATGCCAACTGAATAATGGCGGCAGGCTAAATCGTGAGACCCTAAATGCAGCTACTTTTTTCTATGTACAAAGAAATAATATTTGTCGAATATCGAAACGAACATAAACTTTCATTTTGATAGCATTAGACTAGTAAATTTGTGACTAAGTGAAAGTCTTTATGGTTCATAAATTTGTATAGTATTAAGTCCAATTACATCATTCAAAACAACATCACAATCAAGAAACATGCTTGACAAGCCCATGGACATATCACGGAGAGTATCTGAGCTCTTGGAATTTTTTAAGACGTGCTATTGCTTGTTCCTGATTGCAACTCTCACACTGCTGCATGGTTGCCTTGGAAATATAGTTTCGCACTATAAATCAGTGGGATATCAGTCCACGTCCGAACCAGTATTCATTCCCGATACCGAAAATGAACTGCACGCGCCTTTAACCGATTCGACTATTAAGAGTTTGATCGAGACGCCCGATGGAATGTTTCTCGCTGCAACGGAGAACGGATGGCTGTTATTCGATCGAGAGTTCCGTGTGCAGAACTCAGTGCAGTTCAGTCAGAAGTACACCTCAACTAGAGCTATTGCTACTGGGCAGGCACTATGGGTGTACGGATCAAGACCTTCGAGTGTAGAAGAGTCCTTGAGTGAGCATCATATATACCGACTAAACGATCCTACACCCGTTTACACATACCAGTGTAGTACTGCTCGAGTATGGTGGTCTACTTACGTAGTCGACCTAGACGGCGACGGGCACTCAAGCCTTGCTCTGCCGTGCCGGAGAGATGAGCTCCACGACTACGTTGCGTTCATGAATCTGCGAGATGGCAGAGTCTCAGAAGTCGAAGTTCCCTTTAGTCCTTTGAGAGCATTCTTGAGTGAGGCATCGAATGGAAGACGGACACTTAACTTAATGCGAAGCTATCCTTTGGTGCACTATGCTCGCGATATTGATACGCCCTCTCCTATTTATCGGTCTCTCAATACTCAAAAGTATAATAAAGTTATTTTGTCAATTGAAGAAACTTTATCAGGAGTGTATAAGAAGAAACTTTCGACAATTGATAAGTTCTTATCTTTGAAAAGTATGAACGATAAAGACTTAGTAATATACGATTCAGTATATCCGGGAAATATTATCCTGCGTTGGGAATTCGATGGTGATTTAAGAGACTGGTGGTACTTCGATCTAGAGCGAAATTTTCGATCTGTAGGCAAGTGGTTGGACCTTTCCGAGCGTGCTGAATTCGAAGACCAGTCGATGATAGCCGTTCTCTACGGCTGGGGACACTGGTGTCAGTGGGCTCCGTGTGGCTATGCAATTCTTCAACTGAATAACAATGGAGACTACAAACTAATTGACTTCACAATAGATTCAGTCGACTCGATTCTTGTAACCACCGATTACCGACTTGTGACCACATGGGGAGGCAAGATCTACGAGTACGATCTCGACACCATCCGCAATGACATCCCGTGGCAAAAGTCGTTCATTCCTTCGAAACACCTGGCATGGATGTCCGAGAGATCTGGCTTATCGGAATCAGAAATTCGAGAATCATACGAAATTTCCGATGAGTGAAACAGACATATCGAGACAAATTTGCGCTGAGCAATTGCTGTAAGCTCGAATCTCTATGCCTTTCTTGTTTGGAAGTTACTTTAGTCCATCACTAAGTCCCAACGACTGGAGTTTACTGGGAATCAAGCTTGTTTGGCTCTTGGTATGTGGCCTCGCCGTTACTGCTCCAACGCTATCTGAGGCAAATGAACCCTCTACGTTCGAAAACAATCAAGCACTCTCGAACAAAGTTCAAGTATTTCCTTCCAAATCCGTTGATCCAGCACTTGTCTCGTTACTTGGTAATCAGACTGAAGATTTTGCCGAGAGTCCGGATGGAAGAATATTCATTGCCAGTCGCACTGGGGTTCTAACGTTCGATACAGGCGTAGAGAAAGTACTTAGTTCCTATGTGTTCGACCATCCATACGATGACGTTCAAGTCATCCCTGCTAGGGATTCAGTTTGGATCCACGGACGAATTGATCGAACAACTAGCTTGTCTCGGCAACCCATTGAAGAACACCACGAAATATTGAGGCTCGAAGGTACAGAACTCAGTTTTTCGTTTCAATGCACTTCGGTAGGCGTGGCTGAGTACGTCGGCTATCAAGTAGTTGACTTTGGCGGGGATGAACTACCAAGTCTAGTAACACTGTGCTGGGACGGAAAAGACAGCCACTATGCCAATGTCGTAGATCTCAATCGCGGAGCAGTTAAGAAGATCGTAGTCCCTTTTCCTGCCACCGGTGCACTCATTGGGGAGCAAGGTGTGGGAAGACAATCATTGGTCTTGCTTTCCTTTGATCCGCGTTCACTATACAGATGTCGTGAAGGTTGGGCTATTTCGCAATGTGGAGTCTCACGGTCAATCAGCAGCGTTACTTTTGTGATCGAGCAAAACAATGAGCATGAATTAGTTGGTAGGCTCGATGAGGCAATCCCGATGGCAGATTCCTATGAAACTCACGAAGTCGCTCGGTTTCTGTACAGCAAGGTCTACCTCCATGGTGAATTGCTGCTTAACAACGTGATTTTCAAGGGCCAGCTGCTCCTTCAATGGAATGTCGAGGGACAACTCAAAAATTGGTGGAATTTCAAACGTCGCGAAAGGGTCAGAGACATTCTGAAGTGGATCAACATTCCCCCATCCACCTCGAGTTCCAATGGTATATCGGCAGTCGTGCTTACTAGGGTATGGGGTGACTGGTGTAGATGGACAAATTGTGGCTACAGGGTGATTCAGCTGAGTAACGCCGGAGTGTATAAAGTGATTGACTCTACGACCCATAGGATCGACGACATCATGATTACAAGCGAGAATGATTTGATCGCAAGTTGGAACGGAAGAGTCTATCGATATGACCTCAAGAAGATCAATGAGACCGTCCCGTGGCAAAAGTCACGACTAACCGCTAAACAAAAGCAATGGATTTCAGAGCACATTGATTGAGACGTAAATACGAATGAACGGTCTGGATTTGTCATTTTCGCCACACCCGAGACTTGGAAGCTTGAATATCCTCATAGAAAGAGAACCGAATGACTTGAAGGGCTTGTCGTTCACGTACTAAACCGTCTAACAAGCCGTGAGTTCGAGTAGCAAAGTCAAACAGGCGAGAACAGCTAGCTGACTTTGGATAGCATCTCACCGGAAAGTCTAATACTCCCCTTTTCTGCAAGGGTTAGGACTTCGCTTGAAATGATCTCATCCATCTTGTCACGTCCTAAATTGGTGCCCAGCATTCGTTGGACTTCCTTCCGGCACTCTTCAATTGTCAAGGACACATTGTCATCGACTGCAACTCGTACTGCGGCACGAATTTCGGATCTTGGAATTACATCTGGGAACTTTAGCTTCGACAGCTGAACGCTTGAACGATCACGAATTTCATTTGACTCGGAGTAGTCCTTGGAAACGAAGAACTCCTCTCCGTCTGAATCTGATCTAAGAATTTGGCCGTGTTCAAGAGCAAGTTCTATGCTCTGTTGGATAGTGGACCGTATCCGCGACCCTACTCGAGACTTTCCCCAGCTTCTTGCAATTCTCGCCGCAATTGCGTCGGAATGAACGGGACCCTCCGCATCGACCATTTTGACCGTGATTTCCACGAAGAAGGACGGTTCCAATTCATGGATCTCATTTGTGAGCAATTCGTCGTCAACGTCAATTATGAGTTCCCTGTAGGGTGAGGATTGCAATGTTTGGTGGGACTCCTCCGATCGCTCAACAAGACGCTCACTGGGCGACCTGGATGCACGGGATGAATCGCCCTCTGACAGAGAAGTATTGGGATCCTCTTCGTCGAGGCGATCATTGTTCGAACTTGATTCAACTTTTCCTTTGCCCGCACTTGTAGCAAAATTGCTATCGCTAGCGTGTTGGGACTTGAAAAACTGTCTAGCCTCTTCAACCGCACGTACTAACTTTTGAATTTCAGCGGCTCGGCTGTAAAACCAATCCGTACTCCAAATTCTGTGAAATCGCCAACCTTTCCTCTCAAGAACTTGCTGGCGCAACCTATCCCTTTCCCGTGCCCAACTTGACGAGTGGTAGCGCGCACCATCACACTCAATGGCTAGTACGTAGTGATTGTCGTTGTCCGGATCGACTATGGCTAGGTCAATCTTGAAACCTGATGCTCCAACCTGAGGGTGCACGACATAGCCATGTTCCTCCAGCACACTGGCAACGTCCTCCTCGAATGGACTATCCATTTCATCGCCCGTCTCTACAGGGATATCCAGATCGCCCGTTGCGGCATACTTCATGAATCGCTTCAAAACTCTGGGGCCCTGATGTTGGGCTGCATCAACTCGAATGTCGTCAGGGGTGATCGACGCGAAGATCACGCATCGCTTCCGAGCTCTAGTGAATAAGACGTTAAGTCTCCGTTCTCCACCTTTCTGTGACACTGGGCCGAACGATTGTCCAAAATACCCGTTGGCATCTTTGCCGTATCCAATTGAGACGAAGATCACATCTCGTTCGTCTCCTTGAACGTTCTCGAGGTTCTTGACAAAGAATGGTTCTTCGTTGGATTCGTCGCAGAATCGTTCCACATGGGGATGCTCACGACACAGAGCTTCCACCTTAGTTTGCATGAGATTACGTTGTGCGACCGACAATCCCACTACACCAAGCGTCCAATTCGGATGGTCGCGAACATGCGCAAGAATGTGCTCACAGATGGTGTCCGCTTCAACTTCATTGTGTCTTCTTCTGCTGCGATCATAGACTCCATCTGTGACATGCACGAACTTCATTCCATTGATGGTCCCAGCAAACTCGGCAGATGGTGGGTACAAGAGCTTTCCTGAATAAAACTCGTGATTCGATACGTCGATAAGGGAGGGATGCTCGGATCGGTAGTGCCAACTAAGCATTGCTCGATTTCCAAAGCGCGCATCACAAAGCGCCAAAATGCTTTCCATGTCAGTGGATTGCTGTGCCATCTGAGCTGAAGTGTCCAGCTCAATCTCGGTCTCGCTTTCGTCGGTGCCACTCTCATCGTCACCTGACATTTGTCGATCAAAGAATGACGTTGGAGGCATCTGCTTCTGATCCCCCACCACGACAACTTGCTTGGCCCGCAACATTGCGCCCAACGCCTCCTGCGGCTTGACTTGACTGGCTTCATCTATCAACAAGAGGTCGAATTGAAGCCCTCCTGGCTTCAGATATTGCGCTACTGACATCGGACTCATAAGGAAAACGGGTTTGAGTGCTGCGACAACATCTCCTGCTGTGTCAAGCAACTTTCGTATCGGCATGTGACGACGTTTCTTGGCTAGCTCACCTCGAACAACACCTACCATTCCCGTTGAGCCACGCGGGATGCTCTCGTAGTGCTTGAGCGAGACTTCACGCGCAGTTAGGAGTCGCAACTCTTCGTCCTTTTCCTTGAACTTTTCTACCATCGCAGTACGGTCAGAGCCACTGAGAGACTCAAGCTCGGGGTGTTCGTTCAATATGTTCTTCAGTACCCGTTCTGAACGAAGAAGCGAGAATGTGTCTACAGCAGTTGAACATGCCAGATGTCCAGTCCCAATCTGATTGCGAATTTCTACCAATCCTTTGTCCTTCAGTAGGTCGCCGATGCTCAGCAGTTCGTGATAGCCGGCAAGTTCAGTGGGATGTTCAGCCCATGCACTAAGCCTTTGGCTAATCTCCTCTATTTCGACACTCGATAGGTCTTGGCTTCCAAATGCTTTGGTGTTGTCCAATCCGGTGAGTTCTGTGACTTGCTTCCACAGGGCGGACCAGGTATTCCAGACATCAAGCAATTGGATCTTGACATTCTCGAAATCAACAGATTCGTTCAGATTTGCAACTTGCTCTTGTACGCTTCCAATATCACCCAATGATTTGGCCTGTTGACCAATCCAACTAAGTGCACCATATACGCTTTCATACGACGTCTTGGATTGTTGCCACTGAATACCGAAACACTCGCGTCCCAGTACCTCTCGGTTGTCTATTTTTGTTCGCAACTTCTCCACATGAACCAGTTTCTCGAGTAGTTCGAAACGCTCCTGCTGCTTACCAGGTAATTTCGCTGTGCAAACTTCCTTCAAGTCTGAAATAGCATTCAGATAAGAAGACTTGAACAGTCGGAAAATGCTCGTGCCTTCTTTAGCCACGGCATTCAGGTGCAGTTCCCATTTGCTCTCAAATGCTTGAGAAATTACTGTACCCTCAAGTGCAGTCTCCGCGATTCGAACCTGTTCCAGCAATTCACACAGCTCGATTGCTGCTTCGCAGTGATCGACAACCACCTCTTGTCGTAGCAGTTCGGGCGCATTCGTTGGCATCGATTGGATCTGTACCAACTGTTCTACCAGCTGGTGAACTCGATACTCGGTGAGATTCCAGCTCACACTTGCCGCGGTCCTACCCTGTTCAAATCGATCACTCAGTTCATCGAACGTAGTTGATGCTTGATCTATCAAGTTTTCCATGCGTTGTCTGTCGATAGGCGAAAGTCTGTTCTCTACGCCCCGCCAGATGTGTTGGTGCTCAGGACCATGTTTCGTGGTTGCTTCGGCAAATCGAGCTACCAAGCTACATCGCTCGTCAAATTCCTGAATGGACCAAGAATCAATCTCGGATATATCAAAATCTGCCGGTGGAGTACGCTTGCCTGACAATCTTGAGATCTTGCCCATCAATCGAAATGCAGTATTTCCTGTGGTGGAATCTTGAGTGTGAACAAGATCTGAAACTCGGTTCAGTCGGTCCCGAAGCTGTCGAAGTTCGTCGTACTCAGTTTCCGCTACATCCACAGGGCGATTGAGCTCCCAAGTCTCTCTCAAACTCCCATAGACTTGTGCCTTGTTTGCCTTGTGGGAGTGCAATTCCAGACATAGAGGACCCAGTCCGCACTGCACCAAGCGCTTCATAACAACCTCGAGAGCTGCCCTCTTCTCGGCAATGAATAGGACCCGCTTGCCACAATTCACAGCACCAGCGATTAAATTGGCGATAGTCTGTGACTTGCCGGTTCCAGGAGGTCCTTGAACGACGATATTCTTCCCATCCATCGCAGAAGAGATCACCTGAGTTTGGGAAGAATCGGCATCCAGAATGTGACCAAGTTCTTTAGGATTGCTGAACTTTGCATCAAGATTCGGAATCTGCTCAGGGGCTGTGATCGATACTTTTGGTGAATCCTCCGCGCTAGAGTGGCCGCCTGTCAAGAGATCCTCGATAAGGCGTACTCCCGTGATATCCACATCGTCAGATTGATAGTTTTCGAGCTCTAGGTCGCGATACATCAAGAACTTCGCAAACGAAAAAAAGCTCAGAGCCATTGAATCTGGTTCTATATTCCATCGCGGTTTCGATGCTACGGCCTCCCTCACTTCGTTGAAATACTCCGTTGGCCTCCAGCTGTCGTTGTCGGGAAAATCAGGCAGAGTCAGCTGAAAGTCCTCATGCAACAACATTGCCAATGACTTGTTTGACTCCAGATCCATGTCCCTCTTGGCCAATCGGAAGACACCCTTTCTTGAATCTCGTGTCAGCTCTACTGGGAGGAGTATGAGTGGTGCACATCGCTCGACTTCCGAAGATTCGGACTCGAAGTAGCACAGGAATCCAAGCGCTAGGAACAACACACTGATGCCTTGTTCCTCCTCAATGCTTTTCGCTTCTCGATAGATGTAGAGAAGCTTTTTCTGAAGCGCGGCGGGCGTGAGCAGGGTTTGCAGCTTTGTGTCGGTATGCGCCAAATGCACCTCCCCGACAAGTTCATCGGGAACGAAGAGATCGCCAGATAAATTCATGGCTTCTTCTACGCTACGGGCATCTGCATCAATTCCCTTAGCGGGCAAAAACGTAAATTTCTTTCCTTCTACGTACAGAATCCTGTAGATCTCATCGGAGAGTTCATGTGCAATGAGAAGCTGGTTGCGTCGAAACGTGCGTATTGGCGCATTGGTTAGTGGGTTCCGTTTCCGTATGTCGAGCAGGTTGTGTCTTTGAAGATCAAGTGCTTCCAGCAACGCACTGCTTGGCGATATAGGCTGTTCAGCCGTGGTCTGTTGCAATGTAGATTCACTCATGGCTTCTCTCTTGCGCAACTTTGCGACTTACCAATTCACCTGCATTTCCGTTCGATTTGACACAACCGGAACGCGTTGATTGGCATCGAATCGAGTGAGTTTAACGCACGAAGGAATTGGGTAAATGTACGACGAGCTAGTTGCAACGAACAGTAACGCTAGCAGAATCTTCCCATGACGAGGTTCCGTTATCCTTAACGGCACGGTCTCTATTTTTTAGTAGACGTCATATCTCTGCATCCGGAGGTATGTTGGATGCAGCCGTACACCCCAAATTGAACCGAGCTGGAGTTCAAGCTGAAAGTAGGAAGAAGAGACCCATGAAGATGCTGAAGTGCTTTAGTTCCTTTCAGTCCCTAAAATTTGTCCGGCTAACACGCTATAAGGTGATGCCGACTGCGAAATCGCCCTTCTGTGTATAGAGAATCTGGACTGTGGAAAATGATCTACGGCGGCGGGTTACCCAGTCTCTCGATATTCCGCATAGCTAGCTACTAATGTTTCTCAAGACCTATGACATTGACCGATGGTATCGAGCGTCTCCGATATCTCTCATCTTCTTCTTTGGTAAGGCAACTCATCAAATTTGGAATCAGCTCAAGACTCTAGTTCTTTCAAACGGTGCCCTTCTCGCTTGGTTCGCCGCTGGCGAAAACTGGTTGATCGTAGGTCTTATTGGTGTCTTTTGGCTGGCTGTGATCTCTGTTGTTGCCCTTGCCAAGTTTCTCCGTTTCAGGTTTAAGTTGTCCCCCAATAGCATCTCTGTAAGAGAGGGAGTGATCAACTTGAAGCACATCGACCTGCAATTCGACCGAATCCGAGCCATTAACTTTGAGCGTGGCCCGGTGGATCGCTGGTTGGGATTGACAGGAATCAGCTTCGATACGGCTGGGACGGGCACCGCAGAAGCCACGGTCCCCGCCGTCTCTCTTGGTTTCGCTGAAAGTCTAAGAGCACGAATCGATCAAGAGCGCAAGTTAGAGGACGAAGAAGATCCAGAGCCTGGTGCGGAAGACTCTGCAAACCATGTGAACTTGATCACTTCACTCTCGCTGGCTCAAATTGTGAAGATTGGAACCTGCGGTAGTGGCTCAACTGTAGGATTGGTTTCGCTCTTCACAATTGCTATTCCTTTTACTGTTACATCCATTTTGAACCGAGTTTCACTCGAGTCCATTGGCCCTCTTAAATCCATAGTCGATTTCATTCTTCAGATCCATTTGTCATTGTCTCCAAGTGTTGGGAACACAGTGGCAACGGTTGTGACGGTCCTGATGTTGTTGGTTTGCATCGGCTCGGTTGCTTGGATCCTTCAAGTGATCGGAGCCTACATCAGATGGAAAGGTTTCCGCACGTTCATCGAGAACGGAAGGCTGAAATCAGTTGCTGGACTATTTACAGTACGCGAGATTCAGTTGGATATCCCGAAGATTCAGTCGCTAACCTTTCACCAGAACCTTCGCAGTAGATGGCTATCGTGCTTTAGAGTTCGAGCAGAGCAGTCAGCTAGCGACGCTGAGCATATGCTGCAAATTCCTCTCTCGGACTTGCCTACAAACTCATTGCTCGGCCAAACTGTCATGCAAGATGCGGCGAAGGGGCTAGCATTTGACCCGAACTCGAGCGACTTCACTGCAATCGCCTCTCCACTGTTCTGGGTTCCGTTTTGCCGAGGGGTAGCGATTTCAGTTATTGGTTATGTAGTAGTCGCGCTTCATTTCGGGCTCGCCTATGGTTTATTGGCATTGGCTTGGATTGTGCCTTCAAGCGCTGTTGCGTACTTACGTTGGCGTAAGGCAGGCTATCTGTGCAACCAAGAGGCGATTGTGTATCGTTCCGGAGTACTCTCGTACGTACTTAGATCTTTGAAGTATTCCAAGCTGCAGTCGGTCGATATCACACAAAACATCATTCAGAAATGGAGGCATCGGGCTTCCTTGGTTTTGAAAAACCCAACAGCTCGAATCGAAATTCCGTATCTCGAGTATGAGATGGCTTCGGCTTTTAGAGACTACCTGTTGTACTGTATAGAGTCTAGCGACGAGGAATGGCGATGAGGTTCATGTTCGACAATTCCCCGGTTCCCATTAATCAGATTCCTTCCATAGAAGAAATCGCCTGGCATCCTGTGGAGCCTCGCCTCAAACTGCAGATTTTCGTCAGAAATCTACTCCATTTGCTCTGGTTCATCCCGGCATTTCTTCTTGCAACATCGGTGTGGCTCTATATGGATAGCATTGAACCTGTAGGAGGCTTTCAAGGGTGGACGTTCTTATTCCAATCGTCCCTTGCAATCGGGCTACTGGTGCTAACTCCGTTGCTCCCATTTCGTTGGTTTGTTGTACCAATATTTGAAGTGCCCAAGAGAAAGTACGCCGTTCGGCTTGAAGATTTGAACTATCAACGAGGTCTTTTTACTACAACCGTATCCAGTGCGCCGTTCAATCGCATTCAACATGCTTCAACGCAGCAATATTTCTTGGAACGGATGTTTAATCTAGCATCCCTTGAGGTCTATACGGCTGCTGGACAAGCAGTTCAAATTACTGGACTAGATCCCAAGATTGCACGGAATCTCAGAGACCACGTCCTCGCTCAAGTCTCACAGTTCAAGCAACATGGAGAGTCCGAGGAGAATCTGGCGTCCTCTGACGAGGAACGAGATGGGGATCTCGAGTGATCCGGCGAGACGATGTCTAACCACACAAGAACATACGGAAAGAGGCTGTGATGTCATTACTCCAGAAAATTAACAGTTCGTGGAGAGGGATTCCTCAATTTGGTCTCTGTAGAGGGGCATTTAATAGATGCAATCTCAAGCATGACCAACAAGAAAGCTTGAGAGAGATCTATGAAAGAGCAAGGCTGGACTCAACTCTTGGAGCTTTATGGCAGAAGGGAGTGGGACGAAAAGAGAAAGGGTAGTGGCGACAACATCGTTCAAGAATCCTCAAGTACCCATTGATCAGATACCCAGAGCTCGAAAATTCTCTTGGGTGCCCGTAGAGATACGCTTGAGATCGATGATCCTGTGTGGGAATCTCCTCTATCTCATCCCTTGCTCTCTAATCGTGTTTCTTGGGGTCGCAGGATGGTTGACAATACCCGAAGAATTCCCTGAGCTTGATTGGATGGAACAACTGGTAATGGTTTGGCTTGGGGCTGTGTCGGTCTTTCTGGCAGCACTAGTCCCTGTTTTCCTGTTCGTAGCCTACGTCGCGCCTTTGTTGGAAGTGCCAAGAAGATCGTACGCAGTCAGACAAGAGGATCTCAACTATCGTCGTGGCCTTTTCAAGAATGTTGCTTCATGTGCGCCGTTCAGGCGTATCCAGCATGCTTCAACCCACCGGAATCTGTTTGAACGAATGTTCAATTTGTCCACGTTGGAGGTATTTACTGCCGCGGGAAGGGCTTTTCGAATTGAAGGGCTGAGTCCCGAGACGGCTGAAGCACTCCGTGACCATGTTCTGGAACAGATCTCCAAGTACCAAGAAAATGAGCATCCAGAAGGAGATGGTGGAACGATCAAAGATAATGGAGTGCAAGATACGGATTGATTCAATTGATGGAAGTCGACCGGTCATTGGTTAGATGTCAACGACTGTGTGACCGTGAGACCCAATTCGTACCAACTCAGTACTAGTTAGAAAGAGACCACTACAGCTATGTTCTTTGTACTGATCTAAGTGTGTCCCGATACGATTGCTCGCGTACACATGCTTGATTGCATCTGCATACCGTCATCCGAAGTCAGTACCAAACTAAGTGAGACTGACCAAACAAAATACTGAACAAAAACACTTGCAATTTTGTATCCATATGTATACATTAACACTACTGAACGTGTACATAGGAATTACACAAAATGCCAAAGCCTGTAAAACTTACAAATCGGCAACAGGAAGTGCTCGATTTGATCCGAAATTGGATTTCGACTTCGGGTTACCCTCCAACACGACGTGACATTGCAGATCATTTCGAATTTCGCTCTCCCAACGCGTCTGAAGAACACCTCAAAGCGCTGGAACGCAAAGGTGTAATCAAGGTCAATCGCAACACCTCACGGGGCATTCGGCTCACCCACGAGTACGACGCACAGTCTATTCCTGTAGTTGGGAGAGTGGCAGCTGGAAGTCCGATACTCTCGGAGGAACACATCGAGCGAACCGTTCAGGTTCCTCACACTTTGTTTTCGCCAAAAGCCGACTACTTTCTAAAAGTTCAGGGAGACAGTATGGTCCGAGCCGGAATCATGGACGGGGACCTGTTGGCCGTTCACAAGACGACCGATGTCAGGAACAATCAGATTGTGGTGGCTAGGGTGGAAGATGAAGTGACAGTAAAACGTTTCTACCGTCGTCCAAATGACTCCAAAGTTGAGCTTATTGCCGAAAACCCAACCGTCGATCCAATCATTGTTGACCTGAACACACAGAGACTAGACATCGAGGGAATCAAGGTGGGTCTCGTCAGGCTCGACTAGTCTTTGGTTCAATATAAATAGGCGGCTACGCTCACTAATACCAACGTGCTAGCGACTCTCGCTGCTAGACAACTGCTTTCACATAACAAGCAGGACAGAACTCTACCTGAGCTCTCTTAGGTAGACCTAGCAAAAGCTCAAACTGGCTTCGTGTCTTCGAATAGCTTCGACCGTCTTCTAGCCGGAGACTTCTTTGGGGGATCCCTACTCTCCACCCACTTCCCGTTCTCATAGTGCGCACTCCAGGGTTTTCCCTTGGCGTCCACACGTATGTAATGCTGCTGTGTCTTTCGCGAAAACCTTACAGTTGTTTCGCGACCTGACGGATCTTCAACAGGGGCACTCAACAAGTGCCTAAATTTTGGATCGATCTCGTTTGAATGAGGTAGAAGTTCCTTAACAAGCGGAGCGCGAGTCTGGCGATTGCGTGGATACTTGCTAGCGGCCAAGAATATACCAGCAGCGCCATCACGAAGCACAAAATGATCGTCAATACCGTCGCAAAGCAATTCCGGCATCGGAATAGGGTCTGCACGGGGAGGCGCAACCTTACCGCTTGCCAAGATCTTGCGCGTATTTCCGCAGGACTCGTTTGTGCATGCGAAAAACGGACCAAATCTCCCGTTACGGCGTTGCATCTCTCCTTGACAACGATCACACTCGATTGAGGGACCTTCATATTCCTTGAGCTGAAACTCTCCGATTTCTACTTCGTGCCCACTACAGTCTTGATTGCCACAAATATGAACCCTTCGCGTCCTATCAAGAAGAAAAGACTCCATGGCAGTCTGGCAAATTGGGCACTTCTTCTTCAGGCGCAATATCTTGCTTTCTGCTTCATCGTCCCCGACGTCGAAAGAGTCTTCCTGCAGTGAGAGATTCATCGTGTGCTTGCATCTCTCCTTTGGCGGCAGGTCATATCCAGCACATCCCAGGAACGCACCAGACTTTGCAACTCGAATCAGCATTTTCTTTCCACATTCACCGCATTCGATTGATGTAGGGATAGGCTCGTTTCGGCGCATTTCGTCGTCGGCCGCCTTGAGCTGATCGGTAAAAGTCCTGTAGAAGGTATTCAGTACGTCTAACCAGTCCTTCTTGCCTAGTGCGATAAGGTCGAGCTCATCTTGCTCCATTTTCGAAGTGAACTCATAGTCCATGAGAGAAGCAAAACTTTCGGTAAGTCGATCTGTGACCAGCTCGCCTATCCTCTCTGCATGAAACCGTTTCTGTCGCAAGGAAACGTAGCCCCGTTCTTGAATCGTTGAAATGATCGGTACGTAGGTACTCGGACGTCCAATGCCGCGTTCCTCAAGTTCACGTACCAAGCTTGCCTCGCGATAACGTGCTGGAGGCTTTGTGAAGTGCTGCGTCTTCTCCACTTCCAACTTGCGAAGTATCTCTCCCACTTGAAAATCTGGTACGACTTGGTCGTCTTCGCCTCTAGACGGAGGACTCCAGACTCTAGTGAATCCATCAAAGACAACCACTCGACCTTGAATCCTAAGTTCGAAGTCGCCCGCTTGAACTCTCGTGGTCACACTCTCATACTTGGCGTTGGTCATCTGACATGCGACAAATCGTCTCCAGATGAGGTCATACAGCTTGAGTTGACTGTCGTCGAGGGACTTTAAGTCAGTAGCTTTGACTGATACATCCGAAGGTCTTATAGCTTCATGGGCTTCTTGTGCGGCCTTTGATTTGGTCCGATAGACTGCCGGAGATTCAGGAACGTACCGAGGACCCATCTCTTTGTTCAGGAATTGACGAACATTGTTGACAGCATCGCTAGCCAAGTTTGTCGAGTCCGTACGCATATACGTAATCAATCCGCTCTCGTACAAGCTTTGGGCGATCCTCATCGTTCGGGCAACGTTGTAGCCCA
Organism: Gammaproteobacteria bacterium; assembly: GCA_009840545.1. Lineage (GTDB taxonomy): Bacteria > Pseudomonadota > Gammaproteobacteria > Pseudomonadales > Azotimanducaceae > Bin55. Next base: position 99,346 of record VXNM01000011.1, on the reverse strand, counting down.
ACCTGGAAGAAGCAGCTTGTTGTAACGTCGATGTAATGAACGGCGGCTGAGGTCTCGACCCGGTAGGCTTTTTCTCATGCCGCACCACCTTATACTCTTGCTGATTCAGCTCTTCGAGTGCAGATTGGGCTTCGACCTCATTCTTCAGCGAGAGTGAATCTCCCAAGTGAGCTACAACCTTGAATCGATACGAATCGCCAGAATCGTTCGAACCGTTCGTTGACCGAGTTAGATAGGCAAAGAGCTCCCAGTATTCTTCGACGTTAAACGCCCGGATTTCTCGTTCTCTTTCAACTACAAGCCGTACTGCCACCGATTGAACCCGTCCGGCTGAGAGTCCCCTAGCAATCTTTTTCCAAAGCAGCGGAGACAGTTCGAAACCCACGACTCGATCAAGAAATCTTCGTGCTTTATATGCATTGACTCGATCAGTGTTGACACTTCCTGGATTTGCAAACGCATCGTCGATCGCGTTCTTGGTTATTTCATTGAAGACAACTCGACGAAATTTCTGGGAGTCTCCTCCAATGATCTCCTGCAGATGCCAGGCAATAGCCTCCCCTTCTCGATCTCGGTCGGTAGCCAGATAGATTAGGTCGGATCCTTGCGCTGCTTTCTGCAAGTCGTTGACAACAGATTCCTTTCCTACTGAGACTATCCAATTCGCAACCCAATCGTTATCGGGATCAACGCCCATACTTCGGACTCGAGCCAATCTCGCGCGTCGTTCCCGAGCTTTCTCCTTTTGCGCGGGGCTAAGATTCTTCGCTACACGCTTTGCTTTCGACTCACCGATCTGTGTTGAACTCGTCGGAAGATCGCGTATGTGCCCGCGGCTTGATTTCACCACGAACTCCTTGCCAAGATACCTGCTGATAGTCTTGGTCTTGTTAGGCGATTCGACAATTACCAATGATTTGCTCATTACTCTCCTTGTTGAGCGATTTGCTTCCTAGCTTCAATCGATGATTGGCTGGTACACATATATATATACACGATTCGATTTCTAGATATTTTGGCAACCTAACTGATCGCTCTCAAATCGAGCATCGACACTCGGCGAAGGGAAGCACCGAGGACTCTATGCCAATACGCATAGACACAGTCAGAATTGATTGGTTCAATGAGACCTCTTTTCGTTACCAAAGAAGTCACGTCGATTCACCCATCATATGGTGCTTATTCGTTGATTCTGTCTCGTACCAGTTCAACATTTGCCTTAGAAAGATCTGCCAGACCTGCCAACATTTCTTGGACAAATTCACTGGGTGGAGAGTCCAGTCGTTCCTGGCCAATCCATGCAACTCCGTTGCGATCGCTCTTGACAGCAACCACCCTGTCCGGTAGCTGTTCTATCGCTTGACCTACTCTTCTCCAATACTCCACTTGTAGCTCCAATCCAACCTCTTTCAGCTGAGGTTCGATGACGTAGCCTTCGACCGGACCATATTCCTTTGTGGATTTGTAAAGAGTCCATGTAGGAATTTCGGTGTATTCCTCCTCATAAAGCTTCTCCCACGCTATGCACTGTACCTTTGGGGTTTTAATCTTTCCTCCTGCTGTGACTCTCTCAATAGCGGGTGCATTGACGTCAGTTACCACAATACCCTGAGTTTGTAAACCGTACTTTCTGGCATCAATGCGCATTCGTCCTATCTGTCTCTCGCTCTTCGATGGCAGTACCAAGAGTATTCCACCGAAGACTACAAGAAACGCTGTTGTCAATAGAATCCAGAACATTATTGCTAGTGGTTCAAAGCATCAATTTGATACATAATTTCTTGTTGATTGCCGTGATGGTTTAGTCTCAATTATGAGCAAGTATTCTCGAGTTCTGCTTGCCGTCGACTTGACGGAAGATTGCCGACATGTAGCAGAGCATGCTTCTATACTGGCCCAACTCTATAATGCTCAGCTACACATCGTACATGTTATAGAGCCACAGAGTCTCGCATATGGCGACGAAATACCCATGGATCTCTCCTCGCTGCATCAGGCTATTTACGATCAAGCAGAATCGTTTCTGCGAGAGCTGTCACAGGGGTTCGACATACCAAGGACGAGGCAGCATCTCGCTTTCGGGCGAATTGACACTGAAATTCGTCGCATTGCAGATGAAAAGGACATTGACGTCATTGTTGTCGGGAGCCACGGACGGCACGGTTTGGCCATCCTATTTGGTTCGACACTCAACGGAGTACTGCAAAAGGCAACCTGCGACGTTCTTGCAGTACGTGTTGGCGACTAGCTCGATTTCCAATCAGTGTGATGGGCTCACATGAAGCTACTTGCTTCGTGCGTTTGTATAGTTGCTCTGCTGTTTACAGCTAACACCAGTGCCTACTACGACGAGCTGATCGACCTAAGACAAAAGTACAAGCAAGCAAAACACGCCCGTGACTCCGGACGCATTCGCGAGTTCGAACGTCTCAAAGAGGAACTCCGCGAATACCCGTTGTACGAGTACCTCGTATATCAAGACGGCGTTCGCAGATTGTCGTTACACTCCGCCGAGCAGGCGATGAGTATCCGCGACCAGCTAAAGAACTCAGTGCTGTCAGAAGAGTTCTTCCAGAGATGGTTGAATGCCCAGGCAAAGGCAGGCAGGTGGTCGACCTATACACAACACTACACTCCATCAGGCGATCCTATCGATCAATGCAAGTATGTGCATGCTCTTCATCGAATCGGCCAAACTGACAAAGCGATGTCGTTGGTCCCCGATCTTTGGAATGTGGGCGTATCGCAACCTAAGGAGTGCGACCCAATTTTTGGCACTTGGATTAGCAATGGAAACGTCACATTCGATATCGCTTGGCAACGCTTGCAACTTGCAGTGCAGGAAAATTCGAGAGTTCTAGCACGCTATCTGATGCGATTCTTCAACCAATCGGATCGTTCCAAAGCGCAATTGCTGTATGACGTTCACGTTCGACCCAGTCTCGTCCGAGACAAGCGACGCTTTGCAGACAACGAGTGGGGACGAGTTGCTCTAGCACACGGTCTCCGCGAATACGCAAAGGACGAAGGAAGGAAAGCTCGAGAACTATGGGCTGAATATCGTATGCAGTACGACTTTGATTCGACAGAAACTTCTCAGCTAGATGGCGACCTGGCTTTCTGGGCTGCACGAGAGGGTGTGTTGATTCGTCCCGTCGACCCAAATTTCGATGCGGCGACGATAGAGCGAATCGCCGATACGGCAATGGCACAACGAGACTGGGAATTAGCCAATGAGTGGCTATCGGTGTACCCTGAGTCAGAACGATCAAATTACAAGTGGAGATTCTGGTGGGGAGTCGTCAACCTGAACCTCGGAAATGTCGATGCAATCGCAACCCTCGAAGAATTAGCAGAGCTGCGTACCTATTACGGATTTCTAGCCGCGCATCAACTAGGTTTACCCATTCAACTAAACGGCCACACATGGGACAATCCCCATGACAAGCGTATTGAGTACATGAGCGATCCGCGCATCGCACGGATCTTTGAGCTCTATGCTGTTGGAGATGAAGCTAGCGCAAAGAAAGAGTGGAAGTGGCTAATTCCGCAACTTGAGCAGGACGCTAAGGCATGGGTTGCCCACGAAATAGCAAACATTGGTTGGACCTACGACGCGATCCAGGCAGCTTTCTCTGCCGATGCGCTCGACCTAATCGATGCAAGGTTCCCCATGCTGTACATTGATGAATTCAAGCGCAATGCACACATGACAAACATTAGTCTGCCGATCTTGCTTGCGATTGCACGTCAAGAGAGTGCATTTAATGCGCGGGCAATCTCTCCCGTCGGTGCTCGAGGGCTCATGCAGCTGATGTTGGCCACAGCTCGACGGACCGCCAGCAATCTTCGTGCTTCTCGTCCTTCTTCCTCATCGTTGCTAAATCCCTCAATTAACGTCTACATCGGTTCTCACCACTTGTTAGAACTCATTGAGGAATTTGACAGTCATGTCTTGGCTTACGCTGCATACAACGCAGGGTCGCATCGCGTAGATCAATGGATAAAGGATGCAAGCGGCATGGATATACGTGTGTGGATCGAAACGATTCCATTTCACGAAACCCGTAACTACGTGAAAAACGTAATCTCGTTTGCCCAAGTCTACGGACAAATATTGAATATACCAGTTCCTGTTCTTGCCGAAAACGAAACCGTTATTCCTTAGTCTTTCGGCCCGATCCGGAGAAGCCTCATATGATCGATGTCGGAGCTAATCTCACCGACAAATCCTTCTTGCATGACCTAGATGCGGTGGTGGACCGTGCAAAGTCGAGTGGAGTGAGACACGTGATGGTTACAGGAACCGATGTTGCTACCAGTCGTCATGCAGTTGATTTGTGTGCCCAATACCCCGGATATCTATCTTCAACCGCAGGAGTTCATCCACATAGTGCTGGCAGAGTCTCTAGCGGCTGGATCGATGAAATCGAAGCAATCACTCAAACTGAATGTGTGGTAGCTGTGGGCGAGACGGGCTTGGATTACTTTCGAGACTTCTCTCCCCGATCGGACCAACGAAAGATCTTCTATGCGCAGCTCGAATTGGCGTCTAACGTGAATATGCCTGTGTTTATTCACGATCGGGACTCTCAAGGCGACCTATTGCAAATCGTCTCAGACTTCAAGCAGCTCAAAGCCGTTATCCACTGCTTCACAGGATCTCAAGACCTTCTTATCAGCTACTTAGAGCTTGGTCTATACATAGGAATCACAGGATGGGTCTGCGACGAACGTAGAGGATTGACGCTTCGCAAGGCAGTTCACCTGATCCCGGACGACAAATTGCTTGTTGAAACAGATGCTCCGTACCTTATGCCGAGAAACATCTCTCCAAAGCCAAAGAGTAGACGAAATGAACCAGCCAATCTTCACTACGTAATAGAGGTCCTAGCTGCAGCACGTCAACAGACACCTGAAGAAGTCGTCCGATTTACCACGAACAATGCAAAGTCTCTATTCGCTATTGGCTAATTCTGCAATTTGTTGATCCGTGAATGGCCAGTCGAGTTCATAGTCGCCAATCTGGGCTACTGGAATCTTCTGTGCCAGCCTATTGAACAACTCCGCATCGGACATGATGTCCACGACATCGAGAATGTGCCCTGAGAGTTGGTCCGATTCAAACACCATATCTAAGGCTTCGTCGCACATTGAACAGGCGTCTGTGACAAAGAGTACTATCTGCATTCTGTCGGAGCTGTCATATCAGAATCGACGCAACACTCGAAGATCTTCCGAACGCTTTCGAATTCTAACCAATAAAGAGAAATTTCGAGCGTATCCGCAGAACGTGGTTTGCACCCGCATTTCTAGAATTGGGGAGACGGGGTCACTTAGAGTGAGCCATTGGCCGTCTAACGTGAATCAAAGCCACTAACAACTCTACACTCTGGTGGTGAAGAAGGACTAAAACACTGTAGAGACTGAACCGAACTATAGCTTCCGGTCCCAAATTAAAGCAAAGTATTAGCTTATCAGGATATTTCCCTGGAAAGTCTAGAGAAATCTTGACAGACTAAGAGTGATCCGAAAGTTCTTCATTTCAAGTTCTGGGATGACTCGAATCGTTCCTTCTTCGTACAAATCCTCCCAATCGTCTTCTATCGAAGTCTCAAGGCGTAGTTCGAGTTGAGCAACGAATTTCTCGCTAAAGGCATGTTCGAGTCCACCGCCGAATGAAAAAACCTGGCCAGTTGCCTCGTAATTGAAGCTACCCGTATCAAACTGAAGGCTGGTGCACATTATCGTAGTAAAACACCCCAATTCGTAGCGAGTGTCTAGGTCAACAGTTACCTGCTTCGCTCCTACCAGGAAGTAGTACCCCGTGATAGCCGTCCAATTCGGCGTGTCAAGTTCGTTTCCCCATTGAACGGTGAGACCAAGTTCAGTGTTGGATCCTACTTCAAAGGTTTCCGGCCACGCCTCTCCGTACTGTGCGCGGTGCTGAGAAGGTCCATCTCCCAGAACAAAACCCGATACTCTTCCCGAACCTCTGCTTGCCTCCAACTGTAAACTTAGAAAGCCTGTCTCGAGAGCCATCCGGTATCCAGCAACAACCCCAACGCTACCGAGATTGCCGTCACCTGTATTTCTGGTATTGAAGATCATACCGGCTACCGTCGTTGCATTGTCTGGGTGCGAATTGTCAATAGTTTTCGAGTAGGTGGCCTCGGATGGGGTTATTGCTCCTTGGACTCCAACATAGACCCCGGAAAGCTGAGCCAAGAGAGTGCCGCAGGTCAAACTACAGAGGAGTACCAAAAAAACGCGAACTGAGTGAACTAGGCTCACAATAACACCTTCTTGAGTGGGGTTTCGTCGCTAATCTTATCAAACTGGCACTTCAAAATTAGTCCGTGGGAAGGTGAGATTAGCCGACAACATTTCTCGTCGGAATGTGTCAAAACGGCGAGTTTCCCGCACAAGACTTGCTCTTGTGCTACTCAAACGAGGCCAGATTATCGTTGTGGGTACTATTAGCGGTTCAGCACGGGTGCAAACTCACCTGAGGTGTCAGTCCTCATAGCATCGTACGACCAAACTGTTGGGTTTTAGGCGTGGCAGATCAGCACAAACTTGCAGAATTTCAATCAACTTCAAGTAGGGTCTATGTTCGTCCGGTTCGGGGAAGCGACAGGAATGCGCTTGTTTCGATGGCACAGGCAAGTCAGAAACTGCACCACCCTTGGATTACCCCACCTCTTACCAATCACATGTTTCGTCTCTACTTGAAGCGAACCCAACGAGAGGATGCAGATGGATTTGTCGTTTGTCTTCGCGCAACGGATCAAATTGTTGGAGTCGTGAATCTTAACGACATCGTGCGAGGTTCATTCATGAGCGCCAATCTCTCCTATTACGTCGATTCTGATCAACAGGGAAAAGGTTATATGACCGAAGCATTGCGGCATGTCATCCGATTGTCTTTCGAAGTCTTCGGGTTGCATAGACTGGAAGCTGCAATTCAACCCGGTAACCAACCCTCCAAAGACCTCGTCAAGCGCTGTGGATTCACGTTGGAAGGATTGAGTTCGGACCTGCTGTTCATCGACGGGAAGTGGCGTGATCACGAACGATGGGCTCTTATCGACAAACGAGTTTCATTAACAAGACCCTAAGAACGAGCTAGAACCTATGCAAACTAAACCTTTTGGCACATGGCCCTCTCCTATTACCGCAGATCTTGTTGCTTCGGCATTCGTTTCATTCGGCGAATTACAGTCAGATGGAGAAGATCTGTATTTCTTGGAGTCAAGACCGTCCGAGAGAGGAAGAACCGCGCTCATGTTGTGGCGTTCGGCGGAAGAGTGCTTCGAAGTCACTAACGACGGATTCGATGTCCGAACCATGGTCCACGAGTACGGAGGTGGCGCATATGCAGTTGCAAACGGTATAGCGTTTTTTGTTAACAAGTCCAACCAAGATATCTACCAAGTTGATCCAGCCCATGGAACGACAATCAAGCAGATTACAGACTCTGGTCTTGGCGAACGATTTGCAGATTTGATCATTGACTCGGCGAATAATCTGATTTGTGTGCGTGAACTGCATCATGAAGAAACCGAACCAACCAACGATCTTGTCCATATCGATAGCATTTCAGGTGAGGTTTCAGTCTTACATCACGGCCATGACTTCTATGCATCACCACGAATCTCTCCAAATGGAAACCAAATCGTGTTTCTCGCATGGGATCATCCCAATATGCCTTGGGATGGCACCCAGCTCTACCTAGGAAGCTTCAAGATCTCAGGCGAACTTGAGAACACCACCATAGTTGCAGGGGGAACCGAGGAGTCAATCGTTCAGCCAATTTGGTTAAGTAATGGGCGGTTTGCATACGTTTCCGACGAATCTGGATTCTGGAATATCTTCGTGCACGAGACAGGCGGTAGTTACGCTGTAACCAACGAGGCAGCCGAGTACGGATTTCCTCTATGGAATTTCGGTATGCGTAGCCTCGTTGCCTTAAACGAGAGCGTACTTCTGGCAGCGAAAAACACAGAATCGGGCCAAGAGCTTGTCTTTGTGGACTGCGATACTCAGCTGGAGACACCATGCGTGGATACGTTCTGCAGCTTTGCAGCTATGACAAAGCACCTAGAAGATGTCATTTTCATTGGTGGACAATCTGATGATCTGAGTTCTCTTGTTCGATTGTCGGTCCATAACCAAGCAATCGAAACAATTCGGTCTCAGGGCGAACTTCCAGTTCCCAAGTCGTACGTGTCAATTGCGCAAGCCATCAAGTACAGGAACTCCAACGAAGAACTCGTTTATGCAAACTACTACTCGCCAACCCATCCAAAAGTGGATGCGCCACAGCATGAACGACCACCTTTGCTCGTTCTTTCGCACGGCGGCCCCACTTCCAAGTCAAGTGCAAATTTCAGCTTTATCGTTCAATTCTTTACAACGCGCGGATGGGCAGTCTTAGACGTCAATTACGGAGGGAGCACCGGATATGGCCGCGACTATAGAAATAGACTACTAGGTCAATGGGGTATCGTGGATGTGGAAGATTGTGTCGCGGGGGTTCGTTACCTCGTTGCACAAAACCTCGTCGATCCCAATCGCATAGCGATCCGCGGCGGGAGTGCCGGCGGCTACACCACTCTCCGAGCATTGACCACGACAGCTACATTTAAGGCTGGCGCGAGCTACTACGGTGTCGCTGATGTGCGAGCACTCGTAAACGACACCCATAAGTTTGAATCGCGCTACATAGATGGCTTGATTCCAGAAGATGCCATAGACTCTCGTTCCCCAATTCATGATTCAGATAGATTGTCCAGTCCCGTCGTTTTCTATCAGGGAACGGAAGACGCAATCGTTCCTCCGAATCAATCTAACAAGATGTTTGAAGCACTTGCAGGAAAAGGAATAACAACTGCTTTGTTCATGTTCGAAGGCGAAGGGCACGGCTTCCGGATGTCAGAGAACATTCGACTGGCTCTTCAATCTGAGTTTGTCTTCTTTTCACGTGTCTTCGGTATAGAACCGGACGGACTCACAAACGACTGTTTCAAGACGGCCAAAGTGGCTAACGCACGATGGCTCTAAGAGTAGCCGTCATCGGAGGTGGAAGTTCTCACGAAGCCGATATCTCAAGATCATCTGCCTCGCAGGTATTCGCAGCATTGCAAGAAAATTTCGATGTACAGTACATCGAACTCAACACGGAGATATCACGCGAACTCGGCAATTTTCATCCAGATGTCGTTTTTCCGGTATTGCACGGCTCTCCAGGGGAAGACGGAACTATTCAAGGACTCCTAACTATTCTCGAGTATCCGTATGTCGGTTGCGGTGTAAGGGCTAGTGTATTAGCCCTCGATAAAGTCGCTGCGAAGCGGCAGTTTCAATTTGCAAACCTTCCTGTACTGCATGAGATCGTTGTAAACGAGAGAAATTTTGACGAAGCCCTATCTGAGATTAGTGAACGATTCTCAAATAGAGTGGTATGTAAACCGCGTTTTCAGGGTTCCGCACTTGGCACCACCTTGCTTCCCGATGGTGGCGATGTCGCTGCTGCGCTTAGAACCGGTTTTGAGTACGACGAATATATGCTTGTTGAACCCTTCGTGACAGGGAGGGAAATTACAGTGGGTGTGCTCGATCTTCACAAACAAGCAGCAAAAGCTCTACATGTCACTGAGATTCTTGTTGCAAATGACGAATGGTACGACTTCACAAACCGCTATACGCCTGGACGTAGCACTCACGTAATACCCGCTGAGGTTGACCCGGATGTCTACACACGATTGCAAGATGCTGCTTTAGAGGCCCATCTTTCTCTCGGTGCTGAAGACCTTTCGCGGGCAGACTTCGTTTTGGAACCATCAGGAGAATTTTGGATCCTCGAAGTGAACACCATGCCGGGCATGACTCCAACTAGCCTCTATCCTGACGCTTGTCGTGCGGAGGGCATGGATCTAGTCGAACTAACTGCGAAGCTGGTTAACAGTGCATTCAATCGAGGACTGAGAAAAGCGTAGTCCGGATATTTCCGGACTACGCACTATTGAGTTCTAGTAGTTAATGTTGTAGCCGCGTTCATTGTGCGTTGAGAGGTCGAGACCTTCTATCTCGTCATCTTCGGTTACTCGAACCTTGACCATCATATCGGTCACTTTGAGGATCAACCACGTAACTGCGCCCACCCAAATCACAGTGACTACGACGCCAATGAATTGTGCGAGTAGCTGATTTCCTATATTGATGTCTTCCTGGCCTCCAAAAACTCCAAGTGCAGAACTTGCGAAGACTGCGGTAAGTAGTGTTCCTAAGATTCCGCCGATACCGTGAACTGGGAATACGTCCAGCGAGTCATCGATCTTAAGCGTTCGTTTCAGGAAGTTGGTTGCAATGAAGCAAACGAGTCCTGCTAGCAGCCCAATCACTAAAGCCCCAGCGGGTCCAACATATCCGGATGCTGGAGTTATTGATCCCAAACCAGCAACCATTCCTGTAACCACACCAAGCACACTGGGTTTTCCGAATCTAATCCACTCGACTACCATCCAAGTAAACGCTGCAGTAGCCGCGGAAATATGGGTAACAGTAATTGCCATTGCGGCATCGCCGTTAGCGGCTAGTGCGCTACCACCGTTGAATCCGAACCAACCAACCCACAGCATACCAGCGCCGACAACAGTAAACGGAAGGTTATGTGGAATCATTGCAGTTGTAGGAAATCCCCGTCGCGGACCAAGGTAGAGAGCTGCCACTAAAGCCGCAGTTCCAGCTGAAATGTGTACGACGGTTCCGCCAGCAAAATCCATTAAGCCGCCAGTGAAAGTACCTAACCAACCGTCTGCGCTCAGGAATCCACCTCCCCAAACCCAGTGACACAGTGGCGAGTACACAATGATCGTCCAAAGTGTAGTGAAGATGAGAATCGCGGAAAATCGCATTCTCTCGGCAAATCCACCGACGATTAAAGCGGGCGTAATGATGGCGAACGTCAGTTGGAAAGTGGCGAAATTCGACTCGGGAATCGTGCCAGACATTGTTCCTTCCTCGATGTTGTTAAACAGGAATTTCGATAAATCACCGACAAACTGACTGCCTTCTCCAAACGCAAGGCTATATCCCAAAACCAACCAGAGAATGGTTACGAGACACGTAATCGAAAAACACTGCATGAACACGCTCAAAACGTTGTTTTGGCGCACCAATCCAGCGTAGAAGAGCGAAAGTCCGGGAATGGTCATGAAGAGTACTAATGCGGTACTCGTTAAGAGCCAAGACGTATCTCCCGTATCCAGTGTTTGTGCCAGCGCGGTTGGTGTAAGCGCTGCGATCAGCAGCAAAACCCACCACCTGGCGTTCTCAAGACGTTTCATGCTTCCAATTCCCTCCCACGACCGATTGTTCGAATACTAGTGAGATTCTTGGTCGGTCGCTCTCAATTGATATGTTTATTCTCAGCCAAAGCAGCCGCCACTTCAGCGATGCATCGCGGTCCACGAAAAATCAGAGCCGTATAGAGCTGAACCAAATCCGCTCCGGCCTCAGTCATCTGAGTCGCGCTTTCCGCATCCCACACACCACCACACCCAATTATTGGAAAGTCGGGACCTACTACTGATCGAACAGTCCGAACCGTTCGAAGTGCCAACGGAAAGAGAGGTTTTCCACTCAATCCGCCTTTTTCGTCTCGACGTCTATCCCGTATGGCTGGCCTCTCGGTTGTTGTATTCGTCGCAACTATTCCGTCGCATCCTACCTCCTTAATTCGTTGGCATAACGTCACGATTTCGTTATCCCCTATATCAGGAGATATCTTGACAAACAAAGAAACGTAGCAACTTGATTGCGCGAAGTGAGCATCTCGCGCACCGACTAATCTGCCAAGCAGTCTGACGATGCTCTCGTCAGTCTGCAGGTCTCGAAGTTGGGACGTGTTAGGCGATGAAATGTTGACAGTAACGAAGTCGGATACTGATTTTACCCGATCGAAACAATAGACGTAATCTGTAACCGCATCGGCGTTTGATGTATCTGTATTCTTACCGATGTTGACACCAATTGGAATTGTAACACTATTGCGTGCCCAATCGAGTTTTTCTGCAAGAGCATCGACTCCATTGTTATTGAAGCCTAATCGGTTAATGAGAGCGAGATCGTCCTTGAGGCGAAAGATTCTGGGCTGTGGATTTCCGGGTTGTAATCGCGGTGTCACGGCCCCGAATTCCAAGAATCCGAAGCCCAATTGGGAGAGACCGTCAATCGCTAGGCCATCCTTATCAAATCCTGCCGCAAGTCCCACTCGATTCTTGCATTTCATTCGTCCCACAATCACTGCTTGACTGGCATCACTTTGAGAGGAGACACCGTGGTACAACCCTAACATCTTGAGCACTACCAAGTGCGCCCATTCAGGTGGAAGTGCGAATAAGAGAGAACGAATTACTGAGTACACAACGCTATGTTAAATAACATGACGAGCTGCCGACACGCGAGAAGAATGATCAATAGAGAAAAGCACTGTGTCAAGCGCGATCTGTGAACTTAGGAGCAATTTTCGCATGACCATGAATACAATCGCCCCTGTTCATCGCAAACACCCTGTTAGGAATGAAGTGACTTCTACACTCGACCGTGTACGCAAACTAAATGAATGGCTAAACACTCGAGTTGTTGGTCAGCCGATTCTTACGCAACGCTTGGTTATCGCGCTCCTATGCGGTGGACATTTGCTTGTGGAAGGCGCACCTGGCTTAGCCAAGACTCGTGTAATCAAAGAACTCGCACGAGGCGTACGCGGAGAGTTTCATCGAATTCAGTTCACTCCCGATTTGTTACCCAGTGACGTTACAGGTACCGAAGTCTTTCGCCCAGAGGATGGAACGTTCCACTTTCAACAAGGTCCTATTTTCCACAATTTGCTCTTGGCCGACGAAGTCAATCGCGCGCCGGCTAAAGTGCAATCCGCACTTTTGGAGGGTATGGCCGAACACCAAGTGACACAAGGTCGAGAGACCTTCAAGCTGCCCGAACTATTTCTCGTGATGGCTACTCAAAACCCTATAGAACAAGAAGGAACCTATCCCCTTCCTGAAGCGCAGTTAGACCGATTCTTGATGCACATCCAAGTTGGCTATCCACCTCCTCCTCAAGAGCTGCGTATTCTCAGAATTGCACGTGACGAAATCTTGAAGGACGAAGATCCACCTCCACTGGTTCTCGAAGAAGAAGAGATCTTTGAAGCTCGTAAGGAGATTTCAGAGTTGCACATGGCAGATTCGATTGAACGCTACATCGTCGCACTTGTCACATACACACGATCAGCCGGTGTAGAAGGGGTCGAGTACGGGGCAAGCCCTCGTGCCACTATTGCACTGGACCTTGGTTGTCGTACGGTCGCTTGGTTGGATGGTCGAGCATACGTGTCTCCGGAAGATGTTCACAACGTTGTCCATGATGTCATGAGACACCGCATTATTCTCTCGTTCGAAGCTGAAGCCCAAGGTATTACACCGGATGCCGTAGTGGACGAGTCTCTCAAGATGGTTCCTGTTCCCTAGACTCTAAACGATGCTTCGTGGTGCCTATGTTTCGCTTCAAGACCTTGTAGAACTGTCGAAAACCAGTTCCGCACGGGCGCGAAGTCGAAGAAGCAAGAGTCCAATGTCAGGTGAACGAGTTTCGGTTCATCGTGGACGAGGAGTTGATTTCGAAGAGGTTCGCCTCTATCAGCCCGGTGACGATGTGAGAAACATTGATTGGAAGGTCACTGCGAGGAAACAACTTCCTCATACAAAGGTTTATACCGAGGAACGTGAACGGCCTACGCTGATCGTTGTCGACCAATCACGATCTATGTTTCTTGGAAGTAACAAGCGACTGAAGTCGGTTGCGGCGGCGGAGATTGCAGCGCGCATTGCTTGGCAAACGCTAGCGGAACGTGATCGAGTCGGCGGGCTTGTGTTCGGTACCGACCAAATTGATGTCATCAAGCCATTTCGAAACGGAACTGCAGTCGTGAAAGTACTGAGTGCTGTTGTAAATGCCAATAGAAAACTCAACGTGTTGGACAGTCGGGTCCGCTCTGAGCGCAACAAGAGTGAGAGATGGAAGAGCCTTCTTCTTCGGCTTCGCCGAATTGCTCCGGCACACCACAGAATATTTGTTGTCAGCGACTTTGCCGCGCTCGAGATTGAGGCAGTGGAGGAGCTTCTTAATCGTGGACACCATCATGAAATGCAAGCAATCCACGTATACGACGAAATCGAAAGAACACTCCCTCCCGCAGATTTCTACAACGTTACAAATGGTGTTTCCCATGTAATGTTTCACAGCGGGCGCCAGTCCTTGCGCGATGAATACTCAACAAGATTTTCTTCTAAGATCAATGAATTGAGATCTCTTTGCATCCGAAGTAACGTATCGTTTACCTCAATATCAACCGACAATGAATTGGATTCCTTCAATTTCCATTGACAGCCGAGTAACTGAAGCACTTCAGCGACTTCGCGACATTCATGAACCGGCTGTTCCTGGCTGGTGGCCTATTCCTGTCGGATGGTGGGCTGTTGTGGGTCTTGTCCTTGCAATGCTCAGCGTGCTTATTTGGATCGTAATCACAGAGCGGCGAAAGCAAGCACCATACACGGCGATTCGAGCCGCTGCAATGAGACTGAACCGTATACGGAATGAAGGTCAGATTGATGGTCGAGAATATGCTACTCGGCTCAATCTGCTGTTCAAAGAGCTTGTTGTACGAATCGAAGGGCAGCAGGAGGCCGCACAACTTCATGGATCCAATTGGTTGGAGTTGCTTGCCGAACGATTCAATGAGCGAGAATTCGTAGAAGGTGTTGGTCGATGCCTCGGATCCACTAGATATCTTAACGAACCTTTCTCAGATGCTGGCTTGAAGGATCTCATAGATAAGACGCTGCTGAGGGTGGCACCGCTTAAGGTGAAGAATGATGCTTGAATTTCTTTGGCCTTGGGTCTTCACCCTTATTCTCCTTTTTCCAATATTGCGTGTCTCCATCCCACACTTCGACCGAAAACGGGCAGCGTTGACCGTTCCAGACATTGGTGCGTTTGAGTTCTCATCTGACGCATCTGCAACGTGGAGAGATCCGACACGATGGGCGAGGCTCATTGTTCTGTTTCTTGCATGGGCATCGTTGATCACTGCCCTCGCCCGTCCTCAGTGGACGGGCGAACTTACTCCGCTTCCAACCCTGGGACGCGACATGTTCTTAGCGGTGGATATCTCAGGCAGCATGAATACCGACGACATGTTTATCGAGCGGGACAAGGTCACACGTCTCGAATCTCTCAAGCATGTAGTCGAACCGTTTATTTTGTCACGGCACGGTGATCGAATAGGGCTCATTCTGTTTGGAACACGAGCCTACGTCTACGTACCCTTGACTTTCGATGTCGAGACCGTTAACGAAATGTTGCAGGAATCATCCGCAGGAATTGCGGGCGGCCAAACGGCAATCGGGGATACGATAGGACTAGCGGTCAAGAGACTGATTGAACGTCCCATCGATCACCGAATTCTCATTCTCATGACCGACGGTTCACACAACGAAGGAGTGCTCTCGCCTGAAGAGGCTACTCGCTTAGCAGTGGAATCCAACGTCCGCATTCACACTATCGGAATTGGCTCCGATTCTTCTGCACAATTGGGACTAGGGCGACGAACTTTCAGGTTTAGAGGTCCGCCTATGAATACCAAGGCACTCGAAGAAATCTCGGAAAAAACAGGCGGCTTGTTCTTTCGTGCAAACGATACCCAAGGATTGGAAAGGATATATGCGCACATAGCTGCGATCGAACCCATCGATCAGGATCCTGAAATGCTCCGGCCTGTAAAGTCCTTGTTTCATTGGCCCCTGATTGCTTCGCTCGTCTTGTTTGCCCTAGCTTGGTGGGTACGAAGGTGAACGACTTGATTCAGTGGATTCAACAGCTCCATTTCATTCGCCCGTGGTGGCTCTTGTGCTTGTTCTTAGTTCCGGTTGCCTATTTGTTGAGAAAGAGATTTCGACGAGGATCGAGCGGATGGGAGTCCGTAGTATCGGCCGAGCTGCTTGAAGTATTGATGCCACAAAAGGTCACCTCGAAGCAATATAGGATCGTGGATATAGTTGTAGCTGCAGCATTTGCCCTGGCATTCTTGGCTCTCGCCGGACCGTCTTGGGAGAAGTTACCGCAACCAGTTGATCGTAAGGATGACAATCTTGTTCTTGTCTGGGATCTCTCCTATAGCATGTACGTTGCGGACGTCCCTCCTTCTCGATTTGTTCGTGCAAGGCAAAAGATAACAGACATCCTTCGGAATCGCGAAGAAGGCACGACCGGAATGATTGCTTACGCCGGCGATGCGCACATCGTGACTCCGCTTACCAACGATACCGGCACAATTGAGCACCTTGTTTCATCCCTAAACCCGGGTATGATGCCCATACCTGGTAGCAATACCAGCGATGCCTTGATGCTAGCTAATCAATTGATTGAAAAAGGCACCAATGGACAAGGAAGAATCTTGCTTGTCACAGACGACATCGAAGAGCCATCGGAATTATTGAAACCCGAAGTCGGTAACGCACCCGTTCACATTCTCGGAATAGGTACCAAAAAGGGAGGTCCTATTCCGGTAAGCAACGAGTACGAGTTCCTACGCGATGAAAACGGCAATGTCATCCGTCCAATACTTGATGGTGCAAAGCTTCGGAAGTACGCTCAATCCACGGGCGGGGCTTACCATGAGATAACACTTGATGACTCCGATGTTGCAAGCTTCTTTGACGCAGGATGGTTGGGCGACTCCGACACGATACGTGTCGAGAATCGTGAATTTGACGTTTGGCACGATGCAGGATACTTGCTCCTCGTACCTATAGCCATTCTCGCCCTTCTTGGACTGCGGAGAGGAATTGTTGTGGTCGTCCTAATTGTGGTAGCTCCAAGTGTCAAAGCTGATTGGAAAGACGACATTTGGATACCCCGAGACCTACAAGGCTACGAAGCACTCAATGAAGGACGGACTGAAGATGCGGAGGAGCTTTTTGAAGATTCGGGATGGCAAGCGGTTGCCAAGTACAGGAGCGGAAAGTTTGAAGAAGCAGCAGAGATGTTCCAAGAAGAAGAGTCTCTAAGCTCCCGCTACAACCTTGGGAATGCTCTGGCAAAGGACGGTCTCTTGGAAGATGCCATCGAAGTGTACGAGAACGTGTTGAAAGATGACCCAACACATGAAGATGCCAAACATAACAAACAAGTCTTGGAGGAGTTGCTAAACGAGTTACAGCAGCAGAGCGAACAGCAGCAACAAGGCGAGTCGCAACAGGATTCGGAGTCGCAGCAGTCGCCGGAACAGAGTGAACAGAATTCCGATGAGTCTCAAGAACAGAGCCAGCAACAGTCTGGAGAACCTCAAGATCAAGAGAGCGACGAAAGCGGTTCAACGTCTCCGGACCAAACAGAGCCGCAAGAATCCAGGGAAGATCAGTCGCTTGCTGACGAGTCAGAAGAAGACGACTCGGAAGACGATGGATCAGACCAAGGGGACCAAGAGGAGAGTAACTCCGATGCTGAAACTCAAGCAAATGACGAGCGGGAAACTGAGGATGCGTTCGATCGCTGGCTAAGACGAATTCCAGACGATCCTGGAAGCCTGTTATCTAACAAGTTCAGGCACGAGTCGATTCAACGGGTTCGCAACGGAGAAATCACCTACGATTCGGCGGAGCCAAGTTGGTGAAGATTGCATTTACGGCAGTTCTTCTCACTATTTCCGCTCCTTTGTTGGCTGCCGTCAGTGCGATGGTTGACCAGGACAAAATTGATGAGACACAAGTTGTCATGCTGTCAGTTGCGGTGTCGGGTAGTCAAAACTACTCAGAACCAGATTGGACGGTTCTAGACAATGATTTCCACTTGGCGGCAAGATCTCAGCATCGTGAGAACGTGGAGATTGTCAATGGGCGTGTCAAGAGAATTCTGTCTTGGGAAGTCTATTTGATACCCAAGAGAGCGGGGAGTCTGACCATTCCCTCATTTCGATTTGGGAATGAAGAGACGGATCCTATTACGATTGTGGTCAGCGAAATTGATCCAGAACTGAGAAGGCAGATCAATGAGCACGTCTTCTTCGAAACCACCATTACGCCCCAAGAACCATATGTCCAAGCGGCAATCCACGTTACTCGCCGACTTTACTACTCCAACAGCGTACAAGTTCGCCCCGAGCAATTCGGACCACTCAGCATTGAAGAAGCTCTGGTGGTAGAAATTGGCGATGTCAAAAGAAGCTTCTCAGTGCGAGGAGATAGCCACCATAACGTGCTCATTCGCCGTTCTGTAGTGTTTGCGGAGCGAAGTGGCGAGCTAACAATACCCGCATCGCAAGTGCTTGTTCGCCTGTCTATTGGTACACGAGATGTCACGCTCCCTATCTTTAGCGAGTCAAAAGTGCTCCGAATTCTTCCGATTCCCAATGACTACCCTGTTGACCAAAATTGGTTCCCTGCTTCAGATGTTCGAATCTCGGACAGCCTAGATACTTCAGACTTGGAAGGGCTCAGTGTAGGTGACTCTATTCTGCGGGAGGTCGAGATAACCGCCATCGATTCACACAGTACGGGCATACCTGAGGTCGTACTCAACACTCACGATTCCATTCGACAGTACCCCGACCCACCACAATTGAGTGATGCGGCATTGGTCGATAGCGTCGTTGGAAAGCGTGTCCAGTCGGAAACCCTGCTTTTGACCAAACCAGGAGCAGTAGAGATACCTCAAACTGAAGTTACTTGGTGGGACCCTCAAGATAAGCAGATCAAGCAGACAATAATTGAACCGCGAGTCATCAATGTGGCGTCAGGATTGCTTGGAGATTCGGTAGAAGATCAAGCTGTTGGTGCAAACGTACCCCTAGGGTCCGAACAAGATGCAGAGAATTTAGCGAGCTCCCGATTCTTACTTCCACCGTGGCAGGTGCTTGTGTTCTTGTGCGTATTCCTCGGTTTAATGGTTGCGCTTCTCGTTCTATTCGTTTCTAGACGCCACTGGCCTTTTGGCAAAGAACCAATGGCGCCAGCAATTGGACTGATCAGAAAACGACTAAAGAGCCGACATCCAAGCGAGGTCAAGAATGCAATGGCAGACTGGCTGGTCGCACACTTGCAAGTTACCAGAGTCGAAGCCTTACAAATCTTGAGCTCAAATGTCGAAGCAGAGAGAATACTCAATCATCTTAATGAATCTATTTTTAATGAAAGGCAGTACACTCCCTTGGTCAGCAGTCGTGATCTGAAGAGTGTTTTAAGAAAAATTGTTAATAATGAAAAGAATAAAGAGATTAGTTCACAGTCATTCTTAAATATCTATGAAGAAATGGGGACAGGTTTGAGCTCTGCATCTTAACTGCTCAATCCAATCTAAACACTCTGTACGAGCAACCGAGCTTGTCTACCTTGTAGTCATTACTTTGTGAATAGAAACTCTTTCTCAACAATAGCAATTAGCAAGTATCGTTGACTCTTTCTACAATCAACGTGGGATAGAGGAGCATGCTTCAACAATGGACAAGAACCGCGCCAAGTCGAACAAGCGAAAGCGACTCTCCAAAGCTCAATACGAGGTGGAATTGCTAAGACTACAAACCGAGCTTACCTATATGCTCGAATGGATCATTACAGAAAAGAAAAAGGTGGTTGTAGTCTTCGAAGGTCGAGATGCTGCTGGCAAAGGCAGCTGTATCAAACGAATCACGGAGTACTTGCGTCCACGTCACACTCGAGTTGTAGCTTTGCCAGCTCCCAACGAAGAGGAACGGTCTCAATGGTACTTTCAACGCTACATTGAACACCTTCCAGCCGCCGGAGAACTCGTCATTTTTGACCGTAGTTGGTATAACCGCGCTGGCGTCGAGAAAGTCATGGGCTTCTGCACCGACAAGGAATACGAAGAGTTTTTTCATGCCGCGCCAGAATTCGAGCGAATGCTTGTCCGATCAGGCATTCAACTGATTAAATATTGGTTTTCCGTTTCCGATGCAGTTCAAGAGAAACGGTTTCAAGCTCGATTGACGCAACCGCACAAAGCATGGAAGTTGAGCAATATGGATCTTCAGTCTCGAACTCGTTGGGTTGACTACTCGAAGGCGAAAGACATCATGCTAGCGAGGACTTCAATTGCGGAAGCACCTTGGTTTGTGGTCAACGGAGACGTAAAGAGTCACGCCAGGCTAAACTGCATAAGTCATCTCTTGAGCATGGTCAAGTACAAGAGAGTCGAGAGCATCAAGCTTGAACTCCCGCCTCGGCCCAAAGACGAATCCTACACGCGACCCCCTTTTGAGTCCCAGAACTTGATTCCTGAAATCTATTGAGATTTGAAGAGCTCATCCAATCGGCAACAGGTCTTTGCACGATCTCTCCTGTACAGCCTGTGAGCATCTAGATGGACATCGTATCTTCCGAAACCCGGCGTAAGATCATGCAGAGTATTCGGAGCACGAATTCGAAAGCTGAAGTTCGAGTGCGTTCGGTTTTGCATGCCAACGGATTCAGGTTTCGCATTCACAACAAGAACCTACCAGGCACTCCAGACATCGTGCTTTCGAAGTACCGGACTGTGATTCTTGTCCACGGCTGTTTCTGGCATCGCCACCAGGACTGCCGACACTCCTCTATTCCAAAATCTAATACCGAGTTCTGGCTAGAAAAGTTTGAGAGAAACGTGCAACGAGACCGAAAGAACTTGAAGGAACTGAAAGATGCTGGATATGAGGTCATTGTCCTCTGGGAGTGCGAGCTCAAGTCGCCGATAAGACTTGAAGAGACAGTGAGTTGGCTTGACAAGAAGCGTCGCGAGTTCCAATTGAAGGCAAGTGTTGAATCGAACACTTCATCCAAGCAAGACATTCTGTAGGTAGCTCGAAAGCCCTAATGCCGGGCTGGCATGGCCTTCTATCTTGGCGATTGAGAGTTGCTAAAATCGAAAGAGCATCGGCTCGACGGTTGGGAAGTGCCGGTGCCAAACTCCTCTAACCTATCGAGCAAGGAAACTCCCTATGAAATTTGGCGTACAAGTCAACTGCTATCGAACGAACTGGGAAGCAATTCAGACTTCCATTGAATCGATGGAGGCTGGGACATGGGATAGTCTTTGGTTCGCAGACCATTTCTTGCCGCCTCCAGGACGCAGACAGGATGAACCCTTTACAGCTTTCGAAGGCTATACCCTCATCGCATTTGCTGCAGGCATGACTAAGCGGCTTCATTTTGGCCATTTGGTGCTCGGCAACACATACAGGAATCCCGCGTTGTTGGCGAAGATGGCTGCAACTCTTGACCAAGCTTCACAGGGACGATTCACACTAGCGTTGGGTGCGGCATGGTTCAAGCGAGAACATGAGGCGTACGGTTGGAACTTTCCGTCAATGAAGGAACGACAAGATCGATTCCAGGAAGCTTGTGAACTCATCCGAAAACTGTTCACGTCCGACGAACCCGTCGATTACGATGGCAAGTACTACAAGCTAGATCAAGCCCCCTTAGCACCTGGGTGTTTTCAAAAGCCACACACTCCCATTATGGTTGGTGGAACAGGTGAACGTAGAACGCTCAGAACCCTTGCGATGTTCGGTGACATCATGAACATGGACGGCTGGGCCGGACAAGGTATGTCCATGGAAATTTATCGACACAAAGTGGGAGTCCTAGAGAAGCACTGTGCCGACGTTGGTAGAGACCCAGCCGAAATCGAACGTACTTTGCTGATGCCTCTGTTGATAACAGAGGACAAAGAAGCAATTGAACGTTTTCAGCGCGGACTTGGCAGAGGATCTATGGCTGGACCCCGAAATTTCGTAATTGATCGAATCGGAGAGTTTGAAAAAGAAGGTGTTTCCGAAATCATGTTTGGCGGGATTCAGACTGGCGACGCTGAAGCACTACAAAGAGTTGAAGAGGAAATAGTCTCTGCGTTCCGCTAGACATGCGGACCTACGAGCTAACAAATGTCCAACTCGTACAATGAATCGAGTTGGTATCTCACCATTGGGAGGAAAACCATGTCACACGATCTCGTGATACGCAACGGAAACTTGTTCGACGGATTGGGAAACGACCCAGTCGAAGGCGACTTGGCCATCGACGACGGCGTGATTTCACAAGTCGGAGAAGTGGACGGTTCCGGTAACCGAGAAATCAAAGCGGAGGGACGAGCGGTCACGCCAGGATTCGTTGACTTGCATACCCATCTCGACGCACAAATCGGTTGGGACCCCTTCATGACGCCAGTGAGCTGGCACGGCGTAACTACTGCACTCATGGGTAATTGCGGAGTCACTTTCGCACCATGCAAACCAACGGATCGCGAATTGCTCGCAGGAATGATGGAAACAGTCGAAGACATTCCAAAACATGCAATTCTGACGGGACTTCCGTGGGATTGGGAAGACTACGGAGGCTATCTGGATGCGATCGAACGGTTGCAACCTGCAGTCAACGTGTGCGGAATGGTTGGGCACTGTGCCGTTCGATTCTATGTAATGGGCGAACGAGCTGTAGAGGAGCAAGCCACACCCGAAGAACTCAAGAAGATGGCAGAGGTAGTTGGCCACTCTCTTGATCGTGGAGCTATAGGATTCTCAACCAACAGATATCCACCTCACAAGCTACCAGATGGTAGATCTATTCCTGGAACTTTTGCGGACCCCAAGGAGTTGGTGGAGATAGCCAAGGAAGTTGGTCCTCGTAATGGGCTTATGCAAGCAGTGGGTGCTGATTTCAGTGTCTTGCGACAGATATCCGATACAACAAAGGGTCGTGTTCTGTTTAGCTACGGAACGGGGCCTCAGCCCGGATCGGGTCGTGCCCAAGCAGAGCGATTGGCGGAATTATGCAAGGACCGTGACATAACTGCCATCACACAAGTCCGTGGCTCCGGATTTATGTTTGGACTTCAATCCAATTTGCCGATGTCCGGAGAGACGTGGAACGAACTGCGCAAGATGAACTTTGAGGGGCGACTGGCGGCTATCAACAATCCAGAAACCTACGCCAAGTTGGTTTCGGAAGGAAAGAGTGCCGAACGTCGTTTCCCAATGAACAATGTCTTCTATCTAGGTTCCGATGAAACGCCGAACTACACCTCGTCTGCTGAAGAGAACATCGGTGCGATCGCTGAAGCAAACAATGAACATTGGGTAGAGACCTTTTTGAGACTCTCACTTGAGAGCAAAGGAAAGGGGCTGTTCAATCTGCGTATGTTCAATCAGAGCCTCAATGAACTGGGAGACTTGTTCAAGAGTGAACATTGTTTCCCAAGTCTGGGAGATGCCGGCGCGCATGTATCTCAAATCATGGACGCTGGATGGCCTAGTTTCACCCTAGCGTATTGGGTACGTGAATCGGGACTCTATTCATTGAGCGAGGGAGTACGTCGGTTGACTTCAGCTCCCGCACGTGTACTTGGACTGACAGATCGAGGAACACTTGAAGTCGGCATGGAAGCCGATGTGAATGTGTTCGATCCGGATAGCGTGGCAGAACGACAGCCAGAGCTAGTTCACGACTTCCCCGGAGGAGCTCCGCGATACATTCAAAAGTCGCTCGGCTACAAGGCAACCATCGTAAACGGAAACGTCACAGTAGAGGATGGAGAACACACAGGTACCAGAAAAGGCACCGTGCTCCGCCTTGCAAACTAGATCCTAGTTCTCCGAGAGCCCGAAATATTTGGGCTCTCGGAGCTTCCCAATTCTATTGACAACATCACGTGATCGTGGTGGAGGAAGCATTTGTGTAAATTACCGGACGGATTGGAATACTGTGCGAAAGAATATGCTGACACGAACGACCGATGAATCTAGTATCTAAATCGAGATTGGGAATAATTCTTCGAAAATGTTGTACTGCTTATTTTCAAAACATCCGTGTCCGGAGTCAGACTCGCCACTTAATCCAGAACGCCCTTTCAGCACTTCGACTCGACTATGAAAGCCATTGACACTGCATTCCGAGAACTCATCAACTTCATTGGAGAAGATCCCGGCCGTGAGGGATTACGGGATACGCCGCGTCGCGCCGCAAACGCCATCGAATTCTTAACAAAAGGATATCGCGACGACATTGACTCGATTGTAAATAACGCTCTGTATCAGTCGGACATCGACGAAATCATCATCGTCAAAGACATCGAACTTTATTCACTCTGCGAGCACCACATTCTCCCATTCATTGGTAAATGCCATGTCGGATATCTTCCCAACGGAAAGGTCTTGGGACTATCAAAGATTGCTCGAATCGTAGAAATGTTCGCCCGTCGCTTGCAAATTCAAGAGCGGCTCACCCAGCAAATTGCACAAACAATGTTGGATGTAACCGGAGCCAGTGGTGTTGGTGTTCTTGTCGAAGCGCAGCACCTCTGTATGCAAATGCGAGGGGTGGAAAAACAGCACTCCCTCATGAAGACATCCGTCTTGCTAGGTGCGTTTAGATCGGATTCCGCAACTCGTTCAGAATTTCTGCAGTTAGTAGGTACTTAGTTTGTCTTCACTCAAGCCAATCCGAATTGCACATACATCTGATGTGCACTTGGACGGAAACGCCCGGTCGAACTCAATCAATGGCTATCGCAATGTTGCAGAAGCGGCCTTTGCCTTCGTCGTCGATTCTGTTCGAGACGAACAATGTGATCTTTTCTTGGTTGTTGGAGACTTGTTCGATCATTCTCGCGTCAAGGCACACGACATAGACTTCGTCTGCGATCAGTTCAACAAGTTGGATTGTCATGTCGTTGTGATTCCCGGGAACCACGATGTACACGATGACCATTCAGTCTGGAAGAGATTTGAAACCGACAGACTAGGTAAGAATGTGCACTTCCTACTCGATGCCGAGGGTACGCGAATCGACCTATCTGACTTGGACCTCAGCATATGGGGAAGAGCGATGACCGAGCACACTCCCGAAAACAAGCCGTTACAAGGAGCAGGAGCTAAACCGAACGCGACGTGGAACATCGGTCTTGCACATGGGCAGGTTGTGAACACACCCACAGAGTACGTATCCTCAACAATCTCTGAGGACGAAATCAAAGAATCTGGATTCGATTATCTTGCCCTAGGTCATGTTCATGTCTGGCAGGACTACGATCTCGGCAATACAGTTGCCTGCTATCCAGGATCGCCCGTCAAGGCATTTGCAACCACGAGAGGTGGTTTCTTTGCTTTGCTGACGCTTCAAGATGGACGTGTCACGCTTGAAAAACGAGAAGTTCCCGCTCCGACTGATGTGGAAGAGAACAAATACTTTCACTTTGCTCCTGGGGTTTAACCTAGAGCACGTTCGTTAGTCCACGTACTTGAGTGAGCCAAATGACCTCCTTCGATTCAGTCAGATACATCGAGAAAACGAAGATTTACTACGAAGCTCAAGGATTCGATGTGCCCTACCGGTGGGCGCACCATGACGCCGCACCTTTCACAACGTTGCGAAAACCACTCGCAAAATCGAGAATCGCACTTGCCAGCACAGCATCGACCTATCCTAGTAAGTTGCTTGATCACAGAAAGGTTGAGGCAAGATCAAACGAAGAGCTACCGACCAAACTCTATGCTGAAGACTTAGCTTGGGATCGCGAAGCCACACACCTTAACGATCGGGGGAGCTTCTTTCCCCTCGAAGTGCTCCAGAGTCTCGTGGCAAAACGCTTCATCGGTGAGATTGCTCGGCGTTCGTATTTTCTTCCAACGGAGTACAGTCAGCGAAAGACATCTCAAACCGACGCTCAGCTGGTACTTCAACTCTGTCAAGAGGATAAGATCGACGCGTTGCTGCTGGTGCCTCTGTGACCCGTATGTCATCAGACCGTGAGTCTGACAGCGAGAGTACTCGAAGAAAACGGCATTCCGACCATCATCATTGGTTCTGCAAGAGATATTGTTGAGAAATGCGCCGTACCTCGATTTCTCTTCACCAACTTTCCGCTAGGAAATCCGATCGGACGACCATATGACAGTCAAATGCAAGAAGAGGTCGTTCGATCAGGACTGACATTGCTCGAAAACGCTGTTCGTCCTCAAACAACAGCAGAAACTTCGCACATGTGGGGAGAAGATCAGTCCTGGCGCGAAAAATACATGAAGGTCGACCCGAGCGACCGGGAAAAGCTTCGATCTATGGGAGAACAGCGACGAAGAAATCGGAGCGCTTTCAAAAGTCGTCAAAGCCTGAAAGGTGGCGATTCCCCTTAGATCTAAGCGTGCGAAGCAGACTGACGTCTACTTGACTAGTCGAGGTTCACGTTTGCACGTTCAGCAGACGTGCCCACAACATAGTAGAGCTCTCCAGTGCATTCGTTCCAGAAGTGACCTTTAGCGTCTGTACTTGTGTGATTGCCTACGAATTTCCATTCGCAAGAGTCTTCCGATTCCGTTTCAGATTCTTGAGCCAACACCCAAACCGTAAACGGAGCCACCACGGCCAGAGCTACCACCAGAACTATACCCGCGTACCTTGAAACTCGTTTCATGAATTCACTCCCTGTATGAATTGCGCAAATTGTGCATCAGAGTCTTGGACAGATTTTTCGAAAAAAGTGCTATTGGGAACACTTCTACACGGGTTCGACACAGTGGCTTGAATCTAACTTAATGGACTAGACCTTACTCTGATAGTGATCTCGTCTGGGATATGGACCTTGCATCGAACCCTCGGAGAAACTCGATTGGCTGTCCTTTAGCATGAATTGATTTACCAAAAAAAACAAAGAGATGTTGGATCTACAATTGTGTGCGGTCTCACACGCGGTGAGATGGTATTCCAGGGATTTCAGATGACAGAAAAGAAACTAGAAGGGAGAGTGGCTTGGGTCACGGGATCTTCGCGAGGTATAGGCCGGGTTGTTGCCGATCACTTGGCTTCTCTAGGCGCAAAGGTTGCAGTGCATGGTACGGGCCCCCACTCCACCCGTGCGTTCAATGAAGCGGATTCGCTCGCTCAAGTAGCAACCGAAATCTCCGAACGTCATGAGGCAGACGTAGTTTCGGTTCATGGCGACTTAACTGATCCCTATACGGTGCAATCCAATTTTGACGAGATATGCGACAAATTAGGTCCAGTCGATGTTCTGATTAACAATGCAGGCGGAGACATCGGATCAACCGGAACTTCCGGTCCCAATGCCGGCAAACCGCTTGTGAATGACGCTCTCGAGGTGGCATTGGAAGATGTCAGAACGATACTTGAGCGCAACCTAATGAGTTGCATACTCGTCTGCAAAGCCGCTGTTCCAAGCATGATTGAACGTAATAGAGGTTGGATTGTGACCATCGGAAGCATTGCAGGTCTAACGGGACATCGTTCCGAGGTCATATATGGAACAGCAAAAGCTGCTGTCCATGAGTACACGAAGTGTTTGGCTGCTCAACTGAGACCACACGGTGTATATGCGAACGTCATCGCACCCGGAGAAATTATTACCGCAAGATTCGAAGCAAGTCGTCCCACCCGAGAAGACCGAAAGGTTACAGCAGGACCCCTCACTCGCTACGGTTGGCCCATTGAAGTAGCTAGAGCCGTGGAATTCTTCGTTACTTCAGATTCTTCCTATGTTTCAGGGCAGGTCTTGCGCGTAGACGGTGGTGCACAGTTATGGCCCGCCTAGCCAACTAGTCAGCTAGTCCCCGTCCGACCACATCCCTAACACTCTTTGACGTCAGTCGATCATTGATGTAGCCGAGAGCGCTCTTCATGAGCCGCTGTCGACCAACATCAAAGACGGTCCAATTCGTCAATTCTGTTGCCAGTCGCGCCGCAACTTGAGAATTCCAAGTCTCAATTTCTACGACCTTTTCCGCAATGTAGGAATAGCCACTTCCATCAGAACTATGGAAGTTTCTCCAATTGCCGAAAGCAAACGCGTAGATGAGACTACGCAATCGATTCGGATTCTTGCTGTTGAAAGAAGGATGCCCTTCCAATTCTTTCACTTTGTTCAGTACGCCTGGAAGCGTACAGGTAGCCTGAATTCTGAACCAAGTGTCAATGACCAACTGTTCATTTTCAAATCTGTTGTGGAATTCCCTTAATACCGACTCCTTGGTCTCTCGAACTAGATCGGGAAGTTCGAGAAGTTGAACTGCATTTGCGAGCCTGTCAGTGAGGTTGTCAGCCTCTCTAAAGTTTTGGGCAAGAGTCTCAGCGATTTCGTGTGGTCTTTCTTCAGCAAAAGCTCTTCTGATATGAGAAAGCGCGATGTTGCGAGCCGATCTACGGTTAACTTGCGACTTAGTTACGCTATACGGCTCTTCAACACGATGCTCGTCCAGCATCTCTTTCCAGGTATCAAGAAGCCTTTGCGAGAGTTCATTTGCTAGTCGATCTCTACTTGCCACGATGGAGTCAAAATCGGATCCTGGATACTCCTGCAAAACCGTCAAGGGCGATGGAAGTGACAGCGCAGACATTAACACCGATTTTTCCTCATCCCCATCTCCGGAACTAAGCACGCGATTCGCAATCTCTGCAACCAATTCGCAGATAAGATCGATTTCGCCATCCTTGCTTAGCATGTACCGAACGTACAGATCTTGAGCCGAATTCCAACGCGAAAAGCCGTCGGTGTCATGAAGAGCGAGTGTCTTCAGCTGTGATGAATCCTGCGAGTACTCGACATAAACCGGAGCGGAAAACCCTCTGAGAAAGCTCACAGCTGAGTTCTTGGCAACACCTCTGATTTGAAGCTGGCTCTCTTCTTTCTTCAAGTGCAATATCAATGTCCCATCCCGATTGGGATTTTCTATGTGCATGTCGGCATCACAATGGGTGTTGTAGCCGTTGTTCCTACCCTCCTCGCCCAATACCTCATGTCCGTCACTGTCGATCAATCCAATCGCTATCGGTATATGAAACGGCTCTTTGACAGGCTGATTGGGAGTTGGTGCGCACCTCTGTCGAATATTAAGAGTCAGAGTGTCTTCGTTCCGAGTTTCTTGGACTGACAAACGAGGAGTCCCTGCTTGGGTATACCAAAGGAAGAATTGGCTTAGATCAAGATCCGTAGCATCGCTGACCGCACGTACAAAGTCCTCGACTGTAGCCGCAGTTCCGTCATGTCTTGTGAAGTACAAATCAGTAGCTTCGCGCCACTTCTTCTTGCCGGCCATCGTATACATCATTCTGAGTACTTCAGCGCCTTTCTCGTAGATGGTTGCTGTGTAGAAGTTTGTGATGTCGGCGTACTGGTTTGGTCTCACGGAGTGCGAGAGTTTGCCTGCGTCTTCCGAAAATTGTCCGGATCGAAGATCTGCAACGGTCTCGACTCGCTTTTTGGTTTCTCCTTCGATCGATTCGCTGAACTGAGTGTCACGAAAAACCGTGAAACCCTCCTTGAGACTCAACTGGAACCAGTCGCGACAGGTAACACGGTTTCCAGACCAGTTGTGGAAATACTCGTGCGCAATGATTGCAGCGATTCGTTGGAATGCGCTATCCGTCGCAGTATCCGCAGAAGCAAGCAAAGCACTAACATTGAAAATATTGAGACCCTTGTTCTCCATTGCTCCGAAGTTGAAGTCTGCAACTGCAACGATCATGAATCGTTCGAGATCGTATTCGCGTCCGTAAACCTCTTCGTCCCACTTCATGGCTTGCTTCAAGCACTCCATTGCCCAAGAACACTTCCCGATATTCTCGGGTTCTGAATAGATGGTCAAACGAACATTCTTTCCAGACATCGTGGTAAAGGAGTCTTCCAAAGAACTGAGGTTTCCGGCGACAAGAGCAAACAAGTAAGAAGGCTTTGGATGCGGGTCGTGCCACGTCGCACGATGTCGATTGTTTCCTAGTTCTTCATGAGAAACTCTATTTCCATTGGATAGCAGTACTGGAAATGCATCTTTGTCCGCCTCAATGGTTGTGGTAAAGACGGAGAGAACATCCGGTCGATCAGGGTAATAGGTAATTCTTCGAAAGCTCTCGGCTTCACACTGTGTGCAGAACAATGTCGAAGACTTGTAGAGTCCCTGAAGCTCCGTGTTGGTCTCGGGGTGGATTCGATTTTTGACAGAGAGTTCGAAAGCCCTTGGCACGTCGAACAACGTTAGTCCCTCGTCGTCAACGCTATATTCGTTGTTGGACAGTTGTCGGCCGTCCACTGACAGTTCAAGAAGCTCGAGCCGTTCTCCAAATAACCGAATATTTGACTCTTCGGTTGACTCTCGCGCGATGCTTAGTCGCGATGTAACTATCGTCTGATCGTCATGAAGCTCAAAAGAGAGCTCCGTCGAGTTTGGTTTCCATCCCAACGGTCTGTAGTCTTCCAGTCGAACGATTGTTCCTTCCGTATCTTTCATATCTCTCCTAACAAGAGTCTGCGCGAGCTCGAAAGTAAGCCCAAGTCGGTGTGGTTTCGATGTTCGTGTGGTTTGAACACCGTGCAAATTGTATTGTCTTGCCACATTCGGTCGGGAGAGCCAAGCATGAATCGCCGAAACGCCTCAATGTTAGCGACGTCGCGGAGTTGACTGCCTCCTCGAACACCGCCATTCGCCACAATATAATTTCGTGCGCAAATACTCATACGTTAGCCATTTCCATTGCAGTCTGTAGATCAAGAAGTCCTGAATCAAGTGAGGCTTTGGCTTCATGAAAATCAGCAATGTTGGTTGGCTACAGTCGTAGCCACATACGGTTCTTCGCCTCGACCGGAAGGATCCCTGATGGCCTGCAATTTCGACCAAGATATTGTGGGTTCTCTTTCTGGAGGATGTGTCGAAGATGATCTCAAGGAAAAGCTAGCCAAGGGCGATCTCGCATCCTCCGTGCCGCAGTTCTTTAGGTATGGTGAGTCCGAAGAGGAGGCCGAACAGCTTGGCCTCCCCTGTGGTGGCCACTTGGACATTGTTGTTGAGCCACTCACATCAAACCCAGCTCTGACTCATGCGTTCAAAGAAATAACGAAGTGTCTAGAGAGTCGCGTTCTTGTTACCCGTCGTGTCGAATTGGCATCAGGCTTAATGGACGTGACACGAACAACATCCTACGTGCCTTTTTCCTATGACCATGAGAGTTTCGTTATGGAACAGACTTATGGTCCACGCTATCAACTGTTCATCATCGGTACGGGAATGGTTAGTGAGTATGTCGCCTCGTTTGCTCAAACGCTCGACTATCAGGTCACGGTCATCGATCCACGCGAGGAAAACCTCAATGGCCTTCGTGCACCTGGAGCAATCAAGGTGTGCGAAATGCCCGATGATGTCATCCGCGCACGTGCCAACGATTCTCAGTCAGCAATTGTTGCCCTGTCCCATGACCCGAGAATAGACGACATGGGTTTATTGGGTGCATTCGAGACTGAGGCCTTTTACATCGGAGCTATGGGTTCGGACCGAACATCAGCGAACCGTCGCAAACGATTGCTCGCCCTTGATGTAACAACGGAACAGTTAGAACGATTGCATGCGCCCATAGGAATCCCTATCGGCAGCAAGACACCACCGGAAATTGCAATCTCCGTCATTGCTCAAATCACAGCAATTAGGAACTCTATTCGAGCAACGAAGCATTCTGCTGAAGACTCGGTCGCGCACCGTGTCGGATGACGCCAAAGCTGGCTCGGCAATTGTGCTGGCGGCCGGATTCTCTCGTCGATTCGGACGTGACAAGCGACTCGAACCACTAGGTCAAGACACACTTCTTACACACACTTGCAGACTCTACACCGCCATATTTGACCGGGTTGTCGCGGTATTGCGACCAGGCGAATTTGAGATAGCGTCGCTCCTCCCCGAGTCTGTGGAAGTCGTACCTTCGACCCGTGCAATAGAGGGTATTTCGCGGAGTCTTGTCGCTGGAGTGAGAGCGGCAATAGACTCTCCATGGATCGTCGTTGCACTTGGAGACATGCCGTATGTAAAGAAGTCGACATTGGGGTTACTTCGAAGCACGCTAGAAACATGCAACGAGCACGTGGTTCGTCTGAAACACTCTGATCGAGTCGGAAATCCCGTGGGATTTCCCTCTAAGTACTTCGACAGTCTGCTTGGTTTGACCGGCGATAACGGTGCTAAAGCACTGCTGGAATCTGGGTCACTTAAAAGTCAGGTTTTGGTTGTCGACGATCCAGGGATTCTTGTGGATCTGGACCATCCAGACGACTTACAAGCACAGACGGATTGTTAGCCGAGCTCGCAACCGTGCTAACGCAAATCAGATGATGTTTCCGCGGGTCTCCTACCTTCTTGTTTCAGGTACCCAAGTTGGGATGTGGACTATGCGGTGTGCATCTAATGAAGGAGTGTTGGTCGTTTAGGTCGTTTTTTGGAATGAGTAACCGCTATTGAGTCAAAAATCAGTGGGCAAGAACTACCGCGAGATTCTTGCTAAGTTCATCGATAGTTCAACCCGCTTTCTGATTCCGTCAGTCCACCTCAATATCCAATCTTAGAATCAAGACCATGTGAATGATAGTCTTCGTGAGCGCTTCATTGGTCAAACTTACCCATCAGTTACGAGCCTGTTGACTCTTGCTTGGATCAGTCAGGTCAGCGGACTCTGGGGTCTTTGTGTCTTGTTCCGAGATTTCTCCTTCTTCACTCGTCTTCTCCGATATTTCCGATTTAGATTTGAGAAGAGCAAGCTTCCGAATCAGCGAGTTCTTGTTCTCGACGCTCTCTAGGTTGATATTCTGGGAGCACAACTCAGTCCAAAGGTTAGTCTCTGTTTCTTCACCGTCTCCGTCCTCTTCGAGATCCCAATAGCGGGCAAACACAACGTACTTTCCCTCAACCTCAAAGTGGTAGCCAAGAGAACTATCCTCTTCAGGGTTAACCGTGTACAAGAGGACAGGTTCATCCAGTTTGCCCTTCCAATTGGTTTCTACCTTGAAAAGAACTTCGAGTGCTCCAGAGCGTTCGTCTTCTTCGTTTCCATAAAGCGAACGTTGACTGTACTTTTCTGGAGCTTCGCTCTTACTTAAAACGCTTCCGGTAAAGACGATATCGCTCCGATCGAAGTTTTCCTCCACCGTGACTCTGAGGCAGCTGGGTGCTAGTGAGTGGCACGACACCAAACACGCAATCAAGAGACAGGTCCTTACCAAATCAAGTTGCAGTGCTCGCTCCTCCATCCGAGTCCGTTTGGTTCCGGGTTACTAAACCGTTTATACACTAGCCCGCATCCATTGAAGCAAAATTAGTCTCCATTCCACCACCAATTCATAGAGGGGTTTTATGGACGTGTCTTACAAAACAAAGTTGATTCGGGATCCAAGCCAACACTCGCCATACTCCAAGTCTCGTCTTGTCTGAGTGATCGAACTTGCCAACGCTTGTGAATTAAGCCGAACAGCTTCTACAAAATCCAATGAAAGCTCCTTTGCAGTGAGACCAAATCTCAGCGCGACATCTAAGCGTAGTCAAATTGGACGCCGTACTGCAGCAAACCGGTCTACTAGTGTCGGCGATTAAGGATCAGTTGAACTGCGCAAGATGAACTGTTACTGAGTTCCTGATCCCCCTAAACGTGAACCCCAATCCAACTTGCTTCTGCATGCTTCGTAGAAGCTGTGAGTAGAGGGATATGCAATGTTCAATCCGTGAGGGAATTTCTGAATATGCACTTCGTCTCGTGGATGAAGAACGTACGAGACCTGTGAATCTGCACTGACTAGTGGATATTGGTTCTCAGCGTTGATCATTACGCTCACCTTGGAGTCGCCACCAATCACCAGTGGTCTTGATGTCAGGGTGTGAGGAAACATCGGTACGATTGCGAGAGCATTTAACGTTGGGTGCATGATGGGTCCACCCGCCGACAACGCATATGCGGTTGAACCTGTCGGCGTGGAAACGATGAGCCCATCCGATCGCTGCTCGTATACAAACTCGTCGTTTACGTACAGCTCAAAGTCCATCATTCGAGTGATGGATCCCGAGTTGACAACCACATCGTTCAAAGCGGGAGAAGAGTGAACAACTTTTCCTTCTCGAACGACTTTGTGCTCCAGCAAGAAGTGGATCTCGAGGCGAAACTGCCCTGCAAGCACGTCATTAAGTCTTGATTCGATCTGATCAGGCGATATATCCGCGAGAAACCCAAGACCGCCTCTGTTCACCCCCAATACAGGGACGTTGGTGTGCGCTAAGTCACGGGCTACCCCAAGAATACTGCCGTCGCCGCCCACAACGACTACCAAATCGCATCTCTCAAGATCCGACCGTGTAATTACCTCATCAATGACTGTTGGAATCAGAGAAGCTGTCTGCTGTTCAATCAGCACGGTTCGATCAGCAGCATGAAGAACTTCAAGCACAGTGTGCAAGGAATCTGCAATCATTGGCTTGTCGTGGCGTCCTACTAGCCCCACGACACTAAAATCATTTTTCGTCAATCTTGAGCCGACGGATTGGTTTCGTTCACTCTGTGAGCCAGATTTGCACAGCACTTGTGCTCACATGGCTCTGCGAACAATGGTACTAATTGACTGCTGAGAGAATCAATACCAAACTCTTTAGATCAGTTTGTTGCTTTGAACCTAGAGTGAATTCTTCTACCCACCGACTGGCAATGTCGTAGGACCCCCATGAACGATCAAATGCAGAACGAAGAAGTTGAACCCATGTGCCCAAACTGTGGTGTTTCAGGAATCGAGCACTTTGCTAGTCAAGAGAGCCAACAACATAGTCGAACGCGAGATCCTTGGTTCTTCGTGATTTATTGTGATCAATGTGGTCACGTACATGGGGTCGTTGCAAAGCATGTCTTTAGCCAATCTTCGACCCACGTAGTCGTACCAAAATAGTGGGATCTGCTAGTCGGCGCAGAACGCGCTGTAACTCAGTTCAACACCACTCGTTCCAAGGCAAACACTTCATCCATCAGGTGATCCCACGATTCAGCTACAAAGTACTGTGGCTGAACGTGGTCGATTTCGAATGATTGATTACAGCAATCCACGGAAAGCCTCGTGTGTGGCACCTTGCGAAAGTCCCTTGCCTCCGCAACCGAGGAAAGCAGCCCTGCGCCATAGATGTCGTGAGAGTTTCCGATCAGGCCATACTCTACCGTCCACCAGTGAAAGCGAGCAACCCGGCGCGCCGGTGAAACAGCTGAACCTCTTGCTTCCAGCACTGCCTCGTGAACTGCCCTCTTCGCCTCTGCCACAAGGTTGGAGTCCGCATCATCTTCCGCGAGTAGCTCGGCTAGTTGCTTTTGACGTGTGTAGAGCTTCATGTCCAGTGCATTCATGGAAGTATTCGCCCCTATTTCACCTAAACGTTGTAAGAAGCCCCTGTATTCAGGGCACGAGAGCATTGGCAAATGTCCAGCAGCTTCGTGCACGATATCGGGTACAGGTGTATAGCCCATTTGGCTTCTAGTTCGGATAGTCCGCGTAATGGGCAGTATCGAATTCGCTTGCAATGCCATGAAGACATCTGGTGGTATGAACCCAGCGACTACGATTGCGCTCCATCCAAATTCTCCGAGTGCATCGTTGACAGACTCGAGAGTTGGTATCTGATCTTTCGACATTCCGGATAGCCTGCAAGCTTGAACATAGTCGACAGCAGTGTTGTTTATCAGCACGCGTTCCAAGTTCGCCATTGCAATGCGCCACGTGTCTTGATCTTCCTCCGTATATCGGCCGTAGTCCTGATCGACACCAAATTGTTCTACGACTCCATCGATATCACGGGTTACTTCAAGCGCTTTCATAGCTTCCTTTTATGCGAGAAATTACGTTCAGATTGCAATTAAACAGCGTTTATACCAATTTGACTCGATTCGTACAATGAAATTCCATTCAAGTTCTTTACGTAACAGTCATATGCCGTTTCGAAGCGTTCCATTCTCACGACGTGCTTTCATAAATCTGGCCGTATTTGCTGGACTCATTGGGCTTTCCTTAGCGATAGGAATGTTAGTGCCTCCCAAATGGAACGTAGAACAAACGACATTGGATGTACAAACTAATGAAAAGGGAGAACTCTACTACTCTGCTCGAGGAAAACCCGTAATCATTGAACCGATCTCTGAAGAGGAATCGTTCTTGTTCCGTGCCGACCCCGACTTGTTAGTCGGCGACATTGAGGTTACAGAGGAATATGTGCGGGAGACGAATGAGAACGGTGAAACGTCTATTTATCGGCTGCGTGCCCTCCAACATTGGGGTTTCTGGTCTCTTCTTCCCGCACTGTGTGCTGTAGTACTGTGCTGGATTACAAAAGAGCCCATCACCGCCTTGCTGGGCGGAATAGTGTCGGGGGCACTAATTTTAGGACAGTATGACCTAACCGGCTCTGTCTTGATTCCAGCCTTGGGTACAACCAGTGTCGCAGGAATTTTGATCTTGTATTTGTGGTTGCTGGGGGGATTGCTTGGCATTTGGTCGAAGTCAGGCGCAGCCTTGGCCTTTGCCGAGTGGATCACCAAGGCGGTTGTACGTGGTCCTCGTACCGCAAAGCTTGTTGCCTGGATGCTCGGAATTACGTTCTTTCAAGGTGGAACTGTAAGTACGGTGCTCGTTGGTACCACCGTCCGACCTATAGCCGACAAAGAGAACATAAGCCACGAAGAACTAGCTTACATCGTAGATTCGACAGCATCTCCCATAGCATCCCAACTGGCCTTCAATGCGTGGCCAGCCTACGTGCAAGCATTCATCTTTGTCTCCGGCGTGACATTTCTCGCAACAGAAGCGGACCGAATTGCGTTCTTCTTTGCGAGTGTGCCCTTTTGCTTTTACGCCATTTTTGCAGTACTCGGGACATTTCTCCTGAGTATCGAGAAACCCCTCTTCCTCGGAAAGAAGATGAAAGCCGCTATGGAGCGTGCACGTTCCACAGGCCAATTAGACGCCGAAGATGCGGCTCCTCTGGCGTTGCCTGAAGACTCACAGAGTCAGGCGCCAGTGGGCTATACAGCCAGTCCGCTTGAGTTCATACTTCCGTTGATTTTGCTCATTTCCGTTGCAGTCGGAACGTTTGTTGCCTTTGGATCTCCAAACGTACATTGGGCATTCGGCCTGGCGTTGCTAGTAGCCGGAGGCATGGCGTTGCTCAAAGGCTTGACACTTCGCGAACTTGTAGACGGATTCTCACAAGGTATACGCAGTGTGGTTGGGGGCTCGGTGATTCTTCTGTTGGCAGTTACCATCGGCGGCGTTAGCACTCAAACTGGCGGTGGAACCTACCTAGTCCAGCTACTCGGGTCTGCGATACCTTGGTTCTTGCTGCCTGTCTTGCTGCAACTTATGACGATGACAATAGCGTTCTCCACGGGAACGAGTTGGGGCACATATGCCGTTGCGTTTCCGTTGGCCATGCCGTTGGCATGGGCTGTCGCAAACAGTCAAGGTATAGACCATCCTTGGTTCTTCATGACTCTGTGCTTTGCTGCAGTCATGGACGGTAGTGTGTATGGAGACCAGTGTTCACCAATCTCAGATACGACGGTGTTGAGTTCGATGTGTACAGGGTGTGATCTCATGGATCACGTTAAGACGCAGATTCCGCAAGCAACATTTGCGGCTGTGCTTGCAGCTATCGCTTGGACAGTTCTCGCCTATTTCGCCGGGTAGAGGTCAGGGCTAGTTCAACACTCGAAATTCTTCAAGCGGCATCTGGCATCGTCGTATAAGCTCTGACAGATTTTCGATCGGTTGCGGTTTAAATCCGTCCGCAAGCTAATCCATCCAATAGAAGCAAGACTTCGAACTACGTGAAAGAACTCAATTTTGTCGACTTCCTGCACCGAAATTGGCCGCACATCTGAGTAACCGCTGAGTAAAGAAGACTTTGCTCGTGAGTATTGCGGTGAGTCTTTCAAGTGGTGAAGAGCCACTGCCAAGTCATATGCGTGCCACCCGAATCCTGAGTCGTCGAAGTCGATGATGTGCAGTCGGGAACCTTGAACTACAACGTTGCTCGCATGCAAGTCTGCATGAATCAAGCTATATGGTCGGGAAGAACCCTCATACTCGATCAAGATTTCCTTGACTGAGTTGCGCATTGAAGCAAGGTCGGAACGGTGAGCTTTGTTCAATTCCTCGGATTCCCAAAATCTTCCCCAAAACGGCGACTCTCCAACGAATCCATCCACGTTCAGCGAATGTCGGCTAAAGTTCTCAGGAATCTCCCAGTGAGTCGCTTGTTCATGTAACCCAGCAATTAGCCTTCCCAGTGACCGTAGAGGGTCCCTGATCGGATGCGATAGTTGTTTCACTTTGGCAGAGTCGTTGGAAAGTGAGTCCCACAATAATCCGCCTTCTACCCATTCGAGCATTCCTGCATAGCGCAAACCATCAGGACACTCAACTTGACAGTAACGTCGTCCATCATCCGTTTGGAGCGCAATCGGAACATCTATGCCCGATTCCAAGAGTGCTTCGGTCCAAAGTTGTTCAGACTCTAGCTCTGCGAGAGTGTGGTAGCTGGGTCGATGCAGCCGCAGTACATAAGAATTTCCACTAGCAGTCTTAACACGGTAAGAGAAATTCTCGGAATGAGATATGAACTCAATGCTCGAACAATTGACAGGAAAGGCTTCTAGTGCCTCAGTCGCACTTTGAAGATACCCCGAGTTCACGAATTTGGTGCCTAAACAGTGCTCGCTATCAGAGATGAAGAATGCACTTGAGTGTCTCTAAGAATTCTCGCGCGTTTTCTTCGTCAAAGACAAGGGGCGGACGCAATTTGAGCACATTTCCGAATTTTCCAGCTGCACCAATAAGGAAGCTTTCTTTCTTAAGTGCTTCAACAACATTCAACGCACCGTTTCGATCGGGTTCTTTGCTCGTCCTGTCCTTGACCCATTCGATTGCAACAAAGAGTCCCTTACCTCTTACTTCTCCAACGGAAGGGTTGTCGCTTAGTAGTTCACGTAACTGATCAAGCATCCCTTCACCGACGGATTCAGACCGGGCACATAGATCTTCGGATTCCAAAACATCCAATACAGCATTCCCGGCTGCGGCTTGGAGGGGACTTGAAGCGAACGTGTTGAAGTATCGAGTCTTGCGTCGAAAAAGCTCTACATTGGATCTGTTTGACACCACGGCCGACAAAGGCACGCCAGCACCTAGAGGTTTACCCATCGACACGATGTCAGGCAGGAACTTCTCTTTTTCATAGCCCCACCAAGATCCAGTCCGACACAGACCCGACTGAACTTCATCGGCAATAACCAATCCTCCCGCAGCGTGAACTACTTTCGCAGCCTGAGACATGAACCCCTTTGGAATATTGGGGAGACCCTCATTAGCACAGATCGGGCAGATCAACATTCCAGCAAGAGGAATCTCATCTTTCCGAAAGCCTTCAATAGCTTCTTCCAATTGAGCTAGGTAGTACGAGAGCGGGTCATTCTGAGGACACCGATACAGCTCAGGAAATGGAATCGAACGGAAGATCTTGTCATCACTACTTGGACGACTAAGCCTTCGGACTTCATAGCTGTTTCCGTGATAACCAGCGTCCGTACAAATAAAACCTTGTCCCCCGGTAGCATGCCTGGCCATCTGCAAGGCGATCTCGTTGGCTTCGGTGCCCGTGCAAGCAAACACAACACACTCAAAACTCGCAGAGTGCTTCTCAATCAACCGCTCTCCATACTCAAGAATAGAGCCATGCAAGTATCGATTGTGGACATTGAGTGTCGCTACCTCGTTTTGAATTGCCTCCACGACATGTGGGTGACAATGTCCAACGCACGGAACATTGTTGTACATGTCGATGTACTCTTTGCCTTTGGCATCATAGAGACTTACCCCGCTTCCACGAACGATGTGTAGCGGCTCTGAGTAGAACAGTGGTGAACCTTGACCAAATATGTTCTCGCGACGATTCAACAACGATGGATTCATAGCTAACAACTCCATTCTCTTTAGCGATTCTAACGAGAGAGAGAAGACTGAGCTTACATTGGACTACTTGAACAACTTCGATTCTTGGATTAACAAACTGTGACCAGAACGAAACGATCCACAGTGGTCTGGCGCATCACGGACGGCAAGAAAGGACACGAGAAACAAACCCAAGCGCTTGTTCAAGGTTTGAATGCGCTTCCTGCTCATACCTTTGAGGAGTTCATCCTACCCAGTACATCTGCGTTCAGCCTCGCAACAACTCTTCCTCTTCCTGACTTGATACTGGGTGCCGGACACTCAACGCATATTCCCATGCTTATCTGCAAATTGTTTTTTGGGGGTAGAACCGTCCTGCTCATGAAGCCCTCAATACCTGCAATTTTCTTTGATCTTGTTTTTGTTCCTCAGCATGATG
Source organism: Gammaproteobacteria bacterium (assembly GCA_009840545.1). Taxonomy (GTDB): domain Bacteria; phylum Pseudomonadota; class Gammaproteobacteria; order Pseudomonadales; family Azotimanducaceae; genus Bin55. The sequence continues at coordinate 59,070 of VXNM01000011.1, read as the reverse complement.
TTTGCACTAGCCTTGGCAATGTTCATGTTACAGAGGGTGTGCTGACTCCTAGCCTCGAGAATCAGCCTGATCCAACCTGTGGAGTGATATTGCTAGGAGGAACAAATCGACACTTCGAATGGAACACTAGTGAAATGATTCGAGAAGTGAAGGAAATAGCAGATAAGGATCCATCCAAGACTTGGACGGTTTGCGACTCGCCCCGTACACCTGTCGATTGTCTAGCTGCGATTGAACCGACAAAGAACATTGCAAAGAAGCCCTGGAAGGAAACCAACGAAACGTTCCTCACCGAGCTGTTAGCTCAAAGTTCCGAAACATGGGTAACCTGCGATAGTGTCACCATGCTGTATGAAGCCCTAGCGACACGAGCGCAAGTGGGTGTTCTCATGTTGGCCCCTAACAAGACGCATGCACGTTCGAATAAACTACTTCGAGGAATCATGAAGTTAAACGCCTCTCAACGGGTTCACCTGTCGACCTCGGGATACGAGCTTGACCAAGCAAACTTGCTTCCTTTAGCAGATTCAGAAGTACATCGCTGTTCCGAAATTGTTGCTCGACAGCTCTTGTCAAGCTAGAGTCGCATCGACTGCACGAAACTAATTCCATTAGCACTTCGCTTAGTTGAAGATTGTCGAATAGCCCTGCAATCCGTGCTACCATTGCTTGCGCAATTTTCCTTGGAGCAAAACATGAAAACAGGCCTGATAGCGGTCTTGGGTTCTCTCGTCGCGTTGTCGTGCAGCTCAGCGATTGCAGGAGATAGTTCCAACACGGCGAAAGACATCGAAGCACTCGATAAACTGAAGGTCATCGAGACAATAAACGTTACATCTTCTAAAGAGATCGACGACTCCAAAAGCGAGAAGGTGGATCTTGAAGTCTTGAAAATACTTAAGGCAGCCGATCTTGAGTCTGACACAAAGACAGAAGCAGCAAAGGACAAGCTGGAGATCATCGAGACGATAAACGTCACAGCCTTAAAGGAAATCGACGACACTAAAGATGTCGATTTCGATGCTGAAGTCAAAGCAGTACTTGACGAAGTTCAGAAAACAGATGAAATTTCTGACCCCGAAGGAGAGGCTCAAGCTCTAACAAAATTCAAAAAGGTACATGCGAAAAAATACAAGGGTGACTACGCTAAGGCAAAACTCTTAGAGAGTGCTGAGAACGAAAGCGCAAAGTCGATGAAACTCACAAAATCCGCATCAGTCGTGAAGATCAAAAAGCTCGATTCAGAAGCCAAGTTGAAGGAAATCCAACAATCCGCAGAAAACGACGACGAGACGGCCTCCAAGTAAACCTGTCCGAATATCACTGTATTTCATCGGCAAACATGCCGGGGATGAAGCGTCGTTCTTCGCATTCACGCGAACCGGAGTTACTAGATTGTGGCTCTCCTATAAACGGAGAACCATGAATTTAGAGGTGTCTAACTGGCTCTAGGAATCCTTACGCTGTCGGGCTCGCATCCTAGACTACCTTTGGCATCTTCCAATTTCTCAGACTTGAACAGATAGTTCTCGTTTCGTTATGCGTCGATAAATCTACGCCGCATCCGACGATCGAACGGTTTCCCACGACTCGCTGTTTCTAACTCCAAGGAAAAGTTCGTAGTTTTGTATGATCAGGTAGCTTGATCTATGTCTTCAACTTACGAATAAGCTGGTAATCTCGAACTGTGTATCCACCGATGCTAACAGACCAATCTAGAACCAGGTTTTTTGGAATCCCTCACGTCATTGGGATTTTCATTTGCCTCTCTCTTTGGGTCCCTACCCACGCATCGATGCTCTCGAGAGATTGGTGCGAGTACGAAACTCCGTTCTTTACTGTCTACACGGACATGAAAGAAAAAGATGCGATGTACACGGCAGAAGAGCTACTTTCGTTCCATCATGCAACCAGCATGTTCTTCGCTCCAGACGCGATTGAAGGAACTTCCCTGAGCATTGTGCTGTTTCGTTATCCTCGCGAGTTTTCTCGAGCGTTCAACCAGTCCAAATTTGTCGGAGTAATGCAACCTTCATTTCAAGAGCATCTTTTGCTTCTTGCAGCTGTATCGAACGGCAACGAATACATGGAGGTTGCGTTTCACGAATACGCGCACTTCATCATCCGGTCGCGACTTCATCGACCGGTACCTCGCTGGATGGAAGAAGGACTGGCCCAATACTTAGCTACGTTACAAATAGAGTCGCCTGGAGTCGCAAGTATTGGCGAACTAAGCCGAAGAAGAGTGCTCGTTTCGTTCCTAGAAACGAAACACCAGGACTGGAACGAGATATTGGATGTAGACATCATGAATACTGATGCTTTAGACCTACAGCCACAGTACGACGTGGCATTAGGATTGGTTCACTATTTGGTCCACGGAACTCAACAGTCCAAAACTGAACACTCACTGCAAAAAATCAACATATTGCTCGAACGCGTCAATGCTGGAGAAGACGCATTTCAAGCCTACCTGGCAATTGCACAGACCAATGAGGAAGATCTTGAGGGAAAACTCTATGGCTATTTGACGGAAGACCAAGAACCAATTCACTTCCTTTTCGATGAGCACACAGAAACTGTTGCGGACCGAGGATGCCTCAATCGCGTGGACAAGCATCTATTGTTGGCAAATTCGATTTCCGATTTCAACGTGAAACGATCTGAAGACATTCTCACGAGATTGAATCGTGCTCGTCCCAACAACTATCGCGTCCTTGCGGCCCTTTCGAATATCACTCGAAGAAAAACGGAACTCTCTCGAGAATATGCGTCGCAAGCGTATCAGATCAATCCGAACGTGGCGGAAACCAACATCGCCATGGCGAGGTCCCTCATTCGCGTTTGCGTAAAAGTGCAAGATGAAACCTGCAACCAATTGTTGAGCGCAGCAAGAAGTCTGTATGCTCGCGCGTTAGAGTTGGATCCCCACAGAGTGGATGCAGCGTTCGGTCTAGGGATTCTCTATCTTAACGAAGGCAAGGCTACCGACGCACTTGAGTATCTGTTAGTAAGTCACAAACACGCACCTTGGTCTGCACGGGCAAATTTCCACTTAGGTGAAGCGTTTCGCCAGCTTGGCCAGTTAGAAAAAGCTGCAGACCATCTAAGAATCGCAGCACATTGGGAGACCGATGAATCTCGAAAAGAAAACATGCTTGAGGTGCTTGCGCTCGTCGAAGAACGTCAAGTTGAGGAGTCCTCAGCTAATGAATAGCCCTCAATCGAGTCGGCGCATCAAATCACTAACTTACCTTTAAGGACACACGAACACTAATAGATGCCACCCTTGGGCTCAATGCCTAACAAGTGAGATCCAACAGTTTGGTAGTGTGACTCCCGTCCTTGTACTTGCTGCGTAATCACATGAGCGTCTTGAAATTTGCGCTGGATGGCTTTGTAAGAGAATATCGCCGTGGAACCGCTTAGGTTGTAAACAATGTCCACAGCACTTGCGGACTGAAGAATCGCATGAGTTCCCACGAGTCGTAGATTCATTCGATCATCAACTGAGATTGCACCCGACCGACACACATTGTCCCAAACCTCTCGGACGGTTTCTTCTAAAAACGCTCTGGCTCCTTCCACGATGGCTTGCGCCTTGCCGATGTGGGTCTGCACGACTGGATCCTCTGAAAGAGTGTCTCTTGCAAACTGCGCTCTCTTGGTTTTAGATAGCTCAATGACGCAATCTATTGCCGAGCGGGCAACTCCCAAAGCGACGCATCCAAAACCACAAGCAAACAAGAGGCCCTGGGGAATTACATAGAGTGGTCCTTCTTCGACTGGTGGAGTATCCAAGCGCATGCTCCGACTGCTTGACACGAAGTGATCCTTCGCATCAAAGCTAAAGCTTCCAGTTCCACGAAGTCCATTGACTTGCCATACATCCACAAGACTCAGTTCTTGCTTTGGGATGAAGTGCAAGAGCGCGGGTTCTTGGTTCCCGCCACCCGCGACGGCGGCAAGCCAATTTGCATGGCGACATCCGCTCGAGAAATTCCAACGTCCGGTAAGTATGTAACCACCGTCGGTGGTTGAGTATTTTGCGCCGCTTGGAGGACCATTTCCCACGACACCTTCGGAATCTCCCCACACTTCCTCCGCTAATGGACGAGGTGCCCGACCTGCATGAGTGGCAAAGACTGCACCTTGATTCACACACCAGCCTGTACTTCCGTCCGCGTGAGAAATCAATCTCACAATATTGAGATACTCTGGAAAGTTCATCTCCTCGCCTCCCATCGACCTTGGTACGAGAAGACGAAAGATGCCGAGTTCTTTGAGTCGGTTGGCTAGATCAGAAGGAAGTTCCCGTTCGCTTTCAATCGCGTCTCCATTGGCGACGATGTCTGGATAGACAGATTTGGCGCGCTCTAAAGCGGAAGTTGAATAGCCGCTCTGCACGATTGTTGTTCCTTCAACCCTTATACAAGGAGAGTAAGTGTACAGATTGCCAGATAGACGATCGGAACATCGAAACGTGGACCACTATTCGATCCTCCAAATAGAAATGGCGCGGGATCTTTGCAAATCCCGCGCCGTTGTGTTTGTTCGAATGAGTTGGTCGTTACATGTTAACTTGCAATGCGACGAACCAGTAACGTCCCAACGCATCATAGGAACCTGGAAATACGTTTCCGTTTCCAGAGATGGATGGTCCCGCGCCGTTACCTGCAATTGGTGGATCAACATCGAGAAGGTTATTCATTCCCGCTCGTACGCTTGTACGCTCGTCGATCGTGTAAATGCCGGATACGTCAAGGTAATGAACAGCGTCCAACGTAACGGGGCTTCCGCCTTGGTGATCCATCTCACCCGTGAATCGCCACATAGCACTCACGACGAGCGGTTCGTAGACAGTCGCTACTGTCACTCTCAAATTGTTTCTCAAATTGGGGACTGGGTAACCGCAGACTCCTCCCCAAACACCAAGACAATCTTCAACAGGTGCTGAAGCAAGTTCTTGGGTATCAAATTGAGTAAGCATCCCAAAGACATTGTGGATGTCGAAAGTTCCGACAGAATCAATTGTGAAGGAGTAATCGATGATTGCATCCAATCCGGTTATTTCCTCGACTGCCAAGTTGTCGTTCAAAGCGACAATGTGTCCACTTGAATCAACTTCAGACCCAATCCAAAGGTCGCCACGAGCGCTGCTGCGCTTGACCAACCGGCATTGATTGTCGTCTCCATCGAGACACTCGTTCAGAATGAATTCGGGCGTTAGAATCGAAATCCCCTGCTCAATTCGTACGTTGTAGACGTCAACGGCCAAGCTCAAATTGGAGAGATTTGGCGGCGTCCATACAACGCCGGCGGTAAGCGTATCGGATTCCTCCGGACTCACGTCGGGATTTCCACCCTGAAGGAAGTTGTATTGACCGGCTGGCGAGTGTTGGATGTTGCCATACTGCGATGCGGTTACGCCGCTTCTCTGACAATCTGCCAATGATCGTGCCGGGGTCGTACCGCCGCATGGGTCTGCATCCATGTCAAATAAGTTGAAGCCTTGCGGTGTGAACAGTTCTCGTACATTGGCTGCTCGAACAGCTCGCTGAATGCTGCCTCTGAATCGAAGGTCATAGTTCGGACTGTAGCTAAGTCTCAGTCCCCAGGTATGAGTTGTGTGGCCGGTCGAATAGTCCGAAAAACGATAGCCCGCTTCAAGGTCTAGTTCTTCCATTAGGTCGCGTCCCTCGGCGATTGGAATGACCGATTCAAGGAACAACTCACTAACGTCGTACTCGCCAGCTACTGGATTCGTTGCACCGCCTTGGCCGGCACCTTCACCATTTCGATATCCTTCGTCAGGATCAAATGTCATGCCTTCAGATCGACTCTCGAATCCGATGACAACGTCTACGCCTCGGCTTGAGCTAGGCAAAACCCAGTCATACTCGATCAGATTTGCAGCTACATAAGCCATAAAGACCTCTTGTTCCGTAGTTCCCCGAGCAAATAACGGAAGAACGAGATAGTCGATCATGTTCTGGTCTACAGCACCACTCTCAAAGATGTTCCACGGAACACAATTGGTGTCCGTTCCATCGAGAACTGAACGGCAGACCGTATTTCCATTCGCATCACTTACTGCATCTAGTGCACGACGAATCTTAGTTGTCCCCAAGTCGTTCTGGTAGGTATTCACCATGCTTACGACCGACCGCTGTACATACGTGTCGTAGCGCCAAATGTCGTTGATATCACCCTGCATGCCAGCTACAACGCGGAAGTTGGTATGTCGGAGGTCTTGTCTTCGCGGACCGCCTTCGATATTTCGACGACCGATATACATGTTGATGAAGTCGTCTTCTCGATTTTGACAGAATGCGCCGTCGAGATATCCTTCACGAGCTGCATCGGATGGCAAGCCGTCCAGGAAATCCTGAAGTTCGGTTTGTTGCTCTGGCGACAAGCGATCTTGAGTAAGTAGCGAATACTGCTGGTCGCTCAGGAATGGATTGGCACAACTCAAGGAACTTGTGACAAAAAATGCTCCTGACGGTGCAATTTGGGAGACCGATCGATCGTCCATAAACATGAGCTCAATGTAGACTTCCGAAAGATCTGAAACAGAGTACTTTCCAAATGCCCCGAATGCATAGCGTTCGTCAGGGCGCTGAAAATAGTTTAGTGGCCCATAATTGAACAGCGTACCTGCTCGAGGGACGAACTGTGTACCTTCGACCTTGTAATCGAAGTTGATCGGAGGACCTGCAAAGTTCGTAAAGCGACCGTCAGGTATCGTGCTAGATCCCCAACATGCGTCTGCGTTGTTGTTTAACGCACACGCACTGTAATCACGGCTCGCTTGACGTACAGCTTTGATGTCGCGATAGGTTGCGTAGACCGTAATGTTGCCTCGACCATCATCAATGTTGCCTCCCATCAGCAACGAAGCCTGAGTCATTTGACCGTCAGTCACATTGTCGTCAGGAAGCTCGAAACCGCTCGCGGTGACGATGTCTTGCATGGATCCGTCGCTGTTGTTATGACTGTATGCACTTTGTTGCAGATCGAAGTCGATGCCCTCATACCAATCCTTCATGATGAAGTTGATGACGCCTGCTACAGCATCCGAACCGTACGTAGCTGACGCACCACCGGTCAAGATCTCTACTCGATCGATCAGATTGCCTGGAATCTGGTTGATGTCAACCGGAGAACCTCCTCCAATGGGAGAACCGGCCGGCATTCTGCGACCGTTCATTAGTACCAATGTACGAACGCTTCCAAGATTTCGAAGCTCGACCGATGCCGTTCCAGTCGCCCCATTTGACTGACCTGTGTTCTGTTTGGACCAAACTTGCGGTAAGTTGCGAAGCATGTCTTCGACCCTCACCGTTCCCTGCAATTCGATTTCCTCGCTATCGATTTGCACGAGCGGCCCCGAACTGTCCATGTCATTTCGAATGACGCGAGAACCGGTAACGATGAGTTCTTCTAACTCTTCGTCCGTAGTTTCCTGCGCTTGGGATGGCAGGCCAAAAGAAAATAGCAAAGAAGCACAAACAAGCAAAACGCTTGATTTCACACCTCCTCGCCATTTCAGAGTGCTTTGAACATCATCCATTTTGTATCCTCTGTTAGTTGTTCTGGTTGGATTACTACAGTTCAATTGCAGTGACTTTCATTTCTAAATGCAGGTGTGTCGAGTCGTTGCGTTCTTGGACATTCGATGACTATCTAGCACCAAAGAACATCAGACTGCTTCTATCCGGAGGGAAAGGAGACAATTCAACACTCAATTTTGATGCGCGGCAACAGCTATTAGCGTTGCCTCCCCTTGAACTCAAAGGGATTGAATATTGCCTAGATTTGGCATACGCTTTGAATTCACATGATTGTCATGCAACGTACGACTTACCGTAATGCGTATGTGATTATAGACGAAGTGTAGGCTCATGCCAAGAAATGGCTCCAAGACACTACCACAGTTTAATCGCCTCGATGTTTCGAAAAGTGACAAATCCGACCAGTCTAGCGCATTTGAGGCCAGCTTTGCTGTTTCCAAGTATGTGGGTGTTTAATTAAGCATACAAACAACAAATTTCCACACAATAATTCACTATCTTGGCTGAATTGAAAAATTCTCTAATCCTGTGATTCCCAATCTCACCGACTGTAGAGACGAGATTCACCCAAGGCAATTGTCTTGTCAAAGAGTATCTTGCACTGGTTCATGCTGGTCACGGATCTAAAACCCGTCAATAATCCAGTGGATCCAAGCATGGAATTCAATAGTGAACGCGTTGGGGTTAGAGCACACTTACGTAGCTCACCATAGGTCCCTTCGGAAATCCAAGACCAAGTGAGTAGAGTGGCGGAGCGGACGGGGCTCGAACCCGCGACCCCCAGCGTGACAGGCTGGTATTCTAAACCTACTGAACTACCGCTCCGTATTGTTGGTGGGTGTTGTAGGGATCGAACCTACGACCTATGGCTTGTAAGGCCATCGCTCTCCCGGACTGAGCTAAACACCCTCCGAAATCTCTCTAGTCAATCTCCCACTTGCAGCCAAAACTAAGACCTATCCAAGGCTGCTTAGTTCAGCTCCAATAATCAATTCGATTGAGGTAATTGATTATATGAATTGAGCATGTCTTCAAGGAAGCATCCACTGCGAAACTCGAAGGCACTGAGCGCTCTGCTACAACTTGTTAATATGGACATTTCCGAATTTCGAGTCATATCCAAATGTCACAGGTCGACCAAGCTACACTTGACAAACTCTGCAGCCTAGATACGCCAACGGTGTGTAATGCGTTGGAATCTGTAGCTCCTGACAGACGTGGCTATGGATACACGACCGAACCGCTCGTTTGCACGAGACCAGAACTTGGCAGTATGGTGGGCTATGCACGAACCGCCACTATCAGGGCAAAAAGGCCACAAGATCGAAGTTTATCGAGCCCAAACTTGGGTCAGCAATACTACTCCTATATCGATTCAGGTCCTAAACCCTCGATTGTCATCATTCAGGATCTCGACGACTCCCGCGGCTACGGTGCTTTTTGGGGTGAGGTGAACAGCAATATTCACTTTGGACTCGGATGCCTAGGGGTCATTACCGACGGAAGTGTTCGCGACATTCCGGACGCTGCTGAAGGATTTCAAATGTTGGCAGACCGAATTGGTCCTTCACATGCATTTGTGCACGTAGTGAGTTTCGGAGAAGACGTCGAGGTTGCTGGAATGAAAGTGAGCGATGGCGATCTTGTTCATGCGGACCAGCATGGAGCAGTAGTCATTCCTGCAGATGCCGCTCTGGGCGTACCTAGCGCAGCGGCACGCATTGCTCGACTGGAATCCGTAGTCATAGAAGCCGCTCAACAACCTGGTTTTGATTTCGACGCATTAAGACGCGCTTGGGGGAAACAAGCCGAAATCCACTAGCGATGCGTGCGAATCCCCTTCCCGACTTTTCCCTTCGAGATCTCGAAGGAGTCGATCACACGTTTCCGAACGGAACAACGACTCTACTTTGTTTCGTAAAGGAAGATTGTCCCACTTGCAATCTTGTACTTCCTGTTGTGGACACGATTTCACGAGAAAGCGACACTAGGGTGCTGTTGCCAGGTCAAACCGCCGAAGGTAACACAGTACTCCGCGACAAATTCAGACCTTCCGCGACAATTCTCGATGACTCGATTCTAAAGGTCTCCTTTGCTTTCGGAGTTGAAACAGTACCGTTGGTGATTCTTTGTGACAACAACGGTCAAGAAATAGACAGTTTGACGGGATTTGACAAGAACGAGTGGCAGTCCTTCTATTCGAAACATTTTCCGATGGTCGCCATAGATTGGTCCGCCTTACCCGATTGGCGTCCCGGATGTGGTTCGCTGACTCAAGATCCGATCATTGGCGAACGTCTTCTCGCCGAATCTGAGAACAACCCGCTTCGTGCGCGAAAAATTGAAATCGGTCTACAGGACGATGTGCACGAGTTCATGTTCGACCAAGGATTCACAGACGGATTGCCCGTGGTGCCTCCCACTCCTGAGCGGGTACTAAGAATGCTTGCTGGAACAATGCGAGATCCACAAGAGGAGGTTGCTGTAGTACCGCCAAACTTGGCACCCGCAACAGTTGAGAAGGTTGCGATCAATGCAGTATTAGCCGGGTGCAAACCAGAGTACATGCCGGTCGTAATTGCCGCATTGGAAGCTGTCTGTACCGATGAATTCAACGGTCATGGCGTATTTGCAACCACCATGGGTGCATCGCCTGTAATGGTGATTAACGGACCAATCCGTCACAAAATTGGAATGGGCATGGGCATGTCTGTCTTGGGCCAGGGTAATCGGGCCAATGCTTCTATTGGCCGAGCATTGAGACTTGCCGTTCGGAACATAGGTGGAGCAAGACCTGGTGGAACAGAACGGACAACACTTGGAAGTCCGATGAAGTACACAATGTGCTTTGCTGAGTGGGAGGAACGAAGCCCTTGGGAGCCGCTACATGTGGAGCGCGGATTCGATCCGAACGACTCCGTTGTCTCTTTATTTGCAATGTCTGGTGGTCCTTCTTTAATTGTCGACCAAGCATCTAGGCAAGGCAAGCAGCTGGCTACAAGTATGGGGCTCTCACTACGAGCTCAGCATCACATAAAGTCACACCGTGCCGGAGACACATTGTTAGTCGTCAGTCCCGAACACGGAGACACGTTTGCCAGCAGTAAATGGAAGAAGCAGGATGTACGAGAACAGATTCAATCTGCGTCTTCTGTTCCACTCCGAGACTTATTTGAAGACGAAGAATCCCCAGTCGGAATACCAGCAAGTCGTTTAGAGGGGTTGCCCGAGGAGGAGTTGAATAGACCTGTTCCAAAATTCGCGTCAACCAAGAATATTCACCTGGTTTTCGCAGGATCCGAAGCCGGTATGTTCACGTCAGCCTTTCATGGCTGGGCGAGCGGACCTATGGGTTCCATTCCCGTTTCAAGGAAAATCGAATTCTAATCCCAACCTAGCACAGTAGGACATCGATGATGTGTTTTGAGAACGTAGTCTTTCTCATCATTATGTAATTCGCACTGGGATGGGATTAACACGTTTCCATCTCTTGTTTGCGTGAAGAGTCGTTGATTCACTCATCCCTAGAAAATTCGGATCAATTCTTCCGTCTCAGCCCCAATGCACTCATTGCTGCTATGTGTAGGTGTTATGGGTCGTTCGCCCTATTCTGCGCCTTGGGTCTGGTCTTTGGTACGCTAGTTGAGAGGCTAATTGAATCTCGAAGAACGAACCAAGCAATGGATTTGGCCACGCGACTTACAGAGAGTGAACAGCAACGCTATTTTGGAGGTCTTGAATACACATGGCTGACTGTCAATCCGACTGAACTCCTACAGACAGTTGAGTCCTAGCCAACCAGAAGCGTACAGCAAGCGACGGCAAATGAAATATTGAGTCTACACCAATATTTTGGCAATAGGCTTTCGCAAAAGCAAGTTAGCTTCGTTCAATCCTTCTTCACGGAAAGTACCACAAGCACAACCTAGTATGATTTACCCGTCAATTCTTGGAAGACACCCATGTCGACTATTCTTGATCCAACCGACGAACGCAAACCTGTGGTTCGTTCTACTTCACAAAGAGAGAAGAACCTACAGAAACGTGTCGCAATGCTAGACATCGCAAAGCCACGGGGTAACGTATTGCTTGATCGACTCGAGGAACTCCTTAAGGAGCGATATCCAGAGGTCGAAATTTCTCGTTACTCGAAGCCCACATTTACAAAACCAGCTCCACTCTCACTTAGGCAAGAAATACGGGCTAACAACGATGTGGTGCTTGAAGCGTTAGCGGACTGAGGGTCCTGTACTACGTGCAGTTTGCATGACACAGTATGGTTCGAGATTCAGGGAACACCAGCAGTTAGCCTAGCTTCCACAGAGTTCAAGTCCGCAGCTCAGACGCAAGCCAATGCATTGGGCATGAAAGATGCTCGTTGCGTATTTGTGGATCATCCCGTTCAGGGAACTACGGATGAAGAAATGAGGAACAAAGCTGAGAGCTGTATCGACGAGGTGATCCAGGCACTTACGTCTTAACTGACCGACAATTGAGACAGACCCGGAGATTTTTGACAAAGGAAGATGCAAGGATGCTTAAGCATATGGAATGAAAAGAGGCACTACCAAGATCGTGGCCGCAATTGCTATCGGGATCTTACTAACCGCAGCTGTAGTTCTTGCAACTATCTTTCTAACCCGCGATAGAAACGAAGAAGCAACGTTCGCGGACGGAGCTTATCAAGGCTATTACATTTGGTGCGAGAAGACTGACGGAACTGTTACGGATACACACAATATGGGGGGTGGCGTTACCCATACATACGAATGGATCGTTCATCGTTGCGCCGCCACTGCTCCCGGTGAGACGACAGCAGCCTATCAACTGAATCTTGAGCTTGCCAGTGCCACAGGGATTTACCTACACTGGCTTAGCTGTGACAAAAAAGGGTTGTTACTCTTTGGCGACTTTGTTGTTGACAACAAAGAGTACGACAGTGTGTTGGAAGAGACACTCAATTGTATTCGTTCAGTAAGCGACTCTACTTGATCCCGAGTCCCCAGTTCAGTTCGCTGAGCAACCCTGCGTTGATCCAGCTTTTAGCCTTTCAGTTAACCAAATACGGTTCCGGAAGCAATTAAGTCGTCAATCCGTGACGACTCAAATCCGAACTCCGAGAGTATTTCTCGGGAATGTTCTCCAATGTCAGGCGCAGCGCAGTTAAGACTAGAGGTATCGGGATTTTGCGTCATCTGTATTGGAGAACGGATTAGGTCAATATTTCCAAGTCTCTTGTGTGACACGGGCTTTCTCATTCCCAAGTGTTGTGCTTGAGGATTTTCGAATCCTTCTCGAATGTCGTTAACAGGACCACAGGGAACACCAACCTCGTTTACTGACTCAACCAATTCATGGACGGTGAATCGAGACAGGACAGCCTCGAGATCGGCCCTCAATTCTTCCTTGTGCTCCATTCGTCCACTAACGCTTTGATACTTCACGATCTTTCGCAATTCCGAGTCCTGAATTGCGTCGAGCAGGTCGTTCCACATCTTGTCGGACGGAGCAGCGATATTCACAAGCCCGTCCTTGCAGTGAAACGTCCCCATCGGAAATATTGTCGGATGATCGTTGCCTTGCGGTTCAGGCACTACACCATGCATGGTGTAGCGAGCACCTTGAAAATCCAACTTGCTCAACATGCCTTCAAGTAACGAAGTGTGAACCCACTGACCTTTGCCTGTTGCTTGCCTTTGAATTAGGGCAAGCAGGATGCCTTGACCTAGAAACATTCCCGCCGTCGTATCACTAATTGCAATTCCGGCACGAACCGGACCTTGATCCTTGAATCCCGTGATCGACATGAGACCGGACATTCCCTGAACAATCTGGTCTACACCCCCTCGGTCACTGTAAGGCCCCGTCTGTCCAAATCCGGAAATGCTAGCGAGAATCACACGAGGATTTATGCTCCGTAACGATTCATAGTCAACCTTCAAACGTTCTTTGACGGGAGCACGAAAGTTTTCGACTACAACGTCTGCTTGAGCGACGAGTTTGACAAATGCTCTATACCCTTCTTCCCTTTTGAGATTTAGACAAAGACTGCGTTTGTTTCTGTGAAGGTTTTGTTCATCCGGTCCGTCTCGGCTCCCAGTGATAGCAGCGTTGTTTCTTGGTGGTGGTTCTATGCGAATGACATTAGCGCCCCAATCGGTCAATAGGCGAACCGCAGTTGGTCCAGCGCGCGCGATTGTCAAATCGAGCACAACAATGTCGTTCAGTGGAAGCATCGGTGACTTCAAGCAAATTGACGATTTAAATGATATTCAGAGGCTGTATTGACTTTCACTCAGTGAGTTCCATTGTGTTGCCACATGAACCGGATATACATCGTGCGTCCCTTAATGTCATGCACAAATCCGTCGTAGCCTGGACGTAAGTTGAATCGATGAATTCCTGATTGTCCGCTTGGGAGTGGAGGTGGGTCTTGATTCAGCAAGTTACGTGCTCCAAGATACAGAGTTGCCTTCCCGTACAGTAAATTAGGGAAGGAATAGCTATAGCGAGCATCAACAGTGATCCAAGAGCTGATCTTTGGCAATGTCGCTACCTCGTCGTTCTTGTACGAATCCACAAAGCGAAGTACCGCGCCAGATCCGTGTCCATGAAGCTTCCATGAAATTCCAAAGTTCATCCGCAATTCAGGAGTAGGTGCGAATCCATTGGTGTCGTTGCGACTGCCAACTTTCTCTATAAATCCCTGTTGTCCAGAGTCAACATCGAAATTGGTCAACAATGTGGCATCGAAAGTTAGCTGAAAAGCGCCAACGTATCCATCTATGTCAATCTGAGAATTCAGGTCAAGGCCCTGACTACGTACTTCTCCAATGTTTTCGTAACGTGTAGTGACAATGCTGAGCTGCCCTGAGGAGTCGCGTTGCACGAGCGCATCATTAGGCTTGCCATCGTCTCGACAGTCGTCGTCCACGATCGCCTGAAAACTACGTCCTTGCGCTATAACACTTCGATAGTCGAGCGACCAATAATCGAAGCTAATTGAAGTAGTTCCAAGTGGTCTCAGAAGCAGTCCGAAGTTTCCCAAACGAGCCGTTTGAGGTTTCAGACCTCCGCCGTGTAGCACTGTAACTACGGCAAAGTTGTCGCCTCGGTTGATGATCTCGCCACTTGAATCGATCGTGCAATTTCCATTTCCCTGAGCATCGAATCTAAACGGATCAGTTAGTGTTCGAGAGCTGGTATTGCCAGCGACTTGATAGACACTGGGTGCTTGGAACGAAGTTCCCCACGAGCTTCGCAATGAAATGGTGTCATTGATGTGAAACTGTATTGCAACTTTCGGATCTGTGGTTCCACCCGACACTTTGTAGCGTTCATGGCGTGCAGCGACTTGCAGTTCAGCTCTGTGGCCAAAGTAAGTCAATGTTTCGGCAAAGATCGCCCACACAGTCTGATCCGCAAATCTTGGGAATTCCCGTATGTCCCGCGGTCCTTCGCCACGGACATTCAACGGGTCGGGTTCGTAGCGATATTCGAGGTTGCGATACTGCAATCCTGTCGCGAGATTTAGCGTTTGATGTCCCCATTCGTAAATTTTGCGCGTCGCGACAAACTCAAACACTTGCTGTTCGCTTCGTGCCGATTCAATCCGAACGGTTTCGAACGAATCCAGCGTACTTTTCTCGTTACCTGCACGACTTCCTACGAATCGAGGGTCCAGGCTATCGTGGTCAACTGTTTTTGGTGTAACTAGCTCAGGTGCAACCAGACGAGTACCAAAGGGATTCCATAAACCGTCTGCAATCGCCTTGGCGAATTCAGCTGCTATCCAATGACGATCTGAATTCACAGAAAGGTTCGAGCGAGCAAATGAAACGTAACCGCTTCCATTCCATCCCCTAGGAAGCTCGCCTTCCAGCCCAATCATTGTTCTATGGTTTCGAAATACTCGTTTCTCGTCTCCAGATTTCTCTCCTGCAGCCTCCGCTCCCAAAGGTCTTCCAAAATAGCCGACAGAAACAGCTTCATGTATTCCAGGTATCCAGGTTTCGGGTGCGACGTAAGTGAGCAAACCGTCGTTGTCGGGGTCGGTCCAAAAGTTAAATGGATGGTTTGAAGGCACGAAGAACTCATTGGTGCGTTCGACGTTGCCTTGAAAGAGGAGCATATTGCCAACGCGGTCTGTTATGACATTTTTCGAAATCCCCAATTCCGTCGATACCGTCACAGAAGGTCCAATCTCATACTCGCCTTCGATGAAGAACTGCATACGCTGTTCCGCAGCAATCATTGTGCGCTGGTCGGAGAAGTCCATCCTGCATAGCGATCCGCTCGGGTACCCACCTCCTGCTCGACAGTCGGGATCAGGAAAACGTGGAGTGTCGATACCGCCAATTGAAAACGGAGAATAAGTGCCGTCGGCATTTTCCACAGAGCGTCTAAAACTACCGGGAGAACCGCGACCAGAGTCGAACGATCCCTCTACGATGTCACCGTCTCCGTTAGGATCAATAGCTCTCGGAATCATCCAATCGAATTCTCTCCGAAAGTTCTCGTCCTGTTTGAACCATGACCCAAATACGCTCAAGTGGCTTTTCTCAGTTTCAATTCCAGTGGCGAAACCTAAGTCATACTGGGTGTTGGAAGCGGTTCGAAAGCCACCGGATAGCTCCAGTCCAGTAAAGCCGCTCCTTGTGACGATATTGGCAACTCCAGCTACTGCTTGAGACCCGTATGTTGCCGATGCGCCATCACGAAGTATCTCCACACGATCAATCATAAGAACAGGTAAGGTGTTGATATCAAAGAAACTTTGTCCTACGTCGTTAGATACTGGCGCAAAACCAGCTCTTCGGCCGTTGACTAATGTCAATGTAGAGGAGAGACCGACACCCCGGAGGCTGAATTGAGCTACTCCTTGCAGATAGTTCTGCTGTGTCGCAAGATAGGATCCAGTATTTGCAGTCAGACTGCTCAATATGTCGACGGGCTGAGCAGCTCCTACCGAGGAAAAGAGATCTGCATCTAATGTTTGCACCGGACCTTTGCCCTCGTATACCTCGCTTCGTTTGATTAACGAACCGACTACAACCATTTCTTCGATCTCGGTGTCGGCAGTCGGGATCGAGTCGTTCTCTTGAGTTAGTGCTGGAAGCGATCCGAGAGGTAAGGACACTACGAGGAGTGAGATGAGTCTCCTACTCCACATATTGCTAGGAGCCATATTGGAGTCCACGAAGTGCGCTGCAGTGTATATGTTAAAAATTTTCAACGGTGTGTCGTTCAAGAACGCCCGACATGCTCACTTCAAACTAGTTTTGAGGCTTAGAATCTTGTTAACTTGCAATGTGTTTATGTCTTGGAATATGATTAATCTTCAATCGGGGTTGAATTACAGTCCATTCGCATGCTGGCTGAGTGTGAGAGTATGCAATTAGACACATCCACTAAACGCTATTACACGACAAAACAACGGGTTGCGCGACTCAGGACGTTGTCCTGTCTGATAGCACTTTCTCTTCTGTTTCTAACCACAACAACAGGAGCAGATGACGGGCTCGGCGTACAACTGTTGACAAATGAAGACCTTGGGCATCCTACGTTTTCTAGTCCTCATGCAGATCCAATTGTTGCTGTCGGGAACTTGGTCTATGCAGTAAATACTCAATCTGGAACGCTCGACGTAATCGACTCAGAATCGAACGAGGTTGTACTTCGAATCAATGTAGGCATAGACCCTGTCAGTGTTGCCGTGCGGCCAGATGGCAAGGAAATTTGGGTTGCGAATCATATTTCCGACACGGTTAGTGTTATCGACTCCGATCCCGAAAGCCTCTTCTACCACCAAGTCATTGCAACTGTGCAGGATGTAAATAGTGAAACGCTTCAAACGAACTTTGACGAACCGGTTGGCATAGCGTTTGCCAATTCGCAGAAGGCGTATGTCGCATTGGGCCCTTCAAATCGAATCGCAGTCATCGATGTTCCATCTCATACTGTCCGAGGCCACTTGGATATCAATGCACAAGATCCTCGAGCCATCACAGTCCGCAATGGGTTCCTCTACGTAATTGCCTTTGAATCGGGAAACACGAGCCAACTCTCTGGTTGCTACCCGCAAGATATAGACGGAGACTCGTGTACCTACGACGCGATTCAAGAAACCCATACAACTAACAATGTGCTCTCTTTGAATTATGATGCTGACATCGTCAAGAATCCAAAAGTACCCGATAGAGATTTATTTATTTTCAATGTTTTAACTGATCAACTTGAGGAAGTAGTTGAAGGTACGGGATCCCTGCTGTATGGGCTAACCGTCGATTCGGAAGGGAATGTCTACATCGCGCAAGCGGATGCACGTAACGTCGAAAACGGTCGAGCAGGCACACAAAAGCACGGTATGGCCGAAATGGAGAATCGCGCCTTCCTGAATCAGATTACGAAAGTGGATTGCAGTTCGCTACCTTGCGAGAGTCCTGAAGTCTTCGAATTAGAGCCCTTGCCTCCCGACCATCCGGCAGTTGGAATGGCTCTGGCAACTCCCTTCGCCGTTCAGATAAGCGATGATGACTCCACGGTCGTGGCAACCGCTGCAGGGTCTGACATGGTGTTTGTGTTGGATGTCGGAACAGGTTCGATTCTAGGTAGGATTGAAGTGGATCCGGTTCCGAGAGGTCTCTATTTGGTTTCAAACGAAGATGGCACACCATCTCATGCATGGGTTCACAGTGTTGTCGAAAACACTGTCTCTCGGATCGATCTGACGACGCTTTCGGAACCAAGTGTAGTGGCGTCGGTACCGCTGGTGGATCCCACGCCCACTCTTGTCAAACAAGGACGTATTGCATTCAACGATGCCAATGCATCGACAACAGGAACTTTTTCATGCGAGAGCTGCCACCCAGACAACAATGTGGATCAACTAATCTGGGTGTTGGATACTCCAGAGTGCGACCATCCAGGGTGCACACAAATCCCGCCGCGCCTAACTATGCCGGCTCGAGGGTTAAGAGATACCCAACCCTATCATTGGGACGGAATCCCCGGTGACCCCTACGGCGGTGTGAATGCTAGTTCTTTGTGGGACCCAGTAGATCCAAATTGCGATGAAGACAATCCAGAAGCTTGCATACGGGTTCTCATCGATGGAAGCCTAGCTACGACAATGTGCGAAGAGGGAAACTGTGGCGAGAACGACGAAGGTAAAGCAGGACTGCTGGACGGCGCAGAACGAGATGCATTGGCTCGCTACCTTCTCAGCGTTCCCTATCCCCCGGCTCCAAACAGACCGTTCGATAACGAGCTCTCTCCATCTGCAAAAACAGGAATTTTTGAATTCAATTTCCTGAATGACTCAGGAATAACGACGGGTGCTCAAGCCTGCGGTGCGTGCCACAAGCCTCCGTTCCTTACCAGTACAAATACACCATCCTCCGACAACATGGATGCAGATGTAGGCTCATTCAACGGTATGGACGCTCCAACATGGCGAGGCGCGTACGACCGGTGGATTGTTACTCCTCAAGCTAGATTCAATGTGATCGACTTGATAGAGCGCATAGGCATGGATTTGGGCGGAAGTCTTCCAGAACAAGAGATTTGGTTCCACGCAGGAGCTCGCACGCAAGCGAATTGGGACATGGTCCTAGAATTCAGCACTGGATTTAGTGGAACCTACGCACGCCAAGTGACGCTAAGTGAAGATTCTGCAGATTCTGAGATTACTAATGACCTTCTTGATGTCCTTATTACTGCCGCAGAAGACAAAACTATCGTTCTCAGAGCAGAGGGTCTATTTGTGACGGATGCCGAAGAAGAAACTGTTAGTGGAATCAGCTTAGAGTTTCAAGATGGCGAATTTGTAGATCGAGCCGACGAAGACGGCGAAGATGTAGCAAGTTACACAAGAGAAGATCTTCTTGGATTAGCAGAAACTGGCCAATTGGTTTTGACGTTTACGGGGCATATTGGTACAAACGTTGGCTTTGAAACACCTCAGCCTGCAATTTGGCCGTACTGGACAATTGGTGACAACACGTACAGCGGCATCGAGCAACAGTCCCCCACCGTCGAGATTACTTATGTCTCTGACAGCCTCGCTATCGACATGAAGGGACGACACATTCAACCTGAATCTACGATTCTCGTGAACGGTTTCTTGGTAGATGGGACGGTTTCGTGTCAAGAAGGCGAACTCCCCAATTGCACTGATGAACTGATTTCGGTTGAACTAAATCAAGTGCCAACTCGTTATGGTCTGAATTTCCTTCAAATTCAAACACCTGGAGGCATGATTAGTAACGACGTCATGTTCTTCTCGCAACAGAGCGACAAGCCTTTTTATTCAGGCAATCTGATTGTGAGTGGAGGCGACTTTACGTTCTTCGAGTTTCCGTTAGCGCGATTTTGGAACACAGTAGAACTCAATAACAATCGTATTTCACATAGAAGTGGAGCTGTCAGAGCTAACATCTCGACAGTTAACACGTCACAGCCATGGCGAGCTCAGATCAGCCATACAGTTTCAGTTGAAGCAGGACAGGAATACACACTTTGCTATAGTGCAAAAGCCACTTCCGCAAGGTCCATCACCGCATACCTAGACCGCAATATGCACGGATGGCAAAACCTAAGCGGAGGTCAGTTTAGTTCCGACTTGACCACAGAATGGCAAGATTTCGAGCATACGTTCACGGTTGATCAGACCGACATAACGGCTCGAGTTGCATTCGATTTGGCACAACATCGCGCTTCCGTGGACCTAGACAATATTGGATTCTATGAAGGAACGGAATGTGGCAATCCCCGAATCACACATCAAATCGGATTTCGGGCCGGAAACTAGCTAATCCGCGACAGTCTCCGTTTAGTGACATACGTCAATTCGTGCTTCTGACGCAGGTATGCCTCCCTAATCTGGCAGTCCTAATACTCGTTTGGCGATGATGTTGAGTTGAACCTCGGACGTTCCTCCTTCAATTGAATTGGCTTTGGATCGTAACCACTGTCTGGTTATGTCCAAATCCCCTCTCTCAAAGTCGTTCCCGCTCCATCCAAGGCCTTGTACACCCTTCATACTCATGAGAAGGTCATAGCGATTCTTGTTCTGTTCTGTACCGTAGTACTTCAGCATTGACGATACGAATGTTGGCGCAACCCCCGCCTTTCCTTCCTCTCCAATTCGGCGCGATGTGAGACCAAAAGCTTGATCGTCAATTCTGTGCTTGATTAGTCGATCCCTCAAGTCGGGATCACCAATCTTCCCGTCAATTTCTCCAACACTTTCCTTTGCTACATCTGCAATAGTTCGTACACGCCCTCTACTCGCGACTCCGCCTCCGCCGCCAATTCCTCCGATCGAGGTCCTTTCGTACTGAAGCAAGCGCTTAGCGACCGTCCATCCTTTGTTGACTTCTCCGACTACATTGCGTTTTGGCACACGCACATCATCGAAAAATGTTTCGCAGAATGGTGATGCACCACTGATCAACTGAATGGGCTTCACAGTTACACCTGGCGAACTCATGCTGAACAAAATAAAGGATATGCCTTCGTGCTTAGGTGCATCCGGGCTCGTGCGCACAAGACAGAACATCCAGTCAGCTCCATCCGCTCCTGAAGTCCATATTTTCGAACCATTGATAATGTAGTCGTCGCCATCTTCAACGGCTTTGGTTTGCAGGCCTGCAAGATCCGATCCCGACCCGGGTTCACTATAGCCCTGGCACCAAACAATTTCCTGTCGGACGATGGGTGGAAGATGCTCGTGGCATTGATTCTCATTTCCAAACTCAAGCAGAGCCGGACCAATCATCGTCAATCCCATGCCCCCAACAGGTACCCAAGCATTTGCTCGTCCAATTTCCTCTTGAAGAATTCGGACTTCGATCCCTTCGAGCCCTCCCCCTCCATAGACTGATGGCCATGTCGGCGCGCTCCAGCCACGCTCGAAGTATCGGCTACGCCATAGACGGATTTCTTCCGCCGAAGCTTGTTTTGCCGAATCTCGAATGGACTCGGGGCAGTTTTCCTCTATCCAGTTCCGAGTTTCCGATCTAAAGTCCATGTCTAACTCCCGTTCCTGTGCTCTGAACCCTGGGATACAACCATGGCAGGTCGCTGAAGTACACCAAGATCATTGAGCGGATCTCCCTCGACAAAAAGAAGATCTGCAGCCTTTCCTTTTTCAATGGTACCTGTTACATGATCAATTGCGAGAGCTTGAGCCGCATTGGAGGTTGCAGTACGCAAAGTCTCTACACAACTCAACCCCGCCAACTTTGCAAATACATCCAGTGCATGTGCTAACTCGTGATGTCGGACATTGGGTATCCCGGCATCTGTAGAAGCAATAAATTTGACTCCACACGCTTTCATGGTTGAGAAAAGCTTCTTCAACAGGTTTTCGAACTTTCCGTTTCCAGCCATGAAACGAGCCCAACCCGCATTCACGGTGGGCGATACCCAAATCCCACGTTCGCTAATTTCACGCGCCACTTTCTTGTCGCAGGTGGATCTTGATCCATCCCGACTGAGCCACGAACAATGTTCAATGGTATCCACACCTGCACGTGCCGCTCTAGCTATCCCTTGTGTACCGTGGCAGTGTGCTGCGACACGATACCCCAGCCCGTTCGCAGTCTGAACGGCAAAGTCGAAATGCTCTTGAGAGAATTGAGCCAATCCAGGTTTACTGATCTTCGTGTACATCCCGCCGGTGGCCATGATCTTTACGAGATCTACTTCATGCTCGTGTTGCCTCTGTATAACCTCTTCAATTTCCGACTCACTTGTTGCGACACCGCCCCAAAAATGACAGTGTCCGTTGTGCGAAGTCAGTGGTTGGCCGGCACAAAGTAGGCGAGGACCCGGAACTTCATTGCTTCGAATTCGTTCCCTGAGGTCGATTTCTAACCATCTTCCACCCCCAAGATCACGAGCAGTCGTTATGCCAGCATGTACCATCTCGCGAGCTCGCGTGTCCATTTTTGACTGGATCTCTATATCGGTTTGTGCCAGTTGCACGTCCATGGACGAAATTGCGGGATCCAACGTCATATGGACATGGGCGTCAATCAAACCAGGAACGACAGTTAGACCCGTCATATCACGAGGGTTTGGACCGGATTTACCTATGCCGGAAATTGTTCCGTCAGTTACCGTTATGCTCGTGTCTTCCGAATAGTCAGTAGAAAAACCATTCCATATCCGAAGGTTAGAGTAAGTAATTGATTTCAATTATGAGAGTTGGGCACTAGCCCTAGTCGACAACAAGACGAGTCAGACTTTCTGCTACGCAACAAGGTTTGTCTTGACCCTGAATCTCAACGACAACCTCGTTCATGGTTTCGATCATTCCCCCTTTTATCTCTACTCGCTTCAATGTACTTGTAGCTCTAATTTTCGCTCCAACAGGAACCGGGGAAGGAAATCGCACGCGATCAAAGCCGTAGTTGATGGACATTTGATGCCCTCGAATTCGAGGACCTGTCTCTGCAACAAGTCTTGGTAGATGTCCCATGATTGAAAGAGTCAAATGTCCGTGAGCGATTGTCGTGCCAAATGGACCTTGCTTTGCCCTCTCCGCATCAATGTGAATCCACTGATGATCCATCGTCACATCGGCGAAGTCGTTAATCCGATTCTGAGAGACTTCGAACCACTCAGTCGGCGTTGAACTCTGTCCTATAGAGGCCGTAAGTGTGTCAAAGGCTTCCTGAATTGCTTCGCCCATAGCATCTCCCAACATCAATCCATGAGATTGATCATTCTACAAATCAATCGGGAATCTCTGTCTGACCGCTGAGTCCTGCAGGTCGGGTCAATTGTGTAGAGTAGTATGAGCGTCGTATCCGAACTCCAAGAGCAGATAGGAACTCAAAGATGTCTCAATCAAGTTTGCACACAGCCAGAATTCCCTCAGATTACGAAGAGAGAACCTATGCTGGAGTACTAGGAAAAATCATCGGCGTTTACTTGGGTCGACCTTTTGAGGGTTGGACGAACGAAAGAATTGAAGAACGACTAGGAGAAATCGACTACTACGTTCACGACAAATTAGGTGTACGTCTCATCGTCACCGATGACGATATCTCGGGAACGTTTACATTTATTCGTGCACTGGAAGACTACGACTTCGATCCCGACCTGAGCCCTAAACAAATTGGCCAGACGTGGCTCAATTACTTGATTCAAGATCGAACGGTACTGTGGTGGGGAGGTCTTGGAAACTCGACAGAGCACACGGCCTACCTCAGATTGATTTCAGGCATCGACGCTCCGCTTAGCGGAGCTATCGAGACGAACGGACAAGTGGTTGCCGAGCAAATCGGAGCGCAAATCTTCATTGATGGATGGGGAATGGTGAATCCCGGAGATCCTGAACGTGCAGCCGATTTCGCTGGACGGGCTGCATCGGTGTCACACGACGGAGAAGCAGTAGTCGGTGCCCAAATTCTTGCTGCAATGGAAGCTCAAGCATATGTTGAGGAAGATATTGATTCGCTCATCGACGTAGGTCTTGAAACTGTTTCAAAAAACTCCTTGATTGCAAGAATGATTCAAGACATTCGATCGTGGCATGCCAGCTCAAACGACGATTGGCGCAAGACCTTCTCACTCTTAAAGAACCAATATGGCTACGACAAGTATGGCGGCAATTGCCACATCGTTCCAAATCACGGCTTGATTATCTTGGCATTTCTCCACAGTAACGGAGATTTCGCTGAGTCTCTCAAAATTGTTAACACGGCAGGATGGGACACCGATTGCAATTCTGGAAACCTCGGGTGCTTGATGGGGATTCGAAACGGACTGAAGGGCATCGACTCGGGACCTGATTGGCGAGGTCCTTTTGGGGACACTTGCTATGTTCCAACTGCGGATAGCGGAGGCGGAATTACCGATGCCGCGACGATCACCCGCAGATTGGTACGAACAACCAGAAAACTACATGGATCACCTGATACACCCCCCAAGCAGGGAGCTCGCTTCCACTTCTCCTACCCAGGTTCTATGCAAGGATTTCAAGGAGAAAACTGTAGAGTTGAAAACACACTGATACCTAACACAGACCAACGTGGCTTGCGAATTCAGTTTGATTCAGATCAAACTACATGTGCTCGAGCAATGACACCAGTGTTTGTCGATTCCTTGGAAACTGCACAGTACTTCGAGGGGCGTGGCTACGGATTAATGACTAGTCCCATGCTCAATTCTGGACAAACCGTCACGTGCAAAGTCGCTCATCCAGGAGACACCTCCACTTCAGTTAGTGTTGCACTCAGTTTCGGTGTCTTCGATGAACAAGACCAAGTTGTATATCACCGCGGCCAGGAAGCAACTCTAGGGTCAAACGAATCATGCTCGATTGAGTGTAAGGTACCGGATTTTGACGGATACCCCATTAGCAGCATCGGAATCGAAATAGTCAGGTCTGACACTAGCGATTCCATCTACTTGGACAGCTTGGATTGGTCGGGAAGTCCAAGTGTTTCCTTGGGCAGACGCAAAGGGAGAATGTGGAGCAAAGCATGGGTGAATGGCGTTGATTCATTCTGGTTCTGGGCGGAGAGCTTTCGCATAATTCACAACACTGGGACCGGTCTTGTTTTGTACGGTAACCGAGACTGGACTGACTATCGAGTACGCGCTGACGTCAGGCCTCACCTTGTCAATCAAGTAGGGGTCGCATGCAGGGTACAAGGAATGAAACGCTACTACGCGCTCATACTCACCAAAGACAATCGCGTCCAGCTAGTTCGTGAGCTCGATGGATTCTCTGTGATCGCAGAGGCCCCATTTGAACTGAGTCTTGGCAAGATGTATGAGTTTGACTTGACAGCAAGTGGATCAACGCTAATTGGTGCTATTGATGGAGAAGAATTGTTGCGAGCAAATGACTCATCATTGGCCCAGGGAGGAATCGCGTTACTCATTAACGAAGGACGAACAGCTACTCAAGCAGTATCCATCGAACCAGCGTAAGTAGAGCAGGACCGCCCTTCAATTCGATGGGAAGGATTCCTTCGATTAGTGAATGTTTCGACTTTGCATCTTGCTGTTGAACGATGTTCCTCAACACTCAATGGCATTCGTAATATAGAATTCGTAGCAGCGAAAACACCCTTCGGAGCTCAAGTTCAATATCGAATCTCGGAGCTGCCGAAATTACCTACTAAAGCACTTGTTAACACGATTGAGCAATGACTGAATGGACTAGAAAAAAGGACGAAGCATCCAATCACGAGTTTGATGCCGGCAAAGTAGCTTCAAGTATCCGTGAAGGAATTCGTAGCCGATTGAAGCGCTTGAATCGAGCCTGGGTCGCGGTCCGCGCCCTATTTGACGACCCCGAAGACACCGAACAGGTATTTCGCGTGGTTACCGCATTGCGCGGCAAGTCGCTAGAACGCGCGTACCTGCGATTCAGATCAACCAATACTGGAACCCGAGTTTTGTCCGAGGAAACCGACCTTCTAAGTTCGCTTCGAGATCGGACTGCCCTTGAGAAACACCAAGAGGGGACTCTCGCGAGAGCTTACTTGCAATTTGTTAGATCTGGTGACCTGACTGCCGACGGACTCGTCGAAGCAAGCTACGAAGCAACAGAAAACATCGAAGATCGAGATCTGCTGCGCTATCTCAACAGAATTCGAGACATGCACGACCTTTGGCACACGCTGACCCGGTACGGAAGAGAACCTCTGGGAGAAGCTTGTCTATTGGCGTTTACGTTTGCCCAGATGAAGAATCCCGGCACGGCATTCATCGTCGTACTGGGGAGCCGTCGCCTTGCACAAGGCTATGGTCGAGGGACGATTCATGCTCTTTGGCGTGCATATCGTGATGGAAAGCGAGCATCCTGGCTTGCGGCACAACCGTATGAAGAAATGCTTGGAACCGATGTTCAAGAGTTGCGCAGTATGTTGTCCATTCCTGAACCAACTGCATACTGGCTAGTCTTGGAACAACATGGTTTGCGCTAGGTTTGCGCCTAGGAATTATCAGTCCTAGTACAAACTCTCATGTACACAATAAGCGTAGGGTCTAGAATTCGAATGACTTTTGCGCACATTCTTTGGATTTGAGACACATGGCTGAAGCAATAACTACTCTCGACGAATTTGAACAGGAATATGGCAAGGGGATCGGACAGACGCTGCCTTCAAGGGGCTATCGCGAAGCTAGTCTGGACAACATTCGAAGATTCGGGGACGGCGTAGGGGACTACAACCCTCTATGGCGCAACGAACGCCACGCAGAGAACAGTAGATTCGGAGGTATCACAGCACCTCCAATGTTCATTTATGGTGCAAGTCTTGGAATCGGTGCCGCGATTAACGGAACGATTGACGGGAGACGTCTCTCTTCAGCCAACTTTCCAATGAATTACGCAGGTGGAGAAATCACGTTCTTGCGTCCCATATGGCGAGATGATCGCATCCGTGCACAGGAGTCTGTAGTTGGCATAGAGCGGAAACACAGCGACCGAATTGGGGACTTTTGTATTTGTATTGCAATGGTTGAATACTTCAACAATCGCAACGAACTTGTGGCCACAAAAAAGACAAACATGGCCCGCTACAAGAACTTAGGCGGCGGACGAACCATGAAGTATGACCGTGAAGTCAAGACAAACGTAACACCCACCCCACCTGACCCTCTAGTGTTTGAGCGACAAAGACGCGGTTCGGACATGCGGAAGTGGGAAGATGTTGTCGAAGGTGAAGCAATCCCAACGCTTGCGAAGGGTAGCTATACAGTCACGGAACTGTTTCTGTTCACACACGGTGTAGTCGGCACAGGAAGAAGCCCGCGCGGGGCTTTGGAAGCTGAAGACTCATCAGATCTTGGTGGAGGCGGACGCTACGACAAGAAGCATGCACAAGTGCGAAGGAATATGCCTGGACAGTTCGACTGGGGTCCGCAGCGCGTCTGTTGGCTCTGCCAGATAGCAACGGACTGGGCAGGTGACGACGCAAGCATTCTGTCTCTCAATACTCGCGTGCGACATCCCAACATTGTGGGAGATACAAATACAGTCTACGGCAATGTTGCGCGCAAGTTCACCGACGGCGACAAGAAACTGGTCGAATTGCAGGTGTGGAACGAAAACCAAGCTGGACTACATACTGCAGAAGGAACAGTGCTTATACAGTTAGCCGGATAGTCTCACAAAGTAGAGCTGACACGGCCATCGACTAGTCCTCGATTCCAATCGCAAACGATTGGTGCACTTCAACTACCAATTCACATTCCACTATGGCAGGAATTGAGTCGACTTCTCTTTGTTGATTCACCAGTACGAGATGTTGGATCCGTGCGTATAATCACTGTAATTTTGTCGGATCAAAGGAGGTGGTAATGTCTACAGTCATAGGGAGTTGGACTCTCTAACTCCCAAGATTGGACAGCAGAGCCTCCCCAGGCTCTGCTGTTTTCATTTGTGCAGTCGCACGTTCCAAGTCTCCTGAACTGCGTATAGCACACCAAGACAGCGACCTTCGACTTTCAAGGTCGTTTTTGCATATCCACAAGCATGAAACTGTCAGTTGAATTTCCAGCCATAAGCTTTCGCGAAGGTCCAAGTGCAATGGCAAGGCTAGCCCGATCCATTGAAGATTTGGGCTACGACCAAATCGACATCTTCGATCATGTGGCAATGGGATTTCCTACCGACACGCGAGCTGCACCTCGATATCCCTCTCGCATGCCCATTCTGGAAGCCCTTACTACTCTCTCGTTCATAGCGGCAAGCACGAAGTTCATCGGTATTGGAACAGAAGTACTCGTTCTACCGCAGCGACAACCAGTCCTAGTGGCAAAGCAAGTCTCGACACTCGACATTCTTTCGGGCGGACGGATCCGTTTGGGTGTAGGCGTCGGTTGGCAAGAATCGGAATACGAAATGCTTCACGAGTCCTTCCATAATCGCGGAAAGCGTATGGACGAAGCAATCCAAGTATTGCGTGAGTGCTGGGGCAGTGAAGTCGTGAATTACGAAATGGAGCACTATTCCGCAGACTCTATGGCCTTTGAACCCAAATCACCGCAAGGCCAGCACATTCCAATTTGGATTGGCGGAATGAGTGAGAGAGCGCTCCAGCGAGTCGGTGAACTTGGAGACGGATGGCTCTCGATGCCACTAACCGATATGGATTGGGCAAGAAGTGCAGTCGACACCATTAGAGCCCATGCAATCAATGCTGGTCGTGATCCCGAGTCTCTAGGATTTCAAATGATGCTCGACTCTCCACCGCAAGATGAAGAAGGAAAGAACTTCTACAAGAAAATGGACAATATCAAAGCTCGCATAGAAATAGTTCAAGAACTAGGCTTTGATTGGGGATCATTAAACGCAACCGCAATTTTCCAAGCGGGATTCCGAACTGTGGACGCAATTATCGAAAAATTGGGGGAGATTCACGACGCGATTTCTTGACCTACAGGTTGTAAATGGACAACGCAACAACTGCAAGAAGTGCTACGGCCAAGACAACGAAGTAGAAGAGGACCAAGAGGAGAAACGTGAGAATGCCAGTGAAATGGCCTCCACCATGAAACTTGTGGTATGCCCAATACGTGTGCACTAACAACACCAAATAAGCGGCTAGCGTCACAAAACCTGCAGCTTCAATACCTCGCAAGACAAACCGAACTAAAAATAGCTCCAACGAAAGTACCAAAAATGCGAATGTAAACACATGCATCCAAAAGACCAACTGATGGACCATACGCACGTGCTTTCGACAGTTGAGCAACGCTGACGTCAGCACCATCCATGGAAGCAAAATGACCATGATGAGGGGCAGATTGTTCTTTACGTCTTCCAACAACCGGCTAATGTCGTGGAGCACTTTCACCACCAACGGAGTAATCCACAATTCCAAATCACTTGGTTTCTCCTCGTCATTCTTTTTCAAGTTGTCGCTTATCCTCAAAAGATGACCTATAAGAAGATTCTTAGATGGCGAGTCGTCCGGACGGATGAGTATTTCACTTACCATTTGGTTGATGTTCTCATCCAGGTGCTGTCTTACAGGTTCGATATCTTCGGAGAAATCTTTCGACTCGTGCTGGGTTTCTTGAAACTGAAACCCACTCTCCTCTTCGCTAACAACCGATGGTGAGTCGCTCTCCTCCGTTTCATTGTTTCCAGCCTCCAAACTGTACGAATGCGTTTCGATTGAGAATGAGAACACTCGATCTTCTGCTCGATTGGGGGCTAGTGCAATCAGAAAGAAAAACAGCAAGCTACTGAAGAGATACATCCGTATGGGTGCCACGTAACTGGCGCGTCGATTCGACCTAAACTCCACAGCTAGCAAACCAGGATGCAGAACTAGCGCTCTAATCGTGCGTGTTGCTCGTGAGTGGAAATCGAACTGTTCGCGAAAAATGTCGCCAACGACCCGCCACAGAGAACCCTCATAGTTCTTGTTGTTCTGTCCGCACAACGGACAAAATCGTCCAACAACCTCTACGTTACAGTTGTCGCACGTTCGTTTCTCAAGCGATTCCCAATCAGTCTGCATGCCTTCAACCATCGCCCGACCAAGCGAGTCATAGAGTAACTAAATTGCTATTTGAACTGAAAGTTGACGGCAGCTTGAAACGAAAGTTCACTTGAAATGGAAACCGCGACGCATTTGAAAGAAATGTTTCAGCATCCCACACGTCTCTTGAACATAGCCCGGTTTAGTCGGCGCAAAAACGTGAATCCCAACTGCAGGTTTATTCACGTGGTCACGGATATCTGGCGGATTCCGATCGTTGTTCCTAGCCGTTAACCTCTTTGATAGTCAGTGAAGCGCCGACACTTACAATGCTTTGAATTCAAAATTCCGTGAAGAGTCTGCCACATCGATTAAGTGGCCGCTTGGAACAGAAGCATGAGAACCGACCCAACAAGACAAGAACGGAAACAAACGTGAATCCCGAAACTGCAATTCGGCACGCGAAGTCTCTTGTAGAAGTAGTTCGATCGGATGCCAGGACTTCTGACGAGAATCGGCAATTGAGCCAATCTATAGCCAACGCGATGGCGGTGTGCAATCTCTACCGTATCGCAGCTCCCCAAGAATTCAATGGGCTTGACGCCGACTCGAAGACTCAGATGCGAGTGTTGGAGATCATCTCCCGGGGAAGTGGCGCAGCGGGATGGAACCTAATGATTGGCGTCGAGATATTCGGGTTGCTCGCGCCGTCGTTATGCACATGCAAGGATCTACTAGCCGATCCCTTGACCATCATGGCAGGTTCGACCGCATTTGTCGGAGAAGCCGAAGCATGCAATGGGGATCATCGAGTCTCTGGTCAGTGGCAATTTGTCAGCGGAATTCACAATGCGGACGTGTTCGGTGCTACGGTTCGTCTAACGCAAAAAGGGAAGGCGATAGACGACACACTCTACTATGCGATGATTCCGAAGGGGCAGTACGAAATTCTGGACACCTGGCACGTCGCTGGTCTGAGAGGATCTGGTTCCCATGATGTCAAAGTCAATGAGGTGTCTGTACCACCGGACCGAATTGTTGCCACTCTTGGGCACGGAAACATGAGGTCGAAACAATTGAATCTGCCACTAGGAGTTCGACTGACCTTCAATAAGGTCGCCGTTGCACTCGGAATAGCTCGTTCGGGAATTGACGCATTTTGTGAACTGGCAAGTGGGAAAGTTCCCCGGTTCTCAACGCGAACGCTCTACCAAAGACCATTCGCCCATCAAGCTGTTGCCCGAGCGGAAGCTCGGTTGCGGGGTGCAAGAGCCGCGATGTACGAGCACGCCGAACAGGTGTGGGATGTATGTCAGAGCGGCGATCAACTCAGTTACCACGATCGAGCAATTGCACACATTCTTGCTTGCGATGCAGTCAAGGCGGCTATTGAATCAGTGAATTACGTCACCGAAGCAGCCGGCACCTCCGCTAACGTCTTAGGAAGTCCGTTAGAGCGAATAGTGCGCGATGTACGGGTGGTTCAACAGCACGTTACCGTCGCGCCTCACCATATGGAAGATGCAGGTAGAGTGTTGCTTGGAATGGAACCGAGAGGAATCTTGTTGATGTAACTGAAGGGAGATTCGGTTCGCATGAAACTGCAACTCCTAGCTACTTCCAAGACTAACAAATCAACTCGGCGACGGCAGCTGGATTTCTCGAATCGGGCGTTGCCCAATGTTTCTAATCGTGGAACTTCCGAGACCGACACCCAAGACTGCAGCTCCGAAAATAAGACAACCAATTCCAATCGCGGCGACAATGCCAAGAACCTCCGCAAGGAAACCAAGAAACAAACCTCCTAGGGGAATCAGGTTGTAGCAAACGGTGTGGAATCCCATCACTCTACCTCGAAGTCGATGAGGTACGGCCAATTGCATGATGGTCACACCGCTGATCTGGAAGATCGATGCCAGAATCGCACTTGTAAAAGCGAAGGCAAATGTCCAAATTAAGAGATTCCAAGACACGGCGAGAGACATCAAGAACGTGCCAATTGCTGAAATCAATGCACAGACAAGCAGCGTCTTTCCTGAAACGCTACTCGATTTCATTGCACCCACCACCAGAGTTCCGACTATTGCACCTATTCCTCCAGCAGCCAGCAACAATCCATATACCGCTTCGTTCTGATCGAGCAATTCCACAATGTACGGCAAGAGTTGAACGTACGATTGCACGAAGAACATCGCTAGGAAAGTTAGACCAAGCAACCACTTGAATAAACCATGGTTGTAGATGAAGGTCAGCCCTTCAACCAATTCCTGGATTGGCGATGTCTTGGATTCTTGAGACTCTTTGAGCGGAATGGTGAGGACTACGAGAAACATTGTGAAGAATCCAAGTGCACCTACAGCGAAAACCGAGGCTGTGCCTCCAAAGAACAACAACGCTCCACCGATAGCCGGAATTGTTGCCCGTGATGATTGCCATATGAACGAGTTGAGTGCCACTGCACTCAAGTACGCGGGACGTTTGACTAATAACGGATAAATTGAAGCTCGAACAGGCCAATCGATGCCAGTAACGAGCGATGTCATTGCAGCGATGGTGTAGACGTGCCAAACCTTTACCACGTTGGATGCGTCTAGCACTGTCAAAATGCTCAGAAATACTGTATTGCATAGACAGCTAAACAGAATGATTTTCCGTTTGTCAAACCGATCGGCAATTACCCCGCCGATTAAGTTCACGACAATTCCTGGAACGGCGGCAGCAGCACCCAAGACTCCAAGCTGAAACGGTGAACCCGTAAGCTCGAATACCAACCATCCCTGTCCCAAGATCAATAAGTTGGCACCGGCTATGGAAGCTAATGACGCAAACCAATACCTACGAAACGGAGAATAGAGAAACGCGGGGTATCTGCGAAGGAACTTACGTAGTAGCACCTGTCTAGTTAGACCGTGTCAAAGCTTTTGGCAATCTGTTGTTGTCGCAAATTTGTCCTGGGTTTAGATCAAGTCCACTTAGTCTCGGAACTGAGATCAATAAAGACGAGCTGTCTCACTAAAGCTGTAAGCCTAAGACAGTGAGTCCGAGCCGACGGTCTATTTAGACTTTCAATCAAGACAGTTACGAATTAGCGTTTTCTTCAGCTTGTGCTTTTGCTCTCTTTCGAGCTTCAATCTTCAGTTTCATTTGATAGATGTGTAAGTCTTCCTTGCTCTTCGAAGACACCGGAGAATCCATGGCTCGTATCCGGTTGTATTTGCCTTCTTCCATTGCCAGTCTTGTCGCAACCGTTGTTTGTGGGCCGGAATACGACCCGATTTCCAAGAGTCCGGAGGAATAGAATCCCATTCTTTGAAGCAACTTGTCAGAGGCGTTTTCCAGAACGTCGGAGTCAATCGACAGCTGCCAATTCTCTTGTTGTCTTAACCATGGCTTTACATTAGAGTTCGTCATGATGTAACGCCATTCATCGGTGTGATTGACCCCGGTGCCGTGTAGCAATCGACCGTCCATTAGCATGACTGTGCCCCCTCTTGCCTCAACGTTCACCGCTGGAGGCAAGGGTCCAACTTCCTCACCTGGCTT
This sequence comes from Gammaproteobacteria bacterium, assembly GCA_009840545.1. Classification (GTDB taxonomy): domain Bacteria; phylum Pseudomonadota; class Gammaproteobacteria; order Pseudomonadales; family Azotimanducaceae; genus Bin55. The sequence goes on along the minus strand of VXNM01000011.1, from coordinate 25,487 downwards.
TGTCTGAGAAACCAATCTGTGACTGGTTGGAATTACAAGAGTGCCGCCATTCACTTCGTTGACGTCTTGCATGATGTATACGGTATTAACAAGAATTGGTGCAAATGGGGTCTGGATCGGATGAATCGCACCCGAGTCTTGGTGAAGCGTCTGCGGATAGCTTCCCGGACGTGCAATATTTGATGCAAACGAATAGGCGTAATGTCCAGGGCCCAACAACTCGAGATTGAGCTGTTCGATCATAGGTCCGCCCTGCACCCACTCCGGATCAAATTCAATGCACTTTGCAAAACAATCACCCTTGTTGACTAGAGTCCACATGATGTGGAAGTGCGGTGTCATGTCGGCGAGTCCACATTCACGTTCCGCTTCAGCTTGTCTTTCCAAGCGATCGCGCATGTACGAGCATTGGTATTCGCTCATCGCATCTTCGATCAAACAAAACCCATAATTTCTTAAGTCTTGCCGAGCTTTGTTAATGTCCTTTGTCTCGTGCGGCAAATCGTTGAACTGTTTCCAGTAGTTGTGCTTGCGTGCCACGGTGGTGTCATAGTAAGGAGTACCGTTGAGACCACCTCCTTCTGCGCTTCGACCTTCATCAAAGAGAGGACACTGAAATCTTTTCGTAAGGCAACCGTCTGGGCGCATTACAGGAACGCCGTTGCCACCCACAGGAGGCTTGAGCCACGGATTGTTCTTGTGCATCGAACGAAACGGTTCGCCGGTACGAAACCACTTGGCATCGGTTATCTGAGAAGCGTCGTCCGACAATGCCACCACACTCTCGGGCAGAAACTCCTCGGGGACCCCTTTTTGGTCTTCGCTTAGTTCCTGCTTCATCGCTCCTCCACCTACACTTGCACCCTGGCTAATCACTGAACCACGTGAGCGATACTCGGGATCGCTCTACGTTTGGGTTTCGTACGAACTACAATTGATCTCGCTAATCTAATTCTAATAGTTCGTATTGTGTACACGACTAGGCAGCGAATGAGCTCAACTCGCACCGGCATCCGGTTTGGCCCACTACATGTAGCAGTACTTGCTCTGGGATTCCTCAGTAGTAACCCGCTGATGGGAAGCGAAGATGTAAAGGATGAGGACTTTCCGTGGATCTCGACGTTGAATGCTGGAGATTGGAAAGAGGAGTTGTGGGGAGACAAAGAACTCAGAGAGAATGGAAGCCGACTACTGAAGCTCGAAAAGGGCATTCACTTTCTAGAACCAGAAGTGAATCCAGAAAATGATGTACTCATTGCGATTCATGGGTTTGCGGCGAGGGGCTATGAGTGGGTCTATCCGCTCCAAATATTGGACAACGACGAGTTTGACACCTATTTCTTTAGGTGGGAATGGGGGAAACCAACCGAACGGGCGGAAAAGCTCTTCTTGAATGAATTCGAGGAGATTCGTTCAAAACGCGCGGAGTCTCTTAGCAAAGTTCGCGTGGTTGCTCACAGTTGTGGTGGCACGGTCATCATGTCAGTAATCGAGTCATTACCCTCAGACATAGAGTATGAGGTGCATGTTGTTGCCTCTCCGCTCGGTGGGCTGGGAATCTTCACTGTGTGTGATGTTGACCTCCCCAAAGAAATTCCCGAGAATTTTGAGATCACACAGTGGAAGACCCAGCAACACATGGACTCCGTGTTTCTGTACTTTCCCTGGGATACACAAGACGCGGAATTGGACGGGATCAAAGTAATTGACCTACCTGAACGAGCAAAAGGCAAACGAATTGGCCATGTGAGGTCTCTCTCGTGGGTCGCCGACCAGATTGCAGGCTCAGACAAACCAAGCAAAGAAATCTCTCAAGTGGGAGAGCAGACTCAGTAGTCTCTCGGACGAGAGAACAGAGCTCGCGTCTGTGTGCCAGTGCTAGTACTGTACTCGTGGCAATTCAGTTCTAACAGATAGTTCCGCTATGTTGCGGCGACTGCACGTTCTCTTGCTTTCTCAGCAGCAACTACTTCGGTCATTCCTTGCCACTCGTCCCACATATCGCACAGCATGTCCTTGGAGCGTTCCCAAGGATTGTTTCCATCCTCGAACTCTAGCCACTCACCTCGTTGCCCTCGGTCTGGGTGATCCGAAATGCCGTTGACCATGACGTTGGGTTGTCGCTTCTTGTTACGAATTCGAAAGATTATGTTCTTGCGAGATTCGGTGCCATTCTCATTTCGAGTGCCCGAGTGTGGAATGTGGTACAGGGTGATACATGCGTCGCCTTTGTCCATCAAGACCTGTGTGGGTCTTGGCCACTTTACACCGTCGGGCGTTGACTCAGAGGTTTCGTCGATGAGCTTGTTTCGGACCATTTCGGGCAAGTAAACGTGACCGCATCCGTTGGGTGCGTCATAGTTCAGACGAGGCCAACCCGGACCCTCCGGTCCCATACAGTTACCTTGGGCTCGTTGCCACTGAAAGAACTTTTCGGTCTCGTGGTGTGCTCCACGCAATACAGAAGTTTGTCCGCAGCCTTCACGTGTCTGGTCATTGAGGCAAACAAACACAAAGGCGGTGAAACTCCCATTGCCCAAAGTCATCTCGGGATCTTCAAATAATGGCACGCTGTTGTGACCCATTACTTCTGGAGAACGTCCTATGTCGCCTTTCGGACCGGAAGAAATGTAGTGGTGATACCTTTCGTCAGGTGTACCCGATATTGGCTTTTGCGGAACACCAATTGTGCAAAGACCATCCATATGAGACTCTGCTCCGTAGTACGGCATGTCCTTGTCTGGATACCCGAGATTGTTGTAGTGCTCTCCGGGTTCTCTTTTTCGCAATATCCCAACTTGAGAGGCAATAGGGGGATCAAAGTAGCCCATCGCTTCATGAAGAATCGGTGTTACCGAACTAGCGTTTACGAGGTCTGTCAATGGTTTTGTGGATCCCGAATACTGTCCTTCGATTGGATTCTGGATACGATGCAAAGCTGCATCGACGAGTTCTTCGGACACTGCGTTCTTGACGATGATGTAACCGTCTCGATAGAGATCTTTCTTCTGATCAAGTGTCAACGATTCCTGCATGATGTCTCCCTCGAATTCTCCTCATAGCATCTGCAATCATTCACTCGCTCATCTTGCGACAATACGACCTCGCGCATCGCATAGCAAGTGAACACCAAATATTAACAATTCGTGCCTTGCTCCCGAACTACTGTGCGCTCAACGCTGATCGAATTCGTTGTGCATGGTCCTCGAGCACAGAAGACTGTTCAGGTTCCCGACTGTGAAAAGCCATCTGCAATCCACCCCATCTTGGAATCACATGAAAGTGCAAGTGAAAGACACTTTGCCCTGCTCCCGCACGATTCAGTTGCACAATCATTACACCATCCGGCTCAAATGCCGAGTCCACTGCCTTAGCAACTCTACGTGTTTGCAGGATGAGCTGTTCGAGACCCTGGTCCGATATTCCAAGGATGTCTACGGCAGGTTCTTTCGGAATTACAAGAGTGTGCCCCTTACTTTGGGGCATGATGTCCATCATGGTCAACGAGTACTTGTTCTGATCAACCACGTAGGCCGGTGCTTCTCCTCGGATAATCTTGGCAAAAATGTTGTTATCGTCGTAGTTCATAGGTCGCCTGTCTCCGTGAAGTTCGGGTAAAGTACTTCTGTGAAACTGTCGGTTATCGAGTAGAGAATGTTACTTCGAACTCACTGATAGCTTCCGGTGTCGTTGAGTGATCAAGAGGATGCAAGTCAGAGGATCCGTATGAACTGGTACATCATGCGAGATAGAGCAAGTTCTACAGCTTCGATCTTCTCCAAGGCATTCGCCACGGCAAGTCTTGTCTACTTACTTTTTATGGGCGCAAGCGTCAGCGGCGAGGAGTTTGACAACGATTCAAATCGCATCGGTCCGGCCAGTCTCCTAAAAGACTGGTATGAAGTCGTAAAGCGTTCTGAAGAAGAACAAGAACTGATCAAGAAGTGCTTGGAGGACGAGTCCAGCTGTACGAAGCAAATGAAATCCATACGCACTCTGGTGCTTCGAGGGAGGGACTTGAAGCCTAATCAAAAGCTGTCCTTGGTTAACAGATTCATCAATAAGGAGAGACGTTACACACGAGATCGTCGCACCAACGATCAACCAGCCGAAAGTCATGTCGACAGGCGGCAGAATTGGACCACACTGCTCGATTTTCTAGAAACAGGCGGAGATTGCGAAGACTATGCAACTTCAAAGTACGCGTTGCTCAAGTTATTAGGGTTTGAGCGCGACGAACTAAGAATTCTTGTCGTATACGATAGAAACGTAAGGGAGCACCACGCCTTGACCCTAGTCAAAACCAAGGAATTGGGACTTCAATTGCTAGACAACGATAATTCCATCTATCGAAATCGCCCATTCCACTATCGCTACGTGTACTCCTTGAATGAAGACTCCATTTGGGACCACTCATTGGACCGAGTGCCTGCTGCAAGACGTCTTAAGGCAAACCGTTCGCGTTAGTTCATTGAATTCCCGTATCGCGTTGCCGACGTGCTTCAAAGAGCATGACCGTAGCGGCCATGGCTGTATTCAGTGAATCTGCTTGACCCAATTGAGGAAGGTAAACCACTTCGTCGGCTTTCTCAAACCAGTCGTCGTCCAATCCCTCCGATTCACTCCCTAGCACAAGAGCTGAAGGCATTGTGTAATCAACACTGGTGTACGAACTGCTTGCTTGCGGAGTCGTGGCAATCAGATTCACTCCTTGAAGTCGGCACCACTCAACGGTCGAGTCTTTGGTCGCCTGAGCGACTGGTACAGAAAACAAAGTGCCAAGACTTGACCGAACCACATTGGGATTGAAGACATCCGTAACTTGATCGCAAACAATGACCGCATCGGCACCGGCAGCATCCGCAGAACGCAATATCGTTCCAAGATTTCCAGGTTTCTCCAAAGCTACGGCTATCAGAACGAGAGAATTTTCTTTCGTGGAGATCCGATTCAAGTCTAAAGAAAACTTGGGAGCGACTGCGACCATACGCGAGTGTCCCCCGCGATAGCAAACCAAATCCATTATGTTTTCGTCAGCAGGTACGATCTCAGTCTTGCCACCCGACTCCATTCGTGTCAACAATTCGGAGTGCACTCGATCTTCAGCAATTGTCTTATCAACCAAGACAAACTCCAAGGGCAACTCTGCTTCGGCAGCTCGTTCAAGCTCTCGTTCCCCTTCGATGAGAAAGAGACCGTGAACGTCGCGCTTACGCTTGAAACGCAGTTGGATTGCTAACTTGACCCGAGGGTTTTGACGGCTAGTGACGTGACGCAGAGCTAGCCGCCGAGAGTGTACAAACGGATCCATCAGTTGGAGAACTCACTCCTCCTTTTTGGTGGGATACTTATACCAGTCGTTACCGACGTACATGGGGTCTCGCCATGCGATTGCGTGCTTCAATCCACCTTCTCGCATGTGATCCTGCCACTCGTAGCTAGATCCCGTACTTTGGCCAGCCGCATCCATGTCCGTACTGCTACGGACAGACGAGTAAATACCCATGTTTTCATAGAAACGGTTCATGTTGAGCTTGAGCATAGCCAAGTGGTCTGCAGTCATGTTTGCAAGACGGTCAGCAAATGCGACGGTTCTATCTTCGAGTTCGTCTTTTGGCCAAGCGTAGTTGACCATTCCGATTTTCTCGGCTTCCGAGCCAGTGATGTTTTCGCCGGTGTAGTAAAGCTCTTTCGCCTTTCGCATTCCAATAACCAGAGGCCATATCACACCGGTTCGAGACGTTCCAAGACCTCGACAACCAGGATGTCCCAGCTGTGTATCCTCTGCCGCGACAACTAGATCGGCCATCATCGCAACTTCACATCCACCCGCGATCGCATAGCCATGGACCTGCGCTATGGTCACCTTTGCCATGTTCCAAAAGTACATGTGAATGTCAGTAATCTGTTGCATCCCTGTTCTAATGCCCATGACCAACCGCCTTCCTTTTGAATCGGCCGTACGAAACCTTCGTACAACTGCGTCGGCGCCCCTTCCTCCTGAAGGAGTAAGGTCGTATCCTGCGCTAAACGCTCGGCCGGCACCTTTGACGATGATTACTCGAATCGAATCGTCTGCCTCCATGTCATGAAGTGCGTCATTAAAGTCATAGAGCAACTCTTGTGAGAGTGCATTCAGTTTTTCTGGACGATTGAGGGTTATGACTCCAACTCGATCATCCGTTCCAGTGCGATCGGTCAGTACAAAGTCATAGTCAGGCATTGGTTTCTCCTGTAATCAGATCTTCTACGAAAGGTTTTGGGGCCCTTCCATTGCGGAATTCACAATGTGTAAATGCTACTGAATTGGTGTGAGACACGGTTTTGCGTTATCCTTTAACAAGCCATAGTGGAGAGTTCGAATGAGCACCTCGCCAACACAACCAAACAGACGCCAGGTCCTGAAATGGGGCACCGCAGCTGGATTGACGGGAACTTTTCTCGGGCAATCTGGCGTGGCCGAAACAAATACTCAAGGAGCTCCTGAAGTACAGAAGTACAAAAGGCTCGGGAGAACAGAGTTCGAAATCTCCGACATTTCCTTCGGTTCAAGCGGAATTCGAAGGGGACAGGAGGATGTAGTTCGACATGCAATAGACCGAGGAATCAACTACTTGGACTCCGCGGAGAGCTATACGGGAGGTCAATCCGAGACAGTGATTGGAAACGTCGTCAAGGGCATGCGTGACAAAGTCTATATCGTCTCAAAAATCATTACTCATGAAGCAATGAAGAGCGACGAAATCATGAAACGCTTGGAAGAGTCACTTGAACGGCTTCAGACAGACTACGTTGATGTCTACATGAACCATGCTGTGAACGATGTCAAAGTTATGAAGTCTCCCGAATGGCATAAGTTTGTCGAGACAGCCAAGGAACAAGGAAAAATCCGATTCGCTGGCATGTCCGGACATGCCGGACGGCTAGCCGAGTGTCTCGAGTACTCACTCGACCAAGACATCTGTGATGTCGTTCTCTGCGCATACAACTTTGGCCAAGATCCAAGCTTCATGGCAAACCTTACACGAGGAATGGATTGGATTGCCCGTCAGCCCAAACTGCCGGATCTGCTGAAGAAAGCCAAGGAAAACGACGTTGGCACAGTAGTGATGAAGACCCTGATGGGTGCTCGACTCAACGACATGAAACCGTGGGAAAAAGACGGATCCACCTTTTCTCAAGCCGCGTTCAAATGGGTGCTTTCCAACTCCGATGTAGATGCGCTCATAGTTTCCATGAACAGAACCAAAGACATCGATGAGTTTCTTGGAGCGTCAGGCGCCGAGGAGATGAGCTATGGCGACCGAGAGCTATTGGAACGTTACATTGCTCTCAATAGCGACACATACTGTCGTCCTGGTTGTTCCGATTGTGAGAGCAGTTGCCCCTACAACGTTCAAGTAGCCGATGTCTTGCGCACACGCATGTACGCAACCGACTATCGCGACGTTGAAATGGCTCGCAATGAGTATGCGCAACTTGCTACAAACAGCAGTGCTTGTCTGACTTGCAGTGGTACTCCTTGCGCCGATGCATGCACTTACGGTGTATTCATCGCGAGACTTTCCGCCCCAACCCACCGCATGCTTGCTTAGACAGTAGTTCACAATGCAGTTGCTGCTATACGAGTGTTTTAGCGGTATTGCGGGGGACATGAACTTGGGAGCGCTGATAGATGTCGGCGTACCTGAAGAGCACCTTAGATCGGAACTGTCGCAGCTAAACCTCGAAGGCGAGTATCAATTGACCGTCTCCCGAGGAAGCAAGCAGGGGATTTCCGGCACACTAGCCACAGTTTCTTGTCGTCCTTCCAATGCCCACAGACACTTTCCGGACATTCGAAGAATGATTGAGTCATCGGAGCTATCGGATTCCGTTGCACGCAGATCGGTTCAGATATTTGAAAATCTCGCGGAAGCTGAAGCGAGAGTCCACAACATTTCTCGTGACGAAGTGCACTTTCACGAGGTCGGAGCTATCGACGCAATCGTTGATATCGTCGGAGCCTCCATCTGTCTTGAATACCTCAAACCTGACTCGATTGCGTGCGGTCCAATTGAACTCGGTTCGGGAATGGTCAAGTGTGAACACGGGCTAATGCCTGTTCCCGCACCTGCTACTGCGGAGCTCCTACTCGATCGGCCAACTACACGCGGTAGAGTGGACGGAGAAGCCACTACTCCCACAGGCGCCGCAATACTTTCAGCAACCGTCGATTCGTTTGAAGTTCCCAACAATCTTAGAGTAAAACGGATCGGCTATGGGCTGGGTCAAAAGGACTTCGAAGTTCCCAATGTACTTCGGGTGTCTTTAGCCCAGATGGAGCCCGAACTTGCATATGAGTCCAATATGGAAATCGAATGCAACATTGACGACATGACTCCCGAGGCAATTGGTACATTGTTTGAACAGCTCCTGGAGGAGGGAGCCTTGGATGTATTTGTGACTCCAATACTGATGAAGAAGTCCCGACCTGCTCATCGAATTACAGTTCTTGCTCGTCAAGATAAGGCTGAGCACCTGATTGGTTCGGTGCTACGTGGAACGACCACACTTGGAGTACGCACCCATTCAGTAACTAAACACATGGTTCCTAGGCAAATTCTGAACGTGCAGACTCGTTACGGATCCGTGAGAGTCAAGATAGCCAAACTTTCTAGCTCCGAGACAAAGTGGAAAGTGGAGCATGAAGACTTGGCGAGATTAGCTCGCGAAGAAGGACTGCAATACTTGGAGGTAAAGCGGAAAATTGAGGAAGATGTACGAACGGAGCTGAGTCAAAGTGAGTGATTTAAAGTCAGTTCTAGATGCCTATCGAGATGGATCAACGACCTATGAGGAGACAGTACAGCGCATCTCTCAGGTCGAAAACCAAATGGCGGAAGCGACAACGATCGATCACGACCGCCACCGCCGTACCGGTTCTGCTGAAGTCATCTATGCAGAGTTCAAGACTCCAGAACAAGTGATAAAGGCGTTCAAGTCCATTCAAGATAGTGGACAGAACGTGCTCGCAACTCGGGTGAAACAAGATGCATTTGATTTGCTCTCAAGCGAAATTGAAGGCGTGGAGTTCTTTGAAAGTGCCCGAATTGCCTGCTGGAAGGGAGGCGATCATCAACCGGACACACCCGCTACTTCAATTGGCATAGTGACTGCCGGAACGAGTGATCTACCCGTTGCGGAAGAAGCTGCTGTAACCGCGGAATTCTACGGCAACAAAACGGAACGTATCTTTGATGTAGGCGTTGCGGGAGTCCACAGATTGCTTCGTCGTGTCGACCGAATTCGTACCTGTCGAATTGTTGTTGTGGTGGCTGGAATGGAAGGCGCACTTCCCAGCGTCGTGGGAGGACTCGTCGACAAACCGGTAATTGCAGTGCCCACCAGTGTAGGCTACGGAGCTGCCTTCAATGGAATTGCGGCGTTACTTGGAATGCTGACTTCGTGTGCCTCCGGGGTATCAGTTGTTAATATTGACAATGGATTCGGGGCAGGATTTCTCGCGAACATCATTAATCGACTGTAGATCAATGGCCACCCTCTCACCACAAACTCAAGACAAGTACGAGAATCTTCGCAAATCACTAGGCTCGATGGGACGCGTTATCGTTGCGTTTTCCGGTGGGGTCGACAGTTCACTTGTAGCATTCGTCGCCAACCAGGAACTTGGAGACAACGCACTAATTGTGACCTCCGCATCCAAGAGTCTCAAGCGAAGCGATCTCGACTTAACAAGAGACTTGGCAGAAAAGTGGGGCTTGAACTACCGCGTCGTCTTGACGGACGAACTTTCGAAGCCGGGCTATCGAAGTAATCCAGTCAACAGATGCTTCTTCTGCAAGACCTCGCTCTACAGTCTGCTCGCATCCGTCGCTGAAGAAGAAAGTATTGAATTCATCGTCAACGGTACAAATGTCGATGACCTGGGCGATCATCGACCAGGGCTAATCGCCGCGCGCGACTACCAGGTTCAATCCCCTCTTGTCGATACTGGATTTTCCAAAGCGGACATTCGTGAACTCGCAGCTCACCTGAAGTTGGAGAACGCCGACAAACCTCAAGCTGCGTGCCTTTCCAGTCGAGTGCCCTACGGCACAAGTATTGACGAGTCCATTCTTGAGCAAATTGAGAGTGCGGAAGACCAGCTCGCCGAGCTAGGTTTCACACAATTCCGGGTCCGACACCACGACGATGTAGCTCGAATTGAAATTCCTGCAGACGACATGGCCCGTGCTTTGGAAATGAACGAAGCAATCAGTAACCGTATCCAATCCTGCGGGTATCGATTTGTTGCCCTCGATCTGGCTGGATTCCGATCGGGGTCTCTCAACAAAGGCATCTTGGACGTAGTCCAGGTCAACCCGAACTAGCTCGTTGTCAGTCAGCGAGCCAACTTTCTACCTGCTACTCCAGACAACACCCGGCAAACAATGAGAGTTGTTAGCTGGAACGTTAACGGACTGAGGGCACTCGCCAAGAAAGGAGTGTTTCTTGATTTTCTGGAGTCTTCGCAAGCTGATGTGATCACTTTACAAGAGACAAGAACCCTAGAATCCCAACTACCAGCTCCGGTTCGATCGCCTCCAGGTTGGTACTCCTACTTCTCTTCAGCGGAACGACTTGGCTATTCCGGAGTAGCCATTTATAGTAGGAAACCCGCAGATAAGCTACACACTCAACTGCCCGAGGAACGATTTAACGTAGAGGGACGCTACCTCGTTGCTCGATTTGGTCGAATCTCGGTTGCTTCGATTTACTTTCCTAATGGCGCAGGAAAGAATAGAGATAACAGTCGAGTCCCCTTTAAGCTCGAATTCTATTCTTCGGCAAAAAAGGAATTGGATCGAATGCGGAAGTACGGACCAGTCTATGTAACTGGTGACTTCAACACGGCACATACCGAGATTGACTTGGCACGCCCCAAGCAAAACGAAGGAACGACCGGATTTCTGCCTATCGAGAGGGAGGCTCTTGGCGAATGGATGGCTTCAAGCTGGGTTGACGTGTTTCGCAAGCGGCATCCCAAAGAACCGGGCCACTACACTTGGTGGCGTCAATGGGGCGGTTCGCGGGAAAACAACGTCGGATGGCGCATTGATTACGTGCTGGCATCTCCCTCGGCAGCACGCCTAACTAGTGATGCATTCATCTGGCCAGACACGTTAGGTTCCGACCATTGCCCCATTGGAGTCGATACCAATCTGTCAATCTAAAGACATCTCACTTGAGGAGAAGTCTTGCAATCCAATAGCACACAGTCAATCCTCGCACGCATGCGATCATTGAAAATGAGCTGGATTTCCTAGGAACGAGATTAAACAAGCCAACATCGGTTGTAATTCGACGTTGGCACCCTCGATTGTCGTTGAGCGACCTGTTTAGTTCCTAAGCTACCTTATTTGAAGACTGTGCACCCACACCACTCTCGGCTGGTTGGGGTTGCACTGCTGCCGGTTCCCGACGCCAACGAGCCTTCATGCCAGTAAAGCTTAATTGAGCTTTTGCCTGTTCATCGGCCCATTCTTTGTCAAGTTCCTTGGCAGCGGCGAGTCCGTCATCGGATCGGGGAAAGTATTTTTGTCGAAGTTTCCCGTTTACAGAACGAGCGACTCTATAACTCTTGTACGATCCTTGTTCATGTTCGTATACGCTCACTGTGATTACCTTCCTGGTTGAAACAGTTTCCGTATCATAACAAATCTCTTGCGTCTTGTTAAGCGATGCCGAATTAACCCATAGAATGAATAGCCACAAGTTAGACGGCAGTTGTTAAGAAGCGTCGACCTGCGGAATGATTGAAAACGGCTGCGATTAGTTATTAACAACAAAGTTTTGGGAACTCACATCCATCGATCAGTTGGCGAATCGATCCGATTGAATTGTTAGCAATTGCTGACTAGAGTACTAACAAGTGCTTTCATCGAAAGCAATGAATTTTGTCACTTCTTGCATGAGCTGCCAACCCCGGCCTTCTCCTACTCAATCACTTAGTCTGGTCCGACTGTCCGCACAAAGCTACTCTCGCTCCATCCAAACAAGCACGTACCTGCTTCGAATGCTTGCCTTCTGTCAAGTACAATGCATGGATTCTCTGGGTTGGAAATTTAAATGACTCCACGCCGACAATTCATTAGAAACGCTGCTCTCTTGGCCGTGGGATCTCACGCTCTGCTCCGAACTGGATCGCTGAGTGCTGCAGTCTCCGAAGCGGATAAGTTGCGCATGGAAGGATGGCCTGAAATGCAGTACACAACACTTGGTCGCACAAATTTCCAGGCTAGTCGACTAGTGTACGGTTGCGGAGCCGCCCTCTCGCGACGGAAAATGGATCGATCCCTCAATGCAGCTTTCGACCACGGAGTAAACGTCTATGACGTGGGTACGAGCGACTACTACAACGCTGCCGAACGAAATCTCGCTGATTTCGTAAAGAACAAACGCGACAAGATCTTTCTGATTTCCAAGTCTTGGCTCGAAGCCGGTCGAGACGAGGAGCCCACCGTTGAACGGGCAAAGGAGATCGCTACCAAGTGGCGTGCGGCTATGGAAAAGAGTCTGCAAGAACTTGGACAGGACCATGTTGACTCCTACTACACAATGGATGCGAAGAATCCTGCCCTTGTAAAGAACGAGGAGATTTACAGAGAATTCGAGAGAGCCAAGGAAGCTGGAAAAGTCACCTACTTTGGATTGAGCACGCACGACAATGCCCAAAACGTACTGCTCGCAGCGGCTGAAACTGGATGGTACGACCTCGCGATGGTTGCTATCACTCCTGCAGGCTGGTATGACTGGGCAACCCGTCAGGTAGTTAAGGACTCACCAACAATGGCTGAGCTGAAACCTGTTTTCGACAAGGCACGGGACGCTGGCATAGCTCTAGTGGGCATGAAAGTGGCCCGACATCTCGCAGGAGCGATGTTTGGAGGCCGAGAGGCGAAGAAGGCCTATGACGGCCACTACACCAAGTCGCTCCAAGAATCTGGATTCTCTCCATTCCAAAAAGCCTATGCGTATGTGCTGGAGCATGGAATGGACGTAGTGAACGCGGACATTCAAAGTTTTGACATTCTTGAAGAAAACTTCATCGCTGCAGCAACCTCCAGGAAGTTTCTGAGCTAGGCGATTGACTGTGACGGCTCCCTGAACGGAAGTTGGCCTCGAACGAACGACCAGATGTACTCGCAGCAGCGGTGAGCACCTGCTGAAGGTCGGTACGCAAACGCATGCGGTAAGTTTGGCATATAGCGATATATGACTGCCGTATTACGCTCCTGCAATGCCCGGATAAGATCCATTGTCATCTCTTCGGGTACGTTTGCATCGTCTCCCGGTTGTACAACCATAGTCGGAGGTGGTTGTACCGCCTCCCCGCTTCTCAAGGTACGTTGCACACTCGCATCTTCCATTCGTCGAATTGAACCAAAGTATCCATCGTGCGCACGAACTAAATCGTCTCGTCCGGTGCTTTGGGCGAATTGGTACCGATACAAAGGATTAGAAACCGGCCAAAGCGCGACGATGTAGGCGGGAGTAGCCGATATTTCACGTACCTCTTCAAATCGTTCCTCATCGACACAGATTTGGGTTGACTGGTGATCTTCGCGTTGTGAATTCAATCCCGCAAACAGTACCAAGTGTCCACCTGACGAACTTCCAATGAAACCGACCGACTCTGCATGGACGCCAAATTCCTTGGCATGGAAGCGTAGAAAGCGAATTCCCGCCACAACATCGGCAGAAGCAGCGGGATGGGTGAAGTCTGGACCGCATCGAAAATCCAATGACAAGACTGTGAGTCCTTTTCGTGCAAGGGATTCCGAAACGAACCAAGGTGTTGTCCGATCATTGGCCGTCCATGCACCACCGTGAACCATGACAATTCCGTGTCCGATTGAGTGCTCAGACCGATAGCATCGCGCAAGAAGTTGTCGATCGTGAGCTTTGGCAAACACGACATCCTCGTACTTCACCTTAGGTTGAGTTCCCATAGACTTGTCTACTCCAAACTTAATGCGGCAACACCTATGCAGCTCTCTCCACCTGCTGCATAGAAGAGATAAGTCTGTTCATCGTCCACAAGGATTGCTGGATCCCTCAATTGACAAACCGATCCGTAGGCAACGCTTCTGATTGAGGGTTCTACAGGCTCCTTCGCTCCTTCCCATTCTCTTTCGGGACGTAGTAGCTCATAAGAATCGGTCTCGACCCATTCTTCAAAAGGTTGATTGAGATCGATTGTTGATACGAGAATTCTCTCGGGAGCATCGTAGACCTGAGTCCAGAAAACATGAAGCGTCCCGTTCTCGACAAGAAGAGCAGAGTGCCGCATATTCGAATTAAACAGTCTTGGTCCTGGTTCAAACTTCTTGAACCCATCACTTGAATGGAAAAACTGACCGGGCATTGTCATCGCAAAGAGTTCGTTCTTATACGTGAACGCACGCAAATAGGTTGGACCAATGGTCTCCGGATAAGCATCAAAGTCGATTCCATCCTTCGACGTTGCCACGCGAGACAATTGACGACCATAGGACTCCAATCCGTGAAAGTACATGACCATGCGCTGATTGTCGTCATCGATGTGCACATCGGGAGATGCGATGTGTGGTGTGCTGTACTCCTTGTGTGAACTGTGAGGTAGCTTCATAGGTGTCGATGTCGTAACCTCCCCGTTGGGTTGTGGAGGCACGGTGGGAAAGTGGGAGTCTCGAAGATGAAGTGAGCCGGGAACATGGATAGTCCAAGGACCTTCAATCCTGTCGGAGTACGCCAGTCGTATGTAGCTTCCCTTGTGATCGGCAAAGTACAAGTAGTACTTCCCTAAAGGCTCATCAATCCAGTCAGGAACCCGAATCGGGGAAGGACCTTGAATATTGACCCCAATGCTAGGGTCCGATCGAGCCGAGACAATCGGTTTGTCAATCAGACGCGTCGCTGTCCAACGAGCGGTCGTACTCAAATGACTTCTAGAGTGTGGATATTGGCGGGAGAGCGTGAGAGTTAGGACCCCTAGCGCTTCGCATTATTGAAGGTCTGCAGTAGCTTGTCGTACTCAGCGCCGTTTGGGCCATTGAGAAAATCCTTATGCCCGAGCAACTGCGCCATAGTTTCGCCGTGTTTCTCGACCAATTCATCGGCGTGGGAACTGTAGTCTTCCACCGGACGCATCATCAAACGCGTGTATGTAATGTGGCACACAACGCGAGCTCCCTCGGCTTGGCGTTCCCAATTACTGTGCCAAATATTGCCATTCCACAAAGCAACAGATCCGGGTGGACACTCAATTGCAATCGCACCACGCTTCTCTGCAATCTCTTCTGCATTGGGATGTCGTCTCAACACGTGACTTCCCGGAATGACTAATGTAGATCCTTTTTCCTTCGTAAATTCATCACAAGCCCAACAGGCGGTCAGAAGCATGTTGTGTTCTGGAAACGGAGCAGGCAACCAATTGTGATCGGCATGCAGCCCAATTGACTTAGATCCTTGAGGTCTTATGCTCGCGGCCACTTGGCTTATAAGAAATCCCCGCCCAACTGAGAACTCGGCCATTGCAAGCAGCTTGGGAGACAGTACTGCCCGAGCAAATAGCTCGTCTTTTGCGAGCAACATATTGAACGACTTGTCTTCACGAGCAACTTCGATGATTTTTTCTCGGAATCTGTGATTGAATTCCTCGCTCGAAACGTCATGCAACACGGTCCAACCTTGCATGGTTAGTTCCCGGCAATTCTCCCCAAGGTCTAGTTCTTCGACAATGGGCGCGAGCTCAGGAGATAGGGCATCGGGTGCGAGAGTGTCGAAATACAGTGTTGGTTGTTCAGCCATGCGAAGAGTTCTCCTAGTCAAAACGGATTTTAGCAACAGAGTTTTTCCTCTGCAGCCCAAAAGAAATTTCGTCGGATCATTGCTTGGATCTGACCGATTTCGGCGGGTCGTACAATGCAGGTCGGTTTGTTTGGTAGTGCAAGCATGCAGCAAATTGACGATCTACACGAAGAAGGTCAAGTGCTTTACGACTTTCTTTCCACGTTGGACGAAAGTCATTGGACACGGGAAACGCCGTTCAAGAACCGAACTGTCAACTGGGTAGTTCAACACCTGCACGACGCCGATCGGTGGGCGTACCATTCCATTACTGACCCAGACGGATTTCGAAAATGGATGAAGGAACGCTCGTCAGGTGGAAGCAATGAATACACCAGAATTGAAGGTATACCATTATTGGAGCGATGGCACGCCTACTTGGGTGAACTCTGTGAAGCGATGCGCCAGGCCGACCCTGCACTGCGTGCTCCTTGGTTCGGCCCCGATATGGGAATTCGAATGATGGCGACAGCGAGACAAATGGAAACGTGGTCGCATGGACAAGACATCTATGACTTGCTAGGTGCTGAACGAACGCACACCGACCGAGTCAAGAACATCTGCCACATCGGTGTTCGTACTTACGGCTGGACTTTTGTCAACAGGAAGCTTACTCCACCAGAACCCATACCCTATATAGAGCTAATAGCACCATCGGGCGAAGTATGGGAGTGGAACGATCGATCAGAAAATCACTGCATTAAAGGTACGGCTGTTGATTTTGGACGAGTCGTGACTCAAGGTCGCAATATTGCTGATGTATCACTTGAAGTCGTTGGAGATTCAGCAAAGGCTTGGATGGAAATTGCTCAGTGTTTTGCTGGACCGCCTGAAGATCCTCCGCCCCCGGGGCACCGCACTGGACTCTAAGTAAAGATGCTCTTCTCACGGTGTTGAGAGTCCAAAGCAAGACTACGACTGTAGTTACCCAAGCAATGCAGTAATTCAGGAAAGATCTCATGAAATTTGGAGTTTGTGTTGCATCCCACATCAGCGACATTGACTATATAGTCCGAGCTGAAGAGTTGGGATTTCACTCTGCTTGGCTTGCTGACAGCCAAATGTTATGGTCCGATTGCTATGCGACATTGGCTTTAGCAGCTACCCGAACCCAACGAATTAACCTAGGTACTGGTGTCGCAGTCACAGGAACCCGACCACCGGCTGTGACGGCAAGCAGCATTGCAACAATTAATGCTCTTGCACCCGGTCGAACATTCTTGGGAGTCGGTTCCGGCAATACAGCAATGCGTGTGATGGGATTGCCGCCTCAAAGAATCGCAGACTTCGACCGTTACTTGGAGGAACTCCGTCCATTGCTTCGAGGTGAAGAGTCTCTAGTTTGGTTCAAGAACGAAGAGATTCCAATTCGGCATGTTATGCCGAACGACGGGTTCGTCAACTTCGATGATCCCATTCCTTTGTACGTATCTGGTTTCGGACCAAAATCCTTGGGTATTGCGGGCAAACACGGAGATGGTGCGGTACTGGCGATGCCCGCAAATGCAAACATCATGGCCAATATCTGGAGGATGTTGGAAAAGCATGAGGGTTCCAATCAGAATTCAATTGATCGCAGTTCGTTTCTAACAACTGCGCTTACTGCGATAGTCGTACTAGATCCCGGTGAACCCATCGATAGTCCGCGGGTTAAGTCAGAGTGTGGAGCGATGGCAATGGCGGCCATACATTTTGGATATGAGCAAGTAAGAAACTTTGGCCGGAAACCGGGAGGAGCCCTTGCCTACGTGTGGGAAGACTATCGAGAAATGATCGAGTCTTACCCAGAGAAGAGAAGACACCAACGAATTCATGCGGGCCACAATTGTTGGGTCCTACCAGAAGAGGAAAGATTCTTGACGCCGGATGTATTGCGTGCATCCAGTTTGATCGGAACCAATGATCAAATCATCGATCAGCTTGGTCAGCTACACGAAGCAGGATTGGATCAAGTAATGGTGCTACCCAACTTTGATACTCGATACCAATCGATTGAACGACTTGCCAAAGACGTTGTGGGCAACGTTTACTAATTGTGAGTACTACATTGAACGCAACTTGGACAGATGCCTCAGATCCACAGGGCTACAAGACTCTCGAATTTCGCGTTCATCGAGAAGGTGACCGCTTGGTCACAGGAAGCCTTTGGACGCCAAATGAGTCAATTCGTCCCAACACGTTGATGACGTTTGGACACGGAGCATCGGGAACTAGATATCAATTACCCATCCCTTACCTCGCCCGAAAATTAGCCAAGGAAGGAATTGTTTCACTATCCATGGACGGACCAGTTCACGGTCTCCGACAGAAGGGTGAAGGTGGTCGCCCAGCTCTTTCACAAGAAATGCGACGGTCCAACATGATCGAAGACATGATTGTGGATTGGAGCGTAGCAGTAGAAGTTACAGAGTCTCGAATGGGATTTAACGCCGATAAGTTTGGCTATTTCGGTCTCTCCATGGGTTCGATTTTCGGAATTCCATACCTGGCACAACGTATGGAAGACAACCAACACGTAACCGTGGCAACTCTTGGATTACTTGGCACAACTGGGGCAGTTTCAGTTTTGGCCGAGAGACTCAGTCAGGATGCATCAACAATCACCGCACCCGTACTCTTCCTTATGCAGTTGGAAGATGAGCTTTTTCCGCGAGATGGCTATCTAGAATTGTTTGACGCATTAGGAAGCGAAGACAAACGGCTTCACGCAAATCCCGGATTACATCCATCGGTTCCAGCAGAAGAAATCAACTTCTGTCTCAGCTTTGTATTGGATCACCTTAGAGGCGACAACTAAAGATCGGTTGGCTACCGTACGTTTTTCAACTAGAAAAATACAAACGAGCGAACTACCACGTTCTTCCGGCAGGGTGCATCTTCAGGTGCGGTGGGATCCACACACGCAGTATGAAAAGACCAACGCGACACGGACCCGTCAGTCACCGAGTCGTAGCACTTAAGCATTGATACCTCAGTCGAAGTCTGCTGAGGAAACCAATACCACTCGTGATTCGGGCGATATGTAAAGCGCGTAGTTTCTCCAACTCTATCGTCGTAGACGCGATAGTTGGTGATGTACGGCTGATCGGCAAAGGATGGCCATGCGCACAGAACAAATGGGTTCTGTCGAACGGTTTCCATGGGCTTCGCTAGATTGATCGACATGAACCGACGTGACATTTTCTCGTCAGCCTGCTGCTCCGTGTAGTTCTGCACACGTCCAAAGTTCCTCAAGTTTTTCGTGAGTAATTCTCGACAGCGAACCCTTCCACTGTTGTCATTCAGATCGTTGTGCACGATATATGCATAGCTTCCATTGACCCCTGGATTCTTGTTTGCTTGGTCTTCCCTTCGATCTCCCTTATATTCCTTGTCGAAAACATCGTGGTTGTAAACAAGCGCGTCGGTCGCGTCAGGAAAGAAGTCAAGCAGGAGCTGTTCCATTTCAAGATAGAACACTCGCTCTACCTCTTCATGGTTGTAGAAATCAACACACTTCGATTCACAGTGACCGAGCGAGACGCCCAACTTATCCATGCACTCGGGACTTGTTGGAGGTAGCCCAGGGTAGTACTCCTTCATTCTCCTTCCATCTCTCAAAATCTGAGGAAAATACAGAGACCTTCGTCCATTGTCTCGTTCATTCTTGCGCAATGCCGATGCTTCAGTTTCTCGGGAAGTATCCCTCCATAGTGCATTTGAAGAGACTATCGAGTATGACGGTTCTTCGTGGATCGTATACCGTAGAGGTACTACGAGTCCTCCCTCGGGAGCTCTGATACCCTGAGCTTGAATGTACTCGAGACACTCGTCGTAGCCACGAAAGCCATTTCCCCACTTCGTCGTGATGGGTCCTGGCGGCGCACTCTCAATCATGTCAATGACCGCCTGCCCTCTTCCTGTAGCAACCAGTGCAAGTGCGTCTTCTGTGGCGGCTGTCGTACCAGCGTCCCCATTGCGTTCGTAGGACATATACGAGATCCCCCCATTCGCCGCTATAGGCGAGGGTTGTCCTTTTGTTAGCTCGAACGGAGGTACGTAGCTATGCGCTTCCAAAGTATCAGCAGACTCATACTGTTTCATGACGCGTTCCTAACCGGCACACAGAAATTATGACATATCGACATGTGGGGAGCAGGCTTGTTGATTGAACGCCCCTTCCTCTAATCCGACGAATGTAGCGACGAATCGCTCCGATTTGCTACATTCTCGGTGTATTGGGAAATCCTTAAACTATACTTTGCACCTGTAGCACCCACCTGCCGGCGTTTCCAATCCATGATCCAATCTAGCCTGACTTCGATTCTTAGCTTGTTTCAGTCTGGAGCCCAACAGTCGCAAGATGATGTGTTCAACGAAGCGACGCTCATGATATTGTCGCGGGCGACAAGTGAAGACTCGAACATTCACAAGGTGGAAGTTCAAACGGTCCAGGATCTTGTCAGAGAGACCACGGGCGAGGAGATAACATCTCGCGACGTTAGAGTTGCCGCGAATTCCCGACTCTACGAAGAAGCTCCGCTGGACCGATACCTTGCTTCAGCAAGTCGAGCCCTGTCTTACGATCAACGTCTGCAGATTATGAACGCCCTTGTACGAGTCATTAAGTCCGACCAACGAGTCACAAACCGCGAAGTTGCATTCTTCAACAACGTTGCCGGTGCATTCCGCATCACTCCTGCCGATGTGCTGGGGCTGCGACCACAAGACTAGATCCTTTCGTTCGCGCAACGGACGAAACTCTTGCTAAAACGCTGTAATTCGAGGAACAATGCGTAGCCTCTCACCCGAGGAATTGCAGTCCTTTGTCAAAGACGGCTATGTCGTGCTTCGAGACATAGTTCCTCGTTCCACTGTCGAATCAGCACGAAGGACGTTCTACAAGTCTATCGAGACCTCTCTAACGGAGTCTCAGCGATTGCTCAGTTCTTTAGTCCAAGACTCAGACAATGGAACAAGGAAGGCCAAGCTGAAAGAGCACGCGACTCTGGCAAGCTCTTGGTTGAGACTCGGTCGCCACCCGGACTACCGCAGTCTTGTTAGCGAGGATGCGGATGTTAGAAAGGTGGTTGAGCAAGCCATGGGCGAACCGGTTTACGGCTTTCAATTCGCTCAAGTTGCGGCTCGATTTCCAACAGAACCGAGCGAGTATGTAACAGAGTCCGGCTATCGTGACAAAGACATACCTTTCTATGGCTGGCACGGACATTTGGACGGACTGTGGAATGGCTCTCAATCTCCGCATCAGGATCTCACCAGATCTATGTCGAAGGAAGAGTGGGAACAATGGAACCAGGAAAAAGGACGTAACGGGGTTCAACGTACGTATCCGGGCACTGGGGCGAATATGACCAACTTTACCGCGTTGCTTGGTATTCCCCTTTCCGATCAATCCAAGGAAGGAACTGGAAATCTCGGTTTGTTAAAAGGCGCACATCACCCAATCTCTCGATTCTTTCGGTATCAACGCAGTCAGGGAGGACCATTGGGTCCCGACGGCCCAGGTTGGCAGAGATTGCACCGAGAAGCACCCAATGGAAGTGGATTGAGACACTACCCGGAGCAAGTTCGAGAGCAATTTGAGGACGAGGCAGAATATACAAGCGATGGTCGTATGTGGCCAAAACCGACGTTGATTAAGCTTTCTCTTGGTGATGCAATTCTGGTGTTGCACGCTGTACCTCACAGCGCGAGCCGATGCGAAGGAAACGAGCCGAGAATCATGGCTTACTATCGTTTGACTTCTCCCGATCGTCCTGATAATGCACGAGCAAGCTATATAGAAGGACTATGCGATTGTTGGCACGAATGGAGAGGAATACGAGACTCAGTCAATGAAATCCTTGCTACATCGTCGTAACATTCACGATACTCAGACCAAATTCAGCAATGCACAACCAATGAAAGAGCCAATTAATACCAACAATCTTGCACTAGGGAGGTCTTGATGGATCTGGAATACAGTGCCGAATATGAGCAATATCGGCAGGACTTAAGGAAGTTCTTAGACGAGAACAAACACCGTTCTCCAGGGATGGTTGGTACTGCATTCACAGGCGAAGAACGTGAGAAGATCGCTCGGGACTGGCAGGCATTACTCATCGAAAACGGCTATGCCGCAAGAACGATTCCAAAGGAATACGGTGGTGCTGGACAGGAACCCGATCCTCTAAAGGCTCACATCATCGCAGAAGAGTTCGCTCGCTATCGTGTTCGTCCGGGACATTCTGGCGACAACCGATTAGTACCAACGGTGCTGGATCTAGGAACAGAAGAACAAAAACGGTGGCTCGTACCCCCGACACTGAGGGGAGAAATGACTTGGTGTCAGGGTTATTCGGAACCACAAAGCGGATCCGATTTGGCTTCACTATCAACTCGAGCACATGTAGATGGCGACGACTTTGTAATTAACGGACAAAAGATTTGGACTTCAGGAGCTCAACGAGCCGACATGATTTTTTGCCTTGTTCGAACTGAACCCGAAGCTCCCAAACATCAAGGCATTAGCTACCTTGTGTTTTCGATGAAGACCCCGGGGATCGATGTTCGTCCACTCGTGACGATGACGGGAGAAGCAACATTCAATGAGGTTTTCTTCACCGATGTAAGAGTACCGACGACACAGATCATTGGCAAACGCGGTGAAGGATGGTTCGTTGCAAACAACACACTAAAGTACGAACGTGAAGGACTAGGCGATCCCAATCAAGCAGAGAGTAGACTGAGAGAAGTTGTCGCGATCTTGGAACGCGAAACCGTAGACGGCCAAAGAATTATGGACAATCCCGTCTATCGCGACAGACTGTTACGGCTTCAAGGTCAAGTACTTGCTATGAAGTACAACAGCATGCGCATCTTGACCAGTCGGAGCAAAGGTGAGGAACCGGGACTACCTCGATGGATTGTGAAGCTTCAAGGTTGTGAGCTCAATCACCAATTGGCCGGGCTTGTAATCGACGCGCTTGGAGAACTGGGAACGTTGTACTACAACTCTCCTCTCTTGAGAGACAGAGGTATGTGGCAACAACGCTACATGATGGATCTTGGTTTGATCATTGGCGGTGGAACGGCGCAAATCCAGAAGAACATCATCGGTGAGCGTGCACTGGGTCTACCCAAAGAACCCAAGTACGCCGAAGTGTCGAGTTAATCATATGGACTTTGCATTAAGCGAAGAACAGCAATTTCTTCAATCAACCGTCTCGGACTATCTCGCTGCCAATTGCACATTAGATCGAGTTCGGGATTGTGTAAAGGACTTTCAAACAACCGATCCTAATCTAACCGAAGGTCTGGTTGCGTTGGGAGTACCGGGCGTCGTTATTCCCGAAGAATTTGGGGGAACCGAACTAGGCTATTTGGAAGCAGCACTCATTGCTGAAGCTCTCGGTGGATCTATTGCTCCATTTCCGTTCATCGGAACGAGCGTTATTGCTCCCTATCTCATTACTCATGCTGGAAGTGATGAACAACGTGCATCTCTTCTGCCCAAGATCACAACGGGTGAGATCCAATTCGGAATCGCTTTTACCGAAAGTATTGGAAGGCGAGTGACAAATCCTACCCAAGCAAATGATGGTCGATTGTCAGGTGAACAAACATTTGTTATTGATGGAAGCGATTGCGAACTGATATTGATTTCTACCGAAGGTGGTGAGGTCTTTGTAGTCGAATCTCCTGCAGTCGAACGAGAAGAACTGAAGTCCATCGATCGGACTCGTTCACTGACTAGAGTGAAGCTTGACAACACACCGTGTGAAGTATTGCCAGGAACGGTTGATGATCCAACGCTGCTCTCGCACGCCCTAGACATAGGTCGAATTATGATCGCCGCTGATACGTTGGGGGCAGCACAAACCATGCTTGACAAGTCTGTGGAGTACGCCGGAGAGAGAAAGCAATTCAATCGAGTAATCGGCTCATTTCAAGCTGTCAAACACATGTGTGCGGAGATGGCAGCGGAACTGGAACCATGTCGCTCCTTAGTTTGGTATGCCGCACACTCTGTTTTGGCGATTCCCTCTGAGACTCACCTCGTTGCCTGCCATGCAAAAGCGCATCTTGCGGAGGTTGGTCAGTTTGTCGCTCGCAAATCCACTGAAGTCCACGGAGGTATGGGTTTCACCGACTTGTTGGGGCTTCACTATTGGTTCAAACGCATTGGCTTGAATCGGCAACTCCTAGGTACACCCGACCAAGTGCGTGAGGAAGCCGCACAAGCGCAAGGCTGGTAACCAAGGCTACGCCGCTGTCTGACCCCAATCCATTGCATTCTCAACGATCTTAAGGAAATGATCGTTCGACCACGGCCCTCTAAAGGTTGTGGGAGTCGTTCCGTCCTCGTTTACGCTGGAATCTACAAACGGTTGCATGTTCGTTGAAGGAGAGTGTGTATGACCGAGCGCAACATAGCAAACCGCCCCTTTTCCAACCAGTCTCTCCGTGCCTAGGAAACGTGTCTTGCCGTCAGATTGGATAGATGTGTCTTCGGTGTAGTGAAAACCAAAACCAGGCGGAGATGGATCTTCGACAAGTTCAGTGGAAAGCAATGGGTTGTCCACGCCTATTGGTTCAACAAGGTAGAGTTCATCTTCCACTTCAAATTCCGAAGGTAATCCGCGAAACAGGGCGTGTTCGCCAACCTCGACTCGTACCTTAAAGCGACGAACCGGTGGGTGGTTTAGGAAATAAGCTCCCAGCAAGTCGTGGTGCGGCAATCGAACCATCTCCCGGCGATTGCTTGCGTCACTCAAGCGTTTTGCGCGACCGCCGCTCGTGCCGTGTAGTGCAAACCACTTGCCACCATCACTGAGCCATTGCTCTAGGAGTCGAGTTTGGTCGTCGTTTGGATAAGGTCCCGCAACATAGGAAACTAGAAAATCTGCGGATTGAAGACGTTCGTCCAGGGACGAAAAGTCTTGCGCGACCGTAGTGTGGAATCTATGACGGTAGAGCATCTGCAACAGTTGAATCCGTACAAAGTCCATATCGTGCCCTGCATTGGATCCGATTGGGAATCCACCTACGACTAAGTGTGCTCGTCCGCTCAAAATGCTTACCTCAAATCTAGGTGGAACGATGGTACTCGAATGCTTGTCCTAGAACTGAAACTCAGGAACCTCAACGTACAGGCCATCCAGTTCTTCAGTGACTGGAATTTGACACGACAAACGCGATGTTGGAGTGATTTCGGGGTTCATCCCAAGCATCGCTTCCTCATCGCTACTCGGCTCACCGAGTCTGTCATACCAATCGTCCGGCAGGATTACGTGGCAAGTGGCACATGAACACTCACCACCGCAGTCGGCGTCGATGCCGGGTATACCGTTGTCAATGATGTTTTTCATTAAGGACAGTCCAACTTCGCCTTCGATTTCGTGCTTGGTACCGTCAAAAGAAACGACTGTGATCTGTGGGCCGGGCTTACTGCTGGTGTTCATGTTTGTAGGCAGACTCAATTAGAAATTCATTTGACGTAGTGATGTTGATGATTACGCACACAATCTCTCGAAAACTGTCCGATTGATTACAATTATGGCGCATTCCACCTTAGCTCAGTTGGTAGAGCAGCTGACTGTTAATCAGCGGGTCGCTGGTTCGAGCCCAGCAGG
>VXNM01000006.1:1122-7703 GCA_009840545.1 Gammaproteobacteria bacterium | reverse complement strand
AGGCTAACATACATGATATAAAATGTAAACTTATTTATAGAATTTACTATATTTGCATCTGCAGGTTGGGATATTTACACTTTGGCATCTCTGCCATTGGTCCCAACCCGTCCCTGTAAATGGATAGTGCAGATGCAGAAAACTACAGACACTGCAAAAACAAACGTTCAAGTCGGTAGAATAACGGTGAAAGACCCGTTACACTGAATATAACGTTTAAGTTCTGAAACCACACTTGGTGGTCGGAAGTATCGGTCGCATCTGATAGGTTCAAGGATGTATCCGTAGGGGGCCAGATGACCCGCTCCGCATGTTTGTAAGCATGTGTTGCCCCCGAACAAGGTGAATACCTGGCGTCGGGAATCTTCCCAAAGACGAAGAAAGAGGTGCTTACTGGGTATCACTGCACCTGGCAGTTACCCAGCTCAGCCGAAAGAACCACACAGAGAGGAATCTCTCTGCTTTAGCTGAGAGAGGGGTCAAAAAAGCTATACGGAGGCAACTGTTGCTGATTTGATCGAACTGTTCCACACAGCTGACCTTATCGTCGGTTTTAACCACCTGCGTTTTGATTACAAAGTCTTATCCGCATATACAGCAGTTGACCTTCAATCCCTACCCAATTTTGACATGCATGCCCAACTGTGGACGGATGAACGGCTCCGTGTCGGTCTCGACAAATTAGGACAATACACGCTGGGGAGAGGAAAAACAGCAGACGGGTTAGCCAGTATACGCTGGTGGCAGCAAGGACAAATAGACAGAATTGAGGAATACTGCAAACAGGACGTGGCGTTAACGAAAGACCTGTTCTTACATGCTTGCAACAAAGGCTATCTCCAATACACACATAGAGGCTATGGACGACATTTGATACCAGCCATTGGAACGAAAAAATCCGAGTCTTGACGGGTGCTATCTCCGATTCTTTCTTACACCAGGCTTTCACCCAACCTGTCAGGTTTGTGACATATTCAGGCATCTATGATTTATCCGCAGTCAAAACGATGAACGATCAGGTATCAGGCCGTGAGCGGAAAACCGGTGAGGTGATGGTCCTTCAAAAACAGCACATCTTGTTTGCATTTTCTGCTGAGAATATGAGAGCCATCAAACCCTATATAAAAAAGAGAGCAGCAGTGCGTTCACTGAACCTCCCGCCTCTAACCACAGATGAAGTCGGTATTCATGTAAACAATGAGATTCTTATCGAAGTGTGTCAAAAGAGATTGATGGTGGAACTTATTACCCGCGCAGGACATGTTTTGCATGGGTATCTCCAGTATTTCGACCCCTATGCCCTGTATATGCAGATTGGTAAGGAAGTTGTGGTTGTCTATTGGCACGGGTTGTTGAAATTTCAAAAAGGAGTGAAGTAAGAGAAGCCAAACCATAGCAACTGGGCTGTTTGCGACGCATCCCTAACTTGTTTCTCCGCTTTTCTGTTACAAGATACTTTCGGGGGAAGAAATATCAAATAAAATGAGATACTTGGATAATCTAAATACGTCCCAACGCGCCGCGGTCACAGCACCGATCGGTCCCGTCAGTGTTCTCGCTGGACCCGGTTCCGGCAAGACCCGCGTCCTTACCAACCGCATCCAACATCTGTTCTACAATCACAATTTTGCACCTTCTCGGATTCGTGCGGTGACGTTCACACAAAACGGCACACAGACGATGCGCGATCGTCTGAACAGCGACGGTGTCCGAGATGTTCACATTTCTACATTCCACTCGTTGTGTCGTAGTATCATCGATGATCACTACCAACGAGATCCAGAGCTCGTCGCAACCTGTGAGGCTGCAGGCGTGGCAATGCCTTTCTGCTGGCACTCGTTCCAACGGAAAGAAAATCAGCCGCATCTGGATTGGTATAAAAAAGATGGACGCCTAACCCCAGATGTCGCAATCTGGATAGCGTTCCAATACGCCTGTGTCGCATTTTCACAACGCATGTACCCTGAACTGGATTTTACCCCTGAAGGCTATCGACGCGTTGATGCAGCGTTCAAGGACATTAAATCCGCACTGCGTCCAGTTCACGGTTTTATTGATGTTGGTATGCCGGAACTCACACTGCTCAGTAATTACGAGGGACTCTGTCGATTTCGCGACTATGTAATAAAAGCATTCGGATACGAGTTACAAGTCGCAGATGATTTACATCCCGATTATTTCTCCATGGTCGGGGATTTTTCTCAGGGCGATCGGCAGCTGGAGACGTGTTTCATAAACGCATACCATCAACTCGTCGAACATTACGCCTTTATCGATTTCACCGCACAAATCCTGTCGGCACACCGCATCATCCTGTCTTCACCGGAGGCACTGCGGCGTCTGCAAATCCAGTATGACGCACTGCTGATTGATGAGTTTCAAGATACCGATCCCGTCCAATTTGACATCGCACAGCGAATCGTCGCGAAACACAAAAATATATTTGTCGTCGGCGACCATAACCAAGCGATTTATGGATTTAGGGGTGCAGATGCTCGGAATCTCAACCGCTTTCGTGAGACATTCCCAGATGCACATGAGGTTTTACTCGATAAAAACTACAGATCCACACCTGAAATCGTAGAGGTCTCCCGCGCAGTCGTCGAAAAATTTCAAGACCCCAATTACGTCTTCCCATCTGCTGTTAATAGTAGTGGTCCTGTCGTTGAAACGAAAGAACGTCTAACCGAGATCCAGATATCCGAACCAGCGGAAGTATTGGTGCTCTCCTATACCAATCGCGCAGTCCAAATGAACGGCTATGCCCTAAAGACGATAGGCATCCCCTATGTGAAAACAGTCCGATTTGCTGAAGATGGCGAGAGACGTATATTTTGTGTCCGGAAACCCATCGTTGATCGTATCCTTGACGTCACGGCATTTTTACACGAGCCTACACGCGAAAACACTTTAGCCGCGGCAGCATATCTCAACGGTATCGGAAAAAAGGCATTGGCAGATTTGGCACATGTAGACGACTTAACTGTTGAACCTCGATTAGAACCTCTGTTCGACTTTCGGGAGCAAGTCCACCCTCTCACATTGGCATCGCAGGTCCAAAATATCGGCGATCGGTCGGGAAGATCACCAGAAGGCGAATATGGTATCTTCAAGGGTAGCAGTATCAATTGGCACTCGGATAGTGTTAGTTCCGATGTATCTTTTCTCGGTCGCGTCCTCACACGCTACGATCACATCCCGACTTATGAAGAATTGGTCGATGCATCAGCAGAAGTGATGACAGTTCATCAAGCGAAAGGCATGGAGGCACCTGTCGTTATTGTAGACGGCTACAGTTTTTTTCCTTCCGGTGGTAGGGGATTGGAGACAAGCGTCTATGAGATGGCGCGTGTGATGTATGTTGCGCTCTCCCGTGCCGAGTGCGAACTCTATCTCGTAACAGACTGGCGAGACTTTCCGAATATGCAAGGTGTGTATGAGGCTATTGATAGACAGGGGGAAACCGTTAGTTCCGCTGATGAGGGGTAAGAAGATATGCCACCTATCAGCAGGTTCGCCCCTTTTGCTCCTTCGTGAAAATCCTGAAAATATAGCACCCAAAGATGTAATTTAGAGATGCTGAATACTTGCTTTATACGTATTACAAGGGCATTACTTTTGTATCTGGGGACAAGTGGCATAAAAAATTTGTTAACGAGGTCCCATTTTTTGAAGGAGTCCTTGAAAACTTCGTATTTGTTGACCTCACGACTAAGACAACAATACAAGCCCTCGAAGGCTTAGAACGGTACCTTGAGGGACGACAGCTTACCGATGGCGAACTCGCTGCTTATGTCACACATCTCTACGATAAGGGTAAATCTCCCTCCACGATTACGATCGTCGTCGCCGCGGTCAAATGGCGACTGAAAAATCCAACGAAACTTTCCGTTTACCTATAACCGATACAACGCTTGCAGGCATCCGCAGGGACGGGAAAGATAGCGGTCGTGGGCAGGTTGACGGCATTACTTGGCAAGATGTTGAACGGGTGTGCGTCTTGGCGGAAACCGAGGGGACGCTTGCGGGTTTACGAGATGCCGCCATGATCCGATTGATGAGCGACTGCCTGCTCCGTATTTCCGAGGTTGTTGCTGTTGATGTTGAGGACCTTAAGGGCAAAACGCTCGCCATTGGATCCTCAAAGACTGATCCGGAAGGCAGAGGGGAAAATCTGTATATCTGTGAGCAGACGCGTCGGGTTCTGAAGCGATATAGAAAGATAGGAAATATCTCAGAGGGCGCATTGTTCCGGCGAATCCGGCGCGGGGATCACATCCACAACGAGCGGCTTACGGCTCACTCGGCACGCCGGATTATCAAACAGCGGGCGGCTGATGCCGGCGTTGAAGGTTTCATTTCTGGACACAGTCTAAGCGTCGGATCTGCTGTCTCGCTGGCAAAGGCGGGGGCTTCAGTTATCGATATGCAAGTCGCGGGACGCTGGAAATCTGCCCAGATGCCTGCGCATTATGCTAAGGCGGAACTTGCGGAACGGGGCGCAATTGCACGGTTCAAAGACGGCCTCAAAAAAACTTGTAGTGTGGAACGAAGCGCGTCTGTAGCGCGGCGTGGGCGTGAGATGTGAAACGTCCCCGCTGTGAGGGGCAGCATACAGCAGGGGCTCAAGCTGCCGATGCGCTGTTTTGAGAAAAGAACAAATGAAAGGGGGTTGTGACCGTCACAACCTCTTAAAAATTTAAGTCTGTTCGCGTGCATCCCACACATCGGGAAAAAACAAAGATGCTGTCTTGCCCGACCCCTTCGTTAATTGACGAAGCGTCAGCTCGTTGATGATTCTGAGAACCCCCATCCCTGTCCCCGAACCTGCGCGTAATGTAATGGATCGCAGATAAGAAGCACATGCAAGCGATAGCGTCAAAACGTTGCTGACCGTGACTCCGTAGAGAATGAACCGAGAACCGTATAATATACAACCCCCCGCTTGTCAATTGTCTTTCGTTTAGGCGTTCTGTCACAGATACCACTCTCTTTTGACAAGATGCCGTGCTGGTGTTTCCTTGTGAAAACCGGGAGGGGCTACCACAGGAGGGTGTATCGAGAGGGCTTCAAGGCGATTGTGTGCGTTTTTATTACACCGTGAGGAACAGTATAGGAACAGTACCCCTAAGGTACTCCTAAGGAATTACTTAGCACATTGTTTGCCTTGGTGTTAAAATTAAAGCAAGCGCGGTGCGATCACTATTCTCCCGCGCTTGCTTGGCTAGCCTGGATGACACATTTTCTCATACGTCTCCTTCTTGCAGAACAACTGCCGTCCAGTGATCAATCTGTATCCATTTTAGATTGTCTGGGGATTGGTCTTGTGTTGTGTCGTGCGATTGCTTTTAAGTTTAGCAGGACTCCCATCTTGTGTCAAAAAAACTGCCAAAAGAAAGAAGCCTCCGTTTTTTACGGCTTATGTGTCAAGAAATGCCCAGTCATATGCCCAGTTTCAATAGGCACTTGAGTAGGCACATCAGTAGGCATATCGGTGGGCATTTGAGTAGGCATATGCCCACTTTTGGTAGGCGTTTCTTACCCCTTTCGTACCCTTAACCTACCCTTTGCTACCACGAACCTACCCTTTTTTGCCTGTTTCTACCCTTTTTGGCGACTTTTTAGGGCATTTGGGGTAAAAAAGGTAGCCAATTGCAGTAAAATTGCAGTTGAAGTGACGTGAAAAAGTTAACTGTTTTGACTGCACAAACCCACGCCTGCCGTGCAAAGTCTACTGTTTTGTCTCTCTGGCTGCTTTCTGAAAAGCCTGTGGGTATGTATCCAGGGGGACGTATTTTTTTTGAAAAAAAGCCCCAAAGCCGATCCCAAAATGGAACGAAATGGAGCGGAACTGACTGCACGTAGTAGGTCCGCCTGTAGCGCGGTGATGGACATAGAACTGTGTATCAAGAGAACCCCCTGCGCTTCCGACCGTTCTGCAACGTGACAGGGGATGTGGGTGGGCTATGACTTGAGTTCTTCCGAACTGTCTTTACGAGGGCGGGGGTGGGCGTTTGTGGCGGTGGACCCTAATTATCCGTTTTGGCGGATTGAGGGTGCGAATTCGCAAAAATATTTTTCACTGTCATTGTTGCTAATCTGACTCTTTGATTTGAGAATATCAAGTATATCAAATTCTGCGTCCCTGTTTTTTTATCAGCAGCTTGTGTTATTCTAAAAGATGTAAAACCTCTTGGATTCTGCTTTTCAGTTCCATATCACCTGCCTGTGTTGCGAGTCTTAATGCAGTGTGCAAATCCTGTTTCGCAGCCCAGGTTTGTCTAAGTTCCGCCTTTGCGATCCCACGATTGCTGTAAGCCCCTGCGTCATCAGGATTTATCTGTATAGCAGCGTTAAAGTCGGCGATAGCGTCAGAGTGTTTACCCAGTTTTGCTTTTGCGACCCCACGATCGGTATAAACCCATGCGTCATCAGGATCGAGCTTTATAGAGGTATCAAAGTCGGTGATAGCGTTAGAGTATTCATCGAGTTCTAACTTTGCCCTCCCACGAAGGTAGTAGTTCATTGCGTCATCAGGATCGAGCTTTATAGAGGTATCAAAGTCGGTGATAGCGTTAGAG
>VXNM01000006.1:0-1112 GCA_009840545.1 Gammaproteobacteria bacterium | reverse complement strand
TGCGTCATCAGGATCGAGCTTTATAGAGGTATCAAAGTCGGTGATAGCGTTAGAGTATTGACCAAGTGCTCCCTTTGCTGCCCCACGATTGCTGTAGGCTATTGCATAATTGGGGGCGAGGCGTATGGCAATATCGTAGTCAGCAATAGCTAAAAAGTGTTGCCCTAGTACTGCCTTTACGATCCCACGATTGTAGTAGGCTTCCATAAAATCAGGTTCGAGTCGAATCGCCTTACTATAATCCGAAATAGCATTCTGATAAAATCCGATGTCACGTTTCGTATTCCCACGATAGTAGTAGGTTTCCGCAGACATGTTGTGTTCCCTAGCTACCCGGCGAGATCGGTGCGGTTATCTGAAGACGTTCTCGACCCTCCCATCTGCTGATACGGCTGATAATACCATCAGAAAACGTGCCTTCAAGTCCTTTTGGGCTGCCGGCGACATAGACCTGATCGCCGATCCGAACTTTGTCATTGTCACCGAGACGTAGGGGGTTGACCCCTGGAATTGTTACCTGTAGAAGCGCGAGGTCGTTCTCCACATCAATGCCAAGAATCCCCTGAATCCGATAGGGTCTCGTTTTACCGACGATCTTGGCTGTGCCATGAGCAGCCCCTGCGATCACGTGATAGTTTGTCAGGATGTGTTCCTGCGAAACAAAGAAACCGCTTCCGTAAGAGATCGGCAGTACTTGTGCGTCGCTCATCTCCAAGTAGACGGTAGCGGCGAGCGCATCTTCAGCAAATTGGGGAACATCTGGTGCCGAGGCAAAACCACCCACAAATCCGAATACATTTACAACGGTCCAAATAAAGATTATCGTTCCATAGAACGTAAAACCACCTCCACTCCTAACACCCACATCACGATTTAAGAACATGAGGATACGCATCCCTAAATACGGCCAAAAAAGCGTCACCAGTCCTGCAATAATGAGGCCTCGGTATCCAGACATCAAAAATCCGTTAAAACACGCGATAGGGATTGATAAGAACCTATATGCTTTAACGAATAGAAAACCATAGAGAGTTGTTATCCATCTATTGTAGGGCCTCTTGACCCCTCTCCCAGCTAAAGCAGGGAGATTCCTCCCTGTTGGTTCTTTTATC
>VXNM01000007.1 GCA_009840545.1 Gammaproteobacteria bacterium | reverse complement strand
TTTACGGCGTGGACTACCAGGGTATCTAATCCTGTTTGCTCCCCACGCTTTCGCACCTCAGCGTCAGTGTTGGTCCAGGAGGCCGCCTTCGCCACTGGTGTTCCTCCCTATATCTACGCATTTCACCGCTCCACAGGAAATTCCACCTCCCTCTACCACACTCTAGCGTGCCAGTTTGAAATGCAGTTCCCAGGTTGAGCCCGGGTATTTCACATCTCACTTAGCACACCACCTACGCGCGCTTTACGCCCAGTAATTCCGATTAACGTTCGCACCCCCCGTATTACCGCGGCTGCTGGCACGGAGTTAGCCGGTGCTTCTTCTGTAGCTAATGTCAGGACCTCTCACTATTTGCAAGAGGCTTTTCCTCACTACTGAAAGTGCTTTACAACCCAAAGGCCTTCTTCACACACGCGGCATGGCAACGTCAGGCTTTCGCCCATTGCGTAATATTCTCTACTGCTGCCTTCCGTAGAAGTCTGGACCGTGTCTCAGTTCCAGTGTGGCTGATCATCCTCTCAGACCAGCTATGGATCGTAGCCTTGGTAGGCCCTTACCCTACCAACAAGCTAATCCAACGCAGGCTCCTCCGATAGCGCGAGGTCCGAAGATCCCCCGCTTTCACCCTTGGGTCGTATGCGGTATTAGCCCGAGTTTCCTCGAGTTATTCCACACTACCAGGTAGATTCCTACGCGTTACTCACCCGTCCGCCACTGGGATTTCCGGCCGAAGCCGGTACCCCGTTCGACTTGCATGTATGAGACCTGCCGCCAACGTTCAATCTGAGCCATGATCAGACTCTTCATTTCAAAGTACTGTTTCCCGCGTACGCACACAAAAGTGCACGACGCGAAAATGATTTGGTCTGCTCGTGGCTCCAACTCGATTTCAAGCGCCCACACGAATGGCTTGTTCTGTTCTTAAAGATCGTGCCGATCATCGCCATAGAAAGTACACGAAACCGCACACTCTCATAGCCGAATTTCGGCAAAGGGAGAGTGATTATAGGAATAGATTGGCAATTTACAACCGCAATAAGTGAAAAAGTTTACAGAGACCCATTACGCGTTCATTCGAACGACTTAATCCGCGACGCTTGACTTCCAAACCATAGGCTAGCAAGCCAATTAGTAAGTAGAAAGCCTTAACTTGCGTTTACATCAATATGACGAGCCACACACCAGGCCTTACGACCTCGACGAATCAAATGAAATTGGCCAAATAGTGCCTGTGAACGCGAAATTACCGCGTCTTCGTCAGCAATGCGTTCTCCATTCAGTGTAATACCGCGGCTTCGTATGAGGCGACGTGCAGCGCTTCGAGATGGAGCCAAACCTGAGTCGCTCACCGCAACCGCAAGTGGAGTAGATTCGATAACTTCAAGGCGGTCCAAACCGTCTTGCCACAATTGCTCAATCTCGTTCATTGCAAGATTCTCGATGTTTCCGTGAAACAACGATTGCGTGATGCTTTCAGCAGAGCGCAGTTCCTCTTCTCCGTGAATCCACTTCGTCAAACTTCTGGCAAGAGCTACTTGTGCTTTTCGTTCTTGTGGATTGTTCGATGCCGATTCCAGTAACTCCTCACGTTCTTCACGAGAGAGAAGCGTGAAAGTGTTCAACAATTGACCCGCCTCGGAATCAGCCACATTCAACCAATACTGATAGAAGCTATAGGGCGAGGTTAGCTTGGCGTCCAACCAAACTGCACCCGAAGAAGTCTTTCCATACTTCGTGCCATCGCTTTTCGTCAACAAATTGAAGGTCAATGCAAAAACCTGACGTTCTAGAATCCGCCGAACAAGGTCAATTCCGCTGACAATGTTGCCCCATTGATCCGATCCTCCTAATTGCATTGTGCAGTCGTAGCGTCGAGCTAATTCCAGATAATCGTTCGCCTGCAACAGCATGTAAGCGAATTCCGTAAAGGAAATACCGCTGCCTGCGCGATCCAACCGCAACTTCACGCTGTCCCGCTGAATCATGGCGTTGACGGAGAAGTGTTTGCCAATGTCTCGCAAAAAACTTATGAGTCCCAGAGGTTCGGTCCATTCCATGTTGTTGACAACTTGAGCTGCACAATCACCCGAGTCGTCCAAATACTGCGACAGTTGTCCGGCGATTTTTTGCACCCATTCTTCGACGATCGAGTTATCGGTCAGGTGACGTTCAGTTTCTCGACCTGCGGGGTCACCAATCAGACCAGTAGCTCCTCCCACAAGCGCTATTGGCTTATGGCCTGCCAATTGAAATCGGCGAAGGGTCAGCAATGGAACCAAGTTTCCAACATGCAGACTGGGTGCAGAGGGATCAAATCCTGCATACACAACACGCCCTTTGGATTTCAAATGCTGCTGCAATGCCTCTTGATCGGACACTTGAGCGAGAACGTTTCGTTCTTGAAGATCTTTGAGAATCGAAGTCATGGGTTAATTCCGTTCGCGTGTGCTCCCGGAAAATTTCGGAGTTTGCGCAGAAATTCTAAGCAAAAGTTTGACTTGCACGACACAAACATCACAGCAGCAAAGCCGTTCCTGCGTGCGTTAACCTCGTTGTTCACACCCAAAAAATACATCATGACAGATTGGACCGAAAAGTTTCGCAAAGTCCGTTGAAATTTCACCAGTAGTTACACAGACGGTGTGAAGGGTACATGCAAGAATTCGCAACATCCATGCGTAGTCGAATGTAGAGTGAATCGACTATTCGTACAAGAACTGATTCCATTGCTGAAATTCATCAATTTAGTGGAGAACTGTGAATACCTGCGTATAATTCCGCACTTGTGCACTTTCTTTTCGCCGAATTGCGTGAGGGAAGGCATGGATTGGGCAGGACTTTCAGATGCTTTGTGCTCTGCGAGCTACCTTCTTGGATGTCGAATCTTGGTATTACAGCAGGAGGCTGTCGCCTTACATCGGCTTAGACAATGCATAAACTCCCCATCAAACACTTGTTCACCTGTTCGCTACTAATTGCCGGACTGATTGGTTGCGTTGTCCTGTTCACGGACAGACCTGCCGCTCTCAACGTCGAGGAGGTCTTCACCTTTGACGACGAATTCTCCAGTTCCTCGACGGCTCGGGATACTGTGGATACGTATTTTGAGAATTCACCTTTGATGGAAGGACTAGCGAATCGTCTCGATGCAATTGATACGCAAAGAGACACCTTTGCACAAGAAACAACTAGCGTAACGATTAAAAACGGCGACACGTTGTCCGCTATCTTTGATCGACTAGACATTGATCGCGCGGACCTGACCGCCATCCAAGAAGCAAGTCCCCGCTATTGGAAGTCTTTGTCACTTCGTGCAGGTAGGAACTTGGAGTACAGACTTGATGACTCCGGTTCACTTGAGTACTTCGAATACTCTCCCGAGGATCTTGTTGACTATTCCTTCACAAGGACTGGCGACGCGATGACGTTCGAATCAAGAACTCGCAAGGTGGTTTCTAACGAAACCTATCGCTGGGTCACGATCCAACGTGGCGACTCTGTAATTAGTGCCGGACTTGCAGCAGGAATACGACAGGAAAAGACTCTTTGGAGAATCCCCAAACTGCTGCAATGGGACATCGACTTCTATCACGATATCCATCCCGGTGACTCATTCCAGATTCTCTACTACGAAAGATTTGTAGACGGTGAATACTACGAAGACGGCGAGATCATCGCATTGCAGTTTACGAGCGGCAATCGGCCATACAACTTGGTTCGATATGAAGACGAGGGAATATTCAAGGGGTACTTCACTCGAGAAGGATACGCGGCAAGGAAGAGATTCTTACGTACACCCGTTGAATACACGCGGATCTCGGACGGTTTCAATCTTAAGCGTTTGCATCCCATACATAAAGTCGTGAAGCCGCATCTTGGAATTGACTATGCAGCCCCCACAGGTACGCCTGTCTACGCCACCGGTGACGGAGTTGTATCAAAATTTGGCTACACCAGCGCAAATGGGAACTATGTTTTCCTTGAACACGACCGAGTCTATAAGACGAAGTACTTGCACCTCTTCAAGATCGATCCCGCCATCAAGAAGGGGGCCACGGTAAAACAAGGTCAACGTATCGGCAGCGTAGGCATGACCGGTCATGCAACTGGTCCACACTTGCACTATGAGTTTCTGGTTAACGGAGAGCATCAAGACCCCGCGACAATTCATCTGCCAGAAGGGAAGCCTCTGTCGGAGGACGAAATCGAACGATTCCAAGCACACGCCGATGAGCTCTTCGATCGAATGAATGCGCTCAGGTCCGAGTATCCCGAGGCGAGGCCCTCTCTCGTCAATCGTTAGTTTGTTCATACAGGCGAACTGACGGATGCCTCTTTTCGTCGGCGCTATCTCCGGTACAAGCATTGATGGTCTCGACTTAGCACTAGTCGAAATCGACGATGATCAAAGCCAGCTTGTAAACGCAGAGACCGTAGATTTCCCTATGCAACTCAAGAGCCGATTGACAGAACTTGCAGGTGCACAAGGCGACGTTGTTGATATTGGTCGGACAAGCTCGGCACTGGGATCATTCATCGGAAAAGCAATCAATCAGTTCCTCAAGAATTCGAATGTCAATCCACGAAACATCCGAGCAATTGGAAGTCACGGACAAACCATACATCACTTCCCGCGAACGGCGGAAGCGTTCTCAATGCAGATCGGAGATGGAGCAAGAATTGCAGAAATTTCCGGCATTGACACGGTAGTGGACTTTCGCTCTCGAGATATTGCAGCAAGTGGAGAAGGTGCTCCTCTAGTGCCGCTATTCCACCAGAGACTGTTTCAGTCTAATAAGTCCGATCGAGTCGTGTTGAATATTGGAGGAATTGCCAACGTCACGTATTTACCAAGGGGAGCAAGTATCGGCCAAAGGGGATTTGACACGGGTCCTGGAAACGCATTGATTGATGCATATGTACTAAGGGTGTTGAACTGCCGCTACGACGATGATGGTGCGATTGCTGCATCCGGTGTTGTAGTCGCCGAACTGTTTGACAGACTTTACTCAGACCCATGGTTGAGACGTTTCCCACCCAAGAGTACAGGAAAAGAACACTTCAATTTCGAATATGTAGCAAAAGCAATTCAGTCATTAGAACTGGAACCGAATCCATCTGATGTAGTCGCCACACTTACAGAATTTACGGCTAGGACGATCGCCGACGCAATTCTTCAGTGGTGCTGCAACTCTGGGGAGCTAATTGTTTGTGGTGGAGGGCGCTTGAATTCGCATGTAATGCAGCGACTAAGAGACTATCTCTCAGATTTCAATGTCTTTACTAGCGATTCACTTGGAATCGATGGAGACTTTGTCGAGGCAGCAACTTTCGCATACATGGCCCACCTCTTTGTGAATCGGCTCCACGGCAACGATCCCCAGGCAACCGGAGCTTCAGGGTCGAGAGTCTTAGGTTGTCTATATCCTGCCTAATCGTATTGTTGGATGTGATTGGGAGATAGAGGAGCAGCTAACGTGTCTCAAGACGCAAGCAGCAAAAACCTCGACACGCCACAAAATAGTTTCAACGACCAACTAGTGCCCACCCGCGAATCTATTAGATTGCGAAAGAGTTTCCGCAGCCACAGGTGCTTGAAGCGTTCGGATTTGTAACCAAAAATTGTGCTCCTTGAAGGTCTTCCTTGTAGTCGATTTCAGAACCGACCAAGTAAGGGTAGCTCAATGAATCAACGAGCATTGTGACGCCGTCGCGTTCAATCACCGCATCGTCTTCGGCGACACTCTCATCAAAGGTGAACCCATACGAAAAGCCGCTACATCCTCCTCCTGTAACGAACACGCGAAGTTTTAGATCGGATATTCCTTCCTCTTGCACAAGAGACGCAACCTTCGCGGCGGCTCGGCTCGAAAAGCTAATTTCTGCATCCAACATAACACCAGAATTATAGGCGTTTGGTACGTAAGCCACCTCTGATTGGTACATGTGACTCAGAAAAACACGGACTCTTGGAGCATTCACTCATCTAATCGCAATACGAGATTAGTCGCCAGTGAAGGCAAGCCCAAAACGATTCTGTATTCTGAACCACAGCGTTAGTTATTGAATTCACGTGTTCGCAAAGCGTCAAGACTTCTCATTCGACGGCATTGAAAACCTACCGTTGTTAGCCGTTATTGCCGCCTTCGTAGGTCTTTTAGTGGGATTCGTTGTAATCGGTTTTCGAGCATGCATTGAATTTGGCACCAAGTTCCTGCTACGAGTTGAGTCGGATCAATTCGAGAGATTGGAGCCTCTATGGCACTTTCTACTACCAATCGCAGGTTCCCTCGTTGCGGTCGCCTTGTTCTTTGTGTTGAGGCGCGAAAGTCGCATTGTGGGAATCGTTCACGTATTGGAACGATTCAATTCGGCTGATGTAAAGATGCCGATACGAAATGCTGCGTATCAATTTATTGGAGGAGCACTGGCGCTAATTTTCGGCGTTTCCGGTGGCCGTGAGGGTCCCGCGATTCACCTCGGCGCATGGACAAGCAGCTTCGTCGCTCACCAATTCCGATTGACACACAACTCGGTTCGCGTGATAGTCGCTTGTGGAATCACCGCAGGAATAGCCGCGTCGTTCAACATCCCCATTGCCGCTGTTGTGTTTACGATGGAGGTCGTAATGTTGGAATTCACCATTGCCACCTTTCTCCCACTAATGTTGGCGGCCTTTGCCGCTGCAGCATTGGTCAGTCTGATCTATCCGACCAGCCCAGTTTTCGAGCTTTCACCTGGAATGGCACTTCACGACTGGAACGCTCTGATGGTTGTGGGTACAGGAATCGCGGTCGGAATCTTTGCGTCGTTGTTCAAGTATGAGATCGAGTTCTTTTCCGATCTCAAAATCGGACGAGTTTGGCAACGCATGCTTGCGGCGGGATTACTCACAGGAGCAATAGCTCTGATTCTTCCTCAGGTCTTAGGAATGGGTTGGGATACGGCGGTTGCTCTAGTTGCCGGTGAGAGTGAAGCCAACTTCACGATTGCCTTTCTACTGACTCTAATCTTGGCAAAGCTGCTTGCGACAAGCGCGTGTATCGGATCGGGACTTCCAGTTGGAATGATCGGTCCATCCATTGTCCTGGGGGTGATGATTGGAACGCTTTGCGGAATGGTTGAAAGCTCCGTGTTGGGGTCTGGATCGAACACACCGACAGTTGTATACGGATTGCTTGGCGCTGTGGCAATGCTCGGCGCAACGTTGAACGCTCCGCTTGCGGCATTGCTGACGGTTGTAGAACTTAGTGGTGAATTGGATCTTGTACTACCTGGACTGCTGGTAATCGTCGCAGCCAACCTCACAACCTACGGTCTGTTTGGTCGACGATCCATATTCGTTTCACGAATGCACTCGTTGGGGATCCCGTATCCGCCCCATCCTTCAGTCCTGTACTTGCGTCGTAGTAGCGTGAGAGCTTGTATGGACTCTCGAATCAAATTGATGGATCAATCTCCATCCGCCAC
The DNA here is from genome assembly GCA_009840545.1 of Gammaproteobacteria bacterium. Taxonomy (GTDB): domain Bacteria; phylum Pseudomonadota; class Gammaproteobacteria; order Pseudomonadales; family Azotimanducaceae; genus Bin55. The sequence goes on along the minus strand of VXNM01000007.1, from coordinate 60,000 downwards.
AGATCGAAAGGAGTCCTCAAGAGACAAAGATATCGCGTGGCTAATTCATCCTCAATCCGACAATCAGTTTCTAGTTCACGGAACTCGAGAATCGAATAGCCAATTCGCGTCGGCGAGAGCTTCTCTCCTGAGCTCTCAGAGCTCGCTGGAAGAAGCGCTTACAGAAATGGACACAAAGAAGGTAGATGTTGTCTGCGCGACGCAATCCAGATCGTCTCATAAGATAATTGGCGTCCTTACGCGTGAGTACATTCAAAGAATGCAGACGAAGCTAGTGGACGACAAGCAACACCAGAAGGAATGACGGTTTGATTCTGTACCTCAAAGTCTTGCATCTAACGTTTGCGTTCACATGGTTCGCTGCTCTTTTTTATCTCCCGCGACTTTTTGTATATCACTCACAGTCCGAAGACGCACTTAGCATTTCGAGATTCAAAACCATGGAGCGCAAGCTCTACCGCGGAATCATGACGCCGTCTGCACTGTTGACGCTAGTCTTTGGATTGTGGATTACAGCTCTCTCGTGGGTCGATTACGTGGCGAGTACTTGGTTTTGGTGTAAGGTGGGTTGTGTACTCTTTCTTTTTGGATATCACGGATTTTGTGGACGTATGGTCAGAACGTTTTCCAACGACCAAAATACACGCACCCATAAGTTCTACCGGGTCTTCAACGAAGTTCCGATCGTGTTTCTTCTGATAATTTTGACGCTGGTTATCGTCAAGCCGTTCTAGTCGATATTGTCGATTTTTTGCCAGCAAGCAACAACCATGGACCAAGATCTCTCGCAACAACTCTTCAAGCGTGCACAAGACGTAATACCTGGCGGAGTTAATTCGCCTGTACGTGCATTCAAAAACGTGGGCGGAACTCCAATCTTCTTCTTGTCCGGAATCGGTCCCTACCTTGCAGATGTGGACGGTAACCACTACATAGACTACGTCGCCTCGTGGGGCCCAATGCTGCGTGGCTATAGCTGTGAGCCTGTCGTGCATGCACTGCGAGATCAGTCTATTCGAGCCACAAGCTTCGGAGCTCCCACTCTTCAAGAGATTGAAATGGCAGAGTTGGTTGTTGACCGTGTAGCTTCGATTGAAAAGGTGCGAATGGTCAATTCCGGAACTGAGGCGACGATGTCGGCAATTCGCCTCGCCCGAGGATTTACGGGTCGAGATCGAATTGTGAAATTCGAAGGTTGCTTCCATGGGCATGGAGACTCGCTACTTGTAAAAGCTGGATCAGGAGTCATGACCCTAGGTTTGCCTGACTCTCCTGGAGTTCCCGCAGACCTCGCTAAGCACACCTTGACGCTTCCATTCAATGATTGTCAAGCAATTGAAGAAACCTTCGCAAGCATGGGAGATGACATCGCGTGCGTGATCGTCGAACCCATTGCCGGAAACATGGGCGTTGTTCCTCCCATAGATGGATTCCTGGAATCGTTGCGCAAAGTTACGCAGAAACATGGATCACTATTGATCTTCGACGAAGTCATGACTGGATTTCGTGTAGCTCCTGGTGGTGCCCAGGAGCTATACGGTGTCACACCCGACATTACGACCTTGGGAAAAGTCATAGGAGGGGGGCTACCGGTTGGCGCTTTCGGGGGAACGGCCGAAATCATGGATCAATTAGCACCCATGGGGCCCATTTATCAATCTGGAACACTTTCGGGTAACCCACTTGCAATGTCTGCTGGCTTGGCGTTGCTAAAGACACTTGACGACGAGTTCTATAGCAATCTCGAAGAGTGCACCACGACTCTGGTTGAAGGCTTGCTAAGAGAGGCGCAAGCAACAGGTATTGATCTTCAGATCAATTCTGTCTGCGGAATGTTCAGTCTATTTTTTACAACACAACAGGATGTACTGTCGTACGAGCACGTAATGCAATGTGACGCTGAACGTTACCGAAAGTTCTTTCGCGAGATGCTCAACAACGGAGTTTATTTCGCACCATCTCCTTATGAATCTGCATTCGTGGGAGGCAGCCACACAAGTATGGAAATTTCCCGGACTATCGAACACGCAAGTCGAGCACTGCAAAGTCTCGTATGACGCCATACGACATCTACGGCATCGGCAATGCATTGCTGGATTCAGAATACGCCGCAACTGAGGCATTTCTGACCAAACACAGCATCGAAAAGGGAAGAATGACCCTTATCGACAGTGAACGTAGAGCCAAGTTATTGGATGCAACCTCAAGATCTCCCAACAGTGTTGGCGCTGGCGGATCTGCGGCGAATACAGTTTTTGCGGCGCAAGGATTTGGTTGTCAAAATTATTTTGCTGGTGTCGTTCGCAACGACCAGGTCGGGCTTTCATTTCTAAACGAACTCTCTCGAGCGGGTATCGACTCCCTCGACGCAATCGACGACACAGATTCTCACTCGGGCCAGTGCCTCATTTTCGTGACAGAAGATGGGCAAAGAAGTATGAACTCATTTCTTGGAATATCCGAGACACTAGATGAACATCACGTCGAGGAGCATATCGTTGCTCGATCCAGGTGGGCTTACATCGAAGGCTACTTGGCAAGTTCGAGTACTGGAAGTGCGGCGGCAAAGAAAACCCGCGAGGTGGCCGTCCGTCACGGTGTTCATACCAGTCTTACGCTAGCTGATGTTTCTATAGTTAGATCGTTCAGAGAATCTTTGAAAGAAGTTATCGGTGAAAAGCTTGATTTGGTCTTTTGCAACATCGAGGAAGCTTTGGAATGGTGTGAGACAGATCGATTGGAGACTGCCGCGAAGGGCATACTCGACATCGCGGGTCACGCGGTCATAACAGTTTCAGAGAACGGGTGCTACTTGACAGGACCCAACGGACTTGTACATGTAGAAGGATTTCCGTGTCAACCTGTTGACAGCAACGGTGCCGGCGACATGTTTGCGGGAGCGTTCCTGGCTTCTATCCAGCAAGCGTCGAGTTTTGAGGAGGCTGCTAGGTTCGCGAATTTTGCGGCTTCTCATATCGTACGCAGGTACGGACCACGTCTGGAATCCATCGAGAAGTACGCGTCAATTTCGAAATCGTTTGGCTAGTTTGGGAGCTGAAATGGAATCTCCGAATCCAGTTTCCAATCTCTTGGCGATATGTTCCATCGAAAAGCGAGCACTTCGACCCCGGAGCTCATGGCTTCCCGAACGGCAACCTCATAGCTGGGATCGATGTCCTTCGCAATAGTCAAGTAATCAATTCCCGAATGCGGGACACAAAAAAACAGTATCGCTCGAAGTCCTCGCTTGGCACATTGCTCGAGTGCTTGCACGTGCCTTGTTGCCCTGACGCTCTCCGCATCCGGAAACACGCCGATGCCCTTTCGCAGCCATGAAACCATCTTGACTTCCAACATGACGTTGTCTGAACCGAAATCGAAACGACCTCGTTCGCCTGGAATGGAAACTTCTCGCGACCAATCCGAGTGATTCGCAACTTGTCGGATCTGCTTGGACAGCAATGCCTCATGAACAAGCTGATTGGCCCTCGCCGTATTGACGCAAACTTCGTATCCCTGAAGCGTCTGAACGAACTCAAGCGAACTTGAAAGCTTCCTATTAGGATTTTTACTGGTAGAATACCAAACTCTAGATCCTTCTTCCGCACAGCCGTGCATCGCACCCGTATTGGCACAGTGCATCGTCAATACATGCTTTCCAACCTTGACATCTGCTAAAAACCGCTTATACCGGCGTAGAAGAATTCCTTCGCGTAAAGCTGGGTCAAACCTCACAGCAAACTACAGTCAAGAAATTCTGCATCTAATCTAGCAATCGGGGGAGTTTTTTGGTATGTTTGCACGATTCTCAGACACGAGCTTTACTCTCATTTTCTCATATGACACTGCAAGCAGAATCACAAAATGCATCCAGCGAACCAGAGACAAAGCCCGATGTCTCAGCGGTAGGCGGTTCAAAAAAACGATCGAAGAGCCAAAAAAAGAAATCCAAGGCTGCTAACACGAAGGTCAAGAATCCTTCTAGAGCGAAAGCCTCCAAACCTACGTCAAAGTCGACGAAGAAGGTATCCAAGAAACCTAAGTCCGCGAAGACTGCTGCGAAAGCGACAAAGACCCCAGCTAAGGCCGTGAGTTCCAAGAAGCCACGGGCAACAGCAAAATCGGCGGCCAAAAAAGCTACCGCCGACAAGAAAAAAGCAAGGGCGACATCCAGAGCCACAAAGAGCAAGGCAGCCAACAAGAAGGAATCTGCCGCCAAATCCACAAAAGCAAAGAAATTGGCTACTACCAAGTCTGCAACAAGTGCCACTCCGCGGAAAACCGTGACCAAGAAGGTAGCCGCCAAGGCGAGATCAGAAGGGCGAAAGGCAATAACCAAACGGCGACCTACAGCACGTTCAGTTGTGACTGCGATCGATCGAGCCTCTAAAGCTTTGGAAATGCTCAAAGGCTATGTGTTAGCTTCCGAGGAGGAAGCTAAAGTGGCGAAGACTGTGCCAGTGGCGTCGTCGAAGAAAACGGCGGCAAGAAAGACTCCTTCCCGAGCAAGGACTTCGGCACGAGCCACCAAACCAAGCGCTCCAAAAGCCGCAGCAAAGGCTGCTACAAAGAAACCCGCCGCGAAAAGTAAGGCAAAGAAATCGGTAGCGTCGACCCAAGCTACGTCTTCTAGAAAGAAACCTTCAGATTCGACAAAGTCAAGTCGCGCAACGAAAACGCCCTCGAGGAAAACGCTAGCTTCAAAGACTACAAGAAAGTCCGCGGTACAGAGCGCGCCGGCAAAGAAGACCGCTGCAAAGACTTCCGCAAGGAAATCCTCTGCCAAAAAGCCCGCAACAAAATCTCCAGTAAAGAAGGCACCCGCAAAATCGGCTGACAAGTCTCCGAAAGTAGGAGCGGTCAAGAAGTCCAAAGCTGGCACGTCAAAGGCAAGCCCTAAGCGTACATCTAAAACCAAAGCCTCTGCAGCGAAAGCTAGTCCAAAGAAAGCCAACAAAGCCAAGACAACTTCCTCGGGTAAATCCAAGTCGAAGTCCCGCGCTTCGGCAAAATCGGCCGAAGATCCCAGTTCTAGGGAGCCGACTAGGTCGGCTCCCAAAGTAGGCCAGTCAGAAAAAATCAGCAAGCTGGCGGCCATTTCTTCCGCCAGTGCGCGCAAAGCTGGTGCTGCGACAAGACCACGGACGCCAAGGACGGATCGAGAACCTAGCATCAGCCCTGAGGCCGCGAATACTGGATTCCTTAGGAATCTTGGAATTGAACCGTACAAGCCTCGAGTCAATGAGCCTTATATGGCCAAGAATCAACACGGGCACTTTCACGAAATACTCGTTCGCTGGCGAGACAAACTCATGGAAGACGTAGACCGGACGGTCAACAATATGCAGGGTGAAGTCTCAAACTTGCCCGATCCCGTAGACCAAGGAACAAATGAGGGAATCTTTGAAGGCGAACTGCGTACGAGGGATCGAGAACGTCAGCTAATTAACAAAATCGCACAAGCACTAGAGAAATTGGAAACTGAGGACTATGGCTACTGTGACGACTGCGGCATTGAAATCGGTTTGCGTCGACTGGAAGCCAGACCTATCGCCACAAAGTGCGTAGACTGCAAGGAACGCGATGAGGTTCGCGAAAAGCAGCAACGTGGCAGCTAAGTCGAAACGATTCACTCACAAGATTACGTAGGACGCTTTGCGCCGACAAACTCCGGAGCACTGCATCTGGGATCTTTGCTTGTTGCCGTTGCTAGTTTTCTCGACGCACGTTCTCGTGGAGGTCGATGGCTCTTACGGATTGATGACCTCGATACACCGCGCGTAAGCAAAGAGGCCGAACGAGACATCTTGACGTCTCTCGAGCGCCACGGGTTGCACTGGGATGGAAAACCTATCCATCAACAGGAACATATCCATCACTACCAGAGAGCCTTAAAGAATCTTGCCGACCAAGGACACACATTTCCGTGCACGTGCAGTCGCAAGGACATTGACCGCTATGCAGGCTGCGTACAGGGTTGTGGTGCATCCAAGGCCAAAAAACAAGAACCATATTCGATTAGGATGCGAGTGTCACTAGTCGACACAGATGTTCGCGACGAAATTCAAGGTCAATTGCATGAAGGTGTTTGTAGTGGTGCGAAGAACGTCGCCGTATGGAGGCGAGATGGAATTCCGAGCTACCCGCTTTCCGTCGTAGTCGATGACAGTATCATGGGAGTGTCTCACATCATACGCGGGTCCGACCTTGCCGACAATACCGTGCTGCAAGTTTTCCTTTTGGAGAAGTTAGGATTTAAACGCCCCTGGTACGCACATATCCCTGTGGTCAATGATCGAAATGGCGAGAAGTTGTCGAAAAGAGACGAAGCCACGACTATTGACAATCGGCATCCAATACAAAATGTAATGTGGTCAATGCAGCTACTAGGAATGGATCCACCTCAAGGCTTGGCTCTTGAAGAATTGTTGGATTGGGGCATTGAACACTGGTCCCTAGAAAACATTCCCTCCGAACCGAGCCTTTCAAGTGTAGTGAGTATCTAGAGTAAATTCTTGAATCTTATGCACATTTCAAACCAGCTCTAGTTAGGGTACGTGCTAAACGTGATTCTCTGTAGCGTACTCGACGACGGACCAGTGAGCTCCTTGGTTCACGAGTGCATGGCCGAGAGCGATTACCAAGTATTGGATCACTCCGCCGACGATTTGGCTAATGGAACACCCCAGAACACATTTCATGCGATATTAGCTCCATCGAGACTCGTCGATCAGGCGGCGACTTTGAGACAACTCTCAACCTACGCTCCAGTGATCATCGTCGACGACGATCCGACAATTGGCAAAGCGGTGAGTGCAATACGTAACGGAGCTTATGACTACATTCCCGTCGGTACACAGCAAGAACTGACTGATGCAATTCTCAGTTCAGTCCTTGACTCCGATATGGCAAGTGGCTTGTTCAACCTAGAACGAGAAATTCTAGGTAACTGCGACGAAATTAGAGAATTAAGAAACTTGGTACGGAAAGTCGCCCCCACCGACGGATCCGTTTTGCTGCACGGTGCCACGGGAACCGGCAAGAACTTGGTTGCCAAATGCATTCATTCCACAAGCAATAGGTCAGAAGGTCCTTTTGTAAAGTTGGACTGTGATCGAGTTCCACCAGATAGAGTGATGGACGAACTGTTTGGGGGTGGCCAAGGCGAGACATATTCTGGGCGCGTCCTCGCCTCTAACGGCGGAACCTTGTTTCTGAACGAAGTTGGAAGTCTACCGAGCGAGGCACAAGCAGCGCTCTTGCATCTACTTGATTACAACGAAATTCAGCAATTCGGGCAGGATCAACCCATTGCTGTTGACATACGAATCATCGTTGCCAGCGTATTTCCTCTCGACACCTTGGCGGATCTGGGCAGAATCGGGAGAGGTCTATGCACACGACTGAGCCAATTTAGACTGATACTGCCGCCACTAACTGAACGGGGAGACGATGTAGCCTTATTGGCGGAGGACAAGTTGAGAAAGCACAGCTCCGCTTTAGGGAAATCCGGAATGGAGTTTCATGTATCAACTGTGACCCGAATGTTGCAATATGACTGGCCCGGCAACATTCGAGAACTCGACCAAGCTGTCGAGAGAGCCGTTCTAGTAAGCGAGTCAAACTCGATACTGCCGGAAGATCTCGGAATCGATACGATTCCGCCTCCCCAGCATCCAGTGGAACAATCCAGCGGTGAGTTCACAACTTTAGAAGATTACTTCATCGAGTTTGTCCGCGCCAACGAAGAACGCTACACTGAGACGGAACTTGCCGAAAAATTAGGGATATCCAGAAAAAGCCTATGGGAACGACGCAATAAGCTTGGCATCCCAAGGCGACGAGCCAAGGTCAAACGGCTGCATACGTAGCAAAACCATCAAGCTCTCTCACGTCATGCCAGTCTCGTCTTTGATGATGTCAGGTGACGTTCGTCCTCTAATTGACGCGTTATGATCAGGTTTGAATCCAAAAAGTTTGATCTTGAACCTCTCTAGAGGACACGCAAACTGCGTTCTACGAACCAATGTTTGAGTCTGTCGTTCTCGAAGACGAACTCTCCGGACACTTGGTCACCTGCCAATACGTAAGGAAGCCAATATCGATCATCCTCCCACATGCTCTCATACGGCACCGAGTCTCTTGAACACCAAAACGGATCCGCTTCGGCAGTACCGCATGGACTCCCTTCGAAATCGTCCACGAGAAATACGTAACCTTCAAGAGAGAACTCGGTCTTCAAGTCGAGAAACTTAAGCTGTGCGCAATGTCGTGCAGCCGATACTCGGAGCCCCACTTCTTCTCGCAATTCCCGAATCGCGCAAGCCTCTGCTGACTCTCCTGCCTCTAGCTTTCCTCCGGGTGCATTTACCTTTCCCCGGCCATGTCCTCTGAGTTTATTGATCAACAAAACCGATTGATTTCTAAGTACATAAATAAGGGTTGCGCGATGTTGTGGAGCCCAGTCTTTTGGAATCAGTACACCCAAACTAGCTCTCCGAAGTGCGCGAGCGCTTTCTGCAAATCCAAGTCGCAAATTGCTACTTGCAATAAAATTGGCTTAAATCCCGTCAAATGCATCTTTGCACGGTTTGCCACGCCCCCAACGACACAAGAATCTGCTTTCCCCCGACCAGATTCCACACCCCATTCGAAATATCGTAGCAACTCTCTTCGAAAACGGTTACAATGCAAAAGTAGTCGGCGGCTGCATCCGCGATTTGTTATTGGGTATACAACCTAAAGACTTTGATGTAGTAACCGATGCCAAACCCCATGAAATCAAGGCCTTGTTTCCACGTGCGTTCGTGATCGGACGAAGATTCAAGCTCGTTCACGTCCAACACGGGAAAGAGATCACTGAAGTTTCGACTTTTCGCCGGTTGGCAAAAAGAAAATCGTCACGGAGCAAGAATCAGCTCAACCTCTTCGGTTCTATCGAAGACGACCATTATCTGCGCGATTTCACGATTAATGCACTCTACTTCGACATGGAATCCGAAGAGATCATCGACTATTGCGGCGGGCTACAGGACGTTTACAAGCGTCAATTGCGTTGCATCGGAGATCCCAATCGAAGAATTACCGAAGACCCGTGTCGCGTCCTTAGAGCTGTGAGATTCATCTCTAAACTGCCATTAAAGCTCGAGTCCCGACTACGGAAATCCATGCGGAAACATGCTGAATCGTTGAAGAGCGTAAAACCAGCAAGACTAGAAAACGAGCTCCAGAAAATGTTCTTGAATGGAGCGGCGGCGAATGCGTACCTAAACTTGGAACGCTTTGACTTGCTAGAGATCCTTTTTCCTTCCGTAGAAAGTGACAACTCACTCGCTCTTCGAGCCATGCAAAATACCGATGAGCGAGTTGCTAACGACAAGAACGTAACCTTGGCTTTTCTGCTGGCAGCAATACATTGGGACCAGTTCAAAGCTCTCGGGAACTACGATCCAACTGGTCGAATGTCCATCGCCAAATCAATCGCTGCTGCCGAATCGATACTCAAACGCCAACGGGAAATTCTTAGAGTAACGAAACAAGCAAGAGACTTCATTGTTGAGGCATGGACTTTGCAAACACGGCTGGAACGTGAACATCCCACACGAGTCAGGGACGTACTGTTGCACAATCGTTTCCGGGCTGCATACGACCTGCTAGTGCTCCGAGAGGCAGTTGGAGAAGCTAGTACTCGCATGGCACAATGGTGGACCGACTTGCAAGACATGGATGAAGAAGAACAATCTATTGCTATTCAGCAGTTGCAGCCTAAACAACGGAAAAAGCGTCGCAAACGAAAGCAGGCAGTTGAAGCGGTTGCAACTTCAACTACCTGACGCAAGCAGTGAATCCCAGTTCAATTCAACTTGACGACTAAGACAACATGAGCAGTCAATCACAAAGTTCACCTATCTCGATAAATACTCTGGCAAATCGCAAGCGCGATGGACAGAAATTCGCGTGCCTGACTTCCTACGATGCTCTGTTTTCGGAATTAATCAGTTCTGCGGGTATCGAAGTCATGCTAGTGGGGGACTCATTGGGAATGGTGTTGCAGGGTCACGACAGCACTCTACCGGTGACGCTGGACGACATGGTTTATCACATGAATTGTGTGCGGCGAGGTAATCAGGGAAGCTTGATCATGGCAGATCTACCGTTCATGAGCTATGCGTCCGCGAGTCAATCTCTGGAAAGTGCCGCAGCACTCATGCGATGCGGTGCACACATGGTGAAACTCGAAGGGGGTGCATGGTTGGCGGAAAGTACCCGTCTACTTCACGAAAGAGGGATCCCAGTCTGTGCACACATGGGTCTCACTCCTCAATCAATAAACAGGTTTGGGGGCTTTCGAGTTCAAGGCCGAAATCCTGAACAAGCGTCGTTAATGCTGGACGAAGCGCTTATCCTCGAAGACTCAGGAGCATCGGTGCTCCTACTGGAGTGCGTTCCAACAGAGCTAGGTCGAACGATCACAGAACGATTGCAGGTTCCAGTGATTGGAATTGGAGCTGGCCCCCACACTGATGGCCAAATTATGGTTTTGCACGACATGCTTGGAATTACCCCGTCTTCCATAAGAACGCCAAAGTTTGTCAAGAACTTTCTACCAGAAAGCAAGGAGGGCATTCGCGGCGCACTCCAGGCATACGCTGAGTCTGTGCGAGATGGGACCTTTCCAGCACCGGAACACTGCTTCAATTGAGACAACGTGGAATTAGTCACCACGAAAGCCCAATTGCGGAAAGCAAGAAACGCAGTCGATTCTACGAGCAAGGTAGGCTTAGTCCCGACCATGGGGGGTCTTCACGACGGGCACCTGGCTCTTATCGATACCGCTCGTTCCCGGTGTTCGCAGGTCATTGCAACGATCTTCGTAAATCCTTTGCAATTCGGACCCAACGAGGACTTTGAGAGTTATCCACGAGTATTGGAGAGAGACTCGGAATTACTCAAGAAAAAAGGCGTGGACCTGCTATTCGCGCCTTCCGTACATGAAATGTATCCGAATGGAAGAGACGATCATACGGTCATTGCGCTGCCTCACCTGACAAACGTTCTTTGCGGAACGAGCAGACCGGGGCACTTTGACGGAGTGGCGACCGTCGTAAGCAAACTCTTCCATCTAGTCCAACCACATGTCTCGTATTTCGGAGAAAAGGACTGGCAGCAAGTAACACTCATCCGAGCAATGGTGTGTGACCTTGACTTTCCGATCGACATCGAAGTAGTCCCCACGTTTCGCAACAATCGAGGACTGGCTCTGTCAAGCCGAAATAGTTACTTGGACCAGGAACAGGCTGCAAAAGCACCCTTGCTCTATTCGGCACTGGTTCGAGTACGAGACCTAGTTCTGAGGGGAGAGAACAACTACTCACAACTGGAAGCCGATGCCATTCAATCTTTGGCCGATGCCGGATTCACTCCGGAGTACATATCGGTTCGGGAAGGCCGATCTTTGCGAGTCGCGAATTCTCAAAGCAGTGACCGTCGTGTGTTTGGTGCCGCCCGTCTAGGTGAAACGCGCCTGATCGACAACCTTGCGATAGATCCATGACGAAGAGTCGCACGCCAGCAAGTGCTAACCTCCAAAAGCTGGCTAAGCAGAGGATTGAACGAGAGGCCATTCGCATCAGCAAGATTGCCGCAGCCGAATTTGCTCGAGGTCGCGATCAATCTGATGCGTTTCGCCGGCACACTCTGGGAATCCTTTTCGATTGGTCCAAACAACGTATCGACTCCCGAGCCCTGGTGGCGTTGGAGCACCTCGGCGAGACATGGGAACTTGACAAGTTTTTGATGTCAGTTGCCAACGGCGATATCGTAAATAGCACCGAGAACCGAAGTGCACAGCACATGGCACTTCGCGAACCACATACAGCCAATTCATCTCAAGCCGCGCTGCACTTCGCCTCGATTCGAAGGGAATTCTTGAACTTTGCAGATTCGGTGCGAGACGGAACGATCAGAGGATTCAGTGGTGATGTCTTCACCGACTTTGTGCACATCGGGATTGGTGGCTCTCACTTGGGACCTGCCTTAGTGTGCGAGGCACTAACTGGTGACTATCGAATGCGGGCACACTTTTGCTCAAACGCAGATCGCCGGGCCTTGCATGAGCTACTTCAAAAGGTTTCTCCCAATCGAACCATTTTCATTGTTGCCTCCAAGTCATACTCGACACACGAGACTCTAGAGAATGCAAGAAGTGTAAGAAGCTGGATGTACGAGCGGATCAAGCCATCAACGGATATCACGCAACACTTCGTTCACATTACAAGCAAAGTAAGTCTGGATGTAGGAAACGAGAGGGTCTTTCTCATCCCAGAGACAGTGGGAGGCAGATTCAGCCTCTGGTCTGCGATGGGGTTGCCCGTTGCACTTGCAATCGGCTCGGCGAATTTCTTGGATCTGCTCAAAGGCGCTTACGAAATGGATTGCCACGTTCTTGACTCCCAATTGCCTCAAAATGTGGCGGCTCGTACTGCGTTGCTCGCATTGTGGAATGCAAACTATTTTGGGGCAACAACACACCTCGTTCTTCCCTACGATTCGCGGCTCAGATTGCTTCCTGCATACTGCCAACAGTTAGAAATGGAGAGCAACGGAAAGAGCGTTGGAATTGATAATAAGCCCGCTCTTCAGAGCACGTCGCCCGTCGTTTGGGGCGGATTGGAAACAGACGGTCAGCATGCATGGCATCAGTTTCTTCATCAAGGCACTCAGAACTACAGTGCTGACATCATTGCCACGTTGGACTCTCTTCCTTCCACCCTTGATCAGGAAATTCACCAATGGATCCTGGCCAATGCGATTGGCCAAGGCTCTGTCATGCAGAAGGGTAGTGGACCGAGCACTACCGAACTCTACAAGTCAATCGAAGGGAATCACGGATCTACATTGTTCCTCCTCGAGAAGCTTGACGCCCGAACATTGGGAGTGCTGCTTGCGATGTACGAACACAAGGTTGCATACCTAGGACATCTCTGGGGAGTAAATTCGTTCGACCAGTGGGGAGTGGAAGAAGGCAAGCGAATTGCCGGACTTCTCAGTGCAGCTTTGCAGGGCACAAACGACCGAGAAATCGATGACTCCACAGCTGAACTGGTTCGTACAATACGAGAGAGGCTCGGAACTCGCTAGTCTAACGGAGGTTGCGCCAATGTCGGATGTATATCCCGTGCCGGTTGACTTTGCCGAGAAGTGCCACATCGACCGCGAACAGTACGAATTGCTCTATCGGCAATCCTTGGACAATCCTCAAAGATTCTGGGGCGACCAAGCGCGGGAAAACCTCTCGTGGGTGCACTCTTTCGATCAGGTGTACGAAGCATCGTTCGAAGAAGGTAGGTTCGACTGGTTCAAGAATGGCAAGCTTAACGCTTCTTATCAATGCATCGATCGTCACCTTGAAGCTCACGGAGATCGCACGGCCATCATCTGGGAGGGAGACGATAGCTCCCTACAAAAACACATCTCCTACAACGAGCTTCACAGGCAAGTCTGCCGACTTGCCAACGCACTAAAAGAGCGCAATGTGCGACGCGGAGACCGCGTTTGCATCTACATGCCAATGATTCCTGAAGCTGCGTATGCGATGCTGGCATGCGCACGAATCGGCGCAATACATAGTGTTGTTTTCGGCGGTTTCTCTTCGAACTCACTTCGCGACCGCGTCCAGGATTCCGACTGTCGAACAGTAATTACGGCCGACGAGGGCCTTCGTGGTGGAAGAACAGTTCCGCTAAAGACTAACACCGACGTTGCGCTAGAAGAGTGCCCAAATGTCCACACCGTTCTTACGGTTCGACGAACTGGTGCAGAAGTTGAAATGGCGCCCGACCGAGATCTTTGGTATCACGAAATCGTAGATCGCCAGAGCGATGATTGCGAACCAGAACCCATGGACTCGGAGAGTCCGCTCTTCATTCTCTACACCTCGGGAAGCACCGGTAAACCCAAAGGCGTGCAACACGGAACTGCTGGGTACATGCTTCATGCAATGCTGACCCACAAGTTCATTTTCGACTACCACGAAGAAGACATCTATTGGTGCACCGCCGATGTGGGCTGGATTACAGGGCACTCCTACATCGTTTATGGCCCTCTGGCAAATTGCGCCACCACATTGATGTTCGAAGGCGTTCCGACCTTCCCAGATGCGTCTCGGTTCTGGCAAGTTGTGGACAAGTATTCGGTAAACATCTTTTACACTGCTCCCACTGCTATCCGCCAACTCATGGCACTTGGAGACGACTACGTCCAAAAAACCTCTAGGAGTTCGCTTCGGCTACTTGGAACAGTTGGCGAACCAATCAATCCTGAGGCATGGGAGTGGTATCACGGCATAGTCGGCGATCGCCGATGTCCGATCGTGGACACATGGTGGCAAACAGAGACCGGTGGAATCATGATTTCGCCCCTACCTGGGGCCACCGATCTCAAGCCCGGATCCGTTACTCGACCCTTCTTTGGTGTGAAGCCGGAACTCATGGACGACAACGGAACCGTCATCCGAGATACCGAAGCAACTGGAAATTTGGTCATAACCCAACCCTGGCCGGGTCAAATTCGATCCGTTTACGGAGACCACCAGCGTGTAATCGACACTTACTACTCTCGGTTTCCCGGTGTCTATTTCACCGGAGATGGGGCCCGTCGCGACAAAGATGGTTACTTGTGGATAACGGGTCGTGTCGATGATGTCATCAATGTCTCCGGCCACCGGCTTGGCACAGCAGAAATCGAAAGCGCGCTAGTCCTGCACGAATGTGTTGCTGAAGCCGCAGTGGTTGGATCGCCACACGACATTAAAGGTGAGTCGATCTATGCGTTTGTAACAACCATGACAAGCGTTCAGCCGACCGAGGAACTAAGGCAAGAGCTTCTCCAACTCGTAAGAAGTGAGATCGGTCCCATTGCAAGACCTGATGCGATTCAATGGGCTCCAGGATTGCCCAAAACTCGTTCGGGGAAGATCATGCGCAGAATTTTGCGCAAGATCGCTGCTAACGACGTCGAGGACTTGGGCGACACGTCAACTCTCGCAGACCCGTCGGTTGTCGACGACCTTGTGAGCAACCGAATGTCCACGTGAGAAAGGGATCTGCGCTTCACACTTCGACTCTCTTCTGCAACTGACTGATGATCCACGCCAACAAGCCCCTTTCCTTGTATCCACACAAAGAACCAACTCCAAACTCCAGCAAGACCTTCACTCGGAAGGAGCAGTAGTCACCAAGTAGCGAAACAGTCGCAAATGAGTAAGCGAGAAGCTTCAAGTCACACGCACTTCAAAGCAATAACAGTGAGACAGCCTGTTTCCTCAAGAAGTCTGCTTCGTTAAAGAATCTCTTGCCTCAACACAATGCTCCTCCAAACTCTTCACAGATTGGAGGACCTTATCAGTTTGCGGCGTCGTTAACGTCCTTCATCGAAAGAGACACGCGTCCGCCTTGCTGGATCTCCAACACAACAACATCCACTTCCTGCCCTTCCTTGAGGTAGTCCGACACTCTCTCGACACGACCCTGTGCAATCTTGGAAATGTGAACAAGCCCGTCTTTGCCAGGAAGAATGTTTACGAAAGCTCCGAAGTCCTTGATGGTCTTCACCTCTCCGCGATAGACCTTTCCTACTTCAGGTTCTTCGGTGAGTGAGGCAATCATCTGTTTTGCAATTGTGGCCGACTCCGCCGATTCTGCATAAATCTTAACGACGCCATCGTCGTCGATCTCGATCTCTGCACCGGACTCTTCCTGGATGGAACGGATCGTGGCACCACCTTTTCCTATCACATCGCGAACTTTGGTCGGATGCACTTTGACGGTTTCAATTGCGGGAGCAAACTGCGAAATCTCAGATCGCGGCTGATCGATGACCTTTTGCATTGCCTGGAGAATGTGCATTCGGGCTTCCTTCGCTTGCGCAAGTGCCACATCCATGATTTCCTCCGTAATCCCTTCGATCTTGATGTCCATTTGAAGAGCAGTAACCCCCTTTGCGGATCCTGCCACCTTGAAATCCATGTCACCAAGATGATCTTCATCTCCCAAAATGTCTGTAAGAACCGCAAATCGATCGTCCTCTTTGACAAGCCCCATCGCAACGCCCGCCACAGCCGACTTGATAGGAACTCCGCCATCCATCAGCGCGAGCGACGTGCCGCACACACTTGCCATCGAACTTGAGCCGTTGCTCTCCGTGATTTCTGAAACCACACGAATCGTATAGGGAAAATCGTCCTGGTTAGGCAAGACGGCTTCTACAGCTCTACGCGCCAACCGACCATGTCCGATTTCTCGCCTAGCGGGCCCTCGAAGTCTCCCAGCCTCTCCAACGCTATATGGAGGGAAGTTGTAATGAAGCAGAAAGTAGTCGCGAGTATTTCCACTAAGTGCGTCAATCATCGCTGCATCGCGAGAAACGCCTAACGTGGCAGCAACGATTGCCTGAGTCTCGCCTCTTTGGAACAGTGCAGACCCGTGAGTTCGAGGGAGCAGTCCTACCTCGATGTCCAAGTCCCGAACCTCGTCCTTCCGTCGGCCATCTATTCTGGCTTCGCCGTTCAAGATACGCTCTCGGACGATGTTCTTTTCCAAGGAAGAAAAGTACTCAAGAACCTCCGCCTCGTTCGCGATGGGTTCATCGTTCGGCGAGAGGTCTTCAACTACTTTCTCTCTTAGCTGTCGAACTTTTCCGAGCCTGTCGAGTTTGCTCGTTTCGAGATAGGCGTCCCCCAATTCCTGTCCGACAGACTGTTCGACTTTCGCTTGTAGCTCGCTATTGGTCTCCGGTGGCGAATAGTTCCACTGTTCATTGCCAGCCACTTCGGCCAACTGTGTGATCGCCTGTATCTGAACTTGCATTTTTTGGTGAGCAAACAACACCGCTCCAAGCATTTGATCTTCGGACAATTCCTTGGCTTCGCTCTCGACCATCAAAACTGCTGATTCGGTCCCCGCAACGACCATATTCAGGTCTGAGTCCTCGAGTGTCGATAATCGAGGATTCAGCAGGTAGGTGTTGTTTTGGAAACCGACTCGATTTGCACCGATTGGACCTGCGAAAGGTACGCCTGATATGGCCAGTGCTGCCGAGGTCCCAATCATTGAAACAATATCGGGATCAACGTCGCGATCTACAGACATTACCGTAGCAATGACATGCACCTCATTACGAAATTCCTTTGGAAACAAAGGTCGTATCGGTCTGTCAATGAGTCGACAGGTCAGCGTTTCCTTTTCACTCGGACGACCTTCACGTCGAAAGAATCCTCCTGGTATTCGTCCGGCAGCGTACATTCGTTCTTGATAGTCCACCGTTAATGGAAAGAACGCCTGTTCGGGCATGGCTTCCGTAGCGGCCGTCACCGTACAGAGCACAGACGTGTCGTCCATGTGCGCCATGACTGCGCCGGTCGCTTGTCGTGCGATCCTACCCGTTTCGAGGCGTATCCGATGGTCGCCTAGTTCAAATTCAACTTTTCTTGGTTTCAAACCATTCCCCTTTTTTCGCGTCTAGCGTCTAATGTCAAGTCGCGAAATGAGGAACCTGTATCGATCTACATCTTTCGACCTTAAGTAGTCCAAGAGCTTGCGGCGGCGGGCAACCATGATCTGCAAACCACGTCGCGAGTGGTTGTCCCCTTTGTGTTGCTGCAAGTGCTCCTGCACAGAGTTAATGTTTTTGGTCAGTAGTGCTACTTGGACTTCTGGCGATCCTGTATCGCCCTCTCCGCGTCCAAACTCCTTGAGCACTTCATACTTTGTCTCGGCACTTAATGCCATATCTAGCCTCCTAGATTCTGTCTTCACTTTCAGTTGTAAAACGCTTCATGCAATCATTCGGCGCGGTGCAACCCTTCCGTCCAAAAGCACCTCTCCAACTCCAAGAAATCTCTCTTCGGAGCCACCAACTGTCTCGCACAATCTAACCCAACCCTCGAGTGGTGCTTCCCTTACTCGCACTGGTTGACCATGTTTCACACTATATGCGTTTGATCCTGCAACATACACTGCAGGCCATTCTCGAACTGCGCTCCATGTGGGTAGCAGCAGTTCGTCTGCGCGGTTTTCTTGGCAGGCAGTTTCTATTTGGTCCATCGTCAGCAGGCGACTCTCGTCGAAGGAACCTACGCGAGTTCTTCGCAATCCCGTGACATGCGCCCCACAGTTCAAGTCTTCTCCAATGTCAGATACAAGTGTGCGGACATAGGTGCCCTTGCTGCAATGGACGTCCAACCTAAACTTAGGCGGACAAAACGCACTCAGTTCATTCGTGAATATTGTGATGGTACGGGGATCTCTAGGCACATCCAGTCCTTGACGTGCTAGCCGATACAACGGCTGGCCATTACTCTTAACAGCCGAAAACATCGATGGGACCTGTTCAATTTCACCTCGATAACGAGGTAGCAGGTTTTCCAAATCGCTTTGCCCAACATGCTCCCAGTTACGCTCGCTGCAAACCTTGCCTTCCGCATCCCCACTGTCCGTCGAAACTCCAAGGACCGCTTCCACTTGATAGTGCTTATCCGCATTCAAGAGGAACTGAGAGAACTTGGTGGCCTCCCCAAAGCAAAGTGGCAAGGCCCCAGTCGCCAACGGATCTAGACTTCCGGTGTGCCCAACCTTCTTGGCACAAAATAGTCGTTTGACCTGTTGCAACGCTGCGTTGGAAGTGATTCCTGCAGGCTTGTCGAGAACCAGGATTCCGTGAACATCGCGTCCACGTGATTTGCGTCTATTCAAGAGGTACTCGTTCGGACAAAGATTCTCGAGCCATCGCCTTGTCAATCAAGGTGTCCATTCGATGTCCGACCTCCTCCATGTCGTCATAGTGAAAACGCAATTGCGGTGTATTACGCATCGCAAGGCGTTGCGCCAACTCCGAACGCAAAAATCCTGCCGCCCTTTCAAAAACCTCGATAAGCTTTTCCTTCTCGGTGGATTCACTCAAGTCTGCGTGTCGAACAAAGACATCCGCAATTGAAATGTCCCTCGTGACTAGCACTTCAGTAATGGAAATTTCGGCCGAAGAAACGCGTGGATCGCGCATCTTCCTTCGGATGACATCGATGAGTTCCTTTCGAATATGCTCGGCTACTCGAAGCTCCCGACCGAACGAATCCGATCGGTGAAGCACGCGTACACGAGGCATTACAACGCACGCGCAACTTCGCGCGACTCAAAGACTTCAATGCGATCACCCTCTCTTACATCGTTGTAGTTGCGAACTCCAATTCCGCATTCAAATCCGTTTCGAACTTCAACCACATCATCTTTGAATCGTCGAAGAGACTCAAGCTCTCCCTCGTATATCACCGTGCTATCACGCAACACACGAATCTTCTTATTTCGGGAAACCAAACCTTCTACAACCATGCATCCGGCAATGTTGCCAAACCGAGGAGAATGAAAAACATCTCGAACTTCCGCCGTGCCAAGTATCTCCTCGCGAACCTCGGGCACCAACATGTCCTCAAGGATTCTCTTAATATCGTCCAACAGTTCGTAAATGATGCTGTAGTAACGGACTTCCAACGAATTCTGTTCGACTAAGCGCTTGGCGGCATTGTCCAGTCGAACATTGAACCCAAAGACCATTGCATCGTAGGCAAGCGACATATTCACATCGGACTCGGTGATTCCTCCCACGCCGGACCCAAGCACTTGAACTGCGACTTCGTCGTTTCCGATGTCCGCACAGGCTTGAGTAATTGCTTCTAGAGAACCACGCACATCGGTCTTGAGAACGATATTGAGAATTCGTTTCTCTCCTCGTCCCAAGTTTGCGAACATGGATTCCAAGCGAGATGTCTGCCGAAGGACAGTTTGCTTTTGCTGATTCTTCGCCAAGCGAGAACTCGCCAGTTGGCGAGCTTGGCGCTCATCCAACGTTACATTGAAGTCGTCGCCTGCAGACGGTGCGCCATTCAGCCCCAACACCTCCACCGGTATCGAAGGTGCGGCTTCGTCAACCACTTTTCCTTGATCGTCGACGAGGGATCTAACCCTTCCATAGCACTCGCCAGCGAGCACAATGTCGCCTTTTCTTAGAGTTCCGTTTTGAACAAGCAGCGTGGCAACGGGACCGCGTCCGCGGTCCAATTTAGATTCGATGACCACACCTTTGGCGATTGACTCGGGATACGCCTTGAACTCGTGCACTTCCGCCAAGAGCGAGATTGCGGTAAGAAGATCCTCGATTCCCTCGCCCGTTTCAGCAGAGACATCTACGAATTGAGTTTCTCCGCCCCATTCGTCGGGCGTCACGCCAATGGCATTTAATTCATTTCTGACGCGAGCTGGGTCTACGCCAGGCAGATCAATCTTGTTGACCGCAACGATCATTGGCACTTTGGCTGCCAATGCATGTTGCACCGCTTCTTCTGTTTGCGGCATGACACCATCGTCTGCCGCACAAACTAATACTACGATGTCCGTCGCGCTCGCTCCCCGTGCTCTCATTGCAGAAAATGCAGCATGACCCGGGGTGTCCAAAAATGTCATTGAGCCGTGAGGAGTAGCTATGTGGTATGCACCGATATGTTGCGTGATTCCACCTTGTTCTTCATTTACCACCCGAGACTTTCTGATGTAGTCGAGCAAGGAGGTCTTGCCATGGTCGACGTGTCCCATGACGACGATAACAGGCGAACGACCTTCCGCTGACCCTTCTGTTTGTTGCGCTGAGACAAGTTCTTCCTCCATGGGATCTCTCGAAACAATGTGCGCTTTATGCCCCATTTCTTCGACTACAAGCGAAGCGGTGTCGGTGTCGATGGTCTGGTTAATCGTGACCATTTCACCCAATTTCATGAGAGTCGTGATGACTTCCGCAGATTTCACCGACATCTTGCGCGCAAGTTCACCTACCGTGATTGCTTCAGATATCTCAACGTCGTGAACGACCTTCTCAACGGGTCTGGAGAACTCCCCTCCCGTCTTAGTTACTTCGAACGATCGTTTCTTGTTGCGTTCGCGTAGCGTTCGCCTGCGACTTGAGGCTACTCGTTTCGCGCCCGTACCACGCAAATCCAACGGTTCGCCAATACCGGCTCGTCCGCCCCGTTGCTTCCGTTCGTCCCTGCGCTTTCCGCCACGTTCAACAGTGATGGCTGCCGCTTCAGCCCGTGCAGCCGCATCCGCAGCCTCGCGCTGCTTCCGCATTTCTTCCTCACGAGCTTGTTCCAGCGCTTTCTCACGATCGATCCTTGCTCGTTCCAGTTCCTCGGTTCGGAGTCGCTCAGCTTCTTGGCGTTGGCGAGACTCTTCCGATCGCTCCTGTTGCTTGCGTCTGATTTCCTCTTCCGCTGCAACCCGTTTCGCTTCTTCCTGGCGAATCCGTTCCTTTTCCAACTCCAGCTGAGAAAGTTCTTCTCCTGAAGGTGTCGTCGCTGGTTGAGTCGCATCTGGAGTAGCTTTGGCCTGGAGCTGCTCCTCGGTGGCTTTGGCTCCGGAATCACCTATTGCGGTTGTGCCTTCGGTAGCTTCAGACTCGACCGCTGTTGGTGTTGGCTCAATAGAAGTTGGAGTCGAGGTCTCCGGAGCTGGTGCGTCTTTTCGAACAATTCGACGCCGTCGAACCTTTGCCACGCGAACAGTGCTTGCAGATCTCTGCAATCCCAATGTCGTCGGTCGAGATCGTGTGAGCGTACCCACGCCACCGGCGGTGTCACGACGTGCAGTGGTGCCTGACGTGGATTGTCTATCGATCTGGCGAGAATCCTCGGTACCTGCTGCAACTGACTGCTGCTTTCTCATGTAGTCAACAAGCACTACAACATCCTGACTGGAAATTGAGTCTGTCGACTCTTTTTGAGGCAACCCCGCCAGCGCGATATTGTCCAGCAACTTTTGAACGTCGATATTCTGACGTTCTGCAATATCAGCGACCGTATCGTTGACAACCGAGCTCATTAAGTTGGGTTTCCTTCCTCGTGATTAATTTGCTTTGGCATCCAGTGCTAGCTGTCTGAAGACTCAAACATTGGTTGACGCGCGGCCATTATGAGTTTTCCGGCAGTCTCCGCATCGATCCCAATCTCCATGTCCAAAATGTCCGGTATCGCTAAGTCCGCGAGGTCCGGTACGGTACGGATCCCTTGGGATGCCAATCTCCATGCCACCATATCCGTCATACCATCCATGTTGAGCAACTCAACAGATGGAGACTCAGACTGAGTCGTGTCTTCGTCGCTATCGTCATTTTCTTGAAGCGCAAGTTCGGCTCGCTCACGCAATGCCTGAACGATTTCCTCTGTGAATCCCTCAATGTCCAACATTTCGTTGATGTCCACGTAAGCGACCTCTTCCAGAGAAGTGAAGCTCTCCTCGACGAGCACTTGGGCAAGGTCCTCATCCACTTCGAGACGGTTCATGAACATTTCTATCAGACGTTGCTCCTTCTCCTCTTGTTCTCGAATCGCATCGTCGTAACGACGAATGTTGAGTTTCCATCCGCAGAGTTCGCTTGCTAGTCGAACGTTCTCTCCGTTTGAACCAATTGCAATGGCATGTTGTTCCTGTCGGACCAGAATGTCCATCGAATGCAAGTCATCGTCCCGGACTATTTGTTCAATAGTCACTGGGCTCATTGCATTAATAACCAATTGCACGGGATCGGCATCCCACTGGACAACATCAATTCGCTCGTTGTCCAATGCTCCAGACACTGCTTGTACGCGAGAACCTCTCATCCCCACACACGCGCCCACTGCATCGATGCGGCGGTCGTTTGTCGTAACGGCGACTTTTGCCCGCTGACCAGGAATGCGAGCCGCTCCTCGGATCTCGATAACTTCCTCGGCAATTTCAGGTACTTCAACTCGAAAAAGCTCGATGAGCATTTCAGTGCATGTACGAGACAGAATGAGCTGTGGACCCTTGTTCTCGGAGTCGATTCTTAGCAAGTACGCTCTTACTCGATCCTCAACACGGAGCTGTTCTCTTGGAATGATGTGCTCTCGATACAGTGCACCTTCCACATTGTTGCCGAGATCAAGAATCACTGCAGAGTCTCTGCTGGATCTCTTGACTGTACCGCTAATCAATTGTCCAACCTTGGTTCGATATTCCGAAGCGACTCGCTCGCGTTCAGCCTCTCGCACTTTTTGAAAAATGACTTGGCGAGCAATTTGAGCCATGATTCGGCCGAAGTCCACATTTGGCCACGGCTCTTCCCAAGTGTCTCCAACTACCAGATCGGGATCCTTCTCTTTTGCTTGGTCGAGTGTCAGGTGGGCATCGGGATTAAATGCTTGGAGTTCCCAGCTGACTTTCTCTTCTTCATCTGCATTCAGCTGCCACGTCTGTGAGGGCTCCGGGTCGTCAAGCATCTTGTCACGATCGACTACCGTCCAAACCCGATAGGTGTTGCATGTATCCTCAATCCAGTCTATGGACACGCGAAACTCAGCGTTTTCGCGCATTCGACGTTTGGTTGCCGTCGCCAAAGCGGCTTCAATCGCTCCAAATACGATTTCCTGAGAGATGCCCTTCTCGTTGGAAACCGATTCCACTGCATTGCTGATTTCTTTGAAGTTCATTTTTCTTCGATTTCTAGTTAAATGTGGGCACAATTCGCGCACGGCGCACTTGGTCGAATTCGAGCTCGAGCTGTCCTTCGTCCATATCGACGCTAAACCGCTCAGTGCCACTCGCACACAACCGCCCACGAATGTGCGAGCGGCCCATTTTTGGCCACAAGAGACGCACGTCGATCACTTCGCCAACGTAGGCTTCAAATTGCTCTGGTTTGAACAAGACTCTGTCCATTCCAGGCGAAGATACCTGTATTCGCAGGTCTTCCGGGAGAATTTTCTCAATATCCAAAACTGCTTCAATCTGGTCGCTGACCCTCGCACAGTCATCAACAGTCACGCCTTTCTTTGAGTCAATGAAGACCCAAAGGTTTCCTCGTCTATTGCGTTGCGAATATTCGATGCCCCACAGACTGAAACCCATGGCTTCCACAGTAGGAGCCAGCAAGCCTTCAAGTCTGGTCGAGCTTCCGTTCATTCCTATGCTCACGCAGCACAATACGACCCTCGCTTCAACACGAAGCGAAAGCCGCGTCCTATTCGGGAGACCACAGTTCATTGAGGTCTTGGTTCGAGTCGTACCAACACCCAACAACCGTCAGAAGCCACAAGTGCTTGCGTCTCCCATCGTCCGATGCGAGCGACAAACACAAGATAGTCAACAAGCAAAGCTACCCGCGCTTCAGCGGTAGCGATTACTCTACTATCGTGGTAGCGGGGGAAGGATTCGAACCTCCGACCTATGGGTTATGAGCCCATCGAGCTACCAACTGCTCCACCCCGCATCAGCAACGGTCGCAATTATAGGGGTGTACAACCCGTTAAGCAAGTCAAAGGGCAATAGAACTCCTGTGTACAGGTGAGGGTCGAAATTTCCTCACCTGTACAGGAAAATGTGGTGCCGAAGAGAGGACTCGAACCTCCACGGGCATGAACCCACTACCCCCTCAAGGTAGCGTGTCTACCAATTCCACCACTTCGGCGGCAATCTGTAATTGGAGAATCCAGATTATGCGTTTACATGATCACTAGAAATCCGGCAATTCTTCGGTATCTTCGTCGCTGGTGTTCGACGAATCTTCACTGCCCTGAGCACCTTCCATCGACGGTGTCTGCAAATCGGGCATGTCGTCACCTTCCAGAGGAAGTTGAACGTCTTGGGTATCCTGTTCGTCCGTGGTCGTGACAGCACCTTCGTCCGACGGAATTGCGTCTCCGTCCTCGACCATTGCAGGCAAACTTTCAATCTCGTACGACTTCAAACTGTCGGCTCGTTCCTTTGCTGTGTAAGCCAATCCAAACGCAATCAAGAAATAACCTATAGCAAGCGCAGCGGTGAACTTGACAATGAAAGAGGTGGCTCCTGACGAACCAAAAAGGGTGTTTGCTGCACCACTGCCAAACGCGGCACCAATATCTGCGCCCTTGCTCTGTTGGATCAATACCAATCCGCCGAGAGACACCGAAACTACTACTAGCAATATAAGAAGAACTGTTTCAAATAATTCCATAACCTAGTCACCTGAAGCAATCTGACAAATACGCTGAAAGTCGTCCACTTCGAGCGATGCGCCACCCACCAAAAAACCATCGACATTTTGTTGTGCGACAAGAGCGGGAGCATTCTCAATCTTGACACTGCCCCCATATAGGATGCGAATTTGCTCCGCATCCAAGTCCGTCATACTTGAAATCATACTACGAACATGGTTTTGCATGCCTTCTGCGTCCTCGGGATTTGCCACCACACCGGTTCCAATCGCCCAGATCGGCTCGTATGCAAACACGACCTGCTGGGGCATGAACGAGTCGCACTTAGACAAGACTGAATTCACTTGATCCCAAACTACGCTTTCTGCAACTCCACTTTCTCTCTCCTTCAAAGACTCGCCCACACAAACTACAGGAATGACTCCTGCAACGACACATGCCCTGCACTTTTGCGCCACAATCTGGTCGGTCTCAGCGAATTGCGCACGTCGTTCGGAATGTCCAACGATAGCAAAGCTCGCTCCTATATCCGAGAGCATACTCGGAGCCAATTCACCGGTACATGCTCCCTTCTGTTCCCAATGTATGTCTTGTACACCAACCTTGATGGGCACTCGAACCGAGTCGATCAATCGTTGAGTGTAGAGAGCTGGAGGAGCTACCCACACATCGACGTCAGGAGGCGCATTCAGTTTGAGGGCGTAATCTTGGCACAGTTCCAAGGAACCGTGCATTTTCCAGTTTGCAACAACAAGAGGTTTTCGCAAGCGACGGACCAGCTAGCATGGGATCCCAAATAGTATATTTGGCAGCTCAGAGCGGATAGTGAAGAAGAGTCGTTTCACTTTGAGCCTAGTTCTCCATTGGCATCGATCCCAAAGGTTCAAGCAACTCGTGATCAACTAGGCGTCTGGACAATCAAACGACACTGGAAATCGCTCGGGCGCAGTGTTGCGCAATTCTGTCCACCGAACCTGGATTCTCTCCCTCGACTAGAACGCGAACCACAGACTCTGTACCGGAAGGTCGGACAACGATGCGGTGCCGATCGAGATCCGAAGGTGCTAAGAGCGCAAGAGCTCTATTGACTGCGGAACACGCGGCTGCTTTCAACGAATCCACTACACTCACATTTACCAGCTTTTGTGGAAACAGTTTCAGGTCGTGAACAATGTCCCTAAGTGACCACCCGTTTTTTTGGCATGCCAACAATACCTGTAGCGCCGAAACAATACCGTCTCCGGTGGTAGTTTCTTGTTGGCACACAATGTGGCCGGAATTTTCACCTCCCAATCTCCATCCAAGTTCAGACATTTTGTTGTGAACATTTCGATCACCAACATCGGCACGATAAAACGGAATTCCTAGCTCATCCAATGCAATCTCGAGTCCAAGATTTGTCATGACGGTTCCCACGACACCGCCGAAGTCGGACTTGGCGAGTTGCCTTGCTTTGGCTAGACAGTACAAAATGTGATCCCCGTCCAAGAGTTCACCTGTTTCGTCGACCAGTACTACTCGGTCCCCGTCTCCATCAAATGCAATCCCCAAAGCAGCACCACGGCTAACGACCTCTTTCCGCAATCTCTCCGCATGTGTTGAACCGCAATTGTGGTTAATGTTTAGTCCGTCGGGTTCGGTACCGATAGTTTCGACCTTTGCGCCAAGCTCTCCAAATACTTCGGGAGCAATCGAATACATAGCTCCGTGTGCACAATCTAAAACGATTTGAACCCCATTGATGTCTAGTCTCCCACGTACCGACTCAATGCAGAAACTGATGTATTCGTCGCGAGCGGTCCGGGGGCGTGATGCCTTGCCCAGTTCGCTTGCATCTACAGTCTCTAGTTCTCTGCCCATCATTCGTTCAATTTGGGCTTCAGTGCTGTCAGATAGTTTCAACCCCTCGTGGTCGAAGAACTTAAACCCATTGTCTTGATACGGGTTGTGAGAAGCACTGATTGCGACACCAAGATCCGCATCCATCGATCGCGTAAGAAAAGCTACGCCCGGTGTCGGCATAACTCCCAAGAGACCTACATCAATTCCAGCGGAAATGAATCCTGCTTCAAGAACCGACTCCAGCAGGTAACCCGAAATCCTCGTGTCTTTTCCGATTAAGACTCGTCGACCACCTTGTTCCTTTATGAATTGACCTACCAACCAGGCAATCTGGAGGCATGTCTCAGGAGTAACCGGATATTGCCCTACGCGTCCTCGAATGCCGTCCGTTCCGAAAAGATTGCAGTATTCAGAATCTGAACGCTCAGAGGACGGAGGCGCGGATGTCACCGCAGAGGTCGCTACGAATCTTCGGCTGGTGAAGCAAACGGTGGCGGATCGCGATCTTCGGTGGCCGCGTCAGTCGCTCCTTCTGTGGCAGTGCTCTCTTGGGTTGTGGCTGGCTCTTTCGGAGGCTCGGGCGCACGAGGTTTTCCCCCCGCCATGATGTCTCCAACCTGATCGGGCGAGAGCGTCTCATACTCAATCAATGCATTGGCCATGACATGGAGTTTTTCCATGTTGTCTTCAAGGATTCCTTTTGCTCGATCGTACATTCGATGAACGATATCGCGTATTTCCTCGTCGATCTTGCGAGCCGTATTGTCGGAAAGCGTAGGATTTGGTGTACCAGCCGACATTCCCAAAAATACCTCGCCTTCCGGGTCGTCGTATTGCAATGGCCCGAGTGCTTCGGAGAAACCCCACTTTGTGACCATATTTCTAGCAAGTTGCGTTGCGCGTTCCAAGTCGTTTGCGGCCCCAGTGGTTATTCCTTCAATGCCATTGACCAGTTCTTCTGCGATGCGTCCGCCGTAGAGAGTGCAAATCTGTGACTCAACGGCGGTGCGACTCAAGCTGTATTTGTCTTCCTCTGGAAGGAACATCGTTACACCGAGCGCACGTCCACGGGGAACAACCGTGATTTTGTACAGCATGTCATGTTCCGGCATGCAGTACCCAACAATTGCGTGGCCCGCTTCGTGATAGGCCGTCACACGCTTTTCTTTGTCAGACATGACCATGGACTTCCGTTCGGCACCCATCATGATCTTGTCTTTGGCTTTCTCGAACTCATCCATACCGACCAAACGGCGTCCTGCTCGAGCCGCAAACAACGCAGCTTCATTGACGATGTTTTCAAGATCCGCACCGGAAAATCCGGGAGTGCCCCGGGCAATTGTTAGAGACTCGACATCCTCAGCGAGAGGAACGCGACGCATGTGTACCTTAAGAATCTGTTCTCGTCCGCGTATGTCGGGTAGTGGCACAACAATCTGTCGGTCGAAGCGACCGGGTCTAGTCAGTGCAGGATCCAGGACATCGGGTCGATTGGTTGCGGCAATCACGATGACACCGTCATTGGGTTCAAATCCGCCCATTTCCACCAACAGCTGATTTAGGGTTTGTTCCCGCTCGTCGTGTCCGTTCCCCAATCCCGCACCGCGATGTCGGCCTACTGCGTCGATTTCGTCAATGAACACAATGCAAGGTGCGTGTTTCTTGGCTTGCTCAAACATGTCGCGAACTCGAGATGCGCCCACACCAACGAACATTTCTACAAAGTCGGAACCAGAAATCGAAAAGAACGGTACCTTTGCTTCACCAGCAATGGCTTTTGCCAACAACGTCTTGCCTGTTCCCGGCGGACCCACCATGAGCGTACCGCGGGGAATTCGCCCTCCGAGCTTCTGGTACTTTCCTGGATCTCTCAGAAATTCGACCAGTTCCTGCACATCTTCCTTCGCTTCTTCAACTCCCGCTACGTCGGCAAACGTTGTCTTCACATTCTCGTCTGTCAGCATTTTGGCTTTGCTCTTGCCAAATGCCAATGGTCCGCCTCGTCCTCCAACGCCTTGAACTTGGCGCATGAGCAACATGAAAACGGCGACAATGATTAGGATCGGTAAGACAGCAAAAAACAGCTGCATCCAGAAGCTGTTGCCGGAGTCCTGGGTTCCACGAACCTCAATAGTGTTTTCCTCCAACAGCTCAAGGAGCTTTGGATCGGAAATGGGGAGTTGTACAACCTTGAACTTGGTGTTGTTGCGACGTTCGCCAATGATGACATCTTGCTTGAATGTCACTCTTGCAACATTATCTTGCGCAATCTCCGTCCGAAAAGCTGAATAGCTCAGCTCCTCCGGCTCGGCTCGACCTACAAAATTGTTGAATAGTGTGAGGAGAACCAAGGCTACGATCACCCATAGCAACAGGTTCTTCGCCATCGTGCTCAAATCACAATCCCTCTCGCCGCCGATGCGACGAATCTAACACAGTATACAAATGTCCGCATATTTACTTCACACTTTTCGATCTATGTCTGTATTCAAGATGTAGTGTCGCATCCAGTGTTTTCAAGTCTGTCGGCAAGAACTCAACCTGCAACCTTATCGATTTAGACAGATTCATACACCGAAAATTTCAACAGGGCTGTTGGTCGATCAAACTACCAGGTTAGGACCGAAAACCGAGAAAACCTACTAACAAACTACCTGAACTTCAATCAAGATGCACTGGGAGCGCATCTGGTCACGAATTCGTACTCTCGTTACAGCTCAAAAGAGGCTGATCCGAGCTTTTCGAGTCGGCTTCAAATATGTTCGACGCGTTTGATTGTGTATTCCTTTCGCATCGATTCCTCTCCGACAGAAAAGCTGTCGTCTTGTTTCATTCCGATCATTGCCCTAGCCAATGGAGCTGTATTCGAAATTGTTCCCGACTTAATGTCGGCTTCATCTTCTCCTACGATGCGATATCTGACATCCGTACCCGTCTCCGTGTCCTGAAGCGTAACGGTTGACCCGAAAATCACAGTGCCTGTATTTGAAATCTTGGTGACATCAATGATGCGAGCGCTCGAAAGTTGCGTTTCGAGATAGCGAATTCGAGCTTCCATCATGCCTTGGCGTTCCTTTGCGGCGTGATAGTCAGCGTTTTCTCTTAGATCGCCCAATTTGCGAGCTTCTCCGATAGCTCGAGAAGCTTCCGCCCGACCATTCTTAAGTTGACTCAATTCCTGGCGTAGCTGACGTTCTCCCTCGACCGTCATTGGATTAGGCACGAGTTTTCATCCCTTTACAGTTCTTGCAATCGTCTAACAATGTTGGATCGACCGTATGGTATTGCATGGCAGATGGCAGCTCCCCCAGCGAGCGTCGTTGTGTATGTCACGCTATTCTGTAATCCGAGACGTCTGATCACGGCGGAGTCCGCGATTGACTGCCGTCCTTCTGTGGAATTCACAATGAGTTTCACATCGCGATTCTTCATCAAATCTGTTACATCAGGCCGTCCTTCCGTGACTTTGTTTACAACCTCAGATGAGATGCCATGATTTCTAAGCACCGCCGACGTGCCTCTTGTAGCCACGAGTTCAAATCCCAGATCGACGAGTTCCTGGGCAACTTCAGCTACGTGTGGTCGGTCCGATTCCTTGACGCTGATAAATGCCAGTCCCTCGGTGGGAAGCGTGGTGCCAGACGCTAGCGTAGCTTTCGAAAACGCTTCAGCGAAGGAGTCCCCAATCCCCATGACTTCGCCAGTGGACTTCATCTCGGGTCCCA
Source organism: Gammaproteobacteria bacterium (assembly GCA_009840545.1). Lineage (GTDB taxonomy): Bacteria > Pseudomonadota > Gammaproteobacteria > Pseudomonadales > Azotimanducaceae > Bin55. Next base: position 29,400 of record VXNM01000007.1, on the reverse strand, counting down.
AGATGGGATCCACGCCCGGAAACTTGGCGAATGGAAATACCGACTCCTTGACAAATATATGTGCAGGCCTGACCTCTTCGGTAAATCCTTGAGACTCCAACGACACACCCGCCATACATCGAGCTGCAACCTTCGCCAAAGAGAACCCGATGCACTTGGACACAAACGGTACTGTACGTGAAGCTCTAGGGTTCACTTCGAGCACAAAAATGTTGCCTGCTTGCACAGCCATCTGCACGTTCATCAACCCAATCACATTGAGTTCGTACGCAAGTGCACGAACTTGCTTTCTGATCTCATCTTGAATAGCCGTGCTGAGACTGTGGGGAGGAAGCGAACATGCCGAGTCTCCAGAGTGAATGCCCGCTTGCTCGATGTGTTCCATGATGGCGCCGATCAAGACGTCGTGACCATCAGAAACCAAATCGACATCGACCTCAACAGCTTGATCTAAGAATTGGTCAAGCAAGACCGGAGCGGTGTTAGATTCGGGAATCGCGGTCGCAAGATATCGTGAGAGTTCAGTCTCGTTGAAGACGACCTCCATGGCTCGTCCGCCAAGAACGTATGAAGGACGAACAATTAGGGGGAATCCGATCTGTCTAGCGGCCTCAATTCCCTGTTGTATAGAGTCCACGGTGCGATTCATGGGCTGATGCAATCCCGCTTGGTGGATCACATTCTGAAACCTCTCTCGGTCTTCCGCACGATCGATCGCATCGGCACTTGTACCAATTATTGGTACTCCAAGCTCTGTGAGTTTGTCAACCAGCTTCAATGGTGTCTGTCCGCCAAACTGGACGATCACCCCCGCTGGATTCTCCACGTCAATAATTGCGAGAACGTCTTCCAAAGTGACAGGTTCGAAATAGAGGCGATCCGAAGTGTCGTAATCGGTCGAGACTGTCTCAGGGTTGCAATTGACCATGATCGTCTCGTAGCCATCTTCGCGCATCGCCAGTGCGGCATGCACGCAGCAGTAGTCAAACTCGATACCTTGACCAATGCGATTCGGTCCACCGCCGAGAACCATAACTTTTTTCTCGTCGCTAGGGTCTGCCTCGCAGAAGTCCTCGTAGGTGGAGTAGAGGTATGCGGTGCTTGCAGGAAACTCTGCCGCGCATGTATCTACTCGTTTGTAGACAGGTCGGATGCCCCAAGACTTTCTCTGAACACGGACGTTGTCTTCGTGACAATTCAACAGTTCGGCTAGTCTCAAGTCGGAAAAACCGTCTCGTTTTAACTTACGCATTTCCTCAGGTTGAACGTCCCTAATCGTTCTTCCTTTCAAGGACTGCTCGGATTCCACTAGTTCATAGATCTGGGCAAGAAACCACAGATCTATCCGCGTAGCTTCGTACATCTCTTCCAAAGACACGTTGTGGCGAAAACCATCGGCTACATAAAGAATTCGGTCCGCTCCTGGCTGTCGCAGCTCAGCGAACAAGTCTCGTCTGTAGTCGCCGTTTTGAACTTCCAACTTCGAGTTCAGCCCACATATTCCCGTTTCCAAACTTCGCAGTGCCTTTTGGAATGACTCCTTGAAAGTACGGCCGATCGACATCGCTTCACCAACGGACTTCATCTGTGTCGTCAACCGATTCTCCGCTTGCGAGAATTTCTCGAAAGTGAAACGGGGAATCTTGGTTACAACATAGTCGAGCGTCGGTTCGAAAGATGCCGGAGTGATTCCGGTGATGTCGTTGATCAACTCGTCCAATGTGTAGCCCAATGCAAGTTTTGCAGCGACTTTGGCGATTGGAAATCCGGTTGCTTTCGAAGCTAGTGCCGAGGACCGCGACACTCTCGGATTCATTTCTACAACGATCATTCGACCTGAGTTGGGATCGACTGCAAACTGAACATTCGATCCTCCAGTCTCCACTCCGATTTCGCGCAATACGGCAATCGAAGCATCCCGCATTAACTGATACTCCTTGTCCGTTAGAGTTTGAGCTGGTGCAACAGTTATGGAGTCCCCTGTGTGAATTCCCATCGGATCGACGTTTTCGATCGAGCAGATGATGATGCAGTTGTCTTGTTGATCGCGCACCACCTCCATTTCGTACTCTTTCCAGCCAAGCAGAGACTCGTCAATGAGCAATTCGTTTGTCGGCGACAGTTGCAAACCTCGATTGCAGATTTCGACGAATTCTTCACGGTTGTAGGCGATGCCTCCACCAGAACCACCGAGTGTGAAGGAGGGACGAACGATACATGGATAACCCAAGTCTTCCTGCACACGCAACGCGTCTTCAAGGGTGTGTGCAATCCCAGATCGAGCCGTTTCCAAACCAATGTTGCGCATTGATTTGTCAAAGAGTTCACGATCTTCCGCTTTGTCTATGGATTCGCGACTTGCGCCAATCAGTTCAACTTCGTTCTCGGCTAGTACACCCTCACGGACGAGGTCCAATGCACAGTTCAATCCTGTTTGACCACCCATTGTTGAGAGCAAAGCGTCAGGTCTCTCCCGTTGAATGATTTGCGATACCGTTTGCCACTCGACAGGTTCTATATAGGTAGCACTCGCCATGGAGGGGTCGGTCATAATCGTCGCTGGATTGGAATTGACCAAGATCACGCGTAGACCTTCTTCCATCAGTGCTTTACACGCCTGGGCGCCTGAATAGTCAAACTCGCATGCTTGTCCAATCACGATTGGACCTGCGCCAAGAATGAGCACCGAATCGATGTCTGTGCGCTTCGGCATCCCTAACTATCTCGAGCTTTCCATTAAGTCGACGAAGCGATCAAATAGATAGCGACAATCCTGTGGACCTGGGCTAGCTTCAGGATGTCCTTGAAATCCAAATGCGGGAAGATCTTTGTGAGCCAGCCCCTGCGGAGTACCGTCGAAAAGCGACTTGTGGGTCAATTCCACGGAAGGGGGAATCGTCGATTCATCTACACAGAACCCGTGATTCTGACTGGTAATGATCACTTGACCAGAGATCAGATCCTTCACAGGATGGTTCGCACCATGGTGGCCGTGCTTCATCTTTTTGGTTTTTGCTCCGACTGACAGTGCCAGCAGCTGCATTCCTAGGCAGATCCCAAACAAAGGGATTCGAGCGTCCAGAAAGCTTCGGATTGCTTCAATGGCATAGGTGCAGGGGTCCGGATCACCTGGACCGTTTGAAAGGAAGATCCCATCTGGCTTGTGCGAAAGAGCTTGGGCGGCGCTCGTATGGGCTGGTACTACCACAACTTCACATTTGCGATCCACAAGCAACCGCAAAATGTTTCGTTTGACTCCAAAGTCGTACGCAACCACTCGATGACTTTGGATTGTTCCTTTTCTATAACCCCTCCCAAGTTGCCAGCCTCCTTCCGACCACCCGTCCTCTGTGTGACGAGTAACTTTTTTGGCCAAGTCCATCCCTTCCAGCCCTGGAAAATCCTGGGCAAACTGAATGGCATGCTCTTCGCGATGACTCGTCCCAGCAACGATGCAGCCCGACATTGCACCTTTTTCGCGCAGCAAGCTTGTAAGTCGACGGGTGTCGATGTCCGCAATAGCAACTACATTCTCACTCCGGAGAAAATCCGACACCGAATGTTGCGATCGAAAGTTACTAAGAACTTGCGGAACGTTTCGAACAACAAGACCATGTGCCCAAACAGAATCGGACTCGTAATCTTCGGAATTAGTACCTGTGTTCCCGATGTGGGGATAGGTCAAGGTAACTATTTGACTGGCATAGGAAGGATCCGTCAAAATCTCTTGATAGCCCGTCATTGAAGTGTTAAACACAACCTCGCCCGTTGCGGTCCCAAACGCCCCGATAGAAATGCCGCGAAAGACAGTGCCATCTGCCAGCGCGAGCAATGCGGGGATTGGTTGGGTCACGAGTTGAGCATCACATCAGGAGTAGTCAACAAATATTGAAATCAAGTGCGCGTGGCAGTCAAAATCCTGCCTAGTTTACCGCTACGACAAACCTAACACATCGCTCATGTCATATAGACCGCAGGATCCTAGCTGCAATTTCTCTGCTACAAACACACTTGCTTTAGCCGCGCCGTTTGCAAAGATCGATCGATCGGTTGCCCTGTGACTGACCTCCACTCGTTCGCCTTCCCCAAGAAAGAACACAGTATGTTCGCCGACCACGTCGCCTCCTCTAGCTGAATGGAATCCGATAGATCCTCGATTTCTTTGACCCGTCATCCCTTCCCGACCGTAAACTGCAACATCGGCTAAATCCACTTTTCTCGTTTCGGCTATTAGCTCTCCAAGACGCACAGCGGTACCTGAAGGAGCGTCTATTTTGTACTGATGGTGGGACTCGAAAATCTCGACGTCAATTTCTGAGTCCATAGCTTGGGTTGCAAGCTCCACCATCTTCAACGTCACATTTACTCCAACACTCATGTTCGGCGACAGGACGATGGGAATGCTTTCTGCAGCTTCTTCGACACTAGATCGTTGTTTCGCGCTGTACCCTGTTGTACCGATGACCATTCCAATTCCCCGATCAACGCACGAATCAGTCAAGTCTTGAATTACATCGGGAACACTGAAATCAATCAGGACTCTGCAATCGCCGATTGCCGCGTCCATCTCGCTCGAGACGGAAATTCCTATTTCGCCACAGTCTGCCAAAGCACCGGCATCAGACTCAAGAAAACTGGACTCTCTTGATGCCAGTAAACCCACCAAAGAGAGGTCAGGATGATTGTGTACTGCAGCAATCAACATGCGACCCATCTTTCCGGTTGCGCCGCAAATTGCAACTGGGATCATTGAGAGGCTGTCTAGTTCGAAGTCAGACTGTCGATAAAGTCGCGGACTTTCGCGCCGAATGATTTGCCGTGGGGGGTATGTCTGCTGTCGGTTCCCTCCAACGTCGTTTCCAGCTCTTCAAGTAAGTCACGTTGCTTCGAAGACAGATTAATCGGCGTTTCGACAACTACTTTACACAGTAGATCGCCTTTGTTTCGTTCCCTCAGCGACGGTACGCCTCGACCTCTCAATCGGAAGAGTTTGCCGGTCTGAGTCTCAGACGGAATGCGTAGTTTTACACTTCCTTCTAACGTGGGAATATCGATCTCAGCTCCCAAAGCCGCTTGTGTAAATGTGACAGGGACCTCGCACATCAGGTTTTGATTCTGTCGTTCAAAAACTGGATGCGGACGCACGTCAAAAACAATGTAAAGATCTCCTTGGGGACCACCTCGAACTCCACTCTCACCTTCTCCCGAAACTCGAAGTCTGGTACCACGGTCTACACCAGGAGGAACCGTGATGGAAAGTGTCTTTTCACGCGATACTCGACCTTGACCGTGACAACTTCGACAAGGATTCTGAATAGTCTTACCAGCTCCTCGACATCGTGGACAAGTCTGTTGCATGAAAAACATTTGCTGACGAATGGATATGCGACCGGTTCCATCGCAATCAGGACAGTTCGTTGGAGATGTTCCTCGTTCGGCACCTGATCCATTGCACTCGTCGCAGGTGCGCAATGCAGGAATTCGAACTTCCATTTTGTCGCCGGAAACAGCTTGTTCTAGGTCAATTGTCAGTTCGTAGCTTAAGTCTGAACCCCGCTGTTGCCCTGTCCGTGTCCGACCACGGTGCGATCCCATGAACATGTCACCGAATACATTCTCGAGATTGCTGAAAATGTCGTCGAGACCCGCTCCATTGGCAAAGTTGCTAAACCCACCACCCGCCATTCCCTCAACGCCCTGATGTCCGAAGCGATCATACGCACTCCTCTTTTCCTGATCGGACAGTACTTCGAAGGCTTCTGTTGCTTCTTTGAACCGTTCTTCAGCATCAGGCTGGTCGGGATTCCGATCGGGGTGATACTTCATCGCCAATCGACGAAACGCACGCTTCAGCTCATCGTTGTCCGCTGAGCGAGAAACACCCAATACTTCGTAGTAGTCGCGTTTTGCCATTAAGCCTTTTCTAAGTCAAGAGTGTCTACCAACCCGCACCAAGACTGTGCAGCCAAAGTTCCGCGTGCTGGAGGTAGAGAGTTTACTTTTCCTTATCGTCGTCCTTGACTTCTTCGAATTCAGCGTCCATGGCATCCTCTTGCCTCTCAGATGGGCCGCCGTCAGAAGACGGATCGGGACCTGGAGCTTCAGGTCCTTGTGCAGACGCGTCCTGATACATTCTCTGAACTACCGGTTCTGCAACTTTGCTCAGTGCGTCAAGTTTCGCTTGAATTTGATCCTTGTCGTCCGATTTGGTGGCTTCTTCCAAGTCGGTGACCGCAGCTTCGATGGAAGACTTTTCACTTTCCGAAACTTTGTCTCCCAAGTCCTCGACCATTTTTCTAGTCGAGTGCACCATGGAATCTGCTTGATTGCGCAAGGTCACCAACTCTTCAAACTTTGCGTCTTCCTCGGAGTGAGATTCCGCATCCTTGACCATACGGTCAATTTCTTCGTCGGAAAGTCCGCTTGAAGCCTTAATTACGATCGATTGCTCTTTGTTGGTAGCCTTGTCCTTGGCCGCTACGTTCAAAATTCCGTTCGAGTCAATGTCGAAACTCACTTCGATTTGAGGTACACCTCGCGGGGCGGGCGGAATGTCAGAAAGGTCGAATTGACCTAATGACTTGTTCTGTCCAGCCTGTTTGCGCTCGCCTTGAAGGACATGAATTGTCACGCGAGTCTGATTGTTTTCCGCAGTAGAGAAGACTTGCTGCTTTCGCACGGGAATTGTCGTGTTCTTCTCAATCAAGGGACTCATGACGCCACCGAGCGTCTCGATCCCAAGCGATAGCGGAGTTACGTCGAGTAGTAGTACATCGTGAATGTCCCGGGACAAGACTGCACCTTGTATGGCTGCACCCATAGCGACTGCTTCATCGGGATTAACGTCTTTGCGTGGTTCGCGTCCGAAGAACAAGCGAACTCGTTCCTGAACTAGTGGCATTCGCGTCTGACCGCCCACCAAAATGACATCGTCGATTTCGTTGACGGGGATTCCAGCATCTTGTATCGCAGTGCGACATGGATCGATCGTACGGTCGACCAAGTCTTCAACAAGCGATTCCAGCTTGGCTCGTGTTACTTTCACGACCAAGTGTTTAGGCCCAGTGTTATCGGCCGTAATGTACGGCAAATTGACATCCGTTTCCTGACTGGACGAAAGTTCTACCTTCGCCTTCTCTGCCGCCTCTTTTAGACGCTGAAGAGCTAGTGGATCGTTGTGAAGGTCGATTCCGTTCTGGTTCTTGAACTCGTCCGCCAAGTAGTCGATGACTCGTAGATCGAAGTCTTCGCCTCCCAAGAACGTGTCTCCATTCGTGGAGAGCACTTCGAACTGATGAGAACCATCCACATCTGCAATTTCAATAATGGAAATGTCGAATGTACCTCCGCCTAAGTCATAGACGGCAATCTTTGCATCGCCCCGTCCCCGATCCAATCCATATGCCAAAGCTGCCGCAGTTGGCTCGTTGATAATCCGCTTGACCTCGAGACCTGCAATTTTTCCTGCATCCTTGGTCGCTTGACGTTGTGAATCGTTGAAGTAAGCGGGAACTGTAATTACAGCTTCAGTAGCTGGTTCGCCAAGATAGTCCTCAGCCGTCTTCTTCATTTTTTTGAGCACTTCAGCCGAAACTTGGGGTGGAGCTTTGGCTTCGCCGTTCGCCTCAACCCACGCATCTCCGTTGTTTGCCTCGACAATCTTGTAAGGAACCATCTTGGTGTCTCGCTGCACCACATCATCCTTGAATCTGCGACCTATAAGTCGTTTCACGGCAAACAGTGTGTTGTCCGGGTTTGTGACAGCTTGACGTTTTGCACTTTGACCCACAAGGGTCTCGCCTTTGTCGGTAAATGCAACAACTGACGGAGTTGTACGATCGCCCTCCGAGTTCTCGATAACCCGAGGTTCCGATCCTTCAATCAGGGCAACGCACGAGTTTGTGGTGCCTAGGTCAATTCCAATAATTTTTGCCATTTGTATTCCTTTGCTTCAAGAACACCGTAAGTGAGCTTGTTTCTTGCAGTACATGGTCTAGAAAGAGAAATGGGGATGAATGAGCTCTATTTCAAGCAGGGCGTGGTTCAGCTGTTCGTAGACTCTCCACCCTCCTCAGAAGTTGGAGCTTTGGCAACGATTACCTCGGCTTCACGCAGCAATCTGTCATGAATGAAGTAGCCTTTGCGGAACACCTCTACGACGGTGCCAGGTTCTGCATCAGGATGTTCTATCGATGTCATTGCCATGTGACGTTCCGGGTCGAAAACCTCTCCAATAGGATCGAATTCGGATATTCCATTCTTCGACATAGCGTCGACGAGAGTCTTGACCGAAAGTTCGATACCCTGAAGCACACTTTCTGCAATCTCCTGCTCTCTCGCAGTTGCGATCGCTGTAGAAAAATTGTCCAATGCAGGAAGCAATTCCTTCGCAAAACTCTCCAAGGCGAACTTTCTTACCTGCTCGTACTCCCTCGCACTTCTTCGCCGAACATTCTCAGCTTCAGCACGTGCGCGCAGTTCTCGATCTTTTGCGTCGTCGGCGGCTGCCTTCAACTGTTCAATTCGCAGTTCAAGTTCTTGCATCGCCGAAGCTTGATCATTCGAATCGCTGGCTAGCTCTTCACATCCGCCGGAGGTTTGCTCTTCCGAAACCTCACTTGTATTCGTTGAGTCATTACGGCCTTTGCTTTCCTTAGCTGAAGCTTGTTCAGACTCCTCAACTTGCTCGGAAGATGTTTCTACACGGTCTTCGGGTGAATCGGGCAACATCGATACTCCTTGTTCAAACTAGGCCTCCAATGCCATATAGGGCCTAAACTGTGAATTTCAAGAATCGGAGTGTTCCAATGCGTTGCCTAAATGGCGTGCTGTTGCGTCCACAAGTGGAATAACCATCTTGTAGTGCATGCGAGTCGGACCCACAATACCAACAACTCCAGCAAACGTCCCTTCAATCTCGTACTTGGCTGTGATAAGGCTGTAGTCGTCAAGTGGGGCAAATCCTGGTTCGCCTCCTATATGCAGCTGGACACCATCCGAAGTGATGCACTGATCCAGCAAGTGAACAATACTGCTCTTGCTCTTGAGAGCATCCAATAGCTCCTGAGCTTCTTCTGACGATGACAGCAACCCAACCAGATTGGTTTCCCCAGTCACGACATAGTCGTGGTCCTCTTCGTCGTTTTGTTCAAAAGTCTTGGATGCAACATCGAGAGCTGTTTGCATGAGATTGTTCATTTTTGATTGGTCTTCACGCATGCTCTCGAGAATCTTGCTTCGAATCTCCGACAAAGTGTGGCCGCCAAATTCGTGGTTAATGTAATTGGCAGCTTGAAGTAATTCGGTGTCCGTGTATTGCCGTTCAGTCTCGACGACGCGATTTTGCACTTCACGTTCATTCACCACCAAGACTGCCAGTACACGCTGTCCCGATAAGGTCAGAAAGTGAATTTGCCTCAGTTGAGTTTGTTCGGGACGCGGCGTTGTAACTAAACCTACAAGGCTGGACGATTCGGCCAGCAGTTGCGAAGCGCTTTCTACAAGCTCATTCGGGGATAGACCTTGCTGCAACGAAGTTTTAAGTCGGGAATCATCAGATTGATTCAATGGTTCAAGTGAGATTAAGTGATCCACAAAGAAACGCAGGCCCCGATTAGTGGGCACCTTTCCTGCTGAAGTGTGAGGAGACGAGACGAGACCCTTCCCTTCCAAGTCAACCATCACATTTCGAACCGTTGCCGAACTGACTCGAACCCTTGCTCTATCGGCAATGTGCCGAGACCCAATCGGCGTTCCCATCTGAAGGTACTCTTCCACAAGAAGCCTGAACAGCTCAAGTGCGCGTTCGTCGAATGCCGAGACAATCGACGAATGAACTATGGTAGTACTGCTTGAGTCCCTCATAATGTATAGAGAATACTTCTAGGCACGAAGCAATAAGCTAACACAGCGGAAGGCGTATTTCATTCCATGCTCGTCAATTTGTCAGTGCGAAATTTCGCATTGGTAAGAGAACTTGACCTTTCCTTCGACCCCGGACTGACAGTAATTACTGGGGAATCCGGCGCGGGAAAGTCAATCCTACTCGAAGCGCTCTCATTAGTGCTGGGAAGCCGAGCACGGCGCGAACAAACGCGACCTGGTGAACAACAATGTGAGGTCACCGCAGAATTCAAAGTCGATACATCTCCACGCGCGCTGACTTTTCTTGAAGAACATGATCTGGTCGATTCCTCAGATGCGTCCCGGTGCCTCGTTCGTCGAATCGCTCGCGTCGATGGTCGCTCTCGAGCTTGGATCAATGGAACCCAAGTAAACGTCGACACATTGAGAACTCTATGTACTCCACTCGTAGCCTTACACGGCCAGTTCGAACAAACCCAACTGGTCGATCCATTAGTCCAACTTGATTGGTTCGACGACTTCTCGATTGACTCAAGCCTTCGCGTGAGCGTGAGCCAGAAATACACGTCATGGCGTCGTGCAATGCAGGACTTTGAAACGGCAAATGCCAAAACTGGCGGTCAATTCAATCAAATGGACCTTCTACGGTATCAAGTGGAAGAACTAGACGCGTTGGATCTTCAGGAGGGTGAGTTCGAGCGACTTCGTCAATTGCACAAGCGCATTACCAGCTCCCAGGAGATTCGACAATTGTTGCACGAGTCACTGGAGTTGCTCAGATCTGGCATTCATTCGGATTTCTCAGCTATTTCCAGGACGCTAAGTCGCATTGATGATGAAAATGACTCACTCAGTCAAGCGAAGAAACTGCTTGAATCGACAAAGATCCAAATCGAAGAATGTGAGCTTTATCTAAATCAATACGCCGACCACGTGGAGAGCAACGAAGAAGACTTTGAGAGTGTAGAGGCTCGCTTGAACTTGATCTATGACATAGCACGCAAGCACAAAGTCACGCCGAACCAGCTTTATGAACAGGCAAACAGCGTACGCAACAGTCTTGCGACGCTAAGTGCTGCAGAGAAGCAAATTGAAGCACTCCGCCAGTCCTCTGAGAATCGACATGCTGAATTCTTGACCGCCAGCAAAAAGCTCAGCATACAACGACAAGAATGCTCTCCAAAGTTTTGCCGTGAAGTGGTCCAAGTACTTGCTCATTTGGCATTGGAAAACGTGAAATTCGAAACAGCGTTTGAAAACGCTGAGAATTCCCGCGGAATCGACTCCCTCGAGTATCTCGTTTCGACGAACTCAAAATATGACCCCATGCCTTTGGGTCGCATCGCCTCCGGTGGAGAGTTGTCAAGAATTGCGTTGGCAATTTTGGTAGTGGTCGCCAATCGATCCAATCTTCCATGCCTAGTCTTGGATGAGGCTGATGTTGGGATTGGGGGAGTCACTGCAGATATGGTGGGTAGAATGCTCCGAACGCTCGCTCGAAACAACCAAGTGCTTTGCGTTACACATGCGCCTCAAGTTGCTGCATTAGGCGGGTCACATATGTACGTCCACAAGACCGAGGGCCAGGAGATTCAAGTAGCAGCACTGGACCAAGATGATCGGGTGGACGAAATTGCACGAATGGTCGCTAGTAGAGCAGTCGACGAAGAAAGTAGAAAATATGCGAGAACTCTTATTGCAAATGCACAGTCCTAGTAGATGTTGAGAAATGCTTTTGCAGGCGTCGGCTTGCACACTGAGTTTGCCATGAGATCAATTCTCTTGAAGATCAATCCAAAACTTTGCCTCGTGGTGGTCTTGATTGCATCCACCTTGATTCTTGCCAGTTCGTGTTCTGTTCCAGGGATGCATCGGCCATCGCTTCAGCAGGGAAACTTACTGACTCAGGACATGGTTGACGAGCTCGAACCAGGAATGACCAAAGAACAGGTCGAATTCGTCCTAGGACGACCAGTCCATCTCAATACCTTCAATGTGGACCACTGGGACTATGTCTATACGCTTGAAGACCGACGAGGGAATAAGACCCGCAGACACTTGTCAGTCAAGTTTGAAGATGATGTGCTTATCGAAATCGGAGGAGACTACAAACCGAGCGAAGAATCCAAAGACGAAGAACCGAGTTTGGATATTGAATCGGAACAAATCGAGTCTATCGATGAGGACCCCTTTCAGTCTCCGACCCAAGGGGATTACGAAGCTGAATAATTTGATTCTCAACGTTTAGCATTGAGCCGACGCAGTTGCATCGGATCGTGCGTTAGCTTCCTTAGTACCTCTAATCTGTCACCGTCGGACAACAGGTGACTTTCGTCAACCACTTTTCCCCAAACTGAATAACCATCCGCACGGTTTATTGATGTATTCCTGAATTCATCAAGTTCAGACGCCATCTCAATTGCTTGTGCGACCGTGCACTCGTCCTCGCAATCAACAAATGCACTCCATGAGCGTGACGAAACCGCGTAAACGACTTCTATTCGCATGGTGTACACGTCTGGCGGGCTCGCAAGGTAAAGGCTGACATAACACGATCGATTGCCATGTCAATTGCGCGTGGACCGACAATTCGCAGCAAAGCTCCTTCAAATTCGAAGCTAAGACTCAACGTCGCTTTGCATCCAATATGCAAGTCAACGAATTTCCACTCGCCGTCGAAACTTGCGAACGGACCACGAATCAGGTGCAACCCGATTCTCGTGAATGGATCATGTTCGTTTCGCGTAACAATTTCGGAATGGTGCCCCGCCGTGACAACTCTCAACTTCGCAACTACGTCGTTTCTATCCCTTTCGAGAACGTCAGCTGTGCGACACCACGGCAAGAATTCCGGATAGCTCTCGATGTCCTCTACTAATTTGAAGACTTCCTCAAGTGCGAAAGGTAGAAGTACGCTTCGCGCAATGTGGTGTAACTTCAACCGATCACCGGGACAACGGTCTCACGAAACAAAGTGCTGAACTATGGTGAGAACAAACACCACGGCAATTGAGACTGGAGCAATAACGCATATCAGTGCCTTCCAGATGATTTGAGCCCACGAGGAATTGATTTCGAGTGCACTCCAAACCCTGTCCTTAGGCAAGAAATAGCCCACAAGTATTGCTATGGCGAGTCCGCCCAATGGCAGAAAGAACCATTGCGTGATCTTGTCGAAGAAATCAAAAATGGTCCACCCAAACACGGGAGTGAACCCGCTCAGCAAGTTGAATGAGAAAACCGATCCTATTCCAAGAACCCACGTGATGAAACCAATGGTGATTGCGACCACTACCCGGCTAACGTTGTACTTCTCAACGAAATAGGCAAGTGCAGGTTCGGTCAGAGAAATTGCTGATGTGAAGGCAGCAAATGCTACGAACAGAAAGAAGAGACCTCCAAAAATGGATCCCAAGGGTAGGTCTCCAAACGCTAAGGGGACGGTTACAAACAAGAGACCAGGACCCTGAGCCGGAGAAAGACCATCTGCAAAGACAATCGAGAATATCGCTAGTCCGGCAACAAGTGCTACTACGGTGTCTACAACGACAATAATCCACACCGCTGACTTCAATGACTCGCCTTGTGGCATGTAAGCGCCATACGCCATGATCGCACCCATTCCAATCGACAACGTGAAGAATGCGTGTCCCATCGCTACCAACAAACCATTGAGTTTGAGTTTGCTGAAGTCAACTTGAAACATGAACTTGAACCCTTCCCAGAATCCTCCCTGTGCAACTCCGTACACGAGCAGAACGATAAGGAGCACGAAGATCAGGGGCATGCATATCCGGATTGCTAGCTCGAGACCCTTGTTCACCCCCCGTGCGACGACGAAAACGGTTACGGCCATGAAGATTGTGAACCATAGGAATACCTGCCATGGATCCTTAAGAAATAAATCAAATGCACTACTAACCACTTCGGCATCTGTGTTGACAAACTCACCAGAAAAAAGTCGAAAGATGTAGTAAGTGATCCAACCTGCAACGACGGCATAGAACGAAAGGATAATGATCCCTCCGACGGTTCCCGCCCATCCTATCCACGACCACTTCGATGAACGATTGCTTTCTCTGGCCAGCTTCAGCAGTGAATTTATGGGACTCATTCGACCTTCGCGTCCGAGCATGATTTCCGCCATCATTACGGGAAATCCAATTAGACAAATGCAAATGAGGTAGACGAGCAGGAATGCTCCACCTCCATTGTCACCTGTGATGTATGGAAACTTCCAGATATTTCCTAGACCAACGGCCGATCCCACAGCGGCGAGAACGAAAAGCGTTCCGCTGGACCACATTCCGTGTTGCGATCGATTCTGATTTTCCGCCATTCCGCTCATGTCCTCCCTTCAAGACATCGACGTGGACTAGTCCGTCCCAACGACTACGATTCTATCAGCGAAATTCGAGATTTGAACTCGACACAAAGGAGTTGTTAGTCGTCCTTTGTACCCAGATTTTCAACGATCCAGCCTGTGGTCCACATTCCGTTCGAATGCGGTTCTTTCGAACCGTTGTCGCTTTAAGAATCTGTCAATAAATGGAAGTTTCAGGTTGCGGGAGACAAGCTTTGGAGAACGAGGTTACGACAAGACTCAGTGAGGCAGGTGAGTTCCTCTCGCTAACCGTAGATTGTCAGCTAGTAGCTGGGTTGTAGTTTGAGGAATAACTCAGGAAATGCACTAGCAACTCCCTGAACCACTCTCGGTTTGCGAGATATCCCTTGATCTCAAGAAACGTTCCTATGTTCGACAGCATCGGAATCCACACGGACCACGGTTGGTTCTCTGCCACGGAAGTGGTCTGGCAACTGATCTCTACTACCCCTTTTGGTTATTGCTGGATCCTGATTGTGAGCGCTTTGTCTACGACTAACGCATCCATGGTTGGATCGAGGTTTCGGACGAAGCGGACCACAATCTCATTTCGCTTGTGACAGATCTCGCCCACATATCGCACGAAATCGAAGAGCACTATGGACCCAAGCCCACGGTAGGTATATACCACTTTCTTTCCGCTTTGACTTCCTTGCTATCGTCTTCGCAGCTCGTGGTCAAGTCGTTCGATAGAAGGGGCAGTGGGTTTGAAGGACTTGTGCTGTTCGACCCACCTTTTCGTAGGCCCGGAGAGAGCCATGCGGATTTTGACGAGAGTGTTGCCAAAACTGCTCGCATGACACGAAAGCGAACCAAGTATTTCAATTTG
This sequence comes from Gammaproteobacteria bacterium, assembly GCA_009840545.1. Taxonomy (GTDB): domain Bacteria; phylum Pseudomonadota; class Gammaproteobacteria; order Pseudomonadales; family Azotimanducaceae; genus Bin55. The sequence continues at coordinate 14,323 of VXNM01000007.1, read as the reverse complement.
CATGAGGATTACCTAGAGTTGCAGGATTTCTTTTCTGCGTACTCCAGGCTTGTTCCGGGGCGAAGGGACTCATGGCTCAGACGACATTGCGGAAATCGTCTGGTGGTGGACATGAACTACAGTGCCCACCCGACTATACGGCGAGGGTCATCGAGTCTGTACGTGCGTATGCAGGTCAAATGGACTTTGATGCTCTTCCGTGCCCAACCAGAATCATAGGTGCGGACCCGCTACTGCCAACCACATACTTGCCTACTGTGGATTTTTCCGACATGTTTAGTGTCGCCTTTGACTTCATTCCAAAAACTTCACTCTACATACAAATTAAACAGCCCAGAAAGTGCGCAGAGTATGTTCGGGAATTCGTGCCAAGCTTGCATCATGGCTAGCCGTTGAACCAGTTTCCTTCGCGCCATTTCAACGAAGTAAGTACCATACAGCAGGATAGCTGCACTTCTAAGTGTGTTCAAGTGCAGTTAACGGCATCCAACAGCAGAAACTCCTTAACCGTTATTTCGAGCAAGTCAATCGAACCTATGCTCCACTGGAATCAAAGAGCTGTCCCGCTTGTAGTCTCGGTCCTAGTTGGTTTGGGCTTGGTCACAGTCGTCAGCGTCGCTAGCGGTAAGGACGACCCCGCAAAGGTGCCTACCGAGAAAAAGGACCACAATTTTCCTCCAACAGCGTGGGACTACGCGCAACTGGTAGAACCCATCCTAGGTGTCCCGCCCAAGGTTGATCTTGGCGAAGCGATCGAGATGCCAACTTTCATCGACGGAGAACAGGTTCACGGTTTATTTGAAGATTGCGACAACCCGAGCAGGCTTGGCCGCAAGAATTGCATGTCAGGATCTGTTGTACAGCGATATGAAGGACAAACGGCAGACGGCACTCCATTGCCAGATGTCGTGTGGGTCGCCTTTGGACGTAACGCATCGGGATTCAACATAGGCATACTCGGATCCGTGCAAATGATTGGCTATCACACAGTCACCGGTGCCACTGCTTTTTTTGAGAGCAGCGATAGGATTGAACCATGGGCATATTTGGATGAAGAAACCCAACGTCTCAAAGGGAAAATGCCCTGGATTGACGATCCGGAGGAATTCAACCAAGCGTACAAGACACCGAGAACGGTACAGTGTGTCAGTTGCCACCAAAACGATCCATTCATCCATAACTCCTTCATCGATGCAGCAAGGATGCCAGAGACAGGGCGACCTGTGGTTCCTGTGGTACGCACTCGAGACATGGAATTCGAGACCGAGTTGCCCTACTACGTGATTGGAGGCGAAGACTGGGACATGCGCACGATTTACATTGAGGGAAATCGCTGCGTTGGTTGCCATCGAATCGGCATGGGGACACTCAACCTGTTCATGCAGGCCGGTTGGAATCCACATGAAGAGATGCCACCCGGTCGGCCTGGAAAGTACCAGCACGACTTCGAGGAGTTAATGGATTGTTGGACAAATTCGCCTGAGAAAACTCCCGATTGTCACTGGATCATTCCACCTGGAGCCTCCACACCGGGACAAATAGTCGGCGAAGACTATCCGTTCAAGGCCAATTTCAACACGCCAAGATTGGCTAGTGAGATGGTAAATGAAGACTTGCAAGTTGCAGGCAAACTTCGTGATTTGGAATCGGAACTTGAGAAAACTGAACAAGCCTTGAGAGATGGTTCGATTTCGTCCGAAGAGGCAGCTGAACAGAAGAAAGCGCTTGAATATTGGATTTCCGTTCTACGTGACGTTCAGTCGAGCAAGGATAGTAAAGAGAGCTTTTCGTCTGATAGCAAGACGAGTCATCTAGACAAAGCAACTCAAGGCGCAGATCGTAAAGGTCACACATTCGGTAAAGGATCTCAATAACGTTCGAGTGATCTTGGTCCACCTACTTCTAAATGATGGAATGATGTGCTTGATCATCGGTTAACGTCTAATCTCAACACACTGCAATAATTCAACTCTCAATAGAAGGTCGAATTGACAATGGCATCGTCCACATCCCAAGTTCGAATGATCGCTCGAAATCGTCGCGCGCGCTTCGACTTTACTATTGAACGCTTGTTTGAAGCGGGGCTGGTGCTGGAGGGATGGGAAGTGAAAAGCATTCGCGCAGGCAACGCCAGCATTGCTGATTCTTACGTAACGATGAGAGATGGAGAGGCATTTATATCGGGTTTGAGAATCCAGCCTCTACTCAGTGCGTCAAGTCACGTTGTCGCCGACGCAACGCGGGACAAGAAGCTGCTACTTCATGCTCGCGAATTGGCCCATATCTATGCTGGAATCCAGACGCGCGGTCGAACGTGCGTCGCACTCTCGTTGTATTGGAGCGGTAAAAATGTAAAGTGCGAGATTGGATTGGCCGTAGGGCGCAAGAAATACGATAAGCGTGCTGCAATGCGTGAACGCGATCTCCAGCGTGAGAAAGATCGCGAGGCTAGAGAGTCCTAATCTCGAGTGGTGATTAACCCCTCCCTGAATAAGGCATTTTGGATGCGATGACAGTTAAAAACTGCACGTTGGCATCGAGCGGCAAACTGTCCATATAGAGAACTGCGCGAGCAACACCATCTACATCAAACGTTGGCTCGGGTCTACGCGCACCGTCAGGCTGCAGAGCGCCATCTCCCATCTTTGAAGTCATTTCAGTACCAGCGTTTCCAATGTCTATTTGACCGCAGACGATATCGAATTCCCTGCCGTCCAACGAAGTGGACTTGGTTAGTCCAGTAAGTGCATGCTTTGTCGCCGTGTACGGCGCAGAAAGTGGCCGAGGAACTTGAGCTGAAATCGAACCATTGTTGATGATTCGGCCTCCCTTCGGCGTCTGATATTTCATTATTTTCATGGCTGCCCGAGTACAGAGAAACGCCCCTGTGAGATTCGTTGCAACGACACGATCCCACTGAGACAATGTGAGCTCTTCCATGGGTACGGGAGCTGCGCCCGTGCCGGCATTGTTAAAAAGCAAATCGACCCGTCCAAACGCCGATAGAGTGACATCGAAAAGTCGGATGACATCATTCTCGTTGCCGACGTCCGTACGGATGGTCAGCAATCGATTTCCCGCATCGGCCTCCTGTTCAAGTGTCTCGAGCTTTGCTGTGCGTCGTCCCGTGGCGACGACGGAATATCCAGAACCAAGCAGTGCCAATGTTGTGTGCTTTCCAATTCCGGTTCCCGCACCAGTTACGACAGCAATCTTCTCCATTCTTAACTCCTTCTGCTTAAAGTCGAGAAAACTTGTCCGTGAGTCGGCACCAGTTCTTCAGTCCTCTGGGAAGCTGGACTACAGTTCCAACGCAATGGAAAAATCCGTTATTCCTTCCCAACGACCAGGGTTTGAGTTGCGCATCTTCACGATAGTTCGAAGCACTTCGGGATTCGCTAGTCCATGAGGTGGCTTCCCCTGTAACACTCGGATCACGTTTTCCGCTTGTCGTATAGGACACTCTGTGAGAAAACGTGGCGAGATTCCGGCAATGTGCGGCGTGAGAATTATGTTCGGTAGTTTTAGTAGAGGATCATCGGTTGGAATTGGTTCTATCTCCGTCACATCCAGCGCTGCGGCTTCAAGCTGACCAGCACTAAGAGCATCAGCCAATGCTGCTCCATCCACGATGGACCCCCGTGCTGTGTTTACGAGCAGTGCATTGCTCTTCATCTTTGCTAAGGACTCCGCATTGATCATGTGTCGATTAGCTTTGGTAGCGGAACAATGAATTGTTATGAAGTCCGAAGAGGCCAGTAGCTCATCGAATTCAACCATCCGTACGCCATAGAGGTCACCTGTCAGCTGGTCCACGTACGGGTCGTATGCAATGGTTTGTGCAGGACCAAATCCTCGAATTCGTTGGGCAAACGCTCGACCAATGTTTCCAAATCCAACGATTCCCACTGTGTGACCAGCTATACATCTAGGTGCACCGAGACGCAAGCCGCGACCCCACACTCCTTCTTTAGTCGAGTTTGCGCAATCCACAACTCTACGTGTAAGCGCGAGTAGCAAACTGAGTGCATGGTCAGCAACTTCGACCGTGTTAACTCCAGGGACGTTGCAGGCGAGAATGCCCAATTCTGTGGCAGCATCGAGATCGATCGAGTCGACACCAACCCCCATTCGACTGACGACCTTTAGCTTGGGGCAGGATTCCAGGACTTCGCGGCTGGTCAACGGCTGAATGTTGACCAACGCTCCGTCTGCATCTCGTAGCAGGTCGATCATATCCTGGGTAGACCGTACTTGACCTTCGAGAACCTCCAGTCCTGCATCTTCAAACAAATCCACCCGATTGTGTGAGTTGGGCATTAGTGCGACTTTCAAGTTTCCCCCTAGTTGGTCATTATTCGCGTCACGTGATTTTGCATGCGAAGCCAAATTGCTTGCTAGCGAAGCTTACTCTCGACTTCCCATCGAATTCGAATGCACAATGTTACTAGTCATCCCAAATGACTCTGTGAAACCCTCTGAATACTTCCGTATCTGAGACAAGAGCACTATGCCGTCACTTGAAATCTCAACTGTGATGTTCGATCTGGGCGATACGCTGTTTGAGCCTTTGAATTCCAAATTCATCAAGAAGAACCTCGAAGATGTCGCCCATACTGTCAATTTCAACAATGGAACGCTCGAATTACTGTCAGAGTTTCGTATCACACGAAATCGAATCGAGCATGAGTTATCTGCATCCAATTTGACCTTCTACCTCCACCGCGAATTCATTGGCAAAGTTCTGGTCTCAATGTTCGAGTCCTTTGGCTACTCTATCGAAGTCAAGGTCGTTGAGCAGTTTTGCGATGCACAACGTGACGCCGTTATTGCCAACCTACGTCCCCGAAAGGATTGTGTGACAACACTAGAGCGCTTCCGAGCTCTTGGCTACAAGCTGGCGATTGTCTCCAACATCGACGACGAGTGGCTCGAACCCATTAAAGAGCATTGGAATCTCGACCGATTCGTCGATGGGGTTTTGAGTTCGGAGGAAGCTAGGTCCTGCAAACCCGATTCTTCAATCTTCTTTCAGGCTTGTCGCATGATTGATGTGCATCCACAACAAGTGATATTTGTTGGGGACTCCGCGGTCAACGATGTAGCCGGTTCACGCAACGTTGGTATGAACCCGATTTGGTTCGATGCAGGTGGAACAAAACCCGGTCACGAATCGACTCCATCTATCACCGAACTGAGCGAACTCGAAGATATCATTGCCCCGGAAGCAATCCGTCGAGAAATGAGATTTAGCGACAACTAGCGCTGCAATCCAGCGAGCTCGACAATTTCAGACAACGTTTCCAGTAGCTTCGGGGGTCCACCGGGCCGCCATCCCAAGGACTTCAAACCACTTGAGTTCATTGTGTTTCTTGGTTTCTCCACTGGCGGCAAATCATCTGTCGGTGGATTCGGACCTTCATTCACAATTCTTTGAGCAAGTTCCAATACGCGATGCTCGCTTGTAACTATGTCCGAGCAATTGAAAGACTTACCCCGAATGTCTGTGTCGTGCGAACTTAGAAGAAGCGAAACCGCACTAGCGACATCTGATCCATGAACCTCGGTTCGGCTTGACCGGTCAACGGCTACGTCACCCGAACCGTTGATGTGATTGGTCAACAACTTCCACCACTTTGTATTCGAAATGGGAACCGTCAATCCGTAGATTCCAGTCGGTCGAAGTGAACAAATAGCGATGCCCTCATAGAGTTGAGCCAGTTGTTCACTTGACGCTTTAACTAAGCCATAGTGAGTCGTTGGACGCGGCAACTCGTGATCGTAGATTTCTTCTGACTGATACTTCAGGCCATCAAAAACCGCCCGAGAAGAGAGCAGTACAACCCGATGGACTCCTGCCCGCATCGCACGTTCGATGAGACTTACGGTTCCAATAAAGTTTGATCTCCAAAAACCAACTGGATCGTCGCCTTCTCCACCTCGAAAACGACCTGGCAAATGCGAAAAAGCTGTGTGAACTACCGCATCACGATCGAAAACCAACGAGTCAATCGACTCGGTGTCGTTCATGTCGCCAACGCAAAAGTCAATTAGGTTCTTTCGTGCTGCAAAACTCTCTTTTCCAGCAAGAGATCGAGCAAGTACACGGACATCGTGACCGTTGAGCAGCAGATCGTCTACAACGAATCGACCCACCAAACCTGTACCACCCGTTACAGCTACCCTCATTTGGGACTGAAGCTGGGGTCAAGTTTTTCGGGTATTGGGCCTCCTTCCAAAATGGAGTACCAAAGATCGATTAGAGGTTTCAGTTCGCGAGTTCTTGGATGGTCCTTTTCCCAAGGTTTCTCGTACTGATAGTGAACTACGCGAATTGACTCCCACCGCCAGAGTTCAGGCAGATTGAAGTAAATATATTGAAGAGCATTGAATACATAAGGTAGGCCGTGCCAATCGGGAAAATACGCCTCAAGAAACGTCTGATCCGTTCGCCGCCAAAACTTTCCTGGTATGTCTAGACTCTCCACCATCGTTGCAAACGTGCGCTTTGATGGCTCTGCGACAAATACTCCGGAATTCAACCTATGCATATCGTTCAATGTCTCATACAGATTGGGAGCAGCCGCGAACTCGGGATAGCCAAACAATTTGGTAATGTCCTTGACAACGATGATGTCGGCATCCAAGAAGACAATTCGCTCGAATTCCTCGTACTCCCACAGTCGAAGCTTGCAGAAGTTATCGAGTGGATCGTGAAATTTGGGTTTCAGCCCTTTGGTATACGGTGCTGCTGCATGCAATGCGGAGCGAGCGTGCCGCTGTTCAAACTCGTCTGACACCGGGATGCGTTGCACAAGACGTACATCACAACCGACGCGTTCTAAGGATTCGAGGTCGACGTCGGTCCTAGTGGCCATCACGACAAGTCGTTGATCTGGATTTGACAACCGTATTGAACGAGCGAGTGCTAACGCACCGAGGACGTAGTCTTCGTTCGTAACTAGTGTCACGAACGCTTCAGACATGGTTCACGCCTTGCGAGATGCTTTACCTAGGTCAACGATCGAGGAGATCTGACTCTGGAGCTCCGGAGTCCAAGCCGATTGTGCCGGTATTTTGGATTGATCGATGCGATGTGCAAATTTCCGAGCCACATCCACAAGTTCCTCTAACATTCCGACTTTCAACGTTGTTGGTTTCAGTCCCAATTCCAAAAATTGTTCATTGGACACCTTGAGATCGTTTTCAGCTGCTTCTTTGCGGGGATTCGGCACATGGAGAATCTCTGCGCCACTCATCTCAGCAACAAGCTTCGCCAAGTCCCGAATACGAAACGTTTCAGTCATTTGATTGAAGATCTTGGGTCGCTCCCCGCGTTCAGGAGGATTGTTTAAAGCGATCTCTATGCATCGTACTGAATCTTGAATGTGAATGAAAGCTCTCGTCTGACCACCAGTACCGTGAACAGTTAGAGGATGTCCAATCGCCGCCTCAATCAAAAAACGGTTCAAGACCGTTCCGTAGTCACCATCGTAGTCGAACCGATTGACCAACTGGTCGTGGAGTCGGGTTTGGCTTGTGTGCGTACCCCACACCACTCCTTGATGCAGGTCAGTAATTCGAAGTGAGTCGTTTTTCGCATAGAACGCAAACATCAGCTGATCCAGACACTTTGTCATGTGATAGACGCTACCGGGGTTTGCTGGGTAGAGGATTTCTTTCGAAATCAGATTACCGAGATCGTCCTGAATACCCACATCTAGGTAGCCCTCGGGAATGGTGGCTCCTATGTCGCTATACCCGTAGACTCCCATAGTTCCCATGTGGACAAAATGCGCATCCATCTTGAGGTCAACCAGAGCGTTCAGCAGATTGTGAGTCGCATTGACATTGTTGTTGACCGTATAGGTCTTATGCCAATCACTTTTCATCGAATAGGGAGCAGCACGTTGCTGTGCTAGATGAATGATGGCATCTGGTCGGTAACCGTCTAACCAATGCCGAGTACGAAAGTAGTCATCCGCAATGTCCAGCAGTTCAAATCGAATCGTGCGTCCAGTAACCTGTTTCCAGATTCGAAGACGTTCCTGAATGGAGTCCATGGGAGTCAGGGATTGGACTCCTAACTCTACGTCGATGCGCCTCCTGCTAAGGTTGTCAACGATCGAAATGTCGTGTCCGAGACTCGATAGATGCACGCATGTGGGCCATCCAATGAACCCATCTCCTCCAAAAACAGCGATGCGCATCAGTTATCTCTCCTCAACTTCCAATCCACAATAAGCGAGTTTGGACTTGCGGGCTTGCGGTTGTTTAGAGCGAATAGACGCAATCTGACACCCTCTAGAAAGGTCGTTTTGAACCAGTAGATTGTAATGGCTTCAAGTCATTCCACCTCTATTCCACCTTTTCAAAACACCTTGGTTCGAGCTCAGGCATTCCCCCAATCTCGTTGATTGAAACCTGAATTTGTAGTACGAATTTACTTCAAACCGGAAAGAGTCTGGAAGTGAGAATTGAGAGACTCCACCGAGACACAAAGCAAGAGTGACGTTTCGATTCCTATGAAGTCGGAGGTTCTCGGCCGTTACGGCAGGTGTGGACACTTGATTGACGCCTTGTTGACCTGCAACAAACAAATGCCGGTCAAACCAATGCTGTCAGAGGCATAGAAAGTTAGAAAGCTCTGTTAGTCGTTGAATTACTTAGGTTTTTATCAGTATTATTGATTCATCATGACGACGACAACTGGGTTTGTCAAGGTATTAGATCGTACCCTTGAGTTTGCAATTGCATTCAAATCAATGTAAACTGCCTTCTGCCTCCCGATTTGTTTGCTTTGTGAGACTCTTGCACGTCTGGGTCGTGCGTTGCGCTGCAATGCTCCTCCTAACGTCCGATGCGACACTCGCCGAATCTCCCGTAACCGCGATGTCCGATTCCGATCCCGGAATTCTGGTGCATCGAGTGGAAGGCAACCCAGACATCGTTATCGATGGAATTCTCAACGAACCAATATGGGAATTGGTCGAAGTCCATGACGATTTTGTCGTAACTAACCCAGAGACTCTCGAACCTGCACCACTAGTGACAGAAGTGCGCATGTTCTGTGACAATCGCGGACTCTATGTTTCGGCAAACATGCACCAAGATCCGGATTCGTTGATTCAACGACTTTCTGCTCCCGACCAGGGCTTTCTCACTCGTGACTACATCATGCTTGGTCTTGACACGTCTGGCGAAGGGAGATACGGGAATTGGTTCCAACTCAACCTAGGCGGGAGTCGAGCAGATGGAACTGTTCAACCAGAGAGACAGTTCAGTTCAAATTGGGATGGTGCGTGGCGAGGAGCCACTGCAAGAACCGAGTACGGATGGTCAGCCGAGTTCTTCATACCCTGGTCCATCGTTAGCATGCCCCAGACCGACGGAATTCGAAGAATGGGAATCTACGCATCACGAAGGGTGGCTTACATGGATGGGCGGTTTGCCTGGCCTGGACTGACAAGCTCGAGTTCGAAGTTCCTTTCTAGTTTCCAGCCCATTGTCCTCGAACGGGTTAATCCTAGGCAGCAGTTGAGTTTCTTCCCGTATGCGGCTTCTGCGCATAGGCACTTTGTGGACACACCTGGAATGCAGAACAACTATAACGTCGGAGCGGACGTATTCTGGCGTCCCTCGACAAATTTTCAAGTGACTGCCTCGCTAAATCCTGACTTCGGCACTGTCGAGCCTGATGATGTAGTTATCAATCTGACAGCAGTCGAAACGTTCTTTCCCGAGAAGAGATTGTTCTTTTTAGAGGGTCAGGAGATCTTTGTCCCCACAGCAAGAGCAAGCTCCTGGTCATCCAATCCGTCCGTCATGCTGCTTCATACCCGGCGAATCGGTCAACGACCGATCTTTCCACAATTGCCCAGCGAAGCCACATTTGATCACTTTCAGTTTCAACAGCCGTCCGAATTAATAGGAGCGGCGAAACTTACAGGCCACGCTGGTTCATTACGCTACGGAGTATTGACCGCTTCGGAGAGAGATACTCGATTTTTTGGCGAAGACGACTACGGCAACGAGATTTCTGTTGGTCAATCCGGCAGGAATTTTGCCGTTAGCAGAGTGCTTTTCGAGCGATCTAACGGAGACTATCGAGCAATTGGGCTTCTGGCTACAGCTTTAAACCACTCCGATCTCGAGTCATACACCCAAGGAATGGACTTCCATTACGGTAACGAATCCGGAAAACTGAGAGTAGACGGACAGCTACTTCGATCCGACACGGAAAGCGGGATCGGCGCTGGCGGGTTTGTGGACATTAACTACTATCAGGACCGTCGAATTTCCCATGAGTTTGTGGTTGAGAGTTTTGACCGCTCTTTGAATCTCAACGACATGGGCTACCTAGGTCGCAACGACCAAAATGCCTTGCGCTACCGATTCCGCATGCGGCAGCAGGAGTGGGACCTATTTCGAGAGGTTTCGACACGAGTCTCCATGGGTACGGGTTGGAATTCGAGAGGTGAGACTACGAGTCGCGGCGTAAACGTCTCCTGGGAGCTGGAATTTCACAACCTCACAGAATTCCGTATTCAAGCAGAATACCGTCCGGAAACCATCGACGACCGGAATAGCTACGGCAATGGTTCGTTCACGATCAGCTCTCGAAAAGACATTGGTATTCGCTATCAATCGGATTCATCGAAACCGTTTTACTACAGCCTTCGCTCAGCATGGCAGACAGATTACGCCGACGGAAACCGATACTCGGCGAGTGGATCGATCATCTTCCGACCATCTGATAGGTTTTCGTCCTACCTAAACCTAAGTTTCAATTCGCGCGATGGATGGTTGCTATTTCGTGGGAATCGCAGGTTCGTTGTCTACTCATCCGATTTCTGGACACCACAACTGGTTGTTAACTTCTTCCTCAGCGCAAAGCAATATCTTCGCTTTGACATGCAATGGAGTGCAGTGAAAGCATACGCTCACACCTCCTTGCACTTGCCAGAAACGGGCACGAAGCTTAGAGACATTGGTACAACTGTTAGCAAGTCTGACGATTTTGCAATTTCTCGCCTCAATTTACAGTTTCGCTACCACTGGTCCTTGGCTCCGATGTCTGACCTATTCTTGGTATATACACGTAACGCCTCGCTGCCAAATCCTATTGATCAAAGTTTCGCAGAGATCTTTCAGGACACTTTCAGTAGACCTAACTCCGAGCAAGTCGCATTCAAGATTCGACACCATCTCGGAGTCAACTGAGTAATCTAGAATTTGAGACCTGCTACAGTCTTCCCATCTATCTCAAGCTAATTCGAAGAAGTGATACTCAATCCGGGCGTATGGTCAATTAGCGGTTCTTGGCGCGCTACAACCGACTCGAATTTGGTTCATTTCACGGGCGAGTGCATCGTCAGTGATCAACAGGAAGATCGATACGCATTGGATATTGACGCCAAGACCGAGACTTCGGCTCGGTACGAGTTTGGTGTTTGGCTAGCTCGCAACGAAACGGGTCTCTATGACATGACCATCATGGGATCTCAGATAGACTTTATCGGTACGGCCAAACTAGACAGCATTCCTCACTTAGCACTCTTGGGTGACCGAGACAGTACCACCCAAGTCGCTGCGACTCTCTTCACCATGCCAGAAGTTCTCGGTGTAAGAGGATTTCTGCGACATGGAATGGAGATGTACACCTTTGAAATTGCGATCAAACCGCAACATGTCGAGGTCAAGGCAGACAACATCGTACAGTTCAGAAGACGAACGAACTCTTGACGGAAATTCTTCCTTCCCGCACACCTGCGAATGCTTTCTTGTGCGTGCAAGACTAAGACGCAGCGCGCAAATTCAGCTCCACGAAAGTATGCGACCTGTTAGAATCGCTCAATGGGGCGCCGGCACTCCTCTTTGGATTGTCTCACACCAAACCACCTAGTGCCGCTCCTATAGATTGGCGCAACAGCCCCAAAGTACAGTTTCGTGACAATAGTCTTCAAGGCACTTGCAAGGCGCATACTCAATGCGTTTCGCGACCTAGCCCCCATCATCGTTGTCATCGCGTTTTTCCAGATCGTGGTTCTACAGCAACCCTTTCCGAATCTGGCAGACACACTTGTAGGTCTAGTTTGCGTCGTATTGGGACTTGCTCTCTTCATCCACGGTCTCGAAAGCGGCTTATTTCCCCTTGGAGAGGCAATCGCACAGGCATTTGCTAAGAAGAGTAGTGTTGTGGCTCTACTGAGCTTTGCGTTCTGCCTTGGATTCGGTACTACCGTTGCCGAACCGGCACTCATGGCTGTAGCAACTGAAGCTGCTAGTGTCGTTGCCCAATCTGGTCATATTGCTGATAACGAGAACGTACGCGCATCCTATGCTTTCAGTCTTCGAATCGTTGTGGCACTTTCCGTTGGAACAGCAGTAGTCATTGGTGTCTTTCGAATACTTAAAGGATGGCCTATTCATGTAATGATCATTTCAGGGTACGCAATCGTGACTTGCCTTACGTTCTTAGCGCCTCGTGAAATCATCGGAATCGCATACGACTCAGGAGGCGTAACGACAAGCACTATTACCGTGCCTTTGCTCACAGCGCTCGGTGTTGGCCTGGCATCCAGCATCAGAGGGCGCAACCCCATGGTTGATGGATTTGGACTCATTGCGTTCGCAAGCATTACACCGATGATCTTCGTTCTGGTGTACGGGATGGTCAGCTGACATGAGCCTTCTACTGGATCTGGCCAATTCGTTGGGTTCCACGCTGAGGGATGTTGTTCCGATCGTGGTGATACTTGTCGTATTCCAAGTTCTTGTTCTCCGGCAACGACTACCACGACTTAAACAAATCATTACTGGTTTCGTTTTGGTCGTCTTAGGTCTTTCGCTCTTCCTAGTCGGATTGAACGACGCGCTCTTCCCCATTGGCGAGACTATGGCGGCGCAATTGACTTCATCGAGTGGTGCCACCAACGTCGATCAGGTCCGATGGATGGATTACATGATGGTCTACGCATTCGCGGCAGCGATCGGTTTCGCCACGGCAGTAGCAGAACCTGCTCTCATCGCAGTGTCGATGAAGGCTCAGACCGCATCTGGCGGCACGATTGATGCGTGGGGATTGAGAATCGCGGTGGCCTTTGGAGCGGCAATCGGAGTTTCGTTGGGCTGCTTTCGAATCGTAACAGGTACGCCACTACAGTGGTATATCATGGGAATCTATATTGTCGTAATGATTCTGACGATCTTTTCCAACCGCACGATTATGCCGCTAGCCTACGACAGCGGCGGGGTTACCACATCGACTGTAACGGTTCCTGTAGTCGCCGCATTGGGATTGGGACTGGCGAGCAATGTACCCGGTCGAAGTCCACTAGTTGATGGATTTGGACTAATCGCATTCACATGTGCTTTTCCCATTATGACTGTGCTGGGATACTCATTGATCGTCTCAAGACTAGGTAAGAAAAAGAACGACCAACCTGGATTAGAGGAATGATTTCATGCTCAAGCTAATCATTGCCTTCGTGTCGATTGACAAATCCGACGAAATCATTGAGGCGGCACGCAAGGCAGGTGCAACTGGAGCAACCGTTCTCAATGACGTTCGAGGCGAAGGATTGAAGGCTACCAAGACCTTCTTTGGACTGGACCTCACACTTGTTCGAACCGCTCTACTGTTCGTTGCATCAGAGAGCTGTTCTCGGAATATTTTGAATTGCATAAGCGAAATCTGTGATTTTGACGACGAGCCTGGATCGGGAATTGCCATCCAACTTGCCATTGAGGACGCTGTCGGGTTACAGTCTCAGTTGCCCTACATTCTTGAATCCATGGACGACGACACATGACTGACGACACCGTGCCTAGAGTCGAGGACTACATGTCTAAGACTTTTTACTCAATCCACCGAGATGCGACCGTACATGAAGCCATTTCGCTCTTGAAGCAGCACGACGTTAACTCTTTGATTGTGGATCGCAACGACGAAGACGACGAAATCGGATTGGTAACGGTTGCCGACGTTGCACGAGAGGTCATTGGAAAGCACAAGCCTCCAGACAGGACTTACGTGTTCGAAATCATGTCCAAACCCATAGTCACACTACCAGCGCGTATGAAAGTGGCTTATGCAACACGGCTACTGGCAAGTCTAGATCTATCACAAGCAGTAGTTACGAATGAATCACGCGACCCAATTGGGATTGCGAATCGAAGGGACCTGATTTTTGCCTGTTTGGACGATTAGTGGATAGCACCTTGCATAATCGTGATGCATCCAGCCCCGATGGCACAGTTGGATAGCGCGGCCGCCTCCTAAGCGGCAGGTCGAAGGTTCGAGTCCTTCTCGGGGCGCCAA
>VXNM01000003.1 GCA_009840545.1 Gammaproteobacteria bacterium | reverse complement strand
ACCCCCTCCCCCGCCGCCGCCTCCGCCGCCTCCATATGTTGAGGGTGAGACGTCGCAGGGAGAACCCATTTTGATCGTCGTGGACAAAGATGGTCAAGCACTTCCACGAACGTTCAATTTCGACTTTGATGAGGCAGATCTCTCCTCAGGAGATTTCTCGGTATTCAACCGCTACGCGGAAGTTCTCGTAGGCGATAGATCACTCTCAATCATTATTGAAGGACACTGCGATGAACGTGGCACTCGCGAATACAACCTAGCTTTGGGAGAACGAAGGGCACAAGCGGTTGCTGACTACCTCATAGGTGCGGGAGTTCGATCATCTCAAATCACAGCGACCTCTCTCGGTGAGGAAGTTCCTGTAGATGCGGCAAGCAATGAAGCGGCATGGGCAAAGAATCGCCGTGCTGTGCTAAAGGTGAAAGGGAACGAATAGATTTATCATCTGACACTCTATGCATGGACGCACGACACCGCCGGATTCTGGAACTTGTAGGGCATTAAGCGTTTTCACGGTAACTAGGCTTTGTGCCGCGTTGCTTGTCCTTAGCGTTGCTTCAAATCTTCTTGCTCAGAATGAGGATCAAGGGCTTGTGTTTGGAGCGAATCCGACATCTCAAACCGAAGAAAAATCCACGCAGGAAGAGAGTCCGAAGTCCGATGAGGATGTGACGGTATTTCCGCAAACCAAGTCTAAAGAATCTACTATTGAGGGTGGTAACTTTGAGCTTGGTTTCTTAATAGAAAGAGTCCGGGAGTTACAGGAAGATAACTCTAGAATGCTGGGGCGACTCGAAGAACTAGAACACCAAGTACAGTTGCTTCGACACGAAAATCGTGATCGGTATGTTGAGCTAGACGAACGAATTCTAGGGCTGTCAGGACAGGCAACAGTCTCAACAAACGCGATTTCTACCGCTCCTCCGGATTCTGAAGCCGGAATGTATCGAAGTGCTTTTTCTTTGATTGAGGACGGAAACTACGAAGAGGCGGTAGGTCTGTTGGAGGAGATGGTAAAGGCGTATCCAAACGGGGACCATCTTCCCGATGCATTCTATTGGCTGGGTCAAACCTATGCACAAATGGATCCACCTCTACTCGAACAAGCAAGGCAAAATCTCGTACAGCTTGTAAGACTGTTTCCCGATCACGCCAAGACGCCGGAAGGCATGTATAAACTTGGAACGATCTACGACCAGTTAGAAGACAAACCTAAAGCTCTTGAGTACTTGGAGAGGGTGGTAAACGACTATCCAAGTACTACGGCGGCACACCTAGCAGAGGAATACGCAACAACTATTCGAAACGAGTAGTCGAGTAGATCCCGCGCTTGCAATTGGTACGAAGGGGCAATGGTGGGTCGTCTGGGGCTCGAACCCAGGACGCGCGGGTTAAAAGCCCGGTGCTCTACCAGCTGAGCTAACGACCCTTGGCGGAGTGTATTTTAGACATCGCAGTCCACAAGAATTCCCTTGCTGAACATCAACTCTGCTTGTGTCGCTCTCGACAAATAAAGGGATTTGCGAATGGGCTGCCACGCGTACAAGACAGAGGGTTTTTTGCTTGGGGTACAAAGCGAGTTAGAGAGTCGAGCTGTAACGAGCCGCTAGAATTTCGCGGTTGCTGAGAATCGTTGAGAACTTGAATGGCTTTGTCCGAACTGAGTCGATCCATATCCGGATCCGTCGCGTTAATTACGGGTGCGGCAAGTGGAATGGGAAAAGCTACCGCAGAACTGTTTGCCGAACAGGGCGCGATTGTTGCCGCCACTGATGTTCAAGAGCAAGAGCTTCAATCGGTAGTCGAGAACATAACTAAAGCCGGATATTCCGCACACTCGTGGGTATTGGATGTGAGTGATCCGGAAGCAATTCAAGAAACAATTGGAGCCATAGCGAATAAACTGGGTGGGCTTGACATTGTTATCAACAATGCTGGCATAGGTGCCGGAGGTCCCTTTGACGCAGATGACTTTGAAACCCGCTGGTCTCGTGCGTTGGATGTCATGTTGAGTGCACACCAGCGCATCATCCGAGCTGCACTACCCCACCTACGAAACTCTATGTCTCCGCGCATCGTAAACATCGCATCCACCGAAGGACTAGGTGCTACAAAGTACTCAACTGCTTACTCGACGGCAAAAACTGGTGTCATTGGTCTCACCCGCGCTCTCGCCGTAGAACTTGGGTCTGAGGGTATTACGGTGAACTGCATATGTCCGGGTCCTATTCGAACGGGAATGACCGCAGGCATTCCTGAAGCTGACAAGCAAGAGTACGCAAGGCGGCGAATTGCACTCAAGCGTTACGCGGATCCTGAGGAAGTAGCACACATGACATTGAGTCTTGTATTGCCGGCAGCTTCTTTTGTGACTGGTGTTGCACTACCAGTAGATGGTGGGTTGACCATCAAGAACGCCTAGAGACTCAGTACACGTGACAGAGTAGGTACGACTATACCTGTAAACCACAAAATCTCATTTCGAGTTCGAGTTGCCCATCTGTGACACTTTGCAGTTATTCACAAGACTCCACGCAACACGATGCTTTTAGCGGTTTTGCTACTGCTTTGTCTGCATTGGCATTCGTAGACTACTCGAACTCATACGACGGCTTCAGTACAGCCAACCGTGTAAACTGCAAGTGACTATGTGTTGGAGCTTTCTCTGGCTACGCGGGACATCTTTCATGCGCTAGGCACAGCCGATTTTCGCCATTTGTGGCTTGGAACTCTGGCATCGTCCTTCGCAATGAATATGCAGTTGGTGGCTCGTGGTTGGTACGTCTACGAGCTAACTGAATCGGCATTGCACCTGGCATTGGTTCTCTTATCCTTCACAGTGCCACAAGTCACGCTCTCCCTATTGGGAGGAGTTGTTGCGGATCGTTTTCCAAAGCGCGGAATCTTGACAGTCGGACAATTGCTGAACGGACTCGCTGCGCTTGCTATGGGCTACTTGGTCTTCTCGGGAAACGTTCGATTTAGCCATTTCATAGTCTTCGGTGTATTAAGTGGAACCATTCTTGCACTGTCATTTCCGTCGCGGCACGCAATAGTGCCTAACTTGGTTCGTGACCATTTAGTCTTTTCAGCAATCGCACTAAATTCCACAGCCATGAACATTGCTCGCGTTGCCGGGCCGGCATTTGCTGGGCTGTTGATTGCATGGATTGCTGGTGGAAACACATCGAGCGATGTGGGCGTTGGTATTGTCTACTTTGTTATTGCCGGTCTTTATATTGCGGCATCTATAGTCACTTGGACGATTTCCGTATCAGGAAGCGTTGAAATTCAGCAGACCGTCCGATATGTCCTGACAGATATGTTGGAAGTACTTCGATTCGTACGCAGACATCCTTCCGTGTGGGCATTGGTTTGGCTTGCAGTGATTCCTTTCATGTTCGGACATACGCTGAACACTTTCCTGCCAGCATTCAACGAAGACGTGATCAACGGCGGAGCGGACAGTTTGGGGTTACTGCTCTCGTTTATGGGCATCGGCGCAATTCTTGGATCGTTGACTCTTGCAACTGCGAGCAACTTACGTAGAAAGGGCGCATGGTTGATTGCAATGGTCGTTACGTGGGGACTAGCAGTTGCTGTATTTGGACTGATGCATAACAGCATTTCAGCTCTTGCCTTAGTCACGGTAATCGGTTGGCTGTCAAGTTCCAGCATGGCGATGAATCGTGCTTTAACTCAAATGCATACAAGAGATCGAATGCTCGGTCGAGTCATGAGCATCGATATGATGTCTCATGGACTGATGCCAATCAGCGCAATCCCGATCGGCATTTTGGCTGACACTGTCGGAACCGCTTTTGCAATATCGACGAGTGGCGTGTTGCTAATGTTGATTGTGACGTTGATGCTGTTTGCATCGCCAAGCGTCAGACACCTCTCAAAGCCTGACTAAAGCGTTGATCTTCGCCTGTAGCCTATACTTTCTCGCCATTTCTATCGCTAGCAACACTAGGCACGATGAGAATCGGACTCGTATCAGACACTCATGTTCCGGAGGCGACTCCACACTTGTGGCCACAAGTCTTCGAAGCGTTTGAAGGAGTCGACTGCATCTTTCACGGAGGTGATGTTCACGAGTTCGATTTGTTGGATCAATTTGAGCGAATTGCGCCGGTTTTTTGCGCTCGGGGGAACGGTGAAGATGGATCTGGAGGTCGCCCCGTTCAACCTCAGGATAATCGGGTCAAGTATGTGTGGACACATGAGTTTGATGGATTACGTATTGGACTGACGCACTACATTCCAGTAGATCAATCGACACCTGATGACTACTCGATGCAGCCATGGATTGATCGATACTTCGACGGTGTGGCGCCAGACGTAATCGTATTTGGAGATACCCATGTCGAAGTCGTTCGAACGATCGACGGAATTCTTTGCGTAAATCCAGGATCCCCGACCTATCCACACAACTACGACACGCAGTACGGAACCATTGGTTTTCTAGATATAAGTGGGGGGAGCGCTGAAGCGTCTGTATGGCTCATTACAGGCGAAGGCATCGTCCCGTTTGACTGGGATTCAATTCCGCCTTGGAGACTGCGTAGATAGTGTTTGTGAGTCGCTAATCGAAGCGACTCATCCCAGACCCATCATTGGGTTGATTGGAGGCCAAGAGTCCTTCGTTTCGAGAATTGCTTCGCCCACTGCTTCCACGTCCCATGGACCCTCAGCTTCGTCCTTTCGCGCAAGCGATTGCAAATTCCAGCTCAACAACGAGACTCTGTTTCCTGCAACAAGCCACGTTCGGCCCGTGACCTCTTTGGCCTGATCTGAGCATAACCACACAACCATAGGGGAAACTCTATCCGGCGGTAGTTGGTCTTTTGCACTGTCGGGAAGGATATCGTCCGTTAGGCGAGAGAGGGCAGTTGGAGCCAACACATTCACGGTTACGCCATACCTGATTCCCTCGAGATACAGGCAACGAGCCATGCCAGCTATTCCTGCCTTGGCGGCCCCGTAGTTTGTCTGGCCAAAATTCCCAAACAATCCGGAAGTCGAGCTCGTAACGACGATTCGTCCTCCATGACCTTGAGCGAGCATTTGGTCGTAAGCGGCTTTGGTGGTCAGATAGGTTCCCTTCAGATGGACGTTGACCACGACATCCCACATGTCATCGGTCATGTTCTTGAACGACTTGTCCCTAAGTATTCCCGCATTCGCAATGCAAATATCAAGCTTTCCAAACTCGGTCACCGCGCGTTGAACCATTGCCTTTGCATCGTCAGACTCAGCTACGTTTCCATAATCTGCAGTCGCGCGACCACCTTGACTCTTGATTTCCTCGACGACTGTATCAGCCATGTTGGTACCAGATCCTGTTCCGTCCCGTGCGCCGCCCAAATCGTTGACGACGACGCTAGCTCCTTCTTTGGCAAGCAGCAAGGCATGCGTTCTACCCAATCCACCGCCTGCACCAGTAACAAGTGCAACTTTTCCTTCTAGAATCGCCAATTTTTCCTCCACTGAGTTCCGCTATTGCTTGTCCGACATGATGAGGACTCGTTGAATCCAAGAGTCTGACGCGTCGGGCGAAAATATGGTAGCAGTCGGCACCAAATTCGAAAGTGCGCCGTTGACGTCGTAGATTGCTGACACAGATTTGCTAGTTCCAAAGTCTGTTCGGTCATAATTCGCAAGAACACGATATGGATGTGCACTGAATGGACAGTTTGTTTGACTTCACTGGAAAAGTGGCAGTGGTTACAGGAGGTAGTCGCGGACTAGGTCGCGCAATGGTATTGGCGTTCGCAGAACGTGGGGCAGACGTCGTAATTGCGAGCCGAAAGCTCGAGGCTTGCCAATCTGTTGCTAAAGAAGTTGAGGCAATCGGACGTAGGGCGCTTCCCATTGCGTGTCACGTTGGACACTGGGAAGAACTCCAGGTCCTGGCAGACCGAACATACGAAGAATTCGACCGTGTAGACATACTCGTTAACAATGCTGGTATGTCTCCCTTATACCCGTCTCTGTCGGCGGTCAGCGAAGAATTGTTTGACAAAGTCGTTGGGGTAAACCTTAAAGGGCCCTACCGACTGTCTGCAATCATTGGGGAGCGAATGGCGCAAGGAGAAGGTGGGAGCATCATCAACATCAGCAGTACGGCGGCCGTTCATCCGAGTCCAGACTCGGAACCCTACGGAGCTTGTAAAGCAGGAATCAACTCGCTGACGTTGTCTCTCGCACATGCGTTCGGGCCAAAAGTTCGTGTCAATTGCATTCAACCCGGACCTTTTCTAACCGACATATCCAAAGCATGGGACATGGAAGGCTTTAATCGCAGAGCAAAGACAAACATCGCGCTACAAAGAGGCGGGGAAGCGGACGAGGTTGTCGGCGCTGCTCTTTATCTGGCGGGGCCGAGCGGTAGCTATACGACGGGAGCTGTCATTGCTATAGATGGTGGAAGTAGGTGACTCTTGGCTTGAGGTGTCGCAGTCAAAAAACTGATCAAGTGATGTTTCAACTCCCCAACGGCACTTGATTGAAGTCAGCAAGTGCAGGAACAACCTCGAGTTGCCCGGAGAAGCACCAATTCCGGTCTCTCAGCTTCTCCAAGCTTGCGGCTGGGCGCAAACTTTCGCATAATACAGAGGTGACTCTACTAGCTAAAGACTACACCCTAACCCCCAACCAAATACCTGAATTCGTTCCAGAGCAACTCTCGGAGGAGGAAACCGCCGATCTCAAGAGTGAGATAAAAGAATTGCTGCGAAAACAAGATGCCGTGCTGGTATCCCACTACTACGTCGAAGGAGCAGTGCAAGACATTGCGTCCGAGACGGGGGGTTGCGTATCCGACTCTCTGGAAATGGCTCGTTTCGGGCGGGACCATCCAGCGCCCGTGCTCATTGTCGCTGGTGTTCGTTTTATGGGTGAAACAGCTAAGATCTTGTCTCCTGAGAAGAAAGTGGTAATGCCTACGCTGAACGCGGAGTGTTCACTTGATCTCGGCTGTCCACCAGACGAATTTGAGCAGTTCTGCAACGATAATCCCGATCGAACAGTCGTTGTCTACGCAAACACCTCAGTGGAGGTCAAAGCTCTGTCGGACTGGGTGGTCACGTCTAGCGTCGGTCTTCGGATAGTCGAACAGCTCAAACTTAGAGGCGAGAAGATCCTCTGGGCTCCGGACAAACACCTCGGCAATTACATTCAACAAAAGACGAATGCAGACATGCTGCTATGGTCAGGTGCGTGCATTGTTCACGAAGAGTTCAAGTTTCGAGCTTTGCTCGATATGAAGAAGCTTTACCCCGCTGCAGGAATACTGGTTCACCCCGAGTCGCCTGCGGCTGTAATCGACCTGGCGGATTGTGTAGGTTCAACGAGTCAGATACTGAAAGCCGCTTCGGATCTACCTCACGACACTTTTATTGTCGCAACGGACCGCGGCTTGTTCCATCAACTACGACGTGCGGAACCGTACAAGAGGTTTATCGAGGCTCCGACAGCGGGAGATGGTGCAACCTGCAGGAGTTGCGCACACTGTCCGTGGATGGCAATGAACGAACTCAAAGTGCTCCGTGAAACCTTGGTGAATCTCGATAACGAAATCCAAGTGGACCCCGATGTAGGACGACGCGCAATGGTACCGCTACAACGGATGTTGGACTTTCCCGTCTAAGTCATTGGGTTCTTTCAACTTACGGCATAGGCCGCAAGCTGTATAGGTCGATTACTAGCTAGACGCCCTGTTCCGCTCTTTCTCTCAATTCCAAGATTCGTTGATCCAAACCTGCGTCCACTCGGAAACTAACTCCGTTGTTGGCTTTTTTCGCTAGTCTCAACTGCGAAATGGCCTCATTGAACTGGCCCCGAAGTGCAAAGAACTCTGCACGAGAGCGGTGCACTTCCACAATGTCGTCGGCCAATCCGGCAGTTTCAGCAAGTTCGAACCAAAGATCAGTGTCATAGCTATGGAGTCTAGCCTGCTTCTGCAAGATAGAGGTTGCTTCCTCGAATCTTTCAGCGGACTTCAATGCTCGAGCGTACATTATCGAGAGAGGTGTGTTATCTGGAGTATCTGCCAAAGCATCCTCAAGAACAGAGATGGCTCTATCAGCCTTTTCGGATTGTGTGAGAAGTTCTGCATAGCACGAAATGGCCAAAATGCTCGTCGGCATTTGCTCCAGAACCTCCTTCATTTTTGCGACCGAAAGATCGAATTCTCCTCTCTGATGTAAGACGAGGGCGAGTTCGTATTTGTCAGCAACACCGTCGCCTCTTATGGATCCAGGATTGCGAACAAAGCTAGTGGTGGTCTCTACGAACCGCTGCAGAGCTCGGACACGCATTAGCTGATAGTCGTTACTTGGCTGGAACTCACCATCGGGCAGTTCCTGAGCCTTTGCATACAAGTCGGCTACGCGTTTTTGGGATACAGGATGGGTACGCAAGAATTCTCGGGCATCGTCTTGAGTTCCCATGCGCTCAAACATTCGCGAAGCACCGAAGGGGTCGTATCCAGCTTTGGTCAGAGCATTGAATCCAATACGGTCAGCTTCACGTTCCTGAAGTCTGCTGTACTTCAGAGCTTCAGCTTCCACCATGCTATAGGTGCCCAATAGTCCGGCCAGTCCAGCATCCGACGCACCAGACGCCAATACGGCTGCGGAGGTCAGGAATCCAACAAGCTGGGCGACCGTCAATTGACGTTGCTGATCCATTCGACGTGCAAAGTGACGCTGGCTCAAATGTGCAAGTTCGTGGGCGACGACTGAGGAATACTCATGCACATCCTGTGCAAATCGAAAGAGCCCAAGGTTGATTCCAATAATCCCGCCCGGAGCAGCAAATGCATTCAGTTCTTTGGCGTCAATAATGACTGAATGAAGTTCGGTATCGGTAAGGTCGGAATACTCGGCCAACTCGAACATGTTTGTTCTGACAAAGTACTTTAGGATTGGATCTTTGACCGTACGCACATTGCGGCGTAGCTCAATGAGGAATTGCTCGCCAATCACCCGTTCTTCATGAGGCGAGAGGACCGATGATTCTCGATCTCCAAGATCGGGCAGCGGCTGTTCCTGTGCAATTGAGAGAGTCGAAATTACAGCGAGTGGCATTGCTGCGCACAAAAGGAAGAGACGTTTGGACATATGGGCGATAATACTTAAAGCCACATCAACTTGGACAGTAGCAAACTCAATTTGTTTGATTGACCAGTGAATCAGAGTATTTTATGGATGAAGCAACGACAATCCTTGATGTAAAGGGTCTTCAGTGCCCCATGCCGTTGCTCAAGGCAAAGAAAGCGCTGAACGAACTTGCACCTGGAGAGCTACTCCGTGTTGTCGCAACGGATCCAGGATCAGTCAAGGACTTTCAAGTCTTCTCACGCCAGAGTGGACATGAACTGTTAGAGTCGGAGGACGATGCCGGAGTGTATACCTACTTGCTTCGAAAGAAATTAAGGTGACGAGTGAAGATTCCGGTCTAGACTTGTGTGAAAGTGGACCATTCTGGCAAGAGTGTGCAGACATAGGACGAAATGCTAACAACTGGTTCTTGTTACCATGAACTTATAGTGCATCGCCTTGTGCACATACCGAGGTGACCAATGATTCGTGGTAGTTTGGTAGCTCTCGTGACTCCGATGCTAGAGTCCGGTGCAATCGATTGGCAAGCTCTGGACGACTTGGTGGACTGGCACTTGGAATGCGGAACGCACGGAATTGTTCCTGTGGGTACGACGGGAGAGTCCGCGACCCTTATCGTCTCGGAGCATCTCAAGGTAATCGAGGCAACTGTAGAACGCGTCAAGGGAAGGGTTCCGGTAGTAGCTGGAACAGGTGCCAATGCGACTGCCGAGGCGATTGAGCTGACCCGCCACGGAAAGTCGGCGGGTGCAGATGCTTGCCTCGTGGTCACGCCGTACTACAACAAGCCAACACAAGAGGGCTTGTACCGTCACTACAGCGCAATAACGGATGCAGTGGACATACCGATTGTGCTTTACAACGTTCCCCCACGTACAGCGTGCGACATGTCAGCAGACACCGTGGCGCGACTCGCTCCCAACGAAAACATCATTGGCATTAAGGAAGCCTGCGGAGACGCCAAGAGAATTGAAGAGATTAGACAATTGGTGCCGGATGACTTCATCCTTCTGTCTGGTGAGGATGCCCAAACTCTGGATATGATGCGAGATGGCGCGGTTGGAACTATTTCCGTCACTGCAAACGTCGCTCCCCAGCTCATGGCACAATTCTGCGAACAATTCCTAGCTGGAAATGTCGAACAAGCAGAAGCCATTGATGCAAAGTTACAACCAATCCATGAGATTCTGTTTGTCGAAACAAGTCCAACCCCCTCAAAGTGGGCGCTGAACATAATGGGACGTATTGAAAGTGGTATTCGACTTCCGTTAATCCAGCTTTCGAATCAGCATCGACAGGAAGTTAGAAACCGGCTGAACGAGGTTGGATTGCTCGGATGAAAACTGTATTTCAAATTCTCATAGGCGGATGTGTAACTCTAGTGCTTTGTGGGTGCTCGATTCTTGGCAAGCTTCCGTTTATTAGTAGTGTTCCGGAACGCATGGAGCATCCTGAAGACTACTTGGATCCCGAGCAAACTCCCGATCTCTACATTCCCTCCGACATGCCCCACCGAGCGATTGAGGACAATTGGGTTGTTCCCCCGATAACAGATCAGCCGCGACCTAGGCTGTTTCCCCGTACAGCACCCCGACCAGAAAGCATCGTTGGGGAGGCTGATCCTGACTTGGTTCGAATTCAGACGCTAGGTCCGTCAAGAAGCTGGATGGTCGTCCAACGGCCTCCTGAAACCGTCTGGCCTGTCATTAAGCAGTGGGTGCACGACAATCGACTTGGAATTCAGCACGAAGATCCAACTTCAGGCTTGATATTTTGCGAGCAACTTAATCTCAGTGGACTTGATCCCTTGGGTTTGTACGAAAAGATAAGAGCTGGGAAGGACGGTGACCAATTGGCGAACGGGATGGATTGGGTTGCGATTCGGTTGGAGACTTCGATGCGTCATGGTTCGTCTGAGGTTCATATCAGATATCTCAACCAATCGGAAGTGCCCGATGTCGAAGCTTGGCCCGTATCTTCAACAAGCTACGATATCGAGCGCGCGATCCTCGAAGTACTGGCAAATTACGATGCTGCAGGATACGTTGCCCCAACCGTATCTAGCATTGCCCAAAATATTGCTTTACGCCTCAAAGTCGAACAGCTCAATGATGAACGAGGCTTTCCCTTGATGCGATTGAATGTGGACTTTACGCGTGCTTGGGCAACTTTGCAAAAGGCTATTGAAAACTCGGAGCTCAAAATCATCGAAGGCAATCTGGAAGATGGCTACTTCGAAATAGAGATGTCACGCAATATGCGAAAAGGAAGAAGACAAGGATTGCTTGCAGGCTTCATTCGACGTAACTCCGATGCCATTACAGCTTTGTCAAGCATCAGGGTACATTTACAAGAAATCACGCAAGAAAGCCACAATGTGATCGTTGATCGTGTCAATAGTTCTGAGATTACTGCCGAGTTCGCTCAGGATTTTCTATCCGTTTTGCGTGAAAACGTAATCTAGCGACTCTGCACAACCAAATCGCAGCAGTTTGGAGGGCTCCGATTGCAATTTACTTCCTTGGGAAGCGGGAGCAAGGGAAATTGCACCGTTGTTAGCAACGGTAAGTCCACTATCCTTGTAGACTGTGGTTTCGGAATCACAAAGACGATCGATTCTCTCGTTGCAAGAGGCGTTGATCCACGCGAAGTCTCTGCGATATTCGTAACTCACGAACACGGCGACCACATTCGAGGTGTACGAATGCTTGCCAATCGGTTCGATATACCCGTATTCGCAACTGTGGGTACTTTTTCCAAGATCCCCAATTTGCATCCCATGTTAGTCAATGAAATTAGACGCAGTGATGTCATCTCAATCGATGGGATTAATGTACGGAGTGTCGATGTGCCACACGATGCTCTTGAACCAACTCAGTTCGTCTTTGAGTCGACCAAGGAAAGATTCGGATTGCTAACCGACATCGGCTCTCTTAATGATGGTGTCGTAGAGCACTATTCGGGCTGCGATTCGTTATTTGTGGAATCCAACCACGATATCGACATGCTGTGGAATGGAAATGACCCAGAATTTTTGAAGTACCGTGTGTCGGGTGACCTAGGTCACTTGTCCAATCATCAGGCAAAGGAATTTCTGTCTCGTGTCAAACACTCCCGTCTGGCCAATGTAGTCATTGGACACGTGAGTCAACGAAACAACAGTACCGCAATACTAGAGCGCGAGTTCGAGCATCTCAGGCGAGAATATACAGTGACGTTTGCGACCCAGGAGGCCGGAACTCCTTGGTTTTCTGTCAAAAAGTAGTCAGAGGAGACCGCTAACGTCCGTGGTCATTCCTATCGGCAAACAAGCCTTTCTGCTTTCGCACCATTCGTAGGACCGACTCTTCATAAGTGAAACTCCCGACATCTTCAATGTAGACCCACTTTAGGTCATTTGACTCGGCAGTCTCTTGAAGAGTTTGGAATTCGTCAGCAACTAGTAGGAATCGAATGTCGTAATGGAAATGTGCTGGTTCTTCTCGATAGGAAGGCACTTTGTGAACATCCATGTCGAAAATGTCAAGACTTAATGGAGACGACGCAAGTCCCGATTCTTCCTTGACTTCTCTGATTGCTTCTGCTAGCAGATCTCCGCGATGTTCGAGGTGCCCCCCAAGTTGCAACCACTTACCGATTTTCCGATGGTGCATCAATAGGCATTTGTCATGTCTTGGATTAACTACCCATGCTGATGCCGTCAAATGTCCATCTGCGTAGCAATTTCTATTGAAGCAATCAGGTTGCGATCGAACAAACTCTAGACACTTGGACGGTGCAACTTCCAACGGGTATCTTTTTCGGTAGTGATTGAGCAACTCAGTGAGGTCGCGCATTGCGAGTCCAACTTTCTTGCCCAAGATTCATAAAATTTGACTTGTACGGAGAGGTGCCAGAGCTGGTCGAATGGGCCTGACTCGAAATCAGGTGTGCCTTCGGGCACCCAGGGTTCGAATCCCTGCCTCTCCGCCATTCAGCTCGTATTGTTTGAGCCAACCTCCAACGTAGGCAGTGTTGTGCTTCGTTTTGCGGCTTAGCACTCTCTTAGGTAATTCCCCGTGCTTGCTTCACAGTTTCCCAAGCCGCTTGAATCTCTTGTGTTTTCTTATGGGCAGCATCCATTAAGAAATCTGGCAGGTTCATAGCGTGTAGCCGATCTGGGTGGCTCTCCTGTATGAGTCTTCGATACGCCATCTTCACTTTACTGTCCGACTCTGAGGATTCCACTCCAAGTATTCGGTAGGCGTTGCTGAGAGCATGGTGCGGAGAATCGGTTTGCGCGCGAGTTTGTCTTTCCCCGTCTTCAGATGAAGAATGACTATACGATCTCCCACTTCGTTGAGCTATGTACTCTTGGGCCTCATGCGGACGAATGCCTACAGATTGTGCGTACTGAAAGAGTATTTGAACCTTGTCTTGCGTGAGTCCATCAGCTTCCGACATCTCCACCATTGCTTCGAACAACACGGCGCCGGCAACTCGATTCAGCCCTAAACGTGAACGAATCTGGTCTAGCGTTCGGTCAAGGTTGAACCTAGGACTCTTGCCTTCATTAAAACACTGTATCGCGACTTCTCGAAGCGGCATTGTGAGAGACAATCTCTCCATTACCTGTGAGGCTAACTGTATTTCCTCGGAGGAAATTCGCCCATCGCTTTTCGCAATATAGCCCGCTATTTGAAAAAAGGACCGAAAGGCGATGTCCGTGATCTCCACGTGCTCTTCTTGATGGTCCTCAAATGGGTTTGAAGCCTGCCCCCAACCCATTTGCCGGAAGCGCTCACCCGACTGAAAACGACTTTGAGATTTTGAATTGCGAGGCGCAAATGCAAGCACCGCGGACGCAACAAAAATACCGACTGCTAAACCCCAAAAACCAAAGAAGAAAAGCGACAGAAACACCGATGCAACCGCTGTGAAATATCTCATGCTTGTCAGTTAGTGAACGGTCAATTTTTGAGGCTCACTCATTTTATGCCTTGAAGCCATGACATCGCTTCTAGTGGAACAGCACGAGGTGCGGATGTCCTCCACGATTTGCATGATCTTATGGTCACGTGCCGTGTCAGACCGGTTGCTACAATTCGCAAAGCTCCTGCATATCAGACAAACATGGACGTCCAGCAAAGCGTGTTCGAGGTAACACGCGAGACTTTCCAAACCGACGTAATCGAACGTTCTCGATCGGAACCTGTTGTACTCCTATTTTGGACCGATCAGGTTGCCCCCTCTGTCGACACTCGAAAATCGATGGAGAGACTCGCCCAACAGTATCAAGGAAAGTTCTCGTTAGGACTGTCGGACGTCACTAAGGACCAGATTATTGCTCGTGAGCTACGGATACAGGCTGTTCCAAGCATCCGCGTGATTGTGAACGGGGGCGTGGCCGAGCAAATGGATGGTCCTCAGGGAGAATCTGTACTTCGCGCAATGTTGGACCGTTTGACGATGTCAAGCGGAGAGCAGCTTCAGGCAACCCTTGACGAAGTAGTTGATCGAGAAGATTGGGACACGGCAATGACAATATTGCAACAGGCCTTGAATGAGGAGCCTAACAATCCAAAGTTCAAGGTTGAGTGGGCCGATGTGTTACTACACAAAGGTGAGCCCGATGAAGCTCGTAAGGTCTTGGACACGATACCAGAAGACGTAGCGGATCGGCAGCGTCCTGCAACGCGATTGGAGTTGCACGAGGAAGCGGCAGCAATGCGACCACTGCACGAGATTGCCAAAGCAATTGAAGCGAATCCTGAAGAATTGGACTCTCGCTATGAGATTGCGGTTCAGTTAGCTGTCCAGCGCAATTATGAAGAGGCATTGCAACATCTAATGTTCATTCTTCAAACAGACCGAAGTTATCGAGACGATATTGGGCGTGAAACTATGGTTCGAATCATGAATCTAATGGGCAAGAATTCACCCATTGCTAAACAATATCGTCGGCGAATGTTCAACTTCATGCATTGAGACATCAAATAGACCATTTCATTGAATAAAAGATGTAGAAAATTCAATGCCTAATGACCTTTAGATTGGATAATTTAACTAATAATCTGTTTATGTCGTTTTAGTTGTGCACAAGCAAGAAATGGTCGTAATATCAATGATTAACGATATAAAGCGTAATCATGTTATCAAGCAGTTTCTTCTAACTATATGAAAAACAACGATTTTGCCTGCAACTTGCACAAAGTGGGGCTGAACACTCATGAACTCTTCCACAGATTACAAGTGAATAAGTACGGAATTATCCAACGAGTTTTCCACAATGGCACTATTGCACCGTGAATTCCGACCTGACGGGCTTCATCAAACGGTGTCAAGATGCAGGACAGGAGTCCGTTCTAATAGGTTTGACTGACCTTGACGGGGTCATTCGAGGCAAATACGTAGACCTTGGTAAGTTCGAGCGACTTATGATCGCAGGCGGCGGATTCTGTGATTGTGTGCTCGGGTGGGATGTGGACGATCACTTGTATGACTTCCACAAGACCGGACTAGATATCGAGACTCCTTTCACCGGATGGCATACGGGATTTCCAGACGTGAAGTACCGTCTGATCGCATCGTCCCATCGGACTCTACCCTTTACGAATGTACCCTTCTTCATTGGCGAATTTGTTGATGAAGACTCTGACTACCATTCTTTGTGTCCTAGATCGTTGCTGCGAAAAGCTTCCAACACTCTTCTGGAACAAGGCATCAAAGCGTTTACCGGCTACGAGTATGAGTTCTTTGTAATAGATGAGTCTACGATTGACTCGCTTCACCGAGACTACAGTAACTTGAGGTCAATACGACGCGGCAAACTAGGCTACTCCGTTCTGAAGGCGGCAATGGATTCACCTCGGCAGCAAGAGTTCTTGAATTTCTGTCGGGAATTCAACATGTCTGTTGAGGGTTTGCATTTTGAAGTGGAGCCAGGGGTTTGGGAAGCTGCGCTGAACAAGCAAGACGCTCTAATATCGGCAGATAGTGCTAGCTTATTCAAGACTTTTTCCAAGTCATTCTTTCGTTCTCAAGATGCAATTGCCACGTTTATGGCGAAGTGGTCCATGGACTTTCCTGGACAAAGTGGACACTTTCACTTTTCGCTAACAGACTTGAACGAATCTGGATTGCTCTCGTCTCGTGATGGAGAATTGAACGATGCTGCTAGGTTTGCAATCGGAGGTTTGGTTAGATACGTGCCTGAATGGCTTCCGATGCTTGCTCCGAATGTCAATAGTTTCACTCGTTTAGTTCCTGGAGCGTGGGCACCCACGGCGGCTACTTGGGGCCACGAGAACCGAACATGCGCCTTTCGTGTGATTCCAGGGCGAAACGGCGAATGCCACATTGAAAATAGGATTCCTGGGGCTGATTCAAACCCGTACTTGGTGGGTACTGCGACGTTGTTAGCAGCTTCGCTCGGCATCAGGGAACAAATCGAGCCACCTCCACCTGTTATTGGAAACGCCTATGACAATTCGGAAGTTAGGGAAGAGCAAGAATTCTCAAGGACGCTGAGGGAGGCGTCACACCGAATGATGAAGTCTGAGACAGCACATGAGATGTTTGGGCAAGATTTCGTGGAGCACTTTGTTGCATCTCGATTGTGGGAGTCCCACGAAGCGGAAAGAAATGTGAATGATTGGCAATTGCGACGGTATTTCGAGGTCATTTAGATGACACTGATTGGATTATTGGTCGCAGACACGGTAGATGAACCTTTCAAGAACCGTTTCGGAGGATACTCCGACATGATTCGCAAAATGTTCGAGAGGGCAGGAGTGTTTCACTACGATTTCAAGAGCTATGAAGTTTATCGACAAGAGTATCCCAAGCAAATAGACGAATGCGACGCATACGTGATTAGTGGAAGTCGACTCAGTAGCTACGATAAAGTCCCCTGGATTGAACGATTGCTCGACTATATCTTGAAGTTGCATCGGCATCGGAAGAAAACTGTAGGCATTTGCTTTGGACATCAATGCATGGCTACAGCTCTTGGGGGACGTGTCGAAAAGAGCCATCGAGGTTGGGGTGTGGGTGTGCATGAGTACAACATTCTTGATTCGAAGGCGTTTCCAAGTCTAGATGGATCGCCAGTCCAACTGCAATGCAGTCACCAAGACCAAGTGGTGGAAATGCCCACAGGTGCGGAACGGATCTTAGAAAGCGAGTTTTGTCCTCATGCCGGAATGAGAGTCGACAATCACTTCATCTCAATCCAGCCTCATCCAGAATTTTGCCGAGACTTTGCGGAGTACTTGCTATGTTCGCGAGAGGATGAATTGGGCTCTCTATTCAACTCGGCGATGAGTTCTCTTGCAATGGAGACGCACGCGAACGAAATTAGTCAATCGCTGTCCGCGTTTATTGATTCAAGATAGGATGTCCGATACAAGCAAAACGATCGCGCCTTGATGGTTTGCGAAGTCGCATGCCATTGCTATAACGCGACCGTTTGCTTGAGTCGTTTAGTACGGCTGCCTAGTCGCCTCGGAAGAAGATCACCCAGAGGATCAGATAGCAAGCTACCGTGATCGCGGGGTGAAAAATCAGAGCAACGATGGTGGCTATTCGTACGATGGCTGGGTCAATTCGAATGCGCCATGCAATTCCCGCACACACACCCAATATCCAACCTGTATCGTCTCGAATCGCTCGGCTGATTGTTCGGCTTGCGGAGCTTTTTCTCATTTCTGGTTCACCTGTTAAGCAGCGAAGTGATTCTGTTTGTCTCTTCAACTGACGGTACTTTAAGGGTACTAAGTGATAAGCAAAAACCGTGCCAACAGTTTTCGATACGTATTGGCTGGTGCGATAAAGTCCTTGTCTAGCACAGTTTTGAGACAGTTGTGGTCAATACAACCACGTTAGAGTGAAAATTTGGCTAATTTCTACATGTTAGAAGCGTATGGGGGTTAAAGCTGCACCAATTGAGCTTTTCGACAGGCATGCATTGCTTAATGCGTGGTGCAGCAAAGACTGACAACCGTTCGCTAACCTATGTGACCCATCCAGTGGATGAAACAGTACAACCGCAGCATCAATTCGACTGATCCGATTTGCTACGAATCGTCACTTCCCTCTCGAGCCAATACATTACATCGGAAAAAACAAAATATCCAAGGACACACGGTCTTGGGGTGGCTCTAAGAGACTCAAGTGTTCCAGCTAAGTGGTTTCCTAGTCTTCAGTCTCCAAAGCTTTCACGAGTGCTTGAACTGGATTCGCATCCTTTGCCAATCCTTCCACGGACTTCACAAACGTTACACGGTCTTTGTTCAGCACAAAACCGTCGGCACGCAGATAGCCTCCTGATCCAGCAGATCGCATCGTGACAATTACATCCGCTGTGTCATCGCCGTTGAGATCTTCAAAGAGAAGCTCCTCAATGCTTCCGTCTCGAATACGTACATCTCCATCCACATAGTTGTCGAAGGGCCATTTCGGCTCGTACGGGACATAGAACCGAAGTGCGTAGCTACCTATACTTCTGGGTTCAAGCGGTCCTTCGGTAACTGTTAATTTCCATTCAGTCCCAGGGACCGTCTTGCTAATCGTCCGCTCAAGAGACGAAGCTTGTCCGTTTGAAGAAGAGGTGTTTTCGTGGTCGCTGGCAAGAACTGCAACAGCGATTACCGCACAAATCAAGGCAGCTAGACAAAGAATTCGTGTGTAGCGATGGATTTCAAGATGTTTCATAGATTTTTTTTGATTCGCCGTGGTGTTCAGTACACATGCTTGTAGTTGAGCATACATGATCCAAGAGACTGAACTTGATTGGTTTAGGAATGTACCCACCCGAACACAGCCAAATCGGGAATTCTGGACAGTTTGCGGTTACCACAAATACGACACTACGCTTGACGCGTAGACTAGGAATCTTTCAGTGCTCGAACGGGGAGTAGCGGTCGCTGTATGTAGCACATATTCTGTCACTACAATTATGGTGTTCGGTCAAGACGCGACGGAACGAGCACTGATCGACTCGCAGTAGAGAATCACGGACGACCAATCCAATACGTCTTTACGAGTTTGACAGCTCACTCGAGAGTTGAGGAAGATGGGAGATATTTATGGCAGTGGACTTCGCAACTGCATGGGAATCCATTGCAGATCTAATCCCGGATCGCGAAGCGTTGGTATGTGGCGACGTTCGTCGCACTTGGTTCGACTATGACGATCGGGCGGCAAGGCTTGCTTCACTGCTTCAAGAAAACGGAATTGGTAATGGGTCGAAGGTAGGTATTTATGCACACAATTCGAACCAATATCTTGAGGCGCAATATGGCATTTTCAAGACCCGATCATGTCCCATAAACGTCAACTATCGATACACATCGGACGAACTCGCATACATTCTTGACAACTCCGACTCAGAAGCATTGTTTTATCAGGCATGCTACGCAGCGCGCATTTGGGAGATTAGAGATCGTCTACCAAAAGTAAAGCTCTATATCCAGATTCCCGATGGGACTGAGTCACTTCTTGCCAACTCTGTGGACTACGAACAGGCAATCAAGGCTCATTCGCCCTGCGAGCGAAATCCGGATCGCTCTCCGGACGATGTTTACATGCTCTATACAGGCGGTACTACTGGCATGCCAAAAGGAGTTATGTATGCGCAAGGCGAATTCATCCATCGGTTGTTGTCAGCTTATGCGGCGGATGGAGTTGCAGCTCCAGAGACGCCGGAGGATTTTGCGAGATTTTTAAGGGCCATTGAGGTCGTTCAGCAACTCCCCGTCTGTTTGCCAGCATGTCCGTTGATGCATGGTACAGGTATGTGGTTGGGGGCGATCATACCGTTGCTTTGTGGTGGAACGGTCGTAACGATTTCAAAATTGGGTTTGGATCCTCACTTGATCTGGAGTGAGGTGGAAAGAAACAAGGTCGATAAGGTGGTGATAGTAGGAGACGCTTTTGCACGACCAATGTTGGATGCACTCAACGAATCAATCGTTTTGCAGCGTCCTTACGACATTAGCTCCGTTCGACAAATTATTTCGAGTGGAGTCATGTGGAGTAGCGAAATAAAGGAAGCGTTGCTAGAACATCACGCAATGCAATTGATTGATGCAATGGGCTCCACGGAAGGCGGAATGGGTAGTTCGGTTTCAAGTCGAGACGACACTTCGAAGACTGCACGATTCACCTTGAGTCCCGGCGTCAAAGTCTTTGACGAAAACGACGAAGAAGTAGTGCCTGGAAGCGGGAAGGCGGGGCGGTTAGCGACCAGCGGTCTCGTGCCGATTGGTTATTACAAGGATCCGGAAAAATCTGCGGCAACTTTTCGCGAAGTAGATGGCGTTCGATACAGTTTCCCAGGAGATTTCGCGTCAGTCGAAAGCGACCTAACCATTACATTGCTCGGTCGTGGAAGTAACTGCATCAATACTGCGGGTGAGAAGGTCTATCCTGAGGAAGTTGAAGAGATCGCAAAGCAACATCCCGATGTAATCGATTGCCTAGTTGTTGGAGTGCCGGATGAACGATTCGGACACCGCATTGTGGCTGTGGTGTCTTGCATTGAAGAACGTGAACTGAACGAACGCGATCTCATTGACTTCGCTCGAGAACGAATCGCTGGCTACAAAATACCGAAACAGGTTTTCTTCGAGGATACCGTTAGACGTTCGCCCGCCGGTAAGGCGGACTACAAGTGGGCTCGCGCTCGAGCCGAGGAGCGCATCAGGGAACTAGAGACACAGTCTTCCGCTCTTCACGTGGGTGATGAACCTGAGCTGTCTGAAACTCTTAACGAGCAAGAAATACATGCTGAACGACGTAGGTTAATTGCCCAAGTGATCGAACAGTATGAGAATCCCACCAACTTGGCCCGAGCGTTGAGCAAGACTGCTGGCGAGCTAGGCTATCCCAGGCATTTCAATGCCGGACAGCTTTCGTATTTGGCGACTAGAGCCAAGTTTCGAAACATCGATCCCGTTCTCATGCTGTGTATAGAGAGGCTGTCGGATGGCCGAATAACTCGTCGCGAATTGGTGCCGGAGTTATTTCTTGACATTACTACCTCGCAAGTGAACTAGCCACAACCAGTACCGAACGTGGGGGCACGGTCAAAACCCATGGCGCGTCCAACTCTTTAGCAAACTGAGATCTCCACTTATGGGAATGCAACACACTCCTTTGACTATGTCGCGAATTATCAGTCGTGGAGCAACTATCCAGCCCAATTCGGAAATTGTGACCGCCACTGAAGATGGGGTTCGCAGACAGACCTACATGGAAACCGTGCAGCGTTCTCACCAGCTTGCAAACGCGCTGTGTGAAGCAGGAATTGAGATTGGGGATCGTGTTGGAACTTTCATGTGGAACAGTTCTCGACATGTCGAGGCCTATCACGCCACCGCGAACATGGGTGTGGTACTCCACACTGTGAACATTCGCCTTTCGCCTGTAGACCTCGAGTATGTGATCAATCATGCAGACGACAAGCTAATGATTGTTGACGCAGATTTACTACCGATCCTAGAACAGCTTCAGGAAAGAATTCCGTGGGTGGAACGGTATGTTGTTGCAGCTGAACCGGGTTTCGAAGACTGGGAGACGACTCTACCCAACACCATCGACTATGAAGAGTTCATTTCTGGAATGTCAGATGAGTTCGTTTCGCCACATATCGACGAGAACGAAGCATTGGGGCTTTGCTACACCAGTGGTACAACGGGCAACCCGAAAGGAGTCGAATACGAGCATCGATCTCAGTTCTTGCACACCTTGGCAATTTGCATGACTGACGCCATGTCGCTTTCTGCTACGGACACGCTTTGTGGAATCGTCCCCATGTTTCATGCGATGGGCTGGGGTTTGCCATGGGCTGGACTGATGTTGGGATGCAAGCAAGTCTTGCCCCATCGATTCATGTCTCCCGACAGATTAGTAGATCTCATAGCTCAAGAGCAGGTGACGCTTTCTGCGGGAGTTCCAACGATTTGGCAAGGAATCAAGGCCTTTCTGGAGCAGAATCCCAACGGCTGCGACTTGTCGCATTTGAGTCGACTCACATGTGGAGGATCTGCTCCGCCGGAATCTTTGGTTGAGTGGTATTGGGACGAGTTAGGTGTGGAGATGATTCAAGGTTGGGGCATGACCGAGACCAGCCCACTGGGTACGCTTGCTCGACGCACGTCCAAGCTGTGGCACATGGACGCCGCACCCTCTCAATTGACCCAAAATTCCTGCAAGGCCGGACTACTGATGCCTGGGCTAGAACTCGACGTATTTGATGAAGACTTCAATCGACTTCCACACGATGGAGAGACTGTCGGTGAGATATTGATTCGAGGTCCTTGGATCTGCTCCGAATACTACCGTGACCCCCAACCCTCGAAATTCCACAAAGACTGGCTAATTACAGGAGACGTGGGGTCCATCGATCCCGAAGAGTACTTGATCATTGCGGATCGCTCTAAGGATCTCGTCAAGAGCGGAGGGGAATGGATTTCTTCGGTTGACCTAGAAAACCATATTGTGGCGATGGAGGGAGTTAGACAAGCTTGTGTTGTAGCGCAACCTCATCCAAAGTGGGATGAACGTCCTGTTGCTCTTGTAGTGCTGGACGACAGTGCCTCGGTTACCGTCGAAGAGATTGCAAGTCACTGCGCATTGAAGTTTGCAAAGTGGCAATTGCCTGACGATGTCTTGTTTGTAGACCAGATTCCACTTACTTCGACGGGCAAGTTAGACAAAAAGAATGTCCGATCGCAGTTAGAGCAGGACGGATACGTACTACCGGACTTGCGTTGACAGTCGAGTGAGGGTCTGTGGTGTGGAATCTGACAACCCTAGATTCGGTCCTCACGGTACTCGTGCTCTTTAGCACACTGCTCATTGAGAACTACACCTAAACCCGGTTCGGTTGGAGGAACGATATAACCGTCCTCCCATTGAATTGGCTTCTCCAGAATGTTGGCATGAAAACCATCAAATCTGCCGATACTTTCCTGAATCAGGAAGTTTGGACTACATGTGTCCACCTGAATATTCGCAGCAGCCTCTATAGGCCCGCAGTACAAGTGTGGTGCGATTTGAGCGTAGTATGCTTCCGCCATTCCAGCGATTTTTCGGGCCTCGAGAATTCCTCCAACACGTCCCAATGCCATTTGGAGAATTGCCGCCGCTTGTTTTTCAAGTAATTCTCGAAACTCGAACTTTGTAGACAATCGTTCGCCGGAAGCTACAGGGATACTTGTAGCTCGAGCCACTCTCGCCATTTCGTCTCGGTTTTCCGGTGGTACCGGTTCTTCGAACCAAAGGGGATCGTATTTCTCGATTCGCTTCGCAAATCGTATGGTTCCTGATGTAGTGGACTGGCCGTGTGTTCCAATCAGGATGTCTGCCTTGTTGCCTACAGTCTCGCGTACAGCCCGGACCACCCATTCGGCGTTTTCGAGTCGGTCCAACGGAGGTTCACGAGGATCTTCTTTTCCCATTACGTCGATTAACGGATCAAACTTGAGTGCGGTAAATCCTTCTGCAACATGTGCAGCAGCGCTTCGGCTGGCAGCTTCAGCGTCAGTGTGAGGTGATTGTCTAGAAGCGTCACCTGGTGCGGGCCACAGGTATGTATACGACCTCAATCGCTCGTTGTACTTGCCACCCAGTAAGTTGTAAACCGGCTGATCGAGTGCCTTTCCAACGATGTCCCAGCAAGCCATCTCGATAGCGCTGAGAATACCCAATACTGTGTGATCGGGATGTTGGTGATGGTCGTGAGACTCGTAGCCTTCTCCGTAGTAGATAGCTCTCCAGAGCCTTTCAATTTGGAACGGATCCTCACCTACGACATAGGTCTCGCAAACGTCTTCAATCATCTTGGCGACAGTAAGCGGATGAAAAGGTACCTTGTAGGCTTCACCGATTCCTTCGATGGAGTTGTCTGTACGAAGCTTTACGAAAACCCAATAACGACCACCTCTATGAGGTCGAGGTGTCTGAATCACGTAGGGTCGAAAATCCACGATCTTCACAAGCGTCTCCTTGAACCGATTTGACTAAGTCTGCACCGAGGTCTTGTTCGGGCGGCTACCACACAATCTCCTCAGTGATTCGACCTAAGGACACAGAAAAGACTCAAGCACATGAACTTTCAGTTTGATCGACTAGCGGTTGTACTGGAGTGCCATGCCGCATTTGTCCGAAAGGAACTCACCCCTTGAATACATAAGATTTCCGTTAACGAATGTGTCAGTTACCTGCGTAGAAAAGGAAGTTCCTGTAAATGGGGACCAACCACACTTCGAGTGGAGTACGGACTCGCCTACATTCGTAGCCCGATTTGGATTGACTACCACGATATCTGCCCAATAACCCTCACGCAAGAATCCCCGTTCTTTGACTTCAAACAACCTAGCTGGGGCATGAGCAACTTTTTGGACTATGTGCTCCAACTTGTAAGTGCCGTTTTTTACGAATTCCAATACACATGGCATTGCGAATTCAACCAAAGGAACCCCCGCGGGCGCATCGAGGAACGGTAATTGCTTTTCCTGCTGAGTGTGAGGAGCATGATCTGTCGCGATAACGTCAATCCGGTCTTCGTCTAGTGCAGCTTGAAGAGCGAGTTGATCTGCTGGGCTTTTTACCGATGGATTGCACTTGATGTCGGCACCTTTGGTTTGATAGGAATCAGAATTGAAGTAGAGATGGTGAATACACACTTCAGCCGTAATTCTCTTGGACTCTATTGGCCCCGTATCAAACAAGTCCATCTCGATCGCAGTTGTGAGGTGTAGTACGTGCAGGCGTGATCCAAGCCGCTTCGCAAGGTCGACTGCCAAACTGGAGGACTTTAGACATGCTTCTGCTGACCGCACCCGAGCGTGTATTTCCGGAGGTGCGTTTGCTCCGAACCGTTCACGTGCAGCCGCTTCATTCTCCAGTATCGTGGGTGTGTCTTCGCAATGCGTAGCAATTACCAGAGGACAAGAGGCAAATATGCCTTCCAATGTTTGAAGATCGTCCACGAGCATGTTGCCCGTAGAAGCACCCATGAATACCTTGACTCCGCAAGCTTTCTCTTGATCTACAGACTTTATATCCTCAAGGTTGTCGTTGGTTGCGCCGAGATAGAAGCCGTAGTTCGCAAGAGATCTCTTGCTGGCACGATCATGTTTGTCCAGCAATCGAGATCGATTGATTGTTTGTGGTATGCAATTGGGCATTTCCATGTAACTGGTAATACCGCCGGCAAGTGCGGCACGAGACTCTGTAGCAATCGTGGCTTTGTGTTCCATTCCAGGCTCTCGAAAGTGAACTTGGTCGTCGATCATGCCCGGTAGAATCCAAGATCCCGCAACATCGATCTCACATTTCGCAGTCGCTGTTCCTCCTATCTGGGAAATCCGACCGAAATCGTCAATTGCGATATCGCCTTCAATTCGATTGCCTTCGTTGACTATGGTGCCGCTCTTCAATACGTAGCTATTAGGCACAGATCCTCCGCATGTTTTTGATTGAAACGCCTTTGCGAGACCTTGCATGCATGTTAACGAAGTCGAAATTCAATCGTAGTACTACCCTGCATATTGTTAGTGGTCCTATGAATTGCAGAACCTCTGAGAAATTGACACAATGCACGGTGGGTCGATGCTACAGCGTGTCTGCACCACGTTAACGTCCATTAGTTCCGTAATCAACCAATCCAAGTTTCTACGCAATACCAATCTTCCGTGACGAATTCAATTGCTCTTCAGCTACTCGGTAGCGAACTGCCAAGTCGCGCGATCCTGACTGATCGTAGCGAAGTCAAACCGTTTGAGACGGACGGGTTGACAGCCCATCGTCAGACGCCGTGGGTGGTTGTCTTGCCGGAATCAGTAGCTCAGGTTCGAACGGTGTTACACATTTGTAACGAGTGCAGAGTTCCTGTCGTCACTCGAGGAGCTGGTACGGGACTCTCGGGCGGAGCCCGTCCCAATTCAGACGGTGTGCTTCTCGTGCTTACCAAGATGAGGGAAATCCTAGACATAGATCTGGCAAGTTGTACTGCAACAGTGGAACCCGGGGTTACCAATTTGGCTATTTCTGATGCCGTCCGACAACATGGACTCTTCTACGCACCAGATCCTTCATCGCAAATAGCCTGCAGTATTGGCGGCAATGTGGCAGAAAACGCCGGCGGGGTGCATTGCCTAAAGTACGGATTGACCCTACACAACGTCATGGGGCTAAAGGTTCAGACCATCGAGGGCGACGAGCTAGTACTCGGAGGCAAGTCGTACGACAGTTCCGGTTACGACTACATGGCATTAATGGTCGGATCCGAAGGTATGCTCGGCGTCGTGACGGAGGTTACAGTGAAGCTCCTGCCTATACCTTCCAATCGTTCCGTATTGCTTGGCGCGTTTGACGATATTGAAAGGGCAGGCGACTGCGTGGCGGGAATTATCTCGAGCGGTCTTGTTCCCGCAGGACTAGAAATGATGGACAAATTGGCCATTAAAGCTGCGGAAGAATTTGCCAACGTGGGATATCCAACCGGTGCAGAAGCAATTCTGTTGTGCGAAATTGACGGTGGCGAAGCGGACGTCAAACAACACACGTCGCAAGTTGAGCGCTTAATGAAGTCTTTTGGTGCACTTGACATTGACGTGGCTATAGATCCGGCAGAGTGTGAGCGATTGTGGCGAGGTCGCAAGTCCGCTTTTCCAGCGGCAGGAAGAATCGCCCCAGACTATTACTGCATGGATGGAACAGTTCCAAGGGGCAAGATTGGTTCGGTACTTTCAGCTATAGCTGCGATGTCCGAGAAGTATCAGCTTGCGGTGGCTAACGTGTTTCACGCTGGCGATGGAAACTTGCATCCTCTGATTCTCTATGACGCCGCGGAAGAAAAGCAACAGCAACGAGCGGAAGAATTCGGAGCTGAAATCCTAGAGTGTTGCATTCTCGCAGGAGGAACAATTACGGGAGAACACGGTGTGGGTATCGAGAAGATCGATCAAATGTGCTCCCAGTTCTCCGACGAGGAATTGGAACAATTTCATCAATTGCGAAAGGTGTTTGATCCGTCTGGCCTAATGAACCCCGGTAAGGCAATTCCCACGCTTGCTCGATGTTCGGAAATTGGGGGTATGCACGTGCATCGGGGCAAGCT
The DNA here is from genome assembly GCA_009840545.1 of Gammaproteobacteria bacterium. Lineage (GTDB taxonomy): Bacteria > Pseudomonadota > Gammaproteobacteria > Pseudomonadales > Azotimanducaceae > Bin55. The sequence goes on along the minus strand of VXNM01000003.1, from coordinate 232,640 downwards.
TCCACATCCAGAACTGGAACGCTTCTAGTGCCCGATCGAGACGACTCAGCGTATCTAGTTGGCACGATCGAAAACGCAGTTTCAAGTGGCGAACCGATAGCAATCTTGGGACACGGAAGCAAGCCGCGTCTGGTCGAGAGCGACGACATTGCGTTCCTTTGCACATCGGACCACACTGGTATCATCGATTATCGGCCGGACGAACTAGTCATTACCGCTCGATCGGGAACGTCACTCGAAGAAATTCAGGAAGTTGTACACGCTCAGGGTCAGATGCTGCCCTCAGATCCGCCGATGTTCAATCGAAAAGGCACCGTGGGTGGAGCGATTGCCAGTGGTCTATCGGGCCCTGGCAGACCTTGGTACGGTTCCACGCGAGATAGTCTGCTGGGCGTCGAAGTCGTCAACGGCAAAGGTCAACGTCTTAACTTCGGCGGGAAGGTCATAAAAAACGTTGCGGGTTTCGATATTGCCCGACTCTATGCCGGGTCGAAGGGAACTCTCGGATTAATCCTGAGTGCTACATTCAAGCTGTTACCAGTGTCGGAGCATGAAATTACAGTTGAACTTGAGCGTTCAGATGTAGATGCATTCCACCTCTTAGAGTCGTACAGTCGACGGTCTTCGACGCTTGCTGGATCCTGCCATAGCGAGCAGACTCTATATCTCCGCTTCGCGGGTGCGACCTCTGCTGTACAACAGGATTTTTCCACGCTGAACGGCGCAAGTGTGTGCTCCAGCTTCTCGTGGAGTGAACTACGGGATCAGAACCTTTCTTTTTTTGGTGACAGCTCGCCGCTTTGGCGAGTCAGTTTGGATCGGGGCAACTTGTATCAAAACATCGACGAACTCTCAGTTCTTTCCGAGTGGAACGGGAGCTTGGTGTGGGTCAAGACTCCAACCGAGTCGCCCCCACCCGTTTCAACAGATGTAGGTCGCGTTGAACCATTTAGACACCTAGGGGTTCAACCAAAATCCTCTCTAAAGTATGCATCTCGGCTAAAGCAAGCCTTTGACCCACTTGGGATCTTCGAACCCGAGGTCGTTGTGTAGTGCACACGAGAATTGCCGCGACACTCGAACAGGATGACACCGCCATTCGTAGTGCGGAGATAATCCGAAAGTGCGTTCACTGTGGATTCTGCAATGAAACATGTCCCACGTATCGAAACTCGGGGGATGAATTGCAGGGTCCGCGAGGAAGGATCTATCTCGTAAAGGGCTTGCTTGAGAGCAATGAAATCAATCACACGCTCGAAGACAGCCTCGCAAAGTGCCTGACTTGTCGAGCGTGCGAATCGACTTGTCCTTCCGGTGTCGAATACGGCGAATTGGCCGAATTCGCTAGAAATACGATGAAGCGTCGCCTTCGGAAGACGTCATTACTTGAACGAATGTTGCTGTACGTCATACCCAAACCCAGTCTGTTTCGGTCGTTGTACAGGTTAGGACGTCCCTTTAGGATTTTCATTCCTACTCGGTTCCGAGAAATGCTGTATCGCCGACTGAGACGCAAGGAAGACCTATTCACCCAACAGGGAAGAGTCGTCATTCTTCAAGGCTGCGTGCAAAGATCGCTGACTCCGGAGGTCGTGAAACACTTGACCGTGCTGTTGTCGCGGATGGGCATCAAGTATCGAATATTGGAAGCCGAGAAGTGTTGCGGTGCTCTACATCTTCACCTAGGACATCACGAGCAAGCGCAAACATTCATGCGAGCTAATATTGAAGCGATTGCTCTAAGAGACGGAGAATCGATCATTTCTACTGCCAGCGGGTGTGGGGCAACCTTGAAGGACTATGGTCGAGTCTTGTACGGAGACGATGCCGCAAGGAAGTTTTCGGCAGCGGTGCGTGACGTGTCCGAATTTCTGCAAGGGTTCGATTTCACTAAACGGTTAGATCAGCAACGCGTCGCGTTTCAGTCTCCGTGTACATTGCAACATGGGCAAAAGATTTCCGGATTGGTCGAGAATCTATTACTTCGTGCGGGTTATGAGTTGTGTTTGATTCCTGACGCGCACCAGTGCTGCGGTTCAGCAGGTAGCTACTCGATACTCCAACCCGAAATATCCAAATCGTTGCGCGAGAGAAAGATCGAGGATCTACTCCATGAAGACCCAGATCTGATTGCCACGGCCAACGTTGGGTGTCAGTTGCATCTCGAAGTGGCAGTGAAGAAACCCGTCAGGCATTGGATTGAACTGTTGGATGTGGTTGCTGGAGACTCAGCCGCTTAAGTCAGTTCTCTCCCTCGTCATCGGCTTCGACTTCTGGATCATTGGTAGATGTCGCGCCGGAATCTTCGGGTTCGTCGACTGGAACTCCTGTTGGGATTGCACTTGGACCTTCGGATTCATCTCCATTGGCTTCTTCTGCAGCATCCGGAGCGTTTTCCGCTAAAGGGAGCTCCCCGCTTCGAACCATTTCGATTACTTTCTTGAGTGCTCGAACAGTCTCCTGCTGAGTCGTTCTTGATCTGACCACATACTTGTTTGCCACCAAGAATGTGGGAACTGCAATGACTCCAAGTTCTCGGACGAATTCGGCATCAGCATCAAGTAACGATTGAACACGATCGCTTTCCGCAATGCGCTCGAATTGGTCTTTCTCAATCCCGTGACCGTCGAAGAATTCGGCCGTAGACTCGAGCGTACCAAAGGTCTGAGGTCGCTTTTCGACCTCCTCAAATATTCGGCGCTGGTTTTGCGATACGACATTGCGTTGGCCTAATGTGACGTGAGTCCGCGCAAGATTGGTCGTCTGCAACGAATGGGCAACATGAACTTCCCGAAGCGTCACGTCGTCAGGCAAGGATCGTTCCCAGCCCGCAAGCAAGGTGTGAAGTTCTTTGCAGTTTGGACAAGCGTAGGAAAAAAACTCGATTACTTCGATGGGATCACTCTTGATTTCACGGTCGGGAATCGTGACGTATAGCTCTCCTCGGTTGGGATCCAAAACTCCAAGAGTGTAGAGAATCGAGTAGCCGAGTATCACGAATACGATAAGTGCAATTGCACCGAGAATTGCGTTGCGCACTAACGTGACATTGGGAGTCTTCCGTCTTTGAGCCATGCTTTTTAGTTACCACACCTGAGAGTCGGATTGCGAGTTAGTGCCACGATTTCGTCCCCACTTAGTTGGACTTTCAGCACCTGAATTAGATTACCAGAGAGCACCATTGTGTGTAGTCCCCTAAAACAAAAGCTAACGGGATTGCTCTACGCATTCCTAAGGCGTATTCACTAGCAAATTGGCTTCTTCAGGCAGGAGTCTATCTTCCGATTCGGGCGGTTGCCTCGATCTCCACTAAAGCATCATCTTCCACTAGTTCTTGAACGATCAAAACGGACATTGCGGGAAAGTGTCTTCCAAAGATCTCGCGGTAGACCTCGCCAATTTCTGCTTGCTTCGACAAGTACGATTTCTTGTCCTTTAAGTACCAAGTCAATCGGACCACATCCGTCGCTACGCCTCCCGCGGACTTTACTACCTCAAGAATGTTTTGAAGTGCGTGTCTAGTCTGGCAAACCAAGTCATCTTGCTCTATTTCTTGACTGTAGTTCCAACCAATTTGTCCCGCAACAAATAGCAAACCATCATCTGTGAGGATTCCATTCGAATATCCCTTGGGGCGTGGCCAAAACGAAGGATTGATAACCGAGTTAGTCATTTATGTTTCTGAAGAAAGAGTGATCACATTGAAGTTCAAGCTGCTTCAGTCAGCTGGATAAGTTCAATCACATAGAAACTTGAGGCTAAGTACCAACACCTGATTTTTTGATCCATCACAGAGAGACTGTTCACGTTACTTGCTTTTTCACCTGGTATCGGTCTTCGCGCCAGCACTCGGAATTCATGACGCTCTCCATCGTTTGTGCTGCTCGAACGATGTCGTTCTCGTCCAAATAGAGAGGGGCAATACCGAATCTCAATATGTTAGGTTCTCTGAAGTCACCGATGACTCCTTGGTCAGTGAGCGCTTGGATTATTGAGTACGCATCGTTGGATTCAAAAGACACCTGTGATCCTCGATTCAATGCATTGCGCGGAGATACTAGCTCTAGCGAAGGACAACGGCCTTCAACTTCCTGAATGAATTGTTCGCATAGTCTTGTCGAAGCTTCGCGAATGTCCGACATTGAAATCTGGTCCCAGATCTTTAGTGCAAAGTGCAGAAGTTTGAACTGCACGACTGGCGGAGTTCCAATCCGAAATCGTTCAGTACTCCGTGCGGGGTCATATTGAGGTGCCATAGCGAACGGATCTCTGTGCCCCAACCATCCCGAAAGAGCTGGACGAATGGAATTCACAATGTCTTGGCGGATGTAAATGAAAGCAGGGGCTCCTGGACCCCCATTTAGATACTTGTACGTACATCCGACAGCGAATTCAGTTCTTGTTTCTTCAACCGCTAACTGAACTGCTCCGGCGGAATGAGCCAAGTCCCAAATTGTTACTGCTCCATGTCTGTGCGCTCGCTCTGTGATTGCACCCATGTCGTGGAGTCTTCCTGTTCTATAGTCGACATGCGTCAGATAGACAACAGCGACATCGTCATTGATCATGTCCATCACATCTTCGGGAGATGGAGTTAAGAGTTTGTGTCCTCGATCTAGGGTGTCGATAAGTCCTTGTGCAATGTAAAGGTCTGTGGGGAAGTTCCCAGAGTCGGACAGAATCACTCGACGATCGGGACGCAATTCCAACGTTGCTGCTAGAGCTTGATACGCTTTGATCGAGAGTGTGTCTCCCATGGCGACGCTACCAGGTTGTGCTCCGATAATCGGAGCTATCTGATCCCCTACGATCCGGGGCATTGACATCCAATTCGCACTGTTCCAGGCTTGGATCAGGTCTTTTCCCCATTCGTCGTTGATTACTTCGACTGCTTGCCTCGAGCTTTGCCTCAGAGGTGGACCAAGAGAGTTTCCGTCCAAGTAGACAATGCCACTAGGAATATCGAAGAGTTCCTTCTTGGGAAGAGGATTGTTGATCTGACTCAAAGATCCCCTCGCACCCGCCACAGTTCGGGAAATAAGACGACATCCAGTCTCTTTCTGAGCAACGGCACGCCGATGGTTCCGCCTGTGCCACGTTTGTTGCCGATAACACGTTCCACCGTAGTCACGTGGTTGAATCTCCAACGGCGAAAGTAGTCCTCCAAGTCCACAAGCTTTTCCGCCAATTCATACAGAGACCAGTACTTCGTAGTGTTCTCGTAGACGATCCTCCAATGGTTTTGAATGGCTGGATCGAGCTTGCGCGGTTGCCGCAATTGGTAGGGGGGAGCGGGAGTGTCGAATCCGTCGACGATGCGGTAGAGCAAGCACACGGCGAGATCGTAAATGCTTGGTCGAGTAAGTTCTTCCTGAAGCGCTTCATAGTGCCACGGAGTCTTCTTGTAATTGTCGACAAACTCAATCACTCGATTTCCCAGTATGTATTCGATCAACCGATATTGGAAAGATTGAAATCCTGAGGAAGTTCCCAGTGCCCTTCGAAACTCGGTGTAGTCACTAGGAGTCATGGTGCGCAGTACGTCCCATGCTCCGTTCAATTGATCGAATATTCTCGCGACGCGACTCAATGTCTTAAATGCTGGTTCGAGACGGTTGGCCGCAATGTCTTCGCGCACTACAGTGAGTTCGTGAATCACCTGCTTCATCCATAACTCGGTTGTTTGATGCTGAACAATGAACAGCATCTCATCATGAGCGGAAGTGTGAACACATTGAGCCGCTAATATCGTGTCGAGGTGCAGATATTCGTCGTACGAACTTACTGAGATATCACCCGGTGGGTGTTCGATTTCCTGTTCGTAGTCTTTCATGTACTGGACCTCAAACGATAGCGCTGAACTTTTCCTGTTGCTGTCTTGGGCAGATTGCCCACATATACAACAGATCTTGGGTACTTGTAGGGAGCAATAGTTGCCTTCACGTGGTCTTGAAGCTCTTTCGTTGTGTCTTTGTCTGGCTGTACACCCTCTGCGAGCACAACGTGAGCTTGAACAACAGATCCTCTCGCTTCATCGGGAACTCCGACTACAGCGCACTCAGCCACGCTTGGATGCGCAAGGAGCGCAGCCTCGACTTCCGGTCCCGCAATGTTGTAGCCAGAAGAAATGATCATGTCGTCGTTTCGAGCTGCGAAGTGAAAATAACCATCCGAGTCTTGAGAAAACGCGTCGCCACAGATGTTCCAACCATCTCGAACGTACTCGGTCTGTCGATCTCCACCCAGGTACCTGCACCCAGTCGGACCTCTCAAAGCCAAACTCCCTGTCACACCTGGCTCTACTTTATGGCCACCGGCGTCGATTACTTTTGCCTCGTAGCCCTTGACTGGCGTGCCCGTGCAGGAGCCGCTGTGGTCTCCGATGCGATTGCTAATAAAGATGTGCAAGAGTTCCGTGGTTCCTATCCCATCAAGGATTGGCTTCCCAGTCTTTGCGATCCACTCTTCGTATATGGGCCCAGGCAATGTCTCTCCCGCGGATACCGCCAGTCTAAGCGATGAAATATCATGGTTCTCCACAGTCTGAAGAACCACTCGATACGCCGTTGGAGCTGTGAAGCAAATTGTCGCTTTGTGTCGCGCGATGATTTCTCCTATCACCGGTGGAGCGGCGGCTTCGTACAAGATGCTGGCCGCACCGAAACGAAGTGGAAAGATCGCCAATCCACCCAAACCGAAGGTGAACGCTAGCGGTGGCGATCCTACGAAGACATCGTCGGGAGTAACTCCGAGTATTTCCTTTGCGTAGCCGTCTGCAATGATCAGCAGATCGCGATGAAAGTGGATTGTGGCTTTTGGTTCGCCAGTAGAACCAGAAGTAAACGCCAGCAAAGCGACATCATCTTGGGAAGTCTCAACAGAGTCAAACTTCGAAGGCTTATCAATCGCTAGACGATCGAGTTCCGCGTCGTGACCTGCCGTTCCGTCAAATCCAACGACCGATTGCAATACTGAAGTCCGTCTTTGGCACTCCAATAGCTCGTCTAGTAGCCTTGTGTCGCAAAGTGCATGGCTAACTTGGGCTTTCTCGACATACGTCACAAGTTCCGCGGCCCGCAGCAAAGGCATTGTGTTGACTGCTACTGCACCCACCTTTGTAACAGCTAACCAGCATGCGACAAAGGCAGGATTGTTTGCGGATCGGATAAGAACTCGATTGCCTGGACGTACTCCCAGGTCATCAACCAATGCGTGTGCGAGCTGATTGGTCCAGTCGTTCAATTCTTGGTAAGTGCGCTGTCGATCTTCTCCGATCAGAGCCGTTTTGCTGCCAAATCCTTTGGCAACCATTGACTCTGTGAGCTCGATAGCTGCATTAAGCCGATCGGGATAGTTGAATCCATCCAGCAATAAATCTGGCCAGTCTTGTGCGGCTGGCAGATGATCACGGGCAAACGTGTCTTCGTGCGCAGACGGTCTTAACATTCACACCTCTCCCTGTGAAGTCTGTAGACACAGATCAAAATTGATCTCTTTGGGATGGACATATTCACAAACGTTTGGCCAATCATTTCCCTTCAAATCTTGGTCTCTCTTTAGCGACAAACGCTCGATAGGCGCGCTGGAAATCCTCAGTTTGCATGCACAGTGCTTGAGCTTGTGCCTCGGACTCAATAGCTTGTTCCAACGACATCGACCATTCCTGAGCGAGCATAGTCTTCGTCATCATGTTGGCGAAGCCAGGTCCTGTCGCGACTCTGGTCGCCAAATCCAATGCTTCCTGGTCAAGATCGGATTGAGAAACCACTTTGTTGAAGAATCCCCACCGCTCCCCTTCATCAGCCGACATCGAGCGTCCCAAAAGCAGAAGTTCAGTTGCTCGACCCTGTCCAATGATTCGGGGCAGCATTGCGCAAGCGCCCATGTCGCAACCAGCTAGTCCAACTCGATTGAACAAGAAAGCGACTTTTGCTTCTGGTGAGGCAATTCTCATGTCGCAAACCATTGCGATGATTGCACCGGCACCTACACATACACCGTCAACTGCGGCAATGATTGGAGTCCCGCAGTTGATCATTGCCTTCACCAAGTCTCCAGTCATCCTTGTGAATTCAAGGAGACGCTTGGTGTTCATTTGAGTAAGGGGACCAATGATGTCGTAGACGTCCCCACCCGAGCAGAAATTACCTCCGTTGGACAGGATGACTACGGTCTTGATGTCTTCGTTGAGTCTTAATCCTCGAAACCAGTCGCGCAGTTCGGCATAGCTATCAAACGTCAGAGGATTTTTGCGTTCGGGTCGATTGAGAGAGATTTGAGCAATGCCGTCTGAAATGGAACAGTTGAAGTGCTGTGTGCTGCTCGACATCGCCTGAACCTCGTACGTAATCTAACGCCAAAGCCAGGCGTAGTAGAGCCTGGATAAAACGTGCTCGCAACACGTTTGGATTGATTCAGGTGCGAATCGCAATTGGTGCAAGTTGCTAGATCTCCCCTCCGGAAATACTAAGTGTATGCCCATTTACAGCATCCGAAGAATCGGAGCACAACCATTGGACTGCGCTTGCTATCTCACGAGCATCCACAAATCTCTCTTGAGGATTGTTTTTAAGTAGCATCGAGCTCGCCCTATCTTGAGACATTCCAGTCTTGTCTACGATATTTTGCAATGTTCTCTCTAGGAGAGGCGTACTTGTATAGCCCGGGCAGATCGCATTTACGGTAATGCCTGTCTTCGCTAGTTCCAACGAAAACGAACGCATCAGACCCACGACGGCATGCTTCGATGCCGTATATGCGGACACGTATGGGTAGCCCTTAAGGGCTGCTGTTGAAGCAATCACAACCATTCGGCCCCAACTCTCAGATCGCATATCGTTCAGTGCGGCTTTCCAGGTGTTGAACACTCCGATTACGTTTACGGCAAACATGTTGCTCAGGAGTGTCGGATCTGTGCGTTCGATGGGTTCGCTTTGCGCAGCCCCAGCATTGGCAACGACAATGGAAATGGGACCTCGTTCAGATCGCGCCTTTGCATAGACTTCACCTACCGCAGCAAAGTCGGTGACATCGCAGATCTGGTAAGGAAGTCCTTGAGCTTCTAGTGAATCTTTGGAACGACCCAAGATCGTGACTTTTGCACCCGCTCCGGCCAATTCCTTAGCTGTTTCAGCACCGATTCCGGATCCACCTCCTGTGACGACAGCGTGTTTCCCAGACAAAGTCAAACTTGGTTGACCTGTTCGGCTTCGCGATCTGCAAGACGCCATAGTTGGTCGCGTCCCTGCAAGTAGGGAGATGGCCAGCCTTCCTCTCGGTCACCCAATTCGGTAGCTCGATGAAGAGTCCAATACGGATCAGAAAGGTGTGGTCGCCCAATACAAACAAGGTCGGCACGACCGGCAAGCAAAATTGAATTGACATGGTCGGCTTCGTAAATGTTGCCCACTGCTATGGTCTTCAGATTCCCATCGTTGCGAATGCGGTCCGACAGAGGTGTTTGAAACATTCGACCATAGACTGGCTCTGCCTCGGTGCTCGTTTGACCAGCAGAAACATTGATGATGTCCGCACCAGCTTGTGCAAACAATCGTGCGATGTGAACGGCATCCTTGGGAGTCACTCCTTTGTCCTCCAGCCAATCGGTAGCGGAGATTCTGACGGAAATCGGTTTGTGATTCGGCCATACCGAACGCATGGCTCGCAAGACTTCCATCGGATAACGCATGCGATTCTCAAGTGTTCCGCCGTATTCGTCTGTGCGAGTATTGGAAACTGAAGAAATAAAGGAAGAAACAAAGTAACCGTGCGCTGCATGCAGTTCAATCATGTCGAATCCAGCTTCCTCGGCCATTTCAGTTGCCGTCACGAATTGGCGTTTGATTTCGTCCAAATCTGCTTGCGTTGCCTCTCGCGGTATAGAGTTATCGGCAGACCAGGGAATCGAAGAAGCAGAAACAACTTCCCAGTTTCCATCTTCCAGAGGCTCATCCATTCCTTCCCAACCAATTTTCGTTGACCCCTTGCGACCTGAATGGCCGATTTGGCAACTAATCTTCGCGTCGGTTTCTTCGTGAACGAAATTGGTAAGACGTCCCCACGCCGCTACATGCTTGTCGGCATAGAGACCCGGACACCCGGGCGATATGCGTCCCGTATCGGAGACACAGGTCATTTCTGTGTAGACAAGTCCTGCTCCACCTTTAGCTCGCTCTCCGTAGTGAATGAGATGCCAATCGGTTGGACATCCGTCGACAGCCTTGTACTGAGCCATGGGAGATACAACGATACGGTTCTTTAAGTCCATGTCTCGAAGTGTGAAGGGAGCGAACATGGGTGGACGGACCCGAGCGTTGGAGGAAACTCCGGCTTCCTCCTGAAACCACTTCTCCGCAGACTCCAACCAGTCACCATCTCGCACCCGTAGGTTCTCATGGCTGATGCGTTGGCTGCGTGTCAGCAATGAGTAGTTCAGCTGCATTGGATCCAACTGAAGATAGCGTTCAACGTTTTCGAACCATTCGACAGAGTTGCGAGCAGCTGATTGAAGACGAAGCACTTCGATTCGTCGCTCTTCTTCATACTTCTTGAGAGCAGCATCTAGTTGGGGTTCTGTGTCGATGACGTCTGCCAAGGCAATTGCTGACTCCAGAGCCAACTTTGTCCCTGATCCAATTGAGAAGTGCGCTGTCGCTGCTGCATCTCCCAACAGCACAATGTTGTTGTGGCTCCATTGTTCGCATAGAACTCTAGGAAAACGTATCCATGCAGAACCGCGAATGTGACTGGCGTTGGTCATCAAGGAATGACCGTCCAAATGGTCCTCAAAGATTTCTTCGCAGACCCTGATGCTCTCCTCTTGGGTCAATGAATCGAATCCAAAAGCGTCAAATGTCTCCTGAGAACACTCGACTATGAATGTAGCTGTGTCCTCGTCGAACTGATAAGCATGGGCCCATATCCAGCCGTGTTTGGTTGGCTCGAAGATAAACGTAAATGCGTCATCGAATTTCTGGTGTGTTCCTAACCAAACAAAGTGGCAAAGTCGTTGGTCGATTTTCGGTTCAAACGCTGATTCGAACTCGTTTCGAGTTCGTGAATTCAATCCATCGCTGGCTATGACAAGATCGTAGCTCTGAGCCAATTCAGAAACATCTTCCACCTCGGTCTCGAAGTTCATTTTGATGTCGAGACTGCGTGCACGGTCTTGAAGAATGTTGAGCAGCTTTTTTCGACCGATTCCGCAAAAGCCATGTCCGGATGAAACAAGCCGTTTTCCCTTGTAGTGCAATGCAATGTCGTCCCAATACGCAAAGTGGCTCCGAATGGATTTCTCGCTGATGGGATCGTTAGCCTGAAGTTTGCTCAAGGTGTCGTCCGACAGCACGACTCCCCATCCAAAGGTGTCGTCAGGCTTGTTTCGCTCAAAGACTGTAATGTCGTGCTGAGGGTTTCGACCCTTCATCGAAATTGCGAAGTACAGTCCACCGGGACCGCCACCCAAACACGCAATTTGCATTCGAATCTACCTTCGTCGATTGATCGGCAGCGGTAAAGAAACCGCCTACATCAAGAGGATTTGTAGTGTATCTTAGCCTGACAACAACACTGAACGGTTGCGTTAGCTAAGTTTCACGATGAACCACGTAGATTGGGACGATGAGTTTTCGAACGCGAAATATATTCCAGGCGGCTCGACATATCCGCAACGATGGAAAGATGCCTCCACTCTGTTCATAAATCACCATGAAAGAGTCGAACGGGATATTGCTTACGGGTCCCATCCACGTCAAGTGTTTGATCTGTTTTGGCCTTCATCTAAACCTCTGGGCTTGGTAGTTTTCGTTCACGGCGGTTATTGGATGGATTTTGACAAGTCCTATTGGTCGCACTTGGCCAAAGGCGCATGCGATCATGGTTGGGCTGTTGCTATTCCAAGCTATGTCTTGGCACCCGAGGCACGGATTTCGGAGATCACATTCATGATGATTTCCATGATCGAGAAATGTGCTGAAGCTGTGGTCGGTCCGATTGTTCTGGTAGGTCACTCGGCAGGCGGTCACCTTGTGACGCGAATGGCGTGCAAAGACGTTGAGCTTTCGCTAGAAATTCGAGACCGAATCCAGCGTTTCGTGTCTATAAGCGGTGTTCACGACTTGCGGAATCTATTGCATACAACGATGAACAACAAGCTGCGATTGACCACAGAAGAAGCGGCTTGTGAAAGTCCATATTTACAAGAACCCGTCAAGACAGCATCGGTTGTAACTTGGGTTGGTTCTAAGGAACGGACGGAATTCCTCAGGCAGTCCGAAGTTCTCTACAACGAGTGGAAAAGCAAAACTAAAGAAGCTCACAATGTAATTGAAGACGACCGACACCACTTTGACGTCTTCAATTCCCTATCTGTGCGAGACAGTTCACTAATTCACACGGTTCTTGGAATCAATTAGTGCAGGTCGTTCGATACTTACCGCATTGCCATGGCACAAAAAGATATCGACTTTCTGCATACTTTGCGCAAATTACCTTCTCATTTGATCGATCTTCGCGTGGACTTTTTTGTTGGTTGAACTTAAATATGGAGAGGTCGGTTCAGATGCTATAAATCCTTGGAATATCGCATCCATGTTCCGAGGTTTTGTATCAATGTCGAAAGCAGTCTCGCAACGCATGGGCGCAATTTGCCTCTTGCGAGCAAATGGAATTGTTCGTCTCTCCGAATTTAGGAACATGGGGATCACTGCAGCAGCAATTAGCCGCATGGTCAAAGATGGTGCGATGGTCCGTCCGTATCTCGAAGCTCTCACCATCAATGCCTAAAGTAGTCAAAGACATCGGAGTTGTAAGCACAATCAGTCCCAAACTCATCAACGGTAGGCGTCGCGTCGATGCCGTACTCTGGTTACCTGAATGCATTTTCGTGCATCCTCGATATAACATATGACTCGGTAGTCGCCGACACGATACTTCCAATAGCCTGCCCAAATCGGTCCCCTAAGAGCTTCTCCAATGTCCCGAGGTGATTCGAGCGGAACGAGACGATCCCTCAGAAATTTGATGATTCGTCTTCTCTGCGCAGGATCGATGCGGTCTAAGTCACGATTCACGCCTGGAGCAATTTCAAGGGTCCACACCATGAGTTCTAATCAGATCGTCCAATGTGAGCGGCTTCACCTTGCCCGATCGCATTTCTTCCAGGCGGCTCTCGGAAATGTAGATGTCTTCCAGGTCGTCAAGGTGCCGACAGATGGCTTCATGCACGTAATAGGTCTTCGTACGGCCAGTAAGCTTTGACAGGTTTTTTAGTCGTGTAGCAATTTCGTCAGGTAGCCGGATGGATATGGAAGTCATGTTCACCTCAGAATCTGCTCTGTGCGATACAAGTATCGCACAGAGCAGATTTATTCACAATACTTGGATCTTAAATCGTCCATTTGAGATCTACAACGAGAGACTGACTCAAAATAGCTGAATCTTTGGCTTCATCAATATTCAACATATGCAGTAGCCCCCTTCTCAAAGTTTGACAACTTCAGTGGCACCCTTCTTGCATGTCCATTGAGGATTGGGCATTAGGCACGTCTTGAATTCCGTTCAGCATTCACTCGACAAGGAATTGGCATTCTGCTCAATCGAGAGACTCGTGACGCTCACAGAACACCATTCTGTGGGCGTTGGTGCGTGTAGTCTTTACAAGGAGCTACTTAGATGAACGTTTCCAATTTTTGGGCAATTGTCTCTGCGGAGATGCGATCCTGCCGAAGACTGATACGTACGTGGGTCTTTGTAGCCATAGCCTTAGTCACTAGTGGTGTCATGTGGCTGTGGCTCTGCCTCGCACATGGCTTTACCTCTTATGTTTCCCCCTCCGCAGGCCTATTGGGACCCCACTACGTAATTTCTAATATGGGTAGCGTGATCGTGTTTCTGTTCTCGATAGGCATCGTTTTTCTTGCATTTGATGTCAGATCGAGAGATATCAGAGATCGCATTCAAGAAGCAGTAGACACACGCCCAATGTCGAACTTCGAGCTGTTGTCCGGCAGACTGCTGGGAGTTGTGCTTCTTCTTGCCATTCCTGCAGCCGCTCTAATCTTGACTGTGTCAGCTCTGGGATTCCTTGCAGAAGTAATCGGCTTTAGGTTTGGTGCGGGCAGCGAACCCGCTAGTGTCATTGCTTTTCTAGTTTGGGACATCATTCCCAATCTCCTTTTGTGGGGCTCGATGACGGTGTTCGTATCCGTATTAGTGCGATTTCGGTTGATTGTCGTCGTGATTCTCGGTGGTTTGCTGTTTGGTTACTTCACTTTAAGCAACAGAATTCCATTTTTCCTTGCATCAGTGCTGTCGACGTTCAGTGGTAGCGATGCCTTCCCATCGGCATTAGCGCCCCATTTGTTCAACCTGGACATCGTCCTCAATCGAACTTGCATTGCAATCTTCTCAGTAGGCTTGCTCTTGCTTACGTCCGCAATCCTGTCGCGTCAGAATCCTCAAAGGACGAAGACGTATGAGTTACTTGGAGGAGCTCTTGCCGTAGGGATTTCGCTATTAGGTGTCTACGGACTGGCTCAATTCAAAATGGGAGAGTTGCGCCAGACTGGGGATTGGGCCCAATACCACGCCGAATATCAATCGAATTCTTTGACAGACATCGATTCGATCAGCGGTACAGTAGAGATCCACCCGGGACGAAATATAAAGCTAGATCTGATTCTGAAATTTTCCTCTTCAACCCTACGAACAGGAGATGTGAGGTTGATAACGCTAAACCCGGGCTACCAGATTAAGAGTTTAGAGTTGAATGGTAGCTCGGTGAAAGAGTTTGAATTTGAGAGAGGCTTACTCAAATTACCCGTAACAAATGAAAGTGCTTTTTCAACGCAGTTACGGTTGATCGCCAACGGAGTCCCCGATCCAAATTTCGCATATTTGGATAGCTCTCTCAAATGGTCCGAAATGGACTATTTGCAAGCTCGAGAAGCATTTCGTTTCGGGACACAGTCGTACATATTTCATCCACAATTTGTAGCACTGATGCCAGGAGTTAGTTGGTTTCCTGCTTCCGGATCGGCATACGGTAGGTCAGACCTACGGAAACGACCTCAAGACTTCTTCAATCTTGACATCGAAGTCAGTGTTCCACGTGAGTGGATCGTGGCGGGACCAGGCACTCGAGACCTGTTAGATGAAGGCAAGCGAACCACTTTTCGATTCAACCCAAGGAATCCAATACCTGAATTCGCCTTAGTTGGATCGAAGTTCGAACGGCGTGCGCTGAAACAGGAGGGTGTCGAGTTTGAGTTGCTACTTAGCAAAAAACACACTAAGAACTTGAAAACATTGGAGTTGGTTGTCCCAGCACTGAAAGAATGGCTCAGCGAATTGCTCAGCAAATCTAGAGAATTGGGATTGGAATATCCATACGGGACACTATCCTTCGTGGAAGTCCCAGTCTCCATGAGGGTTTACGGAGGAGGTTGGCAAATGGGGAGTGTATTTTCTCCTCCTGGCATCCAAATGATCAGAGAATCAGGCTTTCCTATTGCTCGATTTGACTATCCAATTGACGGACAGCGCCAAAACTTCGAAGACGAATCGGATTTGTTTGCAGAGTACGTACTTGGGCTTCTTAATGCATATTTTCAGAACGGCTACGACGGAGGGAATCCTTTTCTGCACATGGGCAAAACGTTTATTGGTCATCAGACGTCACCAAAGGGTCCAGGTGCAGTCGCCGTAGACTTTCTTATCGACGAACTCACCCAGAAATTACTCACAGAAGCAGAAGGATACTTTTCTATTCCAGCTCTATTTTCGGGCAACACCTTCAATCAAATCTCAACTACAACCTTCAACTCGGGCGGTGGATTCGGCTCAACTCCGACATACCAAAACCTAGATTGGCGTGGTCAATTCAGTCGCAAACCTTCAGTGTGGGAACTCATGATTGAATCACCTCTCGTTGGGTTGGACTTTGAAAGTAATCCCGTCGATGCATATCACGTTTTACTACTCAAGATTGGCGAAGTTTCGAAACTAATCCTGGAATTTGGTGGTGAAGAAAAGGTTGGCGCGCTCTTGCGTGAATTGGTCAGCCGTTACAAAGGCAAAAACTACGGCGAAGAAGCCTTTCTATCAACCGCGATGGAAGTGGATTTGGACTTGGAGTCTATACTTGGAGACTGGCTCCACGACTTGGAACTGCCAGGGTTCATCGCTTCAGATCCTTTTGTTGAACGTTTGGCGGACACCACTGCTGGAGAGCCAGTGTATCAGTCAAGTTTTGTAATTCGCAATGACGAATCCGTACCGGGAGTGGTTGGAGTTTCGTATGTAGACGACTTGGCTGGCCTTGAAGAACAGTATTTGGAAACTGTTAGGATTGATGGGCATACTTCGCTTCGCATTGCATTTCAATCCAGTGCTCCACCAACACGGGTAGTCTTGGATCCCTATCTATCTCTAAATCGAGACCCGTTTCATCTCGACTCTCCGAGTCGTGACAGCATCGAACGCTCCGATTCGCCAATCTTGCCTCTTGTGACGGATTCGGACTGGGACCCAATTGATAACAACGTAGTTACTGTTGATGATCTCGACGAAGGTTTCTCTTGGATTGGCGTGACGGATGAAAGTGCTGAGAGCTTGACAGATCCAATGCTTCCCAGATGGATCACATTCTTATTCGCAAGGGATTCCACTCCAATTGAGATGGATCGAGGAATGCCCGAGCTAACCCACGCACTCAAAACTCTGTCGGACAACCCGTTAGAGTCTGGCCGGTGGTATCGCGAGACAGCACCTTTGAGTTTTGGCAAATATAGACATACTCATGCGATAAACATGTTGCGGTCGGATTCAATCAGCGCAAAGTTCACCGCAGACATACCTATCTCCGGGACGTGGAAATTAGAATTCCATGTTCCAGCCGTGAACCGAAAGCAATATCAATCCTCCTATAGCCCCGGTCCCGGCACGATAATCTCTTGGTCGCGACCAACTACGTTAGGTGTGTATGAAATCGCTGTAAAAGGCGTTGGCAAGGAGTCAATCACTGATCTGGACGCGTTCAATGCCCCGCACGGTTGGAACGATATAGGGAATTTTGACCTCGAAGCCGGAACAACCGAAGTAATTTCGACGCCGAAATCTAACGGTGCAAGTGTTGGTGATGCAATTAGGTGGACGCTTGTTGAAGAGTGAAGCAATGGACCAAATTCTCAATCTAGTTTGATTTGACAGCTCATTCCAATACTTCGCGTAGAAAGTGAAATAGTCCACACACTTCGACATCATTTCGAATCCTATAGGGTCTCTGAGACATGCAAACAACAATGCTTCTACGCGGCCTTATTGTGTCAATAGCCGAGTAGAAACCTCTAGAGGGAGGGCGCGACATTGATTGCTTGATCTCGATGGCCCAAAGATCGCCAGTTCGATGCCATTCAAGCAACAAGTCTATTTCTGCGCCGTCGGCTGTGCGGTAAAACATGGGAGTGGCTCTGTCTCCAACTGCTCCAACAATTTGTTCGATTACAAATCCCTCCCAACTGAATCCGCACACCGGATGGCGAAATAGGTCATCGTTCGATTGCAGGTTTAGCATTGCATGGAGCAACCCGGTGTCACGAATATAGATTTTGGGTGCCTTTACAAGACGTTTGCCGAGATTAGGACTAAAAGTGTTCAACTTCCGTACAAGAAGCAGATCTTCTAGAAACTCGATATATCTAGAAACCGTTGGTGAAGTCACTTCCAGGGATGAAGCTAGTCGGGCCGAATTCAGCATCGTGCCTTGATTGTGCGCAAGCATCGTCCATAGGCGAGCGATCAAGCCCGTCGGCAGGCGACTACTGAACCGCGGCATGTCTCTCTCTACATATGTACGCACAAAGTTCTTGCGCCATACTATGCTGTCTTCTTCGCTTGAAGCAACAAAACTCAAGGGAAATCCGCCTCGTAACCATAGCCTTCCAATCTCTTCCTCGCCGACTTCGGTGCCACTTAGCGGTTCTAGACTCACATATTCAATTCTTCCAGCCAGAGATTCACTACTTTGCTTGATCAGATCCACCGATGCAGATCCTAGAATGAGAAATCTTCCTGTTTCCAGACCCTTGCGACGACCTTCATCAATCAAGCCCCGCAGTGCAGGAAACAGTTCGGGAACTCGGTGAATTTCGTCTAGTACCACCAGCGAATTTTCGAACTGGCGCAGGAAGAAAATAGGGTTTTCCAAGCTTTGACGGTCTTCTGGGTTTTCGAGGTCGAGATAAACATGATCCTGGGTCCTTGCGAGTGCAAGAGCCAATGTTGTCTTTCCTACCTGACGGGGTCCAAGTAGACCCACGGCGGCCTGACGTCGCAGGGCTCTCTCGACTGTTTTTGATGAATTTCGGGAAATTAACACCGTAAATCTAAAATCACAATTTAAATATACGGTGAATTATAGTTAATCTTATGAGCTTATGTACTTGTCAGGCTACTTAAGCTGCGTTTTTTTCTGACCAGATCCTATGTCATGTTGCTGGATAGGACGATCGACCAAGCAAGTTCCGATCGTTCCCGAGCAGCTCCCGCGTATTCCAGAGCAGTTTGAGAACTGGCGTTGCCGTCCAACCCACGTTTGTATACACCCTGAATGATTCCGGCGGATCGGAACAAATTGAATACTACGTAAAAGAGCCAATTCTCGATGCCGCTCAATCCGGCATGGTCACAATACACTTTGATGAGCTCAGATTCTGTCGGAATTCCAAGTACTTCGAGATCGGCTCCCGCAATCATTCCTGGCTTCTTCGAAGCAGGTGAGTGGTATTCCTGACACCAATATCCTAAATCGGCCATTCCATCCCCAAGCGTACAAAGTTCCCAGTCGAGAACTGCAACTACTCTTGGTTCACTCTCGTCTAGTAGAACATTGCCCATTCTGTAGTCGCCGTGAACGATTCGAGGTGGTGTCTCGTCAGGCAGATTGTCGGGCAACCACTCCATCAAAGCATCCATAGCATCAATCGTCTCAGTCTGCGATGCGACGTATTGTCTGCTCCAACGAGCAACCTGCCGACCAAAATAGTTTCCAGGGCGACCGAAATCCGCAAGACCAACCGAGCTTGGATCGACAGCATGCAGACTTGCCAGTATTCGTGCCATGTCAAGATAAACCGATTTGCGTTCATCTTTCGTGAGATCTGGGAGAGCAGTCGTAGTGAAGAGACGTCCTTCAACCATCTCCATAACATAAAACTTAGTACCAATAACTTCCGTGTCTTCACATAGTGCATACATTTGCGGTACTGGTACATCTGACGAGAACAACGATTTCATGACTCGATGCTCGCGATCGACTTGATGCGCCGATGGTAGAAGACTGCCTGGGGGTTGTTTCCGGAGTACAAATCGCTTTTCAGGCGACTCGATCAAGAATGTGGGATTGCTTTGACCACCCTCAAACTGCTGTATTGAACACGGACGCCGAAATCCTTCGACGTTTGAGTTCATATAGCGTTCAAGAGCTTGCTGGTCGAATTCATGCCCAGCACGTATTGGCGTGAGGGAGACTTCGCTCACGAAGACGCTCGCGTAGCGCCTCCTTCGTCCTGCGTGGTGGTGCCCTCTGAATCGCTTTTGTCTCGTTTAATTTCGGGCTGAAAGTCCTCGGGCTGCTTGTCTCGCTTTTGCATAATGCTGATTCGAAGAATGAACAAATGAATGACGATCAAGAGCAATGCGAGGTATAGGATCGTTTTTTCCACGCGATTTCCCAGTCTTTGGGTGCTGGGACTTACCTCCGAGCCGAAATTTTGTTGCTTTGTATTTTAAGTATTGGGTCAAAAGCGAGTGATTTCAACTCACCTTACTAGGCTTCTGGCACCGGTAGATTCACCTTAATTGGGTTGATGAAGTCTTGAGTTTCGCTGCAAGTCTATCGCGATGAAGATTTCTGACATTACATTCACTCCGCTCAAGACAGGCAAGAGCCTCGTTCGCATCCATACTGATGCAGGAGTAGAAGGCTGGGCGGAAGCTCCAGGTGGTCGTCAAACTCGATCGGGCAAGTCCTATTCCGTGTTTGAGTCGTATCTGGAAACGCGCGTCAAGCCTGCGCTGGTAGGCGAAGACCCTCGCCAAATTGAACGCCACTGGGACACGCTCGCTCTCGGCAGGGACGAACGTTTTTTCAAACTTCCCGCCAGTATTGTCGGTGTCATTGACATTGCACTCTGGGACCTCTTGGGTAAAGACACGGGATTGCCAGTTCATGCATTAATGGGTGGAGCCTCACGGAAAAGAATCGATTTGTACTGGTCGGTAGGTTCCGGTTGGAAGCTTAAGCCGGAAGAGATGCTGAAGCTCGTTGAACGAGGTTGGAATGAAGGGTTCCGAGCCTTTAAGATTCGGATGGATTGGCGTGGTTGGCGTCAAGATGCTAACCCGGCTAATGATCGGGAACACTTCAAGGTCGTTCGCGACTTTCTTCCTTCAGGCGCATATCTTGGGTTCGATGCAAACAACGGATATTCAGTCTCTACAGCAATTCAACAAGGGCGTTACTTCGAAGAGTTAGGAATTGATCACTTCGAGGAGCCGATACCTCACTATGACCTGCCAGGACTTCGACAGGTAGCGGATGCTCTGGACGTAGCGGTGTCCGCTGGAGAGCAAGACGCTTTCCGATGGTGGTTTCAACATCTCGTGTTGCTTGGAAACCCAGACATTCTCCAGCCGGACATTCTCAATGCAGGAGGTCCCACCGAGGTCAAACGAATTTACGACATGGCAACGACGTTAAACAAACCCGTTATGCCTCACTCGCCACAGGCCGGTATCAACAGTATTGCCTCGCTTCATGTCTATTCGACTATTGAAAATGCAACACGTCCACATGAGTATTCGGTGGAGTTTTCGGGTCCACTTGACGATCTTGCTGCTTTGTATGGGGAATCTGTACTCCCGCGGGATGGGTGTATAGAACTGTCGGATGTACCTGGATTTGGAATAGAACTTGACGAGACAGCCGTGCAACGTCTCAAAGTAGATTGAGAATTCGTAACCATTACCGTCGTTTTTTACGCTTCAAAATGTGCACGTATTACATCTCCGCTATTGAATATCCCGCGTCGAATCGCTATCATTCGCAACCGAATTCCCGACCCGAATTGGATTTGTCTTGAAGACTCAAAGCACACGCCCAGCGGACGTAGTGCATGACTGGTATGTAGTCGATGCGTCGCGCTACACGCTAGGTCGTCTGGCTTCGGCAATCGCACCGCGACTCAGAGGCAAACACAAACCGCAATACACACCACACGTTGACACCGGCGACTACATCATCGTTATCAATGCGGAAAAAGTTCGTGTGACCGGGAGAAAGGAGGAAGACAAGATCTACTATCGGCATTCGGGCTATCCCGGTGGAATTAAGTCTCAGACATTGAAAGAAATGCGCGAGAAACATCCAGAGCGCATTATTGAACTTGCTGTAAAGGGAATGCTTCCAAGGAATCCACTGGGTCGTGCGGTCGCTCGCAAATTAAAGGTCTATAAAGGTAGCGAACACCCGCACAGTGCCCAACAACCACAGGAAATGAGTGTCTGAATCCACCGAGACAGCTGCGCTGCAGCAAAAAGAAACAACTTATTCAGGAGAGATTGAGTTGGCGTTAGATAGCGGTTATGGAACTGGCCGTCGGAAGACGAGCACTGCGCGAGTATTTCTCGCAAGCGGTAACGGCAGGATTATTGTGAATGGTCAGCCTGTGGACGAGTACTTCGGCCGAGAAACAGCTCGTATGATCGTTCGCCAGCCACTAGATGTGACGAATACAAACGATGCTGTCAACCTGCGCGTAACAGTTAGGGGCGGAGGAAGTTCAGGTCAGGCTGGTGCGATTCGGCACGGAATAGCACGAGCATTGCTTTCGTATAACGAAGAGTTGAAGACTGATTTGAGAAAAGCGGGATTCCTAACTCGCGACGACCGCGAGGTCGAACGAAAGAAAGTTGGGTTGCGGAAAGCCCGAAAGCGTCCTCAATACTCAAAACGATAGTTTGCAATCGAGTCGTTGGGGGCTCTTGTTCAATCGCAGATCAGATTGCTCGAATTGGTCTACAACTCGAAATTAGTCCAAAGGGAAGTTAGGAATTGACTGACTCAAAATCCAATCCAGTTACCCGTCGTTATCTTCTGTTGGCCACTTCGGGAGTTGCAGCTGTCGGAGTAGTAGGCGCGGCAGTTCCCTTTGTCCAATCATGGACTCCCAGCGCGAAAGCTCGCGCGCTCGGAGCTCCGATTAAAGTTGATATTTCAAAATTGGAACCCGGAGAAATTCTAGGTCCCATTCCGGCGTGGCGGGGTCAACCCGTCTTTGTAATTCATCGTACGCAAGCTGCCTTGGAAATTCTGGAAAAGGAAGTCGATGATCTGGCCGACCCTTTATCCAAGAAAAGTACCCAACCAGATTACGCCGTTAACGGTTGGAGATCAGTTCGACCGGAAATTGGTGTTTATTTGGGTCTTTGTACCCATTTGGGCTGTTCTCCAAAGTACGAACCAAAAGTCCAGCCAGAGCCCTTCGATAGCAGTTGGAAGGGTGGTTTTTTCTGTCCCTGCCACGGTTCCAAATTCGATTTAGCGGGAAGAGTTGAGAAAAACCTGCCAGCTCCAACCAATCTCATTGTTCCGCCGCACAGGTATGAAACTGACAGCGTGATCGTCATTGGCGAAGACATGGAGATCGCCTGATGACGGAATCGACCAACAGATCTGGGTTTATCTCTCGATGCCAAGCATGGATCGATGCTAGGTTCCCGTGGACAGACACCCTAGATCGGCACGCTACAAAGTACTACGCACCTCGCAACTTCAATTTCTGGTATGTGTTTGGAGCGTTGGCCTTTTTCGTACTGATTCTTCAGCTTGTGACAGGTGTTTGGCTGACCATGTCCTACGAACCAACAGGTGAGGGAGCATTCGGGTCAATCGAATACACGATGAGAGAGGTCAGCTTCGGTTGGTTGATCCGGTACCTACATTCGACAGGTGCCTCGGCATTTTTCGTTGTCGTGTATATCCATATGTTTCGGGGATTTGCATACGGATCCTATCGCAGCCCTCGAGAATTGATTTGGCTTATCGGGATGGGTATTTATCTTGTCTTGATGGCAGAGGGTTTCTTCGGATACCTCCTGCCATGGGGCAATATGTCCTATTGGGGAGCCCAGGTCATCGTTTCATTAGTCGGAGCGATTCCTTTCTTCGGACCAGACCTGATGGAATGGGTTCGAGGTGATTTCGTCATGTCGGAAATCACTCTGAACCGCTTCTTTGCTTTGCACGTATTTGCACTGCCCGGCGCTCTTGTTGTTCTTGTGTTCGTTCACATAGTGGCGCTTCACCATGTGGGGTCCAACAATCCAGATGGAATCGAAATCAAGGCCAAGAAGAACGAAAAAGGAGTTCCTCTAGATGGAATTCCGTTCCATCCGTACTACACCGTCCACGACTTTTTCGCAATCGTTGTTTTCCTGATCATCTTTTGTGCGGTCGTCTTTTATGCTCCGGAAATGTTCGGCTACTTCATTGAGAAACCGAACTTCGAAATTGCAAACCCATTAAAGACGCCCGAACACATCGCACCTGTGTGGTACTACACACCGTTTTACGCCATGTTGCGAGCGGCTACATTCCCCTTATTTGGAGTTGATGCGAAATTCTGGGGTCTTGTGGTTATGGCTGGGGCGATCCTTATTCCTGCTGCTTTGCCATGGCTGGACAAGAGTCCTGTTCGTTCCATCCGATACAAAGGGAGAATTTCCAAGTTTATGCTTGGAATGCTGGTTACAAGCTTCATCGTTCTGGGATATTTGGGCACGATTCCGCCGTCGCCTTTCGCCACATTTGTCGCCCAAGTCGGCACCATGCTTTACTTTTCCTACTTCTTGCTGATGCCGTGGTACACCCGACGGGAAAAAACCAAAGCTGAGCCTGAACGTGTTACTGGTTGACGTGAAAAAGGATTCTGTACAGATGAAGCATGGATTGCGTTGGTTTTGGGCTGCACTGATTAGTGTCTTGTCAAGCTTCGCGTTTGCAGCGTCGGATTCAACTTGGGAAATGGAATCCATGAAGCCTGACCTAAATGATGTCGAGTCTCTGCAACGTGGGTTAGCGCTTTATGCCAATTTCTGCATAGGGTGTCATTCGCTGCAATATCAGCGCTACGAGAGAACCGCAAATGATCTGGGCGAGATTCCTCACAATCTTGTCCTAGAAAACATCATCTTCACGGATCAGCGGATCGGTGACTATATGACGACCTCAATGTCCGAGGAAGATGCGAAGAACTGGTTTGGTGTGGCTCCTCCAGATCTCACAATGGTCACTCGTGTACGTAGCCCCAAATGGGTCTACAACTTTCTCAAGACGTTTTACGTAGATGAATCTCGTCCGTACGGAGTCAACAACAAAGTTTTCCCAAACGTCGGCATGCCACACGTGCTATTGCCGTTGCAAGGAATTAGTGAGGAAGTTTGCTATGGATACGCGACTGTCGACGTGCTTGACAGATTGAACGCGTTTGATGAAGCCCAAAAAGAAGGTGTAACCGACTCCATTGACAGACTCCAAGGTCGCGAACTAAATTGCCCGGAAATTAGAGTGATTCCTGATTCAGGTCTCTACTCCGTGGAGGAGTTCGACCAAGCTGCCTTCGACTTGGCGAATTTCCTGCACTACGTGAGCGATCCAAGCCGACAGCAACGCAAAGCGCTTGGCACATGGGTCATCGGATTCTTGGTGATTTTGCTGGTGCTCGCATACTTCTTGAATCGAGAGTATTGGAAGGACATTCACAAAGACAAGCCCGAATAAGCACGAATTTGCACCAAGGAATTTGTAAGCCATGAGCATTTCCGACAATCGGATACCGATGGTGCTTTACTCAACGGGCACCGACCAATACAGCCACCGAGTTCGCCTGGTTCTAGCTGAGAAGCGGATATTGGTAAAGGATCATCCTTTGGACAAAGCAACTCTCGATGATGAAGTCATCGAGGACAATCCGCCTGATCAGATACCGACGTTGATCGACCGTGATCTCTACCTGTTCCACAGCATGGTGATCATGGAGTATTTGGATGAACGATATCCACATCCTCCGTTGCTTCCCGTCTATCCTCGTGCACGCGCCGAGTCGCGACTGATGATTCATCGCATAGAAAAAGAATGGGCGAGCCGTTTGGATCTCTTGACAGGAAAGGGTATTCGAAAGACCCAAAGAGACCGGGCACGAACCGAGTTGCGCGAGAGCATCATTTCGTTTGCTCACGGGCTATCGGATCAACGATTTCTAATGAGCAATGACTTTACTATCGTAGATTGTTGTGCTGCGCCTGTCCTCTGGCGTTTGGACATGTTGGAAATTACACTCCCAACTCGACAGACACGCAATCTGCGTCGCTATATGAACACTGTCTTCTCTCGAGAGGCATTTCGAGCTAGCCTCAGTGAGGAAGAAGAGGAAATGCGAATGTGACTTCGTTTCGTTGGTACTTGGTCGACGCGTTGATCCGCTGGCTACTGGACAATGAGCACATCCCTCACGTTGTAATCCAGGCCGACCTCCCCGGTGTCGACGTGCCGAGTGAGTACGTCAAGAACAATAAAGTGGTATTCAACGTATCTCCGCAAGCAGTCCAAGGATTTTCGCTTGGCCCAAAGGGGATCGAATTTGATGCGCGGTTCGGAGGGATGTCCAGACATGTGTGCGCACCCGCGGGTGCAATTGTTGGCGTACATGCCAAAGGC
Organism: Gammaproteobacteria bacterium; assembly: GCA_009840545.1. Taxonomy (GTDB): domain Bacteria; phylum Pseudomonadota; class Gammaproteobacteria; order Pseudomonadales; family Azotimanducaceae; genus Bin55. The sequence continues at coordinate 206,866 of VXNM01000003.1, read as the reverse complement.
AGTGATGTTGGGTTCGAGTTTGAGCCGGAAGACACTACTTCCGAGGAAGGTTCAGACGTCAATCCAACAAAACAGCCTGCAAAACGACGCGTACCACATCTTCGTTTCGTCGACTAAGAATTCAGGCTAATTTAAGTAGTCGAAAACCTTTACTACTTTTTGCACTCCTCTTATGTAGCGGACAGCTTCGGCAGCCGCGCTTCCTTCGCTTCGAGTGACGACTCCTATCAGGTAGATAGTTCCTTTATCTATAACCATTGATAGACGATCATTCGGCACTCCTTCATCTTCCGCCAGCTTGGATCGTGCCATCATTGACAACATTGAATCAGAAGTCCTACCAATCACGGTTCGAACGGGTTCGGTTCGAATTTCGTTTTGCACGAAGCGAACGTTTTCGACCCGATATGCCGCCGTGCTGGCCATTTGTTTGCGTTCCTCAGATGAAAGTTGTCCGGTAAGTAGAGCGATCCTTTGGTACACAGTAACCCGTATTCTCTCGTCTCGCAATTGACCTAGTTCTTTGTAAATCTCGTTGTTGATTTTCCGCGTTAGCTCTTTGTCGTCCAGACGTTCGCCAGGAGAACGAATATCGGATTGGGGCGTGGTTGAAATACAGCCGATCAGCGAGAGCAACGCACATAGGGTCAGGCCAAGCAAGAGGATTCTCAAGAGCTGTGGTTTAGCATTCATCGCGGATTGCTCAAGAGAGACCTGGATTGAGAACTTGATGGATACCCGATTACTGGCGCAGGTGTGAGTTCGTGTTGAGCGACCATTCCCCACACAGGTTGTCGAGAAACCACACCTGATTCTCGGATAGAGAGTACGCCTGTAAGCCCAAAAACGGAATCGCCTCGATCCAATATTGGAATGTTCATCGCGACTCGATACGCATCAGACCCAAAAGCGTAAAGCGGAAATAGATTGGTCGCGTCGGTAAACGAATCAAATACCTCAGCAACCCATGAAGATGGATAAAGCACTGCTGGGATGCTAGTGAACAGCGTTCCGTTCTCGTACTCGACGTGTTGTACCCGATTGCGGAATGTCGGTTCTGCAACTAGGATGGGAATTTCCCCGGCAAAGTGATAGCGCAACGCTGCAGTAATCGAACCAAATTCTGCATAGTCCACGAATGCCACGATTGCATCAACATCCTTGCGTCTCCTTGCGGTGAATTCAACCTCGCCAATCAATTCCTCGAGTCGTTCGTGACGGCTGATGCTTTGAGCAACTAGAAGGACTTGCGAGACACCGTCGGTGATTTCACTCAGATCGGTCAAGAGTATTTCGTCGGCAACTCTCGTAGCACGGGGCAGTACTTCCTTGAGTGCGACTGAAGCCCGAGCACACCAGAAACTTTCGCCGATCAACAACAAAATTCGTTCTGCTCTCATGTCTTGCAGCTTCTTGGCAATCGCCGCTACGTCGTCTTCCACGACCATGCTCAGCTGTAACGATGATGAGTTTGAAATAATGGATTCGGAGACCCTGTTGAGAGCCACGATAGGGACTGGCAACGAATCTCCTCGGACCACAGCACGCACTCGGTCTTTGTCGAGCGGGCCCACGATAACGTCAGCTCCGTCTGCAACTACTCGATCGACCAAAAGACTGATATCACTTTCTTCGGTGTCATAGAACTCAATGCTGACATTTCGTTTCATTCCACTAGCAGAAAAATGCGCAGCAAGAAAACCGTTGCGTATTGCTTGCGCTGCGCTTGACAAAGAGCCTTCTTGTGGTAGCAAGAGTGCTAGTCGCCTTGGACTGTTGTATCTAGTCGAATCATGTCGAAACGGCGGGAAGCGTGCGGCCAAATGTTGAGGATGTCCAATCTTCCATTGCTCGAATCTTTCGTATCGCTGGTTTGGTGAAATGGAACTACCGACTAAATGTGCGAGTTCCCACCAATTCTCAGCACTATCCAACCGTTGGGGTTGGTTTTCCTGAACGCGATACATGCACCAGCTCGTCAGTACATTCCAAACTCTTCTTGACCAAGCTAGGCTGTCGGCGTTATGCATGGGAGAGAATTTGGACAATTCATTGACCGCTTGTTCGCAGTCTTGCAGCACCCAATGCATGTGGCCGAGAATCAGCGCTTTGACCCCTGATTCTGAATAATTCGTAGGCTCAAGCCTCCGTGCAAGATCGAGCCCTACTTCTGGATCGTCTAAAAATTCCAGTAGAGCGTTTAAGGCTAGCAAGTCAAACGAAGCAGAATTTGCTCGGGGTCTTGCCCGAAATTCCTCAATCTGCGACTCAAGAAATTCTGTTGCAGCCACAAATTGGCCGAGTTCGTTGAAAGTATCGAGATAATCGACGGAATATGCGAGCCAATGAGACCAAACTCCTTGTTCTCCCGTTTGAGAACGCTCAGAGTCAGGTTTTGATATCAAAGTATCTCCGGTGGGAATTCGATGTGATGTACTCTGACAACCACTGACGATTCCGATAAGCCCAACGCAAATGCAGAAACAAGCCAGAGCCAATGGGCGACTATTTGTCGTTGCAGTACACATCGGAGACATCGAGGATTTGTCGGTTCGAGCGATTCGCATCCTTCAGACAGTAGATCGAATCGCCTGCGAAAGTGTTGCGCATACCAAGATACTACTGGATAGTCTCGGTATTTCCTTCAACAGATCAAGGCTCATTGTTCTTAACGATGTCAACGAACACAAAATGAGCGAACATGTTTTGGATCTAGTCAGTCAAGGCTCCGATGTAGCGATTGTGACTGATTCAGGCACTCCGTTGATTTCGGACCCTGGTTTCACCTTGATGAGAAGTGCATTCGAGCAAAGCCTGACTGTCGTGCCGATTCCGGGTCCAAGTTCCCTCACCGCAATCGCATCCGTTTGTCCAATCCCGCTAAACACTTTTCAGTTCATAGGATTCGTTAAATCGAGTGGTCAGGAAAAGAGAAAAGATCTCCTGTCGATTGCTGAATCTAGGGTTCCCACGATATTCTTCGAGACAGCGAAGCGAATTCAAACCACTCTTTCGACTTTGATCGAAATGGGTTTCGAGGACCGCGAATTGTTTCTTGGAAGAGAACTTACGAAAACCTATGAGGAACTGCTATTTGGCTCGGTCCTTGAACTTTTTTCCAAGTTGGGCACGCGCACTGAGCAACTTGGTGAATTCGTCGGAGTACTGGCCAAGAATGAGTCGGACAGCACTTTACTGGACTCGGAGCGGTTAATTCGTGAATTGCTCCCTCACGTCAAGGCCTCGAAAATCGCTGCGATCGTTTCACGACTGACGCCAATGAAGCGGGAAGAGGCATATTCACGCGCTATCGCAATTCGAAAACAGCTGGCTGGCATAGAGTCTGATGATTGACAACCGCACGCAAGTCTCCTTGAGTGGAGCTGCAATGGCATCAAAATCGGATTCGCAAAAAACAAATCGGCAAGAACGATGTCTTACTTGCGGCTCGAAAATTTCCTAGTATTAGACAGGAGACGGCCAGGCGATCGCCGGACCATTCGTGGTTCGGAGGAAAGTCCGGGCTCCACAGGACAGAGCGCCAGGTAACACCTGGGGAGTGCGAACTCACGGAAAGTGCAACAGAAAATACACCGCTGCACCTCGTTATTAGGAGCGGTAAGGGTGAAATGGTGCGGTAAGAGCGCACCGCGAGATCTGGCAACAGAATCGGCTAGGTAAACCCCGCTCGGAGCAAGACCAAATAGGAATTGAAACACGTGGTCCGCGTGCAATTCGGGTAGGTTGCTAGAGGCGCATGGTGACATGCGTCCTAGATGAATGATCGCCCTCGACAGAACCCGGCTTATCGGCCGTCTCCCTCGCATGCTTCAAATCATGCCACCCATCGCATGTTGTGATCATGGTTTTATAGCGAAGTACAAGTGATGATGCAGATGGCAACCAGGATTGAAATCTGCCTTGCAGTGCGGACATTGGTCCTCTGCATTCAAATACGAACTAATCGTTAGGCGTGCACCGCAGCTTCCACAAATAATTGCTTCCGTCTTCGTCTCGGAGAGCTCCCATACCGTGGATTCGTGGTCGGTCAATTCTCGATGGCAAAAGTAGCAAGAAAACCAGTTGCCGCAGCATTTGAACCGAATGGCAACAATGTCAGTGGGGCCGTGGTAGTGGTCGCATCGAGTCTGAGCATCTATGCTTTGCCCAAGAACTAAAACACCTCCAATGCGAACCTGATTTGCGAGGGTTTTGTTTTCTGATCTGCCACTCACCTGCTCGTATCCATATGTGAACTCCAGCGGATTGTCAATTAGTTCCTCGATCTGTTCAACACATGACCGATATAACGTTCTCTTATAGGAACGTATTTTTGTGGATCGCTCACGTCTGACAACAGTTGCGGGAACGCAGGCTTTCTCGTGGTGTCTAGAAACATGCCTTGTAAATTCGAAAAGTGCACGAGATTCTCTCGAAGACACTCGATTTTGTATCAAATAAACAGATAGAAACTGGATCTGTCATAAAAGGCGCTCCTCCGTCATGAAGCCATGAAACTGATTCGTTCTCGTACTCTGATTCTTGCGGTTTCAGTCGTTGTCTTGGCACTGGTCACGCTATTTTCGCTCGTTCTCTTCAATCAACAACGGCATCAATCTCATTCCGAAACAGAGTCTGTCCAGGAGAGTCAAATTGACGTTGGAACCAGTGAGGCAATTGCTGTCAACGATGCCCAGAATTCATCTGCCGACACGAAAACGCGTGAGGCTTGGAGCGAAACGAATGTTGAAGACGTACAACCGTCTTTGGTACCAAAGTACAAGGAAGAAGTCGAAGGCGCATCATTGGTTCAACTAGCACAAGACATGCAACTGTGGCGACAAGATGACCAATTGGTGATTGCAGTACCGCAAACTCAAGAGCAGTTTCTTGTAACTATTGCAGAAGTAAGCACTACCTTGGGCACCAACCGTACCTACAAAGGCAAGATCGTGGAAGAAGAAAGCTCCTATTCGTTCTTGATTACGGTTGGAGAACGAAACGTGTTCGCTAACTTCACAACCTCGGAAGGAAGCTTTGAGCTGGTGGGTAACAACAAATATGCGTGGCTTATGCCGACTGAGAACATGGACCAGCATGTCGACTACACAAAGGACGACTTTTTCATACCGGAAATTGAGCATGGATCTCTCTAAGCAGGCACAAGTGCTCGGCGCAATTGTGCTGATTGCTATTGCAGCTTTGTCTCTCAGTGCGAACGACGAAAGAGCGTTTTTTGAGTGTCCGTGCACTTTGGAGTTCGACGGAGACGAGTCTTTTAGCTTGACCGCCGGTTTCCGCAATTATTCCAATATCGATCTCAAGAACATGAAGGTTCAAGTGCTGTTGCAGAGCGACCGATGGTTCTATAGCTACAGCACGGTACTGGCCACCATTGAGATTGATCAAACCTTGCCAAAGGGAGGCGTACTCGTCGAAGGAACGTTTGACCGGTCCACGATATACCAGACTTCTCTCGATGGCGAGTACTACGTGCTTTTGCGGCTCGAAGACAGAGGCCGAAACTGGGACGACTCGATTTTCATGAAAGAGAAAGTGAATCCTTCCAATGAATTCACGATTCACTTTCTTGACTTTCTAGCTGACTCCGATGACGACGGTGTTAGCGACCTAAATGAGGAATTGGAGGGTACCGATCCCGACAATCCTTTCTCGGTACCGCCCGATTCGATAATCGACGTGGTCGCCTTGTACGGTAAGAGCTTTGCGGAAGAATTTGACGGGGACGCGACCACCCGTATACAGCACGTCTTTGAACTTGCAAACCAGTACCTGGACGACAGCGATCTTCCCATGCAATGGCGCATCGTCGGGACAGTGGAAGTTGAAATGGACGACCAGACTACTTCGCTTGACAGCTTCGAAGATCTCTTCAACGAAGGTGAACGCCACGGATCGGATTTAGCCGTCTTGTTTGGACCATTTCCCGAGAAAGGCGGATACTGTGGCTTCGCTGGCATCTATGGCTGGGGCCGTCGCGGCGAATTGTCCCAAGTCAGCCTTGCCTATGCACTAGCAACAGTGGTGGGATCTTGTGGAGCTCGTACATTGGCTCATGAATTGGGACACTTGATGGGTTTGCACCATTCCGTATGGCAGCACTCCACGGGAGCGTGGAGATGGTCTCGCGGACACTCAGTCACTGGTGATTTCTACACCTTGATGTCATACGGCGGCCAGGGAGGGTCCGCTCAGCATGTTTTCTCAGACCCCGACGCGGAATGCGGGACCGAGGAGTCACCATGCGGCGACCCTCATGACGTGGATACGGCGGCGGATGCAGTCGCGACACTGAACGCTGTTCGTTTTCAATACGCTCAAGCACGCGATTCCTTTGAAGACAGCGACGGAGATGGCTTTGTCGATCCGGTGGATGACTTTTCGAATGACTCATCAGAGTGGGTAGATACCGATGGCGATGGAGTGGGAAACAATGCTGATGAAGACGATGACGACGATGGCTATTTGGATGTCGAAGACGCATTTCCCTTGGATTCGTTGGAATTTCTTGATAGTGACGATGATGGTGTCGGCGACTTCACGGACGTCTTTCCCAATGACCCAAATGAATGGGAAGATTCCGACGGCGACGGCGTGGGAGACAACTCCGATGACTTTCCTTTGGATTCGAGCGAATGGGCTGATACCGATGGCGACGGAAGGGGAGATCAAACCGACTTATTCCCAGAAGATTCCACCGAATGGGCAGATAACGATGGCGACGGCATCGGAGACAATGCAGACAAGGATGACGATGGCGATTCAGTTCGCGACATCGAAGATGCATATCCGTTTGACCAGAGCCTGACCGAATTCTTTTCCTACAAGTTCATCTTAGAGTCCGCGGGCGATAGTGCGACCAATGCGGTTGGATTTCGAACTTCAGAGGAAGACTTGGCCGACACTCACCTTGTGATCGGAGTACCTCAATTGTTGAACGGCGACATCAACACTGGAGGAGCCTATTTATTGGCGATAAATGAACTCGAGGAGTTGGATCGCGCAGATGGAGCTACAGATCGCGTTGTCACCCTATCAAGCGTCGTTGATTCATCAATGTCATGGAAACTTGTCGGAACCGCAGATCTAAGTGCGGCAGGAGACTCCGTCAGGGTAGGTGATCTTGACGGCGACGACAGCCTAGACCTTGTCATTGCTGTCCCAAAAGCGAATCACGGTGGAACTAGTTCGGGTTCGCTGTACATCATTCCCTTTGCACAGCTGGACGAGATTGACGACGACAACGATCGAATCATTTCACTGAGCATGTCTGACATTGGAGACTTCGGATTGCGACTCGATGGGGCAGAGCTTCAAGAGCTGTCGTCAGACAACCAAATCGTTATTGGCGATGTCGACGCCGATGGCTACGACGATATTCTTGTTGGCACGCACCATCAAAACTTGGATGACGACGCAGAAATGCGCTCGGTGGCGTATTTCATTCCTGGAAGCAGGCTCGGAAACATGGACGCAGCCGATGGTGAGCTTGATCGGATCATCAATATTTTCGGCGCGGTGGGACCAGGCGACTCACGGCTGTTTATTTCTACGGATGGATCTCGTGAAAATCGGGCAAGTGTCGACCTGAGCATCAACAACAATGACGACTCTCAATTGGATTTGCTGATCGGTGCAACTTCAATTGGGGATGAATCCGCAGGTTCGGTGTTTGTACTATCGGAATCCCGCTTGGTAGAAGCGGACAATGCCGATGGTCAACAGGATGGACGCATTGACCTAGCAAATGTTGCAGCTCAACAGGATTCGTGGCATATCACGGGATCTAGCCACTCCTTCTTGGGCGGGTTTGTTGCAACTGTCAATGACTTTTCTGGAGACGGCAAATCCGACTACGGACTGTCAGGATGGTCGTCTCTCTCTGTTTTGGCCTCTCAAGATCTCGAAACGCTTGATTCAAACGATGGCAGTTTGGACGGAAATGTCTCGTTGGATCTCGGTTTCAATACTGGAAATTCTTTTGGCGTACGCAACGTAAATCCCATCGGGCCAGTGGCGAGCAACAGTGACACCTTTGTTTCGTCTTCTGGCACTGCTTACCCGATATTCGGTGTGTTTCAGCTGAGTTCCGGTGATTTACAAATTCTCGCTAGCAATGCCGTAGGAGGTCAGGGTTCGAATTACCCCGCCAGTGGGGAATTCAGATCAAATTCCCAACTCATTCTCCCTCACAGGCCTCTCTTGTGGCTTGGGAGCAACGTGGAGTTCTTGTCAACAATCGATGGCGATGAGTTTGAGGACATGCTAATCACGGCTCCGGGAGACGGCAGGGACGAGATTGCCGACAGCGCGGTATACCTAGTCTCCTCACGTGACCTCGCCGCTCTTGAGCAACGCGATCAGCACAAAGACAACCTGATGCGAATTGACGAAATGTGGGGTGATCACGATAAAGACGGAGTGAAAAACTTCTCCGATTTTGATGACGACAACGACTACTTCCACGACTTTGAAGATGCCTTTCACATGGACGATTCAGAGTGGGAGGACTCGGACAACGACGGGTTTGGCGACAACATTGACGCTTTTCCAAACAAGTCATGGGAATACATCGATACGGATGCAGATGGACTGGGTGATTCCCTCGAAGATGATGACGACGACAACGATGGCATACGCGACACAGATGATGAGTATCCATTGGACACCGACAATGACGGCGTAGACAACGCCGTGGATATGGACGACGATAACGATGGAGTGCTTGACGTCGATGATGCATTTCCACTAGACGCGGACGAGACATCGGATTCAGACCTCGATGGACTCGGTGACAATGCTGACACTGATGCAGACAACGACGGCGTTGAAGACGATCTCGATGCTTTTCCACTTGATGCATCAGAAACCACAGATTCCGATGCCGACGGTGTTGGCGACAATAGCGATGTTTTTCCAAACAACCCTGACGAATGGGCTGATACTGACGGCGACGGATTGGGCAACAATTCAGACACCGACGACGATGGCGATGGTGTCTTGGATATTGACGACCAGTTCCCACTGGATCCAACCCGATCCCAGGATTCCGACAACGACGGAGTGGCTGACGACGACGACGCGTTTCCAAATGACTCGAGTGAATGGAGCGATCTCGACGGAGATGGAATAGGAGACAATTTCGACCCCGATGTTGACGGCGACGGCGCGATAAACGAAGACGATGAGTTTCCCTTGGATGGAACTCGAATCGACCTGCGTTCCGTGAAGTTTGTTGCGTGGAATGTCCTAGCTGAAATAGGTGCTCAGGCGGGAAGTTCGGGTGATTCCGACGGAGATGGTTGGCACGACTTGCTGCTGTCAGGTCAAGCCGCTAACGAAAGGCACGAAATCTACCTCATTTCTAGCGCTTCGTTGGTTTCAGCTGACTCAATTGATGGCGTGCGCGACGGCATCATCAATGCCAGAAACATCACCGACCATGTCGGCTCGTGGAAGATCGAGGTTCCTGAAGAAGACGACGGAGGAATAGTTCAGCTGCATCGAGTTGGAGCGATTACCGACGAGTTAAAGGATTCGTTTCTGGTGTCTACTTCAGCGGGAATCTACTCGGACTCTTATGTGATCTCTCCGACGGACATTGAGGCATTGGACGAAGAAGACGACAATTCCGATAGCGTGGTCAAACTTCAAGATCTTATAGCCTACGAGAGTACTTGGAGACTTGTCGGAGGCTGGGCTCACAGTCTCGGAAGCTCGGCAACCTTTATCTCCGACGTTGACGGCGACGAGAAACCAGACATCTGCGTTGGGACGCCGGGAACTGGAGCGGGAGGACGCCCAGGAAGTGTTTTCATCGCATCCTCAAGTGCATTGCAGTCTCTTGACGATTTAGATGGTTCAGACGGACTAATTCGACTCGCGAATGCGGTGAATAACTACTCAGGTTTGGATGAGAAGGATCGAGTGTGGAGTTTCACAGGTGAAAACGCGAGGGATCAGGCTGGGTCTGCAGTGGCTACTGGAGATTTCGATCAAGATGGTCTTTCCGATGTTGTGATTGGCGCACCCAGTCACGATTCCAGCGACAGGGACGATGGCGCGATCTATTTGGTAGGTAGTAGCGATTGGACAAACATCGACGAAGCGGACGGCCGAACGGACCGCCAAATCGACTTGAAATTTGCTGCCTCGCAGCCGAGTTCTTGGAAATTTATTGGAGACGGACCAAGAATTGAATTGGGAACCAGCTTTGGGGTAGCGGATTTGGACCAAGATATGGTCGATGAATTGATCGTAGTCCAACCAGGATCTGTCGACGTGCTCGCCGAAATTGATTTCGCATCCCTGGATCAAGCCGATGGAACTGAGAATGGGATCGTTGTGATTCGCGACCTGTCGGAAACCGAGAATTCTTGGCGCTTTAACTGTCCGACAAACTGGGTAGCCTGTAGTGTTGCCGTCGTCGATGGACCTTCGTCCTCAAGCGGTCGTTCCATCATCATTGGAAAAATAGGCCGTTCCGCTGAGTCTACAGTTGCGTACTTAGTCTCGCGAGACGATTTCGAAAGCCTTGACGAAGTGGATGGCACAAAGGATCGCATCCTAGATCTGACTGATGCTCACGAACTTCCTCGCTCCTTCAAGTTTGAGAGTGGCGATTTCGAGTCGTCATCTGTAGTTACTGATTTCGCCGATGCCGGTGACGTTGATGGCGACAAGAGATCAGACTTGCTTCTTACGATTCGGGATAGCTATCGGAATTCAACAGTTCCCACAGTGACTTTTGTAATTTCGTCAGCAGAACTCGGCTATCTTGATGGAATGGACGGGAAATCGGATGGCACGATATCGCTTGAGCGTATGACATCTCGCATTCGCAGAATTGTTGAGCTTGACGAATGATCATTCCATCTGACTTGATCGATTCATAGCTTAGAGCCAATCAATTCTGGAATTTCGACGCGAAACCTAGACCGTGGCGGCTCAAATGTCGTTGCCGGCACCCCAAGAACTCGCTTTACGTGTGCAACCAACTAGCATCGGCTTACGCGTACCAGATTGTGGCTATTGCAATAGTTGTACAAATCTCGAACATTGAGTAATATTTGATTGTCGGCGTGAAGATTCACGGATTGATGAAAGCGCCGATTCACTGAAGACGTGAATTCGATTGAATGGAGGCAACGTGCGAATTTCACGTAGGGTCCCCGTATCCAGTTCGCTCTGCTGCGATTCGAGCGGGCCATGCAGCTAACGCATACACCTGTTCTGGTCAGCGAGACTATGGCCGCGCTCGTCGTAAACAGTGACGGCTCTTTTCTTGACGCCACGTTTGGTGGTGGCGGTCATACACGCGCTCTATTGGAGAAACTCAGTACCAAAGGGCGTGTTCTTGCTCTTGATCGTGATCCGTCTGCCATTGAGTGCGCGGCTTCTCTCGCGATTGAAGACGAAAGACTAAAGGCCGCAAAAGGATGCTTCAGCGATGCAAAGCGACTGGCGCAAGAGAACGAATTTGCGGAGTTCGACGGCATATTGATGGATCTCGGGTTGTCGTCGATCCAATTGGAAGAAGCTGAACGAGGATTCAGTTTTCTACGGGATGGAACGCTTGATATGCGCATGGATCCAACATCTGGTTTCACGGCTTCGGAGTGGCTCAACAAGGTTTCTGCGGGCGAACTCGCATCGGTGTTCAAGAGGTATGGCGAAGAACGCAATTCTCGGTCGATTGCACACGCAATAGTAGGTGCCCGGCCCTTGGAAACCACATCTCAACTGGTAGATGTCATCAGTCGGTCATCGAGAAAAATCGACAGCAGAAAGCATGTAGCCACTCGTGTCTTTCAGGCAATCCGAATTCACGTAAATGATGAAATCAACGAATTGCGGAAAGGCTTGAGGCAGGCTTTCGACCTCCTGGCACTCAATGCTCGACTAGCAGTTATTTCGTTCCACAGTTTTGAACACCAAATCGTACGGCGTCAGTTCTCTGAGTGGTCGAAGGATCCAATTCCTCACAAAGTCCCCGTACGAGGCAAATTTACAGGGCCTTTCAAGGTTGTAGTGCGCGAGAGGCGTCCTACTCGTTCGGAAGTTGAAAGCAATCCGCGTTCCCGATCGGCGATGTTGCAGGTAGTAGAGCGTGTTCGCTGAAAAAGCACCAAAGGTACATGCCCCTCGCTGGATTCCGTCTCCCATGTGGTGGATTTTCTGGATGTTCATCGTTGTTGCAGTACTCGTGTCGGGATTTCTGACGCTTGAGCAAGTTCGCACTTGGCACGTCAAGTACAACCAAGTGCTTGAGCTGCGGGCTCAGCAGGAGGAATTACTCTCCGAACACACGCGTCTGCAAATTGAACGTGGTAGCGAGAATTCGTTCGATCGCGTAGTGCAAGTCGCTCGCGAAGACATGGGTATGAAGTTCCCTAATAACGTCGTGACTGTCGAAGCGGGAGACGCCGAATGATGAGGTCACGTCTTCGATTCGCAATCATGGCATTTGTCGTTGTTGCCTTGGTCATGTTGGCCCGCATGTTCATTCTTGCCACGTATGATCGAGACTTCTTGCAAGAACAGGGCGACCGAGTCGCACAGCGCGCAGAATCGGTCCCCACAACCCGAGGGATCATCTACGATCGTGCCGGGCAGCCGCTTGCCATAAGCACTCCGGTTCAGTCCATATGGACGGACCCAGGCATCGACAGCATTCCAACCGAATCGCTGCCTGATCTTGCCCAAGCTCTCCAGATTTCTGAAGAGCAATTGAGAAGTACTTTGAGGGAAGCCAGCAACAGGCGTTTTGTCTACCTCAAGAAGCGTGTTTCACACGAAGTTGCAGAGGCTGTGGGGCAACTGGGAATCTCTGGAGTTAGATTCTCGACGGAGTTTAGACGCTACTACCCTGCAGGAGAAGTTACAGCACATGTCGTGGGACTCATCAAGAACGATGGGAAGGGTGCGGAAGGTCTTGAGCTATCACGTGATGTAGAGCTCACAGGCGAGACAGGGCAGAGACGTGTACTTCGAGCAAGAGACGGCCGCCGTCTACGTGACATAAGGCTTGAGGATGCTCCGAAATTTGGTGAAGACATTACGACGACAATTGACTTGGGATTGCAGTACTTGGCATTCCGCCAATTGAGACAGACCGTTGCCGAGCACGACGCAAAATCTGCAACCCTGGTGCTCATCGATGTCCTAAACGGCGAAATACTCTCGCTTGCTAGCTATCCGTCATATAACCCAAATGACGGGGGCGATCGTTCGTTCAGTCGCATGCGAAATCGTGCGGTAACAGATACCTACGAACCAGGATCCACGATCAAGACCTTCGCTGCCATTGCGGCCCTTGAGAGCAGCAAGTACCAGCCCGAATCGGAAATTGACACCTCCCCGGGCTATTTTGGAATTGGTCGTCACCTGGTAGAAGACCCGAGAAATTACGGCACGCTCACATTAGAAGGAGTGCTGATCAAGTCGAGCCAAGTGGGGATATCCAGAGTCGCATTGAGTATTGACAAGTATGCGGTTTTCAGCGCTTTGAATCGGGCTGGAGTTGTGGATGAGCCTCACTCAGGGCTACCGTATGAAGCAAATGGGCATATCAACATCGAGGACCTAGAACGAGATATTGGTCGAGCGACGATGTCCTATGGATATGGCCTTCGTGTATCTCCTCTTCAATTAGCCGTCGGCTACTTGACAATTGCGACCGGAGGTATTCGACGTTCGATTGGAATTGTCCGTGAGCCCGCTCCATTCAAATCGCCGGATCAAAGAGTTTTCAAAGAAGAACATGCTAAGACCGTTCTTCAAATGTTGGAAGGTGTAGTTTCACCCATCGGCACTGCGCCAAAGGCCAATCTCGAAGGATTCTCCGTCGCGGGAAAGACAGGGACAGTGCGAAAAATCTTGGATGGATCGTACGACGAAAGTCGTCATATTGCATGGTTCGTGGGGATTGCTCCTTCAACAAATCCAAGAATCGTCTGTGTCGTTGTAGTAGACGAACCCATGGGTGAAACGAGATCGGGTGGTGGAGTTGCCAGCCCAGTTTTTGCCGAGGTGGCGCGTCACGCATTGCAATTGATGGGATTAACAGGAACACCTAAGAGGTTGGTAGCCCATGGGAATGCAGCTTAGAGAATTGCTGAGCCGAGAGGATGTTCCATCCATCGTCGTAGGAGGCATTTCCAGTGATTCGCGGATCGTTCGTCCGGGCGACCTCTTCATTGCCTACAAGGGCGGTGAGTTTGACGGTCACGATTTTGTAGACGAAGCCATCAAAAGGGGAGCGGTGGCTGTGTGCGCGGAACGTGCGGAATCGAATGGTTGCAGAGTACCTTGGATTCAAGCTGAAAACATTGAGCGATTGCGCGGGTCACTCGCTGCCAAGTTCTATGGGTACCCGGCGCAAAGCATGCATGTTGTTGGGGTAACGGGCACCAATGGCAAGTCCTCGGTTGCCTATGGCTCAGCTTGTTTGCTTGATGCAACGGCATCGGTTGGAACCCTTGGTTGGGGCAAGCCACCGGGATTGTGTCCGACATCTCTCACCACTGTAGATCCCATTGCAATGCAAGCCAACTTTAGTGAGCTGCTCAAACGAGGAATTCGTCAGGCAGTTATCGAAGTGAGTTCGCATGCTTTAGATCAAGGGCGTGTTAACGACATCGACATCTCTTGCGGCGTGTTCACCAACCTCAGCCGGGACCATCTTGACTACCACGAAAACATGAAGGAGTACTCCGATGCGAAATTCAAGCTGTTCGAGAGGCCTGAACTTCAATGTGGCATCGTCAATGTGGACGACCCGTTGGGTAACCGAATTACAGAACACCTCACTAATCGAAACATCAGATGTTTGAGTTACGGGATTTCACCCGATGCAGATTTGCAATGGACAAACGTGGAATACGCATCCAACGGCATACGTGGCACGTGGCTCGGTGCTTGGGGTCGGAAAAATTTCTACATTCCATATGTAGGAGAAATGTACGTAGCAAATGCTGCGGCCATGTTGCTCGTTGCCAGCTACTTCGGAATGGAATTTCAAGATGCCGTGGAGCGGATGCAAACCACTCCGCAAATACCCGGACGAATGGAGTTCTTTTTCGAGTCCGGTTTGCCGTCTACGGTACTGGACTACGCCCACACACCTGATGCACTTCGTTCTGCACTGGAAGCTGTTCGATCTCACACCTCAGATCGGATCGTCTGTGTCTTTGGATGCGGTGGCGACCGCGATAAAGGCAAGCGTCCGGAGATGGCGCGCATTGCCCAGGAACTGGCCGATTTTGTGGTCGTTACTTCGGACAATCCCCGCAACGAGCCTCCGATGGACATCATTAATGAGATTTGCGAAGGCTTCGAAGTCCCCGCCCAATTCTTCATTGAACCGGACCGCGCCAAAGCCATCGAGTTCGCTGTTAGTCACGCCCAATCAGGAGATACAGTCCTCGTCGCTGGGAAAGGCCATGAACGCTATCAGGAAGTAGGCAATATTCGGCTCCCGTACAGTGACCGCGCAGCAATACAGAAAGTCTTCGGGGTGAGAACCTGATGTTACTCTGGCTTACACGGTACTTGACGGAGTTCTACTCGGGATTCAACGTCTTCGAGTACATCACTTTTCGCACCATCGTCAGTGCGGTCACTGCGTTGGTTATTGCACTGATTGTGGGACCCGTCGTGATCCGGAGGTTCGCTCAAAGCAACATTGGCGAGACCATTCGCGACGATGGTCCGTCTTCCCACGTCTCCAAGCGCGGCACCCCTACGATGGGTGGCCTCTTGATCGTAGTGTCAATCGTAGTCTCGACATTGCTCTGGGGTGATTTGACGAGCAAGCACGTTTGGATAGTCGTAGGAGTAATCCTGGGTTTTGGACTCATAGGCTTCGCAGACGATTACAAGAAACTTCACAAGGGTAAGGGTATTTCCATTAAGTGGAAGTACTTCTTCCAATCAGCGGTGGGTTTGACCGCCGCAGTCGTAATGTTTACTACGGCCACGATTCCTGCTGAAACCGAGCTGATCATTCCCATTTTCAAGCAGGTCGCAATTCCCCTTGGTTTTGGCTTCATATTTCTTGCGTATCTGATGATCGTGGGAATGAGCAACTCGGTCAATTTCACCGACGGTCTCGATGGACTTGCAATCATGCCGACCGTCATGGTGGGTGCAGCACTCGGGTTGATTGCCTACTTGGTGGGACATATCGAGTTCGCGGAGTACCTGCAGATTCCTCATATTCCTGGGATGGGAGAAGTTGCAATCATTTGCGGCAGTATTGTTGGTGCTGGTTTGGGATTCCTTTGGTACAACACCTACCCAGCTCAGATGTTCATGGGCGATGTAGGTGCATTAGCTCTAGGTGCCGCTCTTGGAACCATCGGCGTACTGGTTCGACACGAAATTGTCCTATTGATCATGGGCGGAATTTTCGTTGTTGAAACGGCATCCGTGATTGTGCAGATCGTGAGTTTCAAGATCCTGGGCCGACGAGTATTTCAGATGGCGCCGCTGCACCACCACTTTGAACTGAAAGAGTGGCCCGAACCTCGTATTGTTGTCCGTTTCTGGATCATCGCCTTCATGTTGGTTTTGGTCGGTTTGTCCATGTTGAAACTGCGATGAATATGTCTCCGACAATGGTGGTAGGACTCGGTGACACGGGTGTTTCGGTAATTCGTCACTTGAGATTGAAAGACAGTGAGGTGTCAGTTTGTGACTCTCGCCTCGGCAAACGCACCAACGAGGTTCCGCATCTGGTGGAAGTACGGAGAGACTACCCCGATGTTTGCGTTGTGCCGCCACGAAAATTTGCTCGCGCTGTGGCTCGAGCAAAGAGAGTAGTTGCTAGTCCTGGGATAGGTCTCGACGATACGTTGCTCAAGTTTGCGACGATCGAACGCGTTCCTATAGTCGGCGACATTGATCTGTTCATGGAAGAGGTGGATGTACCCGTCATAGGAATCACTGGCACGAACGGAAAGAGCACTACTGCCATGTTAGTCGGGGCTATGCTGCAGCCCGATGGCTTCATAGTTTGCGGAAACATCGGAATTCCAGTGTTGGACGCTCTGGATTCGGGAGCGAAAGGCTTCGTCGTTGAGCTTTCAAGTTTTCAGCTTGAACGTCTTCAAATTGCACGCTTTGACGTCGCAGCGATAACGAATATCGCCGAAGACCATCTTGATCGACACAAATCCATGCTCGACTACATATCGAGCAAGCGTCGTGTCTACGACCATTGCTCTTTTGCTGTCTTCAATGGGCAGGATGACAACACAGACCCCGGAGAAGCAACAGACTCGATCGCGATAAATCGCAGTCCCGATTGGAGCGTACTCGACGACGGTGTGGTTCTTGATGGGAAATTCATTTCCTCGGATGGCATCGCCGTGAAGGGTAGACATAACCGCTTCAACTTAGTAATGGCAGCGGCCATCGCGTCAAGATTCGGAGCTACGAGCGAAGTGATTCGTGAAGTGGCTTCGTCTTTCTCGGGGCTAGGTCATCGGAATCAATTTGTGGCACGTGTAGAGGGAGTGGATTACTTCAATGACTCCAAGGCCACGAACGTAGCGGCATCAGTGGCATCGATCGCAAGCATGACCCAAGAGTCGAACAATTTGATTCTGATCGCAGGCGGAGATGGCAAGGATGCAGATTTCAAGGAACTGGGCGAGACGATCGACAGACATGTCTCCTATCTCGTTCTGATTGGTAGGGACGCTCAGAAAATCGCCGACTGTACAAAACGCGTAGATCATTCGATTGCTTCAAGTATGGATGAAGCGGTGTGGATGGCTCACAAACATGCCGAGAGAGGAGATTGCGTGTTGCTAGCGCCCGCATGTGCGAGCTTCGACATGTTTAGAAATTTTGAGCACAGAGGGACTGCTTTTGTCAATGCTGTAGCGGAGTTGCGATCGTGATTGCGCGCATTGATACTGCGTCTGCTTGCGTTTGGATGTTATTGATGGCATTGGGCTTGATAGCGGTGTCAAGTGCAACTTTGCATCTGGCGAACACCCAAATCAATCCCTATGTTCTTAAGCATGTTTTTTTCATGATTGTGGCGGCGATCGTATTCATTGGCGTCGTTCAAACCCCATTGGACGTCTTCAATCGGTTTCACAAGATTTTTTATCTTCTGACGTTGTTGTTGTCCATCCTCGTTTTGGTTCCGTGGATTGGTTTGGAAGCTGGCGGGGGAAGACGGTGGATTGATTTGAAGGTCGCTACTCTGCAGGTATCGGAATTGGCACGGCTATTGATTCCTTTATTCGTTGCGGGACGCATTGCGGCTAACAGGGAAGCCTTGATGACCCGTACGGGTGGTGTCATCAAGCTCATATTCCTTGTTGGGATTGTGCTAGGTCTGATTTTCTTGCAGCCAGACTTTGGCTCGGTTGTGCTGATAGGAATGGTCACGATTGGAATGCTCTTTCTGGCAGGCGTCCGAATGAGAGATCTGGTCTTGATGGGCGCACTTGGCTTGCCAGTCTTTGGGTATTTCTTGTATGAACGACGCAATCGGCTTGCCGCTTACTTGGATACTTGGGCCCATGCATCGGACGAAGGCTACCAGTTGTCCCAATCCCTAATTGCTTTCGGGCGAGGGGAATTCACCGGTCAGGGTCTGGGAGACGGTGTTCAGAAGGTTTTGTACTTGCCTACACCGCACAACGACTTCATTTTTTCGGTAATCGTTGAAGAAGTCGGTTTCGTCGGTGGGGCCTTCGTCCTCGCAGTGCTTCTCGGACTGGTCTTCCGCTGTTTCTGGATTGGCAAGAAGGCTCTGGAGTCCAAGCACGACTTTGCTGGTTACGTCTGCTATGGCGCAGGACTGATGTTGGGACTGCAATCGTTCATTCACATTGGAGTGGCGATGGGAGCGCTGCCTACGAAAGGACTCACTTTGCCCTTTCTCAGCTATGGCGGAAATAGTCTCATTGTCTCGAGTGCCCTTGTCGCTTTGGTGTGTCGCGCACACATTGAAATGACACAACCCAAGCTACCCAAAGTGTGAGGTTGCGGTGACCGAAGTTTCTTTCAGTGTCACGGACATGCCTCCCATGCGGCGAGTCAAGACCATCCACTTCGTCGGCGTCGGTGGTGCAGGTATGTGCGGAATCGCCGAGGTCTTGTCACACCAGGGCTATTTGGTCACTGGCTCCGACTTGGAGAGTTCGAACGTAACGAACCGCCTTTCCAGATTGGGAGTGAGAGTCCAAATCGGTCACCAAGCTAGCCACGTCAGCGACTCTGATGTTCTTGTCGTGTCAAGCGCGATTAGTGATGACAACGTGGAGGTCGTCGAAGCGCATCGTCGGCGGATTCCGGTCGTCTCCAGAGCAGAGATGTTGGGCGAACTCATGCGCCATCGATATGGAATTGCCGTTGCTGGCACACATGGAAAGACAACAGCTACCAGTCTCATAGCAAGCATATTTCAGGTCGCACAATTGGATCCAACTTATGTGATCGGAGGATTGTTAAAGAGCGAAGGAACTCATGCGCGAATGGGATTGAGTCGCTACTTCGTCGCGGAAGCCGACGAGAGCGACGCATCGTTTCTGTACCTCAATCCCCTGGTAGCCGTGATAACCAACATTGATCGCGATCACTTGGGAACGTATGCCCAAGACTTCACCAAGCTTCTTGAAGCATTCAAGGAATTTGTGCACCGATTGCCGTTCTACGGTCTGGTCGTTCTGTGTATTGATGATCAGGGGATTCGATCAATTATTAGAGATTTAGCCCGGCCGATCTTGACCTACGGACTTTCGAAAGAAGCCGACTACCGCGCAGAAAACGTGTCGCATGATGGACCGACCTGTAAATTTCGTGTGCATCGACCGAAGGGACTCAGTTCTTTGGACATTGAGATTCGATTGCCAGGAGAGGAAAACGTCCGAAACGTCCTGGGTGCAATCGCAATCGCATCGGATGAAGGCATCGAAGATGAACACATCGTTCAAGGACTAAAGGACTTTCATGGAATTGACCGACGGTTTGAAGTTCGTGCCGCGGACGTAAACGGATGTCAGGTCACTCTAATTGACGACTACGGGCACCACCCCACTGAAGTTCAGCACGTTATTTCGACGGTCCGCGAAATCTACCCCAATCGCCGTTTGGTAATGGTGTATCAGCCGCACCGTTACACCAGGACTCGGGACCTTCTGCATGAATTCGTAACCGTGCTGGTGAACGTGGATTCTTTGGTTCTGGTAGAGACCTATGCGGCGAGCGAAACACCCATACCGGGTGCGCACGGAGCGGACTTGGCTCGAGAGATTGAGGCAACGGCAAGAGTTCCGGTGGCATTTGCAAGTAACGCTCAAGAGGCTACGAGTCTAGTTAGCCGCTTGGTTGAGAAGGACGATGTTCTAGCCATCCAAGGAGCAGGAAATATTGATCGAGTCTCGATGGCGTTCAAGGAGGTCGGGCAATGTCCGCTATAGGTCGATTCCTGGCTGGCTTGTTAATTGGTATCGCCGTACCTCTTGGTATCACGCTAGCGTGGACGAAACTGAGTGGTACAGAACCTGTGATCGTGGTGCACGGCGATGTGACAGGGGAACAGGAAACGATCCTAAGGTCCCGGGTTAAATCCTTGATTGAAGATTCAGAAGTTGAACTAGCGTCCTCGGATGTCGAGTCAAAAATCGAATCAATCGGCTGGATTGACGATGCGGAAGTGTGGCGGACTCTAACCAATCGATTGCACATCGACATCGTGAGCCAATCAACTGGAAACTCGACCAGGCAATCAGCTGAGGTCGAGGCGAATCCCGATTTCAAGGACGCTGTGGCAGCTGCCGTTACTCCTCCAACAGTCAATGATTCGACTCTAAAAAACATTGGAGATCGAGTCCTCGAACATGGCGATATGTTAGAAAATGCGCTTCGAACAAGCGAAGGATTGAAAATCGTATTAGAATCTGGCACGAGCGTCTTGTTAGGGACCCGTGATCTCGAAGAGAGAATGGAGCGATTCTTATCTGTGTACAGCGAACTTGAAGGTCAGACGGACCTGTCTCGTTTGGTCGCTGATGCGCGATACGACCAAGGTGTCGCTGTAGTTGTTATGGATGAGGACGACGATTCGTCGTTTAGCAATGACGACGAAATTGCGTCTGGTCCCCTAGTCATTACTCATGAGTGACGAAAGTGAGCAATAACTCCTCGGTGTTAGTTGGATTGGACATTGGAACCACCAAGGTTGCAGTGTGTATTGGCAAACGCAATGGCGCAGGAACTGTTGAAGTGACTGGAATCGGAACACACATGTCCACTGGTGTTCGCCAAGGGATGATCGTCAATATCGATGCGACGGTTGAAGCGATCAAGTCGGCATTGAATCAAGCGCAGGCGATGGCTGGCCAGAGTGTTTCTTCCGCATATGTGTCCATCGGCGGAGAGCACGTAAAAGGAGTTAACTCTCAGGGTAATGTTGCAATTCGAACTGGAGAAGTGGGAACGGAAGAGCTCGAGTTGGCGTTGGAGTCGGCTCAAGCTGTACCCCTGAGTAATGAAGAAAAGGTCATGGACGTAATTCCACAGGAATATGTCATTGACTGGCAAGGTGGCATTCGTGAGCCCCGGGGCATGTCCGGGACAAGGATGGATGCGAATGTGCACGTGGTGACCTGTGCCAAAAATGCAGTGCGCAACGTTACAAAGTGCGTCAGTCTGTGTGGAATTGGAATCGACGACATTGTCGTCGAACCTATAGCTTCCGCTTCAGCGGTACTCGCTGACGACGAACGAGAGCTTGGTGTTTGCTTGTTGGACATTGGCGGGGGAACAACTGACATTGCGGTGTATACGGATGGTGCTATCAGGCATACCGAAGTGGTCTCGATGGCCGGCGACTCGGTCACCAAGGACATCGCAATGACATTGCGTACACCAGCACAACATGCCGAAGAGTTGAAGATTCGCTATGCATGTGCGTTGCAGGACTTGACTCACGAGAAAGAATCGATACGAGTGCCTGGTGTTGCCGACCGTCCCGACTCGAATCTATCTCGCCAGACTCTTGCTGCTGTAGTGGAGTCTCGTTACAGAGAGCTAATCGGCATCGTTAGAGAAGCTCTCGACAAGGCAGGTATTTCTACGACAAAACTTGGTTCAGGCGTGGTTCTAACAGGAGGCGCTGCGAACATGGAAGGTGTTACTGAGCTCGCAGAAGAGGTCTTTCATCTTCCAGTATCCCTAGGACGCCCAAGAGATCTCAATGGTCTTGATGGCATTCTTCAAAACCCGGCCTATGCCACATGTAGTGGGCTGTTGTCCTACGCAAGTAGGCGGATGCAAGAAGGCCGGTCCCAAAACCACCAAAAACGTAACGCGATGCAAAAGGCCGTGCACACTGTTGGAGCATGGATGCGCAAGACTTACGACAGTATTTGACAAGGATGTAATCATGGATGGAAGCTCAGAGGAGAAGCAACCTTTTGCTTACAAGATCGCGCCCGACACGGATGCCCCTGGGGCAAATGGCGCAAAGATCAAAGTAATTGGCGTTGGCGGAGGTGGTGGCAACGTCATCAACTACATCGCAAACCAAGGGTTGGCGGGGGTGGAGCTTATCGCCGCCAATACCGACACTCAGGATCTCAACACGCTGCCGGACACCGTCGAAAAGGTTCAACTCGGCGCGATGAAGACGCGCGGGCTCGGAGCTGGAATGGATCCGGATGTAGGATGCGCTGCGGCGCAGGAAAGCGTTGGTGATCTTGAAGATCGCCTTCGTGGTGCAGACATGGTGTTTCTCATTGCATGTATGGGTGGCGGAACTGGAACAGGGGCGTCGCCGGTAATTGCTGAAATTGCCAAGGACATGGGAATTCTGACTGTAGGTGTCGTGACGCGACCATTTAGCAACGAGCAGGAGACGAGGACTAATGTTGCTCAAGCCGGAATCCGTAAGTTGCATAGTTGTGTTGATGCGCTTATCACGATTCCAAACGACAAGCTCACGAACATATTGGGCGGAGAGGTCTTCTTTTCGGATGCGTTCAACCACATCAACGCATATACCGCCGAAACGGTTCGAGGAATTGCGGATATCGTTAACGTGCAGGGAGTCATGAACTTAGACTTCGCTGACGTGAAGAGCGTGCTGTCTTCAAACGGCAACGGAGTCACTCTAATAGGCACGGGTTCGGCTAACGGGCAGAACAGGGCAGAAGAGGCAACTCTGCAGGCGATCAAGAGTCCCCTGCTTGACGACGTGGACTTGAAAGGATCACGCAATGCGTTGTTCAACATCAAGACCGGCAAGCTCACGCTCGATGAATACAACACTATTTCTAGAGTTTTCAGCGAAATGATGCATGCCAGTGGACGAGTCTGGCCAGGACTAGTTGAAGATCCGGAAATGGACGACGTAATTGAAGTTACGGTTCTGGTGACCGGCGTAGACGATACCTTTGGCATTCGCGAGGATTCAATTTCTCCAATGCCCCGTAGGCACCTACGAACGGTTGAACAGGCTGCCCCGGCCAACGAGAGATTTTCTGGTCGTGAGGGAGGAAGCCGAGAAGAGAGCGAGGAAGACTCAAGAGTAGCCGGTTTGCGAGAGCGAGGTAAGGAACGCGGTATGGGTCGAAGGATTAGTGCTAGCGATATTCCTGCACTGTTTCGCGATCAAGCGGACTAGTGGCGCAATAACACACAGGAGTTCGTGAACATTGATCACTCAAAAGACTTTGAGAAATGAAATCCGCGCTAGTGGTATTGGTTTGCACACTGGTCGAAAATCCCATATTGCAATTCGCCCTGCTCCTCCAAGTACGGGAATTTCCTTTGTACGAAAGGATTTAGATTCCGTACTGGAGATTTCAGCATCGGTGGAGTCCGTTGTGGACACCACACTCTCGATGACCATCGGTCATGAGGATGTCACGATTTCTACGATCGAGCATCTCATGGCGGCATTTTCGGGTCTTGGAGTCGACAATGCCCTTGTTGAAGTAGACGGTCCAGAAATTCCCATCATGGATGGGTCCGCGGCTCCGTTCGTGTTTCTCATTCAATCAGCCGGTTTGGTCGAACAGCCTGTCGCCAAGCAATTTATTAAGATCAATCATGAGGTTGGGATTCAAGACATTGGCGGCGAGGCCCATGCGGGACTGCTGCCTAGCGAAGATTTCTGCGTGAGATTTCGTATCGAATACGACCATCCTGTGTTCCACGATCATGCAGATTATTCGGCGGTGAATTTCTCGCAGACGGCATTCATAAAGAATGTAAGTCGAGCTCGCACGTTTGGATTTCTCGCGGACTACGAGAGACTGAAGTCGATGAACCTGGCGCGAGGAGGAAGTTTGGACAACACGCTAGTCATAGGCGAAAACTCAGTCTTGAACGAGGAGGGGCTTCGGTTAAAGGACGAGTTTGTAAAGCACAAAATGCTTGATGCGATTGGAGACTTGTTCTTGCTGGGACACAACGTCATTGGGACGTTTGTTGGCCACCGGTCGGGGCATCGCACAAACTATCAGCTAGTCAGATCGCTTCTTGAAACTCCCCATGCGTGGGAGTACGTTACTTTTGAAAACTCTGCCGAGTTGCCAGCGGGATACCAAGATTTCTACAGTGAGATTTCGACATTTCCAGCTGAGATGGCAATTGCTGCCGGCGCATAAGGGAGTCCCCTGCGCTGGAACGTAAAAGTCTTCGATTCGTAGGTCGATCGACCCACGTTGACATCCGAATAGCTACCTAGGTCCAAAAGCACGTGATTGGAGGCGCAAAAGCTGGCTCGGTGTGGTTTCAAAACATCGTTGGATAGCGAGACGCACAATATGTTTCGTGTATAGCGCTTCGCGCGAGGTCCATGCACTCGTTGAATCTTTGTAACTGTATAAAGTTATAGACTGCCCCGCCCACAACAAACAAAGCAACGATCCAGACAATTAGTGACCTCGTGGCTTTATTCTGTTTTTCGATGGTTTTGCAAATGTCGTCTGATTCCATGGGTGTGGCTTACCTTAGCTCAAGCAAAGAGGAGGGTTTGACGGAAATAGTACTTTACTCACACATGTGAAATTGTTGAAAATCTCTAGAAAGGTTGGAGGGACGTAAGCCGTGCCAAGTTAAGATCAATAGCAGAGCCATGGACCTTAAGAGAGTCGCTACGGAATCAAGCGAAGGTGTATTTTCCCTTAAATCGGCCCTAAGGAGCGTGCAGCGGTTGCGTTGGTCTGGACTATTGCCTTTTCAACTTTGGCGAACTGCTCCACATGATGGAGTCCTTCTACCAAGTTGTTGGTGTGGAAGCGCAGGCGACTCGCCCAGGAAGCCGAGTCGGCCAAAATAACCAGAGTGGTGCCTTTGACTGAAGCTCCAATACAGTGTGCCGCTTCGCGAGGTGGTAACTGAGAACGCACGATCTCAAGCATGTTTTGTTCGTCGGCAACGCGATCCAAAAGACGGGTCAAGCGATTTCGACGCCCTGTGCTAGGAGTTAGCACGTCTTTTAGCCGATACATGGACACAAATTTCCCCGTCTAGTCTACTTGCAATTCGCTTAAACCGTACCTATATGGACTAGGACGACAGGTAAAATGGATGGCGCGAAAAGCCCATCGATTATATGTTAGACAACTTTCTGAAGTCGGTCTTTGGAAGCAAAAACGCTCGTGAACTCAAGCGTATGGAAGGTCTGGTCCGCACGATCAACAGCCATACGGAATCAACGAGCCAACTAACCGACGAACAGCTACTAAAGAAAACTGCCGAATTCAGAGATCGCCACGACAAGGGCGAAACTCTGGATCAGTTGCTGCCGGAAGTCTTTGCGTGCGTACGTGAAGCTGGAGAAAGAGCTAACCAAACTCGACACTTCGATGTTCAATTAGTTGGCGGCATCGTGCTTCACGAGGGCAAGATAGCGGAGATGCGAACCGGAGAAGGAAAAACCCTGGTTGCAACCTTGGCTGCCTACTTGAATGCGCTTAGCGGGAACGGCGTGCATATCGTCACGGTGAATGACTATTTGGCTCGTCGAGATGCCGATTGGATGGGGCCAATCTATAGAGCTTTAGGTGCGAGCGTGGGAGTTGTTCAGTCTCAGCAGGCTCAAGAAGAAAAGCGTATTGCGTATCAGTCTGACATAACGTACGGGACAAACAACGAGCTTGGTTTTGACTATTTGCGCGACAACATGTCCATCAGCAGGGAGTCTCAATACCAGAGAGGGTTGAATTTCGCCATAGTCGACGAAGTTGACTCCATTTTGATCGATGAAGCGCGGACACCTTTAATTATCTCGGGTGCTGTCGAAGAAAACACCGAACTTTACAAGCAAATCAACAAGATCGCACCGCGTCTCGAGCAGCAGGAATATGTGGAGGACGCTCTACCGGCAGTTCTTGGAGGCGAGGCTCCAGAGGATACCGGCGACTTCTTCATCGACGAGAAGAATCGTTCTGTCGAGCTTACCGAACGTGGGCATCAACGCGTTGAACAGCACCTGGCCAAAGCCGGATTATTGATTGAGGACGACAGCTTGTATTCCTCATCAAACCTCGGATTGCTTCACCACGTCAACGTGGCGCTAAAGGCTCACTTTTTGCACAAGCGAGATGTCGAATACATGGTGACCAATGGAGAGGTCGTCATCATTGATGAGCACACAGGGCGAGCCATGCCCGGTCGTCGGTGGTCGGACGGAATTCACCAGGCGGTTGAAGCCAAGGAAGGGGTGGCGATTCGCCAAGAGTCTCAGACAATGGCATCAACCACATTCCAAAATTTCTTTCGTTTGTATTCCAAGTTGGCGGGAATGACTGGTACTGCAGATACGGAAGCCTTTGAATTCAAACAGATTTATAAGCTCGAAGTGGTCGTCATACCCACTCACTTGCCGATGATTCGTGACGACCGCAATGACCTGATCTACATGACGGAAGATGAGAAGTACGACGCCATTGTTCAAGATATCAATGAATGTACTGCAGCATCTCAACCTGTCCTCGTCGGGACTACTTCGATTGACTCCTCCGAGCGTTTGTCGAAGGAACTGAAGAGACGCAAGATTCAGCACAGTGTTCTCAATGCAAAGCAGCACGAACGCGAGGCTGAAATCGTGGCGCAAGCCGGACGACCGGGCAATGTGACTATTGCAACCAATATGGCAGGACGAGGCACAGACATTGTCCTTGGTGGCAATTTCAATGCTGAAATAGCGGCTCTTGGCGACGATCCCGAACCAGAAAAGGTCTCCGCCATCATGGAGAGCTGGGACAAACGGCACAAGGAAGTCATCGATGCTGGTGGGTTGCATATCGTGGGTACGGAACGTCACGAATCTCGGCGCATCGACAATCAATTGCGAGGACGATCCGGTCGTCAAGGTGATCCGGGATCATCACGCTTTTACCTATCAATGGAAGACAATCTGATGCGATTGTTTGCATCGGAGCGTTGGAACAACATGATTCAGTCATTGGGCATCCAACACGGCGAGGCGATTGAGGCAAAGATGGTCAATAACGCCATCGAAAGGGCTCAACGACGTGTAGAAGGACGAAACTTCGATATACGTAAGAACTTGCTTGAGTTTGACGATGTGTCCAATGATCAAAGACTGATGATTTACAAGAATCGAAATGAATTCCTTGATCAGGGAAGTGTGAGCGAAACCGTTGAGGGAATGCGTTCACAAGTGATCGACGAAGTGACCTCCTTGTACATCCCACCAAATTCAGTTCCCGAAGAATGGGATG
This sequence comes from Gammaproteobacteria bacterium, assembly GCA_009840545.1. GTDB lineage: Bacteria > Pseudomonadota > Gammaproteobacteria > Pseudomonadales > Azotimanducaceae > Bin55. Next base: position 179,123 of record VXNM01000003.1, on the reverse strand, counting down.
TTGGAGGTTTTGAGAGAGTTCTAGCTTCGGACTTTGGCATGCAATTGCCTATTGCCCAATGGATGGAAGACGGAACTGTGAAGGACGGCGAGTCAGTTCGAGACAAAGTGTTCAACGAACTCATGTCGTCCTACCAAACCAAACGAGAATCGTGGGCCAGTCTTGGGTTGGATGCAGACGCGATTGAAAAGCGGCTAATGCTTTCAATCCTCGATCAAAAGTGGAAAGATCACTTGCAAGCCATGGAGCAACTGAGGCAAGGCATTCACTTACGCGGTTATGCCCAGAAGCAGCCGAAACAGGAGTACAAGCGAGAATCATTCTTCTTGTTTGAAGAAATGCTCGCCAACATCAATCACGAAACCGTACGAATGCTGTCTCGGGTTGAAGTACAACAAAATCTTGACCGACGCGCTGAAGAACTGCGTCGGCAGCAAGAAGCGTTACAGCGCTTGAGGTATCAGCACGAAGGATCCGCGAGCGATGGCGGACGGGAACCCCCAGCCGCCAGAACATTCAAACGTGAGCAGCCTAAAGTTGGACGCAACGCACCGTGTCCATGCGGGTCCGGTAAGAAGTACAAACAGTGTTGCGGTCGCGCAGCTTAGCGAATTAGAACCCACAACTCTATAGCTCCATGCCGGTCAACCTTCCTGAAACCTTGCCGTTGCGCCCAATCGACGGTGTAAGGATTGGATCAGTAACGGCCAATATCAGATATGTAGACCGAGACGACCTGGTCGTCATGGTCTTCGACGAAGGCACTGTCGCTGGAGGGGTATTCACCCAAAACGCCTTTCAGGCAGCTCCAGTCATCTTGTCGCGACAGAGAATGGGACATGTGCGGGGAGCTGTAATCAATAGCGGCAATGCGAATGCCGCAACGGGAGACCGAGGCATCGAGGACGCTCGATCGTACTGTTCGACACTTGCAGGACTGCTGGATTGCGACGAATCTCAGATCTTGCCTTTTAGCACGGGAGTCATCGGTGAGTTCCTGCCCATGGATCGGATGAACGAAGGAGTTCGTCGCGCGTATGAGTCGATCCGGTCCGACGGTTGGAATGATGCCGCCGAAGCAATTCTCACAACTGACACTGCACCGAAGGGATTGTCTCTTTCGTTTGACTTGGGAGGAGAAGGCGTAAACGCGACGGGCATCGTGAAAGGATCGGGCATGATGCGTCCGGACATGGCCACCTTGCTTGCCTATGTGGCTACTGATGCCAGCATGACTCCAGAAGTGGCGAATTCGTTGGCATTCGACCTGTCAGAGCGCAGCTTCAACCGGCTTACTGTCGACGGCGATACATCGACCAGTGATTCCTTTGTGATATTTGCCACTGGCAGGAGTCATGCTCCTCGAATCGATCAAGTGGGCACGGGTCGATATAAAGAGCTGCTGGACGGACTAACCCCAATGATTCGGGAACTCGCAATGCGGATCCTCCGCGACGCAGAAGGTGCCAGCAAGTTCATAACAGTACGAGTTGAAGGAGGACGAACGGCACAGGAATGTCTGACGGTTGCTTACACGATTGCACACTCACCTTTGGTCAAGACGGCTGCCTTTGCTGGAGACCCCAACTGGGGTCGAATTTTCATGGCGATTGGACGAGCCGGAATTGAAGATCTCGATCCGTCCAAGGTGTCGTTGAATATCGATGACGTTCCGATTGCGCGAAATGGACTTGTTGTAGAAGACTACGTCGAAGAGAGAGCAGCCGAGAGAATGTCCGAACCCGAGTTTTTTGTTCAAGTTGGTCTAGGAAGAGGCTCGGCCGCGACCGAGATTTGGACAACGGATCTTTCTTACGACTACGTAAAGATCAACGCGGAGTATCGCACATAGAATCGTAGAAGACTTGGTTGTCGATCCAAAGACGTTGATCCAACGGAATCGAGAATGAAACTAATGAGTTGGATCGTATCCTTCGGGAAATTCCTCTTGAACGAATCCTCTTCGCTCTTCTACCCACTCCCCCAAATCTATGAGTTTGCATCGTTCGGAGCAGAACGGACGAAAAGGACTCTCTTTTGACCACTTGACACTTCGCTCGCATGTCGGACAACGTACGGATGCTTGTTTGGGAAGCTCGGTCTTGCTATTGGTCATGTCAAATTGCTGTCAAAACTCATTAACGGGCACAGCCACATAGAAATATACATTCGTTGGCCTTGTGCGCAAAATTTAGTCGTTAGCTATTGGCTCTCGAACCGAGTGAGTTGCTCGGCCTGTCGAGACGCTTGGTTCAGAAATTTCTGGTGGAGACGTTCAACAATTGGGTTCAGTTCGTCCATACTTGCCGTGTTCTCGATGACCTCGTCAGCGATTGCTAGACGTGCGTCTCGATCGATTTGCGAAGCAATCATAGACTCAGCTAGTTCAGTTGAGATTCCGTCGCGTTCCACAATTCTCTGAACTTGAACCTCCGTCGGAACATCCACGACAAGAACACAGTCATAGGAACCGCTTCGGGCTCGCAACAGTGGGTTCACAACGATCACATATGGCGATTTGGCTTGCTCCACGAGTTCCATGGTGCGGACCCCAATCAAGGGGTGCAGTAGAAGCTCGAGCCATCTTCGTTCTTCAGAATCTTCAAAGATCTTTTTCCTTAGGTTCTCTCGATTGAGCGACCTATCCGAATTCAACACTCCACTACCAAAATGCTCTGCAATTCTTGACAGAGCGTTCGTTCCTGGCATTACCACTTCACGAGAAATCACGTCTTGCTCCACAATTTGAACGCCTAGGGATTCAAACATTGCGGCGACCACACTTTTTCCGCTACCTATTCCGCCGGTAAGAACCACAGTCCACTTGCTCACAAACAAGAAACTCCATGTTTTCTGAGTTTCTTGCATATATCGAGGCGTGGGAAGCTAGGTTTCACGAACGCAAGAATGTCCAAGCATAAAGCTGATCGTGCAGAAAAATCGTGATGATCGCTGAGAAGGCGAGGAATGCACCAAATGGAATTCCAGCTGTAAATGAGTATGTCCGTTTGACAAGCTGTAGCAGCGCGTAGATTAGCCCAATGGAGAATGCGAACACGATCATGTAAGGCATGAGTTCCCATCCGATCCATGCACCAATGGCTGCATGAAGTTTGAAATCGCCTTCGCCCATTCCGTCCCTCCCTGTAACAAGACGAAAGGCGTGGTTGATGAGCCAAAAAGAGACATAGCCGACGACGGCTCCAATGACCCCCGATTCCACAGGTGCAACAAATGCGGATGTTGGGAAGAGAACCGCTGAAACCAATCCTAGAAACAGCAACGGATATGAAAGCTCGTTCGGCAACAGACCTTGTTCAAGGTCAATAGTCGCTAGAGCCACCAACAATGACGTTCCTATTAGCAGGATAGCCGATTCAAGCGAAACTCCAGCAACGAGTACCGCAAGAACCGCCAGCAAGCAGACAATGAGCTCAATGAGCGGATAGCGCGCTGAAATCTTTGCTCCACAGTCAGCGCACTCGGCTCGAAGAAGAATCCAGCTCACAATAGGAACCATGTGCAGCGGATTTAATGGAGTCTGACAGGCAGGACAGTGCGACCGTGGAACAAACAAATTGAGCGTCGGTCGGTCGGGAGCCTCCATGTTCAACAACTCAAACGCTTCCGCGCGAAGTTTGGTTTCGGTCATCGATGGAACGCGAGAGATGATTACGTTTAGGAGGCTCCCGAATATGAGCCCCAGAACCCCTGCACCTGTTAAGACAATCCACTCATCCATTGTGGAATTAAACCATTTTGGGAATGGAGTCCGATGTCGTCAAAGAAGGCAACGCCCAGTCTTGAATAACTATGGGACTCCACTGCTTGAGAATATAATTCTCGGTCTTCCAAGATGCCGGAATAGCTCAGTTAGGCAGAGCGACTGATTCGTAATCAGTAGGTCCGCAGTTCGAATCTGCGTTCCGGCACCAGCCCTTGCTGCTGCCTGCGGAGTCTGGAATTCTCAACGATGTCGAGGAAGTCGAAAGTGCCCAAGAGGATGACTAAACAAAGAAAAGCCATACCATAAACGTACTCTTGGGATCTCTTACGACGTTTATAAGGTGAGTACGCGACCGTATTCAAACACCTACGCAAAGAATTTTTCGAACGTCGCTGGCCCTTCATTTTCGGTCGGGAATTTCGTGTCCGGACTCTCATAGATGGAGAAAAGTCGATACTCTCACGCAGCTTAGACTAAAATCTGATAGTGGGTGCAATGAAATTGCAGTTTCACAACTACCGTCTCGAATACAGTGTGAGTCAGCTCAGATTCGAAAACGACTCTGTGGACATGTAGGATTTAGACGAATGCTCTGTTACAAGGATGTGATGTATTCAAATCGTACCTACTAAACGAGTCTTGACAGGATGGACTGAAGGAAAGTGATGAGTCTGCAGCTTTGTAGTATCTACAGTTTTGTGGAAAATGCACTCGTAGACATTGAAGATGTCCACGATTCGATGTGCGTTAGCCCAAGCAGATTCCCGGTTGTGTTTGGCGTTTCCGTTGGAGGCAGAGAATCTATACTTGGAGGAGCACCGCAAACAGTCTTCGCATCGCAACCAAGACTCCCACATCACTTTGTAACAACTGAATGCTCGAATGATTCGTAAGTTAAAGACAATCGTAGATTGCCGTTGTCTACAAAGAGGGTTGCATTATTCCAATCACAAACCTCGATTCATTCTTGCAGGGAGCCAAAAGACCTACGAGAGAGCTCGGACCAAGGAATCGAACAGTCCAGTGGACGATGTGTGTGAGTTGCAGATTACCGAGCTCTTCCGCTTGTCTGCTACTAATGAGCTAGTTCAGAGCTTGTGGTCGCCATAGGGTACGATTGTGTATAACAATTTATTATGAATCCAATTAACAAGGCTCAAGGACGACAAGTCGTAAACTTGAGCAATGCAAAAAGTAATCGGCATGCAAATGTACCATTTATATTTGAAATGATCTTATCACTTCTAAATACCGCTTGCTATGCCGTCGATCCGATACTGAGAGAACTTGGCGGATTCGAGGAACTAGGTACGGACGATGCAGGCCTGCCACACACACCTGATGAATTCGCAAGAAAGTTTTCCCAACTACCTGACAACCGGAGATTTAAGTATATTGGTTCAAGTCTTCACGCAACGACAAACCTTGGATTGGCCTATGCACATTCATTTCATTTGCTACTATCGCTCACATCTCGAACAAATAAACTTCAGGTGACGAAGAAGCGAGGTAGTCTCCCTAAACGGATCAACATGATCATCGAATATGACAATCTGACGAAATCAATAAGAAGTGAACTCAATCGTGTGTATAAACAAGTAAAGCTCCATGACTTTGAAATGGAAGTGAGTGAAGGACCCTTCCAATCCGACAACTCATCGGGTAAACAAGTGGAAAAGGAGGATAAGTTTAGACAGGAATTGATTTACTGGGACAAGCAGAGAATACTACAGGATAGTAATATGTTATTTTCTTATCCGGCTAATACAACTGTGCGATTGATGATTCCCTTGAGGTCAATTCTCGTGCTTGACAAAATTATTTCTAAGGTGATTGCACCGAAGATCGGAGTCAATTATAGGGCATTAGATCATCAGTTGTCTAGAAGAACCAAAGATCCGACAATAGATTGGGACGGAGAAAGGATATTTATAACATTGCCGGATAAATTGGACAATACAATCGAGGCGCAATGGTCCCCTAGGGTAACTTCGGTTGTGAGAATACGAGAAGTGGGAACATTAGATTGGAGCCCAGGAATTGAGACTATATTTAGCCATTGTTCGTTTGTTGATTTGAAGCCAAATACCGAGTATGACTTGCAAGTTACCCAAAAGAGCGATGCGGGCGAAGGTGAACCCGCTGTTACACGATTTAAATCTGAATAATGGTGTTGGGAGTGAAAATATTGTGACAGGCATGAGTTTTGAAATCAGAGGCAGTTCGGATCCGGCGAATGTCAGTGCTGAATTGTTGATGAATTTCACTACGCAACCCAGAAGGAGGTTTAACTATGTTTTAGCGCGTAGTTTGAGTTCGCAATTATACCATGATGGGATAAACGTTCCGCAATTCAGAAGCAACTATACTGATTTGGGAATAAGAGCATGTGTCACAGTTAATGGTTTGTATTGGTTGAGTGCGTGGACTTGTCTGTCCTTTAAACCATCTACTGACGATCTACTGGAAGAAAGTCAGCTACGGGACGATCTACAGTCATATCTTGATCTAGAGAATGACTGGGACATGAATGGAGCCATGCCACCGAGTCCGCTAGCAGTGGAAGACTTGCTCGTGTTTCTTGAAAATAGACCTTCTGATATACCAATACCATTTGCACAGCTAGGAAAAGACGGCGAAGTAGGTGTTTACTGGAATTTCAAAGACTCTGGAATACTAGCAGAAGTAAGTACAAAAGGTGATGGCAAATTTGAGTACATTGCGGTGAGTGGACTACCATCCGACATTAGAGAGTACTGTGGATATGAAGGACTAGATGTAACTGAGTTTTGGCCAGAAGATATGCTTAGAATATTGCGAAGTCGTGCTTCATAAGTAGTTGTTTGTGTAAAATTCGAATGAATTGTAGTTGTCAGGCACTTGAAAGCAAATACCAAGAACACACTTGTAAATGTACTCGCTATAGAGAGATTTTTCCCGATTGCAAATGTGAAGTTGAAAGTGTCAGCGAATTTTCGCCCGGTATAGTTAAGGACAAGGAAATTCTTGTTCGTACGCTGTATGAAAGTGTACAGGTCGGTCGAGATGGATATGAGACTCCTTTAGGTTTTCGTAATGATGTTACTAAACGAGGACTTTCGGTTGACCGATTAAGTTACACTGATGACAATGAACTAAGATCAGAGAAAATGAACAGTTCCAAGTTTAGCAATCACTTGGAATTTGTTGGTGTGTTTTGTGGCAAAATTCGTTCTCTAAGATGTGACGATAACAAACGGTTATTTTGTATATACGATTCGGCTACCGAGCAAAAGAGATATCACGCCGATATTTGTCAAAACGTTTATATCGAACGGAGTACGGAAAATCGGAAATTAAGAATGAAGTTATATGTTTTGCAGTTATGGAGTTTATTTAGTAAGCCGCAGGAATTTCCTTCTTCTCTTGGAGAGTTGTAGTCTAATCAATGGAGTTAGCGCGAGTGGTGTATGAAAGTCGTATATTCGACTGTAGAGTAATATGCTAAATAAAATTGTACCAGGTTTGAATCTAGTCTATCTAAGGTATTTTGAATTGTGCCATTATGGTAATGGATTCTAGCATGGGATAGTGGATGGCCCAATCATCTCAAAACACCAAGGTCACATCTGGTTGAATGAAACATGTGAATGATTGTAATGAGTATTGCCTTCGTTTTTGATTTCGAGACAGCTATTACACGCAGTATGTCCGGATTTCTATCGAGGTGAGCAATAGCACTAATGTTCGCAAAGTCCATTAAGAGCCTCAAGGATTAGTCTGAATCACCTCAACTTCACGGAGAACTTCACTCGACAAACCATGACCACGCAACGATATTCAGTGACACCCCATCCCATATCAACGTTACTTGCTTGGGTGAATTCTGGTGAAATCGCGATTCCTGAGATACAGCGTCCTTTCGTCTGGGATGCGACCAAAGTTCGAAACCTCTTGGACTCACTCTACAACGGGTACCCAGTGGGATACCTCATTGCTTGGCGCAATCCAACAGTCAAACTAAAAGATGGAACTCATTCATCAGGAAAGAGAATTCTCATAGACGGTCAGCAACGAGTTACAGCTCTAATGGCAGCATTGCTCGGGCATCAGGTGCTAACTAAGGACTATAGAACAATCAGAATTCGCATTGCATTCCATCCCGTAGAGGAACGCTTTGAAGTACGAAATCCAGCAATTGAGAAGGACCCTGGATGGATTGACGACATACAACAGGTATTTGACAAGAATACAGGTATTTTCGAATCCGTACGTAAGTACCAGGAGCAAAACCTCTCCATTGACCCAAAGCAAGTTGAAACTGTAGTTGAGAGGTTGAGCAAACTGGTAAACAACCATGTCGGTCTAATTGAGCTGGCTGAGGACCTAGACATAGAAACAGTAACAGAGATTTTCATACGGGTAAATTCGGCCGGTACGCCTCTCTCTCAAGCAGATTTTGCGATGTCAAAGATTGCAGTCAATGAATCACATGGGGGACATGTTTTACGTAAGGCCATCGACTATTTTTGCCACCTTGCTGTCGCTCCAGAGTTTTTCTCAAAGATTGAGGAAGGAGATAGTGAGTTTGTTCAATCGAAATTCTGGCCAAGATTGAACTGGCTTAGAAACGTCAATGACGATTTCTACGATCCGACCTATACCGACATGCTGCGTGTGGCTTTCACATCCAAATTTGGTCGCGGGCGTCTTCAAGACCTCGTTGCTTTACTTTCCGGCCGGAACTTTGAAACTCGAGAGTACGAAGAGGAGATTGCTGAAAAATCCTTTTCTAAACTAAGTGAGGGAATTGAAGCATTTATGGATGCTACCCATTTCAATCGAGTTTCCATGATTATTCGGTCCGGAGGTTTTTTAACATCCGCGATGATACGCAGTCAGAACGCATTTAACTTCGCATTCATTTTGTATTTGCACGGGCGTGACGAAAACATAGCTCCAGCGAGAATTGAGAGCTTAGTTCGACGCTGGTACATCATGTCAATATTGACTCAACGATATTCAGGAAATCCGGAAACCGCTTTTGACGTAGACATAAGACAGGTAACCGCACAAGGATTGGAACGTTACGTAGAAGCCGTGATAACAAGCTCACTTCCAGAAACCTATTGGACCGGAATGCTACCCCAACTTATGGACACTTCTTCGTCAACGAGCCCATACTTCGTGGCCTATCAGGCAGCTCAGGTGCACTTTGGTGACAAAGGATTTCTATCGAAGGACATATCCGTTCGAGATCTGCTGCTCAATCATGGGGATAGACATCATGTATACCCGCGAAAGTATCTGCAATCGGAGTTCAAATTGGGACGCGGGGAATACAACCAAATTGCGAATTTCGTAGTTACGCAAAGCGAAATAAACATCGCCATTGGAGCTTCTTCTCCGAAGGACTACTTTGGAGAATTGTTAGAGCAAGTGGCAGGCGGTCACTTACGCTATGGGGGTATAGACGATATCGGTGAACTAAAAGCCAATTTATCCCAAAATTGTGTCCCAGTACAAATGCTCAACGGTGAGCCACTTAGCTACGATGATTTTCTTGAGGCGCGTCGTAAATTAATGGCATTGAAAATAAGAGACTGGTTCCAAGACGTCTCTCGTTAACTGAGCGCGAGATTCAGTTTCGATGACTTTTGTTAAGACCAAAGATTTGAGGGGAGGGTTTGCTACTTGACAAGTACCTCTCTAGACGAGCTTCTTTCTCGTTTCACAGAAGAAACCAAGACTGAACGGGACAAGGGAACATCGTTCGAGCTACTTGTTCAGCACTACTTTTCCTATGACAAGCTCCAGAATGGCGTCTATGACAAAGTGTGGATGTTCTCGGACTGGGCAAGGGAATTGGGTAGAGATGCGACCGACAGGGGAGTCGATCTTGTCGCTAGACGGAGAGACGGAAGTGGACTTACGGCAATTCAGGCGAAGTTCTACGAGAGGGACAGGTCGCTGAGACAGTCAGACCTAAGCAAGTTTATCGCCAGCTCCACAGATCCAATCTTCACTTCTCGAATACTCGTCGATACTACGGCCACGGAACTGTCGAAGAATGCCCAATATCTCATCAAGTCCCAGGAAAAGCCCTTCATTCACATAAAGCGAAAGGATTTGGAAGAGAGTTCGCTCGACTGGTCCGCCATCCTCAACAACCTCGGCGTGCGGCAGCGATCAGGCAAACAGCCGAGAGATCATCAACGAGAAGCATTGGAGAGGGCACTTAGAGGATTTTAGCAATCTGATCGGGGCCAATTGATCATGGCGTGCGGGACGGGCAAAACCTACACGGGACAGCTCATTGCGGAGAGCATCGTGGGTGCAGGGGGCCATGTGCTGGTGCTCGTGCCTTCTCTTGCGCTGATGGCTCAGACGATTCTTGAGTGGAACCGCGATGCCACTGTAGACCTTCGATCCTTCTCTGCTTGTTCCGATGCCAGTGTTGGAAGAAGGCGCAATGCTGGCAATCGAGATGTTATTTCGGTCGAATTGCAGGACCTTGCTCTGCCAGCGACAACGGATGCCGTGCTTCTTGCAAATAACGTAAGGGTCAAGTCCTCCGACAGGATGACCGTAGTGTTCAGCACCTATCAATCCATCGATGTCATAGAGAGCGCACAGAAGAAATCTGGAATGCCGGGCTTCGATTTGATCATCTGCGACGAGGCGCACAGAACTACAGGCAAGATCGTCGACTACAAGGAAGATTCCAATTTTGTGCGGGTCCACGATCAGAATCACATCCGTGGATGCAAACGCCTCTACATGACGGCAACTCCCAGAATTTTCGCAGCAGATACGAAAAAGACAGCTAAGGAGGGGTCAATTGAACTATGCTCAATGGACGACGAAAGTCTATTCGGAAAGGTTTTCTATTACTACAGCTTCGGGAGAGCGGTCGAGAACGACCTTCTCTCGGACTACCGAGTGGTGGTCCTTGCGCTCGACGAAGGCGAAGTCAGTGAGGAATTGCAGAATCTTCTTTCCAGAGACAACGAACTCAATCTCGACAGCGCAACACGAATACTGGGCTGCTACAAAGCTCTGAACAAGGACACTCGGATTCCTCGAGACTTCGAGCACGACCCGGATCCCATGCAGAGAGCATTGCTGTTCTGCAACACAATCGCCAATTCGAAGCTAGTAACGGCGATGTTCAATGACGTGGTCAGTGAGTACCAGTCCAGTGTCAAATCTCAATCGAGTGGAGGCGACTGCGATGTAAGCCACATTGACGGCACTTTCAACAGCAAGGTGCGAACCGAACGACTGAATTGGCTAGAACTGGGTAGCGAGGAGACTTGCCACATCCTGTCCAATGTCCGTTGCTTGGGAGAAGGTGTGGACGTACCTTCGCTGGACGCAGTGATCTTCATGCATCCTCGCAAGTCGCAAATAGAGGTGGTTCAAGCAGTAGGTCGAGTCATGCGCCGAGCCGCGGGCAAGAGAATGGGCTACATCGTTCTTCCAATAGGCATTCCCGCGGGTGCCGACATCGAAAGTGCATTGAAGGACAACACCAGGTATCAGGTCGTCTGGCAGACTTTGAACGCGTTGCGATCTCACGACGAGAGATTGGAGGCGGGGATAAATGCCATGGCTTTTGGCGATCCGATGGACGAGCGAATCACTGTTTCGTATGGAAGTATGACGGAAGCGGCGAGAGTGCATGGGATTCCACCAGACTCTCGCAAGGGCAATCGAGATCCAGATGTCGCTAAAGACAATGGTGAAGTTGGACCGGAACCCGATGTGCCCGTCGAGCAGGATCTCTTTAGAGTCAACGACGCCTTTGTGCGCGGTCTCAACGCCATAATCGTCAAGAAGTGTGGCTCACAACTGTATTGGAGCGATTGGGCGTCGGACATAGCAGACATTGCTCAGGCTCACGTGACTCGAATAACAACGATCGTCTCACCCGCAAACAAAGGACCAAGGGAAGTGTTTGCTCAGTTTTTGAACGAGCTTCGAGACGATTTGAATTCATCCGTTACGGAAGAAGAGGCCATCGAAATGCTGGCTCAACACTTGATCACGCGCCCGGTGTTTGACGCGGTTTTCGAGGACCATCCATTCTCAAAGAGCAATTCGGTGTCGAAAGCCCTTGAATCCGTATTGAGCATACTTGATGCCCATCATCTGGAAAAAGAAGCGGAAACACTGGGGACCTTCTACGACAGTGTCAGGACGAGGGCTTCTCAGGTAAAGACTGCGGGAGCGCGCCAGGAACTCATACGCCAGCTGTACGATCGTTTCTTTCAGACCGCGTTCAAGAGCGTTTCCGAACGCTTGGGAATCGTCTACACACCAGTGGAGCTAGTCGACTACATCCTTCAATCGGTCGAGGACGTGCTCCAGCAGGAGTTTGGTAGTTCCATTGGCGACGAAGGAGTTCACGTGTTGGATCCGTTCACGGGAACAGGAACATTCATTGCCAGACTAATAGAGTCAGAACTGATACCGGACGAGAGTCTGTCGCGCAAGTATCGGGAAGAACTTCACGCCAACGACATCCTGCTATTGGCCTACTACATCGCAGGAATGAACATCGAACAGGCCTACTACAAGAGATTGCCTCACGCATCCTACGAGACATTCAACAGTCTGCTTCTCACCGACACGTTTAACCTTGGCGAAACCAAAGGATTGCTGGCGGAGATTTTCCCCGCCAACCAAGAACGCATCGACCGTCAACGCCACTTGAATATAAGAGTCGTTGTCGGTAATCCCCCTTACTCCGCAGGACAGCGAAGTGCCAACGACAACGCGGCGAATTTGTCCTATCCGACTCTAGATCAGAGAATAGTGGAGTCCTACGCGGCTCGATCAAGAGCAACCAACAAGAATAGTCTGTACGACAGCTACATTCGAGCAATTAGATGGGCTTCCGATCGCATTGGCGACAAAGGTATCGTGGCGTTCGTCACAAATGCGGGTTGGCTGGACGGCAATTCTCAAGATGGATTGAGGAAATGTTTAGCCGAAGAGTACTCGAAGATGTGGATCTTCAATTTGAGGGGAAATCAACGCACCTCGGGGGAACGATCTCGAAGAGAGGGAGGGAAGATATTCGGTAGCGGCAGCAGAGCAGCTATAGCGATCAGTATTTTGGCGAAAAATCCAGAATGTGAGGAGAAAGGTCAGATCTTCTATCACGACATCGGAGACTACCTCAGCCGCGAGGAAAAGCTGACTCGGATCAGAGAATTCGGAAGCATTTGCAATACCGATTGGGAGGTGCTGCAGCCCGACCAGTACGGCGACTGGATCAACAAGAGAGATCCATCGTTCGATGGATTTTCTGCCATCGGAGAGAAGAAGAACCCGACAGGAAGTCAAATTTTCTCCTTGTATTCCGCCGGACTGCAAACAGCCCGAGATGCTTGGTGTTTCAACTTCTCAAAAAAGACTCTCAGCGACAACATTCTTCGATCAATAGACTTTTTTAATGGAGAGGTAGTACGGTTTCAAGATTCCTCATTCAGTGGCAGAGTGGAAGACTTTATCGACACGAATCCACAAAAGTTCAGTTGGGATCGAGCTAGGAGAAAGTGGGTGGAAAATGGGAAGAAGGTTACGTTCTCAAAAGAAAACTTCTTTTCTAGCATTTATCGACCGTTTACTAAATGCCATGTATATTTTCATCGCGACTACAACAACTATGTTAGTAGGCTGCCAGCAATTTTTCCCTCCAAGAACAGCTACAACCTCTTGATTTGTGTCACGAGCGTTGGAGACCAGGACTTTTCAACCTTAATGGTCGATCAATTGCCTGATCTTCACTTGATTGGTTCAGCACAGTGCTTTCCGCTCTATCGTTATGTTGATCACCTTGAAAGACAGCACTACATTGAACTGACTGACAACGACGATGGTCCCTACATGGTCAGCAATCTGTCATCGGAAGCACTCAGTCAATTTCGATCACACTATCCTTCTCTTCAAATAAATGCTGAGATACTGTTCTACTATGTCTACGGGATTCTTCACTCGCCGGAGTATCGTGAGAGGTTTGCTACAAACCTTGTGAAATCGTTGCCCCGTATTCCAGCTGTCCAAAATGCAGATGATTTTCTTGCCTTCGCTGAGATAGGTCGAAAACTCGGGACATTGCATGTAGATTACGAAGCTCTCGATGAGTATCCTCTCGAAGTGCGGTACTCATCTGAAATAGACTCCTTCACGACATCAGCCAGTCAGTATCGGGTCGCGGATATGAGATTTGGCAAGTTGCCAGGTGGAAGCAAGGATAGGTCAACGATTGTCTATAACCCCTACATCACGTTGACGGGAGTTCCGCCGCAAGCATTCGACTATGTAGTAAACGGCAAGTCGGCAATAGAGTGGGTGATGGAGCGTCAGTGTGTGAAGATCGACAAGGCCAGCGGAATTCTCAACGATGCAAATGACTACGCGATACAGACTGTAGGAGATCCGGGCTATCCATTGAAATTACTGAAGAGGATTGTGACATTAAGCTTGGAAACTGCCAAACTAATCAACGAGTTGCCAAGTCTGAGCTTATAGCTAAAGAACTGTACTTAGTTCAGTATTCCTTCTCGCTTGCACGTACCATTCTGACAAAGTGAAAAGTGTTCGCTGAATGCTGATTGTTTGGTCTTGACTCCACTCTAAGATTAAGAGAGTATCCTCTGACATTCTATTCTTCGTTGACAAACCTATTCCCCTTCCAAACGAACGGCCTATCGTCATAGACCGCTCTGTTGAGAAAGACCTGAACATTTTGGGTTCCAGCCCAGGAGAATTTCTGATTTGGTCTTTCGAGTTCCTTGAGAAGGTGTGAAATTACACTGTAGACAGAGTACGGAGTCAAAGGTAAAATGGAGGTACAGGAGTGTTTCTCTCGCCGTAGCTTTCGAATCCCCCGAGAAACGCCATTGACGATTCCGTCGTTCTGTTGAAGCCATGTGTTCAGTTGCTCAATCAATTCGGTGCTGTCCGGCTTTATTGCTAGGTCTCTGAGGTGCGCAAGAAGCAACTCCATGAACTCAAAAGCTATTCGGCATCCCACTGTCTTCAACCCGTGATCAGTGAAAACACGTCCTTTGATAATGTGTATGGCATGCTGAGCGATTTCCAGCAGTGCATGAGGGCTAGCTCTTGCGGGAGTGCCTTTCAGCCAACCTTCCAATGGGTAATAACGCCATTTAACATAGTCACCATCGATGTCTTTCATCAAGTCGGCAAGCGAGTTATGGGGAAATTCGACATGGAGAAACCTATAGGCTGCAAATCCCTCATTGAGGCGTAACACGTCCTCTTGGTTCACATCCGCCTTTTTCAATCTGTTGAAAATCTTTCTGAATTTATGACCATCCTTTTTCATGTCGTGGTGAGAGTAATTAGGATCGTGGAGTTGAATCAATGCCTTTAGTACTTGTTCCAAGAGTTCAAACGCCGAGACAACTGAAGGCCACGCATTGATATTGACCTGCTCACTCACTAGGTCGTTGAGAATAGGGAAATGTTCTAGCATCGCTGCCAGTTTTTGATGGATACTATCGAGAGCATGACACCGAATGCGCATTCTTGCAGTTGAGTTCTCTTGATTCATTGACTATCTGGAGTGTGGTACTAGTTGCCTTGGTCTAGAGTGCTTGCATGCTTTAAGCAGATCGTGTTCTGGAACATTCCACAGAGGCTCTAATACCAAAGTTCCGCGTCTAATTGCCACCGATGATTTTCTTCAGGAAATCACATTCCCACTGCATGTCCTCGGATTCGAAGAAGTCTGAGGTCTTTTCGTTGAGATGGTGAGGTATGACCCTGTGTATATCAGTGTTGAGCCTGTTTCTTACAGGAATGTCTTTCGCTTTAGCCTTGATTACTTTCTGTGCTTGCTCACATGTTTCCTTCCAGGTCTCCTTTCTCTGGTCCAACGATTCGTCATCCAGAACTGATTGGTTGTAGTAGTCGGCATTTCGCATTGCTTGTTTTCCAAACTCGAAGCTCATATCCAGCCAATCCTGCAATTCGTCGTATCGCAACGTGATCGTATCGAGATTGTTCTTGGTGAGGAAATCGGTATAGGGTCGCTCTGAACTCCCTGTCGCAATCAACATTGTCAGTGTTACCAGCAATACTGTCGAGTATTTTCGTGCTTTCATCCTTGCCCTCGTCGTTTGGTGATTTTCTGTTCATGGCGTCTGTTCGGACAACCTGGTCCTTCGTTTCTCTACAAGCGTCTTTTCGAAATGATAGCCGTCTATGGGATAGCATTGTTAAGCAACGATCGTTTCCCAGCAGAGAAACTAACGAAACAATCGTTACTCAAAGGGTGCGCTTCGATTGAGGAAGAGCAGGTGGCAGTACGGTGAGTTGTATAGACGTGCGTTGATAGGTCTTTACATTGCATTGAGAGAGATTATGATCTATATATAGATTGTAAACTTGACTAAAGACTAAAATATAGAGTATTAAGTAAACGGATGAACAATCGTGAAGCATCTAACACCAGTCGTTTCGCGAGCAACAGCTCGAATTGGTAGTGCCCTCAGAACGGCTCGGTTGCGACGAAGACTGTCGCAAAAAGACATGGCCACGAAGATGGGAGTCTCTCTTGGAACTGTTCAGAGAATGGAACGTGGAGACCCTGGAGTCGCAATCGGCAATATTGCCATGGCGTTTCTCTGTATTAACTGTTTGCAAAAGCTCGAGCACGTGTTGGACCCAACTCTTGACGAAATAGGAGCGGCCATGGATGCCGTATACCTTCCAAAACGGGCAAGATCTACCTTCACTAGAAGTCTCAGTGCAGATCCGAATGAATCCCAAAACGATTCGATCAGTTTCTGATTGACACTTTGAGAAGGCTAACGGCAATGATGAATGAGGACCCACGCCTTGTTGGTGAATTGATTTTGAGGAATGCTTAGGTTGACAACACTTGGCAAATTACCAGCACAATGAAGGCTTCAGTATTTCCCGAGGATTGCTCTTGGACTGTCAATTCAGAGCTTCATATCCTGTTGTGGATAGAGGTAGCAGTTTGGTTCAAAATCCAACCCCACCTTATGGCGGGGGCAAGGATGTAGTTCAAGACTTTTTGTGACGAAGCGTAATGGTAGTGTACGAAGTAGTGCATAGAGCTACATAAATGAGAGAAGAGGTTAGGTCGATAGAGATGCCGATGCCCTGCGAGACTACACAATTAATCGAATGACTTGAAAAAGAATAGGAAGTCATTCGGATTTCATCCATCGAGAATTAACGAAGGACTTACGAGAAGCACCGATGTTCACTGTATCGGAGAGCGGCAGCTTACTGCACAAATGCGCGAAAGACTATGGATCAACTAATCTAAGGGAAACCTATTGGCACAAAACGAATCCATCGCTAAGTGAACTGCCAGATTGTCGAACCTTTCCACAAGAATTGAGCCTAAGTCTATATGCTCCCAGGCGTCGTGCAATACTCTTGTATTGCCTCGTTGCACTCTGCCCTGCGTTCTTGCAGTTTGGCGACTATCTGTTGCTTTTGCCGATCTATTTCATCACGTAACTCAAGCAACTCTAACAATTCTTCGAGTCCGCGATGAGACACCTGTTCAAGCAACTGTGTGCGATGCTTGCACCACATGCCATGCTCACCTGCTTTGCACGTACACGAAGTCAAGTAAACGCCGTGCCTTCTAGCGAATACAACCTCGTACTTCATTTCGCCAGAAGAAGATGGAACCGAAAAAACCTTTTTGATCTTCGCATCCTTCAGGTTTGTTCAGGTCAATGTTACACACTACTAAACAATATTGATTCAAAGAATACCATCCAACTTTGTTCTAATTGCGGTGTGAAACAGTTAAACAGCTGCAGCACGTGGGCAAACGATGACGACTCTGCTTTTTACAATAAGAGCTGTAGCCTATCCAATTCGATACCGTTTCGCATTGAGAATGACAGGATCGAAATTGCTACGCGTGGACATGATCTTGGACTGCCTCCTCCACAGACGTTATTGCTAACGAACTGTCTCAGTGAGTGCCACCAACTCGTGCTCGTAGTTCTTTCATCCTTTACACTCATGCTTCACAACGACAATGTGAAGCATAAGGACATTGCGTAACAAAATGAATCTAAAGAAAATAATCGGCAAGGTGCTGGGTGGAATTGTGGCGATTAGCGGTGCAGCGTTCCTGTTGGCAGTAGTGATACTTGAAGACACATACAACGTAGATCTAACAACCGGCGAGACCTCGCAGCCCGTGAGCGGATTTTCGCTTTGGGTTCTGAGCTGGTTAGCTGTCGGCGTATTGTCTGCGGGTGTCTGGTTTCTATGGTGGACGCATAGGAATTAATGGTTCACGTTTCTGAATTTTTCACTGGAATTCTTCACCACATTGGACTTTGGCTGACAATCGCAAGATGGATTTCGCCATGGCTTGCGACTTGACGGCGAATGGTCCATGTTACGCTCGGATCAAGGTAGCCAATTCTCTAGAGCAAGTGACCGCTGCTGCGACACGAATTGAGAACGAATAAGGGTGATTTGTATCCTTGCTCCGACAGTGGCTCCGCGCCAAGTAGTTTAGGTCAACTCAAGAGAGAACCGATGCACAACTGCCACTTCGTAACGGTGAAAGAGGCTGTCGCGAAGATACTTCCATAAGCGCAACTGTCCCTAAGAGTGCGCTTTCCCCTCCGATCGGGATTAAAGACAAGATTCCTGCAACAGTCGGCTAACATAACGCAATCACTTATGTTGTAGTCCAAACTGTTGTAATTTTGGCGAATTCAGCCCAGTAAGCCTCTCGAGCATGATTGCTATTCAAACCTCTCAAACGAAGAATCTGAATCTACTACATGAATCCATTTGAATCCCTTCAGCCCACACTTGCTGCTTTGTCGGATGGACCGGAGATTCTGCCAGCAACAGGACAAGCACAGCAATACCTACAACAATTCGATGTAGACGAACACTATGATCGTGTTCGAACCGAAGGCGAGAAGACGGTCAGGGAAGTCTTGGAGGTCAGACAGAATCGCATATATATCGACGTTCCGCCTTTACCTCGTACGAGCAAGCATCTATTTCAGTATTTTGTCGACGGCTCTGTAAAGACCTTTTTCCTTGGCACGCTGGTCGAACATGATCGAAATACACCTGTTCTACTTGGCCAAATCGGTGCTGCAGCGATCAATAGAGACGATAAGGGCAACGTACAGATTCGTTCCGAAGACTTTCGAAGGGAAATAATTGTTCTACTAAATCGTAAGCAAATCTCGTCTACCGTCTGGCGTAAAGCAGAAAGCACAATTAAGGACGTTCGCACACGTCCTCCGATTCGCTTGGTTGATACTAGAGAGACCGACACATATAACAGGAGTAAGCTTCTTGGGCGTTCTACTGAACAACGCTCGCGAGCTGCGCACAAAGCAAACTGGGAGATGCGAGTCCTTGAGACAGACCTATTGCGTAATCTCTTAGCCAGACATGACGAGAGTGGGGCGTATATCGCGATAGACGGGAGTTTGGGCAAGGAGTTTAGTAGCAAGGAGTTTAACCGGGGTTTTGTTGGGATAGTAAAGAACTTTAGTAAGGATCATGTTTTCCATTTGAGAGTTCGTGGACGAAGAATGCGACTTAGCCTCTTTCGATTGCTTGCGTCCCTAGAGGTAAACAATCGGACTTTGGCTTTCGCACGTGGCGATAGCAGCGTGGCGTTCTGGTACTTGCGGATCCGCGAGCAGCAACATCTCGACTATCCGCTCATGGGCGTTATGAAAGTTGAATATCCCAATCCATCGCGACAACCCTTGAGTTCAGATTTGGTGGATTGTCTCTCTCGAGCGCTTGTCGCAGAACGAACTGTTACGCCGCATGGTAGGGACCAAAGATGGCATGCTCATCTCTATCCAATATATCTGGCCGAACAGGCCATCAAGAATGGATTCTACTCTGATGACGTTTTAAAAGCAGGCATCAAATGGCCAGACTTGGATGATAGGAATTCAACACAACACCGAAGATAGGTATGAAAAACAAACGCAATAGCTCTGATCGCACAAACCACAACGAGGAGAACGCGTTGCAGAATTCGAAAGAAAGTGACCTCTCGATGGATCGGGAGACTTCCTATGAACGTTCGATTGAGCCTGAAGATCAACAATCGCAATACGTTGTTGGTAGAGCTACTGCAACAGACCGAGCGCCCAATTCGTCAGAACGTTTTTCATTCTGGTTACGGCCTAATCAATACCTAAACCCGTTCGACATCATGGCGGCAAAACAACAGTTAGACGATAGCGTGACCTACGGACTAGTAACAAATATTCATCACAGTACCGATGCACCAAGTCATCTTTCAAATTACATAGCGAACGATTTTGGTGAACATATGGATGAACCGAATACGCCTCGTCAAGGTACCAACGTCGCAGATGTATCTGTTCTAGCGAACGATAGAGACACCTATATGCCTGTACAAAACGAAGCGCTTGTGTCGTTTGCCAATGAAGATGGCATTCATATAGGTCTGGGAATCGACTCGATGAAACAGAAAGAAATGGACCAATGTGTGCCCATCTGTGTTCCAGCTGGATTGATTGAAATGAGTAACGGAACGAAGGCCGTTGCGCTATTAGACAAGGAATACGTTCTCGGTCCACAATCAGCACACATCAATATATCCGGCATTTCGGGACTTGCTACAAAGACGAGCTACGCCATGTTCCTCATTCAATCTCTACTGCAGACAATGGACCGACAAATCGACGGTTCGAAGGATCACTTACGCTCTAGCGACGTGGCAGTTGTATTAGTGAACGTGAAGTACAACGACCTTCTTGCAATCGATCAAGAACCCGATGAGCGAATAGATCCAGAACAACGTCAAATGTGGCATAAATTGGGATTGGAACCTAAGCCCTTCGATAACGTCACTTATCTCCTGCCCGTAGGAAAAGATAGTTCGCAGGATTCCAAAAGAGCAAATTGCTATCCACCCCAGCCGGATCCAACAAAAGTGAAGTTGTACGCATATGAACTCTTGGATTGTGTGGATAAGTTCGACGCGATGCTTGGTGCAATACCAGATGAATATAGTGTCTTGGATGCAATAGTCAATTTAACGCGGGATGCCTTAGATGAAGGAAGAGAGGGGTGGGAAGATGTAAGGACATGGAACGACTTGATCCATCGCAGCCCATTGACACTGTGGGCCAAAGAGAAAGGGGCACCGGGAGCAATTCAACCTCGGTCGATTGAGAGGTTCTTTCGCTACCTACGAAAGGTTGTGCACCACCGGACAACGGGACTTTTTGTCGAGGCAAGGGATCAGAATTGGGTCACTATCGAGGACGTTCTAAGTCGAATACAAGGTGGTTCTACGTATGTCGTAGACATTGCGAAACTGCATGACAACGAACAAACTCTTGTGTTTGGCGATATTGTTCGCACCATCTACGGCGTATTTTCGGGAGCAGGCGAGATGGGAATGGACTTGGGCAAGTTTGACAAGACGGACTACAAACCACCAAAGAAAGTCATTATCTTCGTTGATGAACTCAACAAGTATGCGCCGTCTGATCGTGGCAAAGGATCGCCAATATTGGAGGATCTCCTCGAAATCAGTGAACGCGGTAGGTCGATGGGGGTAGTGTTGGCATCCGCACAACAGTTTTCGTCGGCAGTTCATGACCGCATCATTGGCAACACTGCGACCAAGGTCTATGGTCGTACGGCACCAACAGAACTGAGCCAGTCGAGCTATAGATTCCTCAACGATGACATCAAAATGCACTTGACGAGACTAGCCAAGGGAGAGCTCGTCGTTACGCATCCAATCTATCGTCAGCCCATAAAGATTAAATTTCCTCAACCCTTCTACCAGCAACTTCAGTGATGAACTATCCGCTAGAGCAGCGGATCGAGTGGCGAAAGCTCGTTGTTCCCAATAATTCTAGGAAACAACCGATCCATCGATGGTATGTCTTTCCACATAGTTTTAGTCGTGAGTTAGTTCATTCTTTAATCGACGAATGGAAGCTCGACACGACAGATCGCATTCTAGATCCATTTGTTGGAGCGGGCACTTCTTTGTTAGCAGCTAAGGAAAAAGGAGTATCAGCAACCGGCTACGACCTGTCGCCCCTTGCGGTTTTTGCAGCAAAGGTCAAAGTAACCAACTACAACATTGCACGCCTTGAGAGATTGTGGTTAGTCCTTCAGAGTCTCCTTCGAAAAACTCGCTGCACCACTCCTCGTAGGAAATTCCCGGACTTGGTCCAAAAGGCACTTCCTGGAAAACTACTGCCAGCTTTCCATGCTATTGACAGAATGATCTCGAATCTAGATGCGTCCGGCGAAGAACAAGATTTTTTTAGGCTTGCACTCTTTTCGCTTATACCTGAATACAGTCATGCGATCCCAACAGGTGGCTGGCTAAGCTGGGTCCAAAGACAACAGGTTGATGTAGCTCGCCTATTTGACACATACAACCTTCAAGTGAGCGCAATGGTCAACGACTTGAGGTA
Organism: Gammaproteobacteria bacterium; assembly: GCA_009840545.1. Lineage (GTDB taxonomy): Bacteria > Pseudomonadota > Gammaproteobacteria > Pseudomonadales > Azotimanducaceae > Bin55. The sequence goes on along the minus strand of VXNM01000003.1, from coordinate 156,911 downwards.
TGCGCGTCGGTCCACAGAGTCAGTTTGGTCTGTACACAAAGGGGACGCAAGGTCTTTACCTGATCCCAACAGCTATTATTCCGCTGCAATTACGTCGCCTCCGTACCCTAACCGACACGATTATTCGAGGGTATTTGGAGTTGAGCTGATGTTTGGATTTCTAGATTGGGAACAAACGCGCGAATTGCGCTACCAAAGCTTTCATTCTCACCCGGAGGCGCGTCCTACACGACCCGTGGCAGACAATTACACACATCCAAGAAAATTGATGCTAGCACTAGAGCAAATAAGGGAAAAAGAACCTAAGTCACGCATTGCAGACATGCTCGATGGCTATTTTCTGGATGTTTTCCATGTGTTGCACGAAATTTGTCGTGTGTGTAAGCACAAAGCCAAAGTAGCAATAGTAGTGGGCAACGTTCAATACGGCGGTTTGCCTATTCCTGTAGACGAACTTACAGCGGAAATCGGAGAAATGTCGGGTTTGACATGTGAGAAGCTACTTGTAGTCCGTATGCGAGGAAATAGTGCCCAGCAAATGGCCAAGTATGGAAAAAGACCCTCGCGAGAAAGCATTGTATTATTCACTGTCAGTTGAGTGAAAGACATGAGCGAATGCACATATGCAGCGAAATTTTACTTGATAGCTTCACTTGCAAGCTCAAATGTTAGACCATTAAGTTGTCCCTAGAACAGTGCATTTTAATGGGAGAACTGCTAGCATGCACGTAAATCAACTGTACACCCGAGCTAAACTTCTCGGGTCGGGATGGCTAAGAATAAAGTTTGAACTTGGAATTGCGAATGAAGACTCAATTGAAGCGACAGTCTGCAGGCTAGGCTATTTCGAGGAATGTTGATGACAATCGATGACTATTGAATGGCTCAGTTGAGCCAATTCTGTTGCGTTTTGCCATTAAAATTGTGGAAATTTTTGGGTGTTGAGAAATTTCGTGCAAGCCACGTGTGGCTTGCAGGTTTTTTACAAGTATGACTTTGTGGCAAGGATCGTAATTGGTCTTGAAACTAAACAATCTGAAATGACTTTGCTCTTAGCTCTCATAGTTACACTTTTTTGGGGAATCATGTGGATTATCTAGTCCTAGTAATTATAGTACTTATATTTTTATTTTTTCTTTGGTTTGTGTTCGTCAATCTTCCCAATCGTCAAAGATTAAGGAAGCTTGATATATACAGAATTGAAATATTAAGGGCTGACTTAGCTAGAGAGAAACCTGATATCCCCGATGTAAAGCTAGTAGAAGCTGCTTTGTTGTCTCAGCTCTTGGGCAAGATAGTTGGACATGCTGCGGAACCTTCAATGGATGAGGCACGAGAGATTGATGATTTTATACGAAATTTAGGATATCGATATATTGTTTCAGAACAATACATCAGTGAAAATATTTCAAATGGCAAGTTGCAGGATAGGACTATAAAGGAAATTGCTACTTCTTTGTGGTTAAATTCGTTCGATTCGTCTAAAGTTGAAGCTGGTTCTGAGCACCCATGGATTGACTTTCATATGAAAAACCTAGTTTTCGTATTAGATATGATAGGCTTTTATGTGTTTGCAAGTGGATCAAAAATGGATGAGAAGGAGAAGGCTTTCGTTGAAATAGCCCGTGTATTTAAATGGACTGAAAAAGACCTACAACAATCCCTATACAATTGGAAGAACAGGTTAAGGATTTAGAGGCTTAAATAAGCTTCCAAGAACTGTGAAGTTTTGTGAAATATGACAGCTGAGCTTAGGCAAGTAAAAGTTATCATGAGACCTATTGTATTAGATATGGAAAGATTGGTGGCAGTGAAATTGTGAGAACTATCTTAATGCGTGTTGCAATACCTGCAAACCTGTTTGTAGGTATAGTGTGGGGTATTCTGGTAGGTCCTTGGTGGACCGGCATTGTGGCCTTTGTTCTGTCATTTCTCGTCTACAGCTTTGCTTGCAGCCACTTGCTCGCCCATTTAGACCGAAAACTAAAACCAGCTATAGCTTCCCAATACACTGCCTTAAGGCTTCTGGGGTACTCGCGTATTAAGTCACATAGTTATCCAGAGGCATTCTCCATAATTTTGGATTACTTGGAAACAAAGAGTGAACAAGAGTGCAGCAAAGTCCTTGAAGAAGCATTCGGCGATGACCAATTCAGCATCGCAGCATTAGAGGGAGAGCTCTCCCGGCGAAGAGAAGAGGCATGAGGTTTGTTTGATTCGGAGATGTTGATAAGGATGCTATCTACGGCCGAGGTACGGGTTTATTGATCTTTTGTGCTTATCAGTAGTACACAATAACTTATGAGCTCCGATATAGCGGCAAAATTCACAGAATACTGAGTGTTCGAATTCTGTTCACTGAACGTCCTCTACGTGATGTGTGCACAAAATGTGCAGTGAAAGTGCGGACTTACCTACACTGGAGGCTCATTTGAAATTAAGTGTTGAAATCTTCTCCATTTGACGGTTTCAAAACTACGCACTCGCCGAGCGAGGGCTTTCGAATCGCCTGATTTCGGTCATCCATCGGTCGAGTTTCTTGAGAGCTTTCATTTCTTTACGACTGCTGCGCAACGAACGGGCGTGGTCTTTCTGCTATGCCAGGTCTTTACAGGACATCTTGCACAGAGGTTCCAACATAAAGGAAAATGTCTGATTGTCCATAGACAACTTAGACTTGTAAATCAATCACTTGAAACAAACACTGGGCTAATTTTTGTCGTTTTCAACACTTAATTACAAAAGAGCCACACTGGATGCTCAAGAGTTCAATCTTCAGCCAGCAAGTTAATTTGCAATTGATGTGGATAGTGACCTTTCCCTATCTGAACACCGATCTGGGGTGGAGTATCCAGATCTTTAGATTCTGAAATGAAGCTCGATGCGCAGGAGTAGACGACACTCAATCTTAGAAGACCTTCAATCAAACAAAGTGCTCTAGCAACGGGACCGTATCAGTCGGAATAATACGCGGCCAAGTACTTAGTGGTTACTTACTTGATTGACTCTCCGAGATTGTCGAAAGCCTCAGGTTCAAACTGGTCTTTCACCATGTCTTGCATGCTTTGTTTTACGCTTTCTAATTCTTCTACGATCTGTTCAATCTCGGACCGGTCAATTATTCCATCTTCATTGCGATCGATATATTCGAACTCGCTCTCGAGACTAGACTTACCCGACTTCGAGCCAACAACAAAGATCTCTTCATCTGAGTCGATCGAATCGACTTGAGAATCAGCGGAGACTTCATCCCATGTCAACGCTCCATCTCCATCGGTATCTAGCCTGTCGATCTTAGATGTCCATTTTGAACTCCACTTGGGTATCGACTTGGACAAGTCTTTGACGGTTGAGTTTATTTGGGTCGCCACATTGCGCATAGCGACGTTTTGGAAGTTCTCTGCCGCTTCTTGAACTTTGGCGAAATGAGCCTGGGTTTGTTCGAACGCTTTCTCTATATTGGCAGAAATTTTGCTCATAGTTTCACTCACTCTGGACATTTCCGACTGCCAATCTTCAAGTGCAAGATCCATGCTTGGTTTTGTGAATGTTTCGTCTAGCTCGGTTGTGTTGGGTTCGTCTGAACTCCCACTAATGGAAACGCTGCAGGTAACAACTGCCACGCAAGCAAGTTTCAAACAAATTGATGGGATTCTGTGAAATTGAATTGACATGGGCGTCTCTCCCCTGACGAGAACGAACTAGTACGGCTTCTTCAACAGATGCCGATCATTGTCTAAGAGTTACAACATCGTGGCTCTTGCTCGATCTTCCATACATGTGCGCACTAACAATTGGGCTAATATGCCGGGTTCGGTGCTACAGAAACCTAAATGGAAATTAGGTGGATCAAGACAGCAGTACTTGCCGAGGGATGGTGAGCAACTGCTACAAATCGTTATTTCCATCTCGGCAATTCAATCGTGAATCGGTCCACATGTTGGATGGCCTCTGTGATCGGGAGCAACTGTGCTGATTGATTTCACTGGAATGAACAGGAATCCCCTGCTGCCAGACATTGCCCAGTATTGGGTAGATATGACATAGTTGCCTATGCGTGCGTTAGATATCGTGCGCAAGACCGAGCTGCGGTAACGCGCTATCTACAATTCTGTCGTTAATAGAGGCGAAACTGACCCATCAGACAAATAAGCACTGTTACCCAAATGCTAGTGTCGCTCGAAGAGGGTTCAACCCTCGATTCCGTTGGAGGAAAAGCACTCTCTCTTGCTCGAATGACTCAGGACGGTTTGCCCGTGCCGCCAGGCGTTGTACTCACCACAGCTGCCTATCATGAATACGTGCGAACCAACAAACTTGAAGATCAAATCAAGGAGCTATGCATTCCCGAAGTTGTCGGTCGCACGATCTCGTTCGAAAGCGCTGAACACAACATAACGGCATTACTTCGAGAGGAAGACCTCCCAAAATCGGTATTGGATTGTCTAGTTCAAGCAACCCACGAGCTAGCAACCCAAACACCCTTGGCCGTACGATCGTCCGCTACAGCAGAAGATCTCGAAGACACTTCTTTTGCAGGACAACATCGAACACACTTGAATGTAGTCGGAGTCGGCGCATTAATTCAGGCTGTGTTGAGCTGTTGGATGTCCTTGTGGTCTGCAAACGCCATGATGTATCGCTATCAATTGGGGATTTCCTCCACTGAAATTGCCATGGCTGTAGTAATTCAGTCGATGATTCCCAGCGAAGTGTCTGGCATTCTGTTTACTGCCAATCCCGCGACCGGAGATCGCTCTTCCTTTCTGATTAACGCAAGTTTTGGGCTGGGCGAGGCAATAGTAAGCGGTGATGTAGACCCTGATCTCTACAAGATTGATCGCAGCTCAGGGAATGTCGTCGAAAGTCAGGTCCATGCCAAGAAGACGATGTCGATAGCCAATCACGGAGGCGGTGTCTCTACGGTGAACGTTTATTTAGACAAGCAGAGACAGCCTTCGCTGACTTCGGAGTCTCTGGAGAAACTGACAGATATCGCATTGCGTGTAGAAGACACATTTCACAACCAACCTCAAGACATCGAATGGGCAATCGCCAACAACGAGATCTACGTCATCCAATCCCGCCCTATTACAGGTCTACCCCCTGTGCCAATTGAGAACGTCGAGTGGAAAGCACCGGAAGAGAACGCTCTGATCTTGAGACACCAACTCGTGGAGCACATCCCGGGGCCTGTGTGCACACTCTTCGAGGAGACCTATCTCAAAGTCGGTTTACAAGAAGCCTGGGGCAGGAACCTGACTAAGACCTACCCCAAGACCTACGCATTCGAACATTCACAACCTCCGTGGTGCTTTATCGTTCATCCTACGGTGAACGGTTACGCGTACAAGCGTGTGGGGACACCAAAGATCCCGCCGGAAATGGAAGCTCCAGGACCGCCACGCAACCCTCTAAAGAGAAGACTTTTACGTTGGCGGGCAACAATAGGACTCAGAAAGCGTTGGATACGACGATGGAAGAACGATGCGCTTCCCAAGTACTTGAAAACTCTGCGACACTGGGACGAAATTGGCGAGAAAAACCTTGAATCAATCAAACTTCTCGACGGCATATGGGCGTTGGCACGTTGCGAAGCCGACCATTGGTTCAATGGAATCTACTTTGGGGTTGCGTTGAACCGCAATCATGAAATCCGGCTTAATCAATTCTTTGAAAAACATGCAACAGATGCTGGATTCTCCAGCAGCCAGTTGCTAAGCGGCTTTGATTCACTTGCATTGAACGCCCAGGTCGAATTGCTAGAAATCGCTAGCGACATTCGTTCTTCCGAGCCGCTATTTCGATCAGTATTGCGTGGAGGTCCTGCTCACATTCAGGAAGTGCTGCAGCGAGAGGCAAGTGAAGAGGTGATTAAGCGGATGCAAAACTACCTGCAATCCTATGGCAGGCAAGTGTTCACCCTTGACTTCGTGGAACCAGCACCGATAGAAGACCCTAGTCCTACCTACAGAAACCTCTTTTCACTAGTAATTGACGCAGAGTATGACTTTGTCGCCCAACAACAGAAACTTAAAGAGCTCAGAGATGAGACTACTTTACGAATAAGCGCATATTTTGGGCCATGGAAGCGAATACAGTTCCACCATCTGCTGCGACGCGTGCAACGCGACTATCACCTGCGCGAAGAAGCCCTCCGTTACCTTGGCCAAGCATGGCCTGCCCTACGTCGGTTTGCACTGGAATTGGGAATGCGGCTAACGAAGAGAAACGTCCTCTTGGAACCGGCAGAGATCTTCTACCTGACTCCGGACGAGATTGGCAATGCAATTGGTTTGACAACCGATGTGGACGCCAGAACCAAAGAACTGCAAAAACGTGCCACGGACCGTAAGCTTCTAGGGGAAGCACAAAAGTTTCTCAATCCACCCCTACGTATCGGGCAGGATCCAAATTTCCCCGAAAAGCCGGTAGCCAAAGACCCCGATCCTGCAGTTCTCAAGGGATCGGCAGTGAGTTCAGGGGTCGTCAATGCCCCGGCTTGTGTGATACTTGAAACCAAGGATTTTCACAAGATGCAGCCAGGTTGCGTATTGGTTTGTCCAACAACCAATCCAGCATGGACTCCCATGTTTCCACTTGCATCTGCACTAGTAACGGATATTGGAGGTTTGCTCGCTCACGGATCGATCATTGCACGCGAATATGGGATTCCAGCTGTTCTGGGAATCGGTGATGCAACGCGAAGGATTAGCACCGGAGACATGCTAACGGTTGATGGCAATCAAGGAACCGTACACATTCACTGCCACTAGACCAGGGCAATCGCATAGGAAACTGCACCGACGACTAGGCAAGCTGCCAACTGTTGGAGATCTGAGCCATCTTTGTCACAAAACGGCAGAAAGCGGCAAGCTCTCAAGCGCTGTGGCAAGAGCTGACGCTTAATAAATGCATGCGGAACGCGCCCAATAAAGCCGCGGACTACCTTCAGGCGCTAATTCTCTCGGTGCTTGTCGACAATCATTTTCTAATGTGCAAAGGAATCGAACCTCGACTCGAACCGAGAGGTAGACAATTAGCTCCATTGCGGAAACCACTAGAATAATCGTAAGTGCGCCAGAACTACCAGCCTTAGTATGAAGAAACAGACAAACGGCGGAATGGCCGGAGTTGTTAATGAATTAATTCAAAATACTACACAACCAGACCCCCAGTCTTTTAGGGAACTCGCCAAACGAGTGGGCGCGGTCTACACAATCTCTTACAGCACTGCTGTGATTGCTGTTTTCGACCATGACCGTGAGCAAGCTGGCGGACTACCCAAAGGAGGGTTCCTAATGGCCGCCAAACATAGCCATGAAACAGACGAGTCCTTTATTCTTCTTAGGATCCAGAGAGAGGCCCGACTTCCGTCGGCCGCCGACAACGATCAGACACGACAAGGCGTTATAGAGGATTCCGGCAATGAGGGACCGTGGTCCGCTCGAATGCCCTCATGGATCCGGGACAAGATGTCCCTTCACGGTTTGGAGTGTTCAGTCCTAGGAACGTTTACTCCACAACAGGACGGTTCATACAAGTTCGCTGAGGACATCGACAATTACTACGCTGTCAATGAGCTGATGGTATGGAAGCCAGACCCTAGTTCTCTGCATCTTATCGTTAACCATCAACACCGAAGCAACGACATTCCAATTAATAGCGCCACCACCAAGATCGGCGTGTCCCGCTTTGCGGCGGCCGAAAGCAATGACGCGATCAAGGCAGAATTTCACGTCAATCCTATAGACATAATGAAACGACGCACGGCGTATTTTGGCATGTCCCGATCTGGAAAGTCGAATGGGCTAAAGATAGTTGCAGAGACCATCTACAAGCTGAGGAAGGTCAATCCAAAGCACCGAGTCGGCCAAGTCATCTTCGACTTAAGTGGCGAGTATGCTCAAGACAATTTTCAAGACGGCAAAGGCTTACACCGAGTCAACGAGGTTTTAGGACTCTCCAGAAAGTCTGAAGTGGCTACCTATGGACTAATGCCTGTGCCCTGGGATTGTTCACGCAAGATCATGAAACTAAATTTTTTTGGGGACCCAATTCCTCGTCCGTGGATGACCGTCCAAGAGGCCGAAGCAGTAACGAATGCACTCGATCAACTACTAGCAGGCAAAGAGATAATTAAGGAAACAATGTCAAATGAGACCGCTCGCTATACGACATCTTTCCGTGATGTGGATCTTGCCGTAGAACCATCGGCAATGGGTAACCTAAGTGCCCAGACCAGATACTATCGTGCAGTGCTGGCGTATAGAACCGCCTTAGCCGCCGCTGGACTAGAAGCGCCCAATTGGAAACCCTCTATTAGAGGACCTGGAAAGTGGTCATTGTTCTCGAGAGATCTCATCGATGCTCTTCGTCACACACAAAACAGCAGCAGCGCAAATGCTACCGACTATCAGCAGGCTGCAATTATTCTCGAAGATTCTGGCAACAATCAGTTCAATATTACTTGGGATCAGTTGATAACTGTTTTCACATCTCTCGCTAAGTTTGTCGACGACAAGAAAAGCCGGTTTGATACCTTTGAACAAGATTACATTGCCACCAGTTCCAATCATGAGGCTTGGGCAGACCCACGATTCCGAGCTGTATTACGTATTTTCGAGTCTCGAAATGGACCCAGAGCTTTCCAAGTTGTGCAGGAGCAGCACGATCCCAACAATACAACTGATTTCGCTGAAGAAGTAGTCGGAGACCTTCAGCAAGGCAAGTTGGTCATCATCGACCAGTCTGCGGGTGAACCTGAACACAACCGTGCCGCCGCAGAACGTGTTATGTGGCACATTTATCATGCACAAAGCGCAAACTTCCGTTCTGCCGTTGCCAGTCTTGATCCCACACAAGAGCCGAATCCTGATGAGGCCACACAAGGGCATATCATCGTCTATGTAGAGGAAGCGCATAACTTGCTGCCCCGAGCTGGAGCAAACGACAGTCTGACAACGGTCTGGGCCAAGACTGCAAAGGAAGGCAGCAAGCTGAACATCGGCTTGGTTCTGGCTACCCAAGCACCGAGTTCCGTGATGCCCGAAATTCTGAGTGAAACAGATAACTGGGTGCTGGCATACCTCAACTCTGAACGTGAACGTAGAGTGGTGTCCGAATACATGGATTTCTCAGACTTTTCGGAACAGATTGGGAAAGTCAGCGAGCAAGGATTTGTCAGAATCAGAACCCTTTCTCAGGCTTACACCGTGCCTGTTCAGTTGGATCGCTTCCACATCAAGGACGATGCCGAGTCCATTGACACGCGCTAGTTCTGCGCAACCTCAGTAGACCATGCCATACCCAGATGAAAGAGCGGGACTCGCCGCAATACAGAGTATTGTGGACGGAAAAGAGTTTGAGCAGTTTAGAGAAAAACTCAACCCGCCATCTGCTCATACTGTATTGCCACTTCCGAAGTTTCTCCCGTGCCCAATTGGCAAAACACGCACAAACCTAGTAGCCATTGACGGCTCACGAATATATGACCAGTTTCCCGGTAGACTTCCTGACACTCACGTTGGTGCAGTTTCTCTTGGCGTTGTCGTAATCAATCTCTCGAAGTTAGCAAGCTTGCCTAGACTACCATTGAGCGGTGCGGTCGACCCAAGGGAGTTGCGAAGTACAGAAAAAGGAAACAGCTTGGGAGCGATGCTACCTGGTACCAATGCCGGAACCAACGACGGCACAGGACCGAGAGAGTGGTTTCGACACGTATTCAACAAAATACTGCAATCTGCATCCTTAGGTGGCGAGTCTTTCGCTACGAGCCTCTACTACCTACTCGGCGAAAAGCATGAAGTAGATCAATGTCCAAATCCGGACTGTGATGCCACTGGCCTATCTATGCCAGCCCCTGGCAAGGAATACGATTGCCCGCATTGTTCAACCACCATTTACACTACAGATGGTTTGCGAATACATGAGCAATTCATCGAGAACAGATCTGCGGAGGAATGTCACAGCCGCGTTATGGATACATTGGAACTCTTGGCGTTAATTAATGGGCTGCGCGGTTTGACGAAATCGAGGGAAGGACTTGTGGCAATCTCTGAAACCGCATTTGTTTTAGACGGACAATTGGCAGCCTTTGGGACTATTGCAGTTCTGGCTCATGCAATTCAACAAGAACTTCAGAAAATCCAAGGAATTCTTCAAGACGCATTGCCTAGTGGCAAACTCTTGGTAATGTCCGGAGTCAAAAGCGGTCCATTCGTTAAACACTCTGAAGAGCTGGATCGTGGACCTGAGCCTAATAGCAGAATTCCAATTAACAGCTATTGGCTACCCGACAACAACTATATCCGCGAAAACGTGGTTGCTGGCCATTCTGCAAACTCTAAGCCTTGGGGTCAATTGACCCATTTTGGACGTCCGCTAATCCTAAAAACTCCTACAGGTCAAAGACTAGTGTTGAATGTTGCTCAGCCCGAATTCAATCATACAGGCGGGGTTCCACTTACCAATGCACCCGATCCCTCAGTACTTGGCGACGCGGTTAGTACAGCCGCTCCATTGGGTGTCGGGACCGACCAATTTTTGGCTCTGCGACGGGCACATCGTTGGGCATCCCTCCCCATAAAGACTGGCACAAGTTTGATCCATAGCCTGGTGGAATGACACCGATGCCAAAAATTAGTAGTCCCTGGCTACGCAATACTGCAGAAGGCCGATGGTACGGACTGGGACGATATCTCGCAATGTTCCCGGCTTCATTCGCGCAGCAGGCTATTGACCATCTCACAACCAAGGGTGAACCGGTGTTGGATCCCTGTTGTGGGAGAGGAAATGGACCATTCACCGCCGCTGTATTGGGACGTCCATCGGTGGCAATAGACATTAATCCTGCAGCGTGGATATTCACAGCAACCAAGCTGCAGCCAGAACCAGATCCGGACAGAGTGGTCTCTAGGTTAAATGAAATGGGTCGGGCCACGCGAGCGCGTGACAAAAAGAGTCGAAGCAGGTTTGAAACGATGGCTTGGTCTCCTAAAGTCAGAGCATTTCTCAAAGCGTCTCGGAGAGAATTGGATTGGAAAGGTTCGAGAGTGGATAGGACCCTAATGGCGTTTATTGCGTTACACATGCAGGACAAGCTCGGCAGCGGACTGTCAAACGCAATGTCCCCGACAATCGCATACTCTCCCGATTACGCTGTGAAATGGTGGACAATGCGAGGTCTGTCTTCTCCACCAGATGTTGATCCTATAGCTATGCTCGCTACCAAGATTCGACGACGTTACGAATGTGGTGTCCCCACATTGGCTAAAGGCAATGCCATCCTTGGCGACGCACGGGTTGTACTGCGTAAACTTCCCAAGATTAGGGCGGGCTTGCTTATTACCTCTCCTCCGTACTGTGGCGCTATTGACTATTGGAACGACAACTGGCTACGTCTCTGGCTATTGGGTCATGAATTCAAAAAAAATTGGAATAAATCTGCTAAGTATGGATGTAGAGCAGAATATCAAGAACTACTCCAATCTATATTTGGAGAATCAAGTCGGCACCTAAAGCCAGGAGCCACAGTTCTAGTTAGAGCTGCAAGACAGCGCGACACTGCAACGATGTGTGCTAAAGCGATGGCGGAGACTTGGCCAAAGCGACCCATTTACGAAAGACCTAGCACTTCTCCTCATAGGAGCATTTCAGTACATCATGGACGTGGAGGCCGAATTGCAAAGGAGATCGACTTACTAATCCCTGGCAAACACGGCAAATCCTGGTGGGAGGATCGTGGTTTTATGCCGTGCGAACTAGTTTAGTTGTAAAGCGACCATTCCATTGATGAGATTCAGCGATACAGCATTGCAACGTTTCGACAAGAGTCGATGACTCACCATTTGAATCCAATGGATAAATCGAGACTTTGAATGTCCTTTGTTAGAGTTCCTAACGATATACAGTCCACGCCGGTTTCCGCAACCCGTACGACATTGGATCGATCAATTCCTCCCGAGGCCTCAAGTTCTATGGTCTTGTCCTCGAAAGTGGAGTAACTGCGAGTAAGTCTGACAGCTTCCCTCAGCTGAAGGATAGTGAAGTTGTCCAACATGATCCGATCTACTTTGCATCGAATTGCTTGGACGAGCTCGTCGGTATTCTCGACTTCTACCTCGACGAAAGTGCCTGGATGTTTGTCTCGCGCTCGAGATACAGCTGATTCAATTCCTCCACAGGCAACAATGTGGTTTTCTTTGATTAAAACTGCGTCGAACAGCCCGATGCGGTGATTGGTTCCTCCTCCGGTAGCTACAGCGTATTTTTGAGCCAGTCTTAGACCCGGAATCGTCTTTCGCGAATCCAAGATCTTCGCTTGTGTATGCGCGACCATCGAAACGAATTCCCGAGTTCGAGTAGCCGTGCCGGATAAAAGCTGTAGAAAATTCAGTGCTGTTCGTTCTGCTGCTAGCAATGCTGTGGGTGGACCAGAAATCGAAGCTAATTGATCGCTTGGGTTGATAGATTCACCATCCTCATGAATCCATTCAACGGAAACTTCTTCAGAAATTTGACGGTAGACTTCATTGACCCATGCGGTTCCACACAGAATGCCGCTTGATCTAGTTATGATTGTTCCCTTAACTGGAGAATCATCGAGAATCAGATCTTTGTGGAGATCCCCTGTTCCCAAATCTTCTTCGAGAGCACCAGCAACATTGCTTCGAATAACTTCGATCGGAACATCCATATGGAACTTCTGACTGGGCATGCAGATTGAGTCGGATCACACACTAGTTTCGGCCCGGCAAATAGCGAGTCCAAATCGCGACGCAAGACCGGCGGGGGAACGAATATCACTGGTTGTAATTCATGCGATATCCTTGCCGCCGGGGCATTTTGGCACAAAGTTCATTGAGGAACTGTTCACGAACACCATAGATGTAAACGCACATCCAAGTTTTGATTCACTCAAGGACGTTCGCGTCTCTAGTCATCTCCTTGTGGATAGAGACGGTCAAGCAACTCAGTGTGTACCCTTCAACCTCAGAGCGTGGCACGCAGGTGAGTCGAGGTACGGAGGCAGGTCAAACTGCAACGACTTTTCCATCGGAATTGAACTTGAGGGAACAGAAACCGATCCATTCACTGACTCACAATACGACTCTCTTGTCGACGTTTTGAAATCACTAATTTCAAAATACCCAGATATTGCTCTTGGAAACATTGTTGGTCACAATGAGATTGCTGGAGATCGAAAGTGGGACCCTGGTCCTCAATTCGACTGGATACGACTAATGCACTCACTGACGGAATAGAGAGAAACGAGTTTGCGGACATGCGCATAGGAATTGATCTAGGCGGAACCAAAATCGAGGGGGCATTGATGGATGACTCGGGAGTCATCGTGGGTCGAGAACGAGTAGACACTCCTTCCGACTATGCAAATACTTTGTTGGAAATTAAAGCTCTCGTGAATCGCCTTGATACTTCATCGTCGACTCCGTCCTCTGTCGGAATGGGAACGCCGGGTGCGTGGGTGGAATCTGAACGGGCAATGAAGAACGCTAACACTACATGTCTAAATGGCAGGCCGTTCTTGGACGACATCAAGCAAGTGCTGGGACGACCCGTCCGTATTCAGAACGATGCAAACTGCTTCGCACTGTCAGAAGCGTTAGATGGTGCGGGTGTGGGATCGTTCTGCGTTTTCGGTGTGATCCTTGGAACCGGTTGCGGGGGAGGTTGGGTAGTCGATAGGAATCTGCTGACAGGGCCCAATGGGCTGAGTGGAGAGTGGGGACACAATCCATTTCCAAAGTTTCGGTCCGACCCCAAGACCGTGGAACAGGAGAATCTTCTGTCGGACCGCGAATGCCACTGTGGACAGACGAATTGTGTGGAGGGATTCGTATCTGGAACCGGTCTCGAACAAACCCATCGAGAATTGACTGGAGAGAACCTGAGAGGACCAGAGATCGCCGGTCTCGGTATGTGTCCCACCATCGACCTCTATATCTCCCAACTAGCTCGTTCCCTAGCAGTTATGGTGAACGCAATGGACCCCGATGTAGTGGTCTTGGGTGGAGGTGCGTCCAACATTGTTGAAATCTACGACGAACTTCCTGATCGACTACGGTCCTATGCCTGCAAATCCGAAGGCAAGACCAAGATTTTGCCTGCAAAACACTCGGATTCAAGCGGAGTCCGAGGAGCGGCTTGGTTATTTCCATCTAAATGAACAAACTATCGAGGGTTAAAGAAAAATGCATTGACATATGGTTTTACCGAAACACTAAGGTGTATAGATTCCAAATTCATGCCTTCAGCAACCCAAATTACGATGGGACTACCCTATGAAAGAGCATTCACTCCGTTCCGATAAAAGGAAGTCGGGCCGCAAGTCTCTGAGAATCCCCGAAAGACCGCCTGTTCCGCCCAGGCCGGAACGACCCCTATCCAGCGACGAAGTGCTGCTTGGATTGCTTACGGGGAAACGTAACTCCGACACAAGAAAGAATAGCTAGACCGCCATTTTCTGGGCGTACTCGGTTGGGTGCGAGAGTTCGCTTTGAAGATTGATTATCAATCGGAAATTGGAGGAACCATTGAAATGATTGACAACGAACACGAACACTCCCCGAAGTCGGTGGGGGATAGCCGCCGCATTGATACATCTCCGATAGTAGTCTCAAGAATCCGAGTCAATAATGAAGTCTGGTATGCCGATCCACCGTTGTGCTATGAGGTTAGCTTTCTTCCAATAGACTCGTGCTATTTCGTGGAGGGAGATCTCGGATTGTCACTGCATGCGTTTTCGCGAAAGGAATTGGAAAGCGCATTAAATGAATCTCTTGAAAGTTGGTGGGTGAACTACGCGATGGCAGAGGATGGGAATCTCTCGTCTGGAGCAAGAAATCTCAAGAAACAGCTACTCGCACGATTTAGCACTTCTTGAGTGCTTGTTGTGAATCACCGAGATTTGTTAAAAGCTCTCAAAACGGGATTTGAGCTAGATTGGGAAGGGAATAATGAGGGAAACTACTTTCGCACTATTGAGGGACAGAGTCGTGGCGCGGGCGTATTCTTTGATTTTTCTGCTCGAAACCCAGCAATTGTGATTAGCGAATCATTGGCAAGTCCTAGCAAAGAGTCTTTTGAAGAGCCAATTCCTCCCTTGAGGACTTCAAACCTCATCTGATGATGTGCCTGAAAAGAGATCTTGAAGAAATTGATAACGCACCGGTTTAATAGATCTCTTGATTTCCCCATTGTCCACGCCCTTCCTGAGCCAGTCTTCAGTCTGCGAACGTGTGAGGTCCAAACTACTCTTGATTTCATCTCGGGACATCGGATGCTGGCTGGTGATCCGATCCAGTTCCTCGAGAAAAGCTCGATACAAACTTCTTTCGCCAACCGCATGCAACATAGGCTTGGCTTTTGTAGGACTAGGTTGGTCGAGTTCATCTAGTTCCAGATTCAATCCAAGCTGATTTTTCACTCGAGCTACAAACAAATCGTCGATTGATTGCAATGGATCCGGCAACCATTTTCCACCATGATTGACGAGAGCCTCGTTCCCGGTTGGCTGAGATTCTGTTTTACTAACCCACAAGGGCACCCAATTGTTTTTGATGTTCTCCAATGCCCCGTGCCAAGTACCTCCACCATTCTCCTTACTGCAAACAACTATGGCCGCGCTTGACAAACCGTAGATGTAGCGATTGCGAGACATCGCAACGCCTACATTGAAATTAGATTCGGGATGGATTGGAGACAGGAGCAGTAAATTCTTGGACATCAAGAGGTCGCGGTACTTAGAAGATGTGCTAGCTTTTGACAGGCCGTTGGGCAGTACGACAATTACCGTACCTTCCTTGCTTTGAGCACCATTTGCTGCGTAGGTATCAATGCCTCGCGCACCTCCCGAAATAATCGAATACCCTTGGTCAGCTATCAATTGCCCGAATTGATAAGCTCTTTCACAATCACTTGAACTAGCATCTCTGGAGCCTACGACAGCGACTCCGTCTGTCTTAAGGAGCGATTTGCTTCCAAAACCAAAGAGCACGGGTGCGGTATTGCTCCTAAATCTCTCTTTCAATTTGCTTGGGTACTCTGGGTCCGCACGGGTAAGCACCCAGATGCCCATGCGTTGCCACTTTTCCAAGGCTAACCCCAAAGCAAGTCGTTGATCTAGTAAGCACTGCACTCTGTCAGGAGTCACAGTTCTATCGTTGAAATCAATCAGGAGATCGTGTGCCGATTTTTTGAATAGGTCCTCGGGGCTAAGCGATCCATGTTTCATCCACATCGCGAATCGATTCCATTCACCAATTGTCAATGCTTTGGGGCGATCGGGTTCAATTTTCGTCAAGGGAACCGTCAGAAGTACCAATGCTTGAGAACGGGCTGACAAACTCACTTTAGTCACCTGGTCTTGTGGATGCGAGTGCGAAGGGGAAGATCGGTCCACTTCGTTTCTGTCTTAGCAAGACGGAAAGGATTGTCATGGTCCATCCCATTCGATGGTGTCGTCAACAAGCAGTCCCGGTGTACACGGCACGTTTTCTTCAATGTCAAACACGCCGTCCAAATCATTGCACTGATGGATACTGTTCTGCTGATCCTTTTGAGGATTATTGGATCCTGTTTTTCGAATTAGCTTCAAACAAGGTATACATAACTCTCGCGCTCAGCGTTCCTTCAGACCTAGATTGTGGTCACACACTACTGAATTGTGTGAGGTCGGACCGTGAATTCCCAATTTTGGAACCTGACCTGTTAGTTAACCATTCTGGTCTGGAACTGTCCCATTCTATTGACAAAGACTTCAGTATCAGCATATTAATCTTATTCAACAAATGTTGAAATAATGAATAACAGTGAAACACACAGTATTAGAGGGTAATGCAGACAAATGATTCTAGAAGCAAGTCTTTACGACTACAACATCACTCGATCTGTTGGACCACTACTGAGTGGTCTCTGTAGCAATTTTGACGATGTCGCATTGGAAAGTATCAAATTTGAAGTTGCAGGCAATGTACGCGGTCCAAGATTCGACGCGATAGCAAGAATTAACGTGCTTGGTCGGCCAATGGAATTAGCTGTCGAAGTCAAATCCAATGGACAACCTCGCACCGTTCGAGACGGAGTCCTATTTCTGAGAAATGCGATTAGTGCATCAAACATGAACGCAATTCCATTATTCGTGGCTCCATTTCTTTCCGAGCAATCGAGAGAGATTTGTAAGTTCAATGGAACCAACTATATGGATTTGGCTGGAAACTCGTACTTGAAGCTTCCAAACCTACTAGTAGATATCGCCACGGGCATCACACCTCGACCGGAACGACGTGCCTTGAAGTCGCTGTTTGGCACAAAGGCATCGAGAATGATTAGAGCCATGCTCAAAGAGCCAACACGACCCTGGAGGGTCAAGGAACTGGCATCGGCGGCACACATAAGCCTAGGGCTTGCAAGTAATGTACGACGTGGACTTTTGAGTCGAGAGTGGGCGCAAGAAACACACGAGGGGATCGTACTGGCTGCGCCCGATCTCGTTTTGGATGCGTGGAACGAAAGCTATAGTCCAAATTTGGAGGAAATTTCGCTCTACACAACTCTTCATGGAAAGAGCTTAGAGAGTTCGATTCGACGGTTGTTTTCCGATCAGTCGACTTGCGGTAAAGTGATGTACGGGTCATTCACGGCGGCTCGATGGATCGCGCCCTATGGTCGAACTAGCACAGAGTTTCTCTATGCGACTCCCTCTGTACTTGATTTCATCCAAGAAACGCTAAATGCAGTTCGTGTCGGAGAAGGGGGAAATGTAGTTGTGCAATTGACAGGCGATTCCAGTGTCCTAGAGGACGTAATTGAACCAGTTGAGGGCATCATTTGTACTAGCCCGCTACAGACTTACTTGGATCTTTGTCGTGCCGGCGAACGCGGTAAAGAGGCTGCTGAATTCTTGAGGCAAAGGGTCTTGAATGGTGTACAGTGACTATTTCCGTTTGATAGCTTCGATAGTCCAAAATGATGCTGCCATTGCTAGTTCTTTGGATAGGCCCGAAAAATGACCGTATACACTAATTGGATAGACTCATTATCAAAAAGAATCCAGAGTGGAAAAAGACCGCATTGAGTTCGTTCTGCATGACCGCAAGGACAATGAACTGTCTGTTAACGAACGCAATATCGACTACTTTAGGTCAGTATCTTGTGTGGGCTGTAATGTCGCAAAGTTTTATCTAAAAGATGGAACACAAATTGAATTGATGTGTGATGCGGAGATGGACGAATTCATGGATGCGTTAAATGAATGTCTCGACCGCCTATCTCAAGGGTCTTCAACCGGCTTAAAGGTCGAGTCATTCGCAATGTTAAAAAAGAAGCATGGAGACCTCAAAAGCTAATGGGTTGCACGAGAGAACACTACTAAGAGGGCAGGATCGAACTGAAAGTCTCAACATGCCGGAAAATCTTGGCAACCCCGCACGGAGAGCGAATTTAGCGAATCCTAAACAGTCCAATTAATCTTAAGCCCATCGAATGGATAACGTTGAATTTTTCGGTCTAGTCCTTCTGTACTCTGGCGCAATTAGACAGCTCACCTAGTGGCTTCGTATATACGATGACTAACAATTGGTAAAGATGCAGAGTTGCTGGAACGGCACAATCAACATAGTCCTAGAGTCTATAGTCTGACGGCGAAAAACCACGTTTAACAGATGGTTCGACCACCTCACGTACTGGATCAAAATCCACATGAAACTCAAGAGTGGTTGGACGCTCTTGAGGATGTACTCGAACACGAGGAGTGCGAAGGAGCTTTTTACCTTCTAAGCAGACTAACCTCAAGAATCACTCGAATGGGAGAAAATCAGAGAGCAGCAAGCGGAAACAATTTCAGGGGTGGGCCAGTTCGCCCGTGGAAGTTGACAAAAGTGAGACACTCTTCTCGACATTGACACCCATTGGTGTTGCGAACGGGGCTACTAGGGATCTTGTGATCTAGTCCAGCGAATTGCGTCCGCGTAGACATGACCAGGTTTCGAAGAGGCGACTAATTCCACGCGAATAGCTCCTTTGGGTAGATCGAAGTTTCCAATTAGGTTCCACCCGGGCACTTTGGAACCGACGTCAAATTCGCGATACCACTCCTTGCTATCGTTGGAAATCTTGAACTGCCACTGCAAATCCAGATTCGGTCCCGGTCGCCAACTTCTGGGAACATGGAAGGAGAGTGTCCATTGGGAAGGCTCAGGCAACTCCGTCGTGAAGCGCGCGGTGTGTATTGTGTCTCTGATCCAAGCCTGTGCTACTGTCTTTCGATATCTTCCGTATGCAGAGCTTTCAACTATTCTTCCCCAAGTTCCACGAGGCACTCGGAATTCGCGAATGCGTTCGTAATAGGTCCCCAAGTACGGCAAGCCACTGTCCATTTCTAACTGGAGTCGTGGTGAGGCAAACCATCCGACGGGGCCAATCGATGTCGGCCGTGCTAAGTTGGGAGCACGTTGAGTTACCGTAAATCCTGCATCGAGATCGTCGACGATGATTCCTCTTTCGGAAATTGGCATCCAGTCGCTTCGCTCTGCAAATGGGGGAGGTTTAACCTCAGGAAACTCATTAATAGTCGAAGAGGATTTTTGCAGGCTAATTGCACCTCGATTCATGGAAAGACCCGGTAGCAACTGGGCATTACGAACTTCATAGGGAGTGATCAGGTTTATGCGCGTAGAGGTCTCTGCAGGGATATAGACTCCCTTTGACTGCGTGTAGTAGGGAAACATCCAGCTCCACGTCTCTTCAGTTGGGTATTGCAGACGTACAAGTCCACCCACTGGCTCCATGTTTCTAACCGTCACGCTCGTCTTATATTGGGGGTTTCCTCTAGCATCGTCCACAATTCGATCAACACTCATTCGAGACACCACGTAGCCTGGAAGCGAGGCGTTTGTTATCCAGTCGGTAAGAAACGGATCGACGGTCAATTCGAACTCGTTGGCTTGTACCAGCATGTCGTGGTATGTGTAAGTAGATCCTGCGAATTCCCTTTGTAAGTTTGTGAGCCACTTGAACACCTTCGCCTCGCCATTTACCGAGAGCAATCCTCTCGCGATTTCGTTGCTCTTGAACAGCATCAATTCGAGATCGCGTTGATTGTCGCCTGTGGGCAAATCCGAAAAGGCGAGGTTCTCAACGTAGTTCCAAACAGACGCACGCCGCCCATAGTCGTCAACAAAGGATTGAATGGGCGATGGCACCGGACGGCCGTAAAGAACAGCGCCTAAGAATTCGCTGGATATATTGAGGTTTACACCAGTCATGTGTGCGATGTGCGAGCTTGAATAGATGGAGAAAAACTGAAATGGATTGGGTGCTAATGACCCAATAAGAGAACGAGCGATTTGGTCGAGAGCTTGTGCGTATTCTCCAGTGGCAGAGGTGACTTCCGACCAAAAAGTGTTAGGCAGACCGACCCACAGATTGTCTGTTTCCAATCCACGTGCCAAATATTCCGCTACGAGGTTTGTCTGGCTTGCCCGACGTTGCTCCCGGTCGTCAATACTCTCCTCAATTCGAGCGAGACCGACAGAAAGTGGAGCTGTTGGGAAGCCGTGTTCTTTGACAAGAACGACACCCGGAAGCGCGGCGACCGAGTCCATCCGCCAGCCACCACCCACTGTCCGCAGTTGTCGGGGAGCTTCCACAAACGACAAGGAATGTTGCGGTAGAGTCAGTCCGAGGTCGAGGTAGCGTCGAAGCCACTCTTGAACTTCCGATCGGAAGGATTGTTCGAAGTCGTCGATCCAGACGAGATGCTTTGCATGGCTCATGTGGAAGTACATTGCAATGGTCATACCATCGATTTCAGTCTCCATGTGGAAAAATGACGACGCAAATAAGCCAATTTCGTGCATGGGCGCGTGAGACCTAATGTTGTAAGTCGACTCTTCCTGACCTTGGACGGTCGTAGTTCCGGAACCGACAAGCAAGAGATTTGATGGCAACAACTTGACAGTCAAGTCGACATCGAAGTAGTCCGACCCATGCTGTTGCCTGGAGAACTGACCATTGATGGGACCTGGAGTCGGATACCAGCAAATGGCTGGCATCAATGCAATATATCGAGAGCTGAACAGCGAGTTTACGCTGCCGAACAATGAAGTGGTCTGAATCGGAGCATTTGGATCAGCCTTGTAGTTGACTGCACTG
The DNA here is from genome assembly GCA_009840545.1 of Gammaproteobacteria bacterium. Taxonomy (GTDB): domain Bacteria; phylum Pseudomonadota; class Gammaproteobacteria; order Pseudomonadales; family Azotimanducaceae; genus Bin55. The sequence continues at coordinate 135,737 of VXNM01000003.1, read as the reverse complement.
TCGAAGTAAGCAAAACGAGGGTTGGGTCGGCCCCGAGCTACGATTCGCAGAGTTTGATCAGAATGCGATTCAAGCAGATTTGGATTGCGCAGGTGAAGTAGGCCATTTTTGAAAGTGTGATTGGCATCGGACCCGTTCAATTCCAACGATTGGATGTTCATTGCCGGATTGAAGGCAAATACAAGGGGCTCGGAATCTAGCAAGTCGGCAGAAAATTCCAATTTCATGTCGATTTCCAACTTCGACCTGGCGTCGAGTTTGACAGTGCCTGATATTCTCTTGAGATCTAGCTCTCGTCCTTCCTCTGCGGCGGCATGAAATTCTCGCCACCGCTTGTCTTCCGCTAGTGCGCCAAAGACCATCGCACTGGCCAATCCGTACATTCCTGCGCAAGCGACAAGAGCAAGTGGTGCAACAACTCGAACATTCGTCGATGACGGGTCGTCGTTTCGCTTAATCCATGCAGCCGCTAGCAGGACGAAGGCAAATGCAAGTAAGAGAGAGGCCAATCGGACGAGAAGGACAGTTACTGAAACCAATTCAGGTGCTAAATCAGAAATGAATAGAGTGTCGTTTGAAGACGGCGACACTAGCGACAAGACGGAATAGGGCGATTCAACGGTCAAGAAGAACCACAGAAACATGAAAGCTGCAGCCACAGCAAAGACCGCAACGCGAAGTTGCAGAATGCTGGTCAACAGCACGGCAAACGCACACCAATACAGAAGCGTGGTGGGTGCATCAAGAAACAAAAGGTTTAGAACCGACGCAATTGCGATGGGTTCGGCAAAATCAAAACCCCAAACGGCAGCAATTAGTCCAATCAAGCATGGAATGAGAACGACTACTACCACAAGTAGCCATATCAACGCCGCGGTTGCAATCACTCGACCCATGAGTAGCTCGAAGTTTGACACAGGTTTCGCATCCAAAACCTCGGCAATTTGATTACTCCGATGGCGATGCGGTGCATCAAACACGAGGAATAGTGCAGCTAGCTGAAAGATCAGGAAGAATGTAGGGTCGATGTTCTCCAGAAGGTACTTTGGAGTCGCAGCGCCAAAAGTTGGAGAGTACGGCGCGACAAACACATAGATAAAACAGGACATCGCGTAAGCGACAAGCGTGGCCAACGGCAGTACGATTCGCAAAATCTTGAATCGTGTAAGCCGTTTGGTGGTTTCAAATTCGGCCCGAATTGCAGCAAGGATTCTGCTTCCCGATGTGCTCAATGGCGTGCCTGCACTGAGTTCCACCTACCTGTTTAGTCTAATTTTCGAAATTGCCTCTGCATCTATGCCAGCAAGATCTATGCCTGCAAGGCTTCACCATACAGAATCTTCGCCGGTGACGGCAAGTGAATCGCGCACACGAACAAAAGACGATGCTGCAGCTGAGATTCTGTCCTTGTCGGTGGTGACGAGGTAGATGGTGGCGAACCACTTGTTGTGAGGGCAATTGGATGTATTCGAACAACGCGCCAGCCGTGGGCGATGCCTGAAACGCGCTGCTTGCGCACCATCGAATGCAATGCTGCTTGAGCACGTAGGCCTTATAGTGTCCAAATCGCGGGCGTTGAAAGTTTTCGTGCTATTGCACTCGGGTCGCGGCTTTCAGACTCTCACGCTCGCTTCGAAAGAGTTTTGTCCGGTCTCTAATGCTGGTCTTTGGGAACTTCTTCATTGCTCTTTCTACTCTACCTCTATCATGTTCAATTATTCAGTACTATCGTATCTGCACAAGCGTAATGAAGAATTTGGCAAGTTGCTACCAGGTCTTAAGCAATAAAGCCCTAGAGTCTATAATCTGACGGCGAAAAATCACGTTTAACAGATGGCTCGACCACCCCACGTACCAGATCAAAATCCTCAGGAAACTCAAGAGTGGCTGGACGCTCTTGAAGATGTACTAGAACACGAGGGGTGCGAAAGAGCTTCTTACCTACTAAGCAAACTTTCCTCAAGAATCGCTCGAACGGGAGCTCCGCTCCCGTTTTTGACAACTACACCTTACAGAAACACGATTCCCGTTTCGCGCGAGGCCATGAAGCCTGGTGACGATCACATCGAGAGACAGATTAGGAGTCTCATTCGATGGAACGCACTGGCGATGGTGGTGCGTGCAAATCGAAGGGACGGGGACTTGGGCGGGCACATATCAACTTTCGCATCGGCGGCCACTCTTTATGAAGTAGGCTTCAACCATTTCTTCCGGGGCCCTTCGGATTCCAATCTCGGCGACCTCATCTACTACCAAGGACATAGTTCACCGGGAATCTACGCTCGCTCCTATTTGGAAGGTCGGCTCGACGAGCAGCACTTGGACCATTTCAGGCAGGAAACTGGGGGCAGGGGACTCTCGTCGTATCCACATCCGAGATTGATGCCGGACTATTGGCAATTTCCCACAGTTTCTATGGGATTGGGACCAATTCAGGCGATATATCAAGCCCACGTAATGAAGTATCTCGACGCTCGGGGACTCGTCGAGATGGGCGACCGAAAGGTGTGGGCTTTTCTTGGCGATGGCGAATGCGACGAGCCCGAGTCTCTAGGTGTGCTATCGCTTGCAGGACGAGAACGCCTCGACAATCTCATCTTTGTTGTGAATTGCAATCTACAACGACTTGATGGGCCGGTGCGAGGCAACGGCAAGATCATTCAGGAACTCGAGGGAGAGTTCAGAGGTTCAGGCTGGAACGTCATCAAGGTTGTTTGGGGCCGTCACTGGGATCCCTTGTTTGAACGGGACAGCAATGGCCTCTTGCAGCAGCTCATGGACGAAACGGTCGACGGTGAATATCAGAACTTCAAGGCGAAGGGGGGAGGCTTTACTCGCTCAGAATTCTTTGGCAAGTATGAAGAACTGCTAGAACTGGTTTCGGACATGTCGGACGACGCAATCGAACGCTTGAATCGAGGAGGTCACGACCCACACAAATTGTTCGCTGCATACCACGAAGCGATGAATCATAAGGGTCAACCTACTGTGATCTTGGCCAAGACGGTCAAGGGGTATGGCATGGGGGACGCAGGTGAGTCCGAAAACACTACTCACCAAGTCAAGAAACTCAATAACGATGAGTTGAGGCAATTCAGAGATCGATTCAATGTTCCCATCAATGATTCGGAACTTGATGGTGTTCCTTATTACCGTCCACCAGCCGACAGCATTGAAATGACCTACATGCGCCAACAGCGAGAAAAGCTGGGAGGCTGCATTCCGCGTCGCGTCGAGGTCGAGGATGGGTTTGAAGTCCCAGGATTGGATGCGTTGAAGGGTCAGACGGATGGCTCCCGCGATCGAGAGATTTCCACGACCATGGCTTTTGTGCGAATCCTAGCAACCTTGTTGCGAGACAAGGCGATTCGCGATCGGATTGTTCCGATAATTCCGGATGAGGCTCGAACTTTTGGAATGGAGGGAATGTTCCGCCAGCTGGGCATATATTCATCCGAAGGCCAGCTCTACGAACCCGTGGACGCGGGTGCACTCACAGCCTATAAAGAGACTCGCGACGGACAGGTCTTGGAAGAGGGAATCAATGAAGCCGGAGCGTTTGCAGCGTGGCTGGCAGCAGCGACGTCTTCGAGCAGCCATGGTTACACCCTGATTCCGTTTTACATTTTCTATTCGATGTTTGGATTCCAGCGAGTCGGAGACTTGACCTGGGCTGCTGGCGACATGCAAGCCCGGGGATTTCTACTTGGAGCTACTGCTGGCCGTACCACTCTCAACGGTGAGGGACTGCAGCATCAGGATGGACACAGCCATGTGCTCGCCAGTACGAATCCAAGTTGTGTAGCGTACGACCCGTGTTTTGCCTACGAACTTGCCGTCATAGTCTGCGACGGGTTGCGTCGCATGTATACCGAATCCGAAAAGGTGTTCTTCTATATCACCTTAATGAACGAGAACTATGCTCAACCCCCGATGCCAGAAGGTGTTGAAGAAGGAATCATTAAAGGAATGTACCACTACACAACGATTGGTGATAGCTCTCGTACTAGTGGTCGCGTAGTCAACCTACTAGGAAGCGGAACCATTCTTCAGCAGGTGCTTCGTGCTGGTCAACGATTGAGTGAGGAATACGATGTAACGGCTCGAATCTGGAGCGTGACGAGTTTCACGGAACTAATGCGTGATGGAAGTGCGACGGAAAGGTGGAACATGCTGCACCCGGAAGCGGATCCAAAGAGACCGTACGCCGGGACCCTACTAGACGGAGAGATTCCAGTAGTAGCGGCGACGGACTACGTGAAGTCCCATGCCGAGTCGATCCGAGGGTGCTTTGATGCACCCTATTTTGTACTTGGGACAGACGGATACGGTCGGAGCGATACCCGCGCTCAATTGAGGCATCACTTTGAGGTCGACGAGAGATTCATCACTGTTGCAGCGTTGCGCAGCCTAGCCGACAATCAATCCATTGCTCTCACTGAAGTCGCAGCGGCTATAAAGGCATTGGACATAGATCCAAGCAAACCGAATCCTCTACATCAATGACTACCGAGCAAGTAGTAATTCCTGACATCGGCGACGCGAAGGACGTCGAAGTAATCGAGATTTGCGTCTCGATCGGTGATCGCGTGGTTGAAAACGACGCACTGATCGTCATTGAGTCCGACAAAGCCTCCATGGAGGTTCCGGCTCCATTTGAAGGTACGGTCACAGACATCTCTTTGGCTCTTGGAGACGTAGTAAATACGGGCGATTCCATAGCAACTTTAGATGTGGAAGCTCCCGCATCCAATGTTGAAGAAAAGACTGAGGAATCGAAGGCGGACGCGTCCCAGGAGAGAGCTGAAACCACGCCCGAACAACCCGTTCGCGACAGCAGTCCGATTCCCGAAACACCGCCTACACCTGAAGGTTCAGCAATCTCTCCGACAAGGGAAGATGGATCGTCAATCTATGCTGGACCAGCCGTGAGGAAACTCGCACGAGAACTCGGTGTTGACTTGGGTCGAGTCAATGGCTCGGGAGCGAACGGACGAATAGTCAAAGACGATGTAAAGGCATTTGTTAAGCAGTCCTTCACTCAACCACAAACCCTCGCGGCAGGAGCAGGAATTCCACCGATCGAGTTGCCGGACTTCAGTCGTTTTGGAGAGGTCGAGGAAGTTCCTCTGACACGAATCCAGGCACGAGGCGCGGAAAATCTCTCACGTAGTTGGCTCAATGTTGTTCACGTAACTCAGCATGACGAAGCCGATATCAGTGAATTGGAAGAGTTTAGAAGCAAGCTAAATTCTGAAGCAGCTGACCGAGACAGTCGATTGACGCCGGTTCCCTTCATCATCAAGGCATGTGCAAGCACGCTCATCGAGTTTCCGCAGTTCAATTCATCCATTAGCTCAGATTTGAAGTCTTTGATTCAGAAGAAATTTGTAAACATCGGAATGGCAGTCGATACGGCAGATGGACTAGTAGTTCCAGTAATTCGAGATGCTGACCGCAAAGGCGTACGAGAAATTGCGTCCGAGGCAAACGAATTGGCGACAGCTGCTCAAGAAAAGAAGTTGAAACCGGCTGACATTCAGGGAGCCACTTTCACAGTTTCAAGTCTGGGCAATATTGGTGGAACAGGGTTTACACCTGTAGTCAATGCGCCTGAAGTAGCAATTCTGGGCGTGGCTCGAATGACAGTCAAACCGGTATGGATAAATGGAGAATTCCGTCCACGAAGGGTGGTGCCGCTTTCCTTGTCTTACGATCATCGAGCGATAAATGGCGCCGAAGCCGGTCGATTCGTTCAAGCCCTGGTGTCGCGACTGGCGGATATTCGCAAGCTGGTGCTTTAGCTAGAGTTTTCGTATCGGTTTGGTAGTGTTCTTCAGCAGAAGCTCGCTTATACATTCATAGCGGAAACACAAATCGAAGGAGAGTATTTCAGAACTTCAAGCAGGATATCGTTGGATTGGGGCGTGGCCACCAAACATGTCGCACCTCAAACATGCTTCTGGAGACCTACTTACTTGGTCTAGATTCTTTCCACTTCTCAGCGAATAATTTTCGCTCGCTATCCGGTAACGATTCAATATACCTCTTCCAGGTGTCTTCCATTTGCTTTAGTCGACGCTCAAACTCTTCCTTGTTGTACTTGCGTTCCGGACTAAATTCAGGCGGATCAATCCTGTTCACGTTGCTGTGCTTCAAAGTTTCTCCCTTTATTGAAGGATTCTGTTTGAGTGAGGAACTTATCTATTCGTTCGTTAAACTCTTGTAGACCAGAGATCTGTCCCTCAATTCCACTCAGCCTTCGTTCTAGTTCCTCCATCCGTTCGTCTCGAAATTCATTCCTTATTTCTCTGACTTCGTTGGTGAATTGTTCTGTTTGTTTTTGAATGAACCAAACTATAGCCCACACACTACCTATAACAGTTATAACTGTTATTGCTGGAGTGATCCACTCCACGACTAATTTCGACCCATTTCGTCGGCGCTAATTTCTACGATATTAGAGCTTAGTCGCACTGAATCGTACAGCATGTATACATGCAATCCTTTAATCTCGAAATGCTTGAATCTTTGTCCAGCAATGAAATGACTCTACACCATCCGGTTCGGAATGTAAATATGTGGCACGAAATACGGAATCGAGGGTCGTGAACGTACACTGCGGCGACAATCCACTGCTTTGTCTTGGAATAGCAACTGTTTCCTCATTTGTTAGAGTACCTAGGCTTAGTTTGAAGCCTCTTGGTATACAACTAGAACATCGACTGAGGATGAAGTGTGGAAACCTGACGTTTCTATTCAGTTATCTAAGATTGCACACTCGTCATGATCGAAGAGGCTCCCATAATTGCTCCTGCTCCGCAACTATGCGTGACAACACGAAGAGATAGTCGGAGACGCGATTCAAGAAAGCACCGAGACCTGCTTCTTTGAGCGAATCAGGAGCGTATTTCCAAAACACCCGTTCGGTTCGCCTCACATTGGATCTTGCAACATGCGCATATGCCGAGGCTTTCCCGCCTCCAGGAAGAACAAACTCTCTCAGTGGTGGCAATTGGTCATTGAGTTCCTTGGTTGCATTGGTGATGGCATCAGTCTCGCGTTGCCAGATCGGCTGTGGATCTCCCGTTGCTACGGCAGCACCCAGATCAAAAATCCTAGATTGAATTGTGACGAGTGTGTGCTGATATTCGTCGTCGACGTGTTGAACTAGCACTCCAATTGAGCAGTTTGCTTCATCCAACGTTCCCGACAATTCGACTCTGCCATCAAACTTGTCAAGAGTTTTGCCGTCAGCCAGTTTTGTCGTTCCTTGGTCACCTTTGGACGTAGTCACACGCGATATTCGATATGCCACTTCGTGCTCCAACGCTATAGAAAGCGAAATTTTACGGCTAACAGATCACTTAAGGAGCTTGTGAGAATACTGTTTAGAACTTTAGTGGATACAAGGAACAGGAAGTGCACGCATGGTTCTCGACGGTCTCATGTCCAAGACTGGGAGCGCTACCGCCAGCAATCAGGTTGTGTTACTTTGTCGAACCTGAATTTGCTGTCCGTCAGAGATTTTCATGGTGCAAACTTTTAGCACTCTAAGTGGAGCATCGTTGCCTTCGAACCGGCTCGGAATTCAAGTGTCGGTGGATTTCAGTGTGTTTCGCATTGTTTCAACCTGAAATGCTCGCGCTAGGAGATGCTTTAAGTGGTCGCTGAATCTGCTCAAGGCCGCAAGAGCCACGCGTGACGAAGTCATTGTCCGAAGAGATTGGTTCTTGGGACCGCAAGTCCGCCGTGGCGTTGCAGTCAGTCTACGAGCGATATTGTGCCGATGAAGATTTTGTCTCGACGATTCTGACGTATATCACACAAGAGGAATCACAGCGTGCGGCAACTTGGTTGCTAAAGAAGCATCTCGAAACAGGAAATACTCTAGCCGCTGCTGAATGCCGCATTGTGATTAGTGCCGTGATTGATCAGGATCACTGGGAAAGCAAATTACATCTCCTCCAGTGCCTTCCATATCTGGACATCCATGAGGACGATTGCGTCGGTTTGGAGAGTTTCCTGAATGCCTCTATCAGGAGCGAGAATAAATTCATCAGAGCATGGGCTTACAACGGGTTCAATGAGCTAGCTTTGAGTTTTCCGCGATATCGGAAAAAAGTGGATGGCATGCTTGCCCATGGCATCGAATCGGAAGCCGCTTCGGTTCGCGCGAGAATTCGCAATATTTTGAAGAACCGCTGAATTCCCAGCACGCAATCTTTCCCATCGACAACAGTTGACGATCAAATTTTCTTGAGGCCTCCACACAGACGCTTGACATGTGCCCCAAAAATCCGAACCATGAAACTACACATCTTCAGTGTCTTGCTCGTACCCGTTAGCCGCTCGCTCCGCAGGGTCGGGTTTGCATGAATAAACCTCTAGAATTCGACTCATGAAAAAGTCGCTATTGGACATGCGCCACGTACCTGTTTTTATGTGGGTCATGTATTGGGCGAGCGCAACAGCAGGATATTTGATATCGGTTTCTCAGGGAATCGTGCCCCATTGTTTCCCCCACATCCAAGGCTGTACAACCATCAGCCAATCGGGTCGCGAAGGTCTCAGTTTTTTCATCTTTAAGGCAGTAATGATTCCTGCCGCATCACTAACTGCGGTGTATTGGGTACTTACGCATCATTGGTTGAGATCACTGGATCGAGATACTCGTTCGACAATAGCAATTACGACGTTAGGCTTGATTGGATCAATTTTCTTGGTTGTCTATCTGACTTTCTTGGGATCGGAAGGTGAGGTTTATAGAGCATTGAGAAGATATGGAACGATCATATTTTTTGTGTTTACCTTCATTGCGGAATGCATGCTTACCTATCAATGCCGTCGTCGCCTCAGGCTCAATTGGATTATCGTCGTCAAAATCGGTCTGTGTTCGCTTGTACTCCTTGAATTGCTGGTACACGGTGTAGCCAAATTTATTCTCGAAGAAACGCGTTGGCTCGAAAACTCGACCGAATGGCGATCGGCCAGCGTTTTGACTTTCTACCCGGTCTTGACTTGGTTACTGTGGCTTCGTACTGGTTTCGCGATTCGCTATAGCACCCAATCGTCCGTTCACGAGACAAAAAGAAACCCGCCAAGAGCTTGCTCTTGACGGGTTAAATTGGACTAGAACTGATCGCTCTCGCACAAGACATTCCGAGCTAACTGAGAACGAGAAAGTCCTGCTGAAGCTGAGTCAGCCTCGAAGTGTTACTACTCTTCAGTCTCCCCGGACTCTTCATCTGAAACGGCGTCTTTGACAGCCGTCACAAGTTCGTCGAAAGACGGTCTTTCGGAATACTTTTCCTCAGCGCGTTTCAAGACGATCTTGCCGTCCGCATCGATAACCATGATCCCCGGATTTGCCACACCATAGGCAAAGGACCCTTCTTCGTATTGTTCGTTGCGAATTCCGAGTCTGCTAACGGTCGTTCCGCCTTCGTCTGAAAGTAGTGGATAACCGAGTTCATTCTCCGTGCTGAATTCACGGTTTTGTCGTACTGCGTCGTAGGTCACCGCTGCGACTGCAACGTCGAGCGATGTAAGTTCTGTGTGTCTCTTTTGCAACTCACCTAGTTGCCGTTTGCAGTACCCTCACCAATTCGATGTGCGAACGAAGAAAAGAACAATTCCCTTGTTGTCGCCCGTAAGATCTTCGAGTGTTCTGTCGTTTCCTTCAGTGTCCTTAACGGTAAGTTCAGGCAACTCCGAACCCACTTCCGGACCCCATTCATCTTGAAAATCCGCAGCCGTAACGCTCGCTGCAGCAAGGAAAAGAACTACCGCTAGTGCAATTCCTAAAAAGTGTTTCTTCATAAATAGCCTCCAATGCCAGCGGTGGTGGCGATTGCTCTCAAATTGTACTCTTGCAGCCAGCGAAGTACCACAAAAAACACAACAAACATACAGATGAACCCATTACGTATTCCGCACTTGAATTGGCCTTCGATGCACTTCACAGAGACAGGGAATTGTGTCTGGAGTATTACCAAACATTCAACTGCCACGACACGCCGAAGTGATCTTCAACCCATGTGAACTGCTTGCTGAAACCGTAAGAGTCCAAAGGCATGAGCACTCTTCCGCCTTCCCCGAGAGCTTCTGCAAGTGACTTAATCTCGTCTTCTGACTCACATGCCACAAACAACGATGTTGATGGAGTGAAATTGAATGCGTGCTCAATGGGACTATCGCTAAAAAGAACCTTCTGACCACCGATTGATACTGTTGCAAACATGATCAACTCTGCAAAGTCCGGATTGGAATCTCCATAGTGCCGAATTTCCTCCACGCTGCTGTTGGGAATTAGCTCAACTTAAAAGCAATGGCTTCTTGTGCCTTTTTGTTCTGAAACATGAGAAAGGGCAACACTGAGTCTGTCATAAGAATTTCCTTGGATTTCTATTTGAGTCGACGTCGGACGGTGCGCTCTCACTACTGCCCAAAAGAGAATTTGGCGAATGAGATGCACGATTCCGCGAGGATTTTATCGAGTGATTGCTGCTGCTCGACAAGGCTACTTGAAGCTCACTAGCGCAGTATCTCCATAGTTGTTGCTTTAGGCACTCGCACTTTTGTCTGCACGAAATTTCGGGCAAATTCACCCGACTGCTCAAGCGTTACAACGGGGGCTGCCAGGGGGAATATGCACAAAAGGGAAGGGAGGAACTTCACAACGGCAGAACGCATTCCTAAAAGCCAGTGATCCTGTAATGGAGATGGCAAAGAAGCAGAGACCTGACCTTCAGTCTTGCGTCTCTACGTCCGTTACATCCACGATTTTCGTGCCGTACATATGCTTATAGAAGGCGTTGCCTCCGCGTTCCTCCAAGATCATTCTTAGAAATCGATTTTGCAACAGCCATAACGGTACAACAGCAAGTGACCAGATAGGATTAGCCATGTACTCGGGAAGATGAAGCATCCACGAATCGAAATACCAAAGCATCAATAAATACAGTCCCAATGCTTGAAAAAACGCGTCACCCGTATGCGGAGTCATAGCTCGAGTCACTATGAAGTACAAGCCGTCAGGCAAGCCTTTATAGCGACTTTCCACGCGACTTGCTCTTCGAAGCAACACCATTCGAAAGACGGCGTGTTGCGCTCCCCACAGCAACATAAAACACAAAAACCAGATCGAGTCTTTCCAATTGGAAACCATAGTCTCCGGTTTGAGCGTTTGGGCCAAATAAATCAGTACAAATGCGTAAACACCTTGCAGCGCTCCATCCAGCAGACGTGGCAAGATGTCCTTCTTGAGGGAATTGATTAGTTCGTTTTCTTTAATCACTTGACTAACTGGCAACAAGCTTGAGGTTGCTGATCGTGTCGAGTTTCTCGCATTGTATGACACGTTGAATGGCGTCTAGAGCGGTTTTGCAACTCTGCACAAACACCTATTAACGAAGGAAATACTCGCAAAAAAGCCCCATTTCCGTGCTTTCACAAATACCTGCCAAATCCATTACTCCTTCACGAACCATCTACGAAATTCGTTGGTGCTAATATTGCTGCCAATCCCATGTCTATCGAGCCTAATGCCAGTATTTAGGGCACCAAGCGGCACCATCTGCTTCGAACACCGAGGCTCCCGTGCCTCAACACCCATCCTTCTAATACACGGGCTGGGCTGCCAGTTGATTCATTGGCCTGACTCATTGTTAGATGGGTTCGTCGAAGCGGGATATCGGCCGGTTGTCTTCGACAACAGAGATACAGGACTTTCGTTCGAAAACGATTCGGAGCCGCCAACGATTCCCGAATTACTACAGGCATTGGACGACCCTAACTCAATGAACCCGAGTTACACCCTCGCGGATATGGCCTCTGACTCGATAGCTCTGCTAGATCACATTGGACAATCAGGTGCGCACATTGTGGGAGTATCGATGGGAGGAATGATTGCGCAGTATATGGCGATCAATCATCCTGAACGTGTCTTCAGTCTCTCTTTGCTTATGAGCTCCACTGGTAGTTTGGAGACACCGAAGCCTGGTCCAGAGGTGATCGGCGCATTGGCAACCAGCATTGTCACTCCAACTCGCGAAGAACATATTGAAGCAACGCGGAACTCAGACCGCTTGTTTGGTGGACCGCATTACGATTCCTGTGAAGTCGGCATCGGTAGATTCGTTGAACAAGCCTATGACCGTTCACACAGACCAAACGGAGTTTTGAGACAACTAGCCGCCATTGTGTCCGACGGGGACCGACGAGAGAACTTGAAACAGGTCGAGACACCATCGCTTGCGCTTCACGGTGATGCCGATCCCCTGGTCGATCCATTTGGGTCCAAAGATCTGGCATCCTCATTGCCAAATTGTCGATTACGAATTATTGAGAAACTAGGTCACGACCTACCTGAACCAGTGATTCCAATATTGTTGGAAGAAATGCTCGATCACATAGGTTCGATTGAAGCCTCTCGTTAGTTAGTCTGCGGCGGGGTCTTCCAGAATAAAAGGGGCCTTCAAGACTGATCCTTGTTCAAACGAGCAATTAGCCCAAATGGCAATTGTTGTTGTGCCACGTCAAGGCTTCAACTAGAGGCTGTCGATTAACAGCATTTTGTACCCAGATTTCTGTTCCTCCGAGGTACCCTCTGTGATCTCACAAAACTCAAGGCAATGGCACAAATCTTGCTTGCTAGAGAGCAGACCAGTCCAGGCAGGATTTGCTATGTGCAAGTTCTCGGTTGCAGGTCCGTGTTCGGCAAGCGTTCATGAGTCCCTTTGAATGTCAGATATAGCGGGGAACTAGATATGAAATCAATTACCTATAGGGGACGGCCGTTGCAAGGCTGTGTGGGTTTGGCCGTGTTTTGCTGTTGCATTACATTTTCTGCCACACTTGCGGACTTGGAGGAACAGGCTGAAGAGATATCCGAATCGAACGATTCGCAATTCACAGTCTTGAATACGGTTGAGTCTATTCATGCATATAGAGAAGAACGTCGTATCCAAACCAAGGAAGGTCTTTCAGCTTCTTCTCTTTCAGATCAGCACCAAGATTTGATCGCATCTGCCATGTCCAAGATGTACTTGGGTGTGCCCATAAGTTCCTACACACACTCAGAAAGAGAGGAAAGTTCGGATGAAGAACCTTCGGAAAGCAGCTTCGAGTATTTTGTTAGTGAGGATGGTCGTATACGCCACGAGAGTGAGCAAGCGACAATTAGCTTGAACTTGACCTCGGCGAGTCCGTTCCTGTTCCTGCCACCACTTCCATTTGATGCTTCAACTGGCAGAGTTGTAGAGGAGTCGGATGCGGAGGCGGTGTTCGTCTTTGATTTCGCTATGCCCATAGACGACGAGGACGACGACGAGTTCGCCGGGTTGCGGGACAAGATGAACTGGATCGCCAAAGTTACAGTGGGCAAGCATGATCAATCGCCAAGGAGCCTCATACTAATGCTCGAAAAACCGGTAAGAAAGCGTTTTATGTTCAAGCTAAAGACACTGTCGATGGAGTTTCAGTACACACAGGTAGAGAGTTGCAATGGGTTTGCGGTGAACCGAATGACCATGGAAATGGATGCATCAGCGATCGTCGTGGGAAAGTTGTACACATTCGCTGAATCTACATTCACAGACATTGAGTGCGAGCAACCGTTGCGTTATTTATTGCCCGAACAAGCGGAAACCAACTTCTTTCAGTTCTAAAAAGCGCGGCCAGTATTGTCGCTCAACAAAGCTCTGATCGACAGTTTGGCGGACCGCTCTACGAACCATGCAGAGTCCCGCGCGACTAAACTTACGACCACTCCCCCCGACGTAGTGCGGAACTGATACAACTTGTAGCCATAGTTTCTGAGGAACGGCCAAACGCCCTTATTTGTAGTCCACGTATTGGCTGACCCACTTGCCCATCAATTTGGGTCGGAGGATCTTGCGTGGTGACCGTTGAATTGTCGGGCACGAATTATTGGGAAACTGAGCCACGATCTGCCAGAACCGGCTATTTCAACAATTTACTGAGAATCACGGGATTTCATAGAATCGGGTTGAACTGCTCGTTAAGTGATAAGCGACTTCAACTAAATCGCACTATGGAATACCTACTTATAAGCCCAATCGGGCTTTGGTGTCAGATTCTGTTTATTTGTTTTCCGCTGTGCTGGGTGTTGCCAATAAGAACTAAACCCCATCCACACTATACCGTGGTTGAACAGTCACGTAAGTCTCGCAAATACACAATCGGACTGTGTATAGGAACAATGGCCGCATTGCTGGTACATCTTTGTCTATGGATAGCACCTATACCCACAGTCTTGAAGCTGTGTTCTTGGTTGCTTTGCTTGCCTCTATGGTTTCTTCTGGCTATCCCATTGTTACGAGTCAAAGATCCGGGTTGGATGAGCTCATCGAGCAATCAAAGATCCTTTCGAGCGACAGAGACTCGGTTGAGACCTGTTCCGACAAAACCATATTCACGATTTTTCGGGGCAGTGGCACTCACAATGATCGTATTGCTTGCAGTCGTGACCTTATTTGTGCCTGAACCCCTACGCCTGCTAGCCACTCCCCGAGCGTTGCTTTTGCTTGGAGGCTTTGCCGCTCTGGTAGTTGGTTTCGTACACTACCAACGGCTTGATCTTGAATCCGATCCTAGTGCGAAACACACAGTCGGAGAACTCAAGAATAAGAACCCGAGCTTTCGAAACGCAAAAAACACGCTTACTCTTCTAATGTTCGCAACGGTGGCAATTGGGCTTGAAATTGTTGCCTTTGTCTCACTTCCAGTAACAAATCTCATGGAGTTGTACCTCTGGGCGACACCTTTGGTGGCAATTTCTTTGTCAGTGCTTGTATTGAGGGCTGCGTTTTACCGTGCAGAGTTGAACCGCATTTTGATTCAAGAGCAGATGTCGAAGGAAGTTTAGTCCACCAAGTATTCAGCTTATTACTTTCCGATTGTCAGCCTCAATCCTAAGACATAGTCGCTCGAACCGTTTGAGCTAAGGCTCTTGTCCGACATGTGACTTGCCGTCCAAAGTAAACTAATACTGAGGGGAGATCACGCCTTACTGAAGGCGAGTCACGTATGTCGTTAGCGCTCGACCTGCTTAAGAGATTGGTCAAAGATGGCACCTTACAGGTCGTCATGCCTGATGGAGGAGAGCATAACTTTGGCTCTGGCGAACCCTCTGTCAGCTGGCTCATTCGCAAGAAAGGAACGCTTGGGAAGATAGCTCGAAACCCTTTTATGAATCTGGGCGAGACCTACATCGACCAAGAATGGGATGTTCAAGACAATCGATTGTCAGACCTTCTCACGGTTTTGCGTGCCAACTTGGAGTCATCGTTTTCGATCAGATCGCCCTTGTTCTTCATTCCAGCACTTGTCCAGTCTTGGAACAACATCAGTCTCAGTCTGAGCAATGTTGCTCATCATTACGACATAGATGAACGACTGTTCCGAAATTTTCTTGATAGTGACATGCACTACTCATGTGCATATTTCCCAAAAGAAGATATGTCCTTGGAAGCCGCCCAGCAAGCCAAGTGTGAACACATCGCAAAGAAGCTGTGCCTGAAACCAAACGCGAAAGTACTAGATATCGGCTCGGGCTGGGGATCGCTTGCAATGCACCTTGCTGAAAACTACGACGTTTCGGTCACTGGTATAACACTTTCAAACGAGCAACTGCGAGTCGCTGAAGAAAGAGCTGCTGAGAGAAATCTTGGAAATCGAGTGAAGTTTGAATTGCAGGATTACCGAAACCATGAGGGAAAGTATGACGGTATTGTGTCGGTTGGTATGTTCGAGCATGTAGGAAAGCACAATTTTCTAACTTACTTCAAGAAAGTGAAGTCTTTACTGACCAAGGACGGCCTGGCCTTGATTCACACTATTGGAAGCCATGCGCCTCCGACTGCCACGAACCCTTGGATTCGAAAGCACATTTTTCCTGGCGGCTATATTCCCTCTTTATCGGAAGTTTCTAAAGCCATTGAAAACTCAGGGCTTATCCCAGGAGATATAGAAGTGTGGCGAAGACACTACGCGTCCACACTTGAGGAATGGAACCGGAGATTTCAAAACGTTCGCGAGGAATTCGTGCGAACTCATGGAGAAAAGTTTTGCAGAATCTGGGAGTTCTATCTCTGTGCGTCTCAGACGGCGTTTGAGTTGGCCTCGCTTCTGGTGTTTCAATTTCAACTAGGACACCGAAACGACTCTGCCCCCTTGACTCGAGACTACGTATACGAATGATTCATAGCAATCGTTTTCAGACGATTTGCCAGTGGTTTACGGCGGCTCTATTTTCATTGCCGCTTGTTGGCGGTCTGGCTGCAGAAGAGAAATCTTCTCTGCGAATTGGTAGTCCCGGAGATCCACAGACTCTCGACCCTCACAGGTACACCCTCAACGTCGAGGAACACATTCTGAAGGACATGTTCCTAGGGCTTACAACCATGGATGCCAAGGGAGCAATAGTTCCTGGTAGCGCAGAGTCGTGGGATGTATCGAGTGATGGGCTTGTTTGGACGTTTCTCCTGCGAGACAACGCCTGGTCGGACGGCACCCCTGTAACAGCAGAGGACTTTGTCTATAGCTTCAGACGGTTGGTCGACCCTGAGACTGCGGCTCCCCTGGCATTCTTTTTATATGGAATTGAGAACGCTCGAGAAATCAATGGTGGAGAGCTCGAATCAAGCGAGCTCGGAGTGTTCGCTCAAGACTCCAAGACACTAGAAATCCGATTGGAGCGACCATTTCCTTACTTTACCGAACGTTTGTTCTATCCGACGGGATATCCGGTGCCTAAACATGTGATCGAGAAACATGGATCGGACTGGATAAAGCCGGAAAACTGGGTGTCGAACGGGCCTTACTCACTGACTGATTGGAAACCGCAGCAAGCAGTTGAGCTGCAAAGAAACCCTCACTTCTATGAACATGGAAACGTGAAGATCGAGAGCGTCAAATATGTTCCCGTTGCAGACGCGCTTGCCGGCTACCACCGGTATTTGGCTGAGGAGTTGGACATTGTCGGAGACTTCCCGGCAGGAGAGATTGAATCGTTGCGAGAGTCTCATCCTGACCAACTTCAACTATCTCCCTTACTTTCAACAATGTACCTAGTCTTCAATGTAACAAGGGCACCGTTCGACGATGTTCGCGTTCGGCGCGCGTTAGGTCTAGCAATCGACCGGGACAAGCTCACGCGAAAAGTCCTCCGCAGCGAAGAAATAGCGAATGCATCCATGGTTCCGCCTATGGTTCCTGGGTACAAGCCGTCAATTACGACGAACTCACCTGACCTCGCTTTGGCAAGATCTCTGCTGGCACAAGCAGGCTTCACCGAAGAAGAGCCTCTAAAAGTGACGTTGCGGTACTTCACTGGAGCAGAGAGCAAGCAGGTTCACGTGGCTATTGCAGCGATGTGGCAGGAGATCGGCGTTCAGACTTCGCTCCACAACACCGAACTAAAAGTGCATTTCAGTGACCTTCATAGCGGCGACTTTGAAGTGGCGCAAGCAGGCTGGTTTGGGGAAAACAACCCTGAGCACTACATCGAACTGCTTTGGTCTCAAATAGGGTCGAATAACTATGGAAGGTATCAGTCGGCGGAGTTTGATGGACTCCTGGAACAAGCAAAGAACACGGTTGGTCAGAAAGAACGCGAGAAGTTGCTCCAGCAAGCCGAATCTGTTGCATTGAATGAATTTCCCGTCATCCCGCTGTACTCAGTCACAGTCCGAAATCTTGTAAATCCCCGTGTAGGCGGTTGGTACACCAACCCACGCAATTCTCACGGTGTTCGGTACATGACATTGAAGTAGAGCTCTGAACAGTGGCTCGATTCGTTTTCAAGCGAATTGCTTTCATGCTGATTACCTTTTGGGTAGTAATCAGTGTCGCTTTTTTTCTTCTTCGGCTTGCACCGGGTGGTCCATTTGACGGAGATCGTCGCATGCCTCCGGAGGTGGAGGAAAATCTCCTTAAAGCCTACAACCTTGACGATCCTCTCCCCATTCAGTATGGGCGTTATGTCTGGAACTTGGTCAGGTTCGATCTCGGCCCATCCCTCAAGCATCACGATTTCACTGTAAACGAATTGATTGCGGCGGGCCTGCCGGTTAGCTTGAGTGTTGGGGCTTTGGCATTGGTGATTGCTCTCGTCTTGGGAATACCAATAGGTTGCGCGGCAGCGTTTCGCCACAACTCTTGGTTAGACAACTGCTTGTCCTCTACCACCACTTTTGGACTTGCTTTGCCCCCCATTGTCACTGGGCCGTTGTTCGTTTTGCTGTTTGCAGTCACGCTACGTTGGTTGCCCGCGGGAGGAATGGACGCAGCAACCAGTCTGATTTTGCCTTCCATTGCATTGGCTATTCCGCACGCTGCTGCAACAGCCAAGCTTATGCGTGGCTCTTGCATAGACACTTTGCGGCAAAACCACGTATTGACGGCTCGATCCAAGGGTCTCAATTCGTTGAGACTTGCCATTCACCATGTCTTGCCTTCGGCAATGATTCCTGTGTTGTCGTTCTTGGGTCCTGCCGCCGCGACCGTCATCGCAGGCTCCCTAGTGATCGAGGAAGTCTTTTCCTTGCCAGGACTAGGACGCTACTTTGTTCAAGGTGCGCTGAATCGCGACTATACGCTTGTCATGGGTGGTGTGGTCGTCTACGCGGCTTTGATTTTGATGCTGAACTTTGTCGTGGATACGTTGTACTTTCGCTTCGACCCGCGAATCCGATCTCAAAGCCAGGCACAAGCCACGTGAATACTGCGCAGCAGAAAATCGGTTTTCGAGTTGCTCTTGCGACGCTCGCATGTGTGCTAGTGCTGGTGGTTCTTGGTCCCATGTTCTTGCCTTGGGAATACCAGGAAATCGATTGGGACAACATCAATCAAGCTCCTTCAATCGATCATTGGTTTGGTACAGACGCTTCGGGACGAGACGTATTGACGAGAACGCTTGTTGGAGGACGGATTAGCCTGATTGTCGCCCTCTTGGCAACGTGCGTCAGTTTCCTGATTGGAGTTCCTTGGGGCGCAATTGCGGGACTTGCGGGAGGACGGGCTGACCAAGTCATGATGCGTATTGTGGATGGCATGTATGCGTTGCCATTCGTGTTGATTGTGATTCTGCTCGTAGTCCTCTTCGGTCGTAACGTCTATTTGCTCTTTGTTGGACTAGGAGCGGTTTCCTGGCTCGATATTTCACGCATTGTGCGAGGACAGACACTCGTGGTACGGAACGAACAGTACATTCTGGCTGCAAATGCATTGGGGGCCTCCCAAGTCTGGATCGTTTGGAAGCACGTCTTACCCAACATCATCGGAACGGCGTTTGTCTACGCTACGCTGACTATTCCAGGCGTGATCATCGCAGAGAGTTTCATAAGCTTTCTCGGTCTGGGAATTCAGGAGCCGCAGACCAGCCTGGGAGTGTTAATTGCCGACGGTACGAAAGAAATGCATTCGTCCCCTTGGCAACTCGCTTTTCCGGCGGGTTTCCTCGTATTTACATTGCTCGCCTTGAACAAAGTCGGCGATGTCCTCCGAGATTCAATTACCGGAAATGTGGAACACTAGTGTCGAGATTTTCACTTCTGGCAGCGTCCCGACACTAGTGATTGAGCTCGCTAAACTCTTCGATTACGGATAATGCTCACTTTCTGGAAGCGGCTTTTCAATATGTCACAGCACGAGGTCATTTCCATTTTGGGTGGTACGGGAGACCTAGGGACTGGATTGGCAATACGTTGGAGCCGGTCTGGCCACAAGATCATTATCGGGTCAC
Source organism: Gammaproteobacteria bacterium (assembly GCA_009840545.1). Lineage (GTDB taxonomy): Bacteria > Pseudomonadota > Gammaproteobacteria > Pseudomonadales > Azotimanducaceae > Bin55. The sequence goes on along the minus strand of VXNM01000003.1, from coordinate 115,969 downwards.
GAACTCAAAAAAAGGCCGATGATGCAGTAGCCAATCTTCTAAAAGTCAGTCCAAATACCGAAGCTGAGGCTATGGAAAACCCGGATGCCGCGCAAAACGGAAGCATTGTTGTTCTGACTGTCCCAGCCGCTCACCAGATTACAACTTTGGAGTCAGTGCGTGAGGGATTGAACGGCAAGATTTTGATCGATGTAACAGTCCCGTTGATTCCACCCAAGGTGGGTACTGTGCAGCTACCATCCGAAGGGAGCGCTGGAAAGAGGGCCCAAGAGTTTCTCGGGAATTCAGTCATGGTGGTGAGTGCTTTTCAAAACGTTGCTGCCCATCTCCTACAACGTGATGTCCAAGTGGAATGCGATGTCCTGGTCGCCGGAAACAAGCGGGCTGCGAGGAACAAAGTTATCGAGTTGATTGAACAGGCGGGTCTGCGAGGTTGGCATGCAGGTCCAATTGAGAACGCGGCAGCGGCTGAAGCATTGACCAGTATTCTGATCCAGATCAATCGTCGTCATGACATCTCCCATTCCGGAATAAAAATCGTGGGTCAGGATTCTCACCCCAGTTGAGCTTTTCTCTGATTCCGATACGAGGTCTCCCGCTTATTGAGAAGGGAGATAACCTCGGAGAACTTCTAATTGAGAGGCTGTCCGATTGTGACGTACAACTACAAGACTTGGATGTAGTTGTCGTAGCTCAAAAAATCGTTTCCAAAGCGGAAGGCAGGCAGGTTCAACTAGACAGCGTAGAACCTTCTGACGAAGCAATTCGATTGGCTGACGAGACCGAGAAGGATCCTCGATTAGTTGAGCTCATTCTTCGAGAGTCGACTGAGGTGGTGCGCACGAAACCCGGCGTACTCATTTCGAGACACCGACTGGGCCACGTTGGAGCTCATGCAGGAATCGATCAATCCAACATCGATCATGGCTCTGGAGATTCGTGCTTGCTGCTTCCCGTCGACCCCGATGCAAGTGCTCGTCGACTTCAGGAAACTCTCAGTAGAACCACAGGCAAGAACATTGGCGTGATCATTTCCGACTCTGCAAATCGTCCATGGCGACTTGGCACTGTAGGCATCGCGATCGGGGCGGCCAATGTGTGTGTTTTGGACGATCGACGGGGAGGTCAGGATCTTTTTGAACGCGAATTGAAAGTAACGCTTGTCAATGTGGCTGACAGCATCGCCACTGCCGCGACGCTTGTCATGGGCGAGACTACGGAACGAGTACCCGCAGTAGTGGTTCGAGGTGTTGCTGCGCCTCCGGGAATCGAAGATGCGTCGGCAATCAATCGCCCCATCGAAGAAGACTTGTTTCGATGACTGTACTTGCTCTTACTGGAGGTGTGGGCGGCGCAAAGCTCGCATTGGGACTCGCTCACGTGATGTCACCGGAGGATGTCGTCTTTCTTGTCAATACCGGCGATGACTTCGAACATTTCGGATTGCACATCTCGCCCGACGTGGACACTCTTGTATACACCTTGGCCGATCGAGCTAACAAGGAGACTGGTTGGGGACGGGAGGACGAGACATGGAGTTTCGAATCGAGCATGAAGCAGCTTGGTGGGGACACTTGGTTCCGACTAGGAGACAAGGATCTCGCTACTCATGTCTATCGATCGTCCTTGCTCAGCACGGGATCGACATTGACCGAGGCAACGCAAGAAATTGCTCACTCATTTCAAATCGAGCATCGAGTCCTGCCCATGAGTGACGACCCGGTTCGAACCATGGTCGCGACTAACGAAGGAATACTCCCGTTTCAGGATTATTTTGTAAGAAGACAGTGCGAGCCAACCGTTACAGGTATCGAGTATCAAGGCGGTGCTGCCGCACGCTTGAATCCGGAGCTGAATCTGGATTCTATTTCGAAGGTGATTCTGTGTCCCTCCAATCCCTATCTTTCGATTGATCCTTTACTGTCCATCTCAGAATTGGCTGGTTTCCTGCGGACTACTAGTGTTCCAGTCGTCGCTGTTTCTCCAATCGTTAAGGGGCTTGCTCTCAAGGGTCCAACTGCCAAGATGATGCGTGAATTGGGAATCCAACCGAGTGCGACGACAGTTGCAAGCCACTACCAAGACCTGATTTCCGGTTTCGTGTTGGATCAGGAAGACGCAAATCACTCGGCCGAAATTAACAGAATGGGCTTACGAACTGCCGAGTTTCAAACGATAATGCGCACTTTCGATGATCGAGTTCAACTTGCTAGCGACGTTCTGGGCTTTTGCGAGACACTCTCTAGCGACTGAAGTGCAATGTGGGCGATAGTTCCATATAAAGGGGTACCTTCCGGCAAAAGTCGGCTCGCCGAGCATCTCGACGTAGAGCAACGGGGAGTTTTGTCGCAAGCCATGCTTCACGATGTGCTTCAAGCATTGGTAGGTGCTTCATCGCTTGAGGGTGTAATCGTGTCGTCTCCTTCAAAAGATGCATTGGAAGACGTTGGAATTCAAGGGATAGAAAAATATCACGACAACGGATCAACATTGGCACAAGCAGTAACAGAAGCGGCGAAATTCGCAATGAAACGATTTGCTGCTAGGTCGACGTTTATCGTTCCTGCCGATATTCCGCTGATCCGAAGTAGTGATGTTGACTATGCTGTCAGCTGCCATCGTGAGGTTACGATAGTGCCTGATGATCGAGAGATCGGCACCAACGGATTGATCTGCACGCCTCCGGATGCGATTGAATACATTTTTGATGGCAAGAGTTTTGTACCCCATAAAGAAGCTGCAGAAAGAGTGGGTATCACCCCCGTCGCAATTCATTTGCCTAATATGGGACACGATATTGATACGATTTTTGACCTGCGCAAGGTATTGGAGCTTGGCAGAACGAGCGAGACTGCCCAAGTAATTCGCAACTATGGACTAGATGCGATGCTTGAAGCATCAGCATCTTGAACTTCCGACAATCGAACTCCTCCTAACAGTTGTAGCCAACCCATGAGTTTCTCAATTCAGCCAAAACCAAATGATGAGCAAGCTCTTCGCTTGGAAAGCGTTTCTGACACGTCTGAAATCGCTCAACTCGCCTGCACACTACGAGACCTGGGATTTGGCGACACGATTACCTATTCGAAAAAGGTCTTTATTCCGCTGACGCAATTGTGTCGCGATGTCTGTCACTACTGCACTTTCGCACAAACACCACGTCACCTTGAGTCTGTCTATCTCTCACCCGAGGAAGTGATCGACGTTGCCCGCTCCGGTGCGGAGATGGGATGCAAAGAAGCCCTGTTTACGCTGGGAGAAAAACCGGAACTGCGCTATCGAGCAGCACGAGAGTGGCTGGAAAGTCATGGCTACTCCTCCACAATCGAGTACTTGGGAGGAGCGGCAAAAAGAGTGTTGGAAGAAACAGGTCTGCTGCCTCACTTGAATCCCGGCAACCTAACCACCGAAGAACTAACCTCCTTGCGCACGATTGCGCCGTCTATGGGAATCATGCTTGAGTCGGCGTCCGATCGTCTTACGGAAAAAGGATTGCCTCACTACGGATCTCCAGACAAGATCCCCGAGGTTCGATTGGATACCTTGCGCCGCCTTGGAGAAGGGCGAGTTCCAACTACCACCGGAATATTGATTGGAATTGGCGAGACTAGGTTGGAACGGATTGAGTCCCTGTTGGCGATCCGAAACATTCATCAAGAGTACGGTCACATTCAGGAAGTGATCATTCAAAACTTCCGAGCTAAGCCGGGCACCAAGATGAAGAATGCTCCCGAGCCGGATCTCGATGAACTACTTTGGACTATTGCAGTCGCACGAATTCTCTTTGGGTCCGAAATGAGCATTCAAGCACCACCCAATCTGAGTCCTGGTGTATTGCCGCAAATCGTGAACTCGGGAATCAACGACTGGGGCGGAGTGTCTCCATTGACACCGGACTATGTAAATCCAGAAGCTCCCTGGCCGCACTTGCAGGAATTGAGCCGCGCCACCGAATCGGCGGGCAAGTACCTCCACGAAAGATTGACGGTCTATCCCGAATACATTCGAGATGCCGACACCTGGATTGCAGACGAATTAAAGACAACACTTCTCGACAAAGTTGATGCAGAAGGAATGCCTAGAGTGGATTCCTGGTGTCCTGGAGACACACAGGACCCTCCAAACGAATTTCTTGATCGAGTCGCGCAACCGTCCTCACGATCAACTCGATTGAGTGGAGTTCTAGAACAAGCAAGATACGGTGAAGATCTCAATGAGGCTCAGATCGTCTCGCTATTTGAAGCACGCGGAGACGAGTTCGATGCAGTTGTTCAGTCCGCCGACGAATTACGCAAGCAAGTAAATGGCGATGTTGTTTCGTATGTTGTCAATCGCAATATCAACTACACGAACATCTGCTACTTCAAATGTCAGTTCTGCGCATTTTCAAAAGGCAAACTCTCAGAGAACCTTCGAGGGCGACCCTACGATTTATCCGATGAAGAAATCCAACGACGCGTCACTGAAGCATGGGATCGTGGTGCTACTGAAGTTTGTATGCAGGGCGGGATCCACCCCGAATACACCGGATCCAAGTACGTTGACATTCTGAGTGCCGTAAAGAATGCGGTGCCCAATATACACATCCATGCGTTTTCGCCTCTTGAAGTGTGGCAGGGAGCGGCAACCTCAAATCGATCGCTTAAGGGGTATCTTCAGGAACTTAAGGAAGCCGGGCTTGGTACATTGCCTGGAACGGCCGCGGAAATACTCGATGACGAGGTCCGTGCAGTGATTTGTGCGGACAAAATCAACACGGCTCAGTGGCTCGAAGTTATGGAGACTGCGCACGAAGTAGGATTCAGGACCACAGCCACCATCATGTACGGGCATATAGAGGAACCCAAGCATTGGGCGAGGCACCTCATACGTATAAGCGACCTACAGAAAAAAACTGGAGGTTTCACGGAATTTGTGCCGTTGCCATTTGTACACATGGAAGCACCCATGTACTTAAAGGGAAAGGCGCGGCGTGGACCTACCTTTCGCGAAGCAATTTTGATGCACGCGGTCGCCCGTCTCGTTCTTCATCCGCACATAACCAACATTCAAGCCAGTTGGGTGAAACTCGGTCACAAAGGAGTCGCAGCAGCATTGAATGCAGGATGCAATGACTTGGGCGGGACACTCATGAACGAGAGCATTTCTCGTGCTGCCGGTACTCTTCATGGACAGGAAACGTCCCCCGATCGCATGGAAGAACTCATACGCTCGGTTGGCCGCATACCAAGACAGCGTACGACTCTTTACGACGATGTCGAAGAATCCATACACTCACGGGGCCTCCGGGCGGTGCCGCTCGATGAGATCGAAAATACTCCTGCAAGAAAGTATGAACGCCTTCGAACTCATGAATTGGTTCGCAATCAAGCGCTTTAGCAAGTTCCTCCCAAATCCGGGCGAGTAGTTCATATGGGGCTCGGAACCAGACCCTTTACACATGGGCTCCATGACCTAGGATCCGGTGCATTTGCTTGGATTCAGCCCGATGGTGGTTGGGGTTGGAGCAACGCCGGGCTCATCGTCGATCATGGTGAATCTTTGCTGGTCGACACATTGTTCGATCTTCGTTTGACTCAAGAAATGCTCGTTGCGATGCAAAGAGCCACGGACGATGCCAGACACATTAAGACTCTTGTAAACACCCACGCTAACCAGGATCACTGCAACGGAAACGAACTCGTGGGCGCTGACGAAATCATCTCCTCAACGGCAACCTATCGAGAATTGGCACAAGACGATCCTGATCGTCTCGTGAACATCATGCGCAACACACCCAACATGGGATCTACCGGAGAATTCTTGCAGAGATGCTTTGGCAAGTTTGATTTCGAAGGAATCACCATGACACTGCCGAATAGAACATTCGATGAGTTGCTCGACCTCTCTGTAGGTGACAAGACCCTGCGACTCAAGAGAGTGGGACCATGCCATACGCAGGGAGACATCCTTGTACATTGCGTCGAAGACCGTCTCATGTTTACGGGAGACATACTCTTTATTGAGGGACACCCAATTTTGTGGGTGGGTCCGGTTGCCAATTGGATATCCGCGTGCGACTACATGTTGGAGTTGGATTTGGAAACCATCGTTCCTGGGCATGGTCCCATCACCGACAAGGATGGCGTCCGAGCAGTGCGGGACTATCTCGTTTACATTCGGGACGAAGCGTACGCCAGGTACCGTGCTGGTATGTCGGTTTACGACGCGGCGATGGATATCTCCTTAACTCAGTTCGAAGACTGGGGAGACTCCGAACGAATAGGAGTCAACGTGCAAACGCTCTATCGAGAGTTTGGCGACGAAAGCAAACGGCAAGAACCCTTTTCATTGATGGCGCAAATTGATCGAGATAGGCGATCGAAATAGAAGTCTTTTGCCGTGTTTCTGATTTGCTTGCGTGTATTGCAGCGAATACTTCATTCACTCGATCTGCACGAACACTTTAGTTTCCATTTAACTTGCCTGGAACAAGAGCAATAGCGCGGACTAAACGACTTGTCGTTCGTAGTAGCGTGCCTTACCCGTACGTAGCAAAATATTGGGTTGTTCCACTAAAGTGGATGTTTCGATCGACGCTTCCTTCGGAGCTTTAATAAAGCATCCGACGGATTGATTGAGCTATAGGACGGCTTCCTCCATTTGGCTATCGCCGGAGCTCATTCCGATCGAATTTGGAGGTGGCGAACGGTCTTCTTTTGCAGATTGCGGCTCTCTCATGTGCAGTTCTTCTGCAACGATTCGAGGGGAGCCAAATCTAAGCCAAGCCGACCAGAGTCGACGAGCTACCCCTTTCGAGGGGCGGCGTTTTCTGTCGTATGACATTTTTGTTATTTCCTTGTAAGGACATCTTTAACTTGCTGCTCTTGCAACTTGTGGTTGCTTGACAGTCCGACTGAGGAATAGGTGACACCAATTGGTGGTAGGTGATGGCATTCCTCATCCGTTACCTTAGGCAAGTAGTATTTTAAGTAGTTCACAGGCAAATAGATGAAATCTTGTCAAATTTCGTTACTTGCCGAATGCCGACGATCATGTCCACAGAATGTTGAATGTGACGAAGGTTGCGTCTCAGACTTGCAGATCTAGGACGAGGGAGTCACTTCAAACGGTCAATGCCGTGGTAATTTCTGGAAGGTAGTGATCAAGCAGAAGTCCTGCAAACAGAACTGTCAAATATGTAATCGAATAACGGAAAGACTTTAGCGGCAACGTGGGATCTTCAACGACCAACATCGCGACCGAATAGCCTAGATAGACAATTCCCAGCAGCACGGCCACCGAAAGATAGAGCCAGCCACTCATACCTATAAAGAAAGGTAGAAGCGTGGACACAAACAGGAGTACGGTGTACGCAAGAATCCACCACCTTGTATATCTGTCGCCATGCGTGAGCGGCAACATGGGTATTCCGGCGGACTTGTAGTCTTTGATGCGATCAATGGCGAGTGCCCAGAAGTGTGGGGGAGTCCACAGGAAAATGATGAGCACAAGCACGAGAGCACCAGGTTCGATGGTGTTGGTGATTGAGACCCATCCCAGTAGAGGAGGTGCGGCACCAAAGAGTCCACCTACAACAATATTTTGAGAAGTGTTGTGCTTTAAGAATATCGAATAGAAAATGCCATAGCCAAGCCACGAAGCCAGATTGAGCCAAGCGGCTAGTGGATTGACAAATACAAAGAGTACGGTCGCTCCAGCTACCCCCAAAACCAACGAAAACAAGATTCCTTCTCGAGGACGTATCCGTCCCGTTGCCACGGGACGGTTCTGGGTCCGAGCCATTCTTCGATCCCATTCCGCATCGATGACATGGTTCATGACGGCCGCGCTGCCGGCTACCAAGGCAATTCCAAGTAGCCCAGCCGCAATGAGCGGAAGGGACACCGAATTTTGCGAAGCCAAGAGCATTCCGACAAGCGCACAAGCGAGCATGAGAAGCACGACACGTGGCTTCGTCATGTCTAGCAAGTCGAGAACTATGCGGGTCTGTTGCACTGATTCCTTTGAAGGGACTGAAATCGCGAAGCGTATTTTAGTTCGATCAGCAAGTTAGGAAATGCAGGCTTGCGCAGTCAATAACGATTCAATTCAATCCTAGGACTCGGCGGTTCATATCAGCATCGGAATCAACAGCGACGAAGTCGTCAAACGCTTTGTCGGTGACTCGAATAATGTGGTCTCGTATGAAAGTCGCACCTTCCCTTGCACCGTCTTCTTGGTGCTTTAAACAGCACTCCCATTCGAGTACAGCCCAACCTGAATAGTCGTATCCCGCCAGCTTCGAAAAAATTGACCTGAAGTCAATTTGACCATCTCCCAACGAACGAAATCGACCTGCCCGTTGCAACCAATCTTGATAGCCACCATAAACCCCCTGGCGTCCAGTAGGATTGAACTCTGCGTCCTTTACATGAAACATCTTGATGCGATCGTGATAGATGTCGATGAACGATAGATAGTCCAACTGTTGCAGGAGAAAGTGACTCGGGTCGTAGAGAATGTTTGCACGTGAGTGCCCGTCGACTTCGTCGAGAAACTGCTCGAATGTGATGCCGTCGTGAAGGTCTTCACCTGGATGAATCTCGTAGCAAACATCGACACCGTATTCCTCAAATTCGTCGAGAATCGGCCGCCATCGATTTGCAAGCTCGCGAAATCCTTCCTCAACCAATCCGGCTGGCCGCGCCGGCCACGGATACATCATTGGCCATAGCAACGCGCCCGAAAAAGTGACATGTGCATCGAGGTTCAGATTGCGACTCGCTCTTGCTGCCAGTTTGACTTGCTCGATTGCCCATTCGGTGCGTGCTGAGGGATTGCCACGAAATTCCTCAGGGGCGAATCCATCAAAGAGTTCATCGTAAGCTGGGTGAACCGCTACTAGTTGACCTTCCAGATGGGTTGACAACTCGGATATCTCAATGCCGTACTGCCCTACTCGACCCGACAGATCGTCACAATACGATTTGCTTTCAGCGGCTTGCTTGACATCGATGAAACGAGGATTTCCAATAGGAACCTGAATGCCAACAAAGCCCAAATTTGCTGCCCACTCAGCCATTGATTCGATGTTGTCGAATGGTTCAGAGTCGTCGATGAACTGAGCCAGAAAAATCGCTGGTCCTCTTAGTGTTTTCATTGAATTTTCTCCTTATCTAACAATTGGTGTCCACTGAGAGTCATTTTCAGAACTTGTAACAACTGCTTCAATGAACCGCATTCCTCGGACTCCATCCTCGATCGTAGGAAAATCCTTGTCGCACTTCGAAGCCTTCTTTCCCTTTTGAACTTGCACTACAGACTCCGCGAAGTTTCTATAAAGTAACGCGAATGCTTCTAGAAAACCCTCTGGATGCCCTGCTGGAAGCCGAGTTACACTTGCTGACGGCTGGTGGACACCCGCTCCTCCCGTTCGTCTCACTTCATAGGGACGATCCTTCCACCTCACAATCAAGGAATTTGGTTCCATCTGCGACCATTCGACTCCACCTTCTTCACCATAAATCCTGAGAGTCAAACCGTTTTCCACTCCAACCGCGACTTGACTGGCACAGAGCACTCCTTTGGCATTGTTCGACAGTTTGAGCAGCACGTTTCCATCGTCATCCAACTTCCGACCAGGTGCAAACGTCGTCAAATCTGCACTGACCTCTTCAATCTCAAGACCCGTAACAAACTCGGTCAATTGAAATGCGTGGGTCCCAATATCTCCCATGCATCCAGCAGCTCCGGCACGACTCGGATCGGTACGCCATTGAGCTTGCTTGTTCTGTGTTTTTTCTTCGAGATCGGCTAGCCATCCCTGTATGTATTCCGCGTTTACGCGTCGCACTCTGCCTAGTGCTCCCGTTTGAACTAGGTGCTTGGCTTCGCGAATCATCGGGTAGCCGGTGTAGTTGTGCGTCAAAGCAAATAGTTTGCCGGCTTGGTCGATGCACTCCTTGAGATCGACGGCCTCCTGCAGAGTCAGTGTTGCGGGTTTGTCGCAAACCACGTGGAATCCCGATTCAAGAGCAGCTCTTGCTATGGGAAAATGTAAGTGGTTGGGGGTAACGATTGCTACAAAATCAATTCGACTAGCTGAGTCAAGAGACAACTCCTGCTCGAACATATCGCCGTAGCTTGAATAGCATCGATCCAACACAAGTCCGTACATGTTTGTGCCGGATTGCTTTGATCGCTCAGGATTGCTTGAAAATGCACCGGCGACCAACTCTATCTTGCCATCCAGTTCGGCGGCAATGCGATGAACCGGTCCAATGAACGAACCTTCTCCGCCACCAACCATACCCATTTTCAACTTCATCTCAAACAAGACTTCCTGATTTTGTTCTGTTCACTTTGAATGCTACAGGATAACCTTGACCGACAGAGTCTCAAGCACTAACAGTTGCGACGCAATTTCTCATCGATATGGAATATCTGCCTTAATCATCTGACGTTTTTGTAAAGACTTCTGATGGGGCGTCGAGTGTTTTGCGCCTCGTTTATGCTAGGTTCGTTGGAACGGGCACCTGCGCTTATGAGCTATACACCAAAACCCATTTCGGTACAACTTTATTCGCTGCGCGACGAATCCTCCAGAGACTTTGACTCGGTGTTGGAGCGACTTGCCAAGATCGGCTATCAAGGGGTGGAACCTTTTGCACTATTTGGAAAAAGCCCTGAGGCCTTCAAGCAACAAGTAAATGACCTTGGAATGGATGTGTCATCAAGCCATCATCCTTGGGCGAATCGGGCAGACATCAACGAAGTGATTGATGTCACAAAAGCTTTGGGCTTGACCCGCGCAGCTGGAGGGTTTGGACCTGACGACTTCAACACCAGGGATGCTGTTAATCGAACTGTGGACACAGTGAATTCTCTTGTGGAAAAGCTAGGCCAAGCCGACTTGGAGTTGTTCCTACACAACCACTGGTTTGAGTTCAATCCCGTAAACGGTGAGCTTCCGTACCACACGCTTCAACGAGAATGTCCTGGGGTGCTCTTCGAGGTGGATACCTATTGGGCCGCAAATTTTGGTGCGTGTGATCCAGTGGAGGAAGTCCGACGCATTAGCCAACGAGCTCCGTTGCTTCACATAAAGGACGGACCCCTAGAAGTCGGCAAAGCACATGTTGCGGTGGGAAGCGGAGTCGTGGACATCGCAGGGATTGCGAATGCAGCCGACCCAGAAGTTCTGGACTGGCTAATTGTTGAATTGGATTCATGCGACACCGACATGTTTGAAGCCGTTGAGGAGAGCTATCGTTTTCTCGTATCGGAGGGATTGGCAACCGGAAGCGTTTCACTGGCTAAGTGATCTTGGGTTGCTTTGCAGTCCGGTCGAGCAAACTGACCAGCTGACTTTCGTATGGGGCGGGCATATTAGGGACAACAGATCCGTCTCTACACATCAACAGTCATGCGGCGATTTTTGGCTTGAATTTGCTACCATCACCCGAAACTTGCAGTCCGGCAAAAGACTAAACGACTATCTCGTTACACCATTTGGACACCAGCCATTGGATTTGCTGTATGTCCCGAGCGCAATTTCGAACTAAGTCGGGCTCAGTCTCATTGCGACTTTCATTGTGAGAAACCCATGAAAAAATCAAATCTACGGTCGAGTTCAAGCTATGTCTGGAAGATTGGCTTTCTTTCGGCTTGCTTATTGATGTTTTGCTCTACGGCAACGCTTCCTCAAGAGTCGGAAAGTTCCATTACCTACGGTGGACCGGTTCCAATTAAGGTCATCGGCGATCGAATTCTTGCACGAGTTGAATTGCAAACGGAAGTTTGGTTTAAAGACACGTATGTGGTCTTGGACTACGAGATGCCGTATGCATTTGCATTGAACTTTCCGGTGATACGGGACCTGCGGTTTGGCGAGGGAGAGAACTCCCTCAAAGTCCTCAATGAAGGTTTTCGCATGGAGATTCCTCGATCGGGAATAGTGGATGAAAGGAGGCTTGGGGATCCACAGATGTCTGCGGAGTTGTCGGGTCGATACGACAAGGAACTAGATCAAGTCGACATTGTTGGGATCGTGGGTTGGCCAGTATTGAAGTCGTACGGCTTTACGCTCGACATTCAAGACGAATCGATGGTTTTTCATCCGGATGGTGAACTGTCTATGGATGAAGTGCGGGCTTCGTCAGAGATGTTTGTTGCTGGAGTTGAAACGATTGGAGACTCCGTCTTTATTCCCGTGAACTATGACGGCGGACAACGAGCTTTCATGAAGCTGAGCACCAATTCCTATCACACTGTGCTCAACAGAGAGATATTGGATGATCGCGAGTCGGGAGTTGTTGACGAGGTTCATTTTGGGTCCGACCAATCCATGAAGCTATCGGACATGGCAGCGCTGTATCCGCAGGATCTCTATATGAAATTGTGGGATAAGTATGCGGCGGACAAAAAGATCGAAGAGGAAGTCCGTGCGTGGATGCAGGAACGGGGAGAGATCTTCCCCGAGGAGTATGCCGTCAAGCGTCCTGATCAACCCAGTTCCGATATTTTGCTCGTATCAGGATTAAGTGTTCTCTCCGGCTATCGAATCGTTCTCGATCATCGACAGGGATTTCTTGGATTGACACGTACTGTAAACAGCAACTACACAGATGCAGATCACCAGTTCTATATGGCGACTTCGGCCGACGATGAAGAAAAGCTCTTCACGTTTCTCGAAGAGAATCGAGAAGACAGAAACGTCGAAGAGGCTGTCGCTGACTTGATTGACCTGGGCATCGAATCCGGTGCAACAGTGGAACGGCAACTAGAAGCGTTGCAGTTTGGACTTGACACTTCCAGTGACCGTAGAAGGTTCAAGTATGTCGCAGACTTTGTCTTTCAGTTGTATGAGACGCCAGAATCGCGAGACAAAAATTCCGATCTAATTGTTTCATTTGGAGAAAAAGCGCTAGAGGATGTAGCCACATCGGACCAGCCGCGGCTTAGACAGCACGTTCAATTGATGGTGGGTGATCGATATTTTGCTCGAAACGATGTGGAAAAGGCTTGGCAACACTTTCTGAATGCTGCATTCAATGGTGATCCTGATCTGGAGTCTTTTGTCCGATACAACCTCGGTCGGGCCTACGAAGCTATGGGAAAGGAAAGCCGAGCGTATGTGAATTACGCGAAAGCACTTGAAGAAGGACTGCCCCCTGATGAGACTGAGAAAGCAAGCGAAGCACTTGAACGACTTAGACTTCGTATTGACCCGGATGACCCAGCCTTGGAGGCAACTACAAGCAAAGTTGATTCATAATGATGGTGAGTTGAGAAATTAGTATCCATCCTTGAGCGACGAAGCATGAATCAAGACTCTTGGCCAGGCCTGAAAAACCTGATTCTTATTGCTTTTCAACCAAGTCTGAAAGTGCTGGCCGTTAGTGCGTTCCTATCAGCCACACTGACAGCAAGCGTTTGCCAAGCGCATGAAAGCGCGACTTCGCAGGGCACAGGAGGAACTCTTGACATAAAAATTGCCGGAGACTTCATTCTCGCTCGAGTGGAATTGGTTTCTGAAGTCTGGTTCAAAGATACCCACATAGTCTTGGACCTCTCCATGCCCGAGGCGATGATGATCAATCCCAGCGCGGGATTGCGGTTTGGGAGCGACGAAGCCACTCTTAAAGTCCGTCAAGAGAACTTTGACCTAGAAATTTCGCGTTCCAGAATCGTTAACGAAAGAGGAAGTACAACTAGCGACCTCACCGCTCGGTACGACAATTTCCTGAATCAGATTGATGTACTTGCCATTGTTGGCTGGCCCGTTCTGCACAACTTTGGCCTTACGTTGGACATTCAGGAGAAGAAACTGGTGCTACACCCGCAAGAGGAACTCGAACCCGATGAAGTGCGCAACGGTTCAGATGTCTTTGTGGAAGGACTAGAAATCATTGGTAGCTCGTTGTTCATTCCCGTGAACTATAGCGGCGGCCAGTCAGCTTTCATGAAATTCAAGACAAGTGGCTATCACACAGTTCTAAATAGGGAACTGCTGGATGATCGTGAATCCGGTGTTCTTGACGAAGCTTACTTTGGGTTCGATGAATCGCTGAAAGTATCGGACATGGCCGCGCTCTTTCCACAAGATTTGTACACACAGTGGTGGAACGCATATTCTGAGGCGCGCGCTACTGAAAAGCTAATGCGTGAGCAATTTGAACAGGAAGGTCGACCTTTTCCGGAACAACTAGAAGCCAAACGCCCCGATCAACCGAGCGGTGATGTTCTCTTGATTGCAGGATTGAGTGTTCTAGCGGGTTACCGATGGGTGTTGGATCCGCATCAAGGCTTTGTGGGAGTTACGCGTACTTTAAATAGCAACTATTCTGAAGCCGACCATCAGTTCTACATGGCATCTGTATCTCGTGATGTGGATGAGCTTTTCAAATTCATGGAGAACAATCCCGAAAGTCGACACGTCGAAGAGGCCGTATCGCAGGTGTTCGCAATTGGCATGGAGAGCGGAATTGATGAAGACCGACTCGTTGAAGCCATTCAATTTGGAATGAATGTCAATGAAGAACGTCGACAATTTATGTACGTTTTGGATTACCTTTTTGGATTGGCAGCAGATGAGGCATCCCTGGAACGCAATACCGAGTTAATCATCGCATTGGGCAAGCTTTCGTTACCCATGATTGCGAGGTCCGAATCTCCCAGGTTTCGACAGCACGTTCAATTGCTACTGGGCGACCGTTATTTGGCTCAGAACGATCCAGAACAAGCGTTGAGGTTTTTCATGTCAGCGGCGTTCAATAGCGATCCAGCTCTTGACTCACGTGTAAGCTACGAACTTGGGCGAGCTTATGAAGCACTGGGCAGGGACCGACGGGCGTACGCAAGTTACGACAAAGCAACTTCACTGGGCCTGCCGCCAGACCTGTCAAAAAATGCCAATGAAGCACTTTCTCGAATCAGGATTCGGCTCGACCCAAACGATGAACTCCTTGAAAAGGACACCGAGGAAGGCTAATATTGGCCTTTCGCAATCATTAGTTGCACCGAGTGTGCAATAATGTTGCAACTGTAACTAACTCAATCACTACCAACGGTGAAAGATATGGATTCCAGAAAAAGATTCTCCGTGCGCTCCATAGGTGCAATTGCGACATTGCTCTGTGTACTTGTCGCGCCTATATATGTGGCTGCGCAACAATCTGCCTCCGGCTCACCCGGCGGCGCGTTGGACATCAAGGTTATTGGTGACAAGATCCTTGCGCGTGTTGAGCTGCAAACGGAAGTTTGGTTCAAAGACACGCACGTCATCGTCGACTACGACATGCCCTATGCAATGATGATTCAGTCTTGCGTATTCGGTAATGTTCGCTTTGGCGAAGGCGAGACCAATATGAGGATTCTCAACGAGAACTTCAGAGTGGAAGTGCCCAGAGCTGAAATAGTTCCCGAACAAGGAACCGTTTGTGGCGAACTTACAGGCAAGTACGACAAACATCTGGACCAAATCGACATTGTGGCGATTATTGGATGGCCTCTTCTGCGAGAGTTTGGAATGACTCTGGACATACAGGAAGAGACACTCGCGCTACATCCTGAAGGCGAGCTTGTCGCAGCGGACGTAAGAGCGGAGTCAGAGTCCTTTGTCGAAGGTGTGGAAGTAATTGGCGGATCGGTTTTTGTACCCGTCAACTACAACGGAGGCCAACAAGCGTTCATGAAGATGAGCACAAAGGGCTATCACACGGTTTTGAACCGAGAGATTATTGACGATCGAAACGCAGGTGTTGTCGATGAAGCTTATTTCGGCTTTGACGATACTACGAAGATTTCCGACATGGCCGCTCTCTATCCTCAGGACCTCTACACGAACTGGTGGAACGACTACGCTGCGGCGAAGGAAGAGGAAAAGCAGATTCGCGCGGCTCTGGAAGAGCAGGGCAGAACCTTCCCCGAGGAATATGCGGTTACCACTCCAGATCAACCCTCTTCGGACGTGCTGTTAGTTTCTGGCATGAGCATTCTCTCGGGCTATCGAATTGTTCTGGATCCCTCGCAAGGATTCATCGGTGTTACTCGCACGACGAATAGCAATTACTCCGACGCAGACTTTCAGTTCTACATGGCAGCAGCTGCGGAAGATCAGGAAGCGCTGTATACCTATATAGAGGAAAACCAGACCGACCGAAATGTCGAAGAAGCCGTTAGTGAGTTCTTCAGCTTGGGTCTTGAGAATGAAACATCGCAAGATCGTTTGGTTTCTGCAATTGACTATGGACTGGCCGTAAACGAAGAGAGACGAAAGTTCATGTATGTTGCTAACTTCGTATTCGATGTCTATTCCGATGTTGAGTCCAGAGACCAATTCACGGATTTAATCATCACTCTAGGCGAAAAAGCTCTTGAGTTTACGCCGAGGTCCGATCAGCCGAGGTTCAAGCAGCAAGTTCGGTCGATTGTTGGTGATCGATATCTTGCAAGAAACGAAGCAAGGGAAGCATACAGTCACTTCCTCGCTGCTGCATTCCAAGGCGATCCCGAATTGGATTCGATTTCGCACTTCGACCGTGGACGAGCGCTTGAAGCTATGGGTCAGGAAGCAAGGGCATACGCCAACTACGACAAAGCCCTAAATCTTGGTGGACTGCCACAGTCGCAATCGGAGTCTGCAACTGAGGCACTAGAGAGATTGCGACCGAAGATTGACTCCGATTCGGATCTGTTCGAGTCGGACACTCAGGGTGGTTAATTTAGAAAACCTACGCCTGCACCTTGACGGACTTGCTGTTCGAGGTGCAGGTTATCTAAGGCGCTATGCGCTAAAAAACGCGGTTGAAAAGGCGATGGGGCATGTTCACATCGTCGCTTTGATCGTTCCTTTAGCGTTCGTAGTGATTGCGCTCGCTGATCGCTTCGCCGGCACGCAAGCTTGGGTACTGAACCCACTACTTACAGTAATTCTTGCTCTTGTTGTTCCGGTGGTTTATGTATTGCTTGCAGCATTGATTGGTTTCGTCTCGCGCAAGGTGAGTCGAAACTATGCGTTGGCTCTATTTGATCGAGAACTTGGCTACAAAGACCGTCTTCAAGCTGCCGACGAGTTTTTGAACTCAAGTAACCTTTCTGAATTTGAGAGTGCTGCTGTGGCCGATGCAATCCCATATGCTGAAAAGGCCACTAACACCAAATTGCGAGACATAAAAATTGCGGCGCCCGCAATTTATACAACCAAGTGGGGGCATGGAGTTTTTGCGGTAGTGTTCTTGGTGGCGGGAATGCTTGTTCAGTTTGTTGCGTTCAACCCAAGCTTGGAAGCTAATCCGATCCCAGAGGAACTGCTTGCGTTAAACACTCTCGAAGACTTTGTATTCGAGGAGGAAACTGTCGAGACTCCGATGGAGTCGGAGGAAGATACTCAAACTCCTCCGCAAGACGTCTCAACTGACCGAACTGGAGAAGGAGCCGTCCTCGAATCGCAAGAATCCAAGTCGCAGGATTCCGCTCTTCGAAAGGCCAATCCTTCTGACAGCGACCCCTCCGAATCCATGCAAGTTGGATTGAGTGGCGGAGCGTCGCAGGACAACAAAGCCGGAAGCTCTTCGTCAAGTCTGTCGGGTGAGGGAGACCCTGAAAAGAAACAGCAAGAATCGAAGGAGCCTCCCAAAGACCGAGAGAACAAGGAAAAGAAAGAACGTCCCGATGAGGACGAACCTGGTGACGAGTCAGCGAAAGGCATCGCTGGAGGAAAAGGATCAGGCTCCGGCCGGCAGTCGTCCTCCGCTGAAATGACTGAAAACGTTTCGCGACCACTTGAGAATGACTTTGACACGGGCGTGGACTTGGAATCGGACGACGAGGAAGACGAGAAGCAAGAAGCAACCAGTGCTGCCCGTCCCATGATCAATCAGAGAAAACCTCCAGTAGATCGTCAACTGTCTCCATCAGGAATGATGGGACAGGACGAGAGAGACGACCTGAATGGTAGAGGTGGTGCTGGAGCAAGAAAGAAAACTCGAGGTGTGGCTGCAATGTTACTTGGCGTGCCAATGCCGGACCAGTTACGGTCGCAAGTAAATCCTGGTCGCGTCAAAATACAAAGGGAACGATCTGTGCCGCATCCGAGCCAAGTGGCGAATGAGGAAAGCAAGGATAGGGGTTCGATAGACGAGTCAATCGGCAAAGTGGCCCATCACGAGCTTAAACCTTGGATGCGTAACGTTGTCAGTAACTATTTCACGTCGATGCGACAAGCACCAACAGAACAAGGGGAATGATTGAATGGCCGAACAAGCAACTACCAATGTAGATTCCCGCGCCGCTGAACAAGCGGCGCATTTCAAATCGGTATTCCAAGACATACGATCCGAAGTAAATAAGATGATGGTTGGACAGCCCACTGTCGTCGATGGAGTTCTTACGGCTCTAATGGCTGGCGGCCATGTACTTCTCGAGGGTGTTCCTGGTCTGGGCAAGACGATGCTCGTCCGCTGCCTTAGTGATGCAGTGAGCGTAAAGTTTTCGAGAATTCAGTTCACTCCCGACATGATGCCTGCGGACATTCAGGGGACAATGGTTTTGACTGAAACTGCCAGTGGTGCGCACGAACTTAGCTTTCAAGAAGGTCCTCTCATAGCAAATCTGGTCCTTGCTGACGAGATCAACCGAGCAACGCCCAAGACTCAGTCGGCATTGCTTGAGGCAATGCAGGAAAGGCAAGTTACAGTGGGGAATCGAACGCTGACACTTGACGAGCCGTACTGTGTAATGGCTACGCAGAATCCCGTGGAGCAAGAGGGTACCTATCCTCTACCTGAAGCTCAGCTAGACCGTTTCTTGTTCAAACTCCTTGTGGATTACCCCGAGGAGAACGAGTATTACGAGATTATTGACCGAACGACTGGAACTGAAGATGTAGACATCAGTCACATCACAGACGGTGCGGAAATCGTGAAACTCCGCGAAATTGCCCGTGCGGTTGCAGTACCGACGACCGCAAAAACCTATGCCATTCGACTAGTGATGGCAACGCAACCCAATAGTTCGTATGCAACGGACAAGACCACTGCATATGTATCGCTTGGGTCAAGCCCAAGGGGAGTACAGGGATTGATGTTGGCGGCCAAGGTCCAGGCGATACTAAACGATCGATATTCCATTAGTACGGACGATATCAAGGCGGTGGCGTATCCGGTGCTTCGTCATCGAATAATCCTCAACTTCCAAGCGCAGGCTAGCAATGTAACGCCCGATAGCATCATTGAGGACATTCTTGAGCAGGTAAAGTTACCTAGATCGGTCGACTGATCGATTAGCACGAATCGTGGCGGCTCAACTCACGTTTGAGGAACTCTTCGACCCAGAGTTTCTTGAGTCTCTAGAGACATTCAATCTTAGGATCAAGCGTTTTCTTCGCCAGGGTCGTCTTGGCGAGCAGCTTACACACGACCGAGGTATCGGCTTGGAGTTCAAGGACTTCAAGCAATATGTGGCGGGGGATGACCTTCGGGCTGTCGACTGGAATATTTATCGTAGACTCGGTCGATTGTTTGTACACGTATTTGAGGAGTACCAAGATCTACCCCTCTACCTGCTAGTCGACCGTTCTCGAAGCATGTTTCTTGAAGATGAACCACGTGTACACGCAGCACTTCGTTCGGCTTTGGCACTCTCATCCATCTCTTTGAGCCAGCATGACGTGGTTGCACTTCTTTCCTTTTCGAATGAATTGGAAATGCACTCGAGGCCTATTGCTGGAAAAAAGCAACTAACGCTTCTTGGGCGCAGGATGGTGAGTCTTACGGAGCAGGATGGCACTCAACTATCGCAATCCATTCATCAACTTAGTTTCAGAAAACTCAGACCTGGATTGCTCGTAGTCCTCTCAGACTTTTTCGATCCGCAAGGATTGGACTCGGTCACAGATTCGCTCAAGACGTGCAGACACAAGCTTCTTTTGGTCCAGTTAGTAAAGGATTCCGATAGCGATCCAACGCAAAACGAGGATCTGGTGGGAGACATTCGACTTGTTGACTGCGAAACCTCCGATGCGGTCGATGTAACTGTTGAGCCCGCCGTGCTCAACCGCTACCGCAGAATTTACGACGAGTTCAATCAGCGACTGACGAACTTCGCTTCCGATCAAGGAATTGGCCTCGTTCGTCTCAACGCGGACCAGGACGTTTTGGATCAACTAGCAGGGCTGTTCGAATCGGGAGCTTTGACAGTATGAGTTTCTTCAATCTGTCGCCACTCCTTGTCGGCCTGGGTTTGTTGGCTTTGGCGGGACTATTGTTTCTCTTGCAGCAACTCCGTATTCGCTATACAGAATTGCCTGTCGCTACCACAATGTTTTGGGCTGCAGCCGTTCGGGAAGCTCCAGTACGAGTTCTCCGGCAGCGATTTCGACACATTTTGGCCTATCTTCTGGCCTTGCTCATTTGCTGGTTGTTGTGGATTGGATTTGGAGGACCGCTTACGGGAGCGCAACGTACTGCGGGTTTCAACATTCTTGTACTCGACGGATCTGCCCATGCATCGACCGGCGACATCTTCCAGCAATCGAAAAATCAGCTTCTCAATGACGTTTCCAAGTACTCACGCGATTCTCGTGAGGTCTTCTTGTCGGGAGCACAAAATGTTCGAGTATTGGCACCGGGCGAGGAAAAGCTCGTTCTTGAGCGTAGGTTAGAAGAATTCGAGCCGGTAGCTGCCCGTTCGTCAATCGACGAACTGTTAAGACTCTTGCCCCGCAACAACAGTTATCCAACGGAGGTCAATGTTGTCGTATATGGAGGCGCACCGATCTCTGAACATGCTTTGGATCGATTGCCCGCTGGCTATAGAGTGGCTCGTCGTTTTGATTCTCTGGACGACTTTGAGAACAGAGGAATTGTTGCACTTGGAATCGGAGAACCGTTGTCTGGTGAATGGGATAAGGTCGATGTTCTCTTTCGAATTCTTGCTGACGGACTGAGTGTGAACAGTGAAGACTTTCGAGTTCAGATCGGTGATCAGGACTTGGCCACAAATCGATTGGAATCGATTTCTCCAAACGAATTTCGAGTCCGAGATGTTGTCGCCGACGGATCTGTGTTTTCCGTCGCAATTGAAGAACCTGACGACCTAGCTTTTGACAATGAAGCTCTTGTTACTCTTCCCACCAAAGAACGAGTGTCCATATCAATCGGTGAAGACGTACCCACACCCATTAGAAGAGCGATTGACGCGGATGCGGGAATAGAGATCGTAGGATCAGGAGCAAGCGTTGCAGTCCTTGGTCCCAATGATTCCGAAACATCAATTCCGTATTTACGCACGACGCCAATCGTCGAGCAATCTAAGGCATTCGTCATTGGTTACTCGGGCGAGCTCGAAGGAATGGAAGCTCTTCATCAAAGCGTCGCCGACTTGGGTCTAGCGGAAATAGATTCCGCTGCTATGGCAACCGAATTGAACCAAGATATCAGCGTACAGCTTGACTATTCGGATGTGCGGTATGTTTCTGTCTGGAGTGAATTGGTAAGCGAGAGTTTCAATTTCAAGGACAGCATGAGTTTTCCCATCTTTATTTCGAAGTCGATTCGTTACTTGGCCAATCAAGAGCCGTGGTATGCGTATTTGGCTGCGGGTCGGCAACCAGTAGAACAGACATCAGGATCTTCTCTCGCGAGTTCCGATTTGCTAGCGGAATATGCAATCGGAGCATCCTATGTTAGGAATGAAGCAGGAACACTTGAGTTGCGCGACGGTACTTCATTGCAGGTGTCGTTGTTGGACCCTGCAGCCGCAGTTCGAACGGGTTCTCAGAATCTGACGGATGCTGCAATTGAAACTTCCAATTCTCAGACAATATGGGGCATCGCAACATGGCTGGCGTTGCTCGCCGTATTGCTTCTAGGATTGGAGTGGTATCTCTACCAGAGAGGACTGATGCCGTAATGGAACTGTCATTCAACTATCCACTGTTTGGTCTGTTAGCGCTTCTGGTTCCCGCTCTCTGGTTCTTGCCAAGTCGTCCTAAGCGAGTCTGGCATGGCATTATTCGAACCTTGGTGTTTTTGTCTTTGGTTGTAGGTTTGATGCAACCGGTAGTTGTTTCGAATTTGCCAAACAAACACTACGCGGTCATCCTTGACCAGTCCAATAGTTTGTCAGAGGAGAGTAAATCCCGAGCAGTTGAGTTAGCGGCAGAGGTAATTGGAAAGTTCAGTGGAGAAGGTTCGGTGAGTGTCGTGCAGATCGGCGGAACTGAACCAGCAGTCGACTCTCTCAATTTCGTACATATGAACGCCGATGAAAAGTCGCCTCTAGGGGATGCGCTTGAGATTGCAGCTCAGTCAATTCCATTTGGAGTCAGTGGATCAGTCACCGTCGTGTCAGATGGTTTAGCCACAGATCGGCATTGGGGAAGGGCGTTCGACCTTTTGCAAGAACGAGAGATTCCCGTACACAACATTTCAATCGACCCAGTTCCGGATGTCTACATTAGCGATGTTCGCTCAACAGATGTTCGTCCTGGCGAGAAAGTTTCTCTGTTTGTCGAAATCATAGGAACTGTTCCAGAGCTGGAAGTAACTGCAGTACATGACGATGAAATCATCGCTCATGCAGAGGGGTTGGCGAGCGATGGTCGTACCATTGTCTTGCTCGAGTTCAAAACGGACGAACCGGGATTTATGGATATCGAAGTCGAAGTTTCAGTACCCGAAGACCAAGATTTAGATCTCACCAACAATCAATGGCGGCACGTCGTTGCGATACAAGATCCTATTCGAGTGTTGTACTTGGGCAATCGACAGGTCGGAGCAGAATCATCATTGTCCGATCTATTGGGTGCAGGATTTGAAATTGAGGCGCCGGTCGCCTCATCTGTGACGGATGATATCGATCTGTCAAAGTACGATGTAGTAATGCTTGACGATGCTCCTACGAGCGTCGTCGAGGAGAGCGTACAGAACAAGATTGCCGATGCTGTTCAAAGTGATGGTCTCGGATTGATTCATAGCGGAGGGGAAGCGGCATTCGGAGATGGCGGTTACCACGATTCTCCGTTGAGCGATCTATTGCCGGTCGAGATTCCCGGAGATCAAGACAAGATCGATCCGAGCGTTGGTCTAGCGATTATCTTGGATACATCGGGATCGATGGGTGGGACTCGAATTGAGCTCGCCAAGCATATTGCAAGAATCGCCGTAAGGCGTATGAAGCCACATGATCGCATCGGTATTGTCGAGTTCTACGGAAACAAGCATTGGGCGGTTCCAATGCAACCCGCAACAAACAAGATTGAAATTGACCGTGCCATAGGTCGAATGAAAGCAATAGGCGGCACCGTACTTTTTCCGGCAATCCAAGAAGCCTACTACGGCCTGCAGAACGTCAATACACGGTTCAAACACATCGTTCTAATAACGGATGCAGGAGTAGAGGATTCTCCTTACGAATCCATGACGCGACGGATCAACCGTGACCGTATCACGGTCTCCACTATCTTGGTTGGCCAGGGCGGACACAACTTAATCATGTCCGATATCGCAAATTGGGGAGGTGGCCGATTCTATGCGGTTGGGAATCAATTTCAGCTAGTTGAAATGATTTTCAAACAGACTTCCACAAAGAAGTCCCCCATGTACAAGCGAGGTCTGTTCGATTTGGAAACCAGTCGTGGTCAAGGATGGTGGGGAGAAGTGCAAACTGACGAAGTTCCTGCACTGAACGGATACGTTGAGGTAGAGGCTCGGGACGGAGCGGAAGTCCTTGTGGAAGTAGCCGATACGGAGCATCCTGTTCTCGCGACGTGGCGCTATGGATTGGGTCGGGTCACTACGCTAATGACCGAACCCGTTGGAGAAGGCACTCGAAATTGGGGTGCATGGGAAGAGTACCCCGAGTTTTTGGGTCGGATTGTTCGGCGGAATGCTTCGTTTACCAATAGTTTTGAAATCGACACGCAACGTCGCTTCGGAAAGACGACAGTTGTGGCAAATCGTGTTTCACCGAACGAAACACTCGTTCCCGAGGCTCAACTTTATAACTTGGACTCATCGCTAGTCGGTGAAGACACGTACGCATTTACAGAAACAGCTCCCGGACTCTTTGAATTAGACTTGTTCTCAGGATCGGAAGAAGACTTGCTTATAGGAATATCCGGTAGCGCAAACGATTCGATTTGGAGAAGTGCAAGTTTAGCTGTCTCGGACGAAGTTCAGGAAAATCAAGTGGATCCAATGGACGGGCTCGATCTCGTAGGATTGTCAGAAGCTACCGGTGGCTTGAATCTATTGGATCTGGACGACGATTCAATTGCTCTAGCGAGTGTAAGTTCAGGCGAACTTTCGTTTGTTGTTGTTCAAGTATGGCCTTGGTTGTTGCTCTTGGCTATTCTGTTTTACTTGGGCGACCTTCTTTACAGACGCTGGCCGCGCGGATCATGATCGAACGTGGCCGACATGCGAACCTCCTCACATCTTGCGAGATGGATTAGTTCGCGGAAACAAATTCCCCAAAATGGGCAGCAAGGTATCTGGTCAATTCTGCTGTGGCATCAAAAGCATCGACTCCCAAAGGAAGAATTCTCGTACTTGACCTAAGTTGGCAATACGAGCTCACTCGACCCTCATCTCTCACTGTAATACAAAAGCTCACAAACCAATGAACAATCGTCTTCCCCTCAAATTTCACTTCTTCGTACTGCTTGCGCTAGGCGGATTGTCCGCCTGGGCTGAGGAGGGCCCGATGGAGGCTCTGGGCGCGTCGAACGCGTCGGAGGGTCGTCTGGACGTGGGTCTGGTGGACGCGGTGTACAGTCATTGGGTGACGGAGACGAAGAGCGTGGAGGGCGCGCTGGAGGGTCTGGAGCTGGTGGCGTCGGACGAGACTCGTCCGGCACTGGAGCGTTCGAAGTCGCGTCTATCGCAGGCGCACCTGCACTGGCAGTACGGGGACCGGGAGCGGGCCCTGGAGGTGGTGGACACGGCCCTGGAGCTTTCGGAGACGGTGGACGGGACGTTGCTGAAGGCGCGTCTTCTGGACGCGAGCGGGGACGAGTCGGGCGCGGCGGAGTGGTACCGGAAGGCGCTGGACGCGACGGATCTGGAGGAGGAGCGGGAGTTCATCCGGATCCGGCTGGCGATGATCGGGGTGGACCGTCGGAACGTGGAGGGACTGGTGGATCTTGCCCGGGACCGGGACCAGGAGTTCAAGAACCGGGCGGCGATCACGCTGGCGGTTCTGGGCCATCCGGACCGTGCGCTGGAGCTGTACCGGCCGGACTCGGAGTCGCCGCGGCACTTTCGCCAGCTGGTTCGGGTGGCGGAGTGGGCGTTGAAGGCGGGCGACCACGCGACGGCTCGGGAGCACGCGTGGCGGGCGTACGACTCGACGGAGCTTCGGTTCGACGCGCTGTACGCGCTGACTTTGGTGGACGAGGCGTACCGTGGCGAGGGTCGGATGGACGACCTGGTGGTGGAGCTGGAGGCTCGTGGGGTGGAGAACGAGGATCTTCTGGATCTGCGGATCGACCTGCTGATCGACCTGGAGCGGTACGACGACGCGATCGATCTGTTCCACGCGATCAACCGGGACACGTCGGACGTGGAGGCGCGGATGCGGCTGATCCAGATCTACGACACGGCGGGGAAGTCCTCGGAGATGGTGTCGGAGTACGAGAATCTGATCGAGCGGGAGCCGATGGTGGTGCAGTGGTACGTGGGTCTGGCGTCGTACCACATCAACGTTGCGGAGCCGGAGCGGGCCCTGGAGGTATGGGAGCGGTTCGAGGAGAGCAACCGGGACCGGATCGAGGTTCTGGTTCTGGGCGGGGAGTTCATGAACCAGATGGGCTACGTTGCGGAGGCGACGGCGATGGTGGAGCGCCACGCTGCGGCGCACGGTCCGAGCGTGTACGGGAACGTGTTTCTGTTCGAGACGCACTTCGCGCGGGGCCGGGAGGTCGAGGCGGAGCAGGCGGTGGAGGAGCTGTGGGCGTCGTTGCCGCCGGACTCGAGCGATCTTCGGGTGGTGGCGGACTCGTTCGAGCGACTCAGGAAGTTCGAGCGGGCGCTGGACGTGTTCGAGGCGATCCGGGAGCACGAGGGGAAGCTGGGGTACGACGACCGGATGCGGCTGGCGTGGCTGCACAACGTGGTGGGCAACCAGGAGACGGCGCTGGAGCTGTGGCGCGAGATCTGGGTCGCGGAGGAGGCGCCGGCGCGTCGGAGCTTCGCGGAGAGCCAGCTTTTGCAGATCGCGGCGGAGCTGAACGCGCTGGCGGACATGGCGGTGGACCTGGAGGGGAAGCTGTACTCGGGCGAGGCGGACCGGAACGAGATGAACCTTCTGGTGCGGATCTACACCGAGGTGGGGGACGCCTTCTCGGCCACCGAGATCGTTAAGGAGTTCGCGCGGAGCACGGACATGCCGGAGGTGGACAAGCTGCGTCAGCTGGGCCTGGTGTACCTCCAGCTGCAGGAGTACTCGAAGTACGACGAGGTGCTGCGCCGTCTGGAGCAGATCGACCCGGAGCACCGCCTGGAGCACATCCAGAACATCGTGCTGAACCTTCTGGCGTACGACCTTGCGGAGGGAACGAACGAGAAGTACGAGGACATCCAGCACTGGCTGGAGGAGTTGCGCCGGTACGACGCGGAGGCGGTGAGCGGAGAGTTCGAGGCGAGCGTGCTGTCGATGGGGGGCTTCTCGGACGAGGCGATCGAGAGCTACCGCCGGGCCCTGATCGAGCAGCCGGAGCACAGCGACAACCTTCTGCTGATGGCGGACCTGATGAAGGAGGACGACCGGACGATGGAGGCGGTGGCCCTGCTGCAGTACGTGGCGGAGCACGCGGTGGACGACAACGAGTTCGTGGTGGCCGTGGACGGGATCATCAACATGGTGGGCCAGCGGATGTTCTTCCAGCAGCTGAGCGCGGAGGTGGAGTCGGTGTTCCGATGGACGCACCGGGTGATCCTGGAGCGGATCACGGGCCGCGAGGACAAGTTCTACCTGTACACGCTGCTGTCGGAGATCGCGCAGGAGACGAACGACCGGGAGGGCGAGTTCGAGGCGATGGAGAACTCGGTGTCGGAGGCGGGGATCCGCCGGCTGGCGGTGCTTCGGGAGATCGTGACGATGGCGACACCGAACGCGGGGTTCTTCACGATCTACCAGAACGAGGGCGATCCGGAGCGTCAGCTGAGGTACGGCCGCCGCTTGATCGGGCTGCGGCAGCAGCTGCCGCCGGAGGTGTACATCAGCATCGCGCGCACGCTGCTGACCCAGGGGGACACGGTGGGCGCGGAGCGCTCGCTGTCGCTGGTTCGGGACATCACGGGCCAGATCGACGTGGTGAAGACGAAGGCGGACCTGTTCCTGGAGGCGGGATACAGCAAGCAGGCGCTGGCTTCGTACAGCCAGGCCCTGACGGTGAACCGGGACAGCCTGGAGCTGCAGTTCAAGACGGCCGCGCTGCGGGAGGGGAACGGCCAGCTGGACGTGGCGAACGCGCTGTACGCCAGCGCGTTGGACAAGGTGATGCGCGGACTGCCCGCCGCGTTGCACGCCGCACCACCCACATCACGAAGTGCTTCAAGCATGATGGTTTCCATGGGAGGAGTAGTCTCCATGGCGGGATCCCGAGGAGTCAATACGGGTGTCACTCGAGACTATCGCTCCTACTACGAGATGTTGATGCAGGGACTGATCGCCACGTGGCCAAGTTCTGCTGAAAAGGAACAAGAACTGCTTGACAACTTTCTGGGCATGTTCAACGAAGAGTTTGACAAAGCCATAGCACAGATCGAAGAAGAGGCAAAGGAAGAGTCAGAGGAAGAGACGACATCCGATGAAGAAGAAAAAGAGACGATTTCGCTTGCACGCTACTCGCGCCTGTATCACCTATCGCACATGTTCCGACGTCTGTGCTTCGCAACCGATCAAGTTGAAGTATCGAGCGAATTGGATCAACGGCTGCTAGAGCATTTCGCAGACGACGAAAACTACATTGACACATTGCGCAATCACTACACCAAATTAGGAACGGAACCTGCCCCGCAAATTGCCCAAGCGATAGAAGAGGATGAAACCGAGAAATATCCTTCAGACCTTACGCGAGTAGAAACAGAATTGCGACGTGCGATAGATGGACCACAATTAGAGAAGCTTGTACGCATTGGAAGAATTGTCGAGTATCCAGAGCCGCTTGATCGCATTTTTCGAGAAATCCTGCGAAATGAGAATTACGCCGCACTGCGCTACGCGTCTATATCTCTTGACGATGCTAACTACACCAGGCTCTTAAACACCGCCGTCCCAATGCTGCAGGAAGAGCCTGCCCATCTGATGAGGTTTCTGCTCAATCACCCCGTCTTTCTCTTGGAGATTGAAGAACGTTTGGGAATTACGGTCGCTGTCTTCGACGAATCCTTCCTAAGAGACCCCGAAGTGCAGAGAGAGATTCAGCGGTTCGGGTTCATGGGGACTGCAGGATTGTGGTTCTACGTAAACAAACGTGGAGTTCCCGATGAAATGGTAATGATGTTTGAACATGTGGTGAAGGGCGTTCGGGCAAATCAAGTCTCCATGGCAATTGACTTGTTCGCTATTCATGCGCAGCTCATGGAGACTCCGTTGAGCGAAGAACTTCGCGAACGATTCATGGAGGCAACTAAGGAATTGTTGCAAAAAATCGACATTCAAGATGAGTTCACGCAGTCGTATGCGATGTCTATGATCTACAACTTCAAGGTAGCCCCTGAGAACTTGGAAACGTTCTTTGACATTGTCGATCATTACTACACCGTTGCGCCGGGTGGCGATGAAGCCAAATCAGTTTTGCGCAACTTCTATGAGGGTGAACTCGACGCGGCCTACAGTTCAATCATTGAAATCTATCGTGAAAACGAGACTATTGGCTTCTATGCTGGCGATCCCCTATATACGGTATTTGAGGAACAGTATCTGAAATCACTTCAGCAAATACGTGAAGGAACTATGGACGACGTGGAGTTGGCCAAGTGGATCCTAAGTGCGCGAACCTACGAAGACCATGATGTTCTTCCAGATTCAGAGGAGCGATTGAGTCTTCTCGCAAGCTTGTTCGAACGGTTTGCGGACGACAAGGAGCTGGCATTGCAAATCCTTGGCGGCAAAGCTGCGTTAAACGCGTTAAATGGGGCACAATTGGATGGACTGTTAAGTCACCTGCAAGACTACTACGAAATTGACAATAGCGAAGAGTCCATTCGAATGGCTTACTACCTGCTTGCAATTAAGGAAGAATTGTACGATCAAGCTTTGGAGATAGCGTTGGATGGCGGTCCGGATCTTCGAATGCCAGCTATCCGCGAAGGCATCTTGACTCGCAATGACTCTGCTCAACCGTATGACTACTTCGACCCTGCGGCCATTCTGAGTATTGTCCGGGGAAATGATCCTTTCAATCGGATGATGAGAAGTGGCATGATGCCCGCAGGGCTGGAATCCATGATCTCTAGGATTCAAGAGAGAGTTGCAGAAGAAACTCTGAACGAGGACGAGGTCAAGAATATGTTGCGTTCGCTGTGGCGCGGTGTCCAAGCCGCAAGCATTGGAGATGCGGCCAGCGGATTCTACGGAATGCGAAATTTCCTGCCCGTATTGCTGCAATGGCCTAGCAAGGGTAGTCCCACAAGCGACACGATGTATCTTTCAATGGGGGTCATTATTGGCGGAATCGGTATGCAAGATGAAACCGATGAAGACGAACAAGAACCCACTCTATTAGAGTTTCTTGCTTCGAAAGCCCCGTTGGGTGAAGAGCTCGAATTGCTCTTGACTTCCGTGTCACAAAACGAGCAGTTGCGTTGGGAACCAATGAAAGATCTAGTTTCAAAGGCATATCGTGAGTTTCCTGAACATCTCACGAAACGAATGGGCGAGTTGACCCAAAAAGTTGTTGCCCGAGTCGCGAGCGACGTTGAATTTTCATTGTGGATGAGACTCGTAATGGACTCGGAGACTTCACTGTCAGTGGAGGAGTCGGAAGCATTTGTCTCCCGTGCACGCGAGATGAAATCCCCGAACAACCAGCAAATGTCTGATTTCGCAGCGCTCTTGTCAAAGCAGGGCCATTTCGACCAAGCCACCGATTGTTATGAATTACTGGTCATCCGGCGAGCAAATCTCAATGAGTTTGCGCCCTCAGGAAGGATCTACTTCTACGGTCCTTCTAATGGCGAGGACTCGGGCGTATTGCAGTTGATAGAAGAAGCTGCGAAACATCTTCCAGAAGAAAAGCTGCAAACATTCGTTCGACGTGTAGTTGCAGTAGTCCGACCATTGGGAGACACACCCGAATTTCGAAGCACATGGGAAGCATTTGCAATCAGAGCTTTTTCTATGGCGTACGATCCTTCCGAGGTAGTGCAAAACCTGAAGGAGCTCATTCCCGATGTCGATCGAACGGACGACTCTGTGAAAGGATTTGACGGGATTCGACTCGTCGAACTTGTGAGACTCAATCACCTAACTGGAAACACGCGGCAAGCAAACCAATTGACGCGTACGCTGTTCACGTCCGAAAGTGCATCGACGTCCATCCAACTTACAGAGCCTGTCTCGGTCAATCCCCGAATGATGGGTTTAGGATCGTCCTATCAGACATTGAGCAACATTCAATCATTGGCCACACTTTTGGGAATTCAATTGCCAGGCATGGGATCATCGCCCATTGTAGTTTCGACTCCTTCGATACCCACAAGCGCAGATCTGTTCGTATCGTTACTGGGCGAAGCACTAAACTTCGATGACTCCCAAGGGATTGATTCGACTGCTGGAGTGTTTCTAGATTGGTTAGATGACGATGAAATCGAAACATCTCCAGTGCTTAATGGATTAACACAGCTAGTCACAATGTTGATAGCCAAAGAAGAATCGAGCCGCGCTCAAGAAATCGCAGGTCAAATTCAAAACTGGTTGTTGACAAAGTCTGTTGAGCAAATCGACACTGGCCTAGTTCGATCAATTGCATTGATGGGATTGGAGGGCAATTTACCGATTGCTCCGGAGATTTGCCAAATTGTGTTCGATCAAGAATTGCTCGGTGTCGACCAAGAGCTGGAATTCCTGGACTTGATCCGGCAACAGCTAGATACGACAGATTTATTGAACGTGGTCAAACGCGTGAACGTGGATACGGCGGGGCTACGTTTATTGCGAAAGCTAAGTCCGATTGCGGACAGTTCCAACGATGGGGATTTCCTACAGAAAATCGAGACTAGAATTCTTACACTCGAAAACTCGTACGAGGCGGTTGAAATCGCTGGAGGATTGGATGCCATAGAGTCGTCTTAGCTATAGGCTAGCGAAGGGCACACGTTTGACAGACAAGCGTGTGATTTTTGATGCGACTTCGCTCGTGGCATACGGGTTAGAAGGTTCTGTGCTTCCATTGCGTACACGGGCTGAAGTTGTCTGTTTACATGTAGCAATCTTTGTTTCAGTAGTTCGTCGAGGTCTTGGTCTCGTTGTTGTTCGTACAACAATTGGATTCGATGTTGCTTTCTGACTTAGAATAAGTGCAAGACGAACTCACCCAATCCGACCCCTACAAATCATTGAGAAGTTAAAGTAACTTATGAAGCACTCATCTTGTTTCCGCACTCTTTTCACTAGCCTTTTTGTGCTTTGTACATTATCGGCGTGGTCACAGGAGGGCCCGATGGAGGCTCTGGGCGCGTCGAACGCGTCGGAGGGTCGTCTGGACGTGGGTCTGGTGGACGCGGTGTACAGTCATTGGGTGACGGAGACGAAGAGCGTGGAGGGCGCGCTGGAGGGTCTGGAGCTGGTGGCGTCGGACGAGACTCGTCCGGCACTGGAGCGTTCGAAGTCGCGTCTATCGCAGGCGCACCTGCACTGGCAGTACGGGGACCGGGAGCGGGCCCTGGAGGTGGTGGACACGGCCCTGGAGCTTTCGGAGACGGTGGACGGGACGTTGCTGAAGGCGCGTCTTCTGGACGCGAGCGGGGACGAGTCGGGCGCGGCGGAGTGGTACCGGAAGGCGCTGGACGCGACGGATCTGGAGGAGGAGCGGGAGTTCATCCGGATCCGGCTGGCGATGATCGGGGTGGACCGTCGGAACGTGGAGGGACTGGTGGATCTTGCCCGGGACCGGGACCAGGAGTTCAAGAACCGGGCGGCGATCACGCTGGCGGTTCTGGGCCATCCGGACCGTGCGCTGGAGCTGTACCGGCCGGACTCGGAGTCGCCGCGGCACTTTCGCCAGCTGGTTCGGGTGGCGGAGTGGGCGTTGAAGGCGGGCGACCACGCGACGGCTCGGGAGCACGCGTGGCGGGCGTACGACTCGACGGAGCTTCGGTTCGACGCGCTGTACGCGCTGACTTTGGTGGACGAGGCGTACCGTGGCGAGGGTCGGATGGACGACCTGGTGGTGGAGCTGGAGGCTCGTGGGGTGGAGAACGAGGATCTTCTGGATCTGCGGATCGACCTGCTGATCGACCTGGAGCGGTACGACGACGCGATCGATCTGTTCCACGCGATCAACCGGGACACGTCGGACGTGGAGGCGCGGATGCGGCTGATCCAGATCTACGACACGGCGGGGAAGTCCTCGGAGATGGTGTCGGAGTACGAGAATCTGATCGAGCGGGAGCCGATGGTGGTGCAGTGGTACGTGGGTCTGGCGTCGTACCACATCAACGTTGCGGAGCCGGAGCGGGCCCTGGAGGTATGGGAGCGGTTCGAGGAGAGCAACCGGGACCGGATCGAGGTTCTGGTTCTGGGCGGGGAGTTCATGAACCAGATGGGCTACGTTGCGGAGGCGACGGCGATGGTGGAGCGCCACGCTGCGGCGCACGGTCCGAGCGTGTACGGGAACGTGTTTCTGTTCGAGACGCACTTCGCGCGGGGCCGGGAGGTCGAGGCGGAGCAGGCGGTGGAGGAGCTGTGGGCGTCGTTGCCGCCGGACTCGAGCGATCTTCGGGTGGTGGCGGACTCGTTCGAGCGACTCAGGAAGTTCGAGCGGGCGCTGGACGTGTTCGAGGCGATCCGGGAGCACGAGGGGAAGCTGGGGTACGACGACCGGATGCGGCTGGCGTGGCTGCACAACGTGGTGGGCAACCAGGAGACGGCGCTGGAGCTGTGGCGCGAGATCTGGGTCGCGGAGGAGGCGCCGGCGCGTCGGAGCTTCGCGGAGAGCCAGCTTTTGCAGATCGCGGCGGAGCTGAACGCGCTGGCGGACATGGCGGTGGACCTGGAGGGGAAGCTGTACTCGGGCGAGGCGGACCGGAACGAGATGAACCTTCTGGTGCGGATCTACACCGAGGTGGGGGACGCCTTCTCGGCCACCGAGATCGTTAAGGAGTTCGCGCGGAGCACGGACATGCCGGAGGTGGACAAGCTGCGTCAGCTGGGCCTGGTGTACCTCCAGCTGCAGGAGTACTCGAAGTACGACGAGGTGCTGCGCCGTCTGGAGCAGATCGACCCGGAGCACCGCCTGGAGCACATCCAGAACATCGTGCTGAACCTTCTGGCGTACGACCTTGCGGAGGGAACGAACGAGAAGTACGAGGACATCCAGCACTGGCTGGAGGAGTTGCGCCGGTACGACGCGGAGGCGGTGAGCGGAGAGTTCGAGGCGAGCGTGCTGTCGATGGGGGGCTTCTCGGACGAGGCGATCGAGAGCTACCGCCGGGCCCTGATCGAGCAGCCGGAGCACAGCGACAACCTTCTGCTGATGGCGGACCTGATGAAGGAGGACGACCGGACGATGGAGGCGGTGGCCCTGCTGCAGTACGTGGCGGAGCACGCGGTGGACGACAACGAGTTCGTGGTGGCCGTGGACGGGATCATCAACATGGTGGGCCAGCGGATGTTCTTCCAGCAGCTGAGCGCGGAGGTGGAGTCGGTGTTCCGATGGACGCACCGGGTGATCCTGGAGCGGATCACGGGCCGCGAGGACAAGTTCTACCTGTACACGCTGCTGTCGGAGATCGCGCAGGAGACGAACGACCGGGAGGGCGAGTTCGAGGCGATGGAGAACTCGGTGTCGGAGGCGGGGATCCGCCGGCTGGCGGTGCTTCGGGAGATCGTGACGATGGCGACACCGAACGCGGGGTTCTTCACGATCTACCAGAACGAGGGCGATCCGGAGCGTCAGCTGAGGTACGGCCGCCGCTTGATCGGGCTGCGGCAGCAGCTGCCGCCGGAGGTGTACATCAGCATCGCGCGCACGCTGCTGACCCAGGGGGACACGGTGGGCGCGGAGCGCTCGCTGTCGCTGGTTCGGGACATCACGGGCCAGATCGACGTGGTGAAGACGAAGGCGGACCTGTTCCTGGAGGCGGGATACAGCAAGCAGGCGCTGGCTTCGTACAGCCAGGCCCTGACGGTGAACCGGGACAGCCTGGAGCTGCAGTTCAAGACGGCCGCGCTGCGGGAGGGGAACGGCCAGCTGGACGTGGCGAACGCGCTGTACGCCAGCGCGTTGGACAAGGTGATGCGCGGACTGCCTGTTGCACTGCATGCCGCACCTCCCAAGAGTGAGACTCGAATGGGAGCAGGCATGGCCATGCCTATGATCATGTACATGGCGCCAAGTAGCCGAGTCAACACCAGCGTCACCCGCGAATTCAGGACTTTTTACGACATCCTTGTACAAGGATTGATCGCCACATGGCCAGATTCTCCACAAATGTCGGATGCAAAACTTGGTAAATTTCGCACTCTCTTTGACGAAGAACTCGCCAAGGTCATTGAGGTTTTGGAGCAAGAGGCCTCAGAAGAAAGTGAAGACACAGAAGGGGAGTCAATCGTGTTGGCTCGATTCTCCCGTTTAAACCATCTGGCCCAGCTTTTACGCAGGCTTTGTATAGCGACAGATAACACTGATGTCTCCGATGAAGTTGACCTAATTCTTGTCCAGCACTTCAGTGAAGATGAGGATTTCACAGAAAGTTTGCAGTTTCACTACAACACGGCAGGCATCCTGCCGAAGCCCACTTTGGTGGAAAAACTGCCGGATCTCGAGGTCAAGTCAATTCCATACGACCAAACGAGAATGGAAGCGGCTTTGAACCAAGCGCTTGAAGATATGGATATCGAGAGGGTAGCTCGCATTAGCAATATTCTCGAGACGCCTGAACCATTGGATAGGCTCTTTCGAGATTACATGAATGAAGGCAATTACCGTGCAGGATTACGCTACGCGTCAGTTGTCTTTGATGATGCGAGCTTCTTGAGGCTCGTGAATGTAGCTGTTCCTCATCTGAAGGAGAACCGCAAAGACCTGATGCAATTTCTCTATGACGATCCGCTTTTCATGATTGAACTGGAGGACATTCTTGGAGAACGTTTGGTACCCATCAGCGAAGAATTCATGAGAGATGCTGATGTCAAAGAGACTCTGCGACGGTATTACTATCGCATCGCAAGTTTGTGGTACTACACCAAGGAGCGTGGAGGAATTGAAGAGCTTGTATTGCTATTTGAGCACTTTGTCGGAAACCTTCGTGAAAACCAGGTTTCCATTGGAATAGACGTTTCTACAGTACTTGGTGATTTCTTCTCTAGCCCTCTAGATCAAACTCTTCAAGACCGAGTAAAGACCACTGTGGCGGAACTTCTTGACAAGATGAATCTGCAAGACGAGTATGTCAGACAAAGAATGCAGTCAATGGTCATTTTGTTCAATATTCACGATTCAAACATAAGCTCATATCTGGACATTGTTAGTGATTTTGCATCAAAGATTCGAGGCTCCAGTCAAATCGCGAGTCTAATGAGAGAATATCACACGGGAGACATTGACGCTGCGTATCGTGCCCTGCTTGATTTCCAAAATACTGCACAGAATTCTAACCTGTGGTTTTACTTTAGAGATGCTTTGTATACAGTCTTCAAAGACCAATATTTGAAGTCTGTTGACGATATCCTCCAGGGGAACATTGACGATTTAGAAGTTGCCAAATTGATGGTGAATCAAACATCATACTATTACGGGGGCAATGATCCAGAAATATTGGAAGTAGGGAGAAAACTAGCAGATATTTATGAGGCATTGCACAAAAAGTTTCCGGATGAAAAGTACTTTATCGAACGCTTGATTTGGTCGAGCTTGTATTCAACAGAAGTCTTGGATTGGTTGGAAGCATATCACAGATTAGAAGACAATAACAACAATGTACGAATGGCCTACTATATCTCTGCTCTCAAGTTTGAAAACTATGATTTGGCATTGTCAATGGCGCTAGGTGGTAGCCCCGACTTGCGGCGGGCGGAAATTCGTGAAGAGATTTTTAGGACAAACGATGAAGTTGTAGGTCCCGGACAAAGAGACCCCACTGAAGACCTTCTAAGAAGAATTCGAGGCGTCATGGCCAACTACGGTTCACAGGATTTTTTGCCTAAGGGACTTGACGCAGTCTTCACCAGATTGCAGGAAAGCGCAAACTCCGAAAGTATAGATCCTGATGAGGTGCCAAATCAGCTACGTTCGCTCTGGCGTGGTTCTCAGGCAGCAGGTCTTGGCGATTCGATGAGCCGGTTTTACGGCAGTAGAAATATTCAACCGCTGCTGATTCAGTATCCGAGTAAAGGCAAACCGTCGTCGAACGTTATGTACATGTCCAGTTCCATGAGATTCGGGGTGAGCGCTTTACCTGGCCCAATCGGATACATTGTTTCAGGAGGACAAATAGAGGAAGAGGAGGAGATTCCAACCTTGCTGGAGGTTCTTGTATCAAAAGCACCTCTGGGACGGGAATTGGAAAGCTTCTTGGTTGCTTTATCGCCCTGGGAGCGACAAGCTTCAATGTCGATGTACGAACAGACCTCCAAGGCATACCAGCATTTTCCAAACGAAATGTCGCAACGTTTAGACGAACTCTCAGCAAGGGTTGTCGACGCTACGGCTGATGGGCATGAGTTCATGATGTGGCTTACTTTAGCCGCCGATGCCGATGTTCAGTTGACCGAATCCGAATCGGACGCTCTCATTGCTAGGGCTCGCCGAATTAGTGAATCGAGTCCCGACAGACTCCAGAAGATTGCGCGTCTACTGGCAAAATCCGGAAGATACGATGAGGCGGTTGATTGTTACGAAATGCTTGTCCTAAATCAGATTCGATATGGAGAATTTAGCGGTCAGTCATCCAATATGATTATGTACAACATGCCGCAGAGCTCACCTTCGAATATTCTCACACTGGTTGAGGGTGCAAACGAAAATCTTCCACCGGAAAATGCACAAGCTCTTGTTCAAAGAGTGATTCCGTTAGTTAGACCCTTTGACAACGATGAGCAGATTCAGAACGTATGGAAGGCTTTTGCAGTTCGCGCGCTCTCAGTGGCCTATCCTCCATCAGAAGTAATCGGCCAAGCAGAACGAATTCACCCAGACATTTCTCAAATGGCCGAGGAAATCGAAGTGTACGAAGCACTAAAGCTTGTTCAGCTCATCCGTGCTCATTACCGTGCGAGGGACTTTGCGAAGGGCCACAGGTACCTCAAGAGACTCTACTATCCGCTGACGACTGATGAGTCCTCGATGCAACCTGAACGCATGGGAATTGGATCTAGGTACGTTGTTAGTACTGAAGCTCAAAAAATGGCAAGTATCCAGACATTGGTTCGAATCTTGGGTCTGGACAACCAGCACACTGGCCGTTCCTACAGAAGCGTGACGGAACCTGATCAACCTTCCGTTGGATCAGAAATGTTCTTTTACGCGCTGGACGACATGGTTGACTTTGAGGACTTTGAGGCGATCGACTCGCTCATTCGACAGTTCAAATCATGGCTTGGAGACAAGTCAATTAGCCAAGTCGGCGCGTATTTGGCACTGGTTCGCATGGCAAGGCTTTCCAAATTGCAGAATTCAATGGAAAGAGCACATGACATCGCATTGTCTCTCCAAGACTGGCTTTTAAATCAGGACGACGAAGAACGCCCTCAAGGCACACTTGCTTCATTTCTTTCAATCGCGACAGAGCTCGATTTTGATGTCGATTCGCAAATAGCTCGAACTGCACTGGAGCAGGACATAGTCGCGGAAGAACGCAAATTGGACCTCGTCAAGTCGCTGCGAAAGTCACAAGAACCTACCGTTGCGTTGGCTATTGCAAGGCTAGGAGAAACGGAAAAGTCTGGACTCAGCCTACTCATTGAGCTGAGGGGAATTGCTGAGGAAGCGAAGGATACAGAATACGCGGAAAGCTTGGGTCCCCGAATCTTTAGGTTGGAAAATGCTTACGAATCTATCAAAGAAGCTGGAGGGCTAATCGAAGAAGACGAAGAGGAGGAAGAAGAGTCATCGTAGCCACCCTGATTGAGCTCCAAACCTTACGAAGGCTTGTGTCAACGGGCTCGAACAACATTTGATTCAACGAGTTCGCTGATCTCGTTGTCGTCATATCCAAGCTCTTTCAATAGGGAAGTCGTCGAACCACCAGCAGCTTCTGTCCCTGCATAGGAACCCTTGTCGAATACTGACATTGGCCCGAGTCGCTTGTAAGTTCCCCATTCGGGATGCGTTGCTTCAACAAGGATGCCTTCTTGGGCGACGTGCTCATCGACCATGAAAAACATTGGCGGCACGGGGCCACTCGCTTCGACACAACCAATTCCTATTTCGTTGAGTTCGGTCTCCCACTCTACTACCGATTTAGTCTTGAACAAGCCTTCTAGTCTCGATTCAAAGCTCTCGTTTCCTATGTCCAGATCGAATGTCTGCCCGACTAATCGTTTCTCGTTGGGTGTAACTGCAGCTAGAAAGACCCAACCATCCGCCGCTTCATACAGTCGATAGAGCGGACCTAGTCCAAATCCATTGGAATCTACACTAGGTCTTGGAGGCTTGTCAGGATAAGAGAGGAAGTCGTCCCAGTTCGCATACGCATTTGCTCCGAACATGTCCAAGAAAATCTTCTGACCCTTGCCCGATGCGGATCGGGCACATAGACCTAGGATTGCCGTAGTTGCGATGACCATTGATGTATTAGGATCGGGATTGACTTCGTTAGCTCGTAGCAGTTTCCGAGCCATATCGCGCAATTCAGCGTTGTTGAGTTCTTTCTCAGGGTCGGGCATCTCTCCAATCTGCCATACAACACCTCCCAATGCCGCACCGGGGACAGGATGGGTTGAAGGGCGTTTCGCTCCCGGCCCGTTTGGACCATAGCCGTTTGCGGAAACATAAATCAGATCTGGATTGATTGCGGAGAGTTCTTGATACCCGATTCCAAGTTTCTCCGGTACTCCCACGCGATAGTTGTGCAGCCAGATGTCGCTCTGCTTTGCGAGTTTGTGGGCGATAGCTTGTCCCTCCCGGGACTTTAGATCAATGCAGATTGACTCCTTCCCAACATTGCATTTTGAAGCGCCGAGCGCTCTCATCATGCCACGGAATGGATCTCCGGTCAGCGGTTCAATTTTGATCACCCTTGCACCAAGATCGGATAGTGTTGAGGCACCTAGAGGTGCAGCAATAATTGTTGCACTCTCAACGATAGTTACGCCCTCCAATGGGAGGGTGGGACTGCCGTTGGAGGCAGGTTTTGGGGCAGGACTTCTATCTTGCAACTCGAGAAATGTCGTTCCTTTAATGGCACCACCGACTTCTCCAGGAGTTTCAGTCAAATTAGCAATCAATCCAAGTTGCCGAGTTTCTCCCTTTGTGACAACGTGACCGTTCATCACGACGTCAGGATCTGATAGCGCCTCCTGCGACGATTGGTATGGATGAGCAGCAACTTCGCCGTCCTTCACATAGTGAGCCATCCAATCGCTGGCCGTGCGCGTTTGCATGTGCTCAAACATAGCGTCACGGAATTTTTCAAGTACTTCTCGATCCCAGCGGAAGGGATCTCCTGTGTAACTCGGATTTGTGAAGACGTAGTCGAATCCGCTAGCACGAAAGAAATTGTCGAGTAGGTGGGGAAGCAAATTTCCTAGTTGTAGCCATTTTCCATCCTTGGTACGGACAGGATGGTAGTTCAGAGTCGGCATCGAAACGGTCCGATCACGTTCACGCTGCGGTCTAGGGACGATTCCTTTGTCATAGAGTTGCGACAAGGCTGACACCCCCATTTCGTAGGGGATCATTCCTCGAAGCAGTGAAGTTTCGAAGGACAGTCCTTTGCCTGATTTGCGCCGACATTCGAAGGAAGCCAGCATTCCCGATGCCAAGGTTTGAGATGTTGCATGTATTCCGACCTGTAGTGCAGAGAAATTTGGCCCCGGTCTGTCTGCAACTCCAGCGAAGTTCATCATCCTCCCGGATTTTGCTGCGACCAGCCCTTCATACCCCGGGTAGTGTGAGTAAGGACCTTTCTCGCCGAATCCGGATACTGAGCCATAGACAAGATCAGGTCTGGATTCCTGAAGAGATGCTGAATCCAAGCTCAAGGACTCTCGTTTCTGTCTGCGCAGCGTAGTCATCACGCCGTCTGCTGTATCGATGATGAGGGTACGCAATTTCTCCAATTCTGCGGCATTGCGCAAATCCACGGTGAGCTGTCTCTTGCCTCTAGTCCAAAGCAAAGACGCCGGCATTTCGCGGAACGGATCGCCTCCTGGGGGATCAATCTTAATCACGTCCGCACCAAAATCCGCGAGCACCATTCCCGCGAGACCCGTGACTGGACCGTTGCCAAGCTCAATTACTCGATAACTCTTCAAAGGTTTCACGTGGAACGTTCCCTACGCCGTGCAAAGAGGCTCGTCGAAGTCGGCTTCCATGATACTAACAGCGTGTTTGCGGTCGAGGGGAGCTTGCCTCGCTAAGGTCCCGCGCTCAGTTCATCGACTCCAAGCTGTAATTTAGTAAGCAAATGGTCAAGGTACTCCCGTTCATTTTCTTCGAGGATTCCGAGTATTTGAGCCTCATAGCGAAGGGCCATGGGAACTATTTGCAAGTAGACACTTTTCCCTTCGCGAGTCAGATTAAGGTATACCACTCGTCTGTCTTTTCTAGATGTCCGTCGTGCAACCAACCGTTTCTGAACAAGATCTCTCACAGCTCGAGATACCGTTACTTTATCCATTGCGGTTCGTTCGGCGATTTGGCTGTTTGTTAAACGGGATGTGTCGCCAAGCACAGCAATTGTTCGCCATTCTGGAATGCGAATTCCGAACGACTCGCTGTAAGCAGTTGAAATAAGGGTGCTGATTCGATTTGTCAGAACTGAGAGCCGATACGGCATGAAGTTCTGAAGCTCAAGTGTTGATTTTTGTTTCATTTGTAACTATATTTTGGTAAGAGGTTTGAACGGAAGAACACTGTGCCCAGGGAACTCATCGGAACTGATGGCTTTGAATTTGTTGAGTTTACAAGCCCGGACCCAAACTGCTTGCGCGAAGGGTTCGAAAAGCTTGGTTTCTCTTTGGTGGGAAAACATCGAAGCAAGAACGTCCATCTGTACCAACAAAACGATATTAGTTTCATTCTGAACGGAGAGCCAGATACACGAGCTTCGCTCTTCGCTGCAAAACATGGAGATTCGGCAAACGCTATTGCGTTTCGCGTTCAGGATGCAAGACAAGCTGTAGATCTCGCTGAGCGGAGAGGAGCTACCCGAATCGAGGCTGCGGTTGGACCGATGGAGTTGTCGATCCCCGCAATTCTGGGAGTCGGAGGCTCACTGATCTACCTGGTGGAT
Organism: Gammaproteobacteria bacterium; assembly: GCA_009840545.1. Classification (GTDB taxonomy): domain Bacteria; phylum Pseudomonadota; class Gammaproteobacteria; order Pseudomonadales; family Azotimanducaceae; genus Bin55. The sequence goes on along the minus strand of VXNM01000003.1, from coordinate 74,363 downwards.
CGATATGGAGATCAAACGATCTACGATGTTGATTTTCAGCTTTCTCCAAAATCGACCGGGTGTCCCGCTGGGCCACTTTCACACATCGATCATCTCACACACAATCTGGAGCGGGGCAACTTAATGAAGTTTGCTGACTTCTACGAGCAGGTTTTTGACTTTCACGAAGCACAACGTTTTCAGATTCACGGTGTTCAAACAGGACTTGTCTCAAAAGCCATGACGGGCTCTTGCGGCAAGTTACGAATTCCCCTTAACGAATCTGCAGACGACAAATCACAGATTGAGGAATACCTACAGCGTTACCACGGCGAGGGCATTCAGCACATCGCGTTGCATACAGATGACATTTACAGTGCGGTAGACAGGTTGCGAAGTAACGGAATCGAGTTTCAATCAACTCCTGACACGTACTACGAGATGCTTGGTGACCGCGTGAAGGATCACGGTCAGGACGTTCGAGAAATGCAAGAACGCCAGATTCTCATAGACGGATCTCCGGAGGAAGGATTTCTCTTGCAGATTTTCACTCAAGACATGATTGGTCCCATATTCTTTGAAATCATTCAACGTTTGGGAAATACGGGCTTTGGTGAAGGTAACTTTCAAGCACTTTTCGAAAGTGTAGAACGAGATCAACAACGAAGAGGAGTGCTCAGTGAAACCGTTTAACGCAACTTGGCAACAAGGTCAGACATCTCGTCAGGCCCATCGAGATCTTCCTGAGGGTACATTCGAGCGCGAATTGGGAAGAGAGGGATTTAGCGGGCCTTCTGCCCGGCTTTATCATCGCAGACCTCCGACTGGTTGGACTGCTGTCGACGGACCATTGCAACCCAAGGCATTCAATCTCAACACCATACCGGCTTCGTTGGATCCTTGGCAAGCAACCAAAATCCTGCAAAACGAATTCGTGAGTATTTCGTATTGGCATACCAATCAATCAATGGCATGTCTCTGCCGAGATGCGGACGGAGATTTGGCAGTGTTTGTGCATGGAGGAGAAGCAGACTTCTTTTGTGACTTTGGACATATGGAAGTGCGGTCTGGCGATTATGTCGTAATCCCTCGAGGAACGATGTGGAGACTTGCGGGCAAGGTGTCAATACAGGCACTATTAATTGAAGCCAAAGGAGCACAAATTCAGTTGCCAGAACGGGGACTGTTGGGTCCCCACGCTATTTTTGATCCCGCAAGCCTTGATACTCCGACAATGGATGAAGCATTCTTTGATCAACAGGACGAATCAAACTGGGACGTCAAAGTTAAGAAACGCGATTCCGTTACGACGCTTTCCTATCCATACAACCCACTTGATGCCGTTGGTTGGACTGGCGATCTAGCCCCAATTCGATTAAATGTCCAAGACATAATGCCGATCACCAGTCACCGCTATCACTTGCCACCATCAGTGCATGCGACCTTTGCAAGTGAGCGGTTTTTGATAAGTACATTCGTTCCGCGTCCCTTTGAGACCGACGAAACAGCTATTAAAGTTCCGTTCTTTCACAACAACGAAGACTACGACGAAGTTCTCTTTTTTCATGATGGGAATTTCTTCAGTCGCGATCACATCGATGCAGGAATGATGACTTTTCATCCTGGTGGAATCACCCATGGACCACATCCGGGAGCTCTCACTCGGATGTACGAGCAACCAAGTACTCACACGAATGAGGTGGCAGTGATGGTGGATGCTCGCGACCCACTCGAAGCGTGTTCGTCAGAGTATGAGATCGAGGGATACGCGACAAGTTGGACGAGTCCTTCGTAGCCCCAACCATTTAAGTTACGGTGAACTCAATCGAACCTAGTTCGCCGTAGTCCGCCACATGGAATCCTGGCTCTGCCGGTCGAATTCCACCACAAGCTCCTGTAATCAGAAGCATGTCGTCGGAGAGAGTTAGTCCCCTTTTGGTGGACTCTTCAAGCATCCATTCAATCGCTTTCGCAGGTCCTCCCAACGCTTCCGACAGGCTCGCCTCGCACAAAGTTTCTTTATCACGGGTTAGCTTCACAGAGAGCGATTCGTAATCATCTCGAAGAGGGAAAAACTCGCCCACGATATAGCGGTCTGCTCCTACGTTGATTGCTGCGACATTCGATCCTTTGGCATCTTCCGACGAGGACCACGAAAGAAAGGGGATCTCGATTACTGGCCCAGCAGACTTGGCTACACCTTGATCATTGACAATCAGTCCGATTTCACACTCCAAACTCACTCCAGGAAGCGAAGGGAACGAGGATCCCGAATCTAGTCGTCCCCATTGATATAGGGAACCCACAAGTGGGTGCGTCAGACCGAACATCTTTTGCGGACCTTCCGCAGTCATGCCAGCCTTTATCCCAGCAACTGGGCCATCGGCAAGCGTATCAACTACTTGGCTTTGTATCGCGTAGCCTTCATCAATTGTCAGAGCATCCGGCATTTTGGGCATAGCACTCCTTGCGCGCATGGCCCGTGCTATTTCTGCAACGAGTGTATTCAAACCCAACCCCTAGTTTCCAAAGTCCCAGGACTCTCCGGCGTGATAGCGTCGAAGCACGTTTTTGGCAATCAGAATTTTGTGGACTTCATCGGGTCCGTCCGCGATACGCAGCGTTCTTGCTCCGGTGTACATGTCTGCGAAGGGATAGTCTCCCGACACACCTGCCGCTCCGTAAACCTGAATAGCACGATCGACTACTCTGTGGTAAGCCGCTGGTACATAGACCTTGATTGACGATATGTCAGTCCGCGAATCTGCGCCCGCCTCCATTTTCTGTGCGCAGTCCACAACCATGAGTCGAGAGGACTGAATGTCCATGTAGGAGTCGGCTATGAATCCCTGCATAAATTGTTTGTGTTCCAGTGTCTCGCCGCCATGCACTTTGCGTTTGATGATTCGATCCACCATAAGATCGAAGCATCTCCACATCGCGCCCACTGAGTTCATGCAGTGATAGATGCGCCCTGCACCGAGCCGATCTTGAGCGGCTTGATGGCCTGTACCGGTTCTGCCCAATTGGTTTTCTTTGGGGACCCTGACGTTTTCGTACTTGATTTCGCAGTGGCTTGATCGCTTGCCCCACACGGGCACCCCCCGAATGATGTTTACTCCGGGAGTCGTTCGTGGAACGATGATTTGAGTCATTTTCTCGTTCGCTCCCGTTGGATCGTCCATGTCCGCTGTTCTGCACATCACGATATAGAAGTCGGCTGCATGGCCATTTGATGTAAACCACTTGTGTCCATTGATTACCCATTCATCTCCATCTAGAACGGCACGGGTAGTCAAAGAGCGTGGGTCTGAGCCAGGATTCATAGGCTCGGTCATGGAAAACCCAGATTGCATACGACCCTCCGTAAGGGGGATCAACCATTTTTCGTGCTGCTGCGGTGTACCGTACTTCACGAGGATTTTCTGGTTTCCGGAATTAGGAGCCACTACTCCAAACAATGAGGCTGCACCGGGAGCATAAGCAAGTACTTCGTTCATGTAGGCGTGTTGCATGAAACTAAGACCCATCCCACCGAATTCTGGTGGAAGATGAGGAGCCCAAAGCTTCGCTCTCTTGACTTCGTTTTGTACGTTTCGGCGCAGGTCCGCTGCTTCCGACTGGGCCTGTTGAGACGGTGTCGTTCCATCGAGGTTGCGAGCCCAAAGTTTGCCTTCGTACGGAAGAATGTGCTCATTGATGATTTCTGCGGTTGCCATTCGAACGTGGTTGACTTCCTCGTCAAGGGTTGGCACAGGGCTAACATTCATTGGCATCGTATTTCCCTCCAATCGATGTCTTTTTTGCGCGTTCGTTCCGAATACTGCGGAACTTGCGGATTGGCTAAATGTTACTTGAATCGTACACAGTGAGTGTTCACAAGTACCTGAGGTCGGTAGAGACTCTGATTGCGTCGGAACTCGACCACATATGTGGTCGACTTGCAAGCGATTCCATTGCTAGCACAGTGCTATCCTAGCTGTCGTTTGGCAGACGTTGGCTATAGTCTTCCGCGAGAATTAGTCCCGAGTTACGCCGACACCAACCGACTGCATGCAAAGTCATTCAGAAGTGCGAAGCATCGTCTATTTGTTAGAGCGTCTTGGCGACTTTTCCGGGAGAACCTTTCTCGAGCAAGGCGAGACGAACGACAAAAAGGAAACTTGGATACGAAAACGCGTCGTTGCTCTGCGTGCCCTAATTGACAACTACCCAGCAAAACCCTGGATGGTCGAATGTCTGTCTGAGTACGAGCAGTCGAGGAATTTCACCAGCGATGGGGGTTACTAGTACTCCTCGTACATTCATCGTAGACATGCAAGGCAAATTGAGATGCATTGCCCAGGACGAATCTGCATGGGAACATGCGAATGAACTCTGTCGTACCTGCGCGACCCGATAGGTGGTCCATATAGCCAAATCGACGTTTTGCGAGAAAACTATAATTGCAGAGAGATCGACAGTCTTCCTCTGTGCGGTGGTTACGCACGAGTGCCGCAACCTCTACCCGCATGCCAGAATCTTCGCATCAATCCCTGCAACGCAAACTGAGTTATCCATTCAGTGAGCATCCGAAACCCGGAAGTCTAGTTGAAGTTGCTCCCGGCGTTCAATGGCTGACAATGCCTATGGGCGGTTCACTCGATCACATCAATCTCTATCTTTTGGAAGATGAGAGTGGGTGGTACGTGGTGGACACCGGATTGGGAAACGACCAGACGAAGCAATTGTGGGAACAGATATTCGAAAAGCGTCTGAAGAATAAGCCGATCCTAGGTGTTATCTGCACACACATGCATCCCGACCACATTGGTCAAGCCGGAATGATCACGAATCGATTTCGAGTTCCGCTTTTGATGACTCATGGGGAGTATTACCAGGCAAGGACCATGTTCGCAGGCGGAGGTTCATACTCCAACAGCTGGGAAGGTGCCGAGTTTTACACCAGAGCCGGGATTGACCCACGGTTTATGCAGAAAGCTCGAGAGTCCTGGCGCAAGAGAGTTGCTTCCGGAATGCGCAACAATCGCCAAGAAACTGCTTTCAATGGCACACCTACATTTCCCTCTGGATTTCAAAGACTTGTCGATGGCGACATACTCACAATCGGAGGGCACGACTGGCGAGTAACCGTTGGTTCCGGGCACTCGCCCGAGCATGCGTGTTTGCATTGCATGAGCCTCAAGGTACTGTTATCCGGCGACCAAATTCTTCCAATTATCACGTCGAACGTTAGCGTGTTTCCCACCGAGCCCCAAGCAAATCCTCTTAAGGCATGGATGGATTCGCATGACAGGTTCCTCGACTTGCCAGCAGATACATTGGTCCTTCCTGCACACAATCTGCCTTTTTATGGGATACGAGAACGACTACGTGATTTAATCAACCATCATGAGGACCGGATGCTAGCCATTGAAGAGCACTGCGTTGAACCACGAACAGCGATGGATCTCTTGCCGGTACTCTTCAAGCGGAAGTTGGACCCAAGGCAGCAAATGATGGCGTTGGGCGAAGCAATTGCCCATTGCCATTTGCTTATGCACCGAAATCGACTAGAGCGATCGATGGGTTCAGAGGATCGCTATTGGTTCACGTCAATTGACCCCGACTTGAGCAGACGCGCCACACCCGGGCACCACGACGAGCCCGACGATTCTCCACTCATGGTTTGAAAATGACCAAGAACGCTTTCTTTCGTGCCGCAAAAAGGCTAGTTCTCAAAGGCTTGGAATTTGGAGAGAGGTTGCCTCTAATCGCACGCTTTCCTCTTGGAATTGGGCTTTGCATAGGCGGAGTTCTGGGTTTCTTGCCAATTCTTGGTTTTTGGATGTTGCCTTTGGGGATTTTGTTGATTGGAATGTGCATTCCAGGTATTGATCGAAAAATCAGACGATGGATGCAGCGAACGGAGGCTGAATTGGCAGCACCCCGAATTGGTCCGGCGCGGGATGAACTCAATCAATCCAAGTAGCTTGATCTCCATCGATTGTTCTATTATTCAACTGCATCAATTTACGCGAGGTAGCCGGCAATGAGTTTTTCGGATTTTGCTTCGGTTCTTGGGGATGTTCCAACGCTCCTGACGCTAAAAAAGGGAATGAAACCACGTCCCTTGGACGAAGTTGATTGTTTTGGACGGCACGTGAGTGCAACAGCACAAAAGTATGGTGGCGATGTCGCTGTTATCTTCGGTGACCGTACCCAAACCTGGCGCGAACTAAACGACGAGGCGTGCCGCTTGGCAGGAGCACTTGCGAATTTGGGAGTGGGTCGCGGGGATGTGGTGTCCCTCATGATGGAAAACCGACCAGAATTCATCACGTTGTGTGTTGCAATTAACAAGCTTGGGGCTGTAGCTGCGCTCATCAACAACAACCTTCGCGAGAAGCCTCTCCAGCACTGCATTACAACTTCCGATTCAAAGTTGTGTGTATTCGGCACTGAGCTTAGCGATGCAATCGCTGGAGTCCGTGACTCTGTAGCGCTAGGAAACGACGGATTTGTTGCAGTACGTGACGACGAGTCAAGTGAGATCCCCGAATGGGCGTCGGATCTATGTGCATTGAGCTCGAATTTGGAACCAACCGAACCCGCAGCTCAGGACCAAGTAACGCTTCGCGAGACATCGTTCTATATTTTCACATCAGGTACAACCGGACTACCAAAGGCAGCGGTCATGTCGAATCGCCGTTTTCTGCAAATGGCGAGTCTCTCCCATATTGCTGGTCTGCGATGCAAGCAACCTGATCGCGTCTATCTGTGCCTACCGCTGTACCACGGTACAGGGCTAATCATAGGAGTTGGGGCTTGCATGCTAAGTGGAGCTTCCATTGTCCTGCAAAGGCGATTCTCCGCAAGTAGATTCCTTGATGACCTTCGCCAGCACAAAGTAAGCCATCTGGTCTACGTGGGAGAGATGCTCCGCTACCTCTACAACTCACCTGAAAAAGCGGACGACGCAGTAAATCCACTTCACACAATGATTGGAAATGGTCTGCGGCCCGATATTTGGATTGATTTCAAACGAAGATTTGGAATTAAACGGGTGACCGAGTTCTACGGAGCGAGCGAGGGCAATGTTGCGTTCGCGAACATCTTGAACAAGGACTGTACAGTGGGACTAACCGCTTCGACGGTTGCGTTGGTACGCTACGATCCAGAGAGTGCCGAGGTAGTCAGAGACGAGAATGGCAGGTGTGTAGAAGTTGAAGACGGAGAGCCAGGTCTTTGCATTGGTTACATCAGTCCAAATTCAGCATTTGAAGGCTATACCGACTCTTCGGCCACGGAAGGCAAAGTGTTGCGCGATGTGTTCGAGCAAGGAGACAGCTGGTTCAACACTGGAGATTTGCTCAAGACCGTGGATGTTGGATTCTCACTAGGGTACAAGCACTACCAGTTTGTAGACAGACTTGGAGACACGTTCCGTTGGAGATCGGAGAATGTGTCCACCAATGAAGTGGGAGAGATTTTAAATGGATTCGAAGAGATTTCGATGAGCAATGTTTTCGGGGTCGAGATCCCAGGATCGGAAGGACGTGCCGGAATGGCAGCCGTCTGCCTAAACGAGGGTCTGGATCAGTTGGACGTTACAACTTTCTCCGAGTATGTGCAGAAGAATCTGCCGCCATATGCTCGCCCCGTTTTTGTCCGCGTGCAACCCGCACAAGAAGTAACTGGCACTTTCAAAATGGTGAAGAAGGACTTGCGCGACGAGGGGTACGACGTTTCTGTTGTTGAAGATCCGATTTACGTTCTCAAACCGCGGGATGCAAACTACTCAAGACTCGACGAAAAATTCCTAGCTGAAATTCGAAGCGGAGATGCTCGTTTCTAGGTAACCACGTAGAGCTTTCCTCACGATTAGCTGTAGTAATCAAGCCCAGGAATGCGCCGAAATCGCTTGTATTCCCATTGATATTGGGCTGGGTCACGCTGAATTGCACGTGCGATTTCGTCATTGATAGTTTGAGCCGAGATACTAGGGTCGCCGTCCAGGACTGCAGGTGACATGGGTTCCACTCGAATGTGAAATCCATTCGGCACACGTTCGAACGTCAGCATGACAATCGAGGCCCCCGTGTGCTGAGAAAGTGATTGGACAATCGTTGTTGTGACGGCCTCGACTTCCATGAACTTAACAATCACATTTTTGCCTCGTGTCGGTACTTGATCGGGTAGCACGAGCACTACCTCTGACGATCTTAATGCTCTCAACAAGACTTTAAGGCCCGACGGCAAGATTGAAGCCATGGACAACCCAAACCGGCTTCGCATTTCTGTAACGTGATCGACATGGTCAGCCAGTCGTCTCGCATCATAGAGAGCGGTTGCTTTGTAGTTCAAACCGAATGCGAACGATGCGACTTCCCAATTCCCCCAATGAGGACATACACAAATCACTCCTCCTCGTTCGAGTTCCTGCTCTAGGAGATGTCTGCCATCAAATCGGACGATGAGACTCTTCAAGGCTTCGGTATTCCAATACCAGATTGCTGCCATCTCGAAAATAGTGCATCCGGTCTCGCATAGCGACCTCCTTGCTAATTCACGAAGCTGCTTTGGATCCATGTTGGGATAGCAAAGGCTCAAGTTGGTTCGAGTGGTTCGGGCAACTCGCGATGACGATAGGCTGGTTGTCCAACCGTAGAACCTCCCAAACATTCGGAGAACACGGAGTGGGAATATTGCAAGAGTGCGGAGAACTCCTGCTACTATTCGGTCGCTTAGCCGTTGAATTTTCGAACCCCTTCGGCGTACTGAAGAAATTCTAAGGTAGCTGGGCTTTCTTCAACAGAATCGGCCAAATCGAACAACTAGGACAGGATACTTTGGAATTTGATCGAATCTGTCACGTACTGTTTGACATGGGAGGAGTTGTAGTCTCGGTACATCCTCGACGGGTGTTTAGGCACTGGTCCGAAGCTTCTGGAGTTGGATTTGACGAATTCGTAGGACGTTGGTCAATTGAGCAACACTACAAAGATTACGAAACAGGAAAGACAACATTTAACCAACTTGCGGACGGTCTAAGCACTCAACTTGGGATTGAGATGAGTCTCGAATATTGGAGGATTGGTTGGAACGCATTGGTGGGACAACCATTTCAAGACGTGCTAGTGTTGATACGTCAACTCGCAGCTGAGCTGCCTGTTTACTGCTTCACCAATTCAAACCTAGAGCACGAATCAGTCTGGGGGAGCGAGTTTAGAGAAGAGCTCTCTGTCTTTCGAGCAATCTTCAATTCATCGACCATTGGATTGCGCAAACCAGATGTTGAAGCGTACTTGAATGTTTCAAATCAAATGAGTACTTGCCCAAGTACGGTCCTGTTTCTGGACGACAATAGTGAGAATGTCGTTGGCGCAATTGACAGCGGTATGCAAGCTGTACATGTTCCCAGGAAAAGCGACACGGTCACGGTGTTAAAAGCTCTCTTGAGACTTACTGGTTCGACGCAGAGTTAAAGAAGACAGAGTCACGAATTCCCAGTGCGACTTTAGGCGAGCGCATGAATGAAAAACAATTCCCTGTGCTCTTCCGGAAGGGATTGAACGACTTGGATTCTATTGAGAAGTCTAATGAAAGAGAACTCCGTGCAGGCTCTGAGGTAGACCATTTCCCAGTCGATCTACGGTAATGCATCTCGTTCCAGCGCTACTTCGAACCTAATCCTACTGAAGCGCGACTTATGGAAGTACCCAAAGCACCATTGGCCATTCGGGAACGTAAAAGGTTGGAATCAAAGTACATGAACATTAGGGGCGAAAATTGAGAGATTACTTGCCCACCGGTTGATCCTAGCCCTGTTTTGGAGATAACCTGTCCAATCTACAAGCTCTTCTAGAATTCAACTCCCTCGGCGTCTGCTTCATTCAAAAACGTTTTGACCTGTTCCATTTGCTCATCTGAGAGGACAGGATCAAACTTGTTTACTTCGGCAAGTGTCGCCGCCATGCTTGACTTTTGCTCATCAGGTAGCCGAGGAAGCTCCTCCAGCATTTCCAGTGGCCTTGCACCAGCCCATGAGATTGCTACCGACGAGTAATAATCCATTCGTTGTGACTCTGGCAGTTCTTCACCGAACGACAGTGCCCGCTTTGTCTGCCTCGCTTCTATCAAACCATGCCCAATACTCATATTTGCGCTCTTCTTTGATTCCTCTCGTACCTTGGGCAACAGTTCGATTGCCAATTCAACGTTTCCCGAATAGCACAGAGAGCGTATGACATCTGACTCCATTCCGCCACCATGCTCTTTTAGAGGCTGCTCCAACGCCACTTCAAATGCCCGTACTGGATCGATATACGTCAACGAACTAACAAGGCCTGCTAGCATTTGCGACCGCCGAGGGTTGTTAAGGCGGGCGTCAGCCAATACCCACTCGAGAGCTGCATTCGGGTCAAGCGCACCCCAACTCATCGCGAGCCTGTATTCGATGCTTGAAGTATCTTCGAAGATGTCGGCCACACTCTCGAGCAGCTTTACTGCCTCTTGCGGAGAAGTTCGAGCCACAGTTCCTATCACTTGTTCTGTAGCCAACAATTGCATCGGTGGCTCAAACTGTCTGATATGCTGAACAACCCCATTTGGGTCACGAAGGGCCCAAATGTGAACGAAGTTTCGTCGGAAAGAGTTACCTTCGATGTCAAGCTCAAGTTTGGAAAGCGCTTTTATGGCATCAATTGGGCTAATTTCCGCCCATGTTGCCAAGATCGTTGGAATTTTGTAGCGGTCTGGTCCAGACAAGCCCAGCACGTACTCGAAAGCGGCTTCAGGATCCCGGGCACTTACGGCAGCTACCACATTACTCGTCACAGCCTGACTACCACCAAATTGTGTGCTACTATCTGGATAGAGCTTAGAAATAATCTCAACCCCATCTCTTTCAACCCACAATTCGGCAACTCTAACGAGTGCTTCGAGCTGATACGTGTCGTGTAGGTTGTCATTTATCAACAAATTCCATGTTTGCTCTGGATCATCGACAACTTCCTCGACGTCTTCCCGACTTGTCATAAGCAATGCATCGGCCTCTGCTCCGAGCTCTTTGGCGACTTTCTGGCTCAAACTGTCGGACAAATCACTTCGTGCCCTTAGTACTGCTTGTGTGGCCGAAGTTACACTGCCTCTGGCCAGATCCGTCGCAGAATCTATCGCTCTGTCCGGGTCCACAAAAGCCCATTCCTGAAACACTCCACTTACAAATGAGCGTTGTTGTTCGGAAGGAAGGTCTTTGACTTTGCTCAACGCATGATGAGGGTTGCTCGCGGCAAGTCCGCGACCCAGTGTTCTCTGAATTTCGTCGCGAAGACGTGGGTGTGCAACGTCTACGGATTGCACAAGAAGACTAGCCAATTCCTCCTCACTCGATTCTGCAACGATTCGGTGCAAGGAAGCCGTGAAAGCAAAACCACCTTTGGAGCTATTTAAGTCCGTCGGTGAGTCAAACTCGAATACACCCGAGATCGTGGCCTTCGCATCACCAGGTTGCACAGTAGACGACCGTTCAGGAGCATGCACGGAACGACTTAACTTGCTCTGTTCAGCGCTCGAGGAGTCGAGTGCCAAGTACACAAATATTGCTCCTATGGACAGAACCGCTCCAATCGCCGTTCCCGCCAAATAGTCGCGTCTTCCTTCGGTTCTTTCTGTGGAATTTGGACTCATTCACAAGACTCAAGATGTTTTTCTTGATTCATACGAAATAACTTGCTCATTTTCCTGGTTACTGGCGTTGTTCCCATTGATCGATATAGCTTGCATCTTCTTCTGTTAGTAGCGACCTCGCATGTTCAACTTGATCCTTAGTGAGGATAGGACTGCTTATGTTGTTGAACAGCAATTGCCTCGCCATAGTCGACCGTAGCGTTGCTCCTGGCATTTGCTCAAGCTCTTCATACAATTGAATGGGATTGGTTGTAGCCCACTCACCGGCAATTGAACCGTAGTAATAGTCACGACGGGATTCGGGCACTTGCTCGCCAAGCTCCATTGCCCTATTGGGATCTCGCTTCTTCACAAGAGCTTGGCCCACCCACACGTATGAAATGCTCTTCGACTCCTCACGAACCTTGGGCAGAAGAGATAGAGCAGTTTCGATGTCAAATGTCGAAAGTTCACTGATGACATCGGATTCCAAGCCAACGTTATATTCCCCAACCAACGGTTGCTCTAAGCCGATCTGGAATGCGTATTGAGAATCCACATGAGCTAGTGCGCGTAGCGTCTTCTCGATGAAGCTTCTGCGTCGGGTGTCGCCTCTTCCAGAGTCTTCGAGCAACCAATCTAAAGCCGCACGTGGGTCGCTTTGCGACCAGTGATCGATGAGACCGTGCTCGATGCTGGACGTATTGCTTACTTTCGATTGAAGTTCCTCAACAATTCTCGCCGCTTCCTCTGGATCCTTGATAGCAATGAAGGAAATCGCGTACTCGGCAGCTTCCAATCTCAGTTCGTGGTCGAATTGTTCAATTCCAGAAAGTATTCCATGAGGGTCATTCTTAGCCCAGGAGAAAACTACATCATTCAATAGAGTTTTAGCATCAGAGTCTGGTTCAATGTTCGCTGCGGCCTCTAATGCTCTTTGAGGTTCGATTCGTGCCCATACTCTAACAATCGATCTTAGCAACCACTTTTTTTCCTCGCTGGGCAACGCTTCAACGTGGTTGAATGCTGCCGAGGGGTCGATTTCTACGATGCTGCGAATTAACTCCGAACGCACGTCACTGTCGAGTTTAGGGGTCGGAGCTGAGAACAGATTGGACAAGACAGAGAGTCCGTCGCGTTCCACCCATCCCAACGAAGCCTCTCGCAGTTCACGCAATTGATAGGAATTGTCTATATTGTCATCCATGAGTGCTTGCCAAGCACTCCTGGGATTGTCGGCATGCGATGCCGCCGTTTGCTCGGTAATCAGTCTATACGCAAATTCCTCCCTCCCGAATTGTCCCGCGATTTCGCGTTGCCGACTGTCTGATAGATCGTTTCTCGTCTCCAGAATTGCCTGCAATGCAATTTGTGCGGATGCCGTATCCAAAGTCTGAGCGCTTGCAATGGCTTCATCTAGGTTCGTGGTTGACCACTCGTGGTAGGCGCCAAACAATAGCCCGGCTCGCGTCGACTTCGGGACTTCCATAGCAACCTCGAGCGCTAAGTGGGTACTTACCGCAGCAATTTTTCGGCCGATTGCGACCTGAGTCGTACGACGTCTGCTCGAATGATCGATGGTAGCGGAACGTTTTGCCAGATCGATCAGCTCTGCTCGGTCTGATTGTTCCAGTAGTGCATACAAAGCAACGCTTCGAGCGAAATCGCTTTGGTATTGGGTTAGTTCGGATAGATCCTTGCCCAAATCTGATCTTGAGTAGGACGCTCCCTCTTGACCACTTTCGGAAATGTGACCAGTCTCCGAGTTGTCATACGAAAGTGTTTCGTTGTCAGAATTGACCCATCCCTCGACAGTCAAAAAGGCGATCCAAGCTAGCAGTGAGATACCGACGCCGAAGACGACTCCAATCAAGTAGCGGATTGTCTTGGACACTCTGCTATCGCTAGTAAGTCTCTTCTGGGAACTCAATTCTATGCTGATAGCAGAAGTTGCCGCCTAGGCACGACCGATGGAATGAGGAATTCATGGACTACGCTAGATGACCAGATTGGTTGAACTTGTGAAGTCACAATAAAACATGCCTCTGTAGACACGACATGTACTGTATACAAATACATGAATACAGTAATAGAGCAAAGCAAGATGGGAACGTATGGAAAGACCAACTACTAGGAATGGATGCATCGCCTCCAGACGGCGTGCGCCAACCACCTCCTGGCTCCGTTGAATATCCTGTATGCTGAAAGTATGCTGTCATCACTCCAGAGGGGAGTAAAGGTCTCTTCAAATTGCATCGACAACGTCATTATCATGTCTGCAACAATGTAAGAACAGAGATAGTTCAATTCGACACTGATTAGGAGAAGAGTCATGCAGGATCGCGGCAATATGTATGTGGCAGTGCCGGGAAGGGTGATTTGCCTTCGCAAAAGGGATGGCAAGGAACTTTGGCGAACCAAATTGCCAAAGTGGATCAAGGACATAACCACGATACTTGTAGATGAAGATGCCATTTTCGCAGCTACACAAGGGGACATCTTTTCGCTGAATCCCCAAACGGGCAACATTGATTGGCACACGCGCCTTAAGGTTGGAGGTGTTTGTATCCTTGGCAGCGATTCACCCCCGTCATAGGCAATGCCAGAATCGACTGCAGACTAGATAAGAACAGAAGACATGTCGAATCGGGGCAACCTCTATGTTGGCGTAAGTGGTCGTGTAGTCTGCCTTCGCAAGAGCGATGGCAAGGAGCTTTGGAGAACTAAGCTTCCTAAGCATTCTGGGATTACCACCATACTTGTCGAGCAAGACATAGTCTTTGCCGCAACGTCAGGAATTGTCTTCGCTCTGAACTCTCGAACGGGTGATATCCAGTGGCAGAACAACTTGAAGGCAAGTGGTCGGGTGTGCATTCTTGGGCATGAAGCACAAGCCGGTGTTGCAGCAGCGATTCAGGCCGCGCAGGCGGCAGCGGCTAGTGGAGCGGCCGCTGCCGCCGCCGCCGCTGCTGCGGCTACGGTGGTGGTGACGACATCTACATAGTACGAGCTATCTCGAGCCAATAGTTAGAAAGTCAAAGTTGGCCTAGCGGTTTCTGTCTATTCCATTTAAGTGTAGAAGTGCTATAGGATGCCTACGGGGATCAATGGTTTGTTAGGCAGTAAATTGCAAGATCCTCAAGTTGGGGTGCACGTTCTCTCAGCAATCTCTGAAGTTGCAAATTTCATGTCCAATTCGAATCAATTGTGGAATCGTCGGAATTCTGAACTAGCTGCTGGATCTTCTTACAAGAGTCCATTTCTTGTAGAGCAGGTAGAGTGCAGGAAGCACTATCAGGGTGAGCACCATCGCACTGATCATGCCGCCAAACATGGGGGCGGCAATACGCTGCATGACTTCCGATCCAGTGCCTTCATCTAGCATGATTGGTGCGAGACCTAGTACAACCGTCAAAGTAGTCATGAGGATGGGTCGAATGCGGCGCATTGCGCCATCTCTTATGGCACCCAGAACATCCTCAAGTTGAACTGAGTCTCCGGATTTCTCGATTTCCCCTAGTCGTCGATTCATTGACATGTTGATGTATGTGAGCATCACGACTCCGAGTTCGACAGCAACCCCCGCAAGCGCTATAAAGCCAACACCGACAGCTATCGAAATGTCGTAGTCGAGAAAGTAAAGCAACAGCACACCACCAATCAGCGCAAAGGGAATGGTCCCAATTATCAAGAACACTTCCGCGATGCGCCGAAAGTTCAAGTACAGAAGCAATAAGACAATCGCTAGGGTTAACGGTCCCATAATTGCTAGTCGTTGTTGAGCTCGTACGAGGTATTCGTATTGTCCGGACCATTGCAACGAATAGTTCGGCGGCAGATCAACCTCGTTCGCCACAACTTCTCGGGCTTCAGCTACATACGATCCCAAGTCTCTACCTAGGATGTCGACATAGAGCCATCCAGTAGGCCTGGCATTCTCGCTCTTGATCACGGGTGGTCCGTCCGCTATTTCAATGTCGGCGACATCGACTAGCGCAATGCGCGCGCCTTTCGGCGTGATGATTGGAAGCATTTTGAGGTTTTCAAGCGAATTTCGAACGTGCTGCGGATAACGGATGTTGATTGGATAGCGGTCCAAACCCTCAACGGTCTGCGATACGTTCATGCCTCCAATAGCGGTTCGAACGATTTCTTGAACATCGTCGATATCCAATCCGTGGCGTGCTGCTCTTGTACGGTCAACTGCGACATCGATGTAGCGTCCTCCCGCCACACGTTCTGCAAATACTGAAGCAGTACCTGGAAGATCCGCTAAAGCTCGTTCAATGGAAGTTCCAATCGTTTCGACCACAGAAAGATCGGGGCCGGAGATCTTTATTCCTACTGGTGTCTTGATGCCTGTTGCGAGCATGTCGATTCGCGTCTTGATGGGCATCACCCAAGCGTTATTCAATCCAGGAAACTGGACTCGACGGTTCAACTCGTCGCGAATGGTCTCCATAGTCGTGCCCGGGCGCCACTCGTCCTTGGGCTTGAGTTGAATCATTGTTTCGATCATCGTTAGAGGAGCTGGATCCGTGGCGGTCTCAGCACGCCCCACTTTGCCGAATACGTTCTCCACCTCGGGTATGCCCCTTATGAGTTTGTCGGTCTGTTGTAGCAGTTCTCGAGCTTTGTCCACCGAAATGCCAGGATGAGTTGTGGGCATATACATGTAGTCGCCCTCATCCAACGGAGGCATGAACTCAGAACCTAGCTTCGTGGCTGGCCAAATTCCAGCAACGAGAAGAACCAAACAGAGGCAAAGGATTGTCTTTGGAAAACGAAGAACCACGTTCAGGATTGGTTCATAGCCCTTTATGAGAATGCGATTGATTGGATTACGTTGCTCTGAATGGATGCGTCCTCGGACGAAAAAGCCAAGCAATACTGGAATGAGCGTGATGGCTAGCACTGAAGCGACTGCCATCGAGTATGTCTTAGTGAACGCAAGAGGTGTGAACAGTCGTCCTTCCTGGGCTTCGAGAGTAAATACGGGAAGAAAACTGAGAGTCACGATCGCGAGCGAAAAGAAAATCGGCGGTCCAAGTTCGCTTGCCGCCTCTCGGATCGCCGCCCAACGTTCATCGGAGGAAATCTTTTGACCCGACGAAGTGAGTTGCTCCAATCGTTTGTGAGCATTCTCCACCATGACGATTGCGCCGTCGACCATGGCTCCCACCGCAATTGCGATTCCTCCTAGAGACATGATGTTGGCGTTTATTCCTTGCACTCGCATGATTGCGAAGGCACCGAGAATGGCGATCGGCAGGCTAAGAATGACGACGAGCGAAGAACGAAGGTGAAATAGGAAGAGAGCGCAAACGAGAGCTACTACGATGAATTCTTCGATGAGCGTGTTTCGAAGGTTGAGAACCGATCGTGTAATCAACTTCGAACGATCATAGGTCGTCACGATCTCGACACCGTCGGGCAGACTCTGTTTGAGTTCTTCCAATCGCTGTTTCAATCCGTCGATAGTGACAAGTGCGTTCTCGCCAGCCCGCATGACGACAATTCCGCCAACTACTTCTCCTTCTCCATCGAGCTCGGCAATGCCCCGGCGCATTTGAGGTCCGATGCGTAATTCCGCAACATCAGACAGCTGAAGCGGTGTTCCTTGAGGACTAATACCTAAAGGAATCTGCTGGAGGTGTTCGAGACCCGTTATGTAGCCCTTGGCACGAACCATGTATTCGGCCTCGCCCATCTCGATAACGGATCCGCCGGTCTCTTGATTGTTGGATTGGATCGCTTGGCGGATTTGCTTGAGAGTCAGGCCAAAAGCGTAAAGTCGGTCCGGGTCCACAACGATTTGGTACTGCTTGACCATTCCACCGACGGTTGCGACTTCCGCCACTCCGGGCACAGTCTGTAGTTCGTACTTAAGAAACCAATCTTGCAGACTGCGCAATTGGTCAAGATCGTGGTTTCCACTCCTATCGACCAATGCATATTCGAATATCCATCCAACTCCCGTTGCATCAGGACCTAGAGTTGGAGTCACGCCAGGAGGTAACTGGTTCTTGACTTGGTTGAGATACTCAAGCACCCGAGAGCGGGCCCAGTAAAGATCGGTGCCGTCTTCAAAAATGATGTATACGTAGGAATCGCCGAAAAACGAATAGCCTCGAACCGCTGTTGTGTGCGGAACGGAAAGCATCGCAACAGAGAGAGGATAAGTGACCTGGTCTTCTACAACTTGAGGAGCCTGACCGTGAAACGTTGTCTTGACTATGACTTGAACGTCCGACAGGTCGGGAATTGCATCTACAGGAGTTCTGAAAACGCTCAGCACTCCGCCGACCACAAGGAACGCCGTAGCAATTAGCACGATATTGCGGTTATCTACGGACCAACCGATTATGCGAGCAATCATGCTTCTTCGTCCGTTGAAGATGAACTATGTGAGAGCGCTGAATGAATCACGGACCAGACCTCTTGTACTCGAGGCCTAGACGGAGTCGAAATCTTGTCGCAATTTATTGCTGAAGCGTGACAGACTTGCAAGGTAAGACTGCTCTCAAGGTTAGGGAGATCCAGCATCAGCTGGGTCTTCTGAATCGGTGACATCTTCTTTCTTCGGACGAATTTCAACTATGACGTTGCTGCCTTCCAATTTTTCGATATCAATAGTCACTTCCTGCCCCATTTGCAAATCATCGAGCATTTCGACTTTTTGCACTCTCAGGCCCCTTGTCTTTGCATCCCAACTCCATTCGGGTACAGGATCAAGTTCCACACGAACCGTGCTCTTTTCTCTATTTCTGCCTCGAACTACTCCATCCACTGAGACTTTGGTAGGAACATCACTGGGATGGATATCGACTATTACATACCCACCGTCTTCAAGTCTCTCTATATCGAGAATCACATCCTGCCCAATCTCCACATCGTCGAGCATTACGACATCCGCCACTTCCAGGTTCATGGTCATCGCCATCCAGCCCCACTCTGGTACCCTGCCGTGCCTGACACGAATCTTTTTCTCGTCTCTCGTGCTTCCACGAACTGTGGCATTAACTGAAACTTTGGTCGGTCGAGCCGCCTCCTTTTTCGCCTCTTCGAAACGAGCCAGCGCAGCTTCTATGTTCGATTCGGAATCGATCATGAATTGTCCTGAGGTCACAATCTTGTCGCCTGACTTGAGTCCCTCGAGTACTTCCACGCGGTCATCTGCTTCCATGCCGATCACTACAGGAGTGGATCGAAATCGTCCATCTCCTAGATCCAGTACGACGCGGTCCGTGAGCCCACCACGAATCACTGCCGTACTTGTAACGTGAAGAACCGGTTCAGAGCCTTCAACCAAAATTTTCACTCGAGCGAACATGTTGGGGCGAACTACATCCTTACCCCTATCAAAGGTGATACGAACCTTTAAACTTCGAGAGACGGGATCCAACTCCGGATACACGTAGTCCACCTCGCCCTTGTAGGTTTTTCCAGGTGCCGAATCAAGTTCGAATTCAACGGCTTGCCCGACCTCGACGTATCCAGCTTGACGTTCTAGGACTTCCGCAACTAGCCACACTCGATCCAGCTCTGCGATCGACATTGCGTGAGTGGATGGAGTAACAAAAATCCCCTCTCGGACCCCCAACATACCTACAACGCCGTCGGACTTGGCATAGACACGTACACGTTGACTGGCGGTCTGTGAATCGTCTAGCTCGTCGATTTGCTCTTTGGTCAGTCCAAGCGACTCCAAGCGTTCTCTTGAGGCGACGGTGATGTCCTCATCGGAACCCGACTTAGCCATCAAGTATTCCTGCTGAGCGTTTACCAGAGTCGGGGAGTAGATTTCAAAGAGGATTTGTCCCTGTTTTATTGGATCTCCCTGAGCCTTGACACTTAGCTTTTCAATCCAGCCGTCGACGCGAGTATGGACGTGGTGCATGGCATTTTCGTCATACTCGATATAACCGACTGTCCGAACCTGGCGATTAAGGCGTCCGTTCTTCACCGGTTCGGTGCGCACTCCAAGGTTTTGAACCACGTGGGGATCGACCAGCACCACATCTTCTTCTGACGAAGCGCTGTCCGCATAAACCGGCACTAGATCCATTCCCATAGGAGACTTTCCGGGCTTGTCTCGTCGGTAGTTTGGGTCCATCGGTGCGACCCAATAGAGAATCTCGTTTTCGCCCGAGCCATCAGAAGATTGACCAGAATCTGATTTGGGAACAAGAAAATATGCGATGGCGAAACCTATCCCTCCACTCAGGAGGACTAAGGCGGCGATGCCTAAGATGACTGTTAAACGCTTCATGGGGGGCCGTCCACTAGAGAGTCGATTTTTGCGTAAACTTTCAATCGATCAACAATTAACCGTTGATAAGCAAGCTGAGTGTTAATTTGGTCTATGTAGCTTCGTGCGACCTCGGAGAGCCCTACTCCTTCGTTTCGATACAAACCGAGAGTTGCTTGTGCGTTGTCACTCGATTGCTGAATCAATTGATCGTCATACATTTTGACCCTATCTGAAAGAGTATTCCACCGCGTGTGGGCTGTTGTAAGTTCGTAGTGAAGGTCTCTGAGAACAGAAATGCTGCTTTGAGCTTTCGAGTCTGCTCTGAGAGAAGCGGCCGACATTTTTCGACGCAGACTTTCACGGCTCCATAAGGGTAGATTGACCGAGACCGAAGCACTGATGAAATCGGACCGTGACTCTCCACTGGGAAGCTTTCCGTCTCGGAAGCTGTATCCAAGATCTATAGCCCATTTTGGGTTCAAATTGGATGCTTCATAGCGCCGCTGTGCACCATCCGCACTTTTCTTGGCGTCAATTGCAGCTAACTTTGGGTGGGTTCGAAGAGATTCTTTGAGATGATTCAATTCGGGCACAGAATTCCAATCCGGAAGATCGTCCGCCACCGGAATGGTTACTTCCTGTCCCAGCAATTGACCTAGTCGCAAATATGCTTCACGTTGAAGTTGCTTTGTGTGGGTCAAGTGATCGTCTAATCGAAGAAGTTCCAACTCGGCTTGGAACACATCGTTTTGATTGCGCTTACCAACCGAGTACAGGGAAGTAGCAATCTCTACAAGATCTACGAACAGCCCGCGAGAATCGACAATTAACATCACTGCACGATCTTGATAGTAGGCTTCTAGCCATGCATGACGTACGTCAAGGAGCACGTCTTGCCGGCGATCTCGTGCCAATTCCCGTTTTTCCTCAGCGAGATGCTCATTTTTCTGAAAGAGCGCTGTTCTTTGCCCTTTCGGAGGAATGTTCTGTCTCACACCAAATGACAACTGAGTCATTCCTTCTGTCTGAAATCCGCCATGCTGTAGAGGAAAGTTCAAGAGACCGGACCGAATTTGTACGTCTGGCAAACTCATGCTCGATTCTGCGATTTCATCGAACGCGTTCGCCTGAATGTTGAAGGACACAACTTGAGGTTCCTCTGTGAGCGCAATTTCCTCCGCTTGAGCAAGAGACAACGATTCAACTTCAGATCCGATCGTTGCAAAGCAAGAAACCAGAAATCCAACGAAACAAACACGCTTTACGATCGGCTGATGAGTCATTTCTGGGATTTTGCTCTGTGTTTTGGGGATTCGATTGAGAATTGAGATTTGAGCTCCCCTGCAAGTCGACTGCATGCAAACTTTACCACACAATAATTGGGAATATGGAGTAAAAGATACATTTAACCGACTCAATATCCTTGTGTTAAACATGTCGTGGACTCTTGGCTCCGGAAGCTATCGCATGTGACTCATAGCATCTACTAAGAGAACCGTGAAGTACCTACACCCTACCCAAGTAGAAGGGAAACTCGAATGTAAGACTCTTGAGTTACCATAGGCTTTCGAGGGTTGAGTCCACTGTTAGGAGTGGAAAATGGCTGAAGTTGCGGTTTCAAGCAGAACCATCACGCGTAACAATTTGGATATTAGGCCACTCAGTGGTGCGATGGGCGCTGAAGTTAGGGGCGTTGACGTTGCAGCGCTTGATGAGGAGGGGTTCCAGGTCGTACGTTCCCTCCTATTGGAGTATTGCGCGATAGCTTTGCATGGAAACGAACATCTGACCGACGACGACCTCCGTGAGTTTGGGATGCGATGGGGGAAACTAGATGTTCACGGGTATTCCCCGACCGTGAAGGGATATGACGACATCCTCAACATTAGTTCCGGTCCCAAAAGACGTGGAAGTGCAGAAGGTTGGCATTCCGATGTCAGTTGGAAGGAGATTCCGCCCAAGATATCAATGTTGCATGCACGCCGCATTCCGGAAGTCGGAGGAGACACCATCTACGCGTCTCAATACAAGGCCTACGAGGACTTGTCGGACAACATGAAGGAATTCCTGGATCCACTGGACGCGCAGCACGATGGGAGAGGATTTGACATTGATCTCATCAGAACGCCGTCCACACATCCGATCGTAATTAGTCATCCGGAGACCGGACGCAAAGCACTCTATGTAAATAGAGGGTTCACTCGTCGCATACCGCAGCTGCCACCAAACGAGAGCTCTGCGATACTGAACTTCCTGTATTCCCACTGTACGCGGGAACGCTACCAAGCTCGTATTAGGTACGAACCTGGAACGCTAGCCATGTGGGACAATCGGTGCGTCCAGCATTGTGCGGTTCCAGACTACGGTTTTGAAGTACGAGAAATGCACCGAGTGGCAGTTCTGTGCGACTCTCGTCCAGCGAGGTAGTCCCCGACTGAAGAGCTTTTGATTCCTCTTGTTGATTCCCGGTCTAGCGGCGTTTATTTAACCTCTAGGCGGTTAACTCTTCAACTATCTGCGCTCGGTCTTCGGAAGAGAGATTTCCGTATGCCGCCGAAGTCCGATCAATGACGTCGCCAAATCGTGTCTTGATTTGATTGGCAATGTCTTTCGGCTCTGCAACAATTGCGAACGCATTCATTACGTCGTCGGTAAATAGAGATCCCATTTCTGTCCAACGGCCCTGTTTCGACATGGCGTTTAGCTC
This sequence comes from Gammaproteobacteria bacterium, assembly GCA_009840545.1. GTDB lineage: Bacteria > Pseudomonadota > Gammaproteobacteria > Pseudomonadales > Azotimanducaceae > Bin55. The sequence continues at coordinate 51,774 of VXNM01000003.1, read as the reverse complement.
TGGCTGCAAATCTCCAGCACCTATACTGTCGAGTACTGGCTTGTAGGCTGGCGTCGATCCGTAGAACGCCAATTGTTGCTTCGTAGCAACTTTGGCTTGATCGAGTTCTCGCTCATCCCGTCCCGTCACAACAAAGACCGGATAGCTAATGTCGAAGTCTTCTCGCTTCCTACCTGACTTTGCCCATCCACGTTCTAATGCCGGTAGCGACACCTCACGAAGATAGGTTTCCGTGGTGAATGGATGCACGATCATCCCATCTGCCACTTCACCTGCAACTTCAGTCATCAACGGTCCCACGGCTGCGAGAAATACGCGAGGTGCGCCATATTCCAAGTTTGTAGGAGAAAAAAACGGAGTCATCAGTGTGTGCGTGTAGAACTTCCCGTTGAATTGCAGTGGTTCTTTCTCGTACCAAGTGGCCCAAATGGCTCGCAGAGCAAGTATGAACTCGCGCATTCTTGCAGCGGGATGGGACCAAGGCATGCTAAATCGTTTGGTGATGTGTGCCCTGATTTGTGAACCCAATCCGAGAACAAATCGACCTTGCGACGCAAAGTTTATGTCGTGAGCAGTGTGAGCTAACACCATTGGAGTACGGGCAAAGGCCACAGCAATTCCGGTGATCAGGTCGACCTGACTTGTATGCAGCGCTGCCAAGCTAAGTGGAAGGAACGGGTCGTGGCCCGTCTCGGCGGTCTGAATTCCACTATATCCGGCCGCCTCGAAAGCTTGCGCCTGTTCTTGGACCCTTGCGAGATCGGTTCCAATTCCGATATCAACTTTCATTGAAATTCCTCAAATGCTCAGGGGAATAGTCATAGGGTCGCTATGGTATCAATGCGAACACATCGACAGCAAATTTTCAACTTGACTCTGAACATGCGTACACTCTTGTGTAGGAGTCCCATCATCAATTCCACACATATAATTTTTGCTGCACGAGATTGATGCAATCTCTCGTTTGTACGCTGGTTTGATGGCGTTTGAATATCCCACCCACAACTCAAAAGCTCAACTATGGCAGCAACTCCCGCAGAAGAATTAGAAACAATCCACACACTCGGACACTTTATCAATGGCAAAAAGGTTCCGGATAAGAACCGCACACTTTCCATAACCAATCCTGCCACAGGTCGCGTTACCCGAAATGTCGCCTGTGCGAATAAAGGTATGGTTGAAAACGCAGTTGCAGCCGCGTCGTCAGCACTTCCATCTTGGAGAGATACTGAACCCTTAAAGCGGGCGCGTGTTCTCTTTCGATTCAAGCAGCTGCTAGAGGAACACACAGACGAGATCGTATCTTTGGTCACCAATGAACACGGCAAGACAATCGAAGATTCAAAGGGAGAGTTAATTCGAGGCATAGAAGTCGTGGAGTATGCCTGTGGCATACCTGAATTGCTAAAGGGAGAGCACACTCCGAGTGCAGGACCTGGAATTGATAGTTGGTCGCAGTTTCAGCCGTTGGGCGTGGTGGCGGGGATCACACCCTTCAACTTTCCCGTTATGGTGCCAATGTGGATGTATCCCATGGCAATTGCCTGTGGCAATACGTTTGTTCTTAAGCCTTCGGAAAAGGACCCAAGCGCACCATCCTTTTGCGCGAAATTGCTCTCGGACGCCGGCTTGCCGGACGGCGTTTTCAATATTGTCAACGGCGACAAAGAGACCGTCGATGCGATTCTTGAGAACGACCAAATTCAAGCAGTCAGTTTTGTGGGTTCCACAGCAGTTGCTGAGTACATATACACGACCGGAACAAACTTCGGCAAGCGTGTTCAGGCCTTAGGTGGTGCAAAGAACCATGCCGTCGTGATGCCTGATGCGGACATAGAACAAGTGGTTAACGCACTGCTCGGTGCCGCGTATGGATCGTGTGGCGAAAGATGCATGTCGATTTCGGTCGTCGTTTGTGTTGGCGACGAAACCGCAGATGCCTGCGTTGATGCTATGAAACAGAAACTAGCTGATTTGAGCATTGGCGATGGAAACGACCCATCGAGCGAAATGGGGCCTCTAGTATCCAGTGCTCACCGAGAAAAAGTACGGAGTTACATAGATATTGGAGTAGCCGAAGGTGCTTCGCTAGTTGTGGATGGACGAGGCCTCACGGTCGAAGGACGGGAAGACGGATTCTTTCTCGGTCCATGCCTCTTCGACAATGTGAGTTCTGAGATGCGGATCTACCGTGACGAAATCTTTGGACCCGTGCTGTGTGTTGTTCGAGTGCAGTCACAGGAGACAGCCATGGACTTAGTCAATGATCACGAGTACGGCAATGGCACATGCATTTTCACCCGAGACGGAGAGGCAGCAAAGTACTTTTCCGACCGCATCAAGGTTGGCATGGTGGGTATTAATGTGCCGCTTCCAGTTCCAGTTGCGACTCATAGTTTCGGGGGATGGAAGAGGTCGTTGTTCGGCGACTTGTACGCGTATGGACCGGATGCAATTCGCTTCTACACACGTCGCAAGACCATCACCCAAAGATGGCTTTCCGGTGGTGTACGAGAAAGGCTGAACTTTGCTTTCCCTAGCAATCCTCTCTAATGTGCTAGTCGATCAGTACAAGTTCGATCAGGGGTCTGCTATTCGAACTGAAAATTCTTTGAAGTAAACGCTTCAAGTGTCTCGTAGGACTGGTCTAGTTCGCGACTTGGCGGTGCGATGATGCTGGTAGTAATGCCTTGGCTAGAGTGAGTTTGAATTCGCTCGCGACATTCCTCTGCGGTTCCAACAACACCGATTTGATCTACTAGGTCGTCATGGAATGCCGCAGCTGTTCTACTGCGATCACGAGCTGCCCATCCTTCGAGGATTTCGTTCGCCTCATCTTCGTAGCCACACCATTTCAGGAAATTGTTGTATACGGGGTTTGAGAAATAGGGAATGAAGTGCTGTCGGAACCGATCGTAACCTTCTGTCTTGTCGTCGGTCACAATTACTGCATAGCGATTCACGATTTCCAAGTCTTCCATTTTCTTTCCAGAACGTTCTGCTCCGATTCGAATGTGATCCAACATCTTTGGAAGTGCTGATTTTGGCCAAAGATTGAGTATCACTCCATCTCCGTATTGAGCTGCCATTTCCAGCATCTTGGGTCTCAGTCCAGCGAGGTAGATAGGCACTGGTGGATCTGTGGGTCTCTGAGAGTAACCCCGACTGTAAACCGTTTTCAGATCAGTGAAGTTGGTCTTTTCGCCATTAAGCATGCTTCGAATCACTATTGCGGTTTCTTTGACTCGAGTAAGAGGTTTTTCGAGCTTAATCCCATTGAAGTTTTGCATGATGATTTCGCTGGAAGAACCCAATCCTAGAATGAACCGTCCTGGCAACGCTTGGGCAATTACGTCCGTAGATGCGGCGAGGACTGTAGGAGATCTGGTGTAAACGGGGACAATTGCCATCCCTATTCGAAGCTTCTTAGTGTGGGCGGCAATGAGGGCTGCAGTCGTCATGCCATCGGGTGCTCCAGGATCTGCAAACCATCCGTCGGTATATCCGTTTTCTTCGGCCCAATGCACGAGATCAATAGTGTCTTGAAGCACTTGATTGAGTGGAAGAGATACTGCCATTCGCTTTTTCAAAGCCATAAACTCAGTCTCCTTGGTTCGAAGGGGTTACAAGCTAAGTTCGAGCAAGTAACCATCATTGATTTGAGGCTTGCTCGCAATTTTATTGGGTGCCGCGAACGCCGCATTCAGGCTTTCTAGTATCTGCCGCCCAACTTCGAATGGTCCCATGAGATGAATCGTTGCGGAATGAACTTTAGGACCACACGCTTTGACGCTGTACCTCCCACAGATTCTTTTAGCTTTTCTCGTTGTTCCTTCGTGAGGCTCCGGCCTTTTGCATTAATGTTCACCAACGTCTCTGTCACGATTTCTTGATCTTCAACGATCTCAGTCTGGGCATAGACAACAAGCCCTTTGAGTTCGGCATACTCCTCCCCCGATTCAATGAGTAGTGAAGCACGGGGATCTCGCTTCCAATTCTTTACCTTTTGACTCTTCGCAAACGTTGTGCAATAGCAGTTCCGATTCGCATCTGCGTAGTACCACATCGGCATAGGATGAGGAAATCCACTGTGTCCATTCGACACGATGATTAGTGTGTGCGAACTGGCGAGATATTCGTCAATCTCAGAATCTGTAAGTTCGATCGTTTTTCTTCGAGATGGCATGTGTTCAGTCTCTGCAGCGTCTGGGTACGTTCATTAAACACAAACTCTCCTAAGGGACTATTTGGTTCTGCTAAGGTATGCAACTCTTCGGCAAGAATCAGCAATCATGCGGCTTGGCATTCTCTGTGGGATCGGCAATGACTGGCGAGACACGATCGAAAAGGTGCGTATCGCCGAGTCTTTAGGCTACGAAATGGTGGCGACTGGAGAAGCTTGGGGTACTTCAACCCTGCCTTGGATGACTCTGCTCGCTACTCACACGGAACGAGTTCAAATCGGAACTTCGATCCTGAATGTTTATTCAAGATCTCCGGCTACCATCGCACAGGAATTCGCCATGCTTGACGTGCTATCAGAGGGAAGGATGATCTGCGGCCTCGGCTCCTCTGGCCACCGTGTCATCGAACACTTTCATGGTGTCGAGTTCAAGACACCATTGAGAAGATTGCGCGAATACGTGGAGATCATCAATACGCTCGTCGCCGGCGATCGGCTCGAGTACGAAGGCAAGATATTTCAGATGTCGCGAGGATTTACTTTGGATTACCAACGACCTCGCACCCACATTCCGATCTACATTGCGGCAATCACTCCAAAATCCATTGTTCAGACCGGAGAAATTGCGGACGGTATCTTCCCCATTCATTGGCCCAGAGACCACTTTTCCACGCTTCGAAAGCAGCTTGCGGAAGGAGCTTCCAAGTCCGGTCGAAGTGTCGATGACACTACCATTGCGCCCTTCACAAACGTCTATGAACTCAAAGGAGAGAACGACGAGGCTGTTTGGATGGCGGCCCGTGCACCGCTGTTCCACTACATAAACCGGATGGGAGACTTCTATTGGAACATGCTCGCCGACAACGGTTTTGAGGATGAAGTGCTAGCTTCGCGTGAGGCTTGGAGTCGTCGAGATCGCGTTGGTGCGATGTCCGCAATTAGTGAAACTATGGTTCGAGAGATTCAGGTAATTGGAGCACGTGAGGAGTTGTCTGCACAATTAAAAGAGAGATCGTATCTGGGTGCCGATGTCCAACTAATTCCAATGCCTACGGGAACAACCGATCAAGTTGCTGGTCAGCTTGAGTCATTCATCAGTCAATCATAGTCGCGGGAGATAAGCGCGTTCACTAACGAACGAAGGCCATTCCGCCCATGCGACAACGAATTTCCAATACAACACAATGACTAAATTGAACGACTACGAATTTCGCCCAGTGGCCCCGGGTGAGTTGAAGCAATTCCTTAGTTTGCAACGGTATGTATTTGCCGGCGATGCTAGTCCGTCAAAGGAAAAGAAAGAAGAGGAAGACACGAACCTCTTGGAACGCGAAAACGCCAAGGCTGCGTTTTTCAAGGGAAAGATTGTTGCAACCTTTGGTCAATTTCCTTTTCAGATGCGGTTTAACGGTAAGGAAGTTCGAGCTGATGGAGTCACCTCAGTTGGAACCGATCCAGGTCATCGACGTAGAGGGCTCGTTCGCAAGTTGGTCACAGACCGACTTCGAAAAGCTTACGAAGAAGAGATCCCTGCATCCATTCTGTGGGCTTCGATGGGGGCGATTTATCAACGCTTTGGCTATGGCTTGGCTTCGTCCGGATACAGATATCAATTTGATCCACGCATGGCCGAAGTTCAGATTGATGCTATGCCAACGGAGGGTAGCATTACTAGGTTCGAGCCAGGCGTTGCTCCTACTGTGGTTCGGGATCTCTACGAAGAGTTTCGAACTCCAAGAAACCTCTTGTTGCACCGTCCGTCCACAGTTTGGGACAAAGCTTACTTTGGACCGAACCCGAACTATCACTACGCGGTTCGCTATGACGAAAGCGGCAAGCCAGATGGTTACATTTCCTACCGCTTGCGCGAGATTCCCAAATCGACCGATGGTCCCGACCAGAGACTTAGCGTTCAAGATTTTGTCTATTTAAATAATGAGGCCTACCAAGCTCTGTGGGACTACATTCGAAGTCACGACCTAGTTAAGGAAGTGGTGATTTACGCTCCCCTAGACGACCCGGCGACTCATATGCTGTTGGAACCTAGACTTCTTCACCCTCGTTGGTTTGAGGGAGTTTGGTTGCGGACTGTGAATGTCCCGAAACTGACATCTAGTAGAAGCTATCCGATAGAAGGTAGCGTGTGTTTCGAAATTAAGGAAGATACTGACTGTCCATGGAACGTCGGACGATTTCGAGTATCGTCAGATGGTAGAGATTGTGAAGTTACTAAGAGTGCGGACGATGCTGACTTTCAAATTAGCATCAATGGACTCGCTTCACTGCTCAGTGGTCAAGGTTCTCTTTCTTTACTTTGCAACTCGAGCAGAGCGCAAATTCGGGACCGAAATCAGTTGCCTTTTATTGACGGATTTTTCGGGACTCGTTACAAGCCGCATTGTGTCGATGATTTCTAAATCGCCCGAGTGGTCTCACAAGCGATGGCCGTCAGTTTAGGAGGCTCTCTAGGTGGATTGCGGAGCATCGGGCTAGAGCATTGACGTCATAACCGCCTTCCAACGCGGAGACAACGCGACCCTTCGCATAGGTCTGTGCCATGTCCACGATCCACTGAGAGATCCAACGAAAGTCCTCGTCCTGTAGTTGCAATTGCGCCAGTGGATCTTCAGCGTGTGCATCGAATCCTGCTGACACCAGAATGAGGTCCGGACGATGTTGATCCAACGGTTGTGTCCAATTCTGTTCAATGGCTGTCCTGAAGCTCGATCCAACCGTACCGGCAGGCAGAGGTGTATTCACAATGTTGGGTCTGTCGATGTCTTGCATTCGGTATGGATAGAACGGAAATTGAAAGCTCGAGCAGACTAGAACTTCCGGTCGGTCGGCAAACATTTCAACAGTTCCATTTCCGTGGTGAACGTCGAAGTCGAGCACAGCGACCCGTTCGACGGTGTCCAACGCATAGTCCGCCGCAATTGCTACGCTATTGAACAAGCAAAATCCCATAGACTGCGCTGACTCGGCATGATGTCCTGGTGGCCGAACGACGCAAAAGGACCTTTTATGTCTTCCAGAGAGAGATTGCCTCACTGCTGAGACTGCTGCTCCGACGGCTCTACGGGAAGCATTCAACGAGTTAGGACCCATTGATGTATCGGCATCAACTCGCACTAATCCGGTAGTGGGAGCTAGCGAGGTAATTTGGTCGACAAAATCTCGATCATGAACGCGTGCCAACTCTTCGCTGCTCGCTAGTTCGGGAATTATCCGTTCAACTTGGTCGATTAGTTCTGAGTCTTCAAGGATTTGGGAAACCCGAGCAAGTCTCGCCGGAGACTCGGGATGGCCTGGAGGTGTTTCGTGGAGAAGGAAATCCGGATGTGTGAACAGTGCGGTCACATCAGTTCTGCCATATCAGTTCTCGAATATGTCCAGGCAGTTACGACAGTCCATGTTAGACACGTTTGGATTCAGGCCAGCGGTCTCAAACGGTTTGAGCATGCGGACGGCAGACAGTGCAGCTGAATACTGTTCTATGTTCTCAATTTTTCGATTGAACGTGCGTAAACGCGTTTGACTATCACAAAGATCGGATAGCTAAGCACTAGGGTCACACACGTTGACGCAAATATAGCTTGACTCATGCCGAGCAGAGAGTAATGAGCGGTTTTGCTCAAGAGGTAAATTGCAACAGCGCCTACCCATCCCAGCGCAGTTGCGCCTATTATCGTAAGAACCAGAAAAATTGGATAGGGAAGATCAAAGGACCCTCTTTCAAACATTCCCGAATTAAATCTGACGAATTGACCCACCGAGTGCTTCTTGCTATACGTATTGACCATATGCTTGCAAATCAAGTGTATGGCGAAAAACACCAATGCTAGCAAAACAACCAGCAAGGGCGATCGCCAGGCGAGTTGCTGGATGGATCCTTTCCAAACCATTGAAAAGACACCCAATATCAGGATTTGAGGAGAAAATACTGCAACTATGAGAAACCACAACAGGCATTGAATTCTGGTTGCGTATCTCTTCGATTCCGTACTCCATTCCACTGTCTTCGTGGAGCCTGTTGGATCTTCTGAGTCTGTCATTTTTAATGAGAGATGACTTTTCCGAATTATGCGGCAGGATTGTTCTGGAATCAATAGATAAGAGTGAGCTTGGGCTATTCTTCTTCGTTGAATCTGTTCGACTAAGCCAGACAACCTCGAGGATCGATTGCGTCTCGAACGCCTTTTCCGATGAGAACTGGATTTGACCTTGCTGGTTCGCATACGCAATCCATCTGCCATTTGGTCCCCGAATCCTGGAGGTTGGAATTGGTCAGTCTTGGCTAGATAGATACCTTCTCAAATTCGGCTCGAATTGCTTCGCTGTGCTCGCCTATGCGAGGAAGCTTTAGATTGCGAGATTTTCGATTGGAATCCGGATGTGCTGGAATAGAAACGACACCGGTTTCACTTTCTATTTCCCATCTTCTCAGTTGCTTGTGACGAGCGAAATCGGCCATATTGTTCAGCTCTCCAAATGCAATCCGAGCCGACAAAAGTAACTCACACATCTCTCTCCGTGTGCGTTTGCCGAAAAATTCTTGAACGAGACCATCAACCTCTTCACGCCTCGACATACGAGCTGCATTGTCAACATAGTTCGGATCGGAAACTAGATCTGGACGATTCAAGACTCCGTTTGCGAACGAAATCCATTCGTGGTCGTTTTGAACGGAGATCACAATTACATGCCCATCGGAGGTCGAGAATCCTCCGTACGGGGTAATCGAAGGATGCGCTAGACCAATTCTCTCCGGTCCGTGCCCCTTGTCTTCATGATGGATTAGCGGAACGCTCATCCACTCGCCCATCACGTCGAATAGTGACAACTTGATGCTTGTTCCCAAGCCAGTCTTGAACTTTCGTACCAGAGCCTCGTTGATGGCGAGCGCAGCGGAAATTCCTGTGGCGGTATCGACCACAGACACGCCCACGCGCCCCAGTTCTCCCGGACCGCCAGAAATCGAGATCAATCCAGACTCGGCTTGGATGAGGAGATCGTATGCTTTCATTTGAGCGTACTTTCCTTCTTCTCCGTATCCCGATATATCGCAAGTGATGAGGTGCGGGAACTCTTTACGCAACTCGTCTGAACCCAATCCCACCCTCGAGGCGGCACCTACTGCTAGGTTTTGGAGGAAAACATCACCTTTTCGAAGGATGCGTTTTATGAGAGCAACATCGTTGGGATTCTTAATATCCACAACGAGCGACTCTTTGCCTCGATTTGACCAAGCAAAGTACGCGCTTTGCCCATTCGCTGCTGTGTCATAGGTTCGAGCAAAATCGCCCGAGTCGCGTTCAAGTTTGATCACTCGCGCGCCAGCGTCGACAAGGCGACAGCTTGCTACCGGAGCAGCGACGGCCTGCTCCAACGATACAACGAGCACCCCTTCAAGGGGCAATGCGTCTGTGCTCATACAGCAACGGGTGCCGCTGAGGGTGCGGCATGAACAGAAATCGATCGACGTGGATCAAGGGCATCGCGTACTGCTTCGCCGATAAAGATAAGCAAGGTAAGCATCACCACCAATGTCGTAAAGACTCCGGCCGCTATCCACCAGGAGTTTAGATTGGCCTTTGCGGTTGAGAGCAATCTGCCCAAAGACGGAGCATCATAGGGAAGACCAAATCCCAAGAAATCCAAGCCGGTCAAAATGGTTATCGAATTCGTCAAGATGAAAGGAAAGTAAGTGAGAGACGCGACTGCAGCATTGGGCAACACGTGCCGAAACATGATTAGCGTCTGTTGTACTCCAAGGGCTTGTGCAGCTCGAACGAATTCGAAATTTCTTGCACGTAGAAATTCGGCTCTCACAACACCAACCAACGCCATCCAAGAAAACATGACCAGAATGCCCAACAACCAAAACACATTGGGCTCGATCATGCTGGCCAGAATGATCAGAAGAAACAAAATGGGCAGACCTGCCCAAACTTCTACTACGCGCTGACCAAATAAATCGACCATGCCTCCGAAGTAACCTTGCAGAGCCCCCACAAGAATTCCTATAGCCGAACTCAACACCGTCAGCGTTAAACCAAACAAAACCGACAAGCGGAATCCATAGAGTAGTTTCGCAAAGATGTCGGAACCCAATCCGTCGGTTCCCATCAAGTGTGCACCATCCGGACTGGCGGGCACTGCGTTTTTGTACCAGTCTATTGTGTCGTGAGAAAAGCGAATTGGTGGCCAGATGGCCCATCCGTCTGAAGCGATGAGTTCCTGCACGTAAGGGTCGATATACCAGGCCTCAGTTTCCAGAACTCCTCCAAGCTCCTTTTCCGTATAGGAAAAGAGCAGCGGGAGATGCAGTTTTCCGTTCAGTGAGAAAACGATGGGTTTATCGTTGGCAATGAACTCCGCCAAGAGTGCGACCAGAAATAAGGACAGAAAAATCCACAGAGAATAGAAACCTCTCTTATTGGCCTTGAAATTCGCCAATCGCCTTTGGTTTAGCGGGCTCATGTGACTCGCTTTTCAAAGTCAATTCGAGGATCGACTAGCACGTAAACCAGATCGCCGATCAGTTGCATGACCAACGCAAGCAGGCTGAAGCAAAAGAGAGTCGCGAACAATATTGGATAGTCTCTGACTACGACCGCTTCATATCCCAGCAAACCAATTCCATCGAGTGAAAAGATAACCTCAATAAGAAACGCCCCGGTGAAGATGATTCCTACGAAAGCGGCAGGAAAACCGGAAATGACAATCAGCATGGCGTTACGGAAGACATGTCCGAAGAGCACCCGTTTTGGTGTTAGTCCCTTGGCCCGTGCGGTCATAACAAATTGCTTGCTGACTTCCTCAAGAAAGCAATTTTTGGTGAGCATCGTCAATGTGGCGAATCCGCCCATGGTGAGAGCAATTACAGGTAGTGCGATATGCCAGAGAACATCAAAAACCCTGCCAAAGAACCCGAGTTCCTCAAACGAATCCGAGAGCAGGTTTCGCATGGGGAACCAGTTGAGCCACTCACCTCCCGCGAAAAAAACGACCAATATGATTGCGAATAGGAACTGTGGGATTGCATAGGCCGTAAACACGGCTGCACTCGTCCAAATGTCGAATGGAGCTCCATCCCGCACGGCTTTGGCGATTCCCAGCGGAATTGAGATCGAATAGATCAAAAACATGGAACTCAATCCAAGCGCAAGCGATACCGGAAGTCTCTCCAGTACGATTTCAAGCACCGAACGATCTTGAAAATAACTCGTCCCAAAATCTAGTCTCATGTAGTTCCACAGCATGAGAGCAAATCTCTCGTGTGGAGGTTTATCGAACCCAAAATGTTTGTTGATTTCCTCAATGAACTCTGGGTCCAGCCCTGAAGCTCCCATGTAGGCCGATTGGTCGGAGGGCCCCATGCTTTCCGCTGTGGAAACGCTAGCGGTTGTGGAGACATTGAGACCTGAGAACTGAGCAATAGCTTGTTCGACGGGTCCTCCAGGCGCGAACTGGATCACGACAAAATTCACCAACATAATGCCGAATAGCGTCAGCGGGATCAGAATCAGTCGCCGGAGAATGTACTGGAGCACTCAGTTTCGCCCTGTGTAATCGTCAACTGCTTTGGCCTTCTCTTCATCCCACCACCAAAGATGGACATGACTGGTAATGCGATTGAGCGGCACAGGATTTGGCTGACCGAACTTATTCCAGTACGCGATTCCCACTTTTTCCTTTGCCATGCCGGGTATGAAGTAGAAGTTCCACAATAAAACTCGATCAAGAGCTCGAATGGCAGCTGCGTAGGATTCAAAATCCTCAGCTGTCTTGATTTTCTCAATCAGGTGATCTAGCGCAGGGTTTTCTATATTCGCCCAGTTCGATCCATATTCGAGGTCAACAAGTGCACTGTTGAAAGCGTTGTCAATCGTTGCTGTTGGGGTATTGTCGGGCAGGAACCAAATGGCTCCCCCATCAAAGTCACCTGCGCGCATGCGATACAGCCAGTTCGAAATCTCGGGTGATTTGATCGACGACGTTATTCCAACCCGTTCGAGGACTTGGGTGTAGTGAATAAATGATCCACCAAGTGCAGGCGAAACCGCAACAAACCTTATGTGGAAGTGCTCACCGGTTTCTGAATGCACAAGCTTGTTCTTCTTGACTACCCAACCAGCTTCTTTGAGGAGTTCTTGAGCTCTGACAATAGTGTCCCGACTCCAACCATCTCCTTGATTGGGAGGAGGTCCGTATGGCTCTGTAAACACGCGTGATGGAACCAAATGACGAACTTCCTCAAGAAGCTCCAATTCCTTTCCTTCAGGTACTCCTTGGGATGCATACATTGGAGAACCGTGAAAATAACTGGTGGCGAGGGAGTAGAAATCGTAATTTCTCTTGTTCAGCCAAATAAAGTCATTGAGCAACCAGAGGGCTTCACGCACTCGTATGTCTTGGAAGCGAGGCTGCTCCAAGTTCCAAAAAATTGGCCACCAAAGACCTGCGGGGCGCATTTGGGGAACATAGCTCTTCTTGAATAAGCCCCTGTGAAAGGGAGTGAAGTCGTAAGCAGTTTCCCAAAGACGGGGAATGTTTTCGACGTGGACATCGACCACATTTCCTTTCAACGATTCTGTTTGCACCTGATCATCTCGAAAATAGTCGAATTTGATCTTGTCGAAATTAAACCTGCCGCGATTGATTGGAAGGTCCCGACCCCAGTAGTCTTCAACTCGCTCAAAAGCGACCCATTGACCGACATAGAAGTCTGAAATCCGATATGGGCCAGATCCTAATGGTGGAGTTACCGTCGTCTCGGTTATTTCTTCGGATTCCCAATAGTGTTTTGGAAGTACAGGCAAAACGCCAATGCGCATTGGAAGGAGAGGATTAGATCGTTCACTCTCGATAATGTGATAGCGGACTTCGCGGTCGTTAAGAACTTCTATGTGAGTGAAAGGTTCTATGGGGTTCTGAATTGAGGGATTGGACTGGTTCTTGTAGACATCGAAGCTGAATTCGAGATCTTCAACGGTAATCGGTCTTCCGTCATGCCATCGCGGTGTGGGGTCTTGTCGCAATCTAAAACCAATCCACGCTTTGTCTGCGGGAATCGCAATTCCGTCAGCTATAACCCCGTAAATGGTAGAGATTTCGTCTGCCGCGAAGTCTACAAGCGAATCGAGGAGTAAGTTGTCCGTAGGGGATCCAACGGACAGTCCAGCCGCGACTCGTCCTCTTGGCGGAACAGGATTGAAACTGTCCCAATTGCCCATTTGTGGAATCCGTATCAATCCGCCTTTGGGCGCGTCGGGATTTACATATTTGAGATGTTGAAAGTCTGGAGGATAGCTGGGCTCCGCAAGAAAAGCGTAACCGTGTTTGTACTCGGTGGCGAGAACAAGGGAAGCAAAGAGGGCACTAATCCCTGCCGCCCAGACTAGGTTGCGACCAGTCATCAGTGGAAACCGAACGAGTCTAGATTCTGTAGACCCTAGCAGCGGTGCCGTAGAACATTTGGTCTTTCTCTTCCTCCGTGAAGTCATTCACGATCTTCTTGAGTCCGTTCCAGAGGACGTGGTACGAAATGGAGAGTCGATCGACCGGAAAATTACTTTCGAACATGCAACGGTGTGGTCCGAAACATTCAATCGTGTGGAGGTAATAGCGACGCTGGGCTTCAGCAAACTCATCAGAAGTTGGAGGAGTGGGATTCTTGTCCCAGCCAAATCCGTTGTCCGGCATCGCCATGCCGCCTAGCTTTGCATGGACGTTTGGACATTGTGCAATGTCGGCAATATCTGCTTTCCATTGTTCAAAAATCTCTTCTTGACGCCCGGCGTAAGCACCAACACCGAGAGGTGTACCGAAGTGGTCGAGAATCATTGTCGTTTCTGGAACTGCCTTTGCGAGCTCGAAATACTCTTGATTCTGGTGATAAAAGTGCCATGTGTCGTAGGTGTAGCCAAGTTGTCCCAGTCTGCGTACTCCAGCTTGAAAGTCCGCTCGTGTATAGGGACAGGGTTGTCTACTTCCTCGATTGGTCAACGTGCCGGTCGTGTCATGAGGACCTGCGTGTCGAATCCCACGAAACAGGCCATTGCCAGCTTCTTCGTGCGCACTCAATACTTCTTCCACACTGTCGCCCAGGGTCATGTTGGCATGCGAAACGATTGCCGCAATGGTTGCCTTTTCATCATCCTTTGCGCTTTCCGCCGCTACGGAAGCAACGAATTCTGTCTCTCCGATCGGCCGCATGTGTTCGGGTGCGTCCATTCGATAGTTGGAGCGACAATCGATAAAAACCGTCTTTTCAATGTTGTGACCCGACTGGGTGTCGTTCCATAGGTCTTCGAGTACATAACGACCCCACATGGATACTGATTCCCACAGATGGTGGTGGGGATCGATAATCCTGCGGTCCGGCTCGATGATGTCTTCTTGTACTAAATCAAGCCATTCGCTGCTGCCTGGTGTTGCCACTGTGAGAGTCTCCCAAACCGATTGAAAACGCAGTGTTTCTCATCTTACTAAATCCATTAGATACCTCTGTGCGCACGAATTTCAGTTCGTTTGTCTCGAATCTACGGGTCGCAAGCAGGAGTTCGTAGTGTATGACCTGTGCCACTAGGCTCGAATCCTGCCTGCTGTAAATCCGGTTTTGGTATCAGCAAGACCATTAGGTCCAGATGGGACGAGGAACCCCTAAATCCTTCTTCTTGCTACACCGTTTCGCTAAATGAGTGCCGATAAACTGATGATACGTACAGTTTTGCGGTGATTCATTGGAGATCCTATACATTAGTTCCGGTTCGGATATATTTGCCACTAACGTTGTACTAGCGTGCTACCTTATATGCCTCTGTCCTATAGAGACTGTGGGCTAACAAGTGTCCAGCAGTGTCTCACAAGTTCATTGCCTTTCGATTTCCTTGAACAGATGGCAGTAACTCCTGCCCAGAATGGCCACGACATGATTGAACTCTCGCTGGAAGAATAGACTTGTGGTGAAGGTACGGAATTAATGAACCAAGACCAGCTTGGAGGTTGCGATAGAATTGGTTTGCGCCCTGTTCAGGCAGCACTTCTTCAGGCACATTTCTCGTAAGAGTATCTGAGGTGACCAATTGTGAAAGCCAAGAACGAACTTGAAAACATGCAGGTATTCGGTGAAACCGAGGTTGGTTGGTGCGCAAATACACCAGTCAACGAGACTCTGGATGAAGCAGGAAATGTAGTCACCGACCGAAAGAGACACTTTGGGGTAGCAGATCCGTACTCGCCTTCGAAACGCTTGTACGACGACTACGAAGTCTGCAAGTTGCGTGAGAAACTTGAGAAATACAACGGCTATACCGGGCTAGATATCTGTGAGCCGCACGAGATTGAAAAGGCAAAGACGATTTTCTTTCGAGATGGTTTTGTTGTAGTCAACAATCTTCTCGATGAAGAAACTTTGGCTCGATTTCGCGAGGGATCGGCTCGTGTCCTGAAGGAAATCCTTGAGCCGGATGGCCATGACGGACGTAAGTACATAACCGAAACCTCCCGCCTGCCACATCGCTATAGCTATGGAACAACCTCGGCATCACGCCAAATGCTTCATGATGCTGTATGGGCGTCCATGGTCGATTTGCCTACAACTACACCCTTGCTGACAGCATTGTTTGGCAATAGAAACTATATGGTTACTGGTGCCGGAGGTGACTTGTGCTTGCCGGGCGCCGTTGAGTATCAACACTTGCACATGGATCTGCGCGAACATCAGAATGTGCCAGAGCCCCGTCGAAGTCAAGCTGAGGAGTTGGGCGTTAAGATGCAGGTACGCGAGGGCACCGAAGAACTGGATCTAAGGACGCAACGGGAGATTGTCGATCACACTCCACCAATCATCACGATAAATTTTGTAATGTGCGACCTTACTTGGGAAAACGGTCCAATTCGACAGATTCCAGGTAGCCATAAAGCTGTTAGACACCCACCTCCGCCAACTGAAGAACCTGAATGGATGCGCATGTGCACGTTAGTGGGCGCAAAAGCGGGAGCTGGAGTATTTCGAGACAATCGAGCCTGGCACGGCGCGACGCCGAACCTGAGCAGAGAGATCCGCTCATTGCCTAACGTCGAATATGGCGCGCCGTGGATCGCTCGAGGCGGCCAGAAAACGATGCCATTAGAGATTTGGGAAACTCTCTCGGATCATGCTAAACACCTGTGTAGGTTCGTAAAAGCTGATCCGGGTGTATGGCCGGCTGGCGCGGGATTCAATCATTCGCTCACTTCGGAGCGCAAGCGAGTTAAGGAAGAGGCCCTAGCAAAAGCGGCGGGTTGATTAGCGGAACGATCTAGTTCCTGCCCTTCAGCACGAAACTAACGCATCGTGCATCTGTTCCAATTGGGTTCTATGCAAAATGGCGTGCACCGTGTGATCGCCGATTGGAGGGAACCATGAGCGACCAAGCAGTATTGTTCGATGTTTCGGACAAAGTACTCACGATTACTCTCAACAATCCGTCGAAATTAAATCCCATTGCGGACAACATGTCGTTTCCTGCAATTGGAAGACTCGGTGACGCTGTAAGAGATCCTAATATCGGTGCAATAGTGTTGACGGGCGCAGGTCGAGCCTTTTGTGCGGGAGGCGATGTCAGCAATATGGGCGGTACCGATCCTACTGGCGAGCCGCTCACTTTTGAACAATCGGTGGATCGCCAAAGAGAGCGTCACCTGTTTCCTTACTTGCTGCACACCATTCCCAAAGTGACGATTGCAGCTGTTAATGGCCATGCAGTGGGAGCAGGCCTGGGAATCGCGGCCTCATGCGACCTCCGATTCTCATCCACAAAGGGAAAGTTCGGCACCGCCTTTGCCAACGTTGGCTTAGGAGGGGACTTTGGCACAACATGGCAGCTCACTCGATTGCTGGGCGAGGCCAAAGCAAAAGAGCTCTTCTTTCTTCCCGACATCATCGACGCTGACGAGGCGTTGCGAATTGGACTGGTAAATCGGGTCTTGCCAGCAGAATCCTTTTCAGAAGAAGTACACGAGCTTGCAGCGCGCATCGCCAACGGACCTTTGGTCAGTTACCGATGGATGAAACAGAACATCAATCAGTCTTCGGTTTCTGACTTCATGACATTGCTTGAGAAAGAGGCTGTAACGCACTTGCGATGTGCTCAAACCAACGACCATAAAGAAGGTGTGTCGTCATTTATGGAGAAAAGAACTGCAAACTTTTCGGGTACTTGAGTGAATCTTATTCAAACCCAGCCCAATTCACACAAGGATCCCTTTTACGCGACGACGAGAGTGCTTTGACCGAAATTCAAAAATTGGCTGAATCTGTCGATTCGTTGAAGAACAACTTCGAGGACCATCGATACATTTGCAGCAACCAGATCGCGACGGCTGTCTATCTTGCGTATCACTTGCGCAAGCCCGTTTTAATCGAAGGTCCTCCGGGAGTTGGCAAGACGGAATTGGCAAAGACGACTGCGGATATGTTTCAGTTACCTCTAATAAGGTTGCAATGCTACGAGGGTCTAGACGAAGCCAAGGCCATTTACGAATGGAAGTACGGCAAGCAGCTTCTCTACACTCAAGTCCTAAAGGAAACTCTTAACGAGGTTCTTCAGGGTGCTCAGGGTTTTGCGGAGTCGGTCAATCGATTGCATGAATTTGGGGACATTTTCTTTTCTCAGGAATTTATGGAACCACGCCCGCTCTTGAAGGCATTGCAGGAAGAAGACGGATGTGTCCTTCTGATTGACGAAGTGGACAAGTCTGACCACGAGTTCGAGTCGCTGCTCCTCGAGATTCTCTCGGACTTTCAGGTCTCTATTCCTGAAATTGGTACGGTTAAAGCACGGCGAGAACCACCAATGGTTTTTCTGACGAGCAACAACACTCGAGAGATCTCCGATGCATTGAAACGAAGATGCTTACATCTCTACATTCCGTTTCCTGACATGGAACTTGAGCAACGAATCATTCACGCCCGAGTGCCAGAAATCCCTGAGCAACTCCGTAAACAGCTAGTTGCATTCATTCAGGAATTGCGCGATATGGACTTAAAGAAGGTCCCCGCCATTAGCGAAACGATCGACTGGGCAAGAACGCTACTGCTTCTTCACACCGAGTCGCTAGACCCGGATCTCGTTCGTGAAACGCTCAACGTCATCCTGAAGTTCCAGGAAGACATCGACAACATCAATACTGATATACCTTCGATCACCAACAAAGCAGTCAATGCGTGATCAAGCACGTGTGAGAAGTCTGAAGAATGGATCGCACTCTTACTAGCTTTATCTCAGCACTTCGAACAGCAGAAGTTCGAATTTCACCGGCCGAAACCCTTGACGCCTTAAGCGCTGTTGAACTGACGGGATATCACGATCGAGAGTTTCTGAAGAACACGCTGTCGCTTGTGCTTCCCAAGACTCTGGATGAAAAGGAAACCTTTGAAAACACGTTTGAAGAGTTCTTCAAGTTCCACGACATTTCCGGAGCGCGACAGACAGACTCAGACGAGGACGAACCCGATGAATCAGACAATTCAGGAGAAGGATCGGGTACTGGCCAAGGGTTGAGGACAGGCAGTCCCCCACGCGGGTCAGGTGGTAGTGGCGAGGCACGCGAAGAGAGTGAGGATGAATTCGCTGAAAATCTTGGGCGCGGTCCTCTCGCTGACCCGACATCCAGATTGGGTGTATTGCTAATGCAAAACGACCGAGTTGAACTCAACGTTCAAGTTGCCGCTGCGGCTAAGGAAGTAAAACTCCAAGAAATTCAAGTCTTTACTCAAAAAGGTCTGTATACACGAAGAATTCTCGAGGAAATGGGTCTTGCCGATCTGCAGCGAGAAATCAATTCCGCAAAGACGAGTGAAGATCTGCGCGTGCGAAGACTAGGTCGGGAACTAAAGCACAGACAGGATTGGCTACGCGAACAAGTCCGTGATTACGTAGAGAAGCAGTTTCTACTCTACGCAGATGCCCACGGCTTCAAGCTACGAGAGGAGTTGCTGCGCAAAGTCAAGCTGTCCAACATCGAACACCGCAACTTCCGCCTGGTGCAGGAAATTGTGTATCGCATGGCAAAAAAGCTAGTCTCGTTGCATTCCCGCAGAAAGAAAGTGTACAAGCGTGGTGTGCTCAATGTTTCCCGAACGCTTAGAAACAACATGAGCTACGACGGGCACATATTCGACCTGCATTGGAAATCCGTAAAGGTGGATCGTCCATGTGTCTTTGCAATTTGCGACGTTAGTGGATCGGTCGCGAACTATGCGAGGTTCATGCTCATGTTCCTCTACAGTCTTGAAGAAGTCATGCCGAAGGTGCGTTCCTTTGCCTTTTCGTCGGATCTTGGAGAGGTCACCGAGCTTTTCGAGCGTAATTCACTTGAAGATGCTATTGCTAAGACATTGCGTGACTTCGGTGGGGGTTCGACAGACTACGGACAGGCACTGCTAGATTTTCGAAAGAAGTGCTTGTCCGACATCGACAATCGCACCACCGTCATCATATTGGGAGATGCCAGAAACAACTATGGAGATGCTCAGCAGAGCGTCCTGAAAGAGCTGTATGACATGTCCAAACGAGTGATTTGGCTAAATCCCGAATCTCGCAGTACTTGGAACACTGGAGACGCTATCATGAGGAAGTACACGCCCTATGTGCATCAGGCAGAGGAATGTAATTCGCTCATTCACTTGGAGCGCGTAGTTGGCAACTTGCTTCGAACAGTTCAGTAGAGGTCGAAATGACAGATACCACCCAAGGTGCCGCTGAACCTGTTAGCGTAAGTTCGGCATGGCAGCTCGCCAAGTACGGCCTCGTTGGGCTCCTCTTTTTCGTCTTGCTACTAGCGATGCTGGGTTGGGTGACTTCCTATTCCGCAGCGGGTACCCGCTCCACTCAGGCGGTGGATTACGCTACTAACACGATCACGTTAGCGCTCAGCACGGAACCTCCTCAACTCGATTCGACACGGGCAACCGATATGGTCTCCGGCATGCTGTTGGGCCACACCATGGAAGGGCTGCTACGTTACGGACCGGACAATGAGCTCGTTCCGGGAATGGCTGAGTCATGGGACATGGATGAGAATGGAGGCACGTTTCACTTACGCAATGACGCTTACTGGAGTAACGGAACACCCGTAACCGCGCATGATTTTGTGTTTGCTTGGCAGACAGCGCTTAATCCAGACACGGCTTCGCAATACGCATTCATCTTGTTCCCAATCAAGAATGCAACAGGAATCAATGAAGGCGAAATTGAGCCTGGAGAACTTGGGGCCAAGGCAGTTGACGACCATACTCTTGAGATCGAGTTGGAGCAACCCACGGCGTACTTTCTGAAGTTGCTCGCGTTTCCCACCTACTACCCAATAAACGAAGAGTTCTATAGGTCGACGGATGGAGGGTATGGAGCTGAAGCGCACACCCTTATTTACAACGGTCCGTTCAAAATTACGAAATGGGTACACGATGCGAGCCTTCGCTTAGAGAAGAACGAGCTCTATTGGAATCGGGACCAGACAAGACTCGACGCTATCGACTATGCATATATTTTGTCGGATGCCAACGCAACGCTGAATCTCTTTGCAACAAACAAAATCGTCTACGCTGGGCTCAATTCTGAGAATCTCGATCGAGCATTAAGAAATCGGTGGCACATCAAGCAGCACAACGACGGCTCCGTGTTCTTTCTTGAAATCAACCACCGACCTGATCGGATCACGTCGAACTACAACCTGCGAAGAGCTCTTCAGTTGGTACACAATCCATCTGAGTTGGTCTACAAGGTCTTGAAGCTTCCCGGCAACCTTCCTGGCGAATCGATCTTTCCAGTGTGGCTCAATGGTGTGGAGGGACGTTTTCGAGATGAGTACCCGGGTCCTAAGTACATCATCAACGAAGAAAAGGCTCGTGAGCATTTGGCAATGGCGATCGAGGAACTTGGAGTAGACGAACTTCCGCCACTAGTTCTGTTGTCCGGCGACAATCCCGTCTCTAACAAGCAGTCTGAGTACTACCAGAGATTGTGGAAAGAGAAGCTTGGTATTGAAGTCAAGATTGACAAGCAAATATTCAAGCTTCGACTCGAAAAAATGACTACCGGCGAATTCGACATCGTAGCGGCCGGATGGGGACCTGACTATCACGATGTCATGACGTTTGGTGATCTCTTTGCTTCCTGGAATCTGAACAATCGAGGACGCTATGCAAACGCGGAAGTGGATCGACACGTAGCAATTGCTCAGAGTTCAAGTGACCCTGTCGAACGGATGGAAGCAATGGATCGAGTTCAACAGCTCTTGCATGACGATGTGGCCATTCTCGTTCAATATGAACGAGGGAGTGTGTACGTTTCGGACGATCGCGTAAAAGGAGTCACTCGACGAGCTGTTGGCTTGGATCCTGACTACACGCGAGCTTATATCGCGAGTGATAGTGAAGACTAAAGTTCGATGACCCGCTACGTTCTCTGGCGACTCCTACAGGGTGTCATCACAGTCTGGTTCATCGCGACGGTGACTTTCTTCGTCATGCACAACCTGCCGGGCGATCCTCTCGCAGACGACAAGGCGGTTTCCGAGAAAATTCGAGCGAATCTCGAAGAAAAATTGGGGTTGGACAAACCGGTCGTCGAACAGTATTTCATCTACATGCGAAACATGATCCAGGGCGACTTTGGATTGTCGTTTGTACACGAAAACCGTCGAGTCAACGAGATCATCCGCGACCATTTCCCGGTTTCGGCGATTCTGGGAATTCTCGCTATTGTGATCGCCGGATTTGGGGGAATTCTGTGGGGTGCTCTGACTGCTCTCTACCGAAACAGGTGGCCCGACATAGTGATCATTTTGCTTGTCATCTTGGGAATATCTGTTCCTTCATTTGTTTTTGCCACCGTTGGTCAGCTTGTACTTGTAACCATGAACAACTTGGCCGGGTTTGAAGTCTTGCCGGTTGCAGGATGGGGAACCGTTGCGCACATGCTAATTCCAGCACTTGTTCTAGGTTTAGGAACCATGGCGTTCCTGACACGGCTTATGAGGACGTCGATGCTGGAAATTGTCTCCTCGGACTTTGTGCGTACAGCAAAAGCGAAAGGAGTGCCGATGGCGCAAATCTTCTCGCGACACCAGTTACGCAACGCTGTACTGCCGGTTGTAACCGTATTGGGACCATCAATTGCTGGAATCACTACGGGTGGATTTGTTGTTGAGAATGTCTTTGGAATTCCCGGCTTGGGAAGATACTTCGTTCTAGCGGTGCAACAGAACGACTATGGCGTGATCATGGGTACTACAGTCTTTTACGGTGCATTTCTCGTTTTGATGGTCATTCTGGTAGACATTCTCTACGCCGTCATCGATCCTAGGGTGCGACTCGAATGAGCGATCTTTCATTCAAGCCAATTTCTCTTGATACTGACACTGAGGAACGGTCAAGACCGTCGCTTTCATATTGGCAAGACGCTTGGATTCGGCTACGAGCTAACAAGCGAGCGTTTACCTCTCTTTTTGTAATTATTGGAATGTTGGTGTTTGCATGTGCAGGGCCTTTGGTTTGGCGTATAGACCCCGATGCTCAGGACTTGGACCAAACATCGAAACCGCCCTGGGGAGATCGGAATGCACTCGTACAAACGTACGAACCATGGGAAGGGGTGGTTTCTGAAGAACCACAGGGCGACAACTTGGCTCCGCAATCGCTTGAACTTGTGGGTGATGCTACGACAACGAATGTTCGACTTGTATGGGGTCCAGTACCAAATTCAAAGGGGTATCGCATTTTCCGGCAAATCATTGAACCACGACCCGGTGATCCGTTGGGATTGCCGATTGGAGAGACAAAGGGGTCAACGTCCGTAAGTTTTGAGGATCGTCTCGACATCAAGCCCAAGTCCTATTGGTACTCAGTGGTTGCGATCAACGAAGAGGGAGAGGACTTTTCTGAAGCAGCGACTGTCAAGGTAGATGTTGCGTTTTCCACCACAGCTGCAAACGCTGTCGAACGAGGATACATCAAGGATCAGAACTCCGTAAGTGTTGGCGACACGATAAGGGTACCGCTTCATCCGTTAGGCACGGACTACCTGGGACGCGATATGTTGGCTCGTCTGATGGAAGGGGCGAGGATTTCACTGTTCATTGGTATCGTGGCTCCGTTCCTGTTCGTAATCGCTGGTGTGATATATGGCAGTATCGCAGGGTTTCTCGGCAGAAATATTGATCACATCTTGATGAGGTTCGCGGATTTTGTCATAGCACTTCCGTTCCTCTTGTTCATGATCCTTTTCAAACTACTCTTTGGTATCGGACCGGGCGAGAGTGGAATCCTGCCCATGTTAGTTGCATTGGTACTTCTCAGTTGGCCTGGAGCTGCGCGCCTTGTCCGAGGCGAAATACTGCAAATTCGGGAAGAGGGTTACGTCGAAGCATCGCGATTGCTAGGTACCAAGACTCCCCGATTGATTCTTCGCCACATGATTCCAAACACCATGGGCGTTGTACTCGTGACTTTTACGTTCGCGGTTCCAAGTGCGATCTTTACGGAAGCATTTCTCTCTTTCATTGGAATGGGTGTAACTGCTCCCACAGCCTCATGGGGATCCATGTGCAACGACGGAATCAAGACCATGGAGTCCACACCACACGAATTGATCTTTCCTGCACTATTTATAAGTGTCACCGTTCTTGCTTTTAACTTCCTTGGCGATGGTTTGAGGGATGCATTGGACGCTCGCATGCGGTACGGAGAATAAGAATGGCAGTGCTTGAAGTCTCCGACCTGCACGTAGAGTTCACGACCTATGGCGGCATCGTGCATGCCGTTCGAGGAGCGAGTTTTTCGGTTGATCGCGGCGAGACTCTGGCGATAGTTGGAGAGTCTGGATGCGGAAAGTCGGTGTCGGTCCAAAGCATCATGGGACTGATTCCTGTACCGCCCGGGCGAATCACCCATGGGACTGCAACTTTAGACGGACATGACATCCTACGAAGTCGGGTAATCGACGGCAAAGACATTCGCGGAAGTAAGGTGGGAATGATCTTCCAGGATCCCATGACGTCACTCAATCCCACGATGACGATCGGAGCTCAAATCGCGGAACCTCTTAGAGTCCATAACGGAATGTCGAAACGAGAGGCAATGAATCGTGCAGTTGAGCTTCTTGATCTCACCCGAATTCCCGAGGCACAGAAGAGATCGCGCCAATACCCATTTGAGTTTTCAGGTGGCATGCTTCAACGTGCAATGATCGCCATGGCACTTGCCTGCGAACCTGCCGTACTGATCGCCGACGAACCTACTACTGCCTTGGATGTCACCATTCAAGCCCAGATTCTCGACCTGGTTCATGACCTACAACGTGAAAAAGAGATGGCTTTGATCTTGATTACCCATGACCTCGGAATCGTCGCAAGAATGGCGAATCAAGTTGTAGTCATGTATGCAGGAGAAGTCCTGGAAACGGGAACGGTGGATGAGATCTTCTATCAGTCTGCCCACCCTTACACAGTTGGTCTAACGTCAGCAATGCCAACGAACCGCCGAGATGTTCAGCAAAGCTTGATGCCAATTCCTGGAAGTCCACCAGATTTGTTCTCACCGCCGGAAGGGTGTGGCTATGCAGCGAGATGCCCTTATGCAATGGAGGTTTGTGTTTCAAATCGGCCAGAAATTTTCGGTGTGTCGGGTTCTCATGGATCACGATGTTGGTTGCACCATGAAGAGTGTTCGGTGCAAGTACCCGAGATTTCCACTACGTGAGCGAGCCTCTCGTAACGGTCAGTGATCTGACCAAGCACTTTCGAATTGGGAGGAATCAAGTCGTTCATGCGGTTGACTCTGTGTCGTTGGATATATATGAGCGTGAGATCGTCGGGTTAGTCGGGGAAAGTGGCTCTGGAAAATCCACGCTCGGCAAGACAATGATCGGACTGCACGACAAGACATATGGCCGCGTATTCTTTGACGGCGAGCAACTTCCGCAGGCATACGATTCGAGCGACTTCCAGAAGTACGCGCATCGAATGCAGATGATCTTTCAGGATCCCTATTCGTCGCTCAATCCACGAATGACGGTTGGAGAGATTGTGGGCGAGGGATTGCGCCTGCACACATCGCAGTCAAAGACCGAAATTCGAGATGCGACGGCGGAATGGTTAGAACGTGTGGGACTGAACGCCGATCACATGGCACGCTATCCTCATGAATTCTCCGGGGGCCAACGTCAACGTATCGGTATTGCGAGAGCTCTCATCTTGGATCCGGACTTCGTTGTCTGTGATGAGCCGATTTCAGCTCTTGACGTCTCAGTTCAAGCTCAAGTTGTAAATTTGCTTGGTGAGCTCAAGGATTCGCTCGGACTCACGTTGCTGTTCATCGCTCACGATCTTTCGATGGTGCGCTACGTCTCCGATCGGATTGCAGTTATGTACTTGGGTGCACTGATTGAGATGGGGCCGGCGGACGAAGTGTTCTTCAATCCGAAACACCCCTATACGCAACTCTTGGTGGAATCCAACCCAGAACCGGACCCAGAGCACGAACGAGAACGAGAGTCCACTCGAATTCAAGGCGAAATACCTTCGCCGGTGAATATCCAGCCTGGTTGTCGATTTTCGGATCGTTGTCCCGTTGCAATGGACAGCTGCAAACACATTACGCCCGAGCTTATAGAAGTCGGCGAGAAGGGTGAGCAGAGATTGGTTGCCTGCCATTTGTTTGGTGAAGAAGAACGTAGCGCAAGCGTCGGATAGAGCTTAAAAGTACTTGCTTCGAGCACTATCGGGCTGATTTGTTAGCGGAAGGTAGAGTTTCATCGAGCCGGCAAGTTCATTTTGAATACAATCTGCCAATTCGCTTTTCCTTGACAGAGGTGTAGGTGTGAAGAAGTGCTTAAGTTTTTTGTGGCGCATTCCGTCACTAGCGCTCATGGCAATTCTGCCATTGTGCTTTGCGTGTGGTGTAGTTTCAGCTCAGGAGGGAGACAGTGGCGAGGCTACTGCGGACCCGGATGACGAGATCGAAGAACTAACCGTAGTCGGATCTCGACGTCTAGATCGGTCAGCAGCAGATTCTCCTGTTCCCGTTGATGTGATCGATGGTGAAGACATGCTGGCCTATGGTGCTAACGACATGGACGAGTTGCTGTCGGTAGCGGTTCCTTCGTACAACGTGGGGATTGAACCAATTAGTGATGCCGCAACGTTCATTCGTCCAGCAATGCTGAGATCCTTGGCCCCTGATGCGACGCTGGTTCTTGTGAACGGCAAGCGGCGACACCGTGCGGCGGTGATTGCACTGCTTGGAGCAGGAGCAGCTGGAGGGGCGCAAGCTCCGGACTTGTCCGCCATTCCTGCAATTGCACTGAAACGCGTTGAAGTCTTAAGAGATGGGGCTTCGGCACAGTACGGATCCGACGCTATTGCAGGGATCATAAATCTTGTGCTCCGAGATAGTGCGGACGGAATCACGATTGATTCAAAACTAGGTCAGCATTACGAAGGAGATGGACAGCAAATGTCCGTTGCCGCCAACATCGGTCTACCGATGACGGATTTTGGGTTTGCGAATCTCAGTTTCGAGTGGAAGGAAAACACAGCCACAAGTCGAAGCGTTCAACGTGGGGACGCACAGGGACTGATCGACGCAGGAAACTCCGATGTTCGACAGCCAGCGGCCCAGATCTGGGGATCGCCGGATATCTATGACGACTTCAAGATATTCGGTAACTTCGGTCTGGAAATCAATCCGGCTACAGATGTCTATGCCTTCGGCAATTGGTCCGAACGAGAAGTCGTGGGTGGGTTCTACTTCAGAAATCCACACACGCGAAACGGTGTATTTCGGGGTCCGGTTGTAGATGGCGTACCTACTGTTAAGGTCGCTGACCTTACTGGAGACATGTCAGGTAATTGTCCCGTGGTTCCCATTGTCAACAATGTTCCTGACGCGGATGTCTTGGCAGGTCTCAGAACCAACCCGGACTGCTACTCGTTGATTGAGAAATTCCCAGGTGGATTCACACCCAACTTTGGTGGTCAGGTCGCCGACATGAGCATTGCGGGTGGGGTTCGCGGCCATCTTGAAAATGGTTGGTATTACGACTTCAGCGCAACTGTCGGTAGAAGCTATGCATTGTTCTACATCTTTAACACGATCAACCCGCAGCTTCTAACTTTGCGCAATGACATACCAACGCACTATGAAGCTGGCGCGTATACGGAAACAGACCGAGTGTTCAACTTCGGCATGTCGAAGCAGAGAACGCTGGACAACGGAATTCCGTTGAATATTGCATGGGGATTGGAGTATCGAACGGAGATGTTCCGAATTACAAACGGAGAACCCAATTCCTTCCACATTAATGAAAGTCTTGCGGCTCAGGGATTTGGCGTTGGGTCCAATGGATTTGCAGGGTTTCCTCCAAGCGATGCGGGAATTAGCACTGTCTCAGCGCAATCTGCATACATCGACCTGGAATCGGATGTTTCCGACGATCTTCTCGTCGGCGGAGCACTTCGTTTTGAACGATGGCCCGATTATGGGAATACCCTTGATGGAAAGGTGGCGTTTCGATACGACGTCAACTACGACGTGGCCGTGCGAGGTGCAGTCAGTACCGGATTTCGTGTGCCAACAGCTGGTCAAGCGAACTTGAGAAATGTGACAACGGAATTCAATATGGGTGCTTTGGCAGATATTGCAACCTTGCCACCTACGAATCCCGTTGCGCAACAGAAAGGTGCCACAGCACTGACACCGGAGAAATCTGTAAATCTCACATTCGGAGTTGTTGCCTCCATCAATTCCATCGATTTGACTGTCGACTACTACAACATAGAAGTTGAGGATCGTATTGCATTCACCAGTCGTTTCAATTTGACCCCGGAAGACATTCAAGCATTGTTGAATGCGGGCGTGGCGGACGCAACAAGTTTTTCAAGCGTGCGCTTCTTCTCGAATCAGCAAACCTTGCGCTCGTCTGGCATTGATGTCGTTGCCTCAATTCCGATTGAATTGATGGACGGTACTACAACAGTCACTGTCGCGGCGAATATTGGCGAAGTAGAGCTGGAATCCTTCAATCCTGAGTTCACAAGTGAGAACCGCAGGAAGCAAATCGAGGATGGTCAACCAGGATCAAAACTGACTGCAACACTTAACCACGATCAGGGTCAGTGGTCCGCAATGCTCAGACTTCGGTATTTTGGCGAGCATTATGACTCCCCAACTAACGACGGGTCTGTCTCCTACTATCCAGATCCAGCATTCATTTTCGATACCGAAGTTCGTTATCAGATAGACGAGAATTTCACGATCACAGGTGGACTTCAAAACCTCTCCGATGTGTATCCATCCGACAATCCTGCGGGTGAAGTTGCCGGATTGATCTATGCGGAACAATCGCCGTATGGATTCAACGGAGGCTATTACTACGCACGGGTGACTTGGAGACGTTGATTCCGAGCAACAAAAACTGATCGCCATCCCCTGTCGGTGTAAATCGGCAGGGGATCGGTACCCCACCATCACGTGTTCCGTCTTTGTTCATGACGGTGTTCTACACGTAAATACAGTTGAGGCAAGAAATAGATGATTGCATTACTTGCAAAAATGAGTGTTGTCGAAGGAAGAGAAGCGGAATTCGAAGCCGTCATGGGTGAACTGATCGCGAGTGTGCGTGCGAACGAACCCGGGAACAAACTCTACACCCTCGTGAAGAACGACTCTGGTTACACAGTTATGGAGCTTTACGAGAACCAAGAAGCACTTGTCGCCCATGGTCAGAGTGAGCACTTCAGGGCGGCAGGACCTAAGTTTGCAGGTCTACTCGCCGGAAGACCCGAATTGCAACAGTTTGAGGTTGTGGCTTAGCAAGCAATCTTGCTCGGGAATGCTGATCTTGCCCAACGGGCAAGATTTCAATCCCATCAGTTCGATAACGGTACCCTTGCTGTACGCAGTGGCACTCCATTTTGGTCGCGTATTTCACCGATTACCTGCGACTTTTCCCAATCGAACTCCAGGATGCCGAAATTATTGACGCGAACGTTGTCGCCTGACACCCGATAGCTGTTTGGTTCGCCCGCACCGAAGCCAAAGGAAGCTGTAAGGGAACTTGACGTGAATTCGTAGAGGTCGTAACCGACATCGTCTTCGTCGCTCTTTGGCAACATGGACACTTCAGCCAAGTGTCGATCTCCACTGAGAACAATCGTCGTCGCACTTGCGTTCTTGACTGCTGTTAAGAGTCTTGATCGCTCAGCAGGCATAGTTCCCCAACGCTCGAAACAGTGCTCGTCGGGAATTACTTGAATGCCCGAGACTAGCAAGTGCAAGTCAGCCTCCACCTGTAATCGCTCAACCAACCATTTCCACTGATCTTCTCCAAGCATTGTGGCGTCTGGATCGTCTGTGGGAACGATGTTTCGGAATGGACATTCTTGGGTTGGAGCCGCATGTTTGATTGGGGACCGAAAGTATCTCGAGTCAGTAAGAATCACTTGCACTCTTCGTCCCGACGATTCAATCCATGCAGACCCATACACCCCGGGAGTTTGAAATCTCTTGGATGACTTGTCCACGCCCCAGAAACTCAGAAACTTTTGTTGAGACAAGTCTTTCAGTTCATACTCTCGTCCCCCGTCATTTGCACCGAAGTCGTTGTCATCCCATGTGGCGTGAAATCTGGCGATTTTCTTTAGCTCTTGAAATCCTTTGGAAGAAGCGAGTCGTTCGTAGTCCGGGTTGAAAGCCTCGTAGGTACCTTGACGGTTTACTGCGCGAGCGTTGACGTAGACGTTATCTCCCATGAAAATCATGTCGGTAGGGCTCGCTTTGGCGATTGACTCCCATATTGGATGATCGGGATTTTCATCCTCTGCGCATGAGCCAAATGCGACTACGGCGGGCGTGTCTTGTTCATCTGCACCAAAGGCCATCGTCGCAAAATAGATGAAAAAACAGAGTAGAGCAATAATCCAGGTGCGTCGTTTAATCATTTCGATCATGCGTCAGTTCTCGACATCGAATAGTGCTGCAAGTTGATCCGTTATAGCGCCTCCCAGCTGTTCGGCATCGGTAATCGTTACTGCACGGCTGTAATGGTTGGTGACGTCGTGGCCGATTCCTATGGCTATGAGTTCAACAGGAGAGTAGTTCTCGATCATGTCGATGGCGTACTTGAGGTGTTGTTCAAGATAGTTGCTTGGATTAACCAACAGCGTGGAATTGTCGACAGGCAGTCCGTCCGAAATCACCATGAGGACCTTTCGCTGCTCGTTTCTACCTGCCAACCTATTGTGAGCCCAAATAAGTGCTTCTCCATCGATGTTTTCTTTGAGCATCTCCTCGCGCATCATTAATCCCAAGTTGCGCCGACATCGTCGCCAGGGGACATCGGCTCCCTTGTACACGATGTGTCTTAGATCGTTGAGGCGACCTGGATTTGCAGGCTTCCCCGAATTAATCCACTCTTCGCGCGATTGTCCTCCGCGCCAAGCGCTCGTCGTGAATCCCAAGACCTCGACACGTACGGCGCATCGCTCGAGTGTTCGTCCAAGAATATCCCCGCACATTGCTGCAATGGCGATTGACCGTCCTCGCATCGAACCCGAACTGTCGATTAGCATCGAAACGACGGTATCTCTGAATTGCAATTCCTTTTCTTGCTTGAACGCTAGCGGTTGCATGGGGTTTACAACGACCTGTTCCAACCGGGAAGTGTCGAGCATGCCTTCATCTAGATCGAACTCCCATGTGCGGTTTTGTTTCGCCATGAGTCTGCGTTGTAGGCGGGTAGCAAGCTTCGAAGTTGCGTGCTTAAGAGGAACAAGCTGTCGATCCAATACGTCTCTAAAGCGTACGAGCTCCTCGGGGTCACAGAGATCTTCCGCATGCACGACTTCGTCAAATTCGGTAGTAAATGGCTTGTAGTCCACTTCTACCCGAATGTGTCCTGATTCGTCAATATTGGCGAGTTGTGATTCATCGACTTCGGCATCCGTTCCGAGCTCCGTAGTATCCAAATCGGCATCCATCTCAGCTGAAGTTGTTTCTGAGTCGGCGTCTGCGTCACCCATGGAGTCTTCATCAAGCACAACATCCTCGGAAGAATAGTCAGGGTCCGGTTCATCTTCCGAGTCGGATTGAGACTCCTGTTCGTTCTGTGCGAGTTCTGGTTGATCCTCGTAGTCTGGGACTAGTCCAAGATCTAGAAGAATGTCGCGACAGCGCTTCGAAAACACTTGCTGGTCTTGAATGCAATCCTCGAGAGCAGCAATGTCTTCACCCGCTTGTTCGTGAACGTATTCGCGCCAAAACTGTGCGACGTTTTCCGCTGCGGGAGGTAGTTCTCGTCCGGTTAGTTGTTGACGTACGATCAGACCCACAGCTACACCAAGTGGTGCTTCTGTCTCTGCAGTAATACGGTCAAAGAGCGATTGTTTGCAAATTGCTTCGAGCGAAGCGTCAAGATTTTTGGCTACACCCTCCATGCGAAGCGAGCCAATCGAAGCGACTCTGGCATCCTCTACCCATTTGAACAATTCTTGTGCAGGTCCTGTCGATGGGCACGTTCGCTGGTAGACTCGCTCGTCGTGATAGCGGAGTCTCAAAGCTATCTCGTCACCGACTCCGCGTACGACATTCAATTCTTCGTCTGTGCAGCCAATGTCTGGTACGGGCACGCTTACAGAATTCCCTTGTACAGAGGGTGCACCCTTGCTGAAGCTAACGTCGAGTTCGTTGTTTTCCGCGATTGCCCGAATTGTTGCGGTCATAGCCCTTTTGAAGGGCTCGAGTGGATTATCGAGTCGTTCTTCCGACATCGGGACTGACTCTACGGTTGGAGCGTAATCTCAGCTGTGGCGTCTCCCAGATCATCGCCCATGCAGCGTTGGTAGTATTCAGCAATTACCGGGCGTTCCAGTTCGTCGCATTTATTGAGAAATGTAACACGAAAACCAAATGCAATATCGTCAAATATCTCTGCATTTTCCGCCCAAGTGAGAACGGTTCTTGGCGACATCACAACCGACACGTCGCCGTTTACAAAGCCCTTTCGCGTGAGATCGGCCACACTGACCATGTTCGCAATCGTCCTGCGACCTTCGTTCTTGTCTTGCCAGGTCTTAGCCTTTCCGTAGACGATATCGACCTCGACGTCGTGTGGTAGGTAGTTCAAGGTCGCAACGATATTCCAACGGTCCATCTGTCCATGATTGATTTGTTGCGTACCGTGATACATTCCCGTCGTGTCGCCCAAGCCTACGGTGTTTGTGGTGGAAAAGAGACGAAACCATGGATGGGGTGTGATGACTCTATTTTGGTCTAGTAACGTTAGCTTTCCCTCTACCTCCAGAACTCGTTGAATCACAAACATTACATCGGGTCGTCCTGCGTCATACTCGTCGAAGACTATGCACGTAGGGTGCTGCAATGCCCAGGGAAGGATACCTTCCTTGAATGTGGTTACCTGCTGACCATCTTCAATTACGATTGCGTCTTTTCCCACAAGGTCAATCCGACTGATATGGCTGTCTAAGTTCACTCGCACGCACGGCCAATTGAGTCGTGCTGCCACTTGCTCAATGTGAGTGGATTTCCCAGTCCCGTGGTAACCTTGAATCATCACTCGTCTGTTGTGTGCGAATCCAGCAAGGATGGCCAATGTGGTGGACGGGTCGAAACAGTAGCCTTCGTCGATTTGCGGTACATAGTCCGTACGTGTACTAAATGCTGGAACGGATAGAGCTCTATTCAACTGGAAAGCTTTCTGAGCATCGATGGTCGTGTCTGGAACCATGTCTGCGCTGAGCCCTGATTCGTGAACGTTCATTCGAGTCCTATTGTTAGTGCCAGAGCTCACGAGGCAATGACCTACTCTTGGCGTGTACCGTTCGTAATTGCGCAGTAATTTTACGAATGAGTATTGAACAGACCCATATTTGTTCGATTGTTTAATCTAGTTGCGAGAATCTTCGTATGAGGTAGTCAGAACAAATGGCCAACATCTACTTAATTCGTCATGGCGAAGCCGCGGCTTCGTTTGCTGACCATCACGATCCAGGGTTGAGCGAATTAGGTCGTCAGCAATCCAAGCGCACCGCACTCCAACTCGAAGAAGTTGGTCCGCTCTCCGTTTTCACGAGTCCTCTGTTGCGTGCGCAAGAGACAGCTAGTTTCCTCGCTGAAGCTTGGAACACTCCTGCAAAGATTGATACTCGGTTTGCGGAGGTCCCAACACCGTCCAATCTGAAGTTCGAAGATCGGCCTGAGTGGTTGAACAGGGTCATGGGAGGGACTTGGCAACAACTGACCGCTGAATTGCAGTCCTGGAGAAAAACCATGATTGACGCGACTCTCGAATTCAAAAGTGATTGTGTAGTTTTCTCCCACTTTGTTGCAATAAACGTCATTGTGGGTGCCGCTACGGGAGATCAGAGACTCATATCCTTTCGCCCAGCGAATGCTTCGATTACTCTCGTTAGCAACACGGGCGGTGTTCTCTCGGTTATGTATACAGGATTAGAAGCGAAGACAAAGGTGAATTGAGTCCCATTCCTACGCATCGTAGTCTATGGTGTACGAGCGTACTCTAGGTTCGATGGTGGGTACCTCGTGTGAACCGGCAATTCCGATAAGAAGACTGCAAACCGAATTCCAAGCATCACCCGATAGGATGCCCTTGCGTTGGCTGTCGATGTTCGTACATTCCATCATGAGTCGCTTGATACTTTCGAGACCGATCCTTCGGTATGCGGCCTGTAGGGGTCGCAATCGGCGTTGGGACATATTCAACCGTTCACCAATCGCCAACGAGTGCATTCGTCGTAATTGCGCTGCAATTAGCCCTATCAGAGACAGTGGTTCGGTTCCTTCGCGTGAAAGCGACATTAGAGATTTGCTCATTTTGTTTGTGTCGCCGAAACACGCCGCGTCAATCAACTCAAAGGCACTCGTTGTGCTCCAGTTTTGCATGTTGAGTTTGTCAGCGCTAATTTCTTCCTCAGAACCGAGAAAAGCGAGGTGAAGGCGTTCAATTTCTTGGTGGGAAGCGAGAAGGTTTCCCTCTGTAAGATCCGCAATTTCCTCGATCGCGTCTTCGGTCAAGCGCAACCGCTTTTCTCTCGCCCGATTAGAAATCCATTGAGTAAGCTGACTTGCAGACAGTGGCTCACAAACTACGACAACCCCTTCCTTGGAAAACAATCGAAACCAAGCCGCAGATCTATGCCGAAATTGAAAGGTTCGTCCACGTACTAAGAGGAGAGCGTCGGGATGGGCGTTTTCTAAGTATGACTTAATTACAGCACTAGAAGATCTATCGATGGAATCCACTTTCATTGACAGTTCGAAGAGGCGTTTTTCTGCAAACAGAGAGGGGCTCTCCGCCTCAAGGAGAGCAAGATCCCAGTCGTCCTTAGTGGCCACTTCCATCTGAACCACTTCGTCAAATCCACGTTCTCGAGCTTTGGAGACAATAGCCTGACCACTTTCTTGCACCAAGAGCAAGTCCGTTCCGGCAACGTAATAGAGGGGAGAGAGTTGCTGATCTCGCAAGGTCTGTTCTAAGTGGTGTGAAGGAGTCTCCATTGAGTCTAGGTCTCAGTCCTTAATATCCTCATTGCTCGGTGGGGACAACGGCCTTCGAACCTCGTGGGAAATAGTTCGAATGATCTCATCCACAATCGTGTCGGAGAGTTCTCTCCGTACGAGCTGTTCCTCCGCAGAAGTCGACAAGAGGTTCTCTGTATTTACTTTCACCTTTCGGGTCGCGGACATTGAGACCACATCGGTATTTGGCTCAATGTTGGGCACTCCAAACCGCATGACTACTGTTAAAGTGAGTTCGTATTCGATCATTCCACCTAACGGAGCGAGTAGCGAGGCCTCCTTTTCGAAACTGTGCTCGGAGATTTGCACGCGAACGTCGGGTGCATCGGATGTGTCCACTACGATTCCGAGCTCGTTAAGCTTGCTTTCAAGAGATCGTACGATCCTGGGAGACTTTGTTCCCGTGACGTCGACCGAGCTTATGTAACTGGCAAGAGTGTTGGTTCGAAGGTGAAATCCACAACTGCTAATAAACAGGCTGCAGATCAATAGAACGAGCAAGCGCGACATACGCACAGCGGCAAGTGTAAAAATGTTTGTCACACCCTAGAAGCTTGCTTACGACTCTTGGGACACCACCAAACTGAGCATCCGTCCTGGCACATAAATGACTTTCCGAATACGCTCATTGTCGGCGTAACGGGCAACATTTGGAAGTTGAAGTGCCAGTTCCTTAACTTCATCCTGGGTAGCGTTGGAACTGGATTGCAGTTTTCCTCGGAGCTTTCCGTTTACTTGAACTGCAATCTCCACTCCTTCGTCCTCAAGCAGCTTTTCGTCGAAGGAAGGCCACTTCCCAGAGTCGAAGATGCTCGACGTATTGCCCATTCTCTCGTGGAGCTCTTCGGCAATGTGCGGGCAAAACGGTGCTATCAAGGCAATAAGCGGTTCGACCTCACGTCGCCTCGTTTTTCGACCCTCTGAACGTACAACATTCAGATATTCCATCATGCTCGCGATGGCCGTATTGAAACGAAGCTCCTGGATGGCAGTAGAGACGTGCTTTACCGTCCGATGAAGCGCTTTCTCAACATCAGGGTCTATTTCTTCGTCTTCAGCTTCTACAACGGACTGCCAAAGACGATTCAAAAATGATCGAGGACCTAGAATTCCGTGTTCCTGGTAGTCTCCGCCTTGTTCGAACGGACCTAAGAACATGAGATACATCCGAACGGTATCCGCGCCGAATTCAGCTATGAGGCTATCCGGAACGATGATGTTTCCCCGGCTCTTGGAAATTTTCTTGCCATCCTTGATTAGTAAACCGTGCGCTCTGAATTTTCGATAGGGTTCTTCGAAGCTCGTGAGTCCCAAATCGGACAGAGCCATCACTAGAAATCGCGAATAAAGCAGGTGCAAGACCGCGTGTTCGTTGCCTCCGATATAGGAGTGAACAGGCAACCACTTGTCGAGCATTTCTGATTCGAAGGGTTGCGAATTGTTATCAGTACACGGATAGCGCAAGAAGTACCAAGCGCTATCGAGAAACGTATCGGAAACATCAGTTTCTCTTTGAGACGCCGCTCCACAATTCGGACAAGGTGCAACGCTCCAATCTTCGTCTCTTGCGAGCGGGCTTTTGCCGTCCTCGCCTGGTTTGAAATCTTCAAGATACGGCAGAACAACCGGAAGGTCCTTTTCGGGGACTACTACTGGTCCGCATTGGTCGCAATGGATTATGGGAATGGGAGGTCCCCAATATCGTTGCCTGGATATGCACCAATCGTGAAGTCGATACTGTGTCGTCTTGCTACCGAGGCCACGCCCAGCAAGTTCATTGACGATTTGAGCTTTCGCAACGTTGCTCGCAAGCCCGTCATATCGGCCGGAATTTACGAGAACGCCATCTCCTTCAAAGGCTTGCGCGAAGAATGCTTCCGAATCATCTTGAGGGTCTTGAATAACTTTGCGTATCGGCAACTCGAACTTCGTAGCGAATTCGAAGTCGCGCTGGTCATGTGCTGGAACAGCCATGATTGCTCCGGTGCCGTATCCTGCTAGGACATAGTCCGATATCCAAATCGGTATGTATTCTTCGTTTACAGGATTGACGCAGTAGGAACCTGTAAACACGCCTGTCTTTGCGCGATCCATCTTTTGTCTTTCAACAAGGTCTTCAAGCTGGACTCGCTTGACGTAGTTCTCGACCTCCGTCGTTTGTTCAGGGCAGGTCAATTCTTGAACTAATTCGTGCTCTGGTGCAAGAACCATGTAGGTTGCACCAAAGAGCGTATCGGGCCGTGTAGTAAAAACCTCAATGAATCGTTTCGAACTTGCAACTCGAAACCGCACTCTTGCACCATCGCTTGCCCCAATCCAGTTTGTCTGTGCAATCCTAGTTGTGTCCGACCAGTCTAGCTTGGGAATGTTGGCAAGCAACCTTTCTGCATACTCGGTGATCCGTACAAACCATTGTGGAAGTTGGCGTTGCTCCACTTTCGAGTCGCAACGCTCGCACAAACCTTCAATCACCTGTTCGTTTGCCAATACAGTCATGCATTGCGGACACCAATTGACAGCTGCATTACGCCGTACAACAAGTCCGGCTTTGAAGAGTTGAACAAAAATCCATTGCGTCCAACGGTAATAGGATGGGTGTGTTGTGTCGACCGTGTGATTCCAATCGAACATCCCGCCCATTCTTCTGAGCTGCTGTGTGAAATTTGCGATGTTTCTTGGAATCAATTCATTGGGATTGGTACCGGTGTTTAGTGCAAAGTTCTCGGAATGTATCCCAAAAGCATCAAATCCCATGGGTTGAAATACAGTCTTTCCGGTAAGTCGTTGATAGCGACCTTGAACATCCGCTCCGGTGTAGGCGTAAATATTTCCAATGTGTAATCCTTCCGCAGAAGGATAAGGAAACATCATTAAGTTATAGAAGGGACTATTGGCTTCGCGGAGTTCTGATTCGGAGAACGCATTTGTTCCTCTTTCTTCCCAACGACGCTGCCATTTCTGTTCGATTGCTATGGGGTCGTACGAGTCCATACTTGCTGGGTTTTCGGGCGAGGAAAAAGGCGGAGAATAGCGAGCGATGATACCACTCAACCTTGCGTGATTGACGTCACTTCAGTATCTGTTGTGTATCAATGTCTAAGTTGTCGTACCGGCAGGACTCACTCATGCGTCCGCTATCTAGCACACTTCGAGGAGGAAAGCCATCCGGATCTAGTTTGAATACAACATCCTCTCGCCACCAACTCTGCCTAGTGTGAGCTACCCTCCATCGGTGTCTTGTGATAAATTGAATGTGTTCCGACATTTTCTTAAGGTGCATTGGACGTGTCGACCACATTTCTCGATTTATTGCACAGCTTGAGACTGCTCACGGTCGCATTGCTTCATTTCCTTGGAGTGAAGCGAATAAAAAGTGCTGCGGGAATCGTTCTTATGGCAGTTGGCATCTACACCATTTGTACCTCGCTCGCTAACTTCAACATTGTGAAATCGGAAATAGGAACTTTGCTCTTCTTTCTCGGTGCAAACATACTTGCAGGGTGTCTAGAACGCTAACATCGGGCTATCGACCAGTTTTGCGAGAAAAACTGGAGCGAAGGGTGCTCTGACGAGCACCAGAAAAACGACCCTCACTAAGACACTGCGATGTAAATGGGATGACTTGGACGCTGCACGCGCAAAGTCGACGTCGCAATTGTGTGGAAGTTCCAATTCTTAAGATATAGACATCTGTTGGCTTGTGGTCAGCTTGTGTATTGAGGAGAATGCTGTGAATGGATACGACCTAGTAGCAAAGTGCTTAAAGGCGGAAGGAACGGATTGGATCGCGTGCTTTCCGGACAATCCATTAATCGAGGCTTCTGCCCGCATAGGAATTCGACCCATCGTATTTCGGCAGGAGCGGGGAGCAATCAATGCTGCGGATGGCTATTCCCGACAGTTGGCAGGCAAGAAGATTGGAGTTTTCGTTTCGCAATCAGGTCCTGGAGTTGAGAATTCATTTGGCGGAATTGCACAAGCATGGGGAGAAGCTGTACCTCTGCTATTTCTGCCCGGAGGTAGTGGGGTAGGTAGATACGACATTCAGCCAAACTTCTCGGCTGTGAAGAACTACGAGCACGTCTCGAAATTGGCAATATCGATCGACCAACCCAACCGAACAACCCGTGAAATGAGGCGCGCTTTTCACACCTTGAAGCAAGGTCGACCAGGTCCAGTGGTAGTCGAACTTCATGGAGATGTGCTTGCTCGAGAAATAACGGAAGGTGTGGACGAGTATCGCGTACCCAAATCTATGCCTACTCGACCAAACTTAAGCGATGTCAAAGATGCGGTTCGCTTACTCGTAGAAGCACGCAATCCGGTACTTTGGATTGGTCAGGGAGTGCTATACGCAAATGCTTGCGAACAGCTCATGGATTTTGTGGATCTTGCACAAATTCCGGTGATAACGACGATGCAGGGAAAAAGTGCTTTTCCGGATGATCATGCATTGGCGTTAGGTTCTGCCAATCGGACAGCTCCTAAGACAGTATTCGAGTGGTTAGGTAGTACAGACTTGGTGTTTGCTGTGGGTTCAGCGCTAACAAGAACAGGATTTGGGTTGGAGATTCCGGCGGGCAAACGAATAGTTCAATCCACGAACAATGCGTTAGACATAAACAAGGACTACAGTGTTGAACTGGGTCTTGTTGGAGATGCAAGACTCACTCTGGACTGCTTGATTGAAGAATTTAGGGCTCAAGTGGGAGACAACGGGAGACCCCATAATGAAGCTCTTGCCAAATCAATAAGAGACAGCAAGCAGTCTTGGATAAACGACTGGACTCCAAAGCTCAATTCATCCGAAACACCAATAAATCCTTATCGTGTAATCAACGCGATCAACAATGTGATCGATCATGAGAACTCAGTGGTTACCCATGATGCAGGCAATCCCCGCGATCAAATCATGCCTTTCTATCGAGCATCAAAACCATATGGCTACATTGGATGGGGCAAAACCACGCACTTGGGATACGGTCTACCATTAGCCATCGGAGCTAAATTGGCGGCTCCAGAGAAGTTCTGCATGAACTTCATGGGAGACCTAGCATTTGGCCATACTGGCACTGAGATTGAAACGGCGGTTCGAGCGGATGCACCGATTACTTCGGTGATTGTCAACAATGGAACCATGGGCGGCTATGACAAGAAACTGAAAGTGGCAATGGCAAAGTACGGTGTCGGAAATCAGTCAGGGGAGTACGCCGCCATGTCTAAAGCACTCGGAGCAACTGGCATTGTCGTTACGCGTCCTGAAGAGATCGAACCAGCGCTAAAGTCAGCGCAAACGGAAAACAAAGAGGGGAGGACCACCGTAATAGAAATCATCACCCGACAAGACACTGATTTCTCTCAATATCCCGCCTTCCTCAGACCGGCTGCCTGAGGTGTTCTGGATGAGTTTGCGGCTAGTCTTGATCAATTGAACCGAAAAGGCCGCGTTCGGAAGAAGGCTCAAGTATTTCTTTGGTGTTATTCCGAACATTGTTCACTCTTGTACTGACCGCGTGGTACAGGTAGGGGCCACGATAAGGGGTTTGAACGAGATCAAGCAGTGATGTAGCCGACGAATTTGGGTCCAACCATAGGTCCCAGTCGTTGGAGCTAAGAATTGCTGGTTGCCGGTGATGAATTTTCGAAAGTTCGCTCGTTGCTTGAGTTGTGATTAGCGTGAAGGTTTCGAGCGGTTCTTCATCCTTGTCCCAAGACTCCCAAAGAGCTGCTATAGAGAGAGGACCAGAGCTCTCAGATGCTATGAAGTATGGTTGTTTTCGGCCTGCTACGGACGACCATTCAAACCATCCATTTGCAGGGACTAAACATCTCCTCTGGCGGAAAGCGGCTCGAAATGAAGGTTTCGAGTGAACGGTCTCTGCCCGAGCATTGATTAGACGTGATCCGATGGATGGGTCTTTCGACCAAAAGGGTATAAGTCCCCAGCGAAGTATGGAAATCTCTCTATTTCCTGACTCGTTTAGACGACAAGCGGCGAATTCTTGGGTCGGAGCTCCGTTGAAACGTGCTGGAAGGGAGGATACATGAGGAACGGTGTAAACGCTGTAGAGTTCATGTAACTCTGCCCAGCTCAGTTGTTGTGTAAAGCGACCGCACATTGGATGAATTCTCTTGGTCGAAACAAACACCCGACACCGGCAGCCGACTACACGAATGTACGACACTGATCGGGCGAATAGTCATACTAGCAGGATGAGTCCTGTCCTATAGGGGTAGGAATCCAACAAGACGTGCTAACTACGGTAAGGAGTTTGGTTTAATGAAGTTTCCAGCCCAGCTACGACGATATTTGTAGGTCAATTGGTGGTTCGACTATGGCTTCAATAGACATTCCCTCGAGCAAGGTACATATCTCGACCGAATGGCTAGGACAGGCTCTAGGGGAGTCCTTCCCAGGCATCGGTAGCGCAATCAAAGGCATCGACATCTCCGAAATTGGCGTTGGGTTCGGATTGATGGCAGTGCTCTGTCGGGTGAAGATCGAATACACGGAGATGACCCAACAGTATCCCAATTCGGTTGTGGTCAAGATGTCTAGTTCGGATCCAGCAAGTCTCGGGCTAGCCAAGTCGTTGGATCTTTATCGACGAGAGTACGTTTTCTATTCCGAAATTCAGAAAGTAGCGAAGATTCGAACCCCCAAACTATATTGCGGTGCCCACGACAAGAAAGAAAATCGCTTCTTTTTGGTCTTGGAAGACTTGCAGTCGATGAAGGCTGTAAATCAGTTGGATGGAGCGAGTAGCGAACAAGCAATCGTCGCCGTAAGAGCCATCGCTAGGCTTCATGGCCAATTCTGGAATCGTACAGATGCTAGCGAACTCAAGAATGTCTATCGAATGACACCCATCAATGCTGCGGCTATACACTTTGTGTACTTGTCAAATGTTGAGGGATCGATCGAGAAGTTTGGGCGTTACTACACTCCCGAGTCGGAGCAAATAGTTCGAACCATTGGTCGACGAGCCACAGAGTTTCTGATCGGATCTGGAGGTGCCGATGAAACGTATACGCATGGTGACTACCGCTTGGACAACTTGTTTTTTGACGACAACGGTGAGTGTGCCGCTGTTGACTGGCAAGTAAGCGGAACCTCTAACGGCTTTTTCGATCTCGCTTACTTTTTGACGGGAAGCCTTGCTCCAGCCACAAGGCGTGACGTGGAACGAGAAGCCGTGCGGAACTATTGTGAGGTCCTTGGCGATGCACTGCCAACACCCATAACCTTCGAGGAAGGCTGGGAGCTTTATCGACAAGCTGTTCTGGCTTGTCTGTTCACCTCCGTAATAGTTACCGGGGGATTGGACCTTTCGGTGGATCGAAGTAACGAATTGGTAGTAGAGGGTTTCAAGCGAACTCTGACTGCTATTGAAGAACTGAATTCGGGGGAGTTCTTGAACGATTCGATCAAGGAGTCCGTCTTGGGAAAGCTAGCTAATTTCCCCGCAAACTTTGCATATTCTCTGTATCGAATGTTTCGAAGAAACAGCTAGTTCTCGCGAAACATGACCGTTGTTGACTACACTTGGGACGTTGCTCGATTCTGTCTAGCTCTAGCAACAAGAGCTACACATGCTGCGGTCAACATGAGGCCGAGTAGGTAGAAACCGTCGAATATTCCCTCGACGATACCTGCAATGAACATAAACGGTGTCGATCCGGTTCTCTTTTCTATTGTGGATGTCAAGACGCCCGGTTCGTTTACTGGTAGAACCGCAACCAACTTACCCTTCGGGTCCACAATGCCTGTTAATCCGCTGCTTGTTACTCTTACAACATACCTTTGAGTCTCGATAGCGCGCATTCTGGCAATCTGCATATGCTGGGCTGGACCCATGGAATTTCCAAACCATCCATCTTCGCTGATCGCAACGAGAAATTCGGTGTTGTGAACTCTTCGGCCGATCAAATAGGGAAAGGCAATTTCGTAGCAGATGCTCATTCCCACTTTGCAACAGTCCAACTCAAGTGGCGACTGACGCGCGGGTCCAGCTTTTATGTTGGAATTTGGAATGTTCATGCCACTCTGGATGGGTTCAAAAAGCCACTCTAGTGGGGTGTATTCCCCGAAAGGCACTCTCTTGAACTTCAGAAATTGGCTTGTATCGCCGACAGGTTCTACGCTCACAGCTCCGTTGTATGCCTTCTGGCTGCCCCGATCATCGTCCCTGATGTAAACACCGGTCAAAATAGTTGTGTCCAAGTATTTGGCCAATGATTGAATGTATTCTCTAGCTTGGTGCTCCGCAATCGGTAACGCTCCTTCTGGCCAAATGACTAGGTCAGCTTCAACTGCACTCCTCGATAGATCAACATGTGTGGACCAAGCGAGACCAAGTCCATCCTCCGAATACTTCTCTTTTATCGACACGTTGGCTTGTACAAGGGCAACATTCACATCCTCATTGACTACGGTCCATTCCTGTTGTAGTGCCAGTAGTCCGGCAAACCAAGGCAGTCCAACCAAGACTACACTCAATCGAGGCATGCTTGCAATCATGAGCAAACCCACTGCAACTACCAATGCTCCTGCGCTAACAAGTGTGATGCCTCCAAGGGTTGCAAATCCAGCAAGCCAAGTATCGGTGAAGGCATAACCG
The DNA here is from genome assembly GCA_009840545.1 of Gammaproteobacteria bacterium. GTDB lineage: Bacteria > Pseudomonadota > Gammaproteobacteria > Pseudomonadales > Azotimanducaceae > Bin55. Next base: position 8,366 of record VXNM01000003.1, on the reverse strand, counting down.
ATGTCGAGCCATGGAAACGATGTGTCGAGAGCTGTGACGTAGTTGGCCTGTTCAAATACCAACCAACCGGCGCAGAAAGGTAAAGAACGTATTGCCAAGTGTTGTGAGCGTCTAAATTGAGGTATTGTCACTCCAATCCAAAACTTCACGGCTGTCAATATGAACGCAAAGAACAACGAATAGAACAGAACGAATACAGATACCAGACCGGTTGCAAGCGAAGGTGCTATGTCTCCCAGAGTTATAAGCCCGTCGTACGTCCAAGAGGCACCTATTGAGTACTTGCCTATGCCAAAGAACAGAAGAATTCCAAATGTATTTAGTAGAGTCGTTCGATTCAGGCACACCAGCAAAATCACTGAGGATGCAATAGCGACAGGCCAGACCTCGTAGGGAGCAAACGCAAGTGGGTATGCGGCGCCCGCAAGTAGAGCCAGCGCGTAGTAGAGTAAAACTGGCCTTTCTATGATGTAGACTTCTTTACCGTCAAGAGATCGATTTTTCGACTACCCGCGTTCAAAACAGTACAGGTATAGCCGTCTATTTCGAGCACTTCATCGGGGTCGGGCACGTGGCCCAAGCGATTTGTGACGATTCCACTTATGGTGTCGAATTCCTCAGTCGACAGCTCAGTCTCGAAATGCTCATTGAATTCGACGATAGGAGTTTCTCCTTTGACTCGATATGATCCGTCGTCCAAACGGACGATCAGGTCTTCATCGTCTGCAGGATCATGCTCATCCTCAATTTCGCCCACTATTTGCTCAAGAACGTCTTCAATCGTGATCAGTCCAGCAACATGTGAGAATTCATCGATCACTAAAGCCATGTGTTGTCGTTCGCTTCGAAAGTCTTTCAAGAGCAGGTTCAATCGCTTGCTTTCAGGAATGATCTTTGCGGGACGGAGAAGCTCATCGAGATCGAGTCCGTTTTGTCTGGAATTAATGAGCACCGAGTCAATTAGGTCTTTTGCGTGCAGTATTCCTCTGATGTCGTCGATGTCCTCACCACAAACCGGAAATCTCGAATGCGGAGACTCTGTGAAAGTATCCAGAATCTCTTGCAAGGAGTCATTGGATCGGAGGAAGACCATGTTGGATCGCGGAACCATAATGTCACGTGCTTGCATGTTTGACACTTGCAATGCGCCGTAGATGATCTTGACTGTGTCTTCGTCAAAAAGCTCGCGACTTGCGGCATCTTTCACTAGGCGATAAACGTCCGAGTCTGGTTCCTGCTCGGACTCTTCATTTCGAAAGAGGGGAGCCAGCCACTCTCGCCACTTCGGCTTGTTCTCGTCGGTCTCAGCCATTTTGGTTGTAGGGGTCGTCGAATCCGAACGTTCGTAAGACTTGAGCTTCTCTGGCTTCCATTTTCTCTGCTTCTTCGACCATATTGTGATCATAGCCGCAAAGATGCAACGTTCCGTGAACAACAAGGTGCGCTAAGTGAGATGTTAGCGACTTTCCTTGGTTGAGAGCTTCCTGAGCTGCAGTCGGGATGCAAATCGCAATATCACCGAGAATACCCTTCTCATGAGCCGGAAATGCAAGTACATTGGTTGCATCGAATATTTTTCGAAACCGACTGTTTAGAGATCGTCCTTCCTCTTCTCCGACAAATCGTACACACACAGTTCCTGTCCGACTTGCTCGAGCAGCCTCGACCCAAGCAGTCACTTGCTGTGCGTCCAAATTCTCAGTTAGCGCTCCGAACTCAACCCAAACTTCATTGTTGGGGTGAGGTGTGTAGGAATCTGGTTCCACTTCAGTCTTGGGATCGAGTGCCATTTGTCTTTTTTGATTCGGAATCCGACCTGTCGTAGGCTTCGACAATTCGTTGGACGACAGGGTGTCTGACCACGTCTTTTCCGCTGAACCGTACGACGGTCAATCCAGGTATCCCCGAGACAATTCCAAGCACGTGGACCAAACCCGATTGTTTGGCAAACTGACCTTGAGGTAGATCGATTTGCGTCAGGTCTCCCGTAATAGCCACGGTTGATCCAAATCCAATTCGCGTCAGGAACATCTTCATTTGCTGAATTGTCGTATTTTGTCCTTCGTCCAAGATGATGAAAGCGTTGTTTAAGGTGCGGCCTCGCATATAGGCCAAGGGAGCAATTTCTATTACATTTCGCTCGACGTATCTGCTTACTCGATCTGTACCAAGCATTTCGTACAAGGCATCGTAGAGAGGTCGAAGGTATGGATCAATTTTCTGTGCAAGGTCTCCGGGCAAGAATCCCAGTTTTTCACCCACCTCGACAGCCGGTCTCACAAGCACGATTCGGCCGATTCGTTCACTCTCGAGTGCTTCAACTGCACACGCGACTGCAAGATATGTCTTGCCAGTACCAGCGGGTCCGACGCCAAAATTCACGTCGAACTTGCGCATGTTGTCAACAAATTTCGATTGATTCGGTCCGCGTGGTCTGATGGTGCGTTTCCGCACTCGAATCTCGTTTTTGTCGACATCTGACTTGGAACCCTGAACGAGTTCGTTTACACCAGACTCCTGCAATGTCAGGTGTACTGTTTTGGAATCCAATGTTTCAAGTTCCTTAGTTTCGTCATAGAGGTGGTTCAGAAGTGCAATTCCTGCCTGAACGTTCTCTTGTTGCCCAACCAACTTAAACGCGTTGCCTCGATTGCTTATATAGACTTCAAGACGTTGTTCGAGTTGTCGAAGGTTTTGATCAAAGGGACCGCACAATACTGCGAGTCGCTTGTGGTCGTTGGGTTCGAGATTGATGTTGGCGGTTACTTCCGCCGCTGGCGAGTCCTCGGTCAAGAGGACTGCGATTGGAATTGGATCATCGCTAAAGAATATACACTAACTCAGAGACGGTCAATGAAACATTGACCTGTTTGACGTACAAGTAGACAGTCCCATTCACTTAAGACTCGACCTTTTTGTACGTTCCTTCCCATAGGCTACCGGCCATTAGTCGTGGACTCTATTGAGTGATTGCATCCAGTTGCTCAATGTCATCCCACCACCGAACTTTCGCACTTGGGTGCACTACGATTCCATCGTTCAATACATCAATCGGATCTCTGCCGTCGACTCCCAAGCCAAATCGGTGGTAGCCCAGTAGACGCTGCAATTTCTCAGGCATTTTCTTGACCTGTTCGCGAGGAACCGAGACCAATTGAATTTCTTGTGGACGTAAATACCAAACTACGTGGCTCATGAAAAAACCCAACCTTTCTCGATTTGCCGACGTATTGGCCCCACCTGCGTGCCACATTCCACCTTCCCAAAAAACGATTGATCCAGATCTCATCTCGATTCGGGTGGTTTGGACTTCTTGATCGACTCGCCGATCATGCCACGTATGACTGTACGGAACCAAGTGCGTGCACCCATTCTCAATATCGTGATCGTCAATCGCGAGCAATGCGTTACAGAGAAAGTGCGGATGCGGCCTAGGTATTGGCCACAGTCCATCGTCTTGATGTAGAAACTGTCGGGTCTCTCCAGGCAACACATTGAATAGTGTCGTAACGTTTACTTGAGTTCTTGGACCAATTACTCCCTCTACGATGGCTCGTAGCCGTTTATCCAGAAACATGAAATCCACGCCTCGGGTCTTTCCAAGTAGGTTGTGCGATCTGAATGTTCTACCGGTCTTCGTACCTATCGCACGCATCTCAGTGATGGGGACTTCCGTGTTAAATACATGGCGAATGCGCTCAACTACGTCGGGGCTGATGAAGTCAGGAATGACTGTGTAGCCTTGCTTCTCGATTTCGCTTACTCGCCGAGTTATATTGAGGCCATCGACAATCAATTCCTGATCGTCTTCGCTCCCATTTGAGTTCAACTCTTTCTTGCCGTCTGTCATCGTGAACTAAAAGCTACGCAGAGCCTTGTATCAATGTGCTGCCGATCAAGATGATTATGCAAAGTAGCTAATACCTTGCAGGCGTTTCGAGCGTTCAGACGTAAGAGAAACTGGCACAATACAGGAAATGTTGCTGCTCCGCGAACCGCAACAACATTGCTCGAAATCTGATAGCAAAGGTCTGACCTACATGGCAGAAACCGAACTCATTGAAACCCTTGATGAATTTCAAGACGAATACCGCAAAGGTATCGGTTCCATACTCGAACACCGTCCGTCAAAGCAAGCGAGCATAGACAATATTCGAAGGTACGGGGACGGTGCTGGCGACTACAACCCACTTTATCGGGACGCTGAGTACGCACGGAATAGCCGCTTTGGAGATATAACTGCTCCTCCAACTTTTTTGTATGCAGTGACTCTTGGCGTGATAGCGGGCGAAACTGGTGCGATTGATCGTCGACGGGTGTCGACTCGGTACTTACCGGTTAACTATGCTGGAGCGGAGATAGAGTTCATTCAACCGATATGGAAAGACGACACCATTACAGCCGTTGAAACCGTTGGGGAAACTCAGCGCAAGACTAGCAAGAGGATTGGACCAATAAACTTCAATACCGGTCACGTTGTTTTTTCAAACAACCGTCAAGAGACTGTCGCCACGATCAGGACACTTATGGCCCGCTACCAGAACACAGGCGGAATACTTGAGTACGACCGAACTCCAAAATCGGACGACGGACAATCAAGTCGAAGTATTGTTGAGCCTGCCGATCCGCTGGTTTGGGAACGTACAAGAAGAGGAGGGAACACACTCTACTGGGAAGATGTCATTGAGGGCGAGGCGATTCCGACATTAAAAAAGGGAACATATTCCGTTACTGAACTATTCTTGTTTACCCACGGTGTGCTTGGAACGGGACGAAGTACACGCGCAGCACTGAATTCGGAGGGCTCCCCCGATCTTGGTGGAGGAGGGAGATTCGACGAGGAACACGCACAGAAAAGACGCAACATGCCAGGGCAGTTCGACTTCGGTCCGCAACGTGTCTGTTGGTTGGCCCAAGCTGTAACCGATTGGATGGGTGACGACGGAACGCTCAAGAAGCTCAGTGCCTCAATTCGACATCCCAATGTCGTCGGAGACACCAATACGATTCATGGATCGGTAACCAGAAAGTTTCGGACCGAGAATCAGTGCCTAGTGGAAGTATCTGTGGAGAATGTGAATCAATCTGGCTTGCCCACTGCGTTTGGCACTGCCATCGTCGAATTGCCGGCACGCGGATAACACACGTCTTTCCGCGAAACTGATTGTCCTTTCGGTCTGCTGTAGCTCATGGCGTGTGTTCTGGCAATTGATCAAGGCACGTCGAGCTCGCGAGCGATTGTCTTTGACGAAGACCTTCGACCACTCGGGCTAGGTCAACGAAGTCTTCCTTCTATATATCCTCATGATGGATGGGTGGAGCAGGATCCCCATACGCTTTGGAAGTCAGTCCTAGAGTCAGGTCGCGAAGCCATTGCTCAGTCGAAGGTTCCACCATCAAAAATAGAGGCGATTGGAATAACCAATCAGCGTGAGACCTCCATTATCTGGGATGCCAATACATCAGAGCCGTGTTGCAACGCAATCGTATGGCAAGACCGAAGAACGGCTGAAATCTGTGAACAGGTTCAGTCCGATGGGCTAGAGGAGCTTGTCGCTTCGCAAACAGGTCTCGTAATTGATCCCTACTTTTCCAGTACAAAACTGAAGTGGCTTCTCGACAATCCAACATTTCGGGGTCTTGCTGAACGAGGTGACCTGAGATGGGGCACCGTAGATTCATTCTTGGTCTGGCGTCTTACGAAAGGGAGAATTCATGCGACGGATGCAACCAATGCATCGCGAACTCAACTATTCGACATCAATCAAAACCAATGGTCAGCCGAGCTTTTAAAGTACTTCGGGATTCCAAGAAGCACATTACCCAAGGTGATGAACTCCATGGATACGTTCGGTGTAGCCGACAGCAAGTGGTTTGGCAGAGAGATACCAATATTAAGCGTCGTTGGAGATCAACAGTCAGCGCTTGTTGGCCAAGGCTGTTTCGAGTCTGGAATGACAAAGACAACCTACGGTACAGGGTGCTTCCTAATAACGAACACTGGAAAGCACCGTTTCGATTCTACTGCTGGCTTGTTGAGCACGATCGCGTATCGATTGAATGACCAAACAACGTTCGGAGTGGAAGGCAGTATTTTTAACGCAGGAACATCCATAAAGTGGCTGCGTGACAAACTAAAGTTCATTAACGCCGCGACCGAATCCGAGGCTATTGCGACCAAGATCGAAGGCAACACAAAGGGTGTTTATGTCGTACCAGCTTTCACTGGCTTAGGCGCACCGCACTGGAAGCCACATGCACGGGCACTAGTATGCGGGTTGACGCTTGACTCCGGCGACGATGAGATCGTCGTCGCGACGTTAAAGAGTGTCGCTTTTCAAACTGCCGATCTTTTGGCTGCTATCAGACAGGACAGAATTCCACTTTCAAAGATGCGAGTGGATGGCGGAATGGTGCGTAATTCGTGGTTTTGTCAGTTCCTTTCTGACGTCACGGAACTAACCGTGGACCGGCCGATGAATGTCGAGACGACCTCCACCGGTGCAGCAACTCTGGCTCTACTAGGACTAGGTCAGATTGGAGACCTAGCTGAGGCAGCGCGAATGTGGAGTCTAGATGAGTCGTTTCACCCGACTATGGACACAGACTTGAGAATTGGAGAGATTCGCGGTTGGACGGAGGCTGTACGCAGAACGTTCTAATTCTCTGCTTGATCACTGCGTATCTTTTCAACGAGGCTTCTGATGAGGTCAGGTATATGCGACTCAATCTCGCCAGCCTGTTGAACCAGACTGCGTTTCTTGTCATTGTCTAGTTCTTGATCGCCTGCCTTACTCAAGAGGCTAGACACTTCGGAGAATTGCTGAGCTAACGAGCTTGTCTCGTCACACTTGGGCAATTCCCAGTTGCTGAAATATTCGGACGCAACGTGTCGACATTCTGACCAGACTTGAGCATTCCACCAGTTTCCGTGGGTGTTGAATTCACTTGATCGCAGAGCGTCGGACCATACTTCAAAACCGTCAAGACCGAATCTATAGCCATCCGTTTGAAAGTCAGCAGCAGCTTCATACATACGCAATGCGCACTCGAGGCCACGTAACACTCGGACCGACTTTGGAGCTGAGTCGCAACTGTCAATCCTGTAGAAGCCAAAAATCGGGGGATCCTTCTTGCGTAGGTCCTCAAACTCTACTCGGCTGAGACATGCGTCCCCATCAGGTCCCCAGGGGAGCGAAAGTTCAAGCCCCATTTCGTCCGAATTCGAAACCAACTGATGTTCTAGTGCTTCCACAGACAGCAATGATTCTTTGGCCGCCCTTGCAGCTTCATCTGCGACGTCGTTGTTGGGATCAGACGAGTAGCCGAGGGGTATGTGAGTCATGCGGAGTCCAAGAAGAAGAAGGTTTTCCAACACATGCATATGGTTCCAACAATAGGGTCCGCTAGGGCAAAGATCTGGAGCAACATTTAGCGCATAGGCAAATCCGGATTCACAGTAGAAGTCCTTTGGGACAAAACTCAGTCCATAGTGGTTTGCGGCACCGACTACGACGCCCATGAAAGTAGCGTTATAAGGTGGTTGTGTTGGAAGGCTGTTATTGGACATAGGTAGGGTTTTTGAAGCTTTTTGTTTGGCTAGCGGATGACTACTTCAAAATCGCGAAGCAAGCAGATTGTATGTGACCAACTAGGAAAGAGCTTGCATTCGTAAGTTCCTTAGTTGGGTTCGAGTCTTTCGTAGCCCTGGATGATGTCCTCCTTGGAAATTGTTCCATTGGAATCTAAATCCCAACCGTCAAAGTACGCCACCTCGTCACCTTGAAGCTCACTTTGATCAATAAGTTGGTCCCCATTCTCGTCCCGAAAACGAATTACAACGTCAGCGGTATAGTCGCCGAGCTTGCGTCGAGCAGATTGCCAGTCTTTGCCCTCCACGCTAAAGACGTAGTTGGCATTTGGTTCCATAGGAAGCTCTTGATTCTTGCGAACGGCCTCGCAAAACGCTAGAAATTCTCGGACTACCGAGGTGGGCAGATCTTTTGTGTTACCAAGCTCTTCATCTATGCTTCGATGGCTTTTGTATTGCATGGCATTTACGGTATATACGAGAGTTCCAGTCATGCGTAGTTTCTCGCTAAATTCAGCAACTCTTTCCCACTTTCTATCCCTAACAACTTTCAGCTGATCCGCGATGGGCATCAACACAGGACTCGCAACGAGGATCAAAAATGGGGGATAGTCTCGATTGTCTCGGATTTGATGCAATGGAGAGGCATGAATCCAAGTTTCGACGTTTGCTCCAAAAGCGTTATGAAAGTAGCTGGAAGGAGTGTCTTTCAAGCTCTCCATTGTCTTGACCATATCGTATGCCGCTGTATCCACAAGCACGACGCCTTGGATTC
>VXNM01000012.1 GCA_009840545.1 Gammaproteobacteria bacterium | reverse complement strand
ACTTTTTGCTAGCTAAAACTATAGCTAACATTATAAGCTGGAGAGGGGCAGGGTTAGTACTAGTTATTCCTTCTTTACTAATTCGTACAGTATTAGTTTGTCATCAGTGTCGAAGAATGTTAGGTACTTAAAGTCAGCACCTTCATCCTCCCCCATTGTGACTAGTAGTATGTCGTAGTTGAGTTGCTTCCCTTTACGTTTTTCTGTTTGTAGTGTTACTACTCGTTTATCACTAATCACAGTTACTTAGCTTCCTTTGCCTGACTACGCGCTTTTTCCAACATACGCTTTGTCCGCTCCTTGACGTACCGACGTGAGACAGGGAATGCGGTAAACGTTTGCCCATCACCACGAGCGTCAACGAGAACGACTGCGATAGCCTTACCGTTGACAGGTTCGCCCGTGATAGGGCAAATACCTGGATTCGCCACAGGAATCAACTGTGGCTCGGTGGGGGTGGTCATTGTGAATGCCTTTCCGTTGCATTTGACCTGAGGTCATATTACCCCACCATTTATCGCGTTGTCAAGTGCCTATTTTTTTAGCCCAATGTGTCCTACTTGACACAGTGAGCGAGTCTGTGGTAATCTCAGGATTAGACCCTGTGGGGGGTTGACAGTAGGAGAGGAATTTGGTAATGGCAAAGACTGGTCGAAAACTGGTACAGGTTGAGCCCGAGTTTTTTCGACTCGATGAGGAAGATTCTGTACTAGAGGGAATCTACGTCGAATCCGAGTCATTTTTCTATCGGAATGGTGATGAGGGCAAGAGGTACACTTTCTGCGATGAGGATAATAAGTTCAAGCGTACGACCGTCAATGGCAACGCAACGCTTAATCGTCAAATGGATAGAATTCTACCGGGTACTTTCGTCCGTATTGAGTTCGTAGGAACATACGAAACGCTTAACGGAACTATCGGTAAGATTTGCAAGGTACAAGCCGAAGAGTTTGTGACCTAGACACTTAGAAGAATAGACTCCCCACAGGGTCGCTAAATATGCCCCCACCATCACAAACGGTAAAGAGAGCTATTAGAGAGGCCGTACATAGCGGTAGGTTTACTAGTCAGCGCGCCATACTGCAAGAAATTAGGTCTCAAGGTCTTCGTATATCTAACCAAAGTGGCAGATCACTTATTCAACAGAACAGATTAGAGATACAGCGAGCGCAGGAGACTATCGATAGTGTAATAGAGTCTGGTTTAGATAGGATTGCTACTAGGGCGGGTAGACGTGTAAGAGGCGATAGATTTGATATATTTGTATATCGCGAATCTGACATAGAGAACCTGCCGAGAGAGGATGTTGAGAGGGTATTAAGACAAACTATTAGAGATAGGGAAGTTTTTACAATACGTAGAGGACAAGGGGATAGACTATCTACATTTACGCATGTAAATGTGTCATATACTGCGACAGCTACAGTATCAATTTTTATTCAAGGCAGATTGTACTCTAAAGATACTAAGCGTATTGATGGTCAATTTACAACTAATGTTGAAGGTTTTACTGAGGAATTATTAGCCGATAAAATACGTCAGCAGGCAGGGGGTCAAATTACTGAAATGTTTGGTAGGGATACTGGACTAGGTGAGGGCAGCGTTATTGATGGCCTAGATATTGTGGTGGACGAATTAGATATAGATATAGGTTCTATACAGGGTCGGGGCGGCAGAAGGTGAAGAGTACAAGGCTAACTAATAAACCCTTCAAAGAACAGATACCCGTATGGTGCATATTCGTCGATACTGAGACTAAGTCACAATTACTTGAGAATGGTAGCGAGTCACTATCGCTCCTATTGGGCTGTTTCGAAGTGTGGATAGTTGATGATGGTGGATTGCCTGTATCTTTAGAACGTAAAGGCACGTTCTTTAGTACTGATGATTTTTACGAACTTATCAAGTCATACTTACCGTCTAGAGTTATAGCACACAATTGGGTGTTCGATGCGGCGGTGCTTAAGTTAGGTTCTAGATTTAATATGATGCGTCACGGATATAACATTAGTGTTAATGATTCTATTATACCTGTTGATTCTAAGGGTTTTAGTCCGTTCTTGATATCGTTAGACTTCGACGGCAAGTTGTCGGAGTTTATATGCAACACTAATTTTTATAAGCAATCTCTTGCATCGCTGGGAGACAGCTTTATTACTAATAAGCAGGTAATGCCTAACGAATCAGAGTATGAGAATAATGACGACTACTTAGATGCTTTAGAAGAATACTGTTATAGAGACGTTGAGATACTACGTATTGCGTGGTTTTATATGTTTGAGTTTGTTGACGATATTGCAGGTATCACTCCAGGTGTTACTGTCGCTATGGCCGCCAATAGAATTTATCGCAAACGTTTTATGCCTGATGTTGACATACAAGGTTCGCTATCAATTCCCAAAGTAACTATAGCAGAATTAGAAGCCTATAAAGGCGGCCGTACTGATTCGTTTTTCAGCGGTATTCCTGACGTTGAAAACATTTACAAATATGATGTTAATTCTTTGTATCCGTCAGTAATGATTGGCGATATGCCGATTCGCTATCAACAAATGGTTTCAGAGGATATGCTTAGGACTCAATTGCAAATGGGGGATACACGCTTTATTTACCTTGCTAGAGTTGACATTAATACTGATAGCGAATCAGACCTATCATTTATTGCATCTGAGGGTATCAGAGACAGTAACGATAGATTGATATTCCCGATAGGACGATTTACGGCGTGGGTTTGGCAGCCTATGCTAGAGATACTATTCGAGCAAGACTACATAGAACACATTCACGAGATTTATGCTTACCAGAAGTACCCTATCTTTGATGACTATGTTAACACTCTTTATAGCGAACGTAAGAAGTACAAGATAAGTGGCGATAAGAGTAAGGATTTACTACTAAAGATTATGCTAAACTCTTTGTATGGTAAATTTGGTCAACGCGCCCATTCTAAATGGCATCAGGTTGATGTTGATGATTATGAGTACACAATTATGAAACGTGATTACGAGGGAGTTGAGCGCTTTAGTGACTTCTACAATGACGACTTTAATGACTACCTGTCAGTAGGACAAGATTTATTTAGGGCTATAGCTGTCGAAGAATTGCCTAATAAAGCAAGCGTATTATCTGTTGCAGGCTACATTACATCTAAAGCACGTTCCGTATTGTGGCGTGGATTGGCCACAATTATTGAGCGCGGTGGCGAAGTTTATTACTGCGATACTGATAGCATTTTTACATCAATACCATTACCTGATAGTATGGTGTCAGATAACGACTTAGGCTATTGGAAACTTGAGGACGTACTTAAAGGCTCTGATACTGAGTTTGTTGCACCTAAACATTATCGTAGTGGGAATACGTGGAAGATTAAAGGTATACGTAACCCATCAAGCGATAGTAAGTTTAGCCAGAATGTATTCCCTAATTTTATTACTGATTTAACATCCAATAACGACAAGAGACGTGAACGATTAGAACTAAACCCCATTATTGCAAAGATAATAAAGCGTCCTACAGGTATCAATAGTAAGCGTTTATATCGTGGAGAGAATATGCCTACACTACCTATCATCTTGGGAGATTGACAGGTCATAACTACAGGGAGTACCATGTACTCAGAAAGGGAGATTCGGATATGACTGAGGAAGCCACACAAATTGATGAGGAAACTAGAGGATTAGCTACTAAACTCTTAGGTAAATTAGGATTCGATATATCGGTAGAAGAGTCTACTACGGAACCTGAGGAAGAAGTTGAAGAAGAACCTGTGGAAGAAGTTACGGAAGAACCTAAGATCAAACCTATGGCTAAAGTAGGTAGTCCCGATACATCTAATTCTGCACTTACAACTGCCGACGTACTTGCTATGTCGTCTAACGAAGTAGTATCACGTATGTCGGATATCCGCGAATTGGCCATTAAAGAGGGAGAATTCTAATGGCTATCTCTGACTTGGTTGGTAAGGTTTTTAGCAGTCAGTTTATCGAGGGTACTAAGCAAGTTACCCCCGTACTATCGTTTATGGATGACAGGTCTGACGAAATTAGAGAGAAAGGCGATGGCCTCATTATCGGGTTGACTCAAGGTCTTACCAGTGTTGCAGACTATCCCGCTGTTGGAACTGACATTACTTATTCGCAACTTAGTCCTGCTAAAGTTGAGTTTGCAGTTGACAAGCAAAAGTATGTTGCATTCGAGGTTGAGGATACTGATAGAGCACAGCTTGCATTTGATCTGTTTACTGATGGCGCGCGCCAAGCTGGAGTCGAATTTGCGTCACAACTTGCAGAAGATTTTCGTACTATGATTGCCGCTGCCGATGCTGCTAAGACTTACAGTCAAGAGATTGCTAAGAGTGGCGACACTGCCGAACAGCGTGAAGCTATGGTGTTCGAGTTCCTTGACATTCAAGAGTATGTAAGGCAACAGGGTTATTCGCAGACTCCTACGTGTCTGTTGCATCCTAGTACTCGCAAGCGAATTCTTACCTATCTTATTTCCGATAAAGGTATGAGTCTCCCTAATCAAGCAGAAGCGGCATTTGTGGACGCAAGACTTAGTAGCATTTTCGACATCAATATGGTCGTTGATTATGGTGCGGCCATTAATAGTACTGACGCTAATGATGATGCTACATCATACATCTTTATTCCTGGTCGTACCTTTGCTTATGGTGCTCAATTGTCCAATATGGAGCAGATGCGTTCACCTGGCAGATTCGCTAACCGTTGGCGTGCACTTAACACCTACGGTATGGCGGCTCAGGAACTACGTTCCTTTGTGGACTTTGAACAGACAGTGGAAGCATAGTGGATTTTAGCGCACATATCGAGCCTGGATTAGACGGCTCGTCAGAGGTAATCGTAAAGGGTATTAAATTTATTAAATGTATTTGGGGGGAATACGAATCAGCAGTACATCTAGACTATGCGTTAAGAATGTGGAGACTACATAGGTTCAATGATACTAGGGCAATGTATGTAGTTAGTGACTCCGATTCAGAACACATTTACAATAGCATTCTTTATGAGGTAGTTGCTGGTAAACCTGAAACTGTTACTAACCTTACTCCTGTCGCATTACAGCGAGCAGTATGGGATAACTCTAAGGGTACAGGCACTGGCACTTTTAAGGCTCAATTATCAGACACTATTACTGATAGCACTACAGTTGGATGGTCAGAGAGTAAAGAAGTTGGGGCATCATTTGGAGTCAGTATTGAAGTCGGATTTGCTGGCGATAAAGCGTCTGCAAGTGCTAACTACAGTATGGATGTTACTAAGGGCAAGAGTCAGGAACATACTAAAGAGCGCTCAGTAGGTCAAGAATCCGCTGTCGATTATGAGGTAGATGCAGGTGATATTGATTTAGGTGTATTGATGCTGCAATCAGGGAAGATTAGTATTAGAGTTCCTTTTACCGTAGAATATGGCGGGCATTTTAAGTGGAATGCTGCTGATGATACGGGCGAATTTAAAAATCAAGGTACTTACAGTATGTCAGTACTAGCGCCATACTTGCCTAGACCTAACTTAGAAATGACTATGCAATGTAACTTTAGCGATGACGCGCTAATCAGTGTAGTACAAATAGACGGAGACAGTCCTGACGATATCAACGATGGTGTTAACAGGGCGCTTAAGGCGGCATATCCGACTTGGGGGTAATTATGGTAAATCTGCCCCATAGAACAGACCTAGTTAGGATTGTGAGTCAACAAGGTTCATATATTACATATAGGTTTAGCGGCAGCGTATCGGGTGAATCCTTGCCCGATACTCCCAATGGCGTTCTACCTAGTGATTATGTGCTTCCTGATGGTAAAGTTTTCTTTACTAGTGGAGGCGCGATATCTCTACCACTTAAGTCGGCTGATGGAGTAGCGCTACCTACGATTACGCAAGACACAATCAATATAGTTTATGCAGGTGTTAGAGTAGGGGTATCATTTAGGGAAGCTTTAAGAGTACTAGTAACTCATTTTGATGGATACATAACTATAGCACCTACTAACATTAATATCAATTTCATTCCACATAGTGAGCCATTTACTATAGTATTCTCCCCTTCTACTAGTAATACATTAGTTGAGCCATTAGTACAAGGTGAATATGTAGATACTATAAATTGCTTCATTAGTCAACTTAGTAGGTCGTTAGATCTGATGTATACAGAACGATATAGCGTCATTACTAATCATACTTTTAATGATGTAAGAAGGGACTTATACTTAGTTCCTAGTTTAGACAGACTAGACCCGCTACCTGACGATTGGGATGGTAGTAAGATAGAACGACTACAAACTTACGACTCATTGTCGTCTATGATTCTACAAGTTTATCCTAACGTTATTCCCGACTCATTTGTGTCGTTTGAACCAATGCAATATCATGACTCCAATGGGGAGTTAAGAAAGGTTAGGTTACCCATAGTAGTATGACTACTCTAACTAAGTCTCAAGACAAGGCGTTAAACCTTGTCGTCAAAGCGTCAGATAAGAATGAGCGTCTATTCATTCTATGGTATGGGGGTGTAAGAGCAGGTAAAACGTTCGGCGCAGTAAGAGCGTTTATCGAACACTCATTAACTAGGACTAACTCTAACTACATCATTGCTGGATATGTCTTACGCTCTATCATCAATAATGTTGTGCCATACTTTAGAACTATTTGTGACGAACTGGATTTGGAGTATAACGTTGTTGAAGGTGGAGTTAATCCTAGAGTAGAGATAGGTACTAATAGATTCCTATTCTATGGTGGAGATAAAACTGGCACATCTAAAAAGTCACAAGGTCTTACCGCAGATGGTTTGCTGGCTGATGAGTACGAATTGCTTAATAGAGACTTTCTAAAGCAATGTGAAGCCAGAATCTCTAAAGATGCTGCGCTACGTATATACACGTCTAATAAGGGCCAGAAATATAGTTGGGCTAAGAAAGAGTATTACGATAGAATAAAAGCAGGATACATTAATGGCGTAATCATTGACTCTAATCCTGAGGAAAATACATTTGTAAGTGACGATTTTTGGGACGAAAAGGAACGCGAATTTGAGGGCAACTATAAACAGAGATTCTTACGTAATGAATTTACCCTAGACAGCCCATCACTCTATGACGTTGACTATATTGACTTTGATGATGATATGAAGCTTGCTGTACTAGGAGTCTATAGTTATGGCAACGACCACTTTACTATACCCTTCTATCTCTTTGGCGAGTCGTTTGTCTTGGGGGAAATTGAGAAGTATAACGCGCCCATTAAGCTAAACATTGACAATGACATCGTACTATTGATGATTAACTCTAGTGCTCCTAAGCTTGCTAGAGAAATGGTATTTAATGGATACAATGTCAAAGGTTACTTAGATATGTTTGCGCCTAATAAGGTTGAAATGAGTCAGCGAGCATTTGCGAATAGTAAGGTTGCAGTACTCGATAATGCCGAATACACTAAAGAAATCATTGAGACATACAGCACTCCAGGTGTTGTCAATCCTGCGATAACACTTATTGACAGTGTTATCGAGTATCTGAACAGGTCTGAGCAATGGCTATAAAGCTTGACAACAAACGACTAGAATATAGAGACTTCTTTAAGTGGTTTGAAGGCGACTTGTCTAGCCTTTGGAACGTTCCCCCAACACTTGCTAATGGCTTCCAACTTATTGATGCCCCCAATGACCTACTAACGGAGTTTAACTACTTTGCGGCTAGTAGCAAGTACTATATCAATGGCGTTCTTGATAGCGTTCCTGAGGAAGTTGACGACTACTTTAAACTAATCGAACAGATTACCGAACACTGGTCCGTAACGGGCGAATATTGCGTCATTACTGAGGGTAATATGTATAGCGTCATCAGACCAGACTACGTATTCCCTGTTAGAGACAAGTACAATGTTGACAATATTATTGGATTTAACTTTGTGTTCCCTATGGATATGGGTAAAGCTAGAGTTATTGAGTATACTCCTGATAAGCGAACATTTGTGGAAACCGAGCGTCACGTTGCAGGCAACACTATTGGAGACGCAATTAGAGTAGTTCGACGGGTGAACATTGACAGGGTAATCTGGGATAGCGTAGGAACAGGCTACTATAGAGACATTAAAGGTCTGGTAAGGGAACTAAACGTAAGATACTCCCTGATGCAGCTGTCTCTAAACTCAACTGCTTATCCACTACTGCAGGTGTCAACTCAGGCTCTAGGTTCGGGACTAGTAGGAATTGACGGTATTACACCAGCTAGGATTGCAGGATTAGGTAAGTCAGGGTTAGGTCTTACAGTGCCTCCGCCATTTACTGGTGAAGAAGGTGCTAGATATGTTGAGCGTACAGGTGGGGGTCTTGAGGAAGCATTGGCCTACATTCGAATGATTCTAGGTTCGCTTGCAGTACTATCGGGCGTTCCTGAGTACGTTTATGGCGTATCTCTTACTCAGTCTGCACGAGAAGTAGAACGAGTGATGTTTATGGGACAATCTAGAATTAACAGGCTACGTAGGTCAATGACTAATACTTTTAGGGAACTAGGCATTGATGTTACGTTCCCTAGAGAGGGTGAAGATAATGCCACTTCCTGAGGGCTACAATATTGACAGGGTGTTTAGGATTGCAGGATTCCCGTATGGGAGACCTACTAATCC
This sequence comes from Gammaproteobacteria bacterium, assembly GCA_009840545.1. Taxonomy (GTDB): domain Bacteria; phylum Pseudomonadota; class Gammaproteobacteria; order Pseudomonadales; family Azotimanducaceae; genus Bin55. The sequence goes on along the minus strand of VXNM01000012.1, from coordinate 2,425 downwards.
GCCACCTGGAACATTCGTACAAACTGCATCTAATAGTTGGGATATTCTAGTTAATATATTCGATGATGATGTTATTGATTACAATGTTGACTATCTATTGTCGCAATATATTGATGTTCCTAAGGATGTAAGCGCGCATCCTGTATTTGACCACCTACTAGCCGCCGCAATGCTTGACCTTGCTACTGCGGCGGGTATTACACCTGTAGGTAGGCCATTTGATGCTCAGTCAATCGCTATTGGAGATATCAGCGAACAGTACGTTACATCTAGGGAAGCTAGAGCGTCACAAACGGCGGAAGTTAATAAGCTTCGACAACTTGCATACTCGTTCCAGTCACCTAGCGAACGGATTAATGAGAGTGCTAGGGGGATTCCAGGTCCACCTGGACCACCTGGACCTGGAGGCGCAGCATATCTCTATTACCAGCACACTGGGGGCAATAATGGTACAGATACCCCTAATCAAGTGGTGAATGCTGGAGAATCCTTTATTCGTACTATATTAGAGCGTAAAGAGTACCCTGCGGGCATAATGCTAAACCTGCCATTCATTACTAATTATGAGGGGCAAATTACAATAGACGTTAGTGATACAGACAATTATACATTTAGGCTTAATCTTATACACGAGATTGATGATATTAGCTTTACTATATCTAGAGATATCGTATTTAGAATTCAGAAAAGTGGTGATTACACTATCTCTCTAAATGACTACGATAGTATTGGCGAAGTTAAACTAGGCAACTTCCCTGATGACGATAATCCCATTGTAAATGTTACTACTGATATGCTAACTAAGCCCGTTTACATTACGGCCGAACTAGAGGTAATTAGACGGAATAATCTAGGATTTACTGTTGAGTCTTTTACTGCTTCTAATACTGCCGCCACATTCTCGCAGCTGGGTCAGGGTAAGATATTCTCTAAAGGAGACACTGGAGACACATTCCCTGTTGTCAGGCAAGTGTGGTTTACATCAACTGATGTTACCTACGGAACTGTCGCTAGTCCTACTGCCGACCACGACATAATGCCTGGAGACGTATTTGAGGTAGTTGTCGGTAACGATAGTAATGTAATCTTTATTCCGCAGGACAGTGAACCATCAATAATCAAGCGAAGTGTTGTAGTAAGTTCTAATGTATCGCTGGTATTAGATATTGATATGACAGTGGGAGGAACTGGCGTTAGTCTAGAACTTGTAAATAATGGTTTGCCGTTTTCTGGAGACGCACCGTCGATATCTGTTACAGGCTGGGTGCTTCACGGCATTGCACTTAATCCTAGTACTATGTTGCCCGAACCTAGTCTAGCTAATGCTGGTAAGTTTACTGCCATTAAGTCTGATGGTAGTGGCTGGGAGATAGTTGATAAACCTAGTGGTGGCACCCCAACACCATCTAATCAACAATTGCCTGCTGCTAGTTCAGCTAATGCTGGTAAGTTCACTGCTATTAAGTCTGATGGTAGTGGTTGGGAAGTAGTTGATAAACCAACTGCTAATATTCCAGATAATCAACAGCTTCCTGCTGCTAGTAGTTCCGATGCTGGTAAATTCACCGCTATTAAGTCTGATGGTAGTGGCTGGGAAATAGTTGATAAACCTAGTGGTGGAAGCGGAGGATTCCCTACTACTAGGACTGAAATTCTTTCTGCATCAGGGACAAGTACTAAAACGTCTGTAACGTTTAGTGAAGCAATCATAGCTAATCAACTATATGAGTTAGTTAGGTTCGATGGTAAACTATTGTTTATGACTAATGCCATTGGCAATAGCGACATTATAATGTCATATAGGGATTTGATTATTGATTTAGAAATGGATATCGGTTCCACATCAGGTAATTTAGTTATTACAAACTTGGATAGTAATAGAACTATCGGGATTGTGCTTAACAAGCTGACGTGATGAAAGGTCGGTGTAGAATGATTAAGCAATTGCACGTTAATCTTGCGGCTCTTGCGCTTGCGCTTGCCGCAGCACTGGAAGAGGTAGCATCAGTGTTGCCTGATACTGGTGACGTTACTGCTAGCGTTGTGCTGGTAGCTTTGAGTCTCGGTATTAGTACTGCTGTTACTGTTTACAATAGTAACAAAAATGACGATGTGTAAACTGCAACACTTTTATGCTTAAATTGTACTTGACAACAGCGCTCGATATGCTATTATAGATGCAGTGAGGAAAGGAAAAAACAAATGCAACTCACGTTCACCTGTCCTAAGTGTGGTAAGATGGCGAAGCAAACAGTACTAAGTACTGATGACTTCGACACCTACTACAAATGTGGTAAGTGCGGTAGTACTAATACTGGTGCTGCTCAGGACTCACTACTACTGCTGCTTTAGGACTAGTACTAAACCCTGCCCCTTTCCAGCTTATAATGTTAGCTATAGTTTTAGCTAACAAAAAGTTGGAGGG
>VXNM01000001.1 GCA_009840545.1 Gammaproteobacteria bacterium | reverse complement strand
AGTTGGTAGAGCAGCTGACTGTTAATCAGCGGGTCGCTGGTTCGAGCCCAGCAGGTGGAGCCACCTCTTCCTTTCGTAACTCGGGCGCATCAAGGCGCAAGTTTAGCCGAGTACCTCCTCGATCCGAATGCGTTCAGACCTCAGGATTTGCGAACGTGCTTCTCCATGTTCAAGTCACACATAGACGTTTTGATGTCTACCCGTCAGACAATATGGCTCTAGCTGCGTTTCGACCGGGTATTCCTGTGACTCCTCCACCGGGATGAGATCCGGCTCCGCAATGGTACAAACCTGAAATCGGTCCGCGATAAGCACCAAAACCCATAACGGGACGATTTCCCCACAACTGATTCAGGATGTGGGCAATGTGGAAGATATCTCCTCCCGGCAATCGAAATCTTCTCTCCAAGTCCAAAGGAGTAAGTACCTGTCGAGAAATTACAGAACTACTAAAGTTGGGAGCAAATTTGTCAATCGTTGCAAAGATCGTGTCCGCTGCCTCTTCTCTAAGGTTCTCCCAGTCTCTATCACGCGGAAAGTGTTGACAGAAAAGGCTCGCGACGTGTTTGTGTGGAGGTGCTAGCGTGTCGTCAACTATGGAGGGAATCAGCATTTCTATCACAGGACTCGTCGACCAATTGCCAAGTCTTGAACCCAAGTAAGCAGTCTCCATGTACTCGAGTGTCGGACCAATCACGATTCCAGATTGAAGATGGTCTTGTTTAGTGTCGTTTGCTTTGCACGTAAATTGCGGGAGTTCGGAAAGAGCTACGTTGATTCTCAGAACAGCCGACTCAGACCGGAGATTCTTAATTCGATCACGAAAGTTCGAACCAATCGTGCCCTCGTCCAGGAGATCTAGGTAGAGGTGTTGCGGTGCAACATTGGCAACGATGGTTGTTGCTTCAAACTCGGTGCCATCCTTCAACTTAATCCCACGGACGAGATTTTGGTATGTGGTCACTTCGACCACTTCTGAGTCCGTGTAAATGTGAACACCGCGTTGGACTGCTTCAGCTTTCATTGCTTGTGTGATCGCGCCCATTCCGCCGATTGCATGACCCCAGGCACCGGTCCGATCGATCACTTGTCCGAGTGCATGGTGAAGTAGTCCATAGGAAGTCCCCGCTGAATTTAGCGAAATGTGACTCCCAACTACTGCATCGAAGGCAAAGGCGGCTTGAATGTGGGGATTCTCGAACCATTGAGACAGGAATTGTGTGATTGGCGACACGAACAGATCGATGAGATTGCCACGCGCTTTCGGTGCGAGACTTCGAAACTCACGTACGTTCGACAGCAGACCCACCCAATTGCTCCATCCTCCACCTAATCGCGGAGGTTCACGCTTCATCAATTGCCGAGCAACGTCTCCAACAGAAGACAACATCTCTTTGAATTTGAACAGTGCGTTTGAGTCATTCGCTGAAAACCGAGCGAATTCTGATGCTGAGTCCTTGTCGTCGTTATAGACATTGAGCGATTCATCGTCCGAAATCGGGAAGAAATTGGCTATTGGTCTCGGCACGATGCGGAGCCCATGTTCATAGAGCCTCAGATCCCGAATGACATCCGGATCCAATAGTCCCACGGTATAGCTTGCGATCGAGTTCCTAAACCCCGGATGGAATTCCTCGGTGATAGCCGCTCCTCCAACTTCTGAATGACGTTCAAAGACTCGAACCTTCATTCCCGCATTAGCGAGATAACAAGCACATACCAATCCGTTGTGTCCCCCACCAATAATGAGGACTTCGTTCTTAGCAGGCACAGTTAAGTTGCTCTAGTCACAAGTCGTCTACATTTCGAACAGGAATCGTACTTGAACCCACGACAAAAAAGGAACCAGATCGATTCGATTGCTATCTCTATATACGTGGGGATAGTCTAGATTTCACGTAGTCGACTAGAACGCTAGCGGTAGGAACTAGCCTGGATCTCATAGAGTTCCGCGTATTGCATGCCTGATGCCATCAGTTCTTCATGAGAGCCACACTCGACCATGTGCGAGCCTTCCATCACGACGATTTGGTTCGCCATTCTCACGGTACTGAACCGGTGAGAGACAAGCATGGTTATTCGCCCGGATGTGGGTGACATTGTTGTGCTGTCATTATGCTGGGCAGCACTTGCATAGCGCTCAAAAAGCGCATGTTCCGTTTCGGCATCCAGAGCGGCAGTCGGTTCGTCCAGCATAAGAAGCAGAGGTTCGTCCCGCATGAAGCCACGTGCCAGCGACAGTTTCTGCCATTGGCCAAAGCTCACTTCCACCCCATTCTTCCAGGTGGGTCCAAGCTGTGTATCGAGACCCGACGGAAGTTGATCGAGAACATCCTCCGCGCCCGCTCTACTCACCGCAGTCTCGACAGCAGGACGGTTCTCAATGCGAGGTTGATCGCCGATTCCCACCGTTTGATCTGCCACTAATTCGAACTGAAAGAAGTCCTGGAATGCTCCGGATAGACGTTCTCGCCATGCAATCGGGTCCATCTTGTTGAGATCCTTGCCGTCAATCAGGATTCGTCCCGCTGTGGGTTCATACATGCCTGCCAGCAACTTTACGAGCGTTGTTTTGCCCGCGCCATTCTCGCCCACGAGTGCTACTACCGATCCAGCGTCGATATGGAAGCTGACGTTCTCCAATGCCGGCTTTTCTGTTCCTGGATAACAGAAGGTAACGTGTTCAAAGGTTATTCCGTGCTCCAAGGTAGTTGGAACTGGGTCGCTACGTTGTGTGGTCATTGCATTGGAATAATCTTCGAGCCAGGCAAGCCGCTTGGCTCCGTCCATCCATATGCCACGCAAGAAACCGAGTTCGCCAACTGTAGCACTGATGTAGGCTGCTAAGCGCGAACCTGCAGCAAGAACCAACAGAGCAGCCCCCGGTGGTGCCGCAAGTACATAGACCGTGAATACCACTGCTCCAACGTAGCCTGCACCAAAGATGGACCAAGCGACCACGGAAATGCCGGCCGTATGCCATCGCGCTCGCGCGATGGGTTCATACCATCGACGCCAAGCCTGGTGTCGGTCTCGAACTATCCGATTGCCAATGTTGGACAAGCGCACTTCCTTACCGGGTGATGCCGTTGTCGCGATGTCAAAAAGATGCTTGGACAGACGTGAGGCCGGAGCGTTTTGTTCTTCGATTTTTCGTTCTACGCCGGGCCGGGTTGTGGAGGAAACAACCGTCGGTAGAGCAGCCAAAGCCAAAAGCAACAGAGAGGGGTGAACCGAATAGAGCAACGCGCCAGTGATTCCCAATCGAATAAACCACCCCACGGTCGCAAACATTGAGTGATACATGTGATCCAGCGTGAACACCTGATCGCGCAAAACCGTCAATCGATCTAAGTACTCGGGCCGTTCGTGGTGTGCGATGGTTGCAACACTGGCTTGAAGTTGCGCCACATGAGATTCGAGAGCTATCGAAACGCGATCCCGGAATCGGCGCTGCGTACGATCGCTGACGACACGCAGTGCCCACGTCAGAGTGGCCGAAAGTCCTAGCCCCAAAGCCCCAATCCATGTGTAGACTGGATTGTCCTGCAACAAGCCGTTGGCGAGAAGCATCAGCCAGAGCGCGAATAGCGCATCCGGCATCGCAGCACAAATCGTCAATACAAAAGCGATGAGCAAGAGCCAGGGCTCAGCTGTGTAGCCTCGTTTCACAGCTCGCCACATCGACGGCAATGCCGCCGGCATTGAATCAATCGAGGACATCAAGCGCGAGTCCCCCTTCTTCTTCTTCAGTAAACCGGGATGCTTGGAGATCGAACATCGTTCGATAGCGTCCATTCAGTTGCATCAGAGTTTCGTGAGATCCCTCTTCAATGACTCGGCCATGCTCTAGAACGCATATGTGGTCGACTTGACGCACGGTTGAGAACCGATGGGAAATCAATATCGTTGTGATATCTCGCGTTTCCTGCAGGATTCGTCGAAAGATCTCTCGCTCGCCTCTTACATCCAATTGAGCAGTCGGTTCGTCGAGGAGAACAATTCCTGCTCCACAGTAAGTCGCACTCAATGCTCGAGCAAGTGCTATTCTTTGCCACTGGCCTCCAGACAAGTCGACTCCTTGAGCGTACGCTTTGCTCAATGTCGTGTCGAGATCAGCGAGGTCGCTTGCACCTGCGCTCTCCAATGCACGAAGAATGACCTCTTCGGTGGCTTGCCCAGCAGGATCGACGTTATCGCGCAGTGTCAGTTCGTACCGCACGAAGTCTTGAAAGACAGCAGTTATTCGATTCCTCCAGTTGATCAGATCCCAGTCGCATAGATTTACTCCGTCAATCTCGATGGAACCCTGCGTCGGGTCGTAGAGCCTGCACAACAGCTTCGCCAACGTAGTTTTTCCCGCACCATTCTGGCCAACGATCGCGATAGAAGAGCCAGCGGGAATAGTGAGGTTTAGGTCCTCAAGTATTGTCTTCTCCCCAGTGGGATACTTGAAACTGACGTTGCGAAAGCATATGTTTCTCTCAGGTTTTGAATCGGAAGCGTAGGTCCCGTTCTGTAGCGATCCCACGTCGTACATGGAGCTTCCCAGTCGCATGGTCGCTCCCGCGGGCGCAGAGGCATTGTCCAATGCCCACGATAACCCACCAAAAGCGATCATGCTGGTGGTGAAAGCGAGGCTAGCAAACATAACCATTCGATCTAGTCCCAATTCATTGGATGACACGTCGATTGCCATCACCGTAAACACCATCGCGTTGGCAGCCAACACCAACAGCAAACTCCAAACCACCGGTTTCTCACGCAATCGTGTGGCTTCCCATCGAAGGTCGTGAAGGCGTCGTCTGTGTGATCGGAAACGTTCAACTACCCAACCTGCCAGTCCAAAAAGTCGGATTTCCTTGGATGCGGGAGGATTTACGGCAATCTTGTACGCATAGTCGGCATGTCGTTGCGCCGTGCGAACCGCGTCAGTATTGCGATCTCTCCAAACGCCACTCTCGCGAAGCAAGTAGTGGGTGGAAATCCAAGCACCTCCTAGTACAAGTGGAGCCCACCACGCATAAGCCGAAAGAATCATGCACGCCACCAATCCTGCGCACAGTTCTACAAGTCCGGAAGCGATGAAATCCATCGAGATTGAAAGTGGTGGACCAGAAATGCCAAGATCGAAGTCGCGAGCTAGAGCGAGATCGTGGGTAAGATCGGCGTTCTCCAGATGCCCCATTCCTTCGGGACGAACGCAGGTTTCGCTAAGACGATCATAAAGCAGACACGCAACGTGGTCTCCTAAATTCTTGCCTACGACCAAGTGAAGCGGCGGTAGGACCTGAACCAGCACAAAGAATGATCCAAGTAGAATCAGCGGCGCAAGCAGATCAGATTGTCTCTCGACAGCACCAATCAGCATTCCCATTGCGACAGCCAACAGTGCTGGGAGAAGGCCGCGACTAATCAGAAGTAGCCACCATGCGACGGCAAGCGCGAAGTGAGAGCGATGCAAGAGCATCATGTATAGCCATTCGTCGCGAGAAGTTATTCGATCGAACAAGCTCGTTCCTTGGACTCTGAGAGCTGTACTGGATGCCGGTCAGCAGTATCCAATTAAAGAGTAATCGAACTTTGTTGAGTAGCCACTATGCAAATTCCGAAATTTGACGGAACCGTGACAGGTGAACAGCTAGAAACACTCTTGGAATTTTCAAAGGAGCAAGTAATTCGGGCGGGAAAAGTCATTCTGAATGGATTTAGGACCCGTCGTGAGTTTGTTGACAAATCAGACGGTTCAGACTTTGATCCAGTGACTACATCGGATCGAGAGGGAGAAAATCTGATCCGCAATGCCATCGCCGATCGTTGGCCAGAACACGGAATATTGGGCGAAGAATTCGGATACACCCCTGGAAATGGCCTCACGTGGGTAATGGATCCAATAGATGGTACGCGTGCATTCGTGAGTGGTTTGCTCCATTGGGGTGTACTGCTCTCGCTCTACGATGGACGGAATGTCCTGCTTGGCGTCATGTATCAACCTTATGTGGACGAACTATATTGGGGAATTACTGCAGAAGCCCATTATTCGCAACGCGAACAGACGCGTAGATTGCAGACTAGTGATTGCTATGAACTCTCACAAGCCATATTGTCGACCACCGATCCTCACCTGTTTCTGAAGAGGGACGAATCACTAGCATTTGAGAATGTGCTGCGCAAGGTGCGCCTCAGTCGTTTTGGAGGCGATTGCTACCAGTACGGCCTTGTGGCGATGGGATTCATCGACATAGTGATTGAAAACAATCTCAACCCTTGGGACATCCAAGCACTGATCCCAATCGTCAAGGGAGCAGGAGGGTGCATCACAACATGGGAGGGAAACGATCCAAGCATGGGTGGAAACGTAGTGGCGACTAGCTCTCAGAGACTGCACGAGCAGGTATTAAACACACTCAAGGCTTGAGTGAATTGTCACTCAGACCACACAAAGTGCGAAACGAGTCTAAGAATATTTTCGATGAAGTAGTTTTCCATCCCTTAGTTCTAGAGCTTCCTGCTACTCTAAACCTTAGGACGGAAGTTCAAGAATCGTCGGAGGCAGGTTCGTCAGCCCGTGTCCATCGGATTGCGTCGGCATAGATCCTACGCCATCGCCAGTCCTCACTGACTCCAACCAAATCTACATCCACTGTTCCCTCTTCCAGCTCGAATTCACCGATGACATTCCACCCTAGAGATGCTTCCTTAGAATCCAACTCTACATTCCAAGAGCCGTCTCCGTTGGCGACCACGAGGTTGTACTTGTACTCGCGTCCCTGAGGAAACCACTCGTCATGATAGGGAAGATGGTATTCGAGCTTCCAGAGGGAAGCTTCCGGCAGCGTAGTTGAAAATCTCGCTGTTCGGAAAGTATTCCCCTTTACCTGCTGTGCTGTCGTCTTGCGGTAGTCACCGTGTGCATTCGCAAGCGATGCACGCGACCACATGTCTCGTTGACTACGCCATCTATACGCGTTTACTGGTAGTCCTGCGTCAGTGTCCAATTGAAGAAGCGGCTCACGAAACCAGCTAGCCGGTCCGATATTCAAAGGCACTGAGTAATCAGGGTCTGTCTGAAAGATCTGAAACCCCGGGCTCAAGTCGTCGACGACGATGCCCATTTCTTCTGGTCTCCATGTGCTGTCCTCAATGTATGGGGGCAGTTCCAAATCGGTTTGCTCATCTTCAGAGACCGTATTGACACTTAGTGACCAAGGCTGGCGATTTAGGGAGAGTGTGGGATTGAGGTTTGCTTGGGTCAATTGGTATGGCGTAACTATGTTGATTCGCTTCGACGATTCCCCGCCAACAATAAGTGGTTTGGATTCCTCAAAGTGAGGGAATCCCCATTCATTATTAGTTGTGCCAGGATATTCAATAACAACCACCCCAGGAGTCTGTTCAGAGTTTCTCACTTCTACCGAAGCTAGCCACTGTGGAGTACCACTCGCGTCGTCGTTAATTCTGATGTTTTTGACAGTTGAAGCTTTAAAGCCTGGCAAACTCGAGGTCTCTAGCCAATCTGTGAGGAACGGTTCAACATTCACGCCGTGTTCCTCTGCAACAGCAATCAAGTCTTCTAGCGTGTAGTTTCTTCCTGCAAAGTTGTCCTTGATTTTGCGAATCCAAGTGCTAATGCTCTCGTTCCCGTTTGCAAGAACCAAACCACGAGCAATTTCATTGCTTTTGAGAAGCATGAGTTCCAAGTCTCCCTGGTACCCGCTACTTGAAGGAAGATCAGCTAAGGAAACTTGCTCCATATAGCTCCATGCAGATGCCCGAGATCCGTAGTTGCCAATCATGCTTAAGTCGTTTCGCAGGACGCCAGGATCGCCGCTTTCCCAAGAATCATCCGCAGCCCAAGCCGTTCGATCCGGATTGAGCCGAGTCAGTGCTGAGATGAAAAACGTCGCATAAATCGAAGAAAATCTAGGGTGGAGATTAAACAAAGTTACAACTAGAGACTGCATGATCAGATCCAACGATTGCGCATACGGGCCCTGCGCGGTGGTTTTGTGAGACCAGAATCTCTCGGGCAAGTTTAGCCACATGCTTTCCGTCATGACTGCGCTATCGAAAAACCCTTGTAGAATCGCCAGTTGAGCTTCGATCTGTTCCTGCGAGTCTTCAACTTTTCGGGAAGCACGGTTGAGTGCAAGGTCAATTCTTGCTCGAGGGAATCCATGTTCTTTCATCATGAAAATCCCTGGCAGTGAGTTCACGGAATCCATACGCCATCCGCCGCCAATGGTTCTTAGTTTTCTTGGAACCTCGACTAATGCCAACTCATTGTGAGAAATCGCAATTCCTTTGTCCTTGTACCATTCAATGCGCTTCTTGGCTTCGGCAACAAACTCACTATCCTTCTCAAGAAACATTTGGAGATTTTTCGCGTGACGTTTGTGCAAATGCATTTCAAACGTCAGTTCACCCACGTTCAACGATCCGCTGACGAAATTCGAAGCAAACAATCCGAATTCATGAATTGGATTCTCAGGTGTCACCTTGTACGTTCGAGAACCGTCCGACTCATCCAGTTCGGATCCCATTGCAACTAATGTCCATGTGTTACGGGTAAGGCTAACCGTGAGGTCCACTTCAAAGTAGTCTCGGCCTCGCTGACTCGCTCCAAAGTCAGCGTTGACGGCACCAGGTGTCGGATACCAGTGGTTACCAGGCATTAAGGCAACAAAGCTCCTATTGAATATCGATCCGTCGGTACCTAGCAAAGGTGCGGCAACTGTCGGTACGTCGTTGCTATTCAGGTAGTCAATCACACCGTCAAAGTAAGCAAACCGATGGTCTGGCACTCCCTCTGCAGATACTCTCAGCATGTGCTGTCCAACGAGGCTTTCGGCATTGCTTAAGGCGATCAGAAGCAGACCGCTTTCAAACCTGTAGTCGGCAGGTTCTCCGTCTAACTCAATACTGCTGATGCTCATTGAAGGGTTGAAAGAAAAGACAAGGCTGTTCGATTGAACTTCGCCGACTTCCATGTCATACAACAGATCAATTGCAAGCTTCTTCCCGGGATCGATGTGAACTTCCCCGGTAATCTCTCTAATGTCGATGCCTCCGTTCCAATTGACCTCCTGATGAGCTAATTGCCAGTCATTCGATCGTATTCCGGGACTGAGAGCACCGTATACGGCGAAACCAAACGCACCAGCACAAACGACTACAGTGGTAGTACATGCCAAGATATTGGAGAGCGGAGTACTGCTGTCTCTTCGTTTGTGAAAGAGGGTTGCCGCAACTGTCAGCCCAATTGCTCCGACAACAGTGGCGAATCGGATCGCCAGCGTTTTCCAGTCGGGAAATTGGGGCAGTAGGTCAGAGATGAAAAGTACGTCGTTGGAGGATGGTGAGACCAATCCTCGAAGTGAGTACGGAGAGTCTAACAACAGCAACAACCAAGCGAACATTGCAGCAATTCCGACAACTGCCACCGCCACACGAAATCGAAGCACACTTGAAAGAAATACGGCAAATGCACACCAAATCAACACCATGACCGGAACATCAATTGCGAGTAGATTCAGCAAGGAGTGAATTTGAAATGGTTCAGCAAACCCAAAACCGGCCAGACTCATGACCAATCCGAATCCGTATGCCGACAGAATTAGAACAGCCGCAAAGATCCAAAGCAAAAAGGTATAGCCGAGTATCCGACCGGCAGAGTATTCGAAGTTTGAAACAGGTTTCGAATCGAGAACCTCGCCGACACGATACTTGGCTTGCTGTTGAGACGAGTCAAACACCATCAGTAGGGCAACCAGTTGAAACATCAAGAAAAAAGTTGGTTCTATGTTTCCCAACAGGTAGAACGGCGTGGCTGTAGATGGTGTATAAGGCGCAACAAAATGAAGCGACAAACATGCAAATGTGTAACCGACACCTGAAACCAAAGTAATTACAAACACGGCTGTCCAAAAGCGTACGAGGCGAACGGCGGTTCGTGTCTCCGCGCCTGCAACGCTCAAGATGTTTCTCACTGACAGACCCATAGATGATTCCTACTCGCAGGGGGCTTGAGCTCAGCCTTGTTCATGCAATTCTTGTGCCATGATTCCGCAATTTTTGGCGGAAGATCACCGTTTTATCCTGTGAATTGAAGGGGAATTGCTACGAGCACAGAATTGTAGTGGTTCAAAGGCAAGAGGGGCGCGTTGATAGGGCTGTTTAACTCATGACTAGCAAGACATCAGCTACCTCAAGCCTAACTGAGCTCATGTGCATTAGTTGTCTTCATCGCATCATCCGTAGGCTGGCAAAAACACTAGGCTTCTGTAGTTGCCTAAAATCTCGAGTCAAACCCATAAGTGAACAATCCGCTTGAAGTGATAGAAGTTGACGGTGCTCGTGTCTTCTTTCCACTTACTCATTGATAACCGGAGCCACCAATGATCCTACAAAACTCGTTTCGAACCGCACTCGACGAACGCAACCCGACGATGGGGACCCACTTCTTGTTTGCCGAACCTGATATAGCTGAAATGATTGGAGATACGGGCTTGTTCGACTACGCAGAATTTGTGGGTGAGTACTCGACGTTCGACATGTCAATGCTTTATCACCTTGCTAGGGCAGCTCAATGTGGAAATTTACCTTTAATGATCAAGCTGGATCAAGAAGGACAAGGGTTTTGGGCACAAGCGGCACTAGGCGCAGGTTTCAAGTCAGTTCTCTTTACCGACGTTCGAACTCCCGAAGATGTAGAAATGTGCCACCGAGCAATTGCTCCAGATCAACCTGGAGTTCACGGTTTCATGGGCGTCAAACTCCGCCGACCAGCGTTGATGAGTTATGACACCGAACCATATGGTGAGGACCTAAATTCCATAGTCAAGGTAATCATGATTGAAAAAAGCGTGACGGTTGACAATATCGATTCAGTTCTTGACCGAGCCCGTACTCTTCAATTCGACATGACTCAATGGGGACCCGCTGACTTCGGCTTCTCTAAAGGACCAGGAGGCATAAGCGGGAGTGAAATCAGAGAGTACGAAGAGCTGGTCATAAAGAAATCGATTGAATACAACGTGCCCCCACGAATCGAGATCGGAGAGGTCGAGCAAGCCCAACGCTACATCGACATGGGTGTGCGCCACTTTTGTATTGGGTGGGACCGGTTTATCTTCCGGCAAGCTCTCGGAAGACTGGGATCGGGTTTGAGAAAGGTTCTAGAAACAATCTAGAAGTCCCGAACCTTCGGTACTTGAGGCTGAACCGCTAGTTCACCAGACCTTCTGCCAGGTTCGAGTTTCTTCCGACTGGTACATTGCTTTCGCTGTGCGGAGTTCACCCATGGCGTATTCAGGAGAGGCTGCCAATGTTCGGTTGTCTAGTACCGCAGCAGCAAAATCTTCCAGTTCCGCGCCATAACTATCAACTTTGGGCGCAAACGTACCCATGATCTCTCTTCCCTTTGGAGAGTCTTGGTTGTAGAGCATCAGCCTGCCCTTTCTACCGCGTTCGAGAACAATCTCTCCCTCAGATCCTGTAATGCGAAAGTCGGCTTCGGGACCAATTGCTCCCATAGTCAGAACAGCTTTGAATGTCGCTATAACGCCCGACTGAAACCTCATCAGTGAGAGTCCAAAAGAGTCTGTCTCGCGGTGCGGTATATGGCTTCCCGTCGATGCAATCACTTCATCGATTTCACCGAGCATGATTCGCATTGGACGGATCCAATGTGCCCCGCCATCCATACAAACTCCTCCGCCCGCTTCAGCAAGACGAAATCGCCAAGGGATGGGATCGTTGGAATCAAACCGTTGTGGATCATAAAACGTTCCATGGGCAGTGAGCACCTCGCCGATGGCACCCGACTCGATCAACTCGCGAGTCTTGTGTGCATCCCACCAATATTGCGCTTGTTCTGCAACCATGAAAACTACGTCAGAGTTTTTTCCGGCTTTAAGGATGCGTTCAGCCGAGGGTATGTCGGTCGAAATTGGCTTTTCAAGAAGTGTGTGTTTACCTGCATTGAACGAGATATAGCATGCCTCCTCATGAGCATCATGTGGGAGCATCAAGTCGACGGCATCAAAGGACCCCTTCTCAATTCCTTCCTCTAAAGAACTGAACGCTTCACTATTAGTTTGTTGAGCAAATGCTTCGGCTCTTGTCAAGTCAGAATCAATACACGCTTTGACTTGAATTCTTGTTGCAATTCGACGGATTCCGTCTAAGTGTGCACGTGCGATTTGTCCACAGCCAACGAGCGCAAGGCTGAGTGTCTCTGATTTGACCATCAACTTGTGGCTTCCGTAGCCGGGCTTAGATTCCTATGTCTTGTAAGTTGTAATCAGTGAGTTCAGCCATTCGGTTCGAATCCCAAGTGTAGTCTGAGGCTCGGTCTCGAAGTGGCGCGTATTCGTACGGAGTCTCATCGGGATACCGCTTTCTTCGCGCGTTGATCCCAAACATGATCATGCGTGATCTTGATCGAATGTAATCCTCAGTGTAAGTCGTGATTGGATTGTGAACCCCTCCGCTCTTGACGTTCAACACTGAACTGCGTCGATGGAATCCAAAATTCAAGGTGACTCGATACTTCGTGCTAGTGTTACAGAAGGAACCGTGAATCGCTTGCCGATTCGTTATCACGACATCTCCGGGATTGCAAATAAGTGGCACCGCTTTCGGCAACCTGTCGGATCCTTCCTTCTCGATCATCGCCTTGATGTCAGCTTTTCCTTTTCGATGCGAACCTGGTACTACCCAAAGCCCATTCTCGGCGTCGCATCCGTAGAGTTGAGCCATGAAATTAAAACCGTGAGTATTCTCGTCTAGAGTTGGCTTAGTCCAATGGGTCCATCCGTCTTGGTGCCAAGCTACAGAACCACCAAGGCCAGGATGTTTGATCCAAAGAACTTCGTTGAAAGGCGTGAAATCCGGACCGTGAATAGCGGCGGCTACACGTAGCAAATCGGGGTGCCCATAGACGCGAAGATAGGCTTCAGAGAACTGTAATGCGCCAGAAATGACCTGAACAATTTCCTTTGGAGCGTCGGAGGGAGGCTCCAATTGAAGCATTTGGGACGGGTGCCTTCCATGAGCAGCTTGGGTTCCACCCACTGGGTCTGACAATGGCTTGACCCAACTTATTGACCTAGCTTTGCAATTGCTACCCAAAGCCGGTCGGCCGAATCGGTCGAGTTTCGAATCGCGCGACACTGGAACACGACGAAGAATTTCCGCCACGTCGTTCTCGATGTCTGTGAGCTCTTGCTCCTTTAGTACGTTCTCAAAGACATAGAACCCACACTCCGAATAGGAGCCAGCAATTTGAGGATGTAGTTTGCCCTCGTCTGTAAATCGAATGGGACCTCGATTTCCCAGTTTCATCGCACGTTCTGTACCTATGCGACGATACTCAATCATTGCCTTTTCAGCACTACCGTAGTCGTGCCTAGCAGATTCTGAGTTTGGTAACTTTGCATGTGCCATAGGAGTTGGTTCCTCGTTTAACTCTATTGCCATCAGTCAGGGAGTCCAAGGCGTTCGAATTGTTCAGATGGCGCATCATTCCACTTCATTGCTTCGATCAAGCCCCACGCTAATCGTTTTTCTTCCCGTTCGTCTTTGACGGGACTGACCTGTCCGGGATCTGAAGAGAGGTCAAACATCTGAGTCTTGAAAAGGTTTTCGATCTCACGCGACCAAACTGCCGGTATACGCATTACGGGACAGCCTTTAGTAAACGAAAGTGGTTCATTCCACTGCATATTCGACAGTTCCCTGGGACTGAAAGGACTTCTCATGTGTGTGGGCATCAGAGTGTAGTGGCTTAAGGGAGCGTTGCCATTCTCTGGTCCACGCATGTACACATATCGTCCATCGGTTATGTTGACGTGAGCTCCAAACATACCGAACATGGCGAAGTCCCTGACGGACTGGTCTGTGTCTGAAAGTTCGACAAGATCAGATCCCTGCATATCGCTTGGTTGATCAATTCCGAACCATCCGAGGAGGGTCGGTCCAATGTCAATGGTTTGCGTGAGACTGCTGCGCCGCACCCCTGCTCGCTTTGACCTTGGATCCCAGATAAACAACGGAATGTGTGCCGTCTCGTTGTACCAAGGCATTCTCGCCTTTCCCCACCAATCATGTTCGCCGAGCATAAAACCGTGATCGGTCACAACCATAAGCATGGTGTCGTGCCACATGTCGTGTTCGTCCATGAAGTCAATGACCGTACCGAGATAGTGATCGCACTGTGTCAGCAAAGCCGCATACTGAAATCTCAGATACTCGACTGCGTCGGGATCCTCAGTCACTCGCTCGTACTTTGGCCAGTCGAAGTGCGGACCGTCCCAGTCGTAGTTGTACTTGTCCTTCCATTGCTTCAGAGTGAAGAATGGTTCGTGAGGATCGAAAGTCTCGATTTGCAGGAACCAATTGTCCTCTGACCAGTTGTTGTCCAAGAACAGCTTTCCTTCGGCGAAGGTTCTAGCCTGTGGAGTTAACGTCTCTTCTTGCATGTACTTGCGGTTTACTTGATCCTGTCTTGCCACTCGACCTAGATGATCTATGTAAGGTGGGTCTGCGACCTCACCCCTCCACGCATCTCCTTCCTGACCACGAACATTGACCCAACTTGAGTATCGATGGTGGTAGGTCGCACCCCCATCTTCCCAATAGTGGTAGTGATCCGAAACCAAGTGAGAGTAGATTCCGTTTTGGCGCATTAGGGTGAATGTCGAGTCGTCAAAGGGTTCGAATGGACCCCAGGATCGGTGAAGAAAGTTGTGGCGTCCCGTGTGGAGTTCTCTGCGTGCTGGAATGCAGGGCATGCTTCCTATGTAGTGGTTGTCGAATACAACGCACCGCTCTCCCAGGCGAACGAAGTTGGGAGCGAGAGTCCAGTCACATCCGTAGTTTGGCAGCATGTGCCTATTGAGTGAGTCATACATGACCATGATGGCTTTCATTTTCCGACCTCCCGGTTTTCCCTAAGAACTTTCACTGAGCACTCGCTTCTACCCGACTATCCCCTTTCTGACGTTTCGTCTCAGGCACGAGAGCTTGTCCTTTGGCACGCTTAGCCTCTATCTCTTCTCGAGTCTTTTTCATCATGATGAAGCGCTCTGGAGTCGCTGGATGAGTCAGTGTAAATCCTGTCCTTCGCATGTCCATTGATGCCATTCTGCGCCAAAAACTCTCAATGTCGTCCAAATCCACATCGGCATTTGCCAAGTAGTACATGGCCAAATAGTCCGCTTCACGTTCATATCTCTTGGACATGGCCCGCACACCAAAGTAAGAGAAAACTCCACCTGCCCAAACACGACCATATCCCGCAAGAGCAATGTCGAAAATCAATCCAATTCCAGCTCCCGCTCGAGCTTTGGGTACGTGGCTAGCAATGTTGTGTGCGAGCTCATGGCCTATTACGAACTGAATCTCCTCAGGACTTTCTGCAAAGACAATCAGTCCATTGTTAATTGTGATTGATCTTCCATTCGCAGTCGCATTGATCGAGCTATTGCTAGTAACGCGGATGTTGGAACGACAGGTCAAGACCGACTCAAGCTCTAATTCGATGCTCTCCGAGCCGCGGGCAACCACTATCTTGATGGGTTTGCCGTCTGACTGAGCAAGCGTCTTACGCATTAGCTTTCGGGCTTGCTTGCTATTAGTAACCGCTTGGTCGCCAATTCCCACTATTCGGTCTCCAAGTTGGAGTGGAGAGTCTCCAGCTGGTGAATCTTTTGCTATACCCCAGATTTCTGATTGTTTACCAACTATAGCCGTAGAGCCGCTTCGCATACCCATAAGAGAATTTGGAACACGTTCCTCGTGTGCAATCCAAATTCCATTCCGATACTCGACCAGATTACGACAGTACGGAGTGTTATTTGCAACGATGGGCCAAGCAAGATCTGCAATTAGTTGCGTGTTGTTGCGCAGCGTTTGCTCAGCCAGATCAAGTTGAGATTTTGCTTCTTCCTCCAATTCTGAAGGAAGTACCAGAGGCACTCGCGACGATATGGTGCAACCCGTTATAAGCGCCACAAGACCAAAGACGAGTACGGGCAAAGCCAAGTGGGTGCGCAATTGACAAAACATACTACGCGAGAACTCGTTTCTAAACTTTTGCAAATAGACGTTGTGTTTGAACTTCGCTGCCTATTATCTATGTTCGAAGGCTCATGATTGTCCACGGGACATCGGCTCACTAGGAAAGGGTCGCTTACAATCAAAATACCTTTCTCTATGAAGCAACAAATGACGGAATTCTCAACCCTTTTGATCGACCGTGTGGGAACCGACGGGCGCGTCGGCCGAATTACTCTCAATCGACCTGAAAAGCTCAATGCACTGTCCAGCGAATTGATTTTTGAACTCAACGAAGCACTGCATGACATGGAAGCCGACGACAGTGTTCGCGTCTTGATATTAAGGGGGGCTGGAAGAGCATTCTGCGCCGGCTACGACTTGACGCCGAATCCCGGTGCTCCCGGACCCAAACGTCGCTATAAATCGGTGGACGATAAGCGAAGAACGCTAATCATGGGAATACGGACGAGCATGCAACAGGTCACTGACATTCAGATGTATTTTTGGAATATGGCAAAGGTCACAGTCGCCTCATTACACGGCTATGCGGTTGCGGGAGGTTGCGAGTTGGCAATGATGGCCGACCTGGTCGTAGCCGCGGAAGACACTCAAATTGGGCACCCCGGTCACCGAGGGCTAGGTGTAGCAAGAAACGGAGTGATATGGCCTCTTGTTATAGGAATGCGCAAGGCAAAGGAGCTCTCGTACACGGGAGAGAATATTTTCGCGACTGAAGCCGAACAAATCGGAATGATCAATTACGCGTGGCCCAAAGAAGAACTCGAGGACCGAACCATAGCGTTTGCGGACAGACTTGCAAACATGACCGCAGACCACTTAGCGATTTTGAAACTGAACATGAACCGCTTCTACGAGAACATGGGCATCTACTCATCGGTTCGAAGTAGCACGGAGCACGATGCTATGGCCCAATTCACAGGCTATGCCTACGGATGGCGAGACCAAATGGCTCAGAATGGCTTCAAGGCTGCCCTCGAATGGAGAGATGGACCCTACAGAGACACGGATACGTACAAGAAGCGCTAACTTCAGTTCCAGACAAAGCAAAGAGAGCTTGCAAAGAGAGATCAGTGGCCGAACAAACCGCACCTGACCTAGTACGACCTTATGAAATGCGACCCGGCCAAACAGATTGGCGGGGACACTGGACTACCGACGACATTTGGGACATCCTGATTGCGTCGCGTTCTGGCAATGTGCAAAGGGTTAGCGAACTTCTATCAAAGGACTCTACTCTTGCTGACGCAGACTATTGGTACACGCCTCCAATTCAGTTCGCTGTTCGCGAAGGTCACATTGATGTAGTCAAAGCTCTAGTCGAAGCGGGGGCGGACACTTCGCATCGATCCCTCGACGATCGCGAAACTCTCATGGACTTCGCAACCGACCGTGGGCACTCTCGAGTTGTTGAATATCTCAATAACGTGAATCCACGGATGTTCTCCCAAGATCAGCCCATTCATCAGGCAGTCAAACTGAAGGACCTCGGTTGGACTCAAGAGTTATTGCAATCCGCTCGCAGTGCAGCAAATGCTCCGGGAGCACTTGGACGCACTCCCCTGCACTATGCGGTTGAGACGGAAGAAATGGAACTGGTTCGTTTACTCGTAGAACACGGAGCAGAAATTGATGCCCACGGATTCAGCAGCGATGACCGATTGGGTGGGCACGGCTTTCGGCCCGTAACGCTTGCACTTTGGTACCACCCCTATTGGCGTAAACGCGACAACTACGAAATTGCCAAGTTTCTGATTGACAGCGGAGCTTCCTATTCGCTCACGATTGCCGCTGCTCTTGGGGATATGGACCGTGTGAAGCAACTGCTCTCGGTTAAAGATGCAGATCCTAATGAAGAGGAATCAGGTGGCAAGAGAGCAATATCGGCAGCTGCTGAGAGAAATCGCTACGACATCGTAAAGTTGCTATTGGCACGCGGAGCCGATCCAAACCTCCCAGAAGGACCGAACTGTCCTCGAGGATATGCGCTGTGGAGCGCAGCTCGTTTTGGATACCGGGAGGTCGCTGAAATGCTTCTTGAAAACGGTGCAGATCCCAATGCACCCGTGGAATCTTCTGGTTCGCCCACAGAATCAGCCAAAGACGCTTCCATGCGAAATTTGCTCTATCGCTACGGTGGAACCGTCGGTATGGCAGCCCACTTCCACCAAAAGAACATCGACGTTGTAGCCGCACTATTGGATCGGTGCCCAGAGAAGATCTCTGAACCCGAAACCGTTGAGGGATTCACGATGGGGGTTAGCAACGACGATGAAGATCTCGTTCGATTGCTGTTGTCACGCGGAAAGAGAATCCCTTCTCACGTCACAGGTTGTCAAACCTATCTTTGGCAGTCTCTTCGACTGAGCGAATTGTTATTGCAGCACGACATGGATCCAAACTTGCCAAATTGGCAGCTCATGACTCCACTGCATCACATGGCAGCTAAAGGAAACGTCGAGGCGGCCGAGCTGTTTCTGAAGTATGGGGCTGATCCAACGCTAATTGACGAAGAGTATCGCTCAACGCCCCTGGGATGGGCCGCACGGACAGGTCAAAAGAGATTTGTGGAGTTCTTGCTCAATCATAATCCTGGTCTAGCCTCTATGACACCCATACACCAACCTGATTGGGCTGCGCCTCAAGCGTGGGCAGAGAGGCGCGGAAATACAGCGATTCTGAAGCTGTTAGCAGAAGGCACAGGTAGCTAGATTTCAGACCGCTACCGCGCCTGAACCGATTTAGACTTCAATCATCTCAAAGTCGCTCTTGGGAGTCGCACACTCTGGGCACACCCAATCTTCGGGGATGTCTGCCCATCGCGTACCGGCTGCAATTCCCTCGTCTGGCAGTCCCTCGGCTTCGTCATAAATGAACCCACAGGTCATGCATTGGTACTTTTTCATCTATTTCCTCAAGACTTCTACTTTGTAAGACTGAATTTAGCGATCTCGCTTCGATTGTCCTACTTCTTAATCTTCACTAATTCCCATGGCTTGTGGGGAAAGGTGCGACCGTTGAATTGATGAAAACGGCTCACCACATGTTCAAGCTTCTAACAGGACAGCGACAAACTAAGTTTGACGTGCCATATTATGCTCCAATCCCTTCAAGGACATGTCAGTGGAGCGCCCTCGTCGGTCGAACAGTGTGCTGGATTGAAGGGCATTGAAAGGGGGTAAAGACTATGATTGGCTGTGATCGTAGTCGTAAAATCCGTGCTGTCGAATAATACGTTGATTGGAATTAGCTAACAATCAACAGTTCACCTCCTACATTCAAATTGCGGAGAAATTCTCGTTAGTGTCATGGTCAATCGTATTCTCGTAACAGGCCTAAGTGGCTTGATTGGACAAGCTCTTCAACCCGCACTAGGCACATACAACTCAGTTCGTGGACTGAATCGCACCAAAGTTCAAGGCGTTGACTCCATTCAAGCAAGCATTCTCGACTACGAACGGATTCGTCCCGCATTCGACGACGTCGACGTAGTTGTACACCTTGCCGCAAGAGCTGGTGAACGATTCCCGTGGGACGACCTTCAATCTACAAATATCCAAGGCACTTTCAATGTCCTACGAGCGGCTGTCGATGCCGGTTGTAGCCGCGTAGTGTTCGCAAGTAGCGGTGCGACGGTATCTGGATATGAACAAGTGGAACCGTACAAGACGCTCACGAGTGGGGAGTACAACAAAGCTCCCACAAACTGGGCTCTCATCGACCACACGTGGGCTACAAGACCAACTGGCTTTTATGGAACAACAAAGGTCTGGGGAGAAGCTCTGTGTAGGCATATAGCGGACACTACAGATATGAACGTCTTTTGCGTTCGAATTGGATATGTGAACCGCGACGATCGCCCCGGGCGGCCTCGAGATTACGCAATCTGGTGTAGCAAGAGAGACATCGTTTCTGCGCTGGTCAAGAGCATTGAGGCACACACCAGCCAATCCTTCGCAACCTATTTCGTCACTTCCCGCAACAAGTGGGGTTATAGAGATCTTGCTCACGCCGAGCAAACGGTGGGATTCGTACCGGAGGATGAGGCGGAAGCGTACCGTTAGGCGACTATTCAGAGTTCGCTACTCGCTCTGTTATGAAAAGGCTACTGACAAGAAACTGGATTTTCTTCTCTGTGTTTTTGGTTTCACTGGCTTCTGGATGCAAGGCCGAAGATGCAATAGTCGCGGTATCCACGAATTTCCTCGAGACTGCGAAGAAACTAGTGGAGCAATTCGATACCAGTGACGGAAAAGTAGTGCTGGCTTCTGGTTCTACCGGACAGATCTTCGCTCAAATCAATCAGGGTGCTCCCTATCACGCGTTTCTTTCAGCCGATCAACTTCGAGTGAATGAGCTCGTCGAGAGAGAGCTGGCTATTGACGAGTCACAATTTACCTATGCCATAGGAAAGATTTGCTTCTTTCTTGCACCTAAGCGGACGAGTGAAGATAAACCAAAGAAGAGATTTGACGACTTGTCAATAGAGAGAATAGCAATAGCAAATCCCCGAATCGCACCGTATGGCGCAGCCGCGATCGAAGCGCTCGAGAGCGTCGGCTGGGAGAAAGAAGGCCGAAAAGGCAGTATTGCAACGGCTCAGAATGTTGGCCAAGCTTTTGCGATGGTTTCTTCTGGAAATGCGGACGCAGGGATAGTCGCACTGTCAACGATCCTTCTTCGATCGGTCCCAAAGAAGGACTACTATCTCATTCCGTCCGACTTGCATGAGCCAATCCAGCAAGACGCAGTGCTACTTACCAAAGGAAAGAGCAATTCTGCAGCCAAGCGATTCCTAGATTACGTTTCCAGTGAAGAAGGAAAAGCCGTCATTCGCAGTCACGGCTACAACGTCGATTGAATGGTTCAATTCTGAGTCCGGTTTGGCTCACGGTTCAACTAGCAAGCATCACCACGGTCTTGCTGCTTGTGATAGGAACTCCTGTCGCTTGGTGGATCGCTCGAAGCAGAAGTCGATTCAAGCCGATCGTCGAAGCGATCACAGCTCTACCCCTAGTTCTCCCTCCAACGGTATTGGGCTTCTACCTGTTGTATGCGTTCAATCCCAACGCGCCGCTTGGATCCTTTTTTGTCTGGATTACGGGCGAAACGCTTGTCTTTTCCTTCCAAGGTTTAGTAGCAGCATCACTGATCTATTCTCTGCCCTTCATGGTGCAACCACTCCGTGTGGCATTCGAGGACATAGACAGCAATCTCTTGGACGCCACGCGAGTACTAGGCGCGAACAGCTGGACAAGATTCTTCCTGGTCGTTGTACCGATTTCCTACAGAGGGTTTATTACCGCTGCCGTACTGACTTTCGCACATACAGTCGGAGAGTTTGGCGTCGTACTAATGATTGGGGGCAGTATTCCTGGAGAAACGAAGGTACTCTCAATTGCGATCTATGAAATGGTTGTCGAAACCATTTCAAACTCCGAGGCTCACCAACTGTCTCTGGGTCTGCTCGTGTTCAGTTTTCTGGTACTAGTCGGCGTCTACACGCTCAATCGAAAAGATCCGTTGAGGGTCTCCTAGCATGTTGCAGGTTAGTTTGAACGCCCAATATCCAGACTTTACTTTGGATGTCTCAACAAACATTCCATTGAACTGTGCAACTGCAATCATCGGTCCGAACGGAAGTGGCAAGACGACACTTTTAAGAGGTGTAGTGGGATTGACTCCCGTCGATGGAAGAATTTCGATTGACGATTCAGTTTGGCTCGACACGGCTTCTGGAACTTGCATACCAGTTCATAAGCGACCGGTTGGCTATATGTCTCAGTCACCCGTATTGCTCCCCCATTTGAGTGTTAGGGACAATCTTCGATTCGCTGATTTCCTCGCAAGACGCAAAGATGCTCGAAGTGATGGAATTCCAGTTGACGTCATCATAGATTCGCTAAACGTAAGAGACTTACTAGATCGTAGACCTCATGCGCTTTCGGGAGGTGAGGTTAGTCGCATCGCGCTGGCACAAGCTCTGATGTGCAAACCAAAACTCTTGATGCTCGACGAACCGCTAGCATCCGTGGACGTAGATCGCAAGGCAGAATTCGTTCCCTATCTCAAGTCCGTCTTAGGTGAACACCAAGTGCCAATGCTGTTCGTTACCCATAGCCTGAGTGAGGTAGCCGCTTTGTGCGAACGAACAGTTGTGTTGCGAAATGGGAGAGTTCACAAGGAAGGCGAGACAACTGCAGTCCTACAGAACCTGAAGGGGACTGAAGATGTCCTTGATGAATTCGAAGCTGGCACTATCTTGCATGGCAAAATCCTGAGGCACGATCCTGTCTTTCATCTGACCTATCTCAGTTCATGCGAACAGGAACTTGTCGTTCCGACGCAAGACTTGATCGATGCTGGAGAAGATGTACGATTTCGCGTCCGGGCGAGAGACGTCTCACTAGCAACCACTAGACCCGAAGAAATTAGTATTCGCAACATCTTGAAAGGCAAAGTGCTCCATATCGAAGATCGTGCGGAGGCTCCACACTGCGAAGTGCAGGTAAGTTGCGGAGATGAAGTCATTCGTGCATTGGTCACTCGGGCATCGGTTTTCGATTTGGGGTTGAATGTAGGTAGCCAGGTCTTTGCACTAATCAAGAGCGTCACCATCGAGTATTAAGAGGCTAGGACCAAGACTCATGAATTCAGCGCAACATATTCAGAACATTGAAGATCACGGTTACAGCATCGCACAAGATGCAATTGACTTGAACTTTTGCGACGAGATTCGAAATGAGATTTCTCGTCTCGAGAAAATGGGACCACCTTCTCTCCAGCAAAGTGAGTTCACCGGCTATAGGACTCTTCGGTATTTCGACCTGTTAAACAAGGCTGAAGTCTGGGAGCGTGTCGCCATACACCCCTTGGTGCTTGAAGTAGTTCGTGGTGTTCTGGGAGACGACATGTTGCTATCCACCATGGGTACCGCGGTCATCGATCCAGGCGAGACAGCTCAGGCGATTCATTGTGATGACCAACTCTATGGAATGCGTCGTCCACACAAGAATCTTGTCTGCAACACGATGTGGGCACTCTCAGACTTTACGGAGTCGAATGGTGCGACGCGCCTGGTCAGAGGTAGTCACAAGTTTGACCACTACCCTCAATATTCTCGAGACACATCCACAGAAGACGCCAAACCGCTTTCTACTATTGCCGCGGAAATGCCAAAGGGAAGCATCTGTTTTGTCGTGGGAACTTGCTATCACGGAGGCGGAGCCAACCAATCGAATGAACGGCGATGGGCACTCACTATCAACTATTGTGCCGGTTCGCAACGTCAGCAAGAAAATCTAATGTTGGCGCACTCCCGAACCAAGCTACGTACGTTTCCCGACGAGCTTCAACGCATCATTGGATTGCGTGCGAGTCTTGCCGGTGTTGGCCACATCGATGCGGGAGATCCTCGATCTATTCTGGACAAGCCCAATTGAAATGGGGTCCCGTGTACTAGTTGTCGGGGGAGGAATTGCGGGTCTCTGTTTAGCGCTTGCACTGAGCAAGAAGGGCTTACCAAGCGTAGTCTTTGAACGAAACAAATTCGAAGACACAACGGGAACCGGAATTCAGTTGTCGCCCAATGCAACTGCGCTGCTATTTGAGGCTGGACTCAAGAGACTTCTGTTGGCAAGAGCGCGCGTCTCAACCGAAATTGTCACACGCCACTGGCGAACTGGTCGTGTCACGTCACGTATCCCACTAGGCTCCATAGTTGAGAAACACTGCGCTACTCCCTACCTGCAAATCCTGAGATCTGAATTGGTAGACGTACTAGTGAACTACGTTCGTGATGACCGACACGTTGAGCTTCGGGAGAACGAAAACGTCGATTCTCTTGATCAATGGGAAACCGGTGCATCGGTTAGCAGCAACGGAGCGGAGTCAAAAGGATGCCTAGTTGTGGGAGCAGATGGAGCACGTTCAACAATCCGAGGATTAATCGGGCAAATCTCCGATCCTCCATTTTCTAAGTGGCATGCATGGCGAACGACCATTCGATCGGAATCCACCGACTTGGTCTCGAAACGAACTACTGTTTGGTGTGGCCCGCGAAGTCACGTAGTGACCTACCCGGTTGATGAACACGGTCAAATCAATTGTGTATTCATTACTCGGTCAAGCAACCATCTGGATGAAACATGGAGCGAACGCGGCTCTCTAGCCGACCTACAATCGTGTTTCGTGGGTTGGCACAAGGACGTCTTCGAATTGTTAGACCGAGTTGACCAACCAAAGCTCTTCAGATGGGGACTATTTCGTCACGACAAACTAACAGGCGGATGGACTAGAGGACGCTGTACACTAATCGGGGACGCTTGTCATTGCGTTCTTCCTTTCTTGGCACAGGGAGCGGCTTTAGCAATTGAAGACGCGTTCACTCTATCAAACTGCTTGGACGAGTACCCAACAGACGTTTCGAGTGCATTAAGAGACTACGAAAAGATGCGGCTTGCCCGAACAAACTCAATTCAGAGACGTTCAGTGCGGATGGGTCATGTCTATCACCTACCCGCACCGTTTTCTTGGCTACGGGACGTGAGTGCAAAGTGGGCGACTGGTGAAATTGTGCGTAACATATATGCTTCGGAGGCGTCTCGTATAGACAGCTAGTGCTTGAACTTTTCTCTCTCGCACATATCTATGTACTTTGAGTACAAAGAACGCTTCGTAACAAGGCTAGGTGTTTCGCTGGAAACATCTTTGTCAGTTTGACGGCTGTTCTTGTAGATGTTGATTTCCAAGCTACATAAAGAACAAATGTGGAGGTCTGAATGCTAGGCAATTCGTCACGTGTAATGGCAATTTTGTTGCTCGGTGTTTTTTGCGTCGCAGGCTATGTTCATGGTTTGCCTCTAGATGGCAGGACATCACTTGCACCTATGTTGGAAGACGTAACTCCGGCAGTTGTGAACATCAAGGTGACAAAACTCAAGCAGGTCACAACGATACGCGGGTATTGGGGGCCATTCCCGCAACGTGAAACTCGACGTGGCACTAGTGCTGGATCGGGGCTGATTGTGGATGCAGAAGCTGGTTATGTCGTTACGAACCACCACGTGGTCGATGAGGCCGAGAAAATCGTAGTAACGCTGCTAGATCGTCGCGAATTCGAGGCCACTGTCATTGGCAGCGACCGTCATACGGATGTGGCAGTTCTCAAGATTGACGCAACGGACCTTCAAGAGCTTGAATTTGGCGACTCGGATGAGTTACGAGTGGGTGACTTTGTCGTCGCCATAGGAAATCCTTTCGGGTTCGGACAAACTGTAACGTCAGGAATCGTCAGTGCTTTAGGCCGGACTGGTCTCGGCATCGAGAGGTATGAAGACTTCATCCAAACCGATGCATCCATCAATCCAGGTAATTCCGGTGGTCCACTTGTAGATCTTGAAGGAAATGTTATTGGTATTAATACAGCAATCATCGGAACCACAGGTAGCATTGGAATTGGATTCGCAATTCCGTCGAATATGGTTACATCCATCTTGTCGCAGCTGATAGAGCACGGACAGGTGAGTCGTGGCGTGCTGGGAATCGGTGTCGAAGAGGTAACTCAGATAATTGCGGATATCAACAACCTAGAGTCCCTGAAAGGCGCGCTTGTAGACGATGTGATAGAAGGGTCTTCCGCTGATCGTGCCGGCTTGAAGATCAACGATGTAATTGTGGCCATCGATGATGAAGAAGTATTGGATCACAACTCCCTGATAGCTCAATTGGGACTGAAACGTGTCGGAGAAGTTGTCAAAGTGGAATTTGTCAGGAATGGATCAACCCGAAGCATACAAGCAGAGCTAACTGAAGTATCCGATATATTGGGTACCGATGTCATTCCACAATTTAAAGGCGTCGTGTTAGGGGAGCTCAAGCCTTCTCACGAGAGTTACAAGTTCACCCAAGAAAAGGGGGTGGTAGTAAAAGAAGTCGAAACTACCAGTAGCGCATTTGTAAACGGATTGCGCAAGAACGATGTCATCACTCACGTCGGTCGTGCTCGAATCGTGTCGCTTGAACAATTTCACAGCGTAGTTAAGGAACTAGAAGAAATACATATGATTCGCGTGGCACGCAAGAATCGAACTTTGCCAATAGTGTTCTAGTTATTTGAGAGCCACGTAGAGCCACTCAACACGGTCGATTAGATTGCGGCGTACGAACTGAATTGTCCGCACTTCCCCTACGCTCGTTAATTCCAGATTCAGTCGAGTGCATTGGGGCACAGCACCTCGAAAGTAGCTCTACTGGTTTGCGACCAAACCGTCTTCCTCATTGGACCCACCCCCAGGTTCCGGATGGTCTTAGTGTGATGGCCAGAATTCCATCTGGCGTTCGTCTGCAATTCCAAACCGCCTCTAAAAATGTAGGGCTCGAACTGTTGGTCACGCGAATGCTTGGCCAATCGAAGGTATCAGTGAACCTTGAACACGAAGGAGAGCTACACGAGGCGCAAGTCACAAGTGGCAACCGCATCGTACTAGATGCGTCGGAGCCTGCCGGGTACAAAGTTGAGCGTGGTTCTAGCCAGATTGCATGGTTTCGAGGATTGCTTCCAGGAATGAAAAACTTGCAATTGTGGCTGCCCCACAATGCTTATGTCGAAATGCGAAACCTACATATCGACGATGACTGCTCTGTGACCTGTTTCGCCGATTCTCGCCCATGTTGGGTGCATTACGGCAGCTCTATTAGCCACTGCATGGAAGCACAGATGCCCGCTGAGACATGGCCAGCTGTTGCCTCCCGACGATTGCAATACTCTCTTATCAATTTGGGATTTGGGGGTCAATGCCATCTTGATCCTTTCGTCGCGAGAACGATCCGAGACTTGAATGCACAGATCATCAGCTTGAAAGTCGGTATCAACATCGTAAACATGGACTCGCTCCGAGAACGCGTGTTCTCACCCATGTTCCATGGATTTCTGGACACGATCCGAGAAGTCCACCAAACGACGCCATTGATTCTTTGTTCACCAATCTACTGTCCCAGTGCAGAAACAAAGCCTGGACCCACTATTCCAAACAGCCAGGGTAGGTTCGAAACCATTGAAGGGTTTGAAGCTTTGCGACAAGGTTGTCTCACCCTGCAGAGAATTCGAACACTCATGGAGGAAATCGTCGCGGCCCGAATAAAGAAAGGAGACTCCAATCTCCATTACGTCAATGGACTTGAACTGTTTGGGTCAGCAGACTCGGATGACCTACCCGACGACCTACACCCAAATCCAGCAGGATACATTCGGATTGGAGAGAGATTCGCCGCCAAAGTGTCGGAAATGCGACTGTTCAGCTAGTCGTAAATCTAGTCTAGTCGGCAACTTACGGGATTTCCACGCGATTGCGCATATCGCTCGTTCTCAGCCCACACACGCATATAGTTTTCACCCAAGACTTTCAGAATATCCTCGCGGGAATACCCTCGATCCCAGAGTTCCTGAACGACAATTGGATACTTCGATACATCCTTTAAGTCGGGCGGCATCGTAGGTCCCACTCCTTCATAGTCAGATCCCAAGCCCACATGGTCAATGCTTGTTAGCTGAACCACCCTATCAATGTGATCGACTACGATCTCCACTGAAGCATAGGGATATGGATTCTCGTCCTCGTAGGCTCGAACCATACTGGTCACCATCGCTTCATCCTCGGGGTACTTACCACGCAACTCATTGATCAACTCTTTGCGCGTGTCAGACCACTTCCTTGCAGGCGCACTAACAAATCCACTGCCAAAGTTAATCATGACGACGCCTCCAGTTTCCGCAACAGCCATTACCATTTCGTCCGGGATATTTCTATGGAATCCAGGCACAAAGTGTCGCAGTGATGAATGAGTGGCAGCAACAGGAACCTTAGTGATTTCCAGAACTTCCCATGCAGCCTTATCGCTAAGGTGAGACATGTCTATCACTATGCCCACTTCATTCATCGCTTCAATAACGACACGCCCGAAGGGCGATAGTCCTCCCCATCTTTCGGTGTCATCGTAAGACGAGTCGGAGAGGTGATTGTTCTTGCCATGAACTATGGTGATGTAGGAAGCACCTCTATCGCGAAAGTACCGAAGATTCTCCAGATCGCCGTCAAGTGGTGCACCATTCTCGATCCCAATGGGCAAAGCAACCCTTCCCTGTTTCTTTATTGTTCTTACGTCGTTAGTACACGTCGCTATAGCGACTTTGCTTGGCGCATGTGTTTCGAGGCTTTCAATGTAGTCAAACATTTTGTCAGCGAATTCTGTTGCAGTTCCATCTTCCTCCATTGAAGGGGGAACGAAAGCCACCATGAATGCAACATCCAAACCGCCTTCAACGGCTCTCGGATAGTCGAATTCAAGCGTCGAGTTGCCAAGAATGACATCGCGGTTATTTCGCCACACTGCATATGGAGTATCGATGTGGGAATCAACCACTAACGCCTCTCGTGTAAATTCTTCCGCGGAAAAATCGGATTGATCTTCAGTCTGATTGGAACAGCTGGTCGTTAACCATACTGTGCACAGGAGACCGCCGAACCCTAATTGCAATGAACGATTGCGCATAACTTCTAACGGAAATATCCGTCCTCTTCTCCCTTCTGCACAGTTTCCTTGTCGATGCCGAGCCAATCTGAGAGTATCGACTCGTTGTCTTCTCCTAGTAAACGGGCACGCTTGTAAATTTCGCAAGAAGTGGATTCAAACTCAATGGGAAGTTTGTCTGCATAGATCTCTCCCATTCTCGGATGGGGTTCCTCAATTGTGCGGATGAACTTTGACTCCTGTAACTGAGGATCGTTTTCCATCAGGTCACGACCGTCCTGTACCACCCCTGCGGGTACACCCATACCCTGAAGCTCTTCCATCAGGATCAATGGATCAAATTCGCTCGTCCACTTTCCTATCTGTTCATCGACATACCGCCGTTGCACATAGCGTCCTTCAGCAGTCTCGAGTTGAAGGTCTTTAGTCCAGTCGGGACGATTCATCGCATCGCACAACGAATTCCAATGTGCATCGTCGAGACAAGCGATCGCAATCCATCTTTCGCTCACTTCCCCATCTACAGCCGAGTCTTTACAGCGATAGCAACCATGGGGAGCGATTCTGTCGTATTGCAAGTCGTTTCCACTTGGTTCAGTCGGTTGATCATTACGAAAGTAATGCATGAACGTTGGGCCAAGCAGGTTCACAGCAACTTCGAACTGGGAAATATCGATTCGCTGACCTTTGCCTGAGTGCCTTCGAGCTTCAACAGCACTTAGGACAGCTACTGCGGCATGCAAACCAGCCTGATGATCGTTGTACGAGAAACCAAGTCCAATGTTCTCTCGTCCAGATACACCGGTTGTATAGGTCAGCCCTGCAAGGGCATGGATTGTTGGCGCATATGTGACGAAATTTGACCAAGGACCGCCACTTCCCATACCCGACATCTGAACATAGATAACCTTGCCATTGACCTGGCTGACATCGTCGAACCCGATACCCCACCGATCCAACACACCCATTGAGAAATTGTCAATAACAACATCGGCCATTTGAGCAAGCTGGCCAGCAACCTTGCGAGCCGGTTCGTGATTCATGTCAAGAGAAATCGTGCGTTTGTTACGGTTCCACATGGTGAAGTACGGTCCCGCAGGAGCATTTATTTGCATTCGGGATTCCGAATTCACCTTGACTACGTCGGCTCCCATGTCCGCCAATAATCGAGTGCAAAACGGTCCAGCGAGCACATGCGTGAAGTCGAGAATCTTGATTCCTTCCAGAGGTCTCAACTGGACTTTCTCCAACCGCACACCTCAAGTACGTCCTGATCGGAAACAGAGACACTCGGTAAGTCTCGAGGGCTAGTCTTTGATTCACTCATTTGATAGGGAGCACCCGAAATCTTGACGTCGTCTCCGTCGATCTTCGCTGTTGACCACCAATTGCGCGCTGCCAATTGGGGATTCTCGGCTACCTGAGGTATCGACTGGACCCAACCGTAGGGAGCGTGGTGCTTCTGAGCGTCAAAGAACAACGATTTAACATCTTTTTCGGCAACCCAAGACCTTAGAACATCCATCATACGGCGAGCCCATTGACCCCTTTCACCCGGTTCTTGGTACTTAGGATCCAACAGATCATCAAACGCATCTTCTTCAATTAACCAGACAAGCTGATTGTCGAGACTGGGTGTGGGAGTAACCATGATGTGCCCGTTCTTTGCGGTCATGACCTCATACAGATCAGTCCAATGCAAGCTTCCACGGCGGTTGAGAACACCTCCGCGAGCATTACGAAAAATATTGCCAAACAAATAAAACATGAACACGTGCTCAAGGCAAGATGCGATGCACTCATGAACGGGCACATGAATGACCTGCCCTTCTCCAGTCTCTCTTGCATGTCGTAGTCCAGCCAAAGCAGCGATTGCGACGTAAGCTCCCGAAACTGTAAAGTTCAAGTCTCCAAAAGGTTTCAAGGGTGGTGTGTCCACGTCGCCGGTTATGGCAACCGATCCTCCGAGTGCTCCCGCCACCAAGTCCGGTGCAAGGTAGTTCTTCCACGGCCCCATTCTGCCGAACGATGTGCAATCGACTACAACACACTTCTCGTTCTTCTTGCGAATTTCATCTAGGTCTAAGAACGCCTCGAAAGGGTGTCCCGAATTTGCAACGACAACGTCCGCATTCTCGCAAAGTCGTTGGAGCTGACGATTGCTTTCCTTAGAACAGGACACATGGAAGAGTCTTCTGCTTGAGGCATGAAACGCATACCAAAGAGACTTACCAGTAGTCCCGTCGAAGGGACCGCGTTGTTCTAGTGGATCCCCTTCTTTCGGTACGGGACGAACGGCATCTGCGCCGAGATCAGCCAGGAGTTTGACCCCATAGATTGCCCTTTCATCCGTCAGATCGACGATTCGAACTTTGGATAGAGCACGAGTCTCTTTAGTCAATTGACCACTGCCTTTTCGTGTTAGATGAACTCGCCACGAAGTAGATCGTTACCTCCCTCAATTGACCGCCGTAGCCGTCCAACGCATCTAAGCACGTGGACTTAAGGCAAGGTCTTCTAATATTTTCACATATCGTAGATAAGCTACTTTCAAAGCTGTGAGCTGACAATGTCTACCTGACATCGATAAGAGAACTCAGCACCTAACACACTTGCTCTCGAGGATAGACAATTCGATTGCAGAGCAATGTTGCTCTTGGCCAATGGTACTTTGGCTAATATTTGCAGAGCCTGAAGTTTGAATATAAGACAAATGCTCTCATCTGTTCCCCTTGGCAAAAAATGTGGAATGCGAGTCTCCAATCTCTGCCTTGGAACTATGAACTTTGGAGAGCCAGGACGCGGTCACCAAGGCGATTGGACATTGCCTGAAGACCAAGCTCGTCCAATTTTTAAGACTGCATTCGACAACGGGCTCTACTTCTTCGACTGTGCGAATGTCTACGGACTAGGGGCGAGCGAACGCGTTGTCGGAAAGATACTCAGTTCAATGTTTCAACGAGACGAGTACGTTCTTGCAACCAAAGTTGCCATCCCCATGGGTCCGGGACCGAATCAGGGAGGTCTCTCCCGCAAGCATATTTTCGAAGGAGTGGATGCCAGTCTGTCTAGACTCGGTCACGACTACGTCGATCACTTAGTAATACACCGCCACCCCCATGGCGTGCGTGGCCAAACGTCCGTGCCCATTGAAGAAACATTGGAAGCACTTCATGATGTTGTGAAGGCTGGAAAAGTCCTGTACCTTGGTGCTTCCTCGATGTTTGCGTGGCAATTTGCAGAGTTGCAGTTAACCGCTCGGGCCCATGGATGGACAGAGTTCGTATCGATGCAAAACCACTACAACTTAATCTACCGAGAAGAGGAACGTGAAATGAACCCTTACTGTTCCTCGACGGGCATAGCACTTACCCCATGGTCGCCATTGGCGCGTGGAATTCTTGCTGGATCGTATCGCGGCGGATTTTCTGGAGGATCCACGTCCCGATCGTCAGGTAGGGACCGGATAAGGACAGAGAGTCTCTACCGAGGTGATGCAGACTTCAAGATTGCTGACCGAGTTGCAGAAACAGCCGAGAAGTACGGAAAGAAACCAGCTCAAATAGCAATAGCATGGTTGCTCAGCAAGCCTGAAATCACTTCACCTATCGTCGGTGTGTCGCGCGTTTCACAACTAGAGGAACTGGTTGAGGCCAGCGCCATTGATCTCTCCGATGAAGATGTCGAGTACTTGGAGGAACTCTACCGCCCAGTAGAGAACTTGCTTTCTATCGGGACGTCTTAGCTCAAGACGACCGTTCAAGATTATTTTGTCTCAGAGGCGCAACTATCTCTCAACGACTGAATTCGTCGTCGTAGTCATCCTCGTTTGAATCGTCGATAGGGTCGTATTCGCCGTCTACCTGGTCCTCTTCCTCTTTGGTCTCGTCCATCTCTTGAACTCTCTCTTCCACGAATGTTCGAAAACTATTTCGCATTACCTGACGTTCACTTTCCGATAGATTTCGATCCAACGAATTGCGGCACTCAAAGAGCAAAGACTTGTCATAGGTATTCGGCACGCCTCTGCCAGTCTTCCAGTATTCCATGCATGACTCCATTTCATCGTCATACAGCTCGTCGATGTAGTCTCTTACAACTGTGTGAATCGTCTCGCGTGTTTGATCGGGAATAGTTGCTTCGGACAGCCGAGGAGTCAAAGGAGGGGTTGGGGTTGCAGGCGTATTGAGGGCATGACCGTAGAACTGATTTTGCGCTTCCGGAACAACATCCTGCTCGAACAAGAACCGCTTTAATACATCAATTCGCCACGCTGTGGAGGTGTCTGTATCCGCTCGAAGCCATGAGAACCGCGCATTCTCATTCGCAAATACTTCAAGCATGTGTACACGAATGCCGTACGATTGACAAATCTCGATTCCGGTACGCAAGGTGTCATTGCGAGCCAATATCAGGGCATCTGAGATAGAGCCTTTTCGACTCAATTCCATTAAGTCTCTCGAGATTGCTGTGGCTGTTCCTGTACGGACGTTTTGGGGGTGCAGCGACACCAGTCGGAGCTTGAAATCGTCGCTTTCACATATCCGCAGTTGCTCATTGGACATTGATCGATTCTGCGAACCAGTTTCGTACCAGTAGATTCGAAGAATTGGTCGCGCGCCCACTAGGTCACGTACAACCTGCTTTAACTCTTGAGAAAGAACTTCAGAGTTGATACCGACACGAGTTCGTGGCATTGCTTCTCCTGTGAGCGCCATCGAACCTAAAGCACACAGGTATCCTGCATCTACGAAAATTGCTATTTGAGTTCGCATGGTGTCACTATTCCTCGGTATTAAGAGAACTAAGATGTGTTGGTGCCTCTTTTCTTGCCAAATGACGAATCGCAAACGGATTAGGCTGAATACCAGAGTGTCTATGCATCTATCAAATCTAACTAAAACGCAATCGTTACTAATAGTATTCGCCTGCAAGAGGCGACATCGCTACATTCAAGAGTAGCCACAAGTAGCATACCTAATTCAGTTTCCTGAATCAATTAGAAGCGGTCCTGCGAGTTAGCTACTCGTGTTGTTGCCTAACCCAATTAAGAGCCAGAGGGGTGACTCGGATTCTCTTACCTCCAACATCTTACAAAGGATCACTACACGAGCCTAAATGGCGCATCCGAACTTATCCTAATGCAAGTACGCTTTACTTTAGGTCACTCAATCTCAGCACTGGGAACCACGCAGTGAATGCCGATGCACATCACGACACCATTCAAACCTCTCTCTTCCGCTCTTTAATAGTCTCCAGGCAATCGCAAGCGAAAGTCGTTCTCTCCCGACACATCCGTTCCCTTCATAAGGAACAAGGATCTTGCTCGATCAATTCTCGCACTTGGTCCAGAACTCAAATCGCGTCGATATACGGAGGTAGTGGGCATGAATCGCAGCGTCATACCGCGGCGGGGTTTGTTCGACAGGTTGGGCTCGGAGGAGTGCATCAAGTAGACATCGTGCATGGAAATCTGTCCTGCTTCCAGTTCGATGTCAACAGACGCAGTTTCGTCAAACTGATCCGCATCAAGTTCAAGTGGGAGCGACAGTCCTTTCGCGACATTTTGGTGGTGCGACGAAAGTCGTCGCGACCGATGCGAACCGGGAATGAAACGTAGACATCCATTCGCTCGTGTGGAGTCGTCCACTGCAATCCAGACGGAACAAGTAGCCAAAGGACGAATTGGCCAGTATTCGCCGTCTTGGTGCCAAGGAGTCTTGCTCCCGACTTTGGCTGGCTTAGCAAACAGGCTACTGTTCCATAGCGCGATGTTGGATCCCAAAACTTGCTCAACCATGTTCAGGATGGTGTCGTTTCGGGCGTAATTCAAAAAAGCCAAGTCATAAACCAGTAATGCACCACAGTAGTCGTAGAACTGCGGAAATTTCTCCACAAATCGCGTGTGGTCGTCTCGAATGGACTGAATGGTGCTCTCATCCAAATGAAAGTCGGGAATGACGAAACCATCTTCTTGATACTGTTGGATTTGGAGATTGGTAAGCATCACTAAAACTTAAGAAAGGTTGGATCCAATATCGCAACGCCCGAAATTGAGCCTGTGAACAATCATTCGTCTTTTAGTTTCGCGTCCGTCACAATTTGTCCGACGTACCTAACAGAAGCTCTTGCAGTCTGTCCAGCAGCGGACTGTCCTGATCGTCAATCGCTTGCTTCCACTCCTCAATGTATACCGCTAGTGTGCTGTCGGACTTGGGCAAGTGCCACAGTGTATTCCAAAGTGCTGGATACTGCTTGAATAGCGGATGTAGCCTGTAGGCGACAACCGCGTTGGTCTTCCGATCGTGACGTCCTGCAGCGCGTGTTCTCAGTCCCTCTTCCTTACTGGAAATCCAAGTTCCGAAGTCTTCTATGCCGGCTAGCGTGTCGCGTGACTCCTCAAGGTAGTCGTCTATATACTTCTTGAGAGCCGGCTCTTCTGTTGAATGCAACACGAAAATCGAGGCCAACTCGCATAGTGCTTCGTGAAACCACTCGTTCTTTGAATCGGTCGATCTAATGCGGTTGTAGTCCGAAATCACATGGCAAAACTCGTGCGAGAATTGATACATGATTTGGGGTCGGTACTCCAATGGGGTATTGCTGAGTAGCACTCGATCAAATTGCTGATCGCCATTTCGGTAGAGAGAAATCGGACCCATTTCTCGGTCGTATCCGACAACCACTTGGAAATTTGGACTGTCTCTGAGATGTGAGTAGATGTAACTCGCGGTCTCGTTGAGAATACTTGCCACATTGTCCAAGTTGTCCAAGTGCCAACTCTCATCTACAGTTATCTGTAGTCCGCTGGATGGAGTAGAGGCACTACCGCTCGGTTCAGTCTGCGGGAAGTCCGATTCAGTCAATTTGGCTGAATCATGTAGTACTTTCCCCTCACAGGTAGTGCTGACAGCAAATGCGACTAAGGCATAAGCAATCCATTTCTTCCTGCCAAGGAGATTCGCCTTCATAGGTACGTTTGATCCCTCATCCATATACCTAACTGACGCTACAAATTCTATTTGCCACTGAAGGTTCGGTCGATTCTACGCGCGTCGTACCCCACAACCGGGTTTAGGAAACTCAGTAAAATCAGAAACACTACTAGTGAGTGCGTACAAAAAAACTTATGAAATCGAAAGCCTGCGAATTGCTTGGAATCGAATTCCCCCTGTTTGCCTTCAGCCATTGTCGCGACGTGGTTGCGGAAGTAAGTGCCGCTGGAGGATTCGGAGTATTAGGTGCGGTGGGGCACTCCCCCGTATCACTTGACATCGAACTAAGCTGGATTGACGAACATTGCGACGGAAAACCTTACGGAGTGGACTTGCTCGTACCGACGAGCATGGACAACAAAGAGTCTGCACTGACAAGAGAAGAATTGGAGTCGCGAATTCCTGAAGAGCACAAGCGCTATATAGAACACCTGCTTGCGACTCACGATATCGATACCAAGGACCTTTGGAAGGGAACCATGCGAGGTGGAGTCGGCGACAACATGAGGAAAGTCGGAGCGGACAGGGTGTTAGAGACTGCCTTCGCACATCCTGTCAAAATGGTTGTTAATGCTCTGGGAGCACCACCAGATTTCATGGTTGAAAGAGCTAGAGCCAACAACGTTGTTGTGGGTGCGCTAGCTGGTGCGAAGGAACACGCAATCAAGCACCGAGAATCCGGTGTTGATGTTTGCATCGTTGCAGGCACTGAAGCTGGCGGCCACTGTGGAGAAGTTTCAACTCTAGTACTCGTTCCCGAAGTACTCGAAGAGTTAAAGGACTCCGGCATGGTTGTGCTGGCGGCAGGCGGAATTGTCACAGGTAAGCAAATGGCAGCATGCATGGCTATGGGTGCAGACGGCGTTTGGACCGGTTCCGTTTGGCTTACAACCGCCGAAGCCGAGACACTTCCCGTTGTCAAGGAAAAGATGCTTGCGGCAAATTCAAGACAGACAGTGCGCTCAAGAAGTCGAACAGGGAAATACACACGTCAACTCAAGTCGGCCTGGACCGATGCGTGGCAAGCAGAAGAAAGCCCAGATCCTCTACCCATGCCCTTGCAAGGGGTTGTTGCTGAAGCGGCGTTTAGAAGAATCAATCAGCTTGCCCAAAGCGAACACGAGGGTGCCAAGAAGCTTGTCAACTATTTTGTGGGTCAAGGCGTGGGCTTGATGAATGAAGCCCTATCGGTGAGATCGGTTGTCTATAACTTCATGGAGGATTTTGCGGAAGCGAGCGACAGACTCGCTTCAATGACTCTCGAGTAACGAATCCAGCGAATTCGGATTCTAGTTGTACGAAAACTTGCGGTGAAATTCCACTGCGATTTCGACATCTGAAGGGGCTCAGATGACGCTTAGTTCTTTCGACTCTCTACTCGACCTGAGAGAAAACGGCGACGACAACTACACTGCACCCGCTAGTCCCGACAAGGGACTGAGAATGTTCGGAGGACAGTTTCTCGCACAAGCAATGGAGGCCGGTGTTAGGACAGTTGGCCCAGGCCGATCGATTCACTCTCTTCATGGGTATTTTCTCCGTCCCGGTAACACCATGTTGAATGTGGACTACGATGTGGAACGGATACGTGATGGAAGGTCGTTCAGCCATCGGCGTGTCGTGGCATCGCAAGAAGGCAAGGAAATGTTTGCGATGTTCGCGTCATGGTCCATTCCCTTGAGCAGCCCCAACTACTCGGGTCGATCGATGCCACAAGTGCCATCGGCTTCTGCTTCGGATTACTCGTACCTTCAGTTTTGTAGGGATCAAATGCCCGATCCGGAATATGAGACGACGGTTCAGTCGCGGCCAATGGACATCCGCTACATCAATCCACCACAAGATAGAACTCCACAATCTAGAACTGAAGACCAACTAATGTGGATGCGGGTCAGTATCCCTGTCGGAAATCGAACTTCATTGCATCATGCCGCACTTGCCTACTTGTCAGACAGCACGCTGATTGACCACATTTTGATTCCACATGGAAAGCGTTGGCAGGATTCGGATTTCGAGGGGACAAGCCTTGATCATGCAATGTGGTTCCACTGCGATTGCGATGCGACTGCTTGGCACTTATTCGAGCAGTCCGTCGAGTGGACCGGGGATGGACGTGGACTCGCCACAGGTCGCATTTTCACCGAATCTGGGAAATTGGTTGCCACTTGCGCTCAGGAAGGCCTAATGCGGTTCGACTATTCTTAGTTCGAGTGAGCAAAACGAACCCTCTTCAAAGAGTACTAACTAACGGAGATAGACAATGCGATTAGGACTTGGAATCGGTCCCTTGGGTCCACCTGGTGGTCAAATGATTGTGCAACTAGCACGGGAAGCCGAGTCGTTGGGTTACGACACGATTTGGTGTCCAGAAATCTATGGTGCGGATTGCTTCACTCCGTTGACTTGGATTGGAGCAAAGACCGAGAAAATCAATCTCGGAACCTCAATCATGCAAATTTCTGCAAGAACGCCTACAAGTGCCGCCATGCATGCTGTGACACTCGACTATCTTTCAAACGGTCGCCTCCGTCTGGGAATTGGTGTGTCGGGGCCCCAAGTCGTCGAAGGATGGTACGGGCAACCGTATCCGAAACCGCTAGCGCGTACGAGAGAATGGATTCAGATATTTCGCGATGTTGTACAACGTAAAAATCCTGTGGAATTCAATGGCAAGCACTATCAATTGCCACTTGAAGGCGGTATGGGTTTGGGCAAGCCTTTAAAGCTGATTCTGCATCCTCTTCGAGAGGAAATTCCTCTATATCTCGGGGCGGAAGGTCCAAAGAACGTTGCACTTGGAGCGGAGCTGTGCGACGGATGGATTCCGATGTTTCTATCACCGTTCAAGATGGATCAGCTATATGGCGAGTCCTTGAAGACACGACCACCTCACTTTGACATAGCTGCGTCAGTTCCTGTCATTGTGGATGAAGACGTTGATCGAGCACTCATGCAAATCAAACAGAACATCGGTTTCTATGTAGGAGGCATGGGCGCGAAGAATTTCAACGTACACAAAGATCATGTCACACGAATGGGATACGGTAGTGAAGCGGACCACATTCAAGCGCTCTTCATGTCCGGAAGAAGAGACGAGGCGATTGCTAGTGTGCCGGACGAATTGGCCGATGAAGTGTCTCTGGTTGGACCGAAGGATCGGATCAAAGACCGACTGCAAGCTTGGGAAGAAAGTGCGGTTACTTCCATTAACGTTGGATCCCGCGACCCTGATACTTTGAGATTTATGGCGGAAGCTTGTCTCTAGCCTAGTCGAATCAGTCGCACAAACGTCTTCTCGCACAAAGAACAGACTGCGCCACCTGAACAATTCACTTGTCTTTTCCGTTGGACTCCTGGCTACGAAGAGTTAGCACTCCCTCGCCTGTCAAAGGAACGAATTGAACGGGCAGAATGGATTCTGAATCTAGAGTTCCGTCCTTCTGTTTGGCACCCAACATGAGGTCCTGACTACCTTCGGAGTCGCCAACGGGCATAACGATGAGCCCGCCAACCTTCAACTGTTCAATCAATTCAGGCGGGATTTCCTTCGCAACGGCCGTAACGATAATCTTGTCGAAAGGAGCAGCATCCGGCCAACCATACCATCCATCTCCCTCTTTGACGGCGACATTCTCGTATTTGAGATCGCTCAATCGCTTCTTCGCTGTCTTGGCCAATTCGGGAACTATTTCGATGGTGAAGACATCCTTGGCGAGTTCAGCGAGGACCGCCGCCTGATAGCCCGATCCGGTTCCTATCTCGAGCACTCGGTCCGAAGTCTGAATATCAAGCAAATGCGTCATCAGAGCAACGATATACGGTTGTGAAATTGTTTGACCATGTCCGATTGGGAGTGGTTGGTTGCGAAATGCGTCGCGCTTCAGGAAGTCTGGGACAAATTTTGAGCGGTCAATCTTCTCTAATGTCTTCATGACATCTTTATCGAACTCAGAGATGTTGGTGTAGCGCTCCGTAAGACGAGCGAGTTCATTTATGTCTTCGATCATCTTCTGTGTGTCCGCAATTAGTGCCAGCGACCCAATGACCAATAAGGCAACAATAATCCGTTTCAAGAATTCTTCCTCACCAACTATTGCGTAACTCGCGTAGTTTCAAGAAAACGGTCTTAGGCGATGGTTCATCTTCCAAATCAGGAAACGATTCCTGTAGCCGGCGAATGACAGTCGGATTCTGTAACCGAAAGAAAGTATTGATTTCCATCTCCACGTCAATCGTGGTGACTAGGGGGTTTTCTGGGTTGTGAGTCTGCTCAAGTTCACCCAACAGCTCTCTTGCGCGTGTGTTGTCAGGTTCGCGATCTAGTGTGAATTCAAGATTGTTCGTAAGGTAGTCGTGCCCAGGATAGATTCGGGTTTCCGGAGTGAGACTGGCGAGCTGTGAGACAAATGTTTGATACAGCTCTTCCGGATGTCCTCCACCATGACAGTTTCCAGCTCCCGCGTTGAACAAAGTGTCCCCGGAGAAGAGAGCTGGATCGTCCGAAATAGATCTGAGGCAAATGTGGCTCATTGTGTGACCAGGAGTGTCCATCGCCTCCAACTCAACCGAACGTCCTATCTTTACAACATCTCCAGCTCTCAAGCCAATATCAATGCCGTTGATTCGAGCTCCCGCGTTTGCATGAGCTAACAGTTTGGCTTTCGTAGCAGAAATCACGGGTTCGTTGCCCCCAGTGTGGTCCCCATGTTCGTGTGTATTTAGTACTTGAGTAATTTCCCAGCCTCTCTCTCGGGCTCGCGATAAGCACTTGCGATGATCCAACGGATCTACGGCCATCGCCTCACCTGTCTCGTCGCATGCGATTAGATAGTTGAAGTTGCGCAGTGCATTGCCCGTCCATATCTGTTCAACAATCATCATTGAAACGACCCTCTCGTGGAACTAATATGAGAATACTCGATTGTTTGCTACGGATTCCTTGAATCAAACTGAAGAATGAACCAAAAACTTCTTGAGATAAGCCAAAACTGGTTCGATCATGTCAACAGAAATGTTGTCAACGATGTCGTTGAACTCTACGACAGTCGAGCGACATTCCACCCTACTCTCTCAGGGGACTTCATACAAGACACGAATGCAGTGCGCCAATACTTCAAAGGGTTCATGTCGTTGAAACCGCATGTCACTGTGGTCAGTTTTGACCTTCAAGAATTGGTTGAAACAGCCTTTGTATTCGTTGGAGTTATGACAATTGAAGTGGATGAAAACAACGAGCGCATCATGATTCGTGCACGTTTTTCGTTCGTCTGGGCGTTGGAAGGAGAACGCTGGAGCATCGTTCATCACCACAATTCCATCGTGCCCAGTTAAGACTTGGCCCACAACCTAACAACTCGATGCAATCGTATAATTTTTGAACCAAGGTCGCTTGATCGTACGCCAGTTCAGTCTTTGAGTTACGAGTGAATCTGAGTTCGTGAGGCCTTTTTTCTCAGTCCAAGCGACCATTCTTGTATACAGTTAGGGAGTGGGAGTATGTCCGAGTCTATACCTAAATCGGTCGAGATTTTTGACGACACAATGCGAGAGGGACTGCAAATCGAGAGCCCGGACATCCCAGTTTCGGAAAAGCTTCGCCTTCTTGACGCAATTGGCGAAATGGGCGCAAAAACTATCTCTATCGGGTCCTT
Source organism: Gammaproteobacteria bacterium (assembly GCA_009840545.1). Classification (GTDB taxonomy): domain Bacteria; phylum Pseudomonadota; class Gammaproteobacteria; order Pseudomonadales; family Azotimanducaceae; genus Bin55. The sequence continues at coordinate 50,394 of VXNM01000001.1, read as the reverse complement.
TGCACATCCAAAATGGACGCCATCGATGGCGTGTATTGATGAAATTGCAGAGCAATTCGTTCCCAAACCGGGAATCAAGTACACAGCCGCAATATTCAATAGACGTGGATTCGAGCGAGCCGACGTCTACTATCCCAAAATTGATGTTCGGGGGCGAAGCTTTGGAACCCACGTAGAGCTTTGTGACACATTCGCGCGACGCAACTACAACCGAACCAAACGTGAGCAGATTGCTGCGATGGACGGCTCCATCCAAGCCGCAGTCAAGGCAGATGCAGAATTTGGTTCAGTAGCGTTGGGCAATCCGTTCGGATCAAACTTTGAAGGTCCATTCTCGCTAAATGACCGAATGGAACTTCTGGCCCTAATGATCGAGAAGTGGCATAAAGCAGGAATTGAGGTACGCAAACTCTCTTTTCTAGATGCAATGGGCTGGAACATGCCTCACACTGTCAGAGAAACCCTCATTGCCATTAAGGATCGCTATCCAGAGATAACCGACTTTCACATGCATCTCCATAACACCCGTGGAGCTACACTCGCGAGCTATTTCGAAGCGCTAATATTGGGGGCAAGACGCTTCGACACTTCTCTGGGTGGGATGGGCGGATGCCCATATTGCGGAAATGGGCGTGCGGCTGGTCATGTACCAACCGAGGATTTTGTTCACATGTGCCATCAAATGGGCATTGAGACAGGCTACGACTTGGAGAAAGTCATCGAAGCGGCATGCATCGCAGAGGAAGTTGTTGGGCATCCACTATGGGGACACGTCTCCAAAGCAGGTCCGCTTCCGAGCGACGAAGGTGTCTATCCCGCTGACATGCCGTTTGTGGAGTCGCTTCAGGAAGCTGCACACTTCCGTAACGGACCCGCAGTCTATGAGGGTCAAATCTCACCATGGCGTGATGGAGACGCGCTTACGCGACCTAGTGCTGCATAGTCCGCAATTTAGAACTGAGAATCCGCTCAGAGCACTTTGATCAATTACGGCTTCTGTCTTGTGTCGGCTGTAATCTCTGTTACCCGTGAACTACGTCGAAATCAGGTAAGGAATTCTTGCTATGGCCGTAATCGCATCATCTCTTGACACTCGATCCAAGACCTATCTGAAGAATCGCCAGCATGCACTGGATAGACTTTCCGAAATGGAAGAGCTATACGCTGAGGCTGCACAAGGTGGAGGAAAGGAATCAGTTGACCGTCTTGCTTCTCGAGGAAAAATGGTAATTCGCGAACGAATTGCGTGGGTTCTAGACCGAGATTCGCCATTCCTCGAGATTAGTCCGCTCGCCGCATGGCGTTCGAACTACGTCGTAGGATCTGGATTCGTGGTGGGGATAGGAGTAATCGAGGGAGTGGAGTGCGTAATCCTCGGCCACGATCCCTCCGTACGAGCCGGTGCATTCAATGCCTTTAATTCAAAGAAATTGATGCGCGGTTTGGAAATTGCCCGTGAAAATCGGATGCCTTACATTCAGTTTGTGGAGTCCGCGGGAGCTGATTTGGGCGGTGGTGGAGGTGGAGGAAGCAGCGATCCCGAACAGGGACTGCGCCGTGAAACAGGTCACTTTGCCGAATCAGGACGCCTCTTCTACGAGATCACTGAACTTTCCAAGATGCGCATTCCAACGGTATCCATTGCATTTGGAGCTTCTACGGCGGGTGGAGCATATCAGCCTGGAATGAGCGACTACAACATCTTCGTGAAAAATCAAGCCATGGTTGCGCTTGGGAGCCCTCCGTTGGTGAAGATGGCTACGGGCGAAGATGCGGAGAACGAAGAATTGGGCGGTGCGGACATGCATACGTCCATTTCCGGATTAGGAGATTACTTCGCCGAAGACGAGATGGATGGTATCCGTCTTTGCAGGGAGGTTGTGCGCCATCTAAATTGGCGGAAACTAGGACCCGAGCCGTCGATGCCTTCAGATCCACCCATCTACGACCCCGACGAACTCTTGGGCATCGTTGGAGAGGATTTGACAATCCCCTTCGACATACGTGAGGTGATCGCACGAATTACCGATGGTTCGAGATTCGAAGAGTTCAAACCGCGCTACGGACAGACGCTTGTAACTGGTTGGGCATCCGTTCACGGATACCCCGTCGGAATTCTTGGCAACAACGGTCCGCTAATGTCGGAGTCCGCTGAAAAAGCTTCTCAATTCATACAGTTATGCAATCAAATTGATGTATCACTTCTATTTCTTCACAACATCACTGGGTATGTTGTTGGCGCCTCGTTTGAACAGGGTGGCATTACCAAGAACGGGTCCAAAATGATCAATGCGGTCACGAATTCAACAGTTCCCCACTTCAGCGTAATCGCTGGTGCTTCGTACGGCGCAGGGAATTACGGCATGAGCGGGCGTGCGTACGGAACACGATTTACCTACACGTGGCCAACAGCAAAAATCGCTGTAATGGGACCAAGGCAACAAGCTGGCGTAATGACCATAGTTCAACGCCGGGCAGCCCAACGACGCGGCCTTCCCTTCGACGAAGATGCAAATGCCAAACGTGTGGCTGGGGCCGAATATTGGCTCGAAGAACGCTCCAAAGGTCTCTTTGCCACGTCTCGAATTACAGACGATGCAATGATCGATCCAAGAGAAACCCGCAATGTACTAGGCATATCGTTATCGGCCAGTCACAGTGGAGAAGTACAAGGCACCAAGGAGTTCGGCACGTGGAGAATGTAGACATCAAACCTATCCGCAGAATCCTCGTTGCCAATCGCGGCGAGATCGCGAGTCGAGTCTTTCGTACTGCGAGAGATATGGGAATAGCTACGGCGGCCGTCTATGCAGACGGAGATATCAACCTTCCGTTTGTCAAGGAGGCGGATATTGCGATTGCGTTGAACGGCAAGACATCTGCCGAGACATATCTCAACGCCGATAAGATCATCGATGCCTGCAAAATGTCCGGGGCAGACGCCGTCCATCCAGGTTATGGTTTTCTCTCGGAAAATGCGAACTTCGCACAGGCAGTTCAAGATGCTGGAATCATATGGATCGGTCCTCCCCCAGAAGCTATCGGCCAGATGGGAGACAAACTCGCCGCAAAAGCGATGATGTCGGAAGCATCTGTTCCTACGCTTACTGCGCAACGAATCGACGAGTCCACCAATATCAACGCCGCTGCTAAAGACGTGGGCTATCCCGTGCTCGTCAAAGCATCCGCGGGAGGTGGTGGTCGTGGAATGCGAATTGTCGCGAGCCAAGAGGAACTTGCAGATGCGGTCGATAGTGCTCGGCGCGAAGCAGGTGCTTCGTTTGGCGACGACACCGTTTTTCTTGAACGATGGGTCACATCTTCACGACATGTGGAAATCCAAATCATGGGTGATCTCCACGGTAACGTCGTCTACTTCTTCGAAAGAGAGTGTTCCATTCAGCGTAGACATCAGAAGATTATTGAAGAAGCGCCATCGCCTGCTGTTAGTGAGGAACTACGAGCGAGAATGGGAGAGGCGGCAATCTCTGCGGCCAAAAAACTTGGGTACTCGTCAGCTGGAACGGTTGAATTCCTGGTATCAAACGACGAATTTTGGTTTCTCGAGGTAAACACACGCCTTCAAGTCGAACACCCCATCACTGAAGAGATCACCGGATTTGATCTCGTGCGAGAACAAATCCGGGTTGCCGAAGGAGAACCACTAGGTTACGACCAAACCGATCTGGCAATCAACGGACACTCGGTTGAAGCACGGCTGTACGCCGAAGATCCGGCTCGAGGTTTTTTGCCATCTCCAGGTGTTCTTAAGGTGTGGCGACCGAGCAACACGGCGCGATTCGACTCCGGAGTTTCGGAAGGAAGCGAGGTAAACGTCGAATTTGATCCGATGATCGCAAAAGTCATAACACACGGCGCTACCCGTCGCGAAGCCGTTGCCAAACTCGCTCGTGCACTTGAAACCACGAGCATTCAGGGAATCAGAAACAATCGCGACTTCCTTGTTGCAACGTTGCGTACACCCGAATTCATCGCAGGCGATACGACAACAGACTTTATCGATCGCGTCCAGCCGACTTTGGTTCATAACCCCAATCAGCAGGAATTGGCTGATGCCGTCATCGCAATTGCTGTTTGCAGCCAGTGCACACGTCGCAATGACGCCAAGGTCCTCTCACACATACCAACCGGATGGCGAAACTCACATATGCCTCCTGAGCGAGCCACATTTGAACACGACGGGAGTAATTTGCGGCTTGAGTACCGTGCGAAATCGAGAACCACATTCGAAATGACGGTGGACGATAAGGCATACAAAGTAGAGGTACTTTCGGTAACTCCCAGTTCAGCTGAACTCACGATCAACGACCGTCGAATGGAGTTTGAAATCTCCGGAGATCCGGATACATGGTTCGTACAAGGACCAGCTGGGGATATTGCTCTCAAAGAACTTCCTCGATTTGTGCTACCTGGAACCGACGATATCGAAGGCGGTCTCTCAGCTCCAATGCCAGGAAAGATTCTGACCACTGAAGTGAGTGTTGGTCAGAGAGTTCGAGCGGGACAGCTTCTCGTCATTCTTGAAGCAATGAAAATGGAGCACCGCATTACCGCTCCTATGGATGGAGTAGTCACCGGTCTCCGTGTTGAAGCCGGCGACCAGGTCGACAAAGATGTCGTTCTCGTTGAAATGGATACACCCGAGGGAGATAACTAATGGCAACGACAGAAGCCACCAAGTATGAGATCGAGACAGGTGCGGCTTGGATAACGCTCAATCGTCCAGATAACCGAAACGCACTCTCGTCGGTACTTGTTAGCGAACTTTACGACCATCTTGGGGAAGCGAACCAAGACCCATCTGTTCGGTGCATTGTGATAACCGGCGCACCGCCCGCTTTCTGTTCCGGTGCAGACCTTAAGAGCCCTCCGGGTGCTTCAATTGAAGGAAGAAGGTCTGTTCCGTACCCGGATGTGCTTACCCGAATCATGGATAGCGACAAACCAGTGATTGCGGCAGTAAACGGAGCCGCGTTTGCCGGTGGATTGGGTCTGGTGGGAGCAGCCGACATCGTCGTTGCAGTGGAAGACGCCAGATTTAGTTTTAGCGAAGTCCGTATCGGTGTGATCCCTGCAGTGATCTCGGTTGTTTGCATTCCAAAACTTGGGACCCACCATGCAATGAAGCTATTCCTCACGGGCGAAAGATTCACGGGCTCTCAAGCAGTGGACATGGGCTTTGTGCACAGAGCAGTTCCTGCCGATAAGCTTAAGTCCGCTGTTCAAGAAGAGATCGATATGATCAACATGGGCGGCCCGAATGCAGTTGCCGAGTGCAAAAAGCTGGTGCGCCGGGTTCCCGGATGGGATCGTTCCGAAGGATTTGAACAGACATCGGTTTGGAGCGGCCGGATGTTTCGATCTGAAGAGGCTGCCGAGGGCATGGCGGCGTTCCGAGAAAAGCGAAATGCCAAGTGGGTTAACGAATAACGTTTCGTAACATTTCATAGTGTTTCGCCGGGTTCCCACACTTCGCCTCCAATTCTTCCAAGCTACAAGCTATAGGTGACTTGTCTTCATCGCACTACGGCATTTAGTGTATAGCTTCCAAAACACTAATCGCAAGAAGTGCAACGGGATTCAATTGTTGGGAACCTCAATGCAGATTGAAGACACATTTGAAGGTTACTAATATCGCCCCCATCGAAGTAGCAGCATTCATTTGAGCTTAGTTAAAGCTCAATTCTGCCGATTCACAAAATCGAACAATACAGCTCGAAACTGGAAAGAAATCCGGCGTACCGAAAGATGAAGAACTGCTTCAACAAGGAGATTTCGGTACGCTGATTTACGTATTAAGCTTCTTTTAAGCCCTATCCTCCCATTTCGTCCGATCCGGAATCAATTTCATCCGATTCGGTCTCTGCATCCGACTCGCTTGATTCCGGCACCTCACCATACTGAGCAACGAGTACCTCTTCGAGTCTGGCAGGACGGATGTTCTTTTCGAGAATGCAACCCTGTGAATCGAGCAAGTAGCCCTTTGGAATTGCAAGAACACCGTACATTGTTGCAGTAGCGCCTTCCCATCCGTCCATCTCTCCTAGATCGATCCAGGGTAGTTCATTGTCGATAGATCCCTGTTCCCAATCTTCAAGTGCGCTGTCAATGGATACTCCGACTATCTCAAAGCCTAGGTCGTTGTATGCCGCATACAGCCTCTTCAGTTCAGGGAAATCTGCGATGCATGGACCACACCATGATGCCCAGAAATCGATGAGCACCATTTCTTTCTCGGCAATAACATCGTAGAGAGCAACTTCTGTGCCATCGTGATTCGCAAGTGTGAACTCCGGCGCCTTCTGCCCAGGACTCAAGCTAGCATCATTTTCCTGAGACTCTAGCTGTCGTGCGAATCTATCGCGAGCGGGAGACACTCGTCGTACGACTAGATCCTCGTCGAGCAACTGTGCGAGCTTGTCGTAAACTGGAAAAGCATCGCTGGGGTTTTCAGATCGAGTACTAAATGCTCCCAACTCCATCGCGAGAAGAGACTCTAAAGGATTCTTCATTTCCTTTGCAATCTTCTGAAGTGCGTTTGATTGAATTGATTGTTTTTGTAGGTAAATCTGGTAATACTCGGGATATTCATAATCGCTAGCGGCAGCAATACCTACGGATTGTTCCGACTCCTGTGCAGCATGTTCGCACCCTTCGGCGGGCTGTACGATTGAGTCCTCCAATGCCAAAGATTCATCCGCATCCGCCTCAGATAACGAATCGGCATCTGTATCTTCAGATGCAAGTGATTTCGAAGACTCTTCAGAATCTTGTTCTTCGGTTCCATCAGCGACCGTTGCTTCATCTGAATCCTGGGTACCAATGTCTTGGTCACCTTCTTGCTCACTCTCAGCAGCTTCTTGTTTGGCTTCCCATTCCGCTTGGTACTGCTTAAACGCTTCGTCATATTCGACCAACTTTGCCAAGTATTCATCAGATTGTTGCCAACTCTCTATCAGGTTTTTGTGCATGCCAGTGTCGGAAGTCACCAAGAGTTCATCCACAGAACCATCTCCGAGGGGAAACACCTCGATTTGGACATTGGGCTCAGCCACCGCAGTAAACATTCCATAGTAGTCGGCACCGGTCGATACATATCCACTAATGACAGTTGGTTCGTCCACGTCGGCTTCAATTACAAACTTCTTATCCACAAGCAAGATTTTGCCGAGATCTAGTCGCTGGAGTTCTCCCTCTTCATCGAACTGCATGCCTCTTGCGGTTGCGATCGCGCTGGATAAATCTGAATCCACAGCACTTAAGTCAGCGGAAACGGTGAATTTCTTGGTGAGATCCTTAGATAGGTGCGCACCCTCTACCAAAACGAGTTGGTCATAGGGAAATTCACCCCAGAAATCCATAAGCGCGAATTTGACCTCATGTTCAGCTGTTAGCAACGTCTCGACTGAGAACTGGTTCTCATCGCTCACATCTGCTGAAATCTTTATAGTCGTTGGCTCGTTGATTTCTCCGATAAACGAAATCTTGCCGTCGGTAAAGCCCCCCGATGCCAATTCGACTGTTTCTGTTTCTCCGTCCTCATTGGTAGTTTCGTAAGTAACGGATATCGTTACAGAAGCAGCATCTAGAGGGGCAATCGAATCTGCCTCAGAATCGGACGATGCTTCGGTAGTTGCCTCGTCAGAATCATCGAGTTCTTGGGGTTCAGGATTTTCTACGACAATGAAGTCACCCGAAATTGTGTAGGTAATTGGAGGACTAGAACTGCAGGAAGCTAGAAGCAATACCAGAAGTGCAAGTCCAAATGAAGAAAGTAGCTTTTTCATGTAAGTGCTGTGAGCAGAGTTGAATTTGAACTGTACATTCTATAGCGTGCCCCTGGAACCATCTGTCGAGTCCAGAAGAACTTGCAAGATTTGGATATACGTGTGAGATAGGAACTTCTAATCCGGCAAAGCTACAGTTCTCACTGCCTGGGGAGTTCTGACCGCCAGTGAACACTTTGTGGGCTAGGGTTCGCTCAACCCAATTTCATTTTTCGATTGATCGCCGCCAACTCAATTTGACACCGAGTTGGATCTGGATTAGCTAGAAGCGTTTTATCAACCGACTTGCTAGTGGTACAAAGAAATGGGAAGGTCGTTCCATTCCTTTTGAGGAGACAGACGTTACTCCCTGCTCTCCCGACGGCGCACCTGATGAATACCAACTGTAGACGGTCTAGAGAATTTCCCACAATTGAATCTCACCAGGGGGTTCATTTCTCAAGAATTAGTTTGAACGAATCACGTTGAGAATTCGTGGTGCCCTGGCGAAATCATTCAAATCGCACAGTCGCAGGCTACCTTATTGGCTTGTCAGATTTGGAAAAGATACCGGCGTACCGAGAAATGAAGACTTCGATACGCCGGTTCACTAGAAATTAGTTGAGCCTCACCCGCCCATTTCGTCTGTTCCCGAATCAGCATCCAATGATTCAGTCTCTACGTCCGACTCGCTGGATTCGGGCACCTCACCGTAACGTGCGACCAGAACCTCCTCAAGTCTGGCTGGTCGGATGTTCTTCTCCAAGATGCATCCTTTGCTATCAAGCAGATAGCCCTTAGGGATAGCCAGAACTCCGTATGTAGTCGCAATAGCACCCTCCCATCCGTCCATTTGTCCCAGGTCAATCCAAGGAAGTTCGTTGTCGATTGATCCTTGTTCCCAATCTTCATGTGCGCTGTCGATAGACACACCGACGATTTCGAAACCATGGTCGTCGTAAGCCGCGTAGAGTCGCTTTAGCTCGGGAAAATCAGCGATGCACGGACCACACCAAGATGCCCAAAAGTCGATGAGCACGACTTCTTTCTCGGCGAGCACCTCGTAGAGAGCAACATCAGTGCCTTCAAGGTTGGCAAGTGTAAACTCGGGTGCCTTCTGTCCCGGACTCAAACTAGAATCATTTTCTTCTGATTCCAAGAACCAGACGAGTCTCTCTCGGGCAGGTGTCACGCGGCTAGCGACGATCTCATCGTCAAGCAACTCTGCAAGTTTGTCGTAGATTGGAAATGCATCGCTTCGGTTTTCTGAACGAAAGCCAAATGCTCCCAATTCCATGGCCAGCAGCGACTCCATCGGATTATCAAAATTTTGAGCGACTTTCTGTAATGCTGAAGATCGAATGGTTTCAAGTTCTTCATAGAATTTGTAGTAGGCGGGCATCTCAAAGTCGCCAGCAGCCGAAAAGCCACTAGATTGTTCAGCTTCTTGAGCAATATGCTCGCAACCTTCGGCGGGGAGTACACCTGCTTCTGTCGAGTCTGACGAATCTTCTGACGTTGCCTCGGTGGAGGTGTCCTCTTCGGTTTCTGCGGAAGCCAGCATTTCCCCGGCCTCTTCAGTTACTTGATCTTCGTTCTCTTCAGCCAATTCCCCACCTGAAGCATCAGTCTCACTGTCGTCTTCGCTTTCTGCTGCTTCCTGTTCGGCTTCCCAATCTGCCATATATTGCTTGTAGGCGTCGGAATATTTGTCCAATGTAGACAAATACTCTTCAGACTGCTGCCAACTTTCAATGAGGTTTTTGTGAATACTGGAATCGGAAGTTGCCAAGAGTTCGTTTGCTGAACCATCCCCATGCGGATATATAGCAATGTCGGCATTGGGTTCGGCCACTGCTCTAAATGATCCGTGGTAGTCGCCTCCCGTCGAGACGAACCCGTTGATGATGGCAGGTTCGTCGATATCGGCCTCAAATACAAACTTTTTGTCGACAAGCAATACTCTGCCGAGTTCCAACATTTGAGGTTCTCCTTCTTCGTCGTATTGCGTTCCATATGCATCTACGATCGCGCTCGACAAATCCTCGTCAACAGCACTCAAATCAGCAGTGATGCTGAAATTCTTGGTGCTATCTTTCGACAGATGTGAACCTCCAACCAAAACGAGCTGATCGTAAGGATATTCACCCCAGAAATCCATGAGTGCGAACTTGACCTCATGTTCAGCTGTTAGCAACGCTTCAACAGTAAATTGGTCTTCCTCGTTCACATCGGCAGAGATTTTCACTGTTGTGGGCTCAGCGATCTCACCAGTAAACGAGATTTTGCCGTCAACAAAACTTCCTGACGCCAATTCGACTGTTTCAGTTTCCCCGTCCTTGGTCGTAGTTTCGTAAGTAACGGAAATCGTTACAGAAGTCGCATCTAAGGGCGCATTCGATTCCGACTCAGAGTCGAGCGATGTGTCGCTGGTAGCCTCGTCAGAAGCGTCGGAGTCTTCGGGTTCAGGGTTCTCAACGACGATGAAATCACCCGATATTGTGTAAGTGACAGGTGGACTGGAACTGCAAGAAGCAAGAAGCAATACCAGAAGTGCAAGGCCCACCGCGGAAAATAGCTGTTTCATGAAAGTGGTGTGTTCAGCTGTAATTTGGAGCGTACATTCTATAGCGTGGACTGTTTGTAATTGAACAAGTTGGGGAAGATCTTCCCGGAATCTGGTTTGGCTTAGCGATTGAGAAAGCCAATCTCGCAAAAATGTGGCTTCCCCAAGTGAGAAGAGCTCTGATTTCTAGTAGCCCTTCAAGGGAATCGATAACACAGCCTAAGGCTTATCCATGATTGGTGGACACCACTCCCACCCAATTCAGTCTGCACCACCGATGAAGATGTAGATTAACTACCTTGCAAGAGTTGCTTCAAGCTCTAAAGTAGGTTGCTCTACTGCTGAATTGGTCCAGACTAGTACCTAATCTCTTTTGCAATATGCGTTATTCACCATCCAAGTCTAGAGCGAAATTCGCCATTCTCTAGACTGTCCGCATCTTCTTGCGAAAGATATCTGCTAGCAGTTTCAAGTTGCTGCTTCGTGAGCTTTCTATGTCCCTTATTTGACGCAGAGAGTGCTAACGCCGCCTTGGACTTGATATCCGGCGTGGGTAGTTTATCGATAGAGTCAAGCAAGCCACTGGGGTCGAATTGGCTCCATGTGTGTAACAGTGTCTGAAAGTAAACCGCTCGATTCGAAGCAGGAAGCTGAAGTGCCAGATTGAAGACCTCGTCGGTTTCTCCATTCTTTAGGTAATAGTTGCCGACGTGTCCGTATGCTTCTGTCTGCGTAGTTCCCGCTCGAACTCGAGGAAGAAATTCTCGTGCGGTGTCGATGTCGCGGTGGGTGAGATAGAAGATTATCGAGGCTTCGAAACCTGGCTGACCAGGTGCCATTGGTAGTTTGAGCGCTTCATCCATCGCAAGCTTTGGGTCTACATATGAGACATGGGAGAGGGCCTCTGGGAGTAGAAAAGTCCTAAGATCCGCAATGCCTGGCGCATTTAGGACCCAGTCAAGCATACCTTCATAGTCCTTGTGACGGGACGACCAGACTGTTATGAGGGACGACGCAGCAGTCGCTCTCAATGTACCCTTCATGCCAGCCACGAACTTGCTTGCTTCGACAGGATCTTCATTCACCAATGCCGAGATTGCCGTACTGGTAGCTGTATTGCGAAGATGATCTGGTAGGGAATCCAAAATCGAGAGTACATCCCGCGGATTATGATTCGCCCATGCTCTAGCTACGGATTCCTCTACTCTTCGGCGCAAACCGAATTTTTCTATGCGAGATGCTGCGTCCATGGCGGATTGAGGGTCCGATTTAACCCAGGCATTCGTTACTACGGAAAGAAGCGAGTTAAAACTGCCCGGACGGTCGTCGTACTTCAACGCATACTCAAACGCACCTTCGGCATCAATTTCAGCTGCTCTGAGAAGAACAGAACTCAGTACCATCTGTCTAGTCTGTGAGTTAGAGATTGACTTAGAAATCCGATCCAGCACACGCAAACCACTTTTTTCGACCCATGCTCGTGCCACGGTAGCCAGCATCCAAGATTGTCCTGGGTCTCCTTCAATTTCCCTTGTGAGCTCGTTCCAAGTTTTTTCTGGGTTTGCAACAGGTTTACTCAGCTTCTCTTGCATGATCAAATTAATTGCATACCTCTCATCCCCAAGCTGTTGGGCAACTTCTCGACGTTTTTCATCCGATAAATCTGTCCGTTCCGCCAAAATACCCCATAGAGCAAAAGATTTTTCCTCGTCTTCGAGTGAGCCAGCGAACTCGACCGCTTCCTCGAGACTGTGAGCAGACCATTCCTTAAAGATTGAGTCGATTAGATGACGTGAGTCGTGAGCAGCCAGCGACTGAATCTGTTCATACGCCTTTACTGGATCTAGTTGAGCAAACCTTTGCAAGATCAGCTGCTGAATTTGTCGTCTCCGCTGCGGGACGACTTCGTTCGATTCTTCAAGTAGTTCAAGCACTTGCTTTCTTTCTGCCGTGGACACAAGCTCGTGAAGAGCAAGATTCCGGCGAAGAGGGCTCTTGTATTTTTCGAGATCTTTGAGAGAACGGATGGTCGACTGGTCAGCTCTAGAACTTTCTGAATTTTTGATGTCATTGACACGTCTTGACTCGGTCTGAGCCACAAATAAGGATTCGGTATCGTCGAATGTGATACCGGTGCGAATATTCTCATTCGCCGTAGCCTGAACGCACGATGCGAGACAGACAGAAATCACGGCAAAGGTGCCGAGAACTATTGGAAATCTCACAGGTGCAACGACATTCAAAATTCTGAGCGGTAGACACATAGGATGAGACTGATTCATTGGCAATTGTCCATTATGGTATAGATTGTTGGGTTAGGTTCCGAAAATCAGGAATTTGCACTTGTATCGCTGTACCACTAGGAAAGGTACATTTGCGGACACTTTAACAACCTCTCTCTTCGGCAAACTGAGCTTCTTCCTACATCAACTTGCTTGAGAGGGCCCCGGTCTTCGCTGCACTTGGAATTTATGCTGTCAATCTCTTACAATGATAGCATCGAAAGCATTACTCAAAGTTGCTGATGGCCACAATCACTGTACGAAACCTGCCTGATGAAGTTCATCGTGCTCTACGTGTTCGAGCCGCTCTAAGAGGCCATAGCACCGAGGCTGAGGTTCGCGCAATTCTGAAGGACTCGGTCATGCCTGAAGGACGAGTCCGACTTGGAACGCTATTGACCGCTGTCGGGCGCGAATCTCGGCTAACGGACGAAGAGTTTGCAGTCTTTGTTCAACGAGACTCAACTGATAATCAGCCTATCGAACTTGAATGATCTTGGTGGATACCAGTGTCGTGTCCGAACCGATGCGAAGTTCTCCGGAACCATTGGTATCAAAATGGCTCAATTCCCAAGCATTGGAAACGCTTTTTTTGTCGGCCATTACGGTCGCAGAACTACGTTATGGTATTGGGACTCTACCAACAGGTCGACGACGCGACCGCTTATGTGAAGCTCTCGAGACTCAAATCCTCCCAATGTTCGCGGGAAGAGTCTTGGCGTTCGATGTTTCAACTTCGGAGGTCTATGCTGAACTAATGGCCAAGGTGAGACTCGCCGGTCGAGCGATCTCTAGAACTGATGGTTACATTGCGGCAACGGCAATAGCCAATGCAATGACAGTGGCTACGCGGCATACGTCTCCATTCGAAGTGGCCGGATTGAAGACTGTTAATCCGTGGAATGCTTAGGAGTGTTCTGCACGTACAAGTTATGCATGCTTACGGAATTCCGACTGGGACAACCACAATCAACACAGGTTGACATTTCAATTTAACCAAATCTTCGGTCTCTAGTAGACCGAAGAGGCAGCTTCCCGATTTTGTTGCCTAGCTCGTTCCGTTAGTTCGCTGTCTATTGAGAATACAAACATTCCTGCCGGTCCAACAATCTTCTGCATCATCAGTTTGTCAAGTTCCTTGTGCTCTCGAGCCGTAACTTGCTTGCAGGTTTCACTGTTCAAAAACGCTTTGTACGTGTTGCTGGTATCCATGAATGGAACGATAAAACTCGGCACGATGGCTTGGATGATCGCTCCCCTGCGATCCGTGGTGAAGTTCATTCCCGCTCGGTGCCACGTTCGAGCATCGTAGAGAACAATGGATCCCGCCGGAGCTTCAATTAGATCCGCTTGCGGTCCAGCGTAAGGCAACCCAAATTTTGCTCTGTGCCCTTTCCGATAGGTATGGTTCGAAATTCCCCACTCTTCCGGTGGTGGTGACTCTGATGAATGACTCCCCAGCTTGAACATCGTTGCGCCATTTTCGCGATTGAAATCGGACACACATACGTTTCGCTGCATACCAAGCACCAGATCTCCCGATGGCACTGGCACCCGGTCTCCAGTTCCCCAAAGGTAGGGAAAATCGGTGTGCCAACCTTGCACCTCGCGTTCTCCATCATCTTGGGTAAGGGCAGAGATACCGGGAGGGTGTCCGAGGCGGATATCCCGGGTACCTATATACTCTCGCGTCAGCCATAGCGATACAGGTTCGACGGTGACCTTCGTAACCGAAGGATCTTGGACTAGCGGTGTTACCCGTTCAGGTGTGCGTTCCGCATACGAATCGACGCAGCCAACACGCTGAAGTCCATCCACCACAGATGGCGAGAGAACACAATTCAGCGAGACCCAACCTTGCTCGCGAAGAGTTTCGAGGTACTCGGAAGGTAGCAATTCAGGTCCGTGTGAGACACTGAAATCTGAAGGTTCGCCTACTCTTGCCTCTTCGTTGAGAAATCCTTCCTCTGTGGACAATTTGCATTGCGTTTCAATAGCGATGCTGGTGGAAGACAGTTGCATGCCCGTTAGTACATGCTTGAATCCTCCGTTGGACTCATCCCAAACTGCAGCATCATCGACATGCCCTTGCAAGAACAAGGACTTGCCATCACGGGTCGCTAACCAATCCCCTTTTTGGTCGTTTAGGTAACGATAATGTTTGGCAGGTCTTGAGAAGGAAACAAGGGTTGGATTGAAGCCGTTTTGTCGTTGATGTAGAGACTCCAATTGTTGTGCCACGGACGCTCTCCTATCTGTTTGACGCAAGTATCAACCCACAGTAACCATGTACGTGGAAGGAATTACTGAAATTCGGATTTTACATGCGTTGGAAATCCCGATTGGTTCTTTGCGTTAGCTGTCAATCACGACGTCCACCAGAAAACTGATTTACGATTCAACATAGGGAGTTGAATCGAAAGAGACTAGCGGCTTATGTGTCAGATCACTCTGTTGTTCGATTAGACAAAGACAGATAAACCTTAATCCTGACCCGCTTCATATATTGCTTGAACAGTGTCCTTCTGTTCTTGAGTGAGTTCAGGAAGATAGTAGTAGTCCAATGCGTGCGCTCCCTCGAATCTCAACTTCGGAGGCAGATCATCTAAGCGCTCGAACAGTTGAACAGGATTTTCACGCGCCCAATTCAAAAAGAACATGAACCAATTGACGGGGTCTCCGGAATCCTCCTCGTACTGTCTTCGAAGAGCCACCGCCCTGTCGACTTCACCATTCACTATCAATTGTTCAGCTACCCAGCTATTTGCATAGTATTGGCCTTCCTCGCTAATCATCGGCAGCATTTCGATAGCAGCTTCCACATCTCTCTGAGCAATGTGATACATCATCCGCTGTTCAAGTTGTGCGAAATTTGGCTGTAGTACAGCTACTTCGAGTGCCAGTTCAGGATTGTCTAAGGCAAGAGAAGACAAGACATAGGTCAGCAAGTCCTGGCGTTGTTCGTCTCCAATGCCATGCTCTGACTGGACCCAACCAAGAGCAGCCGAAGGACTCGTTTCCGACCAACGCCTGACGATGCGCCAAACAGATCGCTCTCTGTTTGCCCCGAGATGCTTCAATGACTGAATGAGTTCAACAACCCGCTTTGGTTCAGTCGCCACAAGTGCCTCAAGAGCACGCTCACAAGCAAGTGCTTGTAGTTGGTTCGGAATCTGCTCAATTCTCTCCAACACAAACGCTGGATCCCATGCAGCCCAAGATTTAAGCAAGAGCTCTTGTACGACGTTGGTCATGTACGCACGATCTCGCGGGGTCGGTGACCCACTATCGAGCGGAAAAGTTGAATCATCTGACTGTCCTTGCTCGCTCGAAGATCCTTTTTGAATGTACTCCCACGTGTTTTGAGGGTCGTCCCTCACCAAAGCCTCCACGGCCTTATCAAGCACCAGATATTCCTCGTCGAAAAGTACCTTTGAGAAAGGCGCATGAAGATGGAACAGAGCATCGAACCCATCCCGTTCAACAGCGGCCTCGGCTACTTGAACCAGAGTGTCTAGTTGAGATGCGTCTTCAAGCCCATCGTGCATCATTCGGAGCCAAGCCTCAATGGGATCTTCGGCAAGATTCGCAGCCAGGAAATCGCGTTCCATTTCATTTACGTAGCCCGGGTGACCAAGTTCGCTTGCAATTAATCGAAGCTCATCAAACTTCAAATCATCCCTAATAGCCACAATAGCCTTAAGTGCAGTCAGCCGTGAGTCTCGGTCGAGGACCGCTGCAGCCTTCGTGGCACTAGCCAAGTCGGACTCCGACCATTCAGTGAACACTCCCTCTAGAAGAGGAAGACGTTCGTTCGAGGGCACTTCAAGTGCGGTCTCTAGTGCTTCCTGAGGATTGATCGCGGCGAACCGACTGGCAATGGCTAGCTGCGTTTCGTGTTTTTCACTATCAACCTCAATGTCTTGTGAGTCTCTCATGAGGTCTCTCAATTCCTCTGTTTCAGCACGGTCAAGAATTGCGTAGAGACGAACGCTGCGCTCAAAGGAGGTCACGCTATTAGCCAAATTAAGGACCAGCTCACTAGTACTCGTAAAGTCGCTAGTGCCATGTTCAAGTGCGTCGGTAGCTTGAGCCTGAACCTCTTCGGCGATCTGAACGAAAGCCCACAGAATAGTCACCGCAAGCACGACGAAACAGCTCAATTCGCGATGTCTATTTCTCACTAGCTTCACGTCGAAACGCTATTCCTCAAGCCACTCATCAGGGACGGCGAGTTGATCTAGGTCGATGAGTCCTTCCTCTGCCCTCCACTTCAACTCTAGTGCCCAAATGTTTCCTTTAAGTGGATGTTCACTGAGAATATTTTGTGCCGATAGAAACTGTTCCTCCGTCAATGCCGGTGTTGCGTCTTGAAAGTCGATGAGCTTTTTGGCCGCAATCGAGCGGAACATTGGAGAAGAAATAGACGGTAGAGTATCGAAGAGCTGTTGTGGATTGCGAGTTGCCCACAGACTAAATATCCCGTCGAAGTACGAAACCGGTCCAACAAATGGAGCGTCTATTGCTGGAGCTTGGGCACCTAATTCAATTGCTTTGAACGGATCACCCGCTCGTACGAGCTTCTTACCCAAGTCATTGATAGCGAAGTATCTTGCCTGTTCGTGTACTTGTGGAAGCAATGCGATCGCGTCGTCAATCTTTCCCATTTGGGTAAGTTCCCAGATCACATCGTATTCGGCGGCATTATCCGCGTTAACGAGAGTGCTCCAAGTTGTATTGCGGGAGATATCGAGGGCTTTCTCAAAGTCCACTCGGACCAGATTTCTAAATATAGTTTGACGGAGCGAGTCCAGGAGTTCTTGGTCTTTTCCCGAATAGGCAATCGCCCACTCAAGCGCAGCTTCTGGATTCGTATAGGACCACTGTTGTGCAATGGTCCTTGCAAAATGCGTATCACTTCTAACAAATCCCTTGGTCGCCTCCATGTACTCAATAGCTTCCTCAGGAGCTTCGTAGGCAAGACGAGTGAGCGCCAGCTCCATAGCGCCTACCCGAGCGGATTGAGGAATCATTTCAATCTTGTCGAGCATTGCTCGAGGATTAGTTTGTGCCCAAGTATTGGCTGCGGTTTTCTCTAATTGCACATGGACGGGATCACCAGACCACGCAGCAATCTCGCCTATTGCCAGTTCGGGATCGATGCGGGCAGCGACCATCGCGAGAGCACAGGGAAGCTCTCCGCGCTCGAGAAGAGGAACGTTGAGCAACCAAGCAAACGCGTCCTTGATGTCATTGCCTACCGCTCCCGTGATCACTGTGCTCAAGGCAGATCGATCGTCTTTCGTGGGAAATAGTCTGGCAGCTTGCAAGAGTACGTCGAAACCTTCCCGTTCTTCCCAAGCAGACGCAACAAGCTTTAACAAATCTAGCTGTTCCGCATTGTCGATACTGTCACTTAGTAAGGCCTCCCATGCCAAGGCAGGATCTTCAAGAAGTTCAAGGGTTTGGCTAGCGCTGATGCTGTACACCCCTACCTCTTTCAGTTCCAATTCACTAGCAATGTCGAGAATGTCGTTCGTTGCTAGATCGCTACGTGTCGAGAGAATTGCCTCAAGAGCGGTTTTTCTATCGTTGCCACTAGTTGATTTTGCTCCTTCGATAGCTTCATCTAGGTCTCTCTGTGACCACTCTCGAAATAGGCTCGTAAGAATGGGAGCCCGACGAACTCTCGGTTGGTCGAAAATCCATCGGAGGGAAAGATCTGGCTCTAGTGTTGCAAGTTTGCGAGTCGTCGCGGTCTGGATTTCGGTGCGATAGGCGTTGCGTTCAACGTTCTCCGAATTACGCAACAACTCGATGAGGTCAGTTTTGTCGGCCTCAGCAAACCATTTAAAGAGAAACGAGGTTCGGCTATATCTGCTCCTGATCTTGACCAGTCTGGCTAACGCCTCGCTCGGAGTCAATGACTCAGGGGTCGCTTCCTTGTCTCGTTCAAGTGCTTGGGAATTCTCAGCGTTTCCTTGCTTGAATTGATCAAAGTCATCAGTATTTACAAAGAGGAGACTGACATGTTGGTAAAGAAGAACTGATACTGCTACTACAACTAAGCCGCCACAGACCACGCCAATCCATTGGAGCGCACTAAGTCTCTTCATTGTCGAACGGGCATTGAAACTACCTCTGAAGTTTACGACGTACCAATGCGCAAACTTCCTAGTTTTGACACTAGCTCGGTCCGTTTAGTTCACCCCTTGGTCGACCGTACATGTCCTTGGGGAAAAATTTTTGATCAGTTGTGCTATAGCGTTATTGGATTTGCTCAATGAAAGTTTCGAGCCCTCACAACGGTTTGGTTTCTGGGTTCTCGCTCTGTCAAAGACGTTAATTTCTCACTGAAATCCGCCACTTGGCCGGCAACGACATGAATGACATCGCCTTCACGCTCAACCACGCCCTTCACTCGTATGAGCTGTCCCTGCAAAATCTCCGAACGAAAGCGCTCCAAAACAGTGCGCCAAACAACCACGCTGGCATTGCCTGTCTCATCTTCAAGAGTTAGAAACACGACACCAGTGCTCGTGCTAGGACGTTGTCGGCACGTCACGAGCCCGGCGACCTGAACAAATCTGTTGGGACTGACCGCAAACAATTCGTCCGCTTTCAAGCATCTTTCAAACTGCTTGTCCTCCCGCATGATCTTCAATGGATGATCACCTAACGTCAAATCCAGATAGCTGAAGTCCAAAAACACGCTTTCTCCGACTGTGGGTTCAGGCAACACAACATCGGTGCTATACGGAACCACGACATTGCTAGCCTTCCAGAGTTCTGCAGGACGATCAACGCCTGCCGCATCCCAATGTGCTTGAAATCGATTACCTGAAATGGTTTGCAATGCACCCGCTCGAGCGAGAAAGGTCATGTTCTGGTCGTTGAGATCTGCCCGTCGAGCAAGGTCGTCAATGTCTTCGAAAGGCTGATTCTCGGCTATGCGATTTCCCACTTCCTCGCTCAGTCCTTTGATCTGTCGCATACCCACCCGAATCGCACCCTGCAAACGATCATATTCTTCGATAACTTTTTCTGAATCTTCGATTCGATAGTCCCATCCGCTTTTCTGTACATCGACTCCTCGAATCTCGATGTCGTGTCTCAGAGCGTCCTGAGTAAGTTGCGATGGTGAATAGAATCCCATGGGTAGGCTGTTCAGAAGTCCGCAGTAAAACGCCGCTGGTTCGTGTCGCTTCAACCATGAGGATATATACACGAGCAAGGCGAAGCTTGCCGCGTGCGACTCTGGAAATCCATATTCGCCAAATCCCTTGATCTGTTCGAAAACCCGTTCAGCGAACTCTTGCGGATGTCCGCGTTCCAGCATTCCGTCCAATAGCTTCTTTCGGTACTTCTCCAAGCCACCACGTCGCCTCCACGCCGCCATGGAACGTCGCAGATGATCCGCTTCCCCAGCCGAAAAACCCGCAGCAACCATGGCAAGTTCAATGACTTGCTCCTGAAAAATGGGGATCCCCAACGTTCGTTCCAGAACTTTGCGCACTGCATCGTTCGAATACGTCACAGCCTCTTTCCCCTGCCGCCGCAACAAGTACGGGTGCACCATGTTGCCTTGTATCGGACCAGGCCTGACAATCGCAACTTCAATCACCAAGTCGTAGAAACATGCAGGTTTGAGTCGCGGCAACATCGACATTTGAGCGCGGGATTCCACCTGAAACACGCCTACGCTGTCGGCCTTCTGAAGCATGTGGTAGGTTGCCGGATCCTCAGCGGGAAGATTCGAGACCTCCAATTTGGCATCTCCAGTCAGACCTCGAAAATCATTCACTAGATCCAGTGTCTTGCGAATTGCCGTGAGCATGCCGAGTCCCAACACGTCCACCTTGAGTAATTGCATCGCTTCAAGATCATCCTTGTCCCACTGAATAACCGTTCTGTCTTCCATTGCGGCGTTTTCCACTGGGACCAACTCGGACAGCGGTCCTCTAGATATGACGAAACCTCCTACATGTTGAGACAGATGCCGAGGAAAACCGAGAATCTCGTTGACTAGAGATATGAAGAATTGAACGGTCCGAGAGTCGGGAGCTATGCCGAGGCTCTGCAGACGTTGGGTCAGTTCTTCTTTGTTATCCCACCAAGACATGGATTTGGCCAGTAGATCGACCATGTCCGGGTCCAGATCTAGTGCCTTTCCAACATCGCGAATGGCACTGCGTGGCCTGTAGGTGACCAAAGTTGCCGCCAGAGCGGCACGTTCTCTCGTGTACTTTTCGTAGATGTACTGAATGACTTCCTCGCGTCGCTCATGTTCGAAATCGACATCAATGTCGGGTGGCTCATGACGTTCTTTGGAGACGAAACGCTCAAACAGAAGATGGATGCGATCAGGATCCACTTCGGTAATGAACAGGCAATAGCAAACTGCGGAATTTGCCGCTGATCCCCTACCCTGGCAAAGAATGTTGCGACTACGCGCAAAATGCACGATGTCATATACGGTCAGAAAGTAGTATTCGTACTTCAGTTCTTCGATTAGAGTGAGTTCCTTTTCGAGCAAGTCCTGCACATCGTCGGGAGTTCCCTCGGGCCAACGCCAATTCGCTCCTTCTAGGGTAAGAGCGCGCAAGTGCTCGATTGGGGTCAAGCCTTGAGGAACGACTTCCGCAGGGTATTCGTAGCGCAAGGAATTCAGGGAGAATTCGCACATCCTTGCGATCTTTACCGATTCTTTCAGAAGCTCTTCCGCATACAACTCTCTCATGGCTTGGTACGTACGCAGATGGCGTTCCGCGTTTGAAAACGCCTCGGTTCCCAGCTGACTCACCGCAGATCCAAGACGAATTGCGGTGAGCGTGTCCTGCAACTGTTTTCGTTCCGGCACGTGCATGTGAACATCGTTGCTCGCAACAATTGGCAAGTTCAATTGCATGGACAGAGTCAAGACATTGGCGGTTTGGTCTAGATCTCGTTCCGTCAGGAACAATTCCAGAGCCAGCCACAATCGAGGGAGGCTTCCTTGAAGTTCTCGTCCTTGAGCTTCAAGCCTGTCAAGCGGTAGATTGTCCGGCATCCAGAGTGCAAGACATTCGTTCGTCAGTACGCCGAAATCGCTCACATTCAGTTCGTATTCGCCTTTGGGCATTCGCCGTCGAGCTCGCGTGATGAGTGCTGACAACTGAGCGTAGGCTTTTCGCGTAGGAGCGAGAAGCACTACTTCCAGCTTGTCTTCTTTGTTTTCCGCGAGGACATGAAACTCCGCCCCTACGATCAGCTTGATTCCAACTTTCTCCGCTTCGACGTGAGCTCTGACAATCCCGGAAAGCGAACATTCGTCCGTTATTGCAATAGCCTCGTAGCCCAATTCTTTGGCACGGGACACCAGTTCTTCAGGATGGGAAGCACCGCGTAAAAACGAGTAGTTGCTCTTGCAATGCAATTCGGCAAAGGCAACCGGTGCAGTGTTCGCAACCGGCTCGGACTTAGGAGAAATAGCCATGTTGAAACCATCCTTCCTCATTGCTGAACAACCAGCACAACGAACCACTTTCGTGCCGGGCAACGAAGTAATCTCGCGAAAAATGACCCTCCCACCATCCGCTTTGAATACGTTCCGGTCCTTTCAGCAATTCAAAATGCTTGCGTCTAACCGGCAACGGAGGTTCGAAGAGCCATAAAGGTCGGTGCCCCGGAGTAAAGAATGGAGGAGTATCGTGTCCGTATTCGCGATCGTTTGAAGGAGACCAGGCACATTCCGGACGATGATCGTCCAAATTGCGCAACAACTGCCAAGACGAGATACCGAGACGTGCCGTCAGACGATCAAGCAGGTCGCCAGGCAACACGGGTTTAACTTCGTGCGTCCCAAGCAGATCCCGTTGTGTGGCTCCCGTGTTCAGCAGAGAATCCACTCGAGTGGCTTCTAGACAGATCGAAATTACTTCTCTGGGTAGATCGAAGGATTCGAGAGCGAGTTCCGAATATTCCAAAATCTGCGAAACGCGAGTCCGTGGGTGCGAGAAACGAACGGGCACAGATATTCCCTCATCGTCAAACGGACTGAAGGTCCACAGGGTTTCCATTACGCCAAGCTGACGAGTTTGCAACCAACGCACCAGCTCCAATGACAATTGCTCCATATGCACATCGAGCGATTGCCGATCCTTGACGGGCTCTAGAAGATGAATCTCGGATCGAAAGGGTTCCGCCGGCGCAGTGTATTTCTGAGGATCGAAGGTGGAGCCCACTAAACGCGCCACATACTCAAGCAGACTTTTTTCGAATCTCTGTCCCAGTTCGTTCCGTGGCAAATTCATTAATTCACCAAACGAACGTATTCCCATGTTGGACAGTCGTTCAATGTCCGATGGCGCAAGTTCCGCATATTTCAAGCTGGTCTCACGCAGGCAGGCCAAGGTGCGGCTTCGAACTGTCTCCGTATCGGGGTATTCCGGCAGTGGAATGGGGATCTTGGCGTGGGCAAGAACGCGAGCGGCGGATGGAGTATGCGCAATGCCGATGAACGACTCGTGCCCGATGCGTCGCAAGGCATGTTTGAGCAAGTGCACAATACGATCGACACCGCCGAACAACTTGAGGCTTCCGGAGATCTCAAGCATTACGTCGTACGGCAAAGAAACGCTGACGCGAGGTGTAAATCGGTAAGCTACTGGAACGATCTTTTCCAGATATTCCTTCTCAGCTTCTTCATCCCTTTTGTAGCAAACCAAATCTGGTGCCAAACTGCTTGCTGTCGCCAGGCTGCTACCCAAAGCGATTCCGGCTTCTTGCGCGATGCCGTTCATAAGATGGATCTTGCGTTCGTCGACCACGACAGAGGCTTGTCGACTAGCATGCGATCCTTCGTACATTTCTAGACCCATCTGAGGCAGATGAGCGCATAACCAAAGCATTAGGCAATCCTCCTATTTGTTTCTCTCGTTCTTTCCATTTGTCTCCACAAATTCCATTTCCCAGCTATGTAGTCCGTTGGAAGAGCGTTTGGATGCCACTGCAACTTCAACGACACATCGTTCACAGCCCATCCTCCTTTGCGTTTCAAAATCGACAGCACCATCATGTCTCCCGTGTTTGATCGAGAACTGTGTATGTGGAATCGAAATTCGGCAGGAGAGGATTCTCTAGCTGCTCGTGAAGAGCGAAAGATCGTGCTCCACACGCGATTCTCCTTTGCACGGGACTGTACGCGCCGAAGCTGCTTATCTTGAAGTTCCCGCTCGTTCAACCACGCAAGAGCCGCGCTGCAACTGCCGGATTCCAGGATTTTTTCCAAGGCCCACAACGCTTCTTGATGATTGTTGGGATGCACCAGCAGAATGCGATTCACGTCAATTCCCAATGAATGCAATGCGGGCGCGTACGGCACGAAGGGGGGATTGATCCAAGCCACCCACCGTGTCTCCTGGTGGAGCAAATGGCGCAAACCAGGCACGAGCAATCGCAACTCGCCGCAACCTTGAATGTCGACGAGCACTTCCAAGAGCGCATCGTGAGGCCAACCTTGATCGCAGAGCAGACGGTCCAAGCTCGGGAATCCCGTCGGAATTCCCGATGCCGGTTCGATTCCAACGCTAGCCGCTAGATCACGCGCTCGCCAAATGAAATCCTTGCTGAGAAGGGACTGTAGGCCTAACACATGTATACTGTACTTAAAGACATGTACTTAATATAACTGTACAAATATCAGTGTCAAGGGATTGGAGCAAATTTTTGCAATATTTCTTGAGCAAGAACAGAATTCCCCGCCTCAAGGAGACACCCCAATCTCCGCTGGTTCATGATCTGTACGTTCTCCTACTAGGAGCACTGAGTGTCGCTAAGCTCAGGTTTGTTGTAATTGTTTCTAGGTATTATCGTAAAATTATCATGATTTTTTTACGATAACACTTCAAATATTTATGGAACGGTATGTCGAAAGGGAGTTTTTTTCTCTCCTAAATCAATACCGACAGATGATATTCCTGTCAGGACCTAGGCAAGTAGGTAAGACTACGGCAATACGCAACATGTCCGAACGTCTCCCCGTATCACACTACCTGAATTGGGATAATGTCAGACATCGACAAAGATTCCTTCAAAATCCAGCCGACTTTGCATCTGAGATTGGTCTTGACCAAATTGCCGAAAACGCGATAGTTTGCATATTCGACGAATTGCACAAATTTAGCCGTTGGCGAGATTTTCTGAAGGGTCTTCACGACTCGTACTCCACGTTCAATGCTGTCGTAACCGGTAGCGCACAGTTAAACATTTTCAGTCGAGGAGGAGATAGTCTTCGCGGTCGATACTTTCCCTATACGTTGCATCCTCTATCGGTCGCAGAACTAGCTCGTTCACCAGAAGATCGAGAAGAAACGATATCCTCAACACCTCGGGAAATCCCAGACGACCAATGGAATGCACTATTGCGATTCGGAGGTTTTCCGGAACCGTTTCAGCGAGCTAGTCAGCGCTTTCACAACCGTTGGACACTCTCGTTGAACGATCAAGTACTTCGCGAGGAAGTCCGCGACTTAACCCGTGTGCGAGAATTGAGTCAGATTGAATCTCTCGCACTGCAGGTTCGACATCGAGTTGGTCAATTGTCAACCTATCTAGGGCTAGCTCGTTCCGTTCAGAGTTCTGTCGACAGCGTACGTCGGTGGATCGCGATTTTGGAGTCACTATATTTTTGTTATAGGGTGACGCCGTGGTACAAAAACGTGGCCAGATCTCTGCGCAAAGAACCTAAGTTCTATCTTTGGGATTGGTCTCAGGTTCAAGATAGTGGTGCGAAGGCTGAGAATATAGTTGCAAGCGCATTGCTTAAGTCGGTCAATTGGTGGACTGAAAGTGGATTAGGAATCTACTCCCTTCACTTTCTACGCGACACGCAGAAGCGCGAAGTTGATTTCGTAGTTGTTAGAGATGGCGATCCTTGGTTTTTGGTTGAGGTTAAGTCCGGTTCGAACGCTTCCTTGTCGCCGCCATTGGCATACTTTCAGAATCAAATCGGAGCAAAACACGCATTCCAAGTCTCCATGGACTCATCCTTTGAACCTCGCAACTGCTTTGAAATCGAAACTCCAATTCGCGTTCCAGCGCGAAGCTTTCTTGCACAACTGGTTTGAGACAAGCTTTCGTCCAAGCAAAAGCTTTCGTCGGTTTTTCAATGAGTCGGAAAACAATCTCGTGTCATTCATAAACTCGCAACGAGACCCTTTCAAAAGCTCGTCGTAGCTACAGTGTGCTGGAGTTTGGTTGAGCTGGTTTAGCCTTTTCGACTCAAACCCTCCTCGAAATAACGGAATTAGGTAGAAGCTTCGCTACGCCGTTTCCGTTGGAACTGGATGGGCAGAACGCGGGATAGTTCGAGTATCTTGCTCAGTGGATTCCGTGGCGGCATCTTGCAAATCGTCCGCAACAGTCAGCTTAGGAGATCCAAATCGCATCCATGCCGACCAGATTGATCGAGCCACTCTGTGAGCGCATTGACGGCTAATAACGTGTGACATATTTGTGGTTCCTTGGTAAGGACATTCCCAATTCGATGTCGTAGCGACTTGTGGTCGCCCAACCTCCGACTAAGAGAAAACCGATCGCCAATGGTTGGTAGGCAGTCGATTCTTCATTCGCGACTTATGACTAATCTCGACTTCAAAAGTTCACGAAGTTAGCAAGAAGTCGCGAAAACTCTAAACAAAACGACATGTTCGTCTCTGCGAAATCGCAGAGTACAACAGTTAGTAAGGAATATAGGGACGAATATGTAAATTTCTAGTTCGACAGAGCCTCAGGCTCAGCATAGGGATGCGGCACGACAGGTGGTTTTGGAGATATAGGTCTCATTTTGCGAACGGTCAGTTCTTCGATCAAGATGGATGGACAAACAATTGAGATAGGAGTTACCCAGGCACCACCACTATAGCCGTAGACTGTGTCATATCGACCCACATCCTTCGAGACAGCTACGATATCCCGTAGCGTCCTGTCGTTGTAGCCTGTAATCTCGATCACCGGAAGCAGTTCTTCCCGTCCATCGGGAAAAACCTTGTACGCTTCCAAGACGTTCGATGTTCGGTTGCCAAAGGCCAGTTCTGATTGATTAGCGAGTCTGCGAACAACTATTCCGTACTCCACTCCATAGTCTTGCATCAGGAATTCCATTTCGCTTTGCATTGCTTCGTCGGTTAATCCTTCTCCTTCTTGTGGAATCAAGAAGACATTGCCTGGAATCGCGCTACCGCCACTTCGGCTAGACCCCGTGCTGGACTTGAAATCGTCGACCGGACTCCGAGTACTCAGCAACGTTTGCAGCCTACCTCCATCGATCAAGTGTGTTCGCTGAGCTGGTACGCCTTGACGATCAACTGCGTAATGCCCCAGCAGTGGCCGGTCTTCAAACGTGGCGACTGTTGGATCGTTCACTACATCAATTTTTGCCGAAATGACTCGCGCTCCAATTTTGTCGAGAAACGGATTGCGGGGACGCAATGAGTCCGAGCGTGGATTGTCCGTCATCGGCACACGAATGGCCAGCAATCGCGGGAGAAGCAATCTACGGAAGATCTCCGATGCTGCCTGCCCTTCAAACATCACGGGACCGTTATAGACCTCTTCAGGAGGACTTGCGAGTCGAAGACTCTGGAGTCGATCGATCATGTGTTGTACACGCGACTTCATTTCACTCACGGGAGGGAAATCAATACAGTCGGTGCTGTATTCCGTCGTGTAATCCTGCAGTTCGGTTCCGTCGTCTGCTTGAGTGAATGCCATGGTTCTTATTCGGCACAGTTGTTCGTAAATGTCGTGAAAACTCCCCTCGCTATTCATGAATAGTCGCCTGCGTTTGGCACCGGTCGCAACTACAACTGACGTATAAATTTCAGGAGCATTCTGGAACAGCTTGGACAGCTCATTAGCCGGGTCGCGAACCATTCGAAGATCGATGGAATCAAAGTCGACCTCAGGTTTGCTCGTATAACGAAACGGTTTTTCGACAGAGAAATCGGACAGGGAGTCTTCCTGGCGGCGGTTTTCCAACGCAGTATTCTTGGAAGCAAAGTTCTGTATGGCATTCTTGTAGGCGACATCTGTGGCGCGCCACACCGCTCTTCGTAGTTCTTCGTAGTCATCTGTAAAGGGAAGTCCTTGTGTAATCGCAGAGGACCTATTGGCACGAGGTTGGTAGTTGCGGTTGTCCAATTCGTACGAACCGACTCGTACTTCCACCCTAAGGGTGCGAGCCCTTATTGCGTCGTCTCGAACTGAAGTTCCCACGAAGAATGACTCGGTGTACTGTGTGTTATCGAAAACCGTGTAGCCGATGAAGTATGGCTTTGGCGCATCTTCGAGTTGCAGCTCATTCATTGAGCGTTCTAACTCGTCGGTCAATGCCTCAATAATGATGTCTTCACTCTCTCCGGGTACCGCTGTAGTTACTACCAAGGCAGCGACTACTAAGATGATTGCCCTGAAGTTTCTCATGGTTCTGTGCTTGGCAGGTGAAATGAGGTCTCAGAGCTATTCTCAACAGGATTGGACAAGATTGGGGGGCGTCCTCGCGAGCTAGTAGCCTTCTGGACCTCAATCTGTGAAACCAGTATTGAGGGAGCGACAGCTGAAACCGGAATCTGGCCTGACTCTGCCCCGCACATCCCATTGAATATACCGTAGTCGGAACCTCCTGCCTCAACCCGACTAAAAGTCGTCAATGGAGTTCCAATCAAATTTACACCACGGACCAGTTCTTTGTGTCCGTCAGTGTACAGTCGATAGACAACGATGGGAGTTACGGTAAATGCGTTTGGCAGCGTTCGTTGCGTAATTGTGAATCCCCCTTGAATATCGTCGAAGTACAGTCCGAATTCCTTGCCTTGTTCCCGTACGCGCACCAGCAGCAATTCCTGAAGTTCTTCAGGCGAATACGGATCCTCAACCTCAACAAACATGTTCGATTGGCGTGCGACAACAGGAAGACCGAAGTTTTTTCTCCCGTGTCCATTCGAGGACAAGAAACCTTTCATGGGAAGTCGCGACATCAGAAATCCCGTCAATATCCCGTCTTCCACAACGACTACTCGTTGGCCACGAACACCTTGATTGTCGTAGTTGTACGATCCGATTAACTCAGTAGAGCCAAATGTTCTCATGTTGGGATCAAACGAAACGCTAAAGTTCTCGGGCAGGACATACTCACCCAATTTAGCCTTGAAAGTTTGTCCTTCGTGCTCCGCCTTTTGTCGATGTCCCTCAAGTCGGTGGCCTAATATCTCGTGAAAAAAGACTCCAGCAGCACGTCCAGAGAGAATTGCGGGACCTGTGTAAGGATCGACCAAGGGTGCCTCTCGCAATTGTTCGAGGCTCTCAATCATGTTCTCGATGTCCTGGAGAATGATTGCGTCCTCGGGGAGACCCTCCACTGTTGACGAAGCGTAGGTCATATAGCGCGGCAGGATCATTCCATCTTCTGCTTTTGAGGAAGCCGATATGACAATTCGATAGTACGGCTCGGAGACTTGGACTTTGGTTCCGTCCGAATTGACGAACCAACGTGTCTCGACATCGCCACCGATGGAAACCTGATTGGAAATGATGTGTTCCGCCCGCTTAAACGGGAGCCCGTATCGCTTTACCTTAGCCTCGAACAAGGCTTTGTCTGCTTGTAGCTCCACTATTTCAGCTCTGAACTCCTCCTGGGGGGCAGGAGCAAAGTCCCCAGACTTATCGACTTCCTCTACTCGAGATTGCATAGCACTTACAACGTTGCTTAATCTTGTTACCGCATTGCGATACCTTGTGTTCGTCGCATACCAAAGCGTGTTCCGAATGGCGCGCGGACTCTCTATAGATATCGAAGTTGAGCCTCCGCCAAAGTCTCCAAAATGCGTGTTGTCCAAGTCGTAAGAACCTACCCTGAGGTCGATGTCCAACACTCGAAAAGATGTGTCGGAAGCGAAACTAATTTCACCATAGGAACCAGATACGCTTAACGTTTTATCCTGGGTGACTTCATAGCTAATGTAGTAGGGAGGTTGATCTTGTTCCTGCAGTGCTTGAAAGGATCGCTGAAGTTCTTCATACATGACGTCGAGTACATCGAACGCTTCAATCTGATCTCCGAGTACAGGTTGGCTGGCCAAAGAGAGGCCAAGAAAGAAAACCACAATTGGGAGTCGATTTGTTAGCTGTCTCATCAGATTTCTCATATATTCTCGGTCTTAGGTACCGTTGTATTATCTGGAATGCAGCTGGGCCGGCGCATTGGATCAGAATGCCACGACCGTGGAGACCAATGGTAACAGCCGTAGCAGTTTAGATCGTCAATCTGATAGATGTCACTCGTTCTCTAAAGGATGGGAGACGATGGGCAGCTTTGGGTATTCCTGTCGTGCACTTCGCAAGCTCAGTTCCTCAAAGAGCAAAGCAGGAGTTATTGCGGAAACAAGCGTCTGATCCGCACCGGTGAGTACCCCGACTCCTTGGGTCAGAACATTCAACACGCTTGTTGCTCCCAGTGTCGAGACAGGCACGTCGAATTGCCACCTCTCCTCTGATGCACCTAAGATGTCCTTAAAGTACGCCGCATCAAAGTTGACAACGACAACCGGTAGTATGGGAGTCTCGCGACCTTCGGAATCTACTTTCGCCGCATAGACAGAAGGCAAAATCAAAGTGTCTCCTCTCAGCGAGGCCTCAACTTTCTGGCTTAGAGTCGCTTGGTCCTTGTGGAGATCCAATACGTTGGCTATTTTGCGAATGATCACGGAGAATTCCGAACTGTTGGATCGTGCCGCCGACAAGAGCTCTGCCTTCAACTCGTCCATAGGTACTGCATCTTCCATTGCTACAAAGAGATTTCCTGGTAGTGGAAGCGGTAGTCCGCGATGGCTGCCCGTGGATTTTCTCAAGGAACCTATGGGAGATCGGGAAGTAAGCAATGTACGTAGTCTGCCATTGGCAACTAGCTCCGTCCGTCGAGAAGGCATGCCTTCGGCATCAACAGAATAGCTTCCAAGCAAGGGTTTATTGTTGTACTCATCTACCGTCGGATCATTAACTATGCTGAACGATCTAGAAAAGACTCGCGAGTTCAATCGATCAAGAAACGGTGAGGTCAACTGCTGAGTCTGCCCGTCGAATTGGGGATTTCCAATTTGGGGCAACGGAACCGCTCCTAGAAGATCAAACAACACCTGATTCATCAGTTCAGCTGCAGCTTGTGCCTCAAACAAGACCGGTCCGTTGTAAACGAAGAGTTCTTCCGCATAGCGCTGCTGCTTGAGCTTCTCGATCATTTGAACTGTCTGATCTTGCATATGCGAGACCTCGGGCAGTCCTGAACACCCCTTTGCGAAAAACGAGGTTGTATCCGAAAGCTCAGTGCCTCCTACCGATTGTGTCTCGCCATGTGTCCTAGCTGAACAGAATTCTGTTGTATCGACGTGAAAGTTCCCTTCGGAGTCCAGATAGGTACGTTTGTTCGATACGGAGACGACAGATGCGGATGACACAAAAATATCGGACTGGTCTCGAAAGGTTTCAGAAAGTTCTTGAGCAACTCTTGAAATCTCGGCGATTCTTGGGTGTTGAATTTGCTCCGACGATGTCAATGTGAATGGCTCTTCTGAGCTGAAGTCAGCCGGTCGTCTTGCGTAAGACTGGGTCGCACGGGACGCTTTCTTGCCGTTGAATTGAGAGATGGCTTCTTTGTACGCTTGATCAGTAGCAATCCATAGGGATCGTCTGATTTCCTCGTAATCGTCGTCGAGTGGGAGCAGTAGCCCTCCGTTTGTTGCTCCAATTGGAGATCCCTCGTCACGCAGAATCACGAAGTAGGAATTGTCGAACGACTTTGAGCCCACTCGCACCTTAGTCGTGAGTCTCCGAAGATGATCAAACTTTGAGTCATCTTGCGCTCCCAAGACGTATGACTCGCTGGCCAAAATTGTTTCGTTGACCGTGTACGAAATGAAGTATGGCTGTGATTCGTCCTCTAGCTGGAGCTCTGTAAGTGTGCGCTCCATCTCATCCTGCATGGCTTGGACGAGTACGGAGTTTTCTTCATCTTGGCATGGAGCGTTTGTAGCCCATATCACAAACAATCCAGCATACGAGAGGCGTAAAGCGTTCACGGTTCTCTGTCAATTTCTAGATCGAGCCGAACTTCCCTAGACTCAATGGGAGGTGGAAGGATTCGCGGTATCGTTCGGATACTCTCGTTTTTTTGCACTTCCACCTGAGAAACCAATATCGAAGGTGCGATTGACGAAACGGGAACTTGCCCCGACTCGGCGACACTGATTTGGTTCCAAACTTCGTAGTCCGATGCTCCCGCTTCGATTCGACTAAAGAACGTTAAGGGGGTTCCTATCAGATCGACGCCTCGAACTAGCTCGCGCGTTGCATCAGGGTAGACCTTGTAGACTAGTACTGGGCTAATGTTGAATGCATTCGGCATGTTTCTCTCGCTCAGATTGAATCCGCCCTCTACATCTTCAAAGTAAAGCCCAAAGGTCTTGCCTTGTTCGTCGATTCGATCAAGAAGCATTCTCTCCAGCTCCTCTCTTGAATACGGATTTGAGACCTCAACAAACAGATTTGACTGTCGAGATTGAACACTATGGGCAAAATTCTTGCGCCCATGACCGTTGGACTGGGGAAATCCAACGATAGGTGTGCGTGACATGAGAAACCCGCGCAGAACACCATTCCTGATTGCGTTGACCCGCCGTCCCTTGACTCCTTGATTGTCGTACTTGTAACTTCCCAAGAGTTCCACGCCGCGGTACGTTTCAATTCCAGGATCGAAATAGACTGAAAACGTGGGGGGCAATATTCGCTTGTCAACATACTCCCGCAACGAAAGATTGTCATCGACGGTCCTTTGTCGGTGCCCGACAAGGCGGTTACCCAGAACTTCGTGGAAGAAAACGGCCGCAGCTCTTGCAGAGAGCATCGCCGGGCCCGTATAGGGATCAATCAATGGAGCGGATTGCAGTGCAGCGAGCTCGTCAATCATGGTTCGAACAGCCTTCAGAATCTTTTCATCGTCGAATAGCCGCTCAGGTGACGTGGCATCAAAAGTTCGACTTTGTGCAAGCACCATTCCGTCGTCTGCTTTGGTCGTCGCTTCAATTCTCAGTCGGTAAAACGGCTTCGATACCTTCACTCGTGTACCTTCCGAGTTCACAATCCAGCGCGTCTCGATGTCACCTGTGGCAATCGCTCCGTTGGACACGATAAATTCAAACTCAGTGAAGGGTTTCGTGTACAAGCGGATCTTAGAGGACCACTCTTCGAGATCCACAACGAGGTTGATCGTGTCTTCCTCGTAGCGAGAAACAGGTGCGCGGGAAAAGTCACCTGGAAAGACCCCTGAGTTTACAGCTGTTTGGACCGCGGACTTTACTCTTGTGAATCTTGTTAGGGCACTTCTATAGGCTTTGTCAGTGTGATACCAAAGAGTTTCCCTTAGTGCATCCGCGTTGTCGACCGCAATGCTTTGGGGACTGGAAACAGCCTCCAATACTGGAGTCCCTTGCCCACTTCGTAAGGGATGGGTGTTGTCAAGACTAAAGCTTCCTACTCTCAAGTCGACATCGAGGAATCTGCTCACCGTTCTATTTCTCTGGTTGACTATCCCAAAGCTGCCTACAACGGTCGCAGCTACGTCTTCAGTGATTTCGTAACCCAGGAAATAGGGAGGTTGTGGTTGATCCTGATAGCCTTCGAAAGACCGCTGCAACTCGTCGTACATTACTTTCAGGACGTCCTGATCTGCAAGAACAGACACAGCGGAAGAAACGAATAGGAAAATGGCCAATAAGCCAAATGCTTTCCGGGTAGAAATTTTCCCAACGCATGATCGAGGACTACGTACACCGATGGTGGATCTAGCCCTTAACTCTTTGTTTTTACCGCGCATTTTCAAGTTCTGAGAGTGTTTGTATTTAAACAAGTGATTGATTAGCCGTTAGACAAGACACGTCCTTTTGCATCTCTCTTTATTCAATCGGGCGACTTGCAGTGATCCAGTTCACTTTGTCCACTCCAATTAGACATGGAGTCGCAAACTTGTAGGAACTATGAGGCAAGTTCCACCTTCAAGAAATTGATGATGTCGATTGACTCGTAGAGCCATCTGTAGGAACCATCTTCCTGTTGGATTCGTAGACACGGGACAGTACCTCGACCTCCGCCTTCTACCAACTCTCGATACGCGTCGTGATCTTGAGCAACATTACGCATAGGCAAAGAGTATTGGTTCGAATCTAAGAAGCGTGTCACTCGACTGCAAAATGGACACCACGGATCTTGAAATAGCACAAATCTGCTCATCAGATCAATTAAAGCTCTTCGACTCGGGAATCTAGACATTTTAGGCGCGTTCTCCGACTAGTCAAAGTCAACTCTCATACCAGAGAACTCTCACTCTTACTAGTAATTGAACCAACAAGAGAAAACGTACGATGAGAATACAATTGATAGATGCATATTGCGAACGCTAACCTTGCATTGAGTAACGCTGGCAGGCATAGTTGTTAGGCTGCCAACTCGTCGTATCTAACAACAATGAAGCGCTCAATAAAGGTTCAAGTTAGCTACGAACCATTCTTCAAATACTGGTGTGTGATTGCGATTGTCGGTCTCACGTCCGACCCGACCACAAGTTTGAAAGCAGAAACGTTGGAGGGTGAGGAAGAGTAGTACGGACTGGAGGAACTGCGAGAATTTCTTGAAAGTGCTCCCAAACCAATTCGAACTGACCCCAACATTACTACTTTTGTGCATGGAATGGGCTATTGGGTGCCTCCCGAACCTCTGACCTACCAAGGTGATCAGGAGCGTCAGCAAGCCAAGTGGAAACGTGCTTTGAAACAATGCGTTCCCGTAAGCACGAATTCTGCTCTTACGACAGAATGCGTGGCTGCTTTGTCAGAGTATTTCCATAAAGAACTCATTTGGAAGTACAACGGACTGTATTACTACTCTGATCGCATGGGATTTCTGCGTACCACATATAACGAAGTGAACCGTAGACACTATGAACTTCCATATGGAAACGACGATTACTCAATGGAACAGGTTCCTAGGTGGGGAGACATCTTTGATGGTCGTTTGGAGCAGAGAGATGCGCTGTTCTCGAAACTGTGCAAAGATTCCCAATGTATGGGATTGGGCTAGGAAAGTGGCTTTCCTAGCCCAAAACGAGAAACTCTTTACTCCCCTTCCCCAGCCATGGGATGCGGAAACAGTGGCAACTTGGGCTTAGCGCCACCCGCTTCGCGCAAGGACAGATCTTCAAACAAGAGCGATGGAGTAACAATTGTCGCGAAATTCAATCCACCGGTCGATAAAGGGACGTCGTAAGTCACTCGATCCTCCGAGACAGCGATGATGTCCTTGAAGAAGGAGTCAACAAAGTTTGAGACCATCATCGGCAAGACTGGCACTTCAGTGCCGTCGGGATACAACTTGATAACGTCAAGAGCTGGAGGACCTCCAGATTGGAATGGTGATGAACCGAACGGATCCAATTGTGCGTCGCGAGGATTCATGATCTTTCGCAGAACGAGTCCATATTCGAGCCCGTATTCGTCAGCTAGCGTCAAGAGTTCGTCATTCAACTCTTCATCTGACATTCCTTCCTTTGCTTCGATAAACAGATTTCCCGGGGAAGGTGTGCCAAAACCCCTACTACTGCCTGTTGACTTGTCAAAAGACTTGGTTGGTGAACGGGATGTAAGTAACGCCCGAAGCATTCCATTGCTAATCAGTTCTACACGACGAGATGGCATTCCCTGGTTATCAACGACATAGTGACCAAGAAGAGCTTTTCCTTCAAACTCCGTCAGAGTTGGATCGTTGATAACGGTCAAGAAACGCGGAAATACTCGAGCATTTACGCGATCTAGAAAGGGATTAGCAAAATTCCGTTGACGTGCCGCGTAGTTGGGATTGCTTGAAGTCCGCGAAGGTGTGGCTCCCAGACGACCAATCAAGTTTTGGCTTAGGAATTCGGCAGCGGCCTGGTCCGCTAAGAGGACTGGACCGTTGTAGTTATCCAACGCTTCAGCACTTCGAGAAGCAACAAGACGTACCGCCATCTCCTGACCTGAATCCCTCATGGAGTCAATGTCTGGAAGATCATCGCATGATCGACCGTAGTACGAAACTCCATCACTGATTCCCGCACCATCGAGTGTTTGGGTTTTTGCGTACATTGAGGCGGTGCACAGTCCGTTTTGGTAGCTATGGAAATTTCCATCCGAGTCGAGATAGAGACGTTTGTTGGTGATGGAACTCAATCTTGCGACCGACGCATGCAGATCGGGCATTCCCTGAAACGTCGAAGACAACACCCGAGCGATTTCCGACAAGTCTTGGATGCCCAACGTTTCGTACGTATCCTCACCCAAATACATGAAGGGTTCTTCTTCGCTGAAGTCGTTTGGTCGATCGGACTCCGTTTGTTGTTCCAAGGCGGACTTCTTTGCCGCAAGATCAGAAACTGCACGTTTATATGCCACATCCGTTGCCAACCAGATGACACGACGCATTTCATCATACGAGCCAGTCAGTGGAACTCGATTGGAGCCACCGCCAATAAATCCAGCACCAAAATTAACGAAGTTAGTGTTGTCCAGTTCAGGTGATCCAACCCGAACAACCACCGAAAGGAATCGTCCTCTAGACTCGTTTGATCCGTTGTGGGCTCCCAAGACATATGTGACACTCTTCGATTTAGTCTCGGATACCGTATAAGCCACAAAGTACGGCGGCGGCTCAAGGTCAAGACGAAGTTCGTTGAGAGCACGGTCCATCTCGTCCTGCAATGAGCGAAGCAGCGTATCCTCCTCTTCAGACTGAGCATGTACGTTGCCGGCTAGGGTTGCTGACGCAAGAACTAACGTTGCAACCCCGACACTTATCCGATTCATTAGTGTTCTCCGAAGAGTCGTATCGATTGATCTCCCGGCTTGGAGACCGGAGACGGCAGGATCGGTGGAATGTCTCTCGAGGCATCGGCTTTCTGCACTTCAATTTGCGATACAAGTATGGAAGGAGAAACTGCTGACACCGGTACCCATCCTGACTCGGCCCCGCACATTCCATTGAACACTTGGAAGTCCGTAGCACCTGCTTCAATGCGGCTGAATGTGGTAAGTGGGGTTCCGATTAAATCGACACCTCGTACCAATTCCTTCCTACCGTCGGAATATATCCTGTACACCATCACAGGAGTGACATTGAACGCGTTGGGCATTGTTCGGCCAGTCATTGTGAATCCACCTGTGATGTCGTCAAAGTACAGTCCAAACTCTTTGCCTTGTTCTCTGACTCGTTCAAGAAGCAACGCTTCGAGCTCTTCTGGGGAATAAGCGTCTGCTACTTCAACGATCAAATTCGATTGTCGTGCGACTACCGAATTTCCGTAGTTCTTACGTCCGTGACCATTCGACACAGGATATCCCTCGATTGGAGACCTGGACATCAGAAATCCTTTGAGGATTCCATTTTCTATGGCGACAACGCGCTGACCTCTAACTCCTTCATTGTCATACATGTAGGTGCCAGATAGTTCGACATTCGCATACGTCTTGATATTTGGATCGAAAATTACTGAGAAAGTCTCAGGTAGAACCTGTTGACCGATTTGCTTTCGGAAGGTCTGTCCTTCGTCTACTCCTTTCTGTCGATGCCCTTCGAGACGGTGACCAAGTATTTCATGAAAGAACACGCCACTTGCACGTCCTGACAGTATGGCTGGACCGGTATAGGGATCTACCAATGGGGCAGTACGCAGTTCTTCCAAGTTGTTAATCATGTTGTTAACAGCAAGCAGCACTTTTTCGTCGTCGAGTAACTGTTCTGGCGAATTCGCTTCGAACGTCTTGACGAGATTTAAGACCATCCCGTCCTCAGCTTTCGTTGTAGCTTGAATCACCATTCGGTAGAAAGGTCTCGACAGCATGATCTTGGAGCCATCAGTGTTGACGAACCAGCGAGTCTCAACATCTCCGTTTATGGATGCAGTGTTGTCCTGTACGAACTCTGCTTCGGCGAAAGGCCTTGTGTACTGCTGGATCTTCTCACTCCAAAGAGATGTATCCGCAACGAGTTCTTCGCGTTCCATGACATACTCAGAGGCAGGTGCTTCCGAGAAATCACCGGACTTGTCGTCAGCCTCAACGGTAGATTGAACGTCTGACTGAACATTCGTAAATTGAGTTAGTGCCGCTTTGTACTTTGCGTCAGTTCGATACCATAGAATCGCCTTAAGGGCTTCTTCGTTCTCAATAGCTATAGATGTTGGCGGCTCAAAATTGAAACCGAAACCTCCACCTTGCCTCGGATGAGTATTGTCTAACGAGTAGTCCCCTACTCTTAGGTCAATATCCAAGTAACGAGAGACGCCGGAAGACTCCGAAGTCACCTCGCCGAACCCACCAACGACGGAGGCTGTCACATCTTCAGTGATTTCGTAGCTTAAGAAATATGGTGGTACTTCCTGACTTTGTAGTGATTCAAATGCTCGATCCAATTCCTCTTTCATGGTTGTGAGCGTATCGGCGCACACACTGTGTGTCATTAATAGTGCAAATGCACCGAAAGCTACTGGCATCAAGCAACGGTTAAGTATGTTCTTCACGAAGTTTCCTTCCCCCTGAAGTGATTGGCAAACTATGATAACGCACGAACTCGATTCGCGAGCCCGTGTGACGGGTAATCCCGATTCATTTCGAAGTTCTTTGTGGTGAACTATTCAAGTACTTCCCAAAGAGCTTTCCCGCATGTTCAAGACTACGAAATCACAATCTGAACAGATCGTTTAAGTGTGAGTTCAGATTGATTCAAACGCAATAATAGGGTGATCCGAATTTCTCACTCATTTGAGCTTGACTCTCCTAGTCCGAGAGAGGATGAGCAATCAACGGCGGTCGGAGCTTTGAGCCAGTCGCCGACCGCAACGTCAGTTCTTCAAAAAGTAACGCCGGTGTGACCACGGATACAAAGCTCTGTTGCATAGTGGCGAGTCCACCCATTCCTCCACCACCCAACATTCCCCCAAGCATTCCCATCATGTTTCCTCCTGGAGAAAGCGCGATGTCAATAGGTTGTCGCTCTTCCGAGCTCGCAACGATGTCTCGATAGTGAGCATCGACAAACTCGCTAATGGAAACTGGGAGAACAGGTACCTCCGTACCGTCGGGATAGACTTTCAAGGTTTCAACGGTAGGTAGTATGGCTACATTGCCTCCCATCAATCCTTGCGCTAGCTGCATCATGGTGTCCATATCGTTGAAATCTAGTTCTCCAACATCCATGATTCGTCGCACTACAAGTGCATACTCCTGGCCGTTCTCCTCGGCCAGCATCATCAATTCAGACCGCAGTTCATCCGCTGAAACGCCATCATCGGACTCTACGAACAAGTTTCCTGGAACCGGGCCTCCGATTCCTCGGTTGCTCCCTGTCGTACTCTTGGAGGACTTAGTAGGCGCACGAGTGGAGAGCAACGCTTTGAGAATTCCATTGGAGATGATTTCGGTACGACGGGACGGCATTCCTTCCGAGTCTACGTCATAGCTTCCTAGCAGTGCCTTGCCATTGAATTGCTTGACTGTTGGATCATTGATCACACTCATTGACCTAGGAAACACTCTTGAGTCAATTCTGTTTTGGAAGGGATTCTCCATGGACGCAAACGGATTAAATCCTGCGGCGTCCGAAATGGGTTTGGGAGTATCTGCCAGCCGACCGCTCAATGCTTGCGCCACCAATTGAGCAGCAGCTTGGTGCTCAAAAAGAACTGGTCCCGTGTAGCTATCCAGAGTCTCGGCCGACTTCATGGCAACGAGGTTTTGAGCCATTTCTTCAACCGCCATTGCTAAGTCTTGCTGTGCAAGATCACTGCAATTTCTTGCATACGCCTGGCTGGCCCTACGGATGGGAACACCTTCAGTAGTCTGAGTCTTTGCTTTTGTGACTGCCGAGCATACTCCCAGTTCAAGATCGTGCTGATTACCTTGAGAGTCCATGTAGATGCGTCTTGAGAGTACAGAACTTACGGTCGTGGAAGAGTCTTGAATATCGGCATTGCCTTTGAGCACCGAAGATAACTGCTTAGCAATGTCCGCCAAAAGCTCTTGGTCCTCCGCTGGAAAATGGTCGGAAGAGGAGTAGGTGAATGCTTCTTCCTCGCTAAAGTCATTGGGACGATCTTCAATGTTTTGCTGCTCGAGTGCAGCTTTCTTACCCGAGAGGTTGCTGACTGCGCTCTTGTACGCACTGTCCGTGGCAAGCCATACAACACGACGAATCTCGTCGTAGTCGTCAGTAAGAGGAAATGGAGGACCGCCTCCCAATATTCCTCCTAGATCGAAGCCTCCAGACATTGAGCTGAAGTTCGTGTTGTCCAATTCTGGTGATCCCACCCTAACGACAACACTGAGCATTCGGCTTCTATCTGAATTTGAACTGAGTTGACCTCCCAATGTGGAAGTTGCAGTAGTAGAGCTGACTTCTGTGACGGTATACGACACAAAATAAGGCTTTGGTTCGTTTTCTAGCTGAAGCTCCTCGAGTGAACGAGACATCTCGTCTTCGAGGGCGGAGAGCAGAACGTCGTCTTGCGTCTCGGCTCCCGCGTGACAAGCGAGAGTCGTGATCAAGATCGCCACCGCCAAGTTCGCAGTTTGCTTCATTTGTTTTTCCCCATTTGATTATTGCACTATCTTCAAGTAGTTAGTCCGGGAAGGCATGGGATAACGTCGTGTGCGACTTTGGACCCTGCGACCACTACCCACGACAATCTCGTCACCTTAACAGCGCGCACAATTTTACCCGCCGCGAGCCATTCACCTACAAACGCATTCATCAGGGAATTCACTCATCGAGCCTTGGGAGGCTAGTGCTACTGGACCATGGATACAGATAATGCATAACGTTGCAATGTCTGTCACTTCCTAGTTGGCCGAACTTGTCCGGTCCGTTGATTGAAATGTGTCCGCAAACTGCTCTCGTAGCGAGTTCTTCTGAATCTTGCCCATTGCATTACGAGGCAATTCCTCCACCTTCCTCAGAGCCTTCGGATGCTTGAAACTCGCTAATCTATCCGACAGAAATTCCCGCAGTTTCCTTAGATCGACCGGTCTCGTGGTTACTACAACAGCAATCAGACCTTCACCAAAATCTGGGTGTGGCGCTCCTACTACCGCGGTTTCGACAATTCCGTCGTACTCGTCAATTGCCGATTCAATTTCCGCAGGATAGATGTTGAGGCCACCACTTATAACTACGTCCTTGTCACGTCCAACGATGGTCAACCTCCCCTCTTCATTGAGAAATCCCAAGTCACCCGTCTTGAAGTAGCCATTGGATCGAAATTCTGTCTCACTCTTTTCGGGCATCCGCCAATATCCATCGAACACATTTGGTCCTCTGACTTCAATGTTTCCTACCTCACTCGACGGATTAATTTCGCCCTCTTCGTCCACTACCTGGACTTCCACGCTAGGCAAGGGAAATCCTACAGTTCCGGGTACTCGATCGCCGTCCACGGGATTCGATGTATTCATGAGTGTTTCACTCATGCCATAGCGCTCGAGTATTCGCATCCCCGTTCTATCTTGGAATTGCATGAACGTCTGCTCCGGTAACGGAGCTGAACCTGAAATAAAGAGGCGCATGTTTGAAACAACCTCCGGACAGAACGTTCCATCGCCTAAGAGCCGGGAATAATAAGTGGGAACTCCCATCATCACTGTGCATTTGGGTAGGTCTTCCATCACGCGAGCCACTTCGAACTTCTCGTGCCAAACAATCTGAGTGCCGGTAAGAAGGGCGCAGTGTGTCGCGACAAAAAGACCATGAACGTGATAGATCGGCAAAGCATGCAGGAGCACATCATCGGGTTGCCAGTCCCAAGACTTGATTAATGCCATCGCATTTGACACTAGATTGCCGTGCGACAGCATTGCACCTTTTGATTTACCGGTTGTGCCCGACGTATACAAAATTGCGGCCAAGTCACTGGCTTCTAACTCTTCGATGTGTTCGTGGGAGGTAGCCTGCGAAACGAAGTCAGTTAGTGTTCCCTTCCCGCGATCGTCAACTGTGAGAACCGGAATTGGATGGCTATTACTCGAACTGTGAGCCGTGTTCGATACAAACAAAGCTGGTTCCGTGTCATTAATGAAGTAGTCAATTTCTCTTTGCGTATAGGCCGGGTTGAGTGGCACGTAGATCACACCAAGTTGGAGACAAGCGAGATAGAGAGCTAACGACTGAGGACACTTTCCTCCTTGTGCGAGGACTCGGTCTCCCCGTTGAATCCCAAGTTGACGAAGTGCACCTGCTGTGCAGCGGGTGAGGCCCCTGACTTGACTATACGTCCATGTCGTCGAAGCGGTGCGAAGGCAGGGCAAGTCGGCTTTGCTTTCAAACACACTATTGATAGACGCATAAAGACTGCTGTTCATTCGCGGTCGATTAAAGGAATGGACTCTGAACTTTTCGTATTCTTGCACATTACACACGCGCAATCAGTTCATCTATGTCTCGCCAACCAATCTGGAAGCCATCGGAGTCGTCAATCGATTCTTGCAATCTAACTCGATTTGCCCGCACTGTTGGCTTTGAACCGCCTGACTATGGAGCACTTCACCAATGGTCGGTTGCCAACCAAGCAGAATTTTGGGAGCGAGCATGGGACTTTCTAGGAGTGATGGGCGACCTTGGCAGCACTACAGTCCAGAACGAGGACGACTTTTTGGAAAGTCGGTGGTTTTCTGATTCCGAACTCAACTATGCCGAGAATCTAACTAGAAGATCCGACGATGCAACGGCCATTATCGGAACTTTGGAGACTGGCGAAATCCACCGTCTCTCCTTTGGAGAACTAAGAAGAAAAACTGCTCAATTTGCTGCGGAACTCAAAGCAAGAGGAATAAGCAGGGGAGACCGAGTCGCGGCGTACCTGCCCAACGTGGCAGAAACAGTCGTCGCGATGCTGGGAACGTCCAGTATCGGTGCTGTCTGGTCATCGTGTTCACCTGACTTCGGATTTCAAGGTGCTCTAGACAGATTTGGGCAAATTGCTCCTAAGCTGCTTATCTCAACCGATGGTTATTGGTACAACGAAAGAGCCTTCAATGTCAAAAACACCGCCAATCAGTTAGCAGAACGAATCAAGTGCATTCAGGACATTTTCTGGCTCAAACTTTTGGACGACTCGCCTGATGATTTTGATGCTGTGTGGAAACGGTCAGAGACCGAACCGGTCTTCGAAAGATTCCCGTTCGACCACCCGCTCTACATCATGTATTCATCGGGAACGACAGGCAAGCCAAAGTGCATCGTCCATGGCGCTGGAGGAACTTTGCTCCAGCATTTGAAAGAGCACCAGTTGCACGTTGACTTGGGATCTTCGTCAAGGGTTTTCTTCTACACAACATGCGGTTGGATGATGTGGAACTGGCTCGTGAGCGCACTGGCCAGCGAATCAACCCTAGTTCTCTACGACGGCTCTCCGTTCAAGCCGGATCCCCTTCGACTGTTGAGAATGGCAGAGGACGAATCCGTTACCGAATTCGGTGCTGGTGCCAAGTACTACTCTACATTGCAAAAGTCCGGTGTCAGCACGAAAACACCACAGGCCTTGAATTCAGTACGAACCATACTTTCGACGGGGTCCCCGTTGTTACCTGATACCTTCGACTATATCTACTCCCACTTGAAGTCGAACGTGCACCTTGCATCAATTTCAGGAGGAACCGACATCATGTCGTGCTTTGTGCTCGGAAACCCTTGGTCTCAGGTCTACCGTGGTGAAATCCAAGGGCCAGGTCTTGCTATGGATATGGA
Source organism: Gammaproteobacteria bacterium (assembly GCA_009840545.1). Classification (GTDB taxonomy): domain Bacteria; phylum Pseudomonadota; class Gammaproteobacteria; order Pseudomonadales; family Azotimanducaceae; genus Bin55. Next base: position 6,913 of record VXNM01000001.1, on the reverse strand, counting down.
CGTATTCGATGACGATGCAAATTCTGTGGAAGGGCAAAAGGGCGAACTCGTTTGCAAAAAATCTTTTCCTAGCAAACCGATTGGTTTTTGGGAAGATCCGGGACACGACAGGTACCAATCGGCCTATTTCTCGATGTATCCCAACGTGTGGGCTCACCGAGACTTTGCCGAGATTAACCCAACGACAGGTGGCTATGTCATTCATGGACGGAGTGACTCCGTACTGAATCCCGGTGGTGTGAGAATTGGAACTGCGGAAATCTATAGGCAGGTTGAGTCGATGGACGAAATCGAAGAAGCTCTCTGCATTGGACAGACTTGGGAGGACGATACTCGAATCGTGCTGTTTGTCGTTGGTACGAAGGGGTCAAGCCTTACCGACGAATTGGTTCATCGAATTAAGCTCCGAATTCGCCAAAATGCCTCTCCGAAGCACGTACCCGCGATCGTTCTTGAGGTATCCGACCTGCCGAGAACCCGATCAGGCAAGATTGCCGAAATTGCTGTCCGCGACATCGTCCATGGAAAAGAAGTGGGAAACACTTCCGCACTCGCGAATCCGGAAGTCTTGGAAGAGTACCGTGATCGTGCCGAGTTGGCTCGATGACCTCTATGTAAATCGGAAACGACGCACAACGTGAGCACTTAGCGTTCGGACAAAGTGAGTCTCGTGCAGCGTTGTGGCTACTCTATGGCGACCAAGCAAATCCGAGCCTCTCCAAACGAGAGATCGGTAGGCTTGAAGCCTTGCTCAACAATGAGGATGAACAGAACCTGTTTGATTGGAAGAAGAATTGCTAGAGTGAGATCGGCTAACGAATGGCGAAAAGTCTATAACATCGATTCATGCTCGCTCTTGCGCTGTAGACTTTCGATTGTTCACAGGTACTAACGTTCTTCATTGACATCACGTTTGACCGTGGGTCCAATGCGACCGATTTTACCTTTGGGAACCGACCTTGCTCGGACCTGATCAATCAGTTGGTGTACGGACCCAAGCATCATTAGTGGAACTATGTAATTCATTCCGGCGTGGGCGAATAGGTAGGTTTGCTTCCAAGATCGTGAGAGAAACTAAGCATTTCGCCATTAAAGAGACAAAGCGAGATTTCAGCTTGCATGCATACGACAAGATGTTTGAAAGGTATCAATTGAAATTGTTCACACATTGGTGTACAAACTCCATATCAGTGAGCAAAATCGAATGAGCCGAGACTCAACCATGTGCATAACTCCGAGCCATGTGATAGTGTTGATTGCTATAGCAATATTCGCTTCGCCAGCGATTGCACAATCTCCCCCTGAAGTGCCTTCACAGTCTCGAGATCAAGAAAGTGAAGAGAAGAAAGAACAGAGAATCGAGGAAGAGAAAGCATTGATGGAGGAACTCTTCAATAATTGCGATAAGGACAATAACGACGCGTTGAGCATGGATGAATACGTCGATCTGAGTTATGAACTCATGGTCATGCAGACAGAGAAGTTTGCTCCCTCTGATGTTGATTTGTCAACTCTAAAATTTGCGGAAGAAGACATTAAGCGACAAATTCGAGAGGGTCTAGAACCAGATTGGGCGAAACTTGAACCCAACGAAAATGGCGAAATACCAAAGGAAGACTTCTTCAAGTCAATTCTTGGCGAGGATTACGAGGACCAAGAAGAGAGCGCTGACACAGACAGGGCCAACCTCACTAGCGATGAGGAAGGTCTCGACTTGAATGAAAATCAAGAACCTGCATCAAACGAACCAAGAAAGTCTGACACAATAATTCAGTGACCTTATCGAAGCGAAGGTGAATTGCTCTGCTGCGGTTTCCGCGTCCAAGTCCGATAGTTCCTTGTACCCGTATTTCTTAGTATGAAAAGTCGGTTGCTCTTGCTGTCCTAACCGAAACTCAAGCACAGTTCCTGTTTTGTTGAGTACTTCTAGCTTAAGCAACAGATACGATTCCAAGGTAACAACAAAAGTCCATGGGTTAGGAGGTACTTTCTGGTTCGACTCTTAAAAAGTCTTCGTAGTGAACAAAAGTCACTCCACTTATGGTCTGGCAATACGCGTGAGGGAATTCCTCAGCCCACGTGGCTTTAGTACCTAGAAAGTGTTTCGAACCCTCCGCTTTCGCCCACTGATTCCCGTTGTAACGACGAGCCAAGACTGTTCGACCAGCACGATTGACGTAGGCTTCGATCATGACATCCGAATCTGTTGGCTCACTCTCTAGGTCGAAGACTCGCATGCATTCGATTGCCTTTGAGTTGCCAATTCTTAGGTCGTAAACCTCGTCGCAAAACAGCCGCGGAAATTTTGAATGCGCAGATGGTGTTTGGCCGATCTTGTCATCGGGCAGGCTTCGCATAGGGACCACACGATCACAAACTCCGAAGTCTAAATCCCACCCCTCATCCAAGAAGGTATAGAGTGACCTCTTACCATCGGATCGCTCACTCTCAATCGCAATCCAATGTACTTCAGTGTCCGTTAAGTCGCCCCAAATCCTCAAGCTCCGATCTCCCTCACCAAAAGAGACGAAACTTCGATTCGAAGAATTTTCTTTTTCATCGATCTCAATCTCAACACACTCTCGACCGTGAATTTCAGCCGCACACTTTGCGTGTAGAGAATGAACACTCTTTAGGTAGAAAGTCTTCCCTTCTTCTATAGCGGCGTATGTAGCCCAGCAAGCTGAATCTCCAACCCTTGGAACTACGAACCACCAGGACATCTCCTGTAGATCGATAGAAAATGGTTCAGACTTGCTTTTTGAGATTGAAATGACGGGGCTGACTTGCGAAATTGATTCGCTGTGCTTGTTTCTAGTGTTCATGACTTCAATCCTAGTGTGTTTCGTAACTTCCAACTCACTTCTAACCATGTCCCGACCGTAAGACAATCTCCTCTTGATGGTTCCTGGAGGTGCTTTCTGCCGGGCTGCGATCTCTGCTATCGAGAATCCCTGAAAATAGAACTCCGTTAGAGCACTTCTCTCCTGTAGAGGAATGTTCTCGATCACATCGGCAATTTCGTCGATCCGTTCGTTCATGTCCACCGACTTGGAACCTCTCCGATCAACAAATTGACGAACCGTTAGAGCATCGCGGACGTTCTTGGTCTTCGCTCTAGAACGAAGCCAATCAGTACACCGATTTCTCGCCAACTGGTACAACCATGCCTGAAAATTGGATGGTGTACTACGCGTAAGACTCAGCCATACCTGAAGCAACGTGTCTTGAGTTACATCCTCAATATCAGCCTGCTCGTTCGTTCCCAATCGACTCCGAATGAGTGATAAAAGCGGACGTTGGTACCGTAGGACTAACGATTCAAACGAGTCTCGTCGCTTGTGTTCCAAGATACTTCGTAGCAATTGCTCTTGGGATGGGTCGTCCATCGTGGGCTAGAAAAGAGTTGGTCTAGAAAACAGGGCGAAGAAACTTGCAGAAAGGTTCAAACGTCCTGAAGGAGGATTGCGCTTCAACACCGGTGACACTACGTTGAACCGCATCTCTAGTCTATGTTTGGGCGACGTTTAGAAGTCCTGGGATTCGAGAAGCTGGTTCCTATCTCGCTTGTTCGACGACACGATGAACCAATATCAGAACGAGAAGACAGATGTCTTTAAACAACGCAGCAGAGGGGTCCATCCAAGACGAGGGCTCCACGAGACCCTGCAATACAGCAAAGCCAAGAACCACAATGAATTGGACCCAAGCCATGAGTCTGAGATTCCATCCAAGGAGAACTACTAGACCAATTGCCAGCTTCACCGAACTCATTAGAACAATCGAGAGTGGAACCAATTCGCTTGTTACGAACTGTGCAAGATCCAACTGATGGATGAGTAAAGTGAAATACAGCCCCGACACTCCAGACATTAACCAGAAAAGAGCAAGACTCATTCGAATGACCGGTCTCAGCAAGAACAGCCTTGCATGCCACAAGTCCTGGCTCTCCGACGGTCTTGTGACCAATATTTCTGGAAGATTGGATACCTTGACACCCGTAACTTCTTCAAATTGGGCGGCATTTCCAGTCATCTTTCCGCGAAACTGCGCCACTGCAGTGGAATTAATCGGATCAAGCTGGAATAAGTCACCAAGTTTTCCCAATACGCCAGCCAACCACAGTGGAATCTTCAGGATCGGTCTTTTGGGCAAACCAAACCAGCTTCGATAGCTTCGCACAACGTCACTCATTGACATTTCCTCCGAGCAGGATGGTTCCAATGTCGTTTTGACACCTGAGTTCGTTTCCAGAAGATTGACGATGCCCGTCGCCAGTTCATTCTTGTGAATGATTCCTAACGGAATCGAACCGTCACCGATTACTGGAGTGAGTATGGGATTAATCGCAAGCGCTCGGATCATGGACGTGCCACCATACGAACCGTCGCCGATCACGAGTACAGGTCTTAGAATAGTCCAGTCCAAGTCCTTCTTTTTCAACGCTTCTTCACCAGCAAGCTTTGATCGTGAGTAAGTGTTGTCTGTTTCAGTAACGCCCGTAGCTGAAACATGGATAACCCTCCGTACACTTTGCTTTTCGCATGCCCCATAGAGCGCTTCTGGTGCATGACAATGTACGTTCCAAGCAACTCTCGGCTTGAGCGGTTGGAGGACACCTGCGACGTACACTACTGCGTCGATGTCCTCAAGCAATCTACACCAGTGCTCTTCGTCAAGAGCATCTTGACTAGTCAGATCTAGCGAGATTGCATCGACACCCGGAAAACGACGATCCAGCTGTGCTGCGTTGCGAACAACACATCGAGATTTGTGATCGGCCTTATGTAGCTCGGTGACTACTGCCGATCCGATGAATCCGTTGGCACCGACTACAAGAACACGCATGAGACTGAAACAAGAATGACTTTCCTACAAGATTAAACTAGGCCATCAACTAATTTGCACAAGAGGTTGGCAAAACGATCGTGCCCACAGGTCCTATGAGCGAGTAGATGCATGCTATCGAGAACTTCGGCATGATTAAGCACCGATAATCTCGTTGGCTGCTTCCAGTTCTAGTCCACCCGACGTGGCAAGAAAATCCACTAGAGAGGAAGGGGAGGATGAGGTAGCGACTGGAGAATACGCTTGCAATCTGTGTTCGATGACAAGACGAGACCAGAGAAGTCGTTCTCCTAATCCTGTAGCCTGTGCCTCCCAAGCCATGGTGACTGCTGTACATATGTGGTACAACGCCGATACCACCTGTCTATAGAGCTGTTCTTCTTCTCTCTCCGCTACTTCATGCGCAAACTGCGCAACCTCTTCCAGCCTGTTCGAAAGAGTTGAACGATAGCTAACGGAGATGTCTTCCATCTCAGCAATTTTGCCATTCAACAGATCTACAAGTTCATTCAAGCAATTCTGGCGTCGAATTGCTCGGCGAACGACGTCTATAGCAATGATGTTTGACGTGCCCTCCCAAATCGAACCCAGCAAGGCATCTCTAACCAATCGTGGATTTACAAAATCCTCGATGTAGCCGCATCCTCCTCGAAACTCCATTGCGTCCTGAGTCACTTTCCGCGCATCTCGGGTAGCTCTGAACTTCAATAAAGGAGTAGCTAATCGAGCACATAGGTCGAGTTTCGTTTGTGCTCCATTACATTCCTTGTTTGCGTCGTCCAAAATCGATGCTACAAACATCCACATCGACAGAGCTTGCTCTGCGGGCAACGAGAGTTTGACCAATTGTTGCTTGCCCAGTGGCTGATCAATGAGCTTTCTTCCGAATACCGTTCGGTTCTGTGCAACTACATGCGCATCGTGTACGGCGCGCCTCATCAACGCAGCGGATTTGACACCATTGGATAGCCTAGATGTGTTGATCATCTCGGTCATGTGGCGAAAGCCTCGGTCCAATTCTCCAAGCTGATATGCAAATGCGCCTTCGAAAGCAATCTCGCCGGTCGCCATCGATCTGGTGCCTAGCTTGTCCTTCAGCCTTACGATTCGATACCCGTTCCTCTCGCCCGATTCCAATTCGCGTGGTACCGCAAACAGCCCTAACCCTCTGGTTCCTTCTTGCGCACCTTCAGGTCGAGCCAGAAGCAAAATGACATTTGCATCAGCGTTGGAGCAAAACCATTTCTCACCATACACCCGCCAGTTTCCCTCGCTCTTGCGCGCTTGCATCTGCAAGGAGCCAACGTCGGATCCACCTTCCTTCTCCGTGATGAATTGCGCACCCTGCCAACGGTCTTCCCCCGTTCCGTAGAGCATTCTCGGCAGAAACAGGTCTTTAGCCTCTTCCGATCCGAATCGTTGGATGAGGTGAGCCGCTGAATCGGTCACATTTATGGGACACCCCAGTCCAAATTCCGCCTGATTGAACAAGTAAGTAAACGCATGCTTTGCTACCAACGGAAATGGACGGTCCAGACCCAAGACACCATCTCGAAGGCTCATCGCATGAATTTGAAAGTCCTCAAATGCAGCCTGTTCTAGTGCTTTATACGATGGGTGGTACTCAATCCAATCTTGATCCTGCCCCAGCCGATCTCGAGGATGTAGAACTGGAGGATGAGCATTTGCAAGCATGGCGTGTTCGTCAAGATCATTTGCCGCTCTATACCCCAGCCGGTCCAAATGGGGAGATAGAAAGTTTGCGAGTTCCTCTCCGAGATAAACGGGCAGTAATGCGCGCAAGACTCGGTCCTTCCGAAAGAAGTTCGAGCCTCGTGTATCGGGAACTACGCTTGAGCTGGATACGTTATCCATTCAGGATCTTGGCTTATTCACAGTCTAGTGAACACGCTTGTTTGCCTATAGCATTGAACTATCACTATACAGGGTTCTAGAACCCGCATGCAAGTTGTACACCCTTTGCGGCAGTTGAAGACTGAATTTGAGACAAGTTAGCCCCCACACTCGTTGCCGAGTTCGCATTCACGAAGGGAACAGGTTGGAC
>VXNM01000010.1:592626-1024967 GCA_009840545.1 Gammaproteobacteria bacterium | reverse complement strand
CGCGGCCGCCTCCTAAGCGGCAGGTCGAAGGTTCGAGTCCTTCTCGGGGCGCCAACCTACTCTCTCGTCAAGAACTCATTACTTACGACTAGGTTGTAAGAATCAACAAAACTTATCGGTATTCGTACAAGCTCCCGCTCCAGAGAAACTAACGGTTAACGGACAACCGACCGAGACGTAGGAACAATTCGTTGAACACTGACTGATGAAGTATCCATCAGTTCAGAGACTCGGGGCTGGATCTCGTTGCGCCATTTCTCACTGCCATATACATCTCGATAAAGCTTTTCTCTTTCTGCTTCCGAGTCAAATCGGCGCATCCAAACGTATACAGTGTCGTCTGTTTCTCCTCGAAAACTTCCAGCGATTACCATTCCTTTTGCGACTTGCAAAGGGATGATTTCTTCCTCCATGAGAGTAACCCACTCATCCATCTTTCCGGGCTGAATCTTGTACTGTCTCAATTCATAGAACATTGTTCCGCTCCTCATCTAAACCTGCGAGAGCCATTCAATGAGTCTCTAGTTCGTAGGACAAATTCTAGATAGTCCGAGATTTTTGTAGTTCCCCGGATGCTCGAATCGAGTTCCATCTGTGGTAGTCAGTCTCATCATCAATATCCCACAGGTGTGGAAGAAGCTCGACTCGTATGTGCTCGCGGTGAGCCTTCGCTAGAGTTTGTGTAAGCACTTGAGATGAACTCCACGGAATTCCTTGAAAAAGTGCGGGGAGTGGTTGTCTCATCCCAATCAAACAATAGCCTCCGTCTTCGGTTGGACCCAATACCACATCCGCCGTTGACAGCAAGTCGGCGGCTTGATCGACATAGTGGCTTGTAATTAGAGGAATGTCGGATCCGATGACAAGGTCAACACCATCGCTAAACGCAGCGAACATTCGGGCTCCCAGGTCACCGTCGGATTGTTGTTTAAGAGACAGACATCGCTCAATCCAGGAGGGACACGGATGTCCCTCATACCAAAGCTCAAACCTATGATTCGACGCTGCTTCAATAGCAATTTCCAGCGTTTCTATATAGCAATCAAGGGCTCGGTCTACCCCAATTTGTGAAGCGAGCCGAGTCTTGACATGTCCGGGTCTTGGTTCACGTGCAAACACTGCTACCCGCTTCTTCATTTAGTTCTACCTCTACCGTAATAGTCCTGATACAAGACGCTGGGATGGGTACCCAGAAAATACCGAAGCCGGTAACTCCACATCCTGATGATGGTTGCGAGAACGCCTTCTCGCTCCCACTTTCTAACCGAAGTCGCCAATTGAGCTCGAATCCGGAGTGGTTTCTCTATCTTCCGCAGCCGTTTGCTAAGTTCGATGTCTTCCATAAGAGATTGCTCTGGAACTCCCCCAACCTCGTTCAGCAAAGATCGCTGAACGAACATGCCCTGGTCTCCCGTGCAGATGCTCGTCATGGCAGACCGTACGTTCATCATCCGCTCAACCACTCGGTAGGAAGTTCGATCTCCCGCAAGACGAACGTCGAAGCGTCCCCATCTGCACCGAGTGATCGCATTTGCGAGTTCTTCGACAATTGTCGGACTGACTCTGGAGTCCGCATGCAATATCCATATCCAGGATCGGTTAGTCTGCCTCACTCCGAGAGCAATTTGTGCACCTCGACCCATTTGGTCCGAACTAATGAGCTGAACTTTCTCGCTAATGCCTTCCGGACTGTCGACACTCGCCGAATCGACAGCAACAATCTCTAACTGTGGAAACGGTTGAAGATCTTCGAACAGTCTTTCCAAATGATCGAAGTCATCGTGAATTGGCACAATGACCGTTACATCTACGAGACTAGACTTCTCCGAGTACTCTGAGCTAATGTTGGTGCAGCACTCTTCTAGCTTAGCGTGGCTAGTGGTTGTGGCCTGCGTGAGGATCGGGATTCTCGATGAAGGAATGAGGAACCGAATAGTCTATATGTGCGTTCATTTCTTCTCGTGTCATAACCCATCCGTAGTCACGGTTGGAAAACATCTCGTAATTGCCCGTAGAGGTCGAAACCGTAGCAAAAGCTCGATCGTCGCTCAATGTCAATGTGAACGGGAAATTCTTACCATCGTCTGTCACTTCACCTTTCAAGGTAGGAGCTAATGGCGTTCCACTTACCTCAGTGACTTCTCCTACCAGAACAATATCTCGTTGCGGAATCGGGAATTGAACTCGATGACCTTCCGTTGTGGTCCACACACTAGAGTTCATCCTCACAAGCGCACGATTGGTGATAACTCTGGGCCAGTCAGGTACGTCTGCTTCGTCTACGCTCCCTTCGTCGACGTGTTCCCACATGACGCTTGGATCTGAAAGTAACGACTTGGACGCCTTGGACTCTTCGCTAGTTGGGTTGCTGACTGATGCTGATTTATCTCCAGTGCTGGTGTCGCTGGTCGAAGTAGAACCATAGGTATCCGAAGAGTTGTGGTGATCGTGGTCGTGGTCATGACTGGTCGACTGCGTCAGAGTCTCAGCAGTAGCTTGGCTGCTTAACGACTCTGTTTCATAGCCGCGGTCTCGTTGCGCAATGAATGCACCCGCAAACAACAAGCAGACCGATACAACGAGGACAAAGATGCCCCCAATTAATATCCAACGAGACACATTGGACTCTCGAGTCTCATTTGTATCCCCCGACTTTTCAGGCATAACTATCCTCACACACCGGGTTTGGATTCACTGAACACTTCATCAGGTTTGAGACAGCGAGACTGGCGAAAGTTCCGCAAGTGTACGCACGTACGAAATCCGGTCTACGGCCGCTCTGCTCCTAAGTTGCATACACAATCATAGTACCCCAAATTTGAGGGCAACTGCTTAACATGTGGATGCCTAGACCCGGAAATTTCAGACCGATCAACAGCATTCGTTATTGAGGGCGCCATAACTTACAAACATGGCTAAAATTCAAGCAAATTCACTTTCCAGTCAAAACTATGGTTGACTTCGCCGCTTTGAACTGGGTGGCAATCTTGGTTGCCACCGTCGGTTCCTTCGTGCTCGGCTATTTGTGGTACGGACCAGTATTCGGCAATGCTTGGCTCGCAGCACAAGGCAAAACCGCCGATGACATCGAACCTTCTCCAACACCATTCATCATTACTTTCTTCACGACGCTAGTCACGTGCATTGCAATGGCGATCATACTGGACATGCTCGACGTTTCTAGTATCGCTGGCGGCGCCCTGCTTGGACTTATGGTAGGTTTGGCCTTCATTACGTGTTCAAACATCTCGGATGGCGCTTATTGCGGGTGGTCGTGGAAACTAGTAGCCATCCAAAGTGGCTACCGCACGGTCTACTGTGTGCTCATGGGTATTGTTCTCGCCGTGTGGTAGGTAATTTCCAAACTAGATTGCGTTCCGTTCGGCAAGGTCGTAGCGAATCTGAGCTCCTTGTCGCAAGAGATTGCGATCCTCCTCCAAGATGAATCGCCCTTCGACAAGTTGATCGATAGACGCCTGAACGTTCTTAAGGTACATTGACTTGGTCTTCCGCGAGATTAGCGTCTTGTCAAATAACGAGAAACCAGCAAAGGTCGCAAGCTGATCCGATCCGCCGTCGTCCTCGTGTCTTAGATTCCATCCTGTATGAACCCCCAGTGGGACAGATAGGTCGGGCAATCGAATTCCTGCGTTTTCATTAAGGTCGTCTCCCACGTCACAAACCAGTGCTGGGTAGCTTTGAATTTCCTTTGCCGGAAAGTCGCAAATTCCTTGTGAAGCTCGCGGACCGAGGTCCATGACATGTAGCCGAGGCATAGCGGTTATGTTGGGTAAGCGATCTATACCTCGAGCATTCTCAAACTTACCTATCACTGTCTTGCGGTCGACAAGTGTGCCGTCAGCAACCCGCGGGATTTGTGACGGCGGAGGGATAGAAGTTCCTTCAATCCACTCCAGCAAGTTGAGCAGTGCTGCTCTAATCAACGGCGTATACGAAACCGTGTTCATCGGGTAGCACACTCTATCTCCAGAGTGTGCCAACTTGTGGGAGACTGGCAACACTGCGTTAATGTGATGTGTACCTGCAAACAGATAAATGCGTTCTTGAGGTACAGGTTCGATATCGATATCGCCGCCGGTTGACACATGTGCCAATGCAGCGTCACCTCGCCAGTATTCCCAGGAGGTATTGGTTTGAAAAACCTTAGGCAAGTCCCTATTGTTGCGAAACAGACCTCCCCTCTGACCCGTCAAAAGGTCAGCGGTCGTTCTTCCTGCGAAGGGAAAGAGCTGCCCGCAAGCAGGTACTCCGACACTTGAAGGCTGAGCAAATCGATGATTGAAATCACCCCTTTGTGCACCCGCAATATGCGGCATCACTCCGTCGAGGACCAGATCGTCTTCTTCGTTCACGTAGAGACCTTCATACAGCATATGGCGCAATACACGACCCGTCTGAGATGCACCAAAAGCAATGACGCATTTAGGAGGTGCGGTGCGACCTGGATACTTTCCGGAACGAAAGAAGGCACTAGCATCTCGAAGTGCCAAAAGTCCCAAACCTACGACTGGAGCACCACAAGCGTTATAGACCAAGGTATATAGTCTGCCTGCAGAAAATCCATGGTGCGAACTAATGTGTTCGTCGCTTGGTTCAAGTTCTTTGTTGTTGATTCGACCGAACGACCAGCTCGAGGGGTTGAGCACAACTTTGACGGCATTGGGATGAGCCTGCTCGTACAACCGAGCTAAGTCTGCAGTGTCCTGGTTCAGGCGATATGAAGCAGGACCCAACTGACCTACGAACATACTCTTGGTAGACCGAGATGGTTGAATTCGACAAATCACGTCGCCTTGCAGTGGACATCCGTCTTTCGTCGCGTCAGGGACGTGCAGCTTCATACCCAGAGCATCGAATTGCCATCCAACAGAAAGCAACGCAAAGCCATGCTGGAAAATGAATCCATCGCCTATAGCGCAGGGATCACGCAAGAGGTCTTCCATGTTGGCGCGATTGAACATTCGAAAAGAAAGCCGATTCCCCCGATTGGGTACTTCGAGCAGTAGGGCTCGTGGCGTTTGATGTGTAGGTGCAATTAGTGTGAAGTCACCCGAAAAACGCACTTTTCCAGCTGGATCTTTCGGTGCAAGATCTATGTCGACAATGTTCGAGTTGTGAACGTCGTTTGGATCCACAGCGTAGTGAAGTACGCCGTCTATGCGTTCGAAGGTTCCGTAGTCTCCTATGCTCTCGTTATTGGCATAGGGCGACTGGCTACGAACTTCTACGTCGATTACAGCCATATGAACTTACCGGGAACATAAGAATTTCAATGAATTTTCCGTCCATTTAAGCAGACGATCAACTTGAGAATGTTCAGTCTCTTCGCGGATTTGAGGCATCCATAATTGAATCCACTCGATCCGTTGAAGCGCCAGCTCGTCAAGCTCCTTCAACGAGTCCCATTCCCGCACGACAATGGTTAGAGTTCATCCAACGCACCCCGATGCGCCACTGAGATGATACGTCTCTGACTGGAAACCAAACGTTCGCCCAATCTGCTTGTCATAGAATTAACGGTAGAACTTAGGATCCACGAGATGCCATCAGAGTCTAATCCGACCGCACACGAACTAGCCCAGAAGGAATACGAAGCCGGTTTTGTGACCAAAATCGAGTCGGACACTATCCCACCAGGGTTGTCTGAAGAGGTCGTTCGCCAGATTTCCAGCATCAAGTCAGAGCCCGAATGGCTGACGGAGTGGCGCGTGGATGCCTATAACAGGTGGTGTTCCATGAAGGAACCACAATGGGCACACGTCAAGTTCTCGCCCATTGACTATCAGGCAATCTCCTATTTTTCCGCACCCAAAGGAGACAAGCCCAAGAGTTTGGACGAGGTAGATCCCGAACTGCTAAGAACCTACGAAAAGTTGGGCATTCCGCTCCACGAACAAAAGGTCCTTGCAGGGGTGGAAGAAGATCCCGGCTCCCCGCAAGTTGCTGTCGACGCTGTCTTCGACAGCGTGTCGATCACCACGACTTTCCAAGAATCACTCAAAGAGCACGGCGTGGTTTTTTGTTCGTTTTCGGAAGCTGTTCAGTCTCATCCTGAACTCGTGCGCAAGTACTTAGGTTCAGTGGTTCCGAAGTCAGACAACTTTTATGCGGCGCTGAACTCTGCAGTCTTCAGCGACGGTACTTTCGTCTACGTTCCCGAAGGGGTTCGATGTCCGATGGAACTGTTGACGTACTTCAGGATCAATGCCCAGAACACTGGTCAATTCGAACGCACCTTGATTATTGCCGACAAAGGATCCTATGTGAGCTACCTCGAGGGGTGCACGGCACCCATGCGAGACGAAAACCAGTTACATGCCGCGGTAGTGGAGCTAATTGCTCTCGACGATGCACACATTAAGTACTCCACAGTTCAAAACTGGTATCCGGGCGACGAGAACGGATTGGGGGGCATTTACAACTTTGTTACCAAGCGGGGCGCGTGCCGCGGGAGGCGTTCGCACATTAGTTGGACTCAAGTCGAAACGGGGTCAGCTATCACGTGGAAATATCCCAGTGTGATACTTCGAGGCGATAACTCAAAAGGGGAGTTCTACTCGGTTGCCTTGACCAATAACAGCCAACAGGCCGATACTGGTACCAAAATGACGCATATTGGCCGAAATACAACCAGCACCATTGTGTCGAAGGGGATCAGTGCGGGCCAAAGCTCCAACGCATATCGTGGACTGGTTCGGATGAATCCAGGTGCCCAAGGATCTCGAAACCACACACAGTGTGACTCACTTCTTATCGGTTCCAAATGCGCTGCCCATACATTTCCCTACATCGAGTCCCGTCGGCAGGATGCTATCGTGGAACATGAAGCCACAACCACGAAGGTGAGTGACGATCAGTTGTTTCTCTGCCAGCAACGTGGAATCTCGCCTGAAAAGGCCGTCTCCATGATTGTCAATGGATTCTGTCGAGAAGTGTTTCGTGAGCTTCCCATGGAATTTGCCGTGGAAGCGTCGAAGTTGCTCGAAGTTAGCCTGGAAGGGGCTGTCGGTTGAGCCTGCTTGAAGTCCGCAATCTCGTTGTAAGCGTTGACGATAGAGAAATCCTGAAAGGAGTAGATCTCGACGTAGATTCTGGCGAAGTGCACGCCATTATGGGTCCCAATGGATCCGGCAAGAGCACTTTGGCCAACGCACTTGCTGGACGGGAAGGCTACAAAATCGAGTCTGGGACCATTCAGCTGGACTCTATCGACGTCACAGCGCTTGAACCGGAAGAACGCTCGCACCGAGGACTGTTCTTAGCTTTTCAATATCCCGTGGAAATACCCGGGGTCACCAATATCGAATTTCTCAAAACCGCAGTCGAGAGCCATCGCGCAGCACACGGTTGTAACGAGATTAGTGCGGTGGAGTTCATGCGCAACCTCCGTGGTCTTACGGCTCGCCTGGAACTGAATCCTGACTTTCTCAAGCGTGGAGTCAACGAATCTTTTTCTGGTGGCGAGAAAAAGCGAAATGAGATCCTTCAGATGCTGTGCTTAAATCCGAGATTGGCTCTTCTTGACGAGACGGATTCCGGTCTCGACATCGACGCTTTGCAGGTTGTGGCGCGGGGAATCAATGAATTTAGGAACGCTGCAAACGCAATTGTGTTGGTGACCCACTACCAACGACTCCTCAACCACATCGCTCCTGACCATGTGCATGTCCTGGTGGATGGACGAGTTGCGAAATCTGGAGATGCTTCCCTAGCTCTTGAATTGGAGGAGCGAGGCTACGGTTGGTTGGAGGGGTCCTAGTCACCTATCGGTAGACTCTTTGGGACCACCATGGACGACCGCTATCCCGCTTCCGACACGACCATTTCGACTCGAATAGATCGAGATAAAGCTGTCGCCGCAATCAACGACCTTGGTCTCCCGAAGTATCGGACAGAGCATTGGAAGTACACCAATCCCAAACCGATAATCGAGGAACTGAGGGAGAGTCCAAGTGCATGTCCCGTCGCACCGACGCGAATAGAAGGAGAGGTAGAAATCCTGCCTTTCGATTGTTTTGAAGCCAAGAAAGCTATCAGCGAGTATGTCGGATCAATAGCGGTCGGAGGTACCTCTTCAATGCCTTCTCTCAACCTCCTAAACCTAACTACCGGCTACGTGATTCGCAGCACTGATTCAAAGGGCAGCGTTCCTGCAGTGAAAATTCATCCAAGTCCTACACATTGCGAACGGATTCTCATTCTGGTGGAAGAAGGAGCAAGTCTCAAAGTCATTGAATCATCTATGGGCGGCAACAGGGTCATTGAGTGCATCGTGCAAGAGAACGCAAGACTCGTACATACGCGATTGCAAGAAGCCACTAATTCCGTGGAGTATGGAGCCTTGTCCGTTCAAGTGAATTCGAACGCCTCGTACGTGCTCGATCAGTATTCGACCGGTACGAGCTTGCGCAGAAACGAAATTACAGTCGATGTCTTGGGTGAGGAGTCTAGCGTTGAGATCAAGGGTGGCTGGAATCTCGAAAGCAAGTCGCATCTGGACTCTCAGGTGTGCGTGAACCATCTCGTTCCTCGCTCACGAAGTCAGGTGAAGTTTCACGGCGTGGCGGGAGACGATTCGCGATCAGTCTTCAATGGAAGGCTCTACATCGCGCGAGATGCACAGCACACCTCTGCACATTTGACCAACAAGAACATTCTGACAGGCGAGAATGCTGAAATCTATACGAAGCCTGAGCTCGAAATCTACGCCGATGATGTAGTTTGCTCGCATGGAGCTACATCGGGCCAATTGGATGAAGACCAAGTGTTCTACATGCGCACTCGTGGTTTGCCAAACGCTAGGGCACGCGAGTTGTTGCTGAACGGTTTCTTGCAAGAAGTCATTGACGACGAACTAGGATCGGAAATCCTGGGTCTCAAGCCCTTGAATTTGGTATGAAGACTAACTTTGTTCCTCCGCGGCACGATTTCCCTCTCATCTGCAACCGTGAGCCAATCGCCTATCTCGACAATGCCGCCACAACACAAAAACCGCAGATCGTCCTTGATTCACTTTTGGACTACTACTTGAATTTCAACTCCAATGTACATCGGAGTGCACACACACTCAGCGACGAAGCAACACAAAGGTTCGAGAATGCACGCCAGTCCATCGCTGACTTTATTGGAGCGCGGCGTCGGGAGGAGATCGTATGGACTCGCGGTACAACAGAATCCATCAACCTCGTCGCGCATTCCTATGGCTCGATGTTTCTCACGCCCGAGTCTCATGTAGTCGTAACTCAATTGGAGCACCACTCCAACATCGTTCCATGGCAGCTTGCATGTATGCGAACCGGCGCGCAACTCGTTGCCGTCAAGGTTAAATCCAACGGATCGTTGGATCTGGACCACTATCGAGAGCTGTTAAGCCGCAATGTACAAATTGTCGCACTTGGCCACATCTCCAATGCGTTGGGAACCATCAATCCTGTAAAGGAAATGGTTGAAATGGCACATGACGCAGGCGCGCGGGTCCTTGTCGATGGCGCACAGGCAGCAGCCCATACGGAAATCGACGTATCAGAACTCGACTGTGACTTCTACGCGTTTTCCGGTCACAAGGTCTACGGACCCACTGGTATCGGAGTGTTGTACGGAAAGCTAGACTTGCTCGAGGCGATGCCCCCATGGCAAGGCGGTGGCGAGATGATTGAAACAGTCTCCATCGAGCGAACTACCTACCAAAGTTCTCCCTATCGTTTTGAAGCGGGAACCCCGGACATCTCTGGTCCTATAGGACTGGAAACTGCCCTCGAGTACTACTCCAAGAGAAAGCAAGAAGGACTTCACGAGTTTGAGCAAGACCTACTTCGTTACGCAACTTCCTCTCTCAAGCAAATAGAGGGATTGAAGATCATTGGAGAGGGACCCAGTAAGTGTCCAATCGTTTCCTTCTTGATAGACGGTACTCATCCAAATGACGTTGCAACGCTACTTGATCAGCAGGACGTTGCGGTTCGCTCTGGACATCATTGCGCAATGCCTTTGATGGAGGTATTGGGCATTCCGGGCACGATTCGAGCTTCTTTCGGTCTATATAATTCGATGGAAGAAGTCGATAAGCTTACGGAAGCCGTTCAGGCGGCAGTTCGAATACTAAACCACTAAAGATCACTAGCATGAGAGCGGAATCGTTCGATCCTACCCAACTCTCGCTGACCGACAGGGCGCGAGTACATGTTCGTCAGCAGTTGAAGAGTGAGAAAGCCTATGGACTGGTCCTTGGGATTTCCGAGACCGGCTGCAACGGCTACATGTACGAGCTAAGTTTTCTCAAGTACAAGGACGACATCGATGACGCTCGAGTCTTTGACTTTGGAGACGATATCTCAATTTTCATAACAAACCAGGACTGGGAGTTACTCAGGGGAACACAGATCGACTATGTCACGGAAGGATTGAATTCCGCGTTGAAGTTCAACAACCCGAACGCCGACACCCTGTGCGGTTGTGGAGAGAGCTTCTCAATCCGTGGAACGTAAGCTCATACCTGTCGCCCGAGAAGTAGAGGCGCGGCTAGTACCTACGGGCGATCGCATAACCATACCGGGCGGAGTGTTCGTTACTTTGACCCAAAGTCTAGGCGGTACATTTACTGTTGTTTTCAATGGCAACATGGCTCGGATCGAAGCAGAAAATGCGGATGCACTAGGTTTCGAACCCGAAGTGCTCACGCTCGACGCCCCCGAGGATGGGAAGGTGTCGTCCGACCAAGTCTGGCAAGTTCTGCGCACAATCCACGACCCGGAAATTCCAGTGAACATCGTCGATTTAGGGCTTGTTTACAACGTGGACATTAGTAACCAAGCAGTTGCGGTAACCATGACCCTGACTGCCCCGGGTTGCGGTATGGGTCCGGTGCTGGTTCGGGATGTTGAGCAGCGAGTCCTGAAGGTGCCCTACGTCGAGAACGTAGCGGTGGAACTGGTGTTCGATCCCCCTTGGTCACGGGATTTGATGAGCGAAGAAGCACAGCTCGAACTCGGCTTGTTTTGACGCCATGGTTGATCTCGACGAGATCAGGACTTCCTTTGAATTCTTTGACGACTGGGAGGACAAGTACCGGTTCATTCTCGATATGGGAAAAACCGTACCGTCGCTTCCATATGACAAACGAACTGATCAAAACATAGTTCGAGGATGCCAGAGCCAAGTTTGGCTCGTCTCCAATTACGACTCCACTTCCAACTCTCTGCGACTAGAGATCGACAGTGATGCGCACATTGTTCGCGGACTCATCGCCATTATTCAGTCGGCCTATAAAAACCTGTCTCCAAGTGAGATTCTTGAGTTTGACATAGACGGACTTTTCGAGGAACTCAAGCTGTTCTCCCACTTGAGTGCCACCCGTGGAAACGGACTTCGCGCTATGGTGCATCGGATTCGTGCGGAGGCACGGACCCACCAAAGCTCGGAGGAGTAACGGCTGCGCAATGTCCGCAGTCAGGCGACTTGCAGGTGTTCTCGCAGAAATCTTCCGGTATGAGAACGCTTGTTGGCAGCTACGGCCTCGGGTGTTCCACATGCTATGACTTCGCCCCCACCCCGGCCACCTTCCGGTCCAAGATCGATCACATGATCAGCTGTCTTAATCACATCTAAATGGTGTTCGATTACTAATACCGTATTGCCTGCTTCTACCAGTCGATCCAAGCAGTCCAGGAGTTTTGAAATGTCGGCTAAATGCAATCCAGTAGTTGGTTCATCAAGAATATAGAGAGAATGTCCTCGTCGTTGCATTTTGGACAGTTCGCCAGCGAGCTTGACTCGTTGAGCCTCACCCCCTGAGAGCGTGGTCGCGGACTGACCGAGAGTCAGATAACCCAAACCCAGTTCGTTGAGAACCGAGATTTTGCGCGCAATGCTTGGTTCACCTTCAAAGAACTCCACAGCTTCCTCAATCGACATTTCAAGAACATCGGAAATATTCTTTTCTTTGTAAGTTATTTCCAGCGTGTCGTCGTTGAATCGCCGACCTTTGCAAGTCGCACACATGACCTCCACATCAGGCATGAAGTAGAGCTTCGTGGCAATAACCCCCTCTCCCTGGCATTCCTCACATCTGCCGCCCTTTACGTTGAAGCTGAACCGACCAGGTTTGTAACCTCGTTCCTTGGATTCCTCTGTCTTGGAGAACAGCGTGCGTATCAAGTCGTACACGCCAATGTAAGTAGAAGGATTTGATCGGCTGTTACGTCCAATAGGAGTCTGATCAATATTTATGACACGTGTGAGGTGTTCCGTTCCGTCCAACGACTCATGAGATCCAGATAGAGATCGAGTGTCTACCAATTGCTTCCACAATTCTTTGTACAGGATTTCATTAACGAGCGTCGACTTTCCTGAGCCTGAAGCGCCGCTCACGCAAACGAAGAGTCCCAAGGGAATCTCGACATCGATGTTCTTGAGGTTGTTCTCGGATGCGCCCCGAATCGTCAATGATTTCTCGTTTGCCTCACGTCGAGACTCGGGTGTGTCAATGCGCTTGGCTCCTGAGAAATATTGACCTGTTGGTGATCTTCTGCAATCCAGAATATTCTTGAGCGAACCAGTGGCCACCACTTCTCCGCCGTGAATCCCCGGTCCGGGACCAAGTTCGACAATGTGGTCTGCGGAGCGAATCGTCTCTTCATCGTGCTCAACAACAATTACCGTATTGCCCAAGTCCCTCAATGATCGCAGCGTGTTGATCATCTTGACATTGTCCTTCGGATGCAACCCAATGGATGGTTCATCCAAAACGTAGAGCATTCCCATGAGTCCGGATCCGATTTGCGTCGACAAACGAATCCTCTGGGCCTCACCGCCCGACAATGATCCCGACGTTCGATTGAAGTTCAAGTAATCCAACCCAATACCCAAAAGGAGGTCCAAGCGCTTTCTAATCTCCGCAAGAACCTGTAGACCCGCTTGCCCATGAGGCCCAGTCGGCTTGATAGTAGAAAGAAACGGTGCCAACTCGTCGAAATTCATCTGTCCAAGATCATAGATCGAACATCCGTTGATTCGAAAGAGCATTCGTGTGCTTCTCAGGCGCGACCCCTTGCAGTCGGCACATTGGTACTCGACCATTACACGATCGAGGTAATCCTCCATTCCGGAACTCGGAACTCCCCGTTGTCTATACCATCGATAGTGTTGTTCGATCTGTCCAGCAATCCCTTGAAAATTGGAGGGCCATCGCAACCACCTTTCTTTAGGATCCTTGGCTTCCGGAGGAATCTTGAGTTGTAGCAACTCACCCTTTGTTCCGTACATCACCAGATCCTGTTGTTCCTTGCTCAAGTCGGACCATGGTGTGTCAAGCGAGAATCCATACTTGTCGGCGAGCGAATACAAGACGTAGCCAGCATGATTGTCGGGTTTGTAGCTGTATGCATCGCGCAAAAAGCAGCCTGCTCGAATGCTTCGTTCCGGATTGGTCACCAGAAGCTCAGGATGTGTCTGCTTGTCTCTTCCCACTCCTCCACAAGTGCGACATGCGCTCTCCGGGTTGTTGAACATGAAGAAGTCGGGAACGATATCTCCGTACACAAGACCGTGCGTCTTGCTGCCAAATTCTCGCAGGTATTTCTGTGAATCTCGCTTGTTCATTCCGGAGACAATGCGAAGAGTCATCAAGGAATCACCAACCCTTAACGCATGTTCCACTGCGGCCTTGAGCTGCTTCTCGACTCCGGCTACAAGTGTGAATCGGTCAACAACTGCCATCAATTCCTGATCGCTGCCCAATGCCTGTGGCACTTCTTGAGTGAGATCCACTCGCTCTCCGTCTATCAACACGGTGCGGCACCCCAGCTTTCGTACTTCGTTGAACAAAAACTTCGGTTCTTCGCCATAGACTTGGAAAATCGGCGCGAGTAGCTCGAACTCGGTATCAAACGGTAGCGCAAGAATTGATTCGACAATGTTGCCGGATGTCTTTACAGGTATAGGCTCACCCGTATAGGGGCACGAGGCATCAGCAATGGTGGCGAACAGCAAATTGAGATAGCTCGATACATCAGTCAGAGTACCCACAGTGGACCGGGGATTTCGGGCAATGGTCTTCTGTTCGATCGATATCACAGGAGACAAGCCATAGACAAAGTCCACGTCGGGTTTTTCGACCTGAGCAATGAATCTCTTCGCGTAGGTGGACAGCGACTCCATGTAGCGTCGTTGACCCTCCGCATAGATCGTGTCAAACGCAAGGGACGACTTGCCCGAGCCGGACAAACCCGTGATTACTACAAACTTGTCCCGAGGAATCTCTACAGATACGTCCTTTAGGTTGTGGACTCTCGTCCCTTGAACCGCAATTGTTGTCCGATACGCAGGAGCTTCCTCTTGCAATGAATCAGGAACAGTCTGTGTCTGGGCCATTGTTAGTTCGTCTCCTCAGAACACTGTTAGCTCAAATAGAGAAACGCAACCTCGTCGACCTGAATTTGACTCCGAGTCGTGAGTTTGACGGGGGTAGATGCTTTTTCTATTCGGCCAATGTCAGACAGCCATTCGCAGGCGGTGGTGATTCCGTGGATCCCGAAATTTCTGAAAAAGTAGTGGTCTATCTGTGTCGCCGACCTTGGTTCGCCAAAAGCGCTTCGCAAGTACTCAAGAACAGGACCAAACAGCAAATCGGCTTTGTCTTCCAGGTAGTCATCGATCACATCGATACTGCATTCCAATTTCTCGCGTGTAACCGGTTGTTCGAAAAGATCGGAGTAGATCGGCTTGAACACGCTGGGATTCAGCTCCAAAGCACGCGCAAGAGCTTCACGGTCCACGATTTCTCCTGCCAGGCTAACTTCGACCTCTGCTAGTGGAAGCGCAGTTTGAATGATCCAGCGAGCCGTGTAGAAAAGATCGTCCTTGATCTCAATCCACTTCCTTGCCTTGTAGAGAACAAACAGAGCATGTTGTGCGACTCCCATCAGTTGTATTTGTGTGTCGTGTTCGCCCAACTCTGACAATTCCTGAAACAGTTCCTCTATTGACGGATCCTTGCTGTATAGCAGCCTTCCACGGGCGTACATTGAGTGTTCAAAAGTGTTGCGAACAGAAGACTCTAGTGAACGCCTAAACTCCAACCTGGGCTGAACCGTCACGTGAATATTGATGTCATCTTCAACCAGCGAGACAAAGTGAGTATTGGTCTTCTTGTCGTCGGTGCAGACCAATACAAGATCGATGTCCGATTTGTCCCAAACTACGTCGTAGGAAAGGCTCCCACACAGAATCGCAGCGAGAACATGGTCATCTTCCTTGACACGATCAACTAGTGATTCCAGAGCCTCTTCAAATCGCTGTTTTTGCGAAACGTTCATCAATTACCTATTTTGAGAGAGTCCTAGAGATTGCCTGAAGATGGCAACCGAGACTACGCCGCCTGAGATTGTACGCCAACACATCCGGGAAGCTCTGTTGCGACTCACTCGAGCGTGGTGATTCAACTCGGCGTGTCCGACAATTCAGTAATCTCGTTGAATATCCAAGGTATTAAAGTTAAAATTGCTGACAGCGACAGAGAAAACACGATTTTGGGTCGAGTGCGGTGTGGCAGTGCGCCCCTACGATTTGGCGGCCACATGGGCACACCAACTCGACAATCGTTTTCAAATCAACTTCGATTGGAAATCCAATCGAAGTCCGCTACATGAAAGGGGGAATAACCATGTTGCAAGCGCTTCGCCGCTTTCTGCCATTTGCAATGATGGCGATCATCGTTTCGTTCGCACCGAACACCACACTAGCTCAGAGCGAGGAATCGGCTGATGCCGACGAGGACATTGAAGAACTCGTGGTTATCGGTACGCGCAACGTCGCGCCCCGTACCGTGGAAGATTCCACTGCGCCGATCGACTTTATTCAAACTGACGACATCTCCGCGATCGGCAACGCAGCGGACATCACCGACGTATTGAGATCTTTGGTGCCTTACTTCAATGCGTCGATGGCATCTGGCGATGGCGACACTTTTGTTCGACCGACTTCGCTTCGGGGTCTAGCGCCAGATCAATCTCTGGTCATGATCAACGGCAAGCGCAGGCATCGTGCAGCTCTCATCGCTGAATTTGTCCCGGCAGCAGGAAAAGGAGCACATGGTCCGAACATCGGCATGATCCCTTCAATCGCCATAGAAAACGTTCAAATTCTTCGAGATGGGGCTTCCGCTCAGTATGGCTCGGACGCCATTTCGGGAGTAATCAACTTTCAAATGAAGGACAGCGACGAGGGTGGGATGCTTCGCAGCCAATTTGGACGGTTCTACGACGGTGAGCAGAGCTTTAAGCTCGATGGAAACATTGGGATGGGCCTTGGTTCTGATGGATTTGCAAACTTCAGCTTTGAGCGAACCTATAACGAAGCTCTGTCCCGTGGCAAACAACGCCCAGACGCGCAAGCCTTGATCGACCGAGGTGTTTTAAGCGTTGGTCAAGATTCTCCTTTCACTGACAGGCCCTTTGCACAGACATGGGGACGACCTCGGAGTGACGGTCTTCGGCTTTTCATGAATGCCGGTCATCCAGTTTCCGATACCACGGATGTTTACGTGCAAAGCAACTACGCTAGTGTTCAAGGAAGGTACCGCTTTTTCTATCGCGCTCCTGGACATGTAACGCTGCGCACGTTGGCCGATCTAGGATTTACGGGTCTACCGGGTGGATTCACACCCTACTTCGACGGCGAGACGATCGACTATTCGGTCGTCTCGGGCTGGCGAGGAACGATGCCAAATGGCATGTACTTTGATGCCAGCGTGGGTGTCGGCAACAATGAAATCGACTTCACGTTGTTCAACACGATCAACCAGTCGCTCGGACTAAACTCGAATGGAGAACCGCTTCAACGCGATTTTGATGTCGGAGCACTTGAACAAACCGAACTTTCTGCAAACGTCGATCTAAGCAAGCAAGTTTCTGATGCTTGGCACGTCGCTGGCGGAATGGAATGGAGGCGAGAAATCTTTTCTGTTAAGGCGGGCGTACCTACATCTTATGAAGGCGCGGGATCGAGTGGTTTCAAGGGATTTGAGCCGCGTAATGCGGGTTCGTTTTCACGACAAAACGTGTCCAGCTATGTCGAACTCGAACGAGAAAAGGGTGGCTTGATCACTCAGTATGCGGCGCGCTACGAAGGGTATTCGGACTTTGGTGGCACTCTGAACGGAAAGATTGCTTTACGCTATCACTTTGACGATCGAATTACGGGGCGTGGAGCGATTTCAACGGGTTTCCATGCACCGACTCCAGGACAAGCCAATATACAAAAGGTCACCACGACGTTTGACGCGAACGTAGGCGATCAAGTGGAACAAGGATTGGTACCGGCTGATCATCCGTTGGCTATTGCCGCGGGTGGCGCCCCATTGACGGAAGAAACTTCGCTCAATGTTAGCGTCGGATTCAGTGTCGACATAGATGAAGTATTTGAGGGGGCAAAACTAACCTTCGACGTTTATGACATCGAAATTAAAGACCGAATCTACAAGACTCAAACCGTGCCGTCAATTGACCCGAATACTGGTATCGGAACCAATGTTTCTTTCTACACAAATGCACTTGACATTGAATCCAAGGGATTCGATATCGTATTGACTCTTCCTCTAATAGTCCGTGACATTACAAGTGACGTTAGCATCGCGCTAAACCGCAACGCAGTCAGTGTGAAGGATCAAAACTTGGTCAACGGCATTTCACCTGTTTCGGTAGCGGATGTGGAAGACATTGAGAATAGCTATCCCAAACTCAAGATCGTCGCATCGACGACAACGTTCCTCTCTGACGCTGCAACTGTCATGATTCGGGCAAACTACTTCGGTGAGCATTATGACGAGCGCGGACGCATCGGCGGAAATCCCCCAACGAAACTCCTCGATCCAACGCTCTTTTTCGATGTGGAACTACGGTACGATGTGACAGAGGACTTTCGTATGACGCTGGGATTTGTGAACGTGTTCGATTCTTATGTCGATGAAATTTCCCATCCCTATGCAAATCGACAGAACGTTGGACTTCCGTACGCTCGGAGAACCGCTGCGAACTTCGAAGGCGGATCGGCTTACGTAACTCTGGACTATTCGTTCTGACCTAAGGAGCTAAGCACTTAGCAAGAGCAAGAAATTTGTCGGATCAACTGGCGGTTGGATCGACACTTTGGGCCGCGGGCAGACGCACCTGTCCGCGGCTTTGTTTTGCCGTCCTTCAGTTTTGTGCTGTGCTTAGGTCTCACTAGACTTCTGCTTTTCCCTTGACGGTTTGCCAGCCGAGCAATTTAACTGACTTGCACGTTGTCCATTTAGTCGGAAGTTAGATTGTGCCCGAACTTATAGAAATTCCCGATCCTAATGTTTACACCGCGTACGGTGTCTACTTTCTAAAGTCCAAGCACAAGTTCGTCCAGAGGTTGAGACGAAACAACCATCTACCCGAAGCACATGGCTACCGGACATGGCAAAGCAGCTTTCTGTTGATGGACTACCTTGAACACTATCCACCGAAAGAGAAATCCAATGTCATGGACATTGGTTGTGGCTGGGCACCCGTTGGAGTATTTTGTGCTCGTCGATTTCACGCCCGAGTCTCGGGCGTGGACACCGATGAGCACGTCTTTCCCTACATGGAATTGCTCGCTGCACTCAATGACGTCAAAGTTTCTCGTATCAAGTCCACATTCGAAAAATTGACAGCAAGAAGGTTGTCCACCGAAGACCTAATAGTTGGTTCCGACATCTGTTTTTGGGACGAAATGGTCAGGCCTCTCTACAACCTGATCAATCGTGCGTTAAAGGCTGGTGTGCCGCGCATTGTCCTGTCCGACCCCGGACGACCAACATTCTTCGAATTAGCTACTAAGTGCGAGTCGAAGTGGGGATCCGAACTGATTCGATGGTATGCGCTAGAGCCGAAGCGTCACAACGGCGAAGTTCTGGAGATCGTTAACCCCTTCTAGACTTCAGATCGCTAGTGTCGGTCAAATTCGCTTGGCCAATGTCTTACTGACTGAAAGACACACTTCTTGTTTCAGCAAGACTTTGCTGTCGATGTTCTCGGGAATAAAGAAGGGAGTCCGCTGCAACAGTCAAAAATACGTTGAGGCTTCTGACTCAGCCCTAAAGGCCTCGCTACACTAGCTTCCTACACAAAATTCGGAGCACACCCATCTACTCAACCTCAGCAGGACCTGCGATGAATTGCTTAAGTTGTTTGGACATGTGCGTACATGCATGGGCTTGCGTACGTGCAATGAATGGAATCGGAATGATGATTGCGGGCACAAAGCTCATTCCTCTGGCTTCCGAACTGACCTTTCCAGCAGTCACACTTCGCCGTATGTCCCATACGATTGCCTCATAGTTGGATTCAGCTTCCCACGACAAGAATCCAAAACATGCAGGGACGCCTCCAGTAGCCACAGCGCAGTTGAGCGTTCCTCCCTGTTCGGCACGCTCGGTAGTTCCTTCAATCCAAACGATGTATCGAACATCTTTATCGTCGAGCCTTTGCGCAATTGTCTCGTTCTTGACGAGATTCTTCATGTCCACAATATCGAGCGGTGCTGTTCGTGGTTCGAACCAGGGGAACAAGTGGTCTACGAACTCCTCATGGGGAATAACCTTAAGAGAATTAGCACCCGAGGATGATTTCTCTGCTACACAGTCGAGGAAACCGGATTCCGTCTCGTCACGCGAAAGAAACTTGCGTCCCAAGACCGCGATCGCTTCGTTGGACTCAATTCCAGTGTCCGCATCGCGTACCTGTTGCATTGTTGTACTGACGCAGCCAGGCATCAGTGCGACTCCGAGGAACACGCATGCCGCAGCCAGTGTCGTGAAAGCTTTTCGTGAATTCTTCATGACTTGTCCATCTCTTCTAAATCTTGCTCAGCCAGTCACGTATTTCGGGCTGTCGGGCGAACTCAAAAGTAATCTGCGTTGCTGCATCACGTATTGCGTTGTTCCTTGCTTTTTCCAATGCCTGTTTGGGTCGGTCCAATGGATTGGAAAAGTTATGACGATTCGCTCTTCCATATGCGGGTACGATCCAATCCGTGATCTCTTCGCCATCCGAACCAACAATTCTAATTGAATATTGAATCCACACCTCATAGAAATCTCCAGGAGTTTGATGTGGAATCGAAATATCGGCATCAATGATCCGGGGCACTATGATGCCCGCGATATCTGGGGGAGGCTCGGCCAACGACTGCACAGGAACCACTTTGGAAAATAGTGCCCCGAATACTTGATTGAACAAGTGCTTTTGGGACTCGCCAAGTTCAATCGTGAATTTTCCATGCTGAACAATCTTTTCTTCATGAAAAGCCTCGCCAAGTTCCTTGGTGATATGCAATCCCACGGAAATCGGAACGGAATCAACAAGTGGTTTGGGCACTTTGATATCAGAAGTTACCTTGGCGCCGGAGACGCAACCTCCCAACGTCATTGCAAAGACAATCAGAAGTGCAAGACCGATTGAAGCGCGAACATTTGCAGTCATCGGAAGATCCATCGGTAGCGTGCTCTTGACTAGATTACTCCAAATCGGGCAATCCAACAAACGTACCGCAGTTGCGCACAGTTAGTTGCCGCATTAGCAGACCGTATTTGAACGTTTGTTGCGAAATATTGCCTGGCAGCGTCAGGTAAACCGGGAATCCGATTCCGTGAATCCGAACTCGACAATTTCCTTCCGCGTCCTTGCGATTCACCAACTCTATTCGGTCGACAACGTACTCTACATCGATTCCGGCAAAATCGTCCCCGAACACGTAGAGGCTAATCTTCTTGTTCGGATCGTAGTAGGTATCGATTGCCTCTTCGATGCCTTCTACCGGGCTGGAATTGGAAAATATGCTCCAATTGCGCATACGACTCATGATAGTTCGTCTTCGCGCCTGTGAGTCTTCGAGCCACGCTCCTCTGGATTGCGGAAACATATAGTCGCCCATGTCGTTCATGACTTGAATTCCCTTTACATCCGGGTAAATGTTCAAGACCTCTTGCAGCTTCTTCACTGTCGACCGCCATGCCAGTCCATGCATACTTCCGGACGTGTCGATGATAAAAATGATGTATTCACTGTCGACTGGAATTCCTCCAATGGTGTCGGTAGAACGTCTAAATCCGGTACCCAACAGCCGAATCATTTCTTCAGTCAGCGACTGTTGAGCAAGTGTGAGATCAGCACGCTGGATCTCTTGTTCCTCAGTAATCTGAAGAAGGGATTGGTAGTGACTGGTCAGCTCGAGCAGTTCTTCTTGAAGTTCCACCAGTCGAATCAACTCGACATCCAAATTTTCCTCGGTTTCGACTCGCGTTCTCTCTAGCTCTTCTGTTTCTCCTATGATCTTTTCGATTTCCTCTTGGCGCTGTGCGATCAAAGCTGCGATCTCTTCGAGCGAGACTTCCAAGATCTCGGGCAGGCTAACTTTTGTGATCATTAGAAGGAGAATGATTGCCCCAAACCCACAACAAATCACGTCGAGAAATGCCAGACTGAGTTCATTTCCTTCTCGGCGTTTTCTCATGGCCAATCCTCGGACGGGGTCATGAATGTGCCCGATGTAATGTACGCAAGTCTCCAGTACCAACCCGCCGCATTGGGGTCTCCCTCGAGCGGAAGAAGAATTACGTTCACCGGAATTCCCGATGGCAAAGAGGGAATTGCATTATTGAAAATGCGGCGCCGTTGAATGGGACTAACCTTGGTGCGGCGTGAATTTCGATTTTCTAAAGTTGGCAGACCATCGGTGATGAGGAAGATGTTGTCAGGAAGCGGCGACATTTCGGAGACCATGACGAACAGGGCTTCCAAATTAGTTCCGTTGCTTGGCGGCACCTCGCGAAGACTAGCAATTGCCTGATCAATGGCGTCTCCGTCTGTTGCCGGGTGCCACTCTCCTGTTCCCACAATGAGACGGGATTGATCGTTGAACGTAGCTATCTGCATATTGCTGTCGAGTGGGATATTGGCAGCAAGCCACTCGACAGTGTCTACAGCTTGAATCCATTTGGGCGACTCCAGTTGTTTTTCAACTGCCATGTTGCGTTTTCGCAAGACATTCACGATTGACGAGTCCAACATGCTTCCCGAATTGTCTAGCGCAACTAGAACATGCTTCCCGCCCATGTAGAGCCCAGTGAGGTATTGGCGATCACCTTCACCTTCGATTTCGATGACATCACGTTGTTGCGACGCTCGTTTCTCGAGAAGTTTGACTTCATCCTCAGTGCTTTCGACATCTGAAAGCATCTTTTCGATGGATTCGCTTTGATCGAGCGCAACTTTCTCGATAACCTCCACATCTTCCTGTTTCTCTTCGATCTGCTCGATCAACTCTTCTGTCTTTTCTTTCTGTTCCGCAATGCGAAGCGCAAGCTGACCCACAACCTCTCGGAGTTCGGCCAAATTTTCGGCTCCAGTGCGAGCTAGGTAGTCAACCCGCCTCAGTTCGGCAAGTTGATCACGATTCGTGGTATTGATGGTGTCTTCGGTCTGATGATTGATGATCAAGAAAATCATCACCACGGCACCGAATCCGCCGGCCATCACATCAAGGAACGACAACGTAAAGACGTTGAGAGGACGTCTCCGTGATTTAGCCATCGGTTTGGACCGCAATCAGCTCGTATTCAACAGTAGATGCCACAATCGAGTCGCCGATCTTGACTGAGACCGGACTCGAAACTCTTTGTCCGTTGACCTCCACAGTCGCGCCATCGACGGGCACAACTTCCAAACCTTCGGCATTGGTGTTTAATTGGAAGTCAAGCGTAGCTCCTCCCAATTCACCCGATGAGAAACTCGTGCCGATCGGATATGCAATGGATTGTCGCAATACATGGGTAGGTGCCGGAAGAGAAACGGCTTTCTCAGAAACACTCGAGCGTTCTCGTTCTCTATGAGGGATTTCCACATGCAGGGATCGAGAATCCGATTGGGCATCTGAAGCTTCCAGTCTGCCGATTGCATCTGCCAAATCCGAAAGGTCACGATCAACACAGGAACTACCTGCTGAATTCAAGAATTCGATCAGTCCGGGCAGTATGGACGAATCGCTTGACAGCAACACGGGGCAGCCTTGATCGATGTAAGTCAGCACTCCGCGATAGTGCTCGTGGGCCGCTGAAGCTAATTCCGTTCGCGACAATTCAACCTGTCGGACATTTCCGAGATGTTCTACATGAACGACGTTCGTCTCTTCGTCGGACGCTACAAATTGGCACAATTGATCGAAGACCTGTTGCTCCGTACTCGCAAATTTTCTGGGATCGAATCGCGCGCTATCCAAGAACCGATCAGTCGCATGTCGAATCCAAGCATTCAACAAAGGAAGCAGTCCCAGTCGAGACACGACAGAAACGCGCACCTTGCTAACTACGTCCTCGACTGAGAGTTGAGTGACAATGGTGCGATGCAGTCCAATGTCCACAAACACGCACGTTCCGTTCACGTCAGCGGCTGCAGCTGCGGCTACGCCTCGATCCACAAAGTCGGCAATACGGAGCTCTGCTTGAACAGCTATTCCATACAGCAATGCTATTTGTGCGTTGGACAGGTTTCCCGGGACCACAACCCACACGGAGTCTTCGCTCTGCAAACCGCTTTGCTCACGAATTTCGGAAATTTGTCGAAATATGAGATCAGCTTGTGTCTCCACCGCAAAACCACTCGGATGAACGGGACTTTGATCCAGCTTTTGCCAATACTGGCTTTGTTCCTGATCAGGTTGTAGCTTTATCTTCGCTAGTGCATCTCGACCAAAGGAGAGCTGCTTTGGTTCGACAAGTGCGATGCCGGGCTCTGCGTAGAGAATTTCCCCGTCATTGCTTAGCCTGACGTTTGTGTCAACAAGATCGAGAATCCACATCCTAACGAACCTGCAAGTGTCGCAATAAATTCTCGTCGCACCAAGACTCTACGGCGATCACGACTTCCTCCTGATATCTCTGCAACTGATAGACGAAGAACATAATCACAATACTGATCACCAGAGCCACAAATGTGGAGTTGAACGCTACCCCCAAGCTTTCTGTGACTCCCGCGATGTCTCCCTGAACAGCCAAGTAGGCTTGGCCCAATGCTTCTCCGATACCACGAACGGTGCCAATAAATCCAATGGATGGAATAGCCCAGGCGATGTAGCGGATCATGGCTAGTTCACTATCGAGACGATCGGCTTCAGCTTCGCACGACGTGCGCACCGCATCCGAAGCGTTTTGAACTGCTTGGGTTGTCTCGAATCTCTGTAGTGCCACCAATACTGTTCGCGAGAGCAGTCGACCACGTGTTTTCTCGGGCAAGGACTGCACTGGCCTCATGTAGCGCCGAGCATCCTCGGGCAATACGCTAACGCCTTCGCCAATCCTGATTAGATCGTTCTCAAGCAGTTTGCGCTCGGACATTGCGCTCCACACCTTGGTTCCCATGATGGAGAACGCCCAAAACATCAAGATGAAACAGGTTTCCTGTTCATAATCGCGCAGTGTCACGTATAACGACCGTTCTGGGACAAACGCCTCCTCGTTCTTAAGTCGCTCCGCCCGCTCTTCGAGCGTTGCATTTGCATTAGGTCGGATGACGCTGGCATACACCAAGTGAACGACAAGGATTGATACCAACAATGCAAGCAATTGCGTGAGCAATGTTGAGGTGACACGTCCTTTCATAGTTAATTCCTAAATATCCACTGGAAAATCTACGCCATAGTCTTCCGAAATTTCCTCGGATGGATCGAAGAAATCTGGGGTTTCAACAGACTCTGGGTCCTCGGTTTCTTCGTCGGAGGTAGTTTCTTCTGACGTGTTGAGATCTTCAGAACCCGTTTGAGAACCGTCGCTTGGTCGGTCGTCCACTGCAACCGGCGTAGCCAAGGTCTCGTTTTCTTCAATGCTTGTTCCTGCTTCGCTCTCCACAGGTTCGGGACCAGATGTCTCATCTTGTTCGTTCTGAGCATGGACAAGGAGCGAAGCATAGACCAAGGTGGCGACTACAGCGATCGCTACTATGCGAAATTGTTTAAGCGAGCGTCTATTCGGCATAGCGTGCAACTCGAAAACCAACGTCAGATCTCCCGTCTATCCCGTAATCGCGGAAAGACAGTCTTACGTCTGTGATGGTTCCATGGAGATAGCTCGAGCCCCGAATGACGTGGTATTCACCATCTGTTGGTCCCAGTACATCAACCGTACTGTGAGACTCTGGAATAGTGTAGAAGTCATGGGTCCACTCGGCAACATTTCCCCCGATGTCGAAGAGTCCCTTTGAATTTCTTGGAAACGTTCCGACTGGTGCGCTGACTGAGTGGTTGTCATTGAAGTCATAAAGAATTCGACTCACAATGTGCTGAGCCGCTCTGTCGGCATAGTTGCCATGTCGGTCCGGAGGTGGCAGATTCTCTCCCCATGGAAAGTGCAATAACTCTTCCGAGTCGTCTACATGTCGAGCTACCCATGACCATTCGGCTTCGGTAGGCATTCGGTAACCTAGTGAGTTTCTATTAATGCCTACGACTCTGGCTCCTTCCACCCTGTAGAACGGTTCGAGTCCTTCACGTTCTGAGAGTGAATTGCAATACAAAGCCGCTTCGTTCCAAGAAACATTGACGACAGGCTGATCGTCTTTGTCCAGGGGCATTCCCTGGTACTCACCTGAATTGTGCCCAGTGGCGAACACGCGGAATTGTGCATTGGTAACTTCGTGCGCCGAGATGTAGAACATACGTCCGAGTTCAGCCGTGCGGAACACTTCGTTGGCGCGACGACCGGGTTGACGCCGAGACGCTCCCATCAGGATCGCAGTTGGTTCAAACAACAATAGGGCTTGGCCGTCAATGGTCGAGCGCACTTCCTCCAGTTTCTTTATTCGTGCTTCCTCCAACGTCAGGAGTTCTACTCTCAGGTTTTGTCTTAGTCCAGGTTGAATGATCAGATCATTGCTATAACCTGCGTAGCCTTCCATCTTTAGCTCGACTGAATGTCGCACTGCATGCAGGACGAATGTGTCATTGCTTCGGCCAATCATGCGACCGTCTACCCAAACTTCAGCACCTTCGGGTCGCGTAGTAACCGTCAAGCTTCCAACCGCTTCTTCGAGCTCGAAGTCGATGCTTAGACTCTGGCCAGATGGAACGGTAACATTGCGCAACCCTCGTTCGTATCCAACAAGTAATGCCTCGACCACGTGTTCTTCATTGGGAATGACTTCCACACTAGTCGGCGTTACTCCGTGATATTGGGCGTCTATATTCACGGTCGCTCCGGTCGGTTCGGATGTAATCGTCAATACTCCGTCCAATGGCTCTAACACCACTGCGTCCATCGACCGTCGCTCTCCGGCAGTAACAAACACGATATCGGACCATTCGGCAAAACCGGGTTTCTTGAGTGTTATCTTGTGTTCTCCCGCAAGAATCTCTACAGGTCCGGGGGTCACAAACCCGGAGTCAACATCATCGAGATAGACAGTAGCTGCTTCCGGTGACGTGGGAATCTCGACATTTGCCCAATTCGGAGCTAGATCCAGATGTACTACCTGCGCTTCGCGTTTGCCTTCTATGACAACACTAACATCTCCATCGATGTGCCGTGGTGCACTAAACTCAATCGTTGCTTCCCCCGCCGGAACCTGAACTTGCAAGGGTGTTCTGCCAAGAACCTCGCCGTTCATGACCACCTCTGCGCCGGTAGGAGAAGAACTGAACTCGACATCACCTGGAAGTTTCTTGAGCTCAATGGGAAAGGTTTGATCGCCCTCACGGGTGACTTCGATAGAAAGTGCTAATTCGAAGTAGCCTTCGGCCTCTGCTTGCACTTCGTAGTTTCCAGGGCGCATCAAATAGGTATCGCCCGTAGGTATGACAACCCCGCCTGTGATTGCGAGAGTTCCATCGGAAACATTTGACTCAAATCGCACGGACTTCGCTGTGAAAAGAAACCAGAGAATTACTGCTGCAACTAAGACAACCAGAACTGTTGTGAGTTGCAACCACGGAACAAACCACCTCCGACGTGGCGGTCGCAGAGGAGTTGGCTCAAAAGGTTCTGGTCTAAGGACTTGATCTGCGCCGTTGGTCATAACTTAACGCAGATTAGATTTCGTGTTCGCAAATAATCGAGACAGGATCCATGCCCTGCTCTACGAATATCGTCTTGCGCACATCTAAGCGACCATCTCTACTTCCAATGAGTTGGTAACGCCCTGGACGCAACTGCACCTCATGTCGCTCAAATGCACCGAGTGACCCTTTTGTACTAAGAGTTACCTCGGTTTCATTGTCAGAGACAAGAACGACAGGAATGTATTGCGATGCGAGTTCAACAACTCCGCTGAGTTCTTGTAGAGCGTTATCAAACTCTGGGCTGTGATTTCTGTACTGTTGCGCATTTCTAAGAACTTGCTGAGCATTTTCAAATTCTTCGTCTCCTGATAACACACCTGGGTCACTCAAAACAGCGTTGATTTGTTGGGTCAGTGTGAGAATCTCGCGTACACGATCCCTTCCCTCAATCGCAAACTCAAGAGTCGAGTCGATTTCAAGCGCTTGTTCATAAGTCGCCAGTGCAGACGACAAGTCCAGAACGTTTTCTTGCTCGAAAGCGCTGCGTTGTAGTTCTGAAATGTGCGCGACAGTCTTAGACACCTGAGTCTCCTGAAGTCCAGTTTCGGCAGCTGAATTTCCTGGCTGACGTCGCAACACCTCATTGAACAAACGTTCCGCTTCTTCAAAGTCGTCTTGGTTCAACGCTTGATGACCCGAAGTAAGCAAATCATTCAAGTCTTGCTTCTCGCGCTCTGACAAAATACCGTCTCTACGTTCTTTCAATCCAGGCGTCAATTCGTCTAACTGCTCAGCGTCGTCAAGAAGTGACAAGGCTTCGTCCCAATTTCCTCGAAGGCGTGCACGTTCACTCTCGCGAAGTAGCTCATTGATTCTTGGTAACTTTGCTACTCGCTGAAGACCTGTTTGTGCAGACTGCTCCAATGGCTTGATTTCCGATGCATAGGTGAACGCCTCTCGAGAACTCTGAGCGTCCCGCTCATCCAATGCATTAAACCCAGCTTTCATGGACTCATCAAACTCGGCATCAATCTTTGCAATTAACTGTCGCAAGTCGTCGAGCGCACCTTCAAACTTCTCTTGCGCCGAGTCGAATTCCCGTCGGCCGAACAGAATGTCTCCTTCATTTGCCCGATCAATGATCTCGTTGTAACGTGTCGAATGTTGATCAGACCCAAGTTGGTTTTGTTCGAAGTGATCCTGTAGCGCACTGAAGTCATTGAGCGTGATCTGGGCTTGTTCTTTGGCTCGGTCCAGTTGCGAATCCAAGAAAGGAAACTCTTGGTTCTCTGAATCGGATGGACGAGCTACGGACTCTTCTTGGACGTCTATGGGATCTACACTTGCAGTCGGAGTGTGGTCTCGCTGTGGTACCCAGACGAAGATAGCTACTGCACATGCGACGAACAACAACACCGCAACGAATTGCACATGTCGTGCAGAAATCTGAAACCGAGAATCAGTTCTACGACGTTTGGGGTCGGAGGTTAGTCGCGGTTCTACCGGCTGTATTTGAACCGGTTGTGATGTCTCACGCGTCGTCTTGGAAGAATTCTTCAGTGACTTTCTCCCCAGACGCTTGGTTGTGGGTATCGGATTCTTGAGCTTGATCGTCGTCTTCTACGGGCAAATCCAGATCCTCGAAATAGAGTTTCCTTAGAAATGTCTTTAGTTGACCAAGTTGCTCTTGTGCCGTTCCTTGAAGGGAAATCGTCGAATTTTCAAGCTCTATGGTATGGGGGGAGATTTCGCGTGCCGCAACAACGCCAAACTCATGCAATGCGGAAGCGTGCATCCTCACGTTTTCGAGGTTCTGGATGCCACCCAATATTTCCGTAGCTCCACCCATGACACTTGAGTAGCCTCCATACTCGGTCGGTGTGTGGCTGCTACGTTGCATGATGGCACCGCCCAAAACCATCATAGCCCCTGCAATGAGGCGTGTGCGAGACTTGTTTCGATTCTCTCGCAAAGCCAGTGCATCGGAATAGGTCGCTTTCCTCCAGCTGTTGTACGGCCGCTCCATGTTAGCTGCGAAGTTGGAGTAATACTCGTCCAAAAAATCGACGAACAACAGATAGCGCTCGAGTACTTGGAGCACTCGACGCATGTTCGGATCGTCAGCGCTCGGTAGCCGTATCAGCTCATACTTGCCTGAAGTATCAACCGAAACATAGTTCTCAAAGGCATCAGGGTTCAGTTCGCGCGCATGGCGCATCAAAGTAGTGTTCCGAATGTCCTGAATTTCCTCGTTCGAGAGAGATTCCATGTAGTCGAGCATGTCATTAGCGATCAACCTGTAAGTCTTTCGAAACGGATCGCTTCGGTTCTGCTGATCCTCATCGTAGTTGTACTTGCTCGCTAGCGTTTCGTACCAGGTCTCGACCCACACTTCGCCACGGGAATCCACGACTCTGACAGCCAACACTTGACGTTCTCCGTCGGAATGCAAGATTCCGCCTTCAACCAGAACGTCTACAGCTTGAGAAGCTTCAGGAAGCACTCGAACCGCGCCCCAATTGCCAGTTGATTGCAAGAAGTCTTTTGCATAGTTGGCGATGTAGTTTGCTTCGGCTCTACGTACTTCAGGAGTGATGTTCTCTGTGACGATGTCGTCATAAGCTTGGGGTATGTTCGAATCAAATACTGTAACGCCCACATCCAGCAAATTCGCTTCGTCTAGCGTGTACTCCAGGGTACGGGGCGGTGCGACATCGACTTCACGAAAAGTGGTGTTGGCACAACCAGCAACAAGTACGCAAGCGCCGGTCAGCAG
Organism: Gammaproteobacteria bacterium; assembly: GCA_009840545.1. Taxonomy (GTDB): domain Bacteria; phylum Pseudomonadota; class Gammaproteobacteria; order Pseudomonadales; family Azotimanducaceae; genus Bin55. Next base: position 995,125 of record VXNM01000010.1, on the reverse strand, counting down.
GAAAAGTTCGCGTACGAACTTCACTTGTTCCCCTCAACGTATTTTCTATGCTCTTCCCAAAGTTCTTCCTTGAGTTCAGGGTCCGTTTCAGCCATCGCCGCTTCTCGCAACTGACGAGCGATGATGTCTTCGTCGCGAGCATCCGGTCCATCCCCGACGGCACGTACTGTCGGCGGCAAATTCGGTTTTCCGTCACCTGCTCTTTGGCCAATGAGGTCGCCATCATCTACCGCAGCACCGCTCTCCAATCCTTCGCTCGAATCATCAAGTATTCCACCTTCGGGCTCGGAATCGTCCAGAATCCCGGCGGATGCAGCTGCTTGATCATTCGCGCGGATCCTGCCTTCCAATCGCTCATCCATGATTTCACCGTCCATAGTCTCAAGCGCTTCTAGCAGTTCTCCATCTATACCGGAACCATCTCCTCCGCCTTCCTGTTCAAATTCACCGGGTAGCTCGCCAACACCTCCTTGCTCTTCACTATCTGAGGGTGCGCCCCCCGGAACAGGCAATTGATTGCTTATCTCCCAGCCTGAATCACTACCAGAGTCTTCGGTTCCAGGTATTAGAGATCCTGGAATTGCTGCACTGTCTCCTCCATCCTCTTGTTGACTTGAAGAAACATCCTCCGGATCTCCCTCCGGAAACTCTCCACCGGTCTCCAAGTTTCCGTCTGCGGAAGGGTCCGAACCAGCATCTGATCCCTCACCCCCTTCAGCCGAGTCTTCACCATTCTGACCTTCGTTGGGCATGCCCGGCAGACTAGGATCCAACGATCCATCCGGTAGCGTTGGCAATGAAGGCAAACTAGGCGTGGGATTCGGAATGGGGTTGGGAATTCCAACTGTGGGAGGTCGAGGCAACGGCGAACTAGATCCTGGCGAGGGAAATGGGTTTTGTGCCCCGCCTTGTTGTCCTGAAGGAGTACTTTGTGGTGATCCCTGACTACCACCAGAAGAGGATTGAGGCGACGGAATTGCTGGTTGTGACGAAGACGTCGGCGGTCCTTGAGGCTTGGGAAAAGTGGATGGAACACTTGAAATACACCCGCTGAGTCCCACAAACGCCACCGCAATTATGGCTGTGCGAAAGCAGGGAACCGCAGACCACTTACATTCGAGACGCCGAAGCCTACAAGACCTTACAACGCTTCTCGACTTTGCATAAAGTTTCATCACTTCCATACCCAGAGCCCCAAGACTGCCCCACTCAACTTACTGACAACGAGAACCCTCAAAGGTTCTCGAAAGTACCTAAATTATCACATGTCGATCCGGCACAATCAAAAAATCCAATATAACAAGTGCTTATTCTCAATCACGTGTTAGATCGGGAAAGAACAGAAATGTGTGCGTCAATGTTACCCCTTCCTTAGGCTTTGGCACTCCTTCGTCTATCACTGGACGGTATCGAGCACGTTCCATCCAGTCGAAGAATTCATCCTGATAGCGACCATCCGGTTCTATTTGCACAACCTCAACGTTGACTACTTCTCCCGTGTTGGTTATATCGAATGAAAACTCTATGGTGCCTTCAACGGGTTCCTGTAGGCGTGTGGTGGGTTGAGATCCGGTAGTTCTCCCCAGAGGGTAATACAACGCATTGGGTTCGACAAATTCCTTCTGAACAAATAGTGCGTTTGGATCGTCTGCAAACATTTTCCAAATGTCGCGGTACACCACTTCTGCAAGTTGATGCTTCTGAAATAGCAGGAACCAATCGGCAAGATCAAGCTTCGCATAGGCCAATGATTCGCGTGTGCTTCCCTCACGATCTTGTTCAATCTTCACCAGTTCCTTTAGGGCTTCCTCCCCACGTGCAAAGTCATTTATTTTTGCCTCGTAACGCAATGAACTCTCTTCTGGAAGTCTTGAAGACAACAGTACTTCCTCTGGCACTTCAAACTCTGCTGGAGGCGTAAACCGTTCAAGTCGGTAGGATCTGGCCAAACCCTTTAGCGCACGAATGTTTCTAGGGTCCGTTCTTTCCAGATGAGTCTTCGAGATCTCTACTGCATTGTGAAAGAGACCGCGTGCGGCAAATATGTTCCTAGTCTCTATGTACCAGTCTGCAAGCGCGAACAACCCAGGCAGGAGTTCTACCGAGTCCTCTTCGAACGAACGGAGGAAAATGCTGAACGCGTACTCGTGCCTTTGGCTTGCTCTTCCGATCTGGCCTAGTTCGTGATAAGTGTCCGCTTCGCGGTAGAGCACATCGATTTGATTCAAGGAATGAAGACCATTGACCAATCGAGAGACGTTGCGAGCGCGATCATAAGATTCAAGCGCATCTATGTACCGGCCAAGCTGGCGCTGGCCATCTCCCAGAAGCGTAAGAGGTTCGACAAGCGACTCGTCAAATCGAGAGTAGTTCTGTTCAATTTCCTCGATTAGGAGATTGGCGAGTTCTACTGCATCGTCAGCTTCAGCAGCAAACAAACGAGACCGGATGGCGTCGATCTGATCCCTGGTCAAGTCCGTGCCGACACGATCAGATTCGTCTGTGGAAGAGTCGTCTTCCTGAGCGCTTATCGTGCATCCCAGTACAACCAAGACAATCACAAAGTAGATTTGGTATAGCACAACCCAGATCGGTCTCGTTCGCGAGTGTCGCTTCGCCACTATATCCATAAAATCGGTTTCTACCACAATCAGTTATGCAGTCAAGTCTCAACTCCGTCGAACGTATAAACTTCCTCTTTCACTTTCCACGATTCGCCACTAGACCAATTAAGACAAACTGTGGACATCCTATGAACGAGGATACTTCGGAACACTACGACCATAAGCTCGACACATGCGGATTGAACTGTCCAGAACCGCTAATGATTGTTCGTAACAAGGTGCGCGAAATGAACGCAGGCGAACGTCTATTGATTCTAGCCACAGACCCATCCACTCACCGAGACTTCGCCAATTTCTGTCGATTCATGGGACACTCCCTGGAACTGGCAGAAATAGACCCTTTGATCAAGAAGTACATCATACGCAAAGGATGACCTAATTGACTCTGAATGTGCGACATTATTTTGCCTACGGGAGCAATATGAACGCCCTTCGGGTAACAAAGCGCGGACTTCAGTTTGTCCAAGTATCAAGCGCTCGACTAAACGGTTTTGCACTCAGATTTAATAAGCGTTCACGAATGTCCCCAGTCTCTGGGCGAGCAAACATTGTGCAGGAAGCCGGTTCAACTGTATTCGGAGTGCTCTACCAATTGGCACAACCTCACGAGATCGTCAAGATGGATCGATTCGAGTATGCACCTATTGACTATCGGCGATTAATTGTTGAGGTGATGGCCAACGGTCATGCAGTCGCAAGTTGGACATACTTCGCGAACGATCGAGTTGTGGACAATTCATTGGTGCCTCAAAGGTCTTACTTGAAGCACCTGCTTGCTGGCAGAGAATACCTCCCGGAAGAGTATGTCTTTGACCTCGAGTCGGTAGTTTGTTCGGACAACTGAGACGGACGTCCACGAACTGAACGTTTGCATCACCAAACAACAGTGTTTAGATGAGCGAGTCTTGCGACGTAGTTGTAATTGGTGCGGGAATCATTGGACTAGCCGTTGCTCGCGCTCTCGCGTTAGTTGGTCGAGAGGTCCTAATCTTGGAAAGACAAGATGCAATAGGGACGGAGACCTCCAGCCGCAACTCCGAAGTGATTCATGCTGGAATCTACTATCCGAAAGGATCACTCAAAGCCAAAATGTGCGTCGAAGGAAAGCAATTGCTATACCAATACTGCAAAGAACGGAATATTTCCCACCGCCGCATCGGAAAGGTCATCGTTGCTACATCCGAGGCACAGGAATCGGTCCTGGAGCACTACCAAATTCGATCTATTGAAAACGGGGCTGGCGAGCTTCGGCGGCTCAGCCGAGACGAAGTACACACATTAGAGCCACACGTCGAGTGTTTCTCAGGTGTATTCTCTCCTACAACAGGGATTATCGACAGTCATGAATACATGACCAGTCTCTTGGGTGACCTCGAAGCGCACGGAGGCATGGTTGCTTTCAACTCCAAGGTCGAAGCGGTCAGTCACGACGACGCTTTATTTGTCGAAAGCAGCGGCTTGACACTCAATCCTAGGACGTTAGTAAACGCAGCCGGACTTTGGGCTCCATCGCTTTCTCGACAACTTGGAGGTCAATATCAAGACCACTTTGCCAAAGGTCACTATTACACATTGAGTGGAGATTCGCCTTTCAATCACTTGGTCTATCCGGTTGCAGAATCCGGAGGACTCGGTGTGCATGTAACCCTCGACATAGGAGGACAAGCTCGATTTGGACCAGATGTAGAGTGGGTGGATGAAGTCGATTACTCGTTTTGCGATTCCAACAGGCAAGACTTTATAGACTCCGTTCGTCAGTACTATCCCAGCCTCGACGAAACGCGTCTCGTCCCGGGCTATACCGGCATTCGACCCAAGCTTGTACCGGAGGGGGGTGCTCCAGGAGATTTCGTCATTAATGGACCTCGTGAAACGGGCGTTCCAAACTATGTCGAACTATTGGGAATCGAATCTCCCGGACTTACGGCCTCCCTCGCCATCGCAAATTACGTCCTGCAACTAATCAATTGGAATTGATTGGAGCCAAACAGATGACAACAAAGACTCATTGAAATTTACTGCCTTGAGTTGACAGGACATGCCCATTTGGGTATCAATTCAACGACAGAAGCTACATCTAGCGAAACGTGCTCGTGTCAGGAGCGCAGCAAGAACGTCACACGGGACATCGGTATGAGTGACTCTCACAAGACAGAAGAAGATTGGAAATCCGAGCTGACTCCGCAGGAGTATCAGGTATTGCGAAAGTCCGGAACGGAATTCGCCTTTACAGGTGAATATTGGGACACCAAGACGCCCGGAACTTACCTATGCCGTGCCTGTGGCAAACCCTTGTTCGAGTCTGAGACGAAGTATGACTCCGGTAGTGGCTGGCCCAGCTTCTACAGACCAATCAGCGAAGAGGCCGTTCAAACTCGAGAAGACCGGAGCAACTTTATGGTTCGCACGGAAGTGCTCTGTTCCGCTTGTGGTTCGCACTTGGGCCATGTATTTCCAGATGGTCCTAGGCCAACAGGACTGAGATTCTGCATGAATTCACTATCGCTTCGGTTAAAAGAACGTAGCGAATCCGAAGAATAGTCTAGAAACCTGCTGCGAGTCCTTCCTTGCGGTGGTCCGAAGCACCACAGTAGCCGTCGTCAAGACATGCTATAAGTTGTGCGCCTCCAAATAGGTCTGCTGATCCCGCGTCTCGTACCGAATGTCCGAGACTTGCCAATTCCTCCTTTGTCGTTTGGCAGTAGCCCTCTTCCAAAACTAGCTCATACTGAGGAGTAACGTGCCAGCGAGGAGCATCGGAAGCTGCTTGGGGATTCTCGTTGTGATCAAAGATTCGAGAAACCATTTGCACATGCCCTTGATGCTGCATATGACCGCCCATAACACCAAAAGCAAGTTCGGGGCGATCGTTATGGGTAACAAATCCTGGAATGATTGTGTGAAAGGGCTTCTTGCTTGGTCCGACTTGATTGGGGTGTCCGGCTTTCAACGTAAATCCAGCGCCTCGGTTCTGCATAGCAATTCCGGTTCCTTCAATCACCACTCCAGATCCAAAACCCATGTAGTTGGATTGAATGTATGAAACCATGTTGCCGTCAGAGTCTCCCGTACAGAGGTATACCGTATCTGCGCCCACCCGCAAATCCGGAGGAGGTAGGATTGCAGAGCCTCGTGAAATCGAGTCTGCCGCTCGCTTCAATGTACTTGGATCAAGTAGACACTCAGGCTCAATGTGCATCGCATTAGGGTCTGCGAAGTGCTCGAATGCGGCACGAATCGCAACCTTCATAGATTCAACCTGAAGGTGCGTCCAAACCGTCGATCCGGGTTCGAAGTCTCGTACGCCAAGTCGATCCAATAAACCCAAAGCAATCAATGCGGCCAGCCCCTGACCATTTGGCGGAATCTCATGAACGTCAACGCTTCCATAACTTAATGTAAGCGGGTCGCACCATTCGGCGCGGTGGGCGGCCAAGTCCTCAAGCCGCATCAATCCCCCTTCATTTTTCGCTTGAGCCACAATCAGTTTGGCAAGATTGCCGCGATAGAAAGACTCACCGTGCGTCGAAGCAACTTCCTCAAGGGTTCTTGCTAGTTCTCCGCTTTGGAAGACTTCTCCTGTAGCTGGAGCTCTGCCTCGTGGAAGAAAATGATTGCGGAACGACGAGAATTTCTGAAATCGCGTCTCTGACCGCTTCCAGTGGTATGCAGTTCGTCTTCCTACATGAAAGCCATTCTCAGCGTATTGAATTGCAGCATCGAACAGCCTTGCAAAGGGTAACTTGCCAAAACGCGCCGACAGTTCAGTCCAAGCACTTACTGCGCCTGGAACAGTAACTGAATGCCAGCCACGATCGGGCATGAGTTTATGGTTACTAAAGCATTCGGAATTCCAAAGACGTGGAGACTTGCCAGATGCATTTAGGCCAAAGAGAGAATTGTCGAACCACACGAGGGCAAATGCATCGCTTCCGATTCCGTTTGAGCAAGGCTCAACAACACTCAAAGTAATTGCAGCCGCTAGGGCAGCGTCGATTGCGTTGCCGCCTTCTCGCAATGCACGGATGCCTGCTTGTGTTGCGAGTGGTTGAGACGTGGCTACGACATTTCGCGCAAGTACGGGGTCTCGTTGGGATGCATAGGGAAGATCCCAGTTCAAGCTATCTGGCCGCATCTACCCTTAAGAATTTCCACGTGGAAATTCTGCATTGCCTGTTGGTGTGATAGTGCTCGAGGACTGAGCACGAGCTCTTTGGTCTAGCGACCCTTCCAGTTGGGGGGACGCTTCTCTGAAAACGCACGGGGTCCTTCGATAAAGTCTTCACTCTTAGACAGAGCTCCCACCGAGTCGTAGCGGACTGACATCGACTCCTCCAAAGAGCCCATCGAGAGACTTCGGTAAACAACGTCCTTGCTCGCTCGAATCGACAGAGGTGCGCATTCCAAGATCTGGGCAACCCACTTGTGAGTTGCTTCCATTAGCTCGTCGTGCGGAACAACATCGTTTACGAAACCAAGCTCCTTCCCCTCTTGAGGTGAAACATGTCGTCCCGTCAAGATCATTCCCAATGCCCTCTTCACTCCAATTTGGCGCGGTAGTCGTTGTAGACCACCAGCTAACGCAGCGAGTCCAACTTTCGGTTCGGGCAACGCAAAAAGTGCACTCTCGGAGGCGATGATCAGATCGCATGCCAAACAAATCTCAAAACCTCCGCCCATTGCCACGCCGTTGACCGCAGCAACTACTGGCTTGCTCAAGTCAAAACGAGAGGTCAACCCTCCGAATCCTTTGGGATTTGGGACACGCTCACCTCCCTCAGCTTGATAACGAAGATCGTTTCCCGCACAAAAACCTCGACCTTCACCCGTAATGATCGCCACCCAAAGATCGTCATCTGCGGCAAATGCATCGAACACTTCTCCAAGCTCCGCATTACCAGGCGGGTGTAGCGCGTTGAGCCGTTCTGGACGGTTGATTGTTACCGTCAGAATGTGGTCCTTCGAGTCAACTTTGCAGAATTGTGTCACTCATTTACTCCCTAAGAAATCGCGACTTATTAAGCCATTGCTGTTAGTCCTATTTCTATGGTACTCATCACCAATAGTTCATAAGAAGCGACGAGGCACCGTTGGGGAGGAGGCTTAAATCGACTTGCTTGCGAATTTGAGCTTATTAAAGAGTCTGACCTCAAATATTGACACGATAGACTACGACGATCGATCCATAGTCAATGAAGCGAGAAAGGCGTTTTGCGGAATTTCCACTTTTCCTATCTGTTTCATTCGCTTTTTACCCTTTTTTTGCTTTTCCAAGAGTTTCTTCTTGCGAGTTACGTCGCCACCATAGCACTTTGCAGTAACGTTCTTCCTTAATGCCTTTACAGTTGTTCGTGCTAACACTTTGCGACCTATCGCTGCTTGAATCGCCACGTCAAACATCTGTCTCGGAATTTCCTCTTTTAACCTGACTGCCACTTGCCTTCCTCGAGATTGAGCCAGATCACGATGAACGATGACCGCAAGGCTGTCGACCCGAGCTTCATTGATGAGAATGTCGAGACGAACCAGAGGTGCAACTTCGAATCGATCAAAGGAGTAGTCCAACGAAGCGTAGCCACGACTTACGGACTTTAGTCGATCGAAAAAGTCCACAACCACCTCACCCATTGGAATGTCGTATGTCAGCGAGACCTGCGAGCTAGTCATCTGCATATTTCTTTGAACTCCACGACGGTCAATGCACAACTCCATTACGTTGCCCAGAAACTGTTGCGGTACCAGAACATTCACCTGGGCAATGGGTTCTCGAATTTCCACTAAGTCCAAGATTTCGTCAAGTTGTGACGGATTATGTATCTGAAGCGTCGAACCATCACGTCGCAAAACTTCATAGACTACGGACGGCGCAGTCACGACTACGTCAAGTTCATACTCCCGTTCAATTCGCTCTTGCACGATTTCCATGTGTAGCATCCCAAGGAATCCACAACGGTAACCGAATCCCAGTGCGTCAGAGTTTTCCGTCTCATAGTGAAGGGATGCGTCGTTGAGGCCCAGTTTTTCCAATGCCCTGCCAAGTGGTTCGTAGTCATCTGGGTCGCTGGGATAGAGACCCGCATAAACCTGCGGCTTGAGTCTTTCAAATCCTGGCAAAGGCTGAGCGGTGTCCTTGGCCGAAGTCAACGTGTCTCCTACTGGAGCACCGTGTATATCTTTAATGCCCGCCACAACGTATCCCACGTCCCCTGCATGCAGCGTCTCACGAGGTTCTCGGCGCGGTGTAAACACACCTAATTGCTCCACATTGTGTTCCTTCCCAACCGAATGCGAAACGATGCGGTCGCCAACATTGATCGCTCCCTCGAATACTCGAACCAAGGAAACTACGCCAGCATACCGGTCAAACCACGAGTCCATGATCAATGCTCGTAGCTTGTCCGATTCCGTCGCACTAGGCGAAGGGATCTCATTTACGATTAGTTCAAGGAGATCGTCAATTCCATCGCCTCTCTTAGCACTAATTTTGAGAATGTTGTCTGTGGGCAATCCAATTAGTGATTCGATCTCAGTTGACGCTCGCTCGGCATCTGCCTGTGGCAAATCCATCTTGTTCAATACGGGAATGACTTCTAACCCCTGTTCGATGGCAGCGTAGCAGTTGGCAACCGACTGAGCCTCGACTCCCTGTGCGGCGTCAACAATGAGCAATGCCCCCTCGCAACCTGCTAGTGAGCGGGAAACTTCGTAGCTAAAGTCGACGTGTCCCGGCGTGTCGATAAAGTTCAGTCGGTATGTAAGTCCATCACGGGCTTCGTAGTGAAGTGCCACGCTTTGAGACTTAATCGTTATCCCTCGCTCGCGTTCCAAATCCATCGAATCTAGAACCTGATCGGCCATTTCTCGGTCTGACAGCCCTCCGCATCGTTGAATCAAGCGATCGGCAACCGTGGACTTGCCGTGATCTATGTGCGCGATGATGGAAAAGTTGCGAGTGAGTGGAATCCTCGACTCAGTTGAATCGGTCACATCAGGAACCGTAAATCTAGCTCCCAGAACCGTAACGTGAGGTGACGTGTGCAATAAATGGGTCGCAACTCAGAGGGCTTCCTGTGACGGTCTCAATCAATTCGAAACTGGGAATCAGTTGCCCGCGAGAATGCACGTTGGCTCGCTGCCAACCAAGGGATCTATCAAACCTACCAGCTACAAAATCGTTTTCGATATCACCGATTTCTCGAACCATTGCCTGATACAGCTGTGCCGCGGTAAGTGCTCCAAGTGAGTAGCACGGAAAGTATCCAATCAAACCGGCAAACCAATGTACATCTTGCATGCAACCATTTCGATAGTCGTCCCCAAGTTCAATTCCAAATGAATCCAACATCCGCTGATTCCAGGCGTCTGGAATGTCCTCGACGGATAATTCGCCCTGCAAGAGAGCTTTCTCGATCCCATAACGCAGAACTATGTGCAAAGGATATGTCGTTTCGTCCGACTCGACCCGGATTTTTCCTCGTTCCACACGCCTCACCGCTCTGGATAGCGTGTCTAGATTCCATGGTGTTCCGTTTCCACGAACACTTAGTGTTTCCTCGATGACGGGTTTTGCAAACTGAAGAAAGGAATCACCTCTGCAGACTTGCATTTCCATGAATAGTGATTGGCTCTCGTGAATCATCATGCCCAAGGAATGGCTTACAGGCTGATCAGACATGCACTGAGGAAGCCCTTGTTGGTACAGGGCATGTCCTGTCTCGTGTAGAACCGCATACATGGATTCAAGAAAATCGTCCGCGCCGAATCGAGTTGTGATTCTTGTATCGGTGAAGTTCCCACACGAAAAAGGATGGTGACTCGTATCGATACGTCCTCGAGCAAAATTGAAACCGAGGGGTTTCATAAGTCGGGTTGCGAGTTCCATCTGTCGTTCCGGAGAAAAGTCTCCCTGAAATTTCTCCGGCGGTCCTTGTCTCGTAAGTATGTCATCTACAAATCCTGGAAGAAATTCAACCAAGCGAGTAAACAATGGATCGATGAACTGCTGTTTGAGTCCGGGCTCGTATTCGTCCAAGAGTGCGTCGTAGGGGTCGAGTGCGAGAGCTTCCCCAAGAGAAACAGCTCGTTCTCTTGTGAGCTTCACAACCTCTGCGAGCAAAGGAACAACCGAGTTCCAATCGTTCTCGGCACGCTTCTCGCGCCATTCTTGTTCGCAGGCAGAAGAGGCCTTCGAAAGCGCGACGACCAAGTCGGGAGGTACAGCTGTCGAACGTTCTCGCTGATGTTCAATGACGCGCAAATTGGCTGCCTCCCATTCATCGGTCGGGTTCTGTTCCCTGGCTGCTTCAATGAGTTCGCCCATTTCAGAGCTCGTGATCATTTCATGAACGATTAAACGCAGTGTCGCGAGCGAATCTGCGCGAGCCAAACCTCCTCCTTTCGGCATCATGACCGCTTCGTCCCAAGAGAGATATTGGGATGCGTGATTGAGATTGTGAATCACGCGAAACTTATTGTGTAAGGCTTCTTGAGCAGACATGGAAAGAATTCTTTAGGTTTAAGGGAATTGCGACGAAATTATAGGAAGCTCAGATTGGAAGAAATGACCTCCAGTAGACGGGTTACATCCACAAAACTTGCAGTGACAGCGACCCGAAGCTGCTACCAGACTTGATGAGCGCCTATATGTCTTGAGTTGTGAATGAAGAACTCGCCCATTTGAGACGAGTGTCGAAGGCTATCTACGCCTTCTCTCTGGAACCCGCAATTCGTTGAACCAAGTTTCACGTGATGGGTCCATATTTTGGTTTTCGCCCAACTCGGAGTCAGACTCCGTGGGCAACACATAGGTTGTCGGGTTTTCGCGTTGCACCCAGTTTGAAATTAGGTCTTGTGCCTGCCTTTGAATCGTCTCAACTTCGCGCAAGGTTGACTCAACTGAGAGCGTGGAATCGCCTGCTGAATCGGAGGAGGCAACGAGATCTTCTTCCGGTTCGATGGGAAGCTCCTCTCCCTCGGCAACTGAAGCATTGTTGCCTTCCGGTTCTATGGGAAGATCCTCTTCCTCTACTGATGAAGGTGTTGTGACGTCAGGTTCTGAAGTGTCGGTCTCAATCTCCGCTACAACCTGAGGTTCATCGGGTTTCGTTGGGGTAGCTGTGCTTGGAGCCAGAGTATGATCCGAACTATCGCCGTCATCTGAAAACAGGGGTTCAACTACCAATGAGACTGGAGCCACTGTATCTGCTTCCATCGGGGCTTGCGGATTGTTGGCTAGTGAACCGTTGGAAACCCATGAGTCGTCCGATGAGGACAAGTACCAAACGTCCCAATCCTTAGCCATCGCATCCAGCATCAAGTATTCTCCACTTTCGGAGTCAACTTTGGCTACGACCCGGTACCAGTCTTGGCCCAAAACCCTCGCTTGCTTGACTATGGCATTCACATCCAGTGACTCTGTGGTGCGAACAGCCTCTGTCCGAGCGCGCCACTCCAATTGCCAGCTGCTATAAATCACGAAGCCTTCCGCAAGTACTGCTCCGGAGAGAAACAGCACTAGAACGAGGAGGCTAGATCTCAGCCAACTGTCAATCATTACAACGACCCTTTCTCGCCAATTCAACTCGTCGCCGAAGCGACTATTTCGACACTAAGCGACTACTACCAGCAATCGAAAAGCCTCTTAGTTTACACAACGTTACGCACATGTGGCACTAACAAAAGCCTAAATTTTTCGGTTCGACAGCACGCTAGAGCTAAAAGGACACTCAAAAAAGTAGCTCCTGCAGTGATCATCCAAGAGCTAGAGAAGTAGTAAGTAGCACCTGCTGTAATTAGTGGCATGCCCATGGTGATCGACGTACCAACTACTAGTGCAACGGATGAGGTTTCAAATTCAACTTTGGTTCCAACTTGAAACTGTTCTTCAAGCCAGAGTTCAGAATCTCCCTTGGCAAAACGAAAGCAGGCCCCCGGGCAACCAACACACTTCTCGCGCGTGATGCGTATTAGGCTACGGTTTGGGACGGTAGCGACAACGGTTCCACATCCAAGCAGCACTGTTGTAATAGAGTAGAAAGGGAGGGGAGAAACTAGGGATCGAACTTGACACCGCGGGCGATGCGCCACACGGTTTTCTTGGGCAAGTCTCCAACGACTGTAACTAGCTTTGACTGACCTCGGTGGTCTTGAATCGTATGCGACACAACGACAGTCGATCCTGATACTGACTCCATCGCCACGCCCTCGTGCGACTTAGGTGCTGGCTCGACAAACACCGAAACAGCAACAATTCCGTCAGAGTACATTACGTTGTGTGACGAATCGCGACCTAGACTCAATTCTTGATTGCTGGTTCCGGAAAGTTCAAACCCCTTGGGTACCCAGTCGAGATGCCATTGGACATCCTCGTCGTCTTCGTGTTCCTCCACCGATTGTTTCGACTTGATGTCCAAAGTAACGCTGAAGTTCGATCCGTTGGCAAAGGAATGCTGACGTAAGTCTTCTTCGATAAGTTCAAACTCGGTGAATTGCCAGATGCTTACGGGTCGGTTGTCGTGGTCGCGCATATCCCAACGTAGAAGAATGCTCGTCTGCTTATCTATCCAAAGGTGAATCCGATAGCGATCCTGTTCCTTGGGAGTCATGGACACGCAAACTGCAGATCGATTCGCAATTCGCCCATAACCATCCACTGCAATGTTGTACGTCTCTCCAAGCTTGTCAAACTTTGGATTAAAAGTTGTTGATATTCCGCCTGCCTCGATCTTCTCTTGCATTTGAACTAGTTCATCGTCGCTATCCAACTGCAGCGATACGCTGAGTCCTTCACGAATGAACTTTCTGGAAGGTCCGTTCAGGGGGGTCACGTGTTGATGTACTTCGCCGTGCACAACCATGTGTCGATAGTCCAACGTAGTGAGTTCGTCACCGTTGAAATAACTCAACGTCCCCGCATAGCTCAGTTCTTGCTGCGCCGCGTTCATCGCTCGCAACCATTCTTCTGCACTACGTTCCTCAGCAATGGCGGAACAATAGCCAAAAACAGTGCAACAGAGAACTAGGGTTGTGATGGGGTGGGGTGGGGAGGGACGAAAGGTCATTCTGAGCTTGAGACCTTGCGAGTTACAACTTGTGGAATGGTGATGGGAGTGCTGCCAGAGACAAATGCATTTGCGTCATGGACAACTAGCTTCTCTAAGTGTTGCTGTTGAATATCCAACGGCAAGTTGACCAAGGTTCCTGAAGAAGTGGAGACCTGTAATTCGGAACTCGCACTCTCGTTCAAAATCTGGTCATCTGACACGGCCAACGATTGACTACTTGGTGTGTCGTCGAGGGGATTCAGCACGTATACGCCAATGACAAGTGTGGCTGCCATGGCCAAGATGGCTGTGGCACCTCCTACCATGGTTCTTCGATTGACACGTCGCTTTCCTTGCAGCGCAACAATGTTGTGGTCATCCGGGATTCTTTCCGTCAACTCGTCCCAGTTGCGCGGACTTTCTAACGATGAGAGTTTCTCGCCTCGAAGAACTGCTGAAATGGAACTGTAACAGCGCCAATCACTGCGCAAATCTTCGCTTGAGTTTGACTCATCAAGAACCCGACGTAGCTCGTCTCTTTGTGCTTCACCATCGAAACACGCCGACAACGTTTCATTCAACGCCTGCGCCATATCGTCTCTTACTTGCTACCCATAGAACATTTAACCCCTCATAGGCTTCCTGCCGCAAGATTGACAGATTGTACACGTCATCGACTGGATTCCTACCTTAACTCATCACCGCGCGATCGCATCTGAGAAGCGATCGCTTCGCGTGCTCTAAAGATCCGAGACCGAACCGTTCCCACGGGACAATCCATAATCTCGGCAATTTGCTCGTAACTCAAACCAGCATATTCCCTTAGTGTGACAGCACTTTTCAGTTCTGGTTCCAATTCTTGGATTGCTTTCTTGATGATTTGTTCCAGCTCAGCGCTCTCCAGAATGTTTTCCGGATTGTCGGTTTCGTGCAAACTCGTTAATTCATTTACCGTAATGTCATCTTCTACATCTACATCGGATCTAGTTGGTCTTCTCGAACGAGCAGCTAGAAAGTTTTTCGCGGTGTTGGCTGCGATCCGATAGAGCCAAGTGTAAAACTGACTTTCTCCCCGGAAGCGAGGGAGAGCCTTGTACGCCTTGAGAAAAGATTCTTGCACGACTTCTTCACAGTCCTCGTAACTGTCGACAAATCTTCCGACCAAGGAATGGATCCTATGTTTGTAGCGCTCAAAGAGCAGGTCAAAGGCGTGTGAGTCTCCACCTTGAACCCGCTTGACCAGCTCAGCATCGGTATCAACGGGCAAATTGGTTCCTCAAAAATAAGTTGGGGTTGTTCACTAATCCGCATAATTGCGAGTGTTGTATTTTAAGTGTGCATGACGGCGGGTATCTGTATTCGGACCATGACGAACTTGGACCTTCGGACAGAGGTAGATGTCTTAGTGATAGGTGCCGGAGCTGCAGGGCTTAGTGCGGCACTACGCTTAGCCTCCGCATTCAAAGTCCTTGTGCTATCGAAAGAAAGCATTCGAAGTAGTTCCACCAACCGCGCTCAAGGCGGCGTGGCAGCAGTAACTGACCCCGATGATTCACTTGAATCTCATGTGCGAGACACCATCAAAGCGGGTGCTGGTTTGTGTAACCGTTCCACTGTGGAGCTAGTAGTCGCCAAAGCTAGCTCAGTAGTTGAACATCTCGAAAAGTTGGGCGTTCAATTCGACATGGAAAACGGAAGCCCACATCTGGCCAAGGAAGGGGCTCACAGTTTTCGCCGTGTGCTACACGTTGCAGATGCAACCGGTCACGCGATCGCGACAAAGTTGATCTCACGCGCATTCAATCACCCCAATATCGAAATCAGGACAGATCGGGTCGCGATCGACGTCGTGACAAATCGAGAGTCGAGCGCACAGAGTCGCCGGGTTCTTGGGGCATACGTCTACAACAGGAAGTCCGGTTGTGTGGAAACAGTTCGGGCGCGATCCATCATTCTTGCAACTGGTGGAGCTTCCAAAGCCTACAAGTACACGAGCAATCCAGACGGAGCAACGGGTGACGGGATCGCGATCGCGTATCGAGCAGGATGCCGCGTTTCCAACATGGAATTCAATCAGTTTCATCCAACTTGCCTCTACCACGCTGAAGCGCGATCATTTCTCATATCCGAAGCAGTTCGCGGAGAAGGCGGAAAGCTCATTCTTCCCAATGGAGAGAGTTTTGTTCGTCGATTCGACTCACGAGGAGAACTCGCACCCAGAGATGTCGTGGCGCGTGCAATCGATTTTGAGATGAAGAAGTCGGGACTGGATTGTGTCTTTTTGGATGTCACCCACATGTCACGCAATCAGATTGAAGAGCGCTTTCCTCAAATCTGCGACAAACTGGATTCGATTGGGATTGACATGAGCACAGAACCAATACCGATCGTTCCAGCAGCCCACTACACCTGCGGAGGTGTCTTGGTGAATTACCACGGAGCCACTGATGTCAAGGGGCTCTACGCGATTGGCGAGACGGCTTGCACGGGAATGCATGGCGCAAATCGACTAGCGAGTAATTCCTTGCTCGAGTGCTTGGTGTATGCAATGACCACCGCCGACCACATACTCCAACGGAAAGATAACGACAGAAGCGTTCGCGAAGACATTTCCGATTGGGACGAGAGTCAAGTCACAAACTCGGACGAAGACGTGGTGCTCACACAGAATTGGTCAGAACTACGGAGATTCATGTGGAATTACGTTGGAATTGTGCGCACCAACAAGAGATTGGAACGAGCTGCTCGCCGCATTGAACTTCTAAAGAACGAAGTTCACGACTACTACTCCAACTATCGCGTCAATGGTGACCTGCTCGAGCTGCGCAATCTCATACTTGTTGCGGATCTCATAGTGCAATCTGCCCGCTGGCGGAAGGAGAGTCGTGGTCTCCACTTCACTCTGGACTATCCGCAGACCAATGTCCGAGCAGAGCGAAGTGTTGTGCACCCAAGGCTCGACCCACTAGACGTGTTCCATCCACTCCCCGTTGCCGCGAAACTCTAATCTCGACTTTGGCTGAACGACTGCTTCCCCTGGTGGTGAGTCAGAATTGCTTGTACTACTTCCTTGAATTTCCCAGAACTGGGTGGCCGACAAAGCATGGTCAAGAGCACAACGTCATCAAGATTGAGCATTTCGTGAAGAGATTGCTTCTGGGCATCCGTCAAAGAGTCATAGCAATTCTGTACGAAGGGCTGGAGCAAGATGTCTAACTCCAGCAATCCCCTTCTGGATCTCCAAGCCGCCTGTTGTTTCTCGTGCACGGTGAACTCAGTATCGTTCGAATGCAGCGTAAGCCATTGTCGTGAGGTCACGCCGTTGCCGATTTGGCACTATCGGTTCAATTGCTCTGCTACACTCGAAACATGGACAGTCTAGGGATTCTGACTATTGAAGGTGTGGATGCCGTAGCCTTCTTGCAGGGATACGTAACTTCAGACCTTGATGAAATCGAGACTCGGATCGGGGCTCCTATGGCACTAACCGACATTAAGGGAAGAGTCTTGGCAAATGGGTGGTACTACGGGTCCAAAGAGAACGTCTCACTAGTAATTCACTCTTCTCTGCTCGATTCAACCGCCCAGCACTTGGGGCGATACATGGTCTTCTCCAAGTCTTCACTGAAGCAGGACTCCGAGATTATGGATGTCTCGGAAGCAAGCTCTTCAGAAAATATTGTGCTTAATCCAATGGGTTGGTATCTACATCCTCGAGATTCTCCAGAATCCAATTGGCCAAGGTTGACGCTCGAAGCAAAGTTTCCAATAGTTACCCGTCAAACTAGTGGCAGTTTCCTACCCCAGATGCTATCGCTGACCGAACATGGCGCTGTTAGTTTTACCAAAGGCTGTTACCTCGGACAAGAGATCGTTGCTCGAGCAGAACACAGGGGTGTAGTTAAGAGACGCTTATCCGTGTATTCGGTTAATGATGGAACGATAGCGGTGGGAGCGAAGGTCTTTGCTGGAAACCGCAATGCGGGAGTCGTAGTCACAACTTACTTGGACAGGGCTCTGGCCGTCACGAGTAGCAACTTAGAGAGCCTTCAATCAGAGGATGGATCGGAACTAACCCCACTTGCGGATTAGGGTTGCAAAGCGGAGGCCTGGTGCTAATCAGTTGCTTCCGCCGGAATTTCCTGAACCATTGGACGTGCCCACTGAACTGTTGCTGATCCCCAAATCTTGCTGGCTGGAATTTCCCACGATTAGCGTTCCTCCTGCATCGGGCGACTCGGAACCTATGACATAAGTGTCAATTCCGGTCCCAAACGGACCAGAAGTCTCTGCAAACGCTGTACTCATCCACTCTTGAAGCATTGCATCGCGCAATGTGAATTCGTTCTTGAAGTTACATGTCAGAGTTGAGATGTGGGTCCCCGCAATTCTGGTGTGGATACAACTCATGCCCGTAGCGTCCGTCCCGTACCTTTCGATAAACGCATCGACGACTTCTTGAACTTCATCCTTCAGATCCTCTGGAATCGCTCTCATGATCCTCTTGAAGTAGTTCTTGATCTGAGGGTCTGAGCGAGGTTCTGCTGCCACACCGATCCACCCAATGGCGGTCGGCAGGCTTTTCTTTACACCTCCCAAACCACCTAGGTAGATGTAGCCAAGGCGGGCTTGAGCCATTTTGAAACCGCGCTTCGCCGAAGCGAGCAAGTAGGGAAACGCTTTCTTGTATTGGCGGGTTAGGTAGTAGTGCTCGCCAGTTCGATTGACTTCGTGGAAGTCGTCGAACTGAAATGCATGAAGCACTTCTTCTTGAATTCCTTCAACAATGACCTCCTCTAGACTTGATTCAATCTCGACCCTCTGTGAACTATCCTCGCTATCAGGATGAAGCTCTGTCGATTGCTCTTGAGGAGAAATCCCAATGGTGCAAAGAAGGACGACGAGTAAAACTATAGCTGGCTTTGAAACGTCGATGCGCTTAATGAACCAATTCATGGAATCAGGAAGAACTAGTCGATTCTTGGAGATTCTATACGTGAAGTTCTTAGAGGAGTACTAGCACCCATCTAAAAACTCTTGGCGCATGGCTGAACGACCGAGAATCTACGATCTCAAGTTGGAGTCTATCCACCCCCAGCTGGTGCGCCGCTCGCCCCGCTCGAAGGTTGAGAGAGTGAATCCGCACCTTCACCAGGTCCGGTGGAATATGGACTGACGGCATCAAACCCTGTACTAAGCCAATCTTGAAACAGGGCATCTCGATGTTCGAATTCTCCTTTGAAGTTGCACTTCAAGTCGGACACGTGTGTACCTGCTCGGCGTACATGGATACAACTCATGCCTGTAGCCTTCGGGCCATAGGTGTCGATGAATGACTGTACAAGTTCTTCGACTTTGGGCTTTAGTTCGTCAGGTACAGTCTTCAACAAATTCTTGTAGTAATTCTTGATCTCCGGATCAGATCGTGGGGAAGCAGCGACACCCAACCATGCAAGAGCAGTAGCTTTGCTTGGCTTGACGACACCTTGTCCCGTCAAGTAAATGTAGCCGACCTGGGCTTGCGCAATCTTGAAGCCACGTTTCGCTGATGCCAAGAGATACGGAAATGCATCCTTGTATCGTCCTATCCGATAGTAATACTCCGCACGATCCTTCACGTTATGAAAATCGTTGTACGTAAACGCGTTCTCGATTTGATCGCGAACTTCCGATACCACCATTTCCTCCATCGTTGTGCTCTCGAACTGTTCTCCCTCACGCACACTCTCGACAGTTGCTTCCTCAAGAGTCTTTTCGAAAATTTGGGGTGATAAAGAAGAACAAATTAGAAGTGCTGCGGACACAGCTACAGCAGACTTGAAGGAAGATTTCTTTTGTCTCATGGTTTCTATGTGAGTTATGTGTTGCGTGTTGCGAAACTTCATTCAGCGAAACGATTGCAACTGATGTAAGTACCAGTGACTTGCACTTACCTAGGTTTCAGTTCAGCTGTTGGCTGAAGAATTATTCTGCACTCGGTGGTGTCGTGCCACCCGTCAAGTTACCAGTCACTCCTGTGGGAACCGCGCCTGTACTATTGCCCTGAAGCAAAGAGTTCACATCCTGAAGAGCAAATTCCAGTTTGAAATTGCACGCCAATCTGGCGATGTGAGAACCAGCAGGTCTGGACATAATGCATTCCATCCCTGTGGCGTCCGGGCCATAACGCTTTACGAATTCTGCTACAACGCCCTCTACAGCAGGCATGAGCTCTTCGGGTATCTTTCGAAGAATCTTTCTATAGTAGTTGCGTATTGTTGGGTCTGTGTCCCCGTGCGCAGCAACTCCAAGCCATCCTACCGCACGCCACCCGTCTCGTTGGACCTCGCCCAATCCTTGTTGGTAGATGAACCCTAGACGAGCTTGCGCCATCTTGAAGCCTTGTCTAGCGGATGCGAGCAAGTATGGAAATGCCTTCTTGTACTGCCTCGTTCGATAGTAGTATTCTCCGCGGGAATGCACCATGTGGCGATCTGCAAACGTCTGGACATTGGGAAACTCCATCGGTCTGTCCCGCACAATCACTTCTTCCATTACCTCGACGGGGATGGCAGAACCCTGCTCATCTCCGACGTTGCCTTCGAGAGTCCTTTCAACTAATCCGATCCCGTCGGATTCATCGCTTGTTGGGGAAGATTCTGCTTCCTCTGCCCAGACACCGGACACAACCATACCGGCGACGCTGATTGCTGTCGCACGAATCAATAGTTTTGAATTCATGACCAAATCACTTCACCTGCAATGTAAGAACGTAGGCATCACGGAATCTTCAGACACCATCAGCCTGGCTCAGTTCCTCCACGCACCCATTGTAAGCGCAATTGAAACCTACCAATTCAACCATCCTAATCTCGTTGTCTACAATCTCGGTCTCTCTTCCAATAGCAAGTACGAAGATGAATCGACTCATAGAATTCGCGCCCGCTGCGGTCTTCTTTGTAGTCTACTTTCTCACTGACATCTATATAGCTACAGCCGCGCTTATGGTGACCGTAGTGATCCAATTCATTGCATGTTGGATTTTCAAGTGGCCAATCACAAAACTCATGTGGTTAATACTGGTTTCGGCGTTCGTCACGGGTACTCTAACCATAGCCTTGCAAAATCCGATTTTCGTCAAGTGGAAGCCTACAGTTGTGTCTTGGATCCTTGGATCTATTTTGTTGGCCAACCAATTCATTGGGAAGCGAAACGTCCTCGACTGGCTCATGGGCGACCATTTACACCTGAATGAGCAAATGTGGCGTCATCAGTCTCTAATCCTAGGAGTTGGCATGTTGGTGTCCGGTTCAGCCAACTTGGTCGTCGCCTACTCGTTCAGCGAACCCATCTGGGTGTCATACCGTTTTGCCTCCGTGTTCATTTGGCCTGTCCTCTTCGCTATCGCGATGGCCATCTACTTTGCGATCTGGAGCAAAGTGAAGAATACAGATTCGAATTGACAGGTATAGGTGCACACGAATGAAGTGCCGCTACACTCGTGCCGCATGGGTGGTATCTTTGGTTGTTGCTTCTACTTTATGCTGCCAATTTGGCCATTCACAAGAGCTAGCAGCAAGCATCGGCGTCACCGAAGAGTACGAAGAGATAGTCAGTCTGAATGAGCGATTGCGCGGCGAACTTAGTGAATTGAACTCAGACTTCGACAGAATGCGAACTCTGCAGCGTTGGACTTTTGTTCTAGTCGGAGTTGGCGCGCTAAGTCTTGGATTTGTGCTTGGCTATTTGGGAAGACACTTAAAGGACACTGCAAAGGCATCGTGACGGCAAAACTGTCGGTAAATGTCAACAAGATTGCGTGGTTGCGCAACGCGCGCGAAGGAACGCGTCCCGACCTTCTGCACTGTTGTCAAGTGATTGTCAACGCGGGTGCACATGGCATTACGGTTCATCCACGTTCGGACCAACGTCACATTCGCCCCTCTGACGTGTACGCGATTCATGAATTGATCTCGCAAACCACTGTCGAGTACAACATTGAAGGCAATCCAAGTGTCGGAGCACTTCCAAATGGCTATCCGGGGTTTGTAGACCTCGTCGAGAATACTTGCCCAACACAATGCACTTTAGTTCCTGACGGCCCAAGTCAGCCTACATCCGACCACGGTTGGGAATTGAACGAGGAGCTTCACTTCGAGAGTGTCCGAACCTACATTCGCCGTATTCATGCAATTGGACCTCGTGTGAGCCTGTTTCTTGAACCGAGTATCGAAATGGTCAAACGAGCACGTGATTGTGGAGCGGACCGGATCGAACTCTACACCGGTCCGTGGTGTGAGCTGGCGACTCAACACGGCATCGAAAGTGACTTCTCGAAGCATAGTCTTGAGAAGTTTCAAAAAGCAGCAGAATTTGCTCGTTCCATTGGACTCAACGTCAACGCAGGTCACGATCTCGATCTCAACAACGTCGGGAGATTCTGCTCGGAAGTGGTTGTCGATGAGGTTTCGATTGGCCACGCTCTGGTATCTGATGCCTTGGACTACGGACTCAAAGAAACCGTTAAACGTTATCTCTCTGCTATAGGCTAGAGCCACAAGGATCAACATGGCTTCGCTCAAGGACGTAAGCGCGGTAGCGAGTGGGTCTTGCAGGAAAGAACACTAACCCAAAGTTTCGAGTAGTCGTCCCAAGGACGCACTTTACTAATTGGCTCAATCTTGCGTTACACTGCTTTGGAGTGCGCAGGGAAGGGCAAGAGACTCCAATCACTGCGTGAGTTGAAGCAAGACTTGAACGAAGTGCATCGACTTGAGGTACACCGTGCAAACAAATCCCCAGGAAAACCACCAGATGTTCGCGGTTGTCATTTGTGCGGTCTTGATTGCTGCCACATCGATTTCTGCAGACTTCATGCCAGAGACAGCACGAAGTGAGGTGGATAAAGAAAAAATCGACGGTCAGACAAATACGCTAGACCCCTCTCAATCGAGTACTCCTGAGTTCCTTCAGGATCCCGTGGCCGGCTGGGACAAATTCATTGCAAAACACTCGAGCGACATTCGCGCAATCAACAAAGAAGAACGAGATCTGCTCCATCGCATTTCAGTCGCTCGAGTGGAGAAAGAGGGAATTGAAGCGTTTCGTTCCATCTGTGAATCACTGGGAGACCCCGGGGTACGAATCTGGGTGCTTGACAATTTATTCGAGAAGATTGCTCAAAGCGATCCTGAACTAGCCTTTGATGCAGCGGTCGAATTGCAACGCGATGCAGGTCGAACGTTCCTACGTCAAGTTGCCATGGAATGGTCTCTCTCTGATCCGACGGCGGTTCTGGAGAGTATGGCTACCGCTGATTGGGACGAGCTCGAACTCGGACAATTGCAAAAGGCTGTGGTTAGGGATTGGGCTAATCGTGAACCTGCATCACTTCTTGCTTTAAGCGAACAAATTCCCCTCAAACTTCAGTCGTATGGCCGTCTTCAGGCACTATTGAGCTGGGCTACACAGGAACCAGAGTCCGCTGCAGTCCATATCGGCGAAATTCAAGACAGGGTGAACAAGCGAACGCTGGCTAGGAATATCGCACGCAACTGGTTGAAGAAAGACGTCACAGAGGCTATCGAGTGGGTTCAATCGAGCCAAGAAATTGAAGAAATTAGGCGAGAAGTCCTTGTTGGCGTGCTAAATGAACTTGCTGTTAGCAACCCGACAACAGCGTTTGAGATCGCACTCGAGCAACCGGTCGAAGATTTTGATGTTGGATTGGAAGTTTCAGTGATTAGAAAATTAGTGGTCAACGATCTGGACCACGCCCTGAAACTGCTACCGAAGGTGCGCGAAGGCACATCAAAGTTCGCAGCTATCTCTTCTGTGGGCACAGCCTTTGCGGACGGTGGCAACATCGACAAAGCATTGGAATTGGCCAACGAACTTCCGGTGGCTTCAAGAGGCATGTTCTTAAGCAACGCTGTCGCCATGTGGGGCATAGCCAATCCAAAGATTGTCTTTGAAGAAATTAGCAAATTGCCGACACCAAAGTTGAAGTCGAGAGCTGCCATGATGGCTTTGACTGGCAACAGTCGCAAGGAAGTGCTGTCAAAGGATCAAGCAGAGGTTCTGAAAACCTACCTGTCAGAGGGGTCGCCGGAGGTCTTTGTTCCCCTTCAACACGATGTACCTCCTTCGGAGTAGCTTAAAACTGTTCATCGCTTGTCTTGAGGTTCCCGCACACCAAAGTGGACTAAATGGGCGTGCTCCATTTGTGCAAGCTACGAATAGTTCAACTGCCACGACACCCCAAAACGATCTTCAATCCAAGTGAACTTCTCGCTAAACCCATATGAATCCAAGGGCATTAGCACCTTTCCTTCAACTTCAAGTGCTGAGCCGATGGTTTGAATCTCTTCTTCCGATTCACACTCCACAAACAGTGAGAACGACGGAGTGAAGTCAAAATTGTGCTCGATAGGGCTGTCGCTAAATCGAACTCGCTGACCTCCTATGGAAACTGTTGCGACCATGACCCACTCGGCGAAGTCAGGGTTATGGTCTCCATAACGCTGAATGTTTTCCACGTGACTGTCGGGTATCAGGTCCACATAAAATTCGATTGCTTCTTCCGCCTTTTTGCGCTGAAACATCAGAAAGGGCAAAACTGAATCTGTCATTGCATAGCCTACACGCGTGGAACTGTCCAAGTATGGTACCGATTAGGTTGAAATTCTTTGGTGGTTTACTCAGTTAAACCGAACGATGTTCGCAGATATGTCGTTCCTCTTTAAGGTAGGAGATCGTGAAGAAAATTATTTCTCTGAATATCGTCCTTCTCGTCGTTGGCTTGCTCACCCTAATGACGGCACTTCTTCTGGTAGTCACCTCATATTCGATTATTAGTGTCGTTTTAACCGCTGCTTTCGTCGCATGGACTGCCACTATTCCATTTCTAATTCATTGGAATGACAGAGTGGAGGCCCGTTGGCGCGGATGAAAAGCACCTGGTTCGTATTTGCCTATCGAGCTGTCGCTGTTAGTGCAATTGCAATAGCTATGTTTGTCATGCTGAGTGACTGACACAAGTGCGTTCCCTGCTTTGGAGGATGTATTGGACGAAGGAGTTGCTTCCAACCTGTGAGAAACAGCTCTCTGAGACAACTTTTGAGGATAGGCAATGTTCACGTTTAGGATGGCTGTTCAATCCTCTCGAATCCCATCGGCGAAGTAGACGGAAGTAGCCCAGCTGACCGCATTCCACTTCATGCCGAACAAGAAGGGATTTGGGGCAGCGAAGCTCAAACCAGTCCGTGCAACACCAAGGTGCGCAGACACAAGCATCCGAGCATGGAATTAGGTTGCGAGCGACTTGCAAGTCAGAAATCAGGATTCCGAGTAGTTCGGACAAAACTGGGCAATCGTATACTTTGCGGTTAGTCAAGCGAGGAATTCCAATGAAATCAATACCTAAATTTGTTGCCGGGCTGGTTGCAATCGTTCTAGCTACCTTCGGACAAGTGAACGCTCAAGATGCACAAGAAAAAGCAACTCTCTCCGTCGGCGACACCGCGCCAGATTTTGATCTTCCATCAAGTGACGGCAAGAGCTACAAGCTTTCAGACGTGCTGAAAGATGGTCCAGTCGTTCTTGCGTGGTTTCCAAAGGCCGACACGCCGGGATGCACGGCACAGTGTAAGTCCATGGCAAAGAACGGACCCAAGATTCGAGAGTTTCAGGTCAGTTACTTCATGATCAGTGTCGATTCGGTCGAGGACAACACGAAGTTTGCAGAAAAATACAGTGCAGACTTTCCAATTCTCTCGGATACTACCAAGGAAACCGCAAAGGCTTACGGCGTGATGAGCGATTATGGTTTCCCAAACCGCCACACTTTTTACATTGGAACGGATCGAAAGATCTTGAAGATTGATCGAAAGATACAAGTTGCGACCGCAGCGGAAGATACCGTTACCGCCCTTGAGGAGCTCAAGGTAGATAGAGCTGAAGCGACATAGGACATTCTGGCGTCGGTTCAATGTGATCGACCGCAACAAACTAACGGGTGACGGTTACCCACAGAGTCTAGTCACGATGGAATGCGTTTATTAAGTCGTCGCACGCGCGTTCTAGCTTACCTGTTCACAGCTCTGTGGCTAGTACCTAGCGATGCCTCTCAACATGGGTCCGATTCCGAAGAGGAATCGGACCTGGACAACGATGAGATTGAGGAAGTAATTGTTGTCTCCGATCCGAGGAGCTTGATTCAACGAACCCTTCACGGCAGTTCGTCTTCCGTTGATGCAGAGACAATTTCCCTTGTCAGTGCAAGTCACCCAAACGAGATATTCTCCCGCTTCCCCGGAGTATGGGTAGTACGAGGATCCGGTCAAGAACACCTTACGGGGATTCGATCCGCTGTACTCGCCGGTGCTGGAGCGTGCGGGGCGTTCTTATTCTTGGAAGACAACGTCCCTGTCAGACCTGTGGGATTTTGCAACGTAAATGGGCTCTTTGAGCTCAATACCGAACAAGCAGACGAAATTGAAGTACTCCGTGGACCGGCAAGTCCCCTTTTTGGAGGAAATGCTCTTCACGGAGTAATCAATGTTCGATCATTTCTAGATGGGGATGCTATTTCGCACTTGGGGATGGAAGGCGGTCCTTACGACTACTGGAAAATTCAAACGGACTACCAGCAAGCAGGATTTCGAGTCAAATTTCTATCCAAATCCACCAATGGTTACCGCGATGCCACGGGATTTAGCCAACAGAAATTCAACGGACAGTCCCGTTACGAGCTTGGTACTTGGGATGTAGCACACGCATTGTCGCTGACTTTGCTGAACCAAGAGACCGGGGGCTATGTAAGAGGGTTTAAATCCTACGAACAATCCGATCTTCGGAGATCGAACCCAAACCCAGAAGCGTTCCGGGATGCGAGGTCATTGCGTGTTACTAGCCACTGGACCACCACCACGGACTTTGGCGACCTCTATGTGAGCCCTTACATGCGGCGATCCATGATGAAGTTTCGACAGCACTTTTTGCCAGGTCAACCATTCGAAAAGAACTCCCAGACTAGCTTTGGAGCAGTAATGCACTGGTCAAGAGAACTTGAGCCAGTTTCTCTTACTGTTGGTGTCCAGCTGGAAAGAATGAATGCACAACTCTTGCAAGTCCAAGAAAACGAGACACGTGGATCGGCGTTTCTTGCGGCCACAAGACCCAAGGGAATCCACTACAACTACGATGTCACATCTTCGTCGGGTGCTCTGTTCCATAGCCTTACGTACACCCCAAACTCTAGTGGCGAATTTAGTCAAAGCATGCGCGTCGAACTGGTCAACTACGACTACACCAATCGACACCTGGTGGGTAATACCAAAGATGATGGGTCTCAATGTGGATTTGGAGGATGCTTATATTCACGGCCGGCAAACCGGACCGACGACTTTGCGAATGTCGCTACACGCATTGGCTACAGGCACCTTGTTGCAGACCAGACCTCTGTCTGGGGATTGGTTGGTTGGGGCTATCGTCCACCTCAAACCACGGAACTTTATCGACTACAGAGCGGACAATCTGTCGCCGACTTAGATAGTGAGAAACTAAGATCTTTGGAGGTGGGAATCCAATTTCAAGGCCACCCTTTCAATATGAGCGTTTCCATGTACAACGAGACTAACCGGGACCTAATCTTTCGCGACGCCGAAGGATTGAACGTTAGCGACGGAAAAATAGAGTCGCAAGGTGCCGAGTTCGACCTATCTTGGGCTCTGACAGAGAAAAATGAGCTGGGTCTGATAGCCAGTGTGGCCTCACACAAGTATGCATTTGCGCGAAATCTCTCTCGAGGTGAGCGAATTGTGGACGGTGCAGATGTGGACTCCGCACCTTCTCTAATAGCAAATGCTAGATGGCGATACCGTCCATCCCGCTCCGCGCTGTTTGAAATGGAAGTAAACCGGGTAGGCTCACACTACATCGATGCAGCAAACTCCGCAAGATACGGAGGACACATCCTTGTGAACGCCCGCTTCGACTGGACTTGGAGCTCGAGATGGCGAACGTCGATGAAGCTCATCAATGCATTGGATGCAGCGTATGCAGACAGAGCCGACTATGCCTTCGGCAGCTATCGATACTTCCCGGGCCACCCAAGACAGGTGTTCGTAGGTATTGTTTACTCTCTACCGTCTCACGGATCTTGAGTAACAAATTCAACTCGTGGCTTGCAACCACGAGGACTCAGTAACAACTGAGTGAAGACTATTCGCCAGGCGCCCGATAGGCGACGTTTTTGCGAATTGCCTCGTCGATTGTTTCCGGAGAAACTAAGACTCTCATTGTCACATCAAGTGCACCAGCAGCTCCAATGAACATTGACAGAGCAACAGCTGAAGACTCATCAGGAAGATCCACAACCATGAGAAGATCTACGTCTCCAAAGGCGTAGTACATCCCTTCTAAAGAACCGCCCAAGCCCTCGATCGTTTCTCTGAGAGCATCCCGTCTGCTACTTCCACCTTCCTTCAGAAGCCCTTTTACTCCAGCTTGCGTATAGCTCGCCTGAAACAGGTATTTCGACATTTGCAATCCTTAGAAATAAACGAAGTGAGTATAGAGTATCTCAATGTTCGATGGGTAGATACGCCCATCCTGTGTTACCTGCACGAATCAGCGCTCTTCACCCCAATTCCCAAAATTACTCGGATTAAGGTTGCCAATAATGTAATTTGTGCCGGCATCGGATTCTTCGCTGCAACGAGTTCGCACCCTTCCGCGAGATCAGCCTGGTAGCAAGCCTTTGCAAGAAGGGCGACTGAACACAGCTGACTTGGTCGGATACATCCAACTCTTGTGGAGTGGCAAGCACTGAATCCAACAGCCGGCCATACATGGCACAAGAATTGCTTTTCTCTTTGTAACTAACTCGAAGAACATCGGAAGTATTCGTGAACCCGAGTCCAACAAACATCGCCAGTGTTGCACGCCTTGAAGTGCGAAATGCGGCACGCTTGGCTCGATTCTGGGTTCTCGCCTTCATATTGATCCTGTGTTCAACCGTGGGCTATGTGCTTTCGTGCCTTTATCTCGTGTCTCTGGCGCCGGTATCTCCCTCGCACGGAGGCGAAACCCCCTTCTATCTGCTGGGAAATATCGAACCCACATTCTTCCTGATGTTTCAAGCCGCAGTCTTGTTCTTGATATTCGATGCGGCTCACCAACACACGCGTAACAGCATCGAAGAAGTGTTGAACTCCAAACCTATCACCAATCTTGAATATCTGACTGGACGCGTGCTGGGAATTGCGGGTTTGGTCTGGTTCATCGTGGCGGCCAACTTGTTAGCCATGCAAGTCTTTGGGCTAGTCGCAAACGCAACAGATTTTGACTTTGGCGACACATTGCAATTTCACTCGGTCATCAATCTTTTGCTCGTGGACGCGCCAGCAACGCTTGTATTTTGGGGAGCGTTCTTTGTCTTCCTCTCTCAGCTATTGCGCTTTCGTCTGCTTGTTATCGCTGTGGGCCTAGCTACCGTGCTCGGATGGTACACGCTAGTGCTTGAAGTTCCCTATTCTCTCTTGGGTGTGGTTTCGCCATCGTCCAACGACACTCTCTTCGTGTCAGACCTCATTCCCGAGTTCGCTTCATGGTCTTCCGTCGCGATTCGTCTCGCAACGGTTTTCCTTGCTGGAACTCTCCTGTTGTTGACTTCCACGCTGCCTCACAGGTGGGATACCGCTGCACTCCCTGTCAGTCTCTCCGCGGCGGGTGTATTGCTCCTTGTGTGTGTTTTCTCATTTTCGGTCGGTGCTTGGAGTGTTGTAGAGCAATTCAGCAAACCTCAGAAATGGAACGAGGTTCACGCAAACTACAACTGGGATCATCGAATGGACATCTCGAGGATCGAAGGCAATATCGACATCGAACCCGGGAAACGATTGGAGTTTGATCTCACTTTCCACTTCGACGTTGACGAAGACGCTCCCAGTTCATTGGTGTTCACGCTTAATCCAGCCATGGACATCACACGTCTAGAGCTTGATGGACAAACCACGGAGTATGCGTTTCAAGACGGCTTGCTTGAAATAGAAATTCCAAATCAATTGACAGGTGCCAAATCTCATTCCCTAAGAATCGTCGCATCTGGGGTACCCGACCCAAGGTTCGCCTATTTCGACAGCCAGGTCGACTACCTTACAGATCCGGACATACAAGCCCAAGCCGTATCAATGTTTGGGCAGGATGGTTCCGTGTTTCACTCCAATTTTGTGGCATTGATGCCGGGCAGTTACTGGTATCCCCAACCTGGAGTCGTGGACAACAGCTACTCCCGAAAACAAAGTGGCTCCGACTACTTCGACCTGGATGTTGAGGTCGAATTGAAACAAGAAGACTGGACCGTTGTAGGGACAGGTGCGCCGCTAGCCAAGAACGAAAATTCGACATTCCGGCTTCAACCCGAAAATCCCGTATCGGAAATAGGACTGTTTGCATCAGATTTTCGGACAGATTCCTTTCAGTTGGGCGAGATCGAGCTCTCTCTCTACCTTCACAGACGTCACACTCGCAATTTGTTTGTGCTCTCGCTAGCTGAAGACGCGCTTCAGTCCGAGATGAGTGATTTGCTTGACTTCTTAAGTGGGAAAGAACTCGAGGTTGTCCATAAATCGTTGGCGTTTGTCGAAGTACCGCGCCGTCTTCGCATGGTCTCTGGTGGATGGCGCATGGATTCTGCCGACAGCTTGCCCGGAATCGTTCTCCTCAAAGAACACGGCTTTCCAACTGCCAGACTAGATCGGATATTCCAGACCATAGACAAAGAAGAACCCGAAGACACTCGCCGCGAGGAACTTCACCTGGAAATCGTGGCGCAGTATTTCGGGATGGGCGTTGCAACTGACAATCCGTGGACTAGCCTTCCCAATCGTCTGTGGTCTCATGGAACATCTGCAACGGGAGAGCTCTCCCACATCCTGGATCAAATCATGTTGTCGCTGGTTTCATTGATTACGAGCGATGAACTTCATCCCTTTTCCGTGTATTGGGCACTAAACGTTCTCGATGTGACCCAACTCAGCCTCTTTGGATCAGCATATGGTCTTGAAGACGCAATCTCCGAGGAACACTTTTCCGGCAAAGGACTTTGGGGAACACTTCAACGGCTAGAAGACGACTACTTGAAAAGAACTTCTACCTATAGCAATCTCACGAACATTGCACTACCGGAACTTCCCACCTCAAACGGTGACCAACAGGACTTCGAACTCCTGATGCTCAAGAGTTCGGAAATAGCCAGAGCGCTTCTGGATGCGAACGGCTCCGACAAAATCGAAGCATGGCTTGGAGCTGTCAGAAAAGAGCACTTTGGAGGTAACTTCACCTACAACGACCTGCTGCAAGCAGCCGAAACACATGAAGTCATCGTTGACCCGTTCCTTGTCGAATGGATTCACACATCGAAACTGCCCGGTTACACCGTCTCACCAATAGAAGTCGTTCGAATGGAGGACGATACAAACGGTTCACCTCAATATCAAACAAGCGTTCACGTACGCAACATGAAAGATGTCGCAGGATATGTGCGACTTCGTTATCCAAATGAACGTTCAAGAGAGTGGCGATATCCCATCTTGACGAGTTCGAAGGCAGTCAGGGTGGACGGAAATTCCGCCAAGAAAATCAATCTTGTTACAAGCTACGAACCTCGGATGGTGCATTTCGACCCTGGGCTTTCATTGAACCGAAATGAAATCGACCTAACCCGTTCTTCTCCATTGATTGAAGAGCGATTGGATTCGGCAATCGAGCCTTTCGAGGAGCAAAGTCCGTGGCAGCCTACACGCCATTTGGGAATCATCGTCGATGATCTGGACCCTGGTTTCGTCGTATTCCAGACAAATCCCAACCTGAACCGCAAAACTCGTGCTGGGCCCCTGGGATGGTTTCGGGAACCGAGGATGGCGGGAGAGTTGGACAATGGGATTCCTTGGTTTAGCGGAAACTACTATCTGTTTGAATATCGTTGGCCGCCAGGGCTGTGGCACCGTCAATCCGTTACGTATGGATTTGGGAGATTTCGCACCACTGCTACGTATATTTGGATCCGAAAAGGACTGGAAATACCCAAGGCGGTGTTTGGTGCACAAGTACCGGAAGCGGGTCAATGGACCCTCGACTATTACTTTTCCCCCAGGTGGACGGAAGGCTTAGGAGACAAGGGAGATTACGAGCTAAATGTAACCGACGGATCCACTACGAATCCTATCTCCGTCAAAGTGGCAGATCTTCGACGAGGATGGAACAAAATTGGTGAGTTTGATCTAGTTGCAGGTACTGTTCACGTGGAATTTGTTGGTGTTTCAGATACTTGGGCAGTGGTTGCTGACGCCATAAGGTGGACCAAAACGGAGCGGCATTAACTTGGATTCAGCATCGGAGCTGTTTTCAAGTCTCTAACGTCTGTTGCAGAGTGACAACACTTGCAGGGCAAGACCGTGAGTTCGTTAGATGGATATAGAGTATGACAAGAACCGCTCTGTACTTAAGAGTGGTTGTAATAGTTGAAACCAGTAGCACAATCTCAGCATCTATTGCTAAGATACCTAGAACCAAAAATGGACCACTTGGAGATTGTTATGAAGAAAGCAGTAGGCCTCACATTATTCGTCTGCGTTTCAACATGGTGTACCAGCGGAGGGTGCGAAGAGAACAAGCTGGATCCTGGAGTCATCAATGGTTGGATGCGTTCGTCAATAACGACAGATTCCGACAAGAACGAAGTCAAGCGTATCGTTCACAGTACAACGATGGATCAATGGAGATCAAGTCGCGTTTCTAACCATCTTAGATACGAAGTGATGAATTCTGACTGTCACAGAACTCTCACGATTTACGCAACTGATGAACACGGTCACTCTTGGACTGAAGACTGGGTTTCGCTTATTGAACTCGATGCGAAGCGAGAATCGTCAGAACTTGAGAAACCCAAAGTTCTTGTCAGGTCACTTATCGAATCGGATAGGAACTCTCCCGTCATGGATTTAGATGTCGAATACCAATTGCATGATGGATTGCCAGCGTTGGTTGTTTTGGACCAGCGAGATGTAACTCGTACTGTACGCTCGTTCAAAAGGGGTGTGTCTGCAAGAGTTCGTGTGATTGCTTTTGAACATGATTACGAATTTACGGTCGATCTGAATGAATTCGGCGACAAGGCGGGATGGGCCAATGAGCACTGTCCGCTCGAAGATACACAGAGCAGGAACACAAAAGAAACTCCGGCATCGTGAGAATTTCCCTTCGGACCAAGAATCAAAGATTGATGACAAGAGTCGAACTAGAATGCTGACTAAATGGACGAGGCGGCTACAGTTGAACCCGCACCAGACAATATTCCGTTCTTGACTCCCTTTCCAAGTTTCCTTTAGCCACACGTTAGGACATTCGGAGATTTTTATGAAGAAAGCAGTAGGCCTCACATTATTCGTCTGCGTTTCAACATGGTGTACCAGCGGATGGTGCGAAGAGAAGAAGCTAGACCCGGGAGTTGTGAACGATTGGATGCGTGCGACCGTATCTTCAGATTCGGACGATACCGAACTCAAACGTGTCGTTCATAGCTCTACGATCGTGAATTGGACAAGACATGACACTTTCTACCATGTCAGGTACGAAGTCATGAATTCCTCGTGCAAGAGAACTCTCACGTTCAACTTCACCGACTTTCATGGAAATTCCTTTTATCCCGACTGGGTCAAGTCTATTGAAGGTGATCGGGAAACCGATTCAGTTCAAATTGAAGATCCAAAAGTTCTAATCAGATCTTATAGGAAGAAACAACCAAACGACGCACGCCCAATTATGGACGTGGATGTCGAGTATCAAGTTCAAGACGGAATGCCTGTTTTGGTCGTCTCGAACCAGCGGGATGTAATACGAACATTGCGCGAATTTCAGGCCGGTTACGAGGCGCGTGTTCGTATCAGTGCCTTTGGGACTAGCACAAGCTTTGACCTAGATCTGCAAGGGTTCGCTGAAAAATTAGACTGGTCCAATGAGCACTGTCCGCTCGAAGATACACCGAGCAGGAACACAAAAGAAACTCCGGCATCATGAGAATTTGCCTTCGGACCGCGAATCAAAGATTGATGACAGGAGTCGAACTAGAACGGTGTCTAAATGGACGTGGCGGCTACAGTTGAACCCGCAGCTGACTGTATTCCATTCTTGACTCCCTTACCAAGTTTCTTTTAGCCACACGTTAGGACATTCGGAGATTGTTATGAAGAAAGCACTAAGCCTCACATTATTCGTCTGCGCTTCAGCATGGTGTACCAGCGGATGGTGCGAAGTGAAGAAGCTAGACCCCGGAGTTGTGAACGATTGGATGCGTGCGACTGTATTGTCCGAATCCGACGATACTGAACTCAAGCGCATTGTTCAAATCGAAACGATGAATGATTGGCGGCAAAGTCAGACTTCCTACCACGTCAAGTACGAAGTCACAAATTCTTCCTGCAATAGAACTCTGACGTTCAACATAACCAACGAAACCGGCAGGTCCAAGTATCCGTACTGGGTAGAACGCATTGAAGAGAGTCAGGATAGTGAGTCAAAGCAATACGCTAAACCCCGAGTTCTTGTCAAAACCTACAAGCACGGCCAGTCCATTTCCAAAGTTCAAGACTTGAATGTCGAGTACAAGATCCATGATGGATCGCCCATTTTGGTGGTCTCGGACCAGCGAGACTTGGAGCGTATTCTTCGAGCTTTCAGTTCAGGTACTACAGCACGTATACGCCTCATTGCATTTCAAGATGTAAGTACCTTTGTTCTCCCCTTGAGGGGGTTTTCAGAAATGGAAAGCTGGTTCCATGAGCATTGTCCACTCGATACTACAGAGAGCAATAGCAAGAAGGAAATCCCTGCATCTTGAAGGATTGGCATCGGACAAAGGATCAACGGCTATCGTCAACGAGCGGTCAACCAAAATAGACATAGAAGGCTAGTCCTGCGAAAGGGCTCGCGGAACCCCGTCGTGCAGTAATAGCTAATCTTGAAGGTTGCATAGGGTCGCGAACTGTCAGTTGTGGGCACACTAACTCTTAAAGAGACTGCTGAAACATCTCTTAAGCACATGACACCCAAACCATAGGTCCGCTACATTCTCCTTTCAACAGAGGACCGAACGTACAATCCCCTCTCGACTCTAACTAGCCTAGGCATGTATCTACGCAACACGGAGTACCGCCATATTGGCCGCTGGCCTGTACGGCTCAAGCATGCGAGCGGCCGCAGTCTCGATGCCGAACGTGGTTTGCTCATGGTGCCGTCGTGCCGCAAGCACGACGAGAGTCTGGCTATGGCGTTGTCGTACGTACGCGTTCTCGCCGGCCAGAACCGCGGCTTACCACCGCTCGTTGTGTTGGCCGGTGGACCGGGCGCACCTGCAATCAGTTCGTTCGAGACGGGGTTCTTCGAACACGTTGAACGGTTCTCCGAGATCTGTGACGTGGTCACCTTCGACCAGCGCGGAGCTAACAGCGCACTGCCAAGTCTCGACAGTCCGGTGCCCCCACGCTACGACTTTGACACAGTGCTCACCCGCGAGACATTCCTGGATGTCCAACGTGCAAGTGCTCGCGCATTATCGACTTATTGGCGCGAACGCGGTGTCGATCCGAACGACTACAACACCATCGAGAGTGCTCACGACGTCAATGACTTGCGCCGCGCATTGGATGTGCCCATGATCAACTTGCACGGCGCGAGCTATGGCTCTCACCTTGGTCTGACTGTCCTCAAGCTCCACCGAGACCACGTGGAAAGGGCGATTCTGTGCATCGTTGAGGGACTCGATGACACCCATAAGCTTCCTGCAAACACCGATCGACACTTCCACCACTTGAGTGAACTTGCGCGAACAGATCGAAACCTTAAAGGTGAATTCCCTGATCTCGTGGCCGAAATGGCAGAAGTCCTCGACACCTTTGAACGCAATCCACAAATGGTCAAGTTCGCGAACCAAGACACACGAACACCTGCAGGTAAGTTCGCTGTTCAGATCGTAATCGGGAACGCACTCGGCAGCATCCGTTCGATCCGTGAGCTGCCATCGTTCGTCCGACAACTAGCCAAGGGGGATGTCGCTACATTGTCCCGCCGCGTCGAGCGCTGGTTGACGGGCGCCGGAATCCACGGCATGCAATTGGCCATGGACTACACCTCCGGCGCGAGTGCCGAGCGGTTAAGGCTAATCGAGGCACAACGACGAGAAGCGCTCCTCGATGACAGCTTTAACCTACCGTTCCCATTCGTCGGCGACGCCCTTGGGGTGGACGACTTAGGCGACGATTTCCGCGCGCCCGTGCGGAGCGACGTACCAACCCTGTTTTGCGCCGGTTCACTCGATGGGCGCACACCGGTCGCCAACGCAGAAGCTGCGCGCCAAGGGTTTCCAAACTCGCACCTTGTGATTGTGGACGGCGCAACTCACGAGACACCCACTTTGCTCCTCGATCTGCAGACCTCCTTCCTGTGCGGCGAGGACCCTCGTGTCGATCGACTAATACGTCCGTTTGCTTTCAATCCGTTCCGCGACGCGTAAACGACCGCAAAGAAAC
Source organism: Gammaproteobacteria bacterium (assembly GCA_009840545.1). GTDB lineage: Bacteria > Pseudomonadota > Gammaproteobacteria > Pseudomonadales > Azotimanducaceae > Bin55. The sequence goes on along the minus strand of VXNM01000010.1, from coordinate 958,894 downwards.
GGCTTTACTCAGCGTCCAATACCCTGCCAGTGAAAAGGAAGTGGGAAGTTTTGATATCGCATAACAGGAGTTAGTCGAGAGTGGATCGGGCAAGTGGCACCCGAAGTCGCGAGGGAGATGTGGCGGCGATATATACGTAGTCTCCACCAGCCCATTCTGCCAACCGGCGCAATCCGAGACCGATTGCTCGCACAAGATCAGCATTTCGCGCGCTCGCGGTACACTCCAGCCACAAGTGAAGGACAATCAGTGTGCGGGAAGCCCTATCGATCCTAAGGTCCGTCCGACCTACCAGCAGATCACCATACAAGATAGGCATCACGTAGTAGCCCCATCGCCGTTTGACAGCAGGCTTGTACACCTCCCAGATGTAGTCGAACTCGAACCATTTCGAAGCCCGTCCACGTGCCGTGACGAACTCTAGCGGCGGCAGAAAAGTGGCTTCGGTCAGCGTATCCGCCTGTGAAATCCGCCAGGCTCGAGGTACAGTTCCGCTCTGCACGACTTCCATTTGGTTTGTCCGCTCCTTAAGTAGGTAGAGAGGGGGCCCGTCACCAATCTGGGTTTGAGCTGCTAGTCCTGATGCCAGGAGTTCGTCCAGTTTACGACGCTCCCCGACAGGGTCCGAACGGAGATGGGCAAGATGCCGGAATCGACGAGCCCAGTCGCGGGCCGTTGCAAGGCCCTGCAATGCAAGCGCTTTTCGGGCGAAGAAATCGTCTGCCTCTTCAGCCGTTGAAGTGCGCTGCACCTCGACGGGTGCGACGTCGCGCCACAGCGTGTAGAGCCGCTCGAATCCCTCGCGCTTGAATGTCATCAGTTCACCAGTCAACCAGAGATATCGAAGAGCGCGGGCCGAGTCCTTGTGGGACCGGAAGGTCCCCCGAACTCCCTGCCCGTCATAGTCCCGGCTCCTTACCGGTCCTCGTGACGAGATGTCCTCCAAGAGTACATCCAAAAGCTGCTTGTGTTCTAGTGCGAATGCGCACGATTTTTCCTCGGTCGCGCGACGCGCCATATGGACCCGCCAATACGGGAGTTCGCTCATGGGCAATACGTACAGCGTCCCACCGTAGTCAAAGAACTCGCGGCTTGTGTAGAGCAAGTGGTCAAGATGCTCAGGGCGATAGTTCCACACTCGGGCATGCAACGCGAGATCATGGCTCCGACCAACCACGTTCAATGGGTCGATTTGGATGAGATCTGACTGATGCAAAGCCTTACGTGCACCGAGACGGGCTGTGAACCGACGACCTGGCCACAGGCCTTGACAGCCGAGGATGAACCGACGGGCGGTCTGTTTCGAGATCGCGAGCCGAGTCAGCTATCCTCTCCCACTATGTTGTCAATCAGCTGAACTACTCAAGTGTCCAACGACGTTGCAATTCCTCACTACGCGACACGGGAATTCCCATATTTCTTCCGCCCGATCTACAAACCGACCAATCCCACGCTCACGATTCATTGCCTCACGATCCCGGCTTTTCGGTCCGATCGTCCTACCCTGTGGACTAACACCTAATGAATCACGGTGCCTGAGCAACTTCAACACCCCAATCCCTATCGTCGAATATTGAAAATATGTTTGTTATTCAACGTATTAGTAGACTTGTGTGGTGGAGGCGGCGGGAATCGAACCCGCGTCCGACAGTACTCCATCCTTGGCTCTACATGCTTATTCTTGCCTTTGCTTTAGCCTAGCGGTGACCCGACAAGACAGGGTTCCACCAAGCGAGTCCAGATCTTTAGCCACAACACGTTCGGACCAACGTACTGGGCGATCCCGTAAGTATGATCCCGTCCACCCTATACGGGCATTCGGATGGACAGGACTAGCGTGCTCTTAAGCCGCTAGAGCGTAGTTGTCGTCGTTGGCAACTATTGAGAAATTGAAACAATTGATTTACGAGAGCTGCTTCTCTCTCGGCATGCACCTGAGACTTTGTATCCGCCGTCGAATCCATTTCGCCCCCAATGCGATCATGTGTTTGAGACTCAAAAGTCCTCGTGTTGTTCCACTCTATCGTACACGAAATCGAGTTTATGTCCGTTGTACTTTTGCTCAACTGAAGAAAGCGTTCCTCGCGGATTAAGCGGAATTCGACAAGACAGCTAAGAAGGGCCTAGTATCTTTGTGAAATGGCTGCCCAAGACTTGACGGACGAGTTCTAGGCGGTGCGATTGACACTCAATTCTGCGATTTCCGCCAACATGGAGTCTTCAAGCCTCAACTCTTGAAGTACGGCCAATGCATCCTTCAGGATTGTATTTGCCTTTTCTTTTGCACCAAGGATGCCCAAATAACTGACGAAATTTCGTTTGCCCGCGACCAAATCCGCTCCAGCAGGTTTACCCAAGCCTTCCGTACTGCCAGTAGCGTCGAGAACATCGTCGGCTATTTGAAAGGCAGCACCAAGACGATGTCCAAACTTGCTCATTAGATGAAAGACTCTAGAGTCTTGCTTGTAACCGGCGATAGTTGCTCCTAATTCTGTACATGCTCGAAACAAAGCACCTGTCTTTGCGTCATTGAGGGTCGCCAACACTGTGGCATCTTCTATTGCCTTTCCCTCAGATTCCATGTCCATAGCCTGGCCACCAACCATGCAGTTCCAACCACTTGCATCGCCTAGAATCGCGACGCAAGTCACGCGTTGCCACTCGGACAATTCCTCACACCCGGCAATTGCAGAAAAAGCCAATGGTTGCAGAGCATCTCCAACCAGGATAGCAATAGCGGGTCCGAAAGCCACGTGACAACTTGGCTTGCCACGACGTGTGTCTGCGTCGTCCATGTCAGGAAGATCGTCATGAACCAACGAATAAGCATGTATGTACTCTACCGCGGCCGCGGTAGCCAAAGACTGTTGCAGCGTTGAACCTAGACTTGTAGCGGCCGCACAGACCAAACAGCCGCGTAATCGCTTGCCTCCGCCAAGCACCGAATAACGCATTGCTTCGACGAGTCTTGGAGAATGAATGGACTCCAACTGCAATTCGGATTCGATGTATTCGTTCAGCCTCGAACGAATCTCGATTAGGCTGCTCACAATAGGAATAGCTACGAGTCGAGCGCGTTGTCTTCGGTGAGTTGCGCGATGCGCTCTTCAGCCTGGCGGAGGGCTTCCTTGCAGGTTCGAGCAAGTGCCACACCTCTTTCGAAAGCTACGAGAGATTCCTCCAGGGTCAGATCTCCGGACTCCATCTCTTCCACGAGGCTTTCCAATTGATTCAAAGATTTCTCAAAATCAACGGCCGTGTCCCGACTCTCCCTGCCTCCTTGTTTCTTCGCCTCACCGTCACTTGCCATTGCCAAAGTCCTCGATTAAGTGTCCACCACAATTTTCCAAATCGCATACGCAATCACACATGCCATTCCACCCGCAACCAAATCGTCTAACAAAATTCCTAGCCCCGACTTCAGCGATTTGTCGATCCAACCAATTGGAAAGGGTTTCCAAATGTCGAACACACGAAATAGTACAAAGGCAAGAACATAGACCCAATAGACTTGGGGTAACAGCAACAGTGCAATCGTGATGCCAGCTATTTCATCAATGACCACTTGTCGAGCATCAATGTAACCGTACTTGCGAACAAAGAGCTCCAAAACCAACAGTGCGAGCAGACAAACCATTACGGTAATGGCAATCTGAACCATATAGGATGCGGGCGACACAAGCAGCCAATACAAGACTCCCGCTGCTAACGACGCTAGGGTTCCCGGAGCTGGAGAGACCCATCCGATACCTAAACCGGATGCAACGAGCATAACCGGATCACTAAACCGATTCTCTCGAATTCGAGCCATGCTCTCCTCGTCTTGTTCCGGTTTTAGTGAGATCATTCGTGTTGTCGCTTAGAAGTGAGAGTAACCGGCATCAACTTCGATCATGACTTCACCTTCGTGAACGTGTACGCCGTCTCCCTCTTGGACTAATCCAATTCTTGCGACCGGAGTCTTAGTTCGTTTTGCGACGGAAGTTACTTCAGTCCGTTCACATGGGTGTGCAGTAAACACTAGCTCGTAACTGTCATCGGATTGAATCGCCTCCCTTGGGTTCGCACCACACCATACAGGAACTGACTCGACATCCACCTGCATACGGTGGCCGCTGTTACGGGACAACTGATCCAGTTCACAGACCAATCCGTCGCTCACGTCGGTGGCGGAAGAGGCAAAACTAAAGAGATGTGATGCGAAATCCACTCGAGGTATTGGAAGAAAATATCTTGCCAATGCATTTTCATTTCTTCGTTCAAGCAATTCTTCCAACGAAGCAATTTGAGGATCACGAAAGTTCTGCAGCGCAACGGCGGTTGCTCCTACAGTGCCCGTTAGCCAAATTTCGTCTCCAACTTCTGCGCCGGATCGCGTCACGGATTTGCCGCGAAGAACGCTTCCGAGAGCAGTGATCGCAATCGATTTGGGACCTCGAGCCAAGTTGCCTCCAATCACGATGGAACCAGTCTCCAAGCAACAAGCCCGAACGCCATCCGCAAACGCCAGGAGCCAGGACTCTTCAATTGAATCGGCGGTTAGTGCAATCGTGAGATATCGGGGCTGTGCACCCATGCTCGACAAATCGGAGATATTCACCGCAACGCTGCGATAGCCGACCAAGTCCCCGGGAGATCCTTCAGGAAAGTGCCTTTTTTCTATAAGCACATCGGAAGTTACAACAGTTTCCTCTTCGGGGTCGAAACCAACAACAGCACTATCGTCCCCGGGACCAATCACCACCCCTTTCCCTGTTGCAGCCGGTCCAAGGCGATTGACGATCAGATCGATCGCCTCAATTTCGTTCACTCTTCGCGCTCTCGTGCGGTTCGCGCAACTGCGTCAAGTACAGCGTTTATATAACGATAGCTGTCTTGCGCACCAAAGAGTTTTGCTAGGTCGACCCACTCGTTGATGATTACTTTGAAGGGGACGTCTTCTCGCTCAATAAGTTCATAGCAACCTGCACGCAAACATGAACGTTCCACTGGATTGAGTTCAGACAGTGTTCGGTCTAAGTAAGGTTCAAATGCTCGATCGAGATCCTTAACCCCACGCATGACACCGTGAAGACAGTCGTGAAAGTACCGTTTGTCCGCTTTGTCCAATGATCCTTCGTCAGTGAAGAATTGCACCATGTCTTTCTCGGTGGAACCAGCCATGTCCCATTGGTATATGGCCTGTAGCAAGACACGACGGCTCTGTCGTCGGTGTCGAGGCGATGACTGTGCGACACTGGAAGACGGCTTGTTCATCGTTTTGAGTTAAACAAGACTCGACCACCCCGTATCAAGAAATGATCCAGCGGGAGACTGTGCGGAGAGTTCCCAGGCGAAGACCATCAGGAAGCATAGACTGGAAATCGTCTACACAACTCGAGCACTTTCAGCCGAACTGACGCGATCATGTTTTGGTTTTCTAGGTCGTCCAAGACATCGCACATCCAATGGGACAAAGTCTCGCATTCATTCTCTCCGAAGCCTCGACGAGTGACTGCTGGAGTTCCGATGCGCAAACCACTAGTCACAAAGGGAGAGCGTGGATCATTGGGAACCGTGTTCTTGTTGACAGTAATGTTGGCACTGTCCAACGCCGCATCGGCGTCTTTACCGGTCATACTCTTATCGATTAGGTCCAAAAGGAACAAGTGATTGTCCGTTCCGCCCGAAACTACCTTGTAGCCTCTATCTTGGAAAGTGCCAGCCATAGCTCTGGCATTGGCTAGCACGCACTTTTGGTATTCGACAAACTCGGGTGTCAACGCCTCCAGAAAGCACACAGCCTTGGCAGCAATAATGTGCATTAGTGGTCCACCCTGTGATCCTGGAAAAAGAGAAGAATTGAGTTTCTTCTCAATATCTGGATTGGAACGAGCAAGGATCACGCCGCCTCGGGGACCCGCCAATGTCTTGTGGGTTGTTGATGTCGTCACATCCGCAATCGCAACAGGGTTGGGATATAGACCTGCTGCCACAAGTCCTGCGACATGAGCCATATCTACGAGCAAATAGGCACCCACCGAGTCCGCAATATCACGAAACTTGAGCCAGTCGATGCTGCGACTGTAGGCAGAAAAGCCCGCGACCACAAGTTTCGGTTGGTGTTCATGGGCGAGTTCTTGAACCGCGCCGAAATCTATTTGCCCGCTCTCTGGATCGACTCCGTATTGAACTGCCTTATAGAGTTTTCCCGAGAAGTTAACGGGAGAGCCGTGTGTCAGATGTCCACCGTCTGACAGTCCCATTCCCAATACTACGTCGCCCGGTTTGAGTAAGGCTAGGTACGCCGCTGCGTTTGCCTGACTTCCTGAATGGGGTTGGACATTTGCATAGTCCGCACCGAATAATTGTTTGACTCGCTCGGTTGCTAGTGTTTCGACCGCGTCTACGTGATTACAACCCCCGTAGTAGCGTTTGCCAGGATAGCCCTCTGCGTACTTGTTAGTCATGATGCATCCCTGGGCTTCCAACACTGCCGGAGAAGCGTAGTTTTCAGACGCGATGAGTTCTATATGTTCTTCTTGTCGAGCAGTTTCGGATGCAATGGCATTCCACACTAAAGCGTCGGTTTCACGCAGTCGGTCAAAACCTTTGAACATGGGGTGGGGGGATTAGTGATTTATATGCGCTTATTCTATTTTTTCGAATTGAACACTGGCTCAAATTCGCAAACAGCGAACACTATTGCTACTTCGTCGTTGGATGAATGAGAGGGTCTAGTCAACCATGTTGCTGAGAGTGTCGAGTGCGTCGCTCAGTGTCTTGACATAAGCGACTTCGACTCCAGCGATGGGTCGCTTTGCCCTATTTGCGATCGGAGCCACCACTCTAGTAAATCCATGTTTCTGCACTTCGCGAATCCGTTCTTGTCCATTAGGCACCGGGCGTATTTCTCCCGTTAGACCCAATTCACCAAACACAACGAGATCCCGAGGCAATGGTCGGTTTCGAAAGCTTGAATAAACCGCCACCAACAAAGCTAGGTCAACCGCAGTTTCTCCCACACGAACTCCTCCGGTCACATTTGCAAAGACATCTTGGTCCGCCAGCGATATACCGCAATGCCTGTGCATGATCGCCAGATGCATGGCTAGTCTCTGAGCATCCAAACCGACAGACACCCGTCGAGGATATCCACCTTGAACATCGTCCACTAGAGCTTGAATTTCTACAAGTAGAGGGCGCGTTCCCTCCCAAGTCACCGTTACGACGCTACCTGCTGCGGGGTCATCTGAACGCTCCAAGAAGATTGCGGAAGGATTGAGTACTTCCCGCAACCCCTTGTCTGTCATTGCGAATACACCCAATTCGTTGACGGCACCAAACCGATTCTTGACTCCTCGCAAAGTGCGATACCGACTCCCTGGAGGTGAGTCGAGCATCACGAAGCAGTCAATGATGTGCTCTAGTACCTTGGGACCTGCAAGATTTCCTTCTTTCGTAACGTGTCCCACCAGCACAAATGTGCAGTCCTGCTGTTTCGCCAATCGAGTGAGACGGGCTGCACACTCCCGGACCTGTGTCACGCTTCCTGGAACGCTTTCAACATCGTCCGCATGCATAACCTGAATCGAGTCAATAACGACAATGTCGGGACGTTCTCGTTGTACAACTTCCGCAACTTGACCTACAGAAGTCAACGATGCCAAGTTGATCTCACTGTCTGCAATTCCTAGGCGTATTGCTCTACCAGCTATTTGTTGGATGGATTCCTCTCCGCTGACGTATAGACATGGAGACTTAAGTGAGAGATTGCCTGCCATCTGAAGGAGCATCGTAGATTTTCCAGCACCTGGATCACCGCCCATGAGTACTACTGATCCCAAGACCAATCCTCCTCCCAACACGCGATCAAACTCGGCCATTCCGGTCGAGGTGCGGTGACTTGCTTGAGCTTTGACTTCAGATAGGCGCGTAATTGCGGTCAGTCCGCCGCTATACCCTTCGCCAAAGCTCGGAGAAGATGGTGTGCTCTTGCGAGGAACATTGGCTTCTTCAAGACAGTTCCACTCTTCGCAGCTTGCACATTGGCCCTGCCATTTGGGGTGAGTAGCACCGCATTTGCTGCAAACGAATATAGTCTTGGTCTTCATAACCATCTGAACACTAGATGAATGAATGTGACATGTCTAAATCCAACTTGAACCGTTCATTAGGTCGAAATTGCCTAGCACCCAATGTATACTGATTATTTGTACATATTAACAGAAGTGTGTCTCATGCAAATCACAATTTCTCAGTGAGAATGTTCGTTAGTCTCTTGATTCACCATCTTTTCCCAGATGAATTTTGTTGCAAACCGGGTTATGAAGAAGAGTAATGACAATCGGTCACGCTCCCCACTAGACTCTCGACAAATCTCATGAAGCCGTTCGTTCTCATCTCACTCATATCAGTTTGGATGGGCATGTACGGACATGCGGCGGAAACTACTGTGCGCACTCTTAACATTCGATACGACAATAGAGGAGACCCCATCGAGCTGAATTGGCAGCAGCGAAAGAACTATGTTGCTTCGATGATCCATCAAGAACAACACGCCTCGGTGGAGCAACACGACCCGAAAAAGAAAATTGCGGACCTGATTGGTCTTCAGGAGGTCAAGGAAAAGCAAATGCGAGATCTAGTCCAGATACTCGGAGAGAGCTATGAGTTTGTGGGCGAAGGAAGAGATGGAGGAGCTCGCGGTGAATACAACCCCATTCTGATACGCAAGCAACGCTTCAACGTCCTACATAGCGACACGAGATGGCTTGCTCCAGGAGTTCCCGACCGACCAAAGAAGGCATTCGGTGCTAAGTTACGTCGAATTGTCACGTATGCATATCTCCACGATAAGCAGACGGGATCGTGTATATGGATATTCAACACCCATCTCTCACACACCGGTTATCACGTAAGTGTTCAGCAAGCGGACGTGTTCTTTGCTCTCATCGAGAATTTGTCTAGGGTCTATCAGCCAACTAATGTGACCTATCGACATGGCAAAGAAGTGGTGCTACAGGAGAGACAAATGGTTCCTTTCAGTGAGCCAGTGATAGTGACCGGAGACTTCAATGCAACGCTTGACAGTAGCGTTGCGAGAGTGCTTCTAGCAACTCCACGCTCTGAACCCATCGGAATGCTGATGGAAGAGAGTGATTGGTCCAGCAAGCTCAACTTCCCTCGATGGTCAGATCCTACCGGTGATGCAAGACTGGTCGCGAAGATAGGAGATTGTGGTCCAAAACATCAATGTCAAATTCGTAGAGAATTCGGAAGATTGTCGAGTGCTTTTGGTCAGCTTCAGATGTTTGGTTCCAACTCAATTAGTGCAACACGTGAAAACTCGCACTCAATCCAGGCATCCTTATCCAACATGATTGACTGGATTCTTTACAGTGCCGAGTTCTTTCCTGTGAAGACACGGATCACAAGTTACAACGTTAATCAAAGAATGTGGTTGTCCGACATTCACGACATGCTGACAGTGACATTCGAATCGTCACGGTCACAATTGGAAAGTAAACCGACTTCGTTCTTACTTGAATCGACAAGCTGTTGCGAATACAAAGCCAATCGCATCGATTTGGATTAGCGCAAGGACAGCAAGTCGATCGGAAATCGAGAAATCTACCTTGAGCCCAACTTAAGCAAGGTCGGACACCGTTCGACGTTTCGAATGCTACTGTGGAACGTTTCCTTGAACGACAATCCGGTGCATGATTCGCTGTTCGTTGTAATCGGCGATGGCATAGTGCATCACAGAGCGGTTATCCCAAAGCACTAAGTCATTGACACTCCACTTGTGACGATAGGTGAATTCCGGCCGAACATGATGCGAGAAAATCCGGAATAACAATGCTTCACTCTCGTCAGCGGGCATCCCGACGATGTACTTCGTAAAGTTTGGATTTACGTATAGCGCTTTCTCTCCTGTCTCATCATGAGTTCGAACGACAGGATGAATCGAATCTTCCACATCAGGACCGAATACTTTGCCGGTATGAAATGCGCTCTTGTCCGCAATGTCTTCCTTGAGTTCATCTGGCAGAGTGTCGAAAGCGAGATGCTGGTTCGAGAAAATTGTGTCGCCCCCGAAATTCGGCAGCCTCTTGGCAAGCAATCCCGTATACTTGGGTGGAGTAGAGTGCCAAGTCATGTCCGAGTGCCAACCGCCTCCAGCTGGATGGCTTCCAGGAAAGAATTTGAACTTTCTTCCTTCCCCTGAACTACCAATCCACTGAACATATTGCGTGTCTCGGTGTTTTGTGGCCGGGTGTGTAAGCAAAGATCCCCAGCGTCTTCCAAACGCTTCCAACTCATGCGCACTAAGCTGTTGATTGGGCAGTACAAGCAAGTGATGCTTTAGCATCAAATCACGTAACAAGTCGATCGTTTCTTGTGATTGATCCTCACCTACATCTAGTCCTTCAACTCGAGCACCCATCGCAACGCTTACTGGGTCTACTCGATAGCTGTATTGGATTTCAGATTCTGATTCTTTGAGTTGGGCTTTCACAACTAGCCTCTGGGACTGATTTACACGCAATCATACAAAAACGGTGGCAGACAATCGATGTATGGACTGCGCCCCAGTCGACTTAGAAAGGATCCTCTTCTTCCGCATTCGAGTATCCTGCTGCGTCCGTCTTGTTGAAATTCACATCAGGCTGACTTCGTTTTGTGGAATCGGTAGCACTTGACGCCTCACGAAAATCCTCTCCCGTCGCGTCAAATTTCATCAGAGGTTCGACAAACCTGAGCTTAATGGAACCTCGAGGTCCATTCCTATGCTTTGCGAGAATGATTTCCGCCTTGCCCTTCTCGGCACTCTCTCTGTCGTAGACCTCATCGCGATAAATAAACAGGATCAGGTCCGCATCCTGTTCGATCTCGCCGCTGTCACGCAAGTCTGACATCTTCGGTCGCTTGTCGTGTCTATCCTCCAACCTGCGATTCAATTGCGAGAGTGCCACTACGGGAACATTGAACTCCTTGGCTAACGCCTTGAGTGAGCGCGTGATGTCCCCCATTTCCTGCACTCGATTGTCGTGCCTTCGAGATGGCCTCATGAGTTGAATGTAGTCCACTACGATTAGTGCAAGACGGTTGCTACCGAGTCCTTCCCCACTACTTTCAGCCGATTTGACCTCACGATTGATTCGTCTAGCGTACGATCGCATTTCTTCGACTGACAGATTGGGCCGGTCAACCAGGAAAAGCGGCTTATCTGACAAGCAACCGGTTGCGCTTTCAAGTTGTTTCCACTGTTGTGTAGAGAGCTCTGCCGTCACCAAATTCCTGTAAGGAACGGATGACTGCGCAGCAAGTAGTCGAAGAACCAACTGGCTATGATCTTGCTCTAATGAAAAGAAAAGCACAGGTTTCGTTTCCTGTGCAAGAATGACCTGCTCACAGATGTTGAGGGCGAAAGCTGTCTTTCCCATGGAAGGTCGTCCAGCGATGATGATGAGGTCGTTGTTGTGAAAACCGCCCGTCAGGTCATCTAGGTCCCAAAATCCGGACGGAAGACCAGGTAGCTTTCCCTCTGCCGATCGTAGTTCTTCAATGCGACTTACCGCTGGGGAGAGAATGTCTCCCAGAAAGTGTTGGTACTGCTCTCCGGTTGTGCCTTTGGAAATACCGAGTATGCGTTCCTCGGACTCGGAAATTACTTGCTCAGACGTCCTGTCTTCCGGTGTGTGGGCTATGTTTTTGATATAGGTTGATGCCCCAATTAGTTCTCGACGCAACGCAGCGCCACGCACCATCTTCGCGTATGCTTCAACGTTGCGCGAATCGTGAACAGTTTCCTCGATTTCGAAGAGGTAGGGATAGCCTCCCACTTCTTCAAGCAGTCCCGCGTTCTTTAATGCGTCACAAACTGTGAGGTTGTCCATGGGACTTCCCTGGTTCGCCAGCGTTCTGATCGTCTCGAAGATTTTCCGGTTCTTTGGCTCGAAGAACTCTTTTGATTCTAGGAGACCGGTAAGCCGGTCCCACGCAGAGGGGTCGCCCATCGCGCAAGCCAGCACGGCCCGTTCAGCTTCCGTGCTGTGTGGCATGCGACTGAGTGTTTGATTCGATGAATCGCTTGCTAAGTACTCCTGTACTTCTGTGTGGTATTCGTCTGACATGGAGATGTGTTTGAGTTCATCCGTGACACTCTTAATGTCCATGTTAGTAGACAGCTAGTCAAGTGCACAAGTACAAATATGTGCATTTCAGAAGCCGAATTGGTCGATTTTCCGCACATAGAAAACATGCGGGCTGGACAACTCTGTGGATAAGTTGTGTTTAGGGCTTGGAGTTTCTACTCGGCGTCCACGATGACGCGTACCACACGAGATACATCTGCGTGCACACGAATTTCAACTTCGAACTCGCCTACCTCGCGAATCGCACCGCTCGTCATCTTGACTTCGCTTTTGTTCACTTCGATTCCAAGATCAGAGATTTCTCGAGCTATCTCGACGGGACCTACAGAACCGTACAGTCGGCTTGCGTCAACCGTTCGAGCCAGGATGGTAATTTCCAAATCATCCAACAGCGCCGCACGTTTCTCGGCACCTTCTAAACGCTCAACCGCCAAAGCCTTGAGTTCTTGCTCACGTTCAGCAAATACCTTTCGGTTTTCATCAGTGGCCTTTAAGGCTAGTCCGCGAGGAATCAAAAAATTTCGGGCAAAGCCCGGTTTCACTCGCACCTCATCGCCAAGATCGCCCAGGTTGGTTATTCGATCAAGAAGTAAGACGTTCATTACATTCTTCCTTTAGGATCGATGCTGGTCGGTATAGGGAAGTAACGACAGATATCGAGCTCTTTTTATGGCACGAGCCAACTGTCTTTGATACTTCGAACTGGTTCCCATCATGCGTGCAGGCACGATCTTGCCAGTCTCCGTTATGTATTGGCGCAACGTCTCTAAATCTTTGTAGTCGATCTCCTTGATTCCCTGCTCCGTGAAGCGACAGGTTCTACTTCGTCTGAATGTTCGCGCCATGCCTATTGCTCCTCATCCGTATTTTCAGCCACAACTTCTTCAGTTGTATCAGGCTGTGATGACTCTGGGGCTTCTTGGTCTGGAATGTCTCCATCCCCTTCCTCGAAGTCTCGATCCTCTGACACATCGTCCGATGCTTGATCAGCGCGAGCTCTAGATTCCTCTCGTGCCTTGCGTCTCGCCTCCATTTCTTCCTCTCGACGTCGTTCCTTCTCACGTTCCCGCTCTTGTTCTCGAAGTTCCTCTTCGTAAATCTTTGAGGTTTCCGTCTCGGCGAACTTTCGCTTGAGGATCATGTTGCGTAATACCGCATCGTTGAATCGAAACGCGCTCTCGAGTTCTTCCAAAACGCTCGGTGGAGCCTCGATGTTCATCAAAACATAGTGGCCCTTATGTATTTTTGCGATGGGATACGCAAGTTGGCGACGACCCCAGTCCTCGCATCGGTGAATGGACCCTCCCTCACGTTCGATCATTGCACGATATCGATCAATCATCCCAGGAACCTGTTCCGACTGATCGGGATGTACGATGAACACTATCTCGTAGTGGCGCATAAAGTCTCCCTTTGGAATCCGCCCTCGGCATTCTCTGCTGAATCCGAGAACAAGGAGTAAAAATAATTTTCGGGAAAATCCCGAGCACTATTTTAACGTTAATGCAAAGTGCACTTCGTTCTTTGTGCGGGAATTCCTCGCATACATGGGCTGGATGCCGGACTCGAGACAACCAACAAAAGGGAATCTACGAAACGAAATCTCGATGTTAGTGGAGAATCTTCACCGTGAAAACGCCAACACTTCAATCCAAGGAGTCTGATCCCTCAACCGTAGCACCACGTTGGCGGCGAACCTCGTAAAGCAGAATCCCTGCAGCAACGGCAACATTCAAGCTCTCGACCGTTCCATACATGGGAATCGAAACCAACAGATCGCACTTGGTCCGAGTCAATTGACGAAGACCCTTCTCCTCACCGCCTACAACTAGAACGGTAGGAGAGGTAAAGTCAGTCTGAAGATAGCTGGATGTGCTGCCTAATTCGGATTCGGATCCTGTAACCCAACAGCCCCGTTCTTTCAACCAATCGAGTCTCCTTGCCAAGTTAGAGACTTGTACGAGAAAGACGGATTCGAGAGCACCCGTAGATGTTCGATGTACAACATCCGACAAAGGCGCAGTTCGATTTTTGCCAATTAGAACTGCGTCCACGCCCGCTCCTTCCGCAACTCGCAAGCAAGCACCCAAATTTCGTGGGTCCAAGACACCATCCATTGCCAGAATCAACGGGTTCTCCCAATTCTCAAACGCCTTCTCGAACTCTTGCTCGGATTTTGCCTCGGCGACAACGGTCTCAAGAACAACGCCTTGGTGAGTCGCTCCTCTTGCCAGCCGATCTAGAGTCGAACGAGGAACAGTGCTGACTCTTACTTTCAGGCGTAATGCTTCTTCACGGATCCGTTGCAATCTGTCGCCATGGAACCCTTCAGCCAGGAGAACTCGATGAATACGTCGAGGCGATCCCCGAAGCATCGACATTGCACTGTGAATGCCGTAAACACGGCGGTCGTTGGACTCGGAAGTGTTCATCGTCTTTTACGTCGTTCACGGCGAAACACGAGCTTTCCCTTCCGGTATTCGTGACCGACTTCACTCGCATTAGCATCCACGAGATCCAATCTCTGTTGTTCCACATCTACGGAAGTAAGTCGAACTTTCATGGACTCACCAATCTTGTATATCTTGCCGGTCGCCACCCCAACCAGCTCTGTGACTCTGTTTTCGTAATAGTCGTCCTCGAGATCAGACACATGTATAAGACCCGAGATTAGGTAGCGATCAAGTTCTACAAAGAGACCGAATTCCTCAATCTTGACGATATGTCCTTTAAAGATCTTGCCAGTTTCCTTTTTCAACAGCGAACACTTCAACCAAGAGTCCACCCTGCGAGTGACTTCAACAGCACGTCGCTCACAGAGCGAGAGTTCGTTTCCCAAGTTAGCGCTAGTTTCGATTTCGGTTCTAGATTCGCGTTCACCATTCAGCAATTTCTTGATCTGCCGATGGACGAACAAGTCCGAGTAACGGCGTATCGGAGATGTGAAATGCACATAGTTCTCTAACGCAAGTCCGAAGTGACCTGAATTGTCAAATGAATACATGGCCTGCTTCATCGATCGCAAGACCAGCAACTCCCAAATCCAAGGTGTCCTGGTGCTCGACCTAATATTGTCCAACAATCGCTTAATGAACATTGGCTTCTCGCCACTGAGTTTCTCAGGAGGAAGAGAACATCCCGTTAGGTTGCGACGAAGTTCACTCAGAGACTTCGAGTCGGGACCTTCATGAACACGAAACAGGGCAGGACAATCGTGTTCGAGTAGGAATCGCGCGGCACAAACGTTGGCTGAAATCATCGCCTCTTCAATCATGCTGTGAGCGTCATTGCGATCGTGTAGCACAACGTCGACTGGGTCTCCATTTTCGACTAGCACGGAAGATTCTCGAGTGGTGAAGTCCAATGCACCCCGTAGCTCTCGAGCTTTCCCAAGAATTTTGGAGACTTCATACAGCTCCCTGAGCGAATGAACTACCGAACTTGGCCGCGAAGATGACTCACCCTTGCAAACCTGGAATGCTTCGGTATATGTAAGTCTGGCGGCTGATCGAATGACTGCCTCATAGAACGAATAAGACCTAACCACACCATCTTGCGTTATAGACATGTCGCAAACGATGACTAGTCGATCTTCATTCGGCCTTAGCGAACAGATGCCACTTGAAAGTTCATGAGGAAGCATCGGTACAACCCGATCCGACAGATATACGGAATTGCCGCGTGCTTGAGCTCTTGCATCAAGTGGGTCACCTGGTTTGACGTAATGTGCTACATCCGCAATCGCAACCCACAATCGCCAAATTCCCTGCTTCTCCAAGTTCGCCAACACAGCATCGTCGAAGTCTTTGGCCGATTCCCCATCAATTGTGATGAAAGGCAGGTCTCGCAAGTCTTCCCGGCCTGCCAGAGACTCAGACTCGATTCGATTGGGAATGGAGCCATGTTCAGTGGATTCACCTTCTTCGTGTGGAACCTCGTAAGCATTAAGTAACGCCAAAGCTGCGCGATCTGACTCGCTCTCTGTGTGTATGACTCGTTGAACTGACGCTTTCCTCGCTTTGCTGCTTAGGTCGTGCAGCCTGACGGTAACCAAATCCCCATCCCTTAATTTGGACACTGAACCAAGCGGAATCCTTTTTGAGCCATCTTGCACTAGTGGTTGAAGAAACCATCGATGAGACTCCTTTGTGGCAATGCCCGTCATGAAGCTCCGTTCCGGTACAACGCGGCTGGCGGAGTTTCTGCTCAGGTAGCGGCCTCTTGAGTCCTTTGAGACTTCCCCTTGTTGCTCCATGGATTGAAGCAAATCAGAGATGCCGGGTGCATTGCGCAGGAGCCCAATCAACTTTCCATAGGAAGTCGGGCCGTGCTTCCTTAGCACCTTTCTGATTCGCGACTTGGTTGCAGGTCTCAAATCAACGCTTCCGGATTGGTCGATACAGTTCCTGCATTTGACATGCAATGCCTGCATGAGCTCTGGATCATGACATATGCACTATCTCTTCGAAGCACACAGAATTCGGTTCTTCCATTTGCAAGAATGTGGGAATCTAGAAGACGAACCAAATTTTCAGAATCCGAAGGTTTTCGTCGCTTGAGGAACAGGCAGACAATATTCACAGGAAACGCATACTTGGATCTGTGTCCAACTGGATACAATGCGTTGAAACAGGGGTGATTTGCGGTGATTTTTGCCCACCTTAGGCAAATAAACCGGGGCCCTGCTCCGCTTTGAGTTTCCAAGACTGCGTTTAGCAAAGGTGGTCGCCAACGGTACTTCAGAGTTTGTCCAACGCATAAAGATCTTCTTGGAAGTTCTTGGCAATGCTTCGGACTGGGAGAAACGCCGAGATGGTGAAATTGGTAGACACGCCAGCTTCAGGTGCTGGTGGGGGCAACCCCGTGGAGGTTCGAGTCCTCTTCTCGGCACCAATCTATGGCGATGCTTTAAATCCGTTCTTAATGCCTTTCGTGACCATGCATACAGCGTTGTGCGCATGCAAGCTTTCAAAGTGCTCCACCCGAACCAAGAAATCCTCAACTTCGGACTCTTCGTTCAAGCACGTTTTGAGACGACGCCCGGCATCTTCGCAGAACATGGGATTTTGACCGTTTAACAATGCGAACTCCTGTTCGTCCACGCGTTTAACAGCAGTTTGGACCGGAGTCGCCAATGCACCTTCTACCTTGTCGATCAGGTGCGTCAATGGAAAAGCTTCTAGCTCAGGCTTTAACCGCACAACAACGCTAGCGGAGCTTCGTTGACCGTGAGGTGTGGCAACGATACCTTGATCCGTACCCAACCAATGCCGTACCCGAATTGCGCTCACAGTTCCGACTGAACCGAAGTCCTGATCAAACTGGTGTTGAATGGACTGACGAGCTAGCGCAGCGGACGCTGGACATGTGCTGGAGTAATGAACTATAAACCTCATGTCTACATGGGTAGAGCCGTTCACGTGTTCTCCGCGAACGGAGACAGGGTAGTTGTTCCATCCTGAATGGTCCGAAACCAGAGCGTTCCGACGCAAGTGTTGTTCCAACGAGAACTCAACCAACGCATGCGACGAAAAATCCCGATGCGAATCGAGCATTTGCTGCAAGAACCCTGCAATAGAGACGGGGGACAGCGGTCGATTGGCGGCTTTTTCGTCAAGCAATACATAAAGCCGCGACATGTGGATCCCTTTGGCATTCGGGTCTTTCAGGTTGACGTAGAGTTGAACGATGCTAGGTGCTGATCGAACTTCTTCTGCGTCGCAAAACTGCATCGGGAGTCGAATATCGCTCATTCCCACCCAATCCAAAGGATCTTGTTCGTCCTTCAATACTCTCATTGCCACATCGGGCATGACTTGATCTGTTATCGAATAGAGATTTTTCACTTGGTTGAGTCTATTTGTATGTATTCAATGATGGTGCGAGGCAGTTCCTTTGTGCAACGAGGAATGTTAGACGTCGAGTGTCTACTCTCCGGCCACATTCGATTCCTCCTCGTCGGTTAGCTTTCGTGCTTCCGACACAACCATGACGGGAATTCCATCTCGAACGGGATAAGCCAAGCCAGCCTCGTTCGACCAAAGTTCATTGGTCGACTCGTTGTAAATCAGTTTTGATTTGGTCAAAGGACAAACCAACAGATCGAGAAGTTTCGGATCGATCATGCGTGCATTTTACGGTTCAATTTGATTCAGTTAGGAATACACCCCGTTGTCGATGCTCACGATCGACTTCCGTTCTGCCCCCGTTGAGACACTGCTGATGGGGATTTCCAAAATTTTTTCCAGACTTCCCACGTAGTTTCGAGCGTTTTTGGGAAGATCACTGAGCGAACGCGCATCCTTAGTTGACGAATTCCAGCCTTCGAACACTTCATACACCGGTCGAACTTGCGACAGGTACTCCGCATCGTGAGATTGGACTATTGCACGATTGCAGTGACGCTCATCATAGTCTACGCACACTTTGATCTTGTCGAATCCATCGAGTACGTCGAACTTGGTCAGGAACATACTTGAAATGCCGTTGATACGAATCGCATGCTTCAACGCCACCGCGTCCAACCAACCACATCGTCTCGGTCTTCCAGTGGTTGCCCCAAACTCATCGCCTGAACGAGCCAATGCATCCCCCTGAGCATCACTCAGCTCTGTAGGAAAGGGCCCCTCGCCCACTCGTGTCGTGTATGCCTTGACAACCCCAACAACATGGTCTATGCAATTGGGTCCAAGACCCGTTCCAGTCGTGACTCCACCGGCAACCGTATTGGAGGACGTGACATAAGGGTAACTGCCCATGTCCACATCCAACATCGCTCCTTGAGCCCCTTCGCAAATGATTGTTCCGTCTCTCGCTCTAAGTTGATGAAGCAGTTCCACCGTGTCACACGCAATGGGTTGCGAGAACTGAGCGAAGTTGGCTAGCTGGTCCTTGACCTCTTCCGGATCTTCCGGCTTCGCGCGGTAATAGCGAGTTAGTACGAAGTTATGAAAGTCATAGAGTTCGTCGACCTTTTGTTCGCAACGAGAAGTATCGAACACATCCGCGAGTCGGATGCTGCGGCGAGCAACTTTGTCTTCGTAAGCCGGACCGATCCCTCGCAACGTCGTTCCAATCTTTCCAGCCCCGTGGCACTGTTCTCGTGCGGTATCCATTGCCACGTGGCACGAGAGTACCAGCGGACACTCCATACTTATGCGCAATCGCTCCTGTACGGAAATTTGGCTCTTCTCGAGGACGCGACACTCCGACATCAAAGCATGAGGGGACACTACTACACCATGCCCAATCACACTCAATGTGCTTTCACGGAGTATGCCGGAGGGTATCAGATGCAAGATGGTCTTCTTGCCGTTTACAACCAATGTGTGACCAGCGTTGTGACCACCTTGAAACCGGACGACTGCAAGGGCATTATGAGCAAGGAGGTCGACTACCTTCCCCTTGCCCTCGTCTCCCCATTGGGCTCCGACCACAACAACCGTTCGAGCCATCTTGAACTAGTGCACCTTATGTCAGAAAAACTATAGTCGCACGCGCACGAGGACCCTTCTCAATGTGGTTGGGAAGGGCACCTTGAATCGTGCATCGCACCGTGGAGTAGGTGCGATGCACGACCATTCAATCGAAGAATCTGAGCAGCGAAACCCGCTTAATCTCCGGTGTCGCTCTTCAGGTACTTGAAAAACTCGCTTGATGGATCAAGCACAAGCAACGAACGTCCGTCCTCAAATACAGTGACATATGCGTTGATACTTCGATAGAACTCGTAGAACTCAGCGTCCTGACCATACGCTTCAGCATAGATCTTGGTCGCCTGGGCATCTCCATCGCCACGTATTCGTTCCGCGTCACGCTGTGCTTCTGCACCAATGACCGTCACCTCTCGCTCAGCAGCGGCTCTAATCCCGATCGCCTGCTCGTTTCCGGTGGCTCGATACTGTCGCGCTTCCACTTCCCGTTCGGAATTCATCCTTTCGAAAACGGCACTGGACACCTCGTCCGGTAGATCAATTCGCTTGACTCGCACGTCGATGATGGATATTCCGAACTCCTCGGTCATAGTGACGTTCAAGTTATTCGTGAGTTCCTGCATCAGTTGGTCTCGCTCGCCCGAAATTACCTCGTGCATGGTGCGTCTACCGATCTGGTCGCGTAGACCCTGATTGACTCGAGCCTGAAGCCGTGCGCTGGCTGTGTCCTCAATCCCAGAGGTTGCAGTGTAGTAGACCCTAGGATTGTTGACTCGCCACTTTGCGAACCAATCGACGATCAAGGGTTTTTGTTCGATCGTTAAGTAGCGCTCCGGTGTGGCATCCTTCGTTAACACCCGGGCGTCGAAGTACTTGACTTGGTCAGCTAGAGGAATCTTGAAGTGAAGTCCTGGCTGTTCGCCTTCCTCTGACGACTTAACCTCGCCGAAGCGAAGCAAGATGGCTCGTTGCCTTTCATCCACTATGTAGAAGGCATCGAGCGCGAGTGCTCCAAGAAGGAGCACCACAACAACGATAACAATGTTCCTAACACTCATTCTCAAATCCCCCTATTGTCCCGATCTCGAATTCGACCGAAGGTTTACAGGAAAGGTTGTCGAAGGAGAGTTTGATGCTGGCACGTTGTCCGACATACCTAAGGAAGACGTGCCGCCTCTGAGCAGCTGGTCGGGCTGCAACAACAACAGATTGTTGCCACCGGAAACGTCCACCATGACAATGGAAGTCGACTTCAAGACGGTTTCAATTGCCGTGATGTACAGTCGATCCTTTGTGACTTCTTTGGCCGCTTGATACTCAATGAGCAATTTTGTGAATCGATCGGCTTCCCCTTGGGCTAGAGCGATGACCTGGTCGCGATATGCGTTTGCGCTCTCAATGATTCGGGACGCCTCACCTCTTGCTTCGGGAACTACCTGCTCCGCGAGGGCATTAGCCTCATTGATGAACTTTACCTGGTCTTCCTTCGCCTTCTGAACGTCGTCAAAGGCTGCTTGAACCTCCTGTGGAGGCTCAACCGCCTCAATGTTGACCCCCACAACTTCGATGCCTGTCTCGTATCGATTCAGATAGGTCTGCAACCTGTCCTTCACATCATCTCCAAGAACTTCCCGTCCCGTTGTGATCACAGCCTCCATAGTCGATCCGCCGACAACATGTCGCAGGGCACTCTCGGCCGCATGCTTAAGACTCTCCTCGGGTTCTCGGATGTCGACGACGTACTTAATGGGATCGGACACGCGAAATTGGACAACTAAGTCGACTTTGACGATATTGTCGTCTTCTGTGAGCATCTGCTGGGAGTGCTCGCTGGAATTGATCCTCGTCGTATTGACCTTGATCACTTCATCGATGAACTTTGGATTCCAATTCAAGCCCGGTTCCGTGAAGATCTCCTGAACTTTGCCTAGTCGCAAGACTACGCCACGCTCTTGTGCATCGACCTGGTACCAGCCGAATGCGAACCAAACAACCACCAAGATAAATACGACTAGCAAGATCAATCCGGGAGATAGGCGAAACCCTTTCTTTCCGGAAGAACCGGATCCAGACCCGCCTCCCCCTCCAAACATTCCAGAAAGTTGACCACGCAACTTCCGGAATGCATCATCTAGGTCAGGTGGGCCTTGTTCGCCACCCCGGTTTCCCCACGGATCCCGGTTTTGACCTTCGTTGTCACTCCAAGCCATTTTCACTCCATTTGCGCAAGCGTTGTGATTGTAGTTTGTGTTGATTAGCCGTGCAAGCTAATACCATGCCTAGCTTCGAGTTCGTGCGCTTGATCACGCGCTAGGTTAACTTTGAATACTGCACGTCCGTCACTCGTATATGTTTCTTTCTCCACCACTCGCATTTGATATAGCAACGAACGAACTTTGCCATCCGTCGTTTTCAATTCGATGCTGTAAGGTCTAGATATGCCTCGCAGCCGCCCTGCGATGTAACGATTGAGGTCACGCAAGCCAAGTTCCCTTGTGGCGCTGACGTAGTTGGCATCATTGCGAATTCCTGCTTCGGTTCCATTGATGTCTATCTTGTTGAATACCGAAATGGTGGGTATCGAATCGGCTCCTATTTCGTGTAGCGTTTCGCTCACGGACTCTTGAATCTCTTCCAAATTCGGTGCAGAAGCATCCATTACATGTAACAACAAGTCTGCGTTCGTCACTTCCTCTAGAGTCGCCTTGAATGCAGCGACAAGATCGACGGGAAGATGCTTGATGAAACCGACAGTGTCGGCCAGAAGAATCTTGAAGTCTTCCGTTACGTACATACTCCTGACGGTTGGATCCAACGTAGCGAACAGTCGGTCATCCGAGTAGATTTCGGATTGTGTCAAGGCGTTGAACAAGGTCGATTTACCCGCATTCGTGTAGCCAACCAATGCTACTAAGGGAATTCGAGAACGAATGCGCTTGCGACGCTGCTGCGATCGTTGTCGCCTGACTTTGTCAAGACGGCTTTGAGTTGTGCTAATCCTTCGTTGCAACAGGTACTTGTCGATCGCAATTTGCTTCTCTCCCACGCCCCGCAGATTGACTGCCCCTCGTTGTCGATCAAGGTGGGTCCAGCCTCGGACTAGGTGGGATTGTGCATGGGACAGAGTAGCTAGCTCAACCTGAAGCTTTCTTTCGTAAGAACGGGCTCTCTCCTCGAAAATACGGAGGATTAGTTCCGTTCGAGTCATGACTCGAACCTTCAGGTGATCTTCTAAGTTCTTCTGTTGGGTTGCGGTCAACCCTTGGTCCACGAGAAGAAGATCCAAGCCATGCTCGCTAATTTTGACAGCGAGCTCTTCGACTTTACCTTGACCAATGCAGGTTGCCGGATGAGGCGACTGTCTCTCAACCGACAATGTCTGCTCAACATCCAATCCGGCAGATTGTGCGAGATCTTCGGTTTCTCTGACCTCGAATCGTGGAAATCCAGGCCCCTTGTATCGTATGGAAAGAAGAAGTGTCTTTAGACCCTTCTCCGGTCGATCAAAAAACATTAATGGGCTTTGGAATGATGTGGGTGTGAATTTCCCTCTCGACCCTATTGTAGTACCGACTCGTGGCTGTCGTGATCCAGAATTACTGCAATCTCAGTCACTCTTCGTTTGTTCGAGGCACGCTGCAGCTCTGTAGAACGTTCTTGATGCAGTCGTAGGCATCAGCAGACTGAAGGGAAACATGCTGTACGTCAGTCTTCCAATTCCGCAACCAAGTAAGTTGTCTTCTCGCTAACTGCCGTGTTCCTGCAACAATCGCATTGATCGTGATAGAGTCGATCGAGGCTTCGATATCGCAAGCCAGCCGTTGGCAAAGCTGTCGGTAGCCTACAGCACGCATCGACATTGCCTGGAGGGAGAGATTCGGTCGTTGCATTAACGTCCTGACCTCATCAGCGAAGCCCAAGTCAAGCATGCTGTGAACCCGTTTTTCGATTCGATCGTGAAGAATTGCTCGCGTCAGATTCAACAGCGAGAATTCCCTATAGTCGCATTGAAGCCGATCGACAACAGATGTGCTGGCGTGTTTTTCCACAAGCTGTGACATTGGTTTTCCTGTTTGCTGATACACCTCCAAAGCTCTCTCAATTCTCGAGTAATTGTTGGGGTGAATACGACGCGCACTTGATGGATCAACCTGTTGAAGTTCGCGGAATAGCTCTTCCACACCTCCTTCGTCGGCGCGGTGACGAAGTTGTGCGCGAATTTCCGAGTTGCGGCCTGGAAGCTTGGCGACTCCATCTCGAAAACGCTTGAAATAGAGCATTGACCCTCCCACGAGCAGTGGCGACTTTCCCGATTTGAACGCGTCGTTCACAGCTTGGTCGGCTCGGCCAATAAATTCACCGACCGAGTAGTCATCTTCAGGGTCGAGAATGTCCACCAAAGCATGCGGATATTTCTGTAAGGTAGCGGCATCTGGTTTTGCAGTACCAATATCCATGCCTCTATACGCCATTGCGGAGTCGACACTGATTAGAGCGATGTTGAACTCGTCCGCCAGACGCATGCCTAACTCGCTTTTTCCGCTAGCGGTCGGACCCATGAGAGCAAAAACCGTTCGTGACGGTTGTCGGTTCATCGGGCAAGCCTGATGGACAGTGTTAGCGTCCGCGTAGAAAGACGCTGTCTAGGGACTTCAAGCTCTGAACGCGATAAGTGGGACGACCGTGATTGCATTGGCCTGCATTCTCCGTGACTTCCATTTCTCGCAATAATGCATTCATTTCTTCAATAGAAAGCCGACGATTGAATCGAATGGCGTCGTGACATGCAAACGAGGCGAGCAACTGGTTTTCGCGATCTCGTATGGTCTCCGTAGTCCCGTGTTCAGCAACTTCGTCGAGAACATCCAAAACGAGCTGGCCAATATCAGTGGACTGCAGCATCGCTGGCACTTCCCGAACGGTTATCGTGTGCTTCTCGGAAACATCAATCTTCAATCCCAATTCCGCCAGCAAGTCCTGAGACAACAGGGCAGTTTGCGACTCACTCTCGCTTGCCTTGATCTCAACTGGAACGAGCAAGCGCTGTGATGCCAGTTTACGACTGTCGCGAGCCTTCTTCATTTTCTCGTATACGACTCGTTCATGCGCCGCATGCATGTCAACTATTACCAGGCCATCGGCGTTCTCTGCAAGTATGTAAGCACCATGCAACTGCGCCAACGCATATCCCATCGGCGGAATCTGTCCACGGTCCGTGTTCATTGGTGGTCGCTCGTCACTTGGTGCAGCGGATGTACCACTTGAGTGCCAACTTGGATGAGGTAGCGCTTCGCCGTGTCCTAGTGGCAATGGCCGCTCGACGTAGGAATCGACTTCAAGCTGAAACGGATTACCCGGTTGATCCTGATGAGGATCAATTTCAATCTTCGCGGGACTCTTGGTTCCTACACCACTCAATTCGTGGTAGAGACCAGACATGATGAAATCGTGGACGCGTCGCGCATCTCGAAAACGCACATCACTCTTGGTTGGGTGAACGTTTACATCTACATCCCGTGCGTTCACCGACAAATTCAGAACAAACACTGGATGCCGTCCGTGGAACATTACATCCCTGTATCCCTGTTTAACACCGTGTGCGATCAATCGGTCGTTTACATGCCTTCCATTAACAAAGAAATACTGACGATTTGCGGAACTTCGAGTGAGAGTAGGAAGCCCAACCCATCCCCTCAATCTCAAGTCTTCTCGTTGTAAGTCAATTTCGATGCATTGGTCAGCAAAGCCGGTGCCAAGTACACGCGCCACTCTCTCGAAGGCGGAATCCTCTACATCCATCTTCTCGACGATTCGGCCATCGTTCATGAGGGTAAATGCGCAATGAGGATTGGCGACTGCCAAAATACGCACACAATCCGCGACGTGGCCCATTTCCGTTCGTGAACGCTTGAGAAATTTCCTGCGTACAGGAGTGTTATAGAACAAGTCGGAAACTTCAACCTGTGTCCCCCGAGTTCCAGCCGTAGGTTCGAATGAAACCTCGGTTCCGCCCTCCATGCGCAATGACCAACCTGACTCAGATTCTTCGGTACGTGAAACGATTTGCAATTTTGAGACAGCCGCAATGCTTGCTAACGCCTCACCTCGGAATCCCATGGTCGCTACAGCAACCAGATCGTCCGACGAACTAATCTTGCTGGTCGCGTGGCGTTGAACGGACAACCGCATGTCGTCCGGTTCTATCCCATCTCCGTCGTCAGAAACCCGAATTCGTCGGAGCGCACCAGCCTCAACTTGGATAAGAATGTTCTGCGCATGGGCATCTAGGCTGTTCTCGATCAACTCTTTGACGATGGAGGCAGGTCGTTCAACGACCTCTCCTGCAGCAATTTGATTGGCAACGCGTTCGTCGAGTCGATGAATGCGCGATACGGTCATTAGTTCCGACGTGGACGGATAGGTATTGTTAATAGTTGATCAGTATAGATTCTGTCGCTGTTTAAATTGTTCATCTGCAATAACGAAGACACTGACACGTTGTTTGCTAGGGCAATTTCACCCAGCGTATCACCGCTCTTGACACGATACGTTTTAAATGTTCGGTTGTATGGGCATTCGACTTCACCCCGACTTAAGTCGGTGTGCCAAGGAGGGTTATCACAAAAGTAACTCAAGACGCCAAATGCAATTGCCTCGCCGACAGACCTTTGATGGGAGGAAGTTTCGAGCAGTCGAGCCTCGGTTGGATTTGACAAATAACCAGTCTCAACAAGTATGGATGGCACATGAGTTGACTTAAGCACAAGATATCCGGCATCGGTGACGCGAAAGTCACGTCGATTCTTGGTTAGAGCACGCGGGTGCAATCCTGCCACCGAAGACATTTCTTGCAACACGCTCTTCCCAATGGCTACCGAACTGTCCAGCACGAAGTCACGGGGCATCTCATTCAGAAAACGGTATTGGTTTGGTTCATCAAAACATTCGGAATTTACCCACGACGCCACTCCACCTACCCAATCGGATCGGTTCTCGTTCTGGACGTGCCATTTGTTTAGTTCCGATACAGCCTTGCCGTTGTCGAGTACGAAAACACTTCCTCCTTTGGGACCAGGTCGATTCACCGAATCCGCATGCACCGAAACAAACACGTGAGCCCGTTCCATCATTGCGATATTTCTACGAGTATTGAGAGGGACCTCGTAATCTCCGTCTCGCGTCATGATGACCCTAAATCCAGGCGCATCCTCGAGCACCTCCTGGACTATACGCGCAATTGCCAAAGTCACATGTTTCTCAAATAATCCAGTGATTGCAATCGCGCCCGGGTCCTCGCCTCCATGCCCGGCATCTACTACAACGACAACATCTTTGTGCGGTTCGTTGTTGGTGGAGCAATCGTCGAGCTTTACCTCACTTGGCAAGTCAATTACCAATCTGTGACCATAGGGGTTATATGGGTCGAGTTTGAACACGTTTGGTTCAACCTTTCTTGTGAGATCTAGCACTACACGGTACATCCCATTGGATCCAACCGCATGTCGTATTGACTTCAATACACGACTGTCAATGTCTCGAACTCTAATCGAGCCTTTCGGCGACGTGTTCTTGAGATCGATGTACACGCGGGTGGGATTGTCGAGCTGCCCGTACTTGTAGTCGGCCGGCTCACTGAGATCGAGCACAATTCGGGTATTGTGCGGACTCTCGTTCCATCGAATTCCGAGTATTTCGTTGGCGTGAACTTGTCCGGCGACTACCAACGTTAGGACCAAGAGACCTAAGGTGCGTAAAGCAACTCTACGACATTGCAATCTGGTCATTGAAATAGCCTATATTTGCTGTGCGTCCATTGCCTTTCCTCGCCAATCTAATAACGACGTCAGGCTCCGGGAGCACTTCACTTCCCTGTTCAGGCCACTCGACTAGCTGCAAGTGGCTCAATTCCAGCTGTTCCAATAGTCCAATATAGTCTAATTCCTCAATATTTTCAATACGGTAAAGATCGATATGCAATATGTCGATCCCATTCAATTGGTAAGGTTCAATCAAAGTGTATGTGGGGCTTGTAACAGGTCCCATTCGTCCCAATGCTCTCAACCATCCACGGACAATCGTTGTCTTTCCCGTTCCCAATTCGCCCTGCAGAAACACCAAGCCACGTTCAACTCTCCGTGCAAGTGACCTTCCTAGTTCAAGAGTCTCCTCTTCGGACGCCAATTTGATCACCTGACACTTCACACAGACGCTTCCCAAGGACGAATGTTGTGAATCAGATCACTAGCTATGATGGATCTATTTCCTACTTCTTCAGCAACGTCGATGCCCGCTCGGCAGTGCAGCACCGCGGCCTTTATAGCGGTCTTCGTAGGGCTTTCAGTTACAGCATGAACCGCCGCTACAATCCCTGTTAGAACATCTCCGCTTCCTGCTGTGGCTAGTGCTGGATTAGCACAGCGTAACAGCCCAATTGGTTCTCCCCTAGTTGCGATTAGACTCCCTGCTCCTTTCAGGATTGCGGTACATTGGTGCGATCTTGTGAGCTCCCTAATCGCGGAAACTCGGTCCTTTTGTACATCTTGCGCCGGTAAATCGAGCAAGTCTCCTGCCTCGCCTGGATGAGGCGTCACTATGCAATCGGAAGGCAGCTTCTGTTTGCTTAACAGTCTTATTGCACCTGCGTCGACCACCAGTCTCCGCGGACTGCTGTTTAAGACGCTAGCAACCATGGATATGCTCCAAGGGCTTGCAGTGAGTCCAGGACCCACTGCGACAACATCAGCCTTTGCTAAGAGAGGCGAGATGTCGTCATCCTCTCGTACGCCGTGAACCATCACTTCAGGACATCGAGACAAAAATCCCGCCACATGTTCCTGTCGCGAAATGGCTGTGACCAATCCTGCACCGGTTCGAAGGGCGGCTTCCGCGGTCAAGATGGCAGCACCGCCGCTTCCTAGATCTCCTCCAACAACCAGAACGCTTCCTGCCTGACCCTTGTGTGCCGTTGTCATACGTCTAGGTAAGTAATGACTTGACTCTTCCGGGTCAATAAGTTCAAGCCCAGACACTCGATCGAACACATCACTCGGAATATCTAGGTTCGAGAGTTCCACCTTCCCTGCGAAATCGGGTCCGGCACCCGTGAACAAGCCAATTTTTGCACCGACAAATGTGCATGTTAGGTCCGCTCTGATAGGTTCATCACAAAGAACCGATCCTGTGCCGGAATCGAGACCACTGGGTAGATCAAGAGCAAGAGTCTTGCACCGCGCGCGGTTAATGTCGGCAATAGCTTCTTGATAAGGCTCTCGTACCGACCCCTGAACACCAGTGCCAAGAAGGCCATCTACGACTACGTCTGGAGAGTCGCTTAGATCATTGCTGGTATCCAGGCCTTGGTCCTTCATCCAATTCCAAGCCCGTTTTGCATCACCTCGCAATCGAACTGGATCTCCTACTTGGACAAGAGCCACTTCAAGCCCTGTGCGATGAGCCATGCCTGCAACCACGTAGCCATCACCTGCGTTATTTCCGGAACCTGCTACCACCCTAATCCGCTTAGTGTTCGGAAAATTAGCCAGCAGCCTGTTGAAAGCGAATTCGCCTGCTCGCTTCATCAGCTCGAATCCCGGAATCCCATGTTCCTCAATGGCGATTCGTTCGAGCTCGCGACACTCGGATACGGTGTACACTCGTTCTATTGGATTCATACTTCCAATTCTATAAATGGATCTTCATGCGTTAGCCAAGGACATTCGAACCTGGGCGTTGGATTTGGGCTTCGATGAGATTGGAATCACAGACGTCGACCTCTCAGCCTCGTCCCGTGAGTACCGCCAATGGTTGTGTCAGCGATTTCACGGTGAAATGCACTACATGGAGCGAAATGTAGAGAAGCGGCTAGCTCCTGCGGAGCTTGTTCCCGGCACCGTTCGAATCATCAGCGCACGAATGAACTACGCTCCCCCTTCTCCACCGCACAATCTTCAAGAACCAGCTTTGGCCTATATATCACGATATGCCACAGGTCGTGACTATCACAAGGTTCTTCGGCGCAAACTTGCCAAGATCGCAATGAAAATGTCGGACGCTGCCGGTGGTTCGCATCGGGCGTTCGTCGACTCCGCTCCTGTGCTTGAAAAGCCAATTGCCGAGAAAGCGGGGTTAGGATGGATTGGCAAGCATACGTTGGCTATGCACCCCGAAGTTGGTTCTTACTTTTTTCTGGGCGAAATCTTCACCGACTTGCCGCTACCGACCACCGACCGAAAAATTGAGCCGCAGTGTGGATCCTGCAAAGCGTGCATTAATGTTTGTCCAACCAACGCAATCGTGGGACCTGGCAAATTAGATGCGAGAAAATGCATTTCGTACCTCACCATTGAATTGAAGGGCTCGATACCCGAAGATCTGCGACCACATATCGGTAATCGTGTGTTTGGTTGCGATGATTGCCAGTTGATCTGCCCTTGGAATCGCTTTGCTCCAGCGACTCGAGAAAAGGACTTTGCAGTGCGCCACGATCTGGACCGAAAGCCCATTGCTGAATTGCTAGAGTGGAGCGAAGAGCAGTTTCTCGAGAATACGAGAGGCATGGCGCTACGACGGATCAATTACAGTCAGTGGACGAGAAACCTTTCTGTGGCTGCAGGAAATGCTCCTACAGACGAAGCACTAGAACAAGCTCTTGTTCGGAAACGAAAGGAGATGGTAAACAGATCGGACGCGATGTGCGTTGAACACATTGATTGGGCAATTCGGCGACTCAACGGTAATCTGGCGCAACAAACTTGCTCCGATACAGCTTCAACTCAGCAATCGACTCCTTAACATCGTTCAAGGCGCGATGTTCTTCGGACTTGCTCAGTTCCTTGTAAATCTCGGGAGCCCATCTCCGAACAAGCTCCTTTATAGAACTCACATCGATGTTTCTGTAATGAAAATACCCCTCTAGCGTCGGCATGTAGCGCTTGAGGAATCTGCGATCCTGCCAAATTGAGTTTCCACATAAGGGAGATTTCCCTTGCTGGGTGTGCCGCGAGACTAAGTCGAAGGTCACAGCTTCCGCTTCCTCCAAGCTGCTTTTCGAACTCCTCACTCTGTCAAGCAAACCTGAGGCAGTGTGTTGGTTCAAGTTCCAGTCGTCCATTTGCGCAAGAACGGCCTCCGGTTGGTGCACCGCAATGGAAAGACCTTCGTCGATTTCATCTAGGTGTGAGTCGGTCACGATCGTAGCGATTTCAAGGATGGAGTCCTGTTCTGGGTCAAGTCCTGTCATTTCCATGTCAAGCCAAATCAAATTTGAATGCATGTAGCACTCCAACTACTTTGTTGAGACATCGCAAATTCTGTCAATCCACGAAATCATAATGGACACTCTTACAGAAGCGGCAGAGGTCTCTATGCACGACCGGCTGGAAAAGTCATAACCTGATTAAGGTCGTCAAACCCCAAAGCAAGCGAGATCAAACGATCCAAGCCAACTGCAACACCTGAGCACTGAGGCAATCCGTGATGCATTGCCGCCAAGAGTCTTTCGTCAGGAGAAATGGAACTCTTTGATTTGTTCTTGCGTCTTCGATTGTCTCGGGATATTCGACGATCAAGTTCGATCGGGTCCTGCAGTTCGTTATAGCCATTGGCCAGCTCGACCTGTGAAACAATCAATTCGAACCGATCGGCGACGTTGCCGGACTCTGACATCGTGATCTGCGACAACGCAGCCGATCCTACAGGAAAATCAACGACAAAAAAGCGTGGGCAGTCGTACGACTCCATTGCGTGCGAATAGAGAAAGTCGCAAGTTTCATTGGCATCGTCTATCCCTGAGTATCCGTGGCTCTCCGCGACACGCAGCAGCTCATTCGGACTCGCATCAAACACGTCGACTCCAACTTCTTCACCTATCAGGTTCTGATAGGTGACCGTACTGTACGAATCGGAACCAAGTGCCAGATCAACGAGTTCCATCACCTCATTTCTTAATCGCTGTGAATCAAAACCAATCCGATACCACTCCAACATTACAAATTCCGGGTTGTGCCACGCTCCAACCTCTCCATCTCTGAAAACAGGACCGATTTGATAGCACGAGGGCACTCCGCCGGCTAACAGTCGCTTCATAAAGTATTCGGGAGAAGTCTGAAGAAAACCGGATTGAACAGCTATCGAGTCAATATGCAAATCTGAGACCGTCCGCGAACCGAGAACAGGAGTATGTACCTCTATGACTCCGCGATCATGGAAGAACTTTCGGATGCTCCAAACGAGAGAGGAACGGTCACAAAGCGTCTGCGCTGTAGCGGCAGGTCGCCACGGGGAGGTCAAGATTGCTTGCTACGCCCTACGTATTCGCCAGTCCGAGTGTCAATCCGAATGACTTCTCCAACCCCAATAAACAATGGCACCCGGATGGTCGTCCCTGTCGACAAAGTAGCGGGTTTGCTACCTCCTGCCACGGTATCGCCTCTAATGTTTGGTTCGGTATCCATAACTTGTAGCTCAACGAAGTTTGGCGGTACAACGGAAATGGGATTTCCTTCCCATAAAGTCACGGTACATTTGTCTTGCTCGCTCAACCATCGTTCCGCACCTCCGACTACGGCTAAGCTTGCACTAACTTGCTCAAATGTGTCGTCCATGCGCATGAAGTGCCAATCCGTTCCGTCCGAGTACAGGTACTCCATGTTCAGTTCGACAACATCTGCTGACTCCATGGTCTCACCGCTGCGCAGCGTACGATCCCAAACGCGCCCCGAGATCAAGTTGCGAAACTTTGCACGCGTAAACGCCTGTCCCTTACCGGGTTTTACAAATTCAGCCTCAAGAATTACGCACGGTTCTCCCTCGAGCATCACCTTAAGTCCGTTTCGAAACTCGTTCGTAGAATAGCTAGCCATGATCGAAAGTCCTTTCTGAACGGCAAATGATACTTTCCAAAACATTGTCGTGGGATGAGGACGAGTGGAGATCGATCCTTCACGAATCCATTAGGGATGCGAAAACTCTCCGCAGTGTGCTAGGTCTGAAACAGGACGAAACGGAGTGGCTTGACAAACCAACGTTCGAGATCTTTGTACCCCGACCTTTCCTCGCCCGAATAGAGCCGAGAAACCCCAAAGACCCGCTTCTGCTTCAAGTAGCACCTTCCGTGCAAGAACAAACGGAAGCCGCTGGTTACACCGCAGATCCCCTCAAGGAGGGAGATTCGATGATAGCACCTGGGGTACTTCGCAAGTACCAAGGGCGGGTCTTGTACATCGTTGCTTCCGCTTGTCCGATCCATTGCCGTTACTGCTTTCGTAGGCACTTTCCGTATCGCGAACATCGAACCGCATCTATAGAGCCCTTGCTCAAGGTCTTGAACACCGACAGTTCAATTTTCGAGGTCATACTCTCGGGTGGAGACCCTCTGATTTTGCCTAACGACCAATTGGAGAAAATAATTTCCGAAATCGGTATGGTTCCCAACGTTCGGAGTGTCAGGATTCACACTCGATTTGGCGTAGTTTTGCCCCAAAGAATTACGCCAGGGTTACTAGGTGTCTTAAGAGCCGAACGACTTAAGATCGTTGTGGTCATGCACGTTAACCATCCAAACGAAATCGACGAAAAAGTCCAATCCGCTACCAACGCCCTCGTTACCTCCGGAGTAACCTTGTTGAATCAAAGTGTGCTACTGAAGGGTGTAAATGACTCAGCTAGAGTGCTGGAGCAACTCTCGTGGAAGCTCTTTGAAATTGGAGTTCTACCCTACTACCTTCACCTATTGGATAAAGTTGCAGGAACATCACACTTCGACTTGCCAGAACAAAGAGCTCTTTCGATCTATCGAAGACTGCAATCCCGTGTGCCTGGATATCTCGCACCACGCCTCGTGCGAGAGATTCCCG
This sequence comes from Gammaproteobacteria bacterium, assembly GCA_009840545.1. Lineage (GTDB taxonomy): Bacteria > Pseudomonadota > Gammaproteobacteria > Pseudomonadales > Azotimanducaceae > Bin55. The sequence goes on along the minus strand of VXNM01000010.1, from coordinate 925,468 downwards.
ATCGAGGCGCAAAAACTATCGTTGCTTTCTAGCCTGTCACAGCCTGAACAATATCAATCGCAAAGCCGTCTAGGCTGGTAGAGGATTCCGAATGTTTGTCACTCGAAACTTAAACCGCTTGTTTGGGTGCAATTTCGGGAAAGGGGTAATCTTAAGCTTGTAACTCTTCGGAACCATTTCAAGATCTAGATGGTGCACTAACAGCAGAACGTTCATAGCCATCTGCAACTCGACAAATCTTTGACCGAGGCATGTGTGTGTCCCCACTCCAAAAGGTCTGAACGCTCCTGGTTTCTTGTGTTCTTCCCGTGGTGGGAGATACCGATCGATATCAAACTTCAGAGGGTCCTTGAAGTTTTCCTCAAGGTAATGTGACGCCGTATATGCAACCATGCAGTCAATGTTGGGAGGAATTTCATAACCTTCAACGATTTGAGCGTTCATAACATGGCGCATGTGTACGGGTATGACGCAATAAAGGCGCATGACTTCCATCACAAATCGCAAAGCTACGTCGATATCTTCGTTCTTGATCTCTTCATGCGAGGCGTGACCATCTGCAAAGAGATTCTCCGCTTCCTGCCTCAACTGCTCAACGATTTCGGGTTCTGTCAATATGCTGTAGAGTGCAAAACTAAGCACGCTTCCCGCATAGTGCCCAGCTATTAGCGCTGCTATCAGCGCAAAACCAATGTCTGTTTCGGGCAGGAATTGCGGATCCTCTGCGTGAAGCTCGAAGATATCGTCAACGAAATCGCGACGCATGCCTTCTCGAAGCGCTGGCGAATGCGCACTATGAATAGCCGCGTAGAGTTCGAGGAGACGCTTGCGTTTCCTGTTCATGCTTGGCGTACGAGTCATGAACTTTGGCAAGAGCCCAAAGACATTTACCAAGAGCATTCGAGTCTCCAAAATGAAGAGGTCGTCAAAATACCCTGAAATGTCACTACTGGTCGACAGTATGCTGACTTGCTCTCCTACCATCGCTTGGCAGGCATATTCGCCCATATGGGTTTTACCCACTGACCAATTTGAAACATGCCTTCCAAATATCTCGTAGAGTTCCTGAACTCTATCCTCCACTACAGTTCGTGCGGTACCGTCTCTCATGACTTTACGCATGCGAAAGTGCTCCGCACCGTCCATACTGGCCACTGAACGACTTACTCCCCAATCCTTTTGGAATTCCTCAATGTACTCCTTGCTTCTTAGGAACAGTCTTCCACGACGGTGAACCATCGCGTTCACTTCTGCCCCGCTTATGACGAAAGTCTTCTTTTTCACTGGCTTTAGGACTGCAACTGGTCCATACTTGCAATGTTGCTCGGCAAAGAATTCAGGAAGATTTCCACTCCTTAGTGGTTTTGAAAGGAGACAGTCCCAGAATCCTATGCGTGGCGGGTCACGCCTTGGCACAACCGTGGAAGTTACCGGGGACTTAAAAGTTGCTTGTACGGCGACAGCAAGTGATTGGCCAATCAAGTCCATACGGGACAAGAGCTCAACTCTCTCCGCAACCTCCTCGTACTCTACCGAATCGAGCCTCGTAACGAAGACTTCGCACGCGTTCAGTAAAGAAATGATCGAAATCTCACGCGGATCTGGAATTTCATCGCTATGTATTACGCTGAAAATCCGTTGTCGAACGTCGCGCACAAAGTCCTCACCTTCAAGTTCTCCGACTTTATCTCGACGAACCTTGGAAGTTCGCGCCCAGAAACCTCCTTCGTCGGACCGAATAATGCCGCGCGACCCCAATCGTTCGAGAGACTTGTGCACAAGATCTTCAGCTCGAGATCCAATTCGCTCGACCCAATACTGAATTGGACGGTTAGTATCGGTCTCTGCAGCAATCTCCGCGAGAGAGGGATCGAGCAGATCGTCATCAAGTGGTGTCTCGTCGAGGAGTATTAGCGATTCGAGATCTGTGTCGATTCGATTGGCGAGAGCCAAGTCCATAAGCACAGCACCGGCGGCCACGCACGACATACGCCAGTCGGACAAGGGTTCGAAGCCACCAGTGTCTTCGTTGAGCAGGACCATGGTCACTTCTTCAAGGAACGTTAACGTCGACATATGGACAGCTGTCTGAACGTCTCCAAATTCTTATAGAAATGAGCCGACTCTTCATGATCGAAGACTCGCGCATTCGGTATTATCTTAATTAATTGGTCACTGCGAAATGAAATTGTCTGGTGAGCGCGTGCCTTGAATCATCCTCAATTTGGGATAGGATGGCGCCCACTAGAGCTCACGCTTGAAGAGCAAACTCTCTAGCACAATGCAAGCGTATGCCAAGTAATGTATACACATGATGAGCGAATCTTTGAGATACGAGCAAGATACGCAGGTTATATTTGACACTCAATACACCAATTTGATGAAATTTCGTTGTTACATGTTTGACTTGTTTCGACTTGGAAACACTTCAAGTGCCACCGACTTGCCATGAATTCCGCCGCAATTGATCGCTTTCCATTTTCACCCTTCCCAATTGGGTGGTACTGGGTGGAATTCAGCGAGAATGTCAAGAGTGGAAAACTGTATTCCAAACAGTGGTTGGGGCAAAGCCTCGTATATTGGCGCGATTCCAACAACAAGGTGTGTGTTGCAGACTCGACTTGCCCGCATCTAGGCGCGAATCTGTCGCCAAATCGAGGTGGAAGTCTTAGAGATGGACTACTTGTATGTCCGTTCCATGGATATTGCTACGATGCGAGTGGATTGTGCGTGAAAACACCAGCCGGCCCTCCTACGCACAAACTATCTTTGAACACCTATTCCACACGTGAAACTGGCGGTGTGATCTATGCTTGGTGGCACCCAGAAGAATCTAGCCCCCAATGGGATATTCCCGATTTTGATGAAGGAAATTGGTCAAATCTAGTTTACGACTCTAGAGTAATTCACACTCATCCGCAGGAGACTGCAGAGAATGGGGTCGACCTCACTCATCTACCTTATGTCCACGGATATTCTCAAGTAGAGAGCCTAGGACCATTGGAAGTTGAAGGACCACTCTTGCAAAACCGGTTCACATTAACGCGCAGACTTGGACCGTCGAACAAGCTTTGTGTGACTCTAAGAGTATCTGCAGTTGTGTCGATGTGGGGATTGGGTGTTTCAACCATCGAACCTACTATGGAAGAAGCAGGACTTTATATCCGGCAGCTAGCTCTCTGCACCCCCATAGACGGTTCGCGAGTGAACTTTGTTATGGCAATGCAGATGAAAGACATTGAGAGTCCCAACGCATTGGTTCCGGGACTGAGCATGGTTCCCAAGCGAGCTCTTAATGCATGGTTGCTAAGAATATTCTTCAACGTCTACCGCAAGGACATCTCTCAAGACTTTGAAATCTGGGAGAACAAGAAGTATCTCATTTATCCAAGAGTCGGTCCAGACGAAAGACCGATTGTTCGTTTTCGTCGTTATTGTCAGCAGTTTTATGCTGACTCCCCCGAATCAGTCACATAGCCTTCGGGTAAACAGGGCACACCCGCTACGGATTCCCGAGACTATGCTACGAACTGCTGTCCACTACTCGTGAAGCCTTGTTGAGTCGGGTTGGAACAAGCCGGCCAATAGCCGGAAGGCTTCCTCGTACAGTTTTGTACCAATTCTTGAGTTGAGCGGGCAAGACCAACAATGCAGGGGTCACGATCAATGTGAGTATGGTGGCAAAGCTGAGTCCGAAGAGGATCGCTTGCGACAAAGGAACCCAATAGGCAGACACGGGTCCGCCAAATATCCATTGCCTATTGATGAAGTCAATAGAGTTGTCGGTTGCGAGAGGCAAAATTCCAATAATCGTAGTTCCCGTCGTGATAAGCACGGGACGAAGCCGCTGCAATCCAGTTAGTACAACAATCTCCCGAATATCACGGTCTGGATTCTCTCGACTGCCAGCGTTGAACGTATCAATCAAGACAATATTGTTGTTCACCACAATTCCCGCAAGCGTGAGAACTCCAATACCACTCAGAATGACACTGAATGGTTGACCCGTTAGCATCAACCCCAAGAAGACACCGGCGGTGGAAAGAACAATCGCAAGCATCGTGAGTAACGGGTGATAGAAATTGTTGTAGTGAAGTACAAGCAGCACAAACATCAGTAGAAGCGCGAAGGAAAACGCTTTCGACAGATAGGCTTGAGACTCTTGCTGTTCTTCGTCTGTACCTCGAAACCGAATGTTCACGCGCGGGTCGAATCCTTGCTCGTCAATCCATGCTTGAATCTCGTTGACCATGGTGTCGGCCAGGACTCCAGGAGCTACAGCCGCTCGAATCATGTGCATGTTCGACTGGTCACGTCGCTGCAATGCATCCGACTTAATCCGAGGCTTTCGTTCCACAAAATGTGAAATCGGAACCGCACCTTTTTGAGTCACAACCTCGAGATCGTCAAGTGCGTCTAAACCACGGGAAGAGCTGGGAAAACGCACTCTGATATCCAGCGAATCCTCGGCATCATCAGGTCGGTACTCGCCGAGCTTCACGCCAGTTGTCAACAGTTGGGTAGCAAGTCCTACCGTAGTTACATCGGCACCATAAAAGGCGGCTTTTGCACGATCAACTGAGAGCTGCCACTCAAGAGCACCCAGTGGAAGAGTGTCCTCAAGATCTCGAAGACCCACGAGTTGATTCTTCATGTAATCTCGCACCGACGTTACAACGGGTTCCAGAACGGTTCGATCTTCTGCAGTGAATTGGAGCGCGATCTGCTTGCCGGGCGTGAGAGTTCCATGGAAGGGCACAACCTCGACGATTATTCCGCTGATTTTGGATGTCCGCTCACGGATTTCCTCAAGAATGTCTTCACCGGATCGCTCTCGTTCGTCACTAGGAACTAGCTCAGTGAAGAAAATACCAATGACATCGGCACTAGCACCACCTGAAAACTCGGTCCGAGTTCCCTCTGTCTGACCCACTCCAGCAGTTGACATCATGTTGATATCTTTCAATCCAACAACCTGAATCATTTCACTTTCTACACTTGATACGAGGTTGTAGGCTTCGTCCGCACTCAAGTTTCCCTGTGCCCGCACATAGAGATTTGCCCACTGAGGCTCATTTTCGTTGAAGAAAATTACGCCGGCGTTTTTGGAACCGTAGAGCCAAAATATCCCATAGATCGCAACCAACGCTACAACGACCGTGAGAACGGCATGCTTAACAGCAAAGGACAAGACTCTTGCATAGAGATTCTTGAATCCTTTCAATGCGGAAACATCGACATTCCACATGAGTTGCACTGACTGTTTGGAGTCTACTCTTCCAGGCTTGTTGCCCATCAGGAGGTTGCCCAATGCGGGAGCGAACAAGAGAGCGTAGAAAAGTGCGCCAACCATTACCAAGAACACCGTCTTGGGAAGGTATGACATAAATGCACCCGCTGTGCCCGGCCAAAACAGAAGTGGGAAGAACACAGCCAATGTGGTAGATGTCGAAGTAATTACGGGACGAGCCATTCGAGTTGCAGCTGATGTGTACGCATCCGCGCTGGATACTCCGTCGGCAAGCCGACGATCCGCATCTTCAGTGACGACAATCACACCGTCGATAAGCATGCCCAACCCGAGGAGCATTCCAAACATGACCATGAAGTTGAACGATTGACCGACAAGCCATAGAAATATCAAGGCAAACAGAAAGGCTACTGGTATCGCGGTCCCCACGACTAGACTTGTACGAAATCCCATGGTTGCCAGTACCACAATCATCACAAGCACCAAGGCAGTGATCATGTTCCCTTGAAGCTCGGTAACCAATCGTTCGGCGAAGGAAGCAAGGTTCGAGGAGACAAACACCCTCATACTGTGGGGTACTTCGGATTGGTATTCCGCCACAAGCGCTTCGACTTCCTTTGAAGTGTTGATCAAGAATGCTTCGGGACGACGATAGACAAAGAGTGAAATCGATTGCTCGCCGTTTGCGTGGGAATAGCTCACCCGATCCTTGAAAGTTCGGCGTATCGAAGCGATGTCACCGAGAGTTACTACTTTCTCTGAATCCGCAAAGATGGGAACATCCAGCAAGTCGTTGGGCTCCTCAACGACGCTAGGAATATTTATGGATAGACTTCCCCTTCCTGAAAGCAACGATCCCGCTGGAATGAGTCGATTATTTCGGTTGATCGCCCCGATGAGGTGTTCCACCGAGAGTTTGTACGCATGCATTTGAGTTGGGTCGATGGCAATCTCGAGAAACTCCTCTCTAGCTCCTTGCATGCTGATGCGCTGTACGCTTACCAGAGATTCAATGCGGCTCTTAAGATCCAGAGCTGTGCGATAAAGCAGCTGCTCTGGGGCTCCTCTACCAACAAGATTGACTTGTAGCACTCTACTGTTGTGTCCCCCAGTTACCGTGATAATGGGTTCATCAGTTGTTGTCGGAAACTCTTGCTGAGCCCGATTGACTGCTTCGCGCAAATCAGCTCTTGCAACGTCAACATCAACATGCGACTTGAACTCAACGCCAAGGACCGCCATGTGTTCCGCGCCGGTACCGCTGACTTCCTTGATGCCGTCGACGGCTTTGAGTTCGACTTCTAGAGGTGCAACAAGAAGACGTAGAGCATCTTCAGGCGAAATTCCCTCATGAGGAATCGTGACCAAGAACGTCGGTATGTCGACTTTAGGTTCGTTCTCGACGGGTATTGCCATTCGGGCGACGATCCCAAAAATCAAGATCGTGAACATGACCAAGAGCGTAGTTCGCGTATGGCTAATCGCAAACTCGACAATTTTTCTCATGTCGTTCGAGTAGCTCGCATGAAACTGGCTCTTCTTGAGGGGATGAAAATCACTCGAAGTCGACGGTTACACGTTCGCCTTCGACTACCAGACCCTGACCTACCGTGATAATGGTTGCCCGTTCTGGCAATCCCGAAACCCAAATCCCATCGGGGTCTTCTCGGACTATGCTCACTCTACGAAATTCGACTACATCGTTGGACGCCACCAGCTTTACACCAAGGCTTCCGTCCTGATCAAGCAATGCAACCGAGGTGGGGACTTGATGGGCCAGCGTGGAGTCAACCACGATCTCGATGTTTGCACTCATTCCCGAACTAATAGAGAAATCCTCATTCGACAACTCTATTTCCACCCGAAATGTTCTTGAGTTCTCTTCCGCCTTCTTGCTTATGAAGGAAAGTTCACCATCACGAGATTCACCATTCGGCAACGTGACAGTAGCGCTACTTCCGAGGGTTAGGCTGACAATGTGCTCCTCGGCAACGAACCCTTGAGCATAGACAGGGTCGAGCACCAAAATCGTTGCGCAAGGCGAACCCAAACTCACGTAGTCACCCAAATTGGCATGAACCATGTCCACGATTCCGTCGATCGGGGCAGTAATCTTGGTGTTTTCAAGTTCGATTTCTGCAGCGAGCAATGCTTGTTTGGACGCACTCAACTGCGCTTTCTTGCGGGCAGTGTCCAACTCCTGTTCGAAGCCCCGCTCGGTTAGCGTGGTTACGCTCTTGAATTCTTTCTCTGCCAAGTCAAGTGCATCCTTTGCGACGTCAACCAGAGCTTGGCGGTCCTCAGGGTCCAGTTCGCAAAGTACGTCGCCGGTCGCTACGGAATCGCCAATTTCGACATATCTAGCTATGACCTGACCTCCGGTTCGCGCGGGAACCGTCGCCTGATTTCGATCCACAATGCGTCCGCGAAGCAAGATCGTGTCGTCCTGCTGGACAGCGGTGCTTCGCTTGGCTCGAACTAGAACTCCTGTTTCGGCTGACTCTTCAGCGTCTCGGATCTCCTTTGCCTCGGCAAGCGAGACTACCGCTTCCGATGGAGAATCTGTGAGTATCCCGGACAAGAGCCATACAACTACTGCAGCCACAACGACGATTACCGTCAGTATTCGAGTCTTACTCATCTCGGGACTCCTCTGTTGTTAGGTTCGAGAATATTCCCAGCATGGACGTTTGGCCCAGTGCTCCCTTTAGAGGCGTAACTGCTGGGTGAATTCTCTCGCAGCTTCCTAGAAAATCCTGCTTTGGATTATAGAACGCGCTTTTCCGTTCGAACTTGTAGCCATTCGAATCTATGTCAGGAACGAACTTCATTGTTCTTTAAGTAAACTTTGGAGCACGTGACAAGGGTTAGAGCCACCGCGAAGAGTCGATGAAACCAAACCAAATTCTTCGATCTGCAAGCAATGAGCAAATTCGCGCTTGTCTCGAACACGCCCACGTGCCAGCGCTCATGTGCGTTCTGGTTCACTTGACTGGGGACATCGACCTGCTACGCGGGGAAATTCGACCGCATGTCGTGCCTATGGGCAATCCCAATCAATCAATTTCCGAAGAGGCCAAGTCGAAGATAGTCGACGCTGCTTTCGATGTGATCGCTAAGTATCGAGATGGAGAGGTCACTGGTCCACCCTTCGATTCGAAACTCATTCCCGAAATGACAAACTTCGTTGCTGGGCAAGAGCTGTCAGACGATTACTCAGAATTCGCACTCGCCGAACTTGCAATCAACGGAAGGGGAGCGTACGAGGTTGAAGGTTTTTCATCGATTCCTCAAATTACTCGTGATCGGTTCAAGGTTGCCATTGTTGGAGCTGGTATGTCGGGGATCCTCGCCGCAATTCGCCTAAAACAAGCGGGTGTTCCATTCGTCGTGCTAGAGAAGAATGCGGATGTCGGTGGAACATGGTTTGAAAACCGCTATCCGGGTTGTCGAGTCGACAGTCCGAACCACGTCTACTCCTACTCCTTCGCCCCTAAAGATTGGCCCCAACACTTTTCGGATCAGTCAGTTCTTCTGGATTATTTTCGGAACGTGACTGAAGAGCACGACCTAAGAGCACAAATACGATTCAAGACCGAAGTCACGGAAATGCACTATTGCAATGATACGGCTCGATGGACATTGAATCTCGATTCAGAAACAGGGGCGGATCAAGTGACGGCAAATGCTGTCATCGTTGCTGTAGGACAGTTGAATCGTCCGAAAATGCCGGACATAGCGGGACAAGAGCAATTTCTTGGACCCAGCTTTCACTCAGCTCGGTGGGACCGATCTGTAGATCTGACAGGCAAACGAGTGGCCATTATTGGAACGGGCGCTTCGGCATTCCAATTTACGCCACATGTTGTCAAGCAATCCAAGTCTGTCGATGTCTACCTAAGAACTCCGCCCTGGGTGGCCATCAACCCCCTATATCAGGCATACATCAGTGATCAACAGCACTGGTTGCTTAACAACATCCCTTTCTATGCAACTTGGTTTCGGTTTTCCATGTTTTGGACATCGGGCGAAGGACTGCTGTCGATGGCTCGATGCGACCCTACCTGGGATCGAAGCCAAAACTCGATCAGTGAAGCTAACGACAGGTTGCGTCAAATGCTGACTCACGGAATTGAGACGCAACTAAAAGAGCGACCCGACTTGATCGACAAACTCACTCCTAGTTACCCGCCGGCCGCCAAACGCATGCTTATCGACGATGGCGATTGGTATCGTGCGCTTAAGAAATCCAATGTTAGAGTCATCGAAACAAAGATTGAGTCAATTACAGAATCGGGAATTCAACGTGCGGACGGATCAACGGCCGACTACGATGTCATTCTCTACGGAACGGGATTTCAAGCAAACCAAATTCTCTATCCGATGAAAATCTATGGTGTAGACGGCAAAGAGCTGCGCGAACGTTGGGGCGATGATCCCCGAGCCTATCTCGGCATAACAATGCCTAACTATCCGAACATGTACACACTGTACGGGCCGAACACCAACATTGTGGTCAATAGCAGCATCATTTTCTTTTCTGAATGCGAAATGCTCTACATCATGCAGAGCATTCGGCACCTTCTCGATAACAACTACGCTTCGATGGATTGCGATCCTGAATTTCACGATTCGTACAACGAACGAATCGATCGAGAAAATCTTGAAATGGCGTGGGGGGCTTCAAGCGTCAATGCCTGGTACAAGAACGCAAACGGTCGCGTGACGCAATGCTGGCCCGGAACGCTTGTCGAATTCTGGAAACAATGTAGAGACTTCGACCCTAGAGCATATCGATGGAGTGAATCCTCCATCGCAGCGTCCGAACAACCGTCCAAGTAAGACTCTTTTAGGCTGGCTAACCAATCGCGTTGTGGTTTAGCAAGACAGCCTGAGCCGTCACAATCCAATTTCCTCAAACATGAAGAGAGAATCTGCTAAACATCGGAGGTTCCCGCCAGACGAGAGAGGGGCACGTCAGTGACAGACATTGAGAGTGCAGTAACAAGGAATCCGATTGAAGAGCGACGACGAAGTGTGAATCTGTCAACGATCCCCAAACTTTTGATTCTGCTAAGTACCATAGTGTGCTATTGAACGTCCAGACTGCTAGTACATTGATACTACGGGATCGAATTACGCTGGCAAAAGCACTAGCAACTTGGTAATTTCATTTAATTCTGGTCGATAGTGCTACACGACAAAACGTGGAGGCCATCGACTAACCTGAACTCCCTGCGATCAAAGAAAAGAGGCTGGATAGAGGTAGAAGAGTGGGTAAATTCTTAACAGAACTAAAGGAGGCGTTTCGGGAGGGAGAAGTCCACCGTCGCATGAGAGACTTTGAGGATTCGAGTAGCAAGTCGACATCCCAGTCCAGCGACACGGATACGCATGACCATGCCCAAACAGTAGATCGCTATTACGACGTAAGCACTGGACTCATGGTGTTAGGGTGGGGAGAATCATTGCACTTCGCCCCACTAACGCCACACGAAAGCTTGGAAGAATCCAAGATCCGGCACCAGCGTTTGATGATTTCCAAATTGGAACTGCAAGAGGACATGTTTGTCGCAGACATTGGGTGCGGGATCGGTGGTCCCATGCGTCGTGTTGTACGGGAAAGCGGAGTTCGGATGGTTGGCATCAACATAAACGAACTTCAACTGGAGAGAGCCAAGAGGCTAATTGCAGAGGCAGGGCTCGACGACAAAGTGGACTTCCAGCAGTGCAGTTTCATGGACATGAGCCACATCAACGACAGTACTTTCGACCGAGGCTATGCTATCGAGTCAACATGCCACGCACCCGATAGACTTCAAGCCTACAAAGAGATATTTCGTGTCCTCAAACCAGGGGCTCTCTTCTGGGGACAGGAGATGTGCATGACCGATATCTTCGATCCCAAGGACACCCAACACATCGCGATCAAGCGTGCCCTCATGAAGGGCATTGCTCTCAAGGACATCGTTAGCTTTGGGGAAGTCAATCAAGCTCTCGAGTCTGCTGGATTCGAAGTTATCGAGGGTATGGATCGTGACCAACAGGAAGAGCCATCCACACCGTGGTATCAGCCCATGCAGAATCGTCAAGGAACGCTGGGTAGCTTCTTGCGTAGAGTTCCGTTAGGTCGAAAGGCAATCTTTGCAGGATTAAAACTTGCTGAAGTATTCAAGCAGTTTCCGAGGGGTTCAGCTGAAGTTGTCCGATTTCTAGATGAGACAGCAGAAGCATATGTGGCTGGTGGGGAAAGTGGTCTGTTTACTCCTCTGTACTGCTTCCTCGCACGCAAGCCGCAGTAACGTAGATCGAAGTTGAATCTATAGAAGGCTTGTCAGTGCAGTTGTAGCTGATCGGATGCCATACGCCAAGCAATGTCACTTAAGGTATTAAGCGACACGTGGAGTGTAGGACCTCCCATCAAGAATCAATTTGCTCTTCAAATTACGCAACGCGAATGCTGGATACGTTCGTATAACCCCTAGGAAGTAATCGGCCACGGTTAGCACGACGACCTACATACTCTTGGAGTTTCTTGGGAGTCAACGTCATTGTTCTCCTTCCAGACGTAATTTCCACTGAGTCATTCGGGCCAATACCTACCACATGAGCTAGTTTGTCTGGCTCTGACTGTGCGCGAGCAGTGAGCCCAATCAAGCCAACTCCCATTCCACGGGAGCGAAACGGAACAGATTCGCTGTCGACAACCAGAATTCGACCCTTGTTGGAAACCAAAACTACGCAACCATCCTCCGGAACGGACGAAGGTGGCAGAAGTTCACTCCCATCCTGCAGCACGACTACTGCCTTCCCAGCCTTCACTTTCACGGGGTTCTTCGGCAATGACATCGTGAATCCCTTTCCCATATTGCTGGCAACAATCAGCTTGGCGTCGCCCGTACATGCAATTCCAACAAACCTGGAGTTGGGAGGCGGAGCAAGTATGCTCGTCAAAGGTTCCCCTTGTCCGCGAGCGGAAGGCAAACTTAGTACCGGTAATGAGTACATACGTCCGGTGGAGTCGAACAAGACGCACTGGTCATTGGTCCTAGCCCTAACCTTGCAGAGAAATCCGTCGCCCTCTCGATAGCTCAGTGAGAACGGGTCGATCTCATGTCCTTTAGCTGACCTTATCCAACCCTTTTGCGAGAGAACAATCGTAACGGGTTCGTTAGGCACCAGTTCATTTGCACTGAAGGCTGAAGCTTCGATTGCCTGTTCCATGATTACCGTGCGTCGCGGATCCCCGTACTCATCAACGATCGATTCAAGCTCTTTCCTGATCAACGTACTCATTCGTTGGTTTGAATTGAGGATCTTGGTTAGTTCGTCCCGCTCTTCGAGCAACGTAACTCGTTCTGTCTCAAGTTTCTCGTGTTCGAGTCGAGTTAGCTGACGCACACGAAGATCCAAGATGGAGGTTGCTTGCAGATCAGTCAGTCCAAAGCGACTCATAAGTTTTGATTTTGGATCTTCTTCCTCGCGAACTATCTTGATAACTTCATCGATATTCAGGTGTGCAACGAGCAGTCCTTCGATTATTTCCAGTCGGCGGACTATCTGTTCGATTCGATGCTCCGTCCGGCGTCGGACCGTTAGTTTTCGAAATCGCAACCATTGATTCAGCAACTCTGCTAGAGACATGACCTTGGGACGGCGATCTAACCCAATCACGTTGAAATTGATTCGGTAGCTCTTCTCAAGGTCGGTCGTGGCGAACAAATGACTCATCAGACGATCGACGTCCACTCGCGATGAGCGCGGAACCAAGATTAGCCTGATGGGATTTTCGTGATCTGATTCGTCACGCAAGTCCACCAACATCGGGAGTTTCTTTGCGGTCATCTGTTGCGCGATTTGTTCTAAGACTCGTGACGGTGAACTCTGAAAAGGTAGTTCGGAGACGACAATTTCGCCGTTCTCTCGCTCAAAGCGTGCTCTGCACCTAATGACTCCGCGTCCAGTCTTGTATGCGCTAAGAATCTCCTCTCTTGACGAAGTGATCTCTCCGCCTGTTGGAAAGTCGGGTCCCAAAACAATAGTCATCAAGTCTTCGATTGCTGTGCGTGGCGCACGCAGCAACTGGATGCATGCTTGAGCAATTTCGCCGAGGTTGTGTGGTAGTACATCCGTGGCCATACCCACCGCGATACCTGTACTCCCATTTAGTAGTAGGAAGGGCACTTTGGCAGGCAGGAATACGGGTTCCGTCAATGTCGCATCAAAATTTGGCACGAAGTCGACGGTACCTTGACCAAGCTCTGCGTAGAGCAACGAGGCTTCTCGAGTTAGTCTCGCTTCGGTGTAGCGTTGTGCCGCGAAAGACTTCGGTTCGTCGGGGGCTCCCCAGTTTCCCTGACCATCAACCAAGGGATACCGGAAAGAAAACGGCTGAGCCATTAGAACCATGGACTCGTAGGATGCAGCTTCTCCATGTGGATGGAACTTGCCGATCACATCTCCAACTGTTCGAGCGGACTTTGCGTGTTTTGCTTGATGCGTGATGCCCAATTGCTGCATCGCATAGATGATTCGGCGTTGAACTGGTTTGAGTCCGTCGCCAACGAACGGTAAAGCCCGATCATTTATGACGTACATTGAGTAGTCGAGGTACGCCCTCTCGGTATATTCGTCGAGAGCAATAGCCTCTTCGTCGAACAGATCTAGTCCCACTCTACGTTCCGTTTACCAGATTAGCCGACAGCTTTGAGTTCTCAGATTCCGCACCCGATACGTTTTTGAGGATTTCTGCTTGATCACCTTTGACTTCTAACCACTGTCTTCGATCTGCAGCGCGCTTCTTTGCAAGCATCATGTCCATGACCTTGTGTGTCTCGTCCTCTCCGCGAATGAAGAGGCGGACGAGCTTTCTTGTCGCAGGAGCCATCGTCGTTTCACGCAACTGCAACGGATCCATCTCACCGAGGCCCTTGAATCTCTGGACCATAGGCGTTGCCCTCGAGTTTTCCGCAACCAAACGATCTAATACGCCCTGCCTCTCTGCGTCATCGATAGCGTAGAAGACCTTCTTGCCAACATCTATTCGATATAGCGGAGGCATGGCCACATACACGAACCCCGCATCGACTAGATAAGGAAAATGTCGAAGAAATAGTGCACACAGGAGCGTCGCAATGTGTGCGCCATCCGAGTCTGCATCCGCCAAGATGCATATCTTGTGGTAGCGCAATTTGCTAAGGTCTGGACTTCCTGGCTCAACGGCAATCGCATGTGCAATGTCCATGACAGTCTGCGATGCCAAAACGGATCCCGTATCAACTTCCCAAGTATTAAGGATCTTTCCTCTGAGCGGTAGTACGGCCTGAAAGTCACGATCTCTTGCTTGCTTTGCGGAGCCTCCCGCGGAATCTCCTTCCACCAGAAAGAGTTCTGATCGTTCCGCTTCCTGCGAAGTACAGTCAGCTAGTTTCCCCGGTAGAGCCGGTCCAGATACCAATGTTTTCCGCTTAATTTTCTTGCTAGCCTGCAAACGCCTTTGAGCGGAATCAATTGCAAGTTCCGCGATGACTTCGCCTTCGTGAGGATGCTCGTTGAGCCACAAACTGAACGCTGCCTTCGCAACTCCCCCTATAAATGGAGTTGCCTCACGAGAAGAGAGTCTTTCCTTGGTTTGCCCGCTGAACTGAGGGTCCTCCAGTTTGGCCGACAAAATGAATGAACACTTTTCCAGCACATCGTCCGCAGTGAGCTTGACCCCGCGTGGAAGCAACTTTCTAAAGTCGCAGAATTCTCGCATGGCGTCTGTGAGTCCAGCTCGAAGCCCATTGATGTGCGTTCCTCCTTGCGGAGTCGGAATGAGGTTGACATAACTCTCAATCCTTTGCTCGTCGGTTTCTCTCGTCCACGTTGCCGCCCATTCAACTGATTCGTGCTCGCCCGAAGCTTGGTGTCTGAATGGATCGAAGGGTGTACGTTCACCCGTGATGTTTTCGGAGAGATAACCAGCTAATCCATTCTCGTAGATCCAGCTCTCTTCCTGCTTCTTTCCATCACCATCAGTCATGACCAGATTCATTTTCAAGCCACTACAAAGAATGGCTTTGGCGCGAAGTACATGACGCAGTCGAGCTACGGATACTTGACCCGAATCGAAGAAACTTGCGTCGGGGAGAAATGTGATTGTTGTGCCGGACGTCTTCTTACCAACCGAAGATGTAATCGCCAGAGGACCGCAACTCGTGCCGTTCTCAAATCGTTGGAAATAGACATTGCCGTTTTGACGTACTTCCACCTCAAGCCATAGCGAGAGCGCGTTTACAACCGATACGCCGACCCCGTGCAATCCTCCGGCGAATCGATACGAGTCGTTGTCAAACTTTGCACCAGCGTGCAGGGTGGTCATGATGAGTTCAACACCACTAATCTGGTGAACGGGATGAATGTCCACGGGCATTCCTCGTCCCCGATCAGCAACAGATATCGTCCCGTCGGACCGCAATTCGACATCTATCTGTGAGCCGAAACCCTCCAACACTTCGTCAACGCTGTTATCCACGACCTCTTGAATCAAGTGATTTGGCCGCGTTAAGTCGGTGTACATCCCAGGACGTCGCCGAACGGGATCCAGTCCCTCCAGCACGACTATAGATTCAGTTGTGTATTTCTTCTTCAATCTCTCGTCCTCAAGATCCAAGCTCAATCGAGCCTGCACACTTCCGTGTGAATAGTTCCGTCGTCTTGCAACTCGAGCCATCTCCAACCTGGCGGAGAGTCGTCGAATCCGAAAGAATCGGAGTCCGGAGCGAATTGCCAGCATGTAGACGGAGTTGCCAAATACCGAATTCCATTGTGAGTTCGGTCGTATTCCTGGTGAATGTGTCCGCACACGTATGCCCTCGAAGCAGGACAGCTTTCGAGTAACCCGACGACAGCTTCTCCGTTTTGCACGCGATGAGCATCGAGCCACGTGCACCCGATGTCGGTTAGAGGGTGATGTCCCACAACCAACAAGTGGTCGTGATCCTCTTGAAGCTGCGCTGAGAGTGCTTCGAGGTCTTTGGAACTGACAATTCCGGCAACCTCATGATCCACATGTGTATCCAAAGTGACAATACTCCATGGATCCATTGCAATACACTTTGTCGGGAACACCTTTCTCATAGCCTCGCCAATATCGTGGTTGCCAGGAACCGCCAAGATTGGCCCGCCATAGTGCTCTCGCACAAGTTCAACAAATATTGAGTAGGTTTCCGGAATCGGTTCCTGCGCCAAATCTCCTGTAGCTAGGACAAGATCCGGAGTTCGGTCTTTCAACGCCATTTCTAACACCGACTCTAATGAACTAGTAGGGTAAATGTCGTTCTTGACTACCGAAGCGTCTGCAAACAAATGCGTATCAGTAACTTGCAGCAGGAGCAAACTACTCATGATGTCCTTTTGAGTTTGATGCCGAATCCATGGCTCGTGGTTGTAGACCGTTCAGTTGATGAACGGCAATTCTTTCTTGTCTTGCTTGGATCGCGAGGTGCGACCCTTCTTGAGACAAAGAGTCAAGAGTTCTCCCAAGAGGCGATTGACTTGCGCCTTCTCGTCTGGAGCACGCATTTTGTCCTTGGGATACACCAATTTCTCAGCGAACTGCCGCTGTCCCTGAAAGCTTATTACCTCTGCGCACTGCACGTCGTGATATGCCCTTACGACAAGCATCAAGTCTCGTATTCCTGCTGGCATTCGTTGGGCAATTGTGATCGTCGTGGTGTAGCGGGAACTTTCTGAAATAACGAACCGAATTGATTCGCTTACAGAGCTAACGAGTACTGACACTTCTCGAAACTCTCCAGAATTAAGATCCTGCATAAGTCTGCACAGGCGCATGTAGTTCGCGTCGCATTCCGCAAGGTGCGCCAAGAGGTCAAACCTGTAACGTCTAGGAAACAACGTTTTCTCTGCAAGTTCCTGAATGAACAACAAGATTGTATACGCTTCTTATGCGCCGAAGGCTAAGTCTCCGCCTAGTATAACCACACACTAACACATAGCTTCTTTCAATTTCGGGAGGTGGGGTTTGATCTGGCGACGCTCGCTATTATTGCAACGAAGCGCAGCTAAATATTATACATAAGTACAGTAGTCTGAACAGAGTTTCATACAGCATGTCTCATACCTGCTGCCTAAGGGGAGCATGTTTGGTAATCCAACGAACTCGAAAAATCAGCAGTATGGAAGCGCAAGCAAGACCGACAACAAGACCCCACCAAAATCCGACCACTCCCACGCCAACGAAGGTGAAAGCTCCATATGCAAGAAATGCGCCCAGGGGCATGCCAATAAGCCAATACGAAAGCGTCACTAGACACAAAGGCACCATTGCATCCTTAAATCCCCGTAACGAACCGATGGCAGTTACCTGGCTTGCATCGAATAGCTGAAAGACAGCGCACATTAACAACAAGAAGGATGCCAGCTCGAGTACACCCAGATCTTCGCTGTAAAGAGAAACGATGGAATCACGACCCACAAGCAACACAATAGCAATGCAAACGCCAACGAGAAGAGATATTCCAATGGAAACTGCGACCGTACGCCGGGCGACGCGAAAATTCGAAGCTCCTACGGAAGCTCCAACACGAATGGTTGTTGCGAGACTTAGGGCTAGTGGAATCATGAAACCGATGCTTCCGACACTCATCGCAATTTGGTGAGCAGCGATTGCTTCAACGCCTAGGCGACCGATGAACAGCGTGATACACGAGAAGAACGAAACCTCGATGAAGATAGTTCCGCCCATAGGCAGCCCAAGTCGAACCAATCGGCTCAAGACTGTGAAATTGGGCCATTCAATTCCGCGAAAGACACCCGACCTAGAAGCTCTCGTCACTTTGACGGCCACAATTGCGCCGAGCAGTTGCATCCACATAGTGACCGCAGTGGACCAACCGCAACCGACTCCGCCAAGACCTTCAAAATCTCCGACACCAAAAACAAAGAAGTAAGTTAGGGGAATCTTGAAGGCGAACGCGCAAAGCACAATCACCATCGTGGGTACAGTCAACCCAAGTCCTTCTGTGAGATTCCTCAAGACGAGGTAACCCAGCATCCCATAGATACCGTAGCTTTGTGCTCGGAGAAACCCGACCGAAATCGGTATGGCCTCAGGATCGACTTCCAAGAACCGATATACGGGCTCCATGTTTTGTAGGACCCAAAACACAATCGTCCCCAGTACCAGACCCAACATCATGGCTTGTCTGGCTACCGCGCCAGTTTCCGATACTCGTCCAGCTCCATAGAGCTGAGCGATTGTCGGAGTAACCGCAAGTAGAGTACCTGTAAGCAGCAGCATGGTTGGCCAATAAACGCTAGCGCCCAGACCCACTCCGGCCAGGTCTACGGCTCCGTATCGACCCGCCATGACCACGTCTATTACGGACATTCCCATTTGGGAGACCTGAGCCACCATCAGCGGTGCGGCGAGAACCGACAGGAACTTCGCCTCGCGAAGGTAGATAAACACCGTACGCTTCATTGAACTTGCTTAGAAGTGAGAATCTAGATAGCGGCGCTTATGGAGTCCTTAGGCCGATATACAGAAGTTGGAGAATGGCAGGTCAATGCCGTCTCGACCACGAAGTGGAGTACTTCAAGACATCTGTTCTGCCTTGGAGACTCTCATTGATCACAAAAACGTCGGCGACGTTTCGGGGCCATCCTGCTGTGCATTCTATCGATCGACCTAAAGAGTGGAGATCGATGTTTCTAACGATTGTCCTTGCCAAGTATGATTGCGATCGCGAGGAATTGGAAAGATGACGACATTACTACGTCTCTACAGCGACGAGATCGGATTTCATACTCCGTATCTGGCCATGCTTGCAAAGGACGCGACAGAGGGTCTTGCGGAAGCCCGTGGAAGGTTCGTCCGAGTTCCTCGTTTCAAGAACGCGAAGCTTGATAACGTGACGCTCATCGACGCGCTAGAAGTCAGTGCAATCGAGCATGGGTTCGACAATTGGCAATCCATGGAACTGAAACTGCGCGAACTGCAGTCAGGGAAATCTTACGAGCGCTCGATCGACTTCTTCCACAAGGTGGAAGGTGGTGATCTAGATGCGGTAGCTAGTCACTTGGATGCTGAGCCAAATTTGGTCAACGCGGTTGCATCAACCCAAAAGTCTGCTCTACATAGCGTTGGTTCGGCCACGATGGCGAGACTTTTGATAGAGCGTGGTGCAGATCCAACTATCGAAACCATGTTGCCTGGAGGCACTGCTCTTGTGCACGCGATCATATGGGGTTGGCCTGACGTCGCTGGTGTCATCGGTGAACAAAATCGCTCGCCTAATAACCTACGTGTCGCCGCGGGTCTAAACGATATCGAAGCGATAAGCGCTTTCTTCGATTCCAATGGTGCGCTGAAGCCGTCCGCCAAAGCCCACCGTGCGTATTACCGCCCGAACTACGGCTGGTTTCCCTGGGCAACAGGCGATACCGACCAGGAGGCTTTGGACGAGGCGTTGATTCTGGCAGCGACCAATGGGCACCTAGCGGCTGCTGAAGCTTTGGTGGCGAGAGGAGCGAGGATCGATGGAAGAGTCTACGAAACCACTCCTTTGCTCAGAGCAACGTTCCGCAATCGAGTCGAAATGGTCGACTGGCTACTTGAACAGGGAGCTGACCCCAACGGAACTGGATGGCTCGGAGGTCATGCGAAGGGCGTAACGGCGTTTCATCTCGCAGCCGCCGATGGGTCGCTAGAAATTATCGAACGACTGAGAGCATCGGGAGCTGATCCCTGTGCTAGAGATGATCTCTATAGGGGTACTCCTGCAAGTTGGGCGCGATTCTATGGTCAAGAGCGCTTGGCGGACAAACTACAAGAGCTCACCTAAAGCGTCAACAGCGTCGTTTAGGAGACAAGTTGAAACGCAGCTGTCTCATTCGGAACCAACACACGCACCAGAATAGCGACGCTCTGATTTTGCTCAATATATGAGCACTCCTCGGAGTTTGAGATGAAGTCATCTCAGGGAGCCCATCCAAAACACGTTACCGCGAAATGGTTACAGCCAGCGTACATATTGTTGCGCGTCACTCCCTTAAAATGGTAGGCATATTGGGGCACAAAGAGGTCCGAACGGCTAAGAGGACACCAACAAGCGATGCGCCGCGTTTCAATCGTAAAGACGAAGCATCGCTTTTCTTGCGGACTGATTAGTCGTGATGGAAACGACGGTTTTGAGCGATCCTTTGCCCGGTTGATATTAGAAAGTTCAAGCGCAAAAGTAGGAGATTTATCTTATGAGTGAAGAAGGCAAGTGCCCGGTTGCACATGGCTTAGGTAAGAAAGCTGCGAGCGACGGTACGACAAATCGAGACTGGTGGCCAAACCAGCTCAATGTCAACGTGTTGCACCAACATTCGTCCGAATCCAAACCCACAATTGGGTTTGATTACGCAGAGGAATTCGCAAAGCTTGACTATCAAGCGTTGAAGGACGATCTTTTCGAGCTCATGACCACATCGCAAGATTGGTGGCCAGCAGACTACGGTCATTATGGACCACTGTTCATTCGGATGGCGTGGCATGCAGCGGGAACCTATCGCATCGGTGATGGACGTGGAGGAGCAGGTACAGGAAACTTGCGCTTTCCTCCGATCAACAGTTGGCCGGACAACGGAAACCTCGACAAAGCAGTGCGATTGCTGTGGCCCATTAAGCAAAAGTACGGCAAACAGATTTCATGGGGCGATCTGCTTATTTTGACTGGCAACTGCGCGTTGGAGTCCATGGGATTCAAGACGTTTGGATTCGGAGGTGGACGTGAAGATGTATGGCAGTCCGAGGAAGATATTTACTGGGGTTCAGAGACCGAGTGGCTTGGCGACAAACGCTATACAGGCGTGCGCGATTTAGAAAGACCGCTGGGCGCGGTTCAGATGGGACTGATATACGTCAATCCCCAAGGTCCTAACGGGAATCCAGATCCGGTTGCTTCCGGGGTCGATATACGTGAAACGTTCGCCCGCATGGCGATGAATGACGAGGAGACTGTAGCGCTCACGGCTGGTGGTCATACGTTTGGAAAGTGTCACGGGGCAGCTCTTGAATCGCATGTAGCTTCGGAACCCGAAGGTGCTCCCGTCGAACAGCAAGGCCTCGGATGGAAGAACAGCAATGGATCAGGAGTAGCTGGCGATGCCATAACGAGTGGGCTGGAAGGTGCGTGGACCAATAATCCGACGTCATGGGACAACGGATATTTCGACAATCTGTTCGGCTACGAATGGGAATTGACCAAGAGCCCAGCGGGTGCACATCAGTGGATACCACAGAATGGTGCAGCGGCTGATGCCGTACCGGATGCGCACGATCCTGAAGTGCGGCACGCTCCGATCATGACCACCGCCGACATGGCTATGAGAACGGATTCGATTTACGAACCGATCTCTAGACGTTTCCATGAAAATCCGGAAGAGTTTGCGGATGCGTTTGCACGCGCTTGGTTCAAGCTAACCCATCGTGACATGGGTCCTCGAGTTCGGTACCTCGGTCCGGAAGTACCCGCTGAAGAATTGATTTGGCAAGACCCGGTTCCTGCAGTCAATCATGAATTGGTTGATGAGCAAGACGTTGCTTCGTTAAAGGCTCAGATCCTAAGCTCGGGACTCTCATCGACTAAGCTCGTTGCAACTGCGTGGGCATCGGCGTCTACATTCCGTGGATCGGATAAACGCGGTGGGGCAAACGGCGCACGTGTCCGCCTCGACCCTCAAAAGGGTTGGGAAGTAAACGATCCTTCTCAACTGGCAGCCGTTCTAGGCACGCTTGAAGGAATACAACAGGAATTCAATGACTCGATGTCTGACGGTAAGTCCATTTCACTTGCGGACCTTATCGTATTGGCGGGATGTGCGGGAGTTGAGCAGGCTGCCAAGGACGCAGGTCATGACGTTTCCGTACCGTTTACGCCTGGTCGTACGGATGCCTCTGCTGAACAAACCGACTCTGATTCATTTGCAATTCTTGAACCGCGTGCAGATGGTTTCCGAAATTACATTCAAGAAGGACACATCGCTTCTCAAGAGCAATTGCTAATCGATCGTGCCCAACTGCTGACTGTCTCTGCACCTGAGTTAACGGTGCTAATTGGCGGACTGAGGGTATTGAACGTCAATTTCGGTGGTTCCCAGCATGGGGTCTTCACGAAGCGTCCGGGTGTTCTCTCCAATGACTTTTTCGTGAACTTGCTCGATATGAGCACGGATTGGGTTCCGACCTCCGACGCATGTGAGTTGTTTGAGGGTCGTGATCGCTCCACGGGAGAAGTCAAGTGGACGGGGACAAG
Organism: Gammaproteobacteria bacterium; assembly: GCA_009840545.1. GTDB lineage: Bacteria > Pseudomonadota > Gammaproteobacteria > Pseudomonadales > Azotimanducaceae > Bin55. The sequence goes on along the minus strand of VXNM01000010.1, from coordinate 902,911 downwards.
AGTCGACCTCATCTTCGGTTCGAACTCGCAACTCCGTGCTCTGGCCGAATACTACGGCTGTTCCGATTCGGAGAAACAGTTTGTACAAGATTTTGTCGACGCATGGAACAAAGTAATGAATCTGGATAGGTTCGATATCGCCTAATCTCATTACGACACTCCGCGTCCCGGGCTTATACGAGACGCGCCTTTTGTTTGCCATTCTCTAGTGTGTCACTGACGCACTACAGAACGGTACACTTGAAACTTGGGCTCGGTTCCATCGCCTGTTGGAGTTAATTGAGGAACGTAAGGAGCCCCTTTGAGGGATCGCGACTCCGGTTAAGCGAGCCAAATCTGTCTTGTGTCAGTTGCTCGAAAACGACCGGCACAAACCTCAGAGTGGCCATGCTGGCGAATCGCCCCGGGTATACGAACATGTACTTGGGCATGTCGTGGGTTTCACGCAACCAGGGCTTCGACAGAATTGCTGTCGACACAAACTACGTCATTCAACTGCGCAACCAAGGTAGCGTTAAGATTGATAATTGGCTAGTTCGATGTCATTGAAAGACACTAGATGCCCCTCGACGATCATTGCCAACCTTGGATTGCTTCATGGGATGCGTCAGATCAACACCGCACCGGTACCGCGGGCGACAGACAAACATCTGAGTGGTTGCTTAGAGTAGTTTCAAGCTTGGGAGCAAAAGCGGAACTGTACGAATTTCCATTCATCCGAAAGGACGTTCGTACAGCTTACCTGCAGATAGCTCACATGAACTACGAGGGGTTTCCCATGTTTGACGGAGGAACCACCTTGGGCGGAGACAGCTCTGGCGTACTGAGCACCACCCCCGACAAGGATTCCATTCTTGTCTTGGACGAGTCAAATTCGGACACTTCGCTCGAGAGTGCACGACGAAGTCAAGAGTTGAAGGGTGTCGTAGTCGTCTCGAATTTGCCCATACCCGGACTAGCTCTACTCAATGCCGACAGGTACGGACAGCCATACGGTCCTCCCGTCCTGCAAGTACCTTCGGAGTCTAAGCAGGAGCTTCTCGGTGCCGCAGATTCAAACCGACATGCGTCACTTTCAATTGTCCTAGACGATCAAGACACAGATGCTTCAAATGTCGAAGTAACAATTCGAGGCATTAGGTCCGACCTTGCTCCCGTAGTAATCATGACACCCAAGAGCTCTTGGTACACCAGTACGGCTGAGAGAATTGGCGGGATTGTCTGCTGGCTCGAGTGCCTTCGCCATTTTGTCCAGCATCCGCCAACCCGAGACGTCATTTTTACAGCCAACACTGGTCATGAACTTGGTCACGTTGGTCTATCTAGATTCTTGGACACCAATCCCCAACTAACAAAGTGCGCCCACCTGTGGGTTCACTTTGGAGCCAATTTTGGTGCGACTGATTCCAACGTGCGTCTTCAGTCATCTTCGGAGAACCACTTGAGCACTATGCGTTCCAGATTGCAGAAGCACAACGTATCTGTGAGCAGTGAGACCAAACCAGGCTTTAGACCGGGCGGAGAAGCGCGAAACATTTTCGATGGCGGAGGGGAATATGTCTCGATCCTAGGTTCCAATAAATTGTTCCACCACCCAGATGATCGATTCAGCACGAACGTTGATCTGCCGCGACTACTCCGTATTCGATCAGCCATGCTCGAATGTGTTCAACATTGGGCTACAAGTGTTTGAAATCCTCTTTCAAGACGAGAATTGTCTGGTCATCGAAAAGCCCAGCGGCATGAGTGTGTTACGAGACCGAGATGGGTCACCCAATGTCTTCGACACAATTCGCGAGGAATTCCGCGAAGCAAAGCTCGTGCACCGTTTGGACAAGGGGACCAGTGGCGTGATGGTAGTTGCCCTCACAAAGGAATTTCAAGCGTTTGCATCCCGACAGTTTGCTAGGAGACACATACGAAAGTTTTACATTGCCGTGATTTCCGGCCACGTTGCAAAAGGTCGAACTTTGACCGTAGAGCTTCCGTTGAACCCTGGGCGCAAGGGCCGTTATCGTGTTGCTGGACTACGAGAGGAGATTCGCACTCAACGCGACGGATGGTCTATAGATTCCAGTGACGGCCATCCAAGCACTACACGGATCCGAACTCTGGAATTGGGTCGAAATCGAACCGCAGTAACACTTCAACCTTTGTCGGGTCGAACACATCAGCTTCGTGTACATATGGCGTGGATAGGTCACTCCATTGTCGGAGATGGACTCTATGGTGTACCGGAGTCATCGGAACAATCATGGCGACGGTTGCTGTTGCATAGCACACGAGTGTGTATAGATTCGAAATACTCGTTTACCAGCAGACCACCTAAGGAATTTCAGGAGGCGTTGAGGCTCTAGAACTAGCCGGTGACAGCGAATCCCGTTAGATTGGATCTCTTCCGGAAGTTAATTTTCGAGTAAGTGCAAATCCAGCAATGGCCAAACCAGGAGACCGCGTAAGCGCGAGCGTAGCAGCCGCAACTCCACCACTGATTAGAAATGAAACGAGCTGGGGGCTTCGACCTCTTCCAGTTGTTGCTCGAGAGATAGTGTGTTCGCAGTTGTTTGTAAACAGGTTGTAGTTTCTATCCGAACCGTCTTGACTGTAGCGTAACGCCTCCAAGTGTTCCGAAGAATCCATTTCGTGCACGAACATGCGTTTGTTCTTTCGGAATTCGTTCATCGAAGAGACGTGCTCGCCCTGCAACGGTGTGTTGTGAAACACTTGGCCATCTTCAAGCACGATTCCGCGATGCATAACAAGGCCTTTACGACGCGACACAACATCGCCGGGTCTATATTCCATACGAACCTCAGATGTGATCAAGAACGCTATACCAAACGTCACCTATGACTGTAGCACAAACTGTGCCAACTTAACCCCAAATTGATTGGACAGACCCTAACTATTCAGGTTCACTCTCATCGGGATCATCTTCGACTGCTTGGAGCATAAAGTCGATCGCGTCTTCCAGTTCTTCTTCTGTACAACCGGTGCACGCGCCTTTTTTAGGCATTGCTGGTGGGATACCTTCTATTGTGTTGGTCAAGAGTGTTTCCCTACCTTTCTCCATCCGCGGCGCCCAAGCTTCTTTGTCTCCAAAGAGGGGCGAACCTGCCACCCCACCCTGGTGGCAGGTGCGACAATACTTGCGATAGATATTCTGTCCCGGATGTTCCTCAGTCTGAGCCGGAGGCCCTCCTCCCCCACCACCACAACCGGCAAGTAAGCAGCCTAGGAAGAAAAAGAGACTTATGCTTCGGGCGTGCATATGCTTAGATCTCTACTCCAATCTCGTGCGTGGCGTTAACAACCTCAGCATTTTAGGAACCAGAATGCTTGAACTGCCTTCACACTCCCCTCTTGCTACGATATGCACCTGTGAGATCGTATTGTTACGGCTGAATCAAGCTTTAGGTACGCTTCATATCATTCAAATCGCAATTCGACAAGTCCTAAGAAGCTTTCTATGCCCGACTATCGTGTAGCAGATATTTCGTTAGCCGATTTCGGTAATCGAGAGATTGACCTCGCTGAAGCGGAAATGCCCGCTCTCATGGCATTAAGAAGCAAGTATGCCGAGAAGCAGCCGTTGCAAGGGGCCAAGATTATCGGCTGCATTCACATGACGATTCAAACCGCAGTTCTCATTCGTACCTTGCGTGCGCTCGGAGCAGATGTACGTTGGTCGTCATGCAACATTTTTTCAACTCAGGATCATGCGGCCGCCGCGATAGCTGCAGATGGCGTGCCTGTCTTCGCGTGGAAGGGAGAAACCGAGGAAGAATACGATTGGTGCATCGAACAAACTGTCTTGTGCAATGGAGAACCTTGGGAAGCGAATGTACTTCTTGACGATGGGGGAGACCTAACTCAACTAATCCACGAGCGTTATCCCAGAATGCTGGATCGAATTCACGGCATCAGCGAAGAGACCACAACCGGCGTTCATCGTCTACGGGAAATGTTGGACGATGGATCGTTGAGAGTTCCCGCGATTGATGTCAATGCGTCAATCACAAAGAGCAAGAACGACAATCGCTACGGATGTCGACACAGCCTCAACGATGCCATCAAACGTGCCACGGATGTCTTGCTTTCTGGAAAGAAAGCTCTGGTGATCGGATACGGCGACGTTGGTAAGGGTTCAACAGCAAGCCTGCGTGCGGAGTCCATGATCGTTCGTGTTGTGGAAATCGATCCAATTTGTGCCATGCAAGCGTGCATGGACGGATACGAGGTGGTATCACCCTACAAAGGAGGGCGGAACACCGGTCGCGTAGAAGATATCAACGGACGTGTGTTGGCCGAAACAGACTTACTTGTGACGTGTACGGGCAACACCAACGTTTGCGATAGCGCAATGCTACAACGCCTGAAGCCAGGCTGCATTGTGTGCAATATTGGACACTTCGACAACGAAATCGACACGCACTACATGCGAAAGCACTGGCGTTGGAACGAGGTGAAAGAGCAAGTGCACCAGGTTTACAGAAGTGACAAACCGGGCGACTACTTGATACTGTTGTCCGAAGGAAGGCTTGTCAATCTGGGCAATGCAATGGGGCATCCTTCTCGCGTCATGGACGGATCGTTCGCCAATCAAGTTCTTGCTCAGATGTATCTCTACGAACAAGGGTGGGCTGACCAACCCGAGAACCAGCGCCCACCGGTGAGCATTGAGGTGATGCCGCGAAAACAAGATGAGGAAGTAGCCCAACTCATGGTTGAAGGATTCGGCGGCACGATTACGCGTCTCACCGACGAACAAGCGGATTACATATCAGTTAACAAAAATGGGCCTTTCAAATCCAAGGACTACCACTTCTAGCCTTTTCGCCAAGTACTAGTCCGCAGAGCAATCACCAAGCGGCGCAATAAGGATCTGTTCGTCAAATTCAAGGAAAACTCGGATCGTTCCAGACGGGCTTTAAGTTAGACTCTGTCAAGTTACCTTTCGGAGATCAGTTATGGAAACCCGTGCGGCAGTCGCATACCGCGCCGATGAACCTCTTGAGATTACAAGTGTTGAGCTCGCTGGTCCGCAAGAAGGGGAAGTTCTAGTAGAGGTGCATGCTACCGGCGTGTGCCATACCGATGCGTACACGCTTTCCGGAAGCGACCCAGAAGGTCTCTTTCCATCAATACTCGGTCATGAAGGCGCAGGCGTGGTTATGGACGTCGGTCCCGGCGTTCAAAGCGTAAGTGCGGGCGATCACGTGATACCACTCTACACTCCAGAGTGCCGACAATGCAAGTTCTGTCGGTCCGGCAAGACAAACCTTTGTCAGGCGATCAGGGAAACCCAAGGACAAGGGGTTATGCCCAATGGAACTTCTCGATTCTCGGCCGGAGGCGAGACACTTTTTCACTACATGGGTACTTCGACGTTCTCAAACTTCACAGTCCTACCCGAAATAGCACTTGCAAAAATTCGCGAAGACGCACCCTTCGACAAGGTTTGCTACATAGGTTGCGGAGTGACAACGGGCTTGGGCGCAGTCATGAACACCGCGAAGGTTGAGGCCGGATCCAATGTCGCGGTATTTGGACTGGGCGGAATTGGGCTCAACGTGATTCAAGGAGCAAGAATTGTCGGAGCCGATCGAATCATAGGCATTGATATCAACGTGGCAAAACAACCATTGGCAGAAAAGTTCGGTATGACCGACTTCATAAATCCTGAAAACTCAGCGGATGTCGTCGCAGAGATCGTCGACATGACGGACGGCGGCGTCGATTACTCCTTTGAGTGTATTGGCAATGTCGAAGTCATGCGACAAGCATTGGAATGTTGCCACAAAGGATGGGGAGAAAGCGTAATCATTGGCGTTGCGGGCGCAGGACAAGAAATCAGTACCAGACCATTTCAACTAGTGACTGGCCGAGTCTGGCGTGGCACCGCTTTCGGCGGGGCGAAAGGTCGTACCGATGTCCCCAAGATCGTTGACTGGTATATGAGTGGGAAGATCAATATTGACGACTTGATCACTCACACGATGCCTCTTGGAGAGATTAACGAGGCATTCGACCTAATGCATTCGGGAGAATCGATCCGTTCAGTAATCACGTTCTAGTGAAATGTCTAGTTGTTGTGTACCTTGACTCAATCTCGGAACTCGCAGAGACCAAATTGTCCAACCCAAGACAGGTTGACCTGAACTAAACTGTTCGAAACACCAACAGTTGGGAGGCAATTGCTTTCCTGACCTAGGCTATATCTCGTGCAATCTTTCACGAAACGGAGGAGAAATATGAAGAGAATTCTGACAACCGTATCTGTATTCACAGTCCTGTTTGCGCTAACCGTTCCTGTTTTTTCGCAACAAGCACAACAAACCGGCGCGAGAAGCATGTCGTCCAATCAAATGATGGAACGCATCAAGCAAAGCATGGAGGAACGCTTTGACGAAATGGATGAAGACGAAGATGGTTCGTTATCCAAAGAAGAGTTCAAAAAAATGAACACTCAAGAACGAGTCAGCTCACGTACTGGGAGCACTACACGCCAAAGAACCGGGACGAGCAGCACATCCTCTACCCGTACATCCAGTTCACGAACTTCAGGTTCGACGCAACGTACTCCAGCAATGGACGAAGAAGCCAAACGCGAACGAGAAAAGGAACTTGAAGAGCAGTTTGACAAATTCGACGAAAACGAGGATGGAAAGCTCACCAAAGAGGAATATGTAGAAGCCGAAGAGAAGTCAATACGAGAGCGAATGGAACAACGTGCTCAAGAGCAGAGAGGTGGCGGAGGGCGACAAGGTCAACGGCAGGGTAGGCCCATGCCTCCACAACGAGGACCGTAGCAATTCCTCACCCGCTAGGGATCCAAATCTACCTATCAATTCTCTAATGTCGGGTTGCACGAATACACTTGTTCGTGTAACCCTTTTTGTTGACATGCAGGGCTACAAATGAACCGCAATGAATGGCTGAACCAGGTGACCGAAGACACTATAGAGCCAGATCTCGAAATATGCGATCCGCACCATCACCTTTGGGACTATCCCGAAAACCGTTACTTGCTCGAAGAATTGCTCGAAGACACCACCAGCGGGCACAACGTTGTCTCTACCGTGTTTATGGAATGCGGCTCTATGTATCGATCCAGCGGGCTGGAGTCCCTGCAACCAATTGGGGAAACGGAGTTTGTCAACGGAATTGCTGCGATGAGCGCGAGTGGCCAATACGGTCCATCTAGAGCCTGTGCTGGGATCGTAGGATTCGCCGATTTGACACTTGGTGCAGCAGTCGGCGATGTCTTGGACAGACACATGTCAGTGAGCGAACGATTTAGAGGCATCCGCCATGCGGCAGGATGGGACCCAAGTGAGGAAGTGCGCAATTCGCATACGAATCCTACGCAGCACCTTTATCTAGACCATACGTTTCAGGAGGGATTCAAAGAGCTGGGAAAACGCAATTTAACCTTTGATGCTTGGCTCTATCACCCGCAGATCGGAGACTTGACTCAGCTGGCGCGATCATTTCCCGACCAAGTCATAGTGTTCGATCACTTTGGAGGGCCACTAGGGATCCACGCTTATGCTGGCAAGCGGAGCGAGATCTTCGATTATTGGAAAGGGGCTGTAGCTGAGTTGGCTACCTGCGCAAACGTCGTGGCAAAACTGGGCGGGCTAGTGATGCCGATCAACGGATTTGGATTTCACAAACACGAAGTACCGCCGACATCTATTGAATTGGTCGAAGCCACGCGACCCTACTACATGCATATGATCGAGCACTTTGGAGTGGATCGCTGCATGTTTGAGAGCAATTTTCCCGTCGACAAAGCCAGTTGCTCTTACAACGTGCTATGGAATTCGTTTAAGAGGCTAGCGAGGGACTTTAGTTCAGCAGACAAAGCGAGCCTGTTCCACGATACGGCAACCCGAGTTTATTCGATTTAGGATCCCGTTAGCGGGGAGTGCTCCAATCATTTTTGAAACTGCTCTTCCCGTCAGGCGTCTAATACTCACTAACGGTCGAAATCGACGGCTGCTGATAGGAATCGCACACTCCCACAACTCTAAGGTGTACAATCGGTCTAGGCTGTAGGTTCCGTGGATCGTGGTAGCCAAGCATGCCGCTTCTCTGCATGAGATCCTACTGAAACCACAGAAATGGAGACTAAAGGAGAGTCGAAATGCAAAAGCTAAAGTTCTTAGTGGCGTTGGTAGCACTGTTTGTATCCGCTACAGCGTTCGCAAAAATTGCCGGTACTTACGTACTGGAAATGGAGGGAGGGCAAGGCCGTGGCGGTGAATCTACTCTTACATTCGCAGTAGACGACGAAGGCACCTACTCCGCAACCATGGCTTCCGATTGGGGCGAAAACAAAGGAACCGATGTAAAAGTCGATGGAAACGAGTTCTCATTTTCGGTCACAATGGAAACACAACGAGGCGACTTCACGCTGTCCTACTCTGGAACTGTCGAAGATGGTGAGTTGAGTGGAACGATGTCTTCCGAGGGATTTGAGATGTCCTTCACCGGCAAACTCAAAGAGGAAGAAGAGGAAGAAGAAGGCGAAGATGCCGACGACTCCGCCGAGGATGAGCCAGAGGCTTAATCCACAACGCTACGCTTTCTAAACACGTGACGGTCGGTGATTGTTTCACAATACCGACCTGATCGTGATGTAACTACACCTCTCGGAACGTCTCGGTCCAGAGCGATTTAGTACTCGTCTCACATACAAACGGGGCGCACTAGGTGTGCATCTGTTGTTCTAGATAGTTGCTAATCCCTATGCGATTCACCAGATCTAGTTGAGTTTCCAGCCAATCAACATGTTCCTCCTCGGACTCCAGGATTCGCTCTAGAATTTCCCTAGATACGTAGTCGCTGACCGACTCGCAAAATCCAATGGCTTCCCGCAGGTCGGGAATCGCTTCTTGTTCCAGTGCGAGGTCACACTTTAGCATTTCCAGGGGGTCTTCGCCAACCCGAAGCTTCCCCAAGTCTTGCAAGTTTGGCAATCCCTCCAACAAAATGATTCGTTCAATAAGAGTGTCTGCATGCTTCATTTCGTCTATGGATTGCTCATGCTCGTATCCCGCAAGTCGGTTCAAACCAAAATTCTTGAGCATTCTCGAATGCAGAAAGTACTGATTGATCGCAGTTAACTCATTTTTTAATATCCGATTAAGTTCATGAATTACTTTGATATCTTGGGCTTGCACGTATTTTCACCACTTAACAACTAGATTTCGCCAAGATTATATTCTGGATACTGGCATATCTGAGGTGTAACAGGCTCAGTGTTTCAAATATGAACGCAAAGTGCGACGCGCGATTCACTGTCGATCTGACAACACCGAACCACAAAAGCGAACGGGCAGCAGGGCGAGCGTGACACGTCAAGTTCGGCAACTTTGGGAATTCCGAAAACCGCCATGCTAATGCTATTGCAATTGCTACTCATTATCATTTACAATTGCAATATGTACATATGCATTTGTAATGCTGTAACTGAGTCAGAGATTGTCTCATCGGTTCAGAATGGCAACGAAAACTTGGATTCCGTATCTGTAAACCTCGGAGTCGGAATGTATTGCGGCTCATGCGTTCAGGTAGCCAAGGCACTCATAGAAGTTGCTAAGGGAGACGAACACAAGCGTTCTCGTACGCAACTCGCCCACAGTCTCACCGACTAAACAACAAAGTTCTAACTGTCCCCGCCAAGGGCACGACGGATCACTCGACCAGCTGAATTCGCTCAATCAGGCTTCTCCAAGCTTGGTTTCTATGCAAACTCTTTACAGCATGGCCCTAGTACTGAGGGACGGCGTTGGGCCGGAATCGCATTTCAGTTTATGGCGGAGAGGGAGGGATTCGAACCCTCGATGGGTTTCACCCCATACTCCCTTAGCAGGGGAGCGCCTTCAGCCGCTCGGCCACCTCTCCAACGCTCATGATCTCTTGTTTACTATCTGGCGCGCCTGACAGGATTCGAACCTGTAATCGCCAGTTTCGTAGACTGGTGCCTTATCCAGTTTGGCCACAGGCGCAACAAGTCAAGTACGAATTTAGCCTAGGATTATTCTACGTGTCGGCAAGAAAGCTCTAGGATTCTGAGGTCCCGCTCTCGCCATCTTGAGGTCTCTTGTCTTGTATGACTTCCTTGCGATGTATGAGGACTTCGCGTGGTGCTTGAATTCCTATACGAACTTGATTTCCACGAGTCTGCAGAACAGTGATTTCGATTTTGTCATCGATAATCAATGTCTCGTTCACGCGTCGAGTGAGAATGAGCACCATAACCTCCTTGTCGCAATTGGTCTCCGGCTTCGTGCAACGGTCTTTGCCAACTCTGTAAAGAAGCGTCAAAAATCATAACACAGCAGTTCTAGTTAGCCAAAGGATGCGCCACGTCCAATTTGAACGCTGAGTGAAGTGCGCGAACTGCCAGTTCGCAGAAATCTTCGTGAATTATCACAGATATCTTGATTTCGGATGTGGAGATCATTTGGATGTTTATGCCGTATTGAGCTAAGGTTTCGAACATGGTTGTTGCAACGCCAGCGTGAGATCTCATTCCTACACCGACGACAGTTACCTTTGCAATTGAGTCGTCACCGACGACGTTCATTAGCTGAACTTGCTCTTCAGAGAGTTCATCCGACAACTCAGCGATGCTTTCACGAAGTATTTCCTGACTTTGTTGATAGTCCTCACGCTTGACAGTGAATGTCATGTCTGTAAGAGATTCAGCTCCTACGTTTTGGACAATCATGTCGACCGAAATTCCTGCTTCTCCAATGGGTCCTAGGAGCTTGTAAGCCAATCCGGGTTTGTCCGGAACCCTAGTGACAGTCAATTTGGCCTCGTTTCTGTCATGTGTGACAGCCGATACATCAGGTCGTTCCATTTCGTCTTCTTCTCCCTCCTCACAAATCAGAGTTCCGGTACCTGGCACGAAACTGGATAGCACACGAAGCGATACCGAGTATCGGTGGGCATACTCGACACACCGGGTATGCAACACTTTTGCTCCCAAAGCTGCCATTTCCAGCATCTCCTCGCAAACCACTCGATCCAACTTTTGTGCATGCTCCACGATTCGAGGATCTGCTGTATACACACCTTCCACATCGGTGTAAATTCGGCATTCGTCCGCCTCCAATGCAGCCGCCACAGCCACGGCTGTTGTGTCTGAACCACCTCGACCAATGGTAGTAACGTCCCCATCTGCACCAATTCCTTGAAAACCCGCAATAACTGGAATGACACCCGATGCTATATTCTCTTGAAGTCTTTTGACTTCAACGGACTGGATCTTAGCTCTCATGTGGCTCCCCTCGGTTCGCATTCGAATTTGGTTTGCCAAAAAGGACCGTGCTCGAAGTCCTCGTTCTTGAATCGCCATAGCAAGTAACGCGACCGACACCTGCTCGCCAGACGCCAGCAAGACGTCCATTTCACGCGGGTCAGGTTGCTGGACGACGCTGGATCCCAACTCAATCAGTCGATCCGTATCTCCGGCCATAGCGGAGACAACTACGACAACATCGTGACCTTCGTCTCTGCAGGATGCGACATGTCCGGCAACAATTCGAACTCGTTTCAGATCAGCGACCGAAGTGCCACCAAACTTTGCTACAACCAGACTCACGGCGTCTCGACTGATTGCCGCTCTCGAACCCAGTCCTTAACGGATTCCAAGGCTTTCGGTAGTGCCGCAATATTCGTTCCACCGCCGGCTCGAGCCATTTCTGGCTTGCCGCCTCCTCGTGCTCCGATCTGTGAACCAACATGCTCGATGAGTTCACCCGCCTTCATCTTCTGAACGAGATTCTTCGAAATTCCACTTACAAGATGAATCCTTTCATCGACAACGACCGCTAGCACAATCACGTAATTCTTCAGTCGAGAACGAATGTCGTCATACACAGACATCAATGACTTGACGTCGCCATCGACTCGTGTCGCCACCACTTGAATTCCAGCAACAGTGGTCGATTCTTTAGCGACTGACTCTCCGATGTTCAATGCCTTCTGTTTCTTGGATTCCTCCAGACTTTTGGATAGCGCAAAGTTTTCGTCCAGCAATGCTTCAAGACGGTCCCCAAGAGTTGAGCGACCCGTTCGTAGACGGTTTTCGAGATTTCTTAACACGCGATCGTCGCGACGCGACTGTGATTGAGCTGCTCGACCCGTTAAAGCTTCAATCCTACGAACTCCTGACGCTATGCCAGATTGGGAAATAATCCGCAATGAACCGATTTCCCCAGTGAAAGCGACATGGGTCCCGCCACAAAACTCCACGGAAAAACCATTTCCCACGTTTAGAACACGAACGATCTCTCCGTACTTTTCGCCGAACAGTGCTACAGCACCCATTCTTACTGCTTCGTCGTACGGAACGACTTGAGTCTCCACGTGAGTGTTCAATGCGATTTGCTCATTCACCGAATCTTCGATTCTCTCAATCTCTTCCTGTGCCAACGGAAGATCGTGTGAGAAATCGAAACGCAGTCGATCCGGAGCAACAAGAGAGCCGCGCTGGCTTACATGTGGACCGAGCACGTTCTTCAATGCAGCGTGCAGTAAGTGTGTTCCAGTATGGTTTCTTGCGATGTCTTGGCGGCGTACCGAGTCGACGTTGGTGGATACTTGGTCCCCTTTACACAATCGCCCCGTCTCAACCTCACCAAAATGCACAAACTGTCTGTCTGTCCTTTGCGTATCGTGAACTACAAATGACGAAGATTCCGTCTTTATGAATCCCGTGTCTCCAACTTGACCGCCAGCCTCACCGTAGAAACCTGTACGATCCAGCACCAACAATCCTTTGTCGCCCAGCTCGAGACTGTCAACAGGTTCATTCTCATCATGGTCAGGATCGCCCTTGAAGAGTTCCATCACGACCGCTGTGCCTGCAAGACTTCGATAACCCTCAAATTCAACCTCCGAGTCAAATCGAAGCGAATTGCCTTGATTGCTTTCGAACTGACCTGAGCTCCGTGCACGATCTCGTTGTTCGTTCATCAAAGCTTCGAATCCCGCAGAATCCATCTCTAATCCACGTTCTCGTGCGATATCTTGCGTCAGGTCCACGGGAAATCCGTAGGTGTCGTAGAGTTTGAAAACCAAATCGCCTTGAAGGACGGGTTGTGGTAGGTTTTCAATTTCCCGTTCGAGCATAGACATGCCAAAACGCAAAGTACCTGCAAACTTTTCCTCTTCATTGAGCAATACTTCCTCAATGCGAGATTGGGAGTTTGCAAAATTCGGATATGCGTCGCCCATCGAATCGACCAGTGGGCTGACTAGTCGATGAAAGAAAGCTTCTGTTAGCCCGAGTTTATGTCCGTGCCTCAATGCACGACGTATAACTCGTCGCAGAACATAACCACGACCTTCATTTGAGGGCAGGACCCCATCTCCGATGAGAAACGCGCAAGACCGAATGTGATCTGCAATCACACGAATCGAAGGCGAGTTCATGACCTCCGTTTTGTTGCCTGTGTGAACAAGTCGGCTTATTGCAAGGACGAGGTCCCGAAATAGGTCAATTTCGTAGTTGCTTGCTACACCCTGCACTAACGCCGCGGTACGTTCCAAGCCTAATCCGGTGTCCACACCAGGGGCGGCAAGCGGAGCTAGTTCGCCGTCGGGTTGACGATCGAACTGTGGGAAAACTAGGTTCCAAAACTCAAGAAATCGGTCTCCGTCTTCATCGTCCGACCCTGGTGGACCACCCTGGAATGCAGAACCCTGGTCGTAAAAAATTTCCGTGTTCGGACCACAAGGTCCGGTGTTCCCCATCTCCCAAAAATTGTCTTCATGGGTTACTACACGTTCAGGTCGGATTCCAATTTTCTCCACCCAAATCTTGCGAGCTTCGACATCAGATGGGTGGGTTGTGATCCAAATCAGCTCCCTATCGAAGTTGAGGACTTCGATGACAAAACCCCACGCCCATTCGATGGCCTCTTCCTTGAAATAGTCTCCAAAGCTGAAATTTCCCAACATTTCGAACAACGTGTTATGGCGAGCTGTGTACCCAACGTTGTCTAGATCGTTATGCTTGCCACCAGCCCTCATGCACACCTGACACGAAGCCGCACGAGGAACTTCTGGAGTTGTTACACCAAGCAATGCATCTTTGAATTGAACCATTCCTGCAACCGTGAACAGCAGGCTTGGATCATTGGCAGGAACTAATGGTGCGGAAGCATAGACCTTGTGATCAAGTTCTTGAAAAAACTCGAGATAGGTGCGCCGCAATTCCTCGGTGCGCATGAGTTTCGTCGGTGGGGTGGGCAAAATCGCTTCGAATTATAGAAATCGTGGGAATGGCGTTTGACAAGAATTTGCGCGTGTTGTTCGCTATGCCGGTGAGTTCAACACACGAGAAATCACATTGGCAGGATATCCTCTATTACTTAGATATCTCGCCCGCACTTGTAGCACTTCCTGGTCTCTAGCATTTTCTTGTTCGATTTGATTTCGCACGCGACACTTCGTATCTGACTCAAGGGCCCTCTTGAACCAATATTCTTCGTTGCTTGACAAGTGCTCCGAAATCTTCGAGTTCTGGACTCCGTGGTGTTGCAAATACGCTCGAATCTTAAGGGGTCCGTGCCCTTTTCTCAGTCGCGACCGGACGCAAATCTCGGTGTAGCGATCATCAGATTGAAGCCCATTTGTCTCAAGCGTATCGAGAACGGACTCGACTGCACTGCTTGACACTCCGCGTTGCCGAAGTTTTACGCGAAGCTCATGGCGAGAGTGTTCTCGTCGAGCCAAGAAGCGTACGGCGAGTTCGTACGCCTCGTTTGTACTCGAATTTTCCGACACAAAAATCCAATGTCAAGGACAAGAACTAGCCGTCGACAATCGCAGTTCCGTCCGCTATTTCTTCCTCGTCAGCAGGTACTGTGTCTGGAAGCAAAGCACCACGGATCGCTGATTCGATCTTCCGCGCAGATTCCGGATTCTCAGCCAACCAAATCTCAGCTTGTCTGCGTCCTTGTCCAATACGCTCACTCTCAAGTGAGTACCAAGAGCCGGACTTGTCAATAAAGCCCTGTTCTACGCCCAAGTCCAAAATCTCTCCCATACGGTTGATTCCAGTGGCGTAGAGAATCTGAAACTCAGCTTGTTTAAACGGGGGAGCAACCTTGTTTTTCTGAACGCGAACCCGTGTTTGATTGCCTACGACTTCGTCTCCATCCTTAATGGCTCCAATGCGGCGAATATCAAGTCTGACAGTTGCATAGAACTTCAATGCATTGCCCCCAGTGGTTGTTTCTGGGGATCCAAACATGACACCTATCTTTGATCGAATCTGGTTGATAAATATGACAAGTGTGTTCGAATTTTTGATACTTGAAGTCATCTTTCTCAGAGCTTGGCTCATGAGTCTGGCTTGCAAACCAACGTGCGAGTCACCCATCTCGCCTTCGATTTCCGCCTTTGGCGTTAACGCTGCAACGGAATCAATTACTACGACATCCACTGCGCCCGACCTCACGATCATGTCGCAAATTTCCAACGCTTGTTCGCCAGTGTCAGGCTGCGACACCAGCAAGTCGTCAGTGTTCACTCCAAGCGTTTTGGCATAGATGGGATCCATCGCATGCTCTGCATCCACAAACGCGCATGTCCCGCCTTGTCGCTGTGCCTGAGCGATCACATGTAATGTGAGCGATGTCTTGCCCGACGATTCGGGACCATAAATTTCAACGACTCGACCACGCGGCAATCCGCCCACGCCTAACGCAATGTCGAGCGTCAGCGAACCTGTCGATATGGCAGGAACAGATTGCTGCTCTTGGTCGCCAAGACGCATCATCGACCCCTTGCCGAATTGCTTCTCGATCTGTGAAAGGGCGACCTTGAGAGCTCGATCTCTATTGTCTTTCGACATACTAACTACTCCGATCTCTTTAATTGGTGTACTGTATATAAAATCAGTATAAATTGCAATACTAATTGTGAAAATAGTCGTAATTCTGAACAGATTTTTGGTTCGTTGCAGCACCCTGTCGCAATACAAAGCGGATGTAATCTCGTGCAATTAGAATGCACAGGGATCTCACTATTCCGCTAAGTTTGTTTGAGCGTCAAGAGTCTTCTTTGCAGTTACCAACGCAATTGTTTCTAACACATGCACCTGTTCTCAATCTCGGCCCGTAATTACAAGTGAGCGCTTCCAACTACCCGCCAATGATCCAGCAGTATCTGGCGATCAAGGCGCAACACCCCGACGATCTTCTCTTCTATCGAATGGGCGATTTCTACGAGCTCTTCTTCGACGATGCCGTAGTTGCAGCCGAGCTTCTGGAAATCACTTTGACTTCCCGAGGACGCAAGTCAGGCAATCCCATCCCGATGTGCGGCGTTCCGTTTCATGCTGTAGACAACTATCTGAACCGATTGGTCTCGATGGGTCGTTCGGTAGTGATATGCGAGCAAGTTGGCGACCCAAACGCTACGAGGGGACCTGTTGAACGTAAAGTTCAGCGCATTGTCACTCCCGGAACCCTCACAGAAGATGCGCTGCTTGATTCGGATCGAGAGAGTGTACTCGTCGCAATTTCTGCGACGCGGTCTCGTTTTCGAAATGCGGGGTTGGCGTGGATAAATCTTTCCACCGGTTCTTTTGTCGGCGCTGAAGTCAAATCTTACGCTGATCTTGTCGCCATTTTGGAGTCAATCAATCCGACCGAAGTCCTGATTCCTGAGGGGTGCACAGAAGTATGGAGTGACGCAGCTCAACGCGAGCTCGACCCTTTGAGATTTGATCACTCTTTGGGAAAGACCTCTCTCACTAAACACTTTGGAACAAAAGATCTCAATGGTTTTGGTTTCTCGGACAAGCCACAGGCCGTCGGAGCTGCCGCAGCAGCCTTGTCGTACGCCCAAGACGCATGCCGCCAACCATTGGATTTCATTGATGGCATTCAACTTCACGCCAATCAGAGTACATTGCACATGGATGCACAAACTCGGCGTAATCTTGAAATCAATCGACGAATAAGTAGCCCCGAATCCAGTGGTACGTTATTCGACGTGCTGAACTTTACAGCAACTCCCATGGGCTCGCGACTACTTCGACAGTGGCTCAATGAACCCAGTGCGATCGTTGAGGAAGTGCATGATCGACATGATCTAGTCGAAGCAATTCTCACAACAAAATCGTACAACAGTTTCACCAGAGAACTACGACCCATCGGGGACATGCATCGCACAGTAACGAGAGTCGCATTGAAGTCAGCTTCTCCTCGAGACTTGCAACGAATCAAACTATCGGCACAGTGCTATGACGAAATAAAGGAATTGATTTCGGATCTCGGAAACGAAACAGAAATCGACAAATTCGAGCGTCTTCCAGATCTAAGCGACATATCCAATCTGATTGAACACGCAATTGTTGAGGAACCTCCAGCATTTGTCCGGGATGGCGGGATGATTGCCAGCGGGTTTGATGCTGAACTGGATGAACTCCGTGCCATTCGGTCACACGCATCGGAGTTTCTTCAAGACTTGGAGCGACGGGAACGAGAACGCACCGGCGTGTCCACCCTTCGTGTCGGCCACAATCGAGTTCATGGCTACTACATCGAGGTCACGCGAACACAGTCAGCTGAAATGCCCGAAAACTACGTTCGCCGACAAACTTTAAAGAACACTGAGCGATTCGTGACTGAGGAGCTTTGGGAATTCGAGGAGAAGTATGTGCGCAGTGAGACCGATGCTCTCGCTCGAGAAAAAGAACTCTATTCGGAGCTCTTGACGCAGCTAGAGAAATCGGCAAGCGAATTGCGCGTGGTCTCCGAAGCGCTGGCGAGAGTGGATGTACTCAACAGTTTTGCAATCGCTGCTCGTGAACGAGGCTACACGCGACCAGAATTCACGAATGAACCCGTCTTGACAATTGAGGAAGGAAAACACCCTGTATTGGCCGCGAACGCGGAAATGGACTTCGTTCCAAACTCTCTTGAGTTGAACGAGTTGCGTCGGATGTTGGTTGTCACCGGACCCAACATGGGGGGAAAGTCGACCTACATGCGCCAGACCGCGCTCATCGTCATTCTTGCTTATGCCGGAAGTTTTGTGCCCGCCAACCGGGCACTCATTGGACCAATCGATGGAATCTTCACACGTATCGGGGCATCTGACGATCTCTCCGCTGGTCAGTCCACGTTTATGGTCGAAATGACAGAAACAGCAAACATTCTTCACAACGCCAGCTCCTCAAGCTTAGTTTTGCTTGACGAGATTGGCCGTGGTACCAGCACTTACGACGGACTTGCTTTGGCGATGGCAGTCGCACATGCAATGGCGCAGCGCGTGCAATCGTTTACTTTGTTCTCGACACACTACTTTGAGCTAACTGCTTTAGCAGACAATTTGAAGACCGTGCACAACGTCCATTTGAGCGCGATCGAGCACAATCGTAAGGTTGTATTCTTGCATTCGGTCCAAGAAGGACCTGCCTCACAGAGCTATGGAATCCACGTCGCTCGCCTTGCCGGAATTCCGGGCAAGGTTCTTCAACAAGCGCGAAATCAGCTGCATAGACTTGAGCAACTCGCCATAAAGAATGGCGAGAGTGACTACATGGACTTGTTTGAGAGTCACCTGGAGCAAGAAAACTACGATCATCCGGTAATAGAAAGATTGCGACGACTGAATCTTGACGAGGTATCACCGAAGTCAGCCCACGACTTGCTGTATGAACTCCTCGAAGTCATTGACCGTGAAGATCGGCACGCCTGATTGACACTCAAGCACTGACTACCAAAGTGACCACCGAACCCATTCCAATTCGTAAAATGTGCGCGATTTTTCCTCAATTTCTTGGCACTTCATGACTTTCGTCATTGGTCAGGCATGCATCAAATGCAAATTGACCGACTGCGTGGAAGTTTGCCCTGTGGACTGCTTCTACGAAGGTCCAAACATGCTGGTTATTCATCCCGACGAGTGCATCGACTGCGCCCTCTGCGAGCCAGAATGTCCCGTCAATGCAATCTTCCCCGAAGACGAGCTTCCGGAAGATGAGATTGAGTTTTTGGAAATCAACGCCGAGCAGGCCGAGATCTGGCCGAACATTACCGAAGCCAAGGATCCTCTGCCGGACGAAGAGGAGTGGCGAGAAGTACCCGACAAGAGAAAGTACTTAGAACTTTAGCCAGTACGGTTCGAGGCTTATTTACTATTGGTTGGTTACCGCTCGCTCTTCACGATCCAAGATAGAGTCCTTTGTCTTAGTCCGTCGGATTGCATCGTCAAAACGTTGAAAGCCACTATCAGCCAAACAAGGAACGTGATTCCGATTACTCGGCCTAGCAGATATTCAATATTCAATACCGGTTTCGAATCCAGAACTTCTCCAATTCGATCCACCGACCGCTGATTGGAAATGTCAAATGCAAGAAAAACAACGGCAGCTTGAAACGCGGCAAAGAAGACCGGATCAATAGTTCCGAGAAGGTAATAAGGAGTAGTCGATCCTAAAGACGGTGAACTCACTGATGTGTAGAGAGCAAATACGCACGCAACTACATAGCCGGTTAATGAAAACAAGGAAAGGAGTGATGACAGCACCCAAAATCTCACTCGGCGTCTGGCAGACCGCATTTCGGCAAGTACTACAGTTAGAAGTCTCGTCATTGAGCTCCGGACATTGCCTGTTGCTCTACTTGTACCGACCATTCCTACCACAGGTTTCAGATTGAATTAAGACCCCGATCCTGCCGTCGATTATTCACAACATGCACTCGGGGAGGCGCAAGAGCGCTCGAATCGGCTCGCTACTCAGATATCGTTCTTGGATCTTGTTTCCTTCAAGGCGCACCGAGTAGTTTTCAGACAAGAAAGTAAGACACTGTACCTAAGAACACCACACTACAATACAATACACTACACTACAACACATATGGAATTTGCAGCATGGATGACAAGAGGCAGTATCGGAAAGGTCCCCACGACCGCATCAATCAGGTTCGTCTTTCTGATGCTTTGCACTCTCGATTAAAGGCCATTGCCAGCAGGGAAGATCGATCACTGTCTTACATCATTCGAAAGGCATGCGAGGAATATGCACTGAGAGACGACCTCAAAGAGGTCACGCTATCGGGTTCCCTTGACTCTCAAGCGATTAAGCCGAAACCAGTAAGGTCCAACCGTGAAACATCCAGCAGTTAGCCTCTTTTCCGGGGCTGGCGGATTGGACGTAGGAGTAGACAAAGCCGGATTCAAGACTCTGTGCTCCATAGAGCTTGATCCACATTGTGTGTCCACACTTCGTCGAAACTCGCGTCAAAAAACGGTGTGGCAAGTGGATATTCGAGTGCTGGATCCATCCCGTGTTGCCTTTTCTCTAGGTGCCCGTCGCAAGGACTTGGCACTCCTTTACGGTGGACCTCCCACGCAACCGGTCAATCAGCTCGGACTAAAAAAGGGCATATCTCACCCACAAGATCACCTAGCTCTTGAAATGGTGCGGTTCGCACAAGCGTTGAGGCCATCCGCAGTGCTAATCGCACAGGCTCCGAGATTCCTTAAGACCAAATATTCGCCAAAAGCGCTACTCAAGGATGTGTTGGCCGAAGAGTTCAAGACTATTGGCTACGACTTGCACCAGATAGTTCTCGATGCTGTCGACTATGGAATTCCACAGAACCGCAAGCAAGTCTTTATTGTTTGTTTGCCACGCGATCAGACGTACGAATTCCCATACCAAGTCTTGCTTTCCGCTCCCTCCACTGCTGAAGAGGCAATCGATGGATTGCCCCCGGCAGTTAAACCAGAGAAAGACCCCGGTGTGCCCAACCACATTGACGCTACACCACCCAGGGACCGAGTCCGCATAGCGTATGTTCGAGAAGGAGATTGGTTGTCCAAGTCCGATGCGCCTCCGGACATCATTCAGAAGCTCACTCCACGGGACTCCACAAAGTTCCGACGTCTTGACCGAAGCCTTCCCGCTCCCACTTTGCGTTCCGGAGAGAGACTATTTCATCCCGTCGAGGATCGCTACCTGACACCCCGTGAAACCGCTCGGATTCAAGGGTTTGAGGATCGCTACGTATTCCACGGCCCAATTCGGCGACTATCTGGGTCCGTTAGAGACTTAGACCAGCACAGTCAAGTCGCCAATGCAGTTCCGCCTCCCTTCGCTCAGGTGATTGCTCGCAGCGTCAAAGCTGCTTTGCGCCTCTAGCCTGGAATTTGACTAACCCCTAAGACCACCCAAGTAGTCAGCGCAGTTGTTTGTCTAGGAAGGAGTCAATGTCCCTTTAGCGTCCAATTAGTTTGTTGGGATCCTGAGGAACTGCCTTGTGCCAAATGGCGAAGTAAATCTGCCGGTATAAGTCTTCGTCCTCACTCTTGGGGACGCCTTTATTTGAAATTCGGATGAGTGGTTGGCCCTTTGAAACTATGTCATTTTCCTTTACCTTCAATTCAGTATTGAAGTCGTACTGAATCACATAGTTATCGGGAGTCTTGACAAGTACCATGTAGCGATAGTCACTCAACGCAACACCGGCATAGCTCACCCTACCGGATGCAGCAGCAACGACGTTTGTACCTCGATTCAAGAAGTAGGTTAATCCGTCATCATTGCCTTTTGGCTTGGTTGGCCTAGTGTTCACTGGCCACTCCCAACCCTTCGGCAAAGAATCAAGACTTGGTGAATCTTCTTGTGCAACCGTTTCGACTTCCCCGACGTCCACGGGTTGCTCAGTGGTTGTAGATGAAGCCTCGCCCGTTACGTCGATTGAAACCGTTGTGATGGCTGGCTTCTCGTCTTGAAGCGCATCTTGAGTCCGGATTGGTGTTTTTTCGGCCTTTCGAACCTCGGGTGGCTTCGCCGGATTGGTATTGGACTGCGCAATTGTCGCCGAAGATTGTTGCGTTACAACCGTTGGAGTCGGTTTAGATCGTGAGTCTTCTGGTTGTCGCCGAGCTGGAACGATTTCCCAGTTGCTGTTCTCCTCAGCGGCAATATTCTCCTGCCAGAGTACGCGAGAGGGAGTGACCACCAAAACTTGGTTCGGAATAATCGTGTACGGAGGCTCCAGTCCGTTCATTTCGGCAATTTGAGCGACTGTCAATCCATGCAATTTCGAGATTGCATACAAGGTGTCGCCCGACTTTACGATATAGCGATAGGTACGAAGATTCCCGGACAGCTGTTGGTCCATTCCTGGCGAACGGTCTACAACTGGTGCCGGTTTGAGGGTACTGCAACTCGGCAATAGCGAACACAGCACAACAACCAAGATGCAAACGCTAAGTTTCTTTATGTTTTTTTGCATAGGTCAACACACAAATTACAAGAAATGAAGAACACATCACCAGCACGACTACAAATACTGAAGATGGTTCAACCTGGCTCGAGTTCCATGGCCATATACGCCACAGCGAACCCGCAAGCAAACCGCAAAAGACAGCCATCAGAGCATCGCGATACTTATCAAGTAAGACGCGGATGGGATGCGAGAATACCAAGAACCCAGTCTTAAGCCCCGCCAAAAATACCAAAATCACAAGCAGATCTACGGAAGCGAACGCTTGCACCATTGTCGTCCAAACACCGAGAACAAGTAGCACGAAAGAGCCAGAAATTCCCGGTAAGATCCACGCGCCGAATGCAAGCACCGCACCCACGAACACGACAATGAGAGACGCATCAGCTTCTCTTCCTGGAAGCAGATTGAACAGGAGCGCGAAAGCGAAACCTACTGGCGCAAACATCACGAGAATCCGTACTTTAGACGAGAGACCGGTAAAAATCACAGCACCTGCCACAAGCCCAAAAACTGCGCCCCACACCAGCATGGGTCGAGTTTCAAGAACATGAGAAACAGATAGGACCGAAACACCGAATCCAACGATCATTCCCATCGCCAACGGAGCAATCACAACGAGAGATCGCGACAGCTCGACCAGATCAAAGTCCCTCTTCTTAAATAAGTTCTTTGTCCACATTGTCAAATCGGACAGTGCCGTGACGAGCCGATCGTATATGCCCGTCAGCAATGCAATGGTCCCGCCAGATATGCCCGGCAACACTTCGACTAGTCCCATTGCGAATCCGCGAACCACCAGCCCAAGCAAATCTCGAGGTGTAGGAACGAAATTAGCCATGGAGACTACTGTGTAGTTCCAGGAAGCAAGGGGACAAACGTAACGGACTCCATATAGGTCTCTTTCCAACCGCCATCCATGTGATCCAGACACACCAGTCTCTGAAATCCGCCTCGCCCGATAGGGACAACTATGCGGCCGTTCTCTCTTACCTGCGATTTCAATGCTTCAGGTATCGTGGAGGTAGCGGCAGTCACAATAACGGCGTCGTACGGAGCGTGTTCTTCCCATCCTTCAAAGCCATCCCCGAATCGTATGCGCACATTCTCAAGACCGAGCTTCCTCATGCGACTTCTTGCCGCCAAAGACAGAGACTCAATGCGTTCCACGGAATACACGCTATCTACCACGTTGGCAAGTACAGCAGCCTGATAGCCGCATCCCGTACCGATTTCCAGGACCTTGGACACATCAGGAGTTTGCATAACTGCCTTGGTCATTAGTGCCACAACAAAGGGTTGAGATATGGTTTGTCGCTTGCCAATCGGCAATGCACGGTCTTCGTAAGCCAAGTGTGCTATGGATTCATCAACAAAGTAATGTCGAGGAACTTGCTCGATCGCACCGAGCACTGCTTCGTCGTCTATACCCTCCGCAAGTAGACGATCAATTAGCCTTCCTCTTGTGCGGTCGGATGTCATTCCAACACCTTTCGTCAATAGCCCCCTCACTGGGCGTTCTCCGTCACGTCCACACATTCGTTGACAACCGCTGTCGCAAAGCAACCTCGCGGGAGAGTGAACCGCAAGGTTAATGTCTCGTTCGAAACGAGGACTTCCGCATTGGACGGTTGCACACTTAACGATCGTCGTTCCTGACGCAATCCCACCCACTCCAAGGCTTCGCACACTTGCTGATGTTCTATCCCTACAGATTCCTCGATTTTTGCAGCATCTTCGGTAGTTGGCAGCCGTCCCCGACCCCACAAGGGTCCAGTCGGCAGCCCATGGCTTAGCACGTCACCACTGAGCTCGCAGTTCCACGTTCCCGACCTCACACGTTTGGCTAGCACTTCGTTGAACAAGAAGGATCGTAGCGTCGTGACATGGCGATATCGAATAGTCCGATCAATTCGAGATCTCGGTCGTTCAGTCCAATTTAGCGCTCGATCAACGTTCTTGAAGTTTCGGCCAAATCGTTGCGGTCCGAAGTAATTCGGAACAGGGTTTCGCAAGATACCTTCGATCAACGAAGGGTTATCGTCGCTGAGCTGGCGCACAACAATCGTGAACTGATTTCCGCGATGAGAACCGATCCGAAGTTTGCGGGAGTGCCTACGCTCCCTAAGAATCTTGAAACAGGGATGACTCGGAGGTTGCGATGTCTTAGGTAGGCGAACTGAAAACCACTGCTGTGCGATTGCTCTCTTATCCTTGAGTCCTGAATAGGAGACATCAATTCGAGGAACTTGATAGTGTTTACAGAGGAAGTCTTGGACTTCCCGCGTGTTTAAGTTGGATTTCTCTATTTCAAGGAAGAGATGTTCTCCCTCGTCTGTGAAGTTGCAATCCAACAACTCAGAGACATGAAAATCCGAGATCCGCGCGCGGAGAACTCCGGTTGGTCGGTGAAACTGCATGGCTCTTGGCCACCTAATGTCGTGCGGAGTCGACCACAAGGTAGAAGGTCTCTCCCTCGGCGATCATGCCCAACTGAGTTCGAGCGATTTCTTCAATGCGATCGGGGCTCGTTCGAAGTCGCTTGATTTCTTCGCGCAGTTCTTGGTTGCGTCGCATGACTTCCAAGTTGAACTCTCGCTGATGCTTGAGTTCTGCGTCAAGCTGTCGCGTGGCGAAGTAACCGCTGGGTCCGAACCAATAAGTACTTTGGAAAGCGACCAATACAAGAAGTGCGACCAAGCAAAGGACACGCACCTGCTAACACCTCCCTGTGTTCTAGACGATCTCTGCAAGCCCTCGGTATTCCAAGTGACTCGCGTCCGCTTCAATGCGTACGAGACGATTGTACTTGGAAGTTCGCTCAGATCTACACATTGAACCTGTCTTTATTTGACCAGCTCCGGTCCCAACCGCGAGATCTGCGATGAACGTATCTTCTGTATCTCCGGATCGATGCGATATGACAGTCTTGTAACCAGATTCCTGTGCGAGGTGGATGACTTCCAGAGTCTCGGTGAGCGTTCCAATCTGATTCAACTTGATCAATACAGAGTTTCCGACGCCCAAATCAATGCCTTTCTGTAGATACCCTGGGTTCGTTACAAAAATGTCGTCGCCGACGAGCTGAATTCGAGAGCCTAAACGAGATGTTAGTTCTTGCCAACCCTCCCAGTCTTCCTCCGCTAAACCATCTTCAAGTGAAACAATTGGGAATTTGTCCACCAACTCGTCTAGGTAGTCGCAATATTGGATTGGTGTAAAGGACACGTTGCGTCCCTCAAGAACGTAGTGGCCATTGTCATGGAATTCCGTAGCCGCGCAGTCTAGAGCGAGACACACATCCGTACCAATTTCATAGCCAGCAACGGCAATTGCGTGGGCCAAGTACGTGAGGGCCGATTCGTCTGAAGATAGATCGGGAGCAAACCCTCCTTCATCTCCGACCGCAGTGCTGTGGCCGTCCTGATCCAGTACGTTCATAAGGCAATGGAACACTTCGGCTCCGCAACGGATCGCCGAGGCAAAGTCATTCATGCCGGTTGGGACAATCATGAATTCCTGTAGGTCAATACGATTGTTGGCGTGAGCTCCGCCGTTCAAGACGTTCATCATTGGAACTGGTAGGCGAACGTCCTCTCCTGCTCCACTCAATCTAGCTATGTGTTTGTATAGTGGTGTGTCGGACGCTTGAGCTTCGGCGCGGGCAAATGCCAACGAAACACCCAATATTGCGTTTGCACCTAGTTTCGACTTGTTGGTCGTTCCATCGATTTCTCTCAATACAGAATCCAATTCGCGTTGATTGAATGACTTATCGCGAACGAGAACAGGATGTATCTCCTCGTGAATGTGATTAATGGCATCGAGTACACCTTTGCCAAAAAATCGGGACGGATCTCCGTCCCTTAGTTCGAGTGCTTCGTTGCTGCCTACCGATGCGCCCGAGGGAACCATGGCACGGCCCGTGGATCCGTCAGACAAATAAACATCAACCTCAAGTGTGGGAGAGCCGCGCGAATCCAAGACCTCTAGGGCTTGAATTCCGGCAATGCGACTCACGAGATTTCGTGTTCCAAGAATGGATGCGACTTTACAACTCGATCGATTTCACACAGTTCGTTCAAGAGCGGCTCGACCATGTGAAGTGGCCAGGAGTTCGGTCCATCGGATTTTGCTTCTTCGGGACGTGGATGGGTCTCCATGAACAAGCCATCCACTCCTGCGGCTATAGCAGACCGAGCTAACACGGGCACCATGTTGCGCTGTCCTCCAGAGACCGACCCCAATCCACCAGGCATCTGCACCGAATGGGTGGCGTCAAATACAACGGGACACTTGGTTTCGCGTAGAACCGCTAAGGAACGCATATCCGATACAAGATTGTTGTAGCCGAAACTTGCCCCACGCTCGCACACCATGATTTGCTCGTTTCCAGTCTGTCTTGCCTTATCGACAACGTGAACCATGTCGCTGGGTGCTAAGAATTGGCCTTTCTTGATGTTCACGGGCAATCCTTGTCTGCAAACATTCTGAATGAAGTCCGTTTGACGACACAAGAATGCCGGGGTCTGCAGCACGGAGACGACATCGCTGACCTCATCAAGCGGTGTGTACTCGTGCACATCAGTTATCACAGGGACTTCGACCTCGTCCTTGACTTTCTGAAGTATGGCAAGACCCTGATCGAGTCCTCGACCGCGATAGCTCTTGTAGGAGGAACGGTTTGCCTTGTCGAACGAGCTCTTGAAGATAAGTGAGACGCCAAGAGACTGCGTAATTTCCCTTAGTGTTCCAGCCGTGCTCAAGGCCAGTTCTTCGTCTTCAATGACGCAAGGACCGGCAATTAGGAAGATGGGGTGGCCATCACCAACCTCAAAGTCACAGAGGTTCATTTTCAGTGACTACTCGCGTAGGTATTCGCAGCTTCAATGAAACCAGTGAACAAGGGATGTCCGTCACGAGGTGAAGAGCGAAACTCTGGATGGAATTGGCAGGCAACGAACCAATCAGCAGAGGGTATTTCAATCATCTCGACGAGATCGTCCGAACTATTCACCCCGCTCACTACCATTCCACAACTTTCCATTTGTTCGCGATACTTGCCATTTACTTCGTATCGGTGGCGATGTCGTTCAAACACCACAGGTTCCCCGTACATTTTGAATGCAAGCGACTCCTGGTTCAACAAACACTCCTGCGCTCCAAGCCGCATCGTGCCTCCGAGATCTCCATTGACGGGATCTCGCGCGTTGACTGATCCATCAGCATCGCGCCACTCAGTGACCAATCCTATGACCGGATGCTCGGTATTGGGATCCACTTCTGTGGAATGAGCTCCCGTGAGACCAGCTTTGTTTCGTGCAAATTCGATGACTGCAGCGTGGAGTCCGTAGCAAATGCCCAAATACGGAACGTTTTTTGTCCGTGCGTAACCAGCTGCTCTGATCTTGCCTTCGAATCCTCTTTGACCAAATCCGCCCGGAACAAGAATTGCGTGCATCTGATCCAGCTGCTCCGTTCCATTGTTCTCAATCTCTTCGGCGTCGACATAGTGGATTTCAACGCTAGTTCCCGTTCGAATTCCTGCGTGTGTAATCGCCTCGATCAACGATTTGTAGGAATCCAACAGATCGAAGTACTTGCCGATCATTGCTAGTTTGATCGTTTTCTTGGGTTCAGCTAGTGCTTTCTCGACGTGCTGCCATTCGGTCAGATCCGCTCGGTTGCATTTAAGCTCCAACTTGGAAACCACAATTTGATCCAAGCCTTGTTCATGCAGAATCAGCGGAACTTGGTAAATGCTGTCAACATCCTTGAGCGAAATAACGCCGTATTCCTCCACGTTCGTAAACAATGCAATTTTCTTGCGTGCCTCTGGTGGCAATTCAAAATTCTCGCAACGGCAAACCAAAATGTCCGGTTGCAGACCAATTGATCGCAATTCCTTTACCGAGTGCTGAGTCGGTTTTGTCTTGGTCTCACCCGATGACTTTACGTACGGCACTAATGTCAAATGGATGTTGAGCGTGTTATGAACACCTTCCGACAGCCGCATCTGGCGGATCGCCTCTAGAAATGGTTGGGATTCGATGTCTCCGACGGTTCCACCCGTCTCGGCGATCACTACGTCGTACTTCCCGTCTTCGCTGACAGCTTTGATTCGACGTTGAATCTCATCCGTGATGTGTGGAATGACTTGAACGGTGCTTCCCAAGTAGTCTCCGCGACGCTCTCTTCGAATTACCTCTTCATAGACACTACCCGTCGTGAAATTGTTCTTTTGCGACATTCGATTGCGAACAAACCTCTCGTAGTGCCCAAGGTCGAGGTCAGTTTCTGCTCCGTCGTCCGTGACGAAGACTTCCCCATGCTGAACGGGGTTCATCGTTCCTGGGTCGACGTTGATGTAAGGATCCATTTTGACGATGTTCACAGACAATCCGCGTGCTTCCAGGGTCGCAGCTAACGACGCTGTTAGGATTCCTTTCCCGACCGAGGAGACGACTCCACCTGTGACGAATATATAGCGAGTCATATATCTAGTACGATCGGATGATCGCAATTGCTCATGGAATTACTTTGGACACGGTGAACCATCAACGTCAGTTCAATGAGGTTGTGAGATTGGGTTCGCAACAGCTGGTTCCATCCAGCTTGGTAGGACTTGCAGTTCAAATTGTACTAACAGGATGGATTTAGAGACAACGCCCAGACCAAAAGTGGAGAAACTCTGTAGCTTCAATCGATTCCTCTGGGTGCACTAGCCCGTCTTCGGTTTCCAAGTAGGAATGTAAGTTGGCACTGTGGTTGAGCTGTCTCGGACCTCGTCGGCGACTGCTATCCCGGGAATACAAACGACTCTTTCGTTCTTCACGAGAATCGGCCATCCATCACGTAACCAAGGCGCGATTCCGTTTTCTTGAAACAACGATGAAAGCGATTTAGACATAGTGTTGATGCGAATTGCAATTTTGGTTGCTGCGAAGTGAGCCCGATTTCGCAGTTGGAAAGTCTGATTCTGCGGAATTCCTCGACTGCACCGATTCCAGCTCAAACAACCATTGCTGAGATTCAAGTCTTGCCCCGATGTTGCCTCTTGCGCTACAAAAGCGGGAAGAAGCATTACCAAATGCAAACGTTCTCGATAGCGACGCACCTGCTGTTCATCCGAGACCTGAACGATTGGAGAAGAATCCGGTCGCGAATGTGACTGTCGAATAATTTCCTCGACAACTGAGCCAGGCGGATTCAATCCATGTACAAGCAGCCACGCTCGAACATGCCGTGCATCTATTTGAGTGCTCGATAAGTCGAGGGGACCTCTCTGAGCTTGCGGAAGATTGGCTGGGGCTAATTCGGCCAATCGCTTTTTGACATCCGGAAACCGTTGCTCAATATCTGGAAGCAATTGATGTCGAATCCAGTTTCTATCGAGAGCGGTATCGGTATTGCTTGGGTCTTCGATCCAAGAAAGTGAATGTTCCTCAGCATACTTCCGGAGTTGTTGTTTGGTCAATTGGAGGAAGGGACGGGCAACGTGCCCCTTACCTAGTACCTTCTTACTTGCAATTCCAACTACTGCCCGTCCTGTCAGGAATTGCCACAGCTGGGTTTCCGCAACATCGTCCGCATGATGCGCGGTCAATACAAGATCGTTGACTCTCAATCTTCTCTCAAATTGGTGATAGCGTGCCAATCGAGCTTGGAGCTCGACATTGCCGCGAGAAAGTATGACTCTCTCTACATCGAGAGGCACATTCCACTTATTACATAATTCCTGGCAATGCACAGCCCACTCGTTCGAATTTGGGCTGATTCCGTGGTCTACGTGAATAGCTCTGCACAAAGATGCGCTGAACTCCTCGATACACGCATGAAGCAATACGGTTGAGTCGAGTCCGCCGCTAAATGCAATCCAAATCGCCGAATCTGGGCAGTGTGGAATTGTTCGGATGGACTCTGTTACATCAACGCCAATTTGCACAGCTGACTGTCAACGTGAAGGATAACTAACCCTAACCGATTCCGGGCCAAATTGGGCTCCAAGTCGATCCAACATTTCTTCTGTAGGTGACAACCGCCACTTGCTGTCCAATTTAATGGGTGTTGAATATTGATCGTTCTTGTAATTGATGATGACGCCACAACCATCGTCGTCTCGGTCTCTTGTCTCCTCATGCAGCAAATTGAGCAAGGTGTCCTGTTGATCTTTGCGCGCAACATCAATTTCGACTCGTGCATTGCGCTGTACTCGAAATTCAGTGATCGTACTTAGGTTCAGTTCGTTTATTGCCGAGTTCTTTCTATCCTTGCTACGCACAATCTTGCATTCAAACACGAGAAGGTCTCCTTCATTCAAACCGTCTTCAACTTGAGTGGCATCAAAATCGAACACTGGGAGTTCAATGGACCCCTTCTCATCTTCCAGGATTACCTCGAGTATGCGTTTTCCAGTTCTCGTATCCCTGATACGAGAACTCTTTACCACTCCGGCTGCGACTTGCCTATTTCTTGCTTGAAGTAGCGAACGCAAGTCTGTGTGTGTACAGACTCCATCAAGCTCTTGACGGTAGGTACTCATGGGATGACCACTCACGTAGAAACCCAATCGCTCTCCTTCATCCAACAGTGCTTTCCTCGTGGTGGTAGGTTCAAACACTCGCGTTTCGATTACAGCTTCAGAATCTTCAGAGACACCAAGAAGGTCGTCAAAAGGTTGTGATGCTTGTGACACCCGATCTTCCGCTGCTTCCAATGCATCGTCAAGTTGTGCTTCTAACTTGGGTCTTCCGCGAGTGATGTCCGCCTCGTCAACTACACTGTCGAGGCATCCGCACTTGATCAGTGACTCCAAAATCTTTCTTTGGCGTCTGCCAAATCTTGCGCGAATGCACAAATCCAGCAGCGATTCAAACGGACCTTCCTGCCGTGCCTGCTCGATTGACCGTGCATGAGAACTAGGCAATCCCTTGATAGCTCCCATGCCAATTACAAACCTACCTTGGGTACCGGTAAATTCATAGCTGCTCTCGTTGACACATGGACCTTCCAGCCTTAAACCCATGCGCTTGGCTTCGTCAACGATTTCCCGAACGGTATCTCGGTTTCCGATGTCGCATGTCGCAAGTGCGGCCAAATACTCCGCAGGATAATGTGCCTTCAGATAAGCCGTTTGGTATGCCACGACTGCATAGCCCACTGTGTGCGCTCGATTGAAGGCGTACTCAGCAAACTTCTCGATGTCGTCGAAGATTGATTTGGCGATCGACTCCTCAACATTGTTCTTGATACAACCCTGAGTGAATCTGTTTCGATAGCTAACCATTTCACTTCGGATTTTCTTCGCCATCGCTCGACGGAGTTCATCTGCTTCACCGAGTGAGAAACCAGCAAGCTCTCGCGCAACAGTCATAACGTCTTCTTGGTAGACCATCACGCCGTACGACTTTTTCAACACGGACTCAAGCAAGGGATGCAGGTAGTCCACCACTTCTTTTCCGTGTTTGCGCCGAATAAAGAGATCCACGACTCCAGACTGAATGGGACCGGGTCGAAACAGCGCAAGCAATGCGGTCAAGTCCTCAAGTGAGTCCGGCCGTAGATCCTTTAGAACTCGGCGCATGCCTCGAGACTCCAATTGGAAAATGCCAACAGTGTTCGCTTCGCGCAAGAGCTCGAACACCTTGTCGTCATCGAGCGGAAATTCGCTTGGATGCAAACGAGGTTGATTGTTTTTCTCGCGTAGTGCATTCGCTGCTTCGCACGCATTGGAGATGGCAGTCACTGTCTTGAGAGCAAGGAAGTCGAACTTTACGACTCCTATGTCTTCAATGTCTTGTTTGTCGAACTGAGAGATCAAGTCGGCCGAACCACCCTCCGTGTACACAGGCACTACGGCATCAAGGCGATTCGGTGTAATAACCGTGCCGCCCGGATGTCTACTGATGTTTCGAACTATTCCTTCCAGTTTGAGAGCTCGGTCAACAATTTCACGGATGTCCTCGTTCAATTGCATGTTTCGACTCAGTTCTGGTCTTTCCTGCAACACTTCGGTCAATGAGATATTCAATCTGTCGGGGATTTCTTTAACAATCGTCTCACCTAATCCAAACGGTTTTCCATGAACACGCGTTACATCTCTGATAACAGCTTTAGCGGCCATCGTTCCAAAAGTAACAATCTGTCCAACCGATTCCCTTCCGTACAGATTGGCGACATACTCGATAACTTCCCCTCTTCGGTCCTTGCAGAAGTCAATATCGAAATCGGGCATAGAAACTCGTTCCGGATTCAGTAGTCTCTCAAACATCAGTTCGTGTTCAATAGGATCAATCTCTGTAATGTCGAGTACATATGCCACGAGTGAGGCCGATCCCGAACCGCGACCCGGACCCACGGGAATTCCTTGCTCTTTTGCCCACTTGACAAAGTCCATGACGATCAAGAAGTAACCAGCGAAATCCATGCTCTTGATGATGTTCAGCTCTCGCTCAAGCCTTTTCTCGTAGACCTCACGCCTTGCATAGTCCCTCTCCGCATCATCGTGTCGGTCGAGCACCTTCTTCAATCCTTCCATGGAGTAACGATCCAGCAACTCTTCAGGAGATTCCTTACTATCCGTCTTGTACATTGGCAAATAACGATCAGACTTCACCTCGACTGTGCATCGACGCGCAATTTCGTAGGCATTCTCCACGGCATCTGGCAGGTCTGCGAACAGCTGGCTCATTTGTTCCGCAGAACGAAGAAATTGATCCTCGCTATACACAGCCGAATGACTTCCATCCCCAACCCTTTGCTTGTGCGCAATGCAAAATCGAGTCTCGTGAACTGCGAAGTCATCTCGATCCAGGAAGCGAACGTCGTTTGTGGCTACCAAGGGGATGTGGAACGCATCCGCAAAAGAAATGGCTTTTGCAACATACTCCTCTTCATGCTTCCGCCCCGTTCGTGAGATTTCCATGTAGAAACGGTCGCCAAATGCACTTATCAGCTTTGCGGTAGTTTCCTCCGCACTAGACCTATCCTCTTCAATCAGCAAGCGTCCAATCGGTCCCTGCGCACCGCCAGAAAGTGCAATCAACCCATCGTTGTGCTCAATCAGACTGTCCAACGTAATAGCAACATGATCAGCCGAGTTGGTGTAGGCGAACGTCATCAGCTTACGAAGGCTGTTCCATCCAGACTCTTCCTTGGCGAGAAGCACCATCCGATCTAAATCGCTTCTACCATTTACGAACAGCATGTCCGCACCAAAAATAGGCTTGATCCCCTGCGCACGCATTCGCTTCTGGAACTTCCATAGAGCGAACATATTGCTCCGATCGGTAATTGCGACGCAGTCCATTCCCCGCTCCAATGTTTTTTCGGCGAGTTCATCGATTCGGATGATGCTGTCCTCAATTGAGTACTCGGTGTGTAGAGACAAGTGTGCGAATAGAGTCATTACGTGGGATCTTTCAATGTAGCGTCTGTAGAGCCATGAACTTGCAGTGAGTCCGCAACCGGACGAAAGGTCCTTCGATGAATGGCACAGGGCCCGAAGAGTCTAAGTGCTTTCAGGTGCTCAGGAGTCGGATAGCCTTTGTTGTTTTGAAACCCATATTTGGGGTAGCGAGTCCCAGCTTTCGTCATTTCTTCGTCTCGAGCAACCTTGGCGAGAATGGAAGCTGCTCCGATAGATGTGACCTTGCGGTCTCCTCCTATGATCGTCACAGTGGGACAACTCAGACTAGGCGCAACATTTCCGTCGACCAGAGCAACATCAAGGCGAATCCCGATTTGCTTTACTGCTCGTTCCATGGCCAGCAGCGAAGCACGCAGGATGTTGAGTTCATCGATTTCCTGTGGCTCACATCGGCCCAATGACCATGCCAGCGCACTCTTGCGAATCGAGTCTGCAAGCTCGACTCGTCGATCGTGCGTCAGTTGCTTGGAGTCTTTGATACCTGGTATTGGCTTCTTTTCGTTCAACACCACTGCCGCCGCTATTACTGGCCCAGCGAGAGGTCCTCGACCGACTTCATCGATGCCGCATTCGACTTCAGACATGTCCAACTCGTGAGAATCAAAGAGATCAGACGCTTCGTTCTTCAACTCTTTCAAGGGGTACCAGCCAAGTTTAATACTGCTTTCGCGGCACGGGCGGAGGCATTTCGGCGAAGTGTCTCATGTAGTTGATCGAATTCTTCGAAGTACTTTTTGTCTTCCTCAGAAGATTGGATTTCTTGGCAAAGTGCCACCGCCAGAGACTCGGGAGTCGCAGCCTGTTGCAAGAACTCAGGTACAAGTTCACGACTCGTCAGAATGTTAGGCAATGCAACCCATCGCGTCTGCAAGACTGACCGAACAATCGAATAGGTCAGCGGACCTGTTCTGTACGCAACAACCATGGGAATACGCATGAGCAATGCTTCCAAGGTACTTGTGCCCGACTTCACTAAAGCCGCATCACATGCGGCAAACACTTCAATTGAATCGCTCTCAACGACTCGCAAGTCCAAGTGAGAAAAGCTTCTTGAGCCGTGTTTCACTAGGTTCGCACGTCGTTCACTGACACATGGGACGATGAATACGAAACTCCTTGCTGCTGAGAGTATGGATTGCACTCGTTCCGCTGCACGTAGAAACAAATCTAAGTGGGATCTGATTTCCGATGTTCGACTGCCGGGAAGCACGGCGATTGCTGTTTGTGTTGAAGCAATGGCAAGTTTGGCGCGAGCACTGGACCGTTCCGACTCTCGATCTCGGTTAGGACAGATGCGGTCCGCAAGCGGGTGGCCCACATAAACGGCTTTCGTTCCTGTGTTCTCGTAGTACTTCGGTTCAAAGGGAAATAGCGTAAGCAAGACATCTGCGGATCTTTCAATCTTCCGAATGCGATTTCGACGCCAAGCATAGACAGAAGGACTGACATAGTGAACGGTAGGCGTTCCCAACGCCTTCAACCGCTTTTCGAGCATTAGATTGAAGACATTGAAGTCCACACCCACCATCACGTCCGTATCAGCAAGTCGGGTCGCCAGCGACTGGAGCAAGTTAAGAAGTTCAGGAAGTCGGGTGAGAGGTTCGACAAAACCGTTCATTGAAAAGCGATCAATGGATTCAAGCGCATGGAGCCCTTGCTCCCGCATGCGTTCACCACCCACACCCACAAACTGCAATTCGTGATCAAGCTGCCGAAGTGCAGTCATGAGTTCTGAACCGAGCAAGTCTCCAGAAGCCTCGCCCGTGACAATTCCAACCTTCAAAACTTGCCTACCTCGACCATCTAATTAAGATAGCCAACCGAATTGCCGACGCAACCTCTAAATCGGAAATTGATACAGAATTGTTTGTCCTGAACGATGCGATCGCCGCGACACACAGAACACCGGCAGAAGAACTCTAGGAATAATTTGATATGCCATTCGCTGGGAGTGCAGCTGCACCCGGCTGTGCGAGTGTTGTCTTCAGACTTTGCGGCCTGCCACAATCAGTTCCGAAGTACAGACCAGTTCTTCGGAAACATATGCATTGCAAATGAACTTCATCACTTCCCTGCGTTCATTAAGAACCTCGCATCGCATGTTCAAAGCATCTCCCGGTGTTACGGGTCGCTTGAAGCGTGTCTTGTCGGTACCCGCCAAGTAGTAGAGGTATCCATCTTTGGCGGGCCGGATGGCCTTTGTGACCGAGGCCAATATTCCCGCTAGTTGAGCCAGTGCTTCAACGATAAGGACTCCTGGCATTATGGGGTGAGAAGGGAAGTGACCTTGAAAGAACGGTTCGTTGATTGTCACGTTCTTGATTCCAACTATGTACTTGCCCGGCTCGCATTCGATGACGCGATCCACCATCAAGAATGGATACCGATGCGGCAAGTAATCGTGTAGTTCAATGCTTTCCATTTCAAAAAATAGAATCAATCACCGTCTTGATTCTGCAACTTTGTTTCAAATTGTTTCTCTAGTCTATTCAATCTCTTGGCTAAGTTGTCTAACTCAGTGAGACGCATCATATTACGTCTCCATTTTCCAATCGGGGTGTGCAACGAAGATCCTTGATACTGTCCTGGCTCCTTGATGGAGCGACTCACATAGGTCATCGCTCCCACTTGTACGCCATCCGCAATCTCAAGCGGGCCGCCGGCACCTGCCACTCCTACTCCGCCTGCAAGTATGCAATGGTGCCCAATGGTCACACTTCCTCCCAGTCCAGTGCAACCGCAAAGCATAGAGTGGGAACCAACCACACAGTTGTGACCTATATGGACTTGATCGTCCAACTTTACGCCATCTTCGATGACCGTGTCGTCAGTGGTACCTCTGTCAATCGTGTTTGAAGCGCCGATTTCCACGTCATTACCTATGCGCACGCCACCAATCTGCGCTACGCGATTCAATTTTCCTTCGCGGTCTGGAACGATTCCAAATCCGTCTGCACCGATCACCGAACTTGCATGGACGCGACAGCGCTTACCGATACGTACATTGTGATACAGATACACGGAACCCATTAGCACTGTGTCCGAACCAATACTGGATCTTGCACCAATGTGGCAATTTGCGCCAATTTCAACGCCGTCGCTGATTACAGCATCGGCTTCCACCACTACAAACGGTCCGATACGAACATCTTGTCCAATGCTTGCCGACTGATGAATCTCCGACTTCTCGCTAATACCCAATGGAGCACGAGGTCGGTCGTCAAAAATTTCCGAAGCATGAGCGTATGCAAGCATCGGATCGGTCACCACCAACGCATCAACCGGGCACTCTTGAAGGTCTTTTTGGGCCAGTATTACTGCCGAAGCTCTTGTGTCTTTTAGGTACTTTCGAAAAAGTGAACTGGATAAGTGAGTGAGGTCGCCAGGACCGGCATTCTCGATTGAACCCAATCGTTCTATTGAAGTCGATGGGTCTCCTACTAGCGACGCTCCTATTCTTTCAGCGATCTCTTTGAGCGAATACACAGATTCCTAGTGGATGCCTATTCTTCGGGCCCCGCCTCTAAAGTATCCGCAGTAGGATCGGGTACGGGCTCGCCCTGTCGATCGTTCAGCATCTCCGTCACTTTTCTCGTAATGTCATGTTTTGGATTAACGTAGAGATGGATCTGGGGATTGAAGTTGAGCACTAGGTCGTAACCTTCTATTTCTATTAGATCGTTGAGCACGGCGTTGAATTTGGGTCCAAGCTGCTGCAAGATCTTGTTGCGTTCATCATCGATTCGCCGTTGAAATCGTTCAACATTGAAGTTCAGGTCGAGTTTCTTGTCGTCAATCTCGTTCTGTAACTCAGACTTCTCCAAGTCCGACATGATCTCCGCGTCGGTTTGCAGCCGATCTGTCAGTTCGGTAATCTCTTCCTGCAGTCCCTGGAGACGTTCCTGCTCTGGCTTAAGTTCTGCCTCGGTCACAGTCATTTCTTCTTGGGCTTCTTCGGACTCGAATATCGCTTGAGTTGCGTTTACGACGGCAATTTTTAGCTGTCCATAGGAGTTCACACCCACAAACGCAAGCGTGAAAATGCAAAGAATTTTGAGAAGGCGAGAGTTCATTTATGCTCCTTTTTGATCGTCTTGCACGCGATCATCTACGCATCGACTTGCGAAGTAGCGCAAATTATATGTGTGGTGAGTCTCTAACCGGACGATGTTACACCTACCTAGTTAGAAAGACTGTCCTACTTCGAACGAGAATCCCTCGGGTTCGTCGAAGGACTCGTGGTTGAACGGATGTGCGAGAGAGAATGACATTGGGCCCATCCGAGTAAGCCATGAAACACCTAACCCGACTGCACCACGCAATTTGTTAAATGCCGGTCGATAACATCCTATGCTCTCTTCCGGGCAGAACGTACTAAATACGTTGCCCATATCGACGAAGAAAACAGACCTAACCTGTCCAACTTGATCTAGGAATGGAAGCGGGAAAATGAGCTCTGCAGTGGTTTCAACCCGCACATTGCCACCGAATGGCCGTCCATTGGGATAGTAGACCGATACCGACCCCGTTGGAGTGCTTCTAGGTCCGAGCGTGTGACGCTCGTATCCTCGAACTGAACCGAATCCACCTGCATGGAAATGTTCGTAGAACGGGAATATCTCGGTATTGCCATAAGCCTCGCCCGCACCGAAATTGCCACGGAAGTGCAAGGACCATCGTCTCTTGATCGGAATGAACCAATCTGCCTTATAAGTAGCCCTATAAAACTGCAAGTCGCTTCCTGGCCAAGAAAATTCCAGTGCGGCTATGTGCCGAGTGCCTCGCATCGAAAACATGGGCCTGTCTAGGGTCGTGTGCACCCACAACGCTTCAGTCTTGTAGTTCAAGAACTTCGCGCCTACTGAATTGACGAAGTCTGTTATCTCGAGAGCTTCGTCGTATCCCTGTGTAATGTCAGTCCACTCGATCCTAGTTGAGAACTGCAATCTGCGGTCTTCACTGACGGGAAAACCGAAGTTCATTCCCGCACCAAACGAACTAGTGGAGTATCTCGTGAATCGGAATGCCGAGCTGTAGTTGGTGTCGTTGAAGTAGACGCTAATCCCGCGGCTAACACCATCTTCAGTAAAGTACGGATTGAAATAGGAGAGATTCCCCGATTTCGAATAGTCGCTCCAATTGACTCCGACGCTCAGGCTATTCCCGGTGCCAGCTATATTGCTTTGTTCAAAACTCGCACCCAATATCAATCCACTGAACTTCTGATAACCCAGCGTTCCCGATATCGAGCCCGTAGGTTGTTCCTCCACAGAGACTGTCACATCGATCTGATCATCAGTGCCGTCAACCGCTGGGGTCTCAACGTTCACCGTGCTAAAGAAACCCAGTCTCTCCAGATTCGTTTTTGAACGATCAATCGAATTTGTTGACGCCCATGCGCTTTCAAGCTGACGCATTTCACGCCGTAGCACGCCATCTTGAGTGACGGTGTTGCCGAGGAAATTGATTCGTCGGACATATGTACGTTTCCCGCTATTCACGACAAACTTTATGTCCACTGTGCCGTCGTCCTTGATCTCCGGAACGCCGGACACCGTACCGAACGTATAACCATTACCACTTAGGACGGATGTCAACAGATCTTCAGTGCCTGTCACCCTTGCGCTGGAGAATGTCTCGCCTTTCTCAATCACGATGAAGCGCTCGAGCATTTCAGGGTCCAGATCGGCAATCTCGCCGATGATGTCCACTTCGTCTACGGAGAACTTTTCTCCCTCTGAAATGCCGATCGTCACATAGACCTGCTTACGATCCGGAGTCATGCTCACTTGTGTAGACAGAATTTGAAACTCTACGTAGCCACGATCACGGTAGAACGCTTGAAGGGTCTCAAGATCGCCTTGCAGTTTTTGGCGGGAATATTGATTGCTGCCACCAATGAAGCCCAGAAAAGTGGGTTCTTTGAGTTCGATAGCATCAAGAAGCTCTTTCTTGCTGAACCTGTGGTTCCCCACGAATTCGATCTGTCGAATTCCAGACTTCTTACCTTCGTCAATATTTATCTTGATAGCGACACGATTGCGAGCCAATTCTTGAATAGTTGATTGAATGTCCGCTGTGTATTGACCTTGTGCAACGTACTGCCTGCGTAGTTCTATGCGTACTCGATCAAGAGTTGCTTGCTTGAAGATCTCACCATCCCTCAATCCTTGTCCTGCGAGGCCGTCCAGCAAGTCTTCGGTCTTTATTGCTTTGTTTCCTTCTATAGTGATGGAATCAATTGCTGGTCGCTCTACGAGATTGACGACTACCACGTTCTCGTCCCGAGTGACCTCGATATCGTCGAAGTAGCCAGTCTCGAACAGTTCTTGAACTAGCTCGCGAATTGCCAATGCATCCGCAACGTCGCCGACCTCTAACGAAATCTCATTGAATACCGTACCCGCGGACACGCGTTGCAAGCCCGTGAGCCTTACGTCTTCCACCTCAAAGCTAAATTGAGCAGATGCTGCCGTTGCGATGAACAAGCTTCCAGCGCACAAGAGTGGTGCAACGTACTTACTATGAAATTTCATGTGTAATCTTTCCTGATTTCGTTAATAAATTCATCTGTCTTAGATTCCTGCCAACCTTGCGGCATCGTTGTATAGAACCAATATGATCAGGCAACCCAGAATCGCAAGCCCAGCCATCGTGGCAATTTGCTGCACACGCAACGAAACCTTGCGTCGAGTGACCATCTCAATAAGTCCGTAGACGATATGTCCTCCATCCAATACCGGAATTGGTAAGAGATTGATAAGGAACAAACTGATCGAGAGCATGGCGATCAGACGGACGTAGTATTCCCAACCACGTTGA
This sequence comes from Gammaproteobacteria bacterium, assembly GCA_009840545.1. Classification (GTDB taxonomy): domain Bacteria; phylum Pseudomonadota; class Gammaproteobacteria; order Pseudomonadales; family Azotimanducaceae; genus Bin55. Next base: position 862,381 of record VXNM01000010.1, on the reverse strand, counting down.
ACCACTTCACCAGCCACCCTCGCTATCGTGATGGGACCTGCAAGATTTGACGTGTCCATCTGGCCGGTGATCATCTTGGTGATGGAGGTGACCGTAAGAACTGTGAAGCTCCAAGTTTCGGACCCTGCATACACCATGCTTCCGATGATTCCCTGTCCGATTTCGCGAGACTCCACAAGAGGTTTAACACCCAGCATTCCATAGAGCGATCCGTCGTCAGCAATCATGCTGTCTGGAGTTACTTGCAAGGTGTATGAGAGTCCATCCCGCTCGATGAGCATGGTGATTTCAGTGTTGGGGGACGCTCGCACGATATCGACCAGATCTTGGAAAACGCGTACCTGAATGTGGTTTATCGATAGAACTCGATCTCCGCTTAGCAAGCCGGCTTCATTGGCCGCCGAATCCACTTGAACCCACCCAATAACCGGCAACACTCCTTGCTCAATCCCCAGTTCACCAAGAACATCGGGGTCGGTGGAGGCACTCAAGAAGCTCTCTATTGGGATTTCGTGCGTACTCACACCATTGTTGGGGGTGGAAACATCGATTGACAAAGTCCCAGTGTCACCGACACGATTCAGCGCTCCTCGATACAAGTCCATCCATTGTGCGACGGGTGTCCCGTCTACAGCGACCACCTCTTCCCCGCCACGCAAACCCGCGTCGTACGCTGGTGAATCGTCTCGCACCTGTCCTACAAAAGGTACGGCGACTTGAATGCCATTGAACATCACGAGCCAGAACAGCACAAAGGCTAAGAGAAGATTGGCTAGCGGTCCCGCGGCCGCAATAGCGATTTGCCGCCACGGCGCTACACAATTGAACGCTTTGTGTTCTAGATGCGCGGGAACTTCTTGCGTGCGGGTATCCAGCATCGAAATATAACCGCCAATAGGAATGGCGGATAGGGCAAACTCAACACCGTCCTTACTTGTACGGCTCCATACGACAGGTCCCAAACCAATGGAAAATCTTTGAACCTGGACACCGAGTTTTCGAGCAACCACGTAGTGCCCTAACTCATGGGCAGTCACAAGGATTAAGAACGCTCCTATCAAAGCACTTGCGTAAATTAGAACTTGCACCGCTGATCCTTGACGGGTGTTCTCTCGAATAGTAGACAATTTGGGCGCGCTCTAGTTCGCACGGACTTTCCCAAGATGTTCGAAAGCATCGAATTCACGCTAGAAGCAAGTAAACGCAGGGAGCGGCCAACAAGGCAGAATCCAATCGATCCAGCAGTCCACCATGGCCAGGTAGAAGATCGCCAGAGTCCTTCATGTCAGCCACCCTCTTTAGTGCACTCTCAAACAGGTCGCCCACAACGGCGAGAAACGCCACAATCAGCCATGCCCAATAATTTGGAATGGGAAACCAACCAATGAAGATGTCCAGGACTAAACAAGCAATAAGCCCCAAAGTCACTCCTCCAATGACACCTTCCCATGTCTTGTTTGGGCTCAGCGTACGATTGAGTTTGTGGGAGCCAAAATAGGTTCCAGCAAAGTAAGCGCCGGTATCCACCAACCACACAACGACAAAAAGAGACAAGAGCGCAAATCCTCCTCCGCGAAGAAACCCGCAGCAAACCATCGCTCCAACGCAAATGACCCAACCTAGAACTGCCACGACTACAGAATTAGTAAGAAGACGTTGAACCTTCGAGAACAAAAGTACCGAAATGAAAGCAGGAACACTTGCGCAAACCGCAAGAATCGCAGTGGCAAGTATCGCACCGTCCCCAAGCAGCGGAATCACAATTGCCATTGAAGTTCCGATTCCGGCATAGAAGAGCTTCACGATGTTGGATTGAATGTGGGCTACAGCCGCCCACTCGAACAGCAATCCGAAGCAAACAATGCACAACAGTCCGTAGATGATGGGTTGGTCAACCCACCAAATAATTGCTCCGACGGCAGGAATGAGAACCGCGGCTGTTATTAGCCTCGGAACGAGAGCTTTGGGGATCTTAATTTGTGGCCTGGGCAAGTGTCTTTGATCGACGTGCGCCGAATCGACGTTTTCGCTGTGTGTAATCGTAGAGTGCCTCGATCAGTTCGTCCTTGCCAAAGTCTGGCCAGTACGTATCCGTGAAGTAAAACTCGGTATAAGCCATATCCCAGAGCATGAAATTGCTCAAACGCTGGTCGCCTCCGGTGCGGATGCAAAAATCGGGACTGGGGATTCCGGCGGTCGAGAGGTACTGTTCAAAACTGTCTTCATCTAAGTCTCCCAAATCTAACTCGCCTTTTGAAACATGAACCGCGATTTTCTTTGCGGCTTGTACCAAGTCCCACCGACCCCCATAGCTCAGAGCGATGACTAGCTTTAAAGTGGAGTTGTTTTCGGTGAGTTTCTCGCTGTTGAGCATCATTTCCTGCAAGTCACTGGGAAACCGAAATCTGTCACCGATGAAGATCAATTGAGCATCACGCTTGTTGAGCGCTTCCACGTCGCGATTGAGAGTTTCTCGCACCAGGGTCATCAGAAGTTCGACTTCACGTGGCGGACGAGACCAATTTTCGGTGCTAAATGCGAACAGAGTCACGCATTGAACACCTGCGTCCGCGCAAGCTTCAACGACCGGTCGAACGTTGCGCGCTCCCGCCCTATGACCCAAAGCACCCGGTACCCGATTCTGGTGCGCCCAACGATGGTTGCCGTCCATGATTATCGCAACATGCCGCGGTACGGCATCTGCTATTTCAATGCGGTCTTGATTGGGGTGCAAATCTAGCACGATGTGCATTTCACCCCACAATTCCAAGACACGCCGATATGGCAGTCAAAAATCAAGTAAGTCCTTTTCCTTGATCGCGAGTTCGTTATCGATCGAATTGACTTTGTTGTCTGTAATTTCCTGCAATTCTCGTTCCGCTTGATGTGCTTCATCTTCGGTTGCGAGTTTTTCGTTCATGAGTTCCCTTACATCATGTATGGCGTCTCGTCGAATGTTTCGGACGGCAATCCGAGCATGTTCCGCTTCGGATCGCGCATGCCGAATCAGATCTCTACGATTTTCCTCCGTCAGGGGCGGTAACGGTAGGCGGATCACTTCCCCATTGCTTGTTGGAGTGAGCCCCAAATCACTACCCTGAATTGCACGCTCGATATCGACGAGCGTCGACTTTTCCCACGGAGAAACTACAAGTGTGCGACCTTCCTCAACTGTGATGGATGCAACCTGTTTCACAGGAACCTTAGTACCGAAGTATTCGACCGAAACGGTATCGAGCAACGCAGGATTGGCTCGACCGGTTCGTATACGAGCAAACGCGGCGTTCAACGCATTGAGCGTTTTGTCCATTCGCGTGCCGGCATCGTCTTTGATTTCGTCGATCATGTCTACTAACTCCAATCGGAGTTGCAAATTAGAGTGCCTACATTCGCACCTTTCACAATCTTAGTCAATGCGTCGGGCGAATTGAGGTTATAAACAATTATCGGCATTTGGTTTTCCCGACACAATGCGAACGCAGCAAGATCCATTACTTTTAGATCTCGCTGTATTACTTCTTCAAATGTCAGATTCTCGAATCTACGTGCTTCCGTGTTTGTTTTCGGATCGTCCTCGTAGACTCCATCGACGTGAGTGGCCTTCAATACGACATCTGAAGAGAGTTCTATTGCACGCAACGCCGCAGCTGTGTCTGTCGTAAATAACGGATTCCCCGTACCGCCGGCGCAAACAACAACGTTGCCTTGCTCTAGTTCCGCCATAGCACGATGGCGAGAAAAACCCAGAGTCACTCCGTTGATCGCGTGGGGAGTGAACAGAATAGATTGAACATGCATGCTTGCCAATGCATCACGCAACACAAGCGCGTTCATCACGGTTGCAAGCATTCCGATCTGATCCGCCGAAAGTGGATTGATGCCTATGTCCTGGGCTTCAACGGTCAGGTCGCGACCGCGAAATACATTGCCTCCTCCGGGAACAATCGAAATTCCAATGCCTAGTTTGGAGAGTTCGGTGATTTGGGTCGCCAAGAGGGAAACAATACCCGCATCAATTAATCCGCTCTCGGGTGTGCTAAATGCTTCTCCCGAAAGTTTTAGCGTGATGCGTCGGTACTTCATTCCCAGGACTTACAACAGCATATGACGGAGTCCTGAAGACGCTAAGCAATTTCTACGCAATACCTTCGCCGACCTGGTATCGCACAAACTTGCGACACTCCGTTCCACTAGCCGCAAGCAGCGCTCCGACCCGTTGATCCCGATCCCAGATGTACTGTTGTTCGTTCAAACAAGACTCCGCTTTGAATTTCGCCAACTTGCCGCGGACGATGTTCTCCACAATGCGGTCAGGTTTGCCGGTCTCCTTAGCTTGAGTCGTGAAGATCTCTGTTTCGCGATCAATCACATCCTGAGGAAGCTCACCCGCGTTCACAACCAGAGGGTTCTCCGCAGTCACGTGCATGGCGACATTCTTGTTCAACTCCCCAGCGTCACTGCTCAGCTCTACAATTGCACCCACCGTTCCAGTGGCGTGAAGGTAACCAGCCACTACACCGCCGGAAGATACTAAACGTTCCGCCCGTCGTATTGAGATGTTTTCGCCAATTGCCGAAATCAATTCGTTTCTGTCTTTCTCCAATGCATTGATTGCTTCTGGACCGTCTGCAATTACCGCATCTACAGCACGTTCACAGAACTGAACGAATCGTTCGTTGCGAGCAGCGAAATCGGTTTCGGAATTCACCTCGACTATCGCACCCGCTGAACCATCGTCCGAAATTTTCAATGCCAGTCGCCCTTCTGAAGCATCACGGTCCGCTCGCTTTGCGGCCTTAACAGCACTTTGCTTTCGTAGCACGTCCAGTGCTGATTCAATATCCCAATCTGCTTCTTCCAGCGCTTTTTTGCAGTCACCGAACCCAACACCGGTTCGTTCTCGAACTTCCTTGATCTTTGCTACATCAACCATGGCATGCATTTCTCTCAGTCAATTTAAATTCAAACAGACTATTCGTTGTCGTCCGTGGAATTTTCTTCATCAGAGCTGGCTTCAGGCTCCGTTGAGTCATCCGAGTCTTCCGAATCGGATTCGATCTCCGGTGTCGGCTCAGCATTGGCTTGAACATCTTCCGATTCAACCTGATCTGCGGTTTTCTCCTTCTGTTTGCGTTCTTCAAACTCCTCGATGGTGATTCCACCTTGAGCAATGTTCTTTCCCACAAGCACTTCATCGGCAACCGCAGTGACATAGAGACGAACGGCGCGAATTGCATCGTCGTTACCCGGGATGATCCAGTCGACTCCGCGCGGGTCACTATTGGTATCCACAACTCCAATTACTGGAATCCCTAATTTGTTGGCTTCCACAACAGCAATGCGTTCGTGCATGACATCCACCACGAATAGTGCGTCTGGCAGACTTCCCATATCCTTGATACCGCCAAGACCCCTCTCGAGCCGATCCATCATTCGTCTTTTTTGCAACGCCTCTTTCTTAGTGAGCAAATCGAAAGTGCCCTTTTCTTCCTGTTCCTCGAGCTCTTTCAGTTTTCTGATGGATTGTCGTATCGTCTTGTAGTTAGTGAGCATTCCACCCAACCAACGTTGGTCTACATAAGGCATTCCAACTCGCTGGGCTTGTTCCCTGATGACGCGCTGGGCAGCCCGTTTTGTGCCCACGAAAAGTATTTTTTGGTTCTGCGCCGCTATGCGACGAACCGCAGTGAGCGCGTCGTCCAATGCTTCGGCGGTGCGCTCGAGGTGAATAATGTGAACGTGGTTTCGGACACCGAAAATGAAAGGTGCCATTTTCGGATTCCAGTAGCGAGCCTGATGGCCGAAGTGAACTCCGGCTGCGAGCATGTCGCGCATGCCAATTTCGCTCATAGCAAGTATCTCCGGGTTGTCATGCGCCAAAGCGCTTTGATGTGTGACCAGGCGTTGAATTCGTTCCGTTCAATGCTGAACTTGGAACCACCCGTGAAACGCCTTGAAGCTCACACGTCTACTCTTCCGGACCGGCTCGGTTCGAACTGATCCGGTATTTTTCGGTGTCGATTATATCGGCGATGCCACGATGTCAGATAGAATCCACGCTTCGTAGCTCGTTGCAGCCGGTCTAAGCAGCTTGATAAGATTCACGCAGTTCGAGAGCTGTGCGAACTGTACTCGGCTACTAGCAATCCCCATTTGACAAATTCTGTTCGAAAAGTCTTGGAAGAGCCTCCGATACTTAATGAGCAAGACATAGCGAATATGCGCGATGTCGGCAAGCTCGCAGCGACGGTCCTCGAGATGATCGGTGAGCATATACATCCGGGTGTCTCGACTGACGAACTCGATCAGAAGTGCCACGTATTCATGACGGAAGAACTCGATTGCACGCCCGCACCCCTCAATTACACTAACTCCGAGTCCCAGCCACCGTTTCCCAAGTCCACTTGCACGTCTGTGAACAACGTCGTGTGTCATGGGATTCCATCCCATTCGAAAATCCTTAGAAGGGGAGACATCCTCAATATCGACGTCACTCTCATCAAGAACGGATTTCACGGAGACACCAGCAAGATGTTTTTCGTCGGCGAACCCTCGGTATTGGCTCGCCGATTGGTCGAGACAACGCAGGAATGCATGTATCGAGGGATTGATACCGTCAAGCCAGGAAGCACACTAGGAGACATCGGCTACGCAATACAGAAATTTGCTGAAGCCAATCGCTTTTCTGTCGTTCGTGAATTCTGTGGCCACGGAATTGGAAGGGTATTTCACGATGCACCTCAAGTTCTGCACTATGGAGAGCCCAATACCGGCATGGTTCTCAAGGAGGGCATGGCGTTTACCATCGAACCTATGATCAACGCAGGAAAACGATTCGTTCGCATCCTACCCGATGGTTGGACTGTAGTTACTAGGGATCGCAAGCTATCTGCCCAATGGGAGCACACGATTCTTGTAACCGAGTCAGGCCGAGAAATATTGACACTACGCGATGAAGAATCCCATCCAAGAGTTGCCTAATGTGCAACTTGCAGAATTCAAGCGCAGAATCGCTCGAGCCGATGAAGCATTAGCTCATCGGTTTTGGAAAGGGGTTCCCGTTGATCAGCTCGTCCATTCTCGATCCAACTTCATCGACGGTTTCCTAACTGAGATCTGGCAACACTGGTTTGACCAAAACGAGAGTGCAGCACTTTTTGCCGTAGGCGGCTATGGACGTGGCGAATTGCACCCACACTCGGACATCGACTTGCTCTTGCTTGTTGAAGGTCGCCTCCAAACAGATATTCGACTTGAAGAATTCATAAGACTGCTTTGGGATCTCAATCTTGATATAGGACAGAGTGTTCGATCTGTTCGTGATTGCAGAGAAGAAGCCAGGAAAGACGTCTCAGTCATGACATCACTGATGGAACGACGACTGCTTGCGGGATCAAACGGCCTCTCTGTGAAGCTAGACCGGGCTCTGAACAGCCGATGGCTTTGGCCAAGTAAAGAGTTCTTTGCCGCCAAAAGCTCCGAACAGGATGCACGCCACTCACAATGGAGCGACGTGGAGTATGGGCTCGAACCCGATGTGAAACAGTCTCCAGGAGGTCTACGGGATGTTCAGACCATCGGTTGGATAACCGAGAGGCACTTCGGCACAAGTTCTGTGGACAAGCTCTGCAAGTTGGGACTCCTCACTCATCAAGAGCGAGACACATACCTCGAAGGTCGATCCTTTCTTTGGAAGGTTCGATTTGCTCTGCACTTGCTCGCAGGTCGCAGCCAGGACCACTTGGTCTTTGACTTTCAGCGACAGATTGCCGATCGTTTCGGCTATTTTGAATCTGACGGCCTTCTAGCCGTCGAGAAGTTCATGCGCGACTACTACAGACACGTGCTTGAATTGCGTGAAGTCAACGACATACTCCTCCAGCACTTCAAGGAAGAAATTCTTCACGGTGGAAGCAGAAAGGCTCGTCCTCTCAATGAACGCTTTCAGATGCGTGACGGGTACATTGAAGTCATACACGACAAGATCTTTGAGGAGCAACCCGTCGCCTTGATGGAGATCTTCGTAGTCATGGCGAACCACAAGGAAATCACAGGAGTAAGAGCGTCCACGATACGGCTCATTCGCAAGAGCGTATATCTCATTGATGAGGATTTCCGAAGAAATCCCACTGTAGGTCAGCTGTTCTTAAATTTGCTGCGTTCGCCCTATACGGTCGCGAGCCACCTCACTCGAATGCGGCGCTATGGCATTTTGGGTCGTTACATACCTGCGTTTGGAAGGGTTATTGGGCAAATGCAACACGATTTGTTCCATATCTATACCGTCGACGCACACACCATCATGATTATTCGCTACCTGCGGCGATTTTTCATGTCCAGGTACCGGAACGATTTTCCTTTCGTAGTTGAAGCCCTCGCCCACATTACAAAGGTCGAGTTGTTGTTCTTGGCAGGTTTGTTCCACGATATAGCAAAGGGACGAGGCGGTGATCACTCTGAACTGGGTGAAATAGTCGCTAAAGAGTTTTGCGAAAACCTTGGGCTGAGTACTGAGGATACAGAGTTGGTTTCCTGGCTCGTAAAGCACCATTTGGCCTTATCCACCACTGCGCAAAAGAAGGACATTGATGACTCGAGAGTCTTGGAGAAGTTCGCATCGCTGGTGGGTAATGAACGCCGGCTCAGCTACTTAGTTGCATTGACTGTTGCTGACATCAACGCAACCAATCCTGACCTGTGGAATGGGTGGCGAGCTACTTTGATCAGCAAACTTTATCGATCCACTAGAACGATTATTCGAGCTCCGCAAGAAGGAGAAACAGATTCCGTAAACCAGATTAACGACATTTGTAGCAAATCGTTGCAGTTACTTGAGAGTCATGGTGTAAGTGCTCAATCTGCTGAGAGCATTTGGACTGATGCTCGCAATTCGCTAACTGCGCACCAAGACACATTGCTAACAGTGGAGCTAACCGAGGCAATCCACAAAAACCAGGATCAGCGCACTCCTTTTGTCCTAGTGCAGGACATCGAGGGTCCCGCAAAAAGCGAACGGGCTACACAGGTTTTCGTCTACGCGGAAAACCGGCCAATGCTCTTTGCTCACTGCGTCTCCACGCTTGATCAGATGCAATTGCAAGTCGTCAATGCCAGGATTGAAACCGGAATTTCGCAAATGTGCTACAACTCATTTGTGGTGCTAGACACCCACGGAAAACCGATTGAGGATGACTTGGAGAGGAAGAGGATTTCCGAAAAGCTTCTTACCGTCATTCGTGAACCTCCCCGCCTTCAAAAAAGGCGAGTCCGGCGTATTTCGCGGCAGCTCACACAATTCGTCCGACCCGCCAATGTCACACTGTCCCTACCCAATGACGAAGGAAAGTCCACATTGGAACTAATCGTCTCGGATCGACCCGGTCTCTTGGCTCTAGTCGGTGAAATTTTTGTGGATCTTCATGTCGAGCTTCACGAAGCACGCATTGCAACGCTGGGTGAGCGAGTTGAGGACATCTTTGTAGTGTCAGGCAGTGGAGGGCAACCCTTGAACGATTCCCTACGAATGCAATCTATTGTGAATACGATGACCACAAGGATTGACGAAGCTCTTAAGAGTGTCGCATAGGTCTTGAATCGATATCTCGAAAGGCTTCAGCCTTACCCCTTCGAGCGATTGAACCAGCTCAAATCCGATTTCGTTTCGATTTCTAATCAGCCGCATGTATCTCTCGCGTTGGGAGAACCCAAGCATGAAGCCCCAGAGTTAGTTGTCCATCTCCTCCGCGATGAAGCACGATTGAGGAGTAGTTTGGATACCTATCCATCTACTCGAGGCTCTCGTGAGCTAAGGGAAACTATCGCTGCGTGGATTGCAAAGCGCTTTGGCTCTGTTATCAATCCCGAGACGCAGGTTCTTCCAGTGAACGGAACACGTGAAGGTCTATTCTCGTTCGGACAAGCCATATTGGGAGGGTCGACAGGTAGAGCCGTCCTTCCCAATCCGTTCTATCAAATCTATCAGGGTGCGACTCTTCTGGCAGGAACCGATCCGTACTACGCTCCCTGTACGGAGAAACTAGACATTGACCTGGTTCCGAAGAATGTTTGGAGACAAACAAAGCTGCTCTTTCTCTGTACGCCTAACAATCCGTCAGGAGCGACTCTTGAACTTGACGAGCTCAAACGCTGGATCGAACTCGCTCAAAAGCACGACTTCGTGATTGCTTCAGATGAATGCTACTCAGAGATCTACAACGATGAGGAATGTCCCCCATGTGGGATCCTGCAAGCAGCTTCGGATCTGGGGATTGACGACTTTCGAAATTGTGTGTCTTTCAACAGCTTGTCCAAACGATCCAACGTACCCGGTCTGCGATCGGGATTCGCAGCCGGAGACCCAAAATGCATTGCAGCCTACTTTCAATACAGAACCTATCATGGATGTGCAATGCCAGACATCATCCAAGAAGCGAGTCAGTTGCTTTGGTCGAACGAGGACCATGTCGATAAGAACCGAGCACTGTATCGGGCAAAGTTTGAACAAACTCATCCTCTTGTCAAGTCGCAGTTTGGCTGTGAACTTCCCACAGGAGCGTTCTACTTCTGGCCTGACATTGAAATGGACGATGAGCAATTTGCCGCTGAACTGTTCTTACGTGAAAACATCACGGTTCTGCCAGGCAAGTACATAGCAAGAACTGTCAACGGACACAATCCGGGTGCGAATCGCATTCGAATTGCACTGGTAGCTCCACTTGATGAGTGCGTGGATGCAATTCAACGATTGTGTTTCACCCATAGCGATCTTACTGCGTAGAAGTACTATCACTACACAGGCTGTCGGCCCTCCGATTTGGGAATCAGAGAAATGGAGTGAACTGCCGAATGCCGTGCACAACAATATCGTTTGCTTCGAGACTCTTGGCCTTTCCGATTTCATGTTGAAAATTCTGCGCTTCAAAACTAGCAAATAGAGGAATTTGAACTTTGGATAGCAAAACCATTAATTTGGCAATGAACCTCATTTCTCGTGAGTCCGTAACGCCCAATGATGGAGGTTGCCAAGACCTAATTGCTGACCGACTAAGCCAAGCTGGATTCAAAGTCGAACACATGCCGGCACACTCCGTGTCCAACTTATGGTGTCGGCGTGGTTCTCAAAAACCATTGCTCACCTTTGCTGGGCACACCGATGTCGTTCCAGTGGGAAATCTCGACCGTTGGAATACTCCACCATTTGAACCAACCATAGCGAATGGCTGGCTTTACGGTCGTGGTGCAGCCGACATGAAATCAAGCGTCGCGGCAATGGTTGTAGCAACCGAAAGATTCGTTTCAAGACATCCAAACCACAGAGGTTCCATCGCGTTTCTTATTACGAGTGATGAAGAGGGACCTGCGATCCACGGAACGCGCCACGTGATGTCTGAACTACTGCGCCGTAACGAACTTCTTGATTGGTGCATCATAGGAGAACCCTCATCGCTATCAATCATCGGGGATACGATCCGAATCGGAAGACGCGGTTCACTGAATGGAGAGTTGATCATCGAAGGATCGATCGGACATGTCGCCTATCCGGAGAAGACTCCGAATGTCGTGCATAGAGCATTACCGTTGCTAAGCGAATTGGCCAACCGTGTATGGGACGAGGGAAATGAAGCATTTCCACCGACCACTTTTCAAATTTCCAATGTAAATTCTGGAACAGGCGCACACAATGTAATACCTGGAGAGATTTCTGTTAGTTTCAATTTCCGGTTCAATACCGAACAGACTCCTGACGACTTGAAAGAGGTGGTGGAACAAGAGCTCAATCTGTTAGGAAACGAGTTCAACTATCGAATAGAGTGGCAACAGTCCGGCTTGCCTTTTCTGTCAAAGCGAGGCGAATTCATGCACACGGTGTTCAACGTCGTCCAAGCTGAATCCAGCACAAGTCCCGTTCCTTCCACATCTGGGGGAACATCTGACGGTCGATTCATTGCGCCACACGGTGTCGAAACTGTCGAATTGGGTCCTGTAAACGCCACAATCCACAAGTACAACGAATGTGTAAATCTTGAGGAACTTGAGACGCTCACGCTCATCTACGAGCGCATACTGGAACGTTTGTTGATATGAAACGAGCTCTCATTGTCCTAGCAGTAGTCGTCTTTCTAGCTGCCGTGATTGTCGCTATACCCGCACGGGTGTTTGCAATGCTTCTACACGACTACGAAGTTCACTTGCTGGATGCTCGCGGTACCGTCTGGAAAGGCTCCGCGCAACTAGTAGTTCCCGGCACTAATCTTGGGACGCTCTCGTGGGCTGTCGTCCCACAGCGATTGCTTCGTGCCAATCTTGTATACAACATCTCAGTAAACAGCCCCTCCCTCCAAGTGCATGGAACCCTAGCCAAGGGATTCGCAAAGACCTCTTTGGTTGCTGATGCAGAACTCCAATCGTCTATCGTGAACTCAATCCTTTTACACTACGAAATGAAGATTAGCGGTAGTATTCAAATCGAAGACGTAAGCGTGCTGGTGAACGGCAAGAACGAGATCAGTTCGCTGGCGGGAACTGTGCGGTGGGACGGAGGAACGAGTCGTTATCGCACTGGAGACGAGACCAGAGAAATCGATCTGCCCCCTATGGTGGGAGAATTTAGCACGACGGAAGGAGACGTGATCTTGACCGCTGTTGATGAACAGGACGACACCGAACTTATGAATGCTAGGCTGGAAGCAAGTTCGGGTTGGCTACACATCGGGTTAACAAGGCAAATGTTTGAACTTGTACAAATGCCGTGGGACTCTCAGGGTCCGGCTGGCGCCGAGGTCTTCAAGGTCTCTCGCCAGGTATTTAGGTGATCGGCATTTTGATGACTACTACAGGAAAAAACTGACATCATGAATTTGAATGCAATACTGAATAGAGTCGCGATGCCTGTACGCGTCTTGGTTGTTGTTGCGGTGCTTGTCGGAATTGTCTACAGCATCTACGACCTCATGTCTCCAATCGAAACGTCTCCGACCACCAACGTCTCTACGACTTATCAACCAACTGTAAGGGTTGACGACATCGCAAGAGTGGATTTGTTTGGATCGGAAGCACAACCCGAGGAGTTTGATATCGAGCAATTGGCGACGACAACCCTTAACCTGACCTTGATCTCGGTGGTTTTTGACGAAACAAATCCTGACTTGTCCTGGGCTCGAATTGCTCAGGGAACACAGAGACCGAAAAAGTTCACTCACGGTGATCGAATCGCAGGTGTAGCGAATCTTTCGGAAGTACTGAGAGATCGTGTCATTCTGGAACGTCTTGGCCAACGTGAACTGCTCGCTTTCGACTCAGATTTCGACTACTTTGAGCCTAGAGAGATCGTCCTTCCCGTAGATTCGACGGAGTCTGCTTCCGAGTACTCGGGGACTTCAGGATTCATCAACCAGCAAATGCTCAACAACGACCAAGAGGAACAAGCGGAAGAAGAGAACCCGTCCGATCAGAGTAATAGCGAGTCCGAGGCGACCGAACAGGAACAATCCAATGCTGGGCCTGGACAGGGGACCCGCGAACTCATCGAATCCTACAAACAAAGACTCGAAGAAGATCCAAAGCAATTCTTGCAGGAAATAGGTTTGACTCCCGTCTCACAGGACACGGCATCAGGCTATAGGGTGAATGAGAGTCTGGCCAAGCAACTTGGACTGCGGAAAGGGGACATTCTTACGTCTGTAAACGGTGAAGTCCTAGGCGACATCGAAAGCGACCTACCGCGAGTGCTCTCACAAATGAACAGCAATTCTGCGAAGCTTCAAGTGAAACGCGGCGACGAAATAATCAACATAGAGATCCCAATAGACCAATGAACACATCAAGTAACAGCAGCCTCAAGACCGTCTTGGCTGCAGGCCTCATGGTCCTGGTCACCTCGGTTTTTGCCCAGAACTCGCAGGTCTACACCATCAACAATCAAGACATCGAGCTTGCAGACTTCATCGAAGAAGTTGCGACCATTACAAATCGATCCTTCGTGGTGGATGCTCGCGTCCGGGGAACAGTCTCGATTATCTCTGACCAAGAACTCGATGCGGACGGCGTCTTCAAGCTCTTGGAGTCCGTACTTCGTGTCCAGGGCTTTCAAGTGATCGATGATGGAAATATATCTCGAGTAGTTCCACACGCCAGTGCCAAAGCTTGGAACTACGAAGAAGCAGGGGGTGCCATCAGCGGCGACACCTTCGTCGCCCAAGTGATTGGGCTCAAACACATAACCTCGGCGGAAGCTTCTAGAGTCCTGCGCCAGATTGTGTCTGCATACGGCCACCTAGCACCGGTAACCGACCCCAACGCACTGATTATTGCCGACCATGCAGGCAACGTTGTAAGAATTCTGGAGCTGATTCGACAACTGGACCAAGTCAACGCAGTTTCGAGCCTGATCATACCCATGAAACATGCATGGGTACGGGATGTTGCATCAATGCTGGAAGAGATTCATCCCGAAATGATGAGAGGAAGCGCAGGTCCAATCGGACTCATCGCATTCGCCAATGAAAACAACAACACTATGTTCCTTAGAGGTTCGTCCGAGGAGCTTGCTATCGCATCCGACACGATCGCGCAACTGGACCAGCCGTATCAAATCACATCAACAACCCGTGTCTTCTATTTGCAACATGCTGATGCAGAGAACATCTCTGAAGTACTAGGCAACCTTCTCGATCTCGAGGGTAATCAAACGGGTCAGCCGGGAAATCTCCAGCAATCGTCCACCATCAACATGAACTTCTCCGTTCAATTCGACGCATCCAACAATGCAGTTCTAGCACGAGGAACACCGTCGTTCCTTTCTGATATCAGCGGAATCATTTCCCAATTGGACCGACCCAAGTTGCAAGTTCTCATCGAGTCCGCCATCGTAGAGGTAACAGTCTCCGACGACGATGTCAAAGGCATTGAGCTTGGCGCGACCGACGAAAGTGGCGAAGAAACTCCTCTCATAACCACATCGGTAAGCGGCATCTTGACAAGCCTTTTGACTAGCTTGGGACAAGCCCAGGGCTCAGATGGAGCGGTAAGTCCGGGAGCGGTTGTACTGAGTCAACTTGCATCTCCTTCGCTTGCCGTTGCCAAGCTGGATCCCATGGGTGTTTCCTTCGGAGCAATCATCAATGCGCTTGTGACCAGTTCTCGAGCTGACCTTCTTTCCACGCCCTACGTCTACGCACTAGACAATGCACAATCAGAGATCTTCGTCGGACAGGAGGTTCCGTTTCGAACCGGAACCTTTGGGATTGAGCGAGAGCAAGGACAAACCCCCTTAAACACGATTTCACGAGACGATGTTGGTGTGACATTGACCGTTACTCCTAACATAAGGGAAGATCTGAGCGTTCGCATGGAAGTTACCAATGTTGTCGGTGCAGTGATTTCGCCCAACTTAGGGATCGGCGAAGGAGGCTTCAGCGATATCGTGACAAGCGAGCGAAGAGTCCAAACAACGGTTGTCGCCGAAAACGGACAGACCATAGTTTTGGGCGGATTGATGAGAGACGACCTCAATCAGACCGGGCATCGAGTTCCAGTCCTCGGTCAAATCCCACTCTTGGGCCGCTTATTTCGTAGCAACAGAACAATAAAGTCAAAGAGCCACCTGTTGATCTTTCTGCGTCCCACCGTGATTTCCTCTGCAGACGAAATCGCGGAAATCTCAAGCTCAAGACTGAGGGGAATATGGCAGCTCCGATTGGAAAACCAACGCGGTCGCAAAGAACTAAAAACACCTACTCCAGAAGAAATATTTGAAGGTGGTCTCTAAGGTTGGTAGGCCGGATACTCTTCACAACATTAGAGTAGGAATACTCCAAGCTCTAGTCCGGTGGGTCGTTCGGCCCACCGTTATTGGCGAGGCGAATGCAAATTCCGATACTTGCCTCTTTGCGTTGTATCGCCGTTCCTCTTTCGATCTTGCACTTCTTCGGAGTGTGACGACGGCTGGAAAAAACAGTCGTATTGAGTCGTTTTTTTTGCTGCGTCCGCTCGGATGGCGGCGTCGCTACACGTTGCGTCGGTTCTCAACCGAAATGGTTGATTGGCAAAAGCAAGTTCTCGAGCGGCCAGATTCGGAAATTCAGGTAATTCCGGTATCCATCTTCTGGGGAAGGACCGCTCAACGACAGAAGTTCATTTGGCGAAGTCTGATCTCCGAGCGCTATGGACCAAGCTTCGCTCTGCGTCGAGTCCTGACCTTTTTGTTCAGTCGCAAGGACGTACTGATCGATTTTGGTGCGCCACTGGATTGGAGTTCAATTTCCAAGCGAGACGAGTCTGTCAATTGGAACTTGCGTCACATCGGCGTTCGACTCCGAAAGCAATTCAAGGAAACCCGCCACGCAACGATCGGACCAGATCTATACCGACTCGATCACACGGTCGATCGAATCGTCGAAGAGGTAGCCAGCGCAATTGCCGAGGAAGAGGAGACGGTTTCAGCAAAAACCCGTCGAATGCTCAAGCGTGAAGTTCGCAAGATGGCAACGCGGATGTCGTACCCAGCGATGATGATGGTGCGGAGGGTGCTGGGATGGTACTTTCGGCGTGTATATGACGGTCTCCAGCTGATTGGCCGAGACCGCCTTGAATCCATATCGAAGACCCACACTCTCATTTACGCTCCAAATCATCGGTCTCAAACCGACTACCTCGTACTCTCCTATCTGCTGTTTCAACATGGTTTCGCAATCCCTCAAATCGCCTCTGGAGACAACTTAGATATCCCGGTTGTCGGTCCGTTGCTTCGAAGATGCGGAGCATTCTTCATGCGCAGGTCCTTTAAAGAGGACCCCGTATACGAGAACGTTCTGGAATCTTACCTTCACCTTTGTCTCGAACAGGGGACCAGTGTCGAATTCTTTGTGGAAGGTGGAAGAAGTAGAACGGGGTCGCTCTTACCTCCTCGATTTGGTCTCTTGAGCATGGTCTTATCCAGTCGGGAAAGAGGTCTGCCTAGACCAATGGCTGTAGTGCCCATTTACATGGCGTATGAGTCCGTACCCGATACTTCAGCATATCTGGATGAACTTTCTGGGAAACCCAAGAGCCCAGAGACCCTACAAGATGTCGTACTGGCTATGCGTCTTCTAAAGTCGCGTCTAGGACGTGTGGACGTACATATTGCGGAACCCATAAGACTCGATACGTTTATTTCTGACTCAAGCTTGAAGCAAGAAACTGAACGTTTGGGTTATGCAATTACGCATGCGATCAACAATGCGGCGGTGCTAACACCCATTAACCTTGTCGCGCTTGTAGTTCTCACGTCACCCTCGCACAGTATTGATGAAGAGACCTTGGTTGAATACTTGGATTGGTTGAGCAATGTTCTGAGTTTCAATTCTCATCGTCATGACCTCGTATTGCCTTCCGAAACGCCACAGGAAATCGTTGAACGCTGCGTTCTTTTGAATCTGGTTCGCCGTGAATGGGATGGATCTATTGGGTTGATTACGTGCAATGAGGAAATGGCACACCAACTCACCTGGTTTCGCAACAATGCTCTACATGTTGTGGCTCTCCAAGGTTTGATCGCGGCCATTCTGATGAACCGCGAGACCTCCTTGAGAATGCGAGAGACCGTCGAGACAATAAACTTTCTAGCGCCATTCGTGACAGTGCAATTGAGTTTCGGTTCAAGTCCACGATTGATACGAAGATGGATTGATTGCCTTGAACGTCTGAAGCTCATCCAACGCACAAATGGCGACATGCTCCAAGCTAGCCAGACTCCGGAAAAACGACAAATACTGAGCTTGTTTGCTAAATTCGTGCTGCCCATGTTGAACCGTTTCTATACAGTCTTGCTCACGCTCTTGCATCATGAAAAATCCCAGTTGAATGCCCAATCGCTCATCGAAAAGGCTGAACAGACCGGTCGATTGCTAGCACGCGTATATGGCGATGAGTCACCACATTTCGTCGATCGAAGATTCTTCGAAAACGTGACGAATTCGATGATCAAGCACGGAGTAATGCTTGAGAATCAAGACGGAAATATTGAGTCAACCGAAACTGCACTTGCGATCCTCGAGCAAGCCCGTGGCGTTCTTCCTGCAGACTTTCTGCACCTCGCGGAAAAATACGTCAAGCGCTAGCTCTGTAGATATCGAAACGAACGGTCTTGCTCGTAATCTGCCAGTGGGGTGCACCAAACAGAGTTGGTTGGTTCCGACGATGCTTGACAACCACCCGATTGAGCGCATGTTTCTTGGCAATCTCAAATACTGCGCGCAGGTCTGAATCGGTTTTGGCAAGCGAATGAAGAATCTGCATGCGACGTGACGGACGAGCTCCCTTTGGATGCTGCGGAAAAATCGGGTCGAGATAAACGACATCGAATAGTTCTCCGCTTGTATTCAGGTAGTCCTCTACGAATCCACAAGTGAAAGCTAGCGGAGTATTAGCTTCGCGGGCGAGATTTTTCGCGACAGCACAGACAATCGGACTTGCTTCCGTGACCGTAACTCTACAACCGGCCATCGAAAGTATGATCGCATCCAGTCCCCAACCGCCTAGCGCATCAAGAACCTTGGGCCGACGCACCGAGGCACATGCTTTGGCGATAGCCGACCAACGCGCGTTTTCAACCCGGTTCCTAATATCCTCGAACGAGAACGTGAAGAGATTCCCATCAGATTGGCGAAGTGCTAGCTTTCCGTGTTCAATTGTCAGATGCCATTCGTCAGGAGCGTCTTGGATATCGTCCGTCTTAAGGTCAAGCAAGAGAGCAAGCTCTTGCCCTCGAACGTCGCCTCGTTCCAGAAATACTGTTGCTAATTGGCTACTAATGGCAGAGAATTGTGTGGCGAAAGACGTTCAAGAATGCGATTCCTTGGCTTCGCGTGCGCTTGGAATGTATGGAGAGTCTCCGTCGACAAATTTCGGCAAAGCGAGGTGGGGATGGACAGCCTGATCTGTTCGATTCAACGCGACTCGGATGACATCCTCGGCATTAAACAGAACATCCACATTGGAGATGGCTTGTTTAGGGACGTGGCTCTCCTCCACCAATTGATCTGACTCTACACACGTCAATGAACGAGATGCCAATCGATATCGCGCGACGTATGCCCAACCCCTATGAGACTGACGTTTCAGAAAAAACTCAGATCGATCGGGGAAAAACTTGGATACACGACTTGCCATGACATCGGAAGTCGGAACTGGGATCACTTTGATGCCAAGTCCCATAGCTATTCCTTGAGCAACAGCAGCACCCAATCTGACACCTGTAAACGAACCAGGCCCGCAAGAAAAAGCAATCAAATCAATCTTAGTTCGTTGGATTTCGGTTGTTGTTAGCAACTTGTCGATCAGTCGCAAGACTAATTCATTGTGACGTCTGGGAGCAATATGGCTTTCCGCTAAGATATTGCGCCGCCGGTTCAGTGCCACGGAACACATTTCGGAGGTTGTCTCAAGTGCGAGAACTGTAGTCATGCAGCGTATGTTATCCGTAGAGGATGCTCAGAAGCATCTAATCTCACTTATCCAAAACGTCGACGAGTCCGAATTCATACCGGTTTCGGAAGCTCTCGGCCGATCACCCGCAAGTCCTGTGACAGCACCGATCGATTTGCCGCCTTTCGATTGCTCAGCAATGGATGGCTACGCAATTAGTGGGTCCAATTCATTCGAAGCCGGTGAGAACTTTGAAGTGGTAGGCGAGTCATTGGCAGGTCACCCTTACACGAAGACACTAAACACCGAACAGGCTTGCCGGATTCTCACGGGAGCGGCTATTCCCCCGGGGACGTCTGCGATAGCGATTCAGGAAGACACTCTTCGAAATGGCAACTCCATCATGCTGAGCGACACCGTTCAGGCAGGAGACAACATACGCCGACGAGGGATGGATGTCGTTGCCGGAAAGCGTTTAGTGAATACAGGGGAATTCCTGTCCGCCTTTACCGTCGGTTGGTTCGCAGCTTGTGGCATATCCGAGGTAGAAGTAGTTCGCAAGATTCGAGTGGCTATTTTCTCGACAGGTGATGAACTGCAAGACCCAGGTACGGATCTGAAACACGGACAAATCTATGAATCGAACCGGATGTCCCTTTCGATGCTGCTCGAGTCGAAACCGGTTGAGGTTATGGACCTTGGACATCTCAAGGACGACAAGACGGAAATACGTAGCGCAATCGACAGCATTGCAGGCGAAGTTGACCTAATCGTCGCAAGCGGCGGTGTATCAGTTGGAGACACGGACCTAGTCCGATCCGTAATCGAGGAGGCGGGAAGTCTCAATTTTTGGAAGATTGCATTAAAACCTGGAAAGCCGCTAGCCGTCGGCAATGTAAACGGCAGCCTTTTCTTTGGCTTGCCCGGCAATCCAGTCTCCACAATCATTACCTACTTGCTTTTCGTGGCACCGACCATCGACGCCCTATCAGGACTGCCGTGGCGCAAGCCCACCAACTTTCAAGCGACACTCTCCTCAGGTATCCAACATCGAACCGGTCGACGAGAATATCAGCGTGGAATCCTCATCTCGAGGGAGGGCTCCCTTCAGGTCACCCCAACAGGAGATCAGAGCTCCAATCGACTGGCATCCTTCTATCAGTGCAACTGTCTGATTGAAGTCCCTTCACATCTTGGAGTGCTACGTCAGGGACAGACAGTCAATGTCTTGCTCTTGCCCGGTCTTCACACGTTCGTTTGAAGCGAACCACCCTGGTCTCAATGCAGGAGTATCGCTTGGTCTCTGTTAGGAAACCGAATCCAACGCAGCCGATATCCTCGAACTGATCTCCTCCACCGATCCCGTACCATCTACGACAAAAAAGTCCATCTCGAGACCACGGTAGTAGTCAATCAGCGGTTCCGTCTGGGCACGATACACGCCCAGGCGATTTCGCACGGTCTCCTCCTTGTCGTCGTCTCGTTGGACTAACGGTTCACCGGTCAAGTCGTCGAAACCTTCAACCTTCGGTGGGCGAGTGAGTATGTTGTATGTCCGACCACTTGCTTCATGCACCCTTCGCGCCGTAACGCGGTCAACTATGGCGTCGTCGGGTACTTGGAGTTCAAGAACCGCGTCTACCGTTATGCCAAGTCGGACAAGGCCTTCGGCTTGTTCAATAGTACGTGGAAATCCATCAAACAAACATCCGTTCTTGCAGTCAGGCTGCTGCAATCGTACTTCTACCAGTCCAAGGATGACTGAATCGGAAACAAGATCTCCCCGATCCATCGTAGCCTTTGCTCGTAGCCCAAGTTCCGTACCCGCGGAAATGGCATTTCTCAACATATCTCCGGTAGAGATTTGCGGTATTCCTTGATCTTGGCAGACGAACTCTGCCTGAGTGCCTTTGCCCGAACCTGGCGGACCAAGAAATATCAAACGCATGGACGAGTGTTAACGTTCGTTTTGTTCAATCCGCAAAACGTTGGATACATCAGGTACTGCGCGTAGTTTGTTGATCACACGTCGCGTCTTCTCAAAGTCGTCGACCTCAACCTTCAAGTTGAGCGTGGCTGCTTCTCCTGGCCGGGGAGAGTGCAGTGCAGCTCCAACTACATTGACCGACAGAGTTGCAAGAGCCATCGTTATGTCGAGCAACAGACGCGGACGATCCGTAGCACTTACTTCTAGCTCCTGCACAACAAGCTCTTGTTTCTTGCTGGGTTCAGCGTCAGGTTTGTGTACTGCCTCTCCATTAATGAGTTCAACAGGAAGCAAGTCGTGAATCGGTTGGTCTCCAACAGCGACGGCAACATACATTTCCTTGACGTTCTTGTACCCATTGGCTGCGGCCAACTTCTCAACAACCACGTCAATCTTCATGCGTTGGCATTCTTCGATGAGCCGGGCACGCCCTGCATTGACATTCTCGTGCTCCAATTCGGAGCGAAACCACTCTTGAATGCTTCGACGAGCACGTGATGTTCTTACATAACCCAACTCGCTCTCCAGCCATTTCCGGTCCGGACTTGCATCGGGGTCGGTCAAAATTTCGACCATTTGACCTGTTCTCAGCGCAACATTGAGAGATTGCTCATTGCCGTTGATTTTCACGCCACAGCAGTGGTTTCCAATCTCCGTGTGAACGTAATAAGCAAAGTCGACACCTGTGGATCCAGAAGGCAAGTCAATGACATGTCCCTTTGGCGTGGCAATGTAGATGCGTTGTGGCGCATCGTTACGACGAGTGAAGTCGATATATTCTTCGATCTGCATCTCTTCCTGCCAATTCAAGACCTCCCGCATCCAGTCGACTTTACCCATGTTCAATGCGGCATCGTCATCCTTGTATGCCCAATGAGCACAAACACCCAGCTCGGCCGCTTTGTGCATTTTTTGCGAGCGAATCTGAACCTCTAAGTTTCGTCCTCTTGGTCCAACCACAGCAGTGTGAATGGACCGATATCCATTCGCCTTTGGATTGGCAATGTAGTCGTCGAATGTATTGGGTATGGGAGGCCAGGATGTATGCACAACACCCAAAACGGCATAGCACTCGGGAGGTGAGTCGACAATGACGCGAACGGCCTCTACGTCATAGACCGCATCAAACGAAATGTCCTTCTCCTGCATTTTGCGCCAGATTCCGTAAATATTCTTGGCACGTCCTGTCACCGTAGTCTTGATCCCAGCTCTATCCAATCGCCATCTCAGATCCTCGCACACGGCAGCCACTTGCTTTTCCCGACTTCCACGACGGTCTCGTAGCTGACCGGCTATCTCCTTATAGCTATCTTCGTGCAAGTACGCAAAGGACAAGTCCTCAAGCATCCATTTGAGCTGCCAGATTCCAAGCCTATTTGCTAGTGGACAATAAAACTCAAGGACTTCATTGGCAATCTTCATCCGTTGCTCTTGAGGAAAATCTTGAGCAGTTCTCAACATGACCAGCCGCTCTGCGAGCTTAAGCACGGCGACTCTGGGATCATCAATTAGCGCAATCAGCATTCGCCGCACATTCTTTGATTGATCGCGAGATTGTCGTTCCAGGAAGGGTGCTCCCGTGTTGGCCACCACATCCGCTTGTGCCATACGAAGCAACGATGTGACCAATTTGGAAATGCCGTTGTTTTCGACATTGTGTACGTCCACTTCCTTGTTACGAACCGCATAGAACAATGCACCAGCCAAGACAACGGGCGTATCGACTCCAAGTTCGATAAGAATGTTGGCGATGCGAGCTGCCTCTTCCTTAGTTTCGGAGTTCTGAATCAATTGCTCGACATGAAGAATGACCTTTCTTTGGTCGTCGTCGTTCCGAACCAAGGTTGCGACCCAATCGTGCGATGGATCATCAAACAGTCTGTCGAATTGGACAGATTCATTGGTGATCGGACTCTTCATGAAACCGCTGAAGTGCCGTTTGCGCGCGTGTGTTGAGTTCCAAAGAGCGATCTCGAAACTATGGGTTGATTGCCGACACGGTACTGCAATGCCGTTCTCAAGACGTTTTTGGCGACCTGTCTAGTTCGAGGCAATGTGTAGTCATTGCGGTCTATGGCGAGTAACGACGCCCCTTCAAGGCTTCCCTCAATGGAGGCTTCCAAACGCCGAAAACCGCCTTCAGGATCAAACTGATAGTGCAGATCCGGCTTAACTTCGCGCCCATCTGCCAACTCGTAACCGAACACGATCTCGTATCCCAATCCCCTTAGCAATGCCCGTTCGAACGATCTTAAAATAGGCTCAACATCCGAGTTTTTAGTGCCGATTCCCGCAATTGAATCGATATAGGCGTCATACAGCCCTTCGACTTCTTCTTCGGGTCCGGTCGTTCGAACAATCAACTCATTCAAGTAAAGACCCAAATAGAGTTTGCGACCGTTCATGGGAAACGACCGTTCAGCCTCGCATTTAGTGATTGTCACCAATTGACTCTTGCCTCGCCAAGAAATGTTGTACTCAGTGAAGAGCTCGAGACTGTGTCGATGGCTCGTCGGCAATCTTTGGATGCCCGACACTCGTCCGTATGCCTCGGTCAGAAAGTCAACCAACCACCTTGAATCTGTGTAGGGACGTCGGTGGAGAAGAAAACTACGATTGCTCTTTCCTGTGGCCATCATCGATAACCCAAGGAGGCCAGTGCGAGGCGTTCGTTCGTCCAATCCCGATGTACGCGAACAACGATTTTGAGAAAAACCTGTCTGTTTAGAAAACTCTCAATGGACTGACGAGATGCTTGGCCGATAGATTTGAGTCGACTGCCCGCCTTGCCAATGACAATCCCCTTTTGGCTCTCTTTCTCAACGTATATTATCGCATCGATTGCCGTGACTTTCTCTCGTGCTGCGAACGATTCGACGACTACGGTCGTACGATAGGGCAACTCGTCACCCAGCTGGCGGACTACCTTTTCTCGAATCATTTCAGCGACCAAAAATCGTACCGGTCGGTCTGTAATTTCGTCCTCCGCATACAAATGCGGGCCATTCGGAATGCGCTGTCCAAGTTGATCGACCAAGACATCCAACCCATCATTCTTGAGCGCAGATATTGGAATGATCTCTTCGTAGGAGTATTTCTCGCTGACAAGCTTCATCATGGGTAGCAATTTTGGTTTGGGGTGGACTCGGTCCACCTTGTTCAATGCACATATTGAACGCACATTGGTCGAAGTAAGATGCGGTACGACCGCTTCGTCTTCGTCGCGCCATCCTCGTGCATCTACAACATGTAGACATATGTCCACATCGGACAGCACTCCCACGGCTTGATGATTCATGAATCGACCCATAGCACTAGTTTGTCCTTCGTTCAGGTCATTAAGACCTGGAGTGTCGACAAAGATCATTTGCAGCTGATCTCGCGTGAAGATACCGAGTATTCGATGACGTGTGGTTTGGGGTTTTCTCGATGTGATGCTCAGCTTGAATCCCAAGATGTGGTTGAGCAGCGTTGACTTTCCCACGTTGGGACGTCCAACAATCGCGACAAAGCCCGATTTTGTCTCAAGCTTCTTCATTTTTGGATCAGAGTTAGCATTTTCTGGGCTGCAATCGTCTCGGCTGCCTGAATGTTTGCGCCCTCACCTTCGGTTGCCAGTTCGGTATTCGGAATAGTGCATTGTGCTTTCCACATCAACTCAATATCGGATGACCTTCGCCTGACCTTGGAATACAACGGATAAACTCCCAGTTGCTTAATGGTGAATTCCTGCAGTTCTGTCTTTGGATGAACCAATGCACGTCGGTCGAGGAGCATGTCGCCGGCGGGAAGTTCTGTTGCGTTCCAATTCAATCCCAAGTGACGGTGAACCATATCGACCACATCGTCCAAACTTCCATCCAAGTAAATGGCGGCAATGATTGCTTCGACGACTCCTGCTAGCAGCCCCGGATTCTTGACAATGCCGTCCTTGCGCGCACCCTTGCCCAATCTGATCAACGAAGCTACATCCAAATTTCTGGCTACTTGAGCCAATCGAACATTGGTCTCGAGAGACGCCCGCTCCTTGGTGAGATCGCCTTCCCCAGCTTGGTTCAAGGTCTTGAAGAGAAAGTGCGAGAGAATGAACTTCAATACCGCATCGCCCAGAAACTCTAGTCTCTCATTGTTGACTGGGCTGCTGCTTGAATGTGTAAGAGCTTGAATCAGAAGATCTTGATCTCTGAATTCGTACCCTAGTTCTTGTTGCAAGTTCGAAAGCAAAGCACTGTCGGCGGATTGTTCGGTCATTGTTGCAACTCAACCAAGGAACAGTTGGACGGAACTAGATCGCGTCAATGTCAGGAGCACGGAGTCTGATTCGTTTCTTGTGCTCACGTCGATTAGGTCGGTGAATCAATAAGAATAGGATCGAGTTTTCATTCAGGCTCGCAACCGAATCGGTTGAAGAACCTTCCTACCAGGATCGAAGGTTTCCCAGCATGTCGCGCCAACCTTTTTGGAAGGCACCATTGCTAAATCGCCAGACAACCAGTCCGACAAACGCGATGACAGATATCCACTGAATGACTTGAACTGCGTGTGAGTGATCTTGCTCAAGATTCACAAGCAATTCGAATCCAGTGGCAAGCAACAAGAAATCGAGCCCAATGCCAATAATGACGGTAACCGCCATCACAATGATGACGTAGATAGAAGCGAATCTGGCTCCAAACTGGCTTAGGATCACGGAAATTGTTGCCGTGTTGGTGGCGGGTCCAGTCATTAAGAAAATCAAGGCCGCACCTGGGCTAACGCCTTTTACCACCAGCGCTGCAGCGATCGGCGTGCTCGCACTTGCACATATATATAGCGGCATCGCAACGAGCAGCATGACTGGGTACGAGATCCATCGAGCGTACTCGTAATTCATCCAATCGCTGGGAACAGCCAAGTAGATGATTCCACCCAAAAATACTCCAATCAACAAAGCAAACAGTATGTCGTCCGCAATACTGACAAAACCGTATCGAAAGACGTGGCGAGCAACCTTTTGCAATGTGAGCGGCTGAGTGTTCTTCAAATCTGAAACAAGTCCCCGTTCATCGACCTCGGATAGCGGCTGAACTGTTGCCGGAGCATGTGTGGGACGAAGCACTTGCAGAATCTGCATTTTGCTCAGTGCGCCGACTACGGACTTATAGGATCGAGCGGTAGCTTCGCGCAATCGAGAGATACTCACATAGCAATCTTCTTCGGCCGGTACCAAGTACTCATGATTCGTTCTTGCAGATTGGCCGTCGCAACAGTCATCGGTTTCCACAGCACTCG
Source organism: Gammaproteobacteria bacterium (assembly GCA_009840545.1). Classification (GTDB taxonomy): domain Bacteria; phylum Pseudomonadota; class Gammaproteobacteria; order Pseudomonadales; family Azotimanducaceae; genus Bin55. The sequence continues at coordinate 835,719 of VXNM01000010.1, read as the reverse complement.
CATTGGCGCACGGGTCGTTCGCTAAAGTGACACTCGACTCACAGCAATCGTCGACAACGGCCGGTCTGTCCAATATTTCTTCGTCTTTCGCGAGACGCGCACAAGACAGACCTGCAACCACAGCTGTGACAAACGAAACCATCGGCCTCGTAATCGCAGCAACCCAACCAAAGAACACGTTGGTTATCAGAATGGAATCAGCTCCGGTTTCTGGGGCTGTAATTAGGAAAGACATGCACGCGGACCGAGACGCTCCCTTGTTGCGCATTTCCGCGACGACGGGCAGAACGGAGCAACTGCACAGTGGAATCGGTACGCCGATTGCCGCACTGGTGCTAATTGCTTTCAGGTCGTCCTTTTTCAGCCACTTCAGAATCGCTTGCCGCGAGATGAATACATGAAAGAGTCCCGACAAGAACAGACCAAGCAGCAATATTGGGGCAAGCAAAAGCATGGTCTGCCATAGGAAATCAAGGAGGTTCGCTCCCAATTCAAGCAAGCTGATCACTAGTTCCGAGGTCTAGGCAAATATTGAAGTACATTTCCGGAGTTCTTACACTATTGGATTCATTATATTGGGGTATCAATCCTCTTAATCAACTGCTACGAATCGCTCAACGTGGCTCAAAATAGCAAGGTTGCGCAGCTCATTGCCAGACAGAGTATTGCATTTACTTGACGGGTCATTCTGTAGTTATAACGACCTTTAACTGATACTCTCCAGCATCTTCATCTTCTTCCTCATCCTCCTCGGTCTCCTCAAGTCGTCCTTCCACGAACAGGTAGTAAATTCCAGAGTCGAAGGTTTCGCTGATGTGAAAGTTCTTGTTCTCAACCGTGCTGTCATCGTTTTCTTCAGCCAACTCTCCGTTCTCGTACTTGAGACTTCCAACGGTGTCAGTTGAGCCTTCGGTATAAACGGTGATCCGAGAGTGGTGCTTCGTCTCGATTTCAAACACATCCACGTCGTCTTCTATGTTGATTTTTCCCGGAGTGTCGTAGTTCCAACTCGTGGCCGAAGAAGAGATTTCAGTAGCGGTTTCTTGATCATCGCCATGGTCGTCGGTTGCTACAAACGAGGAATATAGTTCGTATTGTCCCGTTGAGTCGTCCCACCCACTGACTTCTATATAGTAGGTTCCGGGTTCGATATTCACCTCAATCTGAAAGTTCCACCCTTCACCTGAGTCGTCGTCAGACTCTTCAAAGGTATTGTCGCTGTTATAGATTCTGCCTTCCGTGTCGGTACTGCCTTCCGTGTAAACAGTGAGAACTCCACGTCTGGAAATAGTAATTTCAAAGACATCCACATCACCTGATGTTTCGATTTCCCCTTCGGTCATTTCGCCAAGTGCCAGAACTGTCGCTGATTCTGGGGTGTCTCCATGATCGTCTTCAGGTGGCGTATCTGGGTCATCCGGCTCCGTATCGTCGATTATTGGATCAAACCAGGTTGTAATGTGTGGATAAAAATTTTCGAATCTTCCAAAGAAAGTGATCTGGTTGGTACACCCCTCATTCGTTGCAGACAAAATACCCACCAACACTTCTTCTCCCGAGACCTCTTCGAAGAGTCCAGACCCACTACTTCCTCCTTCCGCTGCCCCCTCACCCAGCCTGACGCGAATACCTTCCACAAGAGTGAAGCAGTCCTCTTGTTCCTCGTCGTAGCATACCTGTACAGTTTGACTGCCTTGAGAAGTCCCAGTGAAGTACTTCTTGAGCACTCCATCGGGGTGATGCGCACCGTTCACACCGGTGCCGAACGTGACATCCGACGTCGTCCAACCGGCAAAATAGGCTCCTTCCGGAGCATCTCTCTCGAGTTCAAGCAGAGTCATGTCTTCCTCTGTTCGTGACTCAAGAACATCCGCGCCTCCAAATGTTTGCGTAAACTCGGAGCTTGTAGTGGTGGAGTCACAGGACGTACTCTCGTAAAACCAATGAACGACGAGACTGTTGGCTTCCGATTCGTTGGAGATGCAGTGACCCGCCGTGAGTACATAAGGTCGATAGACGTCGGGACCGTCATCGACGTTCATCAAGACACCAGAGCAAAGGTAGGAATAGTCAGCGTCTTCCCACGTCAACTTGACGGTCGAGTCAACTGTATCTGCATCAATCACGCCGTTGTTCACTCCACAAGACGCGTCCGAGTGGTTGTCGCATTCCAACTCCAATGCAGGTCCGTCTATCCCTATGGTTGAACGAAACCGATGACCAACTTTGAGTAGGGATATCTGTAACTTTGAAATCTCACTACTTCTCGCCAATCGAATCTCAATTCCAATATTCTCTCCATGTGCGGGTGGAGTCCAGAATCTTTTTTCTTCTAGTCTCTTGTGTGTCGAAGACAGCGAGTCGAGTGCATTCCGTTCGTCCTGTACATCCAGTCCGTAGAACACCAGCTCCGAGTTGGCGGGCAGAATGATGTCCAATTGCGCACGGACGGACTTGGCTTCGGGAGACGAAATCGTCGCATACGCAACGATCCCACCTTTGTAACGGTGCCACGTGAGCTTGGGAGCGATATTGCCCATCATCGAAAAGGGGATATCTCGATGAATTCCGATTTTTTGCGGTCCGTTTACAGAATCATTCTGAAAGTCCGCGCGCTCGGAGGCAAACAAACGCGGTAGATCCAGTTTTAGCTCGGACTTCTGCCATGGCTGATAAACGATTTCTGGAATGGGTTCAACTATGGCGGGACTGGGATTGTAAGAACCCGGGGTGAACCCGCTGTGGTCTGATGCATATGTGGGGAAAGACACTCCAGAAACAACCAGTGTCAAAAGCAAGCCGTTCCAATACTTGGACTTAAGCACTAGCTTTCCTCGCTCTTATCCGATGCACAAAATCGATTAAATATCGAGAAACCACTCTAGAGAATTATAATATAATATATCTGCTTAATCAACATATCTCAAACTGGACTGAGCCGAGATATTCTCACAGTGAAGGGCTCTATCTCGGTGGTGGCACAACTGGGGTCAAGACTTCTCTGGACCCCAGTCTCCGTGCCAGGCGCTGATGACCTTAGACGCTTACGCCGAATCGCGCCACTACGTTCAAACTAACAGTGAGATCTTCCCTCAAGAAACTTCCGGATCATACGGATCAGCGTCGTCTTCGTCTAGGACTCCATCGCCGTCATCGTCGTCGTCAAAGCGATTGATTACCCCATCGTTATCCGTATCTCTTGGGAATTCGTCGTCTTCGTCCGCTATGCCGTCGGCATCGTCGTCCTCGTCGTCGTTGTTGCCCACCCCGTCTTCATCGGAATCGAACCATTCCGTAAAGTCATTGGGAAACGCATCAAAATTGTTGCCCCAACCGTCTGCATCAAAGTCATCAATTTCAGACTCCAGCAACGGGAACGTGTCGATCTCATCCCTTCGTCCGTCGTCATCGTCGTCGCGATCTACCGTATTGGGAACTCCGTCCTCATCCTGGTCACCGGTAACGTTGTTCAAGTAGATGTAACCATCGCTGTCGCCACCATTGTCCAGGTCCACCTTGTCCAGTGGATCGATCTCATTCGAATATACGATGTAGACATACCCAGGGCTTAGTTCGGAATGACCGGTCAATGGTGCTCCAATGCCAATATCGGAACCTCCGTCTCCGTTCAAATCCCCAAAGGATGCGATTGAGAGCCCCGATCCATCAGTCATCTCGTTTCCTCGTATCACCGAGAATGTCGCCACTCCCATCAATATGGGATGCCAGCCGATCACATAGGCTTCAAAGTTGTTGTTCGGATCATTCAGCAACTGACGTTGTGCATTGGAGGTCTCCTCGAGTTGCTCCGGCGTAGCAAGCACTGCACCGCCAGCTCCCACGGTTTCCCAATTATTTCCACCCCATAGCAATTCGTTCTGTCCGTCTCCATCGATGTCAACATCCAGAGTCCAGGGATTGCAACATGACCAAGTTGAATTCACTCCGTATATCAGCCAAGAATCAGGCTGCCTACGTGTATTGTTCAATTCAATGCGCTGATCCGCAGAGTAGTCTTCCAAGTCAGCCGCTCCCAACTGTGCGCCGGAAATCAAATAGCCGCCAAAAATCAAGTCCTCGTGGCGAACCAGCATGTCTGTGTGGCCATCGCCATTAAGGTCCCCATCTGCAATGAAAGTCAAACCAAAACTACTAAGGGGCTCTCCATCAATAGTCCAAGTTCCTGGAGTGGTTTGTACATTAGCAGGATCGATTTTGCCGTCTCGGGAACCGTCGCCGGCATCGGCCACTTTGAGCTGGCTAATCGGAAGGATGAATATCGCACCTGAATTTTCATTGCCGTAGTTTCTTCCAGCCACGGTGAATTCAGGTGTTCCATCTCCGTCATAATCGCCTTCTAGGGAAACAGCGCTACCAATGTCGTCGCCAACCTCACCATAGATGGCTACGATGTCTCCATTCGCTACCGCATCATCCACATTGAAGATTTGATTAAACGATTCTTCAGAATCTTCATCTGCATTAAGCAAGGAATCCCATACCAAGTAAGCCGCTCCCGAATTGTCGAATAACCCAGCGGCACCAATTAGTAAGTCATCCTGACCGTTTCCGTCCGCATCTCCAGCAGAAATACCTGTGCCCACGGATGCATCCTGATAGGACCCGACTATCTGAAGTGAGCGGGTTCCCGCATCGAAATTCTCGATCCCAATTCTGCGGTCTACCACCCCGTCCGCTTCGTCCATCATGCTGAACTCGTCCGTGAAGAGAACGTATGCAGATCCGGATTCAATCTCGGCATCATCTACTGTGTGAGTGGCACCCAACGCACCGATCAAAAATTCGGGTTGACCATCACCGTTGATGTCTCCAGTGGTTGGCGACCAACCGAGCAATGCTTCTTCACTAGCACCCATGATCACCCACGAATTCGAACCTTGGGATACATTTGCCAATTCGATTACGCGATCCGAATTGCCATCCTCGTTATCAAGTGCAGCCAAATCTGCGTGGGACACGACGTAGACGATTCCCGCTGCACTCAGTTCTCCTCGATCCCAAAGCATCGCACTAATAAAGAACTCCAATTCACCATCTCCATCGATGTCTCCGATTGGACCAATCGAGTTTCCAGTCCAATCACCAGTGTTCTCACCCACGAGTTGCCATGAAGCCATTTCTGATTTGGATGGGTCCAGTGGGTAGGCATCCAGGCTGTCTTCCGTCCCATCGTTGTCATCGTCGGTGTCTGCGTTGTTTCCGATTCCATCGCCATCGGTATCGTATGCTTCGTCCGGATCCTCTGGAAACAAATCGGTGTTGTCTCCGACACCATCTCCGTCTGTATCTTCCCACTCGGAAGGATCGAAGGGGAATGGATCTCCATTGTCTCCAACTCCGTCGCCATCGCTATCGTATTGCTCGTCGGGATCCAACGGGAATACATCCTCGTTATTGCCCACGCCGTCTTCGTCGGTATCCAGGAATTCGTCCGCATCCAAAGGAAATGCATCAAATGCGTCGGCGATTCCATCGCCGTCGTCGTCATTGTCGGCACCGTTGCCAATACCATCTCCGTCGGTGTCGAGCCACTCTGTCGCGTCGTCCGGTACGGCATCGACAGGGTCGACGAAACCATCACCGTCAGTATCAGGGAAAGAGGGACGAATATCCTCGAATTGCCATTGAACAGCGTTTATAGCTTTAACAGCATTTGCTCCAAGAGCATCATCTTCATCCACTCCACATGCAAAGGTGTAGCAGGCTTCGAGCTCGGGATTGGAAAATACTGTGCTCTTGCTTCCGCCTTGACCCGCATAGGACATAATCGTGTAGAACTCATTTGCGACCGAATGTCCTCGCGCCCATCTCCAGGAACCAATTTCGTTCTGATACTCGGAGTGGCCCAATCCAAGGATGTGCCCAATTTCGTGTGCCATCGTGTCGGTGGAACAACCGGTCAGGACATAGGCTGTATACAGCCGATCATTGGTGATCGGCATGAAGCCTCTCATTCCCCATCCAGTAATGTAGGTGTAACCACAAATAAACTGAGGTGCGTCGCTCGCCCCTTTGAACACCACGCCAATATCAGCGCCGTGACGGTCTCCCTCGCCTTTCATGTCGTAGATGTTGATCGCACTGAAATTGTTGTAGTCGTCGACATCAACTTCTAGCAGTCCCACCAAACGAAAATCGAACTGCAATCCACTGTTTTCCGCAATCGAATTCGTAGTTTCAAAAATGTGTGTGATCCTTGGGTAGGGATCGTCGCCGTGGAATTCGGCAAATCCCCGACTATACATCGCCAAGACATCGATCGTGGCACCTTCAGGCACCGAATCAGCATCCTGCGGATCTGTTCCTTGTCTCTCTTCGTTTACATCACTGACTCCGTCTTCGTCGGAATCGAGAAGGTAATTCAGTTCGATTGTCGAGAAGGTTTCCTTGATCAGTACCGCATCTTGTGTCAGGACGGTGTCCTGATAGCCACCCGAGCGATTCCAATTGCGATATAGGACGATCTGGAGATACTGTTCGCCATCCAAGTCGCTTCTTGTGTCAATTCCCGGAGCGAATTCGCCGTAGTAAGTCTTGATTTCAGTCATACTGTCGGCCGGGTCTGCTCCCTCGACCAGCGCTGGAACTAGCTCCTCGACCAAGACATTACCGATATAGGTTCGTGAACTATCTTCTCTGTTTTCACGTGCAAAAACGTCAAGTCTCAGACGCTCTGTGTCGAGTCCTCTAAAACTACGGAATCCCGCCGTTATGGCCAATTGACCGTCGTCGGTTCGCTCGAAAGTACATGGACATTCGATGTAAATCCGATTGCCGTTTGCGAACACCGTTGCGCAAGAAATCGCAATGATCAGAGTGACTGCACACTGAATCACAGAAGCCCAAGAGTGCACGCTTCGTCGAACTCCAACGGACCTGCTCTTCGGCAAGCCGTCGACACGACAAGCAGTCGTTCTACTCGTATTCAACTCACTTCTCCTGCCGCCCCTGACATGGGCGGGAAAACCACCAAGAATCGCCAATAAGTATAGACCCAATCGCGGGGAATTTGTTCGAACAAGCGATGCAAACATTGCTCAAACAAGCTCGCCCGAGAGGCGTAAAAGTCACCTGTTTATGCTGTTCGTTCGTGCTAGGGATCAAGCATTGTGTCGATTACACTTTACGCTTGGCAAGACCCTAGGTTGAGGCGTCTATTGCGAAACTTGCTCTGCGACAAACTCCTTCATGCCATCCCATTCGCTCCAGTGATCGCACAATTTCTCAATTGCAACTTCCCACGGGTTGTAGCCATCAGGATAGTCGAGGAATTCACCGTTCCATCCGCGGTCGGGATGATCGCTGTCGCCTAGTACGGTTGCTCCTCCGGGACGATGTCGACGCAACCTAAAGTACACGTTCATTCTTGGCTCATGGCCCAATCTATTTGAAGTACCGCAATGAGGAATGGCGTGAAGTGTTATGACTGCATCGCCTTCGTCCAAGAGTATTGGAGTCGGTTTCAACCACGTCGTGCCATCCGGAGTCGTCTCCAAGCCTTCTGAGAATTGATCGCGAATTGCTTGTGGCAAGTGGTTCATTGTCACACCGCTCTCTCCGATGGGACGCAGCCTAGGCCATCCTTCACCTTCCGGTCCAACAACTTTGCCGCTATCCCGCTGCATCCGAAAGAAGTCCTCCACCGCATGGTGCGCTCCTCGTAGTACAGCAAGGTTACCTCTTCCAAATTCGGTTTGATCGTTCAGAGCGACACCGACGAATGCCGTGAAACTCCCTATGGATAGTTTGCATGCGGGATCTTGAAACAAGGGGGTATTGTTCCCACCTCGATTGTTGGCGTCTCCAGTTCCAAAGTGCTCAGTTCGAGGCGAATTCCAGTTGTCTACCTCGTTTTGGTTTCGGGGTATCCTGCCCGCCCATTGACCGTCCAGATGTGGAACGAAGCCAAAGTTAGGAATCTCGGAACCAGGAACGCCGTAAGACGTGATAGTTTCCGATGCGTCAAATGGATGAAGTGCGGTGGGCATTGCCTTGACTGGAGCGTCAAATTCACCCATTGTGTTTCTAAGTAAGTCACCCAAATCAGTCTCATTGACGAGAGCTGGAAGCTCCGGTGCAACAGAAAGGTCCTTATAGTGGCGTCGGAGACTTCCTTCACGTCCGATCATCACGTGGATTCGTCTCTTTGCAGCTCTTGTGAGGTCTCGAGACACGATATTGCGAAGCACGATAAAGCCATCGTTGTAGAAGTCTCGTTTCTGATCATGAGTTAGTTCGGTCTGTGTGTTCACGGGTGGTTAGCGTACTTTGCACAAATTCGGAATTTTACATTCACGTAGTAGCAACCTGTTCAGGTCTTTACGCTGAAGAGCTTGCGATAAATGTGAACGGGCTGGGCTATATCGAGAGTCTAGGGAGTCAGACGCAGACTTAGAGCCTTTGAGGTACTGAACACATAGTCCTCGGCGTACAACATGAAGCCTTTCGACTATGCCGAGCGATCATTCAGATGTCCGAAAAGAGGATATGAGACTCTGTTCCGCCACCGTAATGTTTCAATTCGGAGCAATGGATTTTCGTTCTATCTATGCGGATGTACAAGAAGCAAAGGAAGGTTATCTCTTGGCTTCATGAGATGACCAAGAAAAGAAAGAGAGTGATATACATTGCGGGAAGTACTGTATCTCCTCGTCGTGGTTCTGTAAATGGGAGCTTATATACTCGCTTCCAACGACTGGATACTGTGGGCGACGATTGGAATTGCATTCGTGTATATCGCTTGGGCACTCAAGCGTTTGTTCGATCCAACCGACACCGAGGAGCTCCCGAAGCACTTGATGGGAGGGTATTTGCTTTGTCGGGTCACCCCTGCACGAGAGAATGGTTGTAACAAGCGTTGGTGCGGCTATAGGCTACGTTCTGTCTTGGACGCCGTCTCCAAGGCTAAACCACTAAGTCCTTGAGGCCTCTGCCGCAACAAACGTTGATTCGGCGGTTTCCTTGGCACTCTCTTCTGCCATTGCATCGAAGGTCTTGCGCGGGTCGAATGCATCTCGCACGGCTTCCCCGATAAAGATCAGCAAACTGAGCATGAATGCCAAAACGAAGAACGAGGTAAGACCAAGCCAGGGCGCATGGAGATTAGCTTTGCCTTGCGCTAGCAGCTCTCCTAGAGATGCCGAACCAGGAGGAAGCCCAAATCCAAGAAAATCCAACGAAGTCAATGCAGTAATGGAACCAATCATCACGAAAGGCAAAAACGTGATGGTCGCGGTCATGGCATTAGGCAATACATGCTTGCGCATGATCTTGGTGTCCTTAACTCCTAGAGCGCGAGCCGCTCGCACATACTCAAAATTCCTTGTACGCAGGAATTCCGCTCGAACTACTCCTACAAGGGACATCCACTCAAACAGAAGCAACAAAAACAACAGTAGCCAAAAACTGGGAATAAACACACTTGCTAGGATGATCAGCATGTACAAACGCGGCATGCCCGACCAAATCTCAATGAATCGTTGAAACAGCAAGTCGGTCCAGCCTCCGAAGTAGCCTTGAACTGCTCCTGCGGCAATCCCTACTATCGAAGAGAGGACGGTAAGCACAAGCCCGAACAAAATGGATATTCGGAATCCATAGATCACGCGAGCGAGAACGTCTCGAGCCTGGTCGTCAGTCCCGAGCAGGTTTTGACCGGTAGGAGGTGCTGGCGCTGGCTGTTCCAAATTGAAATTTGTGGTGCTGTAGGAAAATCGGATCGGAGGCCAAATCATCCAGCCTCCCTCATCCAAGATCAAGTCTTGAACTTCCTTCTCTCTGTACTCCGCTTCTGTTTGGAAGAATCCACCGAAAGTTGTTTCGGGATAGATGTTGAAAACGGGAGTGTAGAGCTTCCCTTGATACCCAATCAGCAGGGGTTTGTCGTTTGCAATGAATTCGGCGAACAAGGAGATCACAAAGAGAATGGTGAAGATCCAGAACGACCAATAACCTCGACGATTTTTCTTGAAATTGCTGAGTCTTCGCGCCGTTAACGGAGAGATCAACGACCGTCTCGGCAAGGCACCAGATTCCGTTCCGCCACTCTGGGACGACTCAACTGCTGATATTTGAGTTTCAACCACCACGTGTCTCGAAGTCGATCCTCGGATCGATAAACGTATAAGTGAGATCACCAATGAGATTCATGAGCAATCCGAGTAACGTGAAGAAATAGAGAGTCGCAAAAATCACCGGGTAGTCCCGTTTCAGGACGGCTTCAAAGCCAAGCAGTCCTAGACCATCCAGAGAAAAAATAATTTCGATCAACAATGCACCAGTGAACAGGATGCCTACAAAAGCGCTGGGAAATCCTGCGATTACGATGAGCATCGCGTTTCTGAAGACGTGGCCATAGAGAATGCGCCGCTCCGCGATTCCTTTGGCGCGAGCAGTCATTACATACTGTTGGTTTATTTGGTCCAGGAAGGAATTCTTGGTAAGGAATGTCAGAGTGGCAAAACCGCCAATTACCAAGGCTGCAACTGGTAGAACCATGTGCCAGAGGTAATCCATCGATTTCTGAATCCAGTTTAGGTCCACCCAGTTGTCGGAAGTGAGTCCGCGCAACGGGAACCACTCGAAATAGCTACCTCCCGCGAAAAGCACCACAAGCAAGACGGCAAACAAGAACCCAGGTATTGCATTGCCGATGATTACGACTGCACTCGTCCAAACATCAAACTTCGTCCCGTCCTTGACAGCTTTTCGAACTCCCAATGGAATCGAAATGAGATAGACGAGCAACGTGGTCCACAATCCGAGTGAAATCGAAACCGGCATTTTGTCAAGTACAAGCTCAATGACGGATTGGTCTCGAAAGTAGCTGTTACCGAAATCAAACCGAATGTAATTCCCCATCATCATGAAGAATCGTTCCCACAACGGCTTGTCGAATCCGAAATACTCCTCCAGTTCCTTGATGAACTCCGGATCCAGTCCCTCAGCTCCACGATACTTGCTCGAGATCCCACTTCCCCCGCCGGACTGGATCGCGTCTTGCCCGGGACCACCAACCTCTCCGCCTCCGCCTCCCGTAATGCGTTGGGTTACTTGGAGGTCTGGATTCGTAAGTTCAGAGATGATCTGCTCGATGGGACCACCCGGCGCAAACTGAACAACCACAAAATTTATCACCATGATTCCGAACAGAGTCGGAATGATGAGGAGAATTCTGCGGACTACGTAGGCTAGCATGGTTCAACAGTAGCTGTCAGATAGAGTTCGGCAAAGCGTTCCGTGGGCTATCAAAGCATCGTCTAAAGCGTGCCATGAGTACCTTAGTTTCTATAGGACTCTACACGCTCGTTTTTCTCGGGATCAAGCCACCACGACCACAGACCAAGACCGAATCTCGGTTTGATTGCGGGTCGTCCAAACTTGTCCCACCAAATCACCCGATCCGAGTTAATGTGCCACGTTGGAATGACGTAGTAGTGCCATTGCAAGACTCGATCCAATGCACGAGTCGCAACAATAAGCTCGGCTCGAGACGTTGCCTCGACAACGTTTTCGATGAGTTCGTCAATGACAGGATTCTTGATACCTGCGAAATTTCTACTACCGGCTACGTCGGCGGCGGCAGAACCCCAAAGGTCTCGTTGTTCGTTTCCAGGCGAACGTGACTGGCCGAACACGATTGTGATCATGTCGTAGTCGAATTCACGTATGCGATTCTGATATTGCGCTGGCTCGACTGTCCGAATCGTTCCCTGAACCCCAAGTCTGTTCAAGTTTTGTATGAAAGGAGACACGATTCTTTCAAATTCTGGAGAAACAAGCAGGAATTCAATCTCCAAGGCTTCTTCTGTCTCCGAATGGACAAGTCGATTGTTCTTCACATTCCATCCCGCATCGTTCAGTAGGTTGATTGCTTCTCTCAAATTGCCACGGATGTTTCCTGATCCATCGGTCTTGGGAACTTCAAAAGCAGTAGTGAAGACTTCATCAGGGATTCTGCCCTTGTAAGGCTCCAGAATCTTCAATTCGGCTTCGGAGGGCAATCCTTCGGCAGCAAGTTCAGAGTTGTCGTAAAAGCTGCGGCTTCGCGTGTACTGTCCATAAAAGAGATTCCTGTTCGACCATTCGAAATCGAAACAGTAGCCAAGTGCTTTGCGAAGCCGTGGATCCTGGAACTTTGCCTTGCGAGTGTTAAAGACGAACGATGGCATACCGGTCGCTCTGTAGTGGCGGAGCATTTCCTTTCGAACCATACCTTCATTCAAGGCAGGAAAATCATAGGAAGTCGCCCACTTCTTGCTGGAGTTCTCGCCACGAAAGTCGTACTCACCCGACTTGAACGCTTCGATGGCAACGTCATCGTCTCGAACATAGTCGTAACGAATGACATCGAAGTTGTAGAGTCCTCGATTAAGAGGCAGATCTGCACCCCAATAGTCAGGGTCTCGTTCAAAGACGACATATCGTCCTGGTTCAAAGTCTGCGATCTTGTACGGACCACTTGTGACAGGTGGTTCAAGCGTCGTCTTGTCGAATTCTCGATCCTCCCAATAGTCCTTAGAAAAAACACGAACTTGACCGACGATCTGCGGCAGTTCACGATTGGGTTCGCCGGAGAAAACGAACTTCACGGAGTGGGAGTCGAGCGCGATCGCTTCCGAGACGTTGGCGTAGTATGCGCGATAAAAATACTCTCCTTTTTCCTTGAGAATGTTGAAACTGAATACAACATCCTCGGCTGTGATAGGAGAACCGTCGTTGAATCTTGCTTCGGGACGAAGGTGATAGATCACGAATGAAAGGTCTTCGGCGACCTCTATACCCCTAGCGATCAACCCATAACCTGTCAGTGAGTCGTCCTCGGTCGTACGAATTAGTGATTCGTAGAATCGGTCGATTAGCCCAGCGGCTTCTTCGCCCTTGATGATGAATGGATTGAAATTATCAAATCCTCCCACTGCGAACAGCCTCATGGTTCCGCCTTTCGGTGCATTGGGATTGACGTATTCCAAGTGTCCAAAATTAGCGGGATACTTGGGACTATCTTCAAGTGTCAACGCATGGGAGGTGAAAGTCCGAATTTCTTGGGCTGCTAAGCAGGTGCAGAGGGCAAGTGTCAAACAGGAAGCAAGTACGATTCGAGCTACGGTGCGCACGCAATTCTCCTTAATGGTCCTCAGGTTCATGTTACACGACTAGTGGCTACGAAACTTGGGCAGAAAATTCACACCGTGATGCAACTTTCGCAACATTTGAACGCCACTTGTGTCTAATCAAATCGGAGAAAATACAGAAGGTTTAGAAGGTCGCACCCATGAAGCAGAACTGCATTACTAGACACTTAGTCCCTATGGGATTGTTGTGACGTTCGAGGCATTCAATGTTCAAGCTCGAAGGTGTCGGCAAACCGCGATGATCAAACTGTTGAGCACTTTGAATAGTAAAAAACGAGCCAAACTCAGTACTACGTCAATCTGGTTCAAACTTCTGATCGTACTAGGTGTACTTGCAGGCGTATACGTCAACGCACAGGACGCGAACGCACCTCCTGCGCCATCTGTTCAACTTGCCGTTGTCGAGTCCTCCACTTCAGTTTTCCTGCGATGGACTGTCGACACAAACACAAGCGTCTCCGATCAGGTCGTCACGGAGACTCGCATCACGTGGCAAGCACAAGGTTCCGACGAGTCAAGCTCCACCGACGTGGAAGTCAATTCAACCAATTGCGACAGCACAACTTCCTATCCGATCACCTGTGAGACGACTGTCCAAGGTCTCGCCGCAAACACCTCCTACGCACTGACTTTGGCAGCCCATGGTGTTGTCTACGAAGCTGGCTCAACAACGATCGAGACCGACTACGGTTTCGGCGATGCTTCTGCCGCCACAAATCGGCAAACGCATGCCGACTTCGAGCTTGATGATGATTTACTCGCCGGTAGCGAGAAACAACAACGTATGCCTTTTGTGAGACTAGTAAGCAACAACTCCGCAACTGGGACCCTGTCCTCAGTCGCGTTGTTTACATTCCTGACCGAGCGGGGAATTGACTCGTCCGCCTCAAATCCGCATCTCTGGAGCTATTCCGCATCGGTGAGTCCAAGAAACTCCGTGCGTACAGTCATTGTCATCGACTTCGACTCATTGGTCGAAGACGACCTATTCCGACTCATAGGAACTTACCGAGATTCCGTAGAGACGGACGCACGGGTGACTGTTACGGCTACATTCAAGGAAGATTCTTCGGTCCAGATGAAGCGCGACATCGTTTTCACGGTGATCCGGAATAGAGCTCCCGTCTTCGGAGTGACCGCCGTTACTTACGAAATGTCTGAGGACAACCCGTCAAACATTCATGTTGCCGGCAACTTTCAGCTCACAGACGCCGAGAACCACAGCATTACTTATAGTCTGGAGACCGTCGAGCCCGATGATGCAGTCTTTGAGATCGACGAGCAGACAGGTCTCATCAGCGTAATACAAGGGGAAGAACTAGATTACGAGACTGCCACTCAACACATACTTCACGTAACAGCAATTGACTCCGTTGGAGACTCGTCCAACAACCTAGTCATAACGATAGATGTCCTCGACGTCGACGAAGGTCCTACCGTCGGCGAGCAAGAATTCGAGGAAATGGAAGTCACCGCTCATCAAAACATGGGATTCGACGAAGACTGGGTGAATTTTCATGTACGCAATTGGTTTGTTGATGAGGAAGACGATCCTCTTTGCTACAACGCTGAAATCATTGAAGGTTCCGAATACGCAACCGTAAGGGTCTCGACCTCAGGTGGTTCGGACTGTGGTCTACCACATGTCCAGGTGCGTCGTAAAGACATTGTGGGGCTAAGAACTGTTCAGGAAGTTGAACTTGAGATAACGGCAACGGAAGACACTGACGATGATCCGGGTTCCGCATCGGCCAAAGCAACAGTTTCGATCGTCTACGGCACAAACATCGAGCCGAACATTTGGGGCGGCAGGCTGGTGAACGCCTCACCGAATTCCGCATATCTTGACAACTACGACGCTGGTTCGGACACATCGTTTGACATGGTATTTACAGCACTGGACGTAGTTCCAAGCAACGACAGGCTCTGCTTTACCCTCGCTGGAAGGGATCGACTGCACTTCAAGCTCGTCTATCCCGATAGACCTTCTCTGACTGCAAGTTGCAAATTGGAGGGATCGAATTCCTCCGATGGGACTATCAATAATTCCCATCAGATTCGAGTGAAGTCCGTGCGACCCTTGGAACGCGGTCGATCCGACTCAACCTATCGGTTCGATCTGGTTGCTACAGATCTTTCGGGATTTGCCGACACCCTAGCCTTTGAGCTCACTACGGACAACGTCTGGTCCGGACTCATCAGCCATCCCATGCCGGACGCTCACTTTCTCCTTGGGGATCCCTCGGAAACCATCCAGCTTGATGAGTATTTCGACCATACAGAAGACAGACAAGCAGACCACCTCACTTACGAGGTGCGATCCGGAAACTACTACGTTCTTGAGGTCTCAGAATACGATGGAGAGCTGACCTTGACTCCTGCAGATTCTCTTCAAACAGACCGGGAAACCACATTCGTCACGGTCATAGCTGAAGATGAAGATGGCTACACAGTCCGCGAAACGTTCGACGTACATGTGAAGCGATACAACAGTGCTCCAAGATTCGAGCGAGTTACGACGACCTACACCCTTGACGAGGATTTCTCTGTGGGCAAGTACTTCACTAGGACTCCCGATGCCTATGACCCGGACAACGAAGAAATTTACTTCCGTCTCGCAGAAGAGGATCGACCGTTCGCGGCAGACACCACGACCGGTCACATAACGATTTATGAAAATCTGGACTTCGAGAGCCAATCCGAGTACGAAGTCACGCTGTATGTAGAAGACCAGTTTGGAGGATACGACTCGGAGAAAATCACGATTACGGTCAACGACGTTAACGAAGCACCCGTTCCGTCGACCGAAGAAATTGCAGACGTTGAAATTCTCGTTGGTCTAGGGTTGCCTGAAGACCTCCTTGGAAGCGACCATTTCACCGACCCCGATATCGACGATGTCCTTTCCTTTGAAGCGACCAGCAGTCGTACGAGTACCGCGACAGCAGAAATCGACGAGGACGGCTATGTAGTTGTCGAGGGAATTAAAGAAGGCGAGAGTACGATCTCCGTCGAAGCATCGGATACGGGCGATCCACCTCTTCGCGCTGCCAAGTCTTTCTTGGTAACCGTGCATGAGAATCTCGCCCCAACTCTCATCGAGCAGCTCGCTGACATGGATGTCAACGTCGGCGGGGAAAAGAAACTGGATTTGGACTCGGTTTTTGAGGACGAACCCGAGGACATTCACACCTATACCGCAAAGTCCGCCGATTCATCCGTTGCATCCGTCGATGTAACGGATAGCGACTTGACGGTGAGTGGAGAATCGGAAGGTTCGGTGCGCATTAGCGTCACAGTCACCGATGCGGCTGAAAACGTCGCAACGGCTCGATTCTCAGTCAACGTCAGCAACAACGAGCCGCCAATTCTCGCCCAGGAAATTGAGGACATCGACTCAAGAGTCGGTCGAGTGATCGACATCCTGTTGTCCTCTCACTTCGAAGATGAGGGCGACGAGCTTGAGTTTGAAGCAACCCTCGATGACGAAGAAGTTGCCGAAGCCTCCATTCAAGACAACGAAACACTAAAGATTTCGGCTCTCGCGGAGGGGGAGACAACTTGCACCGTTACCGCAACGGACACATTGGGTGAGTCGATAAGTGATGAATTTGAGATATCGGTTCTTGAAGCCAATGATCCACCGATAGTTACTCGTCAATTGGACGACATTGAACTATCTCTGGTCTCCCACACTCGTTACGACGTTGATATCGAAGGATTGTTCGACGACGAGAAGCCGGACGAGTTGGAAATTGAAGTCGAACCCTCTACGGAGGAGTATGCCGATGTCGTATTGCGCGAAAACAACACCGTTATTCGTATCTATCCGCTAAAGCGCGGCGACTTCATCATTACAGTGACTGCAGAAGACGACATTGAGCAAACCGCATCTACGGACTTCCATGTTGCGATACTGAGCGAGGAAATCAACACAGCACCTCAAGTTGACGAACCTATAGCAGACCAAACAATTTATGTAGACGATGACTTCGAGGCCGATTTGGAAGACGTCTTTTCCGATGCAGAGAGAGACGACCTCACGTTCACAGCGGAATCCGACGATTCCGACATAGCAACAGTCGACATTTCCGACTCGAATGTTCTAACGGTTCATGGAGAATCGGCAGGAACCGCGACGATCACGGCCGAGGCAACCGACCCCGATGGGGAGTCAGCAACGGATACCTTTAGGGTAACCGTCAAGACTGCACCGATAGCGAATCAATCTGTGGCTACCGTTACCCTCCAGCATGGTGGGGAGAGCTTGTCCTTCAACATGTACGATAGCTTTAGCGACGCCGATGGCGACCCTCTAGCATTTCACACGATCGACGGCAATGAATCGGAAATAGCGGAAGTAGCTCTTGTTCGGGAGACATTGCACTTGGCACCTATACAGAGAGGTAAGACTTCCGTAGTAGTAATCGCCACCGATCCCGACGGCAACAGCGCTCGAAAGCAATTCAACGTAGTTGTGAGTGACGAAGAACTGATGACGGTTGCACGCAACGCCCTGTCCGCCTACGGTAGGAGTCTTTTGACGAGTGCGACAACCGCCATTGGCGACAGAGCAACACACATTCGAAACGAATCTGATCTAACTCTAAGCAGTGTCTGGAGTCACTTTGCGTTTAGGAGAGCAAATAGGAGTTTAGATGACGCTCCCTTCAACGATAGTTCGTCGCTCAGTCACTTGAATTTTGGCTCGAATTCCTCGGCAGCTTTCCCTCCAGGTCATCTCTATAGATCATTCAATCCTGAGATTGCAGACAACATTGACCAATCAGGTTCCCGAGATTCGTTCACTAGCACGTTTAGTTTCTGGAGCAAAACGGATTCCTCTAGTTTTGCAGGAGATGGCTACGTTGGTCAAGCTGAGACAAGCTATTTGGGTACAGACATCCACGCATTGCGGAACGGTATCGTGGGACTTGCACTAATGAGTAGCACTAGCCAAAGTGCATATTCCTGGGGTAGGGTGGAAGAAAACCTCAAGACATCTCTCCGTTCCGTGATCCCCTACTTCAAGAAGGAACTGAATTCCGCTTACAGCGTTTGGGCAGGTCTCGGCTACGGTCGAGGCGAATCTAGGATTCTGTCGGGCAGCGAGCTAGTTAGCACGAGCCCGCTCACGATGAATTTGGGTGCCCTGGGGTTGCGTAGAGTCCTGTCCAACAAGGATTCATACAGCCTTGCTGTTCGTACAGATTTCAGCGGCATCACGCTGAACTCGAAGGAAACGGAATTTACCAGTGGACTCCGTGCTTCTGCACGCCAGTTTCGCTTAGCGATAGACGGATCCGTGACCAAACAAATTGCTCATGTACTCAGAGTCCAGCCATTTGGTCAGATCGGGTTGCGCTACGACCACGGTGACGACATTCGAGGTGAAGGACTGGAGGTAGCCGGAGGACTGCGATTGACCACACCGTTGATTCAGATTGAAGCTCGCGGGAGCCGATTCCAATTGAATGACCATACAGACATTCAGGAATCCGGCTGGAGCGTCAGTGCTACCTACGATCTCTCCAACGATGAACTGGGCTGGCACTTGGAATTGCGTCCATCGTACGGATGTGATTCACAGAGTGGAGAATTTGATTGGATGCGCACTGCGCCGATCGAGTCTTCAAGTGATTTTGGCTACTCATGCAGCAATCGAAGGTCGCTTCAGGCAAAGGTTGGCTATGGCTCGTACGTATTCAACGACCGCATCAAATTTGTGCCGCACTTGAGATTCGAAAGTGATAAGTTGGGCAATACCCGTAGATCAATGGAAGTACAGGCTGAGTTAGGATTGCTGTCGGGTGGAAGCGGTGCAATTGGTTTTCTTATCTCCGATGGAAATCGTCAGAGAGGAGATTCAACTCAGGAGTTCCAGGTAACTGGGTCGATTAGATTCTGAGTCGGACTGATTCTTGAGTCAATTGGCTCAAGCACTTCCTTTGGACGGGAATAAGTGCTCGAACACATTGAAAAGTGTGATCAAGGTGCACATTTCAATCACGAAGACGTAGACAGTGCCCACAACAAAGCCTAACCAGAATGAGTCACCGAATAACAGGCCAATCAACGGTATTGCTGGAACTGGTGGAATCCAGATCCTGAGATAGTACAGGTGTGTCAAGGCCCATATTCGCGAAAATCTTATTCGACCGTCTAGTCTGGGAATAGAGACCCAAACATAGTCCGCGTCGTCGTTTTCGGGCTGCGCGAATTCGTCTATCTCATCCTTTGATAGTGAGGTATTGCCCCGCTCCAAGGCTTTGTTGATCGAAATCCCACTCTAGACCAAGACCTTAACGCTACTAGCAACCAGACATCCGGTAAGAACCAACGCGACTACGAAGTAGATTTCGTTCTTGTATAGGAGACTGGTGAGCACTACCAAAGCGTAGAGTGCAAACAGTAGTGGTAAGTTGCTCTTTGTGGTCCCCAACTCAATCGAAAGGCGTCCATCGTCGTCTCTAAACTTCCTCATCACAAGCTTCTGTTTTTGTCCCCTAGTCTTGCGATGCTCATCGTCAATGAACTCATAGCGTTTGATTCGTCGCATGACTGCAAACTTGATAAGTTGCACCAACTTCAGGACGAACAGACTAAAGCAGGGAAAGATGACTGCTGATCCGACATATCCGGCAAGTATGTAACTCTCATCAAATCCAATCTGATTGGTATGAATGGTCCAGACTACATAGATAGCACATGCCCACAAAATGACACATTGTGCGCCATGTTCTAAGTCGCTACGCACGACCCGTCTCTTTACGGCTACAGTTTCAGTGTTTATTGAGCTCCCAGCAGAATCTGACACGTTCAGCTCGGATAGCTAGCACTAACAGTCTATTGTTCCAATCCTAGAAATCAACACGACGGATCGTTTAGTCAACACTTATGATTTGGGCCATCCACAATGCTATTCCTGGTCTTTTGGGGTATGGGCGACGAGCAAGGAGCAACCAATGAAAACGTTGGGCTGCTTGGATGAAATCTTCTCTATGATTTACCTTCGGTTGTATTAGTATCGGTGTGCTCTTTCAAGTCGTCTCTCCGCTTGCTCGACAATTCGAGACGTTTCTTGAATTCCTCAATTGACTTGTCAGCGTCGACCAAGTCAAAAACTATTCCCTCAGCATATCCTTTGGTACTACGAATAGCGAATCTCTCAGCTTCTCCTAGCGCTTTCAATACATGATCCATACCGTCTGCTTCAGAGCGCACATAGAGAAATACTCCCGTAGATCCAAGAATCCACTCTGACTTTTGGGTTTCCGCCTTGTCAAACCGCCACTCCATTAGGTGTTCGGTAAGAGACCCATCTGAACTGTTTAGAGTTTCAAATAGTTTGTTTACCAAATCAATCAGAGAACGTTTGGACGTAGGTGCTATGGGAGCTAAACCAAACTCGATCGTTCCGTCGTCAAATCCTGCCAGAAATAAATGGGGTTCTTCTTCTAGGTTTTCGTCCCGATCTGTGGGCAAACACCGCATGAAGATACGAAGCTCATCGGTGAAGTTGTCAATTTGATCAAACACCTTACAAGTGCCAAAGGTTTTCTCGTTCTCAATTTCCGCCTGTAGACCTACCGCAGCGAACAAGAGCAGTATCACAAACCCTGTTCTCTGTTTGGCTTCGTTCACGATGTACTCCTTTATCAATACGTGAAGTTTCATTTCATGTTCGGTCACAATATGGAACTGCTCGTCCGAGTTACTTCTGAAGTCTACTGCAGGATTGTTTTAGTTTACGCCTTTGACGGTGCAGTCCGGAAAAGTCAAATGCGAAAGAGTTCATAAGATCAGTCGAGAGAATTACCAATGTTTATGACAATTTGGACGTCAGTCACAGTGCCGGCATTGGGAACTGGAACTGGATCTGGAAACCAGCAACGAGCAACCCAAGAAGGCTCTGGGCTAGCTGTGTCTCACGAGCTTAAGTGCTTTAGTACTAGCTAAGACCATTAGCTTTTTCTATCCACTACCATTCTCGTAGCGCTAGGACCTAGACGCTGTGTGGAATGGAATGAGTGCAAGTCGGATGCAACGTTCTAGCAATTCAACGGCGAATCCTATCCGTACTAGCACCCCAGACAGAAGCATCTCTAGTTAATCCAAGTAAGTCCATTTGATGGCGTCTGCAAACACGTAGGGTTCGTTGTTCTCATTGCTTACAGAGACGCTAGCTCTACCATCCGACTCAATGTCAAGCGTCGCAATCTCATTCCATCCAGCAACCCAATCTTCTGCGCTAATCGCTAACTTCCACTCTTTGTCTTCGACCGTCACAACAATGTCGTAATCGCCCAACGTGGCCCGCTGAAAATCAAGAAAATAGGAGACGTAGGGAAGGTGATAGGACAACGACCATCTACCCACTTTGGGAATCTCTGCATTAAAGGAAACTCGATGGATTCCAGTCTTAGTGCTGTCAGCTAGCGCATATGTGTGGCGATATCTGCCCCAACCACCTAGACCACTGCTGCGGACCCACGGGCCTACAGGGTTGAGACCAACAGGAAGCCCGTTGTCCATTCCTTCTTCGCGAGCATGAGGGGCACGAAACAAATCTCTTCCTAACGACCAAGTGAAACGTCTCTCTCGGTAGTTTGACGGAGGAATTTCAAACCCCGGGTCTAAGTCGTCAACTATAACTTCGTTTTCGTTCGTTTCGGAATTCCATAGTGAAGGTTCAAAGGAATACCATCCGTTTGGAGAGTCTTCTGGAACGATTTGATCTTTCGTAACTGGGGATTGTGCGACAGATACTCGAACTAGTCCTCGATTGAGAGACAGAAACGTGTTTGCGTTCAGAGGCCATAGCAAATCTTCGGTATTTACGGCAAGTCTGTACGAGCTCTTGGCTTCCAATTCAAACGGGCCCACACGACTGAAGTTGGTTCCCATAAAAAATGTCTGGTCTCCCCCAGACGTTTCACGAACTTCCTGAATCAGAAAAGTTACATAGCCTACGGTGTCTTCACTGTTGCGAAGCTCCAAGACAGTTTTGAAGCGGTGTCCGTGTTCATTGGGAACTTCCGACTCCACCTGTTGCGCTACTGAGAAGTTAATTCCTGCTAGCTTGGTGTTTAGCAGGGTATTCCGAATTAGTGACTCAATGTCCATATCGACATTCTCAGCCCCATGGATTAGATGATCCATGTTGACAGGTTCCTGATCGTTCGTACCCATGATGGCTGACAACATTGCAGCAATTGTCTCGTCGTCGAATGAGTCACCAAGCAGCTCGCCTAGCTTGAGAACACGAAGTCTCTGCGCTCGTTTACTCCGTCGCAATTCCCCATGGCTCTTGTTCTGGCTAGTTCCAGGAGTCATAAACAATCGCTCAATCGAATCCCAGTAGGCATTGGATTCCAAATATGTCGTTTCAAAGTCACGCAGGTCGTTACCAACTTGGCCGCGCCGCTGAGCCCATACATAAGGAAGATTTACCCGAGATTCGGAAGCTATCGAATTTGCCAAGTCGAAATCAAATCGGTATTCCGAGCTATCCAAAAGGTTGAGAAGCAATGACTCTAGTACTAGTCCCGCAAGGGCTGACTTTTCGTTCGCCCAATCTACTCGACCTCCGAGAAGCGATCCAATGATTACATCCTCGTAGGTATGATTGAAAATGGGATTGGTCCAAAAATATCCCAACCAGAAGCCGAGTTGCTGTTCATGGAAATCAGAGTCTGACTCGTTGGAGACTGCTAATTCATAACGCCAGTCTAACCATGTCGTAGACGCAAAGGGAAGTCCTGATTCCCGATACACCATGATCGACTCCAACCCAACGTTTTGTTCGTTCTCCCTGTTCAGCTGTGTCAGTGTGTCTGGAATCTCAACAATGGAAAACTGTTCTCGGGGGTATTCGATTCCGTAGGATTGCAGTTTGGTCAGAGCCTCGCTCACTCTCTTCACAAGCCCATCCGTCAGCACTTTGTTACGATCAAGTCGCTTTGCATGTCGTTTGTGCACGAGCACGTTCACGTCGGTGGACTCGACAGAATGTGTGTCGATGCGAAAGTCAGCCGCTAACAACCCTATGGAGTGAAACTTGCCGTTGAGCACAACGACATCGTCTCGGGAATCTTCCTCATTGAACACTGCCCCGCCTGTTGTCACCATCGTCCACGATTTGGGGCTCAGTTCTATCGTCAAGGAGAAATCTCTCGGATTGGCCGCTGCGAGTTCCTCGAAACTCGATGGTGGAACCAAGAGTCGCGGATACCAATGGCTCAGAGGGGTTAATGCCACGTAGTCCGAGGTGAAAATACTAGATCTTTGCCCCATGAGTCGGAGCATTTGAGGGTCCAAATCGTAGTGGCCACTTCGAGGAATGTGCCCAACTAGGTAGTGTGGAACTGGCTTTCCGGTCGCCGCCAGCTCAAACGCGTACTCTCCGTTTTCGTTAGGCTCGCAAGGCTCAATGTCAATCTCAAGTATTCCTTTCTTGTGGGAGTAATCTACTTCGAGACCGGAGCATCGAATCCGCTCAACCTTCATTCCCGGATTGAAACCAAATATGAGTGTGGACCCTTCTGCTGAACCTGAATCGGAGCTACCGTCTCTCAATTCCACCGTGTACTCCAGTTGTAGAGTAAGACGAGACCCTGGCATAACTTTCACATTGCCTCTTACCGTCTTGACAAGTACTGTATGTCCGGTGGATAGGGCGTTCTCGTCAAATGCTTGAATCCATGATCGATGTTGATTGACCCCATTCAAGCTCACTCCATGAACCACAGCTTGACTCACCACGCATAGCGTGGCAAGGACTGCAGCCAAAGGGGTATAGACAGTTCGTTTCGAAGGGTCCGAACGGACATTCAGTGTGGCAACGGCGTTGACCAACGCAAAGGCGAGGCAAGGAACTGAAAGGAAGTAGAAAAGATGTCGAATGTCCCAGTAGTTGGGAGCGAGATCCGAGACAAACAGGCTTGCAGCACCATAGCCAAACGTAAAGGAACCCAAATCGGCTGGCAGCAAAGGTTCAATGTTCGCC
Source organism: Gammaproteobacteria bacterium (assembly GCA_009840545.1). Classification (GTDB taxonomy): domain Bacteria; phylum Pseudomonadota; class Gammaproteobacteria; order Pseudomonadales; family Azotimanducaceae; genus Bin55. The sequence continues at coordinate 811,557 of VXNM01000010.1, read as the reverse complement.
TGAATCATCAAAAGTACAAGTGTGCCGATAAATCCCATTGCAGCACTCTTGAATACCTGAGCTAGCAGGGTCGCCAAGCTAGTCCAGAACAAGAGCGCAACAAGAAGATTGAGCAGTACAAATGCGAGTGATTGAGGCTCAAAAGGTTCCACAATTCCAGGTCGATGGAAAACATCGACGAATGCCAGCAATTGGTACAAGAAAGCCAGAGTGACCACGGTGCCAAACACGAAAAGAATCGGGGTTACCACTTGCGAGAGCGCCAGCAGAAAATTGCTCGGCGAGCGGTAGACGATCACGACGCTGTCATGGGACTCTTCCCTGTAGCTGGGGAGACGAAGAGCGAAAACCAACGAAACTGCAATACACGCGTAAAACAACATTGGTTCGTAGCCGCCCATCGCGTACTTGGGATTGGAGACGCCGTGCAGTAAGGCATACTCCGAAGCAAAATTGTGAAATGTACTAAGGGTGAGCAAGAAACCAAGAAGCAGGAGAATCAACGAACCCAAAAGCAATGGATTTGTAATCCGGCGATTCAGGTGCCTTAAGTCGAGGCGGACAAGGCATGCAAGGACTCTTATTGAGTCACGTACTTCGTTAGAAATCAAATACTAGTGCCCAATGTGTGCCGGTTCACGATCAACAGTGTCCAATCAATTTGGATGCTTGAGGCGGTCCCCAACACTTGCAAGCCGTACTGAGTGCCACCCGTCTCATCTTTCTTTTTCCTTAGTGCCATAGTTCTGGATGCATCCAATCGCAAAGTAGTTACCGCTACGCTTCACAATCGGAAGTTTCACTCTTCGAACTGTCCTGAGGCCAACGGATCGATCCAGATGCTGGCCTGTCCAGATGCGCAATCTTGAATGCTGAAAGGCAATGACGATAGATCACCAGATCTGAACAGAAATCGGTGGCGCGGAGAATTTCTTTCCGGGTTTTTTCGCGCTAATGTTGCGCAGTGTCAACGAACCTAATCTACTGGTTTTCCGCGAGATTAGTGGGTTCCAAAATCTGGCGTGCCAATTTCCTTGCCTCGTCCATCGTTTCAACGATGTGTTTATCTGGAATTTGCCGAAGGATGTCGAGTGCAGTCAACGACTGTTCAACAGCTCCGTGCAAGCAAGCCACGATAAATGTTGTGTTGTTCTGCATTGCTACTTCCGTTAGTTGGTCTATGACCATGGCCGCACTGTCATCCATATACAAGGTTTCTGAGAAGTCGAAAATGACTACTTCGTGATCTTGAATATCCTTGGCAATGGCCTCGACGAGATTCGATGACGAAGCAACAGAAAAAATACCCTTTAGGGAAACTAGACCGACCCGTGCACTGTAGGGATCTACTGTACTTGCATCTACGTTCTCACCCAAGAACACTTGATCCAAGATTGGCACCGAGATCACACTATCGAGTTCAAACTTTTCCAGAGTTTGTGCGTGTGCCATTGACGCGACAATCAATCCTACGGCCACTGCAACTATCAAACTGACAAAGCAAGTAAGGCATAGCGTCAGAAGGAACACAATCACTTGGACTCGATTGACACGATGGATACGTGACACGATTCTCCAATCGATAATTCCCCATCCAACCTTGATCAGTACTGCCGCAAGCGCTGCAAGAGGAATGGGTTCTACAAACGCTCCCAACCCTAGCAAGAGTCCCAGCATGAGCAATGCGTATAGGACTCCCGAGACCTTAGTTTTACCACCAGCACGTATGTTCGTAACTGTACCGGAAGTGGACCCCGAGCAAGGCAATCCACCGATGAGACCTGATGCAATATTGCCAATGCCCTGACCGATCAGCTCTCGGTTGGACTTGTGACGGGTACCAGTCAATGTGTCAGCCACTAGAGATGTAATGAGGCTGTCTACCGATCCCAACAGAGCCAGAATCAACGCTGGTTCCAGAGAACGAAGAATGAATGAAAGACTGGGAAATTCAGCTTGAATCGTTGGCAGTCCTGTTGGCAATTGACCAACAGTGGGAACGTCGGTCAACCAGAAAATGCTGATCACTGTCCCAACGACAATTGCGACGACGGGACCCGGTAAGAATTTTCCTACCTTTGATGGCCAAAGAATAGTGATTGCTAACGCTAAGCAACCAACGGCAAGAGCTTGAAAATTAACGCTATTTATTGCCTCTGGAAGCTCGGCTAGTGTCCCCAATGCACCACCGTGAGACGGTTCCGCACCCATCAGAGGCAACAAGTGCATTGTCATGATGATTAAGCCGATTCCCGACATGAACCCCGACACGACAACTCGCGGGGTGTATGCGACATAGCGTCCAATCCTCGAAATTCCCAATAGAATTTGGAAGATTCCAGCTATGACGACTATCGCAAAAGCTTGTCCAAACGTGTCTGCATAGGTGGTAACAATTACAGCCATCGCGACTGTCATAGGGGCGGTCGGTTTGGAAATTTGGGTGTTGGTTCCACCAAATACAGCCGCAAAGAAACCTACTGCAATGGCACCGTATAGTCCTGCAATAGCACCGAGTCCGGATGCCACTCCGAACGCTACCGCGATGGGCATGGAAATTACAGTAGCAGTTAGACCTCCGAGAATGTCGCCTCGAAGTGTGTTTAAACTGTATTCGCCCAAAAACGGTAGATTCATACTTCCATTGGCACAGTTTTCAAAATCGGAAACGGCAAAGGCGATCTTGGCAATTCAATAGACAGGACTCGGCCAGCGGTTTTGAGGAACGATGAAGCCAAGTCTCTAATCCTCGACTAACCTAATTGGCTCTATCCCCAAAGCGATTATGTCATAGGTACAAATCCGGCCTTTGAACGTCAGTCAAACTCTCGCCATCTTCACAGAATCTCTTGATCGGTGAAGGTTACTGAAGACTGGATCTATAACTTTCTGCTAGAGTGAGTCGCACGCAAACAGCGAAATCAAACCTCGAGCTTGGGTGCGCGAGAATGAAGTCCTTTACCTCTTAATTAAGTTGTAGATTGTTAAGTACACCAATGAGGTGAAAACTGCCGACAACAAAATTAGCAAAGGTAGCAAGAAAGGCGGCCCAAAAGCAGTGGCGCGCGCGAACAAGGTCATGTCGCTCAGCAGAATCAATCCGATTGCTATGATCTGAATGAACCCGATCAAACCTATGCACGAAGCATGGAACCAGATTTTTCGCTTCTTTTCTTCAGTCAGCACGAATCTGTCGATAAGCTTCATGCGTAAGACACGTATCCAAGAATACCGAATTTGGTCTGTTCATCGTCCAGTGGAGCATTTCTTCTCATCTGCGTCATAGATCCATTTAATTTGACCGAAGTTGCTCAATCGCAGGATCTCGCTCGCGATATTCGTCAGTGACCCGTTTCTTAAGTCATTCTCTAACACATTGAGCAACTGGAGATTGGAGATGCGTCATAGAGAGTAACGAATCGAGACATTCACTCCCAGTCGCTTAAGACGTGATCGAGTCAAGTCTAGATCCAGAGCAAGGGGATCTCGCACACCACTTCTCCAGGTCACATAGCCCACGTTTCGACCTGTAACAACTTCGCCTAAATAGGTATATCGTAATTCGGCATCTAGTGCGAGTCTCGCGGTTCCAAAAGTAGACGAAACTCCTATAGCCAAGCTACCAGCAAAATCTGTTGTCGAGCTTTCCGGCAGAGTTGTTATCGTGAAGGGAAAATCCATACGGGTCTCGCCGATCTTGTTTCGTACGAAACCGAAACCCCATCCGAGATAAGCGCTTACTTCTCCGAGGGGAGCGATATCCCATTCGGCGATATCCATGTAGGAAATCAATAGGCCTGTCGTCGTTTCGACGGGAGTAGCTACGTCCTGTTGAAGATCAGTCGCGAGGAAATTGGCACGACCAACAAACTCAAACTCGCTTCGATGTTCAACCATGAGCTCAACACGAAATCGTTCGGAAACTGAGTGACCCAGTCCAAGTTCGAAATTCTTGGTTGATTCAAACTCGCCGACGGATCGGTACGGTAGTCCATCCGGTCCTTGTCCACACCCATAGAGTGCATACGGATATAGGTTCAAACAATTGCGGTCAGAAAAAATTGCATCCGAAGCCTGGTCCATACCAACACCAAATCGTAAGTAGAAATTGCTGGCAGAGATGGACTGGGAAACTATGACACAAAAAGCTACGAGAATTAATTTCGCAAATACATCAGCAATCTTGGATATGTGCTCTTCCATAAATGATCTCGAAGCGATAGGTCGCAAAGTTGTGCAGTCATGACGACTAACAATTCGCGATTGTACGGGTATCAGCCTCGAAGCTGGAACCTTAACGGAACCACCGACCTAAAGATTGGATTGGTCTTTGAGTCGCAGCTGTTCTAAATCAGTAAGCGACCGCTTAAGTTGGAGAAAGTGGCTAACTCAGTCCTCTTCGCGGACTTCGCCCGCGAAGTAACGTCTTGCGAGATCGAACGCATCCTTGCCAATGTCGATCCCAATACGTCGACCCGGAATGTCGTCCGCCGGCGGGTGGATGCCTCCCCAGATTCGAGACAGGCTGCATTGGTCTGCGGCATCGTAGTAAGTGGCCCATTGCAAAACCATGTCGACCGACGGACCATCTTCGAAGACTAGGAACTCGTTTGCCTCAATTTCGAACTGACTCATTCCTCCCGGAAAGTAAGCACTTCCCGTCAATGCAGTGAGAACCTCTGCCGCACTTCTCGAGTAAGTAGAGTGACCGGAAACGAATCCTGCGAATGGGGGCGTGACAAACGTAGGGCGCTGATAGGGCCACCAGTTCTCCGCAAGTATCCAGCCAACTCCCGCCACATCCTCAGCTGGATCCTCTATGTAGTCGGGACCGCGCCATCCAAGAACCTTGATTTTTCCAACGTGTTCGCCTTGGTTCCCCGCCAAGTCGTCCTCTTCGTCCACCAACTCAATCAGACCATCGACTAGTGGAATTCCGTCAACGTGGTACGAATCCAATTCACTATCGCTACTCTGTCCGCGATCCGCCATGGCTCGGATCGCTGAAATAGGACGGAGGTAGTCGTACCAACCTTTGATGCCCCACGCTGTTATTGCAGCATCGTGCATGGCTCCTCCGAGAGCGAAGTATGCCTTGGCATCCCACTCAAGCATTTCAAGTTCAGAACCCAATCCTTCCATGCGACGTTCAAGCAGAGGATGATCATTGACTTCGTTCATAATTACGAACCAATGTCCGGGCGGAGTCTCAGAGTCCGGTCCATCGGCCCAGAACTCGGCCAGTACGCGTGTGTAGTCTCCTCTCGGAACTAGCTGTGCCTCGTAAGGTTCTCCCGTAACGGGATTGGATGTATAGCCCTGACTGGGATCGCCCCCTTCCAAGTAATCGTAGAACTGGTCGTACGTGTCGTACTCCGAGCTGATCGGGTATTCCTGAATGTTGCCCAGAGAAGCGGGAGAGATGTCAATCAGTATTCCGTCGGTTGGATCCAAGTGGGCCGACCACGTGGAAACCAAAGAAAAACCCCACTTGTATTCTTCGAAGAAAAGACCATCGAATTTGGGCGGACCACCAGGATCGTGAAATACCCAGTATTCGAAGTCATCCCGTTCATAAATGGTCAAGTCTTCTTCTTTAAGCGCAAAGGGAACAACAATTCCCCACTCGGGACTCAGGAAGTCTGGCTGCTCTTCACTGGGGTTACCCGCTTGGTCAATGAACTCCTCAAGCCTCAACGGCTGCCAGCGGTTGAGATCGACAATATCTGGATTGCCTGGAAATTCGGGACGTAGCGGCGGATTGACGGGTTCGTAGGCAATATTCGCGTAGTCGTTCTCTTCGTTCGCTCCGTCCGATCCCCCGAATCGGATATAGCATTCGGCAATATGGTTGCCCAGTTCGGCGGCGGAACCGCTCTCCCAATCCGTTGAAAGATTGGTTGAGTCGTAATTCAAGAAATCCATGAGAGTTTCTGCATCTCTCAGGGTTGGATTTGCTCCGATGGATTCATGAAATCGGTGAATGATCAACCGATATGCCGCAAAACTAACGGACTCATCACGCATTCGGCTAATTTCTTCATCGCTCAGTTCGTCATCTTGTCTTTCCCAGTCGCAAGAAATACCTGACTGGCTCGTTCCCAACAGCCAAGTCTGCTCGCGATCCGCAAAAGATGCCCATGCGTCGTACATCGCGGCAGACATGTGAAAGAGATTGCGAGCGTGGACGGTGGGACGAGCATAGTCGTTGCGAATGGCTTCCAACAGCACTTCGTTCCAGCGTCTTGCGACCGACACATCGTCGTCTGGACCAACACCGGGCAAGTAATGTGCTGTGACAGAAACAGAACTCGCAGGCATGGTAAACACTGTGGTGGCGGAATAAATATCGGAAAAAGAACCGCCGCCACTCGACGTCCAATGTGAAAAGTGATAGCCCCGATCTGGGTCTCGCGCGACTACTTCAACTTCGTCCCCCTCTTCGTAGCCACCCGTTCCCGTTCCTCCATTTACAACGAGCCGTGTCGCCGCTTCGGTTTGCCGGACGGTCACTACGTCATTGATGGGGGCATTCTCGAACGTTGTGGTTGTTTGGTCCGGCCACAGAACTTCAATATCGACTGTGGTGGCCGTGCCCAATCCAAAGTGAGCTTGAAGCGGATTGTGGGACGCATAGTTGTTGCTACCTCCAAGATCTCGGATCTGGGATCCGTTCTCAGTAATGACCTTGATGCGCGCTCCAACACCGTGCCTATTCTCAGTCAATCCCTCCAATTTCACATAGAGGTAGTTGTGGTCGTTCGAAGTGTCGTTGCGGAAATAGACTACGTGGTTTTGGCTCATATTCATGATCACAACATCCAAGTCCCCATCTTGATCCGCATCGAAACAAGCGATGCCTCTACCTTCTCCGGTGTCGTGGATCCCAACCAATCCCGCAATCTCTTCGAAACTTGCATGATTCGTTCCTAGGTGACGCCAGAACCTGACCGGAATGTACGTGTAGTCTTTGCCCACAGCGTCGCGCTGAGGCCATCCGTTTACCTGAGCTATGTCTACAAAACCATCATGGTCAAAGTCCGCTGCGCATGTTCCCCAACCCCATGCGCCATCCGCTACCCCCGCATGATCCGTTGCATCGCCGAAGTTGCCACCTCCAAAGTTCTGATATAGGCGGTTGCCAAACCACTGTCCTTCGCGAAACTCCAAGTTGTAGATCGACGTAACGAACCAATCCATTTTTCCGTCGTTGTTGTAGTCGGCCACGGCACCGCCCATACCGAATTGGTCTCTGACAACATCTTTATTAGTGATCCGATGAAATGTGCCGTCCCCGTTATTTCTGAATATCTCACTCGTGCCGAAGTCTGCGGACATCAACAAGTCGGCATCACCGTCTCCATCAATGTCGGACAGGTTTGGAGTGAAAGACCAATCATGAGTTTCTCGTGTCAAGACCGCCGCAAGTCCTGTTTCAACACTCACGCTGGTGAAGGTGTTGTCCCCGTTGTTCCTAAAGAGCGTCTCCGTGTCCACACGGGGATCGTATACATTGCCCCAATGCGAGAGAAACAGGTCCATGTATCCGTCAACGTTGTAGTCGTAGAAGAGCGCTGAAACCGTGTTGGTTGATTGAATGATTAATCCGGACTCTTCCGTAATGTCTACAAACCTGCCTTCCTCTTCGTTCACACGGTTCTCGAAGAGACGATAGAAACCTCGTTCGATAGTGCCCACGAAGAGATCAAGATCTCCGTCTCCGTCAATGTCGCCCCAGGCAGGACCACTTCCCCAATGCCTCAGATCGACACCCATCTCCTGTCCGATTTCACGAAACGTGCCGTCTCCTTGATTCTGATAGAGGTGGTTCGGATTGACAGGCCGACCTACGACGTAGAGATCCACATCTCCGTCTTGATCGTAGTCGCCGGCTGCAATCCCGCCGCTAAAGGTTTGTTCGTCCGAGAAATAATCAATAACGGGGCTGTTGGTAACGACCCGAGTAAATCCAGCATCAGTGACCTGTCGAAATCGAATGCCGTGGGGATTCCGGGAAGTCTGAGCACTTATGGACTCGACTATGCAAACGCAAATGAGCGTGAAAATTAGACTTGGAATTGCATAACGCATTACAAGGGGAAACAATCGAATCCCAGAGTGCTGCACCTGCAAGTCAGGGTCTGCACAACCCGCAGTCGACGGACGAAAGTTCACGATTTACTCGTCTAGTACTAATCTAATTGTGCTTCGGACTAAGCGTCGAAGTGCGTGAAATTTTACTCACTTTTTTTGTGTTACGAAACGTGCACGGCATTCGCCGAATCGATGAATCACGCCTTTGCGAGTCACCCATTGACACACGAGACACAACCAGATTCGCAGAAACTCGTATATTTCCGCACTGTTTAAGAGAAAACGCTCAAAAACAACTACAGACTAACAAGAGCAATGGATGCTGAATACCCCAGACAGAATTGCGAACTCTCCGCTCATTCAACAGCAATAGTTGACGCGGAAAATATCGACATCAATCGGCCTCTACAAAACTAACAAAAAGAATTGACCAATTGCCTTGAATTCGTTTACAATCAGGGCGAAGTGTTTCGAGGGAACGTTGCGCTGTCAGAAGTAAGACGCGACCGCGGAACTGGACAAGGATGTACTAGGTTGATCAGAGTCACTTCAATGAGTGAAGCAATGTCTCGCCAACCCACGAAAGGATAGCTTGTTTCCTTCGAGTTCCACACTCGAAGATCTGAAACGAGAGTCCAACGCATGGAGGCGGGAATGACTTCTCAGGGACCAAGGAACAACAGTCATGTTGTAACGGTCCACTATTACGGCCATTGTGTTGCAGGCATTCGTCTGTCGGATGTTTGCGGCCCGGATTGGCGCAAGGAGGAATTCCATGAAATCTTTGCTAATGATTCGAAAGCGCACTGACGCACCGAGGCGTCTCAGCTTTCTAAACATCGTTAGGACCACAGCCCTTCTCACGATCGGTGCGTTTAGTCTGAATGCACTTGGACAGACAGCAACCTGCGAATTTGATGAAGTCACTGAAGGCACAAATTGGCAGGTCGTAGGTAACGAGAATCAGATCGTCTTCTACCAAGGAACTGGAGCAACCGTAACCATACCCAATTTCAACGACGATGGATGTGTTGGGTCTGGTGATACGAGTTTCAGGCTTTTCAAAAATGGTGTGCAAGTAACCGATTTGACCGACGGCACCGAAGACGACGTAATTAGGTTGCTCCGAAGAGTGACGGGAGTGACCGTCACAGATGTGGGTGTAACAGCAACCGATGGCGATTCTGGTTGGGGCGACGAGCACACAATCACCTATGACGGTACAAATAGTGCTTGGGGGGCAGCGCCCGTTGAATACACAATCCAAGCAGCAAGAGCTTTTACGGATGTCCTAGGCGAGTTTACTTTCACAGTGACCGTCGCGCCGACTGCATTAGTTGAAACTGGACTGTCTCCAGTGGCTAAAGCCGAATCGACTGAGACTATCGTGGTCAGCTGGACTGGTGATGACACAGGAAACGCAACTCACTACCAAGTTGCTTGGCGGCAAAATGGACAGTCTAGCTACACGATGTCCGGACTGATCGAGGAGAACACACCATCATCCGAAACAGCTCATATCTACTCAATTCACGGATTGGAAGCTAACACGGGATACGACATCGCAGTAAGGTCGGTAAACCCCGGTTCTATGGCCGACATGTACGACGACGCTTACAGTCCTTTTGCAAGGGTCACTTACGACGCAGCAGAACACACGACGAAAAACCCTCAAGACGACGCAATGAACGCCATCAATGACATGAACCCCATTCGGATTGCGACCGGTCAGACAGTCAGTATCGATGCGATGGATTGGCTTTATCCCCATGTAGTTGGCACTACTGACACAGTAACCGGAACTGCATTTCACGCCACGGGAACCACATTTACATACAACACGCGGTCAGGCAACAATTCAGCTCTTCGAGTTGAGTTCATCAATGATGGAGATGCCAATACTGACGACCATGTCATTCGCCTGACGGGTCTCGCGGAGGCCGATACCTACGCTGTGGTAACGGCGGAAGGTATGGATGGCTCTGAACTTAGAACCGAAATTCCTGTAAAAGTTGGAACCAACGCTGAACAGATATTCTCGGTCGTCTCTGCTACATCGCGATGGGACCTTGAAACAACCGGTGCAGATTTCGAAGTCGATGCAAGTGACTTTGTTAGCACAGCAGATGACACAATTGAATACTCAATGACAGGTGGTACCCATAGAGGGGTCACCTATCTTGAAATTGCCGAAGACACAGGCGTGATAAGCGTTCCTTCAGGAACTAACTTGTCACCTCTTGAATCAGGCGACGAGTTCGAACTCACTGTTACTGCCACCAATGGCAACCAAGGTACCGATTCAATGGTCATCTATGTAGATGTCGTTGAAGGCGACGATGCGCCGTTCCTCAAACCGGGAACGGGTGACGTTTGGCTCAAGCCGCTCGCAGAAGCCAATGGCGGAGGCTCTCGGGTTGTCAACCTAAGCAAGTACTTTGATGATCGAGATGGAGGTCGGCTCTGTTTCGATATTACTGGCGACACGACCGACATAGGTACGGCTAGCAATCCAATGGTCGTTGCTGATGCAAGACTCGCGGGTGCTTCCCAGTGTAAGAACGCACAGCTCACGGTCGAGATGAATCTGCCATCGCAGAACCCTGCTAGCGACAACTTCTCCTTGCTCGGATTGAGGAGAGTTGTTGAAGTCGAGGTGGATGTAGCTGCTTATCAGGAAGGGGATTCGACAAATACTTCCGATCCCGTCACTGTGAAGATCAAACTTGCCTACGGCAGGAATTCCTCACCTTCGATTCGAGCAGTTGCTAAAGCTGGAAACGTTTACATTGCCAGTGGTGGTTGGACCGTCGACGAAAACGAAGCCTTCACGATCACGTTTACAGCCGATGACCCGCTACCAACTGACGACGAACTCTGCTGGAGCGACAAGGGCATGTGCACACCCTGTGTAGGACCCGATCTACGCAAGAGCAGTCGAACGCAGGACAATGGAGTTTCGCACGAGTTCGATTTGACCGTTCCCGCAGCAAAAGTGGACTACGAAAAGAATCGAGACGGTTACGTCATTGACTTGTGTGCAACAGACTTGACCGGTGCAACTCACACAACCGAATTTACGGTGATCATTGATGATGTGGAAGAGCCGCCAACGTTCAAACCCATTGATGACATGTACTTCGTCGTGGGCGACTATGCGCAATCCATTGATCTTGCAGACTTTGTCCAGGATGGAGACGGCGCACGAGACATCGTCAGCTACGATGCAAACACAGTTGGTTCGTCCACTGCAGTTGAGGTGTCAGAATCGGACGGTGTTGTAACCGTAGAGCCAACCGACTCGACTTTGGCCAGAAAGGCAGAGGTGGAGATTGAAGTTTCCGCTACGGATACTTCTGGATATCGAGCATACGGTTACTTCACAGCACATGTGAAGAACTCAAACCGTTCTCCCACTTTCCCAGGAGGATTGGGTTCTGTCACTTATGCAGTTGCCGAGAACACTCCCGCTCGGACCAACATCGGTAGCAGGATAGAAGCTGACGATCCCGATGTAGGCGACACGATCACTTACGAACTGAGTGGATCCAGCATGTTCTCTTTAACCACCTCGGGAGATACGGCACAAATAGTGCTGGCTAAGTCCGGGCTTGATTATGAAGGTGGAATTAGGTCTTACGATCTGATAGTCACCGCATCCGACGGCTATGGCGGCGCAGCGACATTGGACGTGACCATTAACGTCACGGACGTCAATGAACCTCCGATAGCTACCGATGAAGTCATTCCCGATCAGAGAATCTTGCTGGGTATGACTCAATGTGTCATTCGGGCAAGCGAACATTTCTCCGATCCTGACGAATCCGACAAAGCAGCGGGACTGCTGATCGAAGCGACATCGACCCGTCCTGGTGATGTGGCCGTAACTATTCGAAACAACGAAGACGTCTGCATTGAGGGCAAGAATGTTGGAACCGGACCCGCCCGAATCACAGTAACAGCCGAAGACAGACAAGGAAACTCTGTCTACAAGCGATTCAAAGCCACTGTGGAACAGAACAATCCGCCGATGACGGCAGCGTCTGGCGCACTTCCGGATATGGAAGTACAGTTGGATGGGCGAAGCAACGACTTTGATCTGTATGAGTACTTTGACGACGGCGACGCCACATACGACGAAACGATGACGTTCACCGTGACTGCGGACGACAACGATATTGCGACCGGTACTATCGTGCGTCAGAAATACTTGCGAGTGTACGGCAACCGCGCGGGTACCGTGATGCTCAAAGTTACGGCTACGGATCAAAACAACCAAACGCATTCACAGACTTTCAGCGTAACGGTTATTCGCAACGATCCTCCTGTTGCTAACCACAACGCCATCGATGACGTAGTTACTAGAGTCGGCGTACAACCCGATCAGATCGATGCTGGCGATGCATTCACGGATGAAGGAGATTCCTTCACGCTATCAATCGGCACCGACGATCCCGATGTGGCGACTTTGAGCATTGACTATGACGAGGATATGAATCCTTGGATCACAGTCATGGTTCACTCCGTAGGGTCCACTCAAGCCACTCTGACGGCGGTTGATACTGACCAAAACACTTCGACCATCACTTTCACGATTACCGTAGGTCCCCGCAATGATCCTCCGATTCTGCTCAAAGCAATTGAAGATGTCACGATTGCGATGGACGAACGGTACGACATCGAATTGGATGAGATCTTCGAAGACGAAGGTCGTCTCGATATCGAGATTGAGATCGAAGACGACAACGTTGCGGATGTGATTTACCGACGAAGCATGAACATCTTGCGCGTCTACGGATATGTAGCCGGCGACACGCTCGTGACCGTTACTGCAACGGACGATATCGACCAGTCGGTTACCGACGAGTTTATCGTGACTGTTGCCAGAGGTAGCGCGCCTGTCGTGAATGCCGTACCTGTCGATCAGACGGGTCGGGTCGATGACATGACCACCGTTTCGATGACGGGTGTATTCATGGATGCGGACGGAGACACACTTACGTATGCCGCCGAGAGTTCCGACGAAGGCGTCGCTGTGGTAACCGTTACCGGAAATATCGTCGAAATAACTGGCGTTACCGAAGGCACAGCCATGATAACCGTCACGGCAATGGACCCTGAAGGTCTGACAGCCGAGGTTTCGTTCAATGTGATAATCGGTCCAGCCGACATGGCTCCAGTGCTTGTTATTCCGCTTAGCGACTTGACCCTTGAGATGGGTAAAGAGGCTGACATATCCATGGACGGAGTCTTCGAAGACGACGGCGAGCTGAGCTACAGCATCTCATTTGAAGACGACGAGATAGCTCACGGCGTCTATCGTGCGGGAACGAACACAATTCGTGTCTATGGCGATGAGATTGGCGAAACGACAGCAACAGTAACGGCGACCGACGAGGTCGGTCAATCCGCAAGTGACTCGTTCGAGGTTGAAGTTCTTGTACCCAACTATCCGCCGGTCGTTGTTGGAACCATTGACGATGGCTTGATAGAGGTCGGGGAACATACCGACGTTTCTATCGACGGAATCTTCACTGACGAAGGGGAATTGACATATTCAGCTTCGAGTGCGGACGACGAGATTGCCGATGCTTTCTATCGGGCAAGCACAAATTCCGTACGAGTGTATGGAATCGGTGTCGGGATGACGACCATAACGGTCACCGCTACCGACGATGTGGGTCAAGTTGCACGGGCGATGTTCAATATGGAGGTCGAGCCTGCTAACGATCCACCTGTTGTAGCAATGTTGATTCCCAATCAGACCATGACAGTGGTTGAACCGCTCATGGTCTCGATATCGGGCGTATTCATGGATCCCGACGGTGATCCTATGACATTCACTGTAATGTCTTCCAACACGGCAGCGGCTACCGCCTCCTTGAACGGAATGGATATCACTTTGACGGGCGTGAAGGTGGGAATGACCACAATCACAGTCACCGCAGCTGACCCCGAAGGGCTATCTGCTACGACAACATTTGAAGCCGAAGTCGAAAATGCGGCACCCATGGTTGTCGGCGAGATCGAAGATCAAACTTTGAATGTGGTTGATCCAGCCATGGTTTCGATTGACGGATTGTTCATGGATCCAGACGGAGACACCCTGACATACAGCGTCGAGTCGTCCAACACGGACGCAGCGACGGTAGCTATCAGTGGTATGGATGTAACTATTACTGGCGTGAAAGTCGGCATGACAATGATTACCGTCACTGCAACGGACCCCGACGGACTGTATGCGATGGAGACATTCGACGCAGTTGTCGAGAATTCCGCACCGATGGTCATGAACGAAATCGAAGACCAGACGTTGACCGTAGTCGAACCCGCAATGGTCTCGATTGCGGACACGTTCTACGATCCCGATGGAGATGACTTGACCTACAGTGTCGAGTCGTCCAACACGGACGCAGCGACGGTCATGGTCGATGGCATGGATGTCACGATAACGGGCGTGAAGGTCGGAATGACGACGATCACCGTCACCGCAACAGATCCTGATGGACTCTACGCGATGACGACCTTTGAAGCCGAAGTCGAAAACGCAGCTCCGATGATGGTCGGTACTTTGGATGACCAAGAGGTCACCCGAGGTGAGCCAATGACTGTATCGATTGCAGGCGTGTTCATGGATCCCGACGGAGACATGCTTACCAATACGGCTTCCTCAGATGACGCTACCGTTGCGTCGGTTTCAGTCTCAGGCGATGACGTTACCATCAATGGACTTGCCCCTGGAACGGCAATGATTACCGTGACAGCTAGCGATCCAATGGGTCTCAGCGCATCGGGATCATTTATGGTCACTGTCGAAACCATACCTGAAGCAGTTGGCACGATTGCTGACGTCACGCTACAGGTGGGCGGCGAAGCCATGAATATGAACATTGCGCAGTACTTCGAGGACGACGATGGCGATGCGCTGACCTATGCTGTTGCATCGGAAGGCGAAGCCGCTACCGTCGAATTGAGCGGAACAGACCTGAGCCTGGCTCCCATGACGAAGGGTTCAACTTCAATTACCCTGACTGCATCCGATCCCAAGGGGCGGAGCGCAACACAAGCCTTCATGGCGATGGTCAGCGACTCCGAGATTAAAGCCGTGGGAGCATCTGCACTTGCAGGTGCTGCTCGAGCGATGATATCGAGTGCCGGAACTGCCATTGGATCTCGAATAGAAGGAAACAGAGGCGACACTTCTAGTTTGTCTTTCTTGCCGATGGTTGGTGGAAGTTCTGAAGACGAGCGCATAGCAGCGTACAACGCCAGTGAAGTGAGTGCACGACACGGTGTGACCACAAGCGCGAATCGAGCTGGACCCGTCGTACAGAATTCTGTCGGAGCGGGTGCACGGAACGATCCGAATGGCGTTGATTGGGGAACGGTCGCTTCAAACTCCAATACACGAAGCACCGAGGCCACTATGCAATCGTTGGTCGGTAATGGGTTCTCTCAGTTTCTCAACGGAGACGGAGGTCTTGGGTCAATCTCTGGATGGGGCGCAGTCGACTTTCAGACATTTGAAGGCTTGGGTTATGAAGGCAACGCAACAGCGTTCTTCCTCGGCGCAGATGTCATGATCAGTCCGCACGTCCTACTCGGGGCTGCAGTAGCACACAACCGATCTGAGAGCGATTACACCTATGGTACAGCGACACAAACGCTTGAAACTACCACGACTTCTGTGATGCCTTATGGAGCCTATAAACCAAATCCGAAGGCTGTTATCTGGGGAGTCGTTGGACGAGGCGGCGGTGAAGCGACGACAACAGTCGTGAATTCCTCAAACGAGTCTAGCGACCTCACTACAAGCTTGGGAATGTTCGGCGCAAGCGCTCGATTCGCAAGCCAGGGTCGAATGGAATTCGGAATCAGAGGCGATGCTGCTTTTGCCAATATGGAAACCGACGATGGAACAGGTGCAGCGGATGCGTTGGAAGCTGCAGTGAATCGAGCAAGACTAGGTCTTGAAGCTGCGATGCACTATAGCAGTCCAGGTGGTCCCACGATCACACCCTACGGAGAGCTGAACCTTCGTTATGACGGAGGAGATGGCGTCACCGGTAGCGGTGTCGAGGTTGCTGGAGGATTGAGAATCAATACTTCCAACTTCGAACTCGACGCACGCGGACACACCGTTGCGGCCCACTCGGGCGACGACTTCGCCGAGAGTGGATTCTCCCTCATGGCTACATTCAATCCGAATCGCACCATGAACGGCCTGTCCATATCCATCGCTCCTTCTTGGGGGCAGACATCAAGGTCTCAGAGCGTCGTTTGGACGAACTCAAACTTCGATCAAATGCCCTTCAACACTGGAGGGGGCTTAGGAGTTAACAACGGCTTGACCATGAACGCGAATGTTGGGTACGGAATGTTTGTCAATCACGACAGATTCCTGCTTACTCCCTACTTCGAGTACAGCCAGAGCTCCAAGGACAACACATCAATGCTCTTGGGCGCCGAGCTCAAGCAATTGATTATGTCGTCCTCTCTGGTAGATATGAACTTCACGCTGGGACGTACGGATTCAGGATTTGGATCCGAAGGCAACCAGCTGGAGATCAACGCGACTATTCAGTTCTAGTCGTAGTCTAGTTGCTACAACAACCCGCGTGTTGGTTCGCCAGCACGCGGGTTTTCTTTTTCTGAATCAGTGTATTGATGCTAGTTTGCCAGTTAGCACAGAGATCCTGTACGACTATCTAACTATCAGCTTGACGTTCTCGACTCGTACGTCCAAAGCCTGAGCCACCTGACATAGTCGACGATAACTAGCGGAAGCGTACGATTCTGCTTCATATCGTTGAATCTGCTGCTGCACCACTGCCACGTGGTGAACATCCAGGGATCGAGCTACCACATGTGCGACTATCGGGCGAAACGAAAGGAGCTGATCGAAAACAGGAAAACGAAGAAAAAAACTTTCAGGGGCTAGCCCCTGAAGTTGACAAAAGTGGAACATTTTTTCTTGACATTGACAACGGAAGGTCGCTTAGCCATGAACCACGAAATTTCTCTACACCGAAAAATTCCCACTACTTTTGATGCAAAGACAGAACCTTCTGCTCGCTGAAATCTCTTGTCCTATTTCGTTTTGATTCTTGAGCAGATTACTCTTGCGATAACTTGGATGGTCTCATAATCAGGTGAGTAGTTCAAATTCTGGCAGCTTGGCAAGCATTCTGTCTTCCAAGTGGTTATGTTAGATCTTTGGTATGTGGAAACCGGCGTCCACATGTCCACAACATGTTCATCACACGTTTTACTTGGACTTGCCGCAAGGTCGTGAAGTCATTGGCGCATCATTGTGCACTGTTCAACAACTCATCGCAACTTCAATGGGCAGCTCAACATGGAGGAAATATTCAGACTCTGGTGGTATAAACCCAAATCACCAATTGAGTTATTGCTGATCGGCAATGCTCAATAGAGAGCTGAAAGAGAGAATCGCTCCCTTTCGTCCGGATGCTGGAACAATCTGCGTCAAGACTTCCTTCTCGAGCAAGATGCGAAGATAACCTGCAGCTCGCTCACGTTTGATTCCGAGTTTCTGATGAACCCATGGAGAGTAGAACGTGGGGATCTCAAACAGAAAATCGAGCAACGGTACAGCCTGTTCCGTCTTGAGCAGCTTTGTGAACTCGTCCTTTTTCTCTTCATAAAGTTGTCTCATACTTCGAACAAGCTCCAAATTTGATTGTGCTTGTTCAACGGTTGCAGCAAGAAAGAACTTTATCCAGCCCTCCCAATCTCCTTCTTTCGAAATGGCACCGAGACGTTGGATATACTCTGAGCGATTAGCTTCAAAGTACCCACTAATATAGAACGATGGTTGCGCTAGACTTCCTACTTTAGTGAGATAGAGGGGGATTAGCAACCTTCCAATTCGTCCATTTCCATCATCGAATGGATGAATGAGTTCGAATTGCGCATGAAGACAAGCGGTTCGCACAACGGGATCCGGTTCCGTTTGATCACTGGTCATGTATTCCTCAAATTGAGAAAGATGGTCAGTGAGTTGTAGGGGAGACGGCGGAACATAAACTGCTTCTTCGATGGTGCACCCTGTAGGTCCAATCCAGTTCTGGGTTTCTCTAAATCTGCCGCCTTGGAACTGATCTCCCCTAACGTCGAGCATTAGTGCTTCGTGCAATTGACGAATGAGGTATAAGCCTATGGGTCGAGTTTGAATTTCGCGTGAGGCAAGTCTTAGTGCGGACCGGTAGTTGATGACCTCGTTTATGTCGGCTACCTTTTGGGGCTCAAATTCTCTACCCGCCTCCTTTTGGTAGACCTCGTTTGCTGTAGCTATTGTTCCTTCAATACGCGAGGATAGCTCAGCCTCTTTCGTTGCGAGGGGAGCTAGCAACACCTGTGGATTGATAAGACTTTCCAAGAGACCGTCGTATCGTGCGAGCATGGCGTTTGCTCGTCCAATTAACGGTATGAGACCCTCCAGATGTACGTCTTTGGGAGGCAACGGGGGCAATTCATGAGGCTTCATATTTGTATGTGGTCTAATTACCATAAAGGAGTTTATGTGCGTTGAATGTGTATTTTACCGCACATAAAACGTCATAACAAGCTTGTTTGGCATCAGATTTGAAGATGCTTTTTGTTAGTCCCACTGGATGTGCGTATACCTATTAGACTTTTCTATGATTGCTGATCGTTGTACCGAACGGGAGAATCCAAAGTTCTTTCCAGAGAATTTTTTTCGTTAATTTAGTGCTCATTTCTGGGAATTGACCTAGCTCCCTAGCAATTCGGTTTACGTTTAGCTTTGTCTAATCGGAAAACACGTACCTATTCCTAAAGTCCACGTGGTTGAATCCGAGACGAAACGATGGCTATTGTGTGCGATCTAACTACTACAAACACTCTTGTGTGCGTTAAAAGTATGATTCAAAACACACAAACCGGGGTTAATCGTGACAAATCTGTAGTTTCGGTAGGAGAGAGCCCTGACGATTTCGCACGAATCAATTGCGACAAAGAGTACCAAAGTGAGCCACAGTTCTCAGGAGGGTACAAAGAACGTCCATGTGCGCAGATACAGTCGCCTTAGTACACTGTCGTGGTGTCGATTTCCATACGATCTGAAACGCTATATCTCTGCGATTACGCAATAGTTGACTTAACGGCCAGAAATTCTAAGAATAAGGTCGCTAAACGGTTTTCTGGGCTTGATTGAATCAAGAGCTTTCATTCTCATAGCCATGGGCATGTCCAGTCTATCAAACCTGATTCCCAAGACGTACGCACTCCTTTCTAACAACTCTCAGAACTGAAATGACAGATTCAAACCCAAATCGATTGGCGCAGCAAGTCTTGCCTGGTGCCCCAAGTGATACACAACAAAAAATAGTACTGGTGGCTCAGGAGACGCTCAAGATCTTGGATGAAGTCTCTCGAGCGGCGCGCAGGAAGATAGCGGAGACACCGAAGAACCTAACGGTTTGGCCACCCAGGGGACCGTGGGACGGGGTTACAAAATTGGACGAAATCATGGCTCAAAACCGGATTAGCGTCGAACGTCTTCGGGACGAACCAGCGATCGCTCGTATAGCGTGTACTGACAGCAATGGTGTTCGTCAAACATATTTTCCTTGTAGAAAGACTCCGATGGTTCAAATTCAAGAATGCAATGTCCATCTGGCAAGCTACCGTTCCCCTGTTGGTCAACTAGCAGCTTTGGGCATCGGCGAAGAATTAGATCTAACTGAAACGCGATTCTCTGGGCGCGGGTTGTCGATAGACCCAAGATCTTCGTTCAAAAACAAATCAGAAAGGCATTTATTTTCCATTGGGGTGCGGTCCTCGCTCAACGATTTCGGGAGCACAAAAAAACGTGCCGGCTTTCGCCGGCACGTTGTTAGTTTAAGTGATGCTGTCTAGCTTAGAACAGGATCCTCAGATCCAGTCCAATCTGTCGATCGGATCCAAATCTATCTTCAACTTCGCCGAAGGCAAAATTGAGATATACAGATCGAGGAGTTTGAATCAGCTGTTTCAGTTCAACGCCGATTAGGGTCGACTTGACATCCGCAGAGCCAGAATTTGCTCGAATGGATGGAACAAGTGCGAATTTACCGTTGCTCAGTCGGAAACCATAGCCTAAGGTAGTGTCAATGGACTTTCCATTGGGCGAACGCAGTACGTTAGTTTCCGGAAGTGCAGTTGAAACTCCCATCATCGTGGTATCACTCCAAACGAGATCTTGTCTCGAGGAAGTGCTTCCCCAGCTTGGAGCAACAGACAGCGAGAAGCCGGTTCCATCCTGTGCGGGTTGGAAGGCAGCCACTACGCTTATGCCCTGCTCGCTGAATTCCTCACCACCATGAGCGGCCGTCAGGCGTCCGCGGGCTTCAAAGCTGAACTGGTCTTGCGAGAATCGAATTCCACCCGCAACTTCAAGACCTGATCCGGTTACACCATCTCCGCCATCGTTACGAACGGCCAATTCACCAAAGGGAACAACCGAGCCACCATTTCCTGGATCCACTTGCATTGAAGCTTCAACTCCTGCGCGAATTCTATTGACATCCGCAGCAAGGCCGTCGATCGCGCCGTCTCCGCTAGCAGTCTCAATACTCGCAAAGCCGATGTCGCCTCGGAACGCAAGGTCGAAGTTGCCGGCTTCGGCAAACTCATACCGCATCCCGCCGAGACCAAGACTCAGTGAGAGATCGCTAGTTTGATTCGATGCATTGATAACCGTCGATTCTGCCTCTCCGGAACCACTACCAAACACTCCGTAGAACGAAGACTTGCCGTCTGTAGGTTGATATCGCACATACGGCAATATGGTGGTTAGAGAAGTCTCCATCGTCTGAGTCGCAGAACCCCATGTGTAGTCGCTCTCGCCTGTATTACTGGCGATGGATACGCCGAACAACCAGCAGACATTTGTCTGTACATCTACACCGAGGAACAGCGAAGTCGCATCGCCGCTATAGCCGTCGCCTTCAAAGCTCTGAGCGTCGAAACCACCCCATACTGACCAAGAACCGATTCCTCCATTTCCATTCAGAGTCTTCGAGAAATTCTTCGAAGTAAATGGATTGAAGAGAGCATCAAGCCTTGGTGAGGTCGATTCAATTGGGGAACCAATCGAAGACTGCATAGCGCTACCGTTGTTCGAACCCCAGCTCATGCTTGGATTCGCACTGTTGACAGTGTTGTTGGTATGGCTGAATTGCTGCATGTACGAAAGAGGTGAATCACCAAGTCGCACAAGAACATCCTCTGAGGGAAGATAATCAGCATATCGTCCAAACGACATACCAGAGTCGACCCGATCGGACTCAAGCCGTGCGCCAAGTACCGCAGATACGCTGGATAGAACCGCGCGTCCGTGGTGCGCCAAAGCCATTTCCGCAATGTTTCTGAGTTCGGAATCGCTAACGTTCGCAGTGAACGATTGCGTAGCACTTCTTCCCTTAGGATCGGACGCTGTCAGCGTGATCGTCGCGGAGCCTCTAGTGAACGGTGCGACCGTGAGGTCAGATCCACTCAACGAAGCAGTGGCTGCATTCCCAGAGGTTGCAACCGCATAGCTCAACGTATCGCCATCGTCGTCCTCGAAGTACTGCGCGATATTCATTTCAGTAGAGTCTCCACCGATTTGAAGCGTGATATCGGCAATCGTGCCAACCGCTTCCGGAATCGTCTCGACTCTGACGCTGAACGAACCAGATGCACTGAGTCCATCGGGGTCGCTTGCCGTAATCGTGATCATCGTCGTTCCAGGTGCGAGACCATCTAAGGTCACATCGTCGCCCGAAACAGTTGCCGTCGCAATGGAAGCATCCGCCGAACCCGCTGTATTAGTAAGCGGATCGCCATCCGGATCCATAAACACTCCAGCTATCGAGAATGTCAGCGGTTCACCTCGAGTGACCACTTGGTCATCCAAAGTGCCCACCATCATGGGCGCTGCGTTCTCGACCTCGACTTCAAACGTGTCTGAAACAGACAAGCCATCGGGGTCGGAAGCAGTCACTGTGACATTCGTGAACCCGACTTTAACAGCCGTGATTGTGATGTCCGCATCGTTTACGCGTACCGTTGCGGCCGCTTCGTTGGAAGAAACCGCCATGAAGGTCAGGGGATCACCATCCGGATCCATGAAGTTGTCGGCTACCGAAATCATGATCGGTTCTACTACCGTCAATTTCTGGTCGTCGATTTCGCTGACCAGCATTGGAGCCGCGTTCTCAACCTCGACCTCGAAAGAGTCCATAGCATAGAGACCGCCTGGGTCCATCGCCGTGACCGTAATCGTGGTCATGCCGACCTTGACCGCTGTGATCATGAGATAGGCACCAGGATGATCTTGTGTGTCACCCATTTCGACGCTAACCGTAGCGGCAGCTTCGTTGGAAGACATCGCCATGTAGGTCAGTTCGTCGCCATCCGGATCCATAAATGTGTCCGCAATGGAAATCATGACCGGGTCAACCACTGTCATGGTCACATCTGCAATCTCGTTGACCAACATCGGAGCCGCATTCTCGACTTCAACATCGAACGAGTCCATTGCGTAGAGACCATCAGGGTCCATCGCAGTAAGCGTTATCGTGGTCATGCCGACCTTGACCGCTGTGATCATGAGATAGGTACCGGGATGATCTTGTGTGCCATCCGATTCGACGCTAACCGTAGCGGCAGCTTCATTGGAAGACATCGCCATGTAGGTCAGAGCGTCACCGTCCGGATCCATGAAATTGCCCTCAATCGGAATCATGAGTGGCTCTACCACTGTCATGGTCTGATTCGGAATCTCGGTGACCAGCATCGGAGCAGCGTTCTCAACAGTCACATCAAATGAGGTTTCTGCAGATAGGCCACCTGGGTCGGTTGCGGTAACGGTTACCGTCGCCATTCCAACCTTGACTGCCGTGATCGTAAGATCCGTTCCGTCAAGCATGACCGTAGCGGCATCTTCGTTCGAAGACATCGCCATGTAGGTCAGTTCGTCGCCATCGGGATCCGAGAAGGTATCTGCAATGGAAATCGTGACCGGCTCAACCACTGTCATGGTTTGATCTGGAATGTCCATGACCACCATAGCCATCGCATTGACAACCTCAACGCCAAAAGTGACTGACGCCATGTTGTCATAAGGATCGGACGCGTATAACGTAACGGTAGTCTCTCCCACCATCACACCGGTGATTGTCAGGTCTGTGCCTTCAATCATTACCGTGGCTACACCTTCGTCGGCGGACATGGCCATATAGGTCAGTTCGTCGTCTTCGGGATCGCCAAATGTGTCAGCAAACGAAACCGTTACCGGATCGACAACCGTAAGCATTTGGTCAGGAATCTCATTCCCTTCAACTACAAACGGACTGTCGCTTTCGACCTCAACGTCGAATACGTGCTGAACCGTGAGTTCGCCTGGATCAGTCGCAGTGAGCAGAACTGAAGTTTGTCCCACCATAATGCCGTTGATTGTCAGAGTCGTACCGTCAAGACTTACAGTGGCCACATCTTCGTTGGCCGATTCCGCGGTCAAGACCAACGGATCTTCGTTCGCGTCGCTAAAGGTTTCCGAAAGATCAACCTCGATTGATCGATAGACGAATAAGTACGTCTTTTCAACCTTGTTGGCTACGACCGGCGGATGGTTCTCCACGACCGTAACGACAAAGGTATCCGCAACGGATTGACCAATGTCGTCCGTTGCCGTGACAACAACTGTTGTCTCTCCTGGTTCGTTGCCGTAGACCCGAATCATGTTCGTGGTCGTTCGATGCACGACATCCGCGATAGTCTCGTCTTCGTTCACGACCACGATGTCAATCATGTCATAGTCGTCGGTGAAAACCGGTGCAAGATCAATGTTCAAACTTCGAAGCTCGATAAGTTCCATGTCGCCGATCGCCATTGCGAGCATTGGCGGATCGTTGCGAGGATGTACGATCAACGTAAACGTGATGCTTGCCGACTGCTGAGCAGAATCGGTCGCCGTCATCGTTACGTCTACCGTTCCAGGCGAATGCAAGTGAACGACGATCCAGGGTCCACCCATTTCGTCGTACTTGATCGCCGCCGTCGCAATATCCGGGTTGGAAGTCGTTATCGAATAGTCCAGCGTATCGCCTTCGTCCATAAACACTTGCGTCGCGTCTATCGGATCGTATTCCTTGCCAATGTACTGTTCCTGCATGGCAATTGCTTCCATATCCACTGAGGGAGCGTAATTGCGAATTACCTGCACCTCGAACATGCTGGATACGGACTGGCCTTTTTCGTCTGTGGCAGTAACAGTTACATCCACAAGACCTTTGTTGTCTCCATAGATACGAAGCATGGTTTGGTCGCCAACCAACGCGCCAGTTGCGATGTCGCCTGGATCATCCATGGTGAAGGAATAAGTCAAGACCTCGTCGTACAGCATGTCGCCGTCGTCGAAGTACATGCTCAGGTCCATATCACCCGTGTTTCCACCTTCCTGAGTCTCTGCGTCGGGGATGCCGTCGCCTACAAGCATCGGAGGCATGTTGGGCTCGACACTTACGCGGAACGACTTACTGACTTGCAAGTCTTCCCGGTCGGTGGCAGTTACCTTGATTCGCGCAGGACCAGTTCCTACGTTTTTGCCCGTGATACAAACCATGTTGTTGTCCACAATGCTGACACCAACATCGGCGGGTCGCGTCGATGATGCATCAATGAGCAATCCCGCTTGCTGATCTCGATTGTCCGGATCGGAGAAGTGTTCGCTTGCATCCACTACACATCGAGTCAATCCATCAAGGATCATCATGTCCTCAATGTCGTCGCCCTCCAACTCAGGAGATTCGTTGATGTCGGTCAGAGAGACATGCGCGTCAATCGAGTCTCGTCCGCCATAGTTGTCCTCAATTTGGACTGTGATGTCGAACTGATTTCGATCTGACTCGAAATCCATTCCGGCTTTGGCGACCCGAATCTGCACACCATAGGTGACATCTTCCGGTTCCGCATCCGTAGGACTGGTTCTCACAATTCCTGCAGAGAAATTATCGGAACCGAAGACCTTGACGCTCAGTCTGTCCCCGTCATCGACATCGGAAACTGCCAACGGTTCACCAACGGCAGTTCCTACCCCGCTATTCTCCTTCACCGTATAGGCAACAGATGCCAAGCCGCCATCAAATTGCGGCATGGTGTTGCGGTCTTTGACGGTCACGATAAACGTTTGATACGCCGTCTGGCCGGTCGAGTCTGTTGCTGAAGCTTCGATTTCTACTTCGACCACGTCATCGACATCAGGGTCTCCCAACTGCGTGCTCGATGGAGTAATCCTTACAACTCCGTCTTGAACCTCAAAGGTCAAGGCCCCTTGGCAACTGATGATGCAGTTTGCGTCGTAGGAGACGATATCGGATTTACCATCGCCGTCCGATGCGTAATCTGACAAATCAACATCACTTGAGAAGTCGCCAACAACCATATACAGAGGATCGATGTCGTCGAGCTCAGGCATTTCTTCAACATCTTTGAGCATGACATCAAAACTGATGCGATGCGATTCACCTGCCAGGTCGGTAGTGCAAAGGCGTACTGTATATACGCCGTTGTGGCGCTCGAAGTCCGTTACCTGTGTTATATTTGTGGGATCCCACCGGCTGCGCATCGTGCCCGCGATAATCACATCGTATTCGTGCGAGACTCCGTTTAGCACACGATTCGAGGTGCGTCGATGAATGGTGTTGCCCTGCGAATCTGTGGTTCTGCTCTCGGCTGGATTGCCCGTACAGGGAGCGCATCGGCCCTCTGGACTCCAGCATAGCTCGTCATCTCCGGGTTGTGCGTCGTCTGCAGTGAAGGTTAGCCTAATGTCTGCACCCTCGTCAATTTCGTATCCGCCTGATACCACATGGAGGTCTTGACCCGTGACTTGAGCCACAGATCGAATATCCGGTCCTTCATTTGCACCGTAAACCAGGTGTACACTGACCGTGACAACTCCTGCGGTGGAAACGCGCGGAGTCGAGCCTCGTTCGTACGCGCCAACCTCAACGGAAACTGTCTCCTTCCCGTATTTCCCTAGCAAGGGGAAGTTTTCGTCTTCTGGATCCGTCGAAGGAAGTCGCATCGTAATTGTCAGCGAGTCGTTTTGGCAGCTTGATGCGCCGCCCAATGAAGCGTCCGCCAAGGTGTTGCCATCGGAATCTGTCAAACTGCTACCTCGAATCTCGAAGCACAGATCGTCCATTTCTTCATCAGAGAATTGGCTTCTCAGATTTCGCGCCATCCGGTAGCCACCACCGTTCGCTTCCGTCAGTGGCTGCAAGAAAACATCGCTTTGTCGTGCACGTCTCTTTGGTGCGTCGTTTTCCTCGCCTACTGCGTCCACAAAAATCGTCATCGTGTCACTTGCATCAGACTGATCGGTGGCCTTGACGGTGAGCTCATACTGGTCTCCTTCCTTCACCGCTTCGAGATACTCCTCGGTAGTCTGAGTCGATCCCGCTGACGGTCCCTTCACGCTGATCACGCCCGTGTCCTCGTCTATTTCGAACCAGCGAGTGTCTCCCGTCATGCTGAATTCCAGTGTGTGGTCGCAATTAGCGTCGTTGCTTGCGTTTTCGTCCGTGCAATCTCCGGTGTTAGCGTCTGAAATCTGATCGTCTACGAAGTTGGCCATCACGTCGATCTCGAACGCCAACGGGTCGTTTCCTTCGGTGCTCACATTCCAGTCTACCGTCGCCTCGGAAATTGCGAACACCGGTGCGAAGTTTTCGAGCACTTGCACTCGCATGTCGCCTCTCAGAGTCGTCATTCCATCCATGGACGTAGCTGTGATCGTCACAGTTCTTTGTCCGCCATCGGTGTCCATCAGACCACTAAGTCGCAACAAATCATCGGCGTTGTTGCCGTCACCGTCGTTTAGGTACTCCACGCGAAGGGTGGTGCTATTTCCTGCCGCCACCGCGAAGTTGAAGGTGGGTGTTGAACCCGCCTCCCCGCGTCCTTCGGTGTCATCAAGTGCAGGATTGCCTGGATCAGCAATTGGTTGATCCGACATGGCTGGATCCGCGGCCGCACCCGCCAACCCCAGATAAATAAGGTTCTTGACATCTAGGTCTACCGTCTCGCCCACTGAAATCTTGTAGGGCATGGCCATCTCGTTGTCCGGCTCCTGACGCGGGTTGTAGTAGGGCATCCTCGTCGAGATTGTCAACGGGGTGGTTGTATCTTCGTCAGTAGTCGTCGCTGCGCTCTCGCTTCGCGCGTAGCCTGTCCCACGCACGCCCATCACGGAAATTGTGTACTCGGCTCCTGCCGCCAGTCCTGTCAGCGTCGCTGATTGACGAGGATTGACTCCAGCCGTACCCGCAGCATCAGTTCCTGTCGCAGTGTCCATTACGGTCATCGTGCGGGTCACGGGCATTGCCATGGTGCCGGAAGGCGTGTATGTGTACTTAATCTCGTAGCCTGTTGCCGTGGTGTCTTCTGTCGCCGGATCTAATGAAGCGTTGGCGTCGTTCCCATCGCCTGTGAACTCTACGTAAATGCTTGTCGCCGTCTCCGAATAGAGTTCTACGTCAGCTGGCGGTGTGCCGAGTGCTGTCGGCCGAATCGTCACGGTAAAGTCGAACGTCGCAACGTCGCCGCCACTGAACGCCTTCTCGGCTCGAAGCTGCAAAGCCACCGGAGCAGCATTGTGAAAGCTCGGATCGGTCGAGGCTACTGTATATGTGAGGGTAGCACCAGTCGTGGATATTGAGCTTTCGCCGGTACCTGTCGTAGCGACAGTGACCTCACTGTTAGTGGTCGCGTCACCATCCATCAGTTCCAAAAGCATTAGAGAGGTATCGGTTGCACCAGCCTCTACTTGCACGCCGTCCTTCCAGAGGGTCAATTGCACCGCACCCTCACCATCGCACGCATCCGCGTCCGCGATTGCAGGCAAGGTTGTACCCGTGGTATCACCCTGTATGTAGACAAGGCTGCCAGAATCCGCCTCGGCGTCGTCCCAACCGTTAACTCCTGTTGACGTTCTTTCCGTCGGCGCCGTAAACGCACACGTCGCCCAGGCCGGAGCCGCGAATAGCCCCAACGCCAAGACGGACGCACCGCCTACCGCCTTCATTGCCAGTCGCAGGAATTCGCTCGAACCTGCAACTTCTCTCTGTTTCTCCATTTGGGATTTCCTCCTGCTAAATGCCAAATTCAACGACGAATCGGCGCAATTGCGTGCAATTCCGTCGCAATCCGACAAGTTTCTCAAATCGATTGGTCTTGAATCGACTCGAGCAAGGCGAGTGAAACACTCGGTGAAACGGCACAAAGCCAAAATTTAGGTTGGCTTTCTGGCCCATTTCGCTTTTCCTCAATCTGTAGCCACCAAAATTGCCGTCTTCACGTAAAGTGAAGCAGGCTTTATCCCCTCACAGCACCGGTGGCTACGGAGCTGCTTCGAGTATAGTCTGACTATGCTCAACATGTCAGTTAATGGACGATACGATCTCACTAAAGTTTCAGTAAATTTCAATTCGTGTGCGGTGTGGTGATGCCCTTTCGTGATCTACTCGACGATTCTCACGGGCATCGCCCCCTAAATTCAAAATGAACCGGTGGATCTCACAGTGGAAATCCACCAGTCCCTGTCAAGGATCGCCGGTCATTCTGACGAACGACCGGCGATCAAATTAGTTGGAGTCGCTTAGAACAGAATCCTAGCGTTAACTCCAATCTGACTGTTGGATCCGTAGTTACCGTCATCTTGCGGAGCTACTACGAATCTCATGTCCACCGAGCGGGAAGCTTTCACCAATTGCTTGAACTCAAATCCAATCAACGAGGTGGTCGTTCCGGCACCGTACGACTGCGCCTCAACAAATGGCGTTACCAGGTAACGATCGTTGTTGATTCGGAAGCCATACTTCAATGCGGTATCGAAGGACATGCCTTCTCGGCTATTGAGAAGCGGAATTCCATTGCTATCGACATTGTTGCCGTAGCGCTGCATTTGCTGCAGTCTGTTCGCATCACGCGTCGGATCATCGGACCAGATGCCACCCGTTAAGGGTTGTACACCTGTAGATTGGATCCAGCGTGGAGCCATCTGCAATGCGAATCCAGAACCATCGGCGGATGATGCAACTTCGGCCTGAATGCTGAAGCCACTTTCGCTGAAGTCTTCAGCCGAGTGCGAAGCAGTCTTGTGCCCACGAGCTTCAATCGTGAATGCATTCGTTTGAACGCGAACGCCTCCACCAACCTCAACTCCTGAACCCGTCAAGCCGTCGCCACCGTCATTGCGGAAGGAAACTTGCGCAAATGGCTGAATTGATCGTCCATGGGAAAGATCCATTGACAACGTGCTTTCCAACCCGGCTCGTATGCGATTCACGTTGGCAGACAGATCATCTACAGCACCTGAACCATCAGCTGTCGCGAGATTTGCGAATGCCGCGTCGCCTCGAACCGCGAGATCAAGGATACCGAGTCTTGCGAGCTCATGGCGTCCACCCAACATGCCCAAGTTCATGGACATATCGCTGGACTGCGAATCTGCATTCACGACAGTCGACGTAATGTCTCCAATACCGTATCCCACAACTCCCCAAAGTGAAGTCTTGGAATTTGGCTCGAAGCTGAAGTACGGCAGTACGGATAACAGTTCGGTATCCATCGACTGAGTCGCGGTTCCCCAACTGTATTCGCTCATGCCCTTGTTGCGGGATGCCGTTACACCAACCATCCAGTGCTTGTTCGCAAGCAGATCAAGACCCATGAAGGTCGTGGATGTAGTTCCTTCGTATCCCTCGCCAGAGAACGAGCGAGCATCCCTGGTACTCCAGAGAGACCAGGATCCAATGCCGCCTTTTCCGTTCAACATCTTCGAGAATTTGTGGCTTACATTAACAACAGACTTGAGGTTGAAATTCGACATGTCCATTCCAACACCGTTAGATGTTTGCGTGGACTGGCCAGCTACCTGACCAAATCCTACTGCACCATTATTGGCGCTGAATTCCGTTCCTGCTGAATAGTAGACATCATCGATTGGAGCGAATTGTCCAAATCGACCCACCGAAAATCCTTCGTCAGAACGATTGGATTCCAATCTCGATCCAATTGCTGAAGAAACGCCCGACAGATATGCTCGTGCGTATCCGGCCAACGCGTTCTGTGCAACTTGTCTGATTTCGCTGTCGCTTACAAACGTCGTAAACGTTTGTGCTGCGGTGCGTCCTCTCGGATCAGTCGCAGTAACTGTGACTTCAGTCGATCCACGCGTAAATGGAGCCATCGTCAACAGCGATCCGATATTCGTGATCGTTGCTGCATTGGATCCATCGGTCGTAACCGTGTAGGACAGAAGCTGAACACCGTCTGTGTACGAGAAGTACTCGCTCACGTTTAGGTCAAGATCTTCGCCTCCAATCTGCAGAGTCTGGTTTGCGATCGCACCGACTGCTTCTGGTACAGCTTCAACTGTAACTTCAAACTCGTCCGTTGCGGTCTGACCAACATTGTCGGTCGCGGTAACTGTAACTGTAGTAGTTCCAGCCATGTTCGCGTAGATTCGAATCTCGTTGGCACTTCGTCGATGTACGACATCCGCGACACTTTCGTCTTCATTTTCGACTTCGATGTCAAGGCTGCCTTCGTCTTCGAATACATCTTCAAGATCTATGTCGTGACGATCGCCTTCTTCGAGTGTTACATCGTCGATTGCATTGGCAACGGTCGGAGCGTCATTGCGCGCACCAACTTCGATTGTGAACTCGACTTCAGCCGTGTTCTTAGCCGTGTCAGTGGCGGTCAACGTGCACTTCGTAGTTCCTGGAGAGTGTGAATGCAGAACAATCCAAGCTCCACCTTCTTCATCGAACTTGATCGCTGTCGTAGCGACATCGGGATCATCAGTTTCCACCGAATAGGTCAGTTCATCGCCTTCGTCGGTGAACGCATCACGTGCATCGATTGGATCTTCTTCAAGTCCGATACGAGTGTACACATCGTCAATCGCATCATGATTCGCGACAGGTGGATCATTTCTCGTGACCTCAACCTCGAACGTATCAGATATGGATTGATCGTCCTCGTCAGTCGCCGTTACGGTGACCTCGGTAGTTCCTTTCGCATCGCCGTATATACGCAGCATGTCGTCTCCAACAAGTGCTCCGGTAGCGATACTCGGATCTGCGACACTGAATTCAAACGTCAGATCTTCCATGTACAGCATGTCGCCATCATCGAAGTACATATTCAGGTCGATGTCAGCCGTTCGGCCTCCTTCATCAGCCATCATATCGGGTATGCCAACTTCTTCGCCATCTACTTCGGTCGTAATGACCATAGGCGGCTGATTGGCTTCCACAGTGAGTCGGAAAGTCTTGCTAACCTGTTCGTCTTCGCGGTCCGAAGCCGTTACTTTCACACGACCTGCTCCTGATCCCACATTGAGACCGGTAACGCAGATCATGTTGTTGTCAACCACTTCTACCCGTGCGTCGGATGGACGCGTGGTGCTTGCTTCGATGTACAGACCTGCCTGTTGATCTCTGTGATCAGGATCCTCGAAGTGTTCGCTCGCGTCGACTACGCATCGAGTAACGCCCACCAAGATCTTTTGATCTTCGATGTCGCCGGAGTCTTCTACGATTACGGGTTTTTCGTTGACGTCTGTCAAGTCTACTCGTACATCAATAGTGTCTCGTCCGCCGTATCTGTCCATGACAGTTACAGAGATGTCATAGGAGTTAATGCCGTCTTCGTCTTCAAAGTCGAAAGGTCCCGAACCGGATCGAATTTGAACACCATAGGTGACATCTTCTGGTTCAGCATCCGAGGGGCTCGTTACAACTCTGCTTGCACTAAACATCCTTGAGCTAGTGCTTACGCTCAAGGTATTGCCTTCGTCGTCAGCATCCGATATCGAGAGCGGCTGACCAAGTCTGTATCCACTGCTATTTTCAGGCATGGAAAACGAAACTGCAGCCAGCCCACCATCGAACATCGGTGACGTGTTGCGGTCCTTGACCGTCACGTCTATCGTCGTGTAGGCCGTCATGCCCGTGGAGTCCGTAACTGAGGCTTCGATCTCAACTTCGAGAGAATCGTTGTCTTCGGCTTCACCAATTTCCGTTGTTCTCGGAGTGATTGTCAGTGTGCCGTCGTCTTCTGAAATTGTCACGGCGCCTCTGCAACTGACGATGCAGTTGGCATCGTAAGAGGCAATGTCGGCATCACCGTCGCCATCCGAGGCGTAGTCCGATAGATCAACTTCTGTCGGGTCGTCTCCGACCACCATGTAGAGTGCATCAATGTCGTCGAGCTCTGGTGCTTCCTCGACATCTTCGAGCTTGACGTCAAACGTAATGCGGTGAGTCTCGCCCGCCAAGTCGGCTGCGCAAAGACGTACGGTGTATACGCCGTTGTAGCGCTCGTAGTCTGTTATGGTCGTCGTTCCGCCACCTTGCCAGGCGGGTGCTCTTACCGTACCCGCGATGATCAGATCGTACTCGTGCGACACGCCGGATGACGATACGCGATTGGAACTTCGCCGATGGATTGTGGCACCGGTGGAAGTGCGGGTTCGATCCTCATCGGGACTTCCCGTACAGGGAGCACAGCTACCGAATCCAACCCTCCAGCACAGAGCGTCTCCTGTAGGTTGCGCGTCGTCCGCCGTGAAGGTCAGCCTGATATCAGCGCCTTCATCGATTTCGTGGCCGCCTGACGTTACATAGGTCGAGCTGCCCGTGACTTGCGCCACTGATCGAATGTTGGGACCTTCGTTTTGACCGTACACCACGTGCACGGAAATCGTCACACTGTCATCGGTATATCGGCGCGGAGAGGAGCCTCTCTCGAACGCATTTACATCGACCGTAACCGTCTCCTTGCCGTACTTGCCAAGCAAACCGAAATTGTCGTCTTCCGGATCTGTCGAAGGCATGTTCATCGTGATTGTCAGAGTGTCGTTCTGGCACGAAGACGCACCGCCAAGCTCCGCATCTGCCAACGTGTTGCCGTCGGAGTCCATCAAACTGCTGCCCGAAATGTTGAAGCACAAATCGTCGCCTTCCTCGTCGGAGAACTGGCTTCTAAGCCCACGTGCGACCCGGTACCCTCCGCCGTTCGCTTCCGTTAGAGGCTGGAGATAAATGTCGCTTTGTCGTGATCGCCTTTTCGGCGCATCGTTTTCCTCGCCCACGACATCCACGAAAATTGTCATTTCGTCAGTCGCATCGTTCTGGTCAGTGGCCGTTACGGTGATCTCGTACTGATCGCCTTCCTCCACTCGCTCGAGGTAATCTTCCGCTGTCTGAGTTCCGGTCGGACCCCTCACGCTGATCACGCCAGAGTCTTCGTCGATTTCAAAAAAGCCGCTGCCTCCCGACATGGAGAATGCCAATGTGTGGTCGCAGTTGATTTCGTTGCTGTCGTTGTCGTTTCCGCCACAATCTCCCGAGTTCGCATCCGCAATTTGGTCGGTCACGAAACTGGACATCACATCGATTTCGAACATCAACGCTTCATCGGCGTCTTTTACATTCCAATCAACTGTAGCCTCGGAAATCGCGAACATTGGAGCGAAGTTTTCGAGCACCTGCACCATCATCGTGCCGGTGAGCGTCGTCATCCCGTCCATAGACGTGGCTGTGAGCGTTACCGTTCTCGATGAGGCCTTTTCCAGTCCATTGATACGAATGAGGTCGTCGGCATTGTTGTTGTCGCCGTCGTTCAAGTATTCAACGCTAAAGGAACTGCTGCTTCCGCCCATCACCATAAAGTTGAAGGTTGGAACCGGATCGGCTGTCTCTACAGCAGTAGGACTAGCAGGATCGGCCGGCACTGTGCCACGACCTTGGTCGTTGGTCAGCGCAGGATTGTCAGTGGCATCAATCGCTTCATCGGACATCGCCGGGTCCGCAACTGCACCAGACAGACCCAGATAAATCAGGTCTCTAACTCGTAGATCCACCGTCTCGCCCACAGAAATCTTGTAGGGCATCGCCATTTCGTTGTCCGGCTCTTGACGCGGGTTGTAATAGGGCATCCGCGTTGTGATCACCAGATCAGCAGGAGTGGCATCCTGCGTCGTTTCCGCACTTTCTTGGCGCGCATAGCCGGTTCCACGCACTGCCGTCACCGAGACGGTGTAGCTCGTGCCTGCCCTTAGACCAGTCAACGTTCCAGATTGCCGAGGGTTGACTGCCGCACCATCCGCGGTAACTCCCGTAGCCGTGTCCATCACGAGCATCGTGCGGGTCACGTCCATTGCGTCGGTTCCACCGGTGTTGTAGGTGTACTTGATCTCGTAACCTGATGCCGAGGTATCAGGTGTAGCGGGGGTGGCAGTAGCGTCGCTGTTGTTCCCGTCGCCCGTCCACTCCACGTAGATGCTGGTCGCAGTCTCCGTATACATTGTGACGGTTGCAGGTGCTGTTCCAAGCGCTGCGGGGCGAAGCGTTATGGTGAAATCATACGTTGCGACATCTCCGCCGCTGAACGCTTTCTCGGCTCGAAGCTGGAACGCAACCGGAGCCGCGTCGTGAAAGCCTGCATCAGTGGCGGCCGCATACGAGATTGCTGCGCCAGTTGTCACAAGGCTACTGTTATCAGATCCTTCTGTAGCGACCGTGATCGCACTGTCAGTAGTCTCATCGTCGTCCACTGTTAGAAGCGTCAAAGTGCTCTCGCCTGTAGCGACCATTTGCTGAACGCCGTCCTTCCACAGCGTCACCTCGACGGCGCCTTCGCCGTCGCACGCATCGACATCGGCGATCGCGGGCATGGTTACCCCGCCGGTTCCAGCACCCACTACAAATACGAGATCGCCTGAAGTCGCCGAAGCGCCGTCGTCCCAGCCATCTGCCGCAGTAGATGCCCTTTCGGTCGGTGCACTAAACGCACACGTCGCCCAGGCAGGAGCTGCGAACAGCCCCAACGCCAAGACAGTGGCACCACCTACCGCCTTCGTTGCCAGTCGCAGAAATCCGTTAGACCCCGCAACCTCTTTGTGTTTCTCCATTAGAGATTTCCTCCTGTAATTGCCGAATTGGCTACCGTTTGCCGCCCATCCTTGGCGCAATTCTGCGCAGCCTACTAGGCTAGGGCGTCTGTGTTTTGTGGCTACACCTAACGATGTACGAATCATTGATTCCTCCGCTCAACATTCTCCCTGCTACAAAAGTCTTACAAACGCCGTAAATCATGCGACGAACGCGTCTTTTGATAAAGACGCAGAAGCGCACGACAAACACTTTGCCTTGCAAAACTTGGTGAAGTGTAAGCGATATTGAAATGAATTGTCAACCCTTTTTCCGATATTTTTACAAATTGTTTCAAATTGTTTCAGTCCGAGGTCAACGCACAGAGATTACTGAAAGTATTTCACCATAAACCCTCAGTCGACTGAGCCGACCGCTCACGGAAGTATTGTACACAAAGAAGGCTTTTTCAAGCAGGGGAGTCTTGAAACAAATTTATGCAGTTTCCGTAGCTATTAATAACGATATAGAAGACTGGTCGACTGGAGGATCAACCCACCGCTTCGCATATGAGAATAAGTCTTGTTATTCATGCGATCGTAACAGGTCCAATCCACTGGCTCAACACGATTCCCAAACACTGCTCCGCGGCATCGATTCGAACGAACACGGAACGATGTGTTGTTGTACCTATATATAAGTAAACATTTCGGCTGATCGAAACCGCCGCAATGAAAATCGATGTATACCCTGGATTCTTCACGTTTGTTTCAATCAGATTCAGAACGCTTGAGACTGACAAAGCCCGAAAAGGGGTTGAAGACACTTGAGACCTTAGAGTCCTTCCAAATATTCGTACGCCTTTCTATGCCAGTTGCAGACCATTGAGAATTGGAAAGCCTTCACGAAGCAATGCACTGTACAGTTATGAAAACTGTTTACGAAAATAAGGTCTTTCAGTGTCAATTGAAACTCTTCACGAACGTGAAGAACTTCATGACCAAGAAAAATCGTTGACAGTGAAGACCCCTTGCCCCCTCGAGGCTCGAATAATCCCGATACCTCTTGCAACTGGTTCGATGATCCTCCTCAACTCCCGTATATTTCCGCACTCAACGCAGAATCGACAACGTGACCCTAACACTCAAATCGAGTACAAAATCATCGTCATCGTTATTCGATCGATCAAAGCTTCATCGTCCCTGAATTCTCGTGCGCTCGAGCACGAATGATGTGAATGCCCGTGACGCATCGAGAATCGCCCTTACAGCACAACCTTCTCGACTCTTTAGGCTTGAGCAAATTCTTTGGACGATCGTGCACTCTCCTGCTACTGTGCACACAACCACACACTTAGATTCAATCCAACGATCAAATCCATTTCGCCGGAACAATTCCGCAGTCTCCTCGCTTGTCATCTGCAACAACCCTAATCGAACAGGGCGAATCTTTCGCTTCGCCATCTTGTTTCAACTCGCAAATCAGTGCGGAATCTACGCGCTGTCTGAAGAGTGACAAGAGACAAGTGAGATTCAACTCGAAAACCCACTGCTTCTTCCGACTTCACGAGATTCCATCCCCCCTTGGCGAAGTCAGCTGTGATGTTGTGTTAGATACCTTTCATAATTGAATCTGGATTTGACTTGTGTCAATCGCGAAATCCTCCAAGGGATTCGTCATCGAGACTCTTAGTCTTGCTTCATAGAAGGTGCACGAATTCATGGGAGCATCTTTTCTACGTATTCAAACACCAAACCTTGACCA
Source organism: Gammaproteobacteria bacterium (assembly GCA_009840545.1). Lineage (GTDB taxonomy): Bacteria > Pseudomonadota > Gammaproteobacteria > Pseudomonadales > Azotimanducaceae > Bin55. The sequence continues at coordinate 774,742 of VXNM01000010.1, read as the reverse complement.
AGCCACCGCTTATGCAACTAGTGGTCGTTCGTTGGACGATGTAGGGCCGAGCCCGCTAGTGTGAGTTTGTCGCCAAATCGACGAAGTCGCTGAGGTCGAGAAGATTCAGCCAATGGATAAGCCTAACCAGAAACTACCCAGATTCCTGGCAGATAAAAGGTCGAGAAAGGGGTGGCGACGGGCGAGCACTCTACCAAGCAATCAAACCGTTACCCAAGATAAAATCTCGACTTAGCTCTAGCACATCGGGAATCGCGACGACATATGGCCTCCGCTAGCAAAAGAAACGAAAACTCTCGTGCTCGGATTGTCGCTGTTGGATCCGCTTTACTGGTAGTCACTGGACTAGCTGCAGTTTGGTTAGTAACTCAATCAGACGGCCCTGAACCAAGTGAGTTCTCGGATGAGATCAGTCAGTTGCTGATCGAGGAAATCACCAACTACAGTCCAAAGGATAGTGAACCATTGGTAATTGGCGCACCCATCGGGCAAAAGTACAGCGAAACAGGATCAGTCGCTGACGAGTCCGTAACAACGCTTTATCTCAGCCCAAACTACACGACAGTTGCTGCTTCCATCGGAATGGCCACAGAAACCCTACGTGATTCTTCAGCTCCAAGTATTCCATCGAAAGCTGATTCGGACTCCATTGACTGGCTCGATGCCGATTATGGAATTGACGCCATCGTAGCTCAAGCTGAGCAAGCAGGCAGAAAATGGACGTTCGGTTGGGCGCAGATGGGCCGTCCGATGAAAGTAGACGACATTCGAGAGGCACTGGCTGAATTCGACGCCTCTGTATTGGGGTCAAGTGGAAACCTCATTCGACTGACACTGCCTGGTGATCGTCAGAAATTGGAAGCTATCAATGAGTTGAATTGGGTGGTCGGTCTCGGAGCGCAGCCACCAAATCTCAAAGTGGAACCCAATTTGGCGAAGGAAGCGCGAAACTCCGTTGCATCCACGCGTACACCTGTTTTCGTGACGGTAATGTCGTCCGATAGGGAGGACACATTCCGGAGCGAACTGGAGAAACGCGGTGTTGTTGTCGGACACTTCGATCGGGAGATTCGAACCTTTGCCGCTGTAATCCAGCACAGTCAATTGCACTCCGTGTCTCAACTGGATTTTGTACAAGCTATCGAAACAATTGGTGTCGTAACCGCCTCCCACGACACTGCCGTACCCGCGATGGGTGTGGATGGTCTAAGGAAGGTAGGAAACGCATCGGGAGTGTACACAGGCACAAGCGGACTAAGCACTCCGATTGCAGTGATGGATACCGGTCTTAACACGAACCACATCGACATCTCGTCGATGAGGAAGAGCATTTGTGGTGCGAACTTCATGAAGGAGAAGATCACGATCTCTGGATTGATCAACACGGTCACGGCAGTCATGTCACCGGAACCGTCTCGGGCAATGGATATTTTGAACCTCGATTCGCGGGCATGGCGCCAGGTGTCGAGCACATTCGATTCGCGAAAGTCCTGTCTACGTTTGGTTCTGGGAGTACCTTGGGTATCACTCGAGGTATGGATTTTCTGGCGCAACCAAGCTCATGCCCGAACGAAGGATGGTCAAGCGACGAGATCAAGCCACTAATCGTAAATATGAGCCTATCGGGCACCAGTCTTAGATGGGATGGCAAGTCAACCGGACCGCGCAAGCTTGACTCGATAACCTGGTCGCACCGCCAACTTTATGTGGTATCGAATTCCAACAGCAACATACATGGCTTTTCAAACTATGCTGCCGCCAAAAATTCTCTTGCGGTCGGCGCGGCGCAGGATTCCGGCGAGCTTGCGAGTTTTAGCAGTCTCGGACCTACCGCCGACGGTCGTCTTTTGCCCTCCATCGTGGGTACGGGCGTTCATGTCTATTCCGCTGAGGGTGATGGCAACTTCGATACCTATGTAAGACTTAGCGGAACCAGTATGTCTTCTCCCGCCGTCGCGGGAGTCGCGGCACTGATCATGGATGCCGCTCCCGAGCATCGGGAACAGCCGGCGTTAGTACGTGCCCGTCTCATGGCCAGTGCGATCAAACCCGACGCTTGGTTCGAATCTAGCGATGTGTTTCCCGGCGACAATACCAACGGACCGGGGTCGATTCAAGCCCAATACGGAATGGGATTGGTTTCAGCTCGAACCAGCATTCTGAACAACGATAGTGCAGATGGATGGGAGGGTTCCGGTGCCACGGTAACGATGGAAGACGACACGTATGCCTATCAGGACGTCGAAGTTCCAGAAGGCGCATCTCGTCTTGATGTAGTAATGACATGGGACGAGCCTCCTGCAGACACAATTGCAAGCTCGGTGCTCAACGACCTCGATCTTTGGATCGACTATCAGGCCGACTGTGGTTCTGGTTCGTGCGGCGAGTACTCGTCAGAATCCAAGATAGACAACGTGGAGTGGGTAATTGTCCGCAACCCCGAACCTGGTACGTATCGAGTCAAGATTGCCGCTCATCGAGTCTATACCGAAGCACCCCGAGCGGCGGTTGCGTGGAACATAATTCGCGGCGACTCGACACCGCAACTGAGCGTGACAGCCGAGCAAGAAATCTATGAAGTAGAGTCCGGAGAATACCACGACCATGCGGTCGAGCTGACGGTCTCCACCAACGCATATGTGGCAGCGGGCACGCGGCTCCACATAGATTGCCGCAACATGAACAACGAGCCGTGTGAATCCATCGGCTACATGACGTCCACCTCGCGTCACTTGCAAGGAACGTTCGCTGGACTTAGTACGAGAGAGGATGGCGTAGGAATCAAATTTGAAGGCCAAAGAAGCATCGCTTTGGGCGAAATCGCCCAAGGGGAGGAGCAGCGCGTTCTCCTACGACTGGCTTCGTTGAGTGAAGAACCAATACGAATATTTCTCACCGCTACGGCCTGGAACGCCAAAGCGGCCAATACCTCCATCGTATTCAGAGAATCCGATGCGGATGTTGATACTGAGGACGTACCTCAACCTCCGCTCAACGACTCCTTCGAGTCGGCGACACTATTGGATGAACCGATGGGCGCGATTGAAATCGATACGTTGTTGACATCTTCGGAGAGCGGTGAATCCATACAACGATCACAAGTACAGCGACCAGCCCGATCGGTGTGGTTCGAATGGACTGCCGAAACCTCTGGTTTGGCCACATTTCTAGCCGCTCCTAGGGGATCCCTACCCGACTGGTACCTCATCGATTCCTATCCCTCAATAGATGTCTTTCAAAGTACCGACAACTGCTGCGGCATCGCTCGGGCAAAGCGCATCTCATCAGCTAAATGGTCCGTTCAATTCTTTGCCGAGGAGAATCGCGAATATCGCGTACGCGTTAGCAACGCCCACAAGTCCATCCCCATGACTTTGAATTGGCATACGGGGGAACGGCCGCCCAACGACGACTTCGCCAACGCCATCACGCTTGATGGTGAATCCGGTGACGTGTCCGGACACAATCTAGGTGCAACAATCGAACCAGGCGAAACCTACGGACAACTTGCTGCGAGCGTCTGGTATCGTTGGACCGCGCCAGAAGACGGTCGATGGGAGTTTCAGGCACTAGATGCCCAAGTCATCCACGTCCTGGTTTTTTCTGGAAACAGTGTCGGCGACTTAAGAATGGTTTCGGGCATTGCTCCGCCCGGCCAATCTGTCTCTGTGGCAGCCAGTGCCGGCGAGACTTATCACATTATGATTGCGTCTCCCGATGCATATTCAGGTGGTTGGAAGTTTGATGAACTGAAGTGGGAAAAAACTGATGATTCATCGAACGGACAAGATCTATTTAGTGACAGAAGCTTGCTTCAAAGCCGAGAGAGTGGCAGTGCTCAAGTTTCCACGTCGAGCAGCTATGGCGTCGAACCTCATGAACCTCTCTCCACCGGCATCCAGACCGGTTGGCGGAAATGGAACGCTCCATCAGACGGAAAATTCACTTGGTATTGGCAGCGCAGTGACTTCCTCATTGGTGCGTACACCGGCGACTCAATGGAGGAGTTGCAGAAAGTGTCTAGCGACATGAACACGTCGGGCTCTCGCGAGTTCGTGTTCGATGCAACCCAAGATGAAGAGTATGTGTTTTCGGTGGGTCGGAAACCAAGAGACAGCGTGGGTTACTCGTACAGTAGGTACAATTCGGGAGGCACTCTATTCTGGGGCAGAACGCCCGATAATGACCTTGTCACCGACGGTACAAGAATCAGCGATGTAACGGGCCAAATCAAAGGATCTGGTCAATTCGCCACCACAGAGTCCGATGGTCTTCTACACTTAGGCCACTCCTCGCTTTGGTACACCTACGAAGTCCCACAAACGGGATGGATAAAGTTTTGGATCGACGAAGCTAACTTAGGCTACATACTGTCCGCCTTCAAGAGTGCGGGTGAGGATGGAGAGCTGGAGTTCATCATCGCATCACGTTCGATAGGACTCCAGGGAGAAGGAGTTGAGATCATTGTCTATGCCGAAGAAGGTTCTGAACTGCATCTGCGAATAGGCAACGCCAGACCACACTCTGCTTCGAGTTTCACGATGAACTGGGAACCAACGGATCCCCCCAATTGGCTACGATATCTTGGGCGCGTTTCTGATGGTCGCCGTGACGCGTCCGGCAATATCGTGTCGATGGGTGTACCCTCGGCGCTTGAAATGTCTATGGATGGCGCACTGTTGGTCGTTTCCACCGATGTTGGAGCAATTTCGTTCACTCGTGATAGAGATACGGGTGAACTGTCTTTCCATCAGGAAATCGACGACATTGATGGATATAGCTACTTGTTGTGGGATCCCTATCGCGAACGCTTGTACGCAAATAATCAGGACACATGGCGGACGTTCACGCCCGAGTCGAGTGATTCGACGAAACTAGAGCTGGAACAGGTTTTGTACGGTGTCGGTCCGCCGAATAGTGTGAGTTACCGAGGTAGTCCAGCACTGTTTCTCGGCAATAGTGGTGACTACCTCTATAAGACCATGATTGAAATGCAAGCTGTGAATGAAATCAACTCTTCCGGAGCAGTCGAATACGCGGAAACCCTCTTACCTCGAAGCTTGGCTATCTATCCATCCAAAGAAGGTAGTATTTGGTATCGATGGCACTTCGGTGACATCGCACTGATGCAGCGAGAGCTTGGCAGCGGCGTATATCGGCAAGTGTCGGACTCTCTTAATTTGTCCAATTGGGATGATTCGCTATTTGCCTCCTCAGAAGGCGATGAATTCCTGTATTCAGCACACCGCAATGCATGGTCGCAGGCTGATTTCAAAGTCTATTCAGTTGATACGGAAGACTTTGATGTAACCGAAATCGCGAGCACCCGATTAGATGACTTGAGACTATCGCAGTGTCATATCGTTCTTCCGCGAGCAAGCTCTTACGCGGCAGATGTCCTATGCAGTACGGGGGCGTATGTCGTCGAATTTGATCCCGATTCGAACGAGATATTTGTGCGCGACTATTTCGTAAATGCTGGATATTCCAAAAAGATTCGGGATCGGTTCGGACGTCTAGTGCCTCGTTATTCTGTGACAAATTCGAATCCCGTAGTGGCAAGCCCCGACGGCAGGCACATTTATGCTTCTACGTTTAACCATGGAATTCTCATCTTCGAACGCGTCGGCAATGAGATAACCGACTTGGAATCGGTATTGTCGTCGAGAATTCGTCGATTGGATCTCATCCGTGCGGCAGACAATACGATTCAGTTCGCGACCGAAACCGTGGAAGATGGTTGCATTTCAACTTCCGAGTGGACCGTCGATGGCGTTAGCTACACCCTCGTAGACTCAAGGTGGCAACAACGGGACGTGGGATCCCCGTGGACCGACATCAATGGTACTAGCGAAGACGGTCAACTGTGCTCGCTTGCAGCTAGCGAATCAAAAGAATATCGGCTAGTGGCAAACATAACCATTGAGGGGGAGACTCATGAATTTGCGAGCAACTTCTTTGGATCTGTGATCTATTCCCGTTTGGATAGTCTTACCGTTGCACCCGGTGAAGTCACATTGGACGTTCTCACGATCACCGAGTGCACAACGGTTCAGAACATGACCTTGAACGGAGTCAAATACACCGTAAAGGAATCAAAGTGGCAGAAAAGAATCAACGAGGAGGAGGATTGGTCTGACATAGATTCCACGAAGACAACAGGAGAGTTGTGTCCGTACGACCCCGAGGATTTCGATCAATATAGATTAGTTGGTGAATTTGTCATCGATGACGAAACTGGCTTTTACTCGAGCAATGTAATGCAAGAGGAAGAAGACAGTTGAGTGCAATAAAGATCTTGGATGTTCTATTCCTTCCGTAGTCTCTCCTTGTAACTGATCAGTTTCGGTCTGCGGAATTTCCGTACTCTTGCACACTCTTGTGCAATCTCCCGAAATTTAATTGAGCAATTCCCTGTACCCAACGAGTCCACACGAATTCAGAACGCCTTGAGCACAGCAATGCACTCGAGAAAGTCCGCACCTAAACCACGGAGGGAGCGTGCCCGAGAGTGCACACCTCTCACACCCCCAACTGTTGAGCGGCTTATGTCATCGAAATTGTCTAGTCGCCCGCCCATGCATGAGAACCGAAGAGCCCCTAAATTCCAACAACCGAAAATCCAAGTCTTCAATCAAATGAAAGATTGAACAAGCAAGTCTCACTCAGTCGATATCCGTTCCACACTTCTGAAGTCCTCCTGCAAATCATCAGGATGATCGATTCCCAATTCGTTTCATCAAGGCTGAGTCATGAGTAAGTTGATCGACCATCTGCGTTCATCGGATCGCAAGGAACGTTTTGCTGTCTTAGAGAATTCTTTGGATTTGACAAATCCAAAGAATTGGAATTTATAACTTTAACTTGATAGGCAGTTAGGAACCTGTGGGAAGCACACGGTAACCGCCGAGATACTGATGTATTGATTCCAAAAAATGACGATATCCGTAGTGCCGTCATTAAGCGGATCCTTCACAAGTAGGACAAAGACGGTAATTGGACAACGGATGAACTGAAAGAAGACTAGTTTCAACTTTCGATTCAAAGAAGCAACCTATCTTCAATCAGGCAGTTCGCTTTTGTTCTGTGTACTATGCTTGCCAACTACACAGTCCGCTATCAGATCGCATACTGGATGAACCTCGTCTGGTTCAGTCTTTGGTATTCCTTTAATGAGCGAATGTGCAGGATTGCATACGTAACGCTCATTTGCAGCTTGTGGATCATGTACAAATTCTAAAGTGCAGGATCTCACGTTCGCAGTCTTTGTTCTGATATCACCTACGTTTACTTCAGCTATCAGCCCTCGTGGCTTCATACATATACGAGACCTTCTCCTTACTTCTGCTAATTGATTGGATTTGGGGAGATCAAATGCTCCGAGCCAGTCGACCGACAAACCATGCGTGTCTGAATCTCTCGGCTTAAACGCCCGTCCTTCTAAATCCCCATTGTGCTCTATTAGTCCCGGCCTAATGTACTTTACGATATTAGCCTCATCAAGTAGCTCATTACAACTCATTCAAACAACAGCCCGAATTTTTCTATTTCTTTACGCAGTTCGCCAATACTGCACTTACCTGACTCAATAGAATCAAGCGATACTTTAACTGATCCTTTATATTTTATAAAAGTGAATTGAACCATACCTTGACCAAAGAATCTAATAGTTGCTCTATATTCCGATTTACTTGTCCAGAGCGCACTCAAACTTCCTCCGTCCAATAGGAATAAACCGCACTTCTTGAGGTTTCTACTAGAATCCATAAAAGACCAAAAATCTTTAACTGATTCTGGTCTAATTAAAATTCCTTCCTCATCTCCAATTATTCGCAGTTCGTCAATCCTTTCTTTGTACTCGGATTGAGCAGTACCAAAAACATAGACAAAAAATCTATACTCTCTAATATGTCCATATTCTCTAATAATTCCATATTCTTTATTAAGTCTATATTCTTTAATAAGAATTTTAGGTTTACGTCCAGGAAATGGAAATGGAAATGGTTTCTCTGAATTACTTGAGTAAGATTTACCATTAGGTGGCGGAATTGGAACTGTAGTTGGAGAACTCATTTCAACAACATTATTCTATTTCTCGGGTGCTGTTTTGGTTGTAACAATTGATGGCTCACTTTCTTCCCCTTGTTCGTTCTTGTGTGTTACCATCATCTCGTACTCGGTATCAGGCTTTAGATCTACAAATGAGCAGTTACTAAATATTGTCTCAAACCCAGGACTCCACTCTTCTTTTCCCAATTCTCGTATCCGTACAACGGAAGTTATATTCGGGCTCCACGACGCATCAATAACTTGATCTAGTTTGTCAGGCAATGATACAGATACGGTTGTACCATCCCATTTAATACTAGGGTTACTTTTCCTTCGAGACAATTGGTTATCCAGAGTCTTCCATTTTAGGCCAAGTCTTGGAGATAATAATTTGTCAATTATTCTATCTAATATCAAAATTGACCTTAGGGGAATCATGAATTCAACAACTGAACTGCTAGGGTGAGAAAACAACATGTGACTATCTTGAAGCAGTCTATGTCTATCCCATTCTTCAAGTTGTTGTCGAAACTTATCCTTTTCTGACGTCTTTATCGGGTTTTCTTCTTCAAACTTACCAGTAGTTATCTGCATATTGAAATCGTGTAACTTAATTTCTTTGTCTATATTGTTGAGTTCGTTCTTTACACTCTGATGGAGTTTGTCATATTCAGATACCATATTAATTCTCTTGGGCGGAATATTCCCCCTAGTCGTAGCCTGAGATTTTTGTGATTTTGCTGTGAGAATTAACAATAGGTGCAAGGAGTGTGCGAATGCCAGACCAAGATTTGTAGTTGCGTGCACGCACGAACCTATAAAGTTAAATCGCTGATTAACTGATAGCTTAGAAAATCTATTGTGAAATTCCTGAGGAGGAATTGGTAGTCCTTTTTTATCTGTTGCTAGTTGATCATACCCACCAAGATTAGTTAAAACCGGATCTATCGCACGACATGCAGAATTAAGCAATGATGTTATCAATTCAAATACAAAAGGCACGCTTTCGAGTGCTTCAGGTATTTTTCCGTTGTCTAGATCAATGACATGCTTCACTTTGTTTCTCATCTACAGCGGTTTGCTGAGTTAACAGCTCCAGTTATCACTCTGTTAATAATCCAAATCTAGCTAGTGAAAGCCCTCCGAAAGTCCTTCCACTATTATTTCCGTCATCTGACTATCTGTGATATTGTGTTTCTCCAACAACTCATCACGGTATTTCTGCCTTAGCTCTGAATTCAATTCGGCATTTTCCGACCAGTCATCAGGATCGGGATACTTCTTGTCGGCCCCTTCACGGGCTCGTTCTTCGCTCTTAACCAGTTCCTCGAATATTTGCTTTCGGACATGTGCTTCCAGTCCGCTTCGAATTTCAGGCGTTTCATTCATTTTTGCCAGACGATTTGCATTGATCGTCACCTTATTGGTTCTATCGCTGTAACTCTTCTGGGACATACCCAACCAGTCGGCACCCTTTTGTTCAGTCTTTGCAGTATCCTCGTCCTGATACACATAGATGTAAATGTTGGTTGCTGGATTGTGGTGCTTGAACTCTCTACGTTCCTGCGCCCTCTCGTGAAGAGTATTGATCAATGTCCTTAGCGAATCCTCACTCTCAGGAACCTGGGTCACATACCACCGCTGGTCAATCTGAGTCTTGATGGGAACGTCGTAAATACTCTCTTTGACGAGCTCAACATTCATATCCTGTTGCTCTTGAGTATTTGCTGCTTGTTGCAAGTCTATTTCCTCGTTGCTGCTAGATTCTTCAGATTGACTGAGTGCCCCAACAATAATGGCAATCACCGTAAGTGAGCCTAGTACCCAAATGGCTGTTGTGAACTTTCCCTTTTTCTTTCGTGGCACAAATAAGCCTGTCCAAAATCAATGCTGAGTGAATATTGTAGGCTAAAGTGCAGAAACGCAGATTCAGGCGTTGTCCCCGTCCGAGCCTTTGCAGATTCTCATTGAAACTAGAATTGCTACTTTAGTAACTTTCATTGTATTCCAATCCTTAGCAAATTCCCTAGACGGCACAAAATAGCCAGTAGAAACCTCTACGGACCCTGTAGGTCCCTCTACACGACAGATTAGAGCGTTTAGACCTAGTTTCAGTTCATGAAATAATTTCATGTTGGCATTTCCGCTGGTCCCTGACTTGTAAATAGTGTTTTAACAGTAACTACCTGCCCCTAGGAGGGGCTAGGCAAATGAAAGTCAACCGAATTGAAACTGGGCGCATCCCGGGCAAACGCAAGATTCAAAAGACCAAGAAAGTGCCTGTTGTCATCCCAATCAACTTCCCGAAGAGGAATTACTCTCGGGACCAGTGGCGTTTGTATATCCTGCGACGGATCGTGAAACGCGGAGACTGCTGGCTGTGGCAAAGAGGCAACTCGGACAAACCATACGGAGAGATCAGGGTGCCCATGCCGGATGGAACTACAAAGTACCTGTTGCCAGCACGGGTTGCGAAGTGGGCTGATGGAAAGCCCAAAGGTTGCAAGGTCTGGGAATACGCTCCCGAAACTAGGTTTGACCGAATATGCGGTCACCCTAACTGCGTCAACCCAAGACACCTGCAACCCCAAGATTAGCCTCGACAATTCGAGGTAGAACCGGATTCAGTGCGGGAGTGCGTTAGTTGACTACAACTACCTGCCCATTGAGGGTCTAGGACACTGTCGCACTGAACCCATCAACAGCGCATTTTCATGCGTTGCGTGGGGTTCTATTTACATATTTGTCCAATTCACGCTGACTCCCATCCAATCTAGCGGGGTTGTGCTACTATTCAGGTTGCTTACTCATTTGTCTTGTCTTCGGTCGGGCTTCCAGCCGAATACAACAGCATTCAGCAAATAAGCTGGACCTTCATCTACAAGACAAAAGGGTAAGCAGGCCCGGCACCCGTGCATGTTGCACTCGTGCTGTGTGGTCGATATGGAGGATTTGCTGCATGGCAAAGTATCTGTCCTTGTTGCTCAAACTAAGCACCATACTCGTGTTTTCTACTCTTCTACTCTCTTGTTCGAGCGCACCGTCTGTCAGTTGCTCAGGCGACGACACAACAGCCCTGGTCAAGCAGATAGCCCACGAACAACTAGAAAAGTCAATGGCTGCCATCGTCGAATGGACGAACGTGACCGAGGAAATGGCTAATCAAGTGTTACTTGGAGCGCAGTGGAAACTGGACCTGGCACGTCCAACAGCGTACGACGAAAATACTTGTGCCGCAACTTTGACAGCTCAAATAACCTCCTTAGACGGCCAGGATGACGGCAAGCCCGAAACCCAAGACGTTACTTATACAGTTCAGCAAGTAGAAGATCAGATTATTGTTGTGTTGTATGGAATGGATCAGTTTGGATTCGTGAAGTACGCTAGTTCTCTAGATCCAGCAAATTATCGGAATTGGTAAGGAGCAATCGTGGTTTAGCGACAGAACTAGATCTCTTCAACGAGGTTCAAATTTGAGGCGTAGACTGACAGACTTCACTGTAGACGACTTGAAGTACCTCAAACTTGGGTCAATGGCTTGTGCCGTGCTAGCCTTTGGTTTAGCGTACTATCTGTTGGCTCCATTGCTTTCCACCATATCTACGTGGGTAGTGGTAATGCTGGCAGAAGATTGGATCAGGAACAACGTACAAGGTGCGTACTTTGCGTCAGATGTTGAGCTTGGTCGAGGCGTGAAACGGGACATCGTTGGAATATGCAGGAATCTTTGCTTTGTAGGTGCTGGTTTTTATGCTGGCAAACTGACTTACGTTGACCCGGAGTTCTATAATCCGGATCATGCTGAAGACAACGAACGAAACTAGTCCATCATTTTGTCTCGAAAAATCTAACATCTACAAATTGGTCTGCTGATCCTTCGTTCAAATGAAACGACATAGCATCAGCCCTGTAGGTTCTATCTGCAATATTGTTGCTATAAGGTTTGACCAAGTTTGCTCCAAATTTAACCTTTGAGCCAACTTCTAGTTCGACGCTGTCGGAATCAGCAAGCATATCAACAAACTGCCCCGCAGACGCAAGCCCTACACGTATATCAATGTAGTCAACCTTTCCTGAATTAAATGTAAACGAACGAACGAAGCAATGAATCTTGCCTTCACTTAAGCAGTCATCTGAGATGACGACACTGCTACCTATTTTTTCAATTAGCTTACTCATATAGTTGGGTTCTCCTTATGTTGTTCAATTCTATGATTCACCAAGAAACCGCTTACAAGGAACGCTTCCCAAGTGTGTCACTACGAAATCCCGAAGTTTGTAACATCGCAAGCCGTTATCTGACTCAATAAGCTACTTCTAACAATTTGTTCCAAGATTTGCATTATAAAGAACGCAGCTGATAAAATACGAAGTGAACCGCCGTCCTGTGAACGAGGACGGCGGTTCGGCAAAAAGCCTTAATTGGGGGCGTACTTAAATGGGAAAGCCTGGTCTCCAAAACCAGGGATGCGGGTTCGACGCCCGCCGCCTCCACCAAGGCTTGCTTTGTTGCGGTGACTGCTTCAAGTGAACGGGTAGCTCTCAACAATGTGCCAACCTTGCACATTAAATGTTTTACCCTGTACCAGTCTCAAAGACTTCAGCAAGAGCCTAACGGCAGGTAATATATGAGTGACTGGGATGTGAATCGAACAGAACCCGTATAAATACGTGATCTGCTCACTCGGAACTACTTTGGTGGTGCAGTTGAGTTGTTTCGTGGCGACATGTCTTGCTCCTCTTTGTTACATGCCTGGCATGGTGCCAGTCGTGCATATTATGCACATATTTAATATTCAAAAACAAATTACTTCACTAAGCATTTACATTTTTGCGTTCCAATTAGCCTGTTGTACGGCAAGGTCCTGCCGTTCATCTGCCGTACAACTTCCTCCATTTGCTCCAATGTGTCCATTTGCCTAATGTTGTGCCTTCCTGCGAACTCGTTGCAGTACCGGTCCAGATGCTTCGGACTCATCTTATGGTAGGTTCCGTGGTAGCCGCGTTTCAGCATTGACCAGAAACTTTCCATTCCGTTCGTGTGCGCCATTCCATCCACATATTGCCCCACAGAATGCTTAACGCTCTGGTGCCTGTAGCCGTGGAGTTTCTTGTATGCCCTGGCTTCGTCCGTATAGACTCTCGCTCCCTTTCTCACATGCTTCCGGATGATTCCGTGCAGTGTCTTCCGGTCAGTTGACTTCACTGTTCGTGCATAGACCTCCCCAGAGTGTCGAGTCTTGATACCGACTACTGCCGTCTTCCCCACCATACCACGACCCATTCTCAGTTTCTTGCTGGAGTGCTTGTTGCCCTCCTTACCTCCCATATACGCTTCGTCCACCTCAACAGGTTCACGGAAATGTGCATCCCCTTCCTGTATACCAAGACCTTCCCTGATCCTGTGAACCATGTGCCAGGCCGACTTCTGCGATATGCCAATTTCTCGGTGCATCTTCAAGCTACTTATGCCCTTGGGATTTGTGCACAGCAAGTAGATGGCAATGCCCCACTTGTGTAGAGGTATCCTGCTCGATTCCATAGGCGTGTTGGTTCGCACTGAAAAGTAGCTCTTGCAATCCCTACACCAATACGGCATGGGTTTGCCGGTCTTGGTCTTTTGGGTCGCAATCGAACCACAGTGACCGCAATACCGGACATTTTCCCACCTGACAGACTCGAACCAGCGAGTGGCTGTGGATTCGTCAGGAAACATACGGAGGAGCTCCAACAATGTGATTCCCTTCCGGTGGGCTTGCCCAGGCGCTTTCTTTCTCTGTTTCTTCATGTTTCACCTGAATTAAATGATATAGTTCCTGTTTACATTATATCATATATCATACGGTAAAACAAGGTAATGGGCGGTATAGCCGAACGCAAGAGTTCGGTTAAGAACGAATTAGAAGATCAGTTGTCGTACAATACAGCAATTCGCCTTAATCAGAAGACCACGGAGTTTACTTTGGCAGACAAAGAGTGCGAATACATTATCACCTGGGACATCGAGTGCGACGAAGATGATTAAAACTACTACTCGCTTACACTATATGAAGCCCTTGAATCACTAGGCAAAGTGAAAGATGCCGAGGTGAACTCTACCTGTTATCTCTACTTGCCCAATTGTAGAGGAACTGCCCAGCTAAATCGATCAATTCGCCGACAGCTCCAGAGACGGATCGACACGAACGGACTTTCCCCTGTTAAGGTCTCGCTGATGGCGATATGTCCTGAGGAGCTTAATGTCCTCGTCACTAATTATCCCGTCTCTGACTGAAAGACCTCTAAGTCCTTCCACAAACAATACCAAAGCGTCCAGTTCTTCAACTGACTCTGGCATAAACGAAATTCCTTTGCTATTGGAGCTTATTTTCACTGGTGTTTCCTCCCACAGTCTCCTACACAGTCCAACAGGTTCCCACCTATTTGTCAAGTTAGGTTTATAATTTCCAAAGAATTGCCCATAGCTCCTGCTTATCGGAAAAAACTCCCCAAATGCATAGGTGCTCCGAACATTCCTGCAAACGTCTTCTGTGCAACCGACTACCATCTCGATTGGATTGAATCGGATCTGAAACTCTTGCATACGGAACCGAGGGGAGAGCCTCCTCCTATGCCGGTTTCAAGCGAAGGGTTCAATTCGAACCAACGCGAGTTTGAACTGCTTATTGCATTTGCTGAAGAAAGAATCCCGGATACAACGCACGTTGTGCTGGTGGAGACAAAAGCCTACACATGCTGGAACTCCAGGCAGCTCGACTTAAAAGTCACGCGACTCCAAGAGATTTTCGACAACCAATATGTCGACCTCAACTTAGTAAAACCTCACTTTGTGCTTCTTTTCAACCAGAGACCTTCTGGAATCAAGCAAGGCTTTGTTAATGAGTGGTCTTGTTGGATGAAGAATTACCACACAATCCCAACTGGCTAGCGTTCAGTCTGCCTTAACCTGGCGGATCAGAAGATGCGACAGTAACGGCAACTTCTTGAAGAATCGTCCGTGTATTCGATTTGCCTTGGTTCTTTGGCCGAAGCAGGATGAAAAGTTGTAATTCAGTGTTGAAAGAACAGTAGCTGGTTCAAGACGAGTAAAGATTGCAATAACTTTCGACAAGATGTGTGCATTGACTAGTTCACGAGGTTCTTGGAGGGGAAGGCTGTGTCGCCATGAAGGACGAAATTTCTCTATAGCGAGAAATTACGACAATCCTTTTTGGACAGACACAAAACCAGATTACAGTGGAATTCAGTTCACACTTGAAATTGTCGTTCCCGACCCCATATAGAACGAAATAGTTGCTCGTTTGTTATTTGCCGATTTAAAAGCGATGCCGCGACTGTATAGTGCCGACATTTGGCATAGAACTCAAAGAATTTTGCACGTCGAGAAGCGTCTGCGAAAGACATTTAGATGACCTCTTAGCGCGTGTACTAGGTTGTACCTGGTTTCTTCTAGACGATAGTGCAAATGGGCCAAGATTTACCCGCATGTAAAGACTCGCCAGCAACTAATCAAGGGAGGAACAATGAAAAGACTCAAACTCTTGACTGGCGCTACGCTAGCTGTTTTGTTTGCTATACACTCGACAGCACATCCTGGCCCAGAAACACACCCGACGGTAGCAGATCTAGATGATGCTGTAGAAAGGCTCCAATCAGAAATCAGCGAAATTGAAAATCGTGTGAACGATCGGATTGAGGGTCTAGAGGCCCTGATCTCCGGGCTCGATGTAGAAGCCATTACGAATACAGTACAGAGTGAAATGGGAGAATCGGTTGCGGAAGTTCTCCAGTCGACGAATGATCTGAAGGATCAGCTTCAACAGATTTCCGCTCAGCAGGGTCTACCAAAATGGTTCGCAGGTCTTCCCAACTGGTTAGTGTCCGCTGCTTTGATTTTCTGGTCGCTTGGTGCGGCAGGAGGACTGTATGTGCCTATAGAGTCTGCGGCAAGAGCTTGGATGAAGCACCGTGCCAAATCGCATGCGCAAGCAAATTCGTCCAAAGAAGCCTCAGCGGATTCAGTCGACGACAAGGAACAGGAGGACGAAGAGGAAAAAAGCAACAACAAACGCATTGTCACCCATACAAAGAAGAGGCGGCTGACCAAAAAAATATTGGAACTCCACAATCCGGCAGAAGAATGGAAGTCTCGAAGAGTTGAAGACGCCATTGACGACATTCAATCCAAGAACATTGTGTACTTTTCTCGCGGACCACTCGGAATTGAATCACTGATAGAGGTTAAAGACAGAAAAGCTGGCAAACCGTACCTTGCGACCAAAGCAGACAAAACCAAGGGCAACAATTTGAGAGAGCTCCCTGACCCCTAAAGATAACGGGATGCTCAGTCAAAGCAGAGCGGACAACGCGATTGGTGATTTGAAAGCTTGAAAGCACGCTTCCAAGTCAGTAAAGTCTTCAAGAATTGAGCAATTTGTATATTTTCGGTGTTTTTGAATGCGTTGTCTCGCATTACTCCTGCGCATACGGCAGCGTTTGGCTGAGACGGAGATGAAACTTGGAAACTGGGAGTCTCAACTGACAGCACGAGCCATGATGTTGGACCCATTGAGCTAAACATGACAAGCCCGATTCGCTGGCACCCATGGCGTAAAACTTGATGAAAATGCACATTTTTCCAGCATTTGAATGACGCAGAATGCGCCAAATCAGCGAAAACAGTCCGAAATCGGCAAAGGTTGCCAAAATCGGGTGAACTCACCGCCTCCCCTACAAACTCACCCGGGCGACCACTCGCGCTCAAAAGTCAACGTCCAGTCGAAGCTCGAAACTGGAGTACTTTTGGTTTACAGATGCCTCCCAATTCCAATCGGATCTACTTGAACCTGAAATGCTAACGATTGTTCCTATGGGACAGTTTTTTTGTCTTTGCCTTTCCCTTGGCCTGACAACTGCACTTGACATACTTGTTTCTTTTTTCGATTGGCTCACGAAAAATGAGTCGGGCAGCACGACATTGCGTAACGTTGGATTGGTTGTTGCGGGCCTAATCGCTATTCCGCTTGCAGTCTGGCGCAGCATTGTGGCCGAAAGGCAGGCAAAAACGGCGGCTCGCAGTTTACTCAACGACCGTTATCAAAAAGGTGTTGAAATGGTGGGAAACGTTGACAACTTGGCAGTTCGATTGGGAGGCATTCATGTACTAGCTCAACTGGCGAGAGAACATCCTGAGGACTTTCACTTGCAGTCAATGAGGGTTTTGGCGGCCTTTGTAGTAAGTAAGAGCACAACAATCAACAATACTACCCAGACAAATGCTGAACAATCAGCAGAATTCAGAGAATATCTGTCCGTACCTGAGGTACCGAAAAACAATAACCAAGCGTACTTGCTACCGAAAAAATCTATTCCCACGGCTAAGGCAATTGCGAGTGATGTTGAGGAAGCCATGAGGGTGATTGCGCAACGCGGGGAAGAGCAAATCGACTTAGAGAATAGAGAAGACTTTAGAGTGAATCTGAGGCAGACTTCGCTTGCCGGATTGACTCTTCAAGAACCCAATTTCTCCAACATTGACTTCACGAAAGCTGACCTGCAAAGAATTCGGTGTTGGGGTGCGCGATTTTGCAACTCGCGACTGACGGGAGCGAACTTGGGAGCGGCTTCCCTCTTAAACAGCAATTTGAACAAAGTGGACATGAGGCGGATAGATCTCACTGGAGCGAATCTGTCTAGTTCGAGCTTAAAGGGTGCTGATCTTTCCCTGGTGGATCTCGCCTCGGAGAATCTGTGGGGAGGGAAAATATTCCCTTCGAAACTAAGTGGCGCAATGTTGGAAGGAGTTGACTTACAAGAATCTGTCCTGGGTAACGCTGACATGGCGGCCGTATCGCTTGGAGGAGCTAAACTCGAAGGTGCTGACATGGGAGGGGCAATCCTTACGAGGGCAGATCTTCGAGCGGCACGTCTAAGAGGTGCTGACCTCTCGGGTACCACACTTCGTTATGCAAACCTTGGAGGCAGGGGAGCAAATTTAACTGACGCCGACTTGAGCAATGCCGAGTTAGTCGGAGCTAACTGTGCTTCAGCTGTTTTCTCTGGTACCAATCTCAATCAGGCAGACATCTCCGGAGTTGACTTTGCACTGGACTACTTCTTCAAAAACAGCGCTCCGGCTCGAGGACTAACTCAGGATCAATTAGACAAAGCGACAGCGGGTGTGGATTCTCCACCAATCCTCGATGGAGTTTGTGATGCAGGTACAGGGAAGCCATTGACCTGGATGAGTGAACACGTCGATTGAATAATCGTGCTGCTATTGGGCAAGGATTGCTAGAAGGCAATGTGCTTTGCCCAATGACACTACGTATCACTGTTTGTCGGAAACTTACCAAGACAATCCGTCGTAACTGGTAGCACTTTCGACTCTAAATGATGGCTAGCAATAATCTACGGCAGAGGATAACTAAGATTCGAGTTTGGCCGTTAGCTTCCTTTTGCTCAAGACTTGGGTAATCTTCCCATCACAGCCACTTGAACTGCGGAGAGTCACCACTATTCTAAGCGATGAAGCCAAGAAACTATACAACGATACTACTCAAGGGGTACATCATGACCACATTCAAACGAACAAGCTTCTTGCAGAGGTTATAGTCCAGCTGAAGAAACTGAATGAGAGAGTTGAATCTCTCATTACTTCCAACAAGACCGAACAAATCAAACCATCGTGAAGGAAATCCGTTGAAGCCACCAAGATCAATAGCTATGGAAGGTAGGTAGCTTGATTCGCCGCTAATCGAGTGTCGGAATGAATTCGGCCTTATTGTTGAATCGTTGTTACGAGAATCTCCCTTGCATCTTTTAGGTTTTTGAGTGATGCGGTCAAATCGAGAAGTCCATTGTCTCCAAAAACCAACCAGCCACGCCACTGTGCCACACACATTGGTTTCGTTCTCGTTGCGTCAAGTCGGCCAGGCGAAGTGAATCGACCAGAGCCATTCTCTACAAATGCATCAGCCCAATATTGTTTCTCGTGGTTCATTCCTTCCGCACATGGTTTGTTCTTACTACCGAACAGTCGAAATCCAATCTTGTCCCGCTCGATCCAGATTGCAAATCTGCTGTTCTCGCTCGTAGCAGTTGGTTCAATCCAGTTGCCAATGAATCCTTCGTTACGGCTTCCCAGAGGGCCCCAATTGTCATTGCACCCGACCAGATAGTTCTCCTCAATCCACCGATAAAGTCCTTGCCAACCTCTATCTGTCTTCTCTCCTTTACTAGTCCACTGCCGAAAGTTCTCAGTTTCCAATTGCCAGTTCTTCAGATGGTTGCGAAAGTCAACGAAAATCTCGTTATTTCCCTGGTACGACTCAAGAACACTGAGAAAGTCGTTTCGGTCGAACACACGATAATTGCAGGATTTCGCATATTCGCGTTCCCGTAGAGAATGGTTGCCTGTCTTGAAATAGATGGGAAATACCTCATCTGTATTGACATTGCGGAGCAGTGTCTTTCCTTCGGTCACTAAGTTTCGATATCGGGTTAGTTGGTCATCGTGATCTCTGGTTAAGGTCTTGTCCTCAATTAACAAGACGTGGCGTTCATTTATTCGTACCAACACGTCAATGTGCTTTTCTTGTTGAAACACTTCCACGCGCTCATAAACTGTCGGCGTGAATTGCCATTTTGAAAAAAGAGCGTTTAGTAGCTCACGACCACATTGACGCAACTCCACTTCAGCTGGATTTCTCACTGATTGCATACCTGCAAATGCGATTAACCAACAGATCATGGCATCCTGCGACAGTTCCTTCGTCGCATAATTGAATAAGTTCGGTGAATTCATCGGTTGCGTTCTGTCTCGTTTCTTTGTTCAGTCTGACGGTTTGTCGTCAATGTGTCCAGCTTCATGTGATGCCCAAAGTCTGAGACTCTTAGCGAAGCGCCTTCCAATCGATCCTTCTTTTTTGATGCAATTTGCAAGTACTTCAAACGACATCCATTCAAAATCGGGGTACTGGCTTGCTACACATGGAATTTCTGGTACTAGACATACAACTTTGGGCCGCAAGTCGATTGGTTCTACGCGCGTTGTGGATTCCATGTACTGACGTATCCGGAAAGGAGGATCGAAAGAATCCAATCGTAGCTTCTTGTCAAGCTCTATCAGATTCAGCTCAGCAAGGTGATTGAGTAAGTGCAAATATTTACGCCTTTTGTCTGTGTCCGCGTTTTGGGCAATACGTTTTACATCTGCAGTCAATGTACAAAGTCGACTTCGAGATGCTTCTTGAAGGTAATTGAGTTGTGGCTCACTAAGTGAATTTCTGTCAGTCTTCAGTTCGACGAGAAAGGACTGTTGCCTATCCTCGGAGATTACGAAAAAATCAACTTTTCTTGATTGGTTGTTCGCATCTTTCTTTAATGGAAATTCGGGAATGACTGCGCTTTCGCTGCCAATGCCGAATTCGGCATCGAGTAGCCTCGCTAGAAAGAAACTAAAAAATATGTCGGAACGTCGTTCAAGTGCGTAAGCGGGAAAGTTACGCCATTTGTCCATTCGGTCAAACACTGCTTGAACGCTCAGAGTCTTCATGAATGCTCCCATTTCTGTTGGTTGTCAAATGTTGAAGAGTATGTGATTCTGTTTTCCCAAGAGAAATGTACCCGACAATCACGCGAATGCTATTCGCTTCTACTACTACCTCGGCCAACGAATCTCCGTCACCCTTTTTAATCTTGACTGTCGTCCAGCAGCGAGAAATCCATTCACCTGTTTGGCGGATAACCACGACAGCCAAGACTATGCTCAATTGAGCTAGGCTACCGCAGGGCAAACTAAGGCTCGCGGGATCTAACCAAACGTTCCATTTATACCTGTAGCAAAGAGTGAACTGGTAGTGGTATGGAAGCTCAATTTCGACGATGGTTTGAATCATCACACTCAATCGATGCTCCGCTCAGTCCATGGGAGAATAGGTTGAGCAGTCGCTTGGCAAGTTGAGCCACAAACAACGTCCCTTTACTTTAGTGCCGCACAATCTCTAGAACTGCGGCAGTCCACGCCCAGTCATCCTCAACTCGTACCTTGCTTCGATGAAGTGTTACCTTCTTGCCTAATTTACTGATGTGTTCGCTTGCTTGTCTGTCAATTCTGTCAGTGTAAACATTGACTCTGTTTTCGGCAGTCGCGGTCGTTGAGCTTCCACACTCCATGAAGTATGCAATTTGTGCCCATTTGATGGACTTTGCTTTATCCAGAGCAGTACACAGCTTGGAAACATCCTTCTTTAGGTTTGAGTATCCCGACACGGATGTCTTGACTTCGATCAGTCCTTTAGGAGACGACTTATTCCAAATAGCAATGTCGAATCGTCCTTGAAGAGGTAGTTTCTTGTTTGGTCTTCCCTTCTTATTTCCACCGGCATCCGTTATCGCTGATCCTACACTATTCTCGATAGTGACGGCCGCAACATCTGGGAGTTTTCTTACTTGCTGTGCGATGGTTGTCGTCGCGAGTATTCACACCCAACTAACCAATCCCCGTTTGACAGCTTCTCATAGTTTCGCTGAGCCAATGGAATGCCCTTGATTGCCTGTTTGACGACATCTTGTGACTTAGGGTTCAAATCCTTCCTCCTTTGGTCGTGATCCTTAACCGGCCCAACCGCGAGCCTAAACCTGTTACATATGTTAGCCACTTTGTTCGGATGTGCCGAGATGGGGGCCGACTAATGACAACCACTAAGACATCACCAGGAATTGACGTCGACAATTTCAGGCTAGACGAAGCACATGCTAGAAACGTATGTGTTGCTCAAAAATAGTGGGAATCAAAACGAGGTGTTTTAGTATAGATTCCACTAGGAGCACACAATCATGTCCAAACGAGTTGCCTTGACGGCGGAGGAGCGAGGAGAGCTGGTTCTTCGTCTGCTTCGGAAGGAAGCCACGGCATCGGATCTTGCCCGCGAGGCATCAATCTCCGAGCCCACGCTGTACCAGTGGCGCGACTCCTTTCTTCGCGCGGGATTCGCCGGTCTGAACGGACGTTCCGATCGGGACGCCGAGAGGCGTCGTCACGCTCGGGAGCTGGCGCAGAGGGACCAGGTGATCGGCGAGATGACCGTGGCCCTGAAGGTGCTAAAAAAAACTTGGGGGTCTCCGAGTGACGCAGGAGCTTCGCGATCGGGTTCGCCAAGAGATAGAGGACTGGGACGGAAGGCTGCGTCTGACCCGTCTGCTGGCCCATCTGGGAGTGTCGACGTCGACGTGGTACCGACATCCGAAGGAGGACGCCGAGCCTCGTGGACGACCTCGGGAGCCCCTGGACCCCTTCCAAGTGGAGGCGGTCCGGGACCTCTGCCGGCACTATCCTTTCTGGGGCTACAAGCGCATCGCGGTGGTGGCCCGGAGGGACGTCGGCCCGGGCTATTCCGATCGTCTGACGTACCGCATCATGCGGGAGCTGAACCTGCTGCAGAAGCGGGCTCCCCGCCGTGCCGAGCTGCACCAGACGAGGCACCTGTTCGAGCTGCTTCCCTCGCGCCCCAACGATCTGCGGCAGATGGACGTGACCTACCTCCACCTGCCCCAGGGGCACTGGTGGTACGCGGTGACGGTGAACGACTACTACTCCCGGTACCTGCTGGCGTGCCATCTGACGCCGTTCCAGAACGCGGGCTCGGTGGCGGTCGCCCTGGATCTCGCCCGCGCCGAGGCGGAGCGCCTCCACGGTCCGCTGGACCGGGAGCCGACGCTGGTCACCGACAACGGCTCTTGCTTTCTGGCGCGCAAGTTCCAGAAGCACATCGAGGAGCGGTTCTCCCATGTGCGGATCCAGTACCGGACCCCGCAGCAGCTGGGACTGCTGGAGCGGTTCCATTCGACGCTGAAGAAGGAGGAGGTGTACTGGCGCATGTACGACGGACCCAACCATGCCCGGCAGTGTCTCGAGGAGTTCCGCGATCGCTACAACCGGGTGCGGCCGCACCGGGCGCTCCGGCCTTCCGAGAAGGAAGATCCGCTGACGCCCGCGGGCGGCGAAGAAAAAACTGGAGGAGGCAGCTATGGAACGGAAGGCCGCGTAGCCATGAACCACGAAATTTCTCTACACCGAAAAATTCCCGCTATTTTTGATAGCAAGACAAAATATTCTGGACCGACCAAATGAAAAAACTGAAAAAGATGTCCTTTCACGTACGAAAAGAGTTCATCCTCGCGATACTGGGAGTGCTGTTTGCCTCCTATGCGCTCATATTCGGAACTCTCTTTGTTGAAATAAGCAACTTAAAGATTGACGAACACCATAAATCCATCAATAAGAAGAGAGATCTGAATTCTCAATACCAAGTTGCGAAACTTCTATCTCAATCTAAAAAAAATGCAGCAGACAGTCTATTGACATTCATTATTTCAAGTGAAGACTCTGAACACTACGATTGGGCTATTGGTCTAGTAGAAAGCCATTATAAGGAAGCGCTAAATTATGCCAATGTCGATCAATCGAATAAAGCTGCCATTGAAGCAGTGCTAACAAAGGATGCTATAGTAAAGTCAGATTTGTTAGAGATTAGAGCGGACTTCGAAATACAATTTGATCATATGATGGAAAATCTAGTATTCAAAACTCAATCAAATGAAGAGAGTATTGCACAACATCAGTTGAAAATTGCAGACGAAGTTGTAAATCGAATGTGTACTATCTACAAAGGGGTTGTATTATCAGCAATAGGACTCTTGCTCGGTGGACTTGGTTTGCTTTTCTTCAAAGATTGATTTACCGAACGAAATCATATGGAACCAATTCGTAATCGCAGGCCAACAGGGAGAGCATTCGGTTCAGAACTGATTTAAAAGAGTCTTGATGGAGTTTTAAGTGTCGACTCTTCAGTCGTCTTGCGTTGTGGGTTCTATATAGCCAAATATATGGACACAAAAGTGACAATTTACAATACCTGGATCAAGACTTCGATCTCTTGTGGTGTGGAGATGAGAGGAACTCACGAGGCTCAATTGTAATTAAGCGTTGAAAACAGGGGTAAATCACCCCCATATATGTTGTAAGCGATTGATCTGCAAGCCTAAGGTGTCTATGGACAGACAGAAATTTTCTTTATGTGGGAACTTCTGGGCAATATGTCTTCGGAAGAGCTGGAAGATTTTGTGCGTACCCTGCGCGGCCGGCGGAAGGGACCGGACTCTCTCAAGAATTTCGACCAGTCGATTACCGAAGTCAGGCGATGTCTGCACTGCGGGAAGGACAAAGCGTATCGACACGGTCGCGACTCCCGTGGAACGCAGCGCTTTCGTTGCCGCCCTCCCTCACAGGGAGGCTGCAAACGCACTTTCAACGGAAGGATGGGCGCGCAGTTCGCACGCATGCGCAAGCCGAAGAAGTGGTCCGTGTTTCTCGAGGCTCGCGCGGAGGTGCATCGTGAAGATCGACGAGACCTACTAGCGGGAAAGCTCCAAGGGGAGATGGGGATGGAAGCGAGGCAATCCTCCCGTACGACGCAAACCTCGTTGTACGGGCGGAGCATCCGGACAGAGCTTGTCTCTGGAGGGACACTTCAGCTCCGCAAGAGTCTACGCCATGCACACCGGCATGAAGTCCTTCATCATCGGATAGGCGCAAGGCGTCTCAAACCGCTATTTGCAGCGCTATCCAACTTGGACTCAGGCCGTTCGGAAGCCCTCACTCAGCGAGTGCGAGGTCTTGAATTCCTCAAATCAAGAAGATTTCAACCCTTCTATGGATGCCTTCCGTTCAACAGTCTAAATCAATTCATTGCCTTGCTCCAATTCGCGTCCATTTCAATAGCGACGAAGTGGCAGTCGGACTTCGCGTACTTCTATTCGACCTGTTTGCGAGACGGCTAATGCGCTCTGGCCATGATGGCATGCGAGGACCAGGTCCCAATCTAAACTGCGAGCTCGTGGCTCTAGTGTTGAAGCTGGTTGTCCCGGTCGCGGAATCTGTCCGTTCTCCCATCGTCACTGCGAGTTTTGCTCCGTCACGCGGCCATTGACTGCTCTCTCATGCGCTGTCGTTGGGGATCGTACCGAGTGCCGTGGCGAATCATCGACCATGCTGTTCGGGCATTGCGATTCGCCAGCTCCACAGCGACCCCCTTCAACGACTTCTCCTTTACCCGTCGTGCCGTTCCCGGGAAATTCCTGCCCCCGTCGCGAATTCGATGGCCCAGCACTGCGAACGCTCCTTCGAAGACCAACTTGCGCAACAGTGGATCGCCCTTTTTCGTGATGCCGACCAGTTTCTGCCGTCCTCCCGTGGAGCGCTGCTCGGGAACCAATCCAAGGCTGGCCGAGAATTGGCGCCCGCTGCGATACGCCGACCCGTCTTCAAGGACGGCAGCGAGGTAGGTTGCGGAGAGCACCCCCACTCCGGGTATTTCCTCAAGTCGAAGGCTCGCTTCGCTCGTCAGGATCCTTGCGTGCAAATCGTCGATCGATTCCTGAAGCCGCTCGATCACGGTCAGAGCGGGCTTCTGACTTTCCCGCAACACCGAAGGCAACGCTTCGATGCCCATTCGCAATTGTTCCGCAAGCTGCTCGAATCCCTTCGATCCAGAAGGTGCCACCACGACGAACTCCGCAAAGACCGCACGCACGTGATTGACGTTCATGGTGCGCTGCTTGATCATTGCCTGACGGGTTCGCTGCAGAGACAGCAGTCCCGAGGACCTCTCGCTTTTCACGGGGGCGAAACGCATGTTGGGCCTCTTCGCGGCCTCGCAGATTGCTCCCGCGTCGTGATCCGACGCGCCCAGCTGACGACACCACCAGTTGGCGCTCGAGCAGGTTTCCATCGCCACCGTGCAAGGATCCAGCTTCGCAAAGTACCCGAGTACTTCACTGCGTCGCAAGGCTCCCGATTCCACACGCCGACCTTCTTGATTGGCGCAAAAGACGTGAAACGAACTCTTCGCCAGATCCAGCCCGACCGTTCTTACAATGTTGTCCATGGATGTCTTCCTTTCTTGTTAGTGAAGTCAATACGCTACCATGCCGGTAGCTGGAAAGCATCCACACCATCTTAATTACAAATGAGCCAACGTTGTTGATAGTTGTCTTCCCAAAGATTTTCTGATTTAATGACTTTCGAACTATGGACATTCACTTCGTCTGTGCCAACCGAATAAAATACTTGCAGAGTCACCTTTTGCAAAACATAATAACCGTACTTGGAATTTACTATCGACAGCAATTCATTTCTCTTTTGTCGATGAAATTCTAGATTCTCTTCATATTCCATAAAAGCATTGTCAAATTCTTCAAACGACTTGAATTCATTGCGACTTGGACTCTGTGGTTCGTCGGGAAAATTTGCTAGTTCGTGCATCTTGGCAAACATAGGTGAGTTTGTGTCGACTGCCACACCATTGAAATACCAACGCTTCAATGGCTCCAGTTTCTCTTGTAACGAAATGAGACTCTCCAACATTTGCTGAATTTCTGCATCATCAAGTAGGTTCTCGTCTTCAAGAAGGGTCAGGTTTGGGTTAAGTAATCGTACATCTTTGAACGTTTCTGATTTTGAACTGTTGCTATTCTGAGAATAGAAATCAACAATTTTCTTGAGAATTTCTTTTCCGTTTCGCACCCAGCCTCCACTTCCCCGTATACCACTACCTTTGAAGTAGAGATCCAATCTCTCACCAACTTGCAGCTCTACTTTTACAATTTCGTCCAGAATTCGATTTGCTCTGTTTTTGTCTTCTTTTTGAAATTCGTAATAGAACGCCAAGCGACTGAATCCACCCGAAGGCACTTTCCATCTTCTCGAATCTATGTATATTTGGTGAGATTGGGAATAGTTCATATCAGGATGTACAATTTTTCGGGTATACACTATTTCAGCTGTACATTCCCATTTCTGTCCTCGTACTCTTCTTACATTTTCAATTACCTGATCTTCAATGTGTCCTGTGTCTATAGATAGCCAAAGCACATCACTTGTTGCTTCTTCATCATCACAATTTCTTGAATTACTACTACAATTCGAGAGCAACAAGAAAACAAAAGTACTTGCCAGAATTAACAGTGTTTTTTCATGAAACTAATTCGGCGTGAGGATGCAGGTCGGTTTTTGAAGGTGGACACTAGTCGCATAGTAGATTTGAATTTTAGTATTGGTCTCAAGTGGTCTAATAGACCACTATCCCATTTGTAGAATGCTATTTTAGCGAATTACTGCTTCAATTGAGCAAGCTTTTGATTATCTCGAAAGTCGCATGCGCCACACTGATGAATCCGAATGAAAGTGTAAGAGTTTACCACGCCGTGGGCTTAATAGTAAAGGCACGTATGAATCTTTGACTCGTTCGAATCACCATTCTGCGTCCACACCAAGACAGAATTTGCTTGCCAGTCCTTTTCAATCCAGAAGATACGATGCCTGTTTGCATTAATCAGTAATTCCTTCTTAACGGGCTAGAGACACTCAGACCATTTTGCTGTCATCAGAGAAAGGCATTCCATAGCCAAAAGTAAAGGGAATTACTACTTTAAATAAACAACCCCCTTGATAACGGCAAAGTTCGTGTAAGCAACGCGGGTGCGCACGATCGAGAGAGCAAGATCCCACTGTGAAATACGCCAAGCAGGCAGATATTGGTTCCTGACGCTGCCGAAACACGATCCTACACCCACATCAGGACCTAAACAGCCGACCAGTCCCTGTCAATCATATAGGTATCATACCTGTTTATTTAAAGCAGTAATTCCCAAAGTAAACATGCCGAACATCGTCTTGGCAGTTAAGAGGTGGAATCATTATTTGCGAAGACGCAAATTTACAAGAATTAAAATACCGAATGACTACCAATTGTGTTGCAATCCTGCAATTATTGAAGCTTTAGGCAACCACCAACTCCGGATTCAAACTACTCCTCTTCGCTCCTCGAGCTGTGCCCGGACATTGTATGCCTTTTCTTCGGTGATGCTATAGCGGGCTATCAAGCCAATCGCCAGGAGCGAAAGTACAACAGGAACCACAACGTCGTAGACTCGCATCAGCAATAGTGTCTGCTCAGATTGATCTCCTCCGAGGACGACATCAAATCCAGTTGCGTTGAGAAGATAGCCGCTTCCTAGCAACGCCGCAGCCATTCCCAGCTTGACCATGAACCAAAATATCGAGCCATACATGCCTTCGCGACGCTGCCCCGTGTGAAGTTCGTCAACATCGCAAACATCAGCAATCATCGAAGCCATCAACGTGAAGAGCGAGCCCAGCCCAAATGCGATGAGTGGCGCACAAATTAACAGGAGGTATGGATATTCCGGGTTGTAGCAAATCCACTTAAGTCCATAGCCTATGGCCGACACGGTGATGCAAATCCCGAAGGTCTTCCGCTTCCCTATGCGAGATCCCAAGTAGGTTGTCAGTGCAATTACAAGAAATGTCGAAATTGAAGAAATGACGCCGAAAATCAGTATTAGATTCGCTGCTGCATCCGTATCTCCTGCATAGAGGTAGAAGACGGTGACATAGAACTGAAACGCCGCAATAAGCTGAAACCCATTGAATACAAGAAAAGTCGCTCCCGCAAGCATCAGGAAGTCCCGGTTGGCAATCGTAGTGCCAAAGCCCTTCAAGAATCCCAAGACTTGATTGCCACTCGAATCTGAACTCTCGCCCGAGGAGTCAGGCGTGGTGCCTTCTCCGAATCGTTCTCTCAATGCCAGTGCGGGAACAACACCAAACATGACGCATCCGATCGCAACGACTATTGCCAAGATTGCCGCTCCGTTGGCCAATCCTCCAAATTGATCAATTTCCATGAACTTCAGGAAAGCGGGAGAAATGACGTAGGCCAGCTGGCCTATGATGTTCTGCACACCCATGAGGCGAGTTCGTTCGTGATAGTCGGGCGTCAGTTCGTAACCCAGCGCAACCCACGGAGTTGCGAACACGGTATATGCCAAGTAGAAGAAGAGCGAAACAACGAGGAAATAGCTAAAGTAGAAACCTTCGGATCGACCCTCCGGCAGTTGCCAAAGCACAACGAAGAGCAGTCCAGCGGCAAATACACCACCAAACATGTAGGGTCGGCGACGTCCCCAACGCGACTTCGTATTGTCCGATAGGTAACCCATAATGGGATCAGTCCAAGCATCCATCAGACGCGGGATCCCACTTAACCACCCCACAAGCGCGGGATTCATTCCAAATGCGAGGTTGAGAACCACCATCATGCTCCCGCTAGCGGCGGCAAGCATGTTGTTCGCAAACGCACCACATCCGTATGCGATCTTCTTCCCGAACGGAATACGATCGGCTGAGCTAGTTATGTGGTGGGTTTCGGTCATTGTGGTTCGTTCTCAACGAGCATCGGTGCATTTGCATGAGCTGCATTGCCCTGATCGTCATATGCATAAACGAAGATCCGGTACTTTCCAGGGGAGGATGGTGCCGTGAGTTTCGCGGTTGATTCGAAGCGGTCCGATATCAAAAGGGGAATGTCGTCGATCGATTCCTCGAAGTCTCCCCCTTCTCCGGTAGAGTCGCTTTCGTTCTTCAGCGTCCACAAGAACGTAACTGGATCCCCGTCTGGATCTTGAACTTCGACTTTCGAGTCGTACGTTTTTCCAACTGTCAGGCGTATTCCGTCATAGGCGTTTTTGCCACCCACAGTGATACGGCTAATTGCTGGAGCGCGATTGTCGGGCCACTCGCCGTTCCATATGTAGTACATCACGTCGACGACTTCGGTGGGCTCGCCGCTCTCGAGAAACATGCTGTACCAGGTCGGCGTTCGTTCCTGTTTCTGGCCCCAAAAGAAAATGTTGCTTCCAAGTAGATTGCGATTGTTGGGAAGAATCAAGTCGCTGTAGGTTTCGGCCACACGCTGAGCCTTCTCCGAGCTTGTGTGTTCGATAGGAGCATTCCAGGGTGTCATTGCGATCTCCCAATGTCCGAGTGGGCCCCATTCCGTAATCATGAAAGGCACGTCGCGAAGGGAAGACCTGGCGTACTTGGGCAGATCCGCTATTGCTCCATAGAGCTGAATACTGATGTAATCCAGGTCGGGAGCGTGACGCTTCAAAATCCGCACGATGTTTGGATCCGCGCCTGCAACCGTAGTAGTCGTAGGGTGGAAGGGATCGATTTCGTGTATTCGCTTTGATATGTCGTTCACCGCGTCGTATACACGCGGATTGCGCATGCCGTAGTTCAATTCGTTGCCAACGATCCATGCAAGCAGAGCGGGATGGTCCTTGTAGCGGAGCACGATGGATTCCATCAATTCGAACTGCTCTTGAACACGCTCTGAGTTGTCATAGTCGAATCCAAATCGCTCCGAAACAACAGGTAGGCAGAGCGCAACGGTGAGGCCGTGTCGATGTGCGGCGTCAAGCTTGTCGAGAGCCATATCGACCGCCCAAGTTCGAATCGAGTTTCCTCCGTTCTCTGCAACCGTTCCGTAGTCTATGCCCGTTGCTCCAGCACCCTTGACAAAATAGGGCTTTCCATCGCGTAGCACCTGAAAGCCACTCTCGGTCTCGACTACCTCAACCTTGATAGGTCCGCCAATTTGCTCATTTGCGACGGAAAATGGACCAATTGCGAGAGCGGCGATGGCAATCAATATTGGAATGTTCACTCTTAAGACGCATTTACCAAAATTGATGCGTACCCATCGCACTGTATGTGCATTTTCACTCCAAACAGAGGTTGGATGTGCGACGGGCACGACTATCAAAGTTTGTACTAGCAAAGAAACAAACATACTTACAAATGCGAATAAATAGTGGAGCGTCTCTGCCTGACTTGGACAGGGCTCGTCGAACAATCCGTTTCGTCTAGCTCGCACAGGTTTGAATATGGATCCTGGTACGTCAGCCCGAAGCCATAGGGAAACAAAGGATCGTAGTTCGAATCTCCTCGGTTAACCTGAGTCTGGCGGGGCGTACGTGGCCAGGAAAAAGACAAGCGACCTTGAAAGTCGTGCTGAATCGTACCGTCAGGCCTTCGAAACAGTACGTCTGCAATGCCTCCACCTTCCGTACCGGGCAACCATGCGACCACAAATGCGTCACTGGCGTTCAATTCAGGATTGATCCACCGTGGCCGACCCGTTATGAACACGGCAACTACGGGAATGCCACGAGACTGAAAGTCTCGCATCAAATTGAGAGACTCGGGAGACTCTCTGGAAAAGCTCAGGTGATTGAGGTCTCCATCCCCCTCGGCGTAGGGGTTTTCGCCGAATACGACGATGGCAACATCGAACTCATCAGAAGTCGGAGGTGAATCGACTATGGCTGCTGTTCCTCCGGCTTCATGCACGACACTCGCTATTGCCGAGTAAATCGTCTCTCCCTGCGGAAAGTCTTCATTTGTGTTCTCATGCCCCTGCCACGTAAGAGACCACCCTCCGCATTGCTTGGGAATGTTTGCAGCTCCATCGCCCGCAATTGCTACACGAACATTGGGTTGAAGCGGCAGCAAATTGCCATTGTTTTTCAGTAGGACGAGCGACTGGCGCACGGCCTCCCTGGCCAGTTCGCGATGCTGTCTGCATCCTAGGAGTGGGTTGTTTTGAACTAGCACGCGCTTCCGTGGCTCGCACCTATCCAGCAATCCCGCATGTTCCTTCAACCGAAGAATCCGGGTGACCGCATCGTCAAACCGTTCCTCGGAAATCCTCTTGTTGTTCGCTGCGTCGATCAGGTAGCCGAGAACTCCACGCCAATCGCTGCTGACCATCAGCATGTCCACACCTGCATTGACGGCCAATTCGCATGATTTTGTGGGATCGTCGTCGATTTGTAAAAATGCATCCCAGTCACTTACTACGAAACCGCGAAAACCCAGTTGCTTCTTGAGTACACCATTCAATAGATAAGAATTTCCGTGTACCTTGCTGCCGCGCCAACTGTTGAAAGCAGCCATCACGATCAGCGCACCTGCTTCAATACCTCGCAAATGGCCCGGAGCGTGAATATCCAGTAGCTCACTCTCGGAGCACACTGTATCGCCCTGATCTCTGCCGCCTTCCGTTCCACCTTCTCCGATGAAGTGCTTGCAAGTTGCAAGAATTTTTCCGTCGGACATGAACTCGGAATTGCCGGGAGTTCCCTGCAAGCCTAGTATTGCTCGTGACGCATACATCTCAACAATCTCGGGGTCCTCCGAATATCCTTCGTAGGAACGACCCCAACGATCATCCCTCACTACCGCAAGAGTCGGAGCAAATGTCCAGTCAATGCCTGTTTCGTAAACCTCTCGCGCAGTCGCTTCCGCTATGCGTTCAACGAGAGCTGGATCTCTAGCCGCACCCAATCCAATGTTGTGCGGAAAAATTGTGGCTCCAAAGACGTTGGAGTGTCCGTGCACTGCATCCGTCCCCCAAAGAATCGGGATCCGGTGTTTGCTGAATTGAGTTGTGGCGTCACGAAACGCTTGAGCCTGCTCCGCCCACTCCTCGGGACTGGCGTGCTTATTGCCATTGGGGAAGATACCGCCTCCATTGAGAATCGAACCAATTCCGTAGCTTCCAGCTTCTTGGGGAGTGATCGACGAGAATTCCGCCTGGATCATTTGGGCGACCTTCTCTTCAAGGCTAAGGCTCGAAACAATTCGTGCCACCCTCGCCTCCACTTTACGAGACCTCTGAAGGTCTCCTTCGAACGGATCTTGACACCGCGGCCAATGAGCTTCTTCCCGTCGTCTAGCTAAGGTCAATCGCAGGCTCCAACGCGGGGACCTAAGGAATCTCGGGTAACGATCTCACATCCAAACTCCAGGTTCATTTCTTCCGGCGTATTTCCGGCCAGCGAATCAATCAATATCGAAGCGGCCATTCTTGCCATCTGAAAAATGGGCTGGCGGACCGTTGTCAAAAAAGGCCACGTTCTCGTCGCCGTAGGCGAATCGTCAAACCCAACAATGGATACGTCTTCCACAGGTTTCAGACCCATTTGGTTCAGCGCGACAATCGCCCCGGCAGCCATGTCGTCGTTGCTCGCAATGATTGCGGATGGACAGTCTTCCAATTCCAGTAGTTTGCGGGCAGACTCATTGCCGGACTCGAAATCGAACATTCCTGAAACAATCAGCTTGGGATCGGGGTCGAGACCCAAATCTCTTACACAGCGAACAAAGCCGTTTCTTCTTCGTTCAGTCGCCCCGTGTTCGGGGTCACCCTCGATGAAACCGATTCGCTCGTGCCCAAAGGAGTGAACGTGCTTTGCAAGTTCATAGGTTGCCTCTTCATCATTCGGACGTACTGATATCCAGTCATTTCGCAAGTGTTTGGGAGACAGCTGAGCGAAAGGCGTGCCGAGTTCAAGAAGTGTGTCGGTTATTTCAGTTCGGTCGCCCATCGGAGCCGGAAGAACAATACCGTCAACCCGACTTTGACGCACAAACTTGATGACATCCTCATGCGAAACCGTCGCATCGGTCGGCCGAACGAGCAGCGTGTAGTTTGATGACTCGCAAGCGTCAAACACTCCTTCCACGACTCGCTTGAGATACGCAAATTCATGGGGATTCTCGAGTATCAATCCAATGTTGTAGGACCGTCGCGCAGCCAAGCTACGCGCACTTGGATTCGGGATGTAGTCGAGCGAGGAGGCTGCGTCGAGAACACGTTCTCGCACGGATTCGCGAACGTACTTTTCGTCATTGAACACCCGCGACACCGTCTTGATCGAGACACCGGCGGTACTTGCGACATCCTTGATTGTTGAACGCTTCAAATTGCCGCCGAACTCGATTCCACTGAGAAGCTAAAGCACTCTCGCGATCGGTGGATCACTGCTTCTTCCGGAGGCATATGCCACGCATTTTGCTAGTTGAACGACTTGCTGAAGCGCAAACCCATCTGGCGTGGAGGAAAAAAGTTCGCACGCCAGTAGCCCGGTCCAGGATCCGCCCAGGATCTGATTACCTCGTCGGTCATGTTGTAGCCGAACGCAACAACGGCCCACGCCTGTCGCTCATTGATGATCTTGAAGTGCATGTTGAGAGTCATGAATCCTTCCTGACCGGCATGAAACGGACCGTCGTCATAGTTGACATCGTTGAAAAACATCTCGGACTGCCAGTTCAGAGTTACTGAAGGTCCGTACTGGTATCCGTTCCCTGTCCACCAAGAGTGCTCTGCGGTCACAGAGAACGACAATTCGGGAGACCAGGGCAGTTTGTTTCCAGACAGATCTGTGGGTCTACGAAATCCACCTCCCTCCAATGGCTGCGAGACGTCTTCAGCAGGACATGCTTCGAGATTCATATAGGCGCGTTCGAAGCAAAACAGTCCGTCGGCTCCGTCGTCGAGCTTGCCAATCTCCGCATTGAGGTAGGAAGCCCACCCGAACACGTGGCCGCCCTGCCAAGGCTCGAGCCAATCGAATTCCAATTCAATTCCGAATATGTCGGCCTCCGCCAAATTGGTGGTCAACAAAGTGCCAATCTCGCGGTCAGTATGTTGGGATCGTCCCACGATTACCCACGACGTACGCTGCATATCGGAGTAGGTGCTCAGGAACACATTTCCGAGCAAACGCATTTTCCTGTCGAGCACTTCAGCCTTCATTCCCGCCTCGTAGGTTGTGACGTTCTCTGGATCGTAAGGGAAAGCCGTAACCTCTCCACACTCGCAGACATCAACCTTGTCTCCAAAGCCGCCAGCTTTGAATCCCGTCGCGACGCTGGCGTAGACAAACAACTCGGGATTCACCAAGTAGTCGGCCCCGATTCTCCACGTACCTTGACTCCAGTCGGCAGAGTAGGTGTTATCAGTGCCCGGTACTCGATCCGGAAAATTCTCTGCCAACGAGCCCATCTCTGGCGTCAGCTTGTCGGACTGGTACCAAGCCGGATCGGCATGCCAACCTGGCACAACGCCGATTAGACCCCAAGATTCAAACCAAAAGGGCGCGGGGGACGGGTCGTAGAGACCTGGATTCACCCAATAGCCGATGGTGGAGTGGTTGGAACCATTTCTATCGTACTTTTCATCCCACGTCTGGCGATAGCCGACGGTTAAATTGACGTCTGGATCGAACGAGTAGTCAACCTGCGCGAATATGGCTTGGGTATCGACGCCCCGATCAGGCTGGACAAACGACTGCGCAAGTGGGATCCCGCCCCCGCAACAGAATGGAAGCTCAACATCGAAGCGAATTTCATTTTCTTCGGACATTAGGAATACGCCCGCAATCCAACTCAGAGGCGACGACCCCGTAGACTGGAACTGCAGTTCATGAACCAACGACTCATAGGTCGAATCTCGAGTGGTCAACTGCAGGTCTTCAAAGGGAAATTTGACCTGGATCGGAAAACCCAATCTCTCGAAAGCGGAGGCATCGCGAACGAGCGGGCCCGCGCCGCAGCAAAAACGCATAATGCCGTACCCGGGATGCTCTGGATCAGCGAAAGCACCTCCGTCGCCATCATATTGCTGGAATCGATCTTGCGTTGAAGCGGCCAAACGATACTCGATAGAGAATTCATCGAAAAAGTCCGAGACAAACTCCATGCGCAATGTGTTGATGTTGAAATCCAATTCGCCTGGAACGTTGATTCGAGCATGCCAAAGGCTGTGATCGCATTCAAAGAAAGTTCCCGCCGCCTTTTCGCAGTCTTTGAGTGAGATCCCACCCGGACTCGCATCGCTGTACATGTCGTATGTCAATTTGATGTTGCTGTGGTCCATGACATCAAATCGCAGTGCGGCGCGCATTGCCCATCGATTTACCGCAAAGTAGGCGTCGCTGTCGTCAACCGGCTTGTTGCGACGCTGATCAGTATTGGGAATGCCATCGGCTGGAATCTCGGGAACACCATCGCCATTTACATCCATTTCGAGATCGAATTCGTCGCTCACCTGGTCGATGAAGCTGTCCGCTCGTTCGAACATCGAGGATACGCGTAAGGCTGCTGTTTCCCCGAGAGGAAGATTGAACCATCCCCGACCTGCAATCTTGTTGTAGCTGCCTGCGTCGAACTCAAATGATCCTTCCGTGGCACTTGTAGACGGGTTTGAAGTAACGATGTTGATGCTTCCCGATGTTGAATTGCGGCCGAACAGAGTTCCTTGTGGACCTCGCATGATTTCGACGCGTTCTACGTCGTGAAGCAATGCCAATCCAGCTTGAGGCCGAGGCGAATACATGCCGTCAACATGCATCGACACTGTTGGGTCTCCTAGTTCTGTGAAGTTGTTCGATGTAATGCCTCGTACCGTCACCTGAACACCCGAGTCTGAAGGGGAAGTACCCACTTGCATGTTGGGGATTAGATCGCCTAAATCCGTGATATCGGACACGTTTTGCTCTGTTAGTCGTTCCTGTGAAACCGCAGATACGGCAACAGGAGTCGTCATGAGATTTGTGGCTCGCTTTGTTGCAGTTACGACAATTTCCTCCATTTCTTGAGATTGTGCCGATTCGCTTTCAGCTGCTTGCTGTTCTTCTTGGCTGCAGACAGACTGTGTCAAGAGCAAGGACATTCCGCAGACGAGCAAAATCTGATTGCTAAGTGAAGAGTTTGTGAGCATATTTTCCCCTACCATTTTCCTATCGAGACGACAGGTCCAATCAAGTTTATATACTCTTATGACAACGCTGTCAATATGCTCAGAGAGGGGAGCTCTTAAACAGATTCAGACTTACCGTTCTAGCAGTTTCCCAAAAAGGCATTCGTTAGAACCAACAAACGGCTGCTGCCATCTCAGGCAGTTAGAGTCGCTGCACCATCTGGGTTAGACTGAGGAGCAAATTCGACAAGAACATTGTGCAACTGGGAACGCATACAGGGAGCTAACCTGCGTCAATGCAGCTTGTGTCCTATACGCAACGACATTCAATATTGCATGTCTGATCGACTATTCCCATCTACAAGGGCCATCAAAGGTGGGGGAAGAGGAACATAGAAAAAACTCGGTTGGCAAATGACGGTGCTCATGACTGCCGTTAAATGGGGAAAGTGGATGGTGAATGGTATGCTGACTGCAGCAGCGTTTCTTGTTCCTGTCGTTGAAATTCAGAAACACAACTAGCAGAAGAGAAGATCTAGCTCATTTTCAACTTCCTTGCCAATGCTAGTCCAACGGAACCGC
The DNA here is from genome assembly GCA_009840545.1 of Gammaproteobacteria bacterium. Lineage (GTDB taxonomy): Bacteria > Pseudomonadota > Gammaproteobacteria > Pseudomonadales > Azotimanducaceae > Bin55. Next base: position 737,636 of record VXNM01000010.1, on the reverse strand, counting down.
GAAATACCGACCAGCGTCTAAGGAAATTCTGCGAAAATCGTTGAGAGTTCGTATCCAGCCAGCCATCCAACCACCATTTGAGTTCCAAAAACCGCAACAAAGAAAAGCACAAGAAAGATCGATAGCGCAGCATAGCAACCTACAGTTGTAGCTAAAAAACCTGCTCCGTAGAAGCGCTTGAGCGCGAAGAACAAATAGATGCCTAGAAGGGGAAAGAATGCGAAATATTGCCAAAAAGTAGCGTCGTAGTCAGTCATCCACGGGACAAAAACTAAGAGAATGAGAAAACCGATCGTCATGAAATGCAGGACGAACACAAAGCTCTCGGCATACACGCGCCGACCGATGAAGATGAATTGCAGCAGAAAGGCATACAACGGCAGAATTAACAAAACTGTGACCGGCAAGTACTCGTAGAGGAGATCGAAAGACATTTGGTCTGCGAGGTTAGCCGTTGCTGAATCGATATCCGCTACTGCACTTTCCATCGTAGACGGTTGAGGTGGATTGTCGACATAGGACGTTATCAGAAAGTAGGGCACACTCGCGAACAGATACAACCGAAAAGGAGAAATGTAGTGGGCCCGGCGGTCGCGGGCAAACTCGAGCGAGAGAAACCCTGGACGGAACAACAGGGCGCGCAGGGTTCGCCACACCCGAGAGTCCGCTTCGAACGTTTCAACCAGTACCTCGGAAAGAGATGGAAAGAGGCGCCGATAGTCGCGGTCGTTCTGTCCGCAGGTGCCGCAGAACTTTCCCTGCCTCTTAGCTCCGCAGTTGGGACATATTGCTACATTCTCCATAGGTTCGGAGACGGATACCGGTCGGGAGTCCTCCACTGGGGGTGAGTCGCGATGACTCCTTCTTCGGACCCGCAGACCTCCCCATATTAGCCCGCCAATTACCGACACGAACAAAGACAGAATGGCCGAGAAGGCGAGACTTGCGGCTACGACACCTCCGATCAACGTAGCAACTGCCAACACAATGATGGCAGGGACAACAGCAATCGACACAACTACAATCATGCCCGCGAGCGCGCCGAAAGAGACAGCCACCGCCGTTCGACAGCCGGCTGCGACCCGCGACAAAATCCTTGCTGCAGGCAATGAGGAGCGATTCGGGTGATTCGGCACCATCGAGTCGCGTTTCTCTCGCAAGGGTCTAACGGCTCAAGGCCACCCAGACTGGCTTGCCACCCTCCGTGCGAACTACTAGCATGTCTGCCTTTCCATCGCGGTTCAAATCGCGAAACAGGATTGCGTCATCCCCTTTGGGCAAGTCCAGATCGACCTTTATGGGTTGATCCGCGAACAGATCAGCATCGCCTGTTCCGGCAAAGATCTCAAGGCGATTCCTGCGCGTCGGAAGAACCACATCCAGTATGCCGTCTCCGGTGACGTCAGCCAACGCGTCGGGCGCTACAACGTTCAGACGAAGTCGCCTGCTCAGCTGCTTGGAAGGTGCTTCCGGATAGACTCCATCGGTCATCAGGTAACAGCTAAGAGTGAGGCGGACCGACCTTCTCACCAACCCCGACACAATGGTGCCAAATCCGATCTTCATCGGAACCGCACAGAAGTCCACGTCACCGTCGCCGTCGAGGTCTGACAATTCGGTCACCATGACCAGAGCACTCGTCATGGTGATACGTGTATCCGCTGTGTCGCGGAATACCGTCTCTCCATCTTTGCGATGCCCAAAGAAAAAATCCATGTAGCTGAGCCCACCACCCACTATGTAGAAGACCGCCGCGTCGTCGACACCATCGCCATTAAAATCTTGAAGTGCGAAGAGATGAGCTGGCTGTTCGTCGAGCATGGGAGGTGCTGGTACTCTCACCGTTATTGGGTTTGCGGCCCACCCATAGCCGTCGAGGCCTCGATGGATGCGTAGTCCGGAGACCTCAACCAAAGGATGTTTTTCGGGATCAGCATCGAGTTCTCCGTTGCTTTGGGGTTCTGTCCGCATCCGATCATAAGCTTCTCCATCAAAGTAGGGTAAGGCCACATCCCCAATCCCATCGCCGTCGTAGTCGATGGGGTAGATGGAGTACTGCAATTGCCACACTGCAGGGGTGGTAGTTTCCACAAGCGCCATGCTCTTCACCACCGTCAGGGGCGAATCGAAGGGATACCTCGAGCGCACTTCAAGTCCTGGGCTCGAAGATATAACAACGGGTTCGGCAAGGTCCCCATTGGGTAGCTGAACCCTTGCGACAAGCGATTCGTCAACGACGTAGACGATGTCGTCCAAGTTGTCGCCGTTGAGATCCCGCGAAAAGTTGAGCCAAAACTCGGGCTCCGTCGATTGCGATTGCGACTCCGTATCGACTATCCCCAGCCACGACTCAAATGTCCCTGCGGACGGATCGAATCTGTCAATTCCCTCGGAGTGAGCCGACAGCAATGCAACTCCTTCTTTGAATCGCCAGGTGTCCATGAGGCGCGCGGTAGTCCCGACCGAGATGACACGGGAGAATGCACCGTCTTCATGTGAGTAGACCGCCAGGCGTCGCATCTCTTCTGAGTCATCTGCCGATTCTGCCTTGTCTTGCTCCTTCGGCCTTGTGACAATCACGAGATCGTCTTTGTCTTTTCCTGTGAACGGTCCCGTAAAGAGAAAAAACACCTCGGACTCTTCGCCGATGTCAATCTCATGGCTGTCATATGCGATTTCAGCGGCACACACCGAAGTGGCAATCATTCCAACAGTGACCACCACGCAAGAAAGCAAAAAGGGAGTCTGGCTACGGCAATCCCTTGTTAAGTGCAACTGCTCTCGACATTGGTACACACCCGTAACACTAATACGACGATCCCGTAGAGCGGGCTGACTGAATCGCTTCAGCATGGTTCTACTCCTCAAATCCCCATCTGTAGAAACCTCATTCTCGCACATTTGATGCGACCATCCAATATCGATTGTGTGCGCCGGGGTTGCCGAAAATTCACATAGGCATCCCTAATCTCAAGCACTGCTTGTAAGGGACGGAATGAAGCATCTCCTCTTGAAGCCTCGAAAATGGTGCATAGCTTTATTACTGCCCCCCAATCGAAGATTCGAGGACCCGCAACCGGCACATTCACTTCTGCCTCTGGGCAACAGCTAATTGCCATCGCCGGTCAAAATCCTACAAGGTGGGAATTGGAGGCTTCAATTAGCTGACTACTTAGAGTACCTTCGTAAGCTCTCAAACGCTATGCGATGGGTTTTGTTCTACTGTCTGCGGGCAGGGAATGTTGAACAACCACAATGGACGACGTCAAGGAGATTTTCTTTCAATTAAATATTGCTACGGCCACGTGGGCATCGCCGCAACGCGAATTTCACTCCGAGGATTGATCCAGCCCGTCGCCTTCACTTAATTAACCGGTGATTGCATGAGCTCGTTTAGCGTCGCTGCACGCAGTTCATCATCCTGGCTAGGTGTCCAGTGAATCGGCACCCGCCTTCCAAGCTGCAATCCCACGGTTATTCGCTGGTGTGGCGTATCGTAAGCAACCCGAGGGTTCTCCAACTATCTTGCGATGAATTGCTGCTTGCTTGAGAACCAGCACAGCATAACAGTCTGCCTCAAGTTTGAACAATGGATAATCTGCGAATGCATCCACTGTACAAATATTCATCTGTGCAACCGATGTCGTTTGAGTGTCTGCACCAATATGGCTCACAAAATGACACGCACGGTGCTCCCAGTAAACTCTCTTTTGCATTTTGACTTCTCTTTGCCACGTGATTCGCAATTACATGCTCGCATTCATGAGCAAGGGCGGCCGCAATTTCTTCATCACTAGCGGCGAGCTGAAATAGTCCAGAAGGGACAGTGAACTCGTTGATTGAATTCACTACGGTGTCGTTAGGAGATCTACCACAAATTGAACGTACCGCGTTAGTGTTGATCGAGCACGAGGCACCTGCGCCTGGACTCGTCGGCACAATGTGTTTGGCTGGAATTCCTCACGATATCCTGGTCAAACGTACGAGCAAAATCCTCAAGGAGGTAGATGTTGGTACCAACAAACAGTCCCGCCACTCGCGGCAGCTGGACGCGCCACACAATTCGGGTATGACTAAGTAGCAGATTCGAAAAGAAGCTTTTGCAACTGGGAACGTAAATAGAGTGAACTACCTTGGGCCAGTGCAACTTCTGACCTTTGTAGAACGACATTCCGCAGTATTTGTCTGATTAACCATTGCATTTACAAGATCCATCAAAGCTCGGATTGGGGGAACAATGAAAAGACTTGGTTGGAGAATAACTGGACTCATCGCTGGGTTACTGCTTATGGGCTCAGGTATAGCTCTCGTTGCTCAGGAGGAAAGTATCGATGACACACACAAGGCATCGAGCGAGATTCCCTATGAGGCACAGATCTTGAGATTTGGTTTGAAGAATCTGAATTACCTGAAGCGTGCACTGCCTGAACTGCACGCGGAAGTCATGTCACCTGACTGGACGGAGATGGATGGGTCAGACAAGCTGCGACTCGTCGTCAAGCATATGACGAATGTGTGGGGAACGGAAGAGGAAGCCATCGACGCCTACCTGTCTCGGATTGACGAATACATGGCAAAGGTTCCCGTTGAGGAAAGAGAAGATGTGAACATGATCTTTGGCATGATCGGAAGGCAACTGCTCACGCATGTTTTCTATATGGAACAGAACAAGGAATCCAAGAAAACAATGATGGAAGTGCAATCAATACTCTGGGAAGACGACGATCCAGGCAAGCTAGTAGAGTACGAACGGTGTCTGGGTCAGACTATAGTGGCATTGGGAGTCGGCACAAAAGAGACCTTCGACGATTGGCTCAATGGCGTTGAAGAAATAGCGGCGGGTACAAACATGTTCAAGCCACACGCTAGCCTGCATTCAGAAACGGCATCCGAACTTATAGGTGTTTCATCCAAATCCTTTACAGCCCAACTGCAGTGCGACCCAGATTGGGAAGCTGATTCTTGAAACCATAATTGACGGTTCTAATAGTTTGAAAATCGGAATATTTCGAAATAGAGGTGTGCCAAGATAAAGCGAAGTGCCCCTACGATTTTCCCATGGAGATCCGGGAAATGTCATTTCCGAGCGATAGCTCGGCAAAGGCGTGGGTGCCCAAAAGCACAGTAATCATGAAGAATATAAAGAGAGACATCGCAACCACCCAGCCCGCAAGAGTACGGAACACGCTCATGCCTTAAAAAGCTTGAGCGCAAGAAACAAGTAAACGCCCAACGGAAGAGTGAACGCCCAATCTATCCACCCAGCATCGCCGTCCTCCATCCAGGGCATGAACAGAAGGAAAACGAAGAAAACGATCGTTTGAAGGTGTAGGACGAATACCAAGCTCGTGGCGTATACACGTCTGCCGATGAAGACAAACTGAAGCAGCACGGCGTACAGCGGCAGCGCGAAAGTAAAACTGATCGGTAGATATTCGAGATAGACGATTACAGCCAGCGGGTCAGATAGAAAAGCTTAAGAAGTCGCGACATCTGACACTGCCGTTTCTTAGGTTGTGGGCGATGAATCTGAAGGCTCGACGACGAACGATGCTACAAGCAAGTACAGCAGGCTCGCAAATAGATACAGCTGGAATGGAGACGTGTAGTGTGCCTGTCGGCCACGTGAACATTCGAGCGCAAGCAAGCCGAGGCGAAGAAACAGGGAGTGAAAGGTTCGCCACAGCCGAGAATCCGCCTCGAAAGTCTCCCCCACCACGTTGGTCAACGTCGTTGGCAGCCTTCGATAGTCGCGGCCGTTCTGACCGCAACACTGCAAGACTTACCTAGTCGCTCGTTACCGCGGTTTGGGCAGGCAACGGGTTCGGTTGCAATGTAATTGGCGGAAACCCTTTGCTCATTCACCTTTGGGTGTGGGGTCGCGCGGTAGTAGCGCGCCACCCGCGAACCTCCCCAGATGGGTCCAGCGTCTATTGTGAAGAGACCACCAAGAGCGGCGACTAACCCGGAAGCATTGGCAAAGAAATCGTGCTGAGCTGGGTCGACAATCGTGGTTAGCAACAAGGCAGGAACTAGTAGAAAGAACAGGTTGCGAATGATTGCGACTACCAGTCCTGCCGGGACTCCATCAACGACAGCAAGCCATTTAAGCAATCCGGCCATGAACAACTACTGCTACGTCCCGTTCAGTAGTGCTTCAGAGCGGGTCTGGAGAGATTCTTCCAACAAAGTGAGAATGACGGGTGAAGATCGAATGCCCGGATGGATCTGAGAGGAAGAGAGTTTCGAACTTCCGAACCAGACTCTGTGCCGAAGATTGATGCGGAATCGTCAGGAAGAAAACGTCGGGCGACCCTGAGAGCAGGACAAAGACGTAGGATTCTGGGTTTTTCTCACGACTTCCTAGTGTGTCCAAATCTAGTCGAAAGCGAATCAAATGGAACGTACCGATCACTTACTTGTGAATTCCATAGCCGCTCGAGCAAGTTGGACTATCCCTTATGGATCGAAGGGATAACCAAGAACACATAGCCGACTAAAGAGGTCGTTACACACGAGCGATTTTGTCCGTTGTTTTCTCCCAGGAGTTAACGGAGAACCGAATCGTAGCTTATCGACTATCTCCCGATGAACGGTCTCCATGCTTACAAATCGTTCCGTGTGCAAGCGATGTATACCCAGTAATGTTCGCTGGTTCTGTTCGGGATACTCTACCGCCAGGCGTCTCCAGAATGATGAAACATTCTCCGTATCCAGCCCGGCGCGCGCAATCATGTAGATTCCCACGTAATCGGCTTCGAGTTCGAAACCTGGACTAAACGCCCGCAGTGCAAGATCGGAGATCAGCCCATCGGCATCATCGTCCGCGTCGAAAACCAAAGCTTCCAATACGCTTCCTATCAACCCAATCCCTCCTGACTTCGCTACATGAGACATTGCGCTGTGAGCCAATTCGTGGGCCAATACAACCTGTACTTCATGGTCGTTGTCCGCCTCTTGAGCAATCCCGCGTAGATGAAAATGTCCTTTCCATCGGCAAATGCATTCGCAATCGAGCCTTAGATCAAATATACAAAGGACTGGCACATTGGTTCAGGTTTCAACACTGAGACTATCTGATTGTGACTACCTCGGCGCATGACACGCAGCGTTACCTCCTCTCCCTTACGGAGGGCTGCCTTCAATACATTGTGAGCCGTGTTTCGAGACCACAAATTGTCTCCAATGTCGGTGTCAACTAATCCATGTCTGAACTCGATGCTGAAACCACTGGTTGAACCCATGCTTCCTCCCGCCTAGTAGATTCGTGGGTAGCGTAGCAACGAAATCAAACCACAATAATTGGCTTTAGAAAACCGTGAGATTCGGATCAGCCGGGGCGTACTAATCCAATCAGGTAAATCCGTCGTTTTCTTGTAAAATCCATGCGAACAATCAATTCAAGGACCTATCCATGAAACAGCTGATAGCGGTAGTCTCCGGATTGTCACTGCTACTTTCATCGGGATGTGCCATGTTGCCATCATCAACTTCCTCGTCATTCAACGAAGTACCAATGACGGACGAGCTAAGCGTCGAAAAGAACGACAATGTCGTGACCGAAATGGAAGCAGACCAACATGAGCAGCAACAAGAAGGCGCAGCCAATGGAACAAAAAAAGCAGGCGGAATGACCCTAACCCACATTCTTTTGGTGCCTGTCTCCTTGCTTTGTTTGTATCTCTTGATACTCCTCATTTAAAGTGGGAAATCATTGGTGGCACAAGTAAGTCTCAATTCCTCGCTGAAAGACAAGCGACAGAAGAAGTTTGCTTTTAGACAAACTGATTGATAGCCTGCTTTCGCATTCGTTGGGAATGTGTGTGAGGGAGCCGGTTGGAGCAACTAAAGCACGATTCGACTATTGAAGATCGTACAGGTTGGTAACTAGAGGTTCTCTTCTTGCAATTGGGCACCGAACTCACATGTACTTTGCAGTTCTCGTTTTGGTGCTTATAGTGTGTGTGCAACGTCGTTCGTGGAGGACAGTACGGGGTAACTGATCGGCTCACGTATTGGAGTTCAAACAGGTTAACTGGCGATGCACAATAGCACGAGGATAAGCAGAAGGCAGGGAGCACTTCCCCATTGACGCCAACCAGTTGGAGTGCAGTTCACTGTAGTGGATGTGCACAATCTAGGCATCTTGTTTGCACTGAAAAGTGCAAAACTTGCTTGACTTCGATCAATTGACAAGCGGTGCCAGTGATTGAAAAAACATAGACGCATACAGTCATAGCTAGACCAGTTTGATGTGTGGCACCTTTTCAAGAAACAGTATGAATTCGACGCCCAGACTTTGTAGTTGATCGTGCCAGCATCAGCTCTAATTGCTGGTGAACAACCGATTGGAAATAGACACGAACTGGAAGAACTTCTTGTCACTGTCAGAAAACGAGAAGAACAAGTGCCGGAAGTTCCTATATCCCTAACAATCTTCAGCAACAAGTGCATATTGGAGAAGGGAATTACAGCACTCAATCAGCTGGAGAGGTTTTTCCGAACACGTTACAAATGAACTTCGGTCAGCGGAATATTGGACATGCGTCTGTTTTCTTTCGGCCTGAATTCTCCGCTTGTTTCGTCAACAGCCTCTGACGAATTCTCAGGTCGTGATTCCGAATTGGCGGACCGTATAGTTGTCAAAGCTACGCTCAGAGCAATCCGGACCACAAACCGCTTTTGCGTTGGGTCAAATGCAAGACCGACCCTATCGACCAAACGAATATCAAAAAAACTATGTGAAGAGTTTCAGTACAACCTTGTCGTTAAAACCGAAGAATGTAGCAATCTTACTAGTCCGGCGATAGGAAACGGACCGGTTGTTCGCACACTACATCTGTGAATGTAGTCGTTACGGAGGAGGAAAACTTTCCAACACCTAGAGCCGATCCTTTCATGTCTAGAGTGTACTTGTCGACTGCGTAGCCATCGCAACCTTCGATATAGGAAAAGTAATATTTCGTCTCTAAAGTCGTCATCTTGAACAGGAACCGCTGTCTCAAAGGCTTCGCGAGTTTCATCACTACAAAACTTGTGATTGACTCATCCAGCTTACTTACTGAAATTTCTTGAACGAACATCCCTTTGCCGAAAAATTTACCCAGCAGACGCATTTCTTCGGCATCAGGCTCATTTTCAGCTCCAGTTTCACTTTCAGGTTGAACGTCCGATTCACGCTTAGTTGCCCATTGCTCGAATCCTTCCTCAGCTGGTGACATGTCCAAATCGAGAACAAACGTCGCCTCGGATTCAGATTCGCTCAGAACCCTCAGACTCTCATCACGAAACATATCGGCTGCAAGCAAGTCTTGGAAAGGACTATTTCCCGCCCCCGCTTTCAGACCTTGGTTAATCGATTCACTTGTGCTGTGGAAGGCGCCCGTTTCACGAATCATCCATGTTTCGTGTCTTTCAATAGGTTCGTCGTCTGAACTTTCCGCTCTTGCTGTCATCTTTTAGGAGCTTACGGGTACGCCTAGGTACATCTTGCCAAGCGCATTTGCAAGTAGCTCTTTGTGTTCTTGCGAAAGGGAGGTCGTGGCAAGAGCTTCGACTGTTTCCTCGTGTCGTTCGCTCTGATATGCGTCCCAAGCATCGACCGAATCCAAGACAACAAATGTGTCTACACTCGCATCCTCAGATTGTGATGGCTGTTCTTCCTCTCCAGCAACGCCGACACTACATGTCACGACGCAAGCAACAAAGATCGAACTCATCCATTTCGCCAGTTGTAATCCAATAGTTAAATTCATGGGCACCTCCCAATGCCATTCACGTGGACGCAATGCACATTCAGTGTATCAGATAAATTTTTTTGTATCCTTCTCTAGCACAGCGACTAACGGGTGCTTGGAACCATTCCTTCAAACTTAGGAAGCACATCAGATAATCCGTTCCTGTTCCTTTCGGGGACCACAGCTACGACAATCCGAAGAACAGATTCAAACGCAGAACTAAGCGCAGGTTTGCTATCCAATAATCTGTCCAACTCATGCAGGACTAGAATCCGTCTCGACCGTTGGTAAGTCCTCAAACACCATCGAATGATCAGCGTTCGAACGCCTCGTGCGTCCGATCGCGTTTTCGTTTCTGCTTCAAGCTCCTCTCCGATTTGCGCAATTCTATGGGACAAAGTCCATTTGCATCTACGAAGAGTCTCAGACGCATCGGATAGACTCAGGCGGCCCGGTTTATGGAAATAGCCAAAGCTCAAAAGATAGTTGGGCCGACTGACAACGAGTAACAGGATGAATTCGAGGCTACGTTTTCTGGTGTGGATGGTGCTGGACTCAGTTCTTGTACCGTGCTCCCAATACCTAGTTGCGGAAGAACACTTGATTAAAGAGCTTGTCGTCACTGTAAGAAAGCGGGTGGAACACCTATCGGAAGTACCAGTATCTCTGACGATTCTCAACAATGCGGGCATCAAGGAGAAGGGGATTTCCGAGCTCAACCAATTGGAGAAATTTGCGCCAAACACGATTCAAACGAACTTTGGACAGGGAAGTACCGGTCATGCAGCCGCATTCATGCGCGGAATCGGACTTCAAGATCACATCATTACGACCGATCCAGCTGTGGGCATTTACCTTGACGGAGACTACTTGGGGCGCAACACGGGTGCCAACATGGACCTCGTCAATCTTGAACGCGTCGAGGTTGTGCGTGGTCCGCAGGGAACATTGTCGGGACGCAACACCTTGGGCGGCGCATTGAACATTGTCACCCGAGAGCCTAGCGAGTCGACCTCCAATTGAAAGCTGGAACACTGGCTAGATTGAATGGGCACCTCCAAGCAGAAATCCCGCTATCCAGCAATCTTGCCGTACCGTTCAGCGGTGGCTACAAATCCAGAGATGGAGTGGGAAAAGCTCCGAACATTCGTCATCCCGAAGCCGACATAGGACAAATCAATCAGTTGTTTCGCCGCCGCGTCGCCGTGTGGAAGCCCGTTGACGGATTCAAGGTTGTGTGATCGATCGACTCATCTAAGTCGCGTCAGGGAGTGAGTCCTCATTCGGTGCTGGTGTTTAGCCCTGAGAACTCCTTTGGCCTGAATCAATCCGATCAACCGCCAGACCCTTACGACACGTACTCGCTCAACAATGATCTCATGTCCACCGAGGACGTAAAAGTCAGTCACTCTGTCGTGGCCGACTGGAACCAATCGGAGCTACTGTCAGTCAAGGTCATACTCTCGAGAAGGACGATGTGTTTCGAGGGTGGGCTGGATAACGAAAAAATTGCACCCACTCTGATAGAGTTCCCTGAACGAGGCGAGGCCGAGCAAGATACGTTCGAGCTGCAAGTACGCGGCATCACAGGGCGTACCGACTGGATTGCGGGAGTTTTTGCATTCAGTGAACACGGGTTCAACGACAGTCCTTTTGTGTTTCGATTCAGAGGATTGAACGACGGAAGACCTGAGCAAATTCCTCTCAGCGAGTTCGACGGCCGACTCTATGTGGAACAGGAAACCACCAGTCTAGGAGTTTTCGGACACACAGATATAAGCTTTATAGGTCATTGGGTCTCGGTGTAAGAACTACGTTTGCTGACAAGGAATCTGTGGGTTCGCTTCACTACTTTGTACCGCCAAAAGCTCATCGTAGTGACTCTTGGAACGACATAACGGGCGATGTGTCACTGACTCATGAGATTGGCGGTTCATGGACTGTTTATGGAAGCTTCGCTCGAAGATATCAAGCTGGTGGTTATCCTCCCCGACCCTATGAGGGACTCGACACTTTTGTTGCGTTTGATCCAACCTACGCCGACTCCTTCGAATTAGGAGTCAAGAGTGTTTCCTCAACATCCTTGATAGTGCGAATGTCACTATTTCATGTCAACTACACCGACTTGGCGGTACAGACGAACGAGTTAGCGGGAGACGAGTTCCTAACGCTAGTACAGAATGCTGCGGAGTCCACTGCTACCGGCCTTGAACTCGAAGGAAAAGTATTGACTGAAAAGGGGATTACACTCGATTTTGCTCTCGGACTAGTTGACGCAGAGATGAGCAACGTTTACCAACATCTCTACAGAATACGACCGGGGGACAAACCAGCCCTCACACCCAACTTGACTCTATCCTTAGCGCCGCGTTTTACTTGGAAAGTAAGCCGCTACATGCTTGTTGCGGATTTGCGGTACTACCACCGAAGTGCGATGTTTGGTCAGGTGATTAACGATGACTTGAATGCGATGCCACCCGTTGATCTCATGAGTGCGAGCCTGACCGTAGCTGATCCTAGAGTGGATTGGGAAATTCGACTGTACGGAGACAACCTGACAGATGAATTATTTCCTCTTGCGAGACTTGATCTGGACCCAACAGTGCTGAGTATTCTGAGCAACGACCGGAGGGAGTTTGGAATCAGGTTTTCTAAGTCTTATCGACCAAGATAATCGCTGCGAAAACCACCCTAAAACGACGAAGCAAGGGTGAGTTTCCTACTTCTCTTTTCGATCACCCTCGAGCAAGCTACAAATTGCTTCTTCTAGTGTGAACTCTTCCGCAGCTTTGTGTAGCTTTTTGAGAAAATCCACAAGTTCTTCCCGCTGCTCGTCGGTCTTCATTTGTCTGAGTATCTCCCAAAGGATCTGAGCTGCTTGAGTCTCAATTGGAATGTCATCTACCATCGCGTTTCAAGTGCACGTGTCAAATTCGTGCGATGGTCCGAGTGTTTCATCGCCCCTAAACGCGACGAAGGAACGACCATCTCATATTTCAAAAGTATAAGCATCGTATCTAAGAGTCAAGCTTGCATTGTAGTGGACTCAGGAAGTACTCGGTCGTTCAGTTCCCATTATCGCTGGTCCTCATTTACGGTTCTGCCATGACGCTGGGACATATGCTCGTAAAACCCGTCGTTAGCATCGTAGGACCTAAAGCTGGCTGTTCTGAATCTTGAGATTCCAGGGTCCTTCAGTGTGCACGCAGGGTACGACATGAGCTTGTGATTGAATCCCACGGATTCATAAACGGAAGAGTTTCGTTGTTCTACGTTGTATTGAGGGTCGTGAACTCGCGAGCCGGCCGAAAAATCGCCTCAAAAATGCCACAAGAGCTCGCGGCGGAAACGGACTATTTCTGATGGAACAAGCAAATGTGAATCCGTTTCAGCGGCAAATCTGTGCTCTGTTATTCCGCCTATCTCGTAGCCTAACTTGCTTAACTACACCTACGAGAAATCTCGACTGCTATCTGGCTTCAGGAATGAGCGGGGAACCATCTTCCATTTTCTCGACTATCTCCTGATGCGCCTTCTCCATTCTCAGAAATCGTTCCGTATGAATGGGATGAGTCGCTAGTAGTGTCCTTTGGTTTTCCTCGGGGTACTCTACCGCCAGTCGTCTCCAAAATGTAGCAGCACTCTCCGTATCCAGTCCAGCACGGGCAAGCATGTAGATTCCTACGTAGTCTGCTTCGCGTTCGAAACTTGGACTAAACGTTAGAACTGCGAGATCGGATATCACTCCATCAGCATCGTCGTCCTCGTCGAAAATCAAAGCCTCCAACACGCTGCCCACTAATCCAATCCTTCCCGACTTTGCAACATGTGACATTGCGTTGTGAGCCAATTCGTGAGCTAGTACAACCTGCACTTCATGGTCGTTTTCAGCTTCTTTCAGCAATCCGGTGTATACGAAGATGTCTTGTCCATCGGCAAACGCATTGGGAAGCGGGTCCTGGATCAAGTAAACAAAGGATTGGCACATCGGCTCGGGCGTCAACACGGAAACTATCTGATCATGGCTGCCTCGGCGCATGACTCGAAGCGTTACGTCCTCGCCCTCCTTGAGTGCATCTTTCAAGACGTTGTGTGCAGTGTTTCGAGACCACAGATTGTCTCCTATATTGGTGTCGTTGATTCGGTAGAGTCTATCTCCGCTTCTTAATTCGCTATTGGCGGCAGGTGTACCTGGAGTGATGTAGATAACCGGTCGAGATCCAATGCCGAATTCGTCCTCTGCGGCCTTCTGCAGGTTAAATGGAAGAGAGCGCTTGGTAAGAATTGTTACCCCTATTCGATGGCCAGACACCTCGTTGCAAATTTCGTTGTTGGCTCTTAAGATCGGAAGAGCCAATTCGTTTACTTTAACCAGCCTTTCCAAGTAAAGATCAACTGCAAGTTTGCGCTGATCGTATAAAGCGCTTGTGACCTCCTCTCTATCTACCTGAGGCACACTGGTCGAGAGGCATCCGGCTACCAGAAAAATACATGCTGTCAATACACATGTAGCCGCAAACTTAGACATTTATTCCCCTTTTCCAACACAAACCAAGAAAGCAACAATTATAGGAACCAATTTTGGACTGCGTTTGCTCAAGGGAACAGTTCTCGTCCGTGAATTTTCTTCTTTCGGGTATCACTTCTCAACCCACTCTAAGTCTGCGCGATCGACATCAGCGGGCTTCAAAACAAACCACTATCCTTTGGACTAGTAAGCGTTGCAAATCCACTGCGATTACTTAGTCCGAGTCTTGCTTCAGCATTACCTTGTAGAACAGTGCCAGAAGTAGGGCCAGAACCCAGAAACCGACTGCTAGGACGATCATAACTGGAGTAATTGCAACAGCAAACAACAGCGCACTCACGACTCCAAGTCCAAACATGGCAAGACTTGTGATGATCAGACAGCGACGAAAGAAGAGCCTCATTTGCTCAGTAATGCTACCATCAAATTGGCGTGAACCACCCTTCTATTTTTCATTTAAGCTCATGGGGGTTCACGACATGTTAAGCGGACAGCTGATTACCTAACAAGTCTCATTTTCTGGATGTTTCATCTCTTCCGCCTGGCTTTCCTTGGTGTCGCGACCTTGGAGGCCGTGTTCCCGGTGAAGTCCTAGCCCAGGAGAGCCACGGACGGTTTGGATCTCCTGCGTTGACGGGATCTGCGACCCCGAGGCGAACGACTCAGAACTAATTCACGATTGGAATTAGGCCTCTGGCGTGTTCTCTGCGGACCCGTCTTCGGCCTCTTCGTCGACTCTTTCCTCAGATTCCTTCTTCTTGAGTGTGCCAGTGAAGGACATCTCCATTCCAAGAGCTTTTGCGGATACTTTTCCTTTCAATTCACCATCTTCGACGCTACCTGAGTAGGACATTGTCATGCTGCCTTGCGGGGACTCAACTTTGGTCGAAAATATGAACTCATTTCCGTCTACTTCAACACTCTGACTCCTCTTGCCCATCGGAGTATTTGCCGTTGCAGAATACGCCCCATCTTCGTCAACAGCGAGTGTCAAGGTAACCTCCGGCCCTTCGCCTCCCGGTCCCATTCCTTCGACTTCCACAGCATATGTACCGGCAATCTGCGCAAACACAGTGGTGGATGCAAGCAGCGCGATCAGCACCGACAAGAACTGTAGCTTTTGTATTTCGACTCTGCTTCAGTCTCCATTTTTGCAGTTCCATGAGGGACTGATTCAGCAAAGCGACATGTTTCTCCCCAACGAGCCAAGGATTTCCTTAAACGAGAGAACCTTCGGTTCTGGCGAATTTCTCGGATCCAACAGAAACGAGATCGAATACTCCAGAATTGGTATAACATGGAGCAAGCTCGCTCCGCTGAACTAGAACTCTTTAGTTAGCCTCCAAATCGAGGTCTTTGACACGTCGTACGATCAATTGGCTTGTCAACTAGAGACTGATCCCGTTCCGGTTTCGATTGTCCTCCAAGTGCTGAAGCATAGGCATGGCGGACGAAGCAAGACCCTGGATGACGTCGAAGTGACCGATTGGAGAGTGTAGAGATCGCTATATCGAACTAAACGGTATTAGTAGTGTCAGAGGAGAAAGGCAGAAACCTTTCAGATATACCCACTCTCTAGGAGGAAGAACATGAAGCAACTACTGGCAACACTTGCAACATTTTTGCTACTCGTCGCTCCTGCAATGGCAGAGAACGTAATAGTAGGCGAATTTACATCAGTGAGTCTGTCCGAGGACACTACGGATGCAGAATTTGAAATGAATGGGGTCAGCGTCGACTGGTATCACTTCAACGAAAGCAACGATATGTACTTCGGAACTTCAGGGGGATCCGTATCGGGAAGCGACCGACTCTGCGATATTGATTTTTGTCTGGACTTTGACGTTGACCTCACCTATACCGAATTCGCAATAGGTTACAGTCTGGAAAATCGCTTTACTCCGTTTGCATCAATCGCATTCTCTGAGACAGTGCTTGACTTTGGTGTCTCAGGGCTGGGGATTGTAGATGTGACACAAGATGAAACTTCACTCAATGCTGGTACTTTTTATGGTGATAGTGGAGGAAGGTTCATGATCTCCTTGAACAACCTCGACGGAGATGAACAATCCCTGCGTGTGGGCGGCTACTACACACTCGATTTCAACAATATTGTGCTGGGTGGTTCATTCGAATCTCCTACGGAAAGTTTTTTGGATTCCTACATTATTTCGGCAGGCATCGGATGGTCGTTCTAGCGGTAGATGGAGTTCCAGTCACATTCCAAACGTAGTCTATGGGGCGTTGTGAGCATAGCTTCACACAGCTAACCGCTCCCATTCATTAGGGTGCACGTCTCACCCATAAGGAGGAACTTGGTGAACTCCAAGACCTCTCTTTTTACAACGATAACATGTCTGTTTGTCGCTGGTGGAATTATCGCCTAACAAGAGCAAGCACCCCTGCCTGGAGCGCAGCCTCCAGCGGGTATCTTGATGCCGTCTCCTTCCGCAATCGCCTCACTGTTTAAGCCGTGAGATCGAGGAAAAACCCATGCAACTCTGGCGAGCCACCGACCCTTCCATCGCGATACGCTCTTTCGAAGTCGCCTCGTATTTTGTAATCTGACAGAGGATTGACGGTCGACACTCCCTCTAAGTCTTTGTCCACCATCCAAATTGCGTTCTGAGACAGTAGTCCTGTCCCAAGAAGTGTGACATCGTGTGTGGTGAAGATTAGCTGTGCGCCTTTCGGATTGGACTCCGGTCGCAGAAACAGTGAAACGAATGCTTTGACCAGTCGTGGGTGAAGACTGGAGTCTATTTCGTCGATCAAAAGAACACTGCCCTTCGAGAGCGAGTCGAAAGCAGGTAATACAAGCGTTAAGAGCATTTTTGTACCAAGGCTCTCAGACCTGTAGTCCAAAGGTAGCAGGTCTCCTGCGGTCTCGTGAAGTAAACGAAGCTGCCTTCGAGGAGAGTCTAGAAGACTATCTGCTAGTTTCAGGGGGATAGGACCGTCCTTCACCTGCAAGTCATCAACAAGGTGCTGCGCTACACTGCGCGAAAATTCAATAGCTCCTTCGTCCCATTCTCGTTCAATGAGATCAATCCCCCGCACGCCCGTCTCAGCTTGCTGCAATAGCTTGCCCAACAATTCGCGGTTTTGGGAGTCGGCGATTGCCTCGGCAGCCGAGGACTCGGAAATTGGTCCGACTGAGACCAGATTTTTCCAGTCATTGGCGAACCACCTATGAATCTCGGTGAGTTGCTGGTGGTTATTCTGGGCGGCAGCGGAGAGAAACAGACTATTGGGTCGGGTAAGATTTGCTGTAATCTGGTTCGCTCCCTGCAACTGGGCTCCAAACTCAACATGTACTTTGCCGTTCTCGTTTTGGCGCGTGTAGAGAGTGTGTGTACTACGGCGTTCCTGGCGTACCGTACGGCGTAACCGTTCACGGCATACTTCATAATCCGTGAACTCGATCTCCAAATCGTAAACGGGTACCTCATCCGTCCCCGTTTCCAAAGTGAAACTACATTCAAACCGTGTTGGACTACTCTCGCTGTGGGGATCAAGTCGAAATGGCGACCGACGAATCCTGTCCGTTTCGTCGTAGTGCTTGTGAGATCGAACAACTAGCTGCTCCATTTCGACCATTGCATCGAGGAGATTCGACTTGCCGGATGCGTTTGCTCCAACAAACACTGTAGCAGGAACCACAGACGCGTCCACGACGGATACGGGGAACATCAACCGATCGGGCGAGTGCGAGGCAACAAACAGGATTTCCTGGTATTCCCGCATGGAACGGTGGTTGGCTACTCCGAATCGTAAAAGCATTGGTTATTTCTCGTTTAAGTCACGATTTCTGCAATATTTTACCAAAACATCCCCTATTTGTTACGAAATGTGATGCATAAGGAAGCTTGAATTGGCAATTTCTTGCAAAAAAACAATCAATTGATTTGATTGGACTAGTTATCCTACTCTTGAGAACTGCCTTAGTCTTCAGACTTACTCAAGCTGAGTCTGGACACACTATAGATAAAGTTCAAGGGTATCTAAGTGCCCAAAAAAATTTTCGCACAAAATAAATCAGGTTCATTCGACGCTCACACAGAAACGCCGTTTTCACTCAAAGATGAATCTCTGGCATTGGCTTATATCTGACGTAATCTCTACTGTTGGTCAGTGATTTCGAAAAGAGCGTCTAGTGCTAAAAAGGCACCCTGTCGACCCGTTGCCGGTTCGATCTCTTGAAAGATACCTGCCTCGCGCAGAATTCCGATGTATTTGGCAGCACGTACCCGATTGATACCCAGAGTTCGGTGCACATCCGGTGCATAAAACACCGGTTTCTTGAACAAGTAGTCAAGAAGTGGAACAGCTAGTTCGGTCTTGAGTAAAGTGAGGAATTCGTTCTTTTTTTGTTCATACAACTGCCCAATACTTCGCACAAGACCGATATTCTGTTGTGCTTGCTCAACGACTGCCTTCAAGAAGAATTCTATCCACCCCATCCAATCCCCATGACTCGATATTGCGCCCAGCCGTTGGAGATATTCCGCACGGTGCGTTTCAAAGTAGCCGCTGATATAGAAGGAAGGTTTAACAAGACAGCCAATCTTGCTGAGGTAGAGAGGAATCAATAGTCTTCCTATCCGTCCATTCCCATCGTCAAACGGATGAATGAGTTCGAATTGTGCGTGTAGAAGAGCAGCGCGTACGATAGGATCGGGCTCCCGTTCCGCACTTGTCAAAACTGCTTCGAATTGTTCCAAATGACCTGGAAGCTGTTCCGGTGATGGTGGAACGTACGTCGCTTCATCGATGGAACATCCCGTGGGACTTATCCAATTCTGGGTGACTCTAAAGCCACCAACCTGAAGCTGAGCTCCGCGCACTCCCTGCATGAGTGTGCTGTGCATTTGACGGATTAGGTACAGATTTATCGGTCGAGACCCAATGAGGTGTGTGGCAAGTTGAAGAGTTGAACGGTAGTTGAGGACCTCTTGAATGTCAGCTTCTTTCTCGGCAGTGAATTCGCGGCCTGCCTCCTTTTGATAAGCCTCGTTGGCTGTAGCCATCGTGCCTTCAATGCGCGACGAGAGTTCTGCCTCCTTCATGACAAGTGGTGAGAGCAGAACCTGAGGGTTGATTAGGTTTTCTAGCAGTCCATCGTATCTGGAAAGCATGGCATTGGCCTGTCCAATCAGATACACTAAAGGCTCCAATTGAAGGCCCTGCGGCGACAGCGGAGATGGGTCGAAAGGTTTCACTTTGTGTTAGTTGAAACTACATCAAATGCATTTGTGTTAGCTCAAAGCTGCTTTTAGCATACACAAACGGTTGGTTAGACCGCCATCAGCAGATCTAACATGACGAAATCAACGAAAATTGCGTCAGCAGAGAAATCTACTACATGTGATGCCGATTGACTGAGAAACTCTCTAACACATGGGTAGCGATGCCAACGACCGCTAGGTCATTCAACCTCAAAAGTAGTGTAAATTTTATCTGCAATTATCCCGAGCACAGAATTTCAGCAATGCCGTTCAATTGCTGATGTTTTAGCATTTGAAAATGGATTCCTAGACCAACGCTATAAAGACTCAGGTGAAATCGCTTGTCCAATGGTATTGCCAGGTCATTTGAGCGATTCAAAGTGTCAAAAGTCGAAGAAGCGATGACTACGTCATTGATGTTGGAGTCTCCGTAGGACGCAGCAAGATACTAGACCAAACGTCCAAAAATCGAACCTTTCTCTCCCACAAGCACAACCAAAACTCTCAGCACGGAATTCGAGCTAAAGACGATACTTTCGGCATACAGGCGATCGTACCCTAAGAATCGATTCCCAATTCGACATAGTGGGCGAATCACTAACTTAAGCCAATTCGTACCCTTCTCCATTCTTCAAGATCCAACATACCCAGACAATTTCCTATCATATGATAGGAAAAAATTCACTAATTCTTCGATCCTGATGTACAATGATCAAATGATGTCACTTTTTGTCTAATCGCCAACAAAGGAAACTAACAATGAGTATCGATTCCTCGATACGAAAGCAACTAATCATCCTGGCGCGCAAGCCTAAAGCCCGAATAGTCATGTGGTCACCTTCAAGTCCAATTCAATGACAGCCTAGGAGCGTTCGCAATCCAAACGGGCATCTCGATGGGTTTTTCACTAATGAAAGTGCTTGGGAACTGATCGCAACAGAACTGGAGTCCGAGTGTAAAGTAACTACTGTAGAACTCCAATCACCACCTGGCAAAACAGGCTACGTCATGGAAATCGACTTGGATGCTAACGAGCCGAAGATTTACGTCAAGATTCAGCTTGGATCCGGAAAGATCATTGGACGCAGCTTCCACTATTCCAACGAAACCAAAACAATTTAAGGAAAGAATGGAATCCCAGAAAGAAAGATCATCAAGTCAAGCAACTCGTCAAAGGAACATCACCTGTCCTCAATGTGAGAACAATCTAGTCTCCACCTCGATTCAGAAACGTGAGTACGTCTACGGCTCCGACGAGTCAGCGGTACGACTACCAGTCGAAATTCCTGTTCACAGTTGCAATCAGTGTGACTTCCAGTTTACCGATTGGGAAGCCGAGGAGATCGAGCACAATGCATTGTGCCAGCACTTTGGCGTCCTTACTCCCAAGGAGATCATCCAACTACGTAGGAGGCACAAAATGTCACGTGCAGCCTTTTCACAATTGACGGGACTCGGAGAAGCCTCGCTGAGCCGCTGGGAAAAGGGAATAAACATCCAGAATCTCGCTCATGATCGGTATCTTCGTCTCCTCGACTATCCCGCGATTCTGAATCGGCTAAAGAGAACCGTTTCAATGGTAGAGTCGGGGGAGGACGAACTATCCGTCAATATCGTGCCGTTCCCACACTTGCCCAACCGAACAGAATTAGAAATGAAACAGCGACAGTTCATGCTGCGATCCTCGCTCTGATGTATACCACTACCTTCTATTCATTTAAGGGTGGAGTTGGACGCTCGATGGCTCTAGTAAACGCGGGTGTAGAGCTCGCACGACGAAAGCGCCGTGTCTTGTTGGTGGACTTTGACTTAGCAGCGCCTGGACTGGACACGTTTAAGGCACTGGAGTCCATTGAGCCAAGTCTTGGAATTGTTGACTTTGTTAATTCGTACCTTGAGAGCGGCAAGTCGGACGATGTGAATAAGTATGTGAGTAGATGTCACACCGAAGACGAAAGTGAGGAACTTTGGCTTATGCCTGTTGGTGGCTCAAAGTCCCAGTACGCTGATCAATTCCACCACATCGATTGGATGGATCTCTACTCGAGTAAAGACGGTTTTCTTCTGTTGGAAGATCTCAAACAGCAATGGAAAGATTGGGTACAACCCGATTACGTACTTATCGACTCTCCTTCAGGACACACAGATGTTGGCAGTATCTGTACGAGGCAAGTTCCCGATGCAGTAGCTATCTTCTATTTTCCTAATGCACAGAACCTGAGAGGAGTCAGCAGAGCAGTAAAGGAAATACGGTCTGAAAGGACAAATTCAGAGGAAAACGAAATCCAGTTACATTTCATAATGTCCAATGTTCCCGATTTGGACGACGAACATCAAACTCTGGGTCGACAATTGAGGGCATTCAAGACCGAACTTGGATTGCGAGAAGAACCGCTTGTGGTTCACCACAATGACAGTCTGTCCTTGCTGAGTCAAGCAGTGTTTACCAAAGACCGACCCAACAGTCGGTTGACGAGCGAATATAAGGAAATCGTAGATCAAATCGTGTGCAGGAAGGCGATGCACTAGAGATCTTCAATTAAATTGAAAACAGCAATCGGTGTGGACCGATCGTTCCCGTGACATAGCTTCACTTCCGACCTACGGAACTCAATGACTCATTTCAGGGTCGAAAAAAACGGGGCTCACACATCCACGAGAACAATTCCTGATCGAATGGTTCAACTTCACTTCTACAATTCCCACCACATCTGCAATTTCTTTAAGCATATCATCGTGTTATGCCTTGCTATTCTTCTGGCAGCTTGCGGCAGGTCGCCCTCTCCTGAACCTCAGACCGTAGTCTTACTCGAAGACACTTCGATCGATATCGAACTCTCTTCGCGAGGTCCAAAGGGCACTGAAGCTTCGTACGAAGTAACGGACCCTCCGCGAATTGGAGACCTAACAGGCGCTCCACCAAAATTGACGTACAACCCTCGCGCCGATGTATACGGCGAAGATTCGTTCTCTTTCGCTATTGTGGATGCCAACGGTTCAAAGTCACAGCCGGCAACTGTTGAAATAACCATTCAGTCAGTGAATGATCCACCTACCCTAGAACCACTTACGCTTGAAGTGGACGAAGATGGCAGTATTGATGCTACACCTGTGTCAAACGACATCGACGGATTTGTCGTCCGCTACGAAATCTCAAGTCCACCGAGAAACGGCAAAGTAGACCTTGATTCGACTGTACTCACTTATGTGCCAGATCAAAATTTCAATGGAAAAGACAACTTTACCTTAGTCGTTGTCGACAATGAAGGGGCGAAATCCGAACCAGCAAGAGTTGAGATTTCAGTTGTGGCCGCCAACGATCTTCCATCCGTTCAAAGTCTAACTGTCTATGCTCGAGAAGATGCTTCTAGCACGATTGAACTGATGGGTGAAGATTCAGATGACGAGAAGCTTGAGTATCGAGTGCTCGTACTTCCTAAGCATGGACAGATTTCCGGTAACGGATCCACGCGTACCTACACTCCCAATCCCAACTTCCACGGGAACGATTCATTCGAATATGCCGCCGTCGATGAAACTGGATCGGTTTCAGCTCCAGCCTCTGTATCGATCAATGTGGAGTCAGTAAACGACGCTCCAACAGCCCTCGACAAGGAGTACCGCGGGTACGAAGACAGTGCTGTTACAGTTGAGCTGGACAGTTCGGACTCGGACGGAACTGTAGCATCGCACGAAATCGTGGCGTTTCCCCAAAACGGAACTCTAACCGGTAGCGGGTCCGTTAGAACCTATAGGCCTCAGGAGAACTTCCACGGAACCGACTCGATTCGGTTCACCGTAACCGACGATCGGGGTCAGAAATCACAGGTGGCAACGATTTCAATAGAAATCGAACCTGAAAATGACCGGCCAACGGCAGAGCCGTCCCACTGGGTTACCGCAGAAGACAGCAGGGGACTGAAAATCACTTTGCAGGGAAACGATCCAGATGGACAAATCGAACGGTTCGAAATCGTGCAATCACCACGATACGGGAGGTTGCGTAGGTATGGGTCCCAGTGGGAATACACTCCATCAGCAGACTTTTGGGGCGACGACTCGTTCGATTTTGTAGCAATTGACGACGAAGGCATGCGCAGTTACGCCGCGACGGTGTCGATTGAGGTCGTCGAGAGTCCTGACCCACCATCAATAAGATCCAGACGAAGGTCTTACGAGGCGTATGTGGGAGAGACAATCGAACTTGACATTCACGTCTCCGACCCAGATGGAGATGCAAGGTGGTTCACTATCCAAGACAGAAGACGAGGAGCAAATGGCAGGTTTTTTCCTTCGTCAGGACGGGTAAACAGACTAAAGAACCTTCGATTTGAAGCAACGGAACAAGGTACTCACTCATATCGCATTGAAGTCGAGGACGACAAGGGCCTGGAGGATTGGACGACAGTAACCATTCATGTGCGCAATTCACCTCCGATTTTCGACGAACCCCAACCCAGATACGACAAGAAAAGAGGCGTCGTGGAGTTTACGTTGAGAGTTCGAGATCCCGATGGAACAATTCGGCACTTTGTAATTGAAACCATCGATGGGCGGGTCGCTGAGAGCATTGTCGTTGAGGAAAACGGAACGCATGAAATTGAAGAGTCGAAGCCGTTCTCGACTGGAGGAAACTGCGAAGAGGAAGAAGACACAAGCTGCAGCCTGAGAGTTATCTACACACCCGATGAAATTGACGGCCATTCACGGCGAATCCGTTTTTTTGCTGTTGATGATGAAGGAGACGTTTCGAGGAAAGACTTCATCAGAATCGAGACCCGTGAGCTTCGCTGACAGTCACGTGGTTGGAGAGTTGAACCACCAAAATTCGATTCGGATCAAAATTCCAGTGGTGTGAGCTTGTTGCTCTAGGTCAGCCTGAACAAATCTCTCAAGAAATATAGAATTCCAGGTAACCAAAAACCTCAACACCTGTCGGTTGGTTTATGTTTTGAAACAACAAAATTGACTCGATGTCGCCCAACCGCTCACGGCTCTGAAGACACACATGGCTAAGAAATCCACGCCATCGACAGATGGCAAGTATCACATATCGGCGCGCATTATTCACTGGACAATGGCCGCGTGCTTCGCATTTATGTGGATCTGTGGGTTTTCAATGGCCAATCTTGTTCAGGATGAATCTTCCTTGCAGAAGGTTCTTCTCAATTTGCACATATGGATCGGCGTGACTTTGCTTTTTCTGCTTGTAGCTCGAGTAGTAATCTGGCTCACACATCGACCGCCACCTCTGCCAGATGCCATTTCAAAATTCGATGCAGTCCCTGCCTATTGGATTCACGCACTGCTCTACATTCTTCCTGCCCTAGCTGTGACTCTTGGGTGGGCTAACATCAATCTTGGCGGAGACCACGTAACTTGGTTCGGCTTGAGCATGCCTAAGGTGTTTCCCACTGTGGAAAGCTGGACAGGATTCAACGGGGAGGAACTAAGCCAAACACTTCACATGTGGGTGGCGTATACCATCCTTTTGTTGGTTGTAACGCATCTTCTTGGGGTCGCCAAGCACCGCTGGATCGACAAGCACGACATCTTGAGGCGAATGACGCTCTGACTGGTCGTTTCTTGGGCCAGATTGCCGTCAAAGTTCCTATTGTTTGTGAATCTGGTTATTGCAACGGCATCTCAGGAGGACATCTCTGACCCTCATCAGTCACGTAGCAAAGACTAGAGTTTCAGACCTCTGTCGAGCTTTGTGTCGTTAGCTGTTACAGCTATTGGTTTCGCTTTTCGCTAGCTCACACCTATTCGTCCGTCGCCTTGCGCCAGAGTAACGAGAGATCGACTTCATTATCCACTGTACCGTCAAGGCGGTCGAGTGCTGGAAGATCACCAGTCATGAGCAGGAACACGGTCGATTTCGCCTCTCCAGCAAAAAAGCCGCCACGTGTCTGCGTTATCGACACCGCAAGATCCTCATCACCGTCGTTGTCCCAATCACCTATACAGGAAACCTCAAAACTACCCAAGCTGTCACTAAGAGTGCCGAGACCAATGGACCAAAAACCGGCCGTTCCGCTCAAAAACGCATCCGGAACGTCCACCCTATTGTTTGCGGCTCCTGAGTCCTCGACCCAGTCCCGCATTTGGCTCAGTGTGAACCAGTAGAAACTACTGTCGCCAAAGGAGTCCGAATGTGCAACGACACGTGTATCGGGATGATCAATGCCACTGTTGCATACTTCAAGAGCCGCTACATCAAGAATCGACCAAGCGTTGGTGTCTGATGTGACGATGCCCTCGATAATGCCTTCCGAGATCTCCTCCGAGTCAACGTGTAGGTCGAGTTCTGATACATCCAGCAGAAAGTGATCACCGCCTCTGCTCAATGGAATGAACTGACTTGCGGTGGAGCTGCTTCCCCATGCCGAAGTTCGGGAGGATGTAAGAGTAGGAACAAAACCTTCCAGCCTGTAGCTATTCGGCCGATTGAGTATGTTCACGATATCAATCAGTCCATCTTCTTCTCCGTCGTCCGAATCCGCCGCCCGAATGTCGCTCGACGCCAAGAAGTACATGGAGTCGTTGAAAGGCAGCACAACAATCAGGTCCTCTCCTTCGTCGTTGTCGTAGTCGGATACTTGATGAACCTCAGCGCTCAATGGAGAGGCAAAATCTTCATCAGACTCGGAGTAAATCTGTAGCGTACCCTCCCTTTCTTGTAACTGATCCAGTTCCAAATCGCCGTCCCGCAATTCTTCTACTTCGGCTGAAATGGCCGTGTTGGACAACAGTTCAACTACGGGCATTCCTTCTGCGCCCTCTTCCGGCCTTTCGGTTGAAAAGAAATTAGTGATGGCTACCACCGATGTGCCTTCGCCAAAAAATCCATTCAATGACGTCACACTGTTCCCGAAGAGACTATCACCGGAACTAAAGATCCCTACACAGGTGCCCATAAACGAACATTGTGTATGGTTGATTTTCCCGTCCGCGGTTCCATCAATGGAGTCTGCGGTCGCTAACTGGCTTCCATACACGATGAAGACGGCTCCCTTGGTAGTTTCTTCATTGGGACTCCCAATGACTAGATCGCCAATCGTGTCTCCATCTAAATCTGTCACAGCTCCAGAATTCTCGTATAACGATTCGGACGATAGAGCCCCGCGAAGTTCCCAACTATGGATACCACTTGCAACCTCTCCCACATTAATCGATTGATTCGTTTGCTGGTCGACCAAGTCGAGTTGACTCAAGTCAGTGCTTGAGAGCAGGTGAAGCGCACCTCGGGGATCACTTGGGTTTCCACCTTGGATAAGCAGCTTGTGCCCACCTGTCGAGTTAAAGTCCCAAAGATTGTGTGCGGAAATCTCTTGGAAATTCGAGAAGAAATTGAACTCTTTCCATTCCGACTCGACTCGGTGAATGGCGATCCCCGAGGTTTCCAAATTGTCGCCAAGACCATCGTTGTCGGAGTCTTCCCATTCGAAAGGATTGTTCGGAAACTGATCGGCGTTGTCTCCAATTCCGTCGCCATCAGAATCCAACCATTCGTCGGGATTGAACGGAAAGTAATCGACATCGTCTTCATAACCGTCGTTGTCGTCGTCGAGGTCACCGTTGTCACCTATGCCATCAAGGTCGAAATCTTCCCACTCATTCTCGTCGTCGACAAATAGATCAACACTGTCTCCATAGCCATCCCCATCTGTGTCGTATTGCTCATCGGGATCCAGCGGAAAAGCATCTATGGCGTCTTCCACGCCATCGTTGTCGTCGTCCGCGTCAGCGTAGTTATTCAATCCATCGTTGTCCGTATCTAAAGGGAATTCGTCCGCTAAGTCTTCGATACCGTCGCCGTCTGTGTCGGAGTCACTTCGATCACCTATTCCATCACCGTCCAGATCGGAATCTTCAAATGAATAGTCGGGGAACGCGTCAATCACATTCGCCGTTCCATCTCCATCTGCATCGTAGATCGCATTGACATTCAGGGGATAGAGGTCGTACGAGTCGATCGCTCCGTCTCCGTCGTCGTCCATGTCGTGCAGGTTTTGAACCCCATCGCCATCTGTATCGTCCAGGTTGTTGTGCAACCGCAGAATGCCATCTCGTTCACCGTCGGCTCCGTCGATGGTGGAAAGCGATGCGGAAAACATGACCTGAACAGCGCTCGACAACTGCCTGTCCGCCCCTGTTGTTTGCGCCGAAAACATGAAGTCGAGCACACCGTCTTCGTCGAGATCACCCAATGGAGACATGCCGCTGTAGATCGTGCCCGGTCTTATACCTTGAGGCACTTGAAGCAGGAATGTGCTAGGACGGTCCAAAAGGGACTGGAAATCGATTTGGCCGTCGCGCTCAGCTTCTTCCGGATCGTCCAGATAATTCAGATCGTCCAGCTCCGCCAGCAGCACACCTGGACCGTAGTCGACGAGAATGTAGCTGCTTTGATCTTCGTTTGTCGGATTCAGGACTGCTTGGGCCGATGCGTTGAACGCCTGGATGCTGTTTAAGAACCAAGCGCCGGAATATTCATAGGACGATTCGTTCAGGTGGATCATGCCGTCCGTCGAACCATCTCGCGTATCAGTGTTCTCTAAACCCTCGGTAGTGAGCAGAACCTGGGGGCCGAACCGGTTCCACAACAGGACTTCAGGACGGTCGTCCTCGTCGAGGTCCACCACAGAATCAATTGCGAGACCGAACAATTCGACGAAGGGCATTGTGATCCTGTAGGATCCGCTATCCGTACTAGGAAACTCGTCAATATCGACTATACCGTCGGTGGTTCCGTCATTCAAATCAGCAAGAAATATTTGCTCTGTATTGAGGACATAGACGGCGTCCTGAGATTGACCCGGTATACCTTCCAAACCTATCCCCAATTCATGGCCCTCGGACCCCGTCATATTGCCCAAGTTTGCCAAGTAAACGTTTTCCCGGGAGGTCCCCGTGTGAATGCGAAAGGTATCGTTGAAATTCGAAACTATTTCATCGAAAGTGTTGTCGTGTTCCTCCGTTCCCGAAGCAAACGAAAGTACGGTTGCGGTTGTAAGCAAATACAAACTGACATCGTCGGCTTCTTGCCGAGTGCCGAGCACTGCAAGGTCAGAAGTTCCGTCGTTGTCGCGGTCGTGGCTCGCGATCAACCCCTTCACTACGAAATCATCGTTCTCTCCAGCAAACAAGCAACCAAGGCTGTCGCTGCAGAACTCGAGATTCAATTTTCTGTCTTCCTCGCCGTCAAGCGCATCGAACGAGCGTAAATTCGCGTCGTCCAGTTGAATTAGGTACACGCTTCGCTCCGACGAAATCACGAGGTAACCGCTGGTATCCGAATCTTCCGGCACAGAAAGGAATGCAATGTGCTCGCCTATCTCTCCCATGCTCTCTGTGCCATGGATAGCCCAGGCATGTTCTTCGGAAATCAGTTGACTAAAGTCACGACGACTTCCCTGCTGTTCGTCATTCGCCAGCATGGACATCGCCAGCAAGTAGACGGTGCTTTCAGCCTCACCGCTTTCGTCCTTTGTCTGCGGAGCAGCGATTGCAATGTCGTCTAGCCCGTCGTTGTCCCAATCCCCGGTGAGTACAACCTCCGCGCCCAACCCGTCGTTGTGATACCCACTGACGATGTTCAGAATCTTCACGACGGAAATGTCGGGATCGAACGGATCGGCATCGGCCTGATTGAGAACTCCGTCGTTGTCAATGTCAGGATCCGAGTTATCGCCAAGCCCGTCCCCATCGGTGTCGACCCATTCGGTTGCAAGATTGGGAAACTGGTCGCCGTTGTCGCCATAGCCGTCCCCATCCGTATCGATCCACTCCGTGGAGTCCAGCGGAAACTGGTCCGTGTCAGCGGCATATCCGTCGCCGTCGACATCAAGATCGGAAGGAGGACTTCCCATTGCCGCAATTTGGTACTTTGTAATGTTCACCGAGAGTACCGAATCCGAGCTCCTCTCATGGTTGGACAATTCGTGCGAAACACCACAGGGCTTGCCGTTGCAGTCTTCTTCCGGATTGGAGAACTTGTCGATGTCAATTCCGTTGTAAGCAGTGTCCGCATACGACATTATCGTGCCGAACTCATTGTGTTCACCGTGTCCTCGAGACCAGTAGTAAGCCCCCACAGAGCCTTGGACGTAGGAATGGCCCAAACCCATCAAGTGTCCGATTTCATGTGCGGTGACGTTGACTGGGCAGATCGAGAAATCCAACCACACATGTGTCAGGATCGCTCGATTCAAGGGATGAATGAATCCTCGTCCGCGCCAACCGCCGATATCTTCCGCAATTCCGCATAAGAACAGCGGATCTGGATGAAAGCCTACAATCAAGTCGGCTCCATATTGGTCTTGTAGCTCGTCTCTCAACTCTTCGGGCAAGAAGAGAAAAACCTCTTCGATTTCCGGTACTTCGGACTCGTCCAATGCACCTACCACCCGGAGGTTGAGAGGCGATCCACTCCTTTCGAACAGAAAGTTGGTCACCGCAAAAATGTGACTGATCTGTAGCGAAGGGTCGTCACCAGGCAAAAAGGACGATATTCCCGAATCGTACACCACGAGCACATCTATCTCCGGTTTGCTCGGAAAATCTTCTGGATCATTAGGATCCGTGTTCATGAAGCCCTCGTTGACGTCGTCCACTCCATCGCCATCTGAGTCCGTAAGGAAGTCCATGTCGCGTTTGGACAGAGACGTGAACGGCAATTCTGTTTCTCCCTCGAACCAAATCGAATCCAGCAGCGAAGCGAAGGATGGCCGGCGACCTTCATGAATCAGCAACTCAAAATGGACTTGTCCAGTAGGCAGTTGACCGAATTCGATTTCATATGTATTGCTTGCGACCTCTTCGAGTTCGGACAAGCCAAAATTCAAGGGAGTCGTTCCTAGAAACAACGACTCCTCTTCGCTGTACTCCTCGTCGTCAAAATAACCGGTCACAGCGATGGTGGCCCACAGGTTCTCGGTAGGATGGTTTTCGTGATTTTTAATTCCGAATTGGACTGTCGCGGTAGCTCCATCCTCGCTCTCAAGGGTGCATGGACAGACAATGCTCACCCGTGACCATTCAAGTTGAGCATTCAGTGCGACAGTGGCTAATCCCAATGTAGCGACGAGAGCGCAGCGAACCAGATTTTGCACGAGGGCAACTCCTTTTATAAGTTAATGAAAATCCTCACTAACGCGTTCCAATCCACCAAGAAAAGCTCAATCCTCTCTTGGAGGCACGTACTTGGTAGTGGCGTGACGATCGCGTTGCGTTTCCATCACATCTTTCTGTGAATAGTCGCGCCTTTCTTGCAGGCTATTCGTCGATGTTATCCAACCGCCTTTTTCAGAGCCAGTCAGTTCATAGCTTCCTAACGTGGTCGAAACATAGGCAAGTGTCTGAGCGCTGCTGTAGGTCACTATCAGATGATGGAATTCTTCCTCGTCCGCATCCGGTTTGGCGTAGATAGTCGTGTTTCCCAATCCGTCTGGTGCAATTCGATCAACGATCGAGCGGTACCGTTTCCCTGTGTGAGGTATAGAAATCTCGACCGGAGTGCCGAGCAGCCATTGATCGAACTCTCCCGGCAACGTGACATAACGAGAGTCTCCGGGCAGGTTTTCGGGTCTAGGGATCAGCGTGGCATCCTTTGCGCTTGTCTCGTACCATGCTTGACGCAACTTTCGAGGTGGAAACCTCTGATGGGTAGGGTCTTGGGCAACGGACTCAGCAGGATGTGTCTCCTGGGTTGCGGTCTCGCCGACTGGAGTGTCGTCATTCGGCCAAAAATAGTAGGCGACAAAAAAGCCCAACAGAACTGTCGCGAACGCCAGTACAAACCAGCGTCTCCAGCCAGAAATTCCCGCGCCACGGCGGTTGTGCTTCTCACTGTTCACCATTAGTTCAGCGAACTCACGGAAAGTCCAAGTATTTTGAGGAAATACTGAAGCGGAAGTTCAGCGATTTGAAGGAGATTGTAAATCTAACCACCTCGATTTGTGTGAATCTCAAGTACATTGACGTGTTGACGCGCAAGTTTACAACCACAACTTCTAATGCTCGTAAGAGATGTCGAACTTGAGTGATTGGCGCACCGAAATCGAGCTTCAGCTGAAGATCGAGAGTTGGGCGTGGTGGAGAACAGATTCAGAAATTGGCTGAATCAATTAGGAAATGGTGATGTACGTTTACCAACCTTAGCTTGTTTGGAACCAGTTGTCCATAGAGTCGGGTATTGCACAAGAGCTTCGTGCCAGCAAAGCTCGTTTGGAGGGAATCGACAAAGCCATAGAAGAGCTGAATTCCAAACGCGATGCGAACGAAGCCTTGATTCCCAACCCCAACAGAAAAGTGTCGGAGAGCCACGACTAAGACCGACCGCAAGAGGGTGCCACTAACGGACGTTTTTTTCTTCTGTCAGTCCAGCGGCACGAAGTGATTCGACAACCTTCTAGAAACCTGAATTAGACACTCGAGATAGTAGAAACGAAGGGAATCTCTAGTACTGGCAACGATTGCATGACTTCGACTGAATAAATGACCCGAATCTCTGAACTCAATTCATGTGTTGAGCAGGAACCAAGTTCCATATGGAGGGACGAAATCTTAGTTTGTCCTGCGTTGACGAAGGCGGCGAAATCTCGTAGGAGACTGCACTTGAAAATGCTACTAGTTAAGAGAATATCCATTAAACCACTTTGTATTGTCAGTTTAGTCTTGATGTCGGTTGGAGCAATCGCAGACGACTCGAAGGAAAACCAGTCCAAGAAAGGTTTCTCGGATCACTGGTGGCTGTCATTCGAGGAGTCGATGTTCAGTGAGAGTGATGGAGTGACCGTACTCAGTCTTCCTCAAGGAACCCGACCCTACGAAACAAAGGGAATCGTAGCGACTAGTTGACAGAATGGTTGGCTAGTTAGCTTCCGATCTGACTAGCATTGTTCAGTCCTGCTTGACTTCCTCTATACTGCCCCGTCCCTTCCTGTCCACTCTCATGCCGAACTTGCGATCCAAGTCTGATTTGGTGAACTCAGGAGTCTTCGCGTCTTGCACAGAGCCTAGATGAAGCATCGCTTTCACGGCGCGGTCGATTTTCTTTTGCTTCTTCTCTCCGTACTCCATCTAGGAAACTATCCCCCAAAACTCTCTTTCAATTCATCAATAATGTCTTGTGCGGACCTTTTCTGTTGAATAACCCTCTTAACCGTCTTGCTCAATTCAATTCGATTCGCCACTCGCCCTCAATGCGGCTGAAGAGACAATTTCTGCATACAGGGAGTAACTTTGGGGATTTAACTGTTGAGCGATAAGAGAAGCGGGAGGAACAACCACTGGGGCTTGGATGTGGCTAGAGGACGAGTAGGGTTTTGTCGGTCTCGAAAGAACTTAGCTCATCAAAGCCGAATCCATAGAAATCTTTCTCCAAAAGATCCACGCAGGAGATCTCGGACGAGATCTCCATGGCCTCCCGTGAAGTTAGTTCTTTGCATTCCAACGCTTGACATTACCTCCAGATGCGCCTCTTAAATGAGAGCAATACCGTCCACGAACGAATATCATGGTGAAATTGAAACTTTTTCAAAGAAACGAATTATCACAGAATCGATTCGATCTCTAGGAAGCCTGTGCTGTCCCTTTGCGTGGGATTACACCGAGACACGAGCTGCGAGTGGAGCTTCCTTTTTGGAGAAAGGCACATTTCCCATACTGAGAATTGCGGCCCATACCAAAACTGGAACCTAAAGCAATTACGTCTAGCCCTGGGCTCTTAATTCAGATTTCTTAAGCTCACAGGTGTAAGAGACTTTGATCAACTCGTTAGGCGACTCTTAGTGCGTCCATTTACATGCTACGCCTAGGGTTGTGACTTGGAATTGATCCTTTGTAGACTGCGACATTCGAATTGACGAAACCACTGCATCGACTATAAAACTACCCTTGAGTCGGAATCATTTGCTATGTTTTTGGAATACATATGAGTGCAGTGATCTAATGGCAGTGAGAAGAGTCTTCCCTCGGCACACGATTTGGGTTGTGGCGTTAGCCGTCGTGGTCATGATTCCCGTAGGAATCGCACTCGTACTCTTCAACTCTCGAACACACACCGAGGGTCAAACTCAAGACACAAGGGGGACCCTCGGCGCAGATTCCGCAGGGTCGTCAGAAGATTTGTCGTCTCCAATGTGGAACCGAGCCGATCTAAGCTCAGAGTTTGGCGAACTCGTTCATGTGCTGAGCCCCTTCGAAAGACTCATTGCCTTGGACAATCTCATGCATGACGCAACTATCGAGCGTCTGAAGGATCTTCTGGATCAAGTTGAGAATATTCATCCAAAGTATCTGCAAATCGAACTTCGTGAAGGAGTAATCCGAAAACTCGCAATGCTCGATCCGTTAGAGGCCCTGACTCAAATTGAAGACATCCATAGCGATGACCGGAACCTTCTAACTACCGCAATCTTTGAGGAGTGGTCAGCGTCAAACCCAATAGAAGCTGCAAAATTTATTGACAACTTGAATGGTTCACAACAAAGAAGTGCTGCTGAGGGAATGTTGGGGTCTGGTGTCGAAATTGCCCCTGCAATTCAACGTGACCTCGAACAGACGGTCAATATGGATCAATTCGCACTGGATCAAAGAGTTACTGCTCTTCTAGACGAATCGTTCGACGATCCAGAAGACCGTTGGCTCAGCCTTCAAGCAATTCTTGGATCGGAAGCGTTTCCGCAAAGCAACGCACAGCGTGAAGCACTCGTGGATGTCGCGATTGATTGGCTGGAGCTGGACCGTCTCAGCGCAACAGGCGCGGTCTTGGAATCCTTTGAAAGGAGAACGGACAGGGCTTTGTTCGTGGAAGAGATCCTGAAAGGGCTGGTTGCGAGCGATTTCCAGGACCTCCGCACCTTTGCGGCCAGCATCGAGAGTGAAGATCGGGTGATGCTGTCACAAGCGATAGAAGGTTGGGCCGCCTCAGAAGGGGAAAAAGCTTTCGACGCTGCGCAATTGATAGACAGCGAATCCGCGATTGATCCGCGACGAATGCAGCGTAGAGCCATTGCCTCCTGGGCAGAGAACAATCCTCATTCCTTAATCGAATCGTTGCCCAAAATTCCAGAAGATCTACAGATCTGGAGCCAACAGACTGCTCTGATGGCCATGGCCAAGACCTCACCAGAGTCAATACCAGCGTTGATGATGGACCTTGAAGATGACTTGGCTCGTGAAATTGTTGCTTCAAATGTCATCGCCGACTGGGCAAGACTTGATCCGTATGCAGCCTTCGAATGGGTGAACGATCCAAAAATAAGCAGTTTACCCGGAGTTAGCTCGCGAGAAGTGTTCCATGCTATCGCGCGCGAGAACCCGCATGCCGCCATTGAAATAGCGCTCACTTTCCCGATGATAGAAGGAGGGATAGGACGAGAGGCGGACATTATCAGCGCCACGGCGAGTCTTGACGTTGAAATGGCCATTGACATGCTTCCATCTGCACGCAACAAAGCAACTCGCAGAAGCGCATACAACGGAATTGGCATGGCGCTGATAATGCAAGGGGACTCAGACCGGGCAATCGAATTAGTGAAAGATGAACCACAAAAAGTGCAAACCGAATACTTCAGCAATTTCATAACTATGTGGGCGCATTACTGGCCGCGCGACATGCTTGAAAAGATTGATGCTCTTCCAAATGACGAAGCTCGAAAAATGTGTAGTTCTTATCTCTTGAGGCTGAACGAGCAGAATCTTTCGCTGAACAAAAAGGACATGGAGAAACTTGGGCAATACGTCGAAGAAAGTGAGCGGCACTTGCTGCTGCATACAACGGACTAGCCTTGTTGATGCAGCAGGATAGGTGGATGAAATTCCGTAGTCAGCGCTCAGGTAGTTCATTTTTCATGCGACCCGTGACCGCGAGCGTCATCGTGAGTTTGAGTCTGGTTTCGTTGGACACGATTTGTGCCAATTCCACCAAGGCCAGTCCCGCTGACATTGCTGAAGTTCAGATGAACCAAGACTCTGGAGGGGGCGACCTCGCAATTCGGTTGAGATCGATAGGGCGATATGCCAGAACCATCGAGCTGCATCGAGTAATCCAGCCATTGAACGCAGAGCAACTGTTAGCAGTGATCCAGGATTCTCTTGACGTAGATCCGAGGCAACTTCGCGATGAAATTGAGGAGGTGGCGATTCGGCGATTGGCCATGGTCGATCCGAAGAAGGCCTTGGCGTACGTTTCGGGAATTCCTCGTTATAGACGGGGCAACCTTATTGCCGTCGTCTTTCAGGAATGGTCAGTAGCAGATCTTGACGAGGCCATAGAGCATTCCATGGGACTTGATGAATCAGGACGCCGCACCGCCGTAGAAGGCATCGTACGTGCCAGATATGACCTTTCAGAAAGAGTTTTGCGTGACATAGCGCTTCGTTTGGGCCACGAAGATGTCGTTGTCGATATGATTGCTGCGTCATTGATTGAAATACCCATCGACAATTCTCAAAAGGCTTGGCAACGTTTTCTCATTGACCACGGGGCCAATGTAGCATTGCTGAGCGACATTCAAGACAGTTTGCTTGCTCGTATCTCGATAGCGCGGTTTAATGACAGTGGCAGCGAATTCCTCGCAGACATCCATAGCCAATTAAACGACGACACGAGCCGCATCCGAGTTTTGTTCCGACTCTTGGATTCGATTGTTGAGGACGACCCTCAATACGCCTTTGAACTGGCGGCTAGCTATACCGAACTGAGTCCAAGCATCGGAGGGCGCGCGATGGATCGAGTAATTTCGCTTTGGGCGCGAAGTGATCCAATGGGAGCGCTTGCATTATCAGCGTCGATCAACGATGTTGCAGTTCGTGCCAGATGTGAAGTCGCGGCGCTGAAGGAGTGGGCAAAACGGGATGCGCAGGAATTGCTCTCTTTCTTGGATCAAGTTCCTCCCTATTTGATCGTTGTAGCCCGTCTGGAAGCGTTGCGCAGTCTTGCCCAAACATCTCCCGAGTCAGTCATTAACTCAATTGGTGAGTTTGAAAGCGAAGCAGATAAGGAGCTTTTCGTTTCCGAAATCGCACTGAATTGGTCAAAGAAGGATCCGAAGACAACCATGCAGTGGTTGACGACTAGTCCCGAGGTTGGAAAACTTGACACGAGATTTCTGCAGAGGTTGCATCAAAAGATCTTGGCTGACATGGTAAAGCGTGGAGAGATTCAACTAGCGCTTGATGTTTCGTCTGAGCAGTCAAAACCAGTGTGGCAAGGTTGGGTGATTGGCGAGGTGGCATTTCATCATGGCTCGTCATTTGCGATGGAGCTGCTTGAGAAATCGCGCGATCCAATCGCTCGCCAGTCTGCCTATGATCATATTGGTGAAGCTTTGGTCAACGAAGGCAAGTCAAGCCAGGCCATTGAGCTTGTCGATCAAGAGCCTCTTGAGACACAATATCAGTACTACCGCCATATTTCAGCATTCTGGGCGGAGAACGATCCTCACGATGCGTTTAGCAAACTGGATAGGCTCCCTTCGGCGGAAATCAAGACGCAATTGGCGATAATGCTCGCTATAAAGAATACGATGCACCGGGCCCTTACATCTCAGCAAAAAGAAATACTAATAGACATTGTTCCGGAATCTTTTAGGGATGCGCTTGACTGACCCGCAAGCACCCAAAATCAATTTGAGGCAATCTCCCGAGAATTAGTCGGGAATCACCCAAAACAAATTTACGATTCTCGCGCCTAAATTTGCCGCAAGCTATCGTTTTGCTCCTAAGTGGTCTGTTGAGCTGCAGATGCAGTTTGGACCACTGGAGAGCTTTATGTCGTATGGTAAAGACAAGGAGACCAACCGGTCTGCGGCAGTGGAGAGTCGTTTCTTGGCTGCAGTAGTTTCTAGGGAATTTGCTTTGCCTGGCACGTTGAAGCTGGAACCGAAGCTAGGTATTGCTCAGTCGTGGATTGATCACAGTATTGGAGTAAATGAAACTCAATCAAGAGTCGGAGACTCGAACCGTTGCGTCTTTGGGCATTAGAGGTCAAATCACACCCCGCGTGTCGGGAGGTCTGGAGTTTTCCAATTACTTCCTTAAACGATCGAAACCTGTGGCTACCTTGACAGTTGGTTTGCGACGTAGCTTCTGACACGAAATCCTGTCAACATGAGACATCGTGGACGGTCGAAATGATGTCGGTCAAGGTGGAAATCGCAGAATTCTAGCTACAAAGTCCTAGTGCCTGTTCCCTTGAGTACCTAGCTTATGCGTAGAACAGAAAAACCGCAGGTTGAAGGATTTAAGACTGGCTCGGCAGGTTACTTACCGCAGGTCTGAATTCAGCCACAGAGTTGTGTCTTAGAAGTATCAAAAAGCTACTCCCTTTCGTCGGCATCCTCCTCGTCGCCGCCGAACAATCTTTCAAAGTATTCTGGGCTAATCCGATAAAACCCGATGATCTCTCCGGTTCCTCGAGCATGACTGATGGTCGCATCGTAAGGAAGTAGTCCCGGCTTCTTCTCGCGGGGGTCGTTCGGAGTCGGCCGACTACTCCAGCAGCGCATGCTGTAGGTATAGTGTTCGGCCCCATCACCGTGCAAGAACGTCACCCATTCCCCTCCTTCATCTGCACACTCCTGCTTGGCTTTCTCATACTCGGCTTCGGGGTCCGGCGACGTCTCAGCGTCTTCGGTTGCCACTGGGTCGTCCAACGGCTGTTCGGGTTCGGATAAAGTGGTGCAAGCCGCCGCCATAGCAGCAAGAGAGAGCACGATTAATCTTGCAATGAGACTCACTTGCAGACGTGTTCCTTGTTTGCTCACGACTTTAACTCACGGTATGCCAATGTGAGTATATTCCCATTTCGGCTACAAATCTTGTCCGTAGACTTCTGGTTCTCCAACTGAACTCTTGGCCTCCGTATGCTTCGATACTGAATGTCTCAATTTGTTGATGTTAGGCGGTCGATTGGTTAGGTTAGGAGGCTTCAGACGACGTCGCGGGCTTGTGTTCTCGAGACATAACTCACCTTGAGATTCGATTGCAAACTTGCTATTCAATGACACTATTCCAACGAGAACCTTGGGGCAATTTCACCGTCTAATACTTTCCTTTTGTCTAATACCAAAACCATGAATCTCAAGTCTCGGTCAAGTCAATGTTGAGCTTCCTACGTTTCGCCGCATATATCGCATCGTTTGCCACACTGACAGGATGCATCATGAGCAGTGGCTCGCTACCTCCTGCTCCCCTGACTCCTGAACAGGTGCAGGATTCTGTTGACTCTTTTGAAGACTCAATGTCCGTGCAGCAACGAGTAGCGTCTTCGGTCCGACCCGTTCTGGTTGCGAACGCAGATCTCTGTGAGAAGCGAACCGTATTCAGTCTCGGATTCGAATGGATCACCATCAATGATCTTCCCTTTGAGACTCGAAGGCAGGTCGGACCTGCTCTAGAAGTCGGAGAGACTCCTTCGATTTCTTATGTCGAAGCAGGATCCCCCGCCGCCCGGGCGGGATTGCGTCGTGGTGACTTGCTCTTAATGGCAAATTACATGACGATTAAGGCAGAACCCCTGCAAGAAACGGTGGCGTCTCGGCGAGAAGGGATTCGTCCCTACCGCGAGTACTTGACTCAACTACTCGCAGATGCAGGTGAAGACGGCACTTCCATACGCCTCAGCTACCAACGTGGAGGAGTGGACGATGTTGTAGAGCTTCAACCGCAAGAAACCTGCGACGTACAAGTGATAGTTGCAGAGAATGCCAGCAAGACGTTGTCCTCAAAGAGAAGGACAATCTATCTCTCCCGAGGACTCTATGAGTTTGCACAGTCTGATGCGGAGCTGCAAGCGCTTATCGCACATCAGTTGGCCGATTTCATCCGTGGGCACGGAACAAGTAATACGACGGGAACAATCGCCGGAGGAATCGTAGGTGGCGGGGCGGCTCTTGGTGTGATGGCACCCATTGCAATCCTAGGCACAGTTTTGTCCCTTCTAGATGGCGAGCTTGATGTCGGAGGAGGAGCGATGGAAGCTTTGGTAGTGGTTCTCATAGCGGGTGCAGTGACCGGAAGCAGAATTGGTTCTTGGATTGCGACCTCAGGAAACGAACGGAAAGCCGACTACCTATCCGCGTACCTGCTCGCTCGGGCTGGAGTGGATGTAAAAGATGCAATGAATGTCTGGTTCCGCCTGTCTAAAGAGTCGGATGTTGCACGGAAGCTCCGCGCTAGCGATGCGCGTTTGACGGCCATCAACAAGGTCGTACAAGAAGTGACCGCCAAACGCGATGCGAACGAGCCGTTGATCCCGAATTCCAAGATGAAAGTGTCCGTAGCCCGAGACTGAGACGATCTCACGGCTAGGCCGGTAGACGTTTGCGCCTACGCGAACAGTTGGTCTCAGTTCAGTTGTCATCCACCAGCAGAAAACTCAGCATTTTGCGAAAATCCTGTGAAAGCCCATTTGGACCAGTGACCCATAGGAAACCTTAAGCATTTGTTGGTCCCGATCTCTTGTGGCTAGCATGAATTCGACCAATTAGACGTAGCAAATTTCTGATCTGAATTCATGTGGTGAGCGGGAACCAACTTCCGTGTTGAACGACAAATCCTTAGCTTATCTCGCAGTGGAATTCTCCAATCTCATTTGTTAACGCCCTTGTAAGCTTATGCAGTCTGCCCTAGAGCGCACTGCTCTCTAGAAGCATTGTCAGCTTGTCGCTCACTCCATGAGAGCATTCACCGCATTCGAAAGCCATTTAGTGTTCGCTTGCAGTAACGCGTGCACTTGGCCAAAGAGCAAGTATCCCCCCAATTCCCGTAATGACCATTGGTACCAGCATTACTACACTGCCTAAGACAACACCAAGAATGGAAGCAACGATAATCCCTGCTCCAGGCATCCAGTTCTTAGCCACGAATGCCCACATACCAAGCCCAAGTGTAGCCAAGGAGAGAACAACACAATTCCAACCCACGTAGACGACTCTACCGACGAAAGTTATGGTAGTTTCGGTTTCTCCTGATTGAAGCCCCTTGGTTGATACTTCAGGGGTAGCCGTAGCGATGTTGCCCGAATCCGTGAATTCCTCATTTTTATAAGCATTTTCAAACATTAGAATGCCTAGTGCCACGCCCAGTCCAACTGCACCACCCGCAATTGCGACAATTCCACCTGCTTTTTTCACTCACTTCTCCTATTGGTCAACGAAAGCTACTCGCTTTACTTTGTCCACTAGGCGACAAGAAATCGAGCTCAACCGTAGAATCCCCACATGTCCGTCTCATACTACAGCACCAATAGTGCAATTGCGAACTTTAGCCGCCGCAAATTCCGGTCGATTAACCGTGGCAGAAGGCGTTTACGACTTGGAGGATCTCGACTGTAGAAATTGCAAGCGTAACACAAAAGCGAGACTGCCGGCCGTGCAGCTCAAATACGTGTCACATGAGAGTCTCGTCGCTTCCTCTTTGTCCCTACGTGTTTTCGATCAAGAACACCCGAAACATTGCAGCGTTGGTCAGTTCCCTTGCAATATATGATGCTCCACGACCCGGAAAAACCAATATGCACGAATGAATTAGCTACGAATGTACCCAATCGTCTTGCGTCGGTCTAGCGTAATTAGATTGGTCGCCATGGGAAATTCCTATCGTGTTGATGCAAATCGTTAAATTTTGATCAGCTACTAGCTCAACGCCGGCGCAAACCAGCGACTTGCGCAATCTTCGCTTCAGAGGGAAGCTCTCTGACCAATTCCACCCTACTAGACTGTTTGATCGTCCCTATACGCAAGGGAATTTGAGCAACTTGGACTTTATCGAAGAAACCTAGATTTGGACGAGCAGATGACAACCGATAAGGCGACGGAGCAAGCATTCGACGTACACATATCGTGTTGTCAAAAACTACCACGGTTCAACTCAGGTGGCTCATCTGTAGATGGTATGAATCTCTTCCAGTTTGCTACCTTAACAGGTAGCTGGCTTTTAAAGATGGAAGACATCCATCCCATCTAAAATCTGAACGTTCGTTCTTCCTTACCAAGCCCGTTTAATTGAATCCGAGCTCGATGGGTGGCCACTGGGTTGTGTGTGTTCTAATTACATTAAACGCCGTTGTGTGCGTTGAAAACTGTTTTCATCGAACTCAAAACTTGGAGTCGTAGCTCCCTCAAAATTCGTGCTTAGCCAACGAATTATTTCCCTAGAAGCTGATCGAGCACAACCCCAAAGGATTGAGCGAGCGCTGTCTTTGAGTCTTTGTCTATTAGCGCGCTAGTCACAAGTCCGCTAAGACTCTCATTGCCAAAACAGTACGATCTAGACAAGGCTTCCTCCCCAGAGTCTAGGCTAAAATTCCTATGTCCGCCGTTCTGTGGCCGTTAGCCCAAGGCATTCAGGGCTGAAAACCAATGATGACCAATCTGACAGTGAACATTCTGCTCCTTCTCATAGTCGCCTATTCTGTATCGATGGTATTCATGAGCTTAGGCAGAATGAGCATTCGAAAGCTCATTGGATTGAACAACAGTGATGTCGCAAGACACTACTTCCTGCTATTGCTGGCCCAAGCTCAGCGAAAGGTTGTGATTTACTGTGATGGCGAACGCCATACCGATAGCTACTATTGGGACGAGGAAGTGTTGAATGCGATTGAAAGGAAACTTAGAGAGCATCCAGAAATCACGCTTCAATGCTTGTTCAACCATCCCGTTCCGAATCCTTTGAGCTCGAAGTTTGAAGGAGAGCACCAAGTAGATCTAAGATCAACTGGATTGGAGGACAGCGCCCCGCGTGATGTGCGCATGATTGTGATCGATGACGGACGGATGACTTATTCCACTCGGTACAACCCAGCGTACAAGGCTTGGCAGTTCGAACTGGTCGACTGTTTAACAGTAATGCGATGGGCACTCAAGAGAGTAGTGAAGGGTGAATTTGGCGACAGTATCGGGCTCTTGGAACAAAAATTCAGTGAGGCTTCGGAGACCTAGTACCTTTTTATGGACTACATCTTGCCACCAACGCAAATGTACATCCTTCTTGCTGTAGTTGCGATTGTGGCTACGGCTTCGGCTGCTTTCTTACATATTCTCTTCCCGCGTCGAGTATCTGACGGTCCAATAATCTCGGAAAAGACTCTTGCATCAGATCGCTGGGTTATACGTAGACGCCGACAAACCGTTCTAGGAGCCGTTGCTCTTCTCGCTCTTGTATGGCTAGGTGTTGTCATGACTATGATGAGCTACATAGAAGAGTGGTCAAACTACCACCTTTGGCACTTTGGTGGTCTGATGTTCTATTTTGTCCTCCACGTAATCTTCATTAAGTACCTAACCGATAGGATTAACGCTGAAGCTCTCAATCTTCTGCCCCGTCCGTCAGTGACCATCAACCCAGACTCTGAGGAAAACTCCACCAAGGGATCAGCCTCTGAGCGGTAAAGCTCCTCAAATAAGCCACACACCATCGAATAGCAACAAGAAGACTAGAGATCTCTCGATTACATACTAATTGCCCTCAACATCAGAGTCACCAGCCCCTTACGCTCCATTTTGTTCGGAGAAAGGCCATAGGATTTTGCGTACTCTTTGGGCTTGTTCCCGACTCAATCTCTTAGCACTTGGTGAGAATGGTGGGGAAATAATTAGTTGCGTAGCCGCATTTTTCTTCAATTGCTCCGAAGGCAGTTCGTCGAGCATCGCAACCAAGCTCGCGGGGTCCGTATTCGTCCATTCCCCAAATAACTCGCTGAAGTAGTTGGATCGCCTGCTCTCTGG
Organism: Gammaproteobacteria bacterium; assembly: GCA_009840545.1. Classification (GTDB taxonomy): domain Bacteria; phylum Pseudomonadota; class Gammaproteobacteria; order Pseudomonadales; family Azotimanducaceae; genus Bin55. The sequence continues at coordinate 694,402 of VXNM01000010.1, read as the reverse complement.
CAGTTGCTCGTGCAGTTCGATCGCTTGATCGAACTCGCCGATGTGAACGAGTGCTTTTGCTGTGGAGGTAAAAGCAAGAATTTTCGTACGACCATCACGCACTTCGGACAGCATTTCGATCGCCTTGTCTACATCAGTGTTTACCAGCTCATCTATAACGATGGATTCGAGCCCGTCTCCCGAACTAGGCAAGGGTTGATTTAGCGCTGTCTGCATTGCGAGTTCCAGATCGTTGTACGCGAGCTCTCGGAGTACTATCGATAGCACTTCCCACTGCAGTTTCGGATCGGAAAATTGACCTGAACCAGCCCAGTCGAGAGCTTCGTGAACATCAATCCGTGACCAGTTCAAGGCGATTTCCTTTGCCAAAGAGCGCTTTCGGTCGGGATTAGTTAGATTTGCAAGTAGATTAACAGCGTCGTCTGGATTGGACTGTGCAATCGCCCACATTGCCATGTCTTCGGCCTTATTACGTAACCCGCCCGGCAAGAGCTCAAGGTCCTAGAAAACTGACTCTGGATCGTCTCCAGCCCAGAAACTCAGGACTGACTCTTGGAGTTTCGTGCGCAAGCTGATTGATTGAAGTGAGGTAAGACTGTCCAAAGCAGCGATTGGGTCGATTCGTCCCCAGACCTCAGCAATAGTTGGCAGCGCCATTTCACGTGTGTTCCTAGACAGCTTCATAGTCTGTTGGTAGGCTAGTTGAGGACTGTCTTGGGCGATTTCGAGCACTGCTGAACGAGCTATGAGTTCCAATGCAGCATTGTCGTCGAGAGAGTCACTCAACTCGTCGAGCGACTCCATCCCGTGATCTCTAACAAGTTGCTTGGCTATTCGAATGAGCGATGGCAGTTGTGCCAGGTCGTCTCTCTTGTCGCTCAGCAAGATATCCCATGCTTCTTTGGGACTGTCAGAATAAGAAGAGACGATTAATTCATCCTTCAAATCGTCGACGTACTGTTCGTTCCCGAGTTCTTTGGCGACTTGACGCTGTAGATTGTGAGATAGGTCGTCTCGCGTTCGAAGTATTCCTCTCAATGCAGCAAAACTCGGTGATTCACCAAGGGTTGCCGCATGAGTTACGGCATCTTTCAGATTGGATATTGCCCATTCGCCAATCACTGTAGCGACCAATTCGTCGTGACGAAGCCCGGGATTCTCAGCAAGGTGAGCTAGTGCTTTCTTGGAATCTTCGGCAGCCATTTTCTGAAAGATTGCGCTTTCTATGTCAAGCCGTTTGTTGGGGGACCTAATCTCTCTAGCCTGACTCAACAGCTTTGCGAGTCGGTCTTGGTCCAATTCGCTCAGTAATTGCTGGAGGGCAAGAGTTCCCGCAAAATCGATTGAGAAATGCGATTCGTCCAGTTCGATCTGGCTTGTCGGCGTCTGGATGTCGGGTGCATTGAAGTCCCCGTTTGAGATTTGCCCACCACTGTCCAAAGAATGCTGGTGGTTCAAGAGAACCAAAACGCCTATAGAAACTACGACTCCACCGACTGCTCCCAACCCTACAAGTCCAATTGTGCGAGCCAACTTGCTTCGCATAGACGAGCCCATAATGAGTACCTGCCACTTTAACTCCCCGGCATTTCAATTAGATGCTGGAGATGTACTGAGAGATTCATATAGCCCTGCGAACAGCTCATCGTATACTGTCTAACAAGTTCATGCTGCCGATTGACGGTTTCTTGGTCATTACAGAGTTCTACATGGATTGCATCGGTGAGCTCAAGACATATCAGCTCTCCATGAACAGACAGAGTTGTGCCTGACCAAGTGTCTACCTTGTATTCCTATGTCCTAGTTACGGACTCCGGGCTTGCCCCCAACCCCTATCACGGTTACTGCACCTTAGCCGTCTGCAAACCTAAGATACGCGCAAAGGCTCAAGCCGGTGACATCGTAATCGGCACTGGAAGTGCGGCATGCCATGTACAGCGCGGCGACCAAATGATTTATGCAATGTGGGTCACCGAAGTCTTGACAACAGCTCAATACTGGAGCGACCCTCGATTCAATGCCAAAAAGCCCAATAAGTCAAGCAGCATTCACTTGGTTGGTGACAATATCTATGAACCACTTGACAACTGTAAGTGGAACCAACTTCAGTCTCTGCACTTCGCACACGACATGAAGAGAGATCTGAGTGAGAAATTCGTGCTAGTTAGCGACAAGTTCGTCTATTTTGGAAGCGATTCACCTACTCTTCCCCAGAACTTCGTAGACGGCTCCGAGTGCCTGATTAAGAGAGGACCAGGGCACCGTACCGAGTCCCGCGAAGAAGTGATTGCCAAGTTTGTCGACTGGATAGAAGAATTGGGGGGATGGTCGGGTGTTCCAGGCAATCCGAGCAATGGGGTACAGGACAAACTGAGTGTAACAATCGGTTGTTAAAGGAGACAGATGGCTATTTTCTTGTGGGTGATTGACAAGTACACTAGCCCAACAAACGCTCGCTAGTTTTCGAATTGGTAGTCGAAAATGCTCGATGCTCCGACCATTTCCCGAAAACATATCGCAACCCTCGTTCCTGACGAATCGGTGAGGTGTATCGGCTCATTTAGAGCAAAATGAACAGGTTGAGGCTGACCATCGTTAATGGCGATGTTGTCCGCATACAGATAGGTTCGATCAAGGTTGTCCAATATTGGATTCAATCTTCCTTGAAGTCCCTGTAATTGGCCTGTCCGATTGGCGATGATGTGAGAGCCACCATCATATGTCGGGAGTAGTTCGACCTCCCGTAGGTCAACTGGTAGGTATTCACTCTCAACATAGGCATTGAACCCGTCCGAAGCACAAAGCATTGTCATCGGGAGTCGGGTATGTAACACAAATCTTGCATGGCCAAGAGCATCCGTATATGACTCACGCCATGTCTTGTTAGGGTAGATCATCAAGACATGAACGTTCGACAGCGGCTGGCCTGTAGAGGAATCGCACACCTTTACCGCAGTCGAAACGCCGGCGGCGGCAGGCGGGCGGGCTGCTGGGAGTGTAATTTTCAGTTCTCGCTGGCCTATTAATTCGAAAAGTGGATATCGGCCGGTCAATGCCAGGGTTTCATCCTGAATCACGGCGATTCCTTCACCTCGACGCTCAATGAAGTATTGCCGATCTCCGGCACCCGATACTCTGCCTATGGCACACTGTCCGAGTCGCGACGCCAAGAGTTCATTGCGTGTGAATTGGCTTGTACGCAAGTCATTTGTGGACATCGAGTTGCACAAGTTTCCTGGAGAATACAACTCCAATCGATCCTCAAACATGAACAAGCGTATTCGCGAGCCCGATATCGCATAGTCGCGGTGAACAACGGCGTTGACTATTGCCTCGAAGGCAGCCCGTTCGCTAAATTGAGGTACATCTGTACGAGCAGGGTCCTTGTATGCAGCTACCCGTTGGTTTTTGACTACGAAGCTCATCGCGTCGCGAATTTGCTGGTCTAGGGGACCCTTGATATCTCGCGCATCCAACTGGTCGCTTGAGTCGAGGCTAGACCCGCGAAAATGCGCTGCCTGTATCCACGCGTTCTGAAGCCATTCACTTGGATCTTCGGATGCCAACAAGACCCCTCCGACTGTTGCACGCAAAACTCCATTAGTGTCATTTTTGGCGAATCTCAGCTTGGACAATGCAACTACGGCAGGATCGTTTGTACGGGAACTCGAAAATCGTCGCCAGAGATCTTCCCGCAAGCTGTTGATCCCACTATCGCGTACTACTTGCGTGTCAGTAGACCCGGCGTCAGATTGTCCTCGTGAGTGCGTTAACCGGTACACTTCGGTCGAATCCATTTGGCGTCGCGCGTCGCCTTGACGTCGAAGAAACCCGCCTGGCGACCGATGAACAACAGCGCTCACTGGAATTTCCACTAGAAGAACACCGTCATGTGAGGAGTCAGGAACAGGTACCCGGTGCACACTGAAGTCTAGAGAGGGCTTGATGGTATTGGTACAAATTTCTCGAACCAAACTCACCAACTTGTCGAGCTGAAGAGAATTCAGGGGTTGCGGACGTCGATCATCGGAAACACCAAGTACCAATTGTCCTCCTTGTGAGTTGCCAAACGCTGCTAATTCGTCAGCAAGTGGATCATTCCGGGGAGCAACGACGCTTTCTTCTTTGAACTCCACCTCTTTCAACTCTAGATTGGAATCTCCGCCAAGTCGAATCTGTGTCCAAAGACGAGAGAAATTAATGGGCATATGTATCTAAGCTGTCAACTCTCACCTAAACGACCATTGCCTGCCAAGCCATTTGAAGGGAGCTCGAACAAACTAAAGAGAACAAATCAGAGCGCTTCCGAAGGAATTCCTGCAATACGGGCCAAATGCCTCGTCATAATCCAACGTGCCGACGTAGTCGAGTGAGAATTTCGTGAGTCGCCAAAGTGTCACGCTTACAGTACTCCTTGAGGTTGCGAAATATCCGTTCGCGTTCCTCCGAATCATCGAAATTCAAAGCATGTAAGTAAACAATTGATGCAATGCTACCTTCCGCGATTTCGAGATCCGAGTAGTCTGAACGTCCCAAAACTGGATAAACACTCTTTAGGGAGAACGATCCCCTAAATTCGGGGTGGTAGTAGTGGTCCCGAACGAAAGGTACGATGTCGACTAATCGACCCAGTATTCTTTGAAGATCCCCTTCCAGATCGAGGAATTCGTTGGCGAGATTTTGGATCAGTATCCGTTCGAAGCTTGAGTACATGCAAATGGAACCACGTTCTCCTGCACTCTCAATTAGTCGCTCTGCGACAAACCTGCGAGGGTCTGTGTATTCCTCGTGCAAGTAATCGTCGTGTAGAAGTGAACCGCTCCTAGTTTCGGTGTGCATGGAGAACATGAACGGAACTTGCTGGTAGGGTTTGGTACCCTCAAATACTGGAATCCCGGGGTTCAACGTCTCAAAGTCCAAGTGTCGAACGGGTTTGCGCAAGCCGCTAATTCGATCGATCAATTCGTTGCGCCGTCGGCCTTGAGCCTTCCCTTTGAGAACACTCTTGCGAATGGCTTCATTGATCTCGCTTAGTTGGTAGTCCGCTGGCACGTCTCGGATTTCTTCAATTCCTCGGTGGGCTAACTCTTCAGCATCGAGCCTGTAAAACCGATAAAACTCGGTTACTGGGTGGTCGAGTTTAGGAAGGTCGCTCGAGCAGTGTTCGTAGAACGGACACTTGTAGGGTTCTGTGCAGTGGGCTCCCATAGCGATGTCTGGAGCGCCTGCTTTCGAGAGCATGTGCTTCATAGCAGCGACTTCCTCGTTGATATATTGAGCAGATCTCCCAACTTGCTCCAATGCAGGATGTTCCTGGAAAAGTTTTTGGACGTTTAGTCTCTTGCCACGTATGTAATCTGGATTAAGGGTGAGAACGCATGCGTCGCGCACATCGATGTTGGCACCCTTTAGTACCCAGCACTGCAGGGCAATGTCATTGATGTACTCATCCTTTAACTTTGTGGCCGATTTGACCTCAATAACTCGCCAGCCTCCCTCCGGCAGACGCTGCAAAATGTCAATCCGGCAGCGCACACGCTTGTGTTGAAACGCCGGCTCGAATAATGCTGGAAGGTTAGGGTCATTCACTAGTTCCTTCGTTTCCCTGTACGCTTCTCGAAAGTTCAAGTGGTCATGGCCTATGAGCCGCCCACCCGGATAGCGTTTCTGAGCGAGCTCTCCAACTTCGGTTCCTGTATCGAATCGGTGTTGAGCAACCGCATCGGGATCTTCCATGAGGTCTCGGTTAAACACCTCGTACCAAAGTCGCAATTCACATTGCAGCCCCGACATGAATCGAGACTTAGAGAGATACGGCTGTTGGGATGGCTTATCTGCGTTCATCATTGAGTCCTTAATTCCGTTCTGCTTGCGCCGCCCTTTGGGGGACAGAATCAGTACCAGTCTGTATCTGTGTCACGACATCAACAGTAGCGACAGCATGTGTCGCATCGAGCCGTATGAACAAAATTCCCGGAAACTTTCGTCCGGGCCTCTGTCTAATTGGTCAATCCTAACGCAGCCTAGGCGGACCAATGCTCAACCGACAAGTGGGTCACTTGGAATATTGGTTCAAGCGTTAGGATTATTTTTTCAGAGAAGAGAACTACATTACCAGAGAGGAACACCACATGAGAAATAAGCCTTCCACGATTGCTTGTGCAGTTGCCGCATTGCTCATGCTTGTATATGGCTCAAACACTGTCTTCGCCGACGAGCAGACTGACCTGAAAGAAGAAAAGGCTCAAAAAGTCAAGATGCAAAAATCTAAGCTAGACAGAGCTGGCGGAGACAACGGAGAGGAGTCGGGTACTCAATACATGCACGACGAAACCTATGACGAAGTCAGAAGAGGTGCCCAGTTAGTCTTGAAATATGTACCGGAAAAAGAAGCGTTTATGGGCAGTGTATCTAATACAACCCAGAACACACTGAGCAAAGTGCGTGTGGAAGTACATCTCTCGAACGGTGTGGAACTGGGTCCGACAACCCCCAAGGATCTTGAGCCGAATGAGAAGATGGATGTCATGCTTGAAGCTACGGGGCAGAAATTCAAAACTTGGGGAGCGCATCCCGAAGTCGGTGGTAGTGGATTGGGTGAGCACGTCGGCGGACACGGTGAAGGCGAACATGCAAGCGATGGCGAGCATGATAGTGGTGGTGAATCAAAGGGCGAGCACCGAAAACGTGAAAAGGGATCTTGAGGCGAGCACAATTAAATCGATCTCGCACCTACAAAGTGTGATCAAGGTCATGGCCAGAGTCTTCTGGCCATGACTTTTTTTGTGGAGTGTCCATTCTTCCCGTTAAAGAGAGCTCCAGTACCTAATGCGAACCGTTCCGATTTTCCTCGATCGAGAATCTAGTCTTCCAAGCAAGGTGCTTGGAATCGAGGCTCAAATAGAGGCACCGCTTTCTCGAAGCTTCGATTCTCCTCGATTACTTTCTCCATCGTGAGTTCAGCTTCTTCGTAGCGCGACCAGTCTACGCACAGAAAATGATCGTCAATGAAGTTCTGACACTGATCGGGAAGCTGATTCGTATCAAAAAACTCACTGTTTCCGCTTCGTATCGATCCATCGATGATCGTTGCAATCACATTCGATACCTCCGAGTCCATCAAATCTTCGAAGAAATCACCAGTTCGATTCTGCACTATCACAAGATCGGCCGCCATTGCGAGATTTACCTGGCCGATTTCATCTTCCAACCCCAATGAGTATGCAGCCGTAGAGGTAGACATTTCCCAATAGTCTTCACCTGAGAGCTGGTCACCCCACCTGATGTTGTCCACTCGATCAGCACACCGAATCTCTTCCAGCATGTTGTAAGAACCCGAATAGGACCAATCAGTCCCTAGTGCGACAAGCGCACCCGATTCCATGACGTCCAGTACCTTGGCAGTTTCGTCATAGAGGGATACATTGGAACGCGGAGACCAAACCAAAGAGACGTCTAGACCCGCAAGCCTGTCAATGCTCTCCTGATCCAGCCCGACGCCATGCAATAGAGCGTACCGGCGTCCCGGATTGGCTTCGACAAAGTCGAGAAACGCCTGCCCTTCCAACGTCGCGGCGCAGTTTGTCCCCTCCGCAACGTGAGCTACATAGGGTTGGTCGAGTAACTCCTCCGATTCGGAAAATCTGGGAGTTGGGTCTTCAATTTCCGCAGGACAGTCCATCTCGTGAAACTTGGATTCCCAACCATACGGGAAAATCTCGAAGTCGATGAGATATCCGTCCGACGTCGTAACTGTGGTCGCATTCTTGACAAGCCCGGCAACACCACCCGATGCCCCCAAGGTGGTCGTTCCCGAGAGCAGGTGCCTCAGTTCGACCCAAATATCCCTAGCGACCCCTTCGACATGCTCGAATGCGAGTGCGTACTTGTCGCCAAACACTCCTCGCCACTCGTCGCGGTGTTCATAGATCGGCTCAGTCTTGGGATCTGGAATTCCTCCACTATGCGCTAGATGTTCATGGGGATTGACAAGTCCTGGCGAGATAAAAGCGTCCCCACAATCTATGACAGTAGCATCGGGGTTTGAATCTCGAAGTACCGTGTCGATACTCATTCCGCTAATGAGCCCATCCGACAAAAGCAACTCCATGTGCCGCGCTCCATCAGTGGTGCGGACAACATTGCCTATGAGAATGGTTTCTTTGCCGGAACCTGGAGTAATAACGCACTCGTTATTGAATTCGGTCGGATCGTCATTTCCTCTCGGCTCTTCATCTGCCAGAGCGTTCTTGTACGATCCAATGAGCAAGACGGTTAGAACTGCGCAAAATGCAGTGATTCTCACTCCGGCAACCTGTTTCATTACCAAATCCAACGGGAACTCTCAACGTCAACTCATTGTAGAGATACCGTTTCTATAATCGCCCAATGCCTAAAGTCGCCTTTGTAGTCGATCCTCTCGAGACACTCAACGTCAAGAAGGACTCCTCGATTGCCATGATGTGTGCTGCTCAGAGACGTGGATGGGAGATTCAGTCCATTCGTCTGAAAGATCTTTGTTGGATGGACGGAAGTGCGTCCGCTTTCGCACAAGGAGTAACAATCAACTCAGTGTTTGCTGAGACAAGAGATCCTGATTCTCTGGGGGAAGGAGAACCTTGGTTCCAAGTGTCCACGGAGGAATTCTCCAAACTTTCGTCCTTTGAAGCGATGTTTATGCGAAAGGATCCACCATTCGACATGAACTACATCTACGCCACATACATGCTGAACCATGCGCAGCGCGATGGCGTTCTTGTTGTCAACGATCCACAGAGTCTCAGAGATTGCAACGAGAAGTTTTACACCACCGAATTCTCAGAGCTCGCCCCTGCCATGACGGTCTCGCAACGCGCTGAAGTCTTGCGAGAATTTCACTCTGAGCACCGAGATGTGGTCTATAAGAAATTGGACGGTATGGGCGGAACCAGCATCTTTCGAATGCGCGAAAACGACCCCAACCTCAATGTAGTCATCGAAACACTTACCGACAACGAGTCTAGCCCCATCATGGCGCAGAAGTTTGTGCCGGAAATTGATCAGGGAGACAAGCGAATTTTGATCGTCGACGGAGAGGCAATACCCTACTCGCTTGCACGCATTCCGATGCGTGGTGAGACCCGCGGTAACTTAGCTGCGGGAGCACGAGGAGAAGTGAGAGCTCTAACTGAGCGAGAGAGATTCATCGCAGAGGAATTAGCACCGGTTCTTGTGGAAAGAGGCTTGCTGTTTGTTGGGATCGATGTAATCGGAGATTACCTCACCGAAATCAATGTGACTTGCCCCACTTGCATTCGCGAGATCGACCGAGAGCACGATTTGGACATCGCCGGGACGTTAATGGACGCGATTAGCAATCGACTCTAGAGCTGTATACAGAATCTAACCAGTCCGGTCTTGTCTAAGGCTCAAACCATGTAACTACCAGTCCACCTTCAGTGTGATTCCGTCTTACAATAGCCGAATACTTTGGATGCAGATTCGGATCGTAGACATCGATCTCTTGGACAGAGCTGCGATACCAGAGACTGGTTCGCTTCTGACCACCACCTACTCTTGGTGAAAACGAACTCAAAGCAACGGAGTGCCTGAGTTTAGATGGAAACACTAACTAACAATCGTCCTTTGTGGATTGCACTTGGCGTTTCCCTAGCACTACATGCGGCAATCCTTGGTTTTGTACAGGTCGACTTCGCAGCCATTCCGAGAGATCCGATCGTCCTCAACATGCGACTGGTCAAACCGGTTGCTCCACCCACCATCGATGAGGAGATCATCGACGAGTCTCTCACGACAATTCCCATCGAAGAACCTGTTCAGGACTTGACTTTGGATGAGGAAGAGACACTTATCAATTGGGACTTCAATCAATTCTTCGTCCCCGTAATGCCCGTTCCTACTGACAATCTAGCCAGTGAGAGCCTGGCAATAGCAGAACCAGCAGAGTCTGAGCCAGCAAGTCCTATCGAGCAACTATCGACAGAGGACATTGTGCGATCCATCGCTGACATGGCGGCAGCCGAAGCTGAAGAGGAAAACGAGAAACGCATTCGCCGACTGGCGGGCGAAGGGACCTCTTCCATCGAGGAAACGTTTTATCTTCGCTCATGGTTGAGGAAAGTGCGCCGGGTGGGACAGCTCAACTATCCCAGTGAAGCGGTCGAGCAGAAACTCTACGGCAAATTAAGCCTCTATGTCTCAATAGCCCCCGATGGGTCGCTTGTGGAGACTCGCGTCTTGAAATCCTCCGGTCACGAAGTCTTAGATAAGGCAGCGGTCGAGATTGTGAAACTCGCCGCTCCTTTTGCGCCTTTTCCCGCATCAATAGCATCAGATACAGACTTGCTTGAGATTGTGCGTGAGTGGGAGTTTCGCAAGGACGCATATACGACTGATCCTCCGGAGGAAGAGTAGTCTTCCTCTAGAGTTCTCTGGCAGTTGCGGGAAAGATGGCCGTTAGGAACGGTCTGTGCTTCGTCGCACTCAGAAAATCTAGCTTTCCACAGGCACAAATTCAATCTTCAACCGCGTTCCGGTAGCTTTCGCGTATCGCCGAAGCGTTGCCACTGACGGTGACACGCCGCCTCCTTCCATTCGTGCGACAGCAGACTGGGAAGTGCCGAGACGTTCTGCTAGTTCTGTCTGTGTCAGATTCGCAGCAGTTCGAGCACGAATCAATGCCTCGATTAGCGTAAACTCCTCGTCGGCCCGTTCATACTCCCTTCGAAACTCGGGATCCCTCATCAATTGTCCTTTCAAGTCTTTTAACGTCGTCATGCCTTCACCTGATCCATTCGTCTACTGGCGGTCGCGAATGCTTGTCGTGGTGTCTTGCGCGATTTCTTTATGAAAACCTGCAACACTACCCGTCGTTCTGATGCAGTAACTTAGATTCCACGAGCGATTACACCTTTGGATCGGACTCGCGGCTCTCAGAGCTTACCTTCAAGATGCTTGACATGTGGTACTGGAATACTCTCAAGCCCATCGTTTTGCACCGTCTTAAGAAGCCTTAGCAACTTGGCACGTAGCGCAGAAGGTAGTTTGCTATTTCGGAATCGACCGTGGAAAGTGTCTCGACTGTTCAATTCATGTCTGTAATATAGCTGATCCGCTATACAATTTTCAAGGCTTGGCGAAAGACACAGCCTAAAGAGAACATTCCAGACCGTAGAATGCACTATGCCTAGAGACACACCGAAAAGAACGGTGCAAGGGTCAAGCGCTCCGGCTTTCAAGAATTGGAACGAATCTTCAGCTGCTTCTTGTTCTACGGGTCCCAGAGGTTGGGAATGTGTTCAGAAACTGGGGGGGTTCTTTGTCCGAGCGGACTGATGCCTTTTGCCTAGACACCTCAGCGGATTATCCTCGAAGGCTTCAAGACCGAGAGATTGGTTCATGAATCGAAGAACCACGTCTCGCAATGATCAACCTAGTTTGTGTTCCACAATGAATAATCGAAGGTTCTGGAGATGTTCCCCGGCTCGTCGCCGAATTAGCGGTCTAATCGTAATTGTTGGCTTGCTTATCGGGATAAGTCACTTCGCCGTGGCCGACAAAGAACTGATTTCCAAGTACCGTCAACCGATTGCCGAGTGGCCTCCCTTCGAAGTCGATGAATCGGTTGATGCAAATGAGATTGGTCTGCTGCCATCATTGCCAGAAGTTGAATGGCATACACAACAAACTGAGGAATTGGGCAAGTTTCTCTTCTTTGACCCTCGCCTCTCGAGTTCGCAGCAAATCGCCTGCGGCAGTTGCCACGATCCCAATCTCGGCTGGGGAGACGGTCGGCGTGTTTCCTTCGGTCACGATCGAGTCAGAGGCAAACGTAATGCAATGACTCTACTTAACGCAGCCCGTTTTGATGAATTATTCTGGGATGGGCGCGCCAACGGATTGCTCGATCTGATCTTGATCCCTCTCCAAAGCGAGATAGAAATGGACGCTGACATCGATGATGTGTTGCAGCGTATCCGTGACATTCCTGAGTATCAAGTCAAGTTCGAAGAAGCGTTTGACGACAAAACCATTAACGAAGAGAGAATAGCGATCGCAATCGCGTCATTCGTACGATCAATTCGCTCGAGCCCCAGTGACTTCGATCATTTTGTAAACGGTGATCTCCAAAGGCTGACCGATCAGGAAATTGAGGGCTTACATCTTTTTCGCACGAAGGCACGGTGCATGAATTGCCACCACGGTCCTCTTTTCTCGGACGGAGAGTTCCACCACACCGGTTTGAGCTATTACGGAAGAAGGTTTGAAGATCGAGGTCGATACGAGGCGACAGGTGAGGAAGAGGACATCTCGAAATTCCGAACTCCAAGCCTCCGCGACTTGGAATTCACGGGTCCTTGGATGCATAACGGTCTCTTCACAAACTTCACCGGTGTACTAAACATGTACAACCATGGTGTGACCTTCAACAGCAGAGTAAGGGAGCGTTCTCCACCTTTGTCGCCACTAATTAAGCCGCTCGACTTGTCTGATGAGGAGATTGAATCGCTTGAGGCATTCCTCAAGACTTTGGGTCGGATCCCCTACTTTATCGAAGCTCCAAGACCGTTAGGACTAGCACAACCCGACTCGAATTCGGTGTATCGATTGCCAGGCGAGACGCCTGACAAAAGCGAAATCGAATACTGATATTAGGCACGGTAGCAGCAGCATCTACAAAGCAGTAGCAATGTCAGTGCCAAGTGCACACCTGCGCGTTATTGGGTCTACAATTCTTTAGACTGGGGGTCGGCAAGACTCTGGAAGACCGAAACGAATGCAGTGGCACCATAGACAGATTTCTCTCAGGAGCGGCGACTTGGTACATTGTGACCTGCAATGTGCGTACGATAGACAAGTGGACTAGGGTTGGGCATAGGGCAGATGCAGGACGACAAACAAGGCGGTCTGGAAATGTCGCCGCAAGAGATGCGGCAATTGGCTTCGAGAGCTACCGACGCTCTAATTGAGCGAATTTCCGGACTAGATGGCGAGAACGCTTGGGACGGAGAGTTTCGCCAAGTGCTCGAAGAACGCCTCGGCGGTCCACCACCTGAGAACGGGCAGCCCGCGGAATCGGTCTTAGAGCTGGTTCTCAATGACGTACTACCGAACGCGGCTCGTCTTGATCACCCCAGATTTTTCGGATTTGTACCTTCCTCTCCAACCTGGCCGGGGATACTCGCAGACTTCCTCGCCTCAGGCTTTAACATCAATTCGTGCACATGGCTCGTGTCGAGTGGAACGAGCCAACTGGAACTCGTAGTCGTCGACTGGATTCGTGACTGGATTGGTTATCCGGAGACCGCCGGCGGTCTGTTGACAAGCGGAGGTTCAACAGGCAGTGTCGAAGCACTGGTTGCTGCACGGGAGGCGTCTGGACATCCAATCCGACCTACTGTCTATATGAGCGACCAAAGCCACAGTGCAATGAAAAAGGCTGCACTGATCGCCGGAGTTCGACGTGAGCACATCCGATTAGTCCCAACTGACAATGATTTTCGTTTGGACATGGATCTGTTGCGTGCACAAATTGCAGAAGACCGAACAAGCGGTCTGCATCCCATGGCCATCTGCGCCAATGCAGGCACTTCCAGCACAGGATCGATTGATCCGCTGCAAGAATTGTGCGATTTCTGCTCTTCAGAGAATGTGTGGTTACATGTGGACGCCGCCTACGGCGGATTTTCCTTGGTGACCGAAGACGGAAAAAAACTCCTCGAGGGGATCCAAGACGCGGACTCTGTCGGGCTAGACGCACACAAGTGGTTCTTTCAGCCCTATGAGGCTGGAGCACTCATGTTGAAAAATGGGCAGCATCTCGAAAACGTTTATGCCATCGATCATGATGTTCTACAGGACACTGTGTGGGGTGCCAACCACCCTAACTTTGCGGATCGGGGTCAGCAACTCAGCCGAGCAGCGCGCGCACTCAAGATCTGGATGTCTGTGCAGACCTTCGGGATGGCCAAATTTCGCTCGGCTGTTCAGAACGGACTGGACCTGGCGCGACGAGCGGGGCAGTATGTGCGAGACAGCTCCGTACTGGAATTGATGACGCCTGTAGTGCTGGGAGTCTTGTGCTTTCGAGTCAACCCAGAGTCTGAAGAATGCGATGAAGCTAGTCTGGAGAAAGTCAATAGAGAGGTCCTGGTACGTGTGTTCTGGGACGAGTTGACTTTCTTTTCATCTACGTCTTTAAAGGGAGTATTCTCACTACGTCTGTGCATCCTGAACCACACGACAACCTGGGAAGACGTACGAGAGACACTTGATCTTGTCAGTCAACTCGGCCGTGAAGCCTTGTCCGAGGCATGAGCGAGGCAGAAGACGAAGCAACGAAAAACGATCGCTGGACCGTACCCGAGCCGCTGACGACCCGCGAGGCACACATGGAGGATGGCGCTTCCATACTACTCCGTCGCCACGGCAATCCCGACGGGATCCGTATAGTGCTCAGCCATGCCAACGGTTTTGCAGCAGACACCTACTACCCGTTCTGGTCGTTGCTCATGAATCGGTTCGACATCGTGGTATTCGATTTTCGCAATCACGGTTGGAACGACGTCGGACCGCTGGACTCGCATTCGATTCCAACATTTGTGCGCGATATCACGCAAGTGGCGCGCGAAATCGAAAGCTACTTTGGACCGAAACCCGTCATTGGTGTATTTCACTCAATGTCTGCACAAGTGGCGATGATTGAGGCGAGCACCAGAGAAAGTTCGTTCGAGGGGTTGGTCTTATTCGATCCCTTTGTCTGTCCTCAAGGTTGCGATCCGATTCAGAAGGAACGTCTCATGAAGACGATGCAGAGCATGGTAAATGCCGCACGTCGACGACGAGCATCCTTCGAATCACGAGAGTTTCTTGCAGATCGCCTGCGAAAAGCACCTGCATTTGACCGATTGCGACCCGGAGTCGTTGAATTGATAGCACAAACCACGACTCGTCTTGCGGACGACAACGCTAGTTATATTCTGCGGTGTCTTCCCGAATACGAAGCACGGATTGCCGAGCAGGGATATCGCTTTGCCTCGTCGGTGAACGTAGACGCGCTCTCGTGCCCGGTAAAGGTGATCGGCAGCGATCCGGTCATGCCACACTCATACATGCCCACGGTTGCAATGAACGAAATTCTTGCACTCGACTATGACTTTTTACCGGACACAACGCATTTCCTTCAGCTTGAAGAACCCGAGGCATGTGTCTTGGCGATGCTGAGCTTAAAACGAAGGGACGGAGTAGCGACGTTTGCAGTGTAGCCTTTGATCCGGCAACGTTAAGTCGATTCTTGGAAACCACTATCAGACAGTATCGTAAGGCTAACTAGTCTGTTCAGAGTGCTTGAGTACAAGCTTTCGTTTAGAATGCACGAGTAATTGTTTAATGAGCGGGATTGGGAGTCTCGGCGCCTGAATTCGTCCGAAAACGACCAATTCTCCATCTCGATCAGCGCTAAGCTAGGAAAACATCAATGAAATTGGATGCACGAAGCATTGGATTGGTGATCGCCGGAGCAATTCTCGCGATCGCAACCGTATGGATTCACTATGAGGTCAAAGCAAAGCTGGCACCCGTAGCAGGACTTGGATTGGGACTTGACGGTATGTCAGGGGGTTACAGCAAGTTCGAGATAGGTGATCAGATTCCGGATTTCAAAAGCAGCACCCTCCATGGCGGATCAATAGCCTTGTCCGACTTTCGCGATCAGCAGGTCGTCGTGCTTGATTTCTGGGCCACCTGGTGTACGCCCTGTGTAAAGGGCATGCCCGCCTTGCAGGAGATGCACGAGGAATTTGGTGGACGTGGCGTGAAAGTCTTGGCAGTCAACGTGGGGGAAGATGCAGAAACCGTCCAGGAGTTCATAGATCGTGAAGGTTATAGCTTCGATGTTGTGATGGATCCATTCGACGATATCAAGGATGCTTTCGGAGTAGGAGGTATTCCTCAATTATTCATTGTCGACAAGAGCGGACACCTACAATTCTCCAAAGTGGGCGGTGCAGTTTCTTCGGCACAGGCCAAAGCCCAAGCCAATAAGTTGGGTGCTCTTCTGGAGAAGTTGCTCCAAGAAGTACCGACGGCAGCGTCCTCATAGGTCGAGAGCGCGTCAATTGAGCGTAATCCTTACCCGGAAACTGTCAAAGACATACGGCGGTCGAACGGTCGCGCTCACAGACCTCGACCTTGAGGTCCGAGAATCCGAAGTGTTTGGCCTCATCGGTCCAAACGGATCGGGAAAATCCACAACGATACATTTGCTACTGAATTTCATTCGTCCGAGCGGCGGAACCGCCCAGCTCTTTGGCGAACCCGTTACAGGTACAAGACACCGACGACGCCTGGGCTATGTGCCTGAAAGCATCAACTTGCACATGTATCACACCGGTCCGAGCCTACTGAAGTACTACGGTCAGCTTTCGGGACTAACGCCTCGCCATTTATCTCAACGAGTCGAGGAGTTGCTCGAGTACGTTGGTCTTGACGATGTTCCCAAACGCAGGATAAGAAAGTACTCCAAGGGAATGAAGCAGCGTTTAGGCCTGGCGCAAGCACTGTTGCACGATCCAGATCTTCTCGTTCTTGATGAGCCAACTTCAAACATGGACCCGGTAGGTCGCCGCGAGTTTCGCGAATTGGTTCTTGACTTGAAGAAAAAAGGCAAGACAGTGTTCATATCCTCACACATTCTTTCGGAACTCGGAGCAGTGTGCGATCGTGTTGCAATTCTGCAGCGAGGCATATTGAAAGGAGTTGAAGATCTTCGCACTTGGGACGAGGCGAACGACGATTCGCTAGAAGAGCTTTTCTTCAAAACCATCGATGGGGAAGAGGCATAAACGTGAACAATGTACTGGTCGTAGCGCTAGATTACCTACGAGCACTATTGCATCGCAGGCTACTAATTGCGCTGGTGATCGTCGTATTGCTCATCACTTTGATTTTCTTCATGGTCTTCGCATCGGTATCCCGACTTCTTGAGGAATCGCAACAGCTGATCGCTGTTCTTGTTGTTTTCTATGCGATTACTTCTTTCTGTGGGTGTCTGGTGGCCATCTACGTTGGAGCAAGTGCCATTCATACTGAAATCAGTCAGGGTTCCATCGCGATGATCCTTGCTCGACCGGTTTCGCGCTGGCAATTCCTGCTCGGCAAATATATCGGAGCGGTCGCTGTGTTACTTGGCTATTCACTAGCCATGGGAGGCCTCATGGCAGTGTACATTCTCGTGTTTGATCTAGATGCTTTACCTGCGACGCGCTACGCCCCATGGATGACCTTTTGCCAGTTTCTCATTATGGGTACTTTGGCTCTGGTGCTATCGACAATAATGCATCCGTCCATTGCAGCCGTCCTAGCATTTTTTAGTGATCTAGGGTGGGTGTTCGAGTTCTTTGTGACGGAGGGACCCTTTTTCTACATTTCCTACGCTCTTCCCAGCTACAATCTCTACAACGTCTGGATTCATCTCATTAGCACAACGCCTCTCTATGGTTGGGGCGATGTGACAATGTTGACCCTCTACGCCTTTGATCTGGCCCTAATATTCTTTTTGTTGGCGATGTGGCGCTTGCGTTACAAGGAAGTCACCTAGCGCGTCAGCTAATGGTCGATCCGAGTGTTTTTGGGGAGCTTGGTTGCTCTGTCGAAGCAATCGAAAATGCACTAAACCTGACGCGATTACTACCTGTTGGAGGAGCGTCGGATTCTTGCTATTGTCGCGCTGGATCTACGAGCTAGTGCTGCTAGTTCTTCTTTGAGTTCTTCCGAAACCTCTAACTCAGGTCCGCTCAAGACCACCTGAGCCAATAGTTCCAAAATCTTGTTGTGATCTTGTACACAGGACTCTACGTCTTCGAGAGAACTCTCTAGATTTGGGTGGGAGGATGCCGTACCGATTTGCATCGTCATGTCTTAGGTTTTTCGAGTTAACTGACAGAGCACAATTATAGATTGTCGAGGTGTTGGACTGGGTGTGCCATCCAATTCGTGCACATAGATACGAAATACCTAAAGTCTTCAGATTCCGTACTCTTTAATAGTGATATAATTCATTTCAGATTGGATCAGAATCGTTAAGCCGTCGCGACTTCTTCCGCATACTACTAGAGAATTAGTCGTCAATCTGCCTAAATGCCGACAATTGGAACGAAAATCTACACGAAATCTTGATATCTTCTGTGAATTAGTTAAAATTAGAATCGCATTGAAAGATTAGATCGGTGCTCAGAATGGCAGGCAATATCGTTGCATCACCGGAATTGAAACGAATCACAAAAAACATTTCTGAAGAACTCGAGAAGGAGGGTTGGCCACCACAGGACATCAATTGGGTCATCGCGATTCAAATTCGTAATCCACTGAATTCCAATGCCGGTCAGTTACATGCGTTGAGCCTGTGCGACTTGAGGCACGGTATAGGGTTGATGAAACACCTAGTCGAAGACTATGAGAGAAGGTTTGACTGTACGGTCAATGCTGTGGAGGAGTTGCCGTTTATTGTCGGCGGAGAAGCATAGAGATTACTTACAGCAAGTCGTCTAGTTGCGGTGGTCTTGAGCGGTGGTCCGTTCGGGAGTGTAAATTCGCACCTATTCACATATCCCAGAGCTTGGATAATGGAACAGCGTAGAGATCGTCATCGATCGAACGAGTTCTCTCTCCGTCGTACAAGACGACACCTGCAATAAACTTTTCCGAGCTCTGCTTGAGTTTCCTCAGGACTCTAAAGTCGGAACTTCGCACAGTTGCTCTAGTCTTTACCTCGATAGCAACGATCCCATGTCCGGCCTTTTCGATAACAATGTCCACTTCGTTGCGGTCGCGGTCGCGATAGTGAAAGAGGGAGGTCGCACCCTCGTACCACGACAGTTGCTTGACGACTTCCTGGAGCACGAATGTTTCTACGAACCGACCAAAAAGCACACGATCTTTCCACAACGACTCCACGTCCAGATTGAGAAGCGAACATGCAAGTCCGGTATCCACAAATTGGAGTTTCGGAGCTTTCACAGTACGACTTAGTCGGTTGTTTGACCAGGATGGAACGTATTGAAGGATATAAAGTGACTGTAGGATGGAAACATATTCGTTGATCGTGTTTCGGCTGAGTTCCAGAGTCTGCCCCATTGCACTGAGATTGAATAGTTGAGATGTCTGGGAGGCTGCAACACGAGCAAGTTCCGGTATGATGTCAATGCGTCGTACTGAGGACAACTGTTGGATATCTCGTTGTGCAATGGTACGAATATAGTCGTGGTGCCAATTTCGTCGGGCTCGAACGTCAAGCGTTCGCGCTACCGGATAGCCGCCTTCGACTAATCGCTGAGCAAGGTCTCTTTCCAATCGAGGTCGCGGAAGAAACTCGGTGGAGACATGGCCCTCCAATAGATCTTGAATGAACAATGGTGCTTGAGCGTTGCGCTCAAGATCCTCGGAATCAAACAGACCAACATAGGCATGTTCGCCTGAAGCCGACGGCACGTTTAGTTCAATTTGTGCCAAGGGGTACAAAGTCTCGAGGCTCATTCGACCGACAAGAGCATCAGCAAGACCCGTGGAGAGCGACAGCTGGGCGGATCCTGTAAGTAGAAAGCGACCCGCACTTCGGTTTTCGTCTACTTTCGTCTTCAATGCTCTAAAAATGCCGGGGACGAGTTGTACTTCATCCAATATCACATAAGTCGGAAGCTGATCGACGAATCCGATGGGATCGTCAGTCGCATATTCCCACGTCGATTGGTTATCGAACGTAAGATACTCGTAACGCGTGCCTCCGAAAGAGAGGTCTTGCTGAATAGCTTTACAAAGGGTTGTCTTTCCGCTCTGTCTTGGACCCGATAGAAGTACAACCGGCGACCAATCCAGCTTACGAACAAGATTGGGTGTCACAAATCGAGAGTAATACGATTGACGTTGACCCGTTGACTGCACAACAAAACGCTCAAGCTGCGACAACTAGTGAATTATACGGCAAATTGTCAATAACTATCTCGCTAATATCCAAATATATAGTTCGCAGATTTGCACATTCGACAGTCGCTACTTCCAATGCATAGGCCTTGTGGACGGACATAGACGCCAGTGTAAAAAGTTCTCTCTCAGAATGCTCAGTCGCTGCTGACCTAACACAGATTGGCGCAACAAGCTTGAATTCAGTATTGGCACAAAACTGGTACTACTACGGTAAATGGATTCTCCACACCACCAAAGCACCGAAGGCATCAACTCCGTTCTTCAGAATAGACCGACTGAAACGAGAGTAAGGACGTACCAAATGTCATCTACAGTCTTGACTGCCGACGACGACGTTAAAGAAAACGAGCAAGCTAGGAACTGTCTGTGCAACTTGCAAGACGCATCTGATCGTACCCAGAAGATAGGTCTGGACGACATCGCTTGTACACTGTAGATTAGAACCAGCTCAGCGAGATAAGAGAAGTCTGTTAGGCCAAGTTGATTTTCAATCCGCCGGACTGAATTCACCCTCTACGTTATGTGCGATCGGTAGTGCACGAGAAGCCATGGACTTCCTCTCAGAATGAATCTTGATTACTATTCAAAGCTACAGCACCACTTCGTTGTTGAGTCACGCCATTTTCGCCCTGGATCCACCCCAAAGCAGATTTGTAGATTAGTTTCAATCCTCGCGGACATGATCGGAGCAAAAGCATGGCTTCTCAAATTGGGTGATTCAATTCAATGAAACACACTAGTCGAAAGATGGGAACAACACTAATGATTGAGACTCTAGACCTAATTTCGATCGCCAATTGCAGAGTCTGCCTCGAATTGCTCGGACGGGGAGACTATGATTAGCACATGGAAAGCTCGACTCTAATCAACCACTTTCTTCTGGCGTTGCCCAGCCAGATTAATTCCTACTTCGAGGACACACTGACCTACATGGTGCGTCACGGAGACGACGGTGCTATGGGGTTCGTGATAAATCGGCCCCTTCCGCTCAAGCTAGCCGAGATCATGAAAGAAGCAAAGCTAGACCCCACTCAAGGGGAGAAAGTCCCCATCTTGGAAGGGGGCCCCGTGAATCCATCGCATCCATCAATTATTCATTCTGACGATTTCGAAACGGACAACTCGCTTCAAGTTACCGATGGAATCGCGCTTATTACAGACTCTTCCGGTGAGGGAATTTACAAGACCATTAAGGCCATCGCCGAAGGAAAGGGACCGAAAAACTACTTGTTCGTTCTTGGATATGCGGGATGGGGTCCGAAACAGTTGGACAACGAACTGGGCGAGAACGCTTGGATGACGTGTCTTGCAGACCATCGGACGCTATTCGACGAACCTTACGAAACGCGAGTATCGAAGGTCTCTTCCTCCGTCGGAGTCGACTTTAGCAAGTTATCACCGCAAAGCGGCTCCGCTTAGGAAGCCGAAACTATATGGGTGCCATGTCGTTCGATTTTGGGATGTCACATATCGGTGTCGCAACGATCGAATTGACTACAAGCTCGGTTCAACCAACAACAACGATCAAAGCCAAAAAGGGCAGACCTAGTATCGAACAGTTGGACTTATTGCTGAACACGTGGAAACCAACACAACTGATCGTTGGTCTTCCTCTCAACATGGACGATTCGGAGTCTCCTATGTCCAAGGCGTCTCGAAAGTTTGGCAAGTTCTTGGAACGACGATTTTCACTGCCAGTACATTTCGTTGATGAACGCTTGACGACGATCGAGTCCAAGTCTCGAACAAGCAATGCCCATTCCGATCACGCTATCGCGGCGTGTGCAATCGGAGAAAGCTGGCTTCACGAGCTTTGTGTAGACAAGGATCGAGGCGGTCGCGACTCTTGACTGAGTTTACAGTTGAGCCTTCCCGCATAAAGGATCGATATCTGTCGGTGTTAGACTCAATTCAATCTACAGCGATACGGTTTGGGCGCAGTCCTGGGGCTATTGGACTACTTGCCGTAAGCAAAACCCGAACGAATGAAGAAGTACGAACATTGGCGCAAGCCGGCCAATTGGACTTTGGTGAGAACTATGTGGCCGACGCATTGCCCAAAATTCATGCGCTTAAGTCCCTCGGACTGACGTGGCACTTCGTGGGAACCGTTCAATCAAACAAGACAAACATGATCGCTCAACATTTCGACTGGGTTCATTCCATCGATCGTGCCAGAATCGCACATCGATTGAACGACGCGAGATCCAACGAACCTCTTAACGTCTGTGTCCAAGTGAATGTGGACGACGAACCCCAAAAATCCGGAGTGTGTCTTGGAGATGTAGCGGACTTGGTCACCAACTTGCAGGAACTTCCCCTACTACGGCTCAGAGGTCTCATGTCGATTCCCAGAGCGCGTTCCAATCCAGAAGAATCGAGAACGGCATTTAGTACTCTTTACCAGCTATTTCAAGAAGTGAGACCGTCTGAGTCCGAGCATTGGGACACGTTGTCGATGGGAATGACAAACGACTACGAGATCGCCATCGAAGAAGGCGCAACATTGGTACGTTTGGGCACCGCATTATTTGGTCCTCGAGCATGAGCCATCGAATCGCCGTTCTAGGTAGCGGACACATGGGACGTGCGCTTGCTGTCGGCATCGCGGACAATCAACAACTCGATGCCTCAATAGTTGTCTCCGACCCCATCCAGGAACAGCTTGCCGGCTACACAAGCCAGAATGTGCACACGACGACTAGCAACAAAGAGGCAATCTCCGCATCCAATATCGTCATACTCGCTGTAAAACCCCAAATAATTAAGACCGTTGTCACAGCTCACGCAAACACAATCAAAAATCGATTGGTTATTTCGATCGCCGCCGGTGTCCCTTTGTCAAACCTTGAGACATGGTTGCCCGAATCCACACCCATCGTTCATTGCATGCCGAACTTGGCAGTTTCATTGAACGAAGGTGTAACAGGCATGTACGCAAATTGCCACGTGACCGATACTCAAAAAATGATCGTCCAAAGTGTGTTTGATTCACTTGGAGAAGCTGTGTGGATGTCCGAGGACAGCCAAATAGATATCGTCACAGCAGTATCAGGCACGGGACTTGCATACTTTTTTTACTTGATGGACGCCATCATTCACGCTGCAAAGGAGCTTGGTATGGATGAGACAAATGCCCAGCAGTTCGCAACTCGCACCGCTCTGGGAGCGGCGCGCATTGCCGTGAACTCCAAAGATGATCCTGCAACTCTTCGAAATCAAGTCGCCTCTCCCGGAGGGACAACCGAGCGTGCACTTTCGGTCTTGGACGCAAACCGCGTGCGAGATTCCATCATGGATGCAGTCAGAGCCGCTTTTGCACGATCGGCTGAATTAACCTCTAGTTTGTAATCACCGTGGGCGGACCATTGCTTTTCATTGTCGATTTTGCAGTAAGTGTCTTTGCACTTTTCTGCCTCTTACGCTTTCTCTTGCACCTAGCGGGAGCCAACTTCTACAGCCCAATCGTAAACTCGATCATGCGCATTACGGATCCCGTGTTGAATCCCGTTCGAAAGCTGCTGCCTGTTTCGCGGCGATTGGACCTGGCTTCTTTGCTGGCAACGCTGGTTCTCGAAACTGCCAGTGTCTACATTCGAGTCTTGCACGCCGGGGTAGTAGACGTGTTTCCTCTCTGGGCATATGTGTGGAACGGAGCCGTTTCAGCGGTTCAAATAGCTATTTGGGTATACCTTGTGGCGATTCTTGCTTCGGTGATTATGAGTTGGGTTGCTCCAACCGTGTACTCGCCGCTGGCTGAAGTAGCGAAGCAACTTGCCGATCCATTCTTGGCACCCCTGCGAAAGATGCTTCCGCCCATGGCTGGATTCGACTTTTCACCAATGCTTGGAATGCTCGTCCTGCTTATGGGAAATTCCTATATAGTCCCGTTGCTTAAATACGTGCCGCAACTCGCAACATAATGTGCGGTGAAGATGAATGCACCCGTGCCCGACACTCACGGTTCTGTCGGTATCGTAGAGCCAAAACTCCTAGAACTTGATCAAGGTGTAACTCTTCAGTGCGGCGAGGTCCTGCCGCGCCTTGAACTGATCTACGAGACCTACGGTGATCTCAATCAGGATCGTACCAATGCAGTGCTGATTTGCCACGCGCTGTCCGGACACCATCACGCAGCGGGATTTCATAGCGAAACCGAAACCCGTCCAGGATGGTGGGACAACTGCATCGGACCGGGCAAACCCATCGACACAAACAGATTTCATGTCGTCTCGCTCAACAATCTCGGTGGCTGTCACGGGTCGACCGGTCCGCGGTCCGTAAATCCCAAAACAGGAGAACCGTATGGAGAGGATTTCCCGACCGTCACCGTCAAGGATTGGGTCAAGACTCAAGCAATGTTGGCAGACGCTTTGAACATCGAACGATTTGCGGCCGTTATCGGAGGCAGCCTCGGAGGAATGCAAGCCCTACAGTGGGCTATCGACTATCCTGATCGAATTGGGCACGCCGTACTCATCGCTTGCGCTCCCAAACTCTCGGCGCAAAATATCGCGTTCAACGAAATCGCCCGCCTGGCAATCAAAATGGACTCGGTCGATGGTTCATCAGACGAAGCACTACCCGGTCTTGGGCTCGCCCGCATGATTGGACACGTCACTTATCTATCGGACGACTCAATGGGGACGAAATTTGGGCGTGAAGTAAAGTCCGGAGACATTGAACAGGGACGCGATGTCCAGTTCCAAGTTGAAAGCTATTTGCACTACCAAGGATCCCGTTTCGCACAGACGTTCGACCCCAACACCTATGTATTAGTCACGCGAGCTTTGGACTACTTTGATCCCGCGATTGAACACAACGATAATCTAGTGGACACTCTCCAACCTGCAACGGCGAAATTTCTGGTGATCTCCTTTTCGAGCGATTGGCGTTTTTCCCCTGAACGGTCCAACGAAATTGTTGATGCTCTTGTCGCGGCTGGAAAATCCACAGTCAGCGCAAACATCGTGAGCAATATGGGACACGACTCGTTCCTCATGGATATACCTCGTTACTTCACCGTGCTTAAAACATACCTGGCAAGTGTCGCGGACGAATTGGACGCATGAGAATTGACCTAAAACACGTCGCCGACTTTGTTGAAGACAATGCTCGGGTGCTCGATCTAGGATGCGGCGACGGAAAGCTCCTCGAGTATCTTCAGGAATCCAAGAGCATAAGAGGATATGGAGTCGAGCGCGATCAGGACGCGATCGAGAGTTGCATCCAACGTGGGGTCAACGTCATTGAACATGACCTGAATTCGGGATTGGATCGGTTTCCGGACGACAGTTTCGACATCGTCGTTATGACGGAGACTCTTCAAGCACTCGAATCCCCGAGAACCTTGCTAAGGGAACTCCTGCGAATTGCAAATCGATGCATTGTGTCTTTTCCAAACTTTGGGCATTGGCGATGTCGCTTTCAACTGTTGTTCCGAGGTCGAATGCCCGTGGCGGAACATCTTCCCCACGCTTGGTACAACACGCCCAACATTCATCTGTGCACGTTTAGGGACTTCGACGAAATGTGCCAGTTGGAAAAACTGGAGGTTGTAGAACGGAGCGTGATCGATCCGAAGTATCGCAAGGTGACCTCAAAGAGCGCTCTGTCCAACCTCTTTGGAACTACGGGTTTCTACGTCTTGGGGAGAGGCAAGTGAAGCAAGTTTTCTACGCGATCGCGCTGATGCTGGGAATTGCGGCGTTCGGTGATCAATCAGTTGAATTGGGTGACTACACCGTTCACTACAGCGTCATACCTTCGACTCTCATTCCAAAGGAAACTGCGGAGAGACACAAGATCGTACGCGGCAAGAACCGCGCGCTGTGCAACATCACGGTTGTAGATTCTGAAGGGAAGCCCTACGAGGCCGAAGTCACGGGCGAGTTCAAGAATCTCATGGGACAGACGATCAAGCTCAAGTTCAAGACCATCAAGGAATCCGATGCCGTTTATTCTCTTTCCAGTTTCAAGTTCACAGACGGTGAGAATCTGAAGTTCGAAGTAGAGGTAAAGCTCCCGGACGGCAAAGAAAGTCTCAAGTTTGAACAGAAGGTCTACTCGAACCTAGAGGACCCCGTGGAAAAGTAGCACTTTCCTATTACCACGAGTCCGGACTCGAGTGGAAAATTGAACGCGCAAAAGAAAGTTGTTCTCGCGAGCAACAATCCGCATAAGCTTCGCGAGCTACGTGAGCTGCTCAAGCCACTTTCCCTCGATTTGGTTTCTCAATCTCATTGGAACATTCAGTCAGTCGAAGAAACCGGAAGCACGTTTGTTGAAAACTCGCTGATCAAAGCGCGTCACGCATCTGCACACACAGGACTTCCGTCAATTGCCGATGACTCAGGATTGGTTGTTCCCAGCTTGAATGGAGATCCAGGTATTCGGTCCGCTCGGTACGCAGGCGATCATGCCGATGCAAACCTAAACAACCATCTTCTTCTGCATCGGCTGTATGAGAAAAACGATTCCGAGAGAGATGCTAGAGCGTATTTCTGTGCAGTGCTTGTCTACATCGATAGTGTCAACGATCCTATGCCTGAGATTTCAATCGGAACTTGGCACGGCCAGATCGTCCGATCCTCCAGAGGTTCAAATGGATTTGGCTACGATCCTCTCTTCAAACCCGATGGCATGTCGCTTACCGCGGCTGAATTGGAACCCGCAACCAAGAACAAACAGAGCCACCGCGCACGAGCTTCCCAAGAATTTGTTGAACGTCTAAAGACACGGCTAGGCAATTAAGTGGCCGGGCTCTATGTTCACATTCCCTGGTGTGTGCGCAAATGTCCCTATTGTGATTTCAATTCTCACGAGATCCGGAACGATTTCGAAGAGTCCAAATACGTAGATCGCGTAATAGCCGATCTGAAGAACGAACTTGAGAACCATCCTCTCCAGATCAACACCGTTTATTTCGGTGGTGGCACACCCAGCCTCTTTTCGCCCGATTCGTTTTATCGCATCCTAGCGACGCTCAGACAAGCTCAATTAAGAGAAGTGACCATGGAGGCCAATCCAGGCACGACAGAGCATGTGGACTTTCGACACTACAGGAATGCAGGCATCACCCGTGTGTCGCTCGGTGCACAGTCCTTCCATCTAGATCATCTCAAAGCGCTTGGGCGCATACATGGACCGTTGGAAGCAAGTCGAGCGATCGAAAAGGCCTTGACAGCTGGACTTGATTCGGTAAATGTCGATTTGATGTATGGCTTGCCCAATCAAACCATCGATCAAGCAATGGAGGACCTACAGACGGCCATTGCGCTTGGACCGCAGCACATTTCCTGGTACGAACTCACCATAGAACCCAATACGGTGTTTGCAAAGTCCCCTCCGAAACTGGCTTCGACAGACTACCGAGCAGAGATGGAGGAAGAGGGCGTACGATTGTTGGCTGACAACGGTTTCGAGCGCTATGAAGTCTCAGCCTACGCCCGCAACGACTTGACATGTGAACACAACCTCAACTATTGGTTGTTCGGGGATTATTTTGGAGTTGGCGCTGGTGCCCACGGCAAGCTTTCGACTGGGGATGGAATTCTCAGAACATCCAAAGCACGTATGCCAAAGTCATACATGCAGGGAACAAAGGGTTCGAGCACCATGGTCACGAATGAAGACATTCCAGTGGAATTCATGATGAATGCGCTTCGCTTGTGCGACGGAGTCGAGGAGGACTTGTTTCACAAACAGACAGGACTACCGTTCTGTACAATCCGAGCGACCGTCGAAAGGCTACGGTCATGGGATCTCATGCAACCTAACCGACTTCAGCTCACACCCAAAGGATTTCAGCAACTAAATGGGGTGGTTTCTGAATTCTTGAGTACTACAGGCGTTGGAATCAATGAGTGAATTCGATTCTCTTTCAATCCAATCCGCGTCCCAACTAGCGAGCGACTACGAATTGAAGAGGTCCATGCTCTCGGACCGAAATGCCATTAGACTCCGACGAGCATTGAGTTGGCTAGAAAAGGGTGAGGCATTGCTTGAGCAAGAAGACTTCGACGGTGCTTTCATTTTCTTTTGGATATCGTTCAACTCGATGTATTCGATTAAACCAGCGTTGAACAATCCACCGACTGACACAAGCCAGTACATGGACTTCTTCAGGAATCTCCTGAAGTACGACAGTGAGAATACGATCTACAACGCACTGTGGACTGTATTTCCGGGCGCGATACGAACGCTGGTACAAAACAAGTACGTGTTTTCTCTTTTCTGGGAATTTCAGACTACCGGGCGCGACACAGATTGGGAGATTCAGCTGAAAAGAAGTGGAGTAAAAGCCCTTGCTGCATTAGGGAGTAAACGTCAAAACAAGACTCTCGAATTGCTTGAAATTGTCTTCGACAGACTCTACACCCTGCGAAACCAACTCATACACGGATCGGCAACGTACCAAGGGTCCATTAACCGCGACCAAGTCAAGGACGGTGCGAACATCTTGGGCTATCTTGTGCCGGGATTTGTCGCAATAGTGCTGGAGCAATCAGATCACGACTGGGGCGAAGTCATCTACCCAGCGATAGCTCGGCAAGTCCAAGCAGAGTAAGACTGAAATTCATTTCCGACTTGGGTGTTAGACCTACTCTTGTGATCTCTTGCACGACTTGCTTTCGAGCTTGCAACGACTGTAGGCCACAAACCACTTCAGGTTTCCCCATCTTCGAATAGCTTGAAGGGAGGGAGTTTGGCAGATTGTGTAACAGCTCAGCGCGGCGGATCTCAATGAAACTTCACACTTACAGATTGATCTAGCAAATTGTTAGTTAGAGTGATCGTCGTCCTCAGTCTCGTTTAAGTCAGAAGCAGGTTGTTCATTGGGTTTATCCGGAAACGTTTGTCGTGCAACTCGTTCAGTTCTTCGGCCGCTTTAATAAGGAAGTCGGTTAACTCGTCAAGCGTAAAACTACCATCCCGGTCTCCGTCGGCTACGCTATGGAGAATCTCTAGTTCCGCTCGAAGACCTTCAGGCGACAGGGACTTTTGCTTTTCAGTCAAGTCTTTCTCAACGGCGGACCCTAGCTGCTCCCTCAATAGCCCACCATCGCCGTCAGAGTCGTACTTCCCAATTATCGACTGATTCTCAGTCACCGCGTCCTCGGTTATGAAGTCCACTAATGGACTATCTTTAAGTCTCTCTTTCAAGGCATTTACAAGATCAACGACAGCTTCGCTCACTCTCGTGGACGCTACGTTTAACTCCTCCTGAGCGTCCATACTCTCAATCGGCGTCTCGTTGATGCTCTTCTTTGGATTCAACGGAGTGCGATTCAGCAACGCTACCGACAGTATCGGCTGATGGACCGATCGAGAAACCAAGAAGCACGGCGGCAACTAAGAAAATCTGTGGTGTGCTCACTTGAGTTCCTCTCGGTGCGGCAGACATACACTGATCAAAAACGCTAGCACAACTCCCCTTTGGCACAAGGACACTTCGCCTTCTGCGATGATTCCTAATGCTCCAACATTCCTGCATGAGAAACGACAACGGTAACAAGAAGGGCAGTATCCAAATCGGACAAAGCAACAATTAGAGAACGATGCTCAATTCGTAGCAATCCATACAATGTCTGCCCCACATCACACAGGAACCCCCAGTGACCACATACTCGACGATACTGATTGACAAATCGGAAGGAGTCGCCACTATTACACTCAACCGTCCCGAGCGACTCAATGCCTGGACTCACGAAATGAGTTCGGAATTGCAAGACGCAATATTCGCTTGCAACGAGGATTCGGATATTGGTGCCATGGTATTTACCGGTGCTGGACGGGGATTCTGTTCCGGTGCGGACATACGAGACAATTTCAAGGCTCGTATAGAAGGTAAACCACAGGACAGTACAAGACGGAGAGGTGGCGGTGACTGGATCGAACTGGTCCGATCGTCGAAGCCGATGATTGCCGCTGTGAACGGTGCCTGCGTGGGCGTGGGCGCGACAATGATCCTCCCAATGGACGTCATTATCGCCTCTACTGAAGCAAAGTTCGGCATGCTGTTCGTCAAAATGGGAGTTACACCAGAACTTGCCAGTTCACACTTTCTAGTCCAGCGAGTCGGATTTGGAGCAGCGAATGAAATGTGCCTGACAGGTCGCTTGTACTCGGGAGAAGAGGCTTTCGCCAAACGTCTTGCCGACCGCGTTGTGGCACCGGACGAACTGATTCCAACTGCACTCGAACTGGCTCGCGAGATGGCCGCCAACCCTTCACGCCAATTGCGTTGGGTCAAGCAACTAATCACTCAGAACGGATCGGAAACCGATATCAAGAAGGTGCATGAACGTGAAGGACAAGTACTTGCGCAGGCCTACGTCTCCGACGAGCACCACGAAGCAGTTGCTGCATTTATGGAAAAACGAAAACCTGTCTTCAAGAACTGACACCGATAGCCGTCCAAGTGGCGACTTGGCTAGGATTGAAGGCAATACAAGCTGCTTAACACTAGCTACGCTCCAGTCGGAACTGGAATTTGGAATAACGAAATCTCGGCTCAGACTTCCCAATCAGAGGGTGTCAAACAGTTTGTCAAATAGCGCGTCAAACAACATGTCAAACAAGCAGAAAATTCGCTCCACTTACTTCATAAATTATTGTTTTTAATATGAATTAAACGCAAAATAGGATGTCAAAAAAGTTGTCAATTAAGGGAGAAATAGTGTACACAGGTATTGATTCGCCACACGATTGAACCAAAGAAGCTAGATAGCGGTGTCTGCGCGAGCAGTTGGTTCAATTCTGCCAAGCCAAGTCTTTTTGATTCGTTCACCACGATCTCACAAGGATTTTCTTGCTGGCGCACTTCGTCGTGTTGCTCGTGGCTTGTGCAAATCTTCAAACTTCTGAACCTAGGTTCGAACTCTTCCAACACTCTGTAAGAGAGGCTCAGATGGAAGACAAGACTGAAGCACCTTGAGCAAGCCGACTTCATGGTGGAATCGATATTGTCATTCAAGACTCCTCAACCGTACCAATAGTATGAATCTTGGACCAAGCTCGTGAACACGACAGAACTAGCTCAAAATAGCCAAAATCGAAGAGTTTATCTAGGAACGCCGTGTCTCCGAATTGGCTCTAGTAAGTACACGTCACAACAACAGGATCACGCCCTTAGCAAAGCGTCCACCATTCATGGGGACTAATGCCAGCCGTGTTACGTAGGTCGCGACATCACTCGGACTTGACCTGCTACGCCCCCTAGTGGAAATACCCTAAAAAAACATTCAACTCGATTGAATCCCGTCCAGCTCATAAGCTCTCCCAAGAAGCCGTCTTGGATTATGAGTGAAAGATCCAAACATAGTGCCAATTAGTACGTCAAGTAAGGTGCAAAATAGCGTGACAAGTAGGAGTGAAATATCTCACAAATTACAATGTAAAATATTGTTTTACCACTGTAATTCCATGTACAGTTGAGCGTCAAATAAGGTGTCAGATAACAGGTCAACTATAGGGGCAATGAATGGATTGGGACAGGTTCTCATTCGAGTTCAGATTAAACAAGAGCTTTAGCGATGTACTAATCAGCATTGAGGGGTACCGTCGAGCTGTTGAACGGATTTACATTCCGAGTGCTTGGAAGACTGAACTTAATCGACTTAATCGTATTCGAGCGATTCACGGAACGACCGCAATCGAAGGAAATCTCATGTCTGAAGACCAAGTACGCGACTTCTTGGAACGTTCAAGTACCGATCGAGACTCTGAAGTTCCTCGCTCAGCAGATCAGTTACAGGTTCAAAATGCTGAGCGTGCACAGGAGTGGATCCGAGCAAGGATCAGCACTCCTCGAGACGTAGGACTTACGCTTGAGAATTTGCTCTATCTCCACAAGTTGATCACTGAAGGAGAGCACAGTGCCGATAATGTTTCTGGACGACTGCGGTCGCGATCAGTTGTTGTCGGGAGCAAAGACTTGGGTGGTGTCCATGTTGGAGCTCCACACGATCGGTTGCATGACCTTTTGAGAGAGTTTTTCGATTGGTTGTACTCTCGAGAAACACGAGAGAGATGGCATTCTGTCGTACGAGCATTCCTTGCACATTTTTTTCTAGTAACCATACATCCGTTCGGTGATGGAAATGGACGATTGTCGAGACTGATTGAGGCTTACCTGCTGTTCGTAGGAGGCTACAACATTCATGGATTCTATGGACTCAGCAACTTTTTTTACCAAAATGCTGACGATTACAGGACTCTACTTCAACGAAGTAGAAGATCACATCCTTTTGATCTCACTGAATTCATCGAGTTCGGACTGAGAGGCTTCGAGAATGAACTAGAAGGAATAAATTCGTTTATCCAAGTGAGACAGAATCGCATGATGTACATGGAGACGCTAAAGCGGTCTCACTCTACTAAGAAGAGTGCTAGACGGTACGTACTCAGCAACCGAGAGTACCGATTTCTCATGCATCTCGTCGATGAAACCAATCCGATCGATCCTTTTGGAAATAGAGTTGAGAAGCGGATGCCTCTTGTTGAAATCCGATCCAATCCATTCATTCAACTGATTTACAACGAAGTTTCGACCCGTACGTTTATGCGAGACATTGAACAACTTCGCGAGAAAGGATTCGTGAAACTGACCCCAAACGATGACAACGACCCTTGCATCTCAATCGACCTGAGTGCAATCGAGCGTTACTAGCATCCTAACAACCACTCTTGATCCGTGAAGTTTGCCTACTCGCTACACGTGCTTCAACTCGACAGGCTCGTATACTAGCTCCTTCTAGTCCATACGTTACGATGCCTTCTTCCAGATTCATGCAAGACTAATCCAAGATGGTGGAAGCTGCCAAAAAAATGATCCGCAAGCCTGACTCGGCAAAGGTGTTCGACGGAGAAATCATCGTAGCGGGACTCGACGACGGGCTGGCCCACATCGAGGAATTTGGGTATGCCGTATTCCCTCAGTGGCTGTCGAAAGAACGGGTTGCAAGACTTGGATCTGATCTTCTGCATGACGTGCACCCAATTCGAGAATTGATGCCGCCGGAACGCAAAACCGTGCGTGCACACAATCTCCTCGGAAAGACCCGCTGTGTAGATGACTTGGTGTGCGACCCACGGCTTGTTGCTGTCGTACAGGGTATGTTGGGGTCGAACGTTCAAGTTTCCGTTGTGGCTTATTTTGATCTGTTGCCTGGAGCCAAAGCACAAGGGCTGCATCAAGACGATGGGCTCTGGCCCGTTCCGCGCCCTCACCCACCTTTCGTCGCCAACGCCGTCATTGCAATTGATGACTTTACCGTGGAAAACGGGGCGACCACGCTAGTTCCAGAATCCCACAAATGGCATGACACCCCGGTGCGGCAACCTCCAGATGTAGAGACCGTGCAAGTGGAAATGGAGGCGGGGACCATGTTGGTCTGGACAGGAGCTCTTTGGCACGGAGGTGGCGAGAACAGGTCTAACCGAAGCCGTCGAGCGATCGACATTAACTTCAACCTTTCCTATCTTCGCCAGCAGGAAAATCAATTCATTGGAATTCCTCGCGACCAATTACCGAAGATGCCCGATCGGCTGCGAAAGCTGGTTGGGTACCAACACGGCCTCAGCTTTGTTGGCCCAGGCATGGTGGATCTACGTGATCCGCTGCAAATGCTCGAAGCCGTCGAATTCGGCTACAACGTCAACGACGAACGGTTTCCACCCATAGGGTGAGGAATCAAGTCACTGCGAAGTATCTTGAGATTCTTTAGTGCTGCTGGTAACTCGTTTGTACTGAAAGTCCCAGATTTCGTGTCCAAGCTTCTCTCCGCGTTGTTCAAACCGAGTCTTGGGGCGCAATTCGTAGCGTTCTGAAGGACCGCCATCGAACGAACGATGGTTATCAAAGACTATTCCGATCTGGTCAGCATAGTGTTCCCAGTCGGTAGCAAGACAGACTGAACTTCCAACGCTCAATTTACGACTGGTTAACTCCGCAAATTCCTCATTGACCAGACGTCTTCTGTGATGCCTCTTCTTGGGCCACGGGTCGGGAAAGAAGACAAACATCAAGCTGATGGAAGAGTCAGGCAGTGCTTCCAATAAGGTGAGCCCGTCTGTCTCAGCGATGAGAACATTCTTGAGTTCTTCTGCTTTACATCGTCGGATTAGTGCGCCGATGCCTGGACGAAACACTTCAACGCCAATGCAGTTCCAAAGAGGATTAGTTGACGCGAATTGCGCTAGTACTTCGCCGTTGCCGAAGCCTATTTCCACCAAGAGGTCACTAGCGTGTCGAACAAACTCGAAATGACGATCAATGCAATCGGGATCAAGACGATATTCTTCAAGACAAGCGTAGGCTCTGGCTTGTGCGCCGGTCATACGGGACCCACGACGGACATAGAGCTGTCGCATTTTGACGCTTCGTAGTTGTGAGAGCCCGGATGGGCTCGAAATGTTAGACCTGGATGCTTTCGAGCGCTGCTTGGAAGTTAGGCAGGTGCCAGTTGCTCCTTAATCTTTTCCATTGCCGCACTTTCTATCTGTCTAATTCGTTCGGCGGATAGACCAAACTGTGCAGCGAGTTCGTGCAACGTCGCTTTGTCGGGAGAGAGCCATCGCGAGTTTAGAATGACTCTGCTTCGTTCGTCAAGCGACTGCATTGCTTCGTAAAGCAGTCCTTGTCGATGGGCCTCCCACTCTTCTTCTTCCAACTGCTCGGAAGGAGTGGGACTATCATCGGCAATCAATTGAGCTGGAGCCCAACTCGCACTCTCGTCATCGTCGTCATCGGATATGTCGAATGCCACATCGTTTGAAGACAATCGACCTTCCATGTGCGTGACATCTTGCGGACGCACCCCGAGGTCTTTCGCGATTTCTCGAGTCTCACTTTGGGTTAGCCAACCGAAGTCCTTCTTGCGTTCACGCAATTTAAAGAAGAGCTTTCGCTGAGCCTTTGTGGTAGCAATCTTGACGATTCGCCAGTTTCGAATGATGAATTCGTGAATTTCCGCTCGAATCCAATGGACGGCAAACGAAACAAGTCGAACTCCAACGTTGGGGTCGAACCGCTTCACAGCTTTCATCAATCCAACGTTGCCCTCTTGAATAATGTCGGCCTCAGGCAAGCCGTAACCTCGATAAGTACGGGCTAAATAGACTACGAATCTTAAGTTACTAATAATTAGCTCTCGGGCCGCATCCAGATCACCTTCATCGTAGAACCGATGGGCAAGATCCTTTTCTTCCTCGGCCGTAAGCACGGAATATGCATTGACCGTATTGATATAGGCCGTTAGGTCGCCTCCTGGCGACAGGTTCGAGATTGGAATGACACTCGTTGTCAAGCTGAGCCTCCTCAAGCTGAATAAGGCACTAATATTTTAGCACTCGATAGATTAGAGTGCTAGACTTGGGCTAAAGTTCCCGAAATCAGCCAAATTTCAGAGCATGAATCTGTCTAGACCTCCGAGCTGAGCTGGGTGTCTCTGACTAGTTAAGGTATTTCTTGGGCGGCTGGGGATTGTTGGCAGGGTTGGAATCGTATTTAGACAACTTCTCGATCACTGGCCCGCCAACCATTGGTTTGAGCTCGGATTCCAGCTTCTCGGCGACCGTTTTATCGTATACCTCTTCACCCTGAACGTAAATCGTGAAAATTTTGACGTACTTTGCTTCCTTTTCGGGATTCTCTATGGTCGCCTTTGTCCACTTATAGAGAGGCAAGTTTTGCTCACCCGTTCGTTCTGCCTGTTCGCAGTAGCCCGCAAACGCATCGTACTGACAAACTAACTCGGCTTCGTGGCGAGCGATCAGCTCATACAGTGGCTGCAATGCCTCGTATTCCTCTGAATTCCTTGCTTTTCTCGCCATTTCGCCCGTGAGTTGAATGCGAAGCTGAAACTTCCATTCTTCGTCAGTCAACTCTTTACCTGAATGTGATGACTTAACCAATTCTCAATTTCCTATTGTCGCATGCGCAAGTGTGCGGTCAACAATCGTTCACCGCACTTTACACTTTATTTGGGACTGCCGATCAATCAGTTATCGCTTGTAACACGGCAATCTTCAAGTCAGACGAAAGCAGTCCGCTTCCACCCATGAGCTGGATCAGGCCCACAACGACCAGGTCCTCTTCTGGGTCCACCCAAAAGACGGTGCCTGCCGCGCCACCCCAGTTGTACTCGCCGAATGACGACAGATTTCCCACCAACGGGTTCATGTTGATTCCAAATCCCAAACCAAACCCGAAAGCACTTTGTTGGGCACGAGTGGCTGCCCCCGTTGGATTGTCCCCGGTTCCAGAACCGGGAACTGCAGCTGGCAGGTGGTTCTGCGTCATGTAATCAATCGTTTTCCGTCCAATAATTCGACCACCTTCGAGTTCGCCACCTCGACGAAGAGCTTCTGCAAACCTCAAATAGTCCATTCCCGTGGAAATCAAACCACCTCCACCTGAAAACATCGTCACACTACGATATTCGTTTTCACCCACTGGTCGCATCACAATTTTGTTTTCTTGCCGACTCCAATTGTGAACGGGAAGTAGTCGGTCGTGCTTGTCTTCTGGAATCTGAAAGAATGTATCGTCCATCTTTAGCGGCGCGAAGATGTGCTCTTCAAGGTATTCGTCGAAAGACTGACCACTCAATCTCTGGACGACTAAACCCGTTACGTCGACCGCGGCACTGTAGTCCCATCTGTCGCCTGGCTGAAATTTGAGAGGAATGTCTTTCATCTTTCCAATCATTTCCTCCAAGTCAGTTGATCCCAATACTCGATTCTGACGGAACAACCGATCCACTGGATGCCAATTTCCCAGCCCGTAACCAAGACCAGCCGTATGCGTCAGCAAATGGCGCATGTTCATTGGACGGTTGACCGGAACGGGATCTCCTTCTTCTACATGGACTGTGAGTTCCTCAAATTCAGGAATGAACTCCGCCACAGAGCTGCCCATCTTGAACTTGCCTTGTTCGTACAACTGCATGGCGGCAACGGCTGTGATCGGTTTCGTCATTGAATAGATGCGGTAGAGAGCATCTTTTTCCAAGGGTCGGTCGTCGTCCGAGCCTCTTGTTCCTATCGCGTTGTCATAAACAATCACGCCCCGTCGAGCGACCAAAACGTGTATACCTGGAACAATCCCTCGATCGATATAGGATTGCATCACATCCGTGACGCGATCCAACCGCTCACTTGACATCCCCGCACTCTCAGGAGTGCCATGCTTGAATTCCTCTGCATTCGCACATACACACCAGATAAGCGCGAAAAAAGTGACAAGAACTCGTTTCATGATTAGGTTCCTAAATTTGGATGCTTTTCGCTGAACCTTCCTGTCCGAACCATCTGGCACACCCTCCCAACCAGATCTCGGATTGAAGATTGTAGGACACCGACCCACAACCGAAACGAGAATCGGGAAGAGAATGTGTTTCCAGACCGTCAATGGGGTCGTCGTGAATCACTCGTTAGACGTGCCGTGCTTGCCTACAAAGTCGGCGACTCTTCTAACCACTTCTCTTGTGTCGACTGCTCCGTCTCGGTTAGTCTGAATCGCGACGGTAGTATCGGTTGCAAAGAAATGCATCACATGTGTGCGATAGCCAGGCCACAATCCGGCATGCCCAATAGCTGCACCGTCGTCGTGCACAAACAGACCTAGTCCGTAATACTCCTCGGGAGAGTCTGGATCACGCCATCCCATTTCGCGCATTTTCTTGAAGCTCCCCGGAGTAACCACTCGTGCTTCTGCTAGTGCTCCAAGAAACTCAACCAGCATTGTGGGATTCAAAGCAACTCCGCCACCAGTCCATTCCGATGAAGGATCGATTTTCATGCTTCCATCCGGCCTGAGATTGCGTGCGCCGCGCATATAGCCTGGTACTACTTCAGGCAAAATCGATTGATCCTGCACAACTACTTGGTCGAGCCCCAGAGGATCGAGAATCTTTTCGCGCAACAGATCGTAATACTGTCGGTCCGTCGCCGCTTCAATCACCTTTCCGAGCACGAGGTAACCGATATCTGTGTAGCGAAATCCTTCTCCCACCGGAAACAACGGCCTCTTTCTCAACGTATAGCGAATGAGCTCGTCGGGTTCAAACCGAATCGACCCTCTACGAATCGCACGCCAAATGGATTGAATCTGATAGCTGCGGCTTTCCGGATAGTCAGATAGACCCGCCGTATGCGATAAGAGATGCCATATTCGAATATCTCGAGAGTTCGGCAACTTGTCGAACCAGGGTTCCTCTTCAAGCCACTTGGAGATCAAGTCGTCCAGGGAAAGAACACCTTCTTCTACAAGCAACATGGTCACAGCTGCAACGAAAGTCTTGCCTGTGCTTCCTCCCGGCATGGGAGCGACATTGTCCAAAGCTACGTTCGCTTCTCGATCTGCCAAACCGGCAGCAGCACATACAACGGTTGCGTCAGAAAATCGAGCCGCCGCGCGCAAACCTGGTAGTTCCATTTCGATCCGCGCTGTTTCGAGAATTTCGGAAAGTTCCTCGAGTTCGGTGACATTCGAACCGCTGGCGTTTGCTCCGATCACTACCGTTGCACCTAAGAAAAAACCTCTAATGAATGAGATAAGACTTGGACTCCTAGAATGGGATAGACGTCGCGAACGACCAATCTTGATCATCTGTTATGCGTTGCAATTTCATCGTCTGATCGAATTCCCATTCAAACACTCTCCTAGACCAATTGTTGGATCACACCTCATCAAGGCATTGACCTTCAGCTCATGGTCAAGCCATACTCACCAATATTTGGACACTAGCACGAACTAATGATTATGTTAAAAAATCAAGAAAATGCGTTTTTGTTCGAACTAAGTGATTTTCGATATGCGAATCATTAGCGGCGAATGGCGACTCTCGCTATTGAAGTCTTCACAATTGGCTAAAATCCGAAGGACGCACTTGCACCACAGAAGGCAATGACCGTGAACATCGCAAACCTTCTAACAAATACAAAAACTCCAGGTCCCAAAACAAGAAACACCGAGGAACCGAATTCTCCGCATTGGCGTAGACGCGGCATTTTCTTTGGTGCGGCCGTGCTTTGCGTCGCGGCTTTTCCTGTGCTGGCTGCAATCGATTCGGAAACGGAATTCGTACTGAATTCGTTGTCATTCTTAATTTGGGGAGCGCTCGTGCTTTGGATGTGCGCTGGCTTCACGATGTTGGAGTCGGGGTCTGTTCGAACCAAGAACGCTTCTGTAATTTGCTTGAAGAACATAGGCCTCTTCTCCATTGCTTGCATCACCTATTACCTAATCGGGTATGACTTGATGTACAAAGACGTGAACTGGGTCATCGGCGTACCAGACTTTCTCGCATTTGGCGAAACTCCGAGTCCCGCTGAGTCAGCCCTGCTAAATCTCGCGGAAGGCGCGGATCCCGCCGCGGCGATGGGTGAAGTCGTCAACCAGGGTTTCTCTGGCATGTCGAACTGGTTCTTCCAAATGGTGTTTGTGGCGACGACCGCATCCATAGTCTCAGGTGCATTGGCCGAACGGGTCCGACTCTGGTCGTTCTTCGTGTTTATCTTCTTCCTCACTTGCATCATCTATCCCATGGTGGGAGCAATGACCTGGGGTGGTGGTCTGCTGACTGAGCAATTCGGGTTC
Organism: Gammaproteobacteria bacterium; assembly: GCA_009840545.1. GTDB lineage: Bacteria > Pseudomonadota > Gammaproteobacteria > Pseudomonadales > Azotimanducaceae > Bin55. Next base: position 654,819 of record VXNM01000010.1, on the reverse strand, counting down.
ATCGACTTTGCAGGATCGACAATTGTCCACTCGACCGGCGGGTGGGCTGCGCTCATGGGAGTGCTCATTGTGGGTCCTAGGATTGGCAAGTTCAAGAGTGATGGAAGCGTTCACCCCACTCCTCCATCCAACGTTCCCATCGTTACATTAGGCGTGTTAATTCTTTGGTTGGGGTGGCTCGGTTTTAACGGCGGGTCTGTACTTGCTCTTGGAAGTGTCGATAGCGCAGTGATCATGAGCAACGTAATTGCCAATACTTGCTTGTCTGCAGCCGCTGGCGTAATTGCGGCTCTGGCACTGTCGGGTTTGATATTCCATCGGATGCATTTGCTCGTTGTGCTCAATGGCGCAATTGCCGGGCTAGTTTCCATTACGGCTGCTCCTGATTTTCACGAGCACACATGGATGGCATTGGTGATCGGGGCGATTGGTGGAGGGCTCTGTACCTATTCGATACGTCTATTTGAAATGTGGAAAATCGACGACGTTGTTGCAGCAATTCCCGCTCACTTGGTAGCTGGTGTGTGGGGAACTATGGCCGTTTGCTTTACCAACAGCGATGCAACTTTCTTCGGACAGCTGAGTGGTGTTGTTATTGTTGGTGTGTTCGTATGCGCAACTTCCTTTATAGTGTGGTTCGGCGTAGACAAGTTACTTGGACTGAGAATTTCGGCACGTACTGAAGAACTTGGTCAAGACACCGCAGAACTCGGCATCGAAGCCTATCCGGAATTCGTTCTCATGCCCGATGCTGAAATGTATACACGGGAACCAGAGGAAGCAGCACAGCAGGACTAAAGCTTGGGGCGGTCGTGAGAGGACAGGAGCCTGTCACGACCGCCAAGCGAGCTCAACTTGGAGCAGAGTCGCGACGTTTAGCGGCTCTGAATCCAATTCCAAGTGTCGTCAATTCCCTTTGCAAACTTGCTAAAGAGTTCGTCTACCTGATCGTTCGAAATAACCAGCGGTGGACAGATCGCTACGACGTTTCCTACCGCTCGAACGATGAGTCCGTGTTCTGCGCATCGGCTCATGCAGTGAGCTCCCACTCCCTCCTCGCGAGCGAAGGCTTCCTTCGTGGCCTTATCCTTAACGAGTTCGACCGCGCCCAACAAGCCAACACCCCGTGCTTCGCCGACGAGGGGATGGCTGGAGAGCAGCGAGAGCCTTTCTTGAAAAGCCACAGAAGTATGTGCCGCTCGTTCAAAGACGTTCCACTCATCCATTAGTTCTAAGTTCCGTAATGCCACAGCAGCACATACGGGATGCCCAGAATAAGTGAACCCATGGCCGAATAGTTGACTCTTCTTGGTTGCGTCGTGGATTGGTTCGTAGAGCCAATCGGGAACAACTACTCCACTGATCGGCAAATAAGCACTAGACAGCGCTTTTGCAAAAGTCATGGTTGTTGGTTCAATTTCCATCGTTTGGCACCCGAACGGATTCCCCGTTCGACCAAAACCGCATATCACCTCATCGTCAATCAAGAAGATTCCATACTTGCCCAGTACCTTCTGGATTTTCTCGTAGTAATCAATAGTCGGAACGATCACACCGCCAGCCCCCATGACAGGTTCTGCGATGAAGGCCGCTATCGTTTCGGGCCCCTCCTGTTGAATGAGTTGCTCGAGCTCGTCAGCAAGTCGAGTGGCAAAATCCTCCTCGGTTTCACCATCCAGAGCATTTCTATAGAAGTAGGGAGCTGACGTGTGAACTACTCCGGTCAACGGAAGATCGAAGTTCTGATGAAATGGAGGTAGTCCGGTCAGACTTCCCGACCCGAGCGTTACCCCGTGGTAGCCGTTGTGACGCGAAATGATTTTCTTTCGTTCCGTTCGACCAATCAAATTGTGGTAGTGCCACATCAGCTTGATCTGTGTGTCGTTCGCATCGGAGCCTGAGAGACCGAAAAACACTCGGCCCGAATCAATCGGAACCATGGACATGAGCTTTTCGGCGAGCAAGACGCTGGGTTCGTTGGTCACGCTCGCGAAGAGCTGCGAGTACGAAAGTTTCTTCATCTGCTCGTACGCGACTTCAGCAAGTTCTTGAACACCGTACCCAAGAGCAGTGCACCAAAGCCCCGCCATACCCTCCAAGTACTGCTTGCCTTGGTTGTCCCAAATGTAAACGCCTTCAGCGCGGCTGCGCACGGCCGGTCCGCGTTCGTGCAAGTCGGCCAAATTGGTGCAAGGATGAAAAAGCGATTCGAGATCTCGGCTCTCGATGGAATCCAGTGCGAACTGGTTGTGCAGTGGATTAATCATGGATGGATTCGCCCTAAGAAACTTCGTTTGAGGAACTCTTGTGCCAATTCGCACGTGATGTACAGATAGTAGCAATTAGAAGTGGACTCGGTTGGCAGAAGCACGTTATCGGAGATTTCGCCGAATTCTCGTCTTGGCAAAGTTCACTTAACATCTGCAATATCTTCGACAACGCAAGCGTGAGTTTCACTTGAATAGCGTTTTGGCGATCGCCGGGTCCGACAGTTCGGGCGGGGCTGGATTGCAGTGCGACATCAGGACAATTTCCTCCTTGAATCTACACGTTCTGTCTGTTGTGACATCAGTGACATCTCAGAACAGTGAAGGCGTTCACTCCTCGACTCACATGGATTCAAGGTCCGTGTATTCCCAACTGACTAGTGCGTTCTCTGCTTATTCAGTAGATGCCGTAAAGAGTGGAATGATTCCAACGCAAGAAAGCGTAGAGACAATTTGCGATGCTCTCCAGCAATTTCATGGATCAAAACCGTTCGTGCTAGACCCTGTTCTCAAGACGACATCAGGCACGATCTTGATGGCTGAATCGGTGCGTGTATCGGTGATCGACAGACTATTTCCATTGGCCACTGTCGTAACTCCGAATATCGAAGAGGCGCAGGAATTGAGTGGAATCAAGATTTCAACTCGTGAGGATGCAGTCATGGCAGGAAGAGAACTCTTGAAACACGGCTCTCAATACGTACTGATAAAGGGGGGACACTTGCACGAAGCGCCCGGACTGGACATTTTGGTTGGCCCTTCACAAGACTCCCCTGTCGAATTCGTGAATGGGCACAAATTCGTTGAAAATCGAAACGTTCGCGGCACAGGATGTGCGTATGCGTCCGCCATAGCTTGCGGACTAGCCACCGGTCTCGACATTCTTGAATCGGTGTATCGGGCAAAGAACTACATTAGTCGTGCAATTCTCAATGCTCGGCGTTTATCCGACAGATCCTGGATACTCAATCATCGTTGGAGCGATCCGATTTGAGGCCGGTACTTCACGTCATAACAGACGAAACCACTCAATCATCGTATACACACGCCACACTTGCCAGACTAGTCTCAGCAAATGGAGCGGACTTCGTTCAATACCGCGAGAAACGCCACTTCGATACGAGGACGTTGTGCCGCAATGCAGCTACCATCATGGAAATTTGCGCTCAGTCCGAACACTCTCAGTTGGTAGTCAATGATCGAGTGGATGTGGCGTACGCCATCGGAGCACAAGCAATACATCTGGGAAGACAAGATCTGAAGATCTCAGTCGCTCGAAGGATACTTGGACCTGACGCTCTAATTGGCGGTACCTCCAACTCCTTGGATGAAGCAACAAAGCTTTCCAACGAACCCGTAGACTACTTGGGTGTCGGTCCGATCTTCGGCACAGTCTCCAAAGAAAACCCAGCACCTCAACTGGGACTGGCACGTCTCGCTCGAATCTGCTCCGACAGTCCTCATCCTGTCATTGCGATTGGAAACATCCGCATCGAAAACGTGCCTGATGTAATTGAAGCCGGTGCGACCGGTATCGCAGTTCTATCTGCCATAGCAAGTTCAGATGATCCCGGACGTGCGACGTTCGAGTTCGTAAAAGCTCTCGAAGAATGCTAGACAAAGAAAACTTTCCCTTTCTGATTGTCATTGCGGATTGGGAATTCGTCGGCGAAACCAAGACGTGGCTTCGAATCCTATCCCACTTGTCCCAATCTGTCGAAGGAAACAAGCAAGTTGCGGTTCAGATTCGAATCAAGAGTGTGAACCAAGTTGACTACGAAGGCTTGGCGCATGAAGCGTTGCGGGTTCTTGGACCCAACACTCGAACCATATTGAACGGAAGCCTTGAAGACGCTCAGCAACTGGGCTATTGGGGAGCGCACACTCAAGTCGCCTCGGACATCAGAGTCAAGCGAGTGAAGCCCGGTCTAAACTTTGTATCCATGTCCGTGCATGACGCAGACCAGCTCCGCGCAGCTGAACAATCTCAGGTCTCGGCGGTGCTATGTTCACCCGTCTTCTCACCTTCGTGGAAGAGTGTCAAAACTATGGGTCTTCAGAGATTACGACAGATTTCTCAATCGAGCTCTGTGCCTGTTTATGCGCTGGGCGGAATCACGCCGCCTCGATGTGAAGCGTGTGTGGACGCTGGAGCAATAGGTGTGGCAGTACTCTCCGGCATTATGAGTGCATCTAATCCCAACGAGGCAATAGCGGAGTACATGCAGTTTTGCGACCAAGGCTAAGCGCGAGTTTGGTTAACGTCTCAAGGGTCTCTCTCGAACGTCGCGAAAAAGTCTTCTAGGATCGACTGCTTATCGAAGTTTTCCCAAAGGCCAATCACTCGTTTCGAATCAGGGTCGTCCACCTACCGCGTGTCTTCAAGCCGTTTGCCAACTATCTCGCGATAGTTTCCCCAGCTAGGAGTCTTCACAATGGCTAGTGCGACCACATCGAATAGCGGTCGACGAGAGAGATTTACATGTTCGAACAACGAAACGCTGTAGTCCCCGAATGTTGTGAATTCCCCGCCGTGTCGCCCCTCGATAGGCGAGACTTTCATGCCTTTTCCGCTCATTCGTTCGACAATATCGGATCCCTCCACGCTAACTGCTGTGGCACCGGTCGTTTCGCGATAACGCACCGTTACCATTTCGAAGTCGACGTTGGTGTCGATCACATAATTCACGGACTCTGGATCAGACCAAAGGTTGTACTCACCTGGATACGGGTAGTTGCTACCCAACCAAACCAATCGAATTTGCTTCTCAATCTCAGGTGATTTGGCTAACGCCAATGCGACGTTAGTGAGCTTGCCAATCGCTACAACCACGAGTTTTTGCGCTCGGTCCTCCTTGGCACTCTGTACGATAAAGTCCACGCCCTCGTATCCATCGTGCTTCAGCTCCTTCAAGTCCGGGAGCACATCAGCAATGTTCGATTCGACTCCACGGAAGAGTGGAACCCCCTCGAATCGATCACACAATCTCATGACACGTTCGGCTTCACGATATTGACCTTCAATGCCACCGCCGTTGAGAGTGTTGTTGACCGTCACACCAACCACGTTGAAGTCCGCTTGATTTAGTAGGGCATAGGCCAACGCATGCTGATCGTCAAGCTCGTTGTTTGCATCGGTGTCTATCAGGACGTGTATTGGACTTTCCATATCTTCTCCCACCATTGTGTCCGCAAAGACTGTACCAAAACCACTTAATACAATGCACACCGACAGGGCGGAGGGAAATCTATGAACTGCAATGATTACATCGCGAAGATTCTCAAACGCGAAAACGTTCAATGGGTTTCCTGTTATCCGTCCAATCCACTCATTGAAGCGGTTGCCAAGGAAGGAATTCGTCCCATTGCGTTTCGACATGAACGCGGTGCGGTCATGGCTGCGGACGGCTACTCTCGGGTGTCCGATCGCAAGCGTTTTGGTGTCGTATTGATGCAATCTCAAGCCGGTGCGGAGAACTCCGTAGGTGGTCTGGCCCAAGCGAACGCCGACAATGTTCCGATTCTCGTTCTCCCGGGCGGAAATCCGCTCAATATGTTCTTCGTGCGACCCAATTTCGTTGCGAGTCGAACTTGGTCCGATGTAGTCAAGAGCGCTGAATTGATAACGAGGCCCGACCAGACCTCGATAGTAATGCGGCGTGCCTTTCATGCCTTACGCACCGGCCGACCCGCTCCCGTAGTTGTCGAAATGCCAGCTGACGTCTGTGGCCAGATGATGCCCGAGAATGCCCCCGCGTACGAGTCACCACAAACCACTCAATACATGCCGTCTCCCAGTGAGATCAACGATGCCGCGAGGAAACTCGTTGAAGCCGAAGACCCGCTTCTTTGGGCAGGTTCGGGCGTACTGAACTCTGGAGCCACAGAGGAACTCAAAACCCTCGCGGAGCTATTGGACGCACCTGTATTCACCACAATGCCTGGTAAGTCTGCGTTCGACGAACGACATCCGCTTGCTGTGGGTGCCGGAGGGTCGACGACAACTGGACCAGCCCGCGACTGGCTTCGCGAATGCGACGTTTTGTTCGCTGTGGGTGCGTCGCTGACTAGCTCTCCCTACGCACAGCGGGTCGGCTCCAGCAAGTTCTTGATTCACTCCGTGCTAGATCAGGACGAGATCAACAAGGACACATCCGCAGACATCGGACTTGTTGGCGACGCACGCATAACGTTAAACGCAGTCATCGATTCCGTCCGGGGCTTGATCGGTAACGAAAATCGGGAGCGAGGCACTCGCAAGCGAGTGCAGGAATCCAAGGCGTCATGGATGGCAAAGTGGCGCCCCTACCTTACCAATGACGATAGTCCTCTCTCTCCGTATCGAGTCATTCATGAAATGAACGAAAATCTTGATTCAGAAAATTCCATTGTGACCCATGATGCTGGAGCTCCGCGAGACCAAATCGTTCCGTTCTACGAAGCAACAACCCCCCATAGCTATATCGGATGGGGAAAGTCAACGCATTTGGGGTTTTCTATTCCGCTTATGATCGGTGCGAAGATGGGCATGCCTGACCGAATGTGTGTCAACCTAATGGGCGACGGCGCTTTTGGAATGTCCGGTCTCGATATCGAGACTTCCGCTCGGGCACAAATTCCGATAACTACCATCGTCCTCAACAACGGAATCATGGCAACCTATCCTGGCGGTTTCCCTGTAGCTCGCGAGAAGTTTGGTGTATCGCACATGCAGGGGGACTATGCAGGCCTTGCAATAGCCATGGGTGCGGAAGGGATTCGTGTAACAACAGCGAAGGATATGGCACCCGCACTTCAATCTGCCACACGACTCAACAAGGAAGGGAAAACGGTTCTAATTGATGTGCATACTCGGGCAGAAAACTCTCGTGCACCCGATCGATTCGCGTAGAAGCAGTAGCGAGACTTGGTCGTCACTCAGAGCAATTTCGTACGAGCATCTTTAGTTCCTATCCCATGAGTTACGCATATCATGTATTCCCATTCGAAGTTACGTGGCCACAATGCAATTGGCCACCTCAACAACCATTCTCTTATGCATTGTTAGATTGATCGCTGTTGATGTCGAAGACTCGTAGCAATCGAACCAATTTGACTTCTCGTCGCACCGTATTGAAGTCGCTTTTGGCGGGATCCGTAGTGGCTCCGTTCGCCGGTCGAAGTCTCGTCGCACAGGAAGTTTTCTCGGAAGGCGTCAGTGACAATCAAATCGTGCTCGGTACATCCGCCGCGTTTTCAGGACCCACTCGAGGATTGGGAATTGAGTTGTATAGGGGGTCCACGGCGTACTTCACGCACGTCAATGAAGGAGGTGGATTGTTCGGCAGAGAGATTCGGCAGCAACTCTACGACGACAGCTATCAACCCGACCCAGCAGTTACAAACACCACACAGTTGATGGTTGAGGACGATGTCTTCGCCTTATTTGGTTACGTTGGAACCCCAACAGTCACCCGGGTTCTGCCCTTGCTCAAGAAGTTCCAGGATCGCAAGTTCATGCTCATGTTTCCGTTTACCGGCGCACAGCCGCAACGGGAATTCCCCTACGGAGACTTCGCTTTCAATCTGCGTGCATCGTATCGTCAGGAAACTGGTGGCCTCGTAGACAATTTTGTGGAAATCGGGCGTGAACGCATTGGCGTCTTCTACCAAGCCGACGCATACGGACGAAGCGGATGGGCGGGTGTACGCGCCGCACTCTCAAAGTACAACCTCAATATGGTCGGAGAAGCAACCTACCGAAGGGGCACCAAATTCACCGCCAACCTGCGTGAGCAAGTCGAAATATTGAAAACGTCTCAGCCACAAGCCGTTATTTGCATCGGTGCTTATGCCGCATGCGCTGCGTTTCTACGCGATGCGGTCGATGGCGGATTGCAGGTTCCCATTGCCAACCTTTCTTTCGTTGGAAGCGAAAACCTCCTGAAGCTCATTGAAGACTCGCAGGAAAACAGCGAGGACTACACCAAGCATCTTGTCAATTCCCAAGTCGTTCCAAGTTACACAGACGACACACTCCCAGGTGTCATTGAGTACAACGAATTCATGTCCCGGTACAACCCAGCCGTGCCCGAGAAGTTCGATGATGATCAATACACCACATTTGACCGCAGTTTTGTGAGCCTGGAAGGATTCCTCAATGCCAAGCTAATGACGGAAATATTGAGACGAGTTGGAGCAAACCCTAGGCGTCTTGATCTGGAAGAGGCAGTGTTCTCCATCAAAGACTTTGACTTGGGCATCGGCGAGCCCGTTTCGTTTGACACCAATCGCAGACAAGGACTCGATCGGGTCTACTACACAGTAGTGGAAGACGGTGTCTTTGTGCCACTGCGAAATTGGAAAGGTACGTTCTCCTAAATGAAAATCACCAAACTATTTCAACGCACTGTTTTCGGCATCATTGCACTATTTGGACTCATCGGCATTTCGACATCTGTCTTGAGCATCAATGCGGTGGACAGTCACTTGTCATACGAGTATCAAGCTAACAGTGAAGGACATGCCCGTACGATTGCAGACGCAAGTGTAGACATCATCTTGAACAGGGACTTGTCATCCCTCCAATCTCTAATCGACCAATTCCTCAAGATTCAAGGAATCGAGTACATCTACATTACAAACGAGAACGGAGAGTTCTTAGCCCACACCTTCGTTCCTGGCATCCCCCAATCGATTCTCGACAGCGACGTTTCAAACACTGAAACGGTGCAACGAACCATACGAGGAATGGGTGACTTCGTGGAAGTGGCAAGCCCCATACTTGCAGGCGTCGCCGGAACCGTCCACATCGGGATGGATCTCGAAAGTGTATCAATGAAAATTCAGGCTGCCATTGGAGCCCAGGTGTACTTGATCGCCAGCGTTTTCCTCATCGGAATATTCGCCGCCATTTGGTTTGTGAATTTCGCTTCAAAACCCATCGAGCAATTGCAGACTTACGCGGTAGGGCTTGCGAAGAAGGAATCCGATGACGGTAATTTTGCGAAACTGCTTGAACGCAAAGACGAAGCCGGTGACCTAGCTAGATTGTTTCAGTATTTTTCGACCGTATCCGATCCTGAGAAGCTTGGAAAGGAATCAGATCAACCGGAGTCCTCCAACTAGGACTTCGTACTAATGTCCGAAATCACGTACACCATTAGTCGAGTATCCAGAGGATTCCTCTGCATTCTGCTGCATCTCTGCTTTGGTACGGTCTACGCTTGGAGTTTCTTCCAAGTTCTACTGGTTGATCACTTAGATTGGTCGTTCACGGATACGTCCCTGTCTTTTGGACTGACCATTTTCTCTCTAGGCTTGTCAGCCGCATGGGCAGGAATGATGCTTCCGAAGATCGGGCCGCGAAAGCTTGCGATTGCAGGAAGCATATTGTTCTGCTCAGGCTATTTCATTGCCAGCTGGGCACTGCAAAATGACAATCTTGCGCTGTTTCTCTTTGGCTACGGGTTCGTAGGCGGAACTGGTTTGGGTTTCGGGTATGTGGTTCCCGTCGCTACTGTGGCTAATTGGTTTCCCGAACATAAAGGACTCTCCACAGGGCTGGTGGTCATGGGGTTCGGGCTCGGAGCTCTCTTTCTCAGCAAGCTCTTAGCCCCCGCCCTATTGGTCCACACGGAAGAGAATCTTCCCGAAGTGTTCTTACTCTTGGGAGTACTGTTCGGGTGCATTTTGCTTCCGTCCAGCTTCTTCGTCACTAATCCACCACAAGTCGAGACGACCCGAAAGACTGAGCTAGCTGTACCCACCGCTGAACAAACTGATGAGGACCGTCCTGACTATGTGCGCAGGTGCTTGAAGTCCTACGAGTTCATCGTCATGTGGTTGATTTTCTTTTTCAATATTGCGGCTGGAATTTCCGTAATCAGTTTTCAATCGCCATTGCTTCAAGACGTTTGGGAATTGAACGACGCATCCGTCGAACCTGAAATGTTGGCTGTGTACGGAGCAAACCTCATTGCAGCCAGTTCAGTCTGCAACGGATTGGGACGTCTGCTTTGGGGACTGCTTTCCGATCACATCGGCCGTGTGATGGTTTTCAGAATTCTCCTTGCAAGTCAGACAGTAGTGTTCGGAATACTGATGACTGAACGCGATCCTTGGATCTTTTCTGCTCTAGTCTGCTACATCATGTTGTGCTTTGGTGGTGGATTCGCGACCATGCCATCGTTTGTTCTCGATGTATTTGGACAAAAGAAAATGTCTACTCTCTACGGTCTGATCCTCACGGCGTGGTCGTTTGCCGGCATCATTGGTCCGCTTTACGTGGGCTATCTGAAAGACAACTATCCAAATCGAGTTGTAATCTATTGCTTCTTGATTGGGGTTCTGTTTCTCAGTCTCGGGTTTATCTTCTCAATGTTGCTCAGCAATGAGAGAATTCGTTTGGGCAAGCCCACAATGGAGTCAACGCTCAAGAGGTTCCATATTCCCCAACCAAGAACGGAAAAGGGATAGAAAAGCCTCCTCCCTCGCAGCTGGTTTTCTCTCTGATGAGGCTCGATAGACGGTAGTTTGCGTTGAACCAACGGACTTCTTGCTCACCAACTATTTTCGAATAAGATACTTCCAAAGCTCACTTCCTTAAGCGGCGCACGAAGGTCATGGCTGATCGCAATCTGCACAAAGCAAGTCTCGTCACAATTGGAGCCGTTCTCGGCGCAGTCGTCGCCCTAGCGCTAATTTTCGTCATATCCATTTTGACGAACGTGCAAACTGATCCGTCAAGCGCAAACGATCAATCAAAGGACACTCCCTTGGATGAATCGGATAGCTCCGGTGCATTCCTTTCAGGTCCAGACGGCACCCCGAAAGTTAGCATGGCTTCTCCTCGCGAAGATCTAGAAGCCGCCTGGGAAGCGCTTACGAGCAACCAATCCAATATTGCACAAATTGAGTCTCTACTAAAAGTCGCGCAAATATGGATTGAAAAAGACGGGATCGAAGTGATAGATCAAATCAGCGCAACGCTAACTGATACAACCGTTCGCGATGCGGTTATCGCATCCGTGATTCAAAGCGTGGTGCTGGCTGATCCTCAAGCTGCGTTGCAACAAGCACTTGAGCTGAAGGGTGCGTCACGCCAATTCGCTTTGCAGGCAATTATCCAAGTGTGGGCTACAGCCGACCCCCAGGCAGCGCTAGCTAGCGTTTCGATCCTTGAATCAAGGACAGATCGAAAGACCCTACAGGAAAGGGTCTTGAGAGTTTGGGCAAGCGTTGATCCTCAAGAGCTGTTCAAAGCTGTTGAGTCGCTACCCGAAAACGTCAGGATGCTTGGTCTAGAAGTAGCACTGATCGCAATCTCCAGAAAATTGCCCGAAGAAGCCGTTAAGTTGATGGCAGACTTGACCGACAGGGATCTCATAGACAAACTGAGCAAGGAGATTGCGACTCATTGGTCCCAGACAGACGCTCATACTGCATTGGAATGGGTGCTAACAAACGAATTTCCTACAGACGTGATTCAAGCGGAAGCTCTCATGATCGTCTTGGCCAATCTCACTGAAAAAGACCCAGAATTTGCATTCCAAACTGCTCGCGACCAGCCGATCGTATTGCGAGGTCAGTATTACCGCGGACTTGAAGTTACCGTCATTCAGCACTTGGTAGAAAGCGACATTGACGCAGCACAAGAAATGCTAGCCCAAATACGAAACGAAGGCCTGACAGTTGCGCATGCGTACAGTGAGGTCGGTCGAGCCTATATTCGGAACGGAGAGTTTGATCAAGCTCTCAAGTTGGGCGAGAGACTATCTGAACGTGGTCAAAGAAACTATAACGGGTCGTTGATGTATCAATGGGCGCTATCCGATCCGGAATCACTGTTTTCTGCCCTTGAAGGGCTACCGAACGAACTGGTAAAAGAACAAGCAGCTAGAGGTCTCATGCGGTACAACCCGGAAACCTATGCGTTGAGTGACCGACAATTGGAGAAAGTGGCAACGTACCTGCCGGAAGGCTATACCCCTCCTGGGCTAATTCCAGACGGGGACGGCGGATTCATTTCAACGCAAGTGCTCGAAGACACAATGAATGTAATCTTCCTGAATTCAAGCCAGCTCCTAGAGGAATGAAGTGCTCCAAATTATCTGCGCGTGAGGTGCGAATCGTTTTATTGTTTTTGATTGAGCTCTGCCCATGACAAGCTCGCAAGTGAATCGAAACCAAACCATCGGTTGGATGTCGGTAGGTGCTGCGCTTGGATTGGTCGTCACGCTGGGGGGCTACTTTGTGTTGGCTAGCTTGAGCAATCAAAGCGGAGACGAGGGATCGAGATCGAATTCCGTTGGTTTCTCGGATAGCTCCAACCAAAGTTCGAGTATTTTGTCTTCCAACCAGTCTCAAACCACAGAATCAGAAATCTTCACCGCCGACAGGCCCCCAGGGGATGCGTGGAACGAACTGGTCGCCGATGAGCTTCCGAATGTGGCACAGCTTGATCTTCTGGTACGAATTGCAAAGGAATGGACTGATGAAGCAGGATTCGAGGTAATTCAGCGAATCAATGACTCGCTAACCGATCCGATCGTTCAAAATGCTGTCATCGGTTCGATCGTGCATCATGCATCGCAAACGGATGCAGAGTCCGCATTGCAGCACGCGCTCAAGCTTTCTGGACCCGTACGAGATCTGGCCCTATCGGCTGTAGCCGCCGCTTGGGTGAGCTTGAATCCCATTCAAGCGATGAATGAAGTGTCGGCAATAGAAGAAGGAAGTGTTCGTCGACAAATGCTCGAGAAGCTTGTACGCACCTGGGCCGAACACGATCCTAAGACAGTCTTGGAAGACCTTGAACTGCTTCCGGAGAACCTGAGAGAGCTCGGTGAGAGGGAAGCGCTTCTAGCACTTGCTCGAACTGATCCAGAAGGAACAGTTGCATTTCTTCAAGACATTTCGGACGAGGAGCTCAAGTTCAGCATTACAAAGGAACTTGCCTCAAGTTGGTCCGCTATAGACGTTCACGCTGCGCTCGAATGGGCATTGTCGGACGACATACACACCAACGATCTAGTGCTAACGATGATTCTAGGAAAGATGGCGCGAGAAGATCCCAATTTTGCTTTGCAAACTGCGCTGAGTCAGCCCATTGACAATGCACTCCTTGGGTTGGAGGTCGCGGTGATTGGCGAGGTCGCGGCTATTGATCTTGAGTTGGCCGTCGGGATGCTGTCTCAAGTCCGCGACGGCCTGACAAAGTTCTTTTCGTATTCAACGATTGGCAAGTTTCTAGCGCGTGACAATGACATTGATCGAATACACAGCTTAGCTTTGGGTCTGCCCGAAGGCGAAAGAGAAGCGTATTACAACCAAGTAGTGCAACAGTGGGCAGCATCCCAACCTGAATCCCTTGTTGCACAACTGGACAATCTACCTTCGATAGATAACAAGTACCAGGCATCCATGAATCTTGTGCGTCGCAATGTTGGAACAAACGTCTTGTCGAAGAGCGAAATGGAGTACGTGCGCAGTTTTCTGCCCGATGACTACAACTCAGAAACGGGGAGAAGAAACCAGAGGTATACCGACCCTGGACTCACAGAGGAACAAGCTGAGCAAGTACAGGATCACTTTAGAAGAGTGCTTGAAGAGGGATCCCAAGTGTGGTTTAGAGAGGGAGTACGTGTTGGCGACAAAGAATCGGAGTCTAAACCGTTATAGGTTTGGAGCTACTACGTCTGTGTATCACAGCTCAACTTCATTGAAGTCATAAACCCGAGGTCAACATGAAGATTCCAGCTGCTCTCAAAGTGTTGACGTCGAGTTCTCCATTGGACAATTGGAGACTCGCCTCCTGGTCATTCGCAGTGTCATTTCTTGCATGTTCAATCCTCTTGATCGGGTCAGCTTTCGTGCTACACTGGATATTCTTGACCATTGCGGCACTTGGAGGAATCTCGTTATTGGTCTCGTTTGTCGCTGTGCGGAATGCATTTGTCTCGATGGGGGCAGACAGAAAGCGACTTGACGCAATCTGGAAGCAGACTGCCCTCTCGTTTGGGGCTATAGTCTTGGTTGCGCTCCCGGTCTATGCAGTAATGATGGCTATTGGCATAGGGATTGTCAAACTGATTGGACTTGGGCTCAGCGAGACAAATTTCCTAATCCTAGTCGCTGTCGTGGTGGTTTCTTGTATATGTTTGTTAGCCTCCGCATCGGTCGGATGGCGAATTCTAGGCAAGAAAGTTTTCAACAAGTACGCTTATGTTCCGAGTCTGAACGACCGTTGACGGGGCTTCCTCGTAGACTTGAGGGGCGGGTCCTTCTTTGGCTGGGGTACGTCAGCCGTAGAACTGAGCACGACACGCAGCAGACCAGTGGTAGCTACCTTGGCTCTGTTTGAGCTACGAAGTCTACGAACTTGACTGCTGTGATCTGCCTTTCGCGCAGTTTGTACTTCCGAAAATTTTTCGTTTGTCATGAATGAAGTTCTAATTGAATAAGAGGGAAGGTCGAGTCGGTGCACGCCATTCGCTGATGTCAAGAAAGGCTCGAAATTCAAAATGGTGGAGCGGGAGAGGTTCAAGTCCCGTGTGGATTTCAGTTCATCCACGCACGAAGTTTTCGTACTCGTTAACCCATGGATTAGTGAATTTGAGGATTGCGGGTCGACTAATTCGAACAGGATGCGGCGGCTATGCAGTCTCGATCAAGAGCTCAGGCTCAGGCGTTTGGACGGCGAGAAATGTTGGCGATGGCCTCCTACAAAACCGTCAAGCGGTGCACTGTGTTCGATGTAGTTTCCAGAAGGACTAGCAAATTGTGTCAGGTTTAGGATTGAAACAATCTGAAGGTTGTTCCCTTGTCGCCCAGGACCTCGAGGAAGCATCCGCCAGAACGTTGTTCAATCTTGTACTTGACTTCTGGTTCAAATCGAATAATTTCCATATCCCTGTGACATCTTAGCTTTAGTTCGACAATGTGTCCCTCGACGTCTTCAATCCAAAATTCGTCCTTCCACAGTCCCAAGTTCCAGCTTGCGGCATCACTAATGGTGGCTACGACATCATAAGAATTTTGGTTATCTTTCAGTTCCTTAAGTGCTTTTCCTACGGCTTCTAGGTTCGACCTCGCCGTTTCATCCAGTTCCTGACGGGACAAGATCTCGTAGGTGACGAAGGCAGTCAGATAATCTCTTTTCTTGAGTAGCAGGGGCAGTCGCTTGCCCATCGCGTACGAATAAACATCGGCTGGAAGGTACTTGTCAGTGCGCTCGTGCGCTATCGCTCGATTCAGCGCATCGAGTTGTTGATCTTCATTGCCCCACTTGTTCATGTACTCGTACTTTGCGAAATTGAAGAAAGCATCCTCATAAAGAGTATGTTTTCGGTCATCCTCCAGCATTTTCAAGTACCGATCGGCTTGCTCTTTGTCGTCTTCAGCCACTGCTTTGCGTAATGCATTTTGGAGCGATACAAACCTGTCTGATGCTCCTTTAGGTTGGTCAGAAATCTGAAACACGATCTTTTTTTGCGCGCCAGCGTCAATTTTCTCTCCGTTGTAAATTGCGGGCTGGTACTTCCACCTTTTCACTGCTCGAATTGCGGCGTTTTTGAATGAACTGTGTCCAATTGAGTCTGTTACGACAATCTCGTACGGTTTGCCTTCTGCATCGACCATGAAGTTAACGTGCACCCAACTTTCTTCACCCTCATTCAATCGACTTTGAGGATAAACTGGAAAAACGTGCTCCAGCAATACAGGTCCGCGAAAGCTGTCGATTTCGACTCTGCGTTCGGACGGTTGTTCGGCCTCTTGGGTAGCGGATTCGTCAGCTGCCAAACTAGGCGAGAAAAACAACAAAGCAATGACCAATAAATTGAAACAGTAGAACTTAATGACCTTCTGAATGCGATCATTGAGTTCCTTCTGGCGCATAGATCGAGTTTTGCGGACCCTTGATACGGTGAGATCTGACTGAGGAAAGGCGATTGTCATACGCTCTAGTGTACACCTCGAAATAGTTGTTGCGCTAGAAGGATTCACACACCTGCTCCCTAGCCTACTAGTGACGTGATTGCAACGAAAGTGCCCCAGCAAGCAGCAATGCAAAGTAATGTAATCAGCCAGTAAAACAGAACGCACTTTGCAAAATGCCATGACGCGGCACGTATACCACTCGCCTTGAATCGAGCACTCACCTCTTCAGGAGTCCGACCCGCGAGTCCTGCGATTATCAACCTATTGCAAACACCAAGTCAGCGACTGCAAAACCAATCGTTAAACCCAGTAGTCCCTCCCACGTTGAAGCGACAACAATTGGGTCGAATCCGATTCATGTTGATAGGTCCGCTTCTTTAAACTTTGTAAGGAGACGTTTCCCAGAATTGGAATCGGTTCTGCGTGACAGTCCATGGATTAGCTTGATATGGTCTGTTTTGAACATTCTATTCTTCGATGAAATCTATGTATGCGCGATTCGCGAGTTGGCTAGATTGGGTAAATCTGTCCCTTAAAATGAGTTGAAACGTATGAGACAGGGAAATTCGAAGGGTGTCTAACGGTAAGATTCAGGAATACTTGAGACAGATCGGCAGCATAGTTGCGATCATCGGAGGAGTGTTAGCTGCCATGCAATCCGTCGAAACGGTTTACGAAGTACTAGGTGCTCTTGCGTTTACTTCCTTTTCCAAACTAACGGCAATTGAGGTGCTACCTATAGTCTTTTTAGCTGCCATGGCATTGCTGGCCGGTGGTCTCTCAGTCGTGCTAGCTTGGTTTGCTTTTCTTGCTTTCGAGTTGTCAGATAGAAAGTATGCGTGGAGGATCATTTTCTGCGCATCGATTCCATTCGCATTGGGATTAGTCGTTCTGATTATTACTGGTAGCATGCTTGGAAGTGATTCCGATACAGAACTTGACTTGGTTATCACCAACACGTTTATACGTACAGCCATGGGAGGATTGGGAAACATTTTTGAGTACTCTGCCCTATCTGTTGTGGGAGGTATTCTGATTCTCCTAAGTGCGTCAAAGAAACTACAGCGAGTCATCGAGCGTCAACGTGCGGAAAGTTCCGGCCAATAGTCATCCAAACTACACTCTCTCGTTTCCAATCTACAAAGCACTTTCCCAATAAATCCGCTTTCTTCACAAAAGAAGTTAGTGACACAACCGCCTACTGCATCTGTGTTGCTGACAACAGGTGCGAAAATGGCCGACAATTCGTAGCTTGGCAGTTTCGTGAGTCGAAACACCCTATGGTCTTGATAGGTATACTCAATTCATGAGAAAAGGTGGCGCAGTTTTGATAGTCATCGCCGGGGTTGCCGGTGTCGTTAGATCTGTGATTTGCATACTTTCGGCATCCATCGGACTACGCCTGAACGAAGAGCATGCAGTTTTGATTTTTGTCATTGGATGGGGCGGCCTGTTCCTATCCATGCTGCTCGTAATCTATGGATCTCTCATCTTCAAGAACCCCAAACGAATATATTGTCTGATCTCTACGGTTTGTTCGTTGGTGGGAGTAGTCCTGGCATCCATCGTGTATGTCTACTTCGTGGTTACTGTTCCTATTGAAGAGGCGACCTTTCACTCCCATGATCCCCTTTTTCATCCCGAAGATATCGAAGTATTTTGGACCGCGGGCTGGTTTATCACAATATATTTTGTATTTGGTCTTGTGGGCGGAGTGATGACGTTGATCGGTATAGCCAAGGATAAGCAAGCGCTTACTGAATCAGTTTCTGTGTGAGACCCAATTTCCAGTAAAGTGTAAAGCTCTTAGGGCTAGTAGCCCAATCCTTGCGAAATCTGGGCATAACTGGTAAGAGGGACGGCACAGGTCTTGTGCCAGTCTTCTCTCTCAATCACTGGACACTCCAATAGGCGCAGCATATCCTCGAACCTTTCTAGCGCGTCACAATCCACTTTTTTTGGATCCGCTACGGTCGGGTGTTGGGACCAAACTTTGTCTCGGGCGAAATTCCAGAATTCGCTGTCGTATTGTGAGCCACACGCATAATGCCAGCCGACGAACAGACCATAGCGTAGTACCGTATTGATTAGAAATCGATTGACCATCGGGGCATCGCGCTTCAGATGTTCTATTGACCGATTGAGTCGCATATGCAAAACCATTCCAATCTGCAATTGCGCAGACACAATGGCCGTCGCTTCCAACGGTTCCATGAATGCAGCGGCGTTTCCAACCCGAGCCACCACTCCATCGTAGAGTTGACGATGCACGAAGTTTGGGAATTGAAGGACAGCACGCTGCTCAAATTCTGATACCGCCTCCGATTCCAGAAGTTCGTCGAAATCTGACTCGACAGCTTCCAGGCTGGATACATCGCGATTGAAAATATAGCCGTACGATGTATGCGCAGTCAGTGGAATTACAAAAACCCAGCCGTGGGGGCGAGCAATGGCACGTGTATAGGTATGTTCGGTGATGAGCCTGTCCTGTTCGGTAAAGATTGTTGGGCACCGTCGTATGACAGCCGTGTTGGTCGGAATGAACGATATGTCAATGTGTTGATCGGCATCAAGACCTCTCGGGAATCCCCGTGCATCGAACACTAGGTCGTAGGTTTCAGCGGAGCGATCCTCAAATTCCACAGATGCTCCGTCCTCCTCGCTTGTAATCCCAACCACGTTAGCGTCTATGTGTTGTGTAGGAGTATTCTCGAGCAGTAGGTCCGCTAGGAGATCAGCGGACAAATGGTAGGCATAGGACACTTGCTGTGGAGTGAAAAAGTGAGTGAAATCTCGTTTGCGGCGTCCCCATCCTTCAAAAGCAACACCGTATTTTCTCGTTCCCTTCAGTCGCTGCTGGATTTCTTCATGAGGTAGATTGGTTAGCTGCTTCAATTCTTGGACCAAGCTGGGCCAACTTCCTTCACCTACGCCAATTGTCGGAATTCGCGAGTCGTAGATATGGTGTATTTCATGCTCGTTCTCAGGCAAGAATCGTGCAATGTTGGCAGCTGCCAAAGACCCTGCGGTCCCTCGACCCACCACGGCGACTCGCTTGAGAAACTGCTTACCCGGC
The DNA here is from genome assembly GCA_009840545.1 of Gammaproteobacteria bacterium. Classification (GTDB taxonomy): domain Bacteria; phylum Pseudomonadota; class Gammaproteobacteria; order Pseudomonadales; family Azotimanducaceae; genus Bin55. Next base: position 635,556 of record VXNM01000010.1, on the reverse strand, counting down.
TGAATCATGACGCATCATCCATGGGGACTTGATGACTCTCGAATGCATCGTCACACCTAAATGAATCCGCGCCAATTGGAGTTGGCCCCCAGTCCCCACCTTGCATTGCGTACAAGGCACTCTGTATCGTCTGGTCCCTCTCCACTTTCGATGTAACCCCTTGCCAATGAGTTGATGTAGTGCACGGGAAAAGGTGCCAAAGCACCAGCGACTCGCATCGCTTTAGCAATCTCGTAGATCGTGCATCCAGAATTGAAGTGAAAACTCCACAGATCGAAGAATGCCCACGAGTCGACGAACTCTCGGAGCGCGGATCTTTGGCCTCTTGTCATGGTCTCCGGGTTCTTCACCCAATCCACAATCTGTTCAACTGAGGGTCTGAGCGGATGTCCTGCCATATATGCATTGAGCATCATGCCGATCACTCTGGTGTCTCCGGCTTTACACGACTTGTGGTTGTGAGGATAGTCAAAGGCCTTGAGAGGCCAGATCTTTCCAGGCGTGGGTAGGAGCATTACTTGTCGCGATCCGAAGTCTACGTTTCCACCGAACAATCTTAAACCCAAATCGTGGAATGAGTCGTGCTAAGGAGGCGTTTCCCTACCCGGTAACGACGGTAGGTTTATGTCCTTTCCTTCAAGTAGCTGCGCAGCCAAGTCCCATGTTGAATCGGCAACATCTTGGTCAAAAGGTTCTTGTACATCGCCTATTTCCAATGTTGAGCCTAACAGTCGAGATCGAAGAATTTCCCCAACGGCATTCTTTTCTTTGTCTGTGAGTACATCTATTGCAATCTTGTAGGCTTCGGGCTCACAGTTGCTAGACACTACAAGGTCAAAGAAATCCCTTTGTTTCCACCGACCATCCAAAACCCTAAATGCAATTTTCTTAGCCAAGATCTCTGCAGTAGGTTCCAGCCTTATGCCGGTACTTACTTCGTACTCCTGAACTTGGCAAGAGCGCGTTAGCCTATTACCAGCGACGAGTGACAACTGTCCAAGATCAGTGAAATCCAATACGAGAACTCTCGAGTGCAGTTCCTTGTCTTGCAGCGCACCAATGTCTTCAAGTTCCCCAAGTGAAGAGATCATCGAGGAAGAATCGTTCTCGTAGACCAAACGAAAAGTCTCTTCATTCATGGAACAATCGACGTCCGTGCTGTGTCGGTGGTGCCATCGTGCGGCAAGAACGGTTCCTCCTCCAATCTCGTATTGCGACCTATCCCAAAACTGATCAAGAAATTTCACTCCAGCTTCAAGGATCTTGTCAGGACCGGAAGGTAGTCGTAGTTTCTTTCGTTCTGATGGCATCACCAGATGGAGTGTCCTTACTAGGTTTCCTATCCAGAACAATACGCAATAGCGCGGCTTGAATCAAGAACAAGCCAACGCAATCTTGGTCTCAAACCGAAGTCTGTATGGTTGGGTAGAACAGGGTGATGCTGGTGAATTATTCAGATTGCTAGAGAATCGGAATTCCGGATGTGCTAGAACCTCCAACCCAAAACAAGCGACGTCTTAGAACCCCTATCCTCATCGGCGATGAAGAGTGAGAACTTCGCGCCGACAACCAGATTCTTTCGAAGTCGGTAAATGCCCATGCCCGTGAGCGATCGCTCTATACCTTTGTTCTTTTCAATTCCATCTGCGGAAAACCTGAGCCACAAATTTGGCATGGCGCCTCCTCCGTCCACCCAAGTTCCAATTCCATAATCCATTACCTTCTCTTCGCGATCGCGCCCAAAGCTCCTGAGAATTTCGGTTGTATCCCAAATAGGAGTCGAAGAGTGCACACTCACAAACGGCGTGAATACATTGAATTGGAAGCCAAAATACGCCCCAACATCACGTTTCTCAAGAACAGCATCAATGCATGGAAAAAAGTTGCAATCGTTACCCTCACCGCGGTCATAGGCATAGTTAGCGCCGAGGTACAAACCGTTCTCGAAGAATCCGTGGTAGCCAAGCCCGCCCGAAAAAACTTGGGCACTGCCCCCAATCTCATCGAAGCTAGGATGACTGTATCCGAAAGATCCCAAGAGAAAGTGATCTTGGGCTAGAGTTGCGGTTCCCAGAACTACGGTCAAAGTCGCCAAGAGCTTTCTCATGTGCATCCTCCCCCCACGCGAAAGAGCTTGTAGTAGCGGCGCGAAGTTCGGGTCTGACTCACTGGCTCAAACGCCACCAATTGACTCTCCAGAATGAAAACATAGACCCAATTACCTGGATTGAGTTCCATAGTGTTTTTCCATTTGAAAGGCAGGCTCAAACTTCGTTTGGGTGACCAATGATTTCACGTTGAAGCCTATTCTTGCAAGCATTGTGCTCAACCACATTAACCGAATACCTCTTGCCTTGACCTATTCACTTCAGGAATAGATGTAGAAAGCAATTCATTTGTCACGTCGTTCTTTCGCAATACTCGCACAAGAAAATCGACAATAGTCCGCTCAGTCATGTTTATACTATAGGTTAGTCGGGGTACCGTTCGGTTGAGACGCGACTTGCGAACCCGTAGAACCTGATCCGGTTAGTACCGGCGTAGGGAACGTACCTCGACCATGCTAGGAAGAGGTAAGAACCATGTCACAACAATCCGAATTGTCACAGATTGCAGGTCTGGACAACGAAGTTCTGCAGCCGTTGGCTGGCTCGCGAAAAATCTACGTCGACGGAATCCCGGACTGTCGCGTTGCCATGCGCGAGATTCTGGTCACTCCCACGCCATCGCAGAGCGCTACAACCAACGGATCCCCTCGGCTTGAGCAAAACGCTCCGATTCGAGTCTACGACACTTCGGGACCGTACACCGATCCCGACATGCCCATTGATGTCCGCGAGGGTCTGCATAGACTCCGGGAAAAGTGGATTCTGGATCGCGGAGACACTGAGTCTCTTTCGGAATTCAGTTCCGTGTACAGCAGAAATCGACATCAAGACGCAAAGTACTCAACTCTTCAGTTCAACAATCTGCCGACCCCACGACGTGCAATGAAGGGTAGAAACGTCACTCAAATGCACTATGCACGTAAGGGAATCATTACTCCCGAGATGGAGTACATAGCGATACGCGAAAACCTTTGCCGTGCCAATTCGCTAGACACCACAATGCAGCATAGAGGCGAGGATTTTGGGGCCTCCATACCTCATGAGATAACTCCAGAATTCGTCCGATCTGAGGTTGCGCGAGGTAGAGCGATCATTCCGAGCAATATCAATCATCCTGAATCGGAACCTATGATCATTGGTCGCAATTTTCTTGTAAAGATCAACGGGAACATTGGAAACTCAGCTGTAACGTCCAGCATTGAGGAGGAAGTCGTCAAGATGGTTTGGGCAACCCGTTGGGGAGCCGATACCGTCATGGATTTGTCGACCGGAAAGAACATTCACGAGACACGGGAATGGATTATCCGCAACTCGCCAGTGCCCATCGGTACCGTACCTATCTATCAAGCATTGGAAAAAACGAAGGGCATTGCCGAGGACTTGACGTGGGAGCTATTCCGCGACACTTTGATTGAGCAAGCCGAACAAGGCGTCGACTACTTCACAATTCACGCGGGCGTTCGCCTTCCGTTCATTCCTCTAACCGCCCGACGAACAACCGGAATAGTCAGTAGGGGCGGCTCAATCATGGCCAAGTGGTGCTTGGCGCATCACAAAGAGAGCTTTCTCTATGAGCACTTTGAGGATATTTGCGAAATCATGAAGGCGTACGACATAGCCTTCTCTCTTGGTGATGGGCTACGTCCCGGGTCGATTGCAGATGCCAACGATGAAGCTCAGTTCGCGGAACTCGAAACGCTTGGAGAGCTAACGCAAATTGCATGGAAGCACGATGTTCAGACCATGATTGAAGGTCCTGGACATGTTCCCATGCAACTCATCAAAGCAAACATGGACAAGCAGCTTGAAGCCTGCGACGAAGCACCCTTCTACACTCTTGGTCCGCTTACGACCGACATCGCGCCAGGATACGACCATATTACGTCTGCAATTGGAGCTGCAATGATCGGTTGGTATGGCTGCGCGATGCTGTGCTACGTCACTCCTAAGGAACATCTCGGTTTGCCCGATCGCGAAGACGTGAGAGAAGGGATTATTTCCTACAAAATCGCCGCTCATGCAGCGGACTTAGCGAAGGGTCATCCCGGTGCGCAAATCCGCGATAACGCCTTGTCCAAAGCGAGATTCGAATTCCGCTGGCAGGACCAATTCAACCTTGGTCTGGATCCCAACAAGGCTCAGGAATTCCATGATGAAACCCTGCCGAAAGAGTCTGCCAAACTCGCGCATTTCTGTTCTATGTGCGGCCCGAAATTCTGTTCCATGAAAATTAGTCAGGAGATTCGGGAAGCCGCCGGTGTAACTGAAGAGTCGGTCAAACTTGTAGATGTGGAGGCGGAACTTGCGGAGAAAGCCAGGGAATTCCGCGAGGGAGGTAGCGAGATTTACGCCAAGGTCTAACGCTTTGGAAATCAAAATTGCTGGGGCTGGCCTCATCGGCCGAATGTTGGGTTGGCATTTCTTACGCCGAGGAGACGACGTAATCGTTTACGAAAAAGACGACGAGTTCGAACCGACAAGTGCTGCGTACGTTTCCGCTTCGATGCTTGCGCCCCAAAGCGAACGTCCCGAATCGGACGCCACTGTTTGGCAAATGGCTATCGAAAGTCTACGAATCTGGCCAGAGTGGCTTGAGGGTCTCAATGTGCCGTATGGCATGGATGGATCGATTGTGGTTGCTCACCCAGGAGACGAGAGTTTGCTTCGGAAGTTCGAATCCAGCTTAAAGCGCCACAAGGTTGGAGCGTTTCGCAACCTGACCCGTGTCGAAATTCGAGAACTTGAACCAGCGCTTGCAGACCGATTCGACCATGGAATCCTGCTGGAACTAGAGGGATGGCTTGACAATCGGTCATTGCTGAACGAACTGGGAAGCAGGTGCGGCACGGTCAATTACAACCATTCGGTAAGTCCTCATGAGTTGAATGCAGACTTGGTTCTTGATTGTCGAGGTGTAGGATCCGATGATCCAGAGTTGCGAGGCGTTCGTGGCGAAGTCATTCGTCTTCATGCTCCCACCGTCCACTTGTCACGGCCAGTCCGGTTGCTTCATCCTAGGTACCGACTTTACGTGTCGCCACGATGCAGAGACCAATATGTAATCGGGGCTACTCAGTTGGAAAGCGAGTTTAGGGGTGCTGTTACTGTTCAGAGTGCTTTGGAGCTTTTGACCGCTGCGTACACCATTCATGACGGTTTCGAAGAGGCAGAGATTGTTGAGCTAAAGGCGGGACTAAGACCCGCATATCCTGACAACACACCGCGTGTCACTTGGAGAAATGGCGTGTTAAGCGTTAATGGGTTGTATCGTCACGGATTTCTCATAGCACCGGCAGTGGTCGGTGCGGTATCCAAGGAGGTGCGCAAATTATTCGCATACTCGTAAACGGTGACAAAGTCGATGTAGCATCACATCGACTGACGAACATACTCGAGAAACTAGGCTACCAATGCAACAAGGTTGTCGTAGCGGTCAATCAAGAATTTGTGGAGAAGGAGTCTTGGTCCCACTACCGGGTCCAAGAGGGCGATAGTCTCGATGTCCTCTCCCCAATTGAGGGAGGCTAGGATGTCTGATGCGTGGGACGTATACGGGGTGCAACTGAACAGTCGACTATTTCTCGGAACCGCTCGCTACCCTTCGCCCGCGATCATGGAGGATGCTATTCAACAGTCTGGGGCGGAAGTTGTCACGACCAGTTTGCGCCGTCAGTCACCGGCAACAAAGGGAGGACAAAACATATGGGATCGGATCTCTAAATTGGGTTGCCATATTCTTCCCAACACAGCAGGCTGCCACAGTACGCATGAGGCCGTAACTCTAGCGCAAATGAGTCGAGAAATATTCGAAACGAATTGGATCAAGCTCGAGGTTACCGGCGACGAGTACAACCTCCAACCCAATCCCTACGAGCTACTAACCGCGACCGAACAATTACTTGCACTGGATTTTAAGGTTTTCGCCTATTGCACAGACGACTTGGTCGTGTGCCAACGACTGTACAACTCAGGGTGTGAAGTCATCATGCCCTGGGGATCACCGATCGGGACAGGCAAGGGACTAATCAACACCTACGCGCTGGAGACTCTTCGAGATCGCCTTCCGGACGCGAAATTGCTCGTCGACGCAGGAATCGGTCTGCCTTCCCATGCTGCAACTGCTCTTGAATTGGGATTTGATGGCGTACTAGTCAACACTGCCGTGGCAACCGCGGATGATCCGGTGGCAATGGCAACTGCAATGAGCCACGCAGTAAAAGCTGGACGATTAGCGTATCTCGCTGGACCGATGGCACCAAGCGACACAGCCCATGCTTCGACGCCTATCGTGGGTACGCCTTTCTGGCAATCAAAAGTTCAGAATCAAGCGTCCTAGCCGACGCCGATTCACGAATCGATCTGCTTTGATGAAACTTGCTTAGGCGCGAAGTTGATCGACTAGCGATGTTTCGTCCGGAAATTCGCCGGTCTGATGCTTCGAGTAAACGATTGATCCGTTGACATCCACATCAAAGATCCCGCCGCCTCCAGCAATCAGTTCGACGCTAGCTTGAAGTTCGCTCTCTAGTTTTGCAGCCAAACTGGCCGCTTTAGGTTTGTAGCCTCAAGAATTGCAATATGTGATCTTCACGTCCATCCGATTTTCCTCAATTCGGCAAGCGAAGCTATCTTAGCAAAGAGAGGAACACACTCCCATGTACGGGCCGATTAGCTAGCTGCTCTGGCTTGGTGCGTCCATCGTTCAAGTTCGGAGATGAGAGTGTCTACCGATTGAAACCTCTCCTCTCGGTTGAGCAAAGTGCATCGTAGACAAATATCCTCCAGTTCGATTGGAATGTCCAAATTTGGACTTCGCTCTCGCGGTGGCACAAAATCTCGATTTCGAATGCGTTCCAAAACCGATTCCACGTCCTCTCCCCGAAACATTCGCCGCAACGTCAGAATCTCATACAGAACAGTACCAATACTGTAGATGTCAGTTCTGTGGTCAATATCTAGAGGATCGAGCAGTTGCTCCGTTGACATGTGCGGCGGAGTACCATCCAGCGGGGCACGACGGGTCAGCTCAATGTTTGAATCGCTTATGTCGATTTTTGCAAGCTTGAATTCGGGAGAAAGCATGTCCTCATGGACATTTGACCTACTGCTGTCATCCCATACCTTGGCTGTGCCCCAATCTAGCAACATGACCTCGCCAAAGTCCCCGACCAGCACATTCTCGGGTTTGATGTCTCTGTGTACGACTCCGTGAATATGGGCGTAATGTGTTGCGTGGCACACTTGCATGAGGATTTCGATGAGTCTGGGAAGTCCAAATCCCTCGACTTGGTGAGTTCGGCGTTCGATGCATCGCTGGATCAACTCACGGAGTGTTGAACCATGAACCAACTTCATGGTGAAGTAATAGTTTCCACGCACATCTCGGCCTAGTTCGTAGGTCGGTATCGTATTGGGGTGCTGCAGCATCGCAGTAATTCGCGCTTCGCGCAAGAATCTCTCTTGTTCCGCAGGATTCTTGGCGAGTTCAGGTCGCAACGTCTTGTAGCAAACTGTACGTCTCAGGTGAAGATCTTTGCAAGAGCTAATGACACACTTTCCGCCTCGTGCGATAGTCTTGAAGTACATGTAGCGAGTGCGATTGTCCGGTTTTGCCGGAAGTTGCACATCAGTTTCAGTCCTGAAGATGCTGGCGTAAGTATCAGGCTGTTTGGGGTAGTCCACGTGAGTGCAGGAGCTGGAGAGGGCTGTAAATCCTAGCAAAACCGCTACGGATTGCGAGACCCCACTGTCGGTTTAGGACTTGACGAGGTGAATTCCCGGCCCTATTGGTGCATTCTTGAACATTGACAAACTCTACGTCGGCAGTCTTAGCTCCAGACTCCGAATTGAAATCGAGTTAACCGACTGAAAATCTCATCTGCTCAGAAGTCGTTCGCTTAGTACTCGACTATAGATTCCCAACCGTCCAATTTCGCCTTGCGCCATCCCTTGATGGTTTCCGGATTCGCGTTTATTTCCAATGCATTGTCAAGGTCAGCGTCGTAAACGGGCCAAGTTGGAAGACCGTTTCCGTTTGGCGATCCAGTCTTCGCGAAATTCACCCAATAGGCATGCATTAGATCTGCAACCATGTGATCGTCTTCATTCCAATTCGTTTCACTCCGGTTATTGAAGACAAAGGCAATTTCTCCAGCATGGTATGCACCCATAGGTCTTTCTGGGCCCAAGCCGGGAAAGAAAGGTGCATGACTAAAGACATACATATACGCATCTGATCCCCGTTGAGTGATCAACTGTGCCCACTTCCGCATTTCCCAGGCAAAGACAACGTCCGAGATCATTTGCTGGGAAGCGGTCTTAGTCGACTTCCTTGCGTCTTCCATGTACAGTTCGATGAACTTCTCCGCGTCCCTTTCCGTATTCTCACGAACCGATGTCTTCCAGTCCTCCATACTGCGCTCGGGGATTCCAGCGTAGAGCCAAGTACCTTCGTCGGTGTTGGAGCCAACAAGAGAAGGCACTGGATTGCCTCCATCAGCGCCAAGCAAGTTGCCCATTTGATCCGGGAACAGATAGCCGTCTACATAGATTGATCGCCATGACAACGAAACACCGCTCTGCTGATGCGCCACAACAAGTGCACCCCAGTCCATTTCTCGCAGTTCTTCAATAGCTTCAATCCCTTCTCCTGTAGCGCCAAGTGCTTGGGCCATGACTACACCAGCAGCATGGCCGCCTCCGGCAAGTTCACCTCGAGTCTGCTCGGGATTTTCTAGTGGATCATCCAGTGTTGGGTGTTTGTTGAAACAACCTCCAGACTGTCCAATAGCCTTTTGGAACAGTCCTTTGGACAGAGGAGTTGCAATTAAATAGCAGACACTCATGGATCCGGCTGACTCTCCAAAGATCGTAACGTTGTTGGGATCACCGCCGAATGCGGCGATGTTTTCCTGAACCCATATAAGAGCGGCAAGTTGGTCGTGGATTCCTTGGTTACCCGAAATCCCCATTTCCGATTCTTCACTCAAGCCAGGGTGTGCAAAGAATCCTGCAAGGCCCAGTCGGTAATTAATCGTCACTAAAACGACGCCGGACTTCGCGAATTCTGTACCGTCGTAACCCTCATTGGCTCCACTACCAAAGCTAAATCCTCCGCCGTGGATCCAGACCATGACCGGTTGAGGTTCGTCCCTTTCAACCGACCAAATATTTAGGTAGAGGCAATCCTCCGACTTCTCGGCTTGGCTAGAACCGATACCACCAGCGGGCTGCATGCAATCCGCTCCGAACTCCGTTGCATCTCGAACTCCGTTCCAGCTCTCTGCAGGTCGAGGCTCACTCCAACGCAGGTCCCCCACCGGAGGAGCCGCAAACGGTATACCCTTGAACACTCGTACCGATTCGTCCTCCAGCTGTCCTCGCACTTTACCGGCATTCGTCTCAACAGTAAGACCCGGCGCTTCATCGGACGACTCAGACTCTTCTGCAGCCACACTTGGGTTCACCGCAATGATTGCCGAGAGCAATGTGCCCGCGATCAACAAGCGGGTTCTAGTTGCACCTACCAACCCATACAAAGCACTCTTCATGTCTATAACTCCGTCCCGACTCTAAAGATTGCCACTTTGGCACTGACGAGTGCCATCTTAACCAAATGTATTCAACTCCCGAACCGATTCCAATTCTTCTAATCTAAAGGAAAACACATCGCTACATGGCCATTTGGTTAAATGCGATACCATTTCAATCCGAATTCTCCCTCTAATTTCCGGAAAGCCCTAAGGATAGAGTGTGGTTATAGCCGCAATCCTATATCTGTTACTACTAAGTCTCGTATCAGTAAACGTCGTTCAAGCATTCAACCAACCGATAGTGCTTGCGGCAATACCCATTATTCTTGCGATCGTGGTGGTCGGTGGCCTTTATTCGTGGCGCACGACACGACGAACGTTACTTCTCTCGCTCGGCTACACAGGAATGGTCGGTTTGTCCGCAGTAGCAATCACCTTTGCACTGCCCGCGTTAGAGATCATTTTCCAAGGCGAGAGTGGATCATGGACCTCGCGGCTCGCACCCTTGTTCGTCGTGGCCATTGCGCTATATATAACAGGCCTGTGGATTGAAGCTGCCTCGATGCGTCAGACTGACGCGTTGGAGTGGTTGGCTCGATTTCTTGGGGGACCCAGTCTATACCTGACGATGGTTACTGCACTCATCCTTTGTGCGGGAACCTTGCTCTTAATGGAATGGATTGAAGGAGTTGTAGAAATTGCTCACAACGTAACCCAGCGTTTCCTTAGCAGAGGGATCATTCCGCCTGTGACCGTGTTTATCTTCTATTGGGGAGTGCTTCTATTACTCAGCAAATGGTGGAATGCATTTTTTCTTCGATTGTCGATGAACAAATGGGAAAACGACGACGGACCGGTCGCAAACTCGAACATTGATAGGGTACGAAACGTAGCTCGCGATGCCGACAGTCTAGATGTTCAGCTTCAGTTCCTTTGGCGACGACACGACGAGTCTTATCTCGTGCCTCGTTACATAAGCTTTGCGACACCTGTCTTGGGTTTCATCGGAACTGTCCTTGGCATTTCTCTAGCCGCAGATGGCATTCGAGGAATCATTTCGTCCGAATCAGGACTCAGTGGCTTGTCAAGCGAACTTGGAGCCGCAATTTCACCGTTGGGCATCGCGTTCGACACTACGCTCATTGCACTTTCACTCAGCATTGCATTGGCTCTTCTACTCGCACTTGTTCAGCGTGGTGAAGAACGTACATTGACCTCACTAGAACGATATCTGCGCGACAACGTACGTGTTCACTGAAACTCACAGTAGTTCCTCTCGAAACAGCACTGCGGGAATCTCGCAGCAAGAGGAAAACAGTGCACCAATGATGGCCGTATTCGGCGGCATGTTTGCACTGATGCTTGTGTTCCTTCTCGTTGTCAACGTGGTTTCGGAAGCGGCTGTTCGAGAACGAATCAGTGAGTCCACGACCGAGGGCCACTATCGCATTGAACGCATGGACGGCAGTTCCGGCTATTCGATCATTGTGTTTCCGGAAGCTGTGCGCATCGTGGAAACCGCCGAAGGTGTTGCCCGCGATGACATCTGTAAGCCTGGCAGCGCGTTTCGTCGCTATGCAGAACGTGTGTACGGAGACGGAGACGATCAATTGTTGTTCTTTCTGCTCGAAGGAAGCATCGCAACAATGACTGTGGCACGTAATTGCTTGTATGACATGTGGCCCTACCGACCTTTGCGGATTGGCTGGGTCATAGCGGACAACGAATTCCTCAAGTCCGTGATGCTTGATGACATTCCTGAGTACATTCAGGATCATGTTGAGGACCTGCCGTGACCTCTTCGGCTTCTCGAATTCCTAACTTCGCTGGAGTTGCGCTTGTCGACATTCTTGCCAACGGAGTGGCTGTACTCGTTATCGTGATCGTTTTGAGCATCGCTGCCCGAGCCGAGAAGGAAGAACGCTACACAGAAAAGGTTCAGGAAATAGGTGTCGTCATGACCCGTGAATTCAGCACATCGCTTGTCCTGAATAAGATGGCTGCGAGTCCGCCGGCACTGCTGCACGACTATGAAAACTCGCCGCAAGATCAAGTTTGGCATCCTGAAATCATGCCCGTGCTGGAATTCCATCGCAATGTGGTACGAGATCCCTACTCTGGTACTGTGTGGACAAGGGGAGAGCTACTTCAAACGCCCAATACTCTCGACGACTTTCTTTATCGACTACCTACGACCGCGCGTGGGAGTATCCGAGGCGACATCTATGATGTAGGAACGTATTACTTGCTCATGTCCATTCTGCGAGACCACGGAATTCGCATTTGGCACTGGCACTTCATGGGGGGCAAAGGCGGCGCTTTGGGATCCGGAGCTCCCGGAGACTGTCCGCCCGGCATGAGTTTTGAAGACTGTGTTGGCCAAGGAGGCGCATCTGGCGGTGAGTCCCAAGTCAATTCGCTCTTTGAAGAGCTTCTTGAAGGTGGAGGTGGGGATGCCGACGGCGATTCAAGTGGAACCTGGCCTCCAGAAACCATGGGCGATTGTCCACCTGGTATGGACTGCGGTTCCGGTCTGGACTCAACGGATATTCCAGAAGGCTCAAGCTTGGGGATCGGTCAAGGTCCCATGGATCCAAGTGCAATGGGTAGTTTTCCCGATGCGACGACGCCCAACTCAAGCAGTAATTCCGGTTCTGGTAGCGTAGGAACACCTGGAGCTGATAGTTCCAATCAAAACACCTTTCAACTTCGATTGGCAGATCCCCAATCGCTGGTTCAGCCGGAGACTAGCCTCCCACTTGAGGACACAGATTTACCGTCTTTGCTTGGTGCGCTAATGATTTACATTAGCGAACTTCAAGATTACTTGGACAAGAATTTACCGCCCACCGAATTGTTGGAAGATTTCCTACTTAAGATTGCTGAAAACCTCGATAAGCTAGACGCATTGACAGCACAAGAGACTTCAGTCATTCAAGACCTCCACGACTCATTGGAAATGGCTGGTCGCCTTGGAGGCCCCGCATCAAGATTTGACCCAATACCAATCACTCTCGTACCAATTCAGGAACCGGGCCACGCTTCATTACGGCTTCTATCTAACCGCATTCTCTTGGAGGTTGAAGCCAGAGTGGATCCTGACAATCCTCCCGAGGGCTTCGATATGGTCTTGCCGAGATTGAGTTTGAACAAGTTTCCAGACATTTGGCGAGGACTGCAGGTTGCATTGGGTCAAGGTTCCGTTGTGCTGACACCACTGGGTACTGAAACAGGAGACGAGCCGAGCTGGCGGGCGATCGCTTACATTTCTGCCAGCCTCAACGACTTTGTCGTCGGCTTTGTCTATTCCACAATCGATGAGGACGGTTTTCTTACGGTACTCGCCGATAGCAATCGGGTGCGAATCGACAATCAACCCATTACGGTTCAAGCAGATGTCGCCTTCTTCGGAGTCAGAACTTGGCTCGTGATCCTCTATTGCATTCTTGGAGCAATGGTCTTGCTTCTGTTGCTGTTCTGGAGACCAGGTATGCGTAGATCGGAATGAGTTGGCGCAAACCCATCCTCATTCTGCTTGCACTGCTACTCGCTGGCATTGCCATTACATGGCTAAATGTTGGTCGTACGGATATCGACGCCATCGAAGTTGAATTACGCGCCTGGGAAGCACCAAGCAAACGAGCGCGAAACGTAGATGACGCCGTACTCAAAATGCTGGATCGTCAATGGTTTAGTACGGAGCTCCGCATTCGTCTCGACAAACCGGAACGGCAGATCTTGCTTGCGCCCCTTCAGGTGGATGAATGCGAAGTTTCACAGATAGAGTACGAGCGATTTGTTGAGTGGGCAACATCTCGTAACCAGTCCGATGCCGAGCCACCAGACTGGTTGGCTTCCGCTTCCACAGGACACAGAAGCGCGGGAAGACTAAATTCTCCTGCCAGCGGCGTGAGTTTTCGTGGTGCTTCGACGTACTGTCGGAGTGTGGGAGGGCGCCTCCCAATGGTTGAAGAAATGGAAGCCATCGCTCGAGGTAGACAGGGACGCCTATATCCTTGGGGAAACGACTTCAACGATACAGCATGGCCGTTCACGGAGCCCGACCGAAACGCTCAGCAACCATGTCGTACACATCCAACGACGGGTACTCCCTTGGGCGTGCAAGACTTGGCAAACAATGTCATGGAATGGACGGCGGGAACTACAGCTCCTACTTTGCTTACAGGACCTGGTCAAATTCCGGTGTTTGGAGCACCACCCGTGCGCATCAATGCTCGCGATCTCTATGCCTTGAGTGCTGCATGGCTACCAGTTAGTTCGGAGATCCAGAGTCATCATCTTGGTTTTCGGTGCGTATACGAAGATCCTCCTCCCCCTGTTCTGCCCTGGGGAACACCTGCCGGCAGCACCGTACTGTTGGAGGGCGGCGACTACACCGTCGGGCTGCCTGCTCAAGCACGAGTCACACAATTTGTCACGGCTTTACCTCCAGATAGCGACGTCTCTCTTGCGAAGCTGGTCCTATCAACGGAAAAGTCATTGGGAAGGCTGCGGGCGGATAGATGTGAAGTAAGTCGAAACGACTATGCGAAGTTCCTTGCAGACCCTCTCGTTAATGCTGGACTCTATGCTAATGACAACGAACCTGCAGGACACTCCCATGAACCGATGAACTGGTCAAAGCAAAAGGAAGACCTCTATTTCCCTGTAACAGGGATCAGTTGGTGGTCGGCAGATGCGTTTGCGCGTTGGTCAGGCGGGCGACTGCCCACTTCCGAGGAATGGAGAGCGATAGCTGCTGGGACTGAGAAACGATTGTTCCCTTGGGGCGACACCTACGATGCTGCCATTGCGACGACGGGTGACGATGCAGCTGGACGGCTCGCCAAGTGCGATTCCAAGACCAATGACATCACTCCAGGGGGTATTCGGCATCTCGGTGGAAACGTCTCCGAGTGGACTCGCTCCGTCACAATCGATGCGGGCACTGTGGCGATGTGGGTACAGGGGGGCAATTGGATGCTTCCTGGCGAAGAGACGACAAGAACAACGTTCAGTCGAAAAGTGCCAATCAATCACCAGACTGAAACGATTGGGTTTCGAGTCGTGTACGACTAGCGAATTAATCTGGCAAAGTTGCCAGAAGGCTCGCTAGCTCGTCTGCATGCTGTTCTTCCATCTTGAGGATGTCTTCGATCATTCGACGCGTTGTAGGATCGTCGTTTCCCAGCCATCGGATCACTTCCGAATACGTCTCTATAGCGACTCGCTCCGCAACAAGATCCTCTTCAATCATCTCCTGCAGTGTTTCTCCCTCGCTGTACTCGGCATGCGATCTAGAAAGCAGTCCTTCAGGGTTAAAGTTAGGTGAACCGCCCAATTGCGTGATGCGTTCCGCGGCCCAGTCCGCATGCATCTGTTCTTCGTTCGCATGCTCTAGAAACTCTGCTGCTATTGGTCCAGCATTGATTCCCGACGCAGTGAAGTAATGATTTCGGTACCGAAGGACACATACGATCTCAGTTGCAAGGATGTCATTGAGCACATCAATAACCAAGCTTCTATCGGCGAGATACGCATCGGTGACAGCACCTTGCGCAATTTTTTCTCGCGCACGTTTTTGAATAGTTTCGATGTCTGTTTGAAACGGCTTCTTCATGGCAAAATTCTCGCTAGGGACGTTCTGAAGATTAACGAATCGGATTGGCCAACAAGTCTTAGAGAAACATAGTACGTTTGATCGAACCAATTGCAGGATACGACCAGATCGGAGTCCGGACTAGAGATTACCCCAGGAAGTGAAGGAAGAGCTATGGAGATCTTAGGTCGAAATCGTCTAGTGTTAGCCGCTGTAGTTGTCGCTGCCTCACTCGCGCTTTCTGGTGATGTGCTCTTCCTAATTGTGCAATGTAATGGCGGAGAGCGCTTTAGTGGCACCACACTTGAACCGAGCAAGCAAGTCCTCGCTTCTCAATCGAGCCACTCTCGGAGCTATTTAGCTAGTGCCAATTCCAGTACTGAGTTGAATGAACCGCCAATGTCGAGTTTGGAATTTTTAAATACTGCTTGTCCTGATGTACTTGCCGAATTGCCAAGTGAATGTATCGACGCTCTCGATGAATTCTTCATTGACTCAGTGCTGCCGCACTGAGAGAACAGGATTGATAGGTTGCTGCATCTTGGTGCACTTCCATCTTTTGACAGAGTGTTTGAAGATCCTAGTACTAATCGTAGTTCGGTGTTGGAGGCATTGAGCAGAGAGGAATGCCGATTGGAAGAAGGCCCAATACACCCAGAGCTGCATGTCCACTGCAATGCAGAAGCCATTGCAGGTAATGTTCTGTTCATAAAGTACTGCATGCCTTCCACGACGAACTATCGAGATGATTGGTTTGGTCCGATGGCAGTTGGATTCGAAGGATTGACAGAAGATAGGATGAGCTACTACGAGTATCAACTGACTCAGTTCGAGCACATTCGGGACTTGGATCTTGACACGTACAAGCAACGAAGACAAAGGCTAAAGAACAGGCTATTGCGATCAGCGTGGATAAAAGCACAGTGTTCCAAATTCGATTCAAGTCTGTCTCAGCCATTGAATGGCTGGCCGTCCGTCCGACAATCCGCTATGGCCGAGTATGTGGAACAATTTGGCGAAGATCTGTTGCAATGGGAGCCGAGCACGAAATTAGGTTTCAACGTGAGATCCTGAACGACGAGTCCTCTCGCTTGTTGTCTATCGCAGCAAGGCTCGGTGATGTCTGGGCGGTTACCGAATACTATAGGCGAGGAGTGAAGGACAAAGACTTTCTCACTTCAATTGAAGAAACACGACCCTGGCTACCGTACCTACGTCGAGAGACTCTTAAAAGCGTGTCCAAGATCATGAAGTTCGACGTCCAAGAAATCCCAGATGAATAGACATAACACAATATTGGGACGCGTTGTTTGTATTGTTCTACTCTGTTTTGCACTTTGCAGCTTTGGGGCCGAGCCACAAGAGAGCACTAAGGAGTCGAACGACCTCGAGGTCTTAAAGAACCGAATCGACTCGGGCGAAGCGGATGTTGTGATTCCCGTACTTGAGAACATGATCCAGGACATTAAGGACACTTCGGGACTATATGACAAAGCGTTGGTTGAGCCATGGGTCCTGCTTGGCGATGCAAACTTCGCACTTGGTCAGCATTTCGACGCTTTGGGAGCTTATCGCAACGCCTCCGATGTCGCCCGCATTGTGGAAGGGCCGCTTGCGCCTGAACAAATGCGCATCGCATACCGCGAAGCGAATTCGCTCATTCAGATAGGAGCTTGGCAAGACGCAAATGCGCGCCATGAACATGCTTACAAAATAGTTCTAAATCAATACGAAAGCGCACTGGACCCAAGACGCATCCGAGGTCTTATCCAACTCTTGGATTGGTACGAATCTACACGAAAGTTTTCCGGGGCACTTGTCCTTTACGGACCCCTACGCGAATATGTAGGAGAACACTACCCACCTGCGCATCCGTTCACTCTCGCTGTTAGACGTGGCTATGTACAAGCGCTTCGCGAGACCAGGTTCCCTACTCCCGGAACGCGTCTAGCTCCTAGGTTTCGGGTCCAAGTTCCAGGATGGGATCCAAGAGAATTCAGAAGAAGGCCAAGCGTGTATGAACGCGGTACGACCGAATTGCAAGACATAGCTCACATTGTGCTCTCCAATCCCGTTTCGACAGACGTAGAACAAGCATCGGCACTCTTAGAGTTGGCAGATTGGCATGTCATGTTCAACAGACCACACAAGGGAATTCAGTACTACGAGGAAGCTTGGGAATTGCTTGAGTCAACCCCCGAATTGCTGGTTCAAGCTTTTGACAAGCCCAACATCATTCATATGTCCGTCACTCGTTCCTGGATCAGTCCTCAACGGAGCCTTGAGATTCAGGGTAGGATCGGAACCGTGAAGCTCGCACTTCACATAAACGACCGGGGAAAGGTTGTGGGCCGAAAGACAATTTCCACTTCGCCTGATCGACGCATGGAGTACCGAGTTCGTGTAATTGCGGAACGCGCAAAGTACCGACCTTCATTCAAGGACGGCAAACCTGTACGTACACGAAACGTGCCGTTCGTCTACAACTACACGTTGGCCCGTTAGTCGTTGTACTCGATGCAAGATCCACTGTGACCGTGTCCAACAGTCTCTCAAGCTCGCCCTAGATGTAAATCGCTCGTATACTTGGGTTAATTGTGATTTCGATGCTGTCTACGGAGTTAGCTTTTTGCTGCGTTTTGACTACTTCCGTTTTCTGATTGCTGGATTATTCGTCCTGATCAGCGTTCCCCTAATGTCAGACGAAGAAAAAAGTGATATCAATTGCGATGCACTGCCAGAAAGCAAGCGAGCCCTATGCAAGTTACTCGAACAGTGCGGTGCCATCGACGATGAATCTACGCGGCAAAGATGCTATGAACTCGCCCTCAGCGACGACATGGTCGATGAGGAAGGAAACTTGCTTGAAGACCTCGACGACGTTCTTGAATGGCTACGAGAGGACTTCGACGCAGATTCACATGACGAAACTGTAAACGAAACAAAATTAGAGCTTGAAACAACCGATGAAATTGACACCTCGTCGAGCGACGAGGACACGGAACCGCGCAAGAGACGAGGTCTCTTTGGTAGATTGGCTGGGGCATTGACTGCGCCAGTACGA
Source organism: Gammaproteobacteria bacterium (assembly GCA_009840545.1). Taxonomy (GTDB): domain Bacteria; phylum Pseudomonadota; class Gammaproteobacteria; order Pseudomonadales; family Azotimanducaceae; genus Bin55. Next base: position 617,253 of record VXNM01000010.1, on the reverse strand, counting down.
GCGGTGTTGCCTGGGGGGAAATCAAATTCAGACCAAACCGATGATTCCGACGAACAGGAAACAGAAGAGCCTAAAGGAGACGAAAAAAAAGACAAAACAACCAGATGGGAAGCGACAATTGAGCGCGTGGGACGTGTCGACCGTAACGTGCATCTCATTTTGCTGGACGATGGAAAACTCTTTGAGTACATCGCTAACGAAGAATTGCGATTTCGAAAGAATGACAAAGTTGAGGTCATTCATGTCCAGACTTGGTTGACAGAGAAGTACCGAATCGATGGCAATCGAGGAGCCGAACGCGATGCTCTACTAATTCCCTGCCACCGCAAAGATCTCAAGGGCATTATGAAACGCAAGTGCGAACTCATGGGATTGGATTGAGCTCCGAGCATTCTTTCTGGCATCGGTCAGATCTTCAAGCTCTACGGAGCTTGCCAACGTTGAATCGACTAGTTCGCCGGGAAATCAAGCCAGACGCAAGCGAACACACTACATTGAAAGCACAAGGACGTAGTTGTGATGGAAGGTATGAAATCGAAGTTTGAGTTCTACTTAAACTTCGGGCTGATCTTTGCCCTAGCACTGCTCATTCTGGAGGACTTCGATTCTACCTGGGAAAAATTTTGGTTTGCTTTGTTCATTGTGGGTGCGACGATTCTAATTGGCTATGGAATGAGTGCACTGAAGACAATGCTGTCCCAAAAATCCAACCAAAAATCGAATCGAAATAAATAAGCTAAGTCTTGCATTGGATGGTCCCCCTGTAACAGCTTTTTTCTTTAATAATCAGACCTCTAAGACCAAATGTCAGTGGTGGCTGGAATACTCCAACGAATTGCGTTGGATTGCCTCAATACGTGCAGTTCAAGCCGACTTGTAGCAATCAATGAGGCTAGCATAGATTCTCTGGTCGCATCTTTTTATGCATCCAGAAGTTTGCTAATCCGTTCAGTAATCTGTTAGGGTAATCAGGAGATTCGTCCGCACTTTCCGTGCACGATTTTCGAGCTTCCATATGTGAAAAGGCAATGCAATATGACCACTCAATTCGGGCAGTAATTCACTCTTGCGTTGTTGATCGTGATGGCAGTGTTTTCTTGGTCACGTGCATCGGCGGCGCAAGATGCACATGAAGGCATGGAAGAAGCTTCCTCTGCAAATCCAAATCGATGAACGATCTCGATACGGACGTGGAACGCCAACCCATTCGGGGAGCACGGTTGAAGCATACTGCTTCCTACATCAGCTCACCACTAACAGTCGTGAGCGAAAAGGTGGATCGAGAAGCAGGACTTGCCGATGCGGCTAGAACCTTTCAAAAGGCAACCCAATACCCGCACACTCAGTGCAGTCACTGTGTTTGCAGGGTCAGTATCTCCACATAAGACGGAGAATTCGTCAATCAACAATACGGCGCTAGTCCAAGTAATTGACGCAAAACGCGAGCGAGATTTGGGTAGTTCGGACATGAAGGACGTGTTTCAGGAGCTAAATTAAGCGCGGCCAATCCATGCAACCATGAATTCAAGGGACGCGTCAACCGCATCGGGCTTTCTTAAACCAAGAACTGACAAAATGCGTCCGAGCCAGAATTTCACTGAAATTGACGAACGAGATCAGTCGGACTCTGGCACTTCTCTGAAGTACGGTGTCAATTCCAGGGTTATTTCTTGAATTGGTGGTGCTCAAGAAACACCGCAGCACCCAGACTTCTCAGGCTACCTTGCGCTCATCATCCATACTGTGCAAACCAATCAGAATCTTTCTCGTGTCCGCAAGATTTCTGATCAATCTTGAAAGGGATTCCCAGGCAAAATTTCATCGCCTTCGAGCTGGTAGACATTCCCGCAAAGTTCATCCACTTGAACGGTTACACCCCGCGACTGTGCCATGGTCTAAGAGAGATGCTGAACCTACGAGATTAACGACTCTCGAATTGCGAACCGTATAACCCTTTTCTAGATCATTTCGTGCGCCTTTGACCGCATTGGAGTCGCTTCCTTTATCTCGTTAAATCTGCTAAAGTACACATAAGAACTCATGAGTGCAGGAGAGTTGATGCTGCGGTTGAGAGTGTCCCGCTTCGCCCTGCTCACTGTGTTCGAAATTACATAGAAAAAGAGGCAATGCAATATGTCTAGAAGATTCCAAAGAAAAACCACCTTACTGTGGTTGCTCACGTTGCTCGTGCTTTCATGGTCGCTTGCATCGTGGGCGCAGGAAACCGATGAAGAAGACGAAGATGAAACGACGGCGGAAGAGTCCGAATCGACGGACGCAGCTGAAGAAGACATGGAAACCTTAACGGTTACGGGATCTAGGTTGAAGCGTTCGACGTACGACAACATTTCTCCACTACAGATTATTGAGGCAGAAGTTGAGAGAGAAGCCGGTCTCGTTGACACGGCGGAGATCCTCCAAAAGTCAACGCAAGCCAGCGGGGTTCAAATCGATCTCACCTTTACGGGTTATGTCTTGGACAATGGACCGTCTGCGTCGACAATTGCACTTCGCGGTCTGGAAGCTGATCGCTCCTTGGTTCTAATCAATGGACGACGAGTAGCCCCAGCTGGAGTCGAAGGAGCTCCAAGTAGTCCTGACCTTAATCTGGTACCCGGTATCCTCGTTCAACGGTATGAGATTCTGCTGGATGGCGCTTCCTCCGTTTATGGATCCGATGCAATTGCGGGTGTTGCGAACATCATCCTCAGAAGCGATTTCGACGGGCTCGAGATTGACTTGTTCGCGGACCGCGATCAGTATGCGGGCACCTCAGGCAGAAACATTGCGTTGACATGGGGTAAGAACTATGACCGTGGCTTCATTGGAATGGGAGCAAGCTACAACTACAGCGATGAAGTAACAGCTGCGCAATCCCCCTATACATCAGGATGTTCAAGCGACGCCGAAATTACAACCGATGGTGAAGTTAGATCCAAGAACAGGTGGTTTGAATACTGGTACGGCATGGAGTGGGACAATTGTGGATATCCTGGACTGCATGGTGGATGGGTGACTCGAGTTCCCTATGCGGGACTTCTTTTCTCAACTCCAGGAGAATCGGTTGGAGGATGGAATAACTTTTCCATGTCCCGATTGCGCTTGGGAGGACAATGGTTCTGGTCCGATGAAGATAGTGACGGATTCAATGACGTTTCATGGCGACCCTACATCCGAGACGTAAACGAACAATTCCGTACTCTGTATCCCCAATTTCGTCGTGTAAATTTCATGTCCTACGGTGAGTACACGTTTGAAGGCGAATCAAACATCACTCCTTTCTTTGAGTTCATTTATGGCGATCGCTCCACGGTTCAAAATGGCGGCGGCTATCAGTTGTTTCCAGTGGTCAATGCCAACAGTCCCTACAACATTTGTAACCCAAACAGCTCGATAGGAGTAGACTGTGGAGTCGCATTTAACGAATTTCTTGCGTTGGATTCAGTCCGGCAAGCAGTATTCGAAACATTTGGTTGCGATCCAGGACCAGGTGGTACATGTGATCAGACAGTGCCTCCGCTCGGACCTTGGCCTGTTCAACCAGTGGTTGTCATTGAGGGCGACCGAAACATCTCGCATGTCGATGTCGCGCAATGGAGATATGTGGGAGGTGTACGCTTCGACATTCCGTTCCTGAACACTGGTTCAGTTAGCGGCTGGACGGGCGAAGCTTATGTAGCTCACTCAGACTCCTCGGGTGTCTCACATCGAGAAGGTGTATTGGACGACAGGCTGCAACTCGGTCTTGGAAATTATTCCTTCTCCGGCACTCCATGCGTGGATGACTTCGGAATCGTAAGCGATCCCAACGATTTCGCGGGATGTGTACCTGTAAATCTGTTTGCTCCCAGCGTTCTCTCTCCCGACCAACAGGGTCATTTCGCAACCCAGCAAGAGCGAGATTACTTGTTCGGAACTCGAGAATTCGATACTCAAATTGAGCAAACCGTGTATTCGATTTTCATTACGGGGAATGTTTTTGACTTGCATGGCGGTGCTGTGTCCGCTGGAATTGGCTACGAGAAGCGCTATGACAGCATCGAATCTATTCCTAACGATGTTGCTTCGGAAGGCAAGTTTTTTGGATTCTCCGCCGACCAAGGCGCTGAAGGCGAGAAAGACATCAGTGAGTGGTTCGGAGAAATTGAGATGCCACTTATCGGCAATTTGAACTTTGTCGACGAACTAACGATCAACCTTTCTGCGCGACACTCCGACGATGAATTTGCCGGTAGAGCTTGGACTTGGTCCGGCAAGTTGGCATATCGTCCGGTCTCATCGCTACTTATTCGGGCAACTAAAGGAACGTCGTTCCGTGGTCCTAATCTTAGGAATCTATTCCTAAAGGCTCAGACCGGATTCTTGAATGTGTTTGATCCATGCGTGATTCCCAATCAGGCAATCGACCCCATTACCGGCGAATACATTGAAGACAACGACACTAGAGACGAACATATCCTGGAAAACTGTCGCAATAATGGTGCGGACCCTCACGTTATGACCGGCTTTTCTGTGTATAACGTAGAAGTTGCCCAAGGTGGTTCTCTCGACTTGAACCCAGAGACCTCCACTTCGGAAACTTGGGGATTTAGTTTCGAGCAGCCCTTCACGAATGCGTTTAATCTCTCGATGGGTGCAAATGTCTACAAGATCCTTGTGGACGACACGATCATCGAGCCGAGCGCTGGCTTCATTATCGCTGACTGCTACTACACGCTTGCCCTCAACAGTCCCTTCTGTCAAAGGATTACGCGATCGACGGAGGCCGATAATCCGATCATCACCTATATCCATCAAGGATTCATTAATCGTGACAACGAGACAGTTCGCGGAATCGACTTTAATCTGAGATTTTCCGACACGTATACGATTCTCGATCGTCCCATTCTGTTCTCGGCAGACTACATTGGGCACAAGCTGCTAGAACGTTCGTCTATTACGATAACGGAGATTGAGAATCGGCGAGAGCGGGTGTCTGAATGGGGATACCACAGATACCGACATCGGCTTGTCGTTGCTGCTGATTTCAATGACATGCGCATAGCCTTAAGCACACAAGTCTTGGGTCGGCAGGATCAGCACGACTTTTTTGAAGATCCGTGGGGTTCAGTCCCGACCTTTAATGCGTGGACTTGCTTGGGACCAGACGAAGACGATGTGTTGTGTCGAGCGATTGATTCGTCTCGAGGTTTCTACTACAACCATGCACTCTCGTTTTCCATGAGGCGTCAATCATTCCAATTCTCAGCGGGAATACGCAACATAACAGATGCTGAGCCTCCTTTTGTAGCTGATGGGGAAACGGGGGTTCCCGTTTGGAGCAATACTCCTTTGGGCGCTGGATACGATCTCATGGGTCGTGCTCTATATGCAAGCTTTTCATATCGTCTTGGAGGTGGCCTCTAATTCAACCTAGCTCAATTTAGAGCGAAACTGCGGAGCCGCTACCAATCTGTAGCGGTTCCGCTTCTTGCTGTAGCGAAAAGGCAATGAACACATCATGAGAAATGTTGCGCTGAAGTATCTTTTGAGTTCCTCAATTGCTTGGCTGGTCTGCGTCGCTGTATGCGCAGAAGACGCTACGCCCGAACCCTATCCGCCGGATGTGTGGGCAGCGAATCCCAGCATACGAACCGTACGGGTTTCCCCTGACGGACAATATCTCAGCATGATTCGCTTCGAGGATCCTAAGATTCTCTCTGGACCCGCCATCTATATCTACGACATCACAGATCCGGACGACATGAAGTTGGTCCTCCGCCAGACATCTGAGCCCATGGATATACAGGCGTACTCTTGGGTTAGCGATACAACTTTCTTGATGAATCTTCGCCAGCAAGTACGCCGCCAAACTCAGGGCTTCAATCGCGGAGTGTTTGAGTTCAAGCTCGTTTTGGTGAATGTAGAGGACAAGACACAAAAGGCTTTTGGATCTGAATCAGGCGGCGTGGTTCACGTTCTTCCAGAGAAACCGACCAAAGTCATGACTGCAATCCAAGAAGGAGCAGCGGCAAGCGGTAGATTGGCGACCGCCTACCGACCCACGGCGTACTACGAACTCGATCTCGAAACGGGAAGCAAGAGTCTAGTAATTCGAGCGAAGATGTCACAATACTCGATCGCTTTTGACCGCCTTGGAAATCCAGTCCGCGCAACCGGACAAGACTCAAACTCGCAAGAAATTGTCTTTTACTATCGCCCTGAAGGTAGCTCCGACTGGGAGGAGTACTACCGATTGAGTTTCGACTCCTTTGAACAGTTTAGTCCAGTAGGAACTGACCCTGCAGCTCCAAACCACGTATTCGTGATAGCGACCAATGGCCAAGACAAAGCGGGTTTTTGGTCGTATGACATGGAGAATAAGAAGTTTGCAGAGCTTATCTACCGTCGTCCGGACGTTGACGCTCTGTCTCCCATCTACCACTCCAATACCTGGAAGCACATGGGCGAAGTTACGGGAATTCAGTATTTCACCGACCGTCGTCACAGAGAATTCCTCGACGAACGAGAAGGAGGAATAGACGCTCAGTTAAACAACATCATCCCCAATGCTGGATCGGTCGATATCATCAGTCAGTCTGTAGATGGCAACGCAATGGTTATCTACAACACCAGTCCCCGCGATCCTGGGACTTACTTCTTGCTTGCAAGTGGAAAACTTACGGTCTTAGGTAGCATTGCGCCAGACATTGACAGCAAGAGACTTGCAGATGTCAGGTACATTAAGTACAAGTCTGAAGATGACTTGGAAATCGCTGGCTACATAACTATTCCGAACGGAGAACCTCCTTTTCCGCTTGTTGTTTTCCCACACGGCGGACCCCACGTCACCGAAACCATCACCTACGATCCATGGGCCCAAATGCTGGCAAACCATGGTTACCTCGTACTTCAACCTCAATATCGCGGATCGCATAACTACGGCACCAAGTTCTACAAAGCTAGTTTCACTCCGAGGAGCCAAGCGGGAAGAGGTATGCAAGCGGACAAGGACGCTGGTGCACTGTACCTGGTTGAGGAAGGATTGGCCGATCCTGACCGCATGGCCATGGCAGGATGGTCCTACGGAGGATACGCTTCCTTGGTGGCGGCAACTCGAGATCCACAGATTTATCAGTGCGTGGTCGCGGGTGCTGCAGTTGCCGACCCAGTGATGCAACTAAACAACTATCGATACCAGCTTTCGGGCGCCCAGGAAGATGAGCAAATGGGCACGTGGCTGGACGCAGTTTCACCTACCGACGAGGCTGAAAAGGTCAACGTACCTATGCTTCTAATCCACGGCGATGCTGATGCACGGGTATCGCTGGATCATGTGACCCGCTACCGTCGAGAATTGGACAAGTGGGAGAAGCAGTACGAATACATCGAACTTCCAAACGCTGCTCACTTCTTTTCAACGTTGAACTACAAGCATCGCGAAGACTTTTACACTGCGATGCTACGATTCCTGAAAGAGGATTGCGGTCCCGACGGACTATGAAGAACGTTCGGGAGGCGTCAACTTCCTAGAGTCAGTTTGAACACCCAGTGACAGAAATCGGGACAACCTGCGACACACTCGAACTCAGAAACAAAAGAGCGGGCGACGTCTTACGGACGCGCCCGCTTTTTCTTGTTTGCCGCTTGAAGACTAAGAGTCTACGGCAATCTTTTTGAGTTGAGTGGATGCTCGCTTGCCAATCACCACTTCAAGAACACCGTCTTTGCATGATGCATTGACTTGATCGGGATCGGCCGTATCCGGCAAAGTGAAGGATCGCTCGAAACTACCTTGGACTCGTTCGAAACGGCGGAAGCTTCCATTTTCATCGTTTCGTTCAATTTTTCTTTCACCTTTGATCGAAAGCAAATCGTTCTCGACCGTGATGTCGATGTCTTCCGCTTTGAGGCCGGGTAGATCAGAACGCAAAACAAACTTATCGCCTTCGTCCTGGATATCGGTTGCCGGAATCCACTCCGAGGCACGTCTTGACAGTTGGCCGGCTACGCGAGGCAGCACATTCCACAAACTGTCCTCAAAGTCTCGCTGCATAATGTTTGCAGGAGACCAAACTGGATGTCGATCTATGATTCTCATTTTTGTTCTCCTTTCTTGAGTTTTCGCCAAGTTCTCACTTGGGCCTTGCTAGATAAATGGGAACGGAATGGGGAATTTCAAGAGCATTTGCCCATTTTTTCGAGGTTCTCTCTGACAGACAGTGTTTAGAGTTGTCTATTCAGTCCTTTCGTACTTGAGCGTTCCCTTCCTCTTTGCATTTCTGTTAATTCGGGGAATCGGGGACTCGACGTATCGTCCGCGAAAGCGTGAACGTTTTGGTTTCGTTCCACGAGACATTCCCGAAAATTGCATTTGGTTTCATGCGGTTTCAGCGGGCGAGGCGATTGCAACAGCTCGAATCGTCGAGCAATTGCTAGGAGTCGACTCGAACCTCCAAATCTTGGTTACTACGACAACTCCTATGGGATCACGCGAAGTCGTGACTCGATTGGGAAACCGAGTCGATCATTGCTATGCACCCTACGATACGCCCGGTTCGGTCGCTAGATTCTTGCGTCGGATCAAACCAAGAATATTGCTACTCATGGAAACCGAACTCTGGCCTCACCTTGTGAGAAAGACACGCTCAACGGGTGCTCCCGTCTACCTCATCAATGCGCGACTATCGACGAAATCGCTGAGGGGCTACGCACGATTGAGGGATCTTACGACTTCAATGCTCAATTCTGTGGGCGGAATCGCTTGTCAAGATAGCGACTCCGCCGATCGATTCGCAAGTCTGGGCTATCCAAGGCCTCAAACAACAGTTACGGGCAGTGTGAAATGGGACGTAGAGGCACCACCTGCTCTGCCTTCCCCTCTACAGGATGCAATGGAATCGCTCAGATCGACCAAGGAGTGCATATGGATTGCAGGAAGTACACACCCGGGAGAAGAACTGGTCGCGCTCAAGGCACACAAGAAAATCAGACAGTCAATTCCAAATGCGCTCTTGATCCTTGCGCCTCGACATATTCACAGATGTGCGGAACTGCTTGAGCTAAGTCGGAGTTCCGGATTTGTAACTGAAACTCAAGACCGTGTGAGCGAAGACGTCGCGGTCATCTTGGTTAAACAGATGGGAGTCTTGTTCCGGCTCTACGGATTCGCCAAACTAGCCTTTGTCGGCGGATCACTCCAAGGAACTGGTGGACACAACCCGATTGAGCCCGCGATACAGGGAATTCCCATTGCAATGGGACCGGATCGACACAACTTTGCCGACATCTGCAATCGCTTTGAACGGCAGAATTGCATCAGCGAGATAAACGACGCTGACGATCTTGCTTCCACTGTCATACAACTTTACGAAGCCAGAGACGAGTGGAACCGCCAGTCTCATCGGGTCCGCAGCGTCGTTTCAAACAATCAAGGTGCTCTTCCCCGATTGCAATCCTCCATTTTTCAATGGATTGAGGCGACTATTGACGACCACTCATAGATGTCGGCCGATTAACAGTGTTCTCGTTGTCCATGAAGCGGTTGAGCTCCTCTATCTCTGCAGCGGTTAAGACACCAGCATTTTGCTTCAATCGCAGCATGCCGAGAATATAGTCGTACTTCGCGTTCTGGTATGCCAACTGCGCACCGAACAAAGCTCTCTGCGCATTCAGAACTTCTACGATGTTCCGCGTGCCAACTTCATAACCCGTTTCAGTCGCCTGCTTGGAAGCCTCGCTTGAAGCGATCGCGCGCAGTCGTGCTTGCACTCTTTGAACGTCTGTCACAACTGTCCGAAATTGTCTTCGAGTTTGGTTCTCAACGTTCAATCTTTGCTGAACTAACTGAAGTCGGGACTGTTCCCGATTAAGAGCGCTGATCCGATCCTGCGCAAAGCGGGACCCAGCAGACACAGTAGCTGAGAATGTCAATCCGATGTTAAAGCCTTTGCGCTCGGAAACATAATCCCAAGGTGTGTCTTGGCCACCGAGGTTAAAGGGTTGTTCCGAACGGTTGTAACTCATGCCCAGCGTAATGCTCGGTAGGTCCTTGGCAAGTTGTCCCCAGTGCCGAAGCTTGGCCGACTCATAGCTAATTTCTTGAGCACGTACCTGTGGATTGTTCTTGAGCGCCATCTCCACCCATGCTTCTTCCGAATTGGGAACAGGATTTTGAATTGGAAAGTCCTCATCTAGTCCTGACAGTTCATTAATTGTTACTCCTGTAAGTACGCGAAGTGCTTCAAACTCAATATCAAAAGAGTTCCACGCTTGAATTCTGCTAACAATTGCGTCGTCATAGGACGCTCTTGCGTTCAATACATCCGTACTAGCTGTCAACCCAACTTCGTACCTTTGCTCCGCTTGTTCCAGCTGCCTCTTAATTGCATCCTCTGACGCAAGAGAGTTCTGAAGGGAAGCTCCCGCTCTAAGTACGCTGAAGTAGGCTTCTACGACTCGAATAATGAGAGCTTGTTCCGAGCTGAACAACGTGTAATCACTGGACACCGTGGACTTTCGGGAGGTCATGACGTTGATCAGAGTAGGCACACTGAAAACCGTCTGGCTTAGGTTTGCGCTCCAACCAACCTGTTCCGTCTCCCTCTCGAACCATACTCCATTGTTCTCCTGAGTTGCGCCCAAAAAGGCATAGCGCGGATCATTGATTGCTTCATCCGGATATGTAGTACGGTTCTCGTTGGTACTCCGGCCTCGCGGCATGCTAAACCTAATTTGCGGGAGCAACTGGGTGTGCGCTTGGTAATTGTTCAGTTTCTGAATTCTGTGCCCAATCTCCGAAAGGGCGAAGGTGGGGTCATTTTGATGAGCTTGTTGATACACCTGAAGAATGTCATCTCCACTGGCGGAGAAACCGAATCCAAGCAGGAGAATTGCGAGTAGACGTCGCATAAGAGCACCTATGTGTTTTGTTTGAATTTTATCAGAGGCGCAAAAACTCCCATACTTTGAACTTTTCGGATTCATCCCGTAATGTAGACCAACAAATCTACATTGAGAGAGTCCGTTTGTACAGGACGCTTAGAGCTTTCCTCCTGACTTTATACGACAAATACTGTAGACTTCCTTCGCTATTCGTTTACCATCATCTCGTAGCAATAGCGAGCTGATCCGAAATGGCACCTACGGCCTCAAACTTCCGGGCAGAGACCCGAGAATGGTTATTGCAGAGCTGTCCTTCCAGCTTGCTCCAGAGTGAGATTGTCCCAAAAGCCGGACAGAAAACACCCGTGTCCGGGAATCGAAAGACTTGGTTGGAACGGGCTGCAGAACGAGGTTTTACAGTCCCAATGTGGCCAAAGGAATTCGGCGGAGCTGGCCTCTCAAAAGACCAATATGTGACCTTGCTCGAAGAGATGAGGTCACTAGGAATCCCAGCACCCCTGGCAGGTATGGGTACTACGATGCTTGGACCAACTCTCTTGGAACACGGCACCGAAGATCAAAAAGCACGTCACTTACCCCGCATCGCACGTGGAGAAGTTCGATGGTGTCAAGGCTATTCGGAACCCGGTTCTGGATCCGACTTAGCTTCGCTACAGACCCGCGCAGTGGATGAAGGGGACCACTTTGTCATCAATGGACAGAAAATTTGGACTTCCGGAGCTCAATACGCCGACTGGATATTTTGCTTGGTGCGAACGGATCCCGATGCACCAAAGCATGAGGGGATCAGCTTCTTGCTGTTCTCGATGCACCAACAAGGGGTAACGGTGAAACCCATACGACTGATTTCCGGGATCTCCCCTTTCTGTGAGACATTCTTCGACGATGCGATTGCAGCGAAGGAGGACGTAGTCGGTGGGCTCAACAAGGGTTGGACGGTGGCTAAGCGACTGCTTCAGCACGAGCGATCCGGCATGAACACCCTTGCCTCAGGTCGAAACAGAGAATCCGGACCATCCCTCGACCAATTGGCTCGAAAAACCGTGGGACTGACCAGCGGAAAGATCGCCAACGCCGATCTACGGAAGGATATCGTCCAACATTCTATGAATGCCGAAGCGTTTCGACTCACCCAAAGACGAACGGTAGAAGAGTCTCAAGGCTCGACACCGGGTCCCCAAACCTCCATCTTCAAATATTACGGAGCGAACCTCCGAAAAGAGCGTTCGGAGTTGCAAGTCTCCATGCTAGGTACCGATGCATTTGAGTGGAATACAAGCGAAACTTCCTCTAACAGGGCTATCTTGCAGGGCTGGCTAGCTGGAAAGGCGGGGTCCATTGCAGGCGGTAGCAACGAAATTCAATTGAACATCATCGCAAAGAGGGTCCTGGGTCTTCCAGACTAGGGAATTTCAGTTACAATGCGCAACTTGGACTTGTTTGCAAAAATCGGACATTCATGGCAAGAGTAACGGTCGAGGATTGCCTCGAACATGTAGAGAATCGATTTGAGCTGGTACGGCTCGCCACTGATCGTGCGCGGCAACTTCAGTTGCTCAATGGGGACCCGCTTGTACCCGAAGAAAATGACAAACATACAGTGATCGCATTGCGTGAAATAGCCGAGGGATTGATCAACGAAGATACCTTGCGAGAGGCTACCGACGACTTTAGTGATGAAGTCAATCCCGTCACCCGACTAGATAGAGGAGATGAGTCCTCCAGCGACTTCTGAGTCTTACTTTCAGAATGTACTTGAAAAGCGCGCTCGCAGTGATGAGCTCGCAGCGCCGTTGCTCGGCAATGAACTCAATCGTCGTCTCAATTATCTGTCTCCAGCACAAATCCGACTGGTTGCCGACGCCTACGAATACGCGGAAAAGGCGCATACAGGCCAACAACGGCGAACTGGCCACTCCTACATAACTCATCCGCTTGCAGTAGCCAACATACTCGCAAGCTTCAAACTCGATCCCGAAACCATTTGTGCAGCACTGTTGCACGACGTTCTTGAAGACACGAACGTAAACAAATCTTCACTAGCGGGTGCATTTGGCGAGCGAATCGCAGACATTGTCGATGGTGTTTCGAAACTCTCTCACCTCGTCGATAGTCATGCCGAAGCTCAAGCTCTCAATTTTTACAAGATGACTCTGAGCATGTCTCGCGATATCCGAGTCATTCTCGTGAAACTCGCTGACCGGCTGCACAACATGCGCACTATTGGCGTGATGTCAAGGGACAGCCGCAAGAGGATAGCCCGCGAAACGATGGACTTGTTCGTGCCGCTGGCAAACAGACTGGGCATCTATGTAATCAAGCAGGAACTCGAACGACTTTCCTTCGAGGCCATCTACCCACTACGCTCGGACCGTCTGGATCGCCTTGTAAAGCGAGTGCGCAAAAAGGACAAGGACAGGATAAAGTCCGTTCATCAAAAGCTTGAATCCGGTTTTAGAGAAGCAGGGATCAATGCACGAATAGACTACGTAGAAACGGAGCTCTACTCCATCTATCGCTCCCTGCGCGACCACGAGGAAACATTCGACGCGTTTATGGACACTTTGATCTATCGCGTCGTTGTCGACTCCACCGATGACTGCTACCGAGCCCTGGGGTTGGCACACAGCCTCTACAAACCCAAAGTCAGAGCATTTCGCGATTACATTTCAATTCCAAAGCTGAATGGATACCAATCGCTTCATGTGATGTTGGTGGGACCTGGGGCCAAGTCGATCAAGCTCTTGATTCGAACTTCGAACATGGACGAGGTCGCAAACTATGGGCTTATCGCAGGATGGATAAAGCAGTCCGAGGAAGATTCCGATGAGGACAGCCAAACACTTGCAACAAGCGACGTTCGTGAATGGATAAGCAATCTTCTAAACCTACAAGATCGAGGAGATGCTGTTCAGTTCATTGAAAATCTTAAGACCGATCTCTTTCCCGACGAGGTCTATGTGTTCACACCACAAGGTGACATATTGGCGTTGCCCGTTGGTTCTTGTGCTGTCGACTTTGCCTACTCAGTTCACACTGATGTAGGAAATCAGTGTGTCGCTTGTCGTATAGATGGGCAGGTCGCTCCTCTTTCATCGATACTGGAATCAGGGCAAACAGTTTCCATTGTTCGCGCAGCTGCCGCTCATCCAGATCCAATGTGGCTGAACTTTGTGCAAACAGCCAAGGCTCGTTCGGCAATACGTGACCGTCTACGTTCGAGAGGAGAAGAAGAATCGATCGTGTTAGGCAAAAATCTGCTCAACAGATCCCTGGCCAACGCCAACACTTCACTCGAGCAGCTTGACTTTAGGCGTCTGAGGAAAGTATTTCGAGAGTTCAACGTTAGAAAACGCAACGAAATGTTTGAAGAGGTTGGGCGTGGCAACCTTTTAGCGTACCAAGTGGCACAGCGACTGCTTGAAGAGGACATTGCCGACCACGATACCAGCAATATCGAACACGGTGCGCCGATCTATGTGCAGGGCGGTCAGAACATGGGAGTTCGCTACGGTCGTTGTTGCGGTCCTGTTCCGGGGGACGACATTATTGGGCACATATCGCAAGGAGAGGGACTCGTCGTTCACCGTGCGCAGTGTGGAAACATGAAATCGGTTGAGGCGAAACACACCATCATGCCCGTAAGCTGGACGGACAACCCGGAAGGCGAGTTCGTTACGCGTTTGCGCGTCGACATCGAACCACATCTGGGAATTCTTGCCTCGTTGGCACAAGACGTGAATGCCCTAGGCGCAGGTATTAGCATGCTAGACGTAACGGAACGAACTCCGCAACTGTCGTCCGTGCAAATGGATGTAGGAGTGCGAAGTCTCAAACACCTGCGACGCATCATACGAAGTTTGGATGCGCGAACCGACACTTCAAGCGTTCAAAGACTGACACACTAAGGTATTCATGAATCGAAAAGCAATCTCCGCGGAAGACGCACCCGACGCGATCGGTCCTTACTCTCATGCCATACGCGTCGGCAACTCAATTTTCATGTCCGGTCAAATCGCATTGAATCCTAAGAACATGGAGCTTGTCAGCGGTTCATTTCGCAAGGAAACCAAGCAAGTGTTCGCCAACATTTCAGCCGTTGTGAACGCGGCTGGAGGCTCGCTTCAAGATATAGTGAAACTCACCGTGTATCTGACGGATCTGAAGAATTTCGACATGGTCAATGCGGTAATGAGCGAGACGTTTCAGTATCCGTTTCCCGCTCGAGTAGCAATAGGTGTCAGTGCTTTGCCTCGAGGTGCGACCATCGAAGTCGAAGCCCTAGCAATTCTTAGCGACTAGAAATATCGGTACGGATTGTGCCGTCAGAATCCGTCTCCCAACTTCGAGGAATTGGTCCTGCCATGGCGGCGAGACTTCAGCGTCTCAGCATCCGTACCAAAACGGACCTCATTCTCCATTTGCCATTCCGGTATGAAGACCGCACAAAGATAACGCCAATCGAACGAATTTCATCGGGTGCAGAACACTACGTGCAAGGAAGAGTGCTCGGCGTGGAAGTCGTAAGGGGCCCACGTCCTAGTGTCTATGTTTCCATTGGAGAAGGACATCAAACGCGACTGAATATGCGATTGCTGCATTACAGCTCGCGTCAGATGGACCAGTTGCAAGAGGGAGTGTGGTTGAGAGTGTACGGGCTAGTTCGACTCGGACGCAAAGGAATGGAGATGATCCACCCCGAATATCGAGTTTTCACAAGTGATCCCGGGGCGCCGCAACCTGAATACATTCCTGTGTATCCAGCGACACAAGGACTGACTAGTGCACGGATTGGAAGCCTAATTCGCAAAGCGCTTAACGAGACCGCCTTTCTTCCAAATTACACCCACCAAGGGCTGACTCTGGGAGAAGCTCTTCGATTTCTTCATGAGCCAGATGTCAATCGCGGTTGGGATGGATTGCATGAGGCACGAAAACGTGTTGCTTTCGATGAATTACTGGCCTTTCTGCTCTTACGGCACAGGAGACAAATTCAGCGTGGGTCGTTTTCGACAATCGCATTGGACAGAGAACGCGATTTGCACTCGATGTGTTTGCGCTCCCTCGGTTTCTCCCTGACAAATGCACAACGGAGAGTTGTTCAGGAAGTTCTCTCCGATCTTTCTCGACCTAAGCCGATGCTACGACTTCTTCAAGGGGACGTCGGTTCTGGCAAGACAGTCATCGCGGCTTTGGCCATTGTCAGAGCCGCCGAAAACTCCACTCAAACAGCATTTATGGCTCCAACAGAGCTACTAGCTGAACAACACTACGAGACACTCTCACAATGGCTCTCTCCAATGGGTATTCAAGTAGGTTTGCTCACAGGAAGAATGCCCACGTCTGCGAGAAAGGCGCGACAGGAAGCCATCGTACGAGGTGACGACACCGTGATTGTTGGAACACATGCGCTCTTTCAAGCATCCACTAAGTTCAAGTCGCTTGGACTAGCGATCATCGACGAGCAGCATCGTTTTGGAGTTCATCAACGAATGCAGTTGCGGGACAAGGGTCGACTGCCGCACCAGCTCATTATGACGGCAACTCCAATTCCACGCACACTTGCAATGTATTTGTTTGCTGATATGGATGTTTCAGTCATCGATGAAATGCCTCCGGGACGTCAAACCATCGAGACCACTGTCCATAGTGCAAAGCAGCGAGAAAGGGTGATTTCCGCAGTGGGTAACCTACTCGCTTCGGGACAGCAGGCGTACTGGGTTTGTGTCGCAATCGATCCGCGCGATCCAGACGATGGGAATTTTCGAGGTACGACTGATGTGCTCGAAGAACTCAAAGCCAAACTTCCTCAAGTGAAAATCGGACACTTGCACGGCAGAATGAAGACTGAAGAGAAAGATCGAATTATGAAGGGATTTCGATCCGCCGAAATCCAATTGCTAGTTGCGACGACTGTTGTAGAAGTGGGGATTGACGTACCGAATGCGACTCTCATGGTTGTAGACGATGCAGATCGTCTGGGTTTGGCGCAACTGCATCAATTGAGAGGGCGCGTCGGTCGAGGAACTAAAAAAAGCTACTGCATGCTCATGTACGATCCTCCGATTTCCACGGCATCTCGAAATCGTCTGAACGCGCTAAAGAAACACACCGACGGTTTTGAACTTGCTCATCTCGATCTGTCCCTTCGAGGGCCCGGCGAAGTATTTGGAAAGAAACAATCAGGAACCGAGAGTTTTCGGATCGCGGACTTGGTCATGGATGCAGAGCTTCTTCAAGAGACGCGAGTGCAAGGAGAAAGACTGTTGAAGGAGAACCCCGATATGGCATCCAAGATCATCGATACATGGACTCCGTCAGAAAGCGATTACGCCGCGGTCTAACGTCTGCCACAGTGCAGATCCTTAGATTTCGATCATCTCGAAGTCTTCTTTGCCAACACCACACTCTGGACAAAAAAAGTCCTCAGGAACATCGCTCCATTGGGTGCCAGGAGGAATGTTCTCTTCCTCGCAGCCTAGGGCTTCGTCGTATATCCAGCCACAGACGATGCACTGCCACTTTCGCATCCGTGATTTTTTTCTCTGGGAAGGTGATTGGGAGCACGATAGTACCAATTTAGACCCGTTGTTCGCCCTCATGTCTTCAATCGTCGAGGGATTCCGTTTCCCAACTAAGGTGACCTTTTTGGCTCCTAAAATAATCGAACTTTAGTAGACCCAGCAGGAATCTCAGTCTTATGAGCGGTATGCAATTGGCAACACGGCTGCATGCTGTAACAACCTTAACTTCGAGCTATTCACGGTATGGAATCTCCTTCGCAACGTAGCACAGCGGAAACCGCTAGAGCCTATTGGGAACTCATGCGGTTGGATCGCCCAGTGGGATCGTTGCTATTGCTGTGGCCCACGCTAGCGGCACTTTGGATTGCAGAGGAGGGAACGCCACCAATTCCCATTCTCGTGATCTTTGTGTTGGGAACGTTTGTAATGCGTGCAGCGGGTTGCGTAATCAACGACCTTGCTGATCAAGACTTCGACCCGCATGTTGAACGAACAAGGTCCAGACCTCTCGCCGATGGCCGATTGAAAACCAAGGATGCACTAGTTTGTTTGGCATTTCTTCTTCTTATCGGTTTTTGTCTAGTGCTCTCTCTAAATGTGACGACGTGGTGGATGGCGCTGGGCGGAGTCTTGATCTCTGCAATTTATCCATTTATGAAACGGTTCACACATCTACCGCAATTGATCCTCGGAGTAGCATTTAGCTGGGGTATTTTGATGGCGGGAACAGCGATTTCCAATGCTATTTCGCTGCCTATTTTTTGCTTCTTTGCAATGAGCTTTGTATGGATTGTGGCTTACGACACACAGTACGCCATGGTGGATCGTGAAGATGATCTCAAGATTGGGTTGAAGTCCACGGCAATTCTTCTTGGTTGGTTGGATCGGTACGTGATTGCTGCACTTCAATTGACAGTGTTGGCACTACTGCTGGTTCTCGGAGCAATCGCGAAACTGAACGTTCTGTTTTTGTTCTCAACTGTGGTTGTAGCATGCCTGTTTTTTTATCAGTCATGTTTGACCTGGTCGCGTAAACGAGAGCACTGTTTTCGAGCCTTCAAGAACAATGCGACGGTCGGACTGGTTCTGTTCACCGGCATCGTGCTGAACTATATGGTTGCTGTGCCGGGGCACCAATTGTGACGTGAAAGTCCTGCTGGAAAGCGTAGTTGAATGGATTGGCAAGTGCGTTGCGTGGCTAGTGCTCTTAATGGCATTCGTCACGGTAATCGTTGTAGCACGCCGCTACATCTTCCAAGCCGGAGGGGAAATCTACCTGCAGGAATCCGTAATTTACATGCACTCTCTGATGTTCATGTTCGGTCTCTCCTATGCGATGAAACATGATGGACACGTCAGAGTCGACCTGTTCTATAGCCGTTTCAGTCCCCGATCAAAAGCTCTCGTAGACATCGCCGGTCACATCCTCTTTCTCATTCCAACGTGCCTTGTAATTGCAATATTCAGCCTCGAATATGTCGCGGCTTCTTGGAGGGTTTTTGAGGGATCGCGGGAAGTTGGAGGAATTCCTGGAGTTTATCTCTTGAAAACCGTTATTCCCATCACAGCGATTCTCCTAGTTCTTCAATCCACGCTTGAGATAACCCGGCGCATTGGCGACTTGCACAAGAAATGACTGAGTTCATTCCTCTTCTAATGTTCGCGGCAGTTTTCGTCGCGTTGTTATCGGGGTACACCGTGGCATTGACACTCGCCGGAGTGGCATTGCTCTTTGCGTTCGTCGGAATAGTGTTTGGCGTGTTCGATCCGAAAGATCTCGGATTTCTGCCTTCGCGGATTTTCTCGCTGATGACAAATCAAACTCTCTTGGCCGTTCCTCTTTTCATTTTGATGGGAGTAACGCTTGAGCGCACCAATATCGCTCAGTCGCTGTTGAAGACAATGTCTCAGCTCGCTGGAAGAACCCGAGGTGGACTCGGACTCGCAGTCGTACTCGTGGGAATGCTAATGGCAGCAAGCACGGGAATCGTTGGGGCAACTGTTGTCACGATGGGTTTGCTTTCTTTGCCAGCGATGATCCGACAAGGCTACGACCACGGGCTTGCTACCGGAACGATTTCGGCGACGGGAACTCTAGGGCAGATCATTCCCCCTTCAATAGCACTCGTACTCGTCGGAGATGTACTTGGCAACGCGTATCAGCAAGCTCAACTGGGACAAGGTGTTTTCTCTCCAAAGACGGTTTCTGTGGGCGACCTATTCGCTGGTGCATTGTTTCCAGGATTGGTTCTCGTCGTCTTGTACTGCGCCTATGTTCTGCTTCGCGGAAACCTTCAACCCTCTAGCGCACCGCCTACAACGGACGACGAAAAACCAGAACTACGCGCGCTATTTTCAAGCTTAATTCCTCCCATCGTTCTCATTGTCGCCGTGCTGGGAGCAATTTTGATGGGGATCGCGACACCCACAGAAGCTTCAGGCGTCGGGGCAGTCGGCGCGTTGTCAATGGCCGTAGTCTACCGAGCGATCAATCTCAGGGTGCTACAAGAAATTGTGCTCTCAACCATGAAGACCACTTCGATGGTCTTCTTCATATTGATAGGAGCATCTGTCTTTTCGCTTGTGTTTCGTGGCTATGGCGGCGACGATCTTGTACATGGTTTGTTTCTCAGCCTGCCCGGTGGTGTTGTCGCTGCGATGGCTGTTGTCATGGTCGCGATCTTCCTATTGGGGTTCGTGCTGGATTTCATTGAGATCACGTACGTAGTCTTACCTATTGTGGGACCCATACTGCTTTCGATGGGCGTGGATCCTGTTTGGCTTGGAGTAATGGTGGCCGTGAATCTTCAGACCTCGTTTCTAACTCCGCCGTTTGGATTCGCTCTCTTCTACTTGCGTGGTGTGGCACCGCCCGAGATTGGCACGGCAGACATGTACCGAGGTGTGATTCCGTTTATTGCGCTGCAACTGATGTTGCTGCTTCTGCTTGTGCTTTTCCCGCAATTGGCAACTTGGCTACCTCGCGCGCTCTAGCGGAGACGAGCTGCAAACCTTAATCCCCCTCGGCGTCCCGAGCCTGAAAGTAGGCGTACTCCGAAATATCGCTCCACGACTGAATCTCGCGTTGGAAATTTCGATACGAATCAACGATGCGCTGCGAGAGTTCATCGGTGCCTGCAACTTCGTCTATGACTTCGTCCGATAATTCTCTCAGCCGCTGCAGAACGTCTGCAGGCAGTTTTCTCAGTTCCACCCCATGCTCTTCGACCAAAGACCTTAGAGACGAGAAATTCCGCGCATTGAACTCATCGACCATGTCCTGATTGATGGCACGAGCGGTCGTCTCAACCATGCGTTGTAGGTGGATCGGCAGACTTTCAAACGCTTCCTTATTAACGATCAATTCAATGGCAGCGCTCGGCTCATGCCACCCAGGGTAGTAGTAATACTTTGCGACTTCGTGAAGCCCCAACGTTTGATCGTTCAGAGGACCCACCCATTCCGTTGCGTCAATGACTCCCGTTTGCAATGACGTAAAGATCTCCCCTCCAGGCAAGTAAACGGGCGCAGCTCCCGCCCTATTCATGACTTCCGCCCCCAGTCCAGGAATTCTCATTTTCAATCCCTTAAGATCCTCGAGAGAATTGATTTCTTTGTTGAACCAACCTGCCATTTGGACTCCGGAATTTCCGGCGGCCATCGGAATGAGATTGAAGGGCTCATAGAGTTCTCGCCACAGCTCTAACCCGCCGCCAAAGTGAAGCCTCGCATTCATTTCCTGAGCATTCATTCCAAACGGCAGTGTGGTGAATACAGCTGCCACAGGAGCTTTTCCCACCCAGTAGTAAGCGGCTCCATGCCCCATTTCCGCCGTTCCAGCCGATACCGCATCGAAGACTTCGGTAGCTCCCGTTAGTTCACCGGCTCCATAAACTTTGATCTTCAATTGGCCGGCAGACATTTCGTCGATGAGTACAGCCAATCGTTCCGGGGCAGTTCCTAACGCTGGCAAGTTCTTGGGCCATGTTGTTATGAGCTTCCACTCGAAAGTCTCTACCGTTGTTGCAACAGAAGCATCTCTGTCGGACCCCGTATCGGTGGTACAACCTCCCATAGCCAAAGCCAGAAATGCAAAAGCAACTAAAGTGTGTTTCATGGTTTCACTCCCACCTGCAAATGTGGTGTCTCGGCGACCAGCCACTTACGGCCGCTTTCGGAAAACTCGATCTCCAACACGAGGCTTTCCTTCCGTCCGCGCGTATTCACTATCGTACCTATACCAAATCGGCTATGACTCACTTCACTCCCAATTTGCCACTTGGTGTGGTTGGGTTCCACAGGGTCTTGCATCATCGGGGGTAAATCCGAGCGACTGGTATTCCGGGTGCTTCGATCTGCCGAAAGTCCTTGCGACCCAGTTCGCCAATGAGGATTTGCCGACCTGCGGACATATGAAACGTCTTGTTTCGGTAGCTCTTTCAAGAATCGTGAAGGAATGCAACGCATGTGTTGCTGACCAAATCGTGTGCGTGAGGATGCATGCGATAAGTACAGTAGGCGCATCGATCGCGTAATTCCGACGTACGCTAGCCGTCGTTCTTCTTCCTCGACTGTGAAGTCGCCGTTCGCATCGTTGTGAGGAAAGAGGTCCTCCTCGAGTCCAACAATAAAGACAACCGGAAACTCCAGTCCCTTTGCCGAGTGCACTGTCATCATGTTGATTGCATCATGGGTTGTCGCTTGGTATTCGCCCGCGTCCAGCATCGCTTGATCAAGAAAGTTCCGAAGTTTCTCGTTCACATTCTGTTCTAGATTATCTTCTTCGCCCTCAACCGGAAGATGGGCCGGTCCGGCAAATTGCGCACATGCGGAGACTAGCTCTTCGAGGTTTTCCCGCCGAGCACGACCAGTCTCCCCAGATTCCTTTCCGTGGTAGTCCCACAATCCTGAATCGATAGCTGCGATTCGTGCAATCTCCTCCAATGTCTTTCCCCGAGCCGTACCTCTCAAAGACTCGATTAGCTCGACGAACCGTTGTAGTGCAAGTTTTGCTCTACCCTTCAAGTCGCCATTCATTACAAGCCGCTGCGTCGCTTCCCAGAGTGAGGTGTTGTTCTCTTCTGACGCTGCCCGTACAAGCTCAAGCGTTTTCGCTCCAATTCCGCGAGGAGGTGTATTCACGACACGTTCATAGGCAATATCTGATTGGGAGTCGTGGATAAGCTTCATATAGCCGACTGCATCACGAATTTCCATTCGGTCGTAGAACCGAGTTCCACCGTAGATTCGGTAGGGTACATTTCGCTGGCTAAATTCCTGCTCCAGAACGCGAGACTGTGCGTTATTTCGATACAAAATCCCTATGTCGTTGGGACCGAAATCTCGGTCGTTCATCCATTGTTGGCACTTGTCCACCACATAACGAGCTTCCTCGAATTCCGAATGCGCGGAAAATATGCGAATGGGATCGCCTCTGCCAGCGTCAGTCCAAAGGGTCTTATCAAGTCGCTGTCCGTTGTGCTTAATGAGAGCATTGGCGGCGTTGAGGATGGTTTGGGTGGAGCGATAGTTTTGTTCAAGGCGGATGACCTTGACATCTTGAAACTGCTTTTCAAACTCCAAGATATTCGCAAGACGGGCTCCCCGCCAACCGTAGATTGACTGATCGTCGTCGCCAACCGCCATAACGAAGTTGTCGTTGCCCACCAACATCTGAATCCACGCGAACTGTATGCCATTGGTATCCTGAAACTCGTCAACCAAGATGTATCGGAAACGTTGGCGATATTGAGCTAGCAGCTCCTTATTCTCAAGCCATAGTTCGTGTGAGCGCAAGAGCAACTCGGCAAAATCAACCAGTCCGGCGGCATTCGTGAGCTCTTGGTATCTAATGTAGAGGTCCAGATGAATCTGCTTAACCCGCGAGTTTTCGACGAAGACATGCCGTGGTCGTTGGCCTTCCTCTTTCCATTTGTTGATCGAATTGACAACATCCTTCGCAGGAAATTGATCTGGGTCGAGATCCGCCTCCTTGACTAATCGCTTTACAAGGCGCAGTTGATCGGCTGCATCAATCACTTCGAACGAACGAGGTAGTTCGGCTTCTTTCCAGTGAATGCGGAGCAGGCGATTGGCCAATCCGTGAAATGTGCCAATCCACATCGCACCAATCCCAAAATTAAGCAGATTCTCCGTCCTGGTGCGCATTTCACTGGCGGCTTTGTTAGTAAACGTGACCGCCAGGACTTCATAGGGCGAGGCACCACATCGCTCAATGAGCCATGCGATGCGATGTACGAGAACCCGTGTCTTTCCCGACCCAGCGCCTGCTAACACGAGCATGTTTCCTGGAGGCGAACTAACTGCGTCTTGTTGGGCGGTGTTTAGGGTTTGAAGGATGGGATCGGAACTGGTTGAAGGACTATGAGACAAGGCTAAACTGGGGATACGAACAGTGTTTTCTAAATGAGACTAGCTTCTAAACCTAGTGTAACAAATTGCTTCTACGGGAATTAACGCGTTTCGCCGTTCTCTGAGTCAGTTTAAGCTTGGCTTCAAGAACGAAACTCGACTGCTACTTGCTTTGGTCACTTTGGACGCTTTCAAGGGAATTACTGCTATAAGTAAACAGGTATACTACCTAAGCGAATGACTGCCTATTTCTGTCTCGAAGTGGACAGGGGGTCACAAATAGGCTGAGTGACAGGCAGTTTCCTGCCTTTTTAGAGTGGTCAACAGGGGACTGTTGCTTGCTCGACCGCACTCATCTGTGTTGCGCACGCAACTTCCGCCTTTGTCAAAGAGCTTGTCTATTTAAGCAGTAACTCCCATACAATTTGTGTAGTTTTAGAGGATCTACACCGAGAGAAAATCACATGTCTCAGGTGACCAACCACCATAAACTCGCTCCGCTAATCGCCACTCTATTAATCGCTGGCAATATCGGCTGCGTCGCGCAAGCTCAATCCAACGACGATATCGATGACGACACGCCAACCGAATCCTGTGAATGGAAAGTGCAATACTACAACAACATCTACCCTTCTGGATTCTGGACCCTCAATGCGCTCTATTGGAACTCCTGCACGGGCAAGATCTACCACCTGTACGACCCCGTCCTATCCACCGGCCGCTTTAACGTCCAAGATTACGAACTAGATGTCAACATCACCGTCACCGAAATCACGGTCGCCGAAATGGACACCAACAACGATGACGACGGCGACACGTCAACCGAATCCTGCGAATGGATAGCTCA
>VXNM01000010.1:0-592616 GCA_009840545.1 Gammaproteobacteria bacterium | reverse complement strand
CCAACAACGATGACGACGGCGACACGTCAACCGAATCCTGCGAATGGATAGCTCAATACAATGACAACTTCCGCGACGAAAACCTCAATGCCCTCTTCTGGAACTCCTGCACCGGTAAAGTCTACCACCTGTACGACCAGGTCCTCTCCACCGAAGACGATGACGGCGAAGAGGTCGAACTAGACGTCGACATCACGGTCACCGAAATCACCGTCACCGAAGCTGATGCCAACAACGATGACGACGGCGACACGTCAACCGAATCCTGCGAATGGATAGCTCAATACAATGACAACTTCCGCGACGAAAACCTCAATGCCCTCTTCTGGAACTCCTGCACCGGTAAAGTCTACCACCTGTACGACCAGGTCCTCTCCACCGAAGACGATGACGGCGAAGAGGTCGAACTAGACGTCGACATCACGGTCACCGAAATCACCGTCACCGAAATGGACACCAACGACGATGGCGATGCGTCAACCGAATCCTGCGAATGGATAGCTCAACAGAGCACCAGTAGCATCAGCAGCAGTCCAACAGTCCTCAATGCCCTCTTTTGGAACTCCTGCACCGGCAAAGTCTTCCACCTGTACGACCCCGACCTCTCCACCTATGTCGGCGAAGAGGTCGAACTAGACGTCGACATCACGGTCACCGAAATCACGATCGCCGAAATGGACACCACCGACGATGACGATGGCGACACGCCAACCGAATCCTGCGAATGGATAGCTGAATACAATCCCAACGTATGGGACGCAGCCCTCAATGCCCTCTTCTGGAACTCCTGCACCGGCAAAGTCTATCACCTGTACGACCCCGACTTCTCCACCTATGACGGCGAAGAGGCCGAACTAGACGTCGACATCACCGTCACCGAAATCACGGTCACCGAAACGGACGCCAATGACGATGATTCGTCAACCGAATCCTGTGAATGGAAAGCTCAATACAATAGCGGCTCCTCTGCCGTCGACCTCAATGCCCTCTTTTGGAACTCCTGCACCGGCAAGGTCTTCCACCTGTACGACCCCGTCCTATACACCGAAGAATATGACGATGACTTAGAAGAGATTGAGACTGAACTAGATGTCGACATCACCGTCAGCGAAATCACGGTCACCGAAATTGACGCCAACGACGATGATGATATGTCAACCGAATCCTGCGAATGGAAAGCTCAATACAATACCAACACATATGACACTGCCCTCAATGCCCTCTTTTGGAACTCCTGCGCCGGCAAGGTCTACCACCTGTACGACCCCGTCCTCTCCACCGAAGACGATGACGGCGAAGAGCTCGTGCTAGATGTCGACATCACGGTCACCGAAATTAACACCAACGACGATGACGACACGCCAAACGAATCCTGCGCATGGATAGCTCAAAACAATAATCCAGAACTCCTTACTTTCTCGGCTCTCAATGCCCTCTTCTGGAACTCCTGTTCCGGCAAAATCTACCACCTGTACGACCTCTTCCTCTCCACCGGCGGCTATTTCGGCTACGAGCTCGAACTAGATATCGACATCACCGTCACCGAAATCACCGTCACCGAAATGGACACCAACGACGATGACGACACGTCAACCGAATCCTGCGAATGGATAGCTCTATACAGTACCAGCAGAATTGACGAAGCCCTCAATGCGCTCTACTGGAACTCCTGCACCGGTAAAGTCTACCACCTGTACGACCCCTTTCTCCACACCGCCTATCAGGGCGAAGAGGGCGAACTAGATGTCGACATTACCGTTACCGAAGTTGATACCAATATACCATGAGAGCTTTAGAAATTACTGCTTTAAGTAGACGAGCCCATTAAATTGGGCAATAGTACTGTACCCAACCCTGATTAGCCTGCGCGCGAGAGTGAGCGTCTATTGTGTACTGCACAGTACTGGCTAGTATCGGTCAGTGACACAGCTCAATCACGATTCTTCTTCCCGATCAAGACAGAAACAGCAGGACAGTCCGTTTCAATCACGGAGGTAGTATACCTGTTTATTTGAAGCAGTAATTCCTCTTTCAAAGCGAGTCGAGATACTTTGCACTTCCCTAACTGATAGAATTATATCAGTCTTTGTCCACGTGGGGCTGTCCTCATTGGCACGTCAGTCCTAACAGGATGGTACCACCGTGTGCTGAGTCAAGTATTGTTAGGCAGTGCCGTTGGGGTCGCTCATCGACCACTTCATCAGCAAAAAGAATACACGAATCCCCACTTCCGTCAGGATCATCCACGATACCATCCATGTCAGAAGTATCGATCCTGCAACGAGAAAGGTATCGGACTCGTTCTCAAAGCAGTCGAATCTTGGAAAGACATCCAGAAAACTAATCAATCCAAGGACCAATCCACCCATCACGAACGAAATACTCCGAGCATTGACAACCGCTATCTTCCTGTAAGACTCTGGATCAATTTTCACTAACTTTTCTCCTGTGTAGCGTAGCTCTTGCCTTTTACTTGGCATCGGGGTGCACTCGTACGGTTCACTGATTTTCCAATGAAACACTTGTATCTCGTTCTATTTGCTACTTTAACCAGTAGCATCAGCACCCACGTGATACAGAACCCAAGAGAAAAATTGCTCAGCCTCGAGGGGTGCCTCAGTTTCTAGAGCTATGACTGAGGTAACGAGACTATTCGACCGTGACTGACTTAGCGATGTTGCGGGGCTGATCTATGTCGGTCCCTTTCAAGATCGCGACGTGGTAAGCGAGTAGCTGAAGAGGAACGGTAAACACAATGGGAGATAGTAACGGATGCACTTTAGGGACTTCAATGACAACAACATCAGTATGCTGACTAAAGTCGGAGACTTCGTCGGTAAAGACGTAAAGCCGCCCACCACGCGCCCGAACCTCTTGTAGGTTAGATTGCACCTTGCGCAAGAGCTCATTGTTGGGAGCAACCGCAACAACTGGCATGTCTGCATCTACCAACGCCAGCGGTCCGTGTTTGAGTTCTCCCGCGGGATAGCCCTCGGCATGCATGTACGAAATTTCTTTCAGTTTCAGCGCTCCTTCTAGGGCGACGGGGTAGTGCATTCCACGCCCGAGGAACAACGCATGGTGTGCAGGCAGAAATTCCTCGGCCAGCAGTCTTGTTTGTTCATCGAGGAGCAACGTCTGTTGGACAACATCGTCAAGCTGGTGCAAGCCTCGCACGATTTCCTGTTCTTGATCTTGCGACAATCCATGACGACGGGCTATTGCGATAGCAAGCAGCAAAATGTCGGTGAGCATGGTTGTGAAAGACTTTGTTGAAGCAACGCTAACTTCAACTCCTGCTCTCATAGCTATCGAGGTGTTTGATTCCCGCATGAGCGTGCTCGTGGGCACATTGCCGATATTTATCGTGTGCTCGTACTCTCGCTGCTCAGCTAGGCGAAGCGCCGCAATTGTATCGGCAGACTCTCCGGACTGAGAAAGCGACAAAAACACGCTACCTTCGGGAACGGCCGCATTTCGATAACGAAACTCAGATGCAATTTCCGCACTACACGGAATCTGAGCCAAGTCTTCAATCCAATAACGAGCTACGCAAGCAGCGTAGTAACTTGTCCCGCAACCAACGATTGAAAGATTCTGAACTCTATCAAGGACCTCTCCCAAACACCGTCCCAGACCTTCCTCAATTACATGCTCGCCTGAAACTCGTCCTTCCAAAGTGCTTCGTATTGCCTGTGGCTGATCGTGGATTTCCTTTTCCAAATAGTGTCGGTAGTTTCCTTTGTCGACACTTTCTCCAGCGTCAGAGACCGTGACGGGTTCACGTTCGACTAATTCCCGATTCTCGTCGAATACCTGAAGCGAATCAGCGTTGAGGACAGCAATGTCTCCCTCTTTCAAGAACACAAAACTATTTGTGACCGAACGAAGCGCAAGCACATCTGATGCGATGAAGTTTCCGCCTTCGCCTACACCTATCACCAAAGGACAACCGCTCCTGACGGCAATGATCGTTCCTGGATCGGTTTTGCTCATGATTCCGAGAGCATAAGCGCCCTCAAGCCGGTCGGTGGCGATTTGGACAGCATCCAAGAAAGATCGGCCAGCTTCGATTTGCTGATCGACTAGATGTGCGACGACTTCTGAGTCTGTGTCCGAAGAGAGGTTACAACCCGATTCGAGCAGTTCGGATCGTAAGGTTGAGAAATTCTCAATGATTCCGTTGTGAACGAGTGCGGTTCTTTCGTTGACAACGTGTGGATGCGCGTTTCGTTCATTTGGAGCACCGTGGGTTGCCCACCGAGTGTGCGCGAGACCAGCAGTTCCACGAAGTGGTTGCTCGGAGAGTGCAACAACGAGATCTCGTACCTTCCCCGAAACTCGAATGCGTTTGAATTTTCCGTGTTTGGGAGTTTGTGTGGCTATTCCCGCCGAATCGTATCCTCGATACTCAAGGCGGAGCAGACCTTCAATAAGCACTCCACTAACTTGCCGGTTCCGAGTAGCCCCTACGATTCCGCACATGAACTAAGTCTTTTTCCTGCGTTGGGGAGGTGTCCAACGGGATATTTCTCGTTGCCGGGCGCGCCCGACTGCCAAGACCTCGCCTGATACGTCAGTAGTGATCGTAGAACCTGCAGCCAAGAATGCTCCTGACCCGACGCTGAGCGGTGCAACCATGGTGCAGTTTGTACCAATGAATACGTTATCGCCAATGACGGTTCGGTGCTTCGACGCACCATCGAAATTGCACGTTATGGCACCAGCTCCCACATTTACATCCGAACCTAGTTCGGCATCTCCAATATAAGCAAGATGATTCGCGCGAACTCCTCTCCCCAATTTCGACGCTTTAACTTCAACAAAATTCCCAACACTGACTTCGTCCTCGAGAACTGACCCAGGGCGAATTCGAGCTATTGGGCCAATTGAACAGTCGCTACCGATCTTCGCCGATTCAATTACACTGTATTCGCGCAATACGGTTCGGTCGCCTACTTCCACATCTCTGAGAACACAGCCGGGTCCAATAGACACCCCTTCGCCTAGAGTAACGTCCCCTTCCAGTACGACGTCTACATCAATGGAACAGTCGATTCCCGCATTGATCTTTCCCCTCGGGTCAAATCGAGAAGGATCCTTCAGCGTAACTCCTTGTTTCATAAGGCTTTCCGCCCTTCTCCGAGCGAGAATTCGCTCCGCTTGCGCGAGTTGGATTCGATCATTCACTCCCAAGACCTCTTCTGGGTCCTTAGCCATCACAGTTTGGACCTTTACACCTGCTTGTTTCGCCAGCCCAACGATATCTGTGAGATAGTACTCTCCTTGTGCGTTGGAGCAATTCAGTTGATCCAGCAGGGGTTGGAGCACTCGTGCCGAGGCGGCAATCGCGCCGCTGTTTACTTCTCTAACCTTTCTTTGTGAGAAAGACGCATCCCTGTCCTCGACTATGCCACACACGAGTCCCTCGTGGTCTCGCACAATACGACCATAACCGGATGGATCTTGCAATTCGGCGGTAACCACTACAAGAGAATTCGAGCCTTTCGCCAAGATCGATGCCACCGTTTCATGCATTATCAAAGGCGCGTCACCGTTTAGCACAAGTACGTGTGAATCTTGAGAAATATCAGGCATTGCTTGCAATACCGCATGGCCTGTCCCTTTGGGTTCCTCTTGAAGCACCCAATTGATACCGTCAGCTGATAGTTGTCTTGCTAGCTCCAGCATTTGAGGGCGTACAACCGTGTGAATCCGGTCAGCTTGAGCTTGTCGAGCAACTTCGATCACATGGGCAAGCATGGGCTTGTCCAGAACATTGTGAAAGACCTTGGGAGTGCGTGAACGCATCCGTTTGCCGTGGCCTGCTGCGAGAACGACTACTTCCAGCGGCATGAGCAACCCCGCATTCGACGAATTGACATTATAACTCGAACCAGCGTGATGACAGGCGGATGTGTAGTGTTCGCCGACAAATTTTGATTGGCCATCGCAGCTTGTAGAAGGGATCTAACAAGTCGAAAGCGGAACGCGAGAGATTCATTGGTGGTTCTATGTTTTGAACCCTCCATTTCGATGAATCTACTCTTGTGCCAAGCAATCCCTCAGGGTAGCCACCATGCTCCTCATGAGAGCGAAATACTGTCCGGTTCCCGTTTCAAAATTTATGCCCAAAGGGTCCAGCTCGGCAATCTTGGCGTCCGTCCCCTCCACCAGTACATCTAATATTTTTGCATCGTACTGAGGTTCCTTGAACACACACCGCACACCGGAAGACTTTAAACGGTTGCGCAATTCCTGCATGCGCCTAGCACCAGGACGATTCTCTCCCACGAGAATTGGGTGACTTCTCTTTGTCAGTCCGAATCGATGTTCAAACGTCTTGTATGCATCATGAAACACTATGAATTCACTGTCTTGGACCGTTTTCAGTTCCAAAGTCATTTCCTTGGTCAGTGCTTCTAGGTCGAGACGAAGACGGTTTGCATTGGACTCGTAAATTTCTGAATTATCGGGATCGACATTGGACATTACCCTGCTGATCTCGGCGACCATAACAATTGCATTCCCGGGATCCAACCATATGTGGTGGTCGTATTGGCTCATTGGATGGGACCCATCGTGCGTATGAATGTGTCCATGCTCGTGTGCGTGGCCATGTCCCGTGTCTTTCGATTCGGACTCGACGTACTGAACCAGATGCAATCCAGAGGTATTCATCAACTCGACGACATATGTGTCGTTCTCGAGCGACTTCAGAGCTTGCATCGCGAACGTCTCTAGCGTCTCGCTTACAAGGAAAAATATGTCTGCATCTTGAAGTGTTCGAACGTCCGAGGGTCGGAGAGTGAAAGCATGAGGCGAATTCTTGCCTCGCACAAGGAGTTCGGGCTCACGAACTTCCGTTCCAGCTACAACTTCGCTCACCAAAGAGTGTATTGGGGCGATCGAAGCAACTATCTTTAGTTCCGAAGCTAGCAGACACTGAGCACCTGAAAACCAAATGCTCACTACAACAATGACAACACAGCAGAATCGTTGCGAATTATTCATGAGCTAAACCTTCCAATGGTCTGTACATCAGTCTAGTAAAGATTGAGTGGGCAGCAAGAGGACTGTGCCCGAGACAACAGAGTATTAAAGCAGAAATGAGGCTTTGGCGAACATTCGCAGCTATCCTGTAATATTCTGCGACCCAATTGGGCGCAAGTAGCTGTCACAGTTTTCATGGATTCCAAAATCTTAGTTGACGCTCAAAATATCGGCGTAAATCTGTCCAATCGCTGGATTTTTCGGCATGTCAATGTAACCGTCGAGCGTGGGCAAGTGGTCTGTATTATCGGAGGAAACGGGGCTGGAAAGACTACCTGCGTCCGGACACTCCTGGGATTGCAAACCCAAACTGAAGGCACCGTCAATAGAGCAAGTTCCCTCAAGGTGGGATTGGTACCGCAAAAACTGGAAATCACGCCTATTCTGCCGTTAACGATTCGGCGATTAGTGGCTCTTGCCGGAAAATTCGAGGATCAAGAAATCGACGACGCCCTGTCTGCTGTGGGACTGGACGAGTTGGGAAATCCTTCTGTCTCGACCCTGTCGGGAGGGGAGTTCCAACGACTCATGCTCGCTCGAGCAATCTTGCGAAAGCCAGATCTCTTGGTCTTGGATGAACCTGCGCAAGGGGTGGACATTTCCGGCGTGGAAGTCCTCAATAGGCTAGTTTTGGACGTTCGCGATGAGACGCGCTGCGGCGTCCTTATGATTTCGCATGACATTGAAATGGTCTTCGATATCTTCGATGACGTGTTAGTCATGATTCCACACGAATTCGATCAACTTCGATATTCGAACGCGGCATGAGCGTGAAATGCTAGACGACTTCTTTGTTAGAGCCTTAGTTGCCGGAATCGGACTAGCGGTCGTAACTGGTCCCGTAGGATGCTTCATCGTTTGGAGGCGTCTGGCTTACTTTGGCGAGACGATCGCACACTCATCTCTCCTAGGTGTAGCAGTCGCAATATTGTCCGATGTGAATCTCACTTTGGGGATTTTCTTCACCGCGACTGTCGTTGTTTTCATTGTGTTCTTGTTAGAACGGCGCGAAGGGTTACCCACTGATACGATTCTTGGATTACTAGCACATGGCGGATTGGCATTAGGACTCGTTCTATTGTCTTTCTTCCCGGGCGTGAGAATAGATTTGCATGCCCTGCTCTTCGGCGACATTTTGGCCGTATCACGCCATGACTTGCTTGTCATATGGGTTGGAGGGGCGATTGTTCTAGGACTGTTGTGTTGTCTGTGGACTCCGCTCTTGCTGGCAACGATCAGCAACGATCTGTCTACCGTGGAGTCAAGAAAGCCCTTGATGTCTAAATTGCTATTCGGGGTCCTCGTAGCTGCCGTCATAGCGGTCGCCGTTAAGATTGTTGGAGTCTTGCTGATCGTTGC
This sequence comes from Gammaproteobacteria bacterium, assembly GCA_009840545.1. GTDB lineage: Bacteria > Pseudomonadota > Gammaproteobacteria > Pseudomonadales > Azotimanducaceae > Bin55. Next base: position 584,204 of record VXNM01000010.1, on the reverse strand, counting down.
TTTGCTCATAATTCCTGCGGCAACTGCTCGTAGGTTCGCCAACATTCCAGAGACTATGGCAATTGGTGCAGCTCTAGTTGGCGTTGTCTCTGTTGCGGGAGGTCTCTTTGCATCGCTCCAATTCGACACACCCTCAGGTCCATCAATTGTTGTAGCAGCGCTGATTTGCTTTGTGCTTGCCCGGATTCCAATTGTCTTCTTGAAAGGAACCAAGCAAACTACTCAGACTTAAGCATTTGACAATGGTCCCTCCCATGATCGGGGGAATTTCACTGTCCTTAAAATACTCCTATCTAATCCAGTCCTACACGGAGTCACATAATGGCTTTTCCTCGCCCCGAAGGCTACCATTCGATTACCCCCGGAGCTGCAGTCCCAAGAGCTGGTGAAGTGCTCGAGTTTATTGAGAAGGTATTCGATGGCAAAGTGCTCGAGCGTTATGACGCACCAGACGGCACGCTTGCACATGCGGAGCTAAGAATCGGGGACAGTGCTTTCCAAATTGGATCGGCACAAGAAGGCGATCCGCCGTTCACTGCCATGCTGTCGTACTACGTGAGCAGTGCCGAACAGGTCGATGCTTTGTATCAAAAAGCGCTGGATGCGGGTGCGTCTTCCAGAATAGAACCCACCGACCAGTTCTACGGTTGGCGTACAGCAACGGTCATCGACATGGGTGGTAATGGCTGGACTATCTATGCAGTGGTTGAAGAACTCACCCAAGACGAAATGAACGAGCGAGTGGCTGCATTGGAAGACGGAGCCTAGCCCAAATCGGTCCGCTGGCCATGTCCCACCCATTGCCACTATCCACCCAACAGACGGCCAGTAGTGCTCGATCAGATCTGCTGCGCAAGGGATATTGCGTAGTCGATGGACGGCTACCAAGAGGAACTATTGAATTCCTAGGCCAGTGGTCGGACGATTGGTTAGACGGGTTCGAACGACCAGATCGGTGGAAGTATCAAGGTTCCGACATTCACGTCATAGGACTGCGCAATCCTGCGAAACGATATCCGGACTACCCAAAGGACAAGGTGGTCGACTTCCTCATCGAACATCCGAGCGAAATCATGGACGAACTGGGATTGGGTGACTTCAAGGCTGGAGGAGCGTTCCAAATCATCTCCAAACCCAAGAACGGTCCTCCACTCTACTGGCATCAGGACTGGGCAAGATGGGACGACCCGCTCAGTATGTCGCCTTGGCCTCAGCAAGTATTTCTAAACTGGTATCTCTCCGACACGAATCGTGAAAACGGATGCTTGAGGGTCATTCCGGGTAGTCACCTAAAACGCTTTGACTTGCATGAACGTCTTGTTCCACCGCATGAGGGAGGTGGCTACGAAGTCAAAGAGACAAACGAGTGGATGTTCTTCGATCACCCCGATGCTGTCGATGTTCCCGTCCAAACAGGCGAGCTAGTAATAGCTGATGCCCGTCTACTACATGGAACGCATGCCAACAAAATCTCAGTACGACGAACTGTATTGCTGGGCTGGTATTTCAGGCGATCCAATGAGGTGCCTGTCGACTGGAATGGACCTATTCCCGAAGAGATACGCAACCGGGATCCCAAGACTCCCTTCGTCTTTAACCGACAGCCTGGCGAATTCCTACGATAGGAGTCCGTTGGAGTGGTCGCCGCGTTAGCCTATCGCTCAAGCAATCGATTTCTCCAGCAAAGTCCGCGAGCGGCAATTTTGCTTTGCTAATACAAAGACTCCAGGATACCGTTCCATTCGTCTTAGGTCAGCTCGCACTAACCCATGACCAGGCTCTATTGCGCCTGTCTGTCAGACGCTGGAGACTTATCAAGATCCACAGTCTCTATCTCGCCACTTGAAGTCCCAATCACAGCAGACTTGCCATCGTCCGTCAGGTCGAAGTCGAAGATGGGCATTTGCACACTAAAGTTGTGCACTTGCTCTCCGGTATGGGTTTGGTGCGAAACAAGTGAGCCATCACTCTTACTTTCACAAGAGAAAATCAAATCGTTGCTTGGAGAGAATTGCACGTCAATGGCCATGGTGTCGAATTTGTGCAAAACTCGATTTTCACCTGTGGGATAGTGAACCAATTTCACTGTGCCGTCTTGGAATCCCAGCGCCACGATTTCCTGGTCTAGGGCAATGTCGATGGCGACAACTCCATTGCCCGTATCTTCTTGCCACTCGCTCCGTTCGTCACCGCTAGGAAATTCCACGAGCAATACGGTGCCTGTATCGTTGTCGCTCTTTACGTGTTTGTCATCCGTCTTCGAGTTCAGATTCTTGAAACCAAACACCAACAGGGTTCCGTCATCAGAAAGTGACAACGAAGGATGCTCCGCGTCTAGGTAAGTCCACCTCTTGATCGTTTTTCCCGACTCTACTTCGATGATTGCTAAATTCACACCTGTTCGAAATAGCTGCTTCTTGGATGCAACTGCCATGAATTTGTCGTCTGGAGAAAACCGTAGGACATGGCCTTCGGAAAAATCTCCCAATGGAATCGCTTGCACTCTGTCGCAATTTACAGGGTCATACAAGAATATTTCGTGAATGATGCCCCAAAGTGCAGGTCCCAATTGTTCGTTGCCAACTGCAACAAGCTCACCTGACGAAGAAAACGTGGCTATACCTTGGTATTGAATGCCTCCAACCGACCAATGGCACTTTCTTGTATTGGAAGACAAGTCGATAGTCTCTACACCATCTCGAGAGTAGCGCACCGCAGCTAGGTCTCCGCTCGGCGATACATCTACTGAGAGCGCAATCCTCCTGAATTTGCTGTCGTCGTTGAAGCATCCCGCTAACACCGCAAGCATCATGCAAGCGATGGCTGTCTTCGCGATTCGTCTACCGGCTGTCAATTTTGCCGACACACGTTGATTAGAGTTTGGGTTTGCGCGACTGCGAGCAACTGTACGAAACCGAGTCGACAAGATCGGAATCTGAAGTATGAAATCCACTGGTTTGCGTCTGCGCAGAAGTCTTGCGGCTCGCAATAGCTCCTTGACGCTTAATCAGTTTGCGTAGCAAGAGTCGATCTCTAACGTGGCAGTCGTGCCTAAAACGTAAGTCTCCAAATTCAAGGCAGGCTGAAGACTGGAGAAAATCCACCGTAGATCATTCGCGCTCCGTCGAACGGTACTGGATACTTGGTCGCGTCGAACCTCTCATCGGTCTTCATGAGTTCTTCCATTTGCTGATAAGCGCTCTCACGGGACTCCTTGTCTGGCCACTCGACCCACGAAAAAACTACGTATTCATCTGCCTTGGCATCGACCGCACGTCGAAAGTCCGTGTTCACGCCAGCCTTCACGTCGTCCTCCCAGCATTCCATGACTCGCAATGCTCCATAGTCCATGAAGACTGTATCCATGAGCCTAGCGTAGTCAATGAACGCTTGCTTGTTGTCCTTGGGTACAGCAATTACAAAACCATCAATGTAGGGCATGGTCACATCCATGAAGAGCGGGTTGCAAGCATAGCCGATTTCGTCCCGATACACTGCTAGCTCCCATGGGAACATTTCGGATCACGAGCTCTTCGACAAGCTCGGAGCGAGGCGATGCAGGTTAAATTAAGAACTACGCGACGGAGTTAGTTGGGGATGGGTTCAGTCACTCTCCATTTGTAAACCCAATTCCTCGATTTTGATTTCTCCTGCTTCTGTGCCAACAACAAGCCGCTTTCCATCGGAAGTAATTGCAAAGTCGCCAATATCGTCTTCGTATTCATACTCCTTCACTTGTTCACCTGAGTCCACACGGAATGCATACAACGACTCAGCGTGTAGCGCCGATTGCACAAACACGACTGAGCCATCTGGCGTAAGTAAAAGCTTTTCAAATACGGTAAGGGCGTCTACTGTTGCGAGTGATTCTTCAACTTCCTTCGTGGGTGTTTCTAGCGTATTGGACTCGCCCGTTGGCAAGTGAGTAACCTTTATGGTCCCATCGTAGAACTTGAGCGCAATTGTCGTGCCGTCCACAGAGATTGCTACTGCTCGGATTCCTAATGTGTCACTCTCTACCCACTCCCTGACTAACTCTCCCGTTGGCATTCGCATCAGCGCGACTTTTCCTATGTGATCACGTGGCACTTCACCCTCGACATTGGGAGCTTTGTGTTGGGCCATTCCCAGAAATGCCAAAGAATCGTCGCCAGATAGCGCGAAGCTGATCGGGTGTGTGTTGAGATAGGTCCACTGCTTAATCGATTCACCGCTTTCAACATCAATCAAATCTAACCGTACGTCGCTAGAGCCAGATTGCTCAGAACTGCGAAGAAGGAAGCTGCCGTCACTTGAAAAGGCAAGCGCAGTTGTAGTTTGCAATCCGGGAAGCGGCATTTCCCTCGTAAGTTCGCAACTGTTGACGTCATAGAATGCGATCGAGCGGGTTACATCGCCCAAGGCAAAGAGATCGTCTGCTATGTCAGGCTGATCGACCGCAAACATCATTCCATGAAAAGTAAAGTGGACCCTTTCTGACATTAGAGGAACTCTTAATTGACACAAGAATGCGCCCTCAATATCTAAGCTCTTTACTCTGACTTGATTTGGAAACTGTAGAAAGGCTACTTCGTTGCCGCTGGGAGATAACGAGACATTGGCAATTTGCTTTGTCAGCATAAACTCGACTACAAAGCACCCGCTTAATGGAATCAAGAGGATTGCCACGACTGATAATCGCCGAATCGCGCTATGGCATAGGCCAATCTGTCGGGCGTGGTTCATTCGTGTAAAAGAAAACCCCTTGCTACTTCGACTCGCCTTTCCTCGCCATTCCGACCTCAACGAATTCGGTAGATTGAGAATGGATACAGTCTATCGTGTTGCGACAAAAAGCAAACTCAAGAGTCTTGTGAATCCTATACGAAGTTGGAAATAGCGCGGGATCGGTTCTTAAACTTGATTGCTGCCCGCCTGCCGACAATCGCAACCCAATTTGGGATTCCAACTAGAACTATTAATAACGCAATAGTTCTCAAAGGCTCATGATTGGGATCAAAATCAACATCCAAACGACAACAGTAAACGGTACAAGTAGGAAAGAGCTAGAGCGAGTACAGAATTGGCCGCGAAAGCCCTCCGATCCTAAGGGAGATCGGCCCACCTAGACTGTCTAGCGGCGACGCTTGCGCAATTCATCCAGCGTTCTTTGACGAGCGGTTGCGTCTGCAAGCATTGCCGTGGCCATTGTGTAATCCAATTCTCCAGCTTGCTCTTCCATTGCCCGTTTTGCCTCCGCTTCTGCTTCAGCGGCTGCTGCTTCGTCGATATCGTCCGCTCGCATGGCAGTATCCGCAAGAATAGTCACATGCCCGGGTTGCACTTCGATGAATCCACCAGAAGCGAAGTAAACCTCTTCCACATCGTCCTCGAGTCGAAGTGTCACGGGACCGGGTTTCAATCCCGTGAGCAAAGGTGCGTGTCCTGGCATGATTCCAAGCTGACCTAAAGAACCAACTGCGACAACCATGGTCACTTGTCCGGAAAAAATTTTTTGCTCGGCACTTACGATGTCGCACCTAGTAAAGGATGCCATACTTATGCTTCTGCTTGCATGGACTCTGCCTTCTCCCGTGCAGAGTCAATGTCGCCGACCATGCTGAAAGCTTGTTCCGGCAAGTCGTCTACGTCGCCGTCGAGAATAGCCTTGACACTTCGGACAGTATCTTCACGAGTAACGTACTGGCCTTCCCTTCCGGTGAACTGTTCTGCAACGAACATGGGCTGTGAGAAGAACTGCTGTAACTTGCGTGCGCGATAAACAAGTGCTTTGTCTTCCTCAGTCAGCTCATCCATTCCAAGAATCGCAATGATGTCCTTAAGTTCCTGATATCGTTGTAATACCTCTTGCGAGTTTCGTGCCACCGTGTAGTGCTCTTGACCAACGATGTTAGCGTCCAATTGTCGAGAGGTCGAATCCAAGGGATCTACTGCCGGATAGATACCCAAGTCGGTAATCGCCCTGTTCAATGTCACCGTTGAGTCAAGGTGGGCAAATGTCGTTGCAGGGGAAGGGTCCGTGAGATCGTCCGCAGGTACGTAAATGGCTTGCACTGACGTGATGGATCCTGTCTTCGTGGTTGTAATCCTCTCTTGCAGAATCCCCATGTCTTCAGCAAGATTCGGCTGGTATCCAACGGCTGATGGCATTCGGCCGAGTAGGGCGGAGACTTCCACTCCGGCCAGCGTGTAGCGATAAATGTTGTCAATGAACAGCAGAACGTCCCGTCCTTCGTCACGGAACTGTTCCGCAAGTGTGACTCCGGACAATGCCACCCGCAGGCGATTGCCAGGCGGTTCATTCATCTGACCGAATACGAGAGAAATCTTGTCCAACACGCCTGCTTCCAACATTTCGTAGTAGAAACTGTTGCCTTCTCGTGTGCGCTCGCCAACTCCCGCAAATACCGACAATCCAGAGTGCTCTACTGCAATGTTCCGAATAAGCTCAAGCATGGTTACAGTTTTGCCAACACCCGCTCCGCCGAAGAGACCGACCTTGCCTCCACGTGCGAAGGGGCACATCAGATCAATGACCTTTACACCCGTCTCGAGTAGCTCGTTGCCTCCCTTTTGATCTTCGTACGTTGGTGCCGGACGGTGAATGGGTTGCTTAATTCGTGCATTGATCTCGCCTTTCTCGTCAATGGCGGTTCCTAGCACGTCCATGATCCGACCAAGAGTTTCCTCGCCAACGGGAATGGCAATGGGTTGACCAGTGTTCACTACTTCCAAGCCTCTGGAAAGTCCCTCAGAAGAACCGAGAGCAATCGTCCGTACAACGCCGTCGCCTAGTTGTTGCTGGACTTCTAAAGTCAGTCCCGTCTCAACAACCTTGAGCGCATCAAAGACTTGAGGTACCTCTTCGCGGTCAAACTCGACGTCGATAACTGCGCCGATGACCTGTACGATTTTTCCGTTGCTCATTTCTCTCCTTGAAAGTTGTGTAGAAGGCTCGGAGCTACTCTCTTAAAGTGCTGCCGCCCCACCGACAATTTCAGCGATTTCCTGTGTGATTGCCGCCTGCCTTGCGTTGTTGTAGAGCAAGGCAAGCTCTTCGATCATGTTCTCGGCGTTGTCAGTCGCATTCTTCATTGCGATCATTCTTGCGGCCTGCTCACATGCAGTGTTTTCCACTACGGCTTGATAGACCTGCGACTCAATATGACGTTGAACCAACCCGTCGATCAGATCCCGAGCCTCTGGTTCGTAGATGTAGTCCCATTGATGGGTTGTATCGGGGTCCTCCGAATGCACCAACGGTAGCAACTGCCGTATCTGTGGCTTCTGCTGCATGCTCGATATGAACTCATTCGATACGACATCAAGCCGGTCGATCGTTCCATCAGAGAAGCTGTCCAGCATGATCTTCAAGCTTCCGACCAGTGATTCGACTTCTGGTACTTCACCCACACCGTTGATAGCAGCCACGACGTTACCGCCGACTGAGCGGAAAAACGATGCTGCCTTGTTGCCGATGAGTGCGAGATCCGCCTTTATCCCCTGGTCTTCCCATGCCTTCAGCTCGCGCAATAGTTCTCGGAACATATTGGTATTCAAGCCGCCGCACTGTCCTTTGTCAGTGGAGACAACAATGAAACCAATCCGCTTCACTTCGCGCTCAGTCATGAATTGGTGTTGATACTCAGGGCTTGAGTTGGCCAAGTGCCCAATCACTGCTCGGATCGCATTGGAATAGGGGCGAGCCTCAAGCATGCGATCCTGTGTACGGCGCATTTTGCTTGCCGCAACCATCTGCATCGCACTGGTAACTTTCTTGGTGTTCTCTACGCTACCAATTTTCTTCTTGATCTCACGACCAACCGTCATCTACGCTTCCCCGTAGTCGTGTGTCGCAACGAAGGCGTCAAGGGCCGTCTTCATGTAATCCACGATGTCGTCGTCATATGCGCCCGTTTTCGTGATTTCCGCCATCCATTCGCCATGTTCCGAGTTCATGTAGCTGAGTAGGTCTTGTTCGAAATCACCTACTTTGTCCAGCGGAACCGATCGCAAGTAGCCCTCGTTGGCAGCGAACAATGACACTCCCATTTCCGCGACCGTCATGGGCGCGAATTGAGGTTGCTTCATCAATTCCTCTACTCGCTGGCCATGTTCGAGCTGTTGTCGTGTAGCCTCGTCAAGATCTGACGCGAATTGCGAAAACGCCGCTAGTTCGCGGTATTGCGCCAACGCGAGCTTGACTCCGCCAGCAAGCTTACGCATAAAGTCAACCTGAGCATCGCCACCCACTCGAGATACGGAGATTCCGGGACTCATTGCGGGTCGAATACCGGCATTGAATCGGTCGGTCTCAAGGAATATCTGGCCGTCAGTAATGGAAATAACGTTGGTTGGAACGAATGCTGACACATCGCCAGCCTGCGTTTCGATGATCGGCAAGGCAGTCAAAGAACCTGTCTTGCCTTGCACTTCTCCGTTGGTGGCCTGCTCGACATACTCTGCGTTTACTCTCGCGGCGCGCTCAAGCAATCGAGAATGCAAGTAGAAAATATCGCCGGGATACGCTTCGCGACCAGGAGGTCGTCTCAAGAGAAGCGAAATCTGGCGGTATGCCCATGCTTGCTTGGTCAAGTCGTCGTATATGATCAAAGCATCCTCGCCTCGATCTCGGAAGTACTCTCCCATACTGCATCCGGAGTAGGCTGCAATGTACTGCAGCGGTGCAGGTTCCGAAGCAGACGCGGCAACAACGATGGTATGTTCCATCGCGCCGTTTTCTTCAAATGTGCGCACGATATTGGCTATCGTCGACATTTTCTGGCCAATTGCGACATAGACACACTTGATACCCGAGTCTTTCTGGTTGATGACCGCATCCACAGCAATAGCTGTCTTGCCAATTTGTCGATCACCAATGATCAATTCTCGTTGGCCACGGCCAATCGGGATCATGGCATCAATGCACTTAATGCCTATTTGGACGGGTTCGCTAACGTTCTGACGCGCAATGACTCCAGGAGCAACCTTCTCGATAGGCGAGCTTGTCTGAGTCTGGATGGGACCTTTTCCATCTATGGGGTTACCCAGAGCATCGACAACCCGTCCAAGCAATTCCGATCCCGTTGGCACTTCCGCGATGCGCGTGGTACATCGCGCGGTCATTCCCTCCTTGAGCTCACGATATTCTCCGAGAACTACTGCACCGACTGAGTCTCGCTCAAGGTTCATCGCCATTCCGAAGACTCCCCCTGGAAACTCAATCAATTCCCCGTACTGAGCTTCCGCAAGACCGTGAATTCGCACAATTCCGTCCGACACAGAAACGATGGTTCCTTCGTTCTGTGGCTGAACTTCAACGTCAAGTTTGTTAATGCGATCCTTAATGAGATCGCTGATTTCCGATGGATTGAGTGCTTGCATGTTTCTGCCTAGTTATGCGCGTTGCATTTGATTGCGCAATTTCTCCAACTTTCCGCGCACCGTGCCATCCAACACTGTGTCGCCGGCACGAATGAGTGCGCCGCCGAGAACCGTTGAATCCACTTCGGTGGCCAAGCTAATGTCTCGTTGGAAACGCTGTCGCAACGTGTCTGTAAATCGTTTCTTTTCTTCGTTTGTCAGATCGACAGCAGTAGTTACCTCGACCGTCAGGGTTCGTTGTTCCTCTTCTAGCTTTGCTTCAAAGCCCTCTCGAATTTCAGGAAGTAGTTCGAGTCTGCGGTTCTCCGCAAGAACGAGTACGAAGCGGCGCATCGATTCCGATATCTGGTCGCCCAGAATGTCGGTCAATGTGATTGCTTTCTTGGCTGGCGAATGAATGGGCGAGGCAATGAGCGGCCGAACTTCAGGCTCATGAAGCGTACGAACCAAGATGGCTAACGACCTAGACCAAAGATCAAGGCGATCTTCTGCTTTGGCAACCTCAAAGATCGCGTTTGCATAGGGTCGCGCTAGCGTAGCCAATTCCGCCACGTCTTAGAGTTCCTTCACTAATTGGTCGAGCAGTTCGGCATGTTTACCGCGATCGATGTCGGACTCCAGGATTCGTTCCGCACCTGCCACTGCGAGAGTTGCTACGTCATTACGCAAGAGTTCTCGGGCGCGATTAGACTCTTGGCTGACTTCAGCTCGTGCAGCTTCAAGAATCCTCTCGCCCTCCAAACGTGCCTCGGCTTTTGCGTCTTCGATCATGCTTGCACCTTGCTTGCGTGCCGCGTCAATAATCTTCTGACCTTCGGCACGGGCGTTGCGCAAGACGTTTTCAGCCTCTTCATTCGACTCGGCGAGAGCGCGTTCCGCTTTCTCCGCATTTTCCAGCCCCTCAGCGATCCGCTGCTGGCGCGCGCGCATGGCATTGATAGCAGGAGGCCAAATGAACTTGACGCAGATCCCTACGAAAATGACAAAGACAATGGATTGACCAATAAAGGTCGCAAGGTTGAACATGTGCTATAGCGCGAACATGATGTAGAAACTGATGCCGACGGCGATCATCGGAACAGCATCAACCAAGCCGAGCACGATGAACAACTGGGTTCGAAGCAACGGCAACATCTCGGGCTGTCGTGCAACTCCCTCGAGAAATTTACCTCCCAAGTTGCCGACTCCGATTGCCGCACCAACGGCTCCGAGGCCCATCATCAGTGCCGCTGCGACATACAACAATTCACCTGTTTCCATGAATACTCCTGTAGTAAGTGTCAGTGCTCATCTGCCACTTCGTGTGCCTGTGCAAGATAGACAACACTTAGTACGGCAAAGATGAACGCCTGCAAAGTGATGATTAGAACGTGAAACAAAGCCCAAGCCAGCTGCAGTACGCCGCCGAACCCGAACATTAAGACTCCCCCTGTGTACATCAACGCGATCAGTATGAAAATCATCTCTCCAGCGTAGAGGTTGCCGAATAGACGAAGACCAAGCGAGATCGGTTTTGCAATGAGAGTCACCCCTTCAAGAACTAGGTTGAAGGGAGCTAAGACCTTTGGAAATGGATGAAACGCCAGTTCTCCAATGAAACCACCGACCCCTTTCCGGCGGAAGCTGTAGTACAAGACCATGAGAAACACCGTGGCAGCCATGCCCATGGTGATATTCACATCGGTTGTTGGAACAATTCTGTGAAACTCAACCCCTGCTTGATACATGGTCCAAGGAACCCAATCGACGGGAACCAGATCCATCAAGTTCATAAGAAAGACCCAGACAAAAATCGTCAGTGCCATGGGGGCGACCATCTTGTTTGTGTAGGTAAAAATCTCTCCAACAGTAGTGTCTATGAACTCAATGATGACTTCGATAAAGTTCTGCAACCCGCCGGGTACTCCCGAGGTCGCTCGTCGCGCGACCAATCCAAACAACAGAAGAAAAACAACGCCTAGGCCAATGGACCAAAGCATGGCGTCTACATGAATGCTCAAAAGTCCCATTTGCGCCGCTTCTTCGGTGGAATGCGCAAACCCCCATGAACCATCGGGCAGTTTCCCCCACTTGAGGTTAGTCAAGTGGTGGGTCACATATTCCTGTGAACTGAATTCTTTTCCGTCCGATGCCATAGGTGTCAGTGAATCGTTGGCTGCACACTCGGACCCGTCTTAATCGATTGAATCACCCGTCGACTCCTCGGTGAGACCGTTTCTAAACGTCGCTGCCACATAGACCAGATGTGATGCAATCATCGTTACAACACATGCCAACACATTTAGATTCCTGATCACAATGATCAATGCGATGCCCAGTCCGTAAAGTCCAAAGCGAATCATGTGCATCGCGAGAATACGGCGTGGATCGCTAATTTTCCGAACCGTCCACGCGAACCATGCGTTCGCCAAGACCATGATTCCCCCGCTCACAAGAACGGCTTCGGCAATTGCTGGTGACTTCAAACTGATGGCCAAGCCAACTAGAAATACCGCAATTCCCTGAAACGCAACCGCTGCCAGGTGAGCGCGGTCTTTACCCTTCATGATCACCTTCACGGTTGGAGTACCAACGTCGACCATAAAGCGCGCAAACCAACAAGAAAAGTCTCTCGACTAGGCGATAAACTCACTTTGCGGGCGCATTATAAGGAACAAACTCTAACGATTACGGGACGCGCAAAAACATTGAAGATGCAACGGAGTCGGACTTTAGCGTCGGAGGTGGTCGAGTATTCCGTCCAATTCATCCAGAGTTGTAAAACGAATCACAACTGAACCTTTCTTGGTGCTTTTGCCACTAAGCCGAATGGATAGTGGAGCTCCAATTTTTTCCGACAATTCACGTTCGATTCTTAACGTGTCAGGAGAGACTTCACGTCGGGCGACTGTTCTCTTCTTAAGTCGTTGGATCAAGAGTTCCGTGTTTCGTACCGACATATGCCGTTGTATTACGGCATGGGCTACTCGTGCTTGATCTTCCGGTTCCAACGCAATAATTGCTCGAGCATGACCCATTTCGATCTCACCGTTACGCAATGCTTTGAGCACTTCCGGTATCAATTCACGCAGGCGCAATGCATTCGTAATTGATGCTCGGGCCTTGCCCAACATGCGGCCTATCTCGTCGTGTGTCAAACCGAATTCGTTATTGAGTCGAGCGTAGGCGTCTGCTTGATCCACAACATTGAGATCTTCTCTTTGAATGTTCTCCACAAGCGCGAATACAACGGCTTCCTCATCCGTGACGTCACGCACAACAACAGGAAGTGTTTCAAGTTGCGCCAAACCGGCCGCTCGCCAACGCCGCTCGCCTGCAATCAATTGATATTCGTCGTCTCTCTCGGGACGAACGATTAGCGGCTGCAAAATCCCCGTCTCACGAATCGATTGCGCAAGTTCTTCAATGTTTTCCTGGTTGAATCGAGACCTGGGCTGAATGGGGCTGGGGCGAATTCGTTCGATTGGTACTTGAATGACCCTTGTCTTGTCATCTGATTGACTGGCATCATCTCCGGACACGCCCTGCATCTTGAGCAGTTCGTCAAGACCTTTTCCAAGCGGGGCTCTAGCCATGACTCGCCTCGGATTGTGCGTGGCGCCTCAACATTTCTTGTGCCAAGGCAAGGTGTGCAATCGCTCCACGTGACCTTCGATCGTAGAGATTGACAGGTTGCCCGTAGCTGGGGGCTTCTGCCACACGAACATTTCTTGGAATTACTGTGCGATACACCTGAGATTTGAAGTGATCGAACAACTGACGGGACACGGCACGAGTGAGCTTATTGCGGGGATCATACATAGTCCGAATAATCCCGTCGATTCTCAACTCTGGATTTCCTGCTGACCGAACCGCATCTATAGTTCGCATAAGTGCGGTGAGCCCCTCTAATGCAAAGTATTCGCACTGCATGGGAATGAGTACGTCGCTAGCAGCCATGAGTGCATTTAACGTGAGCACATTGAGAGTTGGCGGGCAATCCACAATCACGTAATCGTAAGAGTTTTCCGAATCCAAGAGTGCCCGCAACCGTCGCACACGATCTTCTGCGTTGAGCAATCTTACTTCGGTCGCAGTTAGGTCGGAGTTGGACGCCACTACATCCATACCAGGCGGAACTCTTTGTACCAAATCACACAGGGGAGCTTTTCCTTCAAACCAATCCCATGAACTTGCTTGTTCGTCAGTACTCGCCAAACCTACGTGAGTTGATGCGTTTCCCTGAGGATCGAGATCGATGAGCAAGACTGCCCGATTTGCAGCGGCAAGTGCCGCAGACAAATTCACTGCCGTGGTTGTCTTTCCCACGCCTCCTTTCTGATTGGCTACGGCCATGACTCTTTTCATGACGATTCAGTATCCCGACCTACAACCGATACCCAGCCTCGGTCAGTCTTATGGACGCAACGCACCGTGGACCCAATCAGATCCGATTCACAAACAGGTTGCGAGGTTTGCATGAGGATGGTTCCTGACTCGTTGAGGAATTGACTTCCTAGCTCCCATACCTGAGAAGCAGACCCGACGGCACGCATCGTAACTGTGTCGAAGTGTTCTTTCAGTTCGGAGTCTTGCTTTATATCAAGCTCGAGCACTTCCACGTTCTCAAGCTTGAGTTGCATTTTTGCATGGCGAAGGAAACGACACTTCTTGCGACTCCTGTCGTTCACAAGCACACGCATTTTCGGTCTAGCAATTGCAATAAGTACTCCTGGAAATCCACCTCCCGAGCCAATGTCTAGGTGTGATTGAGACATTTTCAAGAAGGGCAACAGTTCCATGCTGTCCAACACATGACGTTCGTTTAAATATTGGAGGTCTCCATGCGATACGAGGGAGCAGGCTGCATTCCATTTTCGCAAGAGCTGCAAGTACTCTGTAACTTGAACGCCCGATTCGCATTCAATCATGGCATCGTCAGTAGAAGCAACATTTCGTTGGGAAATTAACGTCACGCGATCTTGCGTTGATCTCGCTCTCGTTTGGAGTGAACCGCAATGAGGGACAGAGCGGCTGGAGTAATTCCCGGAATACGCGACGCGTTTGCCATTGTGCGGGGTCGGGATTCGCTAAGTTTCTGACGCAACTCATTCGAGAGCCCGTCAATGCTCTGGTAGTTCAGGGTATCCGGTATTACCTGTCGTTCTTTGGAAACGGTGCTTGCGATTTCCTTCTCCTGTCGAGCGATGTAACCTTCATACTTGATGTCAATCGAAGCCTGTTCGAGAATTTCAACGGGAATCTCGCACAACCAACCAGCTTCTTGAAGTTGTACCACTTCGACGTGAGGTCGTTTTAGAAGCTCATGTAACTTGGTATCTCGGTTGATCTGCTCGCCAGAGAGTTTTTCAAATGCTTGTGCTGTCTCGTCGCTCGGGTGAACATTGGTTTCTCGGAGTCTGTTCTTGCATTGTTCAATCGCGTTGCGCTTCTCGATGAACGCATTCCATCGAGTCGACGAAACCATTCCAAGTTCATAACCCTGTTCGGTCAATCGCATATCCGCATTATCTTGGCGCAATCGCAGTCGATACTCAGCTCTGCTAGTGAACATTCGATAGGGTTCGTTGGTACCTAATGAGGTCAGGTCGTCAACCAAGACTCCCAAGTAAGCTTCGTGTCGCTTCGGGAACCACTGAGGTGCGCCTGTGGCTTTGCGGGACGCGTTGAGTCCAGCTAGCAATCCTTGCGCCGCCGCCTCCTCGTAACCGGTCGTTCCATTGATCTGCCCGGCAAAGTACAGCCCTTCCACTAATCGTGTTTCCAACGTGGGATACAAATCGCGCGGGTCAAAGAAATCGTACTCAACGGCGTAGCCTGGACGAGTGACATGAGCGTGCTCAAAGCCTTTGATCGTCTGCACGGCACGAGTTTGTACATCGAATGGGAGGCTCGTGGAAATTCCGTTTGGATAGACTTCACTTGTTTGGAGACCTTCCGGTTCTATGAAAATCTGGTGTTGCGATCGGTCCGCAAACCGAACAACTTTGTCCTCGATGGATGGGCAGTAACGGGGTCCAATTCCTTCGATTGCACCCGTGTACATCGGCGATTCTTCCAGTCCTGAACGAATGATCTCGTGAGTTTGTTCATTGGTGTAGGTGATATGACAGGGCACTTGGCGAGGATGCTGTGATGGCTGTCCTAGAAACGACATGGTGGGTACAGCTTCATCTCCATGCTGTACAAGCAATTCGGAGTAGTCCACCGTCTTTCCATCAATGCGTGGTGGTGTTCCGGTTTTTAACCGACCAACCCGAAATGGAAACGATCGCAGTCTAGTTGCCAAAGTTATGGATGTTCGATCCCCAGCTCGACCACCTGTCTTGCTTCGTTTTCCAATATGCATGCGTCCACCCAAGAACGTTCCGGTGGTCAGTACTGCAGATGTTGTGGAAATTGCGCCCGCTATTGAGCAGACGACACTTTGAATTCGGTCATTTTTGATCTCCAAATCGACAACATCGTCTTGAAAAACATGGAGATTTTCTTGTGACTCGACTACTCTACGGATAGCAGTCTTGTAGAGATTTCGGTCTGCTTGAGCTCGAAGTGCTCGAACAGCTGGACCTTTGCTGGCGTTAAGCGTGCGAAAATGAATTCCAGCTTGATCTGTTGCCCAAGCCATCGCTCCACCCAGAGCGTCCACTTCGCGGACCAAATGGCTCTTTCCAATCCCTCCGATTGCAGGGTTGCACGACATCTGACCTATAGTCTCAATGGACTGGGTTACCAAGAGGGTTCGTGAGCCCAGTCGAGCGGAAGCGAGAGCTGCTTCAGTACCAGCATGACCACCACCAATCACTACAACATCAAATGCTTTGCGAAAATTGACGAAATTCATCTGTAGGTGCTTCGAGCTGTGTGGAATTGACTGAACTACTATTTATTTGTTCAGTAAACGGCCGTGAGCTTATTATAGCTCGACATCATTCGAAGCTTTAGACTTACAGCGGCTACATCCCGATAGCTAACACACTTGAGCACGCAAGTCCAATTGCTTCAACAGAGAACGGCTGAACCAATACAGCTTGCCAACCCAAATGGGATGTTTATTTGTACACTAACCGATTGTATGGCGAACACATAGCGGTGAATCGTTAATGTGCACGTGACCGGCTGCTCCTCACGCTCATCTCATGTTCTACAGCATCAGTTGGAGTGACCGCTGTCTCTCTAGCAAAGTGGAGTCACAAACTAGTGCATCGATATAATGGGACAATAAATTACTACAACTTCACATGAGAGTATACGTTTTATCTCAGGGAGTTATGATGGGATTAGATAGTATTGAGAATGGATTATTGAGAAGCCTTGCCTGTTAACTGGGTTTATGCTAGTTGAGGTTTTATACGGGAAGAAACGACGAAATCACGTCAATTGAAGCTATGCATAGCTTAATCTCACATGCGCAAAGTCGACCTTCTGTTCTATGGTTTTGAGCCAGTCTCTCCTTCGCTATATGGAACCGCGGACAAGAAATCCATCTGGACGAGTCTCGTGAGCCGATAGGTTGTATTGAAAAGCCAGTGAGTTGCAGTTGTAGAGAAGTGTTTACTCGATTTCCACGTAATATGTAGCTGTTGTCGGCCAGTGTCTACCAGCGAAACCGCAATTCGACTCCTATGACTAACTCATGCAAAACACTGTGTTGAAACGAAATGAAATTCTAAGTGTCCTTCGGACCCACAAGAAGGTGCTAATGGAGCGTTTCGGTGTCGCAGAGTTAGCCATTTTTGGCTCTTTTGCACGCGACGAAGCTGAAAACGGGAGCGACCTTGACATTTTGGTGCGATTCAATGGACGGTCTACGTTCAAAGGCTATTTCGGCACGCAGTTTTACATAGAAGATTTGCTGGGAGTTGAAGTTGACTTAGTAACGGACACGTCATTACGTAGCGAATTACGTCCCTATATCGAGCAAGAATTAGTTCGTGTCTGAGCCGGATTCCAAACAGCGCGAGTGGCGTTGTTATGTCCGCGACATGATTGAGTTCTCAGAAAGGATTCTCTCCTACACAGACGGAATCGACCTTGAAGAATTCGTTTCAAATGCACTCGTTTATGATGCAACTCTACGGAATATAGAACTTATCGGAGAAGCGGCTACGCACATACCGAATTCGAGAGGACTTTACCTCGATTGACTGGCGAGGAGTAATTGGAATCCGAAATCGACTGGCTCACGGTTACCTCACTATCGACGATAGCATCATTTGGGACGTTGTTGGCAATGAGATTCCGGATCTCTTACCAAAGTTACGAAGTCTGCTAGAGAGGCCGGGTCTAGCTTGATCCTAGGATACAGAATTCTCCTGTTTGTTTGGAGATTCTTTTTCTCTAGGACGGCTGGCTACATCAACATCCAAGTAAACTTTCAAATCTCAGACGGAAGTGACTTCCATTGTGAGTTGCGGTACTACATAGGGACCTTCGGGAATCACGGCTACGCTGGTTGATTTCGCTCGACACAACGCGAACCTGATTCCTTCATCGAGGGACTCTGCCATGCGAACAGCCGTTAGTTCGCGATCCTCACGGGAAAGACCATCGCTGAATATACAAACTCGAAGTCTTCCTGCGCATTGGCCTGCATTTGGGTTTCCCATTCGTCAACATCGGCTTTCGACTTGTAAGAAATCCGCTTTAGAAAGGCTTTGGTTTACTCATTGATCAGATCGCACTGCGATTTGCGGTACGCGTCCGAACCGAGTCCTTCCTTGCATTCGTTGGCAAGTACAAGGGTCCCGTTCTTTTCGAGAGTGCTCAAAGGGGTAACCATTCCCTTCACTCCTTGGTAGTAGGTCTGATCCAACGGATAGCCTGCGTCCGAAGTGACTATGGTTTCAAACTTGGAGGGCTGTTAGATCGTGCATTAGCGAGCCTTGAACCCGTTGTGGGAGCTGCAGTCTCGCACTCGAATGGCCGATTGACGGAGAATGCTGAACACCACTGGCGTAATTTCATTGAAAAATACCTTATCGAGACCGCTCATTCAACTACCACAACGATTTCCGAAACTCCTTGGACCGTCGTTGCGAATACCTTGTACTTGCCCGAGTTCAATGCATGGTCGAATAGGCACCGCACACAAGTGAAATCAATTGAAGTGAATGCAAGTAGTGGGGAGGCATTTGTTGAACTGAATTCAGTGGAAATTCGCGGATCTTTGGGTCCATGACAATGCCTGATGGGTCAGTGGATAGTGGGCTGCTAACAGCGGTCCCACAACAACAGGGAAAAGTCGGTGGATGGGGTGTCATCAATCTCGACGGCACCTACGAGATCAAGGGTTTGGACGATGGCGAATACACAGTTCATGTTAATCAGTTTAGAAGGTTAAGCTTCATGCTTGAAATCTGAGGCTTTTCGGGAGCTTGGTTAGTACCCGTCGGTCAGTTCGATGTAACGATCTAAGGAGAGACACAACTAGATATACAGCTTACGACGCAGTCCGATTCTGAGTGATTGCATTCTTTGTTTGACGCTTCGATCCAAACTGGCAAGATCTGAGTAACACTTGCGTGGCCCAAATATTGATCTGCATGGTTAGCGAAAAAGGCTCATCGGATAAACGGATTCCCTCTCTTCTCAATACTTCTCAATGCGCGTTCCCCATACGAGAATAGTCTGGCTGTTGCAAGGCAACTCGTGGGGGGCGGATGTCGGACACTGATGGCTTCAAAACCTCGTTGCCCAACGAATGTCCTGCGCTCACGCTTTGAGGGTATTCTTCGACCCGCGCCCCGGGACTTGTAAACAACGTGATGGATCCTGACCCAGATTCCACACTTTGTCGAAAAGCACATTTTCGTGTGTTATCTTGACTAGGACAGTGGAGATTCCCCAGCTATGAATCCTCTTCGGCTGATCCTTAGTGTGTTCCTAATTATCGTCGTCGTGCACAGTAAAGGCGAGAATACTGTTACGCTGAATGGGCACATTGTCGCGAATGGACACCAATCCCATACTGTATTTGTAGGGGTGTTTGAATTGCCGATGCGACCTGAAGCGGAAGCTTGGAGTTGGACTCGAGTTGAATCTACAGAATTTACGCTAAACGTTCCGGACGCCAAGGAAATCCAATTGGTGGCGCTGCGGAACGATTCCTTGCCCGTGGTGCAGCGAATTCAGCTTGGCTCTGCCGACGCACAAATTGAGCTTGAGTTTCAAGAGGGTTTAACACTCGAAGGAAATATCCTTTCAACTGACGGAGTTCCCGTTGCGAACACATGGCTGATTTTGGGTCGCAACGACTTGCCAAACGT
The DNA here is from genome assembly GCA_009840545.1 of Gammaproteobacteria bacterium. GTDB lineage: Bacteria > Pseudomonadota > Gammaproteobacteria > Pseudomonadales > Azotimanducaceae > Bin55. The sequence continues at coordinate 564,552 of VXNM01000010.1, read as the reverse complement.
TCAGATTCCGGTTTACACCAAACCCTCTTGGAAAAGCGATGCTAACGGTCGATTCAAGATAGGCGGATTGGTAGCGAATGACAGCTACGAAATCGAGGTTTCACTCCAGTCGGGAGCAAGTGAAACATTTCCGGTGAAAATTTCAGAGGGCAACAAACATAGAGAGTTGCGCCTCTCAAATGGATATTACGTGATGGGTAGGGTTGTAGACCTTGACCAAGACCGAATACAAGAGGCAAGAGTTAGCTTCCTTGTTGATGAAGGTGAGATCGATTCTATTTTTCACTCTCAATTCGGTCCTAATGATTGGAGTCCATCGACCGCTACTGACGCCAACGGAGAGTTTGAGATTGGACCACTCCAGCGAGATAAGGAGCTAACTTTAGTTGCTCGACACGAGGAAAAAGGTTCCTCGAGAGTACTGCAAGTCGCTTCAGGGGAGCACAACGTGGAGTTGGTTCTCGCCGGCATGGTTCGTGTGGTTGGAAGTGTGCTTGATGCAGCCACTGGTGAACCCATCGACGACTTCACAATGTTTGCAGTTCGCGGCGATGGGAGTCGCAAGTATTCATACGCTGACTCAAAAGGGGAAGTTTCAAGCATGGTGGATCCAAAGACAGTGGGGTTTATCGTGGATTCCTCGGAGTACAGCGTTCACTTCAGAACGGGGGTCACGTTGGAATCGGTCAATGAGTACGACCTAGGAGAGATTGCTTTGAATCGATCAAGACAATTGACGGGTCAAGTCTATGATGCAGGGACTCGAGAACCCGTTGTGGGGGCTACGGTTTCGCATTCGGCTAGCAGATTGACTGAGTATGTCGGGACCTATTGGGACAGACTCATCGGCGATTACTTGGGCGAGACGGCTCATTCGGCCACCAACGAAAACGGAGAGTACCTGCTAAAGGGAGTATCTGGAGACTCAACCCAGTTGGAGGTGTCAGCCGACGACTATCAAGACCAAAGGCATCAAATTGATGGCGGCACCACCGTGTTTGATGTTGCTTTAGTGAAGAAGAAGTCGGCCAGCTCAAGAGTCAGCGGGAGAATTGAGTCCTTGGCGGGAGATCCTCTGGCAGGCGAAGTGTACTTCGCAACCGAATCCGGGGCCTCTGTCGCTCGGGCTCAAAGCGATGGATTGTTCGACCATGTGCTGAGCCCAAACAAATATAAGGTGATTGCAATAACGGACCACGGAGTGTCGAACGTCGAAATTGTTGACGTTGTTGAAGATGAAATCCAGGAAGTCACGCTTGTTGTTGATTCTAGGGGTCGCCTGACAGTCTCCATTAAAGGTCTATGGGATGGAGAGATCGTGCAGCTAAACATTTCTTCCGAAGCCAGCGGGGTCGGCGTACGGTCGATGGAGAGAAATGGGAACGGCGAAGTTGTCGTTACGGAATTAGGGATTGGTGAGTTCAGGATTAGGGCCTGGTCGAATCGAGAACGCACACAGGTGAAATCGATTCAAGTGAGTGCTAGCAGTGAAGAGGCTTTTGTCCAGTTCAACTTCAGTGGCAATTCGCGGATCTTCGGGTCCTTAACAATGCCTAATGGGTCGGTGGGCAGCGGGCGATTATTTGCAACGCCAAAGCAACTGGGCAAAACAGGCGGCACGGGTGCCATCAACACAGACGGCACCTATGAGATTAAGGGTCTGGATGATGGCGAATACACAGTTTACGTCCAGCGATTAGTCAGGCTTAGCCTAAGTCTGGAAGACAGAGGTTGGTCGGGAGGAGGGACTGTCCGCGTAGGTCAGTTCGATGTACTGATTAGAGGGGACACCCAACGAGATGTACAGCTTCCAACAAAGTCCGATTCTGAGTGAGTGCGGTTTTTCTCAACTTTTCAACCCGAATTGAGTAGCCGATGGATACGAGTGAGCGGCTCACGTATCGACCTGCAATGCGCTACGCTTCTGTGTGATAGACAGAAGGTTTCTTGTCTTGGCCAGGCTTGCTCACTGGTCGTGCGCGGTCAAGACTCTGCATTGGCGTCTTTGATTGACGTTTGCGAGACAACACCAGATAATTGAGACGCGGTTCTTTAGACGTAGGTTGTTCGACTCCGCAACAAGATGTCAGTCCACATCCTCCAAAGACTGAAGTCGGCGATTCCAGCGCTCGCAGGAGTCGCCACCGCTTGTGTGCTCTCGGTTGGATTAGCGTTGACTGTACTTCAACGCCCAAGCGATTTCGATTCTAGCTCTAGTACCAATTCAGCTGCTACTAGCCAATCCCAATTTGCACTAGAAGATCACGCTGAGGAGGCGGTTGACGGCAACACTCTAGTTGCCGACCTTGTTGAGTTGGAAAGCGAGTACGCGAGAATCGTGACCCTTCGTCAAATGCTGGCTAACACGAACAAAAAGGGCGCTCTGGAGCTTCTAGACCAAACAGTGGCTGTAGCCCAGCCTAAATTGAGACTTCGATTGCAGGTGCAGATAGTTCAGAAGCTTGCCTCAATAGATCCCGCAATGGCGCTTGACCATGCACAAAACCTTCCGATGCAACACCGCAATCAGTTTCTTGAGGTCGTGTTCGAAGAGTGGTCCGTGTCAGCTCTGGACGAGGCATTGTCGCACGCCGCGACTCTTGAGAACAAAGAACGACTGGGAGTCCTAAGGACGATTTTTCGAACAAGGGAAGATCTTTCCACGACAAGGTTGAGCCAGATTGCGCACGACCTTGGCTATGGTGGAATGGCGACACGACTCAAGGAAGATCTGCTGGTCAAATCGGCAAGCCGAAATCCAGAAGATTCCTGGAATCAGATTCTCGAAGACCCCTGGAGGGACTACAGCCAGGTAATGTCGCTAGTGGATGTTGCAGATGCTTGGATAAAGGCAGAGGGACGTGATGTGCTCTATCAAATTGCTGAGTCCATCCCCAATCATCGCACCCGAACCCAGGTGATTCGGATCCTCCTTGGTCAATTTCCCGCTCAAGACGCACCTGAAGCGTTCGACTATGCCAGATCTTTGTACGATCAAACCGACGATTCAATCTTTCGAGCTAGCTTGTTTTGGTGGACAGCCAATGACCCCTACTCCGCGTTTGAGGCGGTAACGGAATTAGAAGACAAAGCACTGCGCCTGAAGATGCAGACAACAGTCGCAGACCGGTGGGCGCAAGTCGATCCTCTTGCCTTGCTGCAAAACATTGCTGACTTTCCCACCAAAGCACAAGTTAACGCTCGACGTATAGCGATTGGCGAAATTGCCAATACCTCGCCTCGGAACGCGACCAAAGCTCTCGCACAGCTTCCCTCAGACGAGACGAAAAGTGTTGCTGAGCAGTTGGCTTACCGATGGGCTATGAAGAATGTGCAGGAAGTGGTGGATTGGATTCAAACCGATCCGACTGTTCACGACTATCAAGACGATCTGCTGGTCGAGGTTTTTCGAGTGCTAGTTCGAACGGACTCGGAAGCAGCTATGAAACTTGCGCTCAACCGACCTGTGCGCTCTTCATATCGCAGCCTGGAGTACCAAGTCGTTCGACTGCTAATTTCGGAAAACAAATTTGAGGAGTCGCTTGCGCTATTGCCTCGTGTGCGAGAGGGTTCCAGCCAAGTCGAAGCTTTCTATTTGGTGGGGCTCAATCTGGCACTCAATAAAAACATAAACCAAGCGCTGGAACTAGGTGAACAGCTGAGCGCTTCGCGACGCGACATATATTTGAGAAGTGTGATGAGGGGATGGGCGTTCAACGACGCGCAGGGGCTCTATCTCTCGATGGACAACATGTCCGACTGGGAAACAAAACGTCTCGCCGCAAATGCATTGGCTGAATACCCGGAAACACTAAACAAAGATCAACGCGAACATGTCAAAACGCTAACAGGCAGAGATTCCCTGCACGACGATTTTGAAACAATGGTCATTACGAGTTCGCCATGAGAGGCAATTCCCGCACCAAGCAAATTCGCAGGTATGTAGTCCAGTTTGTCGGGGGCTTTGCCGTCACAAGTTTGATGGCGGCAATCGGGTTCTCCTTCGTCAGGCTTTTGCTATCCGAAGGAGGTGCATACGTAAACGAAAACACTACTGCATCATCGGCACAAACTCAGCATTCTGGACAAGCCAAAGCTCTGTCAGTAAGAGATTCGGTTCCCTCGGCAATGCTTGCTGAAATTGGTTCCATTCAAAGTGGATTTAAGCGAGCCATTGCGTTGGACGGCTACCTTGTTCAAGCAGACTCGAACGTTCTAAATCAACTATTCGTTCAAACAAGGTCGATTGCGCCAACCCGTACTCGCGAGACCGTGCAGGAGGAGCTTCTTCGTCGGTTCGCGACAATTGACCCTGTTCGGGCGCTGGACTTGCTCAATGGCAGGTCTCGGCTTGAGCAGGAACGGTTGCTTGGAGTTGTATTCCAAGAGTGGTCAAGTACAGACCTAGACTCCGCGAGAGAGCACGCGAGAACTTTAGAACCCTACTCTCTTCGTCAGATTGCTTATGGCGCGATGCTTGAAGTTCGGGAGAACCTCACAACAAGTGAAACGCAACAAATTGCTCGCCAACTAGAACTAACCTACATTGCAATGCAGGACGTTGTAAACATCCATGACATTTCTGCTACGAAGAATCACGAGGAAATATGGAATGCGACGCTGATCAGCAACCAACGGTACCGCCTCAAGTATTCACTTCTTGTCCGGCTGGCGCAACGACGGGTTGAGGCAGAGGGATTGCGCGCCATTGAAGAAATTGGTAAGTCGTTAACTGATTGGAGAACACGGAGAGGCGTACTTCGTGAATCCATCAAATGGGCAGCAAGATCTGATCCTAAGGCCACCTTTGAATTCGCGCTGGGTTCATTTCGAGAAACCGACTCCTATCTTGTCATGGATGCTTTAGAGCAGTGGGTTCAATGTGAACCAGAGAATGCACTAAGCGCAATATCGAATCTTGAAACAAGCCGGCTGCAGAAAGAGCTATATAGCAAAGTCGTCGCTTCTTGGTCGGACTACGAGCCCCGAGAGCTTCTTCGCAATCTCGAATTGCTGCCTGAGAACTTGCGCGTTAGTGCTCAACGTACGGCTCTCTCAAAAATCCGAGATCTCTCTGCTCAGGAAGTCACTAAATTGGTTGCCGAATTGCCCAAACACAATCAGTCTTCCTCAATTCGGACGATTTTGGGTAATTGGAAGGAGTATGCGTTTGAAGAGGCCCTTGATTGGGTTATGTCGTATGTTGAATTGTCGCACTTGTCGCACACATCGCGCGTAGTGGGTACGCTGATATCGAAGGAGAATTTCAGCCTGCCAGATGGCTACGTTTCACCTGGAATCTGGTCGGATGGCCATCGCGTTGGAAATACATTGATCGACACAATGTTGAGTGACTTGAGCGCAATCAACGCCAAATTGGTATTCGAGCGAATTTTGGATCAACCGTTGGGGGAAGACGAAGTAGGACTAGAAGCAGACGTCGTCATGCATTTGGTTTTCTCGGACGTGAATGCAGCCATCGACCTACTTCCGCGCATTCGCAATGAAAAGACAAGAAATGCGGCGATTCAACGTGTTGGTCGGCGGTTGGGGCTAGATGGAAGAATGGAAGTCGCAGGGAAATTCGGAAGTCGTTTGCCTAAACCTAAACGCTCAAGCTTCTACGACAGCGTTGTCCGGGTCCGCTTCGATCTTGTCGGTCATAGCGTTGGTGAAAGTGTTGTAGAGACAGTTGCAAAAATCCAATCTCCGGAATTGCGGTCTCGAGCTGCTTTATGGGCAATCGAGAGTCGGAAAGCTAGAAAGAACCTCTCCCCGAGCGACGAGGCATCTCTTTGGGAGTACCTAACAGAAGAAGACAAAGAGGAGGAAAGAAGGACAGAGGTCACTATTACGCGTTAGATTTGTAGGTATACACCCTCGACCAATGGAATCCTAGTTCCTCATGCTGTTCTTACGGTTGAACGACGGGATCGAATCTTGCTGCAAATTCGCAGCCAAGCACAGTTTGAGCGGACGACTGTCGCAAATGGGACCTACTCAATTGGTGGGCTGGCCAAAGGCAGGTACGCGCTTCAAGTTGCAACAACATACAAGACTCAGGTCACTTGCAAAGTGTGCGGTCACTTTCCAATACAAAATCTGGAGAAAATTTCCCCAAGCAACTCATCCGTCGTCGTTTCACCGACCACGTCCCCGAGATACTTGTGAACCTCGCGCAAATCCTCGGCAACGACTTCCCCTGACTTGCTCTCGAGACTTGATATTGCTCGCTGTAGAGCTTCCAAGGCACACGTCAACGACTTGATGTGCCGTGGACGACCCGCAAAAGCATCATCGGTAACCTGAAATCCCGCAGACTCCATCAGAAAGTCGCGAATCGTACTTAGTCCTTTCTGATAAAGCGCACTGACTCGCACTGCGCCTTCGTCTAATACCCCTGGAGGCCGCTCGCTCAAGTCACACTTGTTTCTAACTATCAAGTGTTTGCAATTCGGAGCCTCGTCTGCGTTCGAGGCGGCTCGATCATCGACAACCCAAAGGGTCAAGTCTGCCTGTTCCATTGCCATTCGAGTCCTTCTAATGCCTGCTTCTTCAATGGGATCGTCACTCTGATGCAAACCTGCTGTGTCGATCAAATGAATTGGCACGCCATCTAGATTGATCGTTGCGTCCAATGTATCCCGCGTGGTTCCTGCAATGTCCGTAACAATGGCTCGATCCTCATTAAGCAGTGCATTGAGCAAACTGGACTTTCCCACGTTGGGCGATCCAGCAATCACGACTCTAAGTCCGTTTTTCATAGCCGCACCGAGCTCGGTTCTTCGCAAAAGTGTCTGAAGCCGCTGCTCTGCAATACTTGCACGCTGGATTAGAGCTTTGTCGTCCAGGAAATCGATTTCCTCTTCGGCAAAATCGATTGCTCCTTCAATATAGGTACGTAATTCCAACACTTCGCGGTCAATCGCAAGTACTTCACGCGAGAATTCTCCGGAAAGTGAGCGTGCCGAAGCTCGAGCAGCTTGCGCACTGCTCGCACTTATCAAATCCGCAACCGCCTCGGCCTGCGCAAGATCCAACCGGCCCTCTAGGAATGCTCGTTCAGTGAACTCGCCAGCACGGGCCAATCTCGCTCCCAGTTCTCGCACTCGCTCGCACACGAGTTCTTGAACTACACGACCTCCGTGACCCTGCAACTCCAGCACATCTTCGCCGGTAAACGATTTTGGTTTCGGAAAGTAGAGAGCTATCCCCGAGTCGATGCACTCCCCTTTGGCATCTAGAAAGTCTCCAAATTCCGCAATGCGAGGATTTGGACATCGTCCAAAGATTTCACGGGCGATTCGTATTACATCGGGACCTGATACTCGAACAATACCAATGCCCCCGGATCCAAGCGGAGTAGCGATCGCACAAATGGTATCGTTCACGAAAGGTTGCCTTTCCAGACGGGCTCAGCCCTTCAATCGTCAGGTGGGGGCGCCCGCTCTCTTCAATGCCCAGTAGTGGTGCGCCATCGAGTACAGGCTGTTGACTAGCCAATACAAAACCAGGCCCGCAGGCATAAACAGACAGATGGCACCAAACATAACCGGCATCATCATCATAACCCGCTGTTGCATGGGATCCGGCATCGGTGGATTGAGACGTTGCATCAGGAACATCACTCCAGCGTTCATTATTGGAAGAACGAACAACGGATCCATCGCACTGAGATCTCGAATCCAGAACAGGAAGGGGGCATGCCTGAGCTCGACACTTTCTATCAGGACCCAATAAAGCGCAAAGAACACGGGCATCTGAAGCAACATCGGAAAGCAACCTGCGAGCGGGTTCGTCTTTTCCTTCTGATACAACGACATCATCTCTTGACCCATGCGTTGACGGTCCCCACCAAATCGCTCCTGAAGGCGTTTTATTTGCGGCGACAACTTCCGCATCTTGGCCATTGAGCGATAGCTCATCTGAGACAACGGGAATAAAACCGTCTTAATGAGAATGGTCATCAAGATGATCGCGAGTCCCCAGTTCTTGACCAACGAGTGAATCCAATCCAGCACTTTGAACATCGGCACTGACAACCACCAGAAAAATCCATAGTCAACGGTGAGTGCCAAATGCGGTGCAAGCTCATTAAGTGCGTCCTGATGTTTGGGTCCTACATACAACTTTGCACCTAGAGTTCCCGTCGTGCCAGGGGTAATCACATGCGTAGGACCGATAAAGCCGAATCGATAGTTGCCTTGACGATCCTTGCTTCCAAAGTAACGGTTGCTATCGTTCTGATTCGGAATCCATGTCGACAAGAAATAGTGCTGGAGAATCGCCACCCAGCCACCGTTTACGGTCTCTTGATATGCACTCTTGTCGATGTCCTTGAACTTTAGGCGTTTGTAGTGTTTCGAGTCGGTGGTTATGGCAGCACCTACATATGCCGGAGGTCGAATGAAACCGCCTGTCTTTCCGTCGACCGGGCCACCATCCCGCTTTAGTTGGGCGAAGAAGTTCGCTTCAAAGTTCTGGCTTGTTCCATTGCGTACGTTGAATTCGACGTCCACGTCATAGCGATCAGCTTGGAAAACAAAGGTCTTTGTGACTTCGACGCCGTCTTCCTCAAATGAAAGTGGAACTCGAAGCGTTCCCTCTTCCAAGTTCCAATCACTTCTCGAAACTGAATAGACAGGTCTGTCCCCTGGCCTATCGTGGCCGTCTGCGCCCATCAATCCACTTTGAGCTATATAGGTTCTGTCAACGCGACGATCAAGCAAAGTCATCGGAGTGTCTGGCTCCTTCAAGCTGATCGGATATGCAATCAACTTCCATCCCACAATATCCCCGCCGACAGGATCGATCCATACGTAGTACAACGGCGTTGTAATCTTTATTAGTGTGCGACTGATCGCGTCGCCAGATCCCGTGGATTCAACTTGATTACCGGTTGGAATGAGTGATGTGTCGGGAACATCGCTATCAGCGTCTTCTGAGGCTTGGTTCTGGTCTAGTGGAGCTACACTCGGATCAGAGAACTCTTCGGGCATTGCACCGGTGTCTTCGCCCGATGCTTGATCCGAGCTTAGCGGAGTCGACTGCAGTTGATCGGCCTCAGCTTCCCTGAGTTTTTCCGCATCGTTGACCCAAGCTTGCACCAACAAGTAGGCAACAACAGCAATGCCCACCAGCAATAGGATGCGTTGAACTTCAAGCAGTGTCATGCAGTGGTTCCTTTGGCTGCTCTTCGTTTGCGGGAGGAACAAAATCGACGCCGCCTGGATGAAAGGGGTGGCACTTGCAGATCCGACGGATACCTAACCAACTTCCCTTTAACAGTCCGTGGGCTTGAAGTGCTTCCAACGTGTAGCTGGAGCATGTGGGATAGAAACGGCACCTAGGACCCAGCAGTGGAGAAATTGCAATCTGGTAGAAACGAATCGCGCCGGAGGCGAATCGTACGGCGATCGACTTCTCTTGATGTTGGTGCTTGCTATCTTCCGTCATCGGATGCTCGAATACTTCGCTCCCACTTGTGCAATGAACGACGAATCGCTGAAGATATTGAGCTGCCATGAACAGGAAGCGATCGTAGGCTGACAACTACATCCAACGAGCCTACCGATGGATTGCAGCGGAACCACTCCCTGATGGTTCGTTTTATTTCGTTGCGTCGCACTGAACTACGAGCAATTCTCTTCGGAACAATCATCCCTAGTCTTGCGATGCCGCGTGCCGAGGACTTAGCAGAGATGCGTAGTGGTCCGGAGCGAAATACGGAATCGGCAAACTTCAGCACGCAGTCGTACTCCGATGCTCTGGACAGTCGCTTGCTTTTATCGAAACTATTTCGTCGTAGCACTCGCTGATCGTTCAATAGCTAGACCGCAATGCGCTTTCGACCTTTGGCGCGCCGAGAATTAATGACCTTTCTTCCGTTCTTGGTCGACATGCGCTTTCGAAATCCGTGTGTTCGTTTTCTCGAGACATTACTGGGTTGAAACGTTCGCTTCATGTTTTCTTTCGACCTTCAGATCGGGAGCGGTCGTATATTCTAGCCGTAGGCGGCAGAGTGTCAATTCCAGATTTAATGCTAGAAGTTTCACTCACTGCGGAAATTTCCGCATGAATTCTCAATTGCTACAACAACGATTTCTCACTTGCTCTTGGTGTTCGCTAATTGCTGCAGCATTCCTTGACATGTTCAGAAAAAGAAAGACTAGAGAAAGATCTTTGTTGTTGTTGTTGGGGTTCGAAATCTTGTGAATAAAGTCCTCAAGTGCTACGGACAGCGGGATGTATGAAGGACAACTAACAAGTGGACAAATTAATGGAAAGTCCTTTTCTCGAGGTGCATAAAGCACGCCCAGAAAGGAATTACAGAGTTATCCACAAATAAATCACAACTTATGCACAGTATTTGGATTCCTAACAAGTCAAAAAGTGAAAATATTTGGAGATGGCAGGTCGCTCAAGAAACCATAATGGGAGAGATTCGAGGTATTTCTAACGTCGAACAAGTCCGAGTATTTCCGCATTGATTCTTAATTTGAGATTGAAGAAATCGAGAACTTTCGATGCATTCTGCTCAAACGATCTAGATGCAACGAGCGGACGGTCCGAGTACTACAATCTTAGCCAGAGAAAGAGTTAGGGATCAACAGAGGGCTCATTAATTGAAGGATCCGGAAGTGTGGGAAGACTGTTTAGCTCGGCTAGAAGAAGAAACGTCAAAAAGAGACTTTAATCAATGGATACGGCCACTGCAGGCCGTCAATGACGGTGGCCAGCTCACGCTGCTGGCGCACAACCAACATGTGAAGAAAACCGTATGTCAAAAGTACTTGCCTCGGATAAAGGAATTGGTCGGTCAAATAAGCGATCCAGGCTATCCCATACGAGAAGTGGAAGTCTTGGTAGACGGCCGAGAAATGGAACGAGCTCTGCCTGTGCGCGCAACGTCTCGCAATGGAGCATTGCTCAAATCCGACTTCACGTTTGAGCGCTTTGTGGAAGGAGGATCGAATACCTGGGTAAAGGGAGTCGCGCTTGAAGTTGCGGCCAGCCCGGCGTTGAAATTCAATCCCTTCTTAATCTATGGAGGCGTTGGCCTCGGCAAGACTCACTTAATGCAGGCCGTTGGCAATTTCATCAAGTCGCACACACCGCAAATCGAAGTCACCTACATCTACGCTCAAACTTTCGTTACAGAAATGGTCAAGGCGCTGACGAAACCAAATAGCTCAGAGCATGTACGAAGATTTACCGAGCCATTTCACTCTGCCGACGTGTTGCTTGTAGACGACATTCAATTTCTCGCGGCAAAGGACAAATGCCAGGAAGAGTTCTTTCACGTATTCAATCGATTAATTGAGACCGAACAATCGCAAATCGTCCTCTCGAGCGATCAGTATCCCAGCGAGATTGAAGGTCTCGACGCTAGGCTCAGTTCGAGATGCATTATGGGCATAACGGCGGAAGTCAAGCCGCCGGATCTTGAAACGCGAGCTGCAATCTTGGTGCAAAAGGCGAGAGAGCACGAAGTGAACTTGGATTTAACAGTGGCGCTGTACATTGCGCAACGGGTCAAAACCAATGTGCGTGAATTGGAAAATGCGCTACGACAAGTTCTACTTGCCGCAAAGCTGCGACGAACGCCGCTCGGTATCGAATTGGTTCAGGAAACTCTAAGAGACTTGTTTGCGATTCATCGTCGTCAAGTAAGCATTGACAAGATTCAGAAATGTGTTGCCGACTATTACAACATTCGGCTAGCTGATCTCCATAGTCCGACGCGAGTCCATAAAATCGTGCGGCCCCGGCAAATGGCGATGGCATTAGCGCATGAACTTACCGACCTGTCGCTTCAAGCAATAGGACAGAACTTTGGAAAGGATCACACGACGGTTCTAAACGCCATCAAGAGGATTAAGCAGCTTCGTCAGAGCAATGCGCAAATCGAAGAGGACTACAACCGACTTGAACGTGCATTGACGTCGTAGTTGGATTTGTTTGATTAAGAGAAGGGAGAGCAGGATGAAATTCAAGGTCGATCTAAAAGAGCTGGGCGATGCACTGAGCTACGTCTCGGACGTGCTAGAGCGACGTTTTACCTATCCCATTCTCACCAATGTTTTGGTCGATGTAGACCGCGATGCCCAAGTGCGTCTGCGAGCAACGGATCACGACATGACACTCGTGGCGGTAATTGAGGCAGAAGATGTCGCCGAACCGGGCGCGATTACGATACCTGGACGAAGAAGCTTGGACGTCGTGAACTCTATCGGTGCTCAGGGAAGTATTGCGGAGATGAGCACGGTGAATTCTGGAGTCTTGTTGAAAGTAGGACGCTCTGAATTTCTTCTGGCAACTATGCCCGTGGATGACTTTCCACCTGCGACCAATATCGTGGATCCAATGCGAATCACTGTCGATGTTGAAGACTTGATGGTGCTTTTGAGATCAGCTAGTTCGTCGATGGCTCAAAATGACGTCAGGAGACCCCTCAACGGCGCTTTGCTCGAGTTGACCTCAACTCATCTCCGAACGGTCGCTTCAGACGGAATGATGATGTGTGTCTGTACGGACAACACAATTCAGGGCGAGTCCGACTCCGTCATTCAGGTAATCGTGCCACGGAAGGCAGTCTTGGAATTGACACGTGGATTTGGTGGCGAAACGGGTTCAGTAACTCTGTTAATCGGAAACAATGCTCTTAGTGTCGAAAATAGCCGACGCGCACTAACTACAAACTATGTGGATGCCAAGTTTCCTCACTATGTCAACGTGATCCCTCAACCTAGCGAGGTCGCCTTGAAATGTAACCGCGAATCCCTCGAGCAAGCGATTAGACAGGCCGCTACACTTTCTGATGAAGGACTTAAGGTGTACTTCAACGCGGAGAAAGACACAATGAAGGTCTCGGCAAGCACGGAAGTCGGAGATCGAGCAGAGGTTGTCATTCCTGTAGACTATGGGGAGAACACCACAAACGTGATTTTCCGCCATGACCGTATTCGAAACATGCTGTCTTCTTTGGATTGCGAAGATGTTTCGTTTCATATACAGAACCCCACAGAGGCGGTTCGGGTAGACTCCTCCGAACAAGAAAAAATTATTTTTGTTGTGTCTCCCATTCGCGGGTGATTGTTGATCGCCTAGAAGTCCGCAACGTACGGAATGTAGCACAAGCCCAGCTGCAGCTCGACCCTGGCGTAACCTTTGTTACGGGCCCAAATGGAGCGGGCAAAACGACTCTGCTCGAATGCTTTCATCTACTCGCTAGAGGAAGGTCGTTTCGGGCGGGCGGACTAAACACCCTCATCTCATTTGGAGAGCAAGACCTGCTCGTGTCCGCGATGGGACTGCATTATCGAACCCCGATGAGAATTGGTTTGCAAAAAGGCAGATCCTCGAAGGTTCGAATGAGAATGAATGAGGCCGATGTTCGCCAAGTTTCTCAAATTGCGGCAGCAATACCTCTGCAATTGATCCTTCCGGATGCGGCGGACTTGGTTTTTGGATCGCCTGCGCGGCGAAGACTGTGGCTGGATTGGCTGGTATTTCACACAGATAACGGCTATCTGCAGGAATTGCGCACTTTTCAGCGCGTATTGCGTCAGCGCAACGCGGCTTTGCGTAATCGATCGGCCGATGTCTCCAGCTGGACAGCACAGCTCTCGCAGTATGCGGAAAGGGTGTCCCAGCGGCGTCTGGACGCATTGGTTTCATTGCGAGCGAGCTTTGAGCAAGTTTTGAGAGAATTTGCTCCTAACATACGAATTTTCTTAGATTATGATCGCGGGTGGCCGGAAGATAATCTCTTGGAAGGACTTGCAAAAGATCATAGGTTTGAGTTAAAATACGGAGTGACCAGATTGGGTCCTCATCGCTCCGATGTACGTGTTCGAGCGCTCGATTTCGACACGGGAAACGACGCCGGCTCAGCGGCCAGAGTTCTGTCTCGCGGTCAAGGAAAGGCGGTGGCTTGTGCGATGAAGCTTGCTCAGGTCAGATACTTGAATGCACGGTCGATCCAGTCGGTTGTACTGCTGGACGATATAGCTTCGGAGTTTGACGACGAATATGGACGCAAGTTCCTTGGAGCGCTTCGCGGGACCGAGACTCAAGCGATCGCAACTACAACACAAGAGAGTGATATAATTAAGTTGTGGAAGAGTGTTGCCGGCACCAGGCCACCTCTGATAAGAATCCACAACGGGCAGACCACACAAGCGTAGATTTCGACTTATGTTCCACGTGGAACATCGGTCGAAAACCCCAGTCAATACAGGGGTTCGCACCACTTTGGCAGAAAGAAAGTTTCCATGAGTGAACCAGACCCTAACGGCTACACAGCACAAGATATTAAAGTACTGAAAGGGCTGGAAGCCGTGCGCAAACGTCCGGGCATGTACATTGGCGACACGGAGGACGGCACAGGTCTGCATCATATGGTTCAGGAACTTGTGGACAATGCGATCGACGAGTCACTGGCGGGCCATTGCGATGAAATTAAGGTTGTAATCCATGTTGGCAACTCAATCACCGTTGAAGATAACGGTCGAGGTATTCCTGTTGACATGCACGAGGGAGAAAACAAGTCCGCTGCTGAAGTGATCATGACCACGCTACACGCCGGAGGCAAGTTCGATAATGAGAGCTACAAGGTGTCCGGCGGGTTGCACGGTGTCGGACTTTCAGTGGTCAATGCCCTTTCGTCTCTGTTTCGACTCACTATCCGGCGCGAAGGAAAGGTGTATGAGCAACTTTATCGAGACGGTATCCCAAGAAACGAACTGACGGTTATAGGTGAAACCGACCTACGCGGAACCACATGTTATTTCGAACCGTCCGGCAACACTTTTGGAAACGTAGACTTTCACTACGAAACCATCGCGTCAAAATTGCGCGAACTGGCCTTTCTCAACTCGGGTGTTCGATTGAACATCAAGGACGAGAGAACCGGAACCGGAGACTCATTCTTGTACGAAGGAGGCCTTGTCTCTTTCGTTACCCATCTGAGCAGCGGAAAGAACGCTTTGCACGACGTGATCCACTTTTCCCACCCTGGAGAGATAGGGGTGGAAATCGCGATGCAATGGAACGATGGCTACCAGGAAAACGTGTGGCCGTATTGCAACAATATCCGTCAAATGGATGGCGGCACACACTTGCAAGGATTCCGAAGGGCCCTGACGAGCACCTTGAACGGCTACATCGAACGCGAGCAACTTGCAAAGAACGCTCAAGTTCGAACTACGGGGGAAGATGCTCGTGAAGGACTTACGGCAATTGTCTCGGTCAAGCTCCCAGACCCCAAATTCTCTTCGCAAACCAAAGACAAGCTTGTCTCGAGCGAAGCGAATACCGCTGTATACGAGGTCATGCACAAGCGGTTTCGGGAATATCTCGAAGAACATCCTAACGAAGCCAAGCGAATCGCTGGACGAATGCTCGATGCGGCCAGAGCGCGAGAGGCGGCTCGTAAAGCAAGAGAAATTACAAGGCGCAAAGGGCTGTTGGACGGCACAGGGTTACCAGGAAAGCTTGCGGACTGCCAGGAAAAAGACCCTGCGTTGTGCGAGCTGTATGTCGTGGAGGGCGATTCCGCTGGAGGGTCGGCGAAACAAGGTCGCGACCCCAAGACACAAGCGGTCCTTCCGCTTCGGGGCAAGATCCTCAACGTGGAGAAGGCTTCCGTGCATAAGTTGCTTTCTTCGACCGAAGTCGTCACATTGGTTTCTGCGCTTGGCTGCGGAATAGGGATCGGACAGTCGGGAGGCGAGTTCGAGCCGGATAAACTGCGTTATCACCGAATTATCATCATGACCGATGCAGATATCGACGGCTCCCATATCCGGACACTACTTTTGACCTTCTTCTATCGTCATATGGCAGAACTCATTGAACGCGGACACGTCTATATTGCGCTATCTCCGCTTTACAAGGCGGGACGTGGAAGGTCCGAGCGATATCTCAAAGACGACGAAGAGCTTGAAGAGTACTACTTTCAAACTGCCATCGACGGCGCTTTAATCTATCCAAGCGCTGGTGCTCCACCTCTAGGGGAAGAACCTGTCGCAGACTTGGCCGAACGGTACTTTAATCTGTACAAGCGACTGGACTCCATGGATCGAGTCTACCCCACGTATGTTACGAAACGACTGATCGATCTGCCCTCGTTGACCTCTGAGAAATTGAAGGATGAAATCGAGATGCAGGACTGGTGCAAGAAGTTGGAAATTTCCTTGGAGTCGGAAGAAGGACAGCATGCAGTCGGGGTCAACTTCGACTCGGAGCACCGAACATTCCTGCCAACGATCGAACGAAGGATGCGGGGCTCAGAAACTCACTTCGTACTCGATTTGAACTTCTTGGATTCAGGCGTGCATGATGAGATTATGCGTCTTTGCGACAAGACGGATGGTTTGATAGAGCCCGGAGCGAGAGTTGCGCAGGGCAACGCAGAGCAGCCCATAACTACTTTCGGGGATGCTTACGACTGGTTGCTGTCGCGGGCTCGTAATGGGGTTCGTCTGCAGCGCTACAAGGGTCTTGGCGAGATGAATCCCGGACAGCTATGGGAAACGACGATGGACCCCGACGTCCGGAGAATGTCCTTGGTGTCCATCAACGATGCGGGTGCGGCTAATCAGATCTTTTCCGAGCTCATGGGCGAAGATGTCGAACCTCGTCGCAAGTTCATTGAGGAAAAAGCCCTAACAGTATCGAT
The DNA here is from genome assembly GCA_009840545.1 of Gammaproteobacteria bacterium. GTDB lineage: Bacteria > Pseudomonadota > Gammaproteobacteria > Pseudomonadales > Azotimanducaceae > Bin55. The sequence goes on along the minus strand of VXNM01000010.1, from coordinate 547,868 downwards.
GGAGGACTTGGATTTCTAGCCCCGGTAGCTCTCCGGGTCGATTTCGGCCATCGCCTCTCGCATCCATTCCTCTGCCTCCGCATTAACCTGCTCGGTCGACTTCCCTTTTGTCTGTATTGGAGGAGAGATCCTTACTTGTATGGTGCCCGGTCGCTTCAGCCATCGTTTGAGTTGCCAGCAATGTCCCCCATTGTGCGCCACGACGAACACAGGTGCTCCTAGGGCAATCGCAAGCACCGCGGCACCACTCTGAAATCGACCGATCTGTCCCGTTTCCACCCGGGTTCCCTCTGGGAATAGAGTTATCCAGAATCCAGCCCCGAATCTCTCCTTGCCCTTGCGAATCATGTGCCGTATCGAGCCTACTCTGCGCCCGCGATTGATTGCGATCGGATTGGTGACCCAAAATGCCCATCCAAAGAATGGAATGTACAGTAGTGTTCGCTTAATTACTGTGGACTGCGGTGAGACTAGAGTTTGGGAGAACAATGCATCCCACGTGCTTTGATGCTTGACCAGAAGTACTCCGGGACCTTCTTCCAGATTCTCAATTCCTTCGATCTCGTGTTTGATGCCGCAGGTCAAGCGCAACCACCACAAGACAAAGCACGTCCATGTGACGATTACATACCTGAATCTCCGAGCATGAGGAACAAGCTTTCCCGTGACGGTAGCCCAACTGCCCCAAACAATGGTGACTACGACGAGTCCGAAGTAAAAAAGAAGAGAACGCGCAGCTATAAGCATAGGTCACCGTCGCCAGTATCTGGGAGCGAAAAGGACGAGAACGGTGAATATTTCCAACCGTCCCAGGATCATCGCAAATGAAAGAATCCATTTTTCTGCAATGGATAGTGATTGATAGCCCTCCGCCACCTCGCCCAGACCGGGACCAAGGTTGTTCAAACAAGCCGCAACAGCTGAGAATGCGGACTTGAAGTCCAAGTCTCCGACAAGCAACATTGCACTGACTAGAAAAACGAAGCTTGCGGCATAGAGGGCAAGGAAGCCCCAAGCGGTTTCTAGCACTCGATCTGGTATTTTTCGACCGTCAACGACAACATTAAATATGGCTCCAGGTTGTATGAGTCTGCGAATTTCACGAATTCCCTGCCTCGCAAGCAGAAGAACACGGTAGACCTTGATTCCGCCTGCGGTTGAGCCCGTGCATCCTCCTACAAAGCTGGCAAAGATCAAGAGAGCGGGACAGATCAGAGGCCAGGCTTCGTACTCCGCAGTTGTGTATCCGGTGGTTGTTGCAAAGGAAACCGCTTGAAAAATCCCCTCACGCAGACTAGAAGAGACGGATCCATCGGAAAACGCAAGAATTGCCGTGACCAATATCATCACAAGCAGGACCACACCAAAATACAAGCGGACCTCACTGTCGCGAACGTAGGATCGTATGGCATGAAGTATCCAATGACCCTCTCCACGTCCGTGAAATGCGACGTAGTGCACAAGGAAATTGATGCCGCAGATGAGCATGAAGGCGATCGCAACACCTTCAACCGCTGTACTGTTGAAGTATCCAATGCTTTGATCGTGCGTCGAGAACCCACCGATTGCCACCGTGGTCAGCGAGTGGCTGATCGCATCGAAGATAGACATACCAGCAGCGAAATACGCGGTAGCGCAAGCCACGGTTAGACCGACATAGATCATCCATAAGGTCTTGGCAGTCTCCTTAACCCGTAGTGGAAGGGAGAGTTCACGCTCCGAACCGGGAGCCTCTGCCTTGTAGAGCTGTACACCTCCTACTCCAAGTAGTGGAAGAATGGCCACCGCCAGCACGATGATTCCCATGCCTCCTACCCATTGAAGAGCCTGCCGGTAAAGCAGGACGGACTTTGGTAGTTCGTCGAGTCCTGACACCACAGTGGCTCCAGTTGTTGTAATTCCTGAAGCGGACTCGAACACTGCATCGGAAAACGAAGGGGCGACGTCGGGAATGATGCTTAGGGGAACGCTTCCAACCAAGATCACAGTGACATAACAGAGTCCCACAACCAAGAAAGCGTCGCGGGAACGCAATTCTTGACTCGTGTCACGCAACATCCAAAAGACAAAGCCAATTACAACCGCACCAACAAAACACCCAAGAAACGGCACAACGGTCGGTTCTTGATAGATCAAAGCTGTGACGAGACCGCACAAGAACGTAGCGCTCGAAATGATCAGCAATGCTCCTAGAATGCCTAGGACAGCGCGTATGTGCATTAAATGAAGTGGAACTGGCTAATGCGGAAGGGTTTTAGTGCCTCAGGGACATGTCCGCTGTCAGCGACGAAAACAACGACATGGTCTTTGTTCTCAAGATGCGGGTCCGTTTCCAGGTCCAGAGCTTCTTCACCGCGGACTACGGCCGCAAACTTCGCATCCTTGGGTAGACGGACCTGGCTAAGGCGCTTTCCGGTAACCTTGTTTTCGCCTCGCTCTCCTTCAATTTCGGTCTCAAATATCTCGCCGTTGCCAATTCGAAGCCGATGAGCTGACTTCACATTTTGTTCGCGTACGTAGGTGAGTATCGAACTTACCGTACTTCGTTGAGGCGAAATGCCGGCGTCGATGGTGGTTTCAGGAATTAGGCGAAGATAGGAGTCTTGACTCAAGAGTGCGACTGTTCTCCTTGCGCCTTGTTGCTTCGCCAACAAGCATGACATCACATTAATTTCATCGTCATTCGTGACTGCACAAAAGAGATCGGTGTCGCTGACTTCACACTCCTGCAGCTTCGTTTCGTCGGTCGCATCTCCTGGATGTACGACTCCATCTCCTAGTTCTTCGGCAACGGTTTCTGCTCTGGTTGTGGAAGACTCGATCAGACGAACAACATGTGAGGAAAGTAATTCTTGGGCCAATGCCGTTCCAACCCGCCCTCCGCCAGCGATGCAAACCTTGCTCAAGGATTCTGACGGTCCGGTGCATGCTTGCAGAGCCTCATCGATACGTTCGCTCGGAGCAAACGCAAACAGCTCGTCCCCGGGCTGAATAGTGTCCTTCGGTCCTGTTAGAGCCTGATGTCCCCGAAACGCCGTCAGGAACCGAACGCCCTGCGTAGGACGAAAATCTTCAAGTTCCGATAGTGTCAACCCATCAGGTTTGGTGCCAGCAACTGCCTTGAAGCTAGCGCATCCGACACGTCCATTCCCGAAGCTCAGTACCTGCAAGGCATTTTTGTGGAGCAGTAACTGTTTTATTTGATTGGTTACTTCAGTTTCTGGATTGATGATGTGAATTGAGTCTAGATACTCACTTCTAAAAGGATTGCCTCCGTTCTGGTAGTCGTTTGCCCGAATTCTCGCTACGATTTTCTGTGTGTTGAACATAGATTTTGCAACTTGACTCGCAACGATATTTGTCTCGTCCACACCTGTTACCGCGATGAGCATGTCAGCGATGTCGATTTTGGCATCTCTGAGAACGAGAGGAAGCGCTGCGTTTCCGGTGATAGACAGCGCGCCCTCCATCCGACGGGCGAGACCATCGACACGCTCCTTGTTCGTATCTACGATCGACAGTGTGTTTGAGCCGTCGTTGAGCAGTTCCGCGAGAGTACTGCCCACCTGGCCAGCACCTAAGATAACGACATGCATTCTCTAAGCCTCAAACTTACGCAAACATGAAAAATAGAAACCGTCTCCGCCATCCACGGTCGGCAAGATTTGTCGTCCACAAGACGTAGGAAAGCCATATGCCAACTCTACCGATTCCACTCGAGCATCAGGACACTGTTCCACGAAACCACGGATGACTTCATCGTTTTCTTCAGGTAGGATGGAGCATGTGCAATACACTAGGCGACCGTTGGATTCAAGGGTTTTCCAGGTTGTTTTGAGAAAGCGGAGTTGCAGCGCGGCCAACTTGGATATTTGGTCTGGCGTGCGTGTTACCTTGATATCCGGATGGCGACGGATAGTTCCCGTACCGCTGCATGGAACATCCAGCAAGATTCGCTGATAGGGCAAACCGTTCCACCACGAGGTAGTTCCAAGGTCTCCTTTTCGTATCTCAACTCCCCAGTGGAAGGGGCTATCCGGTGCAATGTTCCACGTGGAACATTCGTTCTTCACATCGACCGAATCCACTTCACAATCTTGGAAAAGATCATGAATTTGAGCTGTTTTGATTCCTGGAGCTGCGCAAGCATCAAGCACACGGTCACCGCATCGGGGATTGAGGAGAGGAACCGCCAACTGAGAGGACAAGTCTTGAACTGCGAAGTAGCCTTTTGAGTAGCCGGGTATGGTGGTCATTGGTCTCGGTTGTTCGAGTGTGAACGCGTTGGAAACTTTCGAAGATCGAAAGGCAATCTCGGCGTCCTCGAGGAGGTCACAATACTTGCGGACGGAGATTCTACTAGAATTAACTCTCAACGTCAACGGTGCACGACTGTTTAGGGCTTCGACTAATGAGGTTTTTTGAGCGGAATAATGATGTTCGATGGATTCGATGAACCAATTCGGTAATTCGGTAAGTGCTTGCGTCGAGTGAAGTGGCTCGTCGGGACTGTACTTTCGCAATGCCGCATTAACCAGTCCGCTGGCGGACGACTTTCCAACCTTTCGTGCCGCCTCCACAGCAGTAGAGACAACCGCATGAATCGGAGTCCTTGAGTGTTCAATTTGTGATGCGGCGGCAAGCAACACACATAACACTTCCGAATCCAGCCGTTCTAGCGGACGATTAACCACGGCTTGAAGTCGCTCCGAAAGCGAAAAATAGTGTCGCATCGCCTCGAAGCAACTGTGAGAAATCTGAGGGTGTACTTCAATATCCCGGTAGCGAGCCAATGCTGTTTCTAGCGCTACACCTTGAAGAACCTTCACCAGTACCCGCGCAGACATGGCAATAACGTTGAAATTACTCAAATTTCACGCCGTCCGAAAAAATGTTTGCGTATCCATTCAATGCCGATGCAATTGGCATCGGTGTGCCCCTCCCGCGGTTGAGCTGAACGGTTTCCAATGCTAATCCACCATTTCCACATCCAACTACCACGCGATGATTTTCGCGTCTAGCGATTCCCGGCGCATATTCCCCATCGACATGAGAAGCTTCAAGTATGCGAATTCGAATGTCGTTACGCATCGTGTAGGCTGAGGAACGCCCAACAAATGCACGAACCCGTCTTTCGATGCTTCGAGACTCACATGACCAGTCAATCTTTGCATCCTCACTCTTCAATGATGGAGCATAGGTAACGAACGAAGGATCTTGAGCTTTCGGTTCAGCAACCCTTCCCTCCTCAAATTCCCTGAGTACGAGATTGAGGGTGTTGCCACCAAGAGTCGCAAGGGATTGGGTTAGGGTCTCGGTTGTTTCGTCTCCCCTCAGCGAGAGCTTGGCTGTTTGATACACCGGACCGGCATCGAGTTTGGGGACGATCCGCATGATCGAAACCCCTGTTTCGTGATCTCCGTGCAAGATAGCGTGTTCGATGGGAGCTGCCCCGCGCCATCTTGGAAGTAGAGAGGCATGAACGTTGATGCAACCCAAACGAGGAGCGTCAAGAACGGCTCTCGGCAATATCAAACCGTAAGCTGCCACAACAAGCAGATCTAATTTGGCAAGCAGATGTTCTTGATTCTTAAGCTTAGTTGGAGTTGCGACTTCGATTCCTCGTTCAAGGGCCATATCGTGGACGGGTGTTCGTTTCTTCATCCGACGGCGACCTGAAGCGCGAGGTGGCTGCGTAAGAATGATGTTAGGAACTCGTGCCGCCTGTAGCATTGCGTCGAGAACGGTAACCGCAAAATCGGGGCTACCGGCAAATCCAAATTGCATTTTGTTGCCGACTAGGCCGCCTTTGCTTTGAGAAGCTTTTTGCGAATTCTCGAGCGCTTCACACGTGACAGGTAGTCAACGAATACCTTTCCGTTCAGATGGTCAATTTCGTGCTGCACGCAAACGGAATCTAGTCCACCAAGTTCACGGGTGAACGACTCCCCGTTTCGGTCTAACGCAGTGACCTGAATGACTTCCGCTCGCTCGACTTCCTCAAAGAAACCAGGAATGGAGAGGCAACCTTCTTCGGTTGTTTGCAATCCAGAACTTTCTTCGATCAATGGATTTATGTATACCTGTGGAGAATCTTTGGATTCGGAAGTATCGACTACGACAATCTGCAGAGGACGATCAACTTGAACTGCTGCCAAGCCGATGCCATTGGCCTCGTACATCGTAAAGACCATGTCGTCAACCAAGTCGGAGATGTCAGGTGTGACATGATCGACTGGCATTGCAGTCTTACGTAGATTAGGATGCGGATAAACCAATATTGGCAATCGCTTAGCCACTGATTGAGGTTGCCTCTGTCTGCTACTTCAGGTACTAAACCAATGAATTATAGGTATCCTCTTTCTCAATTGAAAGTTGATTGGATTGCCATTAATTAATGACTATTGACAAAAGCAATGATGTGGAATAGTGGAATTTGGAACTCGATTGTTTGTTGCCCCCACCCTGTGTTTTCTGGACTTTTTTCACTACAAGACCAATAGGACACAATGAAAGCCGTAGAAGCGGATTCATCCCCAAGAAGCGATTATTGAGTAGACTTATCGCAAGTGAGAAACCAATGTAGATCATCCCTCAAAACTTTCTTTCGGCGGCTAACACGCTCACCGTAATTCGACTCGCACTTGCGCCCGCTATCCTGTGGGCAATTATCGAACAACGCTATTTCGCTAGTTTTTGCATATTTGTCATTGCCGTTTTCACCGATGTTTTTGACGGCCGGCTTGCTCGCCGACAGGGCACCGAATCAAATTTTGGAGGACTGTTGGACCACGCTACCGACTGCATTTTTGTCGTTTGTGCTCTGTTCGCACTAAGTCGACACGAAATCGTTCCCCTCGCGCTAAGCGGCTTGGTCGCGGCTGCATTCATTCAGTATGTACTTGACTCGGGAGCTCTCAAGAAGAAGGGTTTGAGACCAAGCAAGCTGGGTCGATGGAACGGAATCGCCTATTTTGTGATAGTGGCAATTCCTTTAGTTCAAAATTCCTTTGATTTTCAATGGGTTAACGACCATCAAATCCTAGTTGGAGGATGGGCATTGTGCGTAATGACTATAGCCTCAATGTTCGACCGGGCATCGTTGTTCTTCCGCAAGTCCCGCTCGCACCAAGGTTGAGGCGAACCTCCTAGCCAAACAGCTCTTTGTTTGCTCTGGGTAGGAAGGCGACTCCTATTAGAGCATTGAACAGCACGAAAAACGTGTGCATCACAAGGCTGAACGCACCGACTTCAGGATAGTCGGGAAAGAGCACCGTCCAGAGGAGAAGAGCGCCTGCATGGAAAGGCAAAGGCAAAGCGGCGGCTAAAAAGATCAGCGGCAAGAAGATCAACATCTGTCCGACAGTGGCGTCGACTTGGAACAGATTGAGCGCTATCGCATAGACGACTACTGCACCGATAAGATTGGGAGCTTTGAAGAGGACTGCGAGCGGATAATGCCACAGCTTTGCATTGCGTAGTGCGTGAAGCACACCGATCTCTCGCAGTCGCGAGCCCTTGAAAATGTAGCCTCGGAAATATGTGAAGTGAATGGGAAAGTAGAGAGCCGCTACAACCAGAACGCATGGAAGGATGATGTCCAATGGCAGTAGTGTCGAAGCTTGTTGTACATAGTCGAATCGAAGCGCAACTCCCACCGACGAAAAAATGAGGAGTTGATAGATCTCGACGATGCCAATGAAGATCATGGTCGACAACGCCTGCCAGCCCGGAACCTTGTAGGTCTTGAGCAAGTAAAGCGACATCGCGCCTTTTCCAACTTGCTCGTTTACCAACGCAAGAATGTACGCGCTCGCACGAATCGGAAGAATTTTGGTGAAACCGAGAGAAGGCGCGTTAAACCATCGAATCGCACGCCAAGTGACATGAGTGTCTACTAGAAAGAAGAAGCAGGAATACGGGATCATAACTGCGAGCCACAGCCACCAATTCACTCCCCCGAAAAAGTCCTGAAGATATTGCAGAACGGAAATGCCTTCACGACTCGCCGCGCTCGCAATCTTGGTATATACCAAATAGAAGCAGCCTGCGGAGAGCAACCAAGTCAATGCCTTGAACAGTAGGCTTGCTATGGACTTCTTCTTCTCTTGAGGCTCAGGGGCGTCGCTCATCCGGCAATCTTCCGTTTGTAGGTCTCATGAGACTGCAAATGGTAGCGAGTTGGTCACAAAGGTTTCCGGTCAATCGAGCGAAATCCTCTGGGCTATCATGCTTGGCGACTAATTCTCAAATGAATCGAGCCAATGCAAACGGGAAGTTTTACGGGATTCGAGGTGGATCTACGCGATACAGGCATTGCGTGGATCAAGTTCAATACTCCAGAACGCTTGAATGGACTGACTCAAGCGATTAAGCGTGACTTAGTAGAGACGATCATCCAGGCACAGATGGACAACAACGTTCGCGTTCTCGTATTTACTGGCGCAGGCCGAGCGTTCTGTGCGGGTGACGACATATCCGGACAAAGAAAGCCAATTGAGGGCGAAGCACTCGTTCCTCCCATTCCTCCTGGACACGATAGTGACATAGGTACTTACGAAGGACTGAGACATTTGTCTCAGACTGTCAATACTGCAATACGCAGTTGCGACAAGATCTCCATTGCTGCTATCAACGGAGTGGCGATCCAGACTGGTTTGTCGCTTGCGCTAGCGTGTGACTTTCGGGTGGCCGTGAACGGAGCACGACTTGGCAGCGCAACTTTGCGGTTCGGTTTGCTGCCGGATGAAGGCGGGCAATACCTTCTCGTGCAGACCATAGGAGTGCCGAAGACTATGGACTTTCTAATGCGCAAGCGAATCATTCGAGCGGAAGAAGCTTTCGAACTTGGACTCGTGCACGAGCTTGTCGACGCCGAAGGCTTGGAATCTCGCGTGATGCAACTAGCCCAAGAAATGGCGAATGGACCTCAGGTAGCCATGCGTTTTCTAAAGCGCTCGATTTATAACGCTTATGATCTCTCTTTCGAGCAGTCGATGGATGAAATAGCCGCCAAGACGGCAGTGTCGGATCATCATCCGGATGCCCGTGAAGGCGGTCTGGCGTTTCGTGAGAAACGGCAGCCTCGTTTCAACGCTTGGCTGGAGAAAGACAGATCGTCCGCAGCCCGGTTCAGTCAGGCGTATGAACGTTTGTTGAGCGAGGCAACTCGACTAGGCGTAGACACTGCAGCAATCCGTGCTCTGCAGGACACCTACAGCCAATACTTGGAAAGTTAGTGCACGCACGCACCACAGAGGTAGTCCGAGATTGACCACCTCTGTCGCGCGAACAAACCTATGAGTCGAGAGCTTCCTTAGTCGTGCGAATAATTACGGAAGCGACCTTGTACGGATCTGCATTGGACGCTGGACGTCGGTCCTCAAGGCGTCCTTTCCACCCTGCCTCGACAGTGGCTACAGGAATCCTGATTGATGCGCCGCGATCGTAGAGGCCATACGAAAACTCATTGATCGATTGTGTCTCGTGGAGACCCGTCAATCTTTGGGCATTGTCTGCGCCATAGACATCGATGTGTCGTCGAATGTTATTGCCGAATTCCTCGCAGATCTTTATGAAGAGAGTTTCGTCACCGGCATCTCGCATGGGGCTGTTCGAGAAATTGGCATGCATTCCAGAACCGTTCCAGTCGGTATCTCCAAGAGGCTTCGGATGCCAGTTGATTCCATAGCCGTATTCTTCCGCGTTGCGTTCGGCGAGATAGCGCGCGATCCAGGTTTCGTCGCCTGCTCTCTTTGCGCCTCTGGCGAAGACCTGGAATTCCCACTGACCCGCTGCGACCTCGGCATTGATGCCTTCCACATTGATGCCAGCTTCCAAGCAGAGGTCGAGATGCTGCTCGATACACTCGCGGCCGAAGTTATTTTCAGCCCCTACAGAGCAGTAATAGGGTCCCTGCGGACGCGGATAGCCTTTCTCAGGAAATCCTGGCGGAAGTGCGGTGTCGATATCCCAGAGGAAATACTCTTGCTCAAACCCGAACCAAAAATCATCATCGTCGTCGTCAATTTGTGCACGGCCATTGGAGTCATGAGGTTCGCCGTCGGCGTCCAAGACTTCAGTCATAACGAGATAGCCATTCTTGCGAGCGGGATCAGGGTATATCGCTACGGGCTTTAGTAACAAGTCCGAGGTGTTACCTTCGGCTTGGGCGGTAGAACTTCCATCGAAAGCCCACATTGGGCAGGACTCGAGCTTTCCGTCGAAGTCTTCTTCCACGCGCGTCTTGCTTCTTAGACTTTGCGTTGGAATGTAGCCATCGAGCCAAATGTATTCAAGTTTCGATTTCATTTTCAAGCAATCTCCGGTGCTTTGTTTACAAGGGAATGGACTAGTGTTGTGCTCAGTTCTTGGTGCGTTCGAGAGGAAAATGGCGAACGGGATGCACCACCGTGCAGGCGCCTATGATAGCGAAAATTGTTTCTCGGCGGAATTTCTGAGTGGGAATTGATTGAGTTTCGGACCACTGCGATAAGCTGGAAAACCGAGCAATATTACGGTGATGCGTTAGTCAACGAGGGACTGGTAGACGAGCGTCTTGAGTTCTCTCCGAATGGGCCACGCAGAAGACGGTAGTAGCTGAGTCATAAACACTACGGTTAGATTTTCGACCGGGTCTATCCAGAAATACGTACTCGCAGCTCCTCCCCATGCAAACTCCCCTTTGGAATCCAATACCGAAGCTGCAGGTGGATCGATTACGACTGAGAACCCCAAGCCGAATCCGATTCCTTCGAAGCTAGTTTCAGAGAATACTGGCTGTCCCATACCTGCCAAGTCGGAATTGTCAGGGAGATGATTTGACGCCATGTATTCGACCGTTTTGCGCCCCAAAATGCGCACTCCTCGAAACTCGCCGTAGTTGAGCAACATCTGCGCAAATCGTTGATATTCGTCAATCGTGGAAACCATACCGCCACCACCCGACAAGTAAGTGGGCCGCCGTAAGTAGCGAGAATCTTCTGAGGCATCCTGCAGCACAAATCCGTCAGGTGTATGTTGATAGCAGGCGGCGAGACGATCTGCACTTTCTTCTCGTACGTGAAATCCGGTTTCTTCAAGCCCAAGCGGCGAGCAGATTTCAACCTCGATGAATTCGTCAAGATCCCTATCACCGAAGAGTTGTACCAAGTATCCACAGACATCGGTTGCAACGCTATAACGCCACAAAGTTCCCGGATCGTACAAGAGTGGTATTCCGGATAGATGCTCCATCATGTCCTCTAGTGTGTAGGAACTCCCTCCTCCCTCCACACCGCGCCGCCTGTAAAGCGAATCGATGGGGTGGTTGTTCATGAAGCCGTAGGTCAGCCCAGCCGTATGCGTCAGGAGATGCTTGATGGTCATTGGTGACTTTGAGGGTCGTGTTTGAATGTTGTCTCCTTCCCCCGATTCGTAGACCCGAAGGTCTTTCCAGCTGGGAACGTATTTCGAGACAGGATCGTCGAGCTGAAATTTCCCACGTTCGTAGAGCATCATTAGTGCGACGCTCGTGATGGGTTTTGTCATGGAATAGATGCGAAAAATCGTGTCTCTCTGTACTTTGCGATTGTTTTCGACATCACAGTTGCCTACGGCATGAAAGAAGGTTTCACGTCCACGGCGATTGACAAGGCAAACAGCGCATGGAATTCGGCCTTGTTCGACATAAGCGTCCAAGTGGTTTGTGATCCGTTTTAGGCGATCTTCTGACATGCCTTGGACCATGCTGCTTCCCCGTTTAAGCGAATTTCAAAGAAGCGCAATTATGCAATTTGGTTACACGGCAATCGTGCGTGTTACTCGAGGTCCGTGTTGTCCGATCTGCGACTTTGCTTTTTTTCCGAATTCCGCCGTTTCTGGTTTAGGCGAGCTCTCTTGGAGGCACGAGTGGGTCGTGTTGCAACGCGAGTCTTTGGTTGTTCGTGCGCCCTGTCGAGCAGTGTAGCCAAGCGATCCAGCGCGTCCCGTCGATTCCTATCCTGCGTTCGATGCTTGTTGGCTTGAATCACAAGTTCGTCCCGCACATTTATGCGTGACTGGGCAATCTCGCGTAGACGCGAAACCACATCCGGCTTCAAGTTTGCCTCGTTCACTTTGAGTCGTAGTTCGACAGCCGTCGAGACTTTGGCGGCATTAGTCCCGCCAGGTCCTGACGAGAGATGGAATTTCCACGAGAGTGAACGTGCGGCAAGTGAAGTGTTGCCGACAATCAGGGACGACATAGTTTCTTAATATTCGAGAATTGAAATCGATTAAGAGACCGAATTAGAACGCTTGAAACCAATAAAGTTCACGAGCGGAGAGTCTTAGAGGGTACCGATGAGCTGGCAGAAAGAAGTCAAGGAAATTGCGCATCGACGTGAATTGCGTAAGCAAATGGGCGGTCAAGAAGGGATTGAACGTCAGCGCAGACGAGGGAAACTAACTGTACGAGAACGCATTGACGCTTTGGTAGACCCAGGAGGTTTCGAGGAATTCTATTCCCTAGCTGGGGCTGCGCGTTACGGACAGGACAACGAATTGACTTCGTTCATGCCTCGCGGAGTTGTTGAAGGTATGGCTAAGATCGACGAGCGAAAAGTCGTAGTTACTGCTGGTGACTTCACAGTACGCGGCGGATCCGGCGGAGGCTCCGGTGGAATGGGAGGAGAACCTGCTTCCAACGAGAGAGCTCGCCAATGGATGTTGCCGTACGTTCGATTGCTGGATGCTGCGGGCGGAAGCGTTCGTAGCTTTCAGGAGATGGGACGTACGTATTTGCCTGACGGAAACCATGGATCAGCCGTCGATGTAGAACTATTCTCCTTAGTTCCGGTGGTTTCGGCAGTTATGGGATCCGTGGCTGGCCTACCAGCGGTAAACGCATGCCTGGCGCATTTCAACGTGATGGTAAAAGATACGTCTCAACTCTTTCCGGGAGGTCCTCCAGTTGTAAAGGCAGCATTGGGTTACGACATAACCAAAGAAGACTTGGGAGGGCCTCACATTCACACGAGAATCAGCGGGTCCGTCGACAATCTTGCGGAAACCGAGGAAGATGCATTCGAACAAGTGCGTCGCTTTCTAAGCTATCTACCAGCCAACGTCTATGAGATGGCACCACGTATTCCGTGCAATGACCCAGCGGATCGCGCTGAAGAAAAGCTTCTTGAGATCATCCCTCGAGATCGAAGAAAGATCTTCAACACTCACTCGCTGGTTAACGCTGTACTCGACATGGACAGCTTCTTTGAGATTTCCCCACGCTACGGTCGAGCGAGGGTTGTGGGGTTAGGTCGATTGAATGGTTACCCCGTTGGAGTAATGGCGAATAACCCAAAGTTCAGTGGTGGTGCCACCGACGTCGCAGCGGGGAACAAAGTAATTCGCCTGTTGGAGTTGTGCGACTTGTTTCATCTTCCGATCATTAGTTTCGCGGATGAACCTGGGTTCATGGTGGGTTTGGAATCGGAGAAAGCGGGCATTGAGAGAGCGGGTGCCGCGTTGGTGGCGGCAACCTGTAGAAGTCGCATGCCATGGCTCACAGTCGTAATAGGAAGACTCTATGGAGTGGCAGGGCAATGCCACCACCGTCCCTCTGGCATGTTTCGTCGATATGCGTGGCCTTCTGCGTCATGGGGATCTATGCATATCACGGGCGGAGCGGCTGCTGCGTATCGAAGGGAGATTGAATCAGCGTCGAATCCGGAGGAAAAACTGAAAGAGATCGAGGCTCGATTGAACGCTATCGCATCGCCGTTTCGCACTGCGGAAGCTACGGGCCAAGACATCATCGATCCGCGCGAAACTCGAGCGTACGCTTGCGAGTTCGTATCGGATGCTCAACGAGTGCTAAAGACACAAGTAAACGATTCGCCTCGACCCTATCGACTATAGGGTTGAGGACAGCTCCCTCACTCGAACGGTTACGGGAACGATTTATCGTTAGCCCACAATCGAAAGGTAGTTGCGCAGTCTTCGCTCATCGAACTCGCCAGTTTCCAGTGCCTTTTGTATTGCACATCCCGGTTCCGATGTATGTCGGCAACTGGCAAACCTACAGTTTTGAATCGCCTCTTCAATGTCGGGAAATGATTGTGGCAAGTGAGGGGGTCTAGAAGCCAATTGAAGCTCGCGTGTTCCCGGAACGTCAACTGCAAGGCCTCCGAATGGAAGCCGAATTAGGTTTCTAGCTGTTGTGGTATGGCGTCCCTTTGAATCACGAGTACGAACCTCCCGGGTGTCTTGAACTTGTGATCCGACCATAGTATTGATGAGCGTGGACTTTCCGACGCCGGACGCCCCTACGAAGATGCTCGTCAGAGCTCCTGTAAATGAAGAAATGATTTCATCGAGAAAAGATCGCTCCAAAGCGTTGACTGGGATGATTGGAATTCCAAAAGTTACTCGGTTTGCTCGCTCAATGTAGCGAGCGTAGTCGCTACAGAGGTCGATCTTCGTCAAGACAATGGCAAGGCCCACACCGGATGTTTCCCCTAGAGCGAGGTAACGTTCAAGTCGAGATTCATTGAAGGCGGCATCACAAGAGAACACGATGAACATGATGTCGATGTTCGAGGCAATAGCTTGTGGCGAGCCGGACCGCTTGCTGATACGCTGGAGCTTGTTCTTTCTGTCCAGCACTCGTACGACACTGTCGCCCCTTGCAGAGAGCAGCACCCAATCTCCAACGATGGGACGTTGGTCTTCCGAGCCGTGGAACCATCGACCTTGACTTGAGACGGACCGCTCATGAGTGCCGTCGTCTACAACGATTCCTCTCCGATTTTCGGAAACGACTCTAGCTGGCTGGGACCCTGCTCTCCTATCGTCGTCGCTCAACGATTCCTCGAATTCTTCGTTCCAGCCGAGTTGCTCAATATTGGACATCAATGACGTTTAGCGACTTGGCACAGCATTTAGCTCTGACAGATTGAGGCAATTTGGGCAGCGATAGAGTGTGAATTTAGTTGGTTGGCAAAAATCAGTGAGGAAATACGGTAGTTGTGCCCGCATGCAGCATCAGTATAGTCAACCGGTTGCTTATACATCTTCAAGCCCCCCTTGTTGTATACATGAGTAGAGCCCACCTGCCGAAGCGTGGGCAGAGGCAGAAAATCTGACAAATCTCGGTTGAAGATTGTTATGACAAATAGCCCTAGATTGTTGTACGCTTAATGAAGATAGAGAAAAACTGTTGATTCCAGTCATCGTTCGATGACTGGTGTCGACTCAAGGGACAGAGGAGTTTGATTCTCATGGGAGATTTCTTCAGAGACTTTTTCGGCGCAAAAAACCTGCATTGGCAAATATTGGTTGCTTTGGTGCTTGCAGGCATAGTCGCATTCTTTGCAACTACCGAATCGAACATTTTCGGCGTACCGCTCACGGACATCTTTGGATTTTTCGGAAGCCTGTTTGTCAACGCGTTGAAAATGATCGTTGTGCCTCTCATTCTTGCCGCGGTAGTCGTTGGTGTCGCAAACATGGCTGGCGGTGAAGCTTTTGGTCGAATTGGTGCAAAAACTGTTGGGTTTTATGTACTAACAGGATTCATTGCAATCTTTACGGGATTGTTGTTGGTGAACATCTTTCAGCCCGGAAACATGAACGCCGAAGACGCTCAAGAGTTGGTTGCAAGCATTGAGACCTCCGATGAGCAGACAGACTTGGAAAACCGAATCTCAGATGTTCAGAAAGAAACCGGTGTCGACAGCACGGTAGGGCTGGTGGAGATCATTAAGCGCGCCATACCTCCCAACATCCTAGTTGCCGCGTCCAACGAGAGAAATCTCTTGGCAATCATATTTTTTGGGGCGGTGTTCGGATTCTTCATGTCGCGGCTTAAGGGGGATACTCGGGAGACGATGAACAACGTTTGGAACGGCATATACGACGTGATGATCAATATCACCATGTGGATTATGAGATTCGCGCCAATTGGAGTGTTTGCATTGGTTTCGAAAGTGCTCATCATTTCGGGCCCCGAAATTTTAGGAGCGTTGGGCTGGTTCTTCCTGACGGTGTTCCTAGCGCTCGTAATTCACTTCTTCGTATGGCTGCCGGCGTTGCTTTGGTTCGTGGGAGGCATCAACCCCGTTACGTATTACGGCAAGATCGTAAAGGCACAACTTACGGCATTCTCGACGGCATCATCTGCTGCAACTCTGCCAGTGACAATCAAGAGTGCGGAAGATGCCGGCGTTTCAAATCGAGTGAAGAGTTTCGTATTGCCGCTTGGTGCGACCGTGAATATGGACGGAACAGCACTCTACGAATGCGTCGTGGTAGTTTTCATTGCGCAAATTTATGCGGCCACGACCGGAACGGATTTTGGTATCGGGCAGCAGTTGACCGTTGTATTGCTTGCGTTACTCACCTCGATCGGTGTGGCAGGCATTCCATCGGCAAGTCTGGTGGCGATCGCAATCATTCTTCCAGCTGTTGGACTTCCGGCGGAGTGGTTGGCAATTATTCTCGTAACGGACCGAGTCTTGGATATGTGCCGAACGTCCACCAACGTAACGAGCGACCTGTGCATCACAGCCCTGGTTGCCAGTACAGAAGGCGAGGAACTGCCAGAAATCCGCAAATCGGGTTCAGAGGAATCTGCGGAAGCTGCTTAGCCTAAAATTAGCTGAGGGATAACGAGAGCACTGGGTTCGCCCGGTGCTCTCAAGCTCAATAGGAGCCCGCTTCGCTGCAATGTTGCTGCATTGCAATCATTCCGATCGATTGAGATTGTGTCTCGAGGGCGCTACCGACTCTCTGTTTGGTGTGCTTGGGTTCCTGCACTCTTCTTTCTAGGGTAACGAAATCTTCACAAAGGTCAGCAATCATTGCCCTTGATCTTCTTCCACCCGTATTCTTCGAGGTACGAATGAAATCTGGTTTTCTCAAACTCTGTGCAAAAGCCTCCTTGCTCTGTTGGGTAGTGGTGTTGTTTCTGGCGCAGTCGTCGCTTGCAGCGACATCCTCTTCCATCAACGGCTTCGTGAAAGATTCGCAAGGCGCATCGATTGAAGGCGCGGACATCGTAATAGTTCACGAACCATCGGGTACTACAGCAAGAGCTAAGTCGGGCACCAATGGAGCCTTTTATCAAAGCGGCCTACGTGTTGGTGGTCCCTACGTTCTGCACATCTCGGCTGAAGGGTATGAAAAAGCTGAGGTCGCCGCAGGCTACTTAAAACCCGGCAATCAAGCGGGCCCCGACATTGCACTCAGTTCCACATCGGAAATGGAACATGTGGTAGTCACCGAGGTTCGACCAGGATTGGACACCTTGCTCAACAATGGACTGGGTTCCGCGTTCACGTCGGATGACTTGCAAAACCAGCCAGCAGGTGAGCGCGATGCCATCAAGACCTTGCTCCGAGATCCATTGGCACATTCATCGGGAGAAGGCAATCTCTCGGTTGCCGGAATCAATCCTCGTTTCAATGGTTTGGCGATAGACGGCTCGTTGCAACAGGACGATTTCGGTCTGGGATCCAACACCTACGCAACTGAACGATCCCCCGTAAATCTGGACGCTATCGAGTCGGTCTCACTTGTGGCGACGGACTATTCCGCTAGCGCATCGGGATTCACTGGTGGTCTCGTGAACATCACGACGAAGTCGGGTGCAAACGATTGGGATGGTTCGTTTTTCTACTACTTCCAGAACGACGGACATATCGGGGACAAGTACGACGGTGACCGAACGTACAGCCCGGGCACCTTTGACGAGAAGGAACTTGGATTGACGATCGGCGGGCCCATTGTTGCTGACGAAATATTTTTCTTTTTGTCCATTGACCAGTTTGAGTCGACAGAGAGCGTCGACTTTGCACAGTACGACTCCAATAACGGGATACAACCCGGATTTTTCGATGCGTTGCAAGGGGTAATCCGGGATATCTACGGCTACGACCCGGGATCACGTCCCGATGTTGCTTCGACACCCGTTACGTCTGATCGGACGCTTGTAAAGTTCGACTGGAATATCAATGAGATGCATAGACTCTCACTGACGCACCAGATCACCAAGGAGACCAGCACATCCGTCAGCTCATCGCGACTGGAATCCGCTTGGATCGACGTGCCAGTTGACCTCGATTCCACTACGATACAGCTCTTCTCCGACTGGTCCGAACTGGCATCGTCAACGATACGCATCAACAACAAGAACTTTTCCCGAGGACAGAATTGCCGAGCGGGCAGAGGTGTTGGTGCAATGGAGATCAGCAGCATCAACGGTTCGCAACTTGAAGGGACGCCGCTTGAAGGACTGTTGACGGGAAGGGTTAGCTTGACCGCTGGCTGCGACAGATTTCGTCACGCGAACGCATATGACGACCAGCGCTTGCAAATCTATGCGGCGGTGGACTACGTCTACAACGAACACATCATTCGAGGGGGTATCGAGATCGAGACCTTTGACTTGTTCAACTTGTTTGTTCCGAGTTCTGCGGGCAGGTTTTTATTCTTTGGTTATCCGGGCCTTGAATCTCGAACCGCAAGAGTCGACTACGTAAACACAGTGACCAACAATGCAGACGACGGTGCGGCAGCTTGGGGGTACACAAAGCAGACATTCTTCGGCCAGGACATTTTCGAACCATGGCCCGATTTTGAGCTGACCGTTGGCGCAAGATGGGAAAGGTACATACAAGACGATGAACCGACCTACAGCAGCGAACTCCAACAAACCTACGGGATCCGTAGCGATGCGAATCTGGATGGACTCTCGGTCTTCCTTCCGAGGGCGAGCTTAAGGTGGACCGGGTTGCCTGATACAGTTGTAACAGGCGGTCTTGGACTGTTTTCCGGTGGGGATCCGAAAGTTTGGACCTCAAATATTTTTCAAATCCCAACAGTATTTGCTCGACTTAGCAACGCCCAAGACGTCAATCCTCTGGAAGTTCCTGCGGAATTGTTGAGTCGCGTCGGTAGCGCAACGGCGGGCGTTCCCATCGACGTAATTTCGGAGGACTTCGAAGTTCCTTCGGATTGGAAGATATCTCTTCGAATAGACCACACGTTCGACCTTTCCCTGGGCGACCTTGACTGGGGAAGCGACTACACGTTGGTGCTTCAGTATCTACGAACGCAAACCAACAACGGGTTCTTGTGGCGCAATCTTGCCCAGACGAATTTGGACGAGACTCAACCGACAGGTACGGCGCCCGATGGTCGCATCATCTATGCCGATCTTGACCGTCTCGACATTTTGAATCTCACACAGCTTCGCAACTTCTCGGAAGGGGGAAGCCAAACAATTTCCGTAGCACTGGCCAAAGAGTACGAATTCGGTCTGGATGCAAGCGTCAGCTATGCATGGCAGGACGTGAACATGGTTAGCGAAGGAACATCGTCGCGTGGCATATCCAATTGGCGAGGAATTCTGGACGTGGACCGCAATGATCCTTCGCCGAGATACTCTCCACACGCAACCGAACACGCTTTCAAGCTCAATTTTGGGTATGAGAAAGAGGTAACGGGAGGCATCATGGCACGTGTTGATCTATTTGGACGGGTCAATACCGGATCCAAGTACACCTTTACCTTCGATGTCAACTGGGACAACTCGTTGTTTGGTCGTGCCGGTGCGGGAGAAAGTCCCTACGACAACAATCCGCTCTACATTCCGACGGGCGAGAACGACAGTAGAGTCGTGTACTCACCCAACTTTGATAGAAGCGCTTTCTTCGCCTACATCAATGACAACGACATTCCGTCGGGGATTCAAACTCCATATTCGCAAGAACCTGGTTGGAACCAGATTTGGGATCTACGTTTTCAAGTTTCGATACCGGGGTTGGACTACTTCACGCAGTATGTCGGCGACAACTCGATCAAGTTTGTGTTGGACATTGACAATGTCCTGAACTTCCTTAATGACGAATGGGGAGTGTTCGAATACGGGCCAAGGTATGGACAAGCCGCGATCATTCGAGCTGATCTTGTTGCGGCGGCTGATGTTGCCGCGAATGGTGTTGCTGGCGCGGAAGCTCTCAAAGGAGACGCTCCTCGAACATCATGCCGACAGCCAAGCGACTGCCTGTACAGATTCAATTCGTTTCGGGCATTGTCCCTGGCGTTCCCGAATGGACCTCGTTCGGTCTACAAGATTCGCTTTGGCATTCGTATAGACATGTAGGACTCAAGAATAGAATTCTTTGGTAGCCGTCTGGTTTGTTGGCGGCTACCGAATGAATCTATTGTGATTGCCTTGGCACGATTCATCGTGCCTTCGATCGTGCTTATGAAAACGCCGAAAGCACGTCGGAACTGATGCGATCAAACAATTCAGCTTTGGTTGGTATTCCTGAGAACATGACCTCTTCGGCACCGGCATCGACGTACTGTCCGATCAAGTCAATGCAGTAGTTGGCGTTCCCACAAACTATCCACGGACGGCGGCTGAGTTCTCTCTTTGCGACTTCTTCGTTGTCTTCAAGTCTCATCGGAATCAGGACTGTTCGCTTGATTTCGCTGGGGTCTCGTCCAATATCCTCGCAATGCTGGTGGAGGACTGAAATCTTGTGTTTGAACACGTCGGGTCCGCCTG
Source organism: Gammaproteobacteria bacterium (assembly GCA_009840545.1). Classification (GTDB taxonomy): domain Bacteria; phylum Pseudomonadota; class Gammaproteobacteria; order Pseudomonadales; family Azotimanducaceae; genus Bin55. The sequence goes on along the minus strand of VXNM01000010.1, from coordinate 527,332 downwards.
GATTGTTAAAGTCGATGTTGCAAATGTCGGCATATTTGGCACATGTCTTAAGAGTTCGTTTCTCGCCGTTTCCGCCAACAAGAATGGGTAGGTGTGGCGTCTGAACACATTGGGGAGAAAGTGGACAATCCTCGAGACTGTAGTACTCGCCTTTGTAATTGACAGTTCCCTCTCCTGCGGTGAACAACAGCTTGATCACATCAAGCGCTTCTACAAGCCGGTCGCAGCGTTCTTTTAATCCGGGAAATCGCCAACCATACGCAGTGTGTTCTTGTTTGTACCAAGCAGCACCAATACCTAGGATGTATCTGCCATGGGAAATGTGGTCAATTGTGGACGACATTTTTGCCAGTAGCGCAGGGTTTCTGTAGGTGTTGCCTGAGACCAACAACCCCAATTCCACTCTCTTGGTGATTCCAGCAGCAGCTGTGACTAAGCTCCAGCCCTCCAGAGCCTCGCGATTCACCACGGGTGAACCAGGAGCGGGAACCAAGAAATGATCGGACCACCAAAGGCTGTTCCAGTTACCGTTTTCTACGGAGTGGATAGTCTTAAGCGTGTCGTCCCATGTACAGAGATAGTTGACCAATTGAGCACCGAAAAGCATCGTAAGTCCTTAATGTGAGAGGAGAAATGAGAATCTCCCGACATTTTACGGACGGTTTTGGTGCCTTAGAGTGCGGCTACTTCGCAGCCTGGGGATTGTGGTGTGGCGAACTACGGTAGTGATCGCTTAAGACAAGAGCCGCTTTCGAGGACGGATTTGATGCGAACGGACCGTAGTCGTTTCTCCCTTGCTTGTCGAGCAAGCGCGTTACAGTATGAATGTGATCGGATGCCACATCGTCGTATTCGATCAATAGAGTGTCGGGTACGTAGATCCGGTAATACACGCGATCTTCTAGCTGGCTGTACGTAAAGAGTCCGTTGGCCAAGTTCGCCTCGACCCACGACCAGACTCTGTCTGCGAACGGCTGCGACAAGTAGAAGAGATACTCACCCACAAGCTGTTTAGAGAGTTCTAGCTGGGTTTCTGACAAATCGCCTAGCGGCAGTCCGACATTTTCGAATATCGAAAGATCCAATGCTCGGTTTTGATCGATGTGTCCGGATCCCGATCCGGCGACTACGTCTCTTCGCACAAGCCCCTGCACCGTTGCGATTTCCTTTTCTTCGGAAGTAAGCGCATCGAACAACTGCCGCCCTAGCTGAATCTCGGTTTGCAACGGTGTCTTGCCGTTGATTGTCAAGGGTTGGGACCCAAGAAACATCGGTGCCAAAATGAGATCGTTGCCATGCACCAGAAAATTCAAGGCGATGTGGTGGCCATCGAATTGAAATCCCCATGCAGAGTCAATCATCGGATTTCCAAAAACCGCTACTGTATAGTCCGAGACTGTTCCGGCGCCCGATGCGAGTTCAATGTCTGTTGCCAGAAGTTCAACCTTGGCAAATCCGTCTTGGCTCAGCAATGACTGCAGAGCCATCCATGCGCGTTTCTGAGAAACTTCACCGAGGTTTCCTAAACGTATCCCTCCAGGTCTTCGTCCCGGCACATTAGTCCAGGAGTACATTTCTGTGTCACCGACACAGTAGCTCGTAGTTGACATCTCATCAGTAGGAACCGACTGAAGGAATTGCGTTACAGCCTTCGCAATTTGATTCAGGTCTTCGTCGTCAGACCGTGGTGGAAGCTCGTATTCTGATAGATCGCAGTTGGCCATTCCTTTGATCGTAGAGTCAGCCGATGACTCGTCAGCGTCTTCTGCATGCAAACCAATCATGTAGAGCAAGGCGACCACAAGAAACAGCGTCACTTTGTCGAGAGGCTTAGGAAAATTCATTCGGGAGCCAAGTCGCATCAAGTGGAAGGACAATGAAAGCTACAGTTCGACAACCGCATGCCCAGGACAGGTTCCAAGATTGGATTCGTTCACTACATTGACCTTCAAATGCACAACTCGATGACCGTTCTCGATCTCTTTCTTCGTGATCTCGCCAACCACAGTCAAAACATCGTCCTTTTGATTGATTGCACGGTATTGACATCCGACCTCGCGAACGACTCCTTCATCTCCAATCCAGTCATGCAGTGCATTCACAATATAGGCGTAGCGGAGATTTCCCATACCGAAAGCTCCCTCTTCGTTTCCGGCGCGTCGGCCCGCTTCGTCGTCCATGTGGAACGGAACGAATTCCTCGTTTACGGCGGCATAGCGGTTCCATTCAGCGAAGCTTGTCTTGCGAGACCAACTCGGCATGGCGTCGCCAACCTTCAAGTCTTCAAAAGAAATGTTCATTTGTTTCTCTCAATAACGGATTGAAGTGGAGATTCGTGTACGAACGAGTTCGTCGTTCTGATTCTTCCACTCGATTTCTGTTCTTACGTATATCGTATGTCCAAATCTGCCTTCGCGTTCGGTCCAATCAAGTAGGCGCGAACGCGTACTAACGACATCGCCAGGTCGCATTGGTACACCATATGTGTCGGTTTGACCACCGTTCAATCCAGTCAAAGGCTTTCCCTCGGGATGTCGCGGTTGTGCGTTCAAAGAAGGTCCGGAACGCTTAGTTGGCGCTCCGGTGGACAACGTCCACGCAAAAGGATTGAAATCCGGTGGTGCAATGATTGTCTTCCAACGAGTTGTTGCCGCATACTCATCATCCCAATAAATGGGAGGCGGCCTTTCTGGATAGTAGGTTGCCATTGCCCAACGACGTATGTCCGTTGTTGTAATGGGGTATGAAGTACGACTTGGTCCCCATTTCCTTTGGGCTTCGAGCATTCCTTCGGTCACATATGTGATTTGCCTTTCAGTCATATTGGAACGCCTCCGTAGACACAAGGACAGAACCCAAGCAAACAGCACCTAAAGTTGCGGCGAGTCAGATTGTAATGTCTTGACGGGTCGAGATTCTTGGGTAGTCAATACGATTCCATGGTCACTCGAGTTTCGTTAGTGCAAGTTACAGATAGATTGAACGTGTGGCGAGTCAGAGGATTTGGTTGTGTTCAAAGGTGGGACTTGTATCGCACTGAAATCAGAGTCTAAGACCTGCCGTTGGCCACGGGAACTTAAGCGGACCAAGTCTACAATTTGGACGTTGGATCAGTGACTTAGGTTCACAAAGTGCGGAAATTAGGAAAGATGGCTGGACTGTGTATAGCTCTTGCGCCAACGATCATATTTGCGGACCTTACGGGTACCTATGTATTCTCATTTGGAGAGCTTGAACAGGAAAGCGCTTTCAGAGAAGCAATTGGAACACGGCTAATGGATGAATTGCGTGAATCGGCCGCGAAGGGGGAGATGGTGCTCGAACTTCGAGACACGGATGACAAGAACCAAATTGAAGTAACTTTGAAGGATTCGACGACCGAGGACGTGGAAGATTCCTCGTTTCCGTTGCATCCGAACCCGATTCCGCACGGTGCGACGGTTTTGTACTTTTCGGACGTATGGTCAATGATTTGCCCCATTGGTTTCTTTTTGAGGGCGAAATTGAGCAATACGAACTGCAGGGTGCGCTAATTACTGTTTGGGGCGACATAGAACTCACGGCAAAGCTCTTGAAGGAAGATCATTCAAATCCATCAGTGGGACTCAAAACTCCTTAAACCAAAGGCCGTTGACCCAGTAAGGTTGAATTGATCTGTGGCAGTGCCGGAGACTAGAGATCGCCAGCTACACCACTTCCTTGTATACAAGTAGTTGTCGAGTACCTTTCAGTAAGTGGTTGCTTGCTTCGTTGCCAATAGTGCTCTCCCACTACAATTCGTTTGTCGAAGGGTTGCATCGAAACGACCATGGAATTGGCGGAATGCGAGATACAGCAAGTGCAAAGCCGGAGAGCTTTGTCATTGGCGATGGTTGGTTTGCATACAACTTGATCAACAGCATTCCTGTCGATTGAAATAGGATTGGCAGCGCGACGAGTCTTGAGAGAGATATGTCAGCGTTGGAAGTATTTTTTGGGAGAGCTTCTTAATGAGTGAATTTGAAGGAAAAGTCGCCATCGTGACTGGAGCGGGTGGCGGAATTGGTCGGAGTCATGCTATTGAATTCGCAAAGCGCGGCGCTAAAGTGGTCGTCAATGACTTAGGCGGAGACGTACACGGCACAGGTCAAGGCGACACTGCGGATCAAGTTGTGGAAGAAATTCGCTCTGCCGGTGGCGATGCGATTGCAAACAAAGCATCAGTCGCGGACCGGGACGGTGCAAAGAGTATCGTAGACGACGCGATTCGAGCGTATGGAAGGGTCGACATCCTCGTCAACAATGCAGGAATTTTGCGGGATAAGACGTTCAAGAAAGTGACCTTGGACGACTTCGACCTGGTCGTGCAAGTTCATCTAACGGGAACCGCCTATGTGACTCATGCCGCTTGGCCCCACATGTATGACCAACGATATGGACGAATCGTGTTCACCAGTTCTGGATCTGGAATCTTTGGAAACTACGGGCAATCCAACTATGGTGCCGCAAAGATGGGAATGCTCGGACTTGCCAACGTTCTCGCCCTTGAAGGTGGCCCACGCAACGTGCATGTCAATTGCTTAGGACCAGGTGCAGCAACACGAATGACCAATACGGTACCTGGCAGAAACGACGACTTGGAGAATGTGGATCCCGGACGATCTCCAAACTTAGTAAGCCCTGCCGTGCTTTTTATGTGTAGTGAAGGTGCACCCAACGGGTGCGTCATTCACGCGTCCGGCGGGAGATACACCAGAAGCGTGATTTACGTGAACGAACCTGTGCAATTGGGATCGGACGCTACCTACGAGGACCTCGTACCTCATATCGAGTCGCTCATGGACATGTCCAACGCAAAACCGCGATCTCGTTAGCTCAGCAAGAAGGGACCAGAAAAGGATCGGAACTCGCTCGTACTTCACACCAAACACAAGCGAAAGATCGGGAAGCTTTGCTACTATACGAAGTGCTAGCTTCACGCACAACCTCATTGATCCTCCTCGGCAGGGTCAACAACGAGGCAAAAGGGGCCGTCGTCCTTGAAGCGAAATTGTCTTTCCTGCTCTAGTCAGGTCGCCGAGGGACTGTGTCTAGGGTCGTGGAGAAGATGATGACTTCGCAGAACACATTGAAACGCCGTATTCGCTCTCGCATGGGCAAGACGGGTGAGTCCTATGCTGCTGCTCGTCAGCACTTTCAACAAGCAAAGGACGTACCTATGCAAACCCAGGAATTCGAGAATCCAAGAACACGGATATCTCAACACCTACAACCGAGTCTTTGGCCCGATTGGGTTAAAGAACATCCATGGCTCGTATCGTTCCTGACACGAGCCGAATCTGAAGTGCGCAATCGAGGGGATCTTGAGTGCACGCACTTCCATTTCATTTTGGCCTACCTTCGTCTGCCCTCACCTGTTCCAGAGTGGTTCATTCAGATGAAGGTCAATGCGGAACAGTGGAAGGAGGATACGCTGGTAACTCTTGGCATCAATACAAATGCTCCCAAATTGGTCGCGTTTGTAAGCCATGGGGAACGAATCACCAAAGCAAGGAAGAGTCTTGATCCTGTGGCCGATGTGCCACTAGAAAGAGTTAGTACCGAGGCTATTCGGATGCTGGATCTCGCGAAGGGTGAAGCTGATCTAGACGGCACACGAATTGATGAGCGGCACTTCATGGTCCCAATAATGGATTGGCACCCTCACGGTGAACCTACCTTGGACGAACTGAGGCGACTCACTGACCGTTAGGTTTAAGTCTGAGTCCTATAAGTTCAACCGCAGAACTGAAAAGGACCTAGGCTGAGACAAAGATATGGAGATTGGCTTCGGTCAATCTCCATGTCGAACTACTCTCCTCTGACGGAACGCCTCCAGACGTCGGAGATCACGGTAGAGAAATACAAAACCCAACCACGACCACGTGCCAATGACTGCGCCCAAGAGAAAGACATGACCTCCAATGCCTTGAAAGTCGGGAAGCCATCCTATGTTCGACCATCCTACATAGAGAGCGATTCCCAAGAATGCCGAGAGCGCGCCTCGCAAGCCGGTTAGCGTTACGTGAACAGACATGTAGGCAGAGAGCTTCTCGGGCGGGGCGAAGTCGTTGTGTCCCAATTGCCATGCGATAGTGCCTCCACCTCGAGCAAAACCCGAGACGGCTTGCGCCACCCCCAAGACGACAACCGAACTGAACATTGCGCCGAACCAAAGAACCAAATGTGACAGTACCCACACCAAACCAAGCCGAGTTCGAAATTTGGTCACATGGACAACATCGAAGTATCGTGCCCAAACTGGAACCGAAACGGTTCTCATCAAAAACGGGATGGCCATGATCACCGCTATGCTGACCGTGTAGCTCGCCTGAAGCTGGCGTGATACCAAATAGATCAAAGGTGCCTCCAAGATCATGTTCGAGACGCCGCTCAAGAATTGATAGAGCTCATACCGGGCAAATTTCTTGTCATTCTTGAGAATTTGGAAGAATCCGGCAGACTCTCCCTTTGTTGTTGACTTCGATGTGGACTGTCGCTCGTATACTCGATGGCGAAGCTCTCCCGAGACTTCAATTCGAGAAAAAGAAAGAATGCCGATTAGTGCGATGAGAATTCCAGCCACATACATCCAACGAAATGTCCATGGATTGGCATCCAGAATCGGTCCGGCAACCAAAGTGGTAGCAACCATGACCAGACTCGTGAATACGTGCAAGCGTCCGGTGGTTCGCGCCCGGATTGAACGGGGATAGTTCAAACTCCAGACAACGCTTCGAATTGTGACCGTGCCGGCCGTCAAGCAACGAGCTGCGACGACCCCCACAACGACCATGATCGTGCCAGCCCCATTGACTGGCGCAGCTACGACGAGAATCAAGCACGCCATGGTTAAGACCTGCAATCCGACAACCACGGGCACCTTCGCGCGTGCGCTGGAAACTCTAGTCCACAGGTAACTGGACAGATTGCCTATGAAGGCGGCGGATGCAAGTAGTGCCAATACCCCGGCCGGTACGTTGTAAATCTTGTCAGCGATGACACCGATAAATCCGCCTTCGAGCATGGCCAACGCGACAGGCACGGTAAGATCGTTGACCTGCTCGCGTTTTAAGCTCCTTTTTTCCGCTGGAGCAAGCTTTGGCGTGCCAAATATTCGACGTAAAAGCGCCACTTCGAGTGATTTACCTTGTAAATTTCAGTTGTACAGTCGCTTTGCGACTGTAGCGAGATAACCGATCTATGGAGACCAATTAATCAGGTTGCAGCGGCCTTGTCGAGATCGAGTCCTGCTTTGCTCGCAAATTCCAATGCAGTAGTTTTGTGCTCTCGATTGGACTGCGCCAAAGCTGACAACGCTGCAAATACGATCCAATTGGAGGACACTTCAAAATAATCTCGTAGGTCCTGCCTCGACTCCGACAGTCCAAAACCGTCGGTGCCAAGTACGATGTACTCTCCTTTGATCCAAGGAGCAATCAGGAGAGGCAGCGCTTTCTGGTAGTCCGAGGCCGCGACGAACACTCCTGGTTCATTTTCCAGCAGCTCTGAAACATACGGTTTTTGCGTCGAGTCTCCGATACTCAAAAGCAGCTCGCGTTCCGATCGCAATGCCTGACGACTGAGTTCCGTGTAGCTCGTTACGCTCCAGACATTGACAGATTTGCCCATTGATCGAAGTTCTTGCGCTGCCTCTAGCACTTCGACCATGATGGCTCCGCTACCTAAGAGATTGACCTCGGAATCGGGAGTGTATTCGTAGGGATACATGCCGTTCACAATTCCTTCTTCGACATTGTCTGGCATGGGCGGCATCGGATAGTTTTGGTTTGTGACCGTGAGGTAATAAAAGACATCGTCCTGTTTCGAATACATGCGATCTATCCCTTCGCGAACGATTACGGCGATTTCGTAGGCGAAGGCCGGATCGTAACTTACTAAATTAGGCACAGTTGCTGCGAGCACATGGGAATGCCCATCTTGATGCTGAACACCTTCACCGTTTAGCGTTGTACGTCCCGAAGTGCCACCAAGCAAAAATCCCTTACACATCATGTCGCCGCATGCCCAAACCAAGTCACCAACTCTCTGAAAACCGAATATCGAGTAGAAAATGTAGAACGGAATCATGGGTAGACCATGATTCGCGTATGCAGTTCCGGCAGCAAGAAAAGATGCCATGGCTCCTGCCTCGCATATTCCTTCCTGCAGGATCTGTCCATCTTCGGCTTCGCGGTATGGAGCTATCGTGCCTGCGTCTACTGGTTGGTAAACTTGGCCCGCTGGAGAGTAGATGCCCGCTTGGGGGAACAGCCCATCCATTCCAAAGGTGCGGGCTTCGTCAGGAACAATGGGTACAACATACTTACCTATATCCCTATGGCGAAGCAAACGTTGCAACATGCGCACAACGGACATGGTTGTGGAAATGGATCGCTCACCTGTGCCTTGAACCATGTCTTGGAAAAAGTCCAGGTTCGGGGCGGTTAGCGTCGGACATTGGACATGCCGGTACGGAACCGGACCACCAAGACTCTCGCGACAACTACTCAAGTACTGAATTTCCTGACTGTCTTTAGGCGGCATATAGAACTCCGCCCTTTCTATGGCATCCTTGTCCAGAGGAATGTCGAATCTATCCGCCAAGTCGTGTCGTTCGTCGGGTGTCAGATACTTTTTTTGGTGGACCGTGTTTCGTCCTGCGACCGAGAGTCCGAGACCATCGCCCTTTACAGTCTTCGCCAGTATCACGCACGGTTTCCCTTCGACGCTCATGGCATGGTGGTAAGCCGCATACAGTTTTCTATGGTCGTGTCCACCACGCTTGATTGTCTGAATTTCCTCATCAGACAGGGTCTTCATCAGCTCGATGAGTTGTGGGGAGTTCTCAACCCAATGCTCACGAACCGCGTTGCCGGGCGACACGGTGTACATTTGATAGTCGCCGTCGACGGCCTGTTCCATTCGGGCTTGCAAAATACCGTCGGTGTCGCGTTCCAAAATGGGGTCCCAGCCGCCGCCCCAGATCACCTTGACAACGTGCCAATCGGCGCCACGGAATGTGCGTTCCAACTCTTGGATGATTTTGCCGTTGCCGCGGACAGGGCCGTCCAGTCGCTGGAGATTGCAATTAATAACTAGAACTAAGTTGTCCAATTGCTCTCGGGAAGCCATGTTGATGGTTCCAAGAACTTCGGGTTCATCCGACTCGCCATCCCCAATGAACAGCCAGATCTTGCCTCCGTTTTTGGGTTTCAGCCCCCTGTGTTCGAGATACTTGGCAAATCGAGCTTGATAGATCGCACAAGGAGTGGAGAGTCCCATGCTTGCCGTCGGCATTTGCCAAAAGTGCGGCATACGCCGTGGATGCGGATATGAAGGCAGCCCTCCGTTCTCGCCGAGTTCTCTCCGAAAATTCTTGAGGCGGTCGGTCGGAATGCGACCCTCGAGCCAAGCTCGCGCATATACTCCGGGAGCTGCGTGAGCTTGAAAGTGCACCTGATCTCCGCCATATTTCTCCGAAGGAGCACGGAAGAAGTGGTTGAACCCTACTTCCATCATGGTTGAAGCAGAGGTGTAAGTTGCGATATGTCCCCCGACACCTGACCCACTGTCATACGCCTGAAGAACCATGGCTACGGCGTTCCATCGAATGATGCTCTCGATGCGGTTCTCAAGTTCGATGTCACCTGGGTAGGCGGGTTCAGCGCGAAGCGGGATGGTGTTGGTATACGGCGTATTGAGAGCCCTTTCCTCCAACTGAACACCACGACGAGACAGTTCTGTTTGTAGCCTTCCCAGAAGTGTCTTTACGCCTTCTTCTCCGTGTTCTTGCAACACGGATTCCAAGGCTTCAAGCCATTCGCGTTGTTCGTTTTCCCACTCAGTGTCTGGTGAGTTGATATTGGTGGCCATTTAGTGAAGTTCGTGAAAGGGTCGAAATTGAATCGAGGTGCTTTTCGTGAAATATACAACGAAGTGAAAGTATAGAACGAAGGCTGAATCTTTGTGGCCCATGGGTACGTCTATGCATGAATCAAGGGCCAACAAGACTCGATCGACACTGATCCTCAGCTACTTGTGCAAACCAGATTGAGATTGGATTTGTCGGCTTAGTAGTAGGGTTTCTCAGGAATTCCCCGTCTATTTCTACCTTGTAAAATCTAAGCGACGAGTAGTGTCAGGGACCATGTAACCACAAGGCATTGGCCAGCATCTGTACGAGCCCCCGTGCCGGCGGCAATCGATGCATGCAGCTACCATGACGTTGTTCTACAAGAGTATTTGCGGAAATTGCTGAAGACATTAGAGAAATGAAGAGAATTCAACCGGTATGGCTTTGGGCCGTCCTTTGGTTCGCGGCGTTGTTGACTGTGACCGGCTGTAGCGGAAATCGCTCGAACCAGGAAGAGAGTCTTGCAAAAGAGCGAGCGTTGCTTCAAGAACAGGTGACTCGTGCAACGTCGTCATTAGACGGAGCACGAATCTCAAATGCAGACTCCGAACCGCAGAACTGGTTGTCACACGGCAGAACCTATGACGAACAACGGTTTTCTCCACTTGACTCCATCAATGAGGAAAACATTGAACAACTGAGTTTGGCATGGTGGCGAAACACTGGCTCAAAGCGGGGACTTGAGGCCACGCCCATCGTAGTGGACGGCTTCATGTTCACTACAGGTGCTTGGAGCACCGTACATGCCTTCGATGCAAAGACCGGAGAGTCGATATGGGACTACGACCCCGGAGTTCCCAAGTCATGGGGTCAGTACGCATGCTGTGACGTAGTTAATCGGGGAGCGGCAGTTTGGAAAGGCCGCGTCTATGTTGGAACGCTTGATGGTCGACTAGTGGCATTGGACGCCGGTACCGGGGAATTGGACTGGGAAGTCTTGACCGTGGATCAGGAAAGACCCTACACCATCACCGGTGCACCTCGGATTATCAAGGATATGGTGATCATCGGAAACGGAGGAGCTGAGCTAGGAGTTCGCGGATACATAACTGCTTACGATGCTGAAACGGGCGAGCAGAAATGGCGCTTTTACACAGTTCCAGGAGACCCCTCAAAACCCTTCGAGTCGCGCGAAATGGAACTCGCTGCAGAGACATGGAACGGCGAGTGGTGGACGATCGGCGGAGGCGGAACTGTCTGGGATTCGATGGCCTACGATCCCGAATTGGACATGCTTTACATAGGCGTGGGAAACGGCTCGCCCTGGAATCGATATATACGCAGTCCCGGCGGTGGCGACAATCTCTACCTGTCCTCGATTCTTGCGCTAAATCCTGATCGCGGATCTCTGATTTGGCACTATCAGACCACGCCCGGTGATACTTGGGACTACACCGCCACGCAGCACATTATCTTGGCTGATATGGAAATTGACGGCGTGATGCGCAAGGTGCTGGTTCAAGCTCCCAAGAACGGATTTTTCTACGTAATTGATCGAACTGATGGTGAGTTCATTTCGGCCGAAGCCTACGTAACGGTCACTTGGGCGTCTCATGTCGACCCGGAATCTGGAAGGCCCGTCGTGAGTGAAGAAGGTCAGTACGCAACCGAAGCCCAGACCGTGTTTCCCGGTCCACTTGGAGGGCACAACTGGCATCCCATGACTTTCAGTCCTGCCACTGGTTTGGTTTACATCCCAGCAATGGACATGGGCTATACCTACGGACAGGACTCCACTTTTGAGTATGAGCCAGGGCGATGGAATCTTGGCACCGGAGGAAGACCGGAAAGTCCTCCTGAACCTCCCACGATGGAGGAGCTTGTGGAAGGATTGCGATCGCTACGAGCACACTTGCTCGCATGGGACCCGGTGGAACAGCGCGAAGTATGGCGCGTGGATCACCCGACTACATGGAACGGTGGACTCTTGTCTACAGCGGGCGGTCTGGTGTTCCAGGGACGTAGCGACGGCATGTTTGCTGCGTACTCGGCAGACGATGGCGAGTTGCTATGGGAGAGCGAGGCCTACACAGGAATTATTGCCGCTCCAGTAACCTACGAAATTGACGACGAGCAGTATGTTGCCATTGTTGCGGGCTGGGGAGGAGCGTTCGCAACTACGTCGGGGGTTCCACGCCACAAAGGCAACGTTCTGGAGGAAGGAAGAGTCTTGGTGTACAAGCTCAATGGAGAGGCCAATATGCCGCCTCCCGATATCACGTACGTAAACATTCCTGTACCACCCGATATCGACGGGACTGCGGAACAAATCGAGAACGGAAGGTATCTATATGGTAAGTACTGTTCCATTTGCCATGGTGCGGGCGTGACTAGTAGCAGTCAAGTGCCCGATCTGAAGTACCTGCCCTCCGCCACGCATTCGCGATGGAACGCTGTGATATTAAACGGAATTATGAGAGGTGTAGGAATGCCAGGCTTTTCCGACGTAATCACCGAATCGGATTCCGAGGACATACAGCGTTACGTTATCGCGGTGACTAAGGAGTCCATTGCTTTTTGCGAATCCAACTATCCAGAGCAGTACCCTGAACTCTTTGGAACTTCGTGCACTTTGCCGGTTGTCGTGGAGGCGACTGAGTAGGTACGTTGCTATCGCCCTACCCATATTGATCAACCCAAGCTTATTCCAACTAGAGCAGGAATGATTAATAGCAAAGGAATAGCGACCGTTCTGGCAGTCCTAACAGCGCTGGGAACAGGTGCTCAATCAGTAACGCTTTCGATTGATGTTGACACAATCGAAGAGCATGATCGAAGCTTCGCAACCCTAACGGCGACCATCGAGGAAGCACAATCGGCAAGTATGACAATTCCCCTTGCCACGGCGGGGACCGCGACATTCGGTGCTGACTACGATCTGACGGACATTACCATTGAGGCTGGTGAAACTTCCGGAACCACACGATTCATACCTATTCGTGACTGGGACCAAGAAGGAGACGAAAACGCCCAAGTTTCGGTTGACACCGAGTCCAATTCCGACCTTTCACAGGACGGCGACGATGCAACTATTACGATTGAAGACAGTTATCGGCCAGGCTCAGGCGATTCAGAACCGGAGACGGGTTCGGACCTCTTTCCGTATATCGAAACACAAGGTGAGCAGACAGAAGTCAATGTGACAGTTCGAGTCTTCAACCTAGGGTCGGAAGCATCGAACCCTGCGACCTTGGTCATAAGACTGTTCGACCAGAGCAACCTCGTGGCGGGAGAGGAGGTCCTGCGTGTGGACGTTTCTATACCTTCGATAGCCGTCTTCCCAAGTAGCTACGTGTACGAGTGGGAAATTGTTCTTGACGACTTGGAAGCGGCTACTACGTTTGTGGGGATCGTCAATGTTGTAACGGACGACAACAGCAATGAGTTGAATGAGGGCAACAATGCAGGTGCATTTGGATTCGCTATCGACACAAACCAACTTCCCGTAGTCACGTGCGAGTCTCCATTGCGCCCAGACTATCCCGGTCAGACAGATCCATTGTTTGAACACCAGTGGCACCTGAACAATACCGGTCAGAGCTCGTTTTCATTTACAGAGGGTGAAGTCGGTGCAGATATGCGAATGACGGGGACAATTGAAGCTGGCCATGGTGGAGAAGGAGTAGTAGTAGCGATTGTCGATGAAGGACTCGAGACTTGCCACCCCGATCTCATCGACAATGTAGATTCGGACGAGTCGGTCAATTTCGCAGCGGATACTGGTTCCAATGCGTATTGGTATGGAGCGGACTCCAATGATCCATTCAATCCCGATACAACTGGTGATCACGGAACAACGATTGCCGGCGCAGTAGGTGCAATGTCAGACAACGGATTGGGCGGACGAGGGGTCGCATCAAAGACAACGCTTCGTGGTTTCAACCTGCTAAAGGATCAATCTAATGCGAATTTGATCACTTCTTTCGGAGGGACCACCGCATCTGAGAACGATGTAGACATCGTCAACATGAGCTTCGGCTCGATACTCCGGAGCGATCCCAACTTTGGCGTCTATGACTTGTTTGGATGGTTCACCCGATGGATTCGTGATGAAAAAGGCACGCTTTTTGTCAAATCCGCAGGCAACAGCTTCAATTCATGCGGTGCGCTCTTTCACGAAATCCATTTGGAAATAGGGTGCTCCAGTTCGACGTCTGACTATACGAACAACCTGCCTTTTGTCATGGTTGTGGGGGCTTTCAACGCTCAGGACCAACGATCGAGCTATTCGAGCGTTGGCAGCAATCTATGGATTACAGCGCCAGCAGGCCAGTACGGTCGAGCATCTGCCGCATTGATCTCCACGGATCAGTTCGGACATGATCGAGGCTACGGAGTGCTGGCCGGTTCCTTCGAGCCGCTGACGCAAAATTCGTCAGCAAATCCTAATGGTGACTATACAGGCCTTCTAAATGGCACCTCAGCGGCAGCGGCCACGATGTCGGGGGCTGTGGCGATACTGCTTGGAGTGGAGCCTGAGCTTTCGTTCCGTGACGTCAAGCACATCTTCGCCAAGACAGCACGAAAGATCCAACCCGAACTACCCCGAGTGCGTGTCGCAGTCGGAAATGTCCCGTTCATTCTGCAACATAGTTGGATAACTAATGCTGCGGGATACAACTACAACAATTGGTTCGGATTTGGCGGAGTTGACATCGATGCAGCAGTGGCATTGTTGGAAGACTACGACCTGGAAAGCCTTGGTCTGTTCGCGATTACAGACTGGATGGGCAATCTCCCTATTTCGATAGTTGCGGATGAAACATACGAGGGATTCGAAATACCCGATGCAGACGGTGCCGGTCTTGTTGATACGCTGGATGTGTCTCTTCCTCTCGACTACGAGTACTGTAGCGACGAATCGACCGAACGGCACTGCATCGAAGAGGGCGCTTTGGATGCTGTGGAAAATCCAGATGATCCAGACGGTTCGTCGGTGGAAGTTGCGGTGAACATTGAAGGGGTTCAGCTTCGACTTGTCGGAGACCATTCCAGGATGAGTGACTTGTCGATCGAGTTGATATCACCAAGCGGAACCCGAAGCGTTGTGAACCCGATTTTCAATAATCCACATTCGCGAGCTATTGACAATACCGAAGAGTTTCACTTTCTGTCCAACGCTTTCTACGGCGAGAAACCAGAAGGTACTTGGGAATTGAGCGTGATCGATGCAGTGGAAGGAGATGCCGGTCACTTGCTTTCTTGGCACTTGAAGTTCTTTGTGGGCCAACATGCCGAGGAAGAGGTTTCGGATCCGCCGGAACAGTAACCTAAGCGCAGACTATATCGACCGACCAGCGGTTTGATTTGCTGAAGGATAGAGGGAACGATTCAAAATGCGAATCGTCATCTGATGACATCTACCGTTCTCACGCAATGCGAAAATAAACATTGCGTCTAATTCCAGTTCTACTTTTTCTGTGACGACACCCATTCGACTATCGGCTGAATTCTTAGGAACTCTGTTCCTGCTTACCGGAGTTGTCGGCTCGGGGATCATGGGCGAGGAATTGGCCGATGGCAACGCCGCCATCGCTCTCTTGGCCAATACCGTTGCCACAGGAGCGATTCTCGCTGTTCTGATCGTCGTCATTGCTCCACTTTCGGGTGCACATTTCAATCCAGCCGTAACGGTGGTATTCCTTCTGAGGGGGGAAATATCCGCCTTGATGGCTCTTGCTTACATCGCTGTTCAAGTTGCAGGAGGAGTCTGTGGCACTTGGATCGCACACGCAATGTTTGAGTTGGATGTGTTTCAGGTATCGGAAGTATCGAGAAGTGGTGCTGCTCAAGCCTTAGCTGAGATTGTGGCCACATTTGGTTTGGTTGCGACGATTTTGGGTTGTTTGCGCAGGAAACCTGAATGGGTCGGCCCGATGGTTGGTTTGTACATTTCGGCCGCCTATTGGTTTACGGCATCGACGTCCTTTGCAAATCCTGCCGTGACAGTTGCGCGAAGTCTGACGGATACCTTTTCGGGTATCGCACCCGTGGACGCACCAATTTTCATTCTTGCGCAAATCCTCGGCGCGGTGTTGTGCTGGTTCTTGTTCCTCGGGCTATTCAGGTCGGAGTCAAAGCTACAGTAGCACCCGCACTAATATGTAGTGTGGAGACCTGTGATACTTGGGATTAGGAGACCACAATGTCAGTTCGAGTCGATGGCAATCCATCTCAGCCGCTCGATGTCCGTCTTGGAGCTACGGATCCAAAGGACGTTTCGCACAATTTGCGTTGGGGAATTCTCGGTGCTGGGAACATATCGTCGCAGTGGGTA
This sequence comes from Gammaproteobacteria bacterium, assembly GCA_009840545.1. GTDB lineage: Bacteria > Pseudomonadota > Gammaproteobacteria > Pseudomonadales > Azotimanducaceae > Bin55. The sequence continues at coordinate 511,121 of VXNM01000010.1, read as the reverse complement.
ATGAGTCTACGCGCATGCCCAGGGGCTGAAGTCACTGCTGTTGCAGCCCGCGATCTCGAGCGGGCTCGAGGCTTTGCTTCAAGACACGGCATCGAAAGCGCATACGACAGCTACGAAGACATGGCGAATGCTTCAAACGTGGACATCGTATACGTCGGAACCATTACCAGACTGCATAAAGAACACAGCCTCCTCTGCATCGCAGCGGGGAAGCATGTGTTGTGCGAGAAACCGTTAGCTGAAAATGCAAGCGATGCAAGAGAGATGTATGCAGCGGCTGAAGAACGTGGAGTTATGTTGCAGGATGGGATGTGGACGAGGTTCTTTCCTGCGGTAGAACATGCTCGATTTGCGGTGGAATCAGGACTGATTGGAGACGTAATGATGGTGCAAGCTGACTTCTTCGATCCTATTTACACCATCCAAGCTGCCCCCTTGGCATTTGGCAAAGACACTAAACCCAGCAAAGTAACCGCTTCCGGTAGGCGATCAGGAGCAGCGATTGTCGAATACGGCGAAGGCAAGTGTGCGGTTCTAACTTTTCCCCCATTCAACTGCGAACTGGCGGAAGTTACGGAAATCATAGCTACAAAGGGAAGATTGACTCTCGGGCAACCCGGACACTGTCCTACCGACTTGACCATCCGGATACCCCCAGAGAGCGGTGTTCCGTCGCGTTACCGAACGCAAGGTGCGCCTGCGCCGGTTCAGCACCTCGTATACCCCTTGCCGTGGGATGTTTCGATTCCTCGACCTTTCCCCAACCAGCACGGATTCTTGTATCAAGCAGAAGCGGTTCACCGCTGTCTGGGCGCTGGGCTCACGGTCTGTCCGCAGTATGACAAAACGGATTCGCTGCATGCAATGGATCTGTTAACAGAGATCTCGCGGCAACGATACTCATAGAAGAAGTCTGCATACGCGGCTGACTACCATGGAATCTTTCAGCGATGCAAGCATGTTTGCGTCGATGGGCTTAGCATTGCGCATTCAACCGATGAAGACCACTCTTGAAGTTTCCATGACGCAATAGTTCAATGCACCTGAAGGATACTCGCGCTCCATTGACCTGCATTGGCGCGTGTACTTTTCATTGTTTCGAAAGTCGCCCAAGTCGAAGTAGTACTCGAAAATTAACCTCCCCCGGACTAGGATCTTGCGAAGATACTTAGCTGAGCATTGCGAGAATCGCCTATTAGACAAGCGAACTAGCCCATTTCTGGATAAGCGCTCTCTCTGTTAGCAGATTTTATTGGCGAATCTCTTGCACCCGTCTCGAATTTCATGCTAGAGCTGGAACTGCGTTGGAAGGCTAGCGAAGTTGTTTCCCAAGGAGTGTCTGCACTGTGCCCCACGTTCCCTAACGCCTAGGCTTTCGCGACACAGTTTCGAAGACAACTTGGACATGCTATCGGATTCCTACAGTCGTGCCGTCACGAATTCCTCGACGTCCCGCAGGGAGTGTTTACGTGACGGTTAGAAGCCGAATCTGCTGATTTAGTAACATCAATTCGGACAGGTTCGTCAGTAAAGTAGACGATCCACAACGCACGTCGGGGAGGGAACAGAATGGCGGCAATACCCAAGAATGGGACAGTAGCGGTAACGGGAGCAGCTGGATTTATTGGTAGCTGGGTGGTTCGATTGTTGCTTGACAAGGGCTACCGAGTCCGTGCTTGCGTGAAGGATGCAAACGATCCCGTACGGTGCGACTTCTTTCGGAGTATGCCGGGTTACTTGTCGCGAAGATTGACTGTACATTCGGCAAATCTAGACGATGACGGAGCTTTCGATGAAATCTTCAAGGGATGCCACGGTGTTGCCCATGTCGCCCACGTGTCCAACTACAACGATCACGACTACGTCAAGAGGGTGTGCGACAGCCTGATCAAGAGTGTGAACGAATCGGGCACAGTAGGTCGGGTGATAGTTACCTCGAGCATTGCGGCGGTTATATCTGAGGTGGATATCAACGAACTCAAGCGTCGCCCGACGCTCGACGAAGATCGTTACCCCGATGAACAGAATCCCCGAAGAACGCCGGATCGACAAGGTTACTCGATGGGTAAAGTGCTCGCTCAGCGAGCTTTTTCGGATGCTGCTGAGGAAAACGGCGAATGGGACGCCATCACCTGTTGCCCAGCAGACAACGTTGGACCTATTCAGTCACCTCATCAAAAGAACATGGGACCGTGGCAGCACTTTGTCGAAATGATGCTGCTTGGCGAGTACTATCAAAATGGTGGCTATCGACCTTGGATGACTGTCGATGTCCGAGACGACGCGCTGTGTCACATAGGACTCTTGGAAAGCGTGTTGATTCGAAACGGTGAAAGATATATTGCTTGGTCCACCGACACTCCGAAGGTAGAAGAGATTTGCGCTAGCATCGATCGGCTGCTGCCAGAATTGGGACACGACACTCCGGAAGTCACGGACAATTTTCCGGATCGGGTCAAGGCCCGAGAGCAGGAGCTTCGAGATATTTGGGCAGGTTGCGATTTGCGCAATGATCGAATCAAGGCTGTGACTGACATCGAATTTCGACCTTTTGACGAATCACTCAGAGACTGTGTCGAGTCGCTGTTGACGATCGGCGGTGTCAAACCAAAGCTTCGTGAGGGATTCTCGCTACCCGCATAGGCATAGGAATTTTCAAACACGGACGATTTGAGATGAACGAACAAACCGGTCAAAATCAGGGATTAAGCGACGAGCAACGATATTTGTTCGACACTTTTGGATATGTGGTTCTCCCCAATGTCGTGTCCGACGAGCAAATCGAGGAGCTACGTGCAACCCTTCGTTCACCCACGGAACAGTGGGTACCTGTTGCACAAGACGATGGTCCGCTTCATTGGAGCAAGGTTTGGCGCGATATGTTGGATCTGCCAAAGCTGAGTCCCGTGCTTGAGGAAATAATTGGAAATCATGGTGCACGGAACGCCCGTGTCCGTGCCGGAATCGATTTGCCGACGTTCCGAATTGACCACATCAATGTACATACTCACGTAAAGAGAGGATTTCCTGGCGCACACCTACACGGTGGCTGGAAGTGGACGGGCGGGTCACAGTATTTTTCATATCACGACAGTCGTTTTTTCAACGGTCTCGTTTCGGTAAGTTTCGAACTGTACGACACCCATCCCAACGACGGCGGTTTTTGTTGTATTCCGGGATCGCACAAGTCCAATCTGCCTTTGCCCGCCGATTGGCACAAGATCAACGAGAAAATTCCAGATTGCGTAGCTCGAATTCCAGCAGTTCCCGGAGATGCGATTGTGTTCACGGAAGCTCTTATTCATGGCACATTGCCTTGGAATTCGGATGCCACGCGTAAGACTGTCTTCTACAAGTTCTCGCCACATGGAACCACGTGGTCGTGTGACTATTTCAATCCCGACGACTTTCGGCAATACCCTGATATCGACGATCGTAAGTTGGCAATATTGGAGCCACCCAATGCTCGGTATCACGGCCGTCCATCCGACCCATTGAGGCAGGCGGCATCGGAGTAAGTTGAGCAGGCCTCGTACTCATACAATTTTTGTCCTCCTTTCTTGGGATTGATACCAGCCAATGGCCGAACGACATCCTCTTGATCCCTTGACGCCGACAGAAGTCGAAGTCGCTTCATCGTTAGTAAAGAAAGAACTGTCCGATCACGCTGTATTTTGTTCTGTCGCCTTAGATGAACCGACCAAAGAGATCTTAGATGCCCACGGCAAGACTCAATCGATTCCGCGCAAGCTATTACTGGTCGGCTATGAGTATGTTGAGTCAGATCCGGACGGTGGATTTGAAGCGGAAGTAAATGTCACCGACGAAAAAGTTCACATCCGACGTATCAAAAACGGGCAAGCTCCTATCGGATTCACTGACGTTGTTCGAGCGATCCAAATCACAAAGCAGGATTCCGGCTGGCAAGATGCGATGCGCCTCCGAGGGGTCACCAATTTTGAGCTAGTCCAAATTGATCCGTGGCCAGCAGGTGGCTACAAGCATCCTAGTATTCCGGACGGTCATCGAGCTCATCGTGCAATTAGCTTTGTACGCGAAGATGCCAAAGACAACGGCTACGCGCGACCCGTGCATGGGTTGATTGCGCATGTCGACCTAACCGACGGAAAAGTTGCCCATTTGGAAGATCATGGGGTAGTACCGTTACCACCCGAATCCGGACGGTACACAGCGGAGCACCAACCGAGTCTGCAGCCGCCACTAAGTCGTCTCGAAATCGAGCAGCCTGATGGACCAGGTTTTGATGTTTCGGGAAACTCGATTGAATGGCGAAATTGGGAGTTCCGCGTCTCCATTCATCCGGTTAATGGACTGGTGCTACATTGCTTGGGATATCGAGAGGGAGAACGCGTTCGAACCATACTTCATCGCGCTGCGCTCTCGGACATGGTGGTTCCCTATGGAGACACCGATCCCATGCATTCATGGAAGCACGTTTTAGACGCTGGCGAGGCCAGTTTGGGCAACTGCGTCAATTCTCTTAGGTTGGGATGCGATTGCGTGGGTGAAATCCGTTACTTGGATCACTATGCCATCAAACCTGACGGTTCAGCTCGACATGTTGAGCGAGCGATTTGCATTCACGAAGAAGACTACGGCATCCTGTGGAAACATCATGACGGTTTGTCGCGAAGCACAGAGGTTCGTCGTTCAAGGCGGTTGGTTGTCAGTTCTTTCTATACCGTGGGAAATTACGAATACGGTTTCTATTGGTACCTCTACTTGGATGGGACCATTGAAATGGAAGTCAAACTGACGGGAATTGTCGGTGTTTCAGCAATTGAAGATGGTGGAGAGCGTCCCGATTTCGCTCCGTTAGTCGCGCCGAACTTAGCCTCTCCCATTCATCAGCACCTATTCTGCTTTCGATTGGATTTCGAGGTGGATGGTCGCACCAACTCGGTATGCGAGATAAACACTGAAGCGATGCCCGTTTGTGATGAGAATCCAAACGGTACGGCTTTTCAGGCAAACTCTACACCCCTGAACTCTGAGTTGGAAGCTCGAAGAACCGTGGATTCCTCAACTTCGCGATGTTGGAAAGTCATCAATCCGAATAAGACGAACCGTCTTGGCAAACCTGTCGCCTACAAGCTCGTGCCCTCTGCTACTACAACATCCTTCGCATTGCCCACTTCAAATGTAGCTAAGCGTTCCGGATTCGCTCAGTTCAATCTCTGGGTGTCCCCCTGCGAGGAAGACAAACTCTGTGCGGCTGGTGACTATCCAAACCTTCATCCAGGGTCAGACGGATTGCCAAAGTGGACTGACGCGGACAGAGCAATCACCGACCGAGACATTGTCGTTTGGCATACCTTTGGGTCCACTCATGTGCCGCGCCCCGAGGACTGGCCCGTAATGCCTGTTGAATACTGCGGATTTGTCTTGAAACCTGATGGTTTCTTTGATCGCAACCCCGCCATTGATCTACCACCAACGGAACATTGTTCCGAGGACACCAAGACATAGAGATCTTGTGGCAACGCGAAGAGAGCGTTGGTGTAAACCTGCCCCATATCGGAAGAGAGTGAAGTTAACTATGGAAACTGTCAATTACAACGTCGAAAACCATGTCGCTTCGATTCAGATGAATCGCCCGGAAAGACACAACGCCTTGGATTTTCAATTGCTTGACGACTTAGACGCGGCGTTTACGTTGGCGGAGGAAGATGACGATGTCTATGTAATTGTCTTGTCTGGAGCTGGTCGATCTTTTTGTTCCGGATATGATCGGGGAGGTTCCTACTACATCACTCCACCGGAAGGCGGATGGACAGCGCGTTCCGCTTTGTTGCGACTCCGAGGAATTGAGGACAGGTACATGAGGATCTGGAACTGTCCCAAGGTCACGATCGCACAAATCCATGGCCATTGCCTCGCCGGTGGATGCTATATCCAGCTGGTGTGCGACATATCCGTTGCAGCAGAGGACGCGATCATAGGGCACATGTCGCCTGAAACATTTGGTCAGGGAGCGTTGAATGGAGTGTCGAGCATGCCACTATGGCAAGTGCTCATGGGTCCCAAAAGAGCTCGATACATGCTCATGACAGGCAGAAAAGTAAGCGGGACGGAGGCCGCGCAAATTGGGCTGATTAGCGTTGCGGTGCCAATCGAAGACTTGGAACAGGAAGTGGGATCAATTTGTGAGGAAATCATGGAACCGGGAGGTCCGGGATTCCTTACGATGAAGGAAACGCTAAACACAGATTTGGAAATCATGGGCGTTGGGGCAATGTTCCGTGCTCACGGTCACATGAATGCACTGGCTCGATTGAACAGACCTGCAACGGATTGAGCCACCACACTTAGCAGTATTACGGCATCCAGCCGTTCGTTCATTGGTTTGGAAAACAAAAAGCCCTGGCCATCATTGATGGCCAGGGCTCTAGTTAGAACTATTCTGACTAGTTCATGGAGTATCGGACTGACACTCCCATGATGCGGGGCTCGGTCAGGAAGTAGTTGCGGAAGAATCCGGATGTGTCTGACGTCAGATACATCCCCGTGACGTTGTCTTCGTTGGCCACGTTTCGAATCCAGGCCCGTACCGACAACTTGTCATCGCCGCTGGTAAACAGAGCACTCAGATTGTGTTGTGTCCAAGCTTCGATATGGTCGCCCGGAGTATTGAATTCACGTGAGAACGACTCACTTTGCCAGTACATGTCCCAACGCAGAACAATAGAGCCGTTCATGTAGTTCACAGGAAGTGTGTAGTCGAATCCCAATTTCATCGTGTGAGCTGGAGAATTCGGCAGTTCATTGCCATCTAAATCGCTCAGGAGTCCATCCGACGTTTCAACTCCTGCTGCTGCAAGGAATGCACGCGAGAAATATGCGGGAATGGATACCCCAAATTCGTTATCGGGATACGAGACCGAAACGGGACTGAGACCATTGCGAAGATCCGCAGTCGCGCCTGGAGTTGCCAGCGCTAAGTCGACCAAAGCTTGTGTGATTTGGTCTTTGCGGGCGATATAGTTGATTCCAGTTAATGCCCCTGGATCGATATTGTTCAGCAATACCCAGTTCGAATCGCCAGCCGTACGATTGATTGGATCAAGCGAACTTGTCCCGTCCACTGCGGTATTGAGGAATCCGTACGCGTAGTCGATGGACAGATTCGGCAATGCGGGGGGACGGAACCAGCCTTCTATATCCAATCCCCAAATGTTCGCATCGATGTTGTCCTGAATAGCACTGTTGTTCTTGATGCGAGTGACCTGAAGACTGTTATAGCGGTACGTGTAGAACGAACCGTTGAGCTTAATGGTGCGGTCTGCCAGATAGGACTTAGTTCCGACCTCGAAAGCAAGGATGTCTTCTCGGTCAAAGGTGAACGAAGACGTGTCTTGGAACTGTGTCGGAATCGCGGCATTGAGACCCCCTGGCTTGTAGCCACTACTGACTGAAGCGTAGACGAGGATGTCTTCATCGATTTTGTAATCGAGAGCGGCACGCCCGGTAACTGCTGTCCAAGAACTCTCTGAAGGGCTGTTGGTCAGAGCTCGAGCTTCACCAAACTGCGGAACAATCGGAACCATGTTGCTAATCGCGACACGTTCTGGACTGTATGCAGGAGTTAGCAATGCTGCATCGATTTGCTCTTGGGATACCCCGTAGTAGCGGGCGAGTTCGACTTCCGGTGCCCCGGAGGCAAAAGGCCCCAGCAGGAGATTGAGTGTTCGAGACCAGAATCTGCCGCTAGCGGCATTGATGTTTATCAGATGGTTCGGATCTAGCAGCCCTAGTTGATAGGCGGCTCCAAGTGCGAGTTGCAAAGGTACAAACTCTGGCGGAACTCCAAGCGCATTAGCTACGAACGCAACAATTCCAGGGTAAACCGAAGCTTGTACCACCGGAATGTGGTTGATGGCGTTGAACAAGACACTCGTGTCGTTCGTTTTCTTTTCGTCTTCGTTGTAGCGCAGACCCACAGTTAGGTTCATGTCGTCGCTGAGACTGAAATAGGCCTCTCCAAAGATGGAGCGACCTTCATCCGTACGGCCCGGTTCGCCGGCAGGAGCTGCCGAATTCAGGAAATATCCCGGATAAAGGGGCGGTAATCCCAGCAAGGGCGCACCGTAAATTGTGACAAGATCGAGCGTGTTGGATAGCACGTAATAGTCGGTGATTCGCTCTCTTCCGTAGGAACTGAACCCTGCAAGGAAATTCAGATCTCCTTCAAAGTCGGTGCGAACTTTGAACTCTCCTACCCAATACTCTCCATAACCATCGGACTGATCGTAAGAAAAGATTCTTGTACCGTCGACTTGCTCCAAGATGCATCCGCCCAGGACACCCGCGGTTCCGCCGTTGATTCGACACTCACCATCCTGTGCCCAATCTTCACCTGGTCCACCGCTGGGTCGCGACACTGGCCAATAGCCCAACGGATTCAACGCGGTGGGTCCGAGAGTAGCGCCAACATCGATGATGTAGTCCTGATTGCTCTTGTACTCGCTGGTGCTGATCGCGCCAAGAAAGTCAAAGCTGTAGTCCTGCCATGTGTGATAGAAAGCAAGGGAGAGGGATTCGCCACTTTCTTCAAAGACGGGTTCAAAGTCTGTGTGAACTTTTCGAAATCCGACGTCGTCGGGTCGATCGAACCGATAATTGACAAAACCTTCAGCAGGATCGCCCGAAACTCCGAGTGGAATTGAGCCAACTGCGCCTCCGAAAATGCCACCCGTCGTTGCACCCAAATGAGGCGTTTCAAATCCAAAGCCGTTGGGTTTGCACCCCGTTGTGGGCATGTCGTTTCTTTCGCAGACTTGGTTCGTAATTCGAGCTCTATCGCTGTCTTCTTCAAATATCGAGTAAGTGAAACGAGCTAATGTGTCGGGGGTTGCTTGCCACGAAAGTGTGAATCGAGCGGAGTACTGATCTCTTCCGTCGATGTCGTCGTCCACGTTCCACAGCTGCAACCCGTCCGCGAGGTTTTCGGTGTAGCCATCTCGCTTTAAAGTCATGATGGCGAAACGAGCGGCAACGCCTTCCTGTACGGGCATGTTGAACATTCCAATGAAACGGCTGTGCGCGTCGGTGCCGAATTCGTAAGACGCAAATCCGTCAAAAGTGTCGAACTCCGGCTTCTTTGTTACGAAGTTGATCGCGCCACCGGTTGCATTTTTTCCGAATAGAGTTCCTTGAGGTCCTCGCAGAATTTCCACACGCTCCAAGTCGAAGAATTCCATCGTGTTAAGGTTGCGAGGTACGGGGATCTCATTCAAATGCGCGGAAACGCCGGGTTCGGCTGCCGAACCAACTACAAGGCTTCCGATTCCGCGAACACTGAAGCTAAAACCACCAAAGTTGGTCGCCGTGTAAGAAACGCCTGGAGTGTTCATCTGAATGTCAGACGGCGTAATGATCTGCTGGTCTTCGAGCATGGAATCTGAGAATGCACTCACTGACAGAGGGACATCCTGGATGTTCTCTGCTTTGCGCTGCGCGGTAACAACCAATTCTTCGATGCTCTCATCGTCGGATTCGTCTTGCGCCAGGACTCCGACAGGCGTGCACAAGATTCCTAGTGAAACGAGAAGAAGAGCAGATTGCTTAAGGACTTTGATCATAGATCTGACCACCCATTTCCGAAACAGTGTTGCTTTGCAAGATGCACGGGTCTCCCTCGCAACTGCAAAGCTCTCCGCAAATGTTATCAAAGAGCAAAGCGTTTGTACGGATTTGCAAACTTGTGCTGCCTGGACTCAATTTGAGCACTTGTACGCACAAACTCATTTGGTATTGCAGGGAGAATCTAGAGTCAAGAAGCACCTCGAGTTGTGATGGCGAAGTGGCGAATGTTGGGCAGCCAGACTCCGTTTATTCGAGACTAGTCAAATAGCTTGTCCGAGGGATGGGGAAAACGCGAAACTAGAGGTAGCACATGTGGAACGTAGATGTTCTTGAAAGCATGCGCCTCCCTATGCGCGTCAAGTTGTTCCTGGTTGCTCCAACGCTCGATCAGGAAGAATTGCAGTTTGTCCACCTGAGACTGATAAATCTCAAATCGTTCGCAACCGGGTTCCTTCTTCGACAAATCTCCACACTCCCTGAGGAGACCCTTGACGGTTTCCACATCGCTCGAATTTGAGACATTTAGCACCACGTTGTTGTAGATCATTCAAGACTCCCTTTCGTCACGCAAGATCTTAGGCTAGCTATAGCGGCAGATCTCCCGTTGCGTGATTTACTGAACCGGTTTCGTTGTACGAGCGCATGACCATATCGGCGATGCGCATCAAATGCACTTCATCGGAGCCGTCTGCGATGCGAGACCATCGTGCGCTGATCAGCATTTGAGCGAGTGGAGAATCGTTGGAATAGCCAAGCGCACCATGCACTTGGAGTGCTCGGTCGGTGACCTTCCAAAGAGTGTTGGCTACATAGTGCTTCGCCATTGAGACTTCGGCTCGAAAGTCCATGCCGTTCTCAATCTTGTACGCACAGTGCAAGACCATCAATTTTGAGGCGTACAGGTCGATGGCGCTTTCGGACATCATCCATTGGATACCCTGTTTTTCGGAAAGCAATGATCCATGGGCGTAGCGTTTCTGTGCACGCTCGATCAGCATTTCGAGAGCTTGTTCGATCTGCCCGATCCATCGCATGCAATGCGCGAGCCTCGCGGGTCCCAGACGCACCTGACCGAGTTTGTGGCCGCCTCCGCGTTCGCCGAGCATATTTTCTTTTGGCACACGTACGTCTTCGTATCGAATTTCAGCATGTCCGCCACCGCCGCCCATCGTTCTTATGTCTCGCACCATATTGAATCCCGGTGAGTCAGTCGGAACAATGAAAGCACTGTTACGGGCTTGGGCGATCTCTGCGTCGGGATCGGTGCGTGCAATGACGATTGCGAATTTCGCGCCATGCGCGCCAGAGGTGAACCACTTATGACCGTTGATCACCCAGTCGTCGCCGTCTTCGACAGCTTGGGTCTGGATCTGTGTGGGATCGGATCCCGCAGTGTCGGGTTCCGTCATGGAAAAGCAAGATCGCATTGTGCCCTCGATCAGAGGGCGCAGCCATTTCTCCTTCTGTTGGTCGGTGCCAAAGTGAAGCAACGTGTGCATGTTGCCTTCATCAGGAGCTTGGCAGTTGATGATGTAAGGTCCGTTGGGAAACTTGACCGCTTCCGCCGACATTGCGGCGACAGCCGTAATGCCCAGTCCCATGCCTCCCCACTCTTCCGGCATATGGGGACACCACAGTCCCTGTTCCTTTGCAACTTCGCGAAGTCCTTTGACCGCACTCCAGTAGTCTTCGCCACCATCTCGACGGGTGCCTTCCATTCTAGGTCGTACTGTCTCCTCGAAGAATTTTCGAGCGAGTAGCCGAGCGTCTTCCACGTCGGACGGATAGGTGAAATCAATTGCCATGTTGGATCCGTTTCAAGAACATTCTCGCTAAAGCATACATGGACTGAGCTTTTGCATTGGCCATGGTCGTGGTTCGACTGTCTTTCGTTGGGGTTCAATCTGACGTTGGCGGACATCAGAAATAATCAACGCGGGTCAGCCGGATTCGCATATTCGTTAGTATTGCGCACACCGTCGGGAACCTGCGCAACAAGACATGTCTAGATCCGCACCTATCCGGAAATTGCTCATCGCAAACCGTGGCGAAATCGCTGTTCGAATACAGCGCACCGCTATGGAAATGGGGATTCAAACCTTGGGAGTGGGTCCCGCGGACGACAGCAAGTCACTTCACTTATTCACTGTGGACGAGAGTGTGGAACTGACCGGAACCGGACCAGCTGCTTATCTCGACTCCAATCAAGTCGTTGAGCTTGCGAAGAGTCATAGCTGCGATGCGATACATCCTGGGTATGGATTTCTGGCGGAAAATGCCGAGTTTGCGGAGGCATGTGAACAAGCGGATCTGATCTTCGTCGGACCAAGTTCGAAATCCTTGAAGTTGTTTGGCGACAAGCTTCAAGCGAGAGAACTAGCTGCCAGTTCGGGCGTCCCCGTGCTGCCAGCGTCAACAACCATTGAAAGTCCAGAAGACGCAATCGAATTCTTCAAGGACCTTCCCTCCGAATCTTCGATGATTCTAAAGGCGATTGCCGGCGGAGGTGGTCGCGGTATGAGGGTGGTCTCAAGTGTGGACGAAATCGAACAGGCAGTCGTTCGAGGTGGAGCGGAAGCCCTGGCATCATTCGGATCGGGCAAGCTCTTTGCGGAGTTGTACGTACCCGATGCTTTGCATATCGAAATTCAGGTACTTGCGGATCGACATGGGAACGTTTCGCAAATTGGGGAGCGAGATTGCAGCATTCAACGCCGACACCAAAAGGTCGTGGAAGTCGCTCCCTCCCCTCAACTATCCGGAGAACTCAGAACGAGGATTCAGGATGCCGCCGTTTCCATCGCCCGAGGCTCAAACTACGACCACATCGGCACATTCGAATTTCTCGTTGACGGCTCGGACTTGTCTGAAGAGTCACCTTTCTACTTCATCGAAGCCAATCCACGAATTCAGGTCGAACACACCGTAACAGAGGAAGTGACGGGCGTGGATCTGGTGCGAACACAATTGCACGTTGCATCGGGAGCGACGCTGCAGAGTCTCGGTCTAGATCAAAACAACGCTCCAGATGGGCGTGGCAGCGCGATGCAATTACGCATCAATCTGGAGAGAATGCAAGAAGATGGCGTGGCGATTTCACGCAGCGGGCTAATCTCTGAATTCGAGCCCGCTTCCGGACCGGGCATTCGGGTAGATACGTATGGCTACGAAGGCTACGAAACCAGCAATCTTTACGACTCGTTGATCGCGAAGCTGGTGGTTTTCTCGGGTGCACCGAGGTTCGATGACCTGATTCGTCGGGCACGTCGTGCATTGACGGAGTTCCGTATCGCCGGCGTGGAGACGAATCTGGACTTCTTGGCGAACATCTTGGAGCACCCAAAGATCTTGTCGGGCAACATGCGGACAAGATTCATTGAGGAACACACTGCCGATCTTGTGAAGTCCCGCGAACCCATTCCCCGTATTGCCGAACCCCTGAAAGCCCACTTGGCTGGAGCCAAAGTGGATGCGGACGATCCGCTCGCGGTTCTTACCGAAGGACGGAGACAAAGAGAGCAGGAGCGCTCTGACAAACAGCCGGAAGTGGTTTATGCGAAGGGTCTAGTACCAGTGCGAGCCGCAATGCAGTCGACCATCTTGTCTCTAACCGTTTCCGCAGGTCGGAAAGTCGTAAAGGGACAGGAGGTCATACTTCTCAATGCCATGAAGATGGAGCACGTTGTGAAAGCGCCGGTAAGTGGGACTATCTCGGAAATTCTCATAGCGGAAGGCGACGCTGTGCCAGAGGATACAGTCCTACTTGTCGTCCAGGAGGGGCAAGTTGAAGGTGAGCTGGACACTGTCGAAGATACCAAGGACTTGGATGTACTACGACCCGATCTCGCTGAGGTTGAGAGAAGACGTGCCTTCACCACAGACTCCTCACGGAAGAAGCAAACAGAGAAACGTCACGGCCAGGGCGGACGGACAGCACGGGAGAACATCTACGATCTGGCCGACGATGGGACCTTTGTCCAATACGGATCGTTGGCTATCGGACAGGGATTGCACGGGACGATTGACGAATTGCTTGACTACGCACCATCGGATGGACTCGTAATGGGATTGGGTCATGTTAACGGGGACAAATTCGATGAGTCACGCTCGCGTTGTGTCTTGATGTCCTATGACTACTCGGTGCTTGCGGGTTCGCAAGGCGGCATGAATCACAAGATGATGGATCGAATGTTCCAGACGGCAGAGAAGTTGCAGTCGCCTCTGGTCTTGTTCACCGAGGGAGGCGGAGGCCGAGCAGGTGGAGGCAGCCGAGCGGCACGTCCCGGCAGAGGCGGTTCTCGAGCAATCTCTGGTGGTGGCGGTCTCAACACCCCCTCATGGACACTCTTGAGCAAGTTGCACGGTCGAGTTCCCGTTGTGGGAGTCAACGCTGGCTTTTGCTTTGCGGGGAATGCCGTATTGCTCGGCTGTTGCGACGTCATTATTGCGACGGCGAACTCAAGCATTGGCATTGGCGGTCCCGCCATGATCGAAGGCGGAGGTCTGGGAGTCTACAGCCCAGAGGAAGTGGGACCGATGTCAGTTCAAATTCCAAGCGGCGTTGTCGATATCGCCGTGGAGGACGAAGCTGAAGCTGTTGTGGCAACTAAGAAATATCTCTCCTACTTTCAGGGACCCATCGACACGTGGAAAGCCAACGACCAACGATTGCTTCGCCACGTGATTCCCGAGAATCGACTGCGGGTCTACGACATTCGCGAACTCATTCGAATACTTGCGGACAAGGACTCAGTGCTTGAGCTTCGCCCGGAGTTTGGAACCGCGATGATTACCTCGTTCATTCGCATTGAGGGACGTCCGGTAGGAGTCATAGCCAACAACCCAGCGGTCATATCAGGGGCGATTGATAGCCCCGCCGCAGACAAGGCCGCCCGGTTCATGAAGACGTGCGACGCATTCCAGATTCCCTTGCTTTTGCTATGCGACTGTCCGGGAATCATGGTCGGCCCTGAGGTCGAGAAGACTGGTTTGGTACGCCATTCGGCAAGAATGTTTGTGATAGGAGCCAATATTCGGGTTCCTACATACATGGTGATCCTGCGAAAGTCCTACGGACTAGGTGGACAGGCTATGGGAGGTGGAAATCACCGATTGCCCGCTTTCGTAGTGGCATGGCCTACAAGTGAGTTTGGGGGCATGGGGCTGGAAGGTCAGGTCAAGTTGGGTCAGCGAGCGAGGCTCGAAGCTATCACAGACCTTAAGGAACGAACTACGGCATACGAAAACATGGTCAAAGCCGCGTATGACCGAGGCAAAGGACTAAATGCGGGTCATGTTTTCGAAGTGGACGATGTGATAGACCCTGCGGACACCCGAAAGTGGCTAATGGCAGGGATGAAAGCAGGCGCGCCTCTAGAATCCGAAACCCAGTATCGAACGCCGTTAATCGACGTTTGGTAGTTGGCTCAGGGTTTGTCAATTCTGTTGGCATCGGTTCACCCGAGAGCAGTGAACCGGCGTCGGTCCAAACTACTCTAGTCTAGATGCGAGACGAACTCCTCGAGCGATATTCCAATATTGCGTGCAATACTGCGAAGTAACGTCGGTGAAATATCGCGACCAGATAAACAGGAACTGTTGTAACTCGACAGTCAGAGTGGCGGAAACGCTTGGCGAGCCGCGCTGTCGGACTTCTACAAAACCAAGGGTTCTAAGAACAGAAACTACTTCTCGTGGTTTGAGGACCGGAGCCCGGGACATCGGCTGTTAGGACACTTCAACAACCTGTGTACCAACAAACTTGCCCTCCATTTCAGGTGTGCCTTCTTCCAAGATCACTGAGACAACTTCCTTGAGATTTTCGTTGAGTTCTTCAGGTGTCTTCCCTTGGCTATGTGCGCCCGGTAGCCCAGGTATGTAGCCGACATAGAGGTCGGTCACTGTGCAGAACTCGACAACGGCTGTATATGACTGCATTGGAAGAAACGGCTCTTTGATTCCTTGATGTGATTGTATGGCGGATCGGGCTCCGCGGTTGATTCCGCACGCGATAGCCGATGCTGGGCTGCTACGGGAACTGCGGGCTAGCCGTCCAGGGCGACAAACTCGTGGAGCTGACGACGTTTCATGGGCGATAGAGTCGACAGACGCAGAGATCAGGGAGCGCGAATTGGTGCACCAATTTGCAAAGGAACAGAGGTTAGGTCTACGGCGTGAGCTAGAACCAATGAAACTTTCGATATGGTGCGAACGGCACAGTAATCCTCGCACCGGTTGCATTGTGTCAATTGGCAATTTGCTGTCGGATGTCTATTAGTTCTACACCGCAGATCTAAAATTCTGGAAACGCATTTCTAGCCGTTCCTGATCCGGATAGTCTGAAAGTCGTTTGGGCAGATGGATGGTTTTTCCTCTAAGACCCTTCAACGATTCCAAAAGCGGTCCATCCTTCTTTTCGAGCAGTCGATCCGAAATGTGAATACGGTAATCTGGATCTATGCCGAGCAAGTGCGCATCGAATGCTGCGTGATGGATCTTGGATAAAGGCAACCCGTTCTGCACGATGGGTTGGCCGAAAAGCTCGTGTCTGTCTGGAACAATGTGCGCAGCATCAAGAAGCAGTGTTTCCGGGATGCCAGACACGGCGCAGCGACCGTCATACGCGTGAATAATGGCCTCTCTAAAGGACGACTGATGCAAGCGTCTCTTTACTGTCTGAAGAGCATAACGCCGTTCGCCAGAATTTTCCGGATAGCAACCAAGATGGTTCGGGGTGAGAGTCTTCGATGTCGTGATTTCGTCTAGGTTAGGCAATCCGAATACAAGATCTACCTTGAGTTTTTCACGGTGCCAACTTGAGATAAACACCGGAAGAATCGCTTCATAACTACCAGGAGCCACACCAAGGAAGTAGATTATGGGTACGCGATTTTCATATGCTTCACGAAGCCAGCGATTGTCTGCAGCTTCGGGATTTTCGCCCTGAAATGAGTAATCGATCAAATCTTCGCTTGCGAAGATTTGTTGATGTGCGAGTACTTGGTCGTCGTACCAAACCCTATTTCCTGGTCGTGGGATTACGGTCTTCACAGAAAGTAGGAAGTTCATGCTTTTCGGCTTGAAAATCCCGCGTTGTGG
Source organism: Gammaproteobacteria bacterium (assembly GCA_009840545.1). Classification (GTDB taxonomy): domain Bacteria; phylum Pseudomonadota; class Gammaproteobacteria; order Pseudomonadales; family Azotimanducaceae; genus Bin55. The sequence continues at coordinate 494,417 of VXNM01000010.1, read as the reverse complement.
GTTTACAAATGGTACGCGCTGCCCGTTGAAAATGAAACCAGGCGATAGTTCTTTCGAGGTCAGAAACAAATGGTTTTGTTGCAAGTCCTGGACCTTTTTGAACGCTGCAGCGCGAATCAATGTATCTTGAGTATCGTCAATCATTGCGAATTGCTAGTGTTAGAGGAATCGGTGCTCGTTATGCCAAGCCAGCGCTTTGGGGTCAGGGCGCAAGTGAACTTGTGGAGGCGAGGCTACTTGAGTTCCATGCAAAGAGTAGTAGTCCCTCCCGTTTTCGAACTCCTCCTTGATTCTCGGACTGACTTCAAAATGCAGTTTGGGAGTAATGGTTACGTATCCGCGATCGAAGAGTCGATGAATGTCGCCTCGCAGAAGCAATCCGTTCTTCGGTTCGTGCTTACCTCCATCACTGTATGGATGAATGTGCGAGGCTTCGAGCGCTGGTAACGTTCGCTCGCCAGTGACTGCGCATCGTCTGTTATAGATGTCGGTGATCACAACTCGAAAAGCACCTTGACCAAGTCGGGGACGAATGATCTGAGGTTCGCCGTAACGAGGCCATCTCGACTCCAATGAGCCTAATGTAGCTTGTTCGATTTGCTCGCCGACTAATGTCCACAGTCTTAGTCCATCTGACTCGCTGGTGTTGTACGTTTTAATCGGCACATTGGAAGGAAACAGGCTATTGGAAACTGGAATCCAGTCTCTTTCTTCAAAGAAGATGGTTTGAGTAAGGATCCGGCACCCAATTGTAAAGTCGGTGCGAAGGTCCGTGCCGTCAGACCGGTATTTCGCGATCTGTTCTTTCATTTGACTTAACGAGCGCGCACCGTTAGCTTCTCCGAAAGCATCCCACGCCATGGATACCGGGAGTAAATTGGCGTGTGTGAACACACCTACACCGGCGATCACGTTGCGCGGTGCATGAAGCTTGAAGAGAAAGAGCTCGCCAGGTACTAGTGCCTTGAAGTTCTTTGTTCCGGGAGACCAGAAATTGACCTCTGTCAATTCAGGACGCTTTCGAAGTGTTTCGAACCAGTGATCGTCAGTGACAGCGACTACGAGGTTTACGCTCACCTCGGTATTCTCCCAGTTGGGAACCTAGTATGTTACGAGAACAAGGGATTGCCCTTTCCAAGACTTTGCTAGTAATTGTGCACGCCTCTGCAGTTATGACGGCTCACTTTCGGCATACAGGATCTTTGATGGAGCTGGCAGGTGGTTGGCGCACGCCGTCAGGAGGCTATGCGGAAGCTGGGGTTTCCAGAATCACTGTTTGTTGTGATAGACAGACTCGTCGAGGTCTTTCTGCAGCTCTTGGGAGGCCACCATCTGAAGTTGCCGGTAATGCGACCTTTTAAGTTGCTAAAAGTGAGACGTTTCTAATTGACAGCGACAGTAGATCGCGGCGAACCACTTGGGAAGGGGCTGGCGCGTGTTCTCCAACAGCGTCCCTGCCCTAGTTGACGCTTGGAATCCGCAGACTCGGCACTGCCGGATTCGATGACGCTCTAGAACGTAGAGCTGGTGTCGCTTTGACTCCAAAAAGCAAACAAACTCGCATGGGCATGCAGGAGAAGTATGGATAATCGCAACAGCCAGCTTGAGTCGTACGCCTGAGACCAGAAGGGTGCTAGTCAATACCGCTTTGTCAATTGCATGCAATTTCACACGCAATCGCTCGCTAGTCCGGGGGGCAGGAATTCTCATGATAAAAACCACCACGCTCACAAAGAAATTCGGCAATACGACTGCCATTGAAGACTTGGACTTGACCGTCGAACCGGGCGAAATAGTCGGTTTCTTGGGACCCAACGGTGCTGGGAAGAGCACGACTGTAAAGATCCTGACCGGCATGATCAAACCCACATCGGGTTCGGCATACATCGGTGGTTATGACGTGGTGAAACACTCATTGGAGGCTAAGAGAAGATTTGGCTATGTGCCTGAGAGCGGAGCGATTTACGAGGTTACAACGCCTTCAGAGTATCTACACCTGGTTGCGACCCTTCATGACATGGAACCGGAGAGTGCGAAGTCTAAAGCCGACGAGCTATTGCGCCTTTTTGGATTGAACGACAATTCCAAGCAGCAGATGTTCGATTTCTCCAAAGGCATGAAGCAGAAAGTGCTGATATGTGCTGCTTTGCTTACCGATCCTCAGGTTCTGTTGCTTGACGAACCCCTGAATGGACTCGATGCAAATACTGTAAGCGTTGTGAAGGAGTTGCTTCGCTCATTGGCGAACGACGGCATGGCCATATTGTTCTGTTCCCACATTCTCGAGGTGGTGGAAAGGCTGTGTACTCGCATCGTGATCATCGATCACGGCCGCTTTGTCATTCAAGGAACTACTGAGAAGATTAAGGAGCAATGGCAAGCATCTACTCTCGAGGAAGCTTTCTCGAAAATCACAGGCATTGAGGATCCGACATCCATATCCAGCGACATCATGAACGCACTAACGTAGTCGGGTGCGTTTTTTGATTCCAATATAGTGTCTATCCAATCGACTGTCCACTCGGATTCATTGATTAGTAACAGAACAACATGAAACACGTCATTCGCGTCTTGGGCGGCAACTACGAGCATTGGCGAGTGTTGCATGCACTGGCCAGAAGGCAGATGCAAATAGGGATAAACGCCTGGGCGACGAGAGGTATGGGACGTATACGCCTCAAAAAAGGGGCTACGATTTTCTTCTACGTATTCCTTTCTGTCATGAGCCTGAATACTTACAACCTGGTGGTCAGTGCACCCTTTGCACCAATAGAACTACATCCTACAACGTCTACTTGGATCACGTTCCAAATTACTTCACTATTCTGTCTGGTTATGTTGACTAATACGTTCCGTGAGCTCTTTGTGTCTAACGACGATTACAACAACCTTTGCTTTCGACCAATTGACAATAAGAGCTACTTCTTGTCCAAACTTTCAGCTATGTTGCTGCATATACTAACTATTACTGCCATAATGATGATACCGGCAACCATATCTCTATTGTCAACAGGTCAATTTTTCGGCTGGTTGATGTTCGCAATTTCCAATTTTGCGCTACAAACAACCATAGTTACTGTTGCTCTATCTTTTTTCGTTAGTCTTACAAACTACGCATTCAAAAGAGGCAAGAATTCCAAAGTAACAATTGTTGCACATTTGATATTGTTTGGAATGTTAGTTCCTACGTTCGTCTGGTACTTTTTGCCAAAGCTACAAACACTTGAATACCCTACACACTACCCTCTATGGGAAGTGGTCGTCAATCCTTTTGCATGGTATGCTTGCTTACCGGCACTCGTAAGTGGTGCGGTCTCATTATGGACTATTTTTGGAACCTTGCTTGCTGTTGCCTCTTTTACTTTGGTCTATGTGTACTGTCGGAGATACTCAAACTTGGAATTATCCATAAAGGTTCAACGGAATTACGACGTTGTCACAACCAGTGAGGAGTACGAGCGTCCACAGCGAGGCCTGCTTTCTGTTCTTTCGATCCAGTCCGGATCACGCTTTCAATCTGCACCCATGTGGTTGTTATTTCGTGCTCATTTGCGTGCTAACAAAATGTCTCGTGGTGCGGCACTCGGAGTGCTGATTGTTCCGATTCTACTTATTGTGATGCCTATTTTCATTGATCTGATTGCGAAAGACGAGTCGGTATCGGAAGCAATTTTGCATGGTCCTTCATCGACGATGTATCTACTCATTTTCATGGGTTGTTTATTAATGACGAACGCATTTTTGTTTAGCTCTGAATTTCGTGCTTCGTGGGTGCTGTTTACAGCACCTGTAAGGTTGAGAGATCTGTGTTCATTTTCTGATAGGCTGGTTAGGTACTGTGTCTGTTTGCCCAATGTCGTAGTTCTTTTTGCAGTAGTCTTGGGGTATGGCATGGTTTCATCGGTTTGGGATGCCTTCTGTCAAGTGTTTTTGTTTGCTCTTGTATTGAATGGAGCTGTAATGCTCAAAGGAGGAATTGAAGCCAATGTACCTTTTTCACAAGGGCCAGAGGTTACGGGTAAGTTTTTCGTGCAGCTAGTCGTTATCGTTGTGTGCAGTTTGCTAGGCGGCTTGTGTGCATTTTTGATTCCAATGTGTACTGGGACAACGCAGGCGTTTTTGACTTCCGTAGTGGTGTTGTTACTTGCGAACGTTTGTGTGGCCTGGTTTTATAGGTGGCGAGTCGCGCGACGGGAAAGCCAACTCGAATTTATGGTCTAGAGTCGGTGTTCTCGTCAATGAATCATTCGATCTTCTTAACAAATTGACGTGTCGAACGGTTGTACGAATACTACCACCGTCAAGAGAGTGCGGAGAATTCTGCCAATCAAGATCTAAAGCCGTCTGATCACTTGAGACCTCGAATCCCTGTGGACGGAAGTGGCAGAGCGGAGATTTGCTCGCAGAATTCGAGAAGACCCATTGCTTCCACGCCATGTTTGAGCATAAATCGTTCACTCCCCTGATGCACCAGGAAACTCTTGGTCGCAGACACATCGTCCCTCGCAGTATAGAAACCTCTACGGACTGAGGCGGCAACGCTTCGCTTGATCTCCAGTGCCCAGAGAGATTGAAGTCCTGGAACCTGAAGGACTAAGTCGATCTCTGCGCCTTTGGCAGTACGATAGAAGCCATATCTTGATCTAGGTGGCGCAACGCTCAGAATGTTCTCAATCGCAAATCCCTCCCAACTGTGACCGACGATGGGGTAACCAAGAATTTGCACGTCTGTCATGAGTCCCAGTTGAGCATGAGCCAATCCACTATCACGTATAAAGACCTTTGGGCTCTTGACATATCGTTTCTTGATGTTTGCGTGAAATGGGCGAATCAATCGAATCAGTAGTAATTTCTCAAGTAGATCGATGTAGTGTTGAACGGTGGGCGACGACACTCCAAGGGATCTGGAAAGGGAGGAGAGATTAAGAATGGAGCCTTGAGCGTACGAAAGCATCGTCCAGAGGTTATCCAACAGCAATACATTTGCACCTTTCGCAAAACTTGGAATGTCGCGTTCAAGATACGTTCTTATGAAATCTGAACGCCACTCGAAGCTATCCTGCAACGAGGCTGCTGTAAGACTTAGCGGAAATCCTCCACGCATCCAAAGCTGGGTCTGATCGATTCCTGTTGTATGTGCTTCGAGAACGTTGATTGTGTCGAGTTCAACTATCGCGATGCACCTCGTCCAATATCACCAAAGACTCAGCGTGTTGCTCGAAAAAGTGCGCGGGCTCATCGAGAACACGTTGATTATTGGGTTGTTCGAGGTCAATGTACGTTGCAGGACGTCCTTCCGCGATCTGAAGCGCAAGGGTTGTCTTCCGACTTGTCGAGGTCCTACTAGAATCACGCTTGCTTGGCGCGCCAAAGCTCTTTCAATTTGAGAGGAAGCAGATCGAACTACTAACATCTCATATTTAAAATATGACTTTTAATTTGGGAGGATAATACTAAAAGTGTACTGGATTTACAAATCGTTGTCAACGCATTCGTTCATGTTTGTTTTTTGGTCAGCAAGTTACACACGAGCCTCACTTTTGTTCTCATGGGGATTGTGGCGGCTTTGGTTGAGAAAAGTGGATCGGGGGCTCTGGATCGAATCTACCATTCACTGACCAATGCTCAGACCAGACAAAACGTGACTCGTAACGTCCTTAGGGAAGTTGCTCAAACTGAGTCTGACGGCGCTCTCAACTACGCACTGACTCTCGAAAGTGACCCACACCACACGATTGTTAGCGACATCGCAAGTGTATGGGCGACCTCTGACCCTCGTTCCGCCTTGGCAGCTGCTTTGGGAATCAAACAAAGTCTGTGCGCAAAGCAGTCTCGGAAATGGTGGTCAGAGTCTGGGCACTTAATGAGCCAAAGTCCGTATTGGAGGGCATTGATGCCCTGCCTGCCGATCTTCAGGAGCGAGCGTCTTCATCAGCAATAAGCTCGATAGCTGGTAAGTCTTTGAAGAAGCTGTAAATTTAGTACGTGCTATGGAACCGGGTTCCGTAAAGACTTCCAGTGCGAGAAGTGTTGCAAGTATGTGGGCGAGTCGTGATCACAATGCTTCTCTTGAGTGGATTCTCAATGAGCGCTGCGCCGTCACAACACATCGTTGATGACAATTCCATACTTGGGATGATTGGTCCTAGGGGAGTTGGGAGGGAATTCACTGTGAATTCGTCTCTAGCTTTCTCAGACGTTGACAAAGCCATTGAGCTGCCTCAAGTACGCGAAGGCCCAACGAAGCTTATGTCGTATCAATTGGTCGCTCAATCGCTACTAATAAATGATGAGATTGACAAGGCATTCAACATGGTCCAACAGGTTCCAGAGCCCGACAGAGAGAAAGTATATCAGGCGATACCTACATCTTGGGCAACGACAGATGCCGAAGGAATGCTCAAGTCGATGGACCGTTTTCCGTCAAAGGAAGGCAGGTCTCTAGCTGCCGTCCTACTTCTATCGACCAATCAATTTTCAAGGGCCTTGTCAGAAGAGCAGGTTGAGGAGGCTAAGAAATACCTCACGGAGGAGCATGCGAAAGCACTCGAGGAAGGTAAAGCCGGTGTATTGCAATCCATATTCCAAGATTTTGAATGATCAGTGACTTACGGGGCAAACTATATGCTGGAGATGAACCAAAGCCACACAGACTATTCGTCCCCTATTGGCGATGGCGGCTGATCACTCCAAAGGATTGCGCCAATTGTTGGAGATTTGCTGGTAGAGGCTCGAACGTATAGCATAGAGTCGACACATCGTAACGACCTACCTCATGCAAACCAATAGCTCTCCGAGTCGTCTTGTCGTTCTCCTCTCAGTCGCTTTCCTAGTTGGTGTCGGATCTGCCTGCGCAGTGTATTGGCTGTTCGTAGCCCTAGGGAACGACGAACAACACACTGATGCCGTTGCTCCACCGTCTCCCGCCGCAATTGAACCCAGCACCCAAGTACAAAGTCCACCCACTGAAGTCTCCAACGCGCCAGAACCGCCAAAGTTCGTTGTTCGCAGTCTGGATGAAATAGCAAGCATGAAGAGTTCGTCGGAGCAACAACTGGCGCTGCGCGTACTCCTGTCCGATATGAGTGCAGCACAAGTAGCCGATCTACTAACTCAGTCTCAGGACATCTTCGAGGAATCGGATAGGTACAACCTCCAATACGCAATGGTTCAAAGACTAGCTCACCAAAATCCAGGTCGAGCATTGTCGTTTGTCTTGGACATGGATACCAGCTACAACGTAGGAGGTTTTGTAACGAGCATCTTTGGAGATTGGGCACATTCAAACCTCGACGAGGCAGTTTCGCGTGCTGGGAGGCTGAAACCACACTTCAAGAGAACTGCTCTGAGCGCAATCGTGCAGGAACGGACGGACCTTTCCGATAACACCATCCTTGCGATTGCTCGAGACCTTGACAACGAACAGATTGCGACTTCAGCTATCGCACAACGAAAAATAGAGGAGGCAATCGACGACCCAGAGACAGCGTGGAACGAACTAGCCGTTGACTTGCAGGACGACTCCGCGAACTCTAGAACTGTTTCTCGAGTCGCGACTGCGTGGGTTGAGAAGAGTGGATTGAGCGTGCTGGACCAGATCTACCATTCGCTGACCAATACACAAACCAGAGACGATGTCATTCGTAGCGTCCTTGCGGAGGTTGCTCAAACCGATCCCAAGGGTGCTTTCAACTATGCACTGACTCTCGAGAAAGACCCATACAACTCGATCATTAGCAGCGTCGCAGGTAGGTGGGCAAAGTCTGACCCTCGTGCCGCCTTATCTGCTGCACTAGAAATCGAGAGAGCGTCGGTGCGCAAAGCCGTAGCGGAATCGGTGGTCAGAACCTGGGCATTTGATGAACCAAAAGCTGTGTTGGAAGGTCTTGATTCTCTACCTGACGATCTTCAAGAGTCAGCGGCTCGCACGGCGTTAATCGCGATATCTAGAGAATCTCCTCAAGAAGCTGCTGACTTGGTGGCTGCTATGGAGTCAGGCTCAGTAAAGATGTCAAGTGCGAGTAATGTCGTTAGTAACTGGGCACGTCACGATCACAAGGCGGCACTTGAATGGATTCTCAATGAGCCGGGTGTCGAAGAGATAAGATCCGAACTGTTGTCTTCAATCATGCACACCCTCGCAAGGGTCGATCCCGAGCTAGCCATGAGCACTGCGCTGGCACAACCTATCGATGAGGACAAGTCCGGATTTGGGATGTTTAGTCGTGGGGGGATGGGAATGGAACTAAGCGTGATTTCATCTCTAGCTTCATCGGACGTAGACAAAGCCATAGAGCTACTACCTCAGGTACGCGGAGGACCGACGAAACTCATGTCGTTCCAATTGGTAACTCAATCATTACTAATGGAAGACGAGATTGATAAGACCTTCAACATGGTCCAACAGGTGCCAGAGTCCGACAGAGGTAAATTATATCAGGCAATATCTACAATGTGGGCTTCGACTGATCCCAAAGGCATGCTCAAGTCGATGGACCGTTTTCCGTCAAAGGAGGACAGGTCTCGAGCGGCCATCCTTCTTGTAACAACCAATCGATATTCCAAAGCCCTATCAGACGAGCAAGTTGAGGAGGCAAAAAAACACCTCACTGACGAGCATGCGAAAGCGTTTGAGAAAGGTGATTTCGAAGCGTTGCAGTCCCTTTTCGAGACCTTTTGATTGTTTCGGTGAATAGCTAGGCGTAGTGACCTCTCTCATGCAACTCAGTAGATCCCATGGTCGCTTTGCGTTGTTGATCACCATTGGTGTCCTCATTGGCGTTGGAGGCTCCTGTACAGTGTTTTGGCTGTTCGTAGACTCTGGGAACAACGGCCGAGTAGCGGATGGCGTCGCTCCGCCCTTTCCCGCCAAGATTGAATCCACTACCCAGGTACAAACTTCGTCCGCTAAAGTCTCCGACGTGCCGGAACCTCCAAAGTTCGCTGTTCGAAGTCTCGATGAAATAGCAAGCATGAAGAGTGCGTCAGAGCAACAATTGGCGCTACGCATGCTCCTGTCCGATCTGGATGAAGAGCAAGTAGTAGATTTACTAACCCAGTCTCAAGACTTAGTCGGTGACTCGGATAGGTTCGACCTTCAATTCGCGATGATTCAGAGACTTGCTCACCAAAATCCAAGTCGAGCGTTGACCCTTGTCCTGGAAATGGATTTCAGCAACAGCCGTAGGGGTCTTGTAACGAGCATCTATAAGGATTGGGCGCATTCCAACCTTGATGAGGCCATTTCGCATGCTGGGAAACTGGAACTGCACTACAAGCGAGATGCTTTGAGCGCGATCGTGGAAGAACGGACGGACCTTTCCGATGACACGATCCGAGCGATTGCCCGAGACCTTGACAATGAGCAGATTGCGACTTCAGCTATCGCACAACGAAAAATTGACGAGGCAATCGCCGACCCAGAGACTGTTTGGAACGAACTGGCCATTGACTTGCAGGACGACCCGGCGAGCTATAGGACTATTACCCGAGTTGCGACGGCATGGGTTGAGAAGAGTGGATTGGGTGTGCTGGATCGCGTCTATCACTCGCTGACCAATACAGAAACCAGAGACGAAGTGATTGGTCGCGTCCTCGAGGAGGTTGCGGAAGACGATCCTGAAGGTGCTTTCAACTACGCACTGACAATCGAGAATGATCCATACCACTTCATTGTTAGCGACATTGCAGATACATGGGCAATCTCTGACCCTCGTGCTGCTCTAGCAGCAGCGATTGGAATCGAGAGAGCGTCTGTGCGCAAAGCAGTGACCGAGTCGGTGGTTAGAACCTGGGCGTATAACGAACCAAGGGAGGTGTTGGATGGCATCGATGCTCTACCTCCCGATCTTCAGGAGACCGCGTCTTCAGCGGCCCTGAGAGAGATAGCTAGTGAATCCCCCGAAGAAGGTGCTGAATTAGTAGCTGCTATGGAACCAGGTTCCGTTAAGAACACAGGTGCATACAGTGTTGTTAGTATTTGGTTTGATCGCGATCACAAGGCCGCTCTCGATTGGATTCTCAATGAGCCGAGTGTCGAAGAGATTAAGTCCGAGCTACTGTCCTCAATAATCCATCGGCTAGCCAGAGTCGATCTCGAGCTTGCAATGAGCACAGCGCTGGCACAACCTATCGATAAGAGCGAGTCCGGATTTGGAATGTTTGGCCGTGAAGGGGTGGGGATGGAGCTCCAAGTCATTTCGTCGTTTGCTCATTCAGACGTGGACAAAGCCATTGAGCTACTAGCTCAGGTACGCGGAGGACTAACGAAGCTGATTTCGTACCAAACAGTAGTTCAAACCTTGCTAATGAACGAGGAGGTTGATAAGGCCTTCAACATGGTCCAACAGGTTCAGGAATCTGACAGAAAGAAAGTCTATCAGGCTATAGCCAGTTCTTGGGCAATGACTGATCCCGAAGGTATGCTCAAGTCAATGGACCGTTTTCCGTCAGAGGAGGACCGGTCGCGAGCGGCTGCTCTAATGGTAACGACCAATCAATTTACCACGACCTTGTCGGACGAACAAATTGAGGAAGCTAAGAAGCACCTTACGGACGAGCATGCGAAAGCGCTCGAGGGAGGTGACCCCGAAGCGTTGCAGTTCCTTTTCCAAGACTTTTGATTGCTGGGTAAGTACGTTGGCATAACGGGCGGTCTCATGAAGTCCACTAGATCCAAGGATCGTTTTGCGGCACTATTAGCCGTCGGTTTTCTAATTGGCGTCGGAAGTTCTTGCGAAGCTTACTGGCTGTTCTTAGCCGCTGAGAGCAATGACAAACTAGCCGATAGTGTTGCTCCATCCTCTCCCACCGCGAGCGAACTCAGTACTGATGACCCAAGGTCACCCGCCGAAGCGTCAAACGTCTCGGAACCCTCGATTGCAACTGTACGCAGTCTAGAGGACATCTTAAGAATCAAGAGCCTGTTTGAGCAACAACTAGCGTTGCACATTTTCCTTTCGGAACTGGATGAAGCGGAAGTAGATGACCTACTTACACAAACTCAGGACGTTTTCCCCGAAGATCACAGAAACGAGCTTCAAATCGCAATCGTTCAACGGCTGGCTAGCCAAAACCCTAATCGCGCGTTGTCACGGGTCTTGGAAATGTTTTCGGATCACGAATACATGCAAGCGGTATCGAACGTCTTTCGTGAGTGGGCACACTCCAACCTAAATGAGGCCGTTTCGCATGCTCGAACACTCGACCAAATCCCCAAGGGTCTTGCATTGAGCGCAATCGTGCATACACGGGCGGACCTAGCTGAGAGCACGCTTCGGGCTATTGCCCTAGACCTTGGCAATGAACAGATTGCGGTTTCAGCTATTGCACAACGAAAAGCTAAGGAGGCGATTAGAGATCCCGAAAAGGCATGGAACGAAGGGGCTGTCCCTTTGCAAGGAGACGCGGCGAATTCGGAAACTATTGCTCGAATTGGGATGGCTTGGGTCAATGAGAGCGGTTTGGGAGTGCTCGATCAAATCTACCAGTCGCTGACTGATTCAGAAACTAGACAAAGCATAATCCGTAGTGTCCTTGAACAGATTGCTCATATGGACCCCGAGGGTGCGTTCAATTTTGCGCTGACTATCGAGAGTGACCCCAACGACTCGATTCTTAGGGACTTGGCAGATAATTGGGCAAACTCCGACCCTCGGTCTGCCTTGACGGCTGTGTCTGGAATTGAGAGAGAGTCGTTGCGCAACGCTGTAGCCGATTCGTTAGTCAATTCCTGGGCCCAAAACAGACCAAAGGAAATGTTTGAAGCTCTTGATGGTCTGCCTGCCGAATTTCAAGAGAAAGCGTTAACGGCGGCAATCAATGCGATGCTGAGAGAATCTCGTGAAGAAACCGCGCACTTTGTAGTAGCCATGGAACCAAGCTCCTTAAAGACGACAAGCGCTCGAATCATTGCAAGTTTCTGGTCTAATCAGGGTGATCCTTGGAGCGCTCTTGAATGGATTCTGGATGAGCCTGGATTCCAAGACATTAGGTCCGAACTATTGTCTTCAATCATGGATGACCTCGCAAAGTACGACCCTGAGCTTGCAATGAGCACTGCACTGGACCAACCTATAGATGAGAACGGTACAGGATTCGGAGCATTAAGTATGGGGTTGGAATTTGACGTCATTTCGACGCTTGCTTCTTGGAACTTGGACAAGGCCATTGAGCTACTACCACAGGTACGCGATGGTCCGACCAAGATCTTTGCAACCACAAGGGTAGCCTATTCGCTAATAGAGAACGATGAGATTGAGACAGCCTTCGACATGGCCCAACAGGTTCCGGATACCGATCGGGAGAGTTTCTACCTTGGGTTGTTCACCCAATGGGTGTTAACCGATCCGGTGGCTGCGCTCGATTCAATCGACCGTTTTCCGTCAGACGAGGCCAGATCGCAGATGGCTCTCATGCTAATAGCCAATGATCGTTATCAGAAGAGCTTGTCAGACGAGCAGGTTGAGAAGGCAAAGAAGTACCTCTCCGACGAACAGGCGAAAGCACTTGAGGAAGGTGATTCCGAAGTGTTGCCGATCATCTTCCGGGAGCCTCGATTTCTCGGTTATTGAAGACACGATCGAGAGAAGGTGGGCAATTCTCGTGATTCTGACACTTTTGGCGAAGGTGGAGTGAAGGGCTACAACTCCGCAATGAGAATTTGCTGACAAGAGCTCGAGAATAGAACTTAGAGTCGACACATCCGAACGATCTAACTGATGCGATTCAATCAATTTCCCAACCACTCCTGTGTGCTGATCGCAATCGCTTGTCTGCTTGGTATGGGGTGTTCTAGTACGGATTATTGGCTGTTAGCCGCTACAGGGAACCACGGTCAGTCGGCGGAGGCTGCCACTCCATCCTCTTCCACTGAGAATGAGCCCATTACTCATGAGCAAAGTTCACCCGCTGATATCTCAAGCGTTTCGGTATCGACAAGTTCAACTGTACGCAGTCTAGAGGACATCTTGAGAATCAAGAGCCTGTCGGAGCAACAGTTGGCATTGCATATATTCCTGTCGGAACTGGATGAAGCCCAAGTAGTTGACCTACTAGCACGATCTCAGGCCGTCTTCCCTGACACTCACAGATACGAGCTTCAATTCCCAATAATCCAGCGACTGGCTCACCAAAATCCAAGTCGTGCGTTGACGCGTGTTCTAGGGATGTATACCGGTTACGACTACATGCGGGCAGTAACGAACGTCTTTCGTGAGTGGGCGCACTCCAATATAAATGAGGCCGTTTCGCGTGCTCGGACACTCGACCCCATGCCCAAGGGACTTGCGTTGAATGCAATCGTGAATACACGGATGGATCTTCCCGAGAGTACGCTTAGGGCTATTGCCCTGGACCTTGGCAACGAAAAGGTTGCGATTTCAGCTATTGCACAGAGAAGAATTGAGGAGGCGATTACAGAACCCGAGAAAGCATGGAACGAATGGGCCATCCACTTGCTAGAGGGCGCGGAAAACACAGAGATCGTTGCTCGAATAGGAACGGTGTGGATTGAAAAGAGCGGTTTGAGTGTGCTTGATCGAATCTACCAGTCACTTGCCGATACTAAATCCAAACGACCCGTAATCCATAGCCTCCTTGAACAGATTGCTCAATCAGACCCCGAGGGCGCATTCAATTTTGCGTTGACTATCGAGAGTGACCTACATAACTCGATTGTTAGGAAGTTGGGAGGTATTTGGGCAGAATCTGACCCTCGTGCCGCTTTGGAAACCATAGCTGGAATTGAGAGGGAGGAGGTGCGCAACGCTGCAGCCGATGCGGTAGTGGGGGCTTGGGCGCAAAGCAGGCCAAGAGAGATGTTGGAGAGTCTGGACTCTCTTCCTGCCGACCTTCAAGAGACAGTGTCCAAGATAGCAGTAAGCGCGCTGACTAGAGAATTCCCTGAAGAAGCGGCTCAGTTTGTAGCAGCTATGGAATCAAGCCCGCTAAAGACGTCGAGCGCAAAGAGTGTGGCGAGTGCGTGGTCAAGGCGCGATCTCAATGCCGCTCTTGAGTGGATTCTCGATGACCCTGGTATCGAAGAGATTAGGTCCACGTTGCTGTTTTCAATCATGGGTCGTCTGTTGGTAGATGCCGATCCTCTGCTTGCAATGACCACGGTGCTTGCTCAAGCTATTGAAGGGTACGAGAGTGATTTGGGGCTTAATGGGACAAAGGAGGAGATTGAGTTGGAGGTCATTTCCGCCCTTGCGAAGTCAAACTTGGAATTGGCAATTGATCTACTGCCACAGCTACACGAAGGTCGAACGAGGTTTGCTGCTTTCAAAGAAATAGCAGGAAAGTTGATAGAAGACGAAGAGATTGATCGGGCATTTAGCCTAGCCGAACAGATTGCCGAATTTGACATTCAAAACTTTCACATCGCATTGGCCGCAGCTTGGGCGGAGTCTGATCTCGGGGAACTACTCAATTCAATGGACCGTTTTGCGCCAGAGGAGCTCAAGTCCAAGGTGTCCTTCATGCTTTTGGACGATAGTCGTTATCGAGGAAGCTTGTCCGACGAGCAGGTTTTAGACGTAAGGCGACACCTCACTAACGAACATAGGAAAGCACTTGAGGAAGGCGACTCCGACGTATTGCCACCCGTATTCCAAGATTTTTGATTGAACCCTGACAAGCAGACCACAAAGGATTGGAAGTAGTTCGGACGTGGTCTTTCGTATCCTAGTGACCGCAGAAGGGTTCAAACCACTAAGAGCGAGAGAATGGATATGAACGACAGCCACATGGACGATTCGACCTTTATTGACGGATGGCCGATGAACACTCCTATGGATATTCGGCAAGGACTCACTGAAGAGGAAGGGATACGACATTCATTAAGATGGGGAATCATTAGCGCATCCGCAATTGCATCGGACTGGATCAAGTCTCTTCAGGAAGTTCCAGGTGCGAGTGTGACTGCTGTTGCGGCTCGAGACAAGCGTCGTGCTGAACTATACGCGGAAGCGCACGGCATCTCTACCGCCTATGGTTCCTACCAAGAACTTTGTGAAGATCCCGATGTGGACATCGTCTACATCGCATCGAAGACCTGGGACCATTATCGCGACCTGATGACGGCAATAAGAGCAGGAAAGCACATATTGTGCGAGAAGCCGTTCACCGACACGGCGGACCAAGCCAAGGAGGTCTACGCAGCAGCGGACGAAGCGGGTACTTTCTGTCAAGAGGGCATGTGGTTGAGGTTCTTTCCTGCGGTGGAACATGCACGGGCAATTTTGGAAAGAGGAGACATTGGCGATTTGCAAGTGGTGCAAGCCGACTATCCAGATCGGGTATATGCATTGAACCCGGCGATCATGGGATTTGGAGCGGAAGAAATGCCAACAATCGTGGCTGCGGGTAGAAAATCACGTGGTCAACCATATGCAAACGGCATTCCTTCTGCTCACGGCGCGCCGCCCAGTGCTTCGATATTGCAGTACTCGCAGCAGAGAGGCATTGCAGTGATTACATTTCCGTCGGGACGGTTTGTTGAAGAATCCCAATTTGTTGGAACCAAGGGTCGCCTTACAATCGAGACACCGTCTCACCATCCTTCAGCCCTGACTGTGCGAACGGGTCGTCCAACACGACACGGAACGCGCAAGCAAGAAGGAAAACCCACGTTGGAACTAGATCCATCCAAAGGGTGGACTGGTGATTGGTTGGAAACTCACTGGAATCAGGACAGGAACCCAAGCGCAGGTCCTTTCAATCATGTAGAGCGCTTTGAATATCCAATGCCAACGCCCGCGCCGATCACTCGAGGGCAACCTCCCGGTGCCCGATGGAACGGAGAACGGTTGATACGCTACAAGGGATGGACTTGGAGTGGAGGAAATCAGCATGGATTCCTGTACCAAGCGCAAGCCGTGCACCGATGCATGGCTGCGGGACTCAAGGAAATGCCCCAATTCACGCGTGCTGAATCCATTCGAGTGTGCGAGATCATCGACGAGATCAACCGACAGTGTGGAGAAATCGGCTTCTGACATCTAGCTAGACTCTGTACCGGTTTTTTGTCCAGAAATGTGCCACTCTGGACGCGAGGACGATCATGTCTCGTTGAGCTATGAAACTCAACGCTCGATCCTCTAATTCTTTTGTGAACTCTCTCCATTCATCGCACCTAGGGAACACTGATTGAGTCCCAAACGGACAATCTAATCAATACAATCGACGGCATGTCTCGTTTCAGCCACTAGACACCAATCACGTGCCCACTTTATTCGGAAAACTGCTATGAAGCAACTCACAGGTCCATCATGGGATTTGTCCCAGGAATACTCCTCACCGACTGATTCACAAATTGAAGCCGACCTCAAGGAATTCACATCCATCTTGGATCGTGTTGCTGAAGAAAACAAGGCGATTCTCGCTGTGATCGATCGGATAGAGAGCATGAGCAGTTCTGAACGTTCCGCGGCGATAGAAGCTGCTCGCAACGTCCATGATCTCTCGGAAAAAGCCTCCAAATTTCTGGGCAACCCATCGACGTTTGCTAACTGTTTGCTCTCCGTCGACGGAAACGACGATATTGCCAAGACTCTTGAAGGAAGTCTCATTGAGTATCGAGTCAAGTTCTCCGAGCTGATGCAACCACTGTCCCAGTTCCTGAACTTGGTGACTGACGATGTGATTGATGAGTACTTGGATGACGAACGAGCCTCTGCTTCGGAATTTCAGGTTCGTCATACAAGGGCTCGCCGGCACGAACTGCTTAGCCTTGACGAGGAGAATCTCGTAAGTGCGCTGGGACAGAGCGGGATCCACGCTTGGAGCAGGCTCTACGACCGCCTGTCTGGACAGTTGAAGTGCCAAGTATTGGACGGCAACGATCAGCGAGAGGTGGGGATAGCTGAGGCTGCCTCGCTAATGCAGTCGACCGATGATCGAACACGGGAAGATGCTTGGCGAGCAATTAATCGAGCATGGTCGGATCATGAGGAAACCTGTGCCGCCTCCATCAATGCACTGGCTGGCTGGCGCTTGGAAATGTGCAAGCGGCGTTCAAATGGAAAGGCCGTGCACTTCTTGGATGCACCCGCTCATTCAAGCCATATCAAGCGTGAGACACTCGACGCAGTCATTGATGTTGCACGAGAGTCGAGAGAACTGTCGCGCCGTGCCGCGAAAGCGCTCGCTCGAGCCTACGGAAAGCAAAGAATCGGTCCTTGGGACCAACGTGCACCCGCACCCGAACTGCCGAATCAAGACGCATCGATTCCCTTTGATGAAGGTCTGGAAATCGTTGCCAACGCCTATGGGCAAGTTGACGCCTCGATGGGTGAATTTGTACGAATGATGGCAAAGAATCAATGGATAGAGGGAACAGTGGGCAGCAGCAAGCGTCCGGGTGCCTATTGCACGTCGTTCCCCAAGAGCAGAACACCGCGAGTCTACATGACGTATTCGGGGTCTATGACCGACATAACGATACTGGCCCACGAACTTGGTCATGCGTTTCATCACTGGGCGATGAAAGACCTACCAGATTCGCAAAGGTCCTACGGGATGTCGTTGGCCGAGACAGCCAGTACGTTCGGCGAGACCCTGGTTCGAGACGCACTCTTGAACAAAGCGGAGAGTCCACAAACTGAATTAGCGGTAGCGTGGGAGGAACTCTCTGCTATCACATCTTTCTTACTGAACATTCCGACTCGATTCGAATTCGAAAAAAACTTCTACGAAGCGCGTCAGCAGAAACCATTGCTCCCTAGCGAGTTGAGATCTCTAATGGCCAACGCTTGGAACGATTGGTATGGAGACTCACTGTCGGAACCTGACGATCTATTCTGGATCAACAAATTGCATTTCCATATATCTGGAACTAGCTTCTACAACTTCCCCTACCTGTTTGGCTATCTGTTCAGTCAAAGCGTCTACCAGCGGCGCGATCAAATGGACGGAAATTTCTTTGCACGCTACACCGGATTGCTGCGCGACACAGGCCGAGTAAGCGCGGAGCAATTAGCACAAACGCATTTGAATGTCGATCTAACTGAACGAAACTTTTGGAGAGATACCGTTGCTGCCCTCGAGCCGAGAGTCCGTCACTTTGAGGGGTTGTGTGAAAAAATATTCGACTGAGTCTTCATGATTACTGGGTAAATTGCTGCTGAGTCTCATGAGTGTGGTGTTCGTTTAGGCAGGCAACTCCGTAAGTCTTGATCTTGACCCGAAGACACTGTGGCTGACATGATTCATGATCGAAGAATTGTCATGCCTGCGGTCCTGTAGGGTTTTGTGGTTGTGGTGATTTGCAGCATCATTGCATTCGTAAAACCAAATGACAACAGCAATGAAAGTGTCGCGACTGATTCGTGCATTGAAAATCTTGAAGAGACAGATTCCTCATTCGGCTCGTCGACAGAATCCCGTAAGGGTGTACAGGATCAGCCCACAGGCATCGTTCAAAGCATGATTGTTTGTACAGCGTGTTTTTGGTAACATAGGCGCGAGTGGCCGACAGTGCTTCATTATCATTCAACGCGCTGTGGCCTCAAGAATATTAGGCAATAATCGATGCCGTTACGAGACTGAGTTCCGTAATGTTAGAAGACACTCATTTGCCATATTGAAGTCTTCTTCTTGCGCTCATGCCTCAATTAGCGACGAGAGTGAGGTTGAAATAGAAATTTGAAAGATCTATCTACGTCAAGATTCCAATTTGTCCATACAGCAGACATTCACCTCGACAGCCCGATGAGAGGTCTGACCAAGTACGAGGGAGTGGCTGTAGACCGCCTTAGAACAGCAACTCGCGATGCGTTCAGAGAATTGATCAGCAAGACGATTGATGCTCGGCCGGACTTTTTAATTATTGCAGGAGACTTGTTTGATGGAGACTGGAAGGACTACAACACCGGATTCTTCTTTGTAAATGAGATGGCGAGACTACGGCAGGCAGAGATAAGTGCTTATGTCCTGTATGGTAATCACGACGCACAAAGTCAAATTACGAAGCGGTTGCGCCTTCCTGAAAATGTTTACGAGTTCTCACATAAAACCGTCGAATCACACCGGATTGACGATCTTAATGTCGTATTGCATGGCCGTAGCTATCCCAGACGTGATGTACAAGAGAACATGGTTCAAGAGTATCCGTCCCCTAAAGATGGAATGTTTAACATTGGTGTCTTACACACCGGATTGGGCGGAATTGGCGGTCACGCTAACTACGCTCCCTGCACTGAAGAGCAACTTGTCAATGCAGGATACGACTACTGGGCTCTTGGACACGTACACACTCGCCAGATACTAAATGAATATCCACATGTTGTCTTTCCAGGCAATCTGCAAGGACGGCACATCAACGAGGATGGACCTCGCAGCGCTTCTCTCGTCACAGTCGAAGAAGGTCGAGTGGTGGATATCGAAGAGTGGGAGTGTGATGTCGTTCGTTGGCATCGACTCGATGTGTGGGTCGAAGAGTTCACTGAATTAGTCGACGTCATGACAGCCATACAACAGAAAGTAGGCGAATTCCAGAAAGACAATGAAGGAGAACACACTAACGCCGTGCGCATTCGACTCACCGGAACGACTCCCTTACATGGGTCGTTCGTTTCAGGAAACGAAGGACTCACCCGCGATGTTCAAGCCTTGTCTTTGGATATTGGGAGAGATTCGCTCTGGATAGAGAGAGTCGAGGTCGCAACTACACCTCCAGCAACAGTAGCACAGGAAATAACTGTGGATGAAGCCATGGGAGAACTACAGGCCATGCTTGTTGGGGCGGTCGGAGACTCGGAACTAGCAGAACATCTGCAGGACGAGTTCGCAAGACTGTCGGGAAAACTACAGAGTGAACTGAAAACTGACCTTGAAGACAACGAAAGGAGCTATACCCACTTGCTCGTTAACGGCAAGATTGAAGAACTACTGACACAGACCGCTAATCGCGTAATGTTTGAGATTAATAGAGGCGAACAGAATGCGAATTAACAATCTCAATTTGATCCGATATGGACATTTCTCCGACGAGATTCTCGAGTTTCCCAAATCTGCTAGCGGTAGTGACTTTCAGCTAGTCTACGGCCCAAACGAGGCAGGAAAGTCCTCGGCACGATTGGCTTTGGAAGACTTCCTATTTGGTATTCCCTCCAGGTCAGCCTATAGCTTTCGACACGGGTCTACCAACATGCAAGTTGGTGCTCAGATCCAAACGAAAGACGATGAATTTGAAGCCATACGTCGCAAAGGCCGAGTTAACACTCTACGAGACCCCAATACGAACGAAGCCATAACCGACGGCGACGGTGTGCTACTAGCGCTACTACATCACATAAACCGAGATACTTTCTCCCGAATGTTCAGCTTGGATCATGAACGGCTCCATCGCGGTGGCCAGGCCATGCTGGATGCGGAAGACGACGTGGGCAAAGCACTATTTGCCGCTACTGCCGGACTCGTTGACTTGCAGTCGACGTTGGATTTGTGGAAGGCAGAGGCTGCGGAACAGTGGTCGCCCAACAAGAGCAAGAATCGAATCTATTACCAAGCTAAAGAACGCTTCGACGCGGCCTCCAAGATGGTGGCTGAACGTTCAGTATTGGCACGCGATTGGGAGAATCGTCAACGAGCACTTGAAGATGTAGAGAGTCAGCTAGAGTCCGTACGGGAGGAAATTCGAGCACTAGAGCCTAGACAGCGCAAGCTCTTGCGGATTAGAAGGCTCAAACAAAAAGTTTCGCACTACTTCGAGACCGATCAGCAAATTTCTGAGTTGGGGGCAGTTATGGAACTTCCCGAGGACTCAATGGAGAAGCTAAATGGTCTCGTGTCCAAGGACCAAATTCTAACTGCACGGATCGAGGGAATTGAGCAACGCATTGGTCAGTTGAAGACTGAACGGGAAGCCTTGCAGCTTGATGAGAAAGCAATCGAGGACGAAGTTGATATTGAAAAGCTTAATGTAAGTTGCGTCCAAATTTCCAAATCGAAACTTGACCTGCCTGAACGAGAGAAAGAACTGGGCACCCAACTAACCAAATTTCAAGTGCTGTCTGAACGGTTAGGATTGGCATCACTTAATCAGGCCGATATAGCAGGACGAATTCCGTCGCGGGGATACAGCCGTCGAATTCGAGAGTTGATCGGACGGAAAGGTATGTTGGACGCTAAGGAAACGGGTGTCGAGGACCTTCTGAGAGACACAACCCGAATTCGAGAAAGGCTTGAAGAAGAGCTGAAATCTCTTGGACCAATAGTCGATGTCGATTTATTGAATGCAGCTGTTGAGACCAGTCAGAAAGAACTGGATTCCATAGCCAATCTTCCTCAGCTGCAGCGACAGCTTGAAGTCCATACGCGTGATACTGAGAGAACTCGACGAACGCTTGCTCCCGCCGTTCCGGAGGAAACTGACTTGGAATCGCTCGCCATTCCGTCACGGGAAGTGATTTTGAACATGCGCGATGAAAGTCGCGCTTTCGAAAAGGAGCAAGTTGCTCAAAGAGGCAAGATAGGAGATGCTGTTCGGGAATCAAGAGCTATCGGAGAGAAGATCGATAGTTTTCTCAAGGACGAAGAGCTGATATCTGAGGAAAACTTGAAAGCGTTACGAAGTGAACGCGATGAGTTGTGGGAGTCGTTGAAGGCTGACCTTCTTGCCGATTCCGATAGCGTGCTTTCGTCTTCGGGCGACTTGCAGGATTTCACGAATCGAGCCGTTGAATTTGAAGACAAAGTCGAAGAGTCCGATGCGCTCGCAGACAAGCGATTTGTCAATGCGGAAGCTGAAGCTCTTCATGCGGAATTACTCAGGACTCGTGATCAATCAGAACGAGATCTTCGTGATCTCCGAGATAAGGCGAGCGAAATCGAGAACGAATACCAGAAGTATCAAAGTCGATGGGAGTCACTTTGGGCAAACGTTCCATTTGAGGTTGCAGACCCAGAAACCATGTACACATGGTGGGAGACACGAGAATCTTTGATTTCCGCGATGCGAAAGGAAACCGAAATACGAGCAGAAGTAAAGCAGTTGACGGAACTTGAAGAACAGGCTCGAGAGCGATTACACGGGGTACTAGGCGATCTCTCTAAAGAGATCGAGCTAGTAGAGTTCGATACTTTGGCCGAAGCCTTGGCATTTTCGCGTGAAACTGTGAACCAGATTCAGGTGGCTAACTCAAACCGAAAGAACGTTTCGGACAACTTGAAAGTGGCGAAAGCTGATGTCAAAGACAAGCACGGGGACTTGGAAGCTATTCAGCAAGAATCCCAAGAGTGGATGTCTGAGTGGTCGGATGCCTTGAGGCACATCAACCTGTCTGGGTCTGAAAGTCCGCAACAAGTGGCTGAAAAGTTGGACTTTTTTGATGAGTTACGAGAGGTAGAAACCAAAATTGTCGACTTGAAAGAAAGTCAGATTGGTTCTCTCAAGGCCGAAATTGATGAATTCGAAGATCGAGTTAAAACCAAGGTTCTACAAGAGTATCCCGATCTCGTCGGGTCCGATGCAGAAGACATCGTTCGGCAGTTAAAGAAACGTCTCGACAGTTCTCTCCGAGTTAAGACGCGCCGGGAAGGGCTCACCAAGCAACTCAGTGATGAAGAAGCTCAAAAGAGGGAACTCACTCAGGAGCATCGTGCACTTACCACGAGTATCGATCAAATGCGCTCGATAGTGGGAGCGTCGGATGTGGAGACTTTGCGTACATGCATACAAAAGTCCGATGACTTGCGAAGTCTTCGCGGAGAACAGTCGGAATTGGAGAAAGAACTGAGGTCCGACGGAGATGGACTATCAATTCTCGAACTCAAGAAGGAATGCGATTCGGTGCAGGATCTAGACTCTGCTCGGTCTGAAGAGTCCAGGCTTGAGACTCAGCTCAACGAGTGGCGTGAACAAGAGAAGGAGCTGCTGCCGAAACGAACCGAAGCAAAGATGCAACTCGATGAGATTAGAGGATCCGACGAAGCTGCGCATGCCGAATTCGATAAGGAATGCGCGTTGGCTGAAATGAGAGATGCCATCGAAAAATACATTCCAATTCGAGCATCTGCTGTGGTCTTGGAATGGGCGATTGAGCGTTTTCGCAAAGAGCGCCAGGGCCCGCTATTGAAACGTGCGAGCGAGATTTTCAATTTGTTGACTCTTGGGTCCTTTGCTCAGATCGAAGTGCAAATGGAAGGCAATAAGCCTGCTTTAGTTGCCTACCGCAATAACAAGGACGAAGTTCGTTTACCTGGTTTGAGCGAAGGTAGCCTCGATCAGCTCTACTTGGCGCTGCGCGTTGCGGCGCTAGAGGAACACATAAAGGGGTCTGATGCATCCATTCCATTCGTCGCCGACGATTTATTCATTAATTTCGATGACGAACGCGCAACCGCCGGTCTAGAAGTTCTTCTGGAACTCTCAAGGAAATGTCAGATCCTGTTCTTCACTCACCATCGACATTTGGTGGACTTGGCTCTTCAGTTTGCACAGGACCAGGTAACCGTGACTGAGCTGATGTCTGCACAACAAGCACAAGCTGTCTCGACGTAGTCACGTACGAGGTTTCCGCCAACCGACCTGAAACAAGGCAGGTCATGCACCGAATCTATAATTCTCACAGAAACCTCTAGTTTGCGTGAGAACCATGAACAGAAGACCGAGAAAGCTTGTGCATGCAGCAATCATTGTTCTTGTTGTAACCAGTTTGGTTGCAACCGAAGAGATCGCCGATTACCGGCATGAGTCGATGGAAGCCATCGGTGGACACTTTCAATCCTTGTTGAAGATCGTTCGCGGGGAAGTGCCTTTCGACTCCCACATCTCCATGCATGCCGACGCGCTTGCCGACTATGGCGAGATCATGGGCTCTCTTTTTCCTGATGGATCAGAAGGTGGAGAAGCGCTAGACAAGATCTGGGAGGAACCCGATGAGTTCAAAAAGGCTGTAGAAGCGTTCAAAACCGCTACTGCTGATTTGAAGGAAACGGTCGATGACGACGGGTCGGAGAGCGATATTGGTTCTGCGGTTCGGGAAGTAGGAATGGCTTGTCGCGGGTGCCACAACAAGTATCGAGAGTAAGCCAACTCTCGTCGGGGCTTTGGCTCAACCGACTTCTATTGGGATGCTAGGCGCGAGGTAAGCAGCCAAAGCGACTCTACCTCAAGTACTGTAGGATTACATAGAACCCGGCAATTGCGATACCAAACGTAAAGAGAGCTCTAACTAGAGAGTACTCTGTTGGCTCAGCTGTGACTGGCTTGCGACCGGTAAACATGGACAACGGAATCGAGCTACGCAGTATTCCACCGTAAATGGCATGGGCAACCAGATGGATTGCGACGAGCGAGATTACTACCCACCAAACCTGGTGATGTAAGTCTGATGCAACCTCCACAACTTCATCAGGTACGTGGCGGACGAAGGGACCTTCGATAAAGACATCGTCGGTTGTAAACAGACCAGCCACCGACTGAACGCCAATAGCGATCATCATGCAAATGGCAAGGGCAATGCCGGGAGGCGTATGTGGCTGTGGTTCCAGATTACCACGAAAGTGAGAGATGACTTGTTTAGGTGTAGTCCAATAGTGTCTAAATCGGGAGTATGTACCGCCCCATATACCCCATAGAAGTCGAAATCCCAACAACGCCACTACTGCGATGCCGGCCCATCGGTGAATCGTCATCGCATTCCAATCCTGGAACAGACCGGTAAGCAATGCGGTGAATGCGCAGATAGCGATAAGCCAATGCCAGATACGTAGCGGCCAGTCCCAAATCAAGGGGTTGCGGGTTTGAGAGCTTTTGGGGCCCGCCTCGGCATCTTGATTCACGGTTTATCGAGCTTTTTCTCTTCGCGAACTTTGGAGGTTAGGCAGGTCTTAGGTGGCGAAGCCATGGCAAAGGAGCTTACTAGAGTCCGGTCGAGTCTTCGACATCATTATTGGCATCAAGCTGTTGATATTCGGAAATCTTTTTCAAAACATGATCTCTAAGGGTCTCTGCTGTTTCGGGGCTCAATCCACGGATCTGAAGTGCAAGACCAGCAGCAGTGAAGATCGAGAGAGAAGCGAGGTCAAACATGCGCTCCAATGGACCTCGATTGGTTTCTGCATGCTGCATCCTTCTAAAGGGTGCACTTGTCGTCTTGGTACTAAACACACCTCGACGGTAGTTAATGTCTTGGAGACGAACCGCATACTTCATTCTTGGAACTTCCAAGAAAGGCATGACATACCATTGAAATAGCAAGTACGCAATCAACAAACTTGCACCTCCGCCCACAAGGTACCGCGCGATTCTTTGAAAATCCTCTCCTGCGTGTCCGGCTTGATCAACAAGCTGAAAAATGAAAAACAGCCCAATGCCCATGGGTATTAGTATCAAGGACACAAAAAGATTGCGTAGCAAAACCATGTTCCTGTAGCGGAATTCCACAGCTGTCCACGGAATATCGGCGACAGTTGGCAACGTGTCCAATGGAACAGTTGGATTCTTGAACAGGATGTTCATTGCCATTCTTCCTTTGCGGACTCGATGCTGTAGAGCAAGAAATCTCGAAAATCACAAGCTAGATTAATGTCTATGTACGGGATCCCAATCGATTGGGTGGAATTCCTGATTTCTAGAGTGGCACGTTGAGTCCATTGCTGAACGATGTTCTGTTCAACGCTCACAGACTGGATTTTCGAGAATGGCAATGTGACCAATGTGTAAGTCAATAGCCCCTTTCGATGCACAATGGCGGTTTCGTTATACATGTACCCAGCCTTTCTCCACTTCAGGAACTGAACCAAGGCAACGAGCAGTGGCCAAACAAGAATCAGAATCCACCAAACGCTATAGAACAAGAGCATTGCAACCCCAATGGCAAACAAGCTCGGGACTACACCTACCTTGAAAAAGTCTACCCAAAAATATGCGGGAGAAATCCGAATAAATTCAGGAGCTCTCGGATCAAAACGCAATCCCGTCGTTGCGTCCTTGAACATCAGCTGGCACAACTCCGAACTCCTGTCGGACGAAGCTAGAGGCACGACGAGAGTGTGTTCCTGTTGGCTATGTGATTGCCTCGCAGTGAGCTTGAAAAATGAAAACCAATGGCTTCTAAGGTTCTCGCTAATGACCACTGATTGAATTTTTGGAAGTGTGAGACGAGTCTCTCTAACGGTAGTCAGTCCTGCCACCGACTTGAGTGTGTCGTTTTCGCGGAACAGACTGAATCTATACCACTGAAAAATAGCAGACACTAGATTGAAAATCATGGTCAAGACGACGAGAAGGAGAACCAATTCCACAAAAATTAAGGCGATTGAAAAAGTTCTATGAATGCCGGGAATCACTCCGGCATGAAGCTCGTGTCCGTGGGTCACAATCCACATGACAGCTCTTGCAAGGAGATTAGTTTGATTGGCACTGTCGGACTCTGTGAAAGCGCTCGAATATTGCCCCGCAAATGCAGAGATTGCCCCAATAAACGTTGCGACGAACAAGAAATTTCCCGAACTAAAACCAATTCGAAGCATTTCAGGCCATTCGAAAGTTGGGATGAGAAGGTTCTCCTTTTCACCAAAAGCCCAATCTTGCGATAACTCGGGTTCCAATAATTCGGTTCGTTTTTCTTCAATACTGGCCCTGAGGGACTCAGCAAATTTCATCGAAACCGCTGGAATGGTTGCCTCGGCTTCTCCACTTCCCGCCGTGTCGAAGCTAATTCCAGTAAGACCCAATACTCGATCTACGAGTCCGCGCTTGTAGTTCACCGCTCGTATTCGTTCAAACTCGAGATCCAGTTGTCGTTCCTTAAGAACGCCTTCCCGTACAGAAATGCTGTTGGGCGTAAGCTTGAATCTAAATCTCCAATATCGTACAAAGGCGACCGCAAAAATCAGGATCACCCAAATTCCGACAAGAATTCCTATCAGCAGCCAGTTTCGTTGCGATAGAAACCAAGCAAGTACAAAGGAATTGGGCAGCACAAGACTCTTGAATTGCTCAAATCCCTTACGAATCGTTTTTCCGACGAAAAACAGAAGAGCTACGGGTGATGCTTTGTACCAAATGTCTTGTTCAAAGACAGTTGTTAACCCGATCATCGAGCGAGGAAACCTAACGGGCCAAGTGGCATGCGTGAGAGGACCCTAGTGTCTCTCGCTCGAATAGAGAACGGAAGCCTAAGACTCTACGTCCCACATTCGAAATGAGCCCTAGTTTCACCAGCTTCGCGAGAGTCCCGCTTGAGCCAAGTCTGACCAAAGGCTATCGGGAATGTCGCTCTGTATGAATTTGAGATTCATCTCTACTTCGTTCAGCGACCACATCCCCGGAATTACGGATGCGACTGCTCGGTGGCGCAAGGGATACTGCAGTGCAGCCACACGCATGTCGATTTCATGAGACATGCAAACCTCTCGAATTCGTTGCGCTTTTTCCCAAAGATCATCAGGAGCTGGTTTGTAGTCGTAGGTGGCACGCCTTCGATCGGCATTCGCCAACAATCCCGAGTTGTAGGGACCGCCAATGATCACTGACACATTTTTGTTCAGACACAGAGGGAGCATTTCATCCAATGGCTCTTGCTCCAGTAAGGTAAACCGGCCTGCGAGCAAGAAGCAGTCTGGATCGAATTCACGCATCACCCGGGTACACACCGCCGACTCATTGACCCCTAAACCAATGGCGCGAACGGTTCCTTCTTCCCGAAGGCGGTGCAATGCTGGCAAGGCACCTTCCGCTGCAGCTTTGTAAATTCCAGGTTGCTCTTCGCCATGAGTCCACTTGTCAATGTCGTGGCAAAGGAGGATGTCGACTCGGTCCAATCCCAGTCGTTCAAGACTCGATTCAATGGACTTGCGGACGGCGTCTGCCGAATAGTCGTACTGTATCGCGACAGGTTCGTTATCCCGCATGCCAGCAAATCTCTCTCCCCTTTCGCGAGGAACTAGCAATCGCCCAACCTTTGTGGACATTGCGAATTGATCTCTCGGAAATCTGATGAGATTGCGGCCTAAACGCTTTTCCGAGAGTCCATGTCCATAGAGCGGAGCGGTATCGAAGTACCGAATTCCTTTGTCCCATGCTGATTGAACAATTTCATCAACCTGATCGTCCGATAGGCGTTCTCCGACAGCTCCGATAGGAGCTCCACCGAATCCCAGTTCAGTGACTTCTACCGTGGTTGTTCCAATGGTTCTTGTGGCTAAACCCATGAAATTGCCTGAATTTTCCATCCGTTCTCATTAGTAAGGTAGAGCAACGCGCTATTGATGCTCCCCGTGACTGCGAATGTCGAAGAGTGACTTCCACTATGGATATGCTCGATGTTGGCTGTAGCGATTTCCTTAAGCGGCAGTGCTTCCATTGTGCCGACTCGGCGAACTGCACCGACTTCGATCACGTGAACGACAGGCCCGCAAGTCTTCCAAACACCATCAAGTTGTCCTCGACTTATGGAACGCTTGAATTGGTCTACGACACGCCAAGAAGCATCGACATTGCCCGATTGATCGCCTATTTCAGAGTCGGTTCCGTAGCGACATTGAATCCCCCAGAGTTCGTCGATTCTTGTGACGATGTAAGTCACATAGTTGGTCAGGATTGGAGAGTCGTCCTCTCGAACTCGAGTCCATCCGCCTGAAATGTGCCACTTGTCGGCTGAGGTATGGATGACTTGCGGATCTGCACCATTTGTGTGGTCCCATCCTTCGTCGATAAGCCAATCCCAGGAAAGGTTCATTGCGTGGGCTTCGGGATCTGCCACGATGCCGGGTGGTTGGCGCCAGGACATCCGCACATGGGGATAGTGCAACGCCATAGAAAATTCGTGAGGGTCACGAGTGTTGAATCCCTCAAAGAAATTCCGATACGCGTGTAGCGCAGTGTCTCGGGGCATGTCAGGTCTCCGGCCAAATGCCAGAATCAATACGGCTAATTATGCTTAGTGAAGCGGCTTAAGTTTCTATTTTTCGAGATTTGGGAACAGGTCGGGCTGATAGTAGCGTTCTGCGACAGCATCGAAGTCAAGGCCAAGGGCAGAAAGCACGGGTTCTGCCACCGGTCTGATCTGTCGCTGTACATAGTGTTCGCGATCAGGAGGGCTCTTGAGGTTTTCTAGCGGTTCCGGACCGTCCAAGGTGATCAAGTACTCAATAACCTTTCCAGGTCGGTCCATCTTTCGGCCCGCGGCAACGTGGGGTGGCACAACTTTCGTGTACTTTGACAGGGGTTTTCGGAGACCCTTGCGATACACCAATTTCTCGTCCAGGTTCCCAGAGCGAAGCTCTCTAACGTACTCTCTCAAGTACTCGTCTACAGGTTCATTGGTAAACAACTTCCTGAACAGCTCTCGTTGAACTTCTTTTGCAAGGTCGGTCCAATCGCGCCGCACCACTTCCATGCCGGTGAATTCGACCTCGCCTGATGGGTACTCCAATCCGGCATACCTCTTTCGTGCTCCCTGTCTTGATTTACGCATGGCTGGCAAGAAGAACTTGGAGTAGAGGTGCTCGAATTCGAGAGTGAGTTTGCTCTGGACGGACCACTTGTCTTGTACGTGTGCCGACAGTTCCGCATTGAAGTCTTCAGCTCTCGCCGAGCCGATCTCGTACGCCTCGCTGTCCGACTCTATCCCGGACTCCACAAAGACACTGTCTGTGTCGCCATAGAGAACGTTGTAGTCTAGACTCTCGAACCAATCTTTTGCGTATCGAAGAAAGTAGCGACCAAACGACGTTATAGCGTTGGCTAGCTTTGAATTGTGGAATCGACAGACCGGCGTAGCTAATACTCCATAGAAGCTGTTCATCAAAATCTTGATCGCTTGCGATGCGATCGGGTCGCCTTCTCGCTTGGCTGTCTCACGTTCCTCGAACAATGTGTCGAGTACGGAGGGAAGAATGGCAGGATCTCGGCTGAATCGCGCAAAGTTGGTAGTTTCAATCGGATCTTCCGCATCGAAACCGGCAAGATAGCTCACGGGGTCGATATTGAATGTACGCATTACGCTTGGGTACAGACTCTTGTAGTCAAACGTCCACACGTTCTGAAACATTCCTGGCGTCGGTTGAAGAACGAGACCGCCCGAGTGCACTTCTCGTTGATGGTAGTTGCCGGCATGAACCGACGGAGCAACGATTTTCTTGTGTCTCAACTGAGACAGATAGACAAAGTCGAAGGATGCCACACTGGCAGAGATCCGGTCCATGGTCATGCCGGTGAGGGTGCTTCGCTTGATCGCCAACGGAATGAGTTGAAGCTTCTCGACGATTTGCAGAGCGAGCCGGGCGTCGGTTCCGGCATAGTGCACAAAGCCGGCTAAGTCACTCTTGTAGCGTTCGAGAATTTCCTCGGCTCGATCCCTCACGTCTCCTTCAACGGCTTTGCCTTCACCAAGAACTTCTCGGGAAACGGCGTCAAGCGAATAGTCTTTGAAAGGCATGAAGGCCCCGCGTATCAGCGCAATGCCGTCCAACACAACTCTGCCGTGCACTGTTGCCTGACTGCTGGCGAAGAATCCTTGAGCCTCTCGAACCTGAACCGTAGCGTCTGTTCTTCCGAGTCTTAGTGGAATCCTACAGCGACGTGCAATACGAGAAAGGACAGCAAGGTCGAAATCTATTACGTTCCATCCGGTCAATACATCGGGATCCAAATGGGCCACTCTTTGAACAAACGCCTCAATGGCCTCCCGTTCCGTTCGAAATCCAATAGACGAATTTGGCATCGGTCTAGCGTCTGGATCTACGACGAGCACTTCGTCCATGCCTAGTCCATGAATCGCTATCGCAAGCAAGCGTCGAGCATCTGGATCGGTTTCGATGTCAAACGACAGCACTCGTGGGTTCAGTAGGGCCTTTGACGGGAATATGTCTGGGTTGGTGAAGACTACATCCGGTCCTGCTTGTTCAACGTCGGGTTCGCCTTTGATGCCAATTCCACCTCGAATGTTCCTCTCGATCAGATGAGAAACGGGAAATCGAAGGTCTGCTTGGTAAGTGGGAATGCCTTCGGCATGAAGCCTGTCTCGAACGGGAAGGGTGTCCGCCGGAAGATGGACGATGACTTTGGCAGCGGGATTTCCATCCAATGTGTCAAAGTCCGACTCAACAATGTCGAACTTTCGCAGCGCAGAGTGGCCGACATCCTTGTCTCGAACATAGAAGTGAGGAATTCGGCGAGTTTCACGGACTAGAAACGACCGTCCGTCCGTGAGTCGACCACTTAAGTGAATTACCGGCGCGTCGCTCTCGACCCGATATCCAATTTGAAGGAGAAACCCGTGGTATTGCTCCAATGGTGTTTCGTTACTGATTGAACACTATCTCCACATGTTGGTACCACCGCACACTGCAATTGCCTGACCAGTGATGTATGCGCTGGCGTCAGAAGCAAGAAAAACGGCGATGCCCTTCAGATCTTCGGACTCTCCCAATCGCCTCAACGGAGTTGTCGTTTCCGCGTTGCGTCTAGCAAGATCGTTATCCCACAACGCCCGTGCGAAGTCAGTCTTTATCAAACCGGGACAGATTGCGTTGACACGGACGCCGTGTGGGCCGTACTCCAATGCAACGTTTCGAACGAGCGCGATGTCCGCAAGTTTCGAAATGTTGTAGGTACCCAACGTGAGTGAACCCGAAAATGCACCCGTACTTGCCGTGATCATGATGCTGCCTTTTTTCTTCGCCACCATGTCAGGAGCAACCAATTGACATAGCCAATGGTTGGATCGGACATTGGAGTTCATGATCTTGTCGTAGGCGGAGTCGGGTATTTCAGACATCGGTCCGTAGAAAGGGTTCACTCCGGCGTTGCTAACGAGGATGTCGATCGGTCCAAGACGCTCCCGAGTTTCACTCACAAGATTTTCCAACTGATCCTTGTAGCCAATATTGCAGGCAATTGGAATCGCGCGCTCGTCTCCACAAACTTCATTGATTTGTTTGCACGCGGCTTCGCACTGATCGAGCTTCCGGCTCGAGACGACGACTCTCGCCCCGTGCTCCGCCAGTCCTTCGGCCATTTTTAAGCCCATTCCCTTGGATGCACCTGTGAGCAATGCGACGCAATTGGACAAGTCGAATAGTGTTGTTTGTACACTCATTAGCGTTCCTTGAGTGGATGGTTTCGGAAGTAGCCGACTATCGTAATCCAACAATGTTCGATTAGCG
This sequence comes from Gammaproteobacteria bacterium, assembly GCA_009840545.1. Lineage (GTDB taxonomy): Bacteria > Pseudomonadota > Gammaproteobacteria > Pseudomonadales > Azotimanducaceae > Bin55. The sequence continues at coordinate 462,299 of VXNM01000010.1, read as the reverse complement.
ATTACGATATGCATTGGGAAGGGATAGGGTTGTCCATGAGAGCGTTGGCTTTTGCGCTTGCCGCGTCGACCATTTTTGGTGGTTTGAACTTGGTGGCCGAGGAGCCCTGTGCCAATCCTGAGTACAAGCACGGCATTAGTTATGTAGATCCACTGAAGTACGAACCAGGATTCGACCACTTCATCTACGCGAACCCGTCCGCTCCTAAAGGAGGAATGATCCGATTTCCTGCGTTAGGCACTTGGGACAACTTCAATGGGATTCTCGACAAGGGGAGATTGGTCGCTGGACATGATCTAGGCGGCGCAAACTCTCTCGTCTACGATCGGTTGCTTGAGGGAACTGCAGACGAGAACGCGAGTGCCTACGGGCGTCTTGCAGAAGGTGTTGCCGTTGACGAGAACTATGCGTGGGTTGCGTTCAAGTTGCGGAAGAACGCCTACTGGCACGATGGAGAACCAGTTAAGGCAAGCGATGTCGTTTGGACCTTTACCACCTTGCAGGAAAAAGGTTCTGTCACGTTAAAAGCCGCTCTGACCGAACTTGATCACGTGTTCGAGTTCGGCGACCAAGAGGTCTGCTTCGTCACCAAGGAAGACGTTGAGGTTAGTCCAAACATCCCGTTCACCTACGGCGGGCTTGCCATACTCCCCGAGCACTATTGGGAGACTCGCGACATTACAAAGACAACTCACGAGCCGACGCTTGGAAGCGGTCCATACACCGTGAAAGACATGGACTTCGGGAAGAACATCTACTACGAGAGAAATCCAGATTATTGGGGTTGGAATCTTCCCGTAATGCGAGGTCGCTACAACTTTGAGACAGTCAAGTGGGATTACTTTCTCGACGAGACTGTCATGCTGGAGGCCCACAAGGCTCACGTTTACGACATGCGGGAGGAAACAGTCTCAAAGAACTGGACGACGGGCTATGACTTCGACGCATTGCATGCGGGACTCTTCAGGAAAGAACTGCGCTATCTGAAGCGTGCATGGGGAATGTGGTGGCCTACGTTTTGGAACATGCGGGTAGAAAAATTTCACGATGTTCGAGTACGTGAAGCATTGTGGCTGCTTTACGATTTCAAGTGGATAAATCGCGTAATCCTGTTTGGTTTCTACGATTACGGGGACAGCTACTTCTACAACTCTCCGATGGCGCAGCGGGGACTTCCTTCGGAAGACGAGCTTGAGTTGCTCGAACCATTTCGCGGCCAGATCCCCGATCGAGTGTTTACGCACGAGTTCAAACACCCTCCATCCACGGGCTACGGTACGAATCGGGAGAGCATGAAAAGAGCACTCGAGTTGTTTGAGGAGGCTGGTTGGGTCCTCAAACGAGGAGAGCTAAGACACAAAGATACAAATGAACAATTCCACATAGATTTTGTTTGGGTCTCAGCGATGTTGCTTCGCGCCAAATCCCCCTACGTTCGCAGACTCAACCAGATCGGAATTTCGACGAGCTCGATTGCTCCGGAGGTTTCCAATTGGCAGCACCGCGTACAAACAGGAAAGTTCGATGGCAGTGGATACATATGGATTCCGGGAAATATGCCCGGATTTGACCTTAGGAATCGATTTGGGAGCGAAGCGGCAGATGAGCCGTACAGCCAAAATTGGGCCGGAATCAAGAATCCCGTAGTCGATCACTTAATCGACAAGGTGATCACGGCACGAACGGCAAGAGACCTCTATGCAGCTACGCGAGCCGTCGACCGAGTGCTGCTATGGAACTTCTACATGATCCCCACGATGGGACAGCCTGGATACCGTTTGGTGTCGTGGAACAAGTTCGGTGAGGTGGATCAATCGGTTTCGGGACCGCTATCGTATGTGCCCGCGGTCGATGCCTGGTGGTGGGATGAGGAGAAGGCGCAAAGAGTTGAAGAAGGACTATCCGGACCCTCCGATAAACAGAAACGACAAGCTAGTGTCTCACCCGGTGGTGCAGGGCTGGAATAGCGATGTAGCAGCGATTCCATGGGCAAGTACATACTCAAACGTTTGCTTCTGATTCCTCCGACATTGTTCGGAATCATCCTCATCAATTTTGTCGTTGTCCAGTTCGCTCCCGGTGGCCCGATCGAACAGATCGTTGCCCAGGTGACTATGGGGCAAGTGTCGTCGACGCAACGTATCAGCGGGGGCGGCGACAGCGGGATGTCGTCTGAAACGATTCAGGCATCGGGCAATGTACACAGTCCGGGTACCTACGGTCTGGACCCTGATCTAGTTGAAGACCTAAAAGTGCAATTTGGGTTTGACAAGCCCGTCCACGTTCGTTTCTTCACCATGATTGGAAATTACCTTGTGTTCAACTTTGGCACGAGTTTTTTTCAGGACAAGCCGGTCCGTGAGCTCGTGATCGAGCGGTTGCCAGTTTCCATCTCGTTGGGATTATGGTCGTTGCTGCTCATCTATGCCATTTCAATTCCGCTGGGAGTGCGAAAAGCCGTCAAGGACGGCACGCGATTCGACCTATGGACGAGCACGATCATCTTTGTGGGCTATGCGATACCAGGATTCCTTTTCGCCATTCTTCTCATCGTTCTGTTTGCTGGAGGCAGCTACTGGGAAGTTTTTCCCATGAGAGGCTTCCACTCGGAAGGCTATCAAGAGTGGGGATGGTTTCGGCAGGTTGGTGATTATTTCTGGCACTTGGCCTTGCCGGTTCTCTCGTTGACCATCGGCGGGTTTGCGTATTTGTCCATGCTCACCAAGAACTCGTTTCTAGAAGAGATAAGCAAGCAGTTCGTCCTAACCGCTCGAGCAAAGGGATTGTCAGAACGCCGAGTGTTGTTCGGACATGTCTTTCGCAACGCAATGCTCATAGTCATAGCGGGTTTTCCGGCAGCATTTGTCGGCATTTTGTTCACGGGGTCCGTGCTGATAGAAGTGATTTTTTCCTTGGAGGGAATTGGTCTTCTCAGCTATGAAGCCGTAGTCAAGCGGGACTATCCCATCTTGTTCGGAACTCTGTACGTATTCACTTTGATCTCACTCATCATGCACCTGGTAGGAGACCTCTGCTACGTTTTTGTAGATCCGAGAATTGATTTCGAGACTCGCGAATGAGCCCACTAGTTCGTCGAGGAATAACCAACTTCAAGGCCAACAAGAGAGCTTACTACTCGCTTTGGATCTTCGGCGTTATCTTTGGACTCTCGCTAATTGCAGAAGTCTTGGCCAACGACAAGCCAATAGTGATGTTCCTGGATGGCAAGCTTTTCTTTCCAGCATTTTCTTTTGTGGCGGAAAGCGATCTAGGCGGCGAGCTGGAAATCGAAGCGGACTATTCGGACCCGTATGTCAAGAACCTAATTGAAGAGAAGAATGGATGGGCGATTTTTCCTCCCATACCCTATAGCTACGACACCGTGGATTTCTTGATCGATCAATCTACGCCCGCACCACCGTCAAGAAGACATTGGCTTGGAACCGACGATCGTGCCAAAGATACATTGGCACGTTTGATCTACGGGTTTCGTTTGTCGGTCGTATTCGGAATCACTTTGACCTTCTTCAGCTCACTGATCGGTGTTGGAGTTGGTGCAATGCAAGGCTATTTCGGAGGATTGGTAGATTTGTTGGGTCAGAGGTTTGTGGAAATCTGGGCGGGACTACCCGTACTGCTCATCTTGATCATCTTGGCGAGCGTGATTGAACCGAACGTAATTTGGTTACTCATCCTTCTAACCTGCTTTAGCTGGATGACCTTAGTCGCAGTAGTACGGGCCGAGTTTCTTCGGACCCGAAATTTTGACTTTGTCAAAGCCGCGCGTGCGCTTGGCGTCTCCAATCGAACAATCATGCGACGACATGTACTCCCAAACGCAATGGTCGCAACGCTAACCAATGTACCTTTCATTTTGTGCGGTGCTGTAACCATGCTCACAGCACTCGATTTCCTCGGGTTCGGTCTACCAGCAGGGTCACCGTCAATTGGTGAGCTCCTTGCTCAAGGCAAGGCAAACATACAGTCTCCGTGGCTTGGACTTACCGGATTCTTTACGATGGCAATCATGCTGGTTCTCTTGATATTCATTAGTGAAGGTGTACGTGACGCGTTTGACCCAAGACGTTCGTCGGGAACGAGCGCACCTGCAGAACATGCAGCACAGGAACTGGCCAAAGCCGGCTCTGCAATGGCGCGATAGTTGAGAGGCAGTTGATTCGCACAGGACTCTTGCTCTCGGATTAGGTAGCCACCACAGTTTTCTGGAGTTTGTTTGAGCTTTAGAGACTGTCTACATATAGAATTTCGCCCTTTCGAATGCCGAAATGAGCCTGCCTCTTTCTAGGATTTGTGATCAGGAACGCAGGCAACTTTGAAGACAATACAGACAAGCAACTAGGAGGAGACCATGGGCTGGGTAGCCGTATTAATGGGTTCGAATTCAGATTGGCCAGTAATGCAGTCGACGACGGAGATTTTGAGCGACTTCGACATTCAGTACGAAGTTCGAGTAACCTCCGCGCATCGAAACCCAGCGCAAACTGCAGACTACGTTCGGTCCGCCGAATCGCGCGGTTGCCAAATCTTCATTTGTGCGGCCGGGCTTGCTGCACATTTGGCCGGTGCTGTGGCGGCAAACACGACAAAACCTGTTATTGGTGTTCCCATGGACGGTGGACCGATGTCTGGTTTTGACGCTCTCCTATCTACAGTTCAAATGCCCGGTGGAATTCCCGTGGCGACGCTTGCGATTGGTAAGGCGGGCGCTAAGAACGCTGGTCATCTCGCCGCTCAAATTCTTGCTCTGTCCGACGACGATCTGCAACAGCAACTCAAGAAAGATCGAGAGAGAAGCGTCAAGAGAGTTAGAGAGCAAAACGCGTCCATTCAGAACGAATGAACGCATGCGTTTCTAACGCCGACGACATAGCAACCGCGGTCGAAGTACTAAGAAACGGCGGAATAATTGCTCACGCCTGTGAAGGTGTATGGGGATTGGCATGTGATCCTTGGAATGCATCAGCAGTTTCCCGTATTTTGTCAATAAAGTGTCGCGATGCAGACAAAGGTCTCATAGTCATCGGTCATGACTCGAAGGTTTTCGACACGGAGATCAAAGAACTAGAACTGACCGAACAAGAGATGGTGCGAAAGAGTTGGCCGGGTCACATTACGTGGATCGTGCCATCGACACGATTTCCCACGACGGTCACAGGCAGCAGATCGACGATAGCGATACGAGTGCCGGACCACAAGCAAGCGAGAGAACTGTGTGAGCGCATGGACTCTCCGCTTGTTTCCACGTCTGCCAACGTAAGCGGCAAACCTCCCGCAAAGACAAGGACGGAGGTACAGGAGACCTTCGGTTCATTGGTCGACTTGGTACTTTCGGGCAGTATCGGGTGTGTTAAAGGTCCGAGCACAATTCGAGACGCAATTAGTGGTGCCCGACTGCGATGAGCCGTGATCGTTATGCGGTGATCGGAAATCCTGTTGCTCACAGTTTGTCGCCAAAGATTCATGCATTGTTCGCCCAACATACAGGGGAAGAGCTCGAGTTTTCCAGACTGCACTCGCCTCCCGATGAGTTCGACACATCGGCCAGCAGCTTTTTTGGGAGGGGTGGCCTAGGATTGAGCGTCACCGCGCCATTCAAGAATGATGCGTTTCACTGGGTGGATAGAGTTGACGTACTGGCTCGGGAATGCGGTGCGGTCAATACGATTGTGTACCGAGACGGAGAGACAACTGGCTACAACACGGACGGTTTGGGTCTTAAGAAAGATCTTGAGCGACTAGGTTGGCTGAAGCAAGGAGCTCGAATTCTCGTCCTTGGCGCTGGCGGAGCTGCGAGTGGAGTTTTGGGTCCTCTTTTGAGAGAAGGGTGTCTTGTTACAGTTGCAAATCGAACTGAATCCAAACTCTCAAATCTAAAAGAACGGTTTCCAGACTTATCTATGTTGCCTTTGAGCGAAGCGGGTGGGTCATGGGACATTGTTATCAATGCGACTTCAGCATTTCTCCATGGCGAAAGCCTTCAATTCGACCTAGCAATTACAAGCAAATCACGGTGCTACGACTTGAGCTATCAATCGGACGGACTGACGGGATTTGTGGTCGCTTCTCAGCAAAATGATGCTCGTGCAGTTTCCGATGGACTTGGCATGTTGGTCTTCCAGGCCGCCGAAGCCTTTAGTTTGTGGCGCAACGTGGAACTTGAAAACGAAGTTGCTTCGAATGTCCTGAGTCGATTACGATCTTGAGGAAGAGAATCTAGTTTCTAAATGAACGGCAGAACAGAAAATCTCTCGATTGCTTTCTTGCGTCCTCGAGGCGGTTGGATATTGGCGATTCAGGTTATAGTTGCGGCACTGACCACCCTTGGGCTCAGTACTTGGCAAGTGACACGTGGCCTTGAGAAGTCCGAGCTTCGAGATGTCTACGTAGATCGACTCGATATGCCTGCGATAGAAGCAGACGAGTTCGTAGAAGGCGAAACTTATTACCGAAAAATTGATCTGCTAGGACAGTTCGATGAGAACCGCACATTCATAGTCGCTTATCAGAGACACTTCGGACAACCTGGTTTTTGGATTATTACTCCCTTCGACACAGATGCTGGTGTGTTCTTGGTCAACCGGGGATGGGTGTCCGTACAGGGATCTTGGTTTCACACGCCTGAAGTTGAAACTCCCCAAGAGCTGGTCGAGATTTCTGGGGTTGTATGGCCGAATCTACGTCAAAGGTCTACCGCCGGTTACGATGCGGATGTGTGGCCTAGGCGTGTTAACCGTCTGAACGTGAAAGAAATGGCGAGAGTCATTGGTTCGCACGAGGACGAAATTCGCCTGTTGCCCGAAAGCGAAGGCGTGTTGGTTCCAATTCACTTGTCGTTTGAGCAAGGGGCTAGTACGCACTGGAGTTATGCGGTTCAGTGGCTCATGATTGGTATTCTGATCGTTCTTGGCTATTGGTATTTCGCATTGCGTCGGACAGACGAAGAATCATAGGAAATGAAGATTCGAATCGCAATTTTTGCCGTCATCATCCTTGTTTTGGGAGGCGCGTATTGGTATGCGGTTCAAACGGGCGATGATCGATTGTCGGCGCAAGAATTGAAAGCCTTAGGACTCGTCGAGCTGACGGTACCAACGGAAGTCGGAGAACTCGTACTTCTAGATCACCAAGCGGCTGATTTTGGTGCCGAGGATTTGAAGGGAAAGTGGACGTATGCCTTCTTCGGCTATACCCACTGTCCCGACATTTGTCCCATCACTTTGTCCTTGCTCCGAGAAACCGAAGAGCAACTCAGTGAAAACGCCTCTTCCGAAGTCTTTAGTCAGTTTCGAGGAATGTTTGTAAGTGTAGACCCAACTCGGGACGACGTCGAAACTGTAAAGAGGTTTGTTTCCCACTTTTCCCCGAACTTTGTGGGACTAACGGGGACCGAGGCAAATATCAAGCAGTTTGCGGACACCGTTGGTGTAGGTTTCATGAGAATGGGCTCCAACACTTCGGCTTTGGAATACTTGGTGGAGCATCAAGGTCACATTGTGATTTTCTCGCCGGATGGGTCCTGCTATGGCTATATCAAACCGCCGCACGACCCAACACAGCTAGCTCGTATTTTTCGTTACTTGGTCAGTTCATCTCAAGAGGCACAAACGTCATCCTAGCGACTTGCGGCGTATTCGGTTTACCAGCTATTGGGTCTAGTGAGGAATAGCCGCAACCATGGCTCTCGCGATCTCTTCTTCTCTCGTGTAGAGATTGCCTTCCGCGCCCCAAAATGTTCCAGAGATCTCTTTTTCCTCAGTTTCCCAATGGGAAACTTGTTGACCGGGTTCGTCTTGCATATTGACAAATTCGTACAAATGTCCTTGTTGCAGTGGTTGCCCGACCCTTCCAAGATATTTTGCCTTACAAGGTAGGGACAGCCATGTCCAGGACTTCAAGTCTTTCTCTTCTTCCGCCCACATACCAAGCAAGCGGATCGGCCACATACTGTTGTCTTTGTGACTCACTTCGCCCAACACTAGGGGCAATAGCGAATTAATGACTATAGGTCCCTCGCCCTGAGCTTCGATGTTGTAGTTGCCTCTTGTGTTTGATCGAATCTCCAATTCGACATCATTCAAGTGAGAAATCTCCGTAACCTGTTCGAACTCGGATCTTGCGCCGCCCCCGAGTCGGTTTGCGGCCCGTCCTTTTGCGCCGTCCCGAGACGTAAGTTCCGTCCAAGTAAACAAGCTCGCATCTGACAGCACGAGCTCTCTAACGGTCCAAGACCTATCATTGGCCCGCTCTGGGTATTCTTGAGGGCTCGAGGAGCCTTTTGACGGGGTGTCCTCGCGCCATTTCAAAACGACGTCTCCATTCGAGTCGACCTTTGCATCGATGCTTCCCAAGCTGCGTCCACTAATCGTCCAAAGACCATCCCACTTTCTTGCGAATAATCGGTTTTGCCCGACTATTTCTTGTCTTGATCGTTTCACCGTTGGTTTCTCCTTTGCGGCTGACTGTATTGATTTCGCTAACACTGGAGGCAGAAAACCCCGTTTGGTCAATGTACCTTTGAGGGTGGACAATCCCCGGTGTATCCGAGAAGACACCGTTCCCGTTGGTATTCCCAACAGTCGGGAGATTTCAGCGTAGCTGTGATTCTTCAAGAATCGCAACACAAGAGGAATACGCAGCTTGTCGCCCAAACCATCCATCTCGTTCTCTATGGCTTCGAGCAGCTGTCTCCGAGCAATGTCGTCTTCAGGACCATCCTGCATCTCAAGGTTTGGATCGAATCGGTCGGTCGCAGCAGTCTCTCGACTCTTGCGACGTTCATTTGATCGAAGATGATCGACACCCGCACCAACAATGATCTTGTTCCACCAACCCAAAGGACTGATGATGTCATCTTGGACTGATTCACTTGCTATGAGTCTCAGGATCGAGACTTGCACAATATCCTCTGCATCCGCAGGTGAGAATTGTGAAGCCCGTCTAACCGCCCAATTTCGGTGACGCCGAATAAACTCTTCTAGAGCTTCGAATTCTCGCTTTCTGTAGAAGCGAGCCAACAGACTATGATCCAATTCAGTCTTAAATGCCATCGCAGATCGAGAGTCGCTTGCATCCAATGTACGTTCTATAGTCGTCGGACATCAAAGGTTTGTTCCGTTTTCTAGAGATCCACATTCAAAGAGCAGAGGACTTTTCACGGGTGAAATTTCCGTAAGGGGATAATAAAGGGACAGCCATCAGGCATATGAGCTCATGTCGATGGTGGAGGGAACCCCTTTTCTACAAGACAATTGCAGAGTTTGGTGAGAGACGACAATCCTCAAGCAATAGCAGATATTGGATCCTCTTACCGCGCAGTACGTGCGCGGAGCGAGGAGTTGTGCGGGCCGTTAGAAGTAGAAGACTATTGCGTCCAGCCCATTCCCGAAGTGAGTCCCATTAAGTGGCACTTGGCGCATACGACATGGTTCTTTGAAGCGTTCATCCTTCAAGAGTATTGTCCGAACTATCGCGTATTCAATAGTAAGTTCAACTACCTCTTCAATTCCTACTATGAATCCATTGGGAATTACTTTCCCCGCCCTGAACGAGGAAACCTGACTCGGCCGCTCGTCAAGGAGATCTACGAATACAGACGTCATGTGGATCAAGGCATGAGCGCATTGCTCAAAGGCAACACTCGCCCTGATGTACTAGACCGAGTGACCTTGGGTCTGAATCACGAACAGCAGCACCAAGAATTGATGGTTACCGACTTCAAGTACATTCTTGGGAAGAATCCGTTACGTCCGTCGTACAACGGTGCCACTCCAAAGTCGAACGATGTTTCCGTCGATCGCCTGGCGTACTCGTCGTTTGATGGAGGTATGGCCAGTATTGGTATAGAAGTAGACGGGCATAGTTTTTGTTTTGACAACGAGACTCCCAAGCATCGAGTTTATCTCGCCCCATACTCGTTGAGCAATCGATTGATAACCAATGGCGAATTCGAGGATTTCATTCGTGATGGAGGCTATGATGATCCAAGGCTATGGCTCTCTGACGGCTGGCTCGAGAAAAAGCAGCGCGGATGGTCCCTGCCCGAGTATTGGTCGGGGGAACAAGGTGATCGGATCGAATACACGCTCTCGGGGGAACGGGAACTCGACCTTGCCTATCCTGTTACACACATTAGTTTCTATGAAGCTGATGCTTTTGCGCGATGGGCCGGAGCACGACTAGCTACGGAATTTGAGTGGGAACATGCCACCGAGTCACAATGCGCACCAATTTTTTCTTCCGGCACACCCAACACCGAGCTTCATCCACAGCCAGCATCGGAAGGTGACCAACTGAAACAATTGATTGGTGATTGCTGGGAATGGACCTCTTCCAGCTATTCGCCCTACCCGGGATACGTTCCATTGAAAGGTGCACTAGGCGAGTACAACGGCAAATTCATGGCAAATCAATTTGTGCTGCGGGGTGGTTCTGTCGCAACGCCTCCAGGGCACATCCGCACCACGTATCGCAACTTCTTCTATGCTCATGACCGTTGGCAGTTCACAGGGATTCGATTAGCTCGCGATGTCGACTGAGGTTCCTCACTCTGGCTTCGAGTTTTACGACTTAAAGCCCGCCGCTCCACGGATCCAAGAAGAAGTGAGCGCTGGCCTAAGTAGACGACAAAAAACGCTTCCGCCAAAGTACTTCTACGACGAACAGGGGTCGTTGCTCTTTGACGAAATCACAACGCTGCCCGAGTACTACCTAACTCGCACCGAGATCGGTATCTTGCAGGAACGTAGAGATGACTTCGCACGTGCTCTCAAAAAAGGATCTTGGCTGCTCGAATACGGAGTTGGCAGCGGAAACAAGTCCCGTATTCTTCTCGATGCAATTCAGCCATCTGCTTATGTACCGGTGGACATTTCTTCGGATCCACTGTTGGAACTGGCTTGCAGCATCCACGATGAATACAAGGAAATGTCCGTGTATCCCATTTGTGCTGATTTCACGAATGCGTTTGAACTTCCGTCCGCAATGAACGGCAAAGAAAAAGTGGCGTTTTTCCCGGGTTCTAGCATCGGCAACTTCTCACGCAATGAAGCATGCGAATTCGTTGGGAACATAGCTCGAGTTGTAGGAGCGGGAGGATCTTTAGTCTTGGGTGTCGATACCCGCAAGCCAGCATCGATTGTGGAACCTGCCTACAACGATTCCCGCGGAGTCACGGCAAGGTTCAACAAGAACATTTTGCAGCACTTGAATGCTCGTTTAGGGACGAGTTTTCGACTCGACCTGTTTGATCACAGAGCGAATTACATCGAAGATGAAGGATGCCTGGAAATGCACCTCGTTTGTATTCACGAACACGAAGTGAAGATTGGGGAAGAGACGTTCCATTTCAGGCAAGGTGAGAGCATTTGCACGGAGCGCTCCTACAAATACAGTCGAGACGAAGTTGAAGATCTCGCGGTAGGCGCAGGATTCGTGGTGGATCAGACTTGGACCGATGCAGAACAGAAGTTCATGGTTGTGTTGATGCGAGTCAAATCGTAGTCTTTTTCAAGACGCACTACAACAACAACATTCCGTCAAGTCGTCCAGCCTTCTGGTCAAAGGTGTAAACCGGATTAGCTGCGAATCTCTCTGCAGCGGCCGATATCATTAGATCGGAGAATCCCACACCTGCTGATCGAAAGCGATATGCAGATATTGCTACGTCGTCAGCCTCCTCGAACACAAGACCTTGAGTTCCTACGAGTTCTTCCACAGTCGTCGCAATTTGATCACGTGAAAAGCAATGGGACCGTTCCAAAACCCAGACGAGTTCAACATATCGGCAGGTGGGGTGAACTCCACCTCCACCTGCTGAACGAGCACGACGGACTTCGGAAGAAAGCCCTCGTTGTTTACTTAGGCTTCACACTCTGGACAACTTAGCAAGTTACGACCAAGACAACGTCTACCAGGAAAACTCTCTCACGACATCGACAAAGATAATGCGACGCCTAAAGTCAACGTGCGCGGAATCCACACCCCTATAACTGTCGAAGAAAGGGAAGTCCGCATCGAAGATATTTTGTATTCCGGCCGAAAATCGCCAGTCTGTTTCCGGAAGTACATACGATCCTTGTACGTCTATCGTCGTATAACCATCCACATCGGTTTTCGCGACTCCCGCATTTGTGTTTGTGTAGCCGCTTTCATAATTGATCGTCATGTTCGCGCTCCAAGGGTCGCGCGACCAGTCAAGGTAAGCGCTGCCTTTGAGATCCACTGGACCTTGGTTCGTGCCTTCTTGAGAGACGGGGTCAATCCCGGGACCTGACACAATTTCAAGTGAAAGTGTGTACGTCCCGAGAGCTCCTACCATGAACTCGCCATACTCGGTATCAAACGAATAGTGCGCACCTAGATCCAAAGCTTCACTTGTCTTGGATGAAAAGTTTGCCCATTGCAACGACAAGTATGTCAGGACACCATTTTCGTCACGTCTCACTGACTCCGGAAATTGCTGCCAGTTTTCAAATGCATACGTCGGAGGCCATCCAAAGATGCCGTTCAATGTCCCGAGTATGTCGGAGAATTCCGTTCTAACGAATGAACCCGAAAGAGAAAGCCCCGGTATATCGATCGACTTGTACTCAAAACCCAAAGTAGTGGTATCTGAAGTCTGTGGTTGCAGGTCGGGGTTTCCACCTAATACCGTTAACGGAAATACGGACGCAAACGGTCCACCATTTTCGACAGGATTGAGTGGGTCGAGAAAACGAAAGAAAGTGAATTCGCGGGCTGGTGCAAACAATTCTGGCAACGTCGCAGCCAAGAAAGCTTGACCCCATGTGGCGCGAAGCTTGAGGTTTTCCACAGGGTAGTAAACTGCCCCCAACTTGAGCACGAAGTCATCAAATGTTCGTTCGCTCTTAGGCTCCAGAATTCCTTCGAATGGTCCCTCAATGTCGTACTTGTCGTAGCGACCTGCTGCGTACACACTGAAACCATGAATATTTGGACGCGAATTGGACTCGCCGATAATCGGTACGGATAGTTCGAAGAACAAAGCTACATTACGCGACTCGGGGACAATTTCCGGTGCACCGGAGACTCTGAACGTAAAGGGATTTAGTAGGAACGAATCAAAGTCCAGAGTATCAGTCCTAGTTTCAGCTCCTGCTGCCAACTCGACTGGTCCACCATCGATTTCGAGTAGCGAACCGGACACGCTTACGCCTAGAACACTTTGCCTTCCCTCTCGCGATCCTCGAGTGGCGTACTCTGAAAACTCGTTGAGAGTGGCTCGCTGCACGGTCCCATCGCCAAACGGATTGATTGCTTCTGCTGGATCGCTACTGGCCAGTGCTGCTTGAAATGCAGCACCTCGATAGTTAAAAGAGCCTGGATAGCCTCCGTACGGATTGTCTATGCCGTAATTTGCCGAGAACACAGCCGTCCAACCCTGGAATGGTGTGTCCCAAGTAACAGATGCATTCAGACCTAGGCGATCCAGGTCGGTCGTCCTCGCGAAACCTGCAAGTTTCCCATCGGAAATCTCACGTTCAAAGCTATATGCGATGTAGACGGGCTCCCCAAATGGGTTGTAGTAGTTGCTCGCCGGGACAGGACCGCTGAAAGATGCGCCCACTGCTTCCTGGATGGATTCTTGCAGGGCGAAAGTTCCAGTCAAGCTCAACGTTATTTCTTCCCCAAAGTCCTGAGTTAGGCTTACGTGAGCGGACAAGTGCTCTGAAGCGGGAATTGCCTCCCCAGGCGCGTTCGCGGAAAGTCCCTTCGGCAGGAGATTGAAGTTTCCAGTTTGAGTTGCGACCTCTTCATTCGAGACCCAGATGACATCATCCGGACTAAAGGTGGTGCCGTCGCCTTCAGGGAGGATTCCGTACGTCGTGTTTGGTGGAGCAATAGAGGGTAGCCCAAATCTCAGTATGACGCCGGGCTGCCCGAAAGTATTGGGATACAGTCTGCCGCCCTGTTCTCGATAGTCCCCGTCAGTGTCAAGTCCCGCATCGCGCATAAATACCGGTTCGTTGTCGCTGTAATTGAGAGATCCCGTCAGGTTTCCAGTTTCCCAGGAGTAACCAAGAGTCTGCTCAAAGACTGTGCGGTGTCCTCCGGAACTGCTGTTCTCGAAGCGCAGGGAGGACTCGGACCCCTTGTAGTTCTTCCTCAAGATAAAGTTGACTACCCCTCCAACTGCGTCCGATCCGTAGACGGCACTAGCACCGTCTGTCATTACTTCTACGCGCTCGATCGCACTAAAAGGAAGAGTGGAAATGTCCGTAAAAGTGCCTCTCTCGGCAGGTGATGCAGCAAGACGCTTTCCGTTCACTAGAACCAAAGTGGACCCCTCTCCAAGTCCACGGAGATTGACTGTTACAGAGCCGATTTGAAACCGAGGTGATCGGTTGTCTAGACTGCCACCATTTGTAATCGTAGAAAAGTTCTGTGGCAAATAGCGAACAATATCTTCTACGCTCGTTAGACCCCGGGCATCGATTTCGGGTCGTGTGATTTCAAAAATTGGAGAGGCTTCGGGTCCGCTGGGCAATCGGGTACCCGTTACGATCATAAACTCGGTTTCGGAAGTTCCTTCTTCGTCTTGCTGCGTTCCATCGCTGTCCTCGTTCTGTGCTACTGCCGTTCCAGTAGCACCCAAAAGCAGTATTACTGCTGCCAGCCAACGGTGGCGCGGCGTGCTAAGCATGATGATCCTCCCGGTCATGCCTTAAAGTCTTCGTTAGAGATGGAGATTGTCTATAGGGACAAGCTGCTCAAACGCAGCTGTACCGGATCCCCACCATTCGTGATGGATACTAACACTGTTCTTGTCAAGGAGACTTTGTGGCTTTAGCTTGTAGATGGGCTACACAGTAGCTGGCGCAACTGAAGCTTCTCGGTTTGCGGAAAGTCCAGACTAGCCAGTTAACGCAAGTTCGTGCAGACGAAACGGTCGAGAGAGGTGTTGGTGAACAAGCCGCTGAAACTCCTTGGGATCCTTGACAGGAAGTCCTTCCGGCAAATTTTCCTGTACCGCAATGTTGAGACGGGAAAGCCAAAAAGCCAATGCGGCGTATAGAAGAAACGAGGGAAAGAACCAATATTCCCGAGTTTGAAACGGACGAATGTCATTGTAGGCCTGAAGAAATGCAATGGTTCGTTGTTGATCCAACGCATCTCCACTGCGACACCAGTCGTTGATTGCGACCGCAACGTCGAAGAGTTTGAATCCGAACGCAGAATGGTGAAAGTCCACCACGCCCGTTAAACCGTACTCGTTGAATAACGCATTGTCTCGGAACAAATCTCCATGAATTACCCCCTTCGGAAGCGACTGTACGTCGTTCCGGTTTAGCAGTGCTTCCACAGATTGCACAGCAGTCTGAAGCAGCAATCGCTCACCCGTGGATAGATGGTTGATGACTGAGTCCGCCGTGTTCCGAATCCATTGCACATCGCGAACATAGAGAAATCGTTCGGCGTCGAGATGTTCTGTTGCATGATGCATACGACTCAAGAAACGGCCGATTGCTCTACATTGATCGCTTGCTGGGGCGGTTACATGTCGACCTTTGAGTCGAACGCTAAGCAAGATTGGCTTCTCTCGGTACTCTGTAACAGGAGAATCGCTCTTTGTACGTGTCACAGGAGCGACGGGCAGACCGTAGTCGAAACATGCATCCAATGTTTGAAACATTAGTTCGCGTTGTTGCAACCGGTCGTCCTCGATTACAGTAAGTACAAATTCGGAAGTCGCAACGTTGGCGTTGGGGTCTGTCGTCGTTTGAACGAAGTAGTTGGTGTTTTCTATACCCTGAGCAACTGGTGTCAGGTGCAGTAATCTACCGACATCGTAGTCTTTGAGTATGGATTCGACGGCCGAATGCGTCAGTCGAGTAATAACTGCCATTCGACGGCGTGTTAGAACTCTTTAAGTTTCCATTTCGGAACGAGACGTTCCGCGCGCTCCAAGTCTCCAAAGTGCTTTGTGGGGTCTTCTGGAACCATGTAATAAGGTTTGCCTTTCTTAGGAACGACCTTGATCATGGTAAGTTTTCCGTTTTGTCGGTACTCTTGTATGGAACGAGTCTTGGATTCGGTGAGGACGACGTCTGGTCCTTTGACTTTTTCCTTCTTGTTCTTACTACCTTCTTCCGCCAAGGAAGTAGGTGAGTTGAGAAGTGCGAACACTGCGAGAATCGTCAAACAGATTGAGCGTACTTGGTTCAAGAAACGTGTCATTGGGTCGGTAACGTAGCTTGTCTACGGGAGAATTTACCATGCAAAACGAAAATCCCCTAATTCTTGTCGATGGATCGACTTATCTTTTTCGGGCTTTTTATGCTCTGCCTGACCTCAAGACGTCGACCGGACAATACACCGGCGCAATACGAGGCGTTGTTTCGATGTTGCTGAAATTGATGAACGACTATCCTGAGAGCACCATCGCCGTGGTGTTTGACACTGCGTCACCAACCTTTCGCCACGAACTCTTTTCGGAATACAAAGCCAATCGCCCTCCGATGCAGGATGAGATGGCACAGCAAATTGAACCGTTGCACACGATCATTGGGTGCATGGGGCTTCCACTGTTGAAGAAAGATGGGTTTGAAGCCGATGACATCATCGGCACGCTGGCCACTCAAGCAACAGACGCCGGTCGCACCACCATCATCTCTACATCCGACAAGGACATGGCGCAGTTGGTAAACGAGCACGTAACGATGCTCGACACTATGAAGAATCAGGCAATGGACCGAGATGGAGTCGTCGAGAAATTCGGCGTCCCGCCAGAACTGATCATTGACTATTTGGCACTGATGGGCGACACATCGGACAACATCCCAGGCGTTCCGAAAGTTGGGCCAAAGACTGCGGCTAAATGGCTCAATCAGTACGGGTCTTTGAATTCGATCCTGGAGAACAGGAACGAAATCAAAGGGAAAGTTGGTGAGAACCTCGTAGCTGCCTCTGAGATGCTTCCGATGTCCAGGGAACTTGCAACCATCAAGTGCGACGTGGAGTTGGATTGGTCGCTGGAGGAATTGCAGGTACAAGATATGGACATTCCTGCGCTTACTGATTGGTTCAACCGACTTGAGTTCAGAACACTCTTACGCCAAATCACGGAAGATCGCGAAATAGCTCCCAAAGCGGAACAGCGGGCCGCGTACGAATTCATCACCGATCAAATCACAATGCAGGCTTGGATCGAACGAATTCGTGCTAGCAAGGAAGTTTCGTTGGTCTTTCAGCCATCCGTGCACAACGGGGCTGTTGGTTGTGTTGGGATTGCAATCAGTGCAGGTCCAGATCGTGCCGCATACATTCCTATTGAACACACCGACACCGACTTTCGACAACTTAGTCTCGAGCAGGTAATCGATCAATTGAAACCTGTACTGGAGGACGATGAGATTTCAGTCATTGGCAGCGATCTAAAGAGCGCAATAAAGTTCTTTTCCATGCACGACGTAGAGCTACGAGGGCCACTCTACGACACACGCTTAATGTCGTATGTGTTGAACAGCACAGCCCCAGGTGGACACCATTCGTCCGCTCTAGCGTCCCGACACTTGGAACACACAACCATCGACCGCAACACTTTAACGGGTTCCGGAGTACATCGAATTCCGCTGAGTGACGTGGCAATACCGGAGACTTCCGTCTATATGGCCGAACTAGCCTGCGTAAACGCCCAGGTGTGTCCGCTCGTCTTGAAGGAACTGAGTTCCGATCCTCGAATGCTTAGCGTCTATCAAGAAATAGAAGCACCACTTACAAATGTATTAGCAAAGATGGAACGCAACGGGGTTTGTATCGAACCCACGCAACTCCAACGACTCAGTCAAGAACTCAAGGAACGAATCGATCGATTGACAAAAGACGCATATGAGTCGGCGGGAGAACCCTTTGGACTGGGCTCGCCGAAGCAGCTCTCAACTATTTTGTATGACAAAATCGGCCTTGAAGCGCCGAGAAAAACCCGCACAGGTGCTCGATCTACATCGGAGGATATTCTTCGAGATCTCGCCGATAAGCATCCACTTCCCCAACTCATACTCGACTACCGGGCTGCCACAAAGCTCAAGTCCACTTATTCGGACCAGCTGGGACATTGGATTAACAGAACTACCGGTCGCGTCCATACGACCTACGATCAAGCTAATGCGACAACGGGTAGGTTGTCCTCGGGAGGTCCAAATCTGCAGAACATTCCGATTCGTACAGCAGACGGCCGACGTATACGTGAGGCATTCATTTCTCCTCCAGGAACAGTGTTCATGTCTGCGGACTACTCTCAGATCGAACTGCGAATCATGGCTCACTTGTCGGGAGACGAGTCGCTACAGCAAGCTTTTAACGATGGGTTGGACATTCACAGAGCCACTGCAGGAGAAGTGTTTGGTGTCGAGTACGACGACGTTGATGAGGATATGCGAAGAAACGCAAAGACAATCAATTTTGGACTGATTTACGGAATGAGTGCATTTGGGCTGGCGAGAAATCTAAGCATCACTCGAGGGGAAGCCGCAGAATTCATTGAGACCTACTTCGACCACTATCCAGGAGTGCGAGCCTACATGGATCAATCCAAAGCGCAAGCTCATGACTATGGATATGTGGAAACCCTTTACGGGCGTCGCATCCATCTCGATGAGATTAATAGCCGCAATCCTCCACGTCGACAAGCGGCGGAGCGATTGGCTATCAACGCACCTGTACAAGGATCAGCTGCTGACATCATCAAACGGGCGACCGTTTCAGCAAATGACTTCCTGGAATCTAGTGGCGTTGATGCAAAAATGGTCTTGCATGTTCACGACGAAATCGTGTTTGAAGTGGCAGAGGATGCCCTCGACGAATTGCGTGGTGGCGTCGTCGGAGCCATGCAAAGCGCAGCCGATCTCTCAGTGAATCTTGAAGTAGATGTAGGAGTTGGTTCGAATTGGAGCGAAGCTCACTGAGAAAGGCTTTCGTCTTTTTCCAACATGGATCGGATGTAATGTCGAGCTTCGTTTACGCCGGTACCCTTTAGTGCTGAAAAGAGAATTGCTTGTGCTTTGTCACAGTCTTTGAGTGCGTCAGTAACGACTCGCACACACGATACCCGTTGGCTCTGCTTTAGCTTGTCAGACTTATTGAGCAGTACCAGCAAATTCATTTGTTGCCTCTCGGTCCATTCGATCATGTCAGTGTCGAATGGGCGCAACGGATGTCGTGCGTCCATGATGAGTACCAAACCTACTAGGTTTTTGCGACGTTCCAAGTAGTTGTCAACTGCCTTTTGCCATTCGATCTGTCTATGCCGGTCCGCCCGAGCGAAACCGAAACCGGGAAGATCCACAAGCCTTCCTCCAGCTCTGGAATCAAAGAAGTTTATGAGTTGAGTTCGACCTGGAGTTTTGCTGACTCGTGCGAGTTTTCTAGAACCCGTTAAGGAGTTGATGGTGCTGGACTTGCCCGCATTTGAGCGACCGGCAAAGGCTACTTCCGGTACGTCGTCATTCGGGCAATCACGCAGAAGAAGCGCACTCTTCAAAAACTCGGATTCGATGGGAGAGTGTTCGTTTGTCACTCAGCAAAAAGGTCACTTTGTAAACTGCAATTAGTGTAATTCGAAAGCAGAATTTCCGTCTATACGTCACTTCGACGGTTGCTATAATCTTCGCTTCGCACGTCCGGTCTGGCACCGTCCGGTCAATGCGTGTGGTATGACTTTTCCTAGGAGACCTAATGTCTCGATTGTTCCGTAGCACACATTCCATGTGGACGTTGGGTGCAATGGTTGCACTTTTGGTCGTTGTCGTTCTGGCGATTCATGCAGCCGAGACGGATGAATCGGAACCAGCAGAGACCGATATTCTGGATGCTCTGGAACAAGAGACTTTAGCAGAGGAGGCTGACGAGGCAACAGCGGTTGAAGTTGCGGCACCCGAAGTGACGAGTGTGGAAGCAGGGCGAGCTCTATCCGCTCCGTGCACTGCATGCCATGGGACAGATGGAAATACTCTGACTCCGGAATATTCAAACCTTGCTGGTCAAGGAGAAAAGTATCTCTATCAACAACTGAAGCACATTCAGTCCGGCAAGCGCGAAATTGTCCTGATGGCTGGACAACTTACGAGTATGGACGATCAAGATCTTCGCAACCTTGCGGCTTATTACGCATCATTGCCAGGCATAATCGGCCAATCAAAGGAAGAAGAACTTGAACTGGGGGAGTCCATCTACCGAGGCGGAATTCCGGACAAGAAAGTGGCTGCATGCACCGCGTGTCACGCTCCTAATGGCAATGGAAACATGCTTGCGGGATTCCCACGACTTTCCGGTCAGCCTGTCGAGTACACCATTGCACAACTCAAGGCATATCGTGAAGAAGAACGTACAACTGACGAAGACTTCAACAACATGATGCGCGACATTGCCGCCAAACTCACAGATACAGAAATTGAGGCGGTTGCAAACTACATGACCGGGTTATACTGGTTGCGAGAGTCAACGAGTCAAAGTGACTAAAGCAAGTGACTAAAGTTCGTCGATTTCAGCTCTGGTTCGGAATTGTCACTCTGCTCTTGGCGACTGGGAGTATCCACGCTCAGGCCGCCAAGTACAAAGAGGGAGAACATTTCTTTCGCTTACCTGCCACGTACAAAGCACCTGAGGAAGAGACGGACACGGAATCTAGCGGTGAGATTGAAGTCATCGAGTTCTTTTCCTACGGCTGCCCTCATTGCAGCCGAATGCAGCCCTTCGTCAAAAATTGGTTAGAGCGGAAGCCAGAAGATGTAGTGCTCCAGCGCGAGCACGTCATTTTTAATGCTAGCTCGGTTCCTTTGGCGAGAGCGTACTACATCGCTGAAGAACTAAAAGTCCTGTCGGAAATGCATGACAAGATCTTTGAGGTACTCCATAGACACAAAGTGGACATACGGAGCGAAGAAGCACTAGTGCAGCTGTTCAAGAATGTTGCAAAGGTGGACGCGGAGACCTTCAAGGAGAAGTATTGGGCGGAAGAGACACAAGAGCAGATAAAGGAAGGAAATCGCAAAGTAAGCTCGTGGCGAATTTCAGGTACACCTTCTCTCGTCGTAGGAGGGAAGTATCTTGTGACCACTGAAAGCGCTAAAGCAAACCACCGCAGGATGTTCCAGATAGTGGACTTCTTGGTTGAGAAGATTCGAAAGGAATCGAAAGAAACCAAACTGTAAGCTGAACACTAAATCGACTTGTTCGTGCGCCGTCCTTCGGAACCGTTGACTCAAAACGCTGTCCCAAGAGTAACCATTTCTTCAAAGTCGAGCGTAGCTCGATAAGCCTTGGCGGTTTTCTATGAAACGACTCGCATACCAAACTAGCTTCCTAGGCGTCCTTCTATTCTTAGCTTCCGCGATGACCCATGCTCAGAGTTCAGAGTATGAGGAAGGCAAGCATTTCGTCAAATTACCGATGCAATTCGACACAGCTAAGGACGATTCTTCGGTAGACAGTATTGAAGTAATCGAGTTCTTCTCCTACGGGTGCGATCATTGCTACAAAATCGAACCCTTCATCAATGATTGGCTTAAAACGAAATCGTCTGATGTAGAGTTTCGTCGAGAACACGTTAGCTGGAACAATCGGACGTGGACTACCTTGGCTCGAGCGTTCTATGTTGCACAGGACCTAAAGCTCTCCTCGAAGATTCACGATGCAATGTTCGAAGCGATACACAAGCATAGGATTAACCTTGGACAGGAACGAAAATTGATGCAACTCTTTGACAATGTTGCGGACGTAGATCCTGAGACGTTCAAAGACAAGTACTGGTCGGAAGAAATACAAGCCAGAATGCGAGACGTTCACACCAAGGACCGAGTGTGGAGAATTGCCAGCCACGGCACTCCCTCGATGGTGGTGGGAGGTAAATACTTGGTAAGTAAGGAGACGGCCGACGGCGAGAATAGTGCAGTCATGCCTATCGTCGACTTTCTCATCGAAAAAATCCGATCAGAACAGCGCGACTCTTCAGCAGTCGTCGAAGATTCCCAGAGCTAGTTCGCCGAATATCAATTCAAGATAACCAAGTTCGTTATCCCTCACGTTTCGGATGGGGAATCGGTTTTCTTATTTCCGTCCACGTCAATGCAGATTATCTGAAGTACCCCTCCCTCTAGTGCGCTTGCTGGAACGGGATTGTTGGACATGCATGCCGATCCGTCAGCCATAAAGTCAGTGTCTCTCGTGTAGGTTCCGGACAATGGGATGGGATACGCTACAAATCGTTCCTCATCGGGAATGAAACGATAGATTCGGTCCGTCATATTTTCATTGATCCAAATGTCCTGGGTGTCGGGATGGACGCCCAAGGCGTAAGGTGCCGGGCGGTGATTAGGAACATATTCCGGCATGTAGAAGACCTTGGTTTTGTATCCGTCGGTTTCGATACGCGCCAACGTTCCTTCTGAGTAGCCCGTTACCCACAACACACCAGCTCGATCGAATCTCATGCGTCGCGGACCCTTTACCGGAGATGCGTACTCGGTGATTTCAAGGGTCTCAGGATCGATGCGACCGATTCTGTCTCCGAACAAGCGTGTATACCAAACGTCTCCATGAATCGGATCTATGTCAATTCCGTAAGGGGTTGTGCCTCCCGAAATTCCACCAGGTTTGACTCTTGGAAGATTTACAACCTGTGTCTTGCCCGTCGTTGGATCGAGTTTGCCAACTTGCTCCGAACCGGCAAGCGTGAACCAGACAATCCCTTGTGAGTCCACACGGATAGTGTGTGGGTAAACAGCGCCATGGCCGATGAAATGCAACGGTTCCCACTCCATGGTCTTTGGGTTGAAAACTCCGATGCTATTGGTGCTGGTATTCGTTACGTAGTACTTGCCGTTTTGATGCAACGCAAGAGAGTGTGGTCCGTTACGGCCATTGAACACGGCAATTTCACCGGCGACTGAACCAAACTCGTAATACTCGGTTCCACCCTTGGATTGAGAGATGTATTTTGTTGCTCCTGTCTCAGGATCAGTGACCGCCATGTGGTCAGCCCCCTGATCAATGGTAAAGATCAAGCCTGTAGTTGGGTGCACAATTGCATCATGCGGAACGATGCCGCGTTCCATACGAAATTCCGTAATCTTGGTGGTGAACAACGATGAATCCACCGGGAACTCAGGGCGGACTTTCAGGGGCTTTCCATCAAATCCCTTCGCTAGAATCACGGACCTGCGGTCTCTGAGTTCGGCGTCGAAGTTCCCGAGGTAAGCGTGCATTCGTGCAATCGTGTCGACCCAACCGTCGGCCGTTCGCGCAACCCGTGTCAAAGGGTTACCCATTTGGTGGCAAGTCAAGCAATCGCGTTGAAATTGATAGCGATTGAACAACGCATGGTCGCCTTCTTCATAGGGAAGGTTTCCAAAGTGATAGGCTGCTGGTAGGCTGTCGGAGATTTCTTGCTCACCGGCCATGGCTTCCATCTTGAACGAGAGTTCGTGTCGGGAATCCGCTTCGACTTCAGGCAATGTGGTTGTTCGGTCTCGGTAGTAGGGAAGGCGCAGACGAACTTGCAGCAGTCCCGATAGTCGTGTCGAAATAGAGTAACTTCCATCTGGCTGAGTGAAGACCGACTCGGAAACACCTGAAACTGGATCTGTGAATCGAACCATAACTCCCGCCAACTCTTCTCCAGAAACTGAAGAAACATTGCCCGATATTTCTGCGCCAATCGCGCTCGATGCCACCGTGAGCCCCAAAAAAAGTGAGAAGGCTCGGGTGACATTGATGGAATTTCTCATAGTTAAACTCAACCCTGATCCTTGACCGTATTGGCACGGATTGTAAACCTTGCTTAGCAGCTTGAATCACGTGTCCTTGCTTGGTCGAAAGTCCTTCGTGTTTCTAATTCTTGAGGTTGGAACCAAATTGAGAGCGGTTGCGGTCCAACATTAGCAAGTAGCAAAAGTGAACTCATTTCGATGATGAACAGGGCAGAAATCGAACATTGTCTGGAAAGTGAAGGAAGCCTTCCTTGGGACCATGCCTGGCCACGAAAGGACGTAGACGGCTTGGTCCAGGAAGTAACGCCCGACCGCACCCAAGCACTTCGTGTCGAATCTTATCGAGTCGTCCAACCATTCGGGACATTCTTCTCCCAGAATAAGAGAATTGTGAGTGTTGCTGGCTGCTTACAGCTCTCTTGTGGGCACGGCTTTGAAACGTGAAGTGTGAGGGGTTGCGTAAGTGCTATCTTGCCGATTCACAGTTGCGTCCATCGGTCCGCTGTAACTTACACAAAGATGGGGAAAGACCACAATCCCTAGACCGATGAAAATGGTTGCGGAAGCAAACCTCTTCATTTGTGTGTCAGCCTAAGTAGGTCACGACCGTTGCCCAGTCTTGAATCAATTTCACCGTCTGCATTCGAGTATATTTCTTTTCAGAACCACTCTAGAGAGTTAGCCCGTTGTTTGACGAATCTCGTCTTCTCTTTCATTTGGCTGTTGCCGCATGTCGGTGTGTGTTCGATGACGCAGTAGGCCGAGGGACCCACATCTACATGGACGGCTCTGTTCGCGAGTGTTGCTTGATCGACAGATAGTCGTCCACATGTGTCTCTATCATAGTGCGTGCCCTTTTGAGACAACTAAGAAAATGAGTGAACTAGCCTTTCAGTCCGCAACAAATTTAGCGCGGATGATTCGAGAAAAGCAAATCTCCAGCGTAGAGCTGCTCGAGTTCTACTTCCACCGAATTGACGAGTACAACCCGGGCTTAAATGCGATTATTTGGCAAATGCGCGATGAGGCGATGGATTCCGCTCAAAGAGCTGACAAACGTTTGGCATCAAGAGCGGAGGTTGGTCCACTACACGGGGTGCCCATGACCATCAAGGAGTCGTACGATGTGGTTGGTACGCCCAGTACCTGGGGTATCCCCGACTTAAAGGACAACTTTCCAAAGAGGGACGCCCTGTCCGTACAACGGCTCAAGAATGCAGGTGCTGTGATCATGGGCAAGACAAATGTACCGCTTCGACTGTCCGATTTTCAAAGCTACAACGATATATACGGGACTACCAATAATCCCTGGGATCGCGAACGTATACCAGGAGGATCGTCAGGAGGTTCAGCTGCTACATTGGCAGCCGGTTTGTCGGGAATAGATTCAGGTTCAGACATAGGTGGATCGATTCGAAATCCGGCGCATTTTTGCGGCATTTTTGGACACAAGCCTACGTGGAACTTGCTGCCTCCACGTGGACATGCAACACCCGGAATTCTTTCGCCATCGGATCTGTCGGTCATAGGACCAATGGCCCGATCCGCAGAAGATCTCGAGCTCGCAGTAAAGGTTATGGCGGGTCCCGACGAAATTCAATCGAGAGGACTGAGCTTAGACTTGCCGTCCCTTTCCAAACCTCCGTCAGAGTGGCAAGTCGCGGTTTGGCAAAACGACCCGATTGCTCCAGTTGACAAACTCATTGAAGAGAGAGTACTTGCAGTTGCCGACACCCTAGACAAATTGGGTGCATCAATTGACTATGAAGCTCGTCCATTCGAATCAGCTCGAAACGTCCATACAACCTACCAATGCTTGTTGAACGCGACTATGTCGTGTCGTCTTCCAGATGCGGACTATGCGGAACTAGTGGAAAGAGTTGAGAATCAAGCAAGTGAATCAGCTTCGAACAATGGAGATGTGCGCGCGAATCAGCTTCGGATCTCACAGGTTGCGCGTTTCAGGGATTGGATACAGTTCAATGAGGAACGAACACATCTACGTTGGGATTGGCATGAGTTCTTCAAGAAGTATGACGTAGTAATAGCCCCAATCATGGCATCTGCCGCGTTTCCGCACGACCATCGCCCAATGTGGGAGCGATCCATCATTGTCAATGGTGAAGAACAAAGCTATTTCACCCAATTGTTTTGGGCGGGTCTCGCGGTAAACGTCTACTTACCTTCAACCGTAATTCCCACTGGGCTCAGTGGGGACGGATTGCCGGCGGGAGTACAAATCATTGGTCCGGAATATGGTGATCTAATGACCATCGACATGGCCAAAGTCTTAGAACGTGAAGGTTACTCCTTCATCGCTCCTCCCGACTATCGGTGAATCAAGCTACAGTAAGTGCGCATCCCAATATTGCACTAGTCAAATATTGGGGAAAGCAGTCGCGCGGGAGAAACATTCCCGTTTCGCCGTCTGTATCGGTGACGCTGGACACGCTGACTACAACAACAACAGTTGAACAGTCATTCAATGACCTCGTTGTAATTGATGGTCTGGATGTGAAGAACGAGAAAATCTCGTCATGGTTGGAATTCGCACGGAAAAAGTATGAAATTCCACCGATTTGCATTCGATCCGAGAGCAATTTCCCGGCAAGCAGCGGACTCGCTTCCTCCGCATCGGGATTTTCCGCACTCGCCGTCTCTGTGAATCAAGCTTGTGGACTTGGACTAGAAGATCAAGAAGTGGCCGAACTTGCACGGATAGGTTCCGCTTCGGCAGCGCGATCGATGTGGAGTGGATTTGTTAGTTTGAATCCAGCCGGTGAGTCATGTACGGTGGAGCAAGTGTATCCCAAGGAACACTGGGACCTAAGAGTAGTTGTAGCTATAACGGACCCGCGTCAAAAGGGGGTGTCTTCTACTGAGGGGATGGAGAGGAGCGTAGCCACCTCTTCCTTCCATGAAGCGTGGCGTCAGACCACGGAGGGTGACTATCAAGAATGCCTCAAAGCCCTTGAGGATCGTGACTTTTCGCGACTGTCGAAAGTGGCCGAGAGAAATTGCTGCAAGATGCACGGATTGATGTTAACGAGCGATCCGCCATTGATTTATTGGAAGCCTGGAACTCTTGCTGCGTTGGACTCTCTACGTATATTGCAGGAAGCCGCAGTACCGACGTTTTTCACAATCGATGCTGGACCTCAAGTCAAGGCATTCTGTTTGCCAGAGGCTGCGGATACTGTAGAGGAGCATCTTCGAAATACTCCCGGAGTCACACAAACGATTAGGTGCGGGGTGGGAGACGGACCAGTTGTCCATTAGTTCTGTTGATATATCGGCTCCAGGGAAGGTCGTTATTGCGGGCGAATATGCGGTTCTGATCGGCGCACCTGCAATAGCGATGGCGATCAGTCGTCGTGCAATCTGCTCTGTGCAAATTGCGGACGAAGGAGGGTGGTCGATTCGTTCACAACCGAGTTTTTGGAATGGCGAGTTCTCGCTTACCGAAATTGCTCGTTCGCAGCCGAACGACTTGATTGCTTCAGCACTGCAACGAATTGAAACGTCCGTCGTAAACCTGCCCTCACACGCGGAGCTAAGCATAGATACACGAACTCTTTTCCATTTCGGTAAGAAAATGGGCTTGGGGTCTAGTGCGGCATCTCTGGTCTCTCTCTATGTCGCGGTTTGCACACTCCGCGGAGTGGAGCATTCATTGGAAGGCGCACTTCGCTTACACGACGAGGTTTATGAGTCTGGAAGTGGCATTGACATTGCTACTTCCTACACAGGGGGAGTAGTCCGATTTCAAGATCGCGAAGTCCAATCCATAAGCTTGCCTTCAGGAGTCAAGACACGTGTGCTTTACGTGGGAACAAGCACCACAACCAGCGATAAAGTGCTCTTGTTCAAAGACTGGTTGTCGGAGCAACCAAAAAGCACTGCCGAAAGAATCAAGAGTGCGTCTGAGACTGTCGCAAGTTCAGTAGGACAAGCAGCAGATTTTCTGGACGCTCTTCGCTATTTCGTTGAAATTCAAGAATTTATCGACAGCGGATCGCGAATCGGGATCTGGGGTCCACAACATCGAGCGATGAAGTCTCTGGCTAACCAGGAAGGGGTGTTATACAAACCTTCTGGAGCCGGAGGAGGAGATATCGGATTGGCGATGTCCACCGATCCGGAAGCTCTTGACCGGCTTGTGGAGAGCGCAGAGAAGATGGGTTTGAAGGAAATTGAGGTCCAAGTAGAAGATGCAGGTTTTCGTGTCGAGTCGGTCGAGTAGTTCAAGAAACTCGAGCTTCCTCAAACTCAACGCTGGTTACAATTCGCCTCACCTCGGGAGTAGTGACTAGGCTAGGTATCGTCGCATGCGAATAGCGACTTGGAATATCAACGGTGTTCGAGCTAGATTGAACTTTGTTGCACTCTGGCTTGCGGAACGCAAACCTGATGTGTTGGCGCTTCAGGAGCTAAAGTCGGAAGACGAGAGCTTCCCCCATGGTTTTTTCGCGGATCTCGGTTACGAAGTTCACACTCACGGTCAGAAGAGTTGGAACGGAGTCGGACTGGTAGTACCTCAGGGCCGAGATATCGAAGTGATTCAGAGAGGTCTTCCGGGAAAAGAGGATAACGGCTCTCGGCTCATTACGGCAAAATTTGACAGCATTACTTATACCTCTGTCTATTGTCCGAATGGGAAGAATCCGGATCATGCGGACTTTCAAATGAAGCTAGCGTGGTTCGACGCGTTAACCGAGTACTGGTCCGACTTAATTCAGGAACATCCTGCTTCCGCAATTGGAGGAGACTTCAACATAGTGCCCACAAGCCGAGACACCTGGCGAGGAAAGGAAGGCGATGGAGAGATGTTCCACACTACCAGCGAGCGAGATCGGTTGCGAAGCTTTGTGGACGCGAATCTACATGATCTCTACAGGGAGTTAAATCCCGGTTCGGTTCAACACAGCTGGTGGGACTATCGAGGGGGAGCGTTTGAACGTAGTCAGGGACTCAGGATCGACATGATCTATGGAACTCCGGAGATTCGTGCGCGGACAGAGTCAGTACAGATTGATCGTCAATATAGAGAGAGAAAAGAAGAAATGACCCCCTCCGACCACGTTCCTGTGTTTGCGGACCTCGCTGACTAGAGAGAGCCCGGCGATTCGTGAATCGGACTGACTACGGATTGCACAATCCCAATTCCAACATCGTTTCACCCGTCGTACGAAGCGTATCCTCGATCGGTTGGGTTTCTAGACCCAAGTCGTTGATTGCCTTGGTGGAATAAGCTCTTGGCCCATCGTGAATTGATCGCCGTTCAAGAAAGGCAGCCATTTCTGGAGGTCGTCCGCCAACAGTGAGGTCAGGGAATTGCTTCGACAAGTGGTCTTGCAGTTCATCTACATTGAGCTCACCTGATCTGTCAGTAGCAGTCAGTTGATAACGGCTACCAGATTCGACATTTTCGCTTTCGCAGACGAGCGCATGGGCTTCGGCAACATCTCGAACATCGACGATATTCCAAAGAGCGTTCCAGCCTCGGGGGCATGGTTTGCCTTCTAGCATGCGGGCTAGTGCCCACTGCCAAGAACCCAAGCCCTCATGCGCTGTACTCATTAGAGGACCGAGAACAACGCAAGGGCAGATTGAAACCGCATCGTAGTCGGAGTTGGTTGCGGTGAAGTCATTGATGAACCGCTCTGTGTTTACTTTCGCCCATGCATATGCAACGCCGCCGTTATTGTCGATTCCGTCAGGATTCCAGGAGGGGTCGCGATCCCGTTGGGCGTCTCCCCAATCTGCCTCGGTGAACACATACCCGGAAGGCGCTGGGTGCCCAATCGCCGCAAAGGAGCTGGTATAGACAAATCGCTTTACGGTGCCGGCTTTCGTTGCGGACCCAAGCACATTCTTGATTCCCTCGACCATCCCGTCATAGCACTCCCGTGGCGTGATCTTTCCACCGTAGAGCATCGGAGTTCCAACGTGCAATATCGCACAGCAATCGGAGAACGGCTCGTCATAGCTACCGTTTTCCATGATATTTCCACGCACGACTTCGACACTTCCTGGATGATTCTCGTTGTTCATCGCCAAGAGATGGTCGACTTTGTCCGGTGCATTTGGATCCCTTACGCAAGCACGGACGGTATAACCACGCTTCATGAAGGAACGAACGGTATGGCAACCAATATAACCGGCTGCACCAGTAACAGCAACGGGACCATCGGAAGAGCTCACTGTGGGCATCAATAACTCCTAGTTTCTAGTGGGTGAATGCAAGAGTTTGTAGCTCGGCTACGAATGAACTCAGTATATTCAAGAGAAGTTATTGTCTTGTGGAGTTACGGCGTACCACATGTTCGATATGGATTCGGCACCGAAAAAGTGCTCATGTGACGATTGGGGCCTTAACCCTGTGCAATCACAATCTTTGTACTTAGGGACTTACTTGATTGGATTTCGGCTCTTTGAGCCATTCAGCCCAAGCTTCGACATCCCTTCCAAAATCTTCGCCGCTGATGGCGACAAGAAAGTCTTGGGCCGGTTTCCCAAACTTTTCATGTTCCGCCCCTGCATACGCAAGTAGTAAGTCCGGAGCTTCACGCGCCAATTCCCGACCGAATTCGGGATCGATTCCTGTGGAAACTAACGTTTCCAAGATATCGTTTAATGCGAATGGATAGGTGCCCGAGAATAGGGCCAAGAGCGTCTCGCGAACCTCCGACCATTGGACAGGTTTCGATTGTTCGGATTGCATCAACCCGTCGATCAGCTTCCGCGCTGTATCTCTGACCTGCGTGGCAGTGTCTATCAGAGAATTGGTCAGACCATGCCAGGACGAATCGTTATCGGGATTGTGTCCTAGAACAATCGTCGCAACCACCCGTGCAGACCACGATGCATCGGTTTCCAACACTTCGAGAGCTAGTTGATGATCCGTAGTTTCGTCCGCATTCTCGACAAGTGTCTTGACTGGAGTCCACATTTCGTCAAACTTCTCCGCGCTTGCACCGAGCTGTTCGGCGACAGAGCGTGCAGATTCTTCGTCGTTAGGGGCTAAGAGATGTAACCAAGCGACCGTTGCTAACGTACTGAAGTCCTCCTCAGCGATGGCCTGCACTTCCTGCCAAGCCTCCGGCAAATCTAGAGTCTCACTACCTGCCGTGCGATAGCGAACACCGGAGCTATCTTCAACGCCGACTACTACCGTATAACCCTGCCAAGACCCATCTCCAAAGCTATCGATGAATCCCATAGCTGCTGCATCGGCGAAGTCCAACTCGCTTTTCATGACAGCTGCACACGCATGGAATTTTGTATCCGGCGACGTCTCCTGGATGGCTTTGAACAACTCGGAAGCCGTCCACTCTTCCAACCCTATGAACTCGACCGGTCCGTTTGGTCCGTCGAGGACTTCGGCGACACTCTGCGACGCGTTCGCGATGCAGAACATCACTGCACCCATCAACAAGTGAATCTTCATATCTGAAATTGACCTCATAGCATGTTATCTTCGGATACAGTCGGAATTCCCCGACCGCTTAGGCAGCAGAATATTTCGACGCATTCTAACCTGACATTGATACCATTTGGATTGACGATAGCTCGCACTCAACACCTTCCGAGGCATGTGCAAATCAGAGTTTCACCGGGAGAATTTTCTTGCTCAAGGGGTTGCTTCTTACATCAATTTCTTGCCCATGCTGGCTTCTGCAAAATACCCGCCGATTACCATGGTAGAGGGTTCACTTCAGGCACAACGCAGTGCTAATTGCGAGTAAAAAGTGGTCGTGGATCCCAGATCGCAAGGATAACTTTGAGGGGCAGTATGAAATTTGGTGCGCAAGTCACGTGCTATCGCAATACATGGGACAGTATCCGAGACGTTGTGGAGGTTCTAGAAAGTGGACCGTGGGACAGTGTTTGGTTTGCCGATCACTACCTGCCGCCTCCTGGACGTAAAGAAGAGGAACATCTTGCTGCACACGAGGGCTTCACGATCGTTGCAGCTGTCGCCGGATTTACTTCAAAATTGAGATTGGGACATCTCGTATTGGGTAACACGTACAGAAATCCTGGACTTGTAGCGAAAATGGCGACCACAATCGATCAAATTTCTCATGGCAGGTTTACATTGGGGATCGGTGCCGCTTGGTTCAAACGAGAACACGAAGCCTACGGTTGGAACTTTCCATCCATGAAGGAGAGGCAAGATCGGTTCGAAGAAGCCTGTGGCCTCATACGGGACCTGTTTCATTCCAGCGATCCAGTGACCTTTCAAGGAAGGTACTACGCATTGGATGACGCCCCGCTCTCACCTGGGAGTTTTCAGAAACCGGCAATTCCCATTCTTGTCGGGGGTACGGGAGAGAGACGAACCTTACGGACGCTTGCCAAGTATGGCGACGTAATGAACTTGGACGGTTGGGCCGGTGGACCGATGACAGCCGAGTATTTTCACCATAAAGTCAGTGTGCTTAATGCGCACTGCGCAAGTGTTGGCAGAGACCCTAGTGAGATACAACACACCGTCTTAGTGCCAACGATGGTTTCGGATGACAAAGACAAAATCGAAGCATTCGTCCGAGGCCGGAGGCTAGGTTCAGGCTCTGCGACCGGGTCGAAAAACTATGTGGTTGACAGAATTGGCGAAATTGTGGACGCCGGTGCCGATGAAATCATGATCGGCGGTATACCGACTGATAATCCGGAAGAATATTCTCGAGTGGCAGACGAAGTACTAAGTAATTTTCAGTAGCAGTAGAGACGAGTAGGCGGTTAGTAACCAGAAGACTGCTGGCTTGCTTGTGGATTCACCGCCTCTGTGAGTTCTTTGTCCACCGAAATGACTTGGTTCCCGATTCGATTAAGCATAAGGCTCTCGATTTCAAAGAACTCCCGCTGAGTTAGTTGATCGGCCATGTTGCTCTTCAAGAATTGGCGATAGGACTCGGTCGTATCGAAAAACGGCATCATGTAATGCGGGATGATTGCTTGGAGCATCGCTCCTCGCAATCTGTTAGAGCGGTTTACTCCAGCCCGATGCCAAGTTCGGGCATCGTAAAGAATGATGCTCCCAGCCGGTGCATCGACGATGTCGGAATCGGGACCGTTGTAGGGTAGCCCGTGCTCCTTGCGATATCCTCGTGGAAAGTAGGTTGTGCCGTTGCCCCACTCTTTGGGCGGTCCCCTGTGTAGCTTGCTTGAACCTAGTTTGAACGCCGTTGCGCCACCTTCT
Source organism: Gammaproteobacteria bacterium (assembly GCA_009840545.1). GTDB lineage: Bacteria > Pseudomonadota > Gammaproteobacteria > Pseudomonadales > Azotimanducaceae > Bin55. Next base: position 429,350 of record VXNM01000010.1, on the reverse strand, counting down.
TTGGTGAACGGTGAAATACAAAGGTTGCGTTGAACTCCGAGAACCAGTCCTTCCGCCTCGTGCACAGGAATTCGACCCTGTGTTTCGGTACGTGCGATTCCCCACAAGTAGGGAAAATCCGAATGCCAACCTTGAACATCTCTTTCGCCATCATCGGGTGGAAGGACTGCGAGACTAGGTGAGTGGGCGAAGCGTATCTGGTTAGTCTGCATATATTCGCGAGTCACCCACAAAGAAACAGGTTCGGCGGCAGCTTGACCGACGGCAGCATGGTGTGCGATTGGGTTGTGCCAGTTTGGTTTGGTGTTGCCCTCGTATTTTCCTGTTCCTGATACCTTTTCGAGACCGTCTACGACTTCCGGTCGCAAGAGAGCGGTCATGCACACCCATCCGTGCTCCTTCATATGGGACAAATACGTGGAAGGCAACTCGCTAGGTCCCCTTACAACGGAAAGCTCGACAGGACCGGACTCAGGCTGGTCGTCGAGAGTTACTGCTGTGCCGCGATGCGAAATCGTGACTTTACCTGACTCCGTAGGGCTGGTGACTACAGTTTCTCCGCTTACTACGTGCTTAAACTTGCTCTTCTCCTCCAGTTCTTCCCAAAGGATTTGATCGTTGCCAACGCACGCGATGCACAGTTCGTCATTGTCATCTACGCCAAGATAAGCGCCATCCTCGAATTCAAGGTAGCTGTAGAACCGGGTTGGGTGATCGAATTTGGTTACGGTTTCTGAAGAGTTCATGAATTCAATTGTTGGTTTTCAGTTGGAATCGGTTGGTTGAAGTACGGCCTTGCGGCTGTCTTGATCTAGCTTGCGTCCACTTCCCATTGAACGAGTGTATAGTTGATTTGTTCTGCTTCGTGGTGCTCGAACACTGCTCTCACTGGTGCACCAATCTGAACTTCCTGCTGGGGATCGCCTAGCAAGTTTCCAACCATTCTCGCGCCGTCTCGATCTGGAATTTCAACTAGCACTATGATGTAGGGACCTTGTTCAGACAATGCGGGATGAACGGGGTGCCAGACTCTCTCGTAGCTGTAAATCCGTCCGTACGGCGGAATTTCCTCAAAGGTCAGATTCTCGCTACAACAACGATGGCACGTCCATTCCGGTCCCCACTGATAGGCTCCGCAATCCTTGCATCGTTGAAGAACGAGCTTTCCTTCCTGGGCGGCTTTCCAATACGCTTCGTCGAGCCCGTCGCGAGCGGGAGCAGGCTGCGGTAGACCGGGATTCAAGTAGCTCACAATGTCGCCTCCGAACCATAAATTGACGAACTCACTGGGGTGACCATCGGACCCGACGCTACCAGAGAAACGTCCGGGTCGGGTACTTGGTTGGACGACTCTCCGCGCAGTTGTCGAACTGCTTCAATGTTAAGTCCTAGCCCGTGCATGTAGCACTCGGCTAGATTTCCTCCGCTGGTATTTATCGGCAATTTCCCACCAGGAGCGGTCAAATTTTCTTTAGTAAAGAACTCGTTGCATCCATCTGGTTCGCAGAAGTTGTGCTCGACGACACTCATTAGCACACCGCCGGTGAAGTTCTCGTAGATCTGGGCAACGTTGACCTCATCGGGACCAAGCTTGGCCATGTCGTAGAGTCGCGGGACAGTAGTCTTGAAGGTTGAAGTCGCATAATCAGGAGTATTGTGAACCGATGCGCCCGCCCGATAGTGCGATCCGGACACTGCACTCAGAATGTAAGTGGGCTTATGAGGAAAATCCTTAGCCCGCTCAGCTGGAACTAGGACCATCGCCGCCGCTCCGTCGTTTTCCTGACAACAGTCAAAAAGATGGAATGGTTCGACAATCCACCGAGATTCGTTGTATTTCTCTTCTGAGAGAGGTCGGCCATGCATCACGGCGCGCGGATTGTTTTGTGCGTGGTGATATGAGGCGAGCGAAATAGCTTGAAGTGCTTCCTGATTCACTCCGTGGTCATGCATGAAACGTGTGACCTTCATTGCGAACGATTGAGCGGGAGACATGAGCCCATAGGGGACAGTAAATGCACCTGAACCCGAAATGACATTGCTTCGTGGACCTTGTCCAAACCGTCCGAATTGACCTTGGGCTAACGCTCGAAATACAACCACGCATTCGGCCATCCCAGTCGCTATCGCAGCCGCGGCATTGGCCACCGCACCGGAACCGCCTCCTCCGCCACCACCCCACTGCATGTTGGAAAAGCGTAGGTCGTCGCATCCCAAGGCATTGGCTAGACGCGAAGGATCGCTTCGATCATTGGAAAACGATGCGAATCCGTCGACGGACTTTGGCGAAATTTGGGCATCTTTGCAGGCTGCGATGATGGCCTTGAGAGCTAGTTTGAACTCGGGGTCTGGCGCTTGGCCTCGTTTGTAGTATGGGGTTTCTCCTACTCCAACGACTGCTACCTTGCCTCGTACCGTTCGCTCCATGCTTTCCAACCCTTATTGATGTGCACGACTCTCATGTAGCAATTACCGTTCTTTCGAAAGGACTTGCTGTCACGTAGAGATTATCGGTTATCGCAAGTGTTCGATTTTACGGAATCGGATCCAGTTGCGTTCAAAGCTCTTTGGCTCCAAAAGGTTGGAAATTCCGCAAATAGGCTGTTCAACTTAGATGGATAAAGCTATGCTCAGGGTCGTGGAAGCCACTGTGAGGGCACGTGTCGATGGGAAGATATCGTCATGGAGGGTTTCGCAGCGAGCTGGACCTGACAAACCAGAGACGCCATCAAGCCAAGGCGTTGCTCCTGCTGGAACAGCAATCTGGCATTGCAGCGGCCACGCGCGAGTTCGACATTGCGGAATTGAAGGATGAAATCGAAATTGTTCTACAGGGTGGAGAGTTAAGCTTACCGGATTCGATGGGCAATATCCTTCAAGAAATTGACAAGAGGCAACGTGCACGTGAAAGTGCTAACGTGTCTGACGAAACCGATAGTTGAAGAGTACATAAGCTCCCTGCTAACTAGTTGAGTCTTAAGAGTTCTAGCTGAATCTCGAACACCGATTCGGACCTTTGTATGGTGCTTGTGACGGAATCTGAGTCCAGAAAGTACGAGTAGATTCAGTCGATGTTGTGCATCCTTTCGACAAACAAAGCTAGTGTTGTACCGCAAGGGTGCTTGTATCATGTAGCAAATGATTTCGTTGCGTAAAGAGGAAACTACAAGATGAACCCGTTGATGCGCATTGCTTGCTACGCCACTGTCTTTTTGAGTCTAGTGTCATTGCAAGCTCAAGACACAGATGAAGCAGAATCCGAACAGGTGGATGTCTGGTCCGCTGCAGAGAGCGGTGATGTTGAAGCATTGCAGAAGCTTGTCAAGGAAGGTGCTGATCTAAATACTAGCCGTGCCGACGATCAACAGCTCCCCCTTGCGCTGGCAACACGAAACGGCCATGCGGAAGCTGTCAAATTCTTGCTCGAAAGCGGTGCCGACGTGGATGGCCAAGATGCGGATGGAAATACTGCCGCGTTAGCTGCTGCTTTCTTTGGCTATTCAGATGTGTTCGAAGCCTTAGTTGGTGCGGAAGCGAACTTGAGCTTGGGCAACAATATTGGGCTCGTTCCATCTAGTGCTTTACAGATGGATTGGGGTTTTACCAATGCCATTGCCAACGATGCGCTACAACTTGGTCTCACTGAAGCTGAGGTCACGGAAGGAAGAACTGCAATTCTCGGACAAATGGCAAAGTTCGACTTTGGGGCGGCAATTGCCCTAGGCGACCTAGATGCCATTTTGTCCCACATTGAGGAAGGTGCAGATGTAAACGCACTGATTGAAGGTACGAGTCCTCTACTCATCGCAACTATTCAAGGACGTAGCGATATCGTATCCGCGCTGACTAAAGCGGGTGCCGATGTGGACGCTCAAAACCAGACTACCGGTGGTACAGCTCTCGCGGCAGCAGCGTTTCTAGGTTCCACCGAAGTTGCTAAAGCCTTGATCAATGCAGGAGCGGACCCGAGTATTACAGATTACCAAGGAACAGATGTGATTGCGACGCTGGAACTCGACTACGAAACTACCAGCTACTTCGCATCCATCATAGGTATTGAGATTCTTCCTGAACAAGACCTCATGGCTGCTCGCGAGGCAATCAAAGAGATGCTTGCAGACGACGAAGAAGAGGAGGCCGAGTCGGAACCCGATTAGAGTTCCAGACCGTTCGGAACCCCTGAATTCTCAACACTCTGAATCTCCTTGAGCAGGTGTTGAAACCTTTCTTCTTGTTCGGGTGTGTTGCGTGCCATAGAGAATGAAGTTCTGCGAGAGTACTCTCTTCGCTCTCGAAGGAACTTGGGATACTCGTCGTAGGTACAGACATCCGCTAACTCGAGAATGTGATCGGTAGTCACGGTCTCGCGCATCTCGTTCCATTTTCCTTGTACCGACAGGGCGTGGAGCTTTTGTCCAAGCTCTTCAAGTCCGTGGAGGGCAAGGACCGAGTGGTAGGTTCGGGTTGAACCGTAGAACGAAAGCGGTTGCCTCATTGCGTTGAGTTTGCGATCTATCTCTTCATCCGAGTCTCCGATTACAAGATAGCCGCTCTCAGCAATTTCTATGTCGTCCCAACTTCGTCCGGAACGTACAAGTCCCTTCTTGATCGCTGGAAGCAGGACTTCGCGCATGTACTTGTCGGACATTATTCCGCCGTGAGGCAAGGCGACATCGACCAAGTCTCCGGCAACTGCGGCCATACCTGGTCCGACCATCGCCAAACCGATTTTGGGACGCTTATAGTCGATGGGACCGGCATCGAACGCGGGAGTCATCAGCGTGAATCGGTAGTGCCTGCCTAGAAACTCAGGTTTTGCTCCGTTTTGCCATGAGTTCCAAATCGCATGCATCATTTGAATGTATTCGCGCATACGCGGTGCAGGAGCCGACCAAGAACCTCCAAATCTACGTTCGTTATGCCCTTTGACTTGGCTGCCAAGACCCAATGTGAATCGGCCTTTAGATAGTCGTTGAAGATCCCAAGCTTCCATCGCAAGGACCATTGGACTTCGGGGAAAAGCGATAGTTACTGATGTTTGGAGATCGATTTTCTCGGTCGCCGTCGCCGCGATTGTCATGGTCACAATGGAATCGTGTGCCAGTTCACCGCAAGTTGCAACATCGAAACCGCTTGCCTCCGCACTTTGTGCTTGATCTGCGATAGATTCAGGAACTCCCCCAACGCCGGTAACTACTCTCATATCGCCCTCCAACGCTATGCTTGATTGGGACGTGTGTCCCACTGTTTATCTACGCAAAACATGATAAGTCATGCTTAAAACCGTGCATAGATCTCCCTGATTGGAGCGGGACTCTCGCGGAACCAGACTCGGTACTTGGGTCACTTGATAGAACGCCTGAGTGCGAAGTGTTCTCCCGGGATTTCGACAGTCTGGATAATGCTTAGAGTGAACCTTGACATGTGTGAGAGCTGGAGTACTTATGAAGGACATCGTAGACAAGGTCGCCTTCGTTACGGGAGGCGGCAGTGGAATTGGACGGGGTATGGCAAAAGCTTTTCTCGACGCGGGACTGAGGGTTGCTATTGCAGACATAAGAGAGGATCGACTGGAACGAGTCAAGGCGTCTCTCGATGCAGATGAATCAAAGCTTTTTGCAGTAGAAGCCGATGTTTCTCAATTGGATTCTCTTGAACATGCTGCTGAATTGGCAGAGAGTCATTTTGGCAAGATTCACATTGTGTGCAACAACGCCGGAATCGGAGTGGGTGGACCTGTTTCTTCCACGTCTATGGATCGTTGGCGCAAAGTCGTCGACGTGAACTTATGGGGAGTCGTAAACGGCTGTCATGTGTTTACTTCCCGAATCCAAGCTCACGGTGAAGGCGGACACATCGTCAATACTGCATCGATCATGGGACTGTACACGTCGCGCGGCTCTGGACCGTATTGCGCCACTAAATTTGCTGTCGTTGCAATTAGTGAGTGTTTGCGTCAAGAGCTGCAGGAATCCAACATCGGTGTATCTGTTCTCTGTCCGTTCATCGTCGACACTCCAATTTTCTACCCGGATCTTGACGACCTGGACACTGAAGGGATCGAAAAGCGCAAGAAGCAGCTGGGTCTTCTGCAACATGCTGTAACACCAGTATTTGCTGGTGAATCGGTCTTGCGCGCGATTCAAAACAACGAACTCTACATCTTCACCGACGGTGAGCAGTCACGCCAGATGATTCAGTCTCGGGTGAACGGCTTGTTTGAAGGAATGGATCGACAGTGGCCCGAAAAAAATTAGACTCTTAGCCGTTGAATTCGAAAATCTTGCCGGGGTTGAGAATTCCCTTTGGGTCCAGCGATTTCTTCAATGTACGCATGAGACCCACTTCAATCTCGTTGCGAGAAATGTCCAAGTACTCCTTCTTTTCCAGACCTATTCCGTGTTCCGCGGATATTGACCCATTTATGGCACGTAGCGGTTCGTAAACGCATCGTTCTACTGGATGCTGATGAGCTGGGTCTGTTCCCGTATTGATCGCAAAATGGAGATTCCCATCGCCCAAGTGACCAAATGTGAATATGCGGTAGGTACCAAACTGTTCGGTTAAGCGCCGATTGACTTCTACTACGTAGTCTTCCATGTCACCAATACGCAAACTGACATCGAACACAAAAGTGGGTTTGATCGTCATGCATTTTTCTACGTTGTCTCGGATTGCCCAGAACGCATTGCGCTGAACTGAATTCTGAGCGATAGCGGCATCGCTGATTAATTTCGCTTCATAGACGGACTCAACTGCTGCTTCCATTCTGGCGTGGTCATTTCGCGAGTCGCCGCCCCAAGCTTCGATGAGTACGTAGTACGGATGAGTTGTAGGCAAAGGCGGTTGATGGGCTTCTCCGTTTCCGCACACATGGGAGTAGTAGTCGTTCCACATTACTTCAAACGAGGTCAATGTCCCGCCAAGTTTCTGGTCCATGTGTTTCAAGATCTTCGGGAGCATGCTGAACTCATCCACGCTCATGAACACCGCTTCGTCCGTCAACGGTAGCTCTCTCAATCGCAAGACGGCTCGGGTGATCACGCCTAGACTTCCTTCGGTTCCGATGAACATATGCTTCAAGTCATAGCCGGCGTTGTTTTTGATCATGTCGTTCATAGACGAAACTATCGTTCCATCGGCGAGCACTACCTCAAGACCAAGCACCATGTCTCGAGTCATTCCATATCGGATCACTCGGTTGCCACCTGCGTTGGTGGCAATGTTTCCACCAATTGAGCAAGACCCTCGGGCACCGAGATCCAATGGGAACAGTAGCCGGTTGGACTCTGCAAGTTCCTGAATTTGCTGTAGTTTCACGCCAGCTTGAACGGTCATGGTTCGCGCAATGGGATCGATTGATTCGATCTCGTTCATGAGCTCCGTTGAGACAACTATGTCCGAACGCTTTGTTTGAGCTCCATCGACGAGCCCTGTGAGCCCACCATGAACGACAATTGGTTGGTCTCTTTCGTGGCAGAGTCGAAGCACTTCGCTAAGTTCTTGAGTGTCTCTCGGTCGAACGATGGCAGAAGCTTGAACAGTCTCGTCGGTCCAGATACGTTCGGAACGGCTTGAGACATCCTCGCCTACAAGTATTCCATTGCTTCCGACGATGGATTGAAACTCTGATATTTGCATTTGCAGTGAACTCAACGTGCTGGTGTCTTGCTATGTGCTCGAATAACGCAAGTCATTGTAAAAAGTTGTGCCGATTCGTCTGCGCGAGCGGCTCGGTCGAACAGGCTGAAATCGTTGAGACTATGCATAATACGCGCCTTACCGCCCACTTCCACGCGTTTCGCGTGGAACGCCTAACATACCCCACGACTCCACTTAGAGCATTGAAATGACAGCCAAGAGCATGGAAGAACTAACCAGTCTGTGCAAGCGCAGAGGTTTCATTTTTCAGTCGAGTGAAGCTTATGGTGGAATGCAAGGTATTTATGACTTTGGTCCGCTCGGCGTTGAGCTCAAAAACAACCTCAAGACGGCCTGGTGGCAATCCATGGTTTACGAACGCGACGATGTGGAGGGCCTCGATGCTGCGATCTTGACGCCGCAGAAGGTCCTTCATTACTCAGGTCACGAAGAAACGTTTTCGGATCCACTGGTCGACTGTCGTAACTGCAAGAAGCGCAGCCGAGCCGATCACATAATCGACGGTAAGTGTCCTTATTGTGGTTCTACCGAACTCACAGATCCTCGTCCCTTCAACTTGATGTTTAAGACCAATGTCGGACCAGTTGAGGACGAAGAGAGCTTTGCGTACTTGAGACCGGAAACCGCACAGCACATATTCACAAATTTCAAGAATGTTGTGGATTCGACTTCAAGAACCGTTCCATTCGGAATCGCGCAGATTGGCAAGTCCTTTCGGAACGAGATCACTCCAAGGAACTTTATTTTCAGGGTTCGCGAGTTCGAAATAATGGAGCTGGAATATTTTGTGAAACCCGGAACCGACGAGGACTGGCACCAGACTTGGGTCGATCTTCGTCTTGACTGGTGGGAACGTCAGGGAGTTAGCCGGAATGCGATCCAACTTCACAATGTGCCTAAAGACGATCTTGCACATTATTCGAAAGCCACTCTAGACCTGATGTATCGATTTCCACACGGAATGGATGAATTGGAAGGAATTGCAAATCGAACCGACTTCGATCTGGGATCTCACACGAAACATCAAAGCAAACTCGGACTAACCGCTGATGTCAAGTCCAATCGGGACAGCACCGTTCGTTTGGCAATCCAGGATCTCAGTACCAATCAGTGGTTCGTTCCTTTTGTAATTGAACCGTCAGCAGGCGTTGAGAGAGCAATTCTTGCTGTGCTGAACGAAGCCTATGAGATTGAGCGACTCGAAAATGGTGCGGAACGGACGTTGCTTCGACTTCCGCCGCACCTTGCACCGATTAAGGTGGCCGTCATGCCTCTGAAGCGGAACCACGAACAGATCGTTTCAGTGGCTCGGGAAACTGTAAAGAAACTCCAGTTTCTAGGGTTGGGACGGATCACGTTGGAAAACACTGGGAACATCGGTAAGAGCTACCGAAAGCACGACGAAGCGGGTACTCCAATGTGCGTAACGGTGGACTTTCAAACTCTCGAAGACGACACGGTCACGATTCGAGATCGAGATTCGATGGATCAAATTCGGCTGCCGAGAACTGAACTGTCCGCCCATGTGACGGAAGCAATACGGATGTAACCGTTAGCTAGCCTCGGAATCTTCGTGCAGGAAGTCACGAAGATGCTTGGTTGGGTTCTTTCGGAGTTTGCGCAGTGCTTTCGACTCGATTTGTCGGATGCGCTCTCGGGTAACGTGCAAGTTGTGCCCGACTTCTTCCAGTGTCTGGTCGCTGTTCGACCCTATGCCAAATCGCATGCGAAGAACCTTCGCTTCTCGCACAGACAAATCGGAAAGCATGTCTCCCACGGCCTCTCTAAGCGCGTCCCGCTCCGCCAATTCAGTTGGAGTTTCCACCGCTTGATCTTTGATGAAGTCTCCTACATGCGCTTCGTCGTCGCTGCCCACCGAGTCTTCTGTCGATACCGGGAGCTTTGCAATTTTCTGTACTCGAAGCACTTTGTACTCTGGCAAGTCCAAGCGCTTTCCGAGTTCAGTGGCTGACGGCTCTCTTCCTAGTTCTTGCCGCATTTGACGTTCGATTCGATTCAGTCGGTTAATAGTTTCAATCATGTGAACCGGAAGCCGAATCGTACGTCCTTGATCTGCGATGGACCGAGTTATCGCCTGACGTATCCACCACGTAGCGTAGGTAGAGAACTTGTACCCTCGACGATACTCGAACTTGTCCACAGCTTTCATTAAGCCGATATTCCCTTCCTGAATTAGATCCAAGAACTGAAGCCCGCGGTTGCTATATTTCTTCGCGATGGAAATGACCAATCTCAGATTGGCTTGGACCATTTCATTCTTTGCTATACGAACCTGTTCCTCTGCTTCCTGGATACGCCGATTGAGTTCTTCGATTTCGTCAATGGTCAATCGCGCTCGCTTGAGTGCTGATGCCAATCGACTTTGTGTCTTCTTAATCTCGGGTTTGGCCCGTTCGAGACGTCGGCTATACGGTCGACTCTCAGCAATGAGATTGTTTATCCATGAGGTGGAGGTCTCGTGTCCAAGTGATTTCTCGTGAAATACCGAGCGGGACATACCTACGTCTTCGCACTGCTTGCGAATCCGGTTTTGAAGATTTCGGACCGTTCGCAAAGTCTGCTTGGGAATTTCCACTAGTTCCTCAAAAAACTCCGGCACTATCTTGAGCTCCGAGAACTTATCGGCAAGTGAAGCACGAGCGTCACGAGAAGCCTTGGTTCTCGCCGCCCCACTGTTTCCCATTTCATTTTGCAGCCGTGTTCTGGCACATTTCAGGTAGGTAAATTTGTTCTTAGCGAGGCTTCGATTCAGACGCTTGCGGGTCATAGGAGAATTGCTTTGCTCGCCTGGATTCACTCTACGAGCCGGGGGTATATCCTCCACGAGACACAGGTAACCTGCAAGAAATCTTTCGAGTCGATCTTCCTTGAATAATTGATCGTACTTGTCAAGCAAGAGATCGACAGCATCTGGAAAATGTGCCACCGCAGACATCATGGACCGCATTCCGTTTTCGATGCGTGTGGCAATGAGAATTTCAGCGTCCCGTGTGAGTAACCCATAGTGCCCCATCTCACTCATATAGAGCCGAGCGGGGTCGGTCGTTCCCCCAGAACTCGACTCGACCGCAGCGATAGCCTCAGCCAATTCCTCTGGATCTAGGTCGTCGGTGGAGTCGTCGCCTGACAGCAGATCGTCCACTTCAGGAGCAAGTTCACTGACAACAATGCCGTGCCGGTCAAGGATATCGACAATTTCGGTGAAGTGTTCGACATCGAGCACCTCGGTAGGGAAGTGATCATTGATGTCTTCTAAGGAGAGATAGCCTTGAGAGCGACCCTTGGCGATCAGTTCTTTGATACGCGCCTGATGGGATTTTGTTTCCGTCGTGTGCATGCTGTCACACCCCGGCAGTTTCTGGCTGCGCCACTATCGAAGTATCTTAGCACACAGGATAATCCCACTTTGTGCGGTTGATTTCCCATAGTTTGGATTAGTCATTGGACTCCTCTTCGTCTGCTCTTGTGGAGCTGCTGTGAGATACAATCTTCGGGCTAAGGGCCCATAGCTCAGTTGGTTAGAGCAGTGGACTCATCGGATGGTGCGCTTCCTGCGAAATCGGGAAGATGAACAGGATGAATTCAGGGAAACCTAAACCGGATTTTATCCGTCAAGGCAACCCTGAGCCAAGCCAGCGGTACACCGTTGGAAGGTGCAGAGACTACCTGAGAACTGAATTCTCAACCGGAAATTCGAGTGTTCTTAATGACAGGTTAGAGCGTCCTGCACCCGTGCACGGAGAACTTGCTTCGCCTCGGGTGGTGAGATAGTCCGCGCCGATGGGAAACCGTCGGAAATTCCAAGAAACACTTGGATCGTGAATCCATAGGTCCCAGGTTCGAGTCCTGGTGGGCCCACCAAATCGGATAAGAAAATGCCGGCGTTGTGACGCCGGCATTTTTCATGGTGGTTGTGAAGCTTTGTCTTAGGTGTTCCAGATTCGGAGCGGTTGTCTCAATTTGCGGAGCGCTTTCGCTTCAATCTGTCGGATACGTTCGCGAGTCACGCTCAGAACTCGACCCACTTCTTCAAGCGTGTATTCACTGTTCTGACCAAGTCCGAAGCGCATTCGCAGTACTTTTGCTTCTCGTACGGTCAGAATTGCCAATTTGGCGTCGATGTCTTCCTTGAGGTTGCGGACTTCTGTGGATTCCATTGGAGTCTCCACGTCTTGGTCCTTCAAGAAGTCGCCGATGTTGCTGTCCTCGTCCTCTCCAATCGGAGAGTCCGTTGATACAGGCTGAATGCTGATTCCTTGAATGTGCCGGACTTTATCGCTGGAAATTTCCATCCGTGAGGAAAGTTCGTCGGCAATGGGGTCTCGACCAAGCTCCTGAAGCATCTGACGCTGAATTCGATTCAGTTTGTTGACTAGGTCGAACATGTGAACGGGGATCCGGATCGTTCGAGATTGATCGGATATTGAACGGGTGATTGCCTGCCGAATCCACCAAGTGGCGTAAGTAGAAAATTTATAGCCTCGGCGGTACTCAAATTTGTCGACCGCCTTCATCAGACCAATATTCCCTTCTTGGATCAAGTCGAGGAATTGCAGGCCGCGATTGTTGTATTTCTTTGCGATTGATATGACCAATCGAAGATTGGCTTCGACCATCTCCTTCTTCGCTTCCAGAGTTTTCTCTTCTCCTGCGACGATTCGGTTCTTAAGGTCTTTAAGTTCCTGGACGGTCAGCCCGGTCTGATCCCTAATTTCCTGGATCTTTCGTTGTGATCGAAGAATATCGGGTTTGTAGCGCTCCAGTTTTCGACTGAAGGAATGGTTTTCCCTAATCAGTCGATCCAGCCACGAGCGAGTTCTTAGCTTCTGTTCAAAGTTAGTGTTAAGTTCGTCCAATGGCAAATCGGCTTTTCGACAGAGTTTCGTGAACGTTCGTTCTTGGGCTTCGACCAAGTCCGCTGCTTTTCGAGGCATTTCCACCAGAGCGTCATGATGAATGGGCACGAGCTTAAATCTCGAGAACACATCCGCAAGCTTCTCAAGTTCTTCTCGACAATTCCTCTTCTTGCGATCCCCAGTCTGCTTGACAGTTCTTCGATACTTGTTGTGTGCCCGTTTCAGCGCAGCAAATCGTTTCTTGGCGATCGTGACATCAGGTCCTTTACTCTTGGTCGTAGTGGTTCCATTGGACTTAGACGCATCGATGACAGGAGCTCGAGGCACCTCCGTAGTCGGATCGAGATAACCGACTAACAGAGTCTCGAGACGTTCAATCTCGGTTGCATGGGCGTAGGCTTTCAACAGATGGTCCACAGTGCCCGGGAAATGTGCTACTGCTGACAAGACATCTCTCATGCCCTCTTCTATTTTCTTGGCAATCTCGATTTCTTGCTGTCGATTGAGTAGTTCGACGCTTCCCATTTCTCGCATGTAGATGCGTGCTGGATCGGTTGTGCGACCCGCTTCACTTTCGACTGCGGCAAGTGCAGCTGCGGCTTCGTCCGCTTCGACATCATCCGTCGTAGACTCGCTAGAGGTGAGCAAGTCTTCCGCATCGGGTGCAGATTCGCCAACTCGGATTCCAAGGTCAAGCAAGAGCGCGGTGATTTCTTCGATGCGCTCTTCTTCTCCAGTGTCATCGGGCATGTGGTCGATGATTTCGGCCAATGTGAGATAGCCTTGTTCACGACCCTTCGCGATGAGTTCCGAGATCTGATTCTTTAAGATGTCAATGGTTTCGGTTTGCATATACCTTCAGTCTCAATTTGGTTTGAAGCAACCCAACATCAGGATGGGTCGCAAGATAGCAAGAATTACGATGATCGAAGCGATTTGCTCAGATCACTTCACGTTCGTTGGGGTGTGATTCTCTTCCGAAGCGTTACCTTCTTCGATGATGTTGCGATAGTCTTTGCCAGCTTCCTGCGTCGTTTCTCTAGGTACGCGTTTGCGACGATCTTCCCGCTCCAGGCGCAATAAAATCGCTTCGAGCGCATCGGAAATTCCGCTACCAACATCGTTGCCGCTAATCTCCGGTCTTCGAAGCGAAGCCAACCCGGACAGAACTTCCTGCTCATGGGAGCCTGAGTACGACCCCAATAATTCGGAAAAGTTCCCCAATTGATCGTCACGAATTCTACACACAATTTCGAAGAGAAACGAACTTTTTTTCCACTTTCTGATTGATGCCAATTGGCTGTCGGGAATCCGAGCCACGTGTCCAAAGTCGTGAACGAGCAATTTGAGCACATTTCGTTCGCCGGGCGTCAGACTAACTGGATTCGACGAAGCACGCTCGTTTTCTCGCCTAGTCACCTGTTCCTCAGCAAATTGAGTGGAATCAGAGCGACCGATGTTTTCAATGTCTTGCACCGACATTCGTGTGGTTTCTGCGAGCCTAGCGATCATCGCCTGTCGATACGTTGCATATGGAATCGAGCAAATGGGCCCCATGGCCTTCTCAACAACTTGCACTCTTCCTTCTACACTGTTTAGGTCGACGTCTTCTGACAATTCCCTGAAGAAGTAATCGGCCGCTGGTTCTGCAGACTCAATCATCTCTTGAAATTCATCAGATCCATGTTCTCTCACAAAAGAGTCGGGATCGTGTTCTTTGGGAAGAATCGCGATACGGATTTTTAGCCTTTCCTTTAGGCAAGACAATCCGATACGCAATGCCCTCCACGCAGCCTGTTTTCCGGCATCGTCTCCATCGAAGCAGCAGACGATTTCCGACGCGTACCTCCTCAATACAAGAAACTGTTCCTGCGTTAGTGCGGTGCCTAAGGGGGCGACTGCATAGGGAATTCCGTGTTGTGCAAGCGTAACGACATCCATATACCCTTCGACTACTAACAATTTTGTTAGCTTGTGACCGGAGTTTCGGGCTTCGTAGAGTCCGTACAGTTCGCGCCCCTTCTTGTACACATCCGATGCTGGGGAATTGATGTACTTAGGAATTGCATCGTGACCTAGCACTCTTCCACCAAATCCCATGACTCGGCCACGTGTGTCTCTAATAGGAAACATCACTCGATTTCTGAATCGGTCGTACGACTCCCTTTTGTCTTTCTTGGCAAGAAGACCGCAATCAAGGAGATCCTGTTCCTTGATATGGGAGAGCGCTGTCTTTAATGCGGCGAAACTGTCGGGAGCAAAGCCGATGCTGTATCGATCAATCGTCTCCCTAAGCAAGCCACGACTCGCTAAGTACTCTTGCGTAGTCTTGCTGGATTGCAACGCTTCGACAAAGAATTGTCTGCCCTGGTCCAATGCGGAGTAGAGCAAATTTAATCGTTCCAATCTGGCGTCGGATATTTGGCTGGAACCACTGGTAGGCAGTTTCATTCCTACCATGCGGGCAAGCTCCTGCACAGCTTCGTGGAAAGTAGCGTTTCGTGTCTCTTGAACGAATTTGATTACCGATCCGTGCGCGCCGCAACCAAAGCAATGGTAAGTACCGTTGTCGGGATATACGTGAAACGATGGGGTTTTTTCCTGATGAAATGGACACTTGCCCTTGAACGATTTCCCAGCCCTTTCCAGCGCGACCCTTTCTCCAATTAATTGCACAGCATCGACGCGAACTGTAAGGGCGTTCAGGAATTCAGGTGAATAATGAACCATTCTCTCCGGGACCTCGTGCAGCTACCCAGTCAGTCGTTCGCGAACCAGAGCACCGACCCGCGACATCTCAGCTTGACCGGCAAGATCGCTCGCCAATTTTCGCATGACTTGGCCCATTTGTTTCATGTCTACGGCTGATAACTCGTCACATACAGAGTCAATTGCCACTCGCAGCTCTTCGTCATTCAGTTGTTTAGGGGTAAATCTTTGAATGACCTCTATTTCATAGTCTTCCTGGTCTGCGAGGTCCTTTCGATTCCCTTGAAGATATTGTTCAGCGGAACCCCGCCGCTGCTTAATCATGCGATTGAGGATTGCCAACACTTGGCTGTCGTCAAGAGGTTCACGGGCTTCAACTTCAGCTTGTTGTAGTTCTGCTTTGATCAGTCGGAGAGCCGCGACCAGCCGACGTTCTCTTTCTCGCATCGCCGTACGGGTTGCATCAGCAATTCGTGCTTGCAGACTAGTAGTCATGGATGTAAGAACGCTCTCTCAAATCAAGAGAGAGAACGCTAAAGTGTGTTCAGTGAAGTCGTTCGAAGCGCCGCGCTTCTCTTTGTAATTTCTTGAGGTGCCGTTTTACGGCTGCAGCGTTCTTGCGTTTGCGTACAGTAGTGGGTTTTTCGTAGTATTCTCTGCGCCGAGCTTCCGACAGAACGCCGGCTTTCTCGCACGCTCTCTTGAAGCGTCGAAGCGCTAGGTCGAATGGCTCGTTGTCTCTAACTTTAACTGAAGGCATCCAGTATCCTCGTTTGCGGGTCAGAGATTGTACACAGTGCCGGGGCAAAATCAATCTCTTTTGGGGAATCGATTGGCGTAATTTCTAAGAAAGTCTCTAGTTTGTATGGTTCGACTCTAACTGGGGTGCAATTCGGCTTCGATCGACGGCTCACTGGTGGGGCAATGAGCTTAGAGTGTAGGGCACCGAATCGGCCTTCCACAATCAATCTATGCACGGCCACCGCTAGGTGTTTCGCCATAGTCTAATCCCGTGCATAGGATTGGAAATTGGGAGCTATAACGAAATCACATAAGCTACCGACTAAATCCGATTTACCGATGAAGAGACATGGCTGAGTATGAGTAGATTTGTATGACGACTAAGAGTATGCCTGCATTCATACAACTAGCACTCGTATTGGCAAGCCCTTTCACGCTTGTTGCCAGTCAAGTACCTGGAACGTCGGATGCACCGCACCCTGAGGAGCAGGTGCTTTATGTAACCACTGAGAGTTTCAAGTCCGAAGTGTTGGAATCGAGTCTACCCGTACTAGTGGACTTTACTGCTACGTGGTGTGGACCATGCAAGATTCTTGATCCCATCATCGATGGATTAATGCCTGAGATGTCGGGCCACGCGAAAATTTTCAAGCTTGACATCGACAAATCACCGGAAATATATACGCAGTTTCAACTAGCGGGTGTTCCTACCGTTCTGTTCTTCAACAAGGGAAATGAACAGGACCGGATCATTGGGCCTCAGTCAAGAGAGGTCTACATCAAGTACCTAAAAGGCTTGAAGAGAGGTACGCCTGCCTTAGACATAAAAATTGCTCTGCTTGGCGAAGATTCGTTCCGCAGGGACTTCATTGAAAACCAAAGACCTGATGAAATACGGAAAGCCCTGAAGCAATTTCCCAACCTACTCACGGAAGCGTTTGAGAATGGACAGTCTCCACTATCACTAATACTCAATTCACTTGTTGGAGATCGGGAAGAGCGAATCAACCTAGTATTGGCCGGGAATCCGACGATCACTGCAGGCAATCTTGTAGGACTCGGTCGATGCGAGGAGTTTGAGAATCTTGTTGCTCAATATCCAGAAGCAGTCAATCGTCCTGACTCGGATGGCAATACGCCTTTGCTAACCGCTTTGATTCAAGCTGGTCGATTGGAAGAGAGGAGTTGTCTGCGTACTGTACTTGATGCGGGTGCCGACCCAGGAATTCAAGATACGTCCGGATTCACTTTGGGTCGAGCTGCGGTGCACAGCCCGGAAGTACTAGAAGAACTCCTAGAGAAGGGATTGAATCCCAATCACGTGGACAAAGATGGAAGAAACGCGCTGCATTGGGCTGCGTTCTACGGCTATCCCCCCACTGTCAGAGTACTTTTGAACCACGGAGCGGATCCAACAGTTCAAGCGTTAAACGGAGAGACCGCCGCTGACATCGCGCGGTCAGAACGTGACCAATGGATTACGGCGTTAACGGAGAGTGGGATGAATCCAGAAACGGGTGGCGTGTTGGACCTACGCAGTGAAGTAATCGGCTTGCTTGAAGGATCCGAGTCAAACGGCGAATGAGAGATCTCGCATGAAATCTTCTAGCCGCTCAATTGCGATTATTGCTTCGTTGACGTTCTCGATTGTTAGATCCGGACATTCAGAGGAATCCGTCTCGAATGACGTACAAACTTCACCGACGTTCACGTATTTCCTTGAGTCAGGTGAAGAGGGACTTGGGATGCTTGTTGTTCGGGACGGAACGTTTCAGAATTAATCACTTTCTTCCTCCCTGTCAAATCCATTGACCTTTGAAAATGTATGTTCCTGCAGGGAAGCAACCCAAATAACGAGTTTCTCTCGACACACCCTGATGCATTATCAGATACTGGGGTTTCTTACAATCCGACCATGATTTCGATCCTTTCAGTGCAGTAGATGCCTCACCAAGTCTTTATCGATGGTGCGGAGGGCACGACGGGCATCGAAATTCGGCAGTGTCTTGAGTCTCGACGAGACCTGAACCTGCTTCAGATCCGTTCGGATCTGCGCAAGAACGTGGATTGCAAACGGCAAATGTACGAACAAGCTGATGTGGTCGTATTGTGTTTGCCGGACGAAGCCTCTCGCGAAGCTGTTGAATTGTCGTCTACTACACGGTTCTTGGACGCCAGCACGGCTCATCGAACAAACGCTGATTGGGTCTACGGATTGCCGGAACTTGACTCTGGCCAACGTGAGAAGATTTCGACTGCCAGATTGGTTAGCAATCCGGGTTGCTATCCCACAGGATTTTTGTTGTCCATTCGCCCATTGCTTGATGAAGGCCTTCTTTCGACCAATAGTTTGCTTCGAACACACGCGCTCTCTGGCTACTCGGGTGGTGGGAAGAAGCTCATCGAGAAGTACGAGACGCGAAAAGCATTTACGGAGGAAAGCCGTCCCTATGCTACTGCGCTGCAGCATAAGCACTTGGCCGAAATGAGGGTCTACTCCGGACTTGAACAGTCACCGTTGTTCGAACCCATGGTTGGTGCTTTCTACCGTGGAATGTTGGTTCAAACTCCTTTGTTTGCTGACGAATTGAACGACTATTCCGCACCGCAGTCCATTTTGGATGTCTATAGCAAGAGATACGCACAAGAACCTTTCGTTCGAATCTGTGACTCTGAAACGGAAACATCTGACGGGGGATTTCTTTCTCCGCAATCTTGCAACGGTACCAATCGGGTGGACTTGATGGCATTTGGTCACGATCGACAGGTATCCATCACTGCTCGGTTGGACAATCTCGGCAAAGGAGCGGCATCGGCTGCAGTGCAAAATCTCAACCTTATGCTAGGAATACCTGAAGAAACCGGATTGACTTTATGAACGAGCTCGAGCTGCTAGAAAAGAGCTACAGAGAGCTCTGTTCTCAAGGGCTGTCACTCAACCTCACGCGAGGGAAACCAGGTAGTGAGCAGTTGGACTTGTGTGATGAGCTGGACGGCGTCCTCGAAGGCGATTTTCAAGCTATAGATGGCACAGACGTACGAAACTACGGTGGACTACGTGGAATTCCGGAAATTCGAGAAATTGGTGGGCATCTACTAGGACTTTCTCCAGACAGTGTTATTGCTGCGGGAAACTCGAGCCTCCAGCTGATGTATTTCACTGTGGACCAGCTTGTTGACAGAGGTATCGCAGGACCTCCGCTTGGTGAGAAATCTGCGATTTCAGCAATTTGTCCGGTACCCGGATACGATCGGCACTTCACGTTGACTGAACGTCTGGGCATTGACATGATTAACGTTCAGCTAACCGATGCTGGACCGCACATGGATAAGGTGGAAGAGCTTGTTCGGAACGACTTATCCACGAGCTTCATCTGGTGTGTACCCAAGCACTCCAATCCAACGGGATGCACCTATAGCTCGGACACCGTTGATCGTCTTGCTGCGTTGCCTACATTGAGAAATGGAAACCCAGAATCTCCGTTCTATGTGCTTTGGGACAATGCGTATGCAATTCATGATTTTCTCAGTCCAAATCTTGAACTAGACTGCATCGACCAACGAGCAAGAGAACATGGAACCCAGGATCGCATTGTTCAATTCGCTTCGACTTCAAAGATCACCTTTGCCGGAGGGGGCGTTGCTTTTGTTGGAGGATCGGATGCCGTTCTCGATAGCTTCGACGACTACTTGTTTCCCATGATTGTGGGATTCGACAAAGTCAATCAACTGCGACATGCACGATTCTTTGGCGGGAGTGAAGGATTGCTCGAGCACATGGCGCGACACGCACAGATTTTGCGTCCGAAGTTCGAAGCTGTCCAAACAGGCTTGGCAGAGACCCTTGGGAATCGCGGAATTGCGACATGGACGCAACCGACTGGTGGGTATTTTGTTTCCTTGGACGTAAAACCCGGACTCGCATCCACTGTGGTGCAATTGGCAAAGGATGCTGGGTTATCTTTGACGCCCGCTGGTGCAACATTTCCCTATGGAAATGACCCGGATGATCGCAACATCCGTATTGCGCCGACTTTTGCTTCTTTGCCAGAAGTCGAGAGCGCGATGGATGTTCTGGGAACCTGTGTACGTCTTGCTGCTGCTCGCCAAGAGAACGGCTAAGTCGATTTCATGACGAAGAAGACAACAATTGGAATTGCACAACTTTGTGCTAATGCAGACGTACCTTCCAACTTAACAGTGTGTAGGGACTTGGTGGCTCGAGCGTCCGATCAAGGAGCTGAGGTTGTTTTTCTCCCCGAGGCTTTTGCATACATAGGATCGGATCGAGGGATAAAAAACCACTTGGAGACTCTCGACAACCCTGGACCAATTTTGACATGTTGCCAAGATCTAGCACGAACACACGAAATTCATTTGGTTGCTGGAGGATATCCAGAACTTGCTAAAGATGGTAGGGCGCACAACACCTGCTTGCATATCACTCCTGACGGAGAAACTGCTGCAGCCTACAGAAAAATTCACTTGTTTGATGTTGACTTGTCGGATGGAACTCGCATGTTGGAGTCGCGTAGCACATCACCTGGAAACGAGCTAGTCACGACTGAATTGCCGTTTGGGGTTCTTGGATTAAGCGTCTGTTATGACGTGCGCTTTCCCACGATGTACCAAGATTTGGTGGATCGCGGAGCGATTGCCCTTGCGATTCCAGCTGCATTCATGAGATCAACCGGACGAAGGCACTGGCATGTACTGATGCGCGCTAGAGCCATCGAATGTCAAGCGTACGTCATCGCTGCGGCGCAATTTGGAGATCACAACCATCGGGGCAGAAAGTCGTTTGGACATGCCTTGGTTGCAGATCCGTGGGGGAACATTGTGGCGGAGTGTGCCGAGGCGCAAAACGACGTTGGTATCGCACAGATCGATCCCGACGAAGTAGATCGAATCCGCGCTGAACTTCCAAGCTTGCAAAATCGAGGTAGTTGGAAATGAGGGAACCCATTGCTCCGCGTCGAACGACGAACATGCTGCTGATAATTGCCGCCCTTATAGTCATTTTGGCGGGATTGAAGGCAGGACAGTCCCTACTCGTACCTTTCTTGTTGGCCGTGTTCATCGCCACCATTGCCAGCACACCCATCCAATGGCTAACAAGACATCGCGTACCGAATTGGCTTTCGGTCTTGCTGGTAGCAATTGCTGTTGTTCTTGTCTTGTCCGGACTTGGCTTGGTGGTACTTCAGACCTTTCGAGAATATCAGGCAGAACAAGCAGTCTATATCGAGAAAGTCAGGGAACTGATCAACAACGTCGCGAATTTCGGTGATAGGCTCGGATTGCCCATTTCCGAGGACACCGTAACAACCTTGTTCAATACTGATGAGGTCGTTAACTTTGCGGGCGCTGCAATTAGACGGATTGGGCAAGTGCTTTCAAACTTTTTTCTGATTCTCCTGACGGTGATCTTCATTCTGGCGGAAGCTACGGAATGGCCCAAAAAGCTGCGCACATTCCTATCTGACAGAGAGATGGAGATTGAATGGCTGAATCAGTTTGGCTCCACGCTGAATCGATACATTGCGATCAAGTCCACCACCAGCCTCCTGACAGGAGTTCTGGTGACACTCTTGCTCACAGTCATGCAAGTGGATTTCGCGATTATGTGGGGTCTGTTGGCGTTCTTGTTGAACTACATACCGAACATCGGCAGTTTCATTGCTGCTACCCCGGGAGTATTAGTCGCAATGGTTCAACTTGGCTATGGTCCCGCGTTCATCGTACTGATTGGCTACGTTGTTATCAACGTTGGAATTGGAGCGGGCATCGAACCTCGATTCCTTGGTCGTACTCTGGGTCTCTCAACGTTGGTCGTGTTTTTATCGTTGGTATTTTGGGGTTGGATGTTCGGTCCGGTGGGGATGTTGCTCTCTGTACCTCTCACTATGACTGCCAAAATTGCCTTTGGCACATCCGAATCCACGGAGTGGATAGCTCATTTGCTTGAGCCTGGTGTTCCTCGCAACTCCGTGCAGCAAACAAAGCAGTAGCAAATCAATGCGTTGGCACAGAAATTGAATGGATCTAAACAGACACCACTGACGCGGAAACGTGTGTGTTTACGTTCAAGTTCGATAGATCGAAATAATGTCCTGTTCTGCACCTAAACTGCATTCGAGGATCGGGATACGCGCGGGAGCGATCATGATCTTCGACGAGGCTTAACGCCCGATGCTAATTCCGCTCTACGACCACAATCCGGTCGACAAGACTCCGATAGTCACCTACTCGCTCATTGCAATAAATGTACTTGCCTGGCTGGGGCTGCAGGGTGCTGGGTTCAATCCCATGTTTGTGGAATCGATCTGCAAGTATGGTCTCGTAAGTGGTGATTTGCTCGGGCGCATATCGGCGGGTCAGGGAATTCAATTGACTTCCAACTTGGTCTGCCGATTTGACGGGTCCCCCGATCTTCACACTCTGATTACGTCAATGTTCATGCACGGAGGATGGCTCCACCTCATTGGAAACATGTGGTTCCTGTGGATATTTGGGGACAACGTGGAGAACAGTCTGGGACGCTACAAGTTCTTGTTCTTCTACATTGCATGCGGGTTGGCGGCCGCTGCGGCACAAATTGCAACGGATGTGTCGAGTGTCGTTCCGATGGTGGGTGCGTCGGGAGCCATTGGAGGAGTCATGGGCGCATACATAGTGCTGCATCCACGTACACGGGTTAAGTCTCTGTTATTTCTACTCTTTTTCGTAGCAATCATCGAAGTTCCAGCAGTGTTGATTCTTGGAATATGGTTTCTTACCCAATTACTATCCGGGCTGCCCGAGCTAGGTTCGGTTAACAGAGGTGGTGTCGCTTTCTGGGCACACATTGGAGGGTTCGTCGCGGGCGCGGGATTGGTGCTGTTGCTCAAGCCCAAGCAAAAATTACTTACATTACGTCGTTGATCAAACGCAACTACACCACATGGACGGGCCTGTGCTTCTAGTTTCGAATCAAGAAGCGTCGGTTAGAGCGGCTGTTCAGAGAGTAGGTGCTCTTTAAGGAAGTGCACAAGTGTTCGCATCCAAAAATCGAGGTTTTCCTTCTTTTCGAATCCCTTACCTTCATTATTCGCTTGGACGAACCAAACGGGAACCCCAGATTCGGACAACGCTTCGGCGAAATTCTCGCTTTCTAGTGGCGGAGAACACGGATTGTTGAACCCTTGACCAATTAGCATTGCGCTTTGATTCGAGCAACGTAATTGAGAGGGTCTCTAGTTTCCATGTAGTCACGGAATTCCCGCATGTGTTCATCGCGATAGTCGCCAAGCGGACCTTGCCGCATATCGCGGAAAACGCCCGGTTCGCGAGAAAAAGAGACTATCAAATCACCGACTCCGAATTCTGCAATACCAACCTTCAGTTGATCGCTATATTGAGCTAGCGCTACCAATAGCGTCCCGATACTCCCGGTCGTTGCTTGAACGGCAAGAGTAGTGCTTGGTGGTCAGCCGGGGAGGCACAAGACTTCTGGCAAGATCTACTGTCCCGGAGTCAGAGTCAAGAGCGTTTACTGTTCCTAACAGTAAATCGTAGCAACGTAACGTCGTCCGTCACATGATCAAAGTACGGAACGAGCGGCATTCCGACCTTAAGATCGTTGGGGTCAACACCAACAATAGTGGATGTCATTCGTACCCCTTCCTTCAACTCCACTATTGCGAGGAGCTGAGGAACTTCGTCGGCAAAATGCGGGGCTGTGGGTTGCCGAGCAACTGTGTAGGAGTAGAGAACTCCCTCTCCCGAGACTTCACGCCACGTGAGGGAGTTTCCTAGGTTTCGAGGACAGTGATTGCGGGGATAGAACACCCAATGAGAGCATTCGTCGCATTGTTGAAGAAGTACGGTCTCTTCCTGCAACGCCTTCCAAAACGGGATCGCTGCTGGAGATTGCAACGGCAGTGGTTTTTCGAATTCCATGCTAGTTTCCTTGCAGGATAAGTGCGGCTTGTTCGCTCATGATTCCACCGGTTCCCGATACATATACGTTCTGGCAGGAACGGACTTGTCGATCATCGGCACGGCCCATAATCTGCCGTGCTCCTTCTATGACTTGCGTCATTCCGCCAGCGGCTCCAGCTTGCCCCATACCAAGCTGACCACCGTGTGTATTGACCGGAAAGTCTCCATCGAATCCTAAATCGTGCTCTTGAATGAACTGCATTCCGTCCCCTTTGTTGCAGAAACCTGCGTCCTCAATGGTGAGCAAGACAGTTATGGTGTAGCAGTCATAGATCTCACATGCATCAATTTCCGTCCGAGAAATCCCTGCCATTTCAAACGCTTTCTCCGACGCAGGACCAACAGGTGAACGACAGAGATCTTGAGCGAACGTCGGTGTCTTCATAGTTAAGTGTTCGCCAAAGCCAGTAATCCATGCGGGACTGTGCGGACACTGGTCTGCAATCTCTTTGTTTGCGACAACAACCCCGCCTCCTCCTGCAACGGGCATCACAATCTCAAGCATGCGCAATGGATCCGCGATCATTCGACTTGATAGGACATCATCGGTTGTTACTGGTTTTTGGTAGAACGCCGCGAGCGGATTCAGTGCAGCGCTTTCACGTTGGTGGACTACCAACTTGGCGAGTGCTTCCGGTTGATAGCCAAATTCTGCTGCATATCTCTGTGCAATCATTGCGTAGCCGCAATTTTGAGCCAAATTGCCGAAGGGGATTTCAAACTCTGCCTGCGGAGAACCCCACTTGTGGCTCGAAGATTGAAAGTATCGACGAGGATCCACTGGCCCTCGATTGGGATTAGATGGAATGGGACGCCCGGGAGTTGCACAAACTACGACATCGGCAATGCCGAGTTCGATTGCCGCCGCCGCGCGCCAAATCATGCCTACCGGATTTGCACCGCCAAGATCGACTCTTTCAGCGAAATTAACAGGACGTCCCAAATATTCGACGATGGTCGCTGGCGTAAACATGTCGGCTTCGCGAATTTCGCTACATACGATTCCATTCACTCTGTCTACCGACAATTCCGCGTCGTCCAACGCAAGCTTGGTCAATTCTGCCCACTGGTCGATCGTGAATCGCTTTTCGTCGGTATAGCGCCTAACATGAGGCCACTCTGCGTAGCCAACAATAGCGGCAGTTCCTTTCAGTCCCATTGATTTTCTTTGTGCATTCAACAATGCATAAGGCTACCATTGTCGAAATAGCGACCGAATTCACATCGAAAGCAGCCTCAGTTGACACAGCAGGAAACAAAGCCACAACGCGAAAAGTATCTTTGGCTTATTCGGCACGCAAAGTCCGCTCGTCCGTTCGGAGTCGAAGACATGCTACGCCCCTTGAATCCGCGTGGTTTTCGGGATGGGGGCATCATGGCCAAGCAACTTGCAAAGTTTGAAAACCCACCGGATATGTTTCTGGTTAGTGATGCGTTGCGAACGCGTCAGACAGCCGAACTAATCAATGAAAATCTACAAGTCGAGATCGAACTCGTTCCAGCTCTCTACTCAGCTGGTTCCTCAGAAGTCGAATATCTGATGCAAGAATTGGAGGAAAGCGTAGCCAGTGTTGCGGTTGTTACTCATTTGCCCACTATCGAACGGTGCTTGTGGGCTTGCAAGACACGCAATGTGATCGAATTTTTTCCGACTCTGGCGATGGCGTGTTTGGAACACATTGGATCTTGGCATGAATTCAACCTTCGATCGGCTATTGTTCGAAAGTTTGTGGTTCCACGTTCGTTTCGATAGCAGGCTGCAGAATCCAATGGCTCTACTAAGAGAGTCGAACATATCATTAGAGCATGACATTTGCGAGACGAATCCCCATGACTATTCTTATTTTCCTCGCGCTTCTTGGAGTACTGTACTTGCTCTATCGGATTCTCGACGAACTGCCTCAAATGGAGGTCAAGCTCTCGGAGCAACAACGGGATGTGGCCAAAATTCGAGAACTACTGGAGTCTAGGTTCAAAGACTCTTGACATAGGACCGCGTGTTGCTATTGATCTAGTCTCTTTAAGGACAAGTCGATGACCGCAGATCCCTTACGAATTTTGAGTGATGATCGCGCCCACGCCGCTAGTTTGCGTGACCCGCTACGCGATCGATGTTTCTTGGCTACGGTAAACGAGGACGGTAATCCCGAGGTTCGGACTCTTGTACTTCGAGATGTTGAAGGATGTATGGGAATCTTCGCGAACGGTTCAAGCCCAAAGTGCCAACAGGTCGGTAATTCTTCGACTGTATCGATCTTGATGTACTTTGAGTCGATAGGGGTGCAATATCGAGTTCAAACCGAGTTGCGCCCAATGGCCACTGAAATTGTGCAAGAAATGTGGCAGAAGCGTCCCGACGTCTCAAAGAAGCTTGACTACTTGTACGAGACTTTCCCTCAGAGTTCCTCAGCCCGGAACCGAGAGCAGCTCCTGAGTCTGCTAGAAGAAATGCCGGTTCCCCGGGTTGCTCCAATGACTGCAAAGGGATTTTATTTTGAACCGGTGCACAGCGTTGAACGGTTACTGCTTGACCAGTCCGACGGACTTCACGTAAGAACTCTGTTTGAACGAGTTGAGGAATCGTGGAGGGCGCAACAAATTGTTCCTTAGCGAATTACCACTATCTTTCACACTAACGTTTTCGACAAGAAACAATTAGCTGATGCAATGATTGCCCAAGACGGATATTGGAAGTGATCACAAATTGACGTTTCTGCACGTGTTCTAGTTGGCGATTGCGATTGCGCTCTCTGCGTATGAGTCCATGAAGTTCAGTGCTACTGCCTGTCTCAATCCCGTATCGGACTAGCGGTTTAGACTAAATTCCTCACTGCATTCGTCCTTTGTACAGTTTGTGATAGCTAATGTCGTGATATTCATGTGAGTTGGCAGCCAGATAATTTCTTGTATCGTGCAGTACTTCCGTAAACTTGAACCTCTCTCTCATGATTTGCTTCTTCAATCGATGCTCGTTAAAGGTCATGACCACGAATTCTCCTCCTGGCTCAAGCATCATCGGCAACTTCTGCAAGTCTTCTTCTGTCTGATACGCACCCACACCATGAAGCATTAGCACCGTATCGAATTTCTCCAGTGGGTAGTAGTCCTCAAATTTCGCCACAAGCAGGCGATTCCAAAATGTAGGATGTTTGGAAATAAGCCTTCTCAGCATACCTTCCGATGGCTCGATTCCTACGTACTGCTCTGGCTCCATTTTCGGATGTTGGTCCAACAGCCATCCGGTACCGCAACCGACATCCAAAACCCGTCTACCCTCCATTGACCCGATGTGGTAGAGAAGCTCCTCCTCTACCGCCTTAATTCCTGTATTGCCATACTGCTCGTCATATTCTCGGCAATCAGATCATAGGGCATCGGATAAAACGACCTCTTTCGATTCAACACCGTGCTGATGTCCGGGGGACACCCCATGGTCCAATACTTGAAGCCGTTGATCTCTACGTATCTGTACCACTTACCAAAATAGTTCTCACTCTTGCCAAGTTCCAGACTCACTCTACACGCCTCTGTGAACTCCCAGTCGTTTTCAGGGTGATGAGATGTGTTTCGTTGATCTTGTGCCGCGCTACGGGTAACACTCCTTCGCACTGTGTAGAAGTGCGGATTGCTGGCTAGTGTCGTAGCGAATACAAACGGTCTATCTCTGACAAATCTCGCAAATTGGAGCTTGTCCTTGTGGTATGTGGCAACTTGCTTGTCTGGTGCCTTGAAGAACATGCCCTGCAACTTCACATCTGGCGGTTTTGGGATGCCATCCGAGTCAAGATCCAAGTCTTTGTTTGGAGGGTCTGCGGACCCGATGTACTTGCTGTACTTCGACTTAACGTCAACGAACAGCTAGTTGCTGACGCCTTCGCTCACTGGGCGAATCCCGGAGAGTGTTTGAAAGCAAGTTGAGCGCGCAACTTCAAAGAATGATTGCAAGTAGCTCAGATGGGCGCGATCCTTGCGAACTGCCGCATACAGAGTTGACCAAATTCCATTTTTGCCAAGAGACTTTGTCGTGAGGTAGTTCTTCTCCATGTATTCTTCAAGAACCCAATTGGGGAAGCACGCCACGCCTCTACCGTTTGCCACAACGTGAATGATCATTGTGGTAAGTTCGCAATGCCGAGTGGTCACCGGCTCGACTCCTGCGGGATCAAGAAAGAACTTAAAGATGTCTAGTCGCTCGTGCTCGATGGGGTAGGTCACGAGTGTTTCGTCTACGAGATCCTCAGGCTCTATGTACTTTCGTTTGATTTTTGTTAGTGGGTGGGAAGTCGCTATTCCGAGTCTTGCCTCGTAGCGAAACAGCGGTTCGTAGACCAGTTCCAAATTGTCGACCGGATCGGAGGTTATGACGAGATCAAGATCACCCCGGGTAAGAGCGGGCAACGGCTGGAAGTGGAACCCACTCGAGACGTCAAGGTCTACATCCGTCCATTCTTCCCGATAGGCAGAAAGCGCTGGTAGCAACCAATCAAAACAACTGTGGCATTCCACTGCTAGGTTTAATCTCCCTGTGGCACCTGTTGCTAGGCGAGCGACATCGATCATTGCATTGCGAACTAACGGTACAACTTCATCGGCAAGTTCAAGCAGTCGATTTCCAGCGTTAGTGAACTGAATCGGTCTGCTCCTTCGCGACAGCACTGAGCATCCAATTCTGTCTTCGAGATTCTTAATTTGATGGGAGAGAGCGGACTGTGTTAGACAAACGCGTTCTGCAGCATCTTGCAGCGTACCTGTCTCTCGGAGTGCACGTAGCGTTCGTAGATGCCTCATTTCAATTTTGTTTGTGAGCATTATTCACCTAAAAGTTTAAATTCGTGAAAATCATTCATGCAATAAGAACATTGTATGCGAATTTTTGCGCAAATTGGGCGATTCACATAGTTTGTAGAGCTTAGGATGAAACCTGCGACAAATGGAGTCGTTGGGTCGCAACCAGGAGTGAGGCTGAGTTACTAGGCGAGCACGAAAATGATGATTGGAAACAGCACGACGAGAACGGCAAGGAAATATACAGCGAAATTCAAGACGTCGTTTTGTAACGAGTCCTTCGCAAGCTTAATCCTTGAGCCGATTAACGCCCACAGTCCGCCCCCCAAGACAACGGAACCGACTAACGACAAGACAAGTGCACCCATGGCTATGAATTTTCCTTAACTAGATTGTCGGAATTCACGGTCGCATACCAAATTTCACAGGTCCAACCAGAGTATCGAGTTGAGGTTGAATCCATTCGATCCAGTTGCAGAGAATCGGGCGAGTTTCACGAGGATCGATCAATTCGTGCACGGAAAAAGATTCCGCACGCGGAAAGGGCGACCTTGCGTCTCGAAGTCGTTCCTCAATTTCTGCTCGCTTCGCGATAGGGTCTTCAGCCGACTCGATTTCTCGATGATATGCGACTGCGACTCCTCCTTCTAAGGGTAATGCGCCGGTCTCGACGGATGGCCAAGCCAACACGTAGGCGTTCGGTGCGTAGTGCGCGGCCGTTGCGACTCCGAAGCCCTTGTGTATCTGTATTGATGCCCACGGAATGGTGGCCTGTGCGGCTGCGGCAACGGCAGCCATTCCATAGCGTATGGTCCCCTTCCGTTCTGCTTCTGGACCAATCATGAATCCCGGTTGGTCGATGAAATTCACAACAGGGACGTGAAACGTGTCGCACATTTCTACAAATCGACGATATTTTTGAGCAGCTTCGGCGGTCATTGCACCAGCATAGACCCGACAGTCGTTTGCCATGACTCCCACAGGCTGACCTGCAAGACGCGCCAGTCCCACAATCTGACTCGCACCGTATTCGGCTCCCATCTCGAAGAAGGAATCCTTATCCATGATCATTGAGACCATCTGTCGAACATCAAATCCTTCATTTGAGTCGCGGGGTATGATCGACAAGAGTTCCTCTTCCATTCGAGTCGGATCGTCGTTGGATTCGATTCGGGGAGTTCGTTCGTATACGCTAGCCGGCAAGTAGCTCAAGAATGTTCTGCACTGTGCGAGGGCAGTGGCTTCATCATCTGCAACGTTGTCGACCAATCCGCTCTTGGTATGGATGTGGGCGCCGCCAAGTTCATCCTTGGTGAGAGAGACTCCCAAGGCTCGCTCAACAAGCTTTGGACCACCGATCAAGATTTGAGCCGTGTACTTGGTCATAACGGAAAAGTGCGATGCAGCCATGCGACCAGCGGGAAATCCCGCCACCGCTCCTCCGGCCATGGAGACAACCGGGACCTCCCCTAGCGCATCGGAAATAATCTTGAATCGGGGTTCCGAGAAGACCGAGTCTCCACCTCCGCCTCCTCGTCGCTTACCGCTCCCTTTGACGCTGCCCCCTCCGCCTTCAAGCATTCGGACCAAGGGAATCTTGTATTGAACTGCTAGATGTTCGGCGTAGATGCTCTTGCGTAGTCCTGCAGAGTTCGGTGAACCGCCTTTGAGCGTGAAGTCTTCTCCTCCTACCACAACACGGCGATTGTCAATGCGACCAAAGCCTAGAACGTAATTTGCGGGTACGAATCCAACAAATTTGTCGTTATCGTCATAGTCGGGGACTGCGGTTGCCAATCCTTGTTCTTGAAACGAGCCTGGATCAAGAAGAGTGTCAATACGTTCGCGGATAGTGAGGCGGCCACGAGCATGCTGCTTTGCGACGCCGTCTTCCCCGCCTTGTAGCTTTGCGAGTTTCCTCCGGCGACGCAGCTCCTCTACTTCTGCCGCCCAGCTCACTTTACGCTCCTTGTTCGACGCTTTCAAACTTTGGTGAACGTTGTTCCATATTTGCTCGAATGGCTTCGACTTGATTGGGCGACCCAATTAGGCCGGATTGAAGCTTTGCCTCCAATTTCAGCCCCGTTTTCTCGTCACCGTGCCACGCCGTTTCCCATAGCAATTTGCCAGCTCTCACTGCATCCGGACTCTTCGATGCTATTTCCTGAGCAAGCTCAACTGCTGCCGCATGGGGATCTTCCACCACATGCGTGACGAGTCCGAGGTCTTGTGCCTGCGTGGCCGAGAGAATTCTTCCCGTAAAAGTCAATTCCTTCGCAATGTCAATTGAGACCAAGTCTCTCAGAGTTTGCGTCAAAGACATATCCGGGATTAGACCCCACTTAATTTCCAACACGGAGATTTTTGCTTCAGTCGCCGCGAACCGGATATCAGCACCAAGAGCAATTTGGCAACCACCACCGTAAGCAACTCCATGAAGAGCGGCAATGACAGGCATGGGAAGGCGTTTCCAAATATATGCTGCCCGCTGGGCAGAATTCTCTGGTCTTGAATCTTCTGCCTTGATCGACGGTACGACCCGTTCGGGGTTCTTTGGCCGGTCCGCCATTCCGCGAAAGCTGTTCATGTCGAGGCCTGCACAGAATCCAGGACCATTTCCAGAGAGAACAACGGCTCGAACGTCTGAACGAGCCATCAAGCTCTCCCCTGCTTCCACGAGGGAAGAAAACATTTCTGGAGACAGAGCATTGTATTTTTCGGGTCGATTGAGACGAACGTCGGCGATGTACTCGTCGATCATTTCAATGGTTACGAGAGAACTCATAGTGCTCCTTTTAGGTTTAGTTTGGTACTGCCAAATCGAGAAGGCTTCTTGACTACTGTTCGATGACGACGATGACTTGATCCTCGTCGACGGAATCGTCCTTGCGAACCCGCAATTCTGTCACTGTTCCAGAAACCGGACTTTCAACGGGGATTTCCATTTTCATGGACTCGAGAATCATGAGAACATCGCCTTCGTCAACATTGTCCCCAATACTTGCTTCAATTTTCCAGACCTTTCCAGTGACTTCGCTCTCGACGTTTACGGATGCCATGGTTTTTGTTCAGTGTCAACGCGAAGAACGCGTATGCAATTCCTCGAGCAGTCCGGTGTGAATTCTTCCAAGAATGAACGCCTCGCTTCCGAGGATATTCTGAAGAAGCTCCGAGTTTGTGGAGACTCCTTCGACCTCAAAGGCTTTCAACGCAATTGCAGTTCGGGCGATCGCTTGTTCCCGACTTGATCCCGTGCCAATGATTTTAGCTAGCAGAGGATCGTAGTAAGGAGTTATGTAGTTGCCAGCACGATAGCCAGCTTCTATTCTCACTCCTTCGAAGGGAACTGGACGAAAGACATTGAGCTTGCCCGATGAGGGTAGCATGCGTTCCGAGTCCTCTGCATACAAGCGGGCTTCCACTGCGTACTGTTGCGGTTTCTCAGAACCGAGATCTAGTGAATCCAATGACTCGCCCGCGGAGATTTGTACTTGGAGAGCGACCAAATCGACGTTATGTGCTTCCTCCGTAACTCCATGCTCGACTTGGAGTCGGGTATTCATTTCAAGAAAACCCAACTTGCCATCGTCATAAAGACACTCAACTGTTCCGATACTGTCGTAGTCTCGTATAGCTGAGGTCAATTGAGGCTCGATGTCAGCTAGTTGTTTGTCTAGATCGCCTGGAACTGGTGTTTCTTCAATCAGTTTTTGGTGACGTCGTTGGATTGAACATTCGCGTACGCCTAGGATTGAGCAATCGGAACCATCTGCAACTACTTGAAACTCTATGTGGCGCGGTTTGGACAAGTACTTTTCTGCATAGAGAGAATCATCCGCAAACCCAGACTTTGCCAGTGGCTGTGCTTGTTGGAACTTGATGGCGATTTCATCTTCTTCATGTACGACGAACATCCCAATTCCACCGCCACCTGCTGCTGGCTTGAGAACTATGGGTAGTCCTACTTGGCCGACAAAATCTCGGATGCAGTCTTCGTTTTGGAGGAGTCCGCTGCCTTCATGTACGGGAATGCCAAGTTTGCTCATTGAAGAACGAGCTTCGGTCTTGACACTCATTCGTTTGATCCAATCGGAAGAAGGTCCGATAAACGAGATGCCAGCAGTTTCTACGTCTTCCGCAAACGAGCTTGATTCTGCGAGAAAGCCATAACCTGGATGAATCGCGTCGGCACGACACTTTTTCGCAGTTTCTAGAACTAGATGGGAATTGAGATAGGTGTCCTTTGCCTGGTACCCCGGCAAGCGAACTGCCTGATCGCATTCTTCCACGGCAGGAGTCTGGGCATCGAGGTCGGAATGGCAGACAACACTTTGGATTCCTAGTTTTCGACAAGCTCTCACGATGCGACGAGCGATTACGCCACGATTGGGAATTAACACTCGTTGGTGCACTTGTCAGAACTCAATCATCAATCAGTTTGAGGATTTTCTTCAACCATCGTCCCGCATCGGAACGGCCGGAAAAGTCTGTCACGAATTCCTGTCCCCGACCTACGGTTTGCAGAGTGTCTCTGGCCAGCCAACGTTTCGTGTCGAGGTGAAAAGTCAATCCCGCATCCTTTAGCCAATTGGGAACCTTCCAGACACTGACATTTTCTCCCGGTTTGGACAACCTCAGTTCTTCTCTGGCTGATTTGGCCGTATTACCGGCTCCAAAGTACACGGTGTTGTTGTCATTCCAACTTCCTATCGTATGTGGGTGCTGATTCCGCAAACCATGCAAGGGCTGTTTGAACTGTGGATTAGCACCCAATAGAACAATTCCCTCGACTTTGAGATAACCATAGATTCGATGGTGGCGATCGCTTCCATCCAGGTTAGAGAACAATCCAAAAAACAAGAAAACGTCCCCTAGACCGACATCGTTGTTTCGAAGATGAGATTGGGCATTCCCTGTTTGCCCAAAGTAGCATTTTCCCAGTTCAAACATGGGATCGTTGTGACAGAGAGAGTCTCCAGTGTGCTTTCCCTTGCTCATCCGTTCCACAACTTCACCTAAACCGAGGTCACCGTAGGTTGTCGCAGAACGATCTCTTGCTGGGATCGGAATGCTCAGTGGACGTCCATCTATGATCGGAGATGGTGAGCCTCCAGCTGAACTATCGAAACCTTTCCGGCTAAATACGATCTTCATTTGTATGAGATACAGCGATTGCGTTTGCAGTCTCTCTTGTCGGAAATCCAGTTACCTAGCCTAAAGCACTTGAGCAAGTATCTCGCCGTTCGCCCCACCGAAACCCTCGTAGTCAATCGCAAGACACGTCGCAATCAATACTTGGCCACTAATGTCGATTGGGGATTTACTATACAAGTCTGAACCGCATTTCATAATCGTCGATACATGAAGCAAACTGCCAAATCTAGCCTCCTACTGTTGGCTGGAATTTCAATTGGAATTGGTCTAACCGTAGCGATTCTTGCCGGCTACTCATTCTTGAGTGAGCGAAACAATACCAACAGTGCTCAGTTAGTTGGCGAATCCGCAACGTCACAACGGCCTGCGGAGTTGTCACTTGGTGCGTCTGAATCTGCCCAGGCGTCAGACCCACAAGCGATCGCGGAACTTAGTTCATCTTTTGCCCGCAAGACGGCTCTTTTTGCGTTGCTTGCCGACGCAGATGTAAGGGAACTGCTGGAGATATTGAAGAACTCCAATGAAATATCGCCAGCGAGTCGTCGCGGGGAAATCCAGTCTGCGGTTTTTCAAAAGCTAGCATTGATTGACCCGGAAATTGCGCTTCGTGAAGTACAGAAGAAGCCAAGACTCGAACAAGATCCTCTATGGCACAGCCTCTTTGAAGAATGGTCGTCCACAAATTTGGAAACTGCGATTGCTCAAGCTGAGTCGCTACGTGGTTCGCAACGAGAAACAGCGCTTAGTGCAATACTTCACTCTAGAGATGACTTGGCTGAAGACCAGAGGCTTCAACTCGCCAAACAGCTCGGAAACGAAAACCTCGCAAAGACCCTAATTGCTAATCAAAAAATTTTCGAACATACGGGCAGCCCAAGTGAAAAATGGAAATTCATCGTTAACGACGGTGTGGACAACCGGGATCAGTTAGAGCTGCTGGTACAAATAGCAGAGTTGTGGTCCGTTGAAATTGGATGGAAGGTTCTTTCGCGAATCTACGAGGATTATCGAGAGGACTATCGCGTGTATTTCACGTTAATCGAATCTCTATCGAAACTTGATCCACAAGGAGCCTTGGATTTCTTGTCGGAAGTGGAGCTGGAGGAACGTGAATTGGTTGGTAGAGTTGTCGTGGATACATGGGCGCAGACCGATCCAATTGCTGCATTGAATGCTCTTCAAGGATTCGAGCCGCCAAGGTTGCGTAAGTCGTTTGTGGATGGTCTCGCGTATGTTTGGGCACGTAACGATCCAGTTCATCTTGTGGAAAACGTTAATCTTCTCGGACAAGCAGAACGAAT
The DNA here is from genome assembly GCA_009840545.1 of Gammaproteobacteria bacterium. Taxonomy (GTDB): domain Bacteria; phylum Pseudomonadota; class Gammaproteobacteria; order Pseudomonadales; family Azotimanducaceae; genus Bin55. The sequence continues at coordinate 394,138 of VXNM01000010.1, read as the reverse complement.
ACGTCCACTGGAGGATGCGCTAGGCAAAATCGCAGAATCCTCGCCTGAAGAAGCTCTACGTCAGCTTGAACTGCTTGTTGACTCAATAGAAGACACTTCGACGATTACTCGCAGAATTGTCGATGTCTGGTCGGAACAGAACCCGCAAGCCGCTGTAGATTGGATTATGTCGAATTACAACATCGAAGACCCTCGACGCTCCAGCCTTTTGCCAGACGCGTTGGGTAAATTGAGCCTTGAAAACCCAAACAAGGCCATGGCAATAGCGCTTGAGCAACCCGTCTTGGAAGACCAATCCCCACCCGAGTATCGAATCATATTGGAAATGTCGTGGAACGCGGACGCGGACAATACTGTTGCAATGCTAGCTCGAGTACGACCAGATCCGAGGAGTGAATCTAGAAGCAATGCGTTTTATTTTGTAGGCAAAGCACTCATTCGAAATGACCGACCTGACGACGCCTTGAAACTCGCTTTGCAATTGTCAGAAGCCGAGAGAGGCGCGTACTACGCCGACATTACCTGGGCTTGGGCTTATGACAATCCTTTGCAAATGTTCGAGTACCTTGAGAAACTCCCTAATGCTGATGTCAAATCAACTTTTGCCACAGCACTAGTAGCTACAAATGAACATCTTCCGATACTAACGAAACAACAGATGGAAATAGTGCGAAACTATGTCCAAGATGAACCCAAGTAGTTGGTTGCTCGGCGAGGTTGCCATTTCAATCAATCGGATTTCACCGTGCAATTCGTGTTTACATTCGATGTAAGCCACATGAAGAGTGAGGCTTGTTGCTAATCCAGACTGCAGCTAGTCTCTTCAGATCTATGGTGCAGGAGCTACCGAATCGCCAATCTCTCCCGCCAAGAAATCCTCCAATTGCTCTGGAGTCAGGTTTTTCTGAACGATGACTCCGTCCGCATCGACCAAGTAGCCTTTGGGTATGAAGGTGACGCCGTAGGATGAAGCTACCTCACCTTTGAAACCCTTGAGTTCACCAAGATTAATCCATGGAAGATCAAGCTCTTCCGAGCGCTCGACCCACGATTCCTCATCTTCGTCGATGGATACCGAAACAATCTCCAACCCATGTCGTTTATACGCGTCGTAAACGATCTTTAGTGCAGGAATGGACTCTATGCACGGACTGCACCAAGAAGCCCAAAAGTCGACAAACACAAACTGATTGGCGTCAAGAATGTCGCGTAACGAACGGTCTGCTCCGTTACCGTCAGGCAATGCGAAATCCGGTACTGCCTTACCAATAGCCAGACTTCTGTCTGTGCCAACGCTTGCGAGGTGTCGTGCATGGTTGTTTCGATCAGTCGTAACTCGCCGGACAACCATGTCCTTGTCAAGTGTCTTCGCCAGTCTGTCGTAGATGGCCAGGGCTTCTTCCTCGCCCCAATATGCTCCGAGCTCCAATGCGAGAAGAGAGTCGATCGGGTCAGGAGCGTTACTTGCAACGTCCTCTAGGAAGTCGTAGCGAAATCGATTCAGTTTTCGTTTCAGCTCTACGTGCCTCGGGGTTTCATTTGCCCTTGAAGATTCGGCAGACTCCACTACTAGTGCATCTTCATTAGTTTCGTCGCTTGCGGTCTGAAACGCCAGATACGTCTCGCGGTATTCGTCTTTTGTCGCTAAATATTCTTTGCTCTGTCGCCAACTCTCCAATAGTTTGTAGTGCTTGCCAGTTCCAGAAATCGGATACAGGTCACCTAACCAAGCGCTGTGCGTTACGACCTCAATCTCAGCTCCGGGCTCTACCACGACGTGAAACTGCGTGTGCTCCCTAGCCGCCATTACCAAGACCACTACATTGACGAATTTAGGTTCGTCGACTTCGGCTTCGATGACAAACTTACCTTCGTCAAGCACAACTCTACCGAAATCCAGAATTAGCCTCTCCCCATTGGCATCGTACTCCCAACTGCTGGCTTCAACTATCGCTCCTTTCATGTCGAGGTCTATCGAACTGAGGTCGCCAAAAATCGAGAATTTCCTCGTAGGATCTATAGCCCTTCGAGAAGCCCCATACCACTCAATTCGAGCTGGATACGGGGCGGGGTATTCATTGATTACAAACGAGAGCTCTGTGTCCGGAGCCAATACTGCATGCAATCCCAGCGGCTCTTCTTCTCCCACATCTACAGTGATTTCCACTTCCGTAGCTTGTCCAACCTCGCCCCGAAGATCAACTCGGCCCTCGTCGAAATTACCTGCAACTAATTCAAAGAGTTCATCGCTTCGATCGGAGTCTGAGTCTTGGCGAGTGATTGATACTCGCGCTTGGGAGAGTTTTGCTCGTTGCGTCGCCGCATCTTCTTCGGAACTTTCGGTACTAGCTGGGCCTTCGTAGGGAATAATCCTTCCATGGATGGTATAGCTACCAGTAGTGGCGGCTTCTGCAGTATTTAACGAGAAGGCTAACCAACTCAACGACAAAATTCCGACAGTCTTGCTCATTGGTCAATCATCCAAGAAGTAGATACATGCCTCGACAATTATGGCAGCCCGCTTCCAGAATGGGCGCAATGATCCTAGCACTTCGCCGTGTTAGTTAACTTGACTCGAGCATACGTTCGTACTCGTGCCATGCTCGAAGAATTCCCAAGTAGTCTCTTTCCACCGCTCCGGTTGTCTGGAGTCCAGCATCACACGCGGCAGAGACTTGTGCAACGATGTCTTTAACCTTCGTTTGAGAAAAGTCCGTCTGGAACATGTCGAGCACTTCACCTCCTTTGTGATCTTCGGGTTTCTCAAGCGGAACTGTCTTCAATATGGAGCTAAGGCATTGCTTGATCTCGGCGCTGCAGACTGCTGAGGTTTGTTGAATCAGCCATCGCGATAAAACGTTCGGCTTGTCGCAGACTTTCTTGTAGCTAGACCAATCCATGGGATCGGCGAATTACTTAGTTGGGCTACGCAGGCAATGCCAAAGACGAGCCAGTGAGCAATTCGTAGGCTTCCAAGTAGCGACGAGATGCTGCGTCTACAACGTTTTCTGGAAGTTCGGGACCAGGAGGTGTTTTGTCCCACGTTCCAGCCGATACCACGGTCTCGAGATAGTTGCGGACGATCTGTTTGTCGAAACTGTTTTGCTCTCGACCAGGCTCCCATTCCTCAGCAGGCCAGAACCGCGAGCTATCCGGGGTGAATATTTCGTCGATTAAAAGCGGTTCTTCTTCACCTTCGATCACACCGAACTCGAACTTCGTATCGGCGAGGATGATTCCACAATCCCGAGCATGAGCGCTCGCCGTCTTGTAGAGATCGAGCGTTGTGTCGCGCAACCAGGACATGGTTTCTCGTCCGACAATCTCAACTCCTTCTTCAAAGCTGATGTTCTCGTCATGTAGACCGGCTTCGGCCTTCGTGGAAGGCGTGAACAACGGTTCACTCAGTCGATCGCTGTTCTTCAGTCCAGAAGGAAGATCAATTCCGCAAACCTTTCCGGACCTCATATAGTCTTTGTATCCGCTGCCTGTAATGTAGCCACGAACAATGCACTCAACCGGGAGTACTGACGTGCGGCGGCAAAGCATGATGCGACCTTCGATTTGCTCTCTTTCTTCGTCTGTAAGTCCAGGCACGTCGGCTACATCCGTGCTCACTAGGTGGTGATTAACCCTCTCACCGAAATAGTCAAACCAAAATCGCGAAATTTGCGTAAGTACAACTCCCTTGCCTGGTAGTCCGTTTTCAAGTACAACGTCAAACGCACTGATCCGATCGGTAGCGACGATGAGAAGCCCTGGATCTCCATTGGCCAGCGTAACGTCATACAGGTCCCTGACCTTGCCTTGGCGCTTATTTGGAAGTGTTAGTCGAGTTTCGGTTACGGTCTTAGTCATGGCTTAAGTTATGCGGTGTTTCCACCGTCAACAGTGTACACAGCACCTGTTACAAATGATGATTCGTTGCTTGCCAAGAACAGCATCACCTGTGCTATCTCTGTGGGCTGTGCATATCTCTGAAGGGGTATGGTGGAGGTAATTCGTTGCTTGGCTGCCTCTCTGTCGTTTGGCATCATTCCATCTTCGAGGCTTCGCATCATGCGTGTTTCCACCGGGGACGGATTAACCGTGTTAACTCTGATACCTACGGAAGCAAATTCTTTCGCCGCCGATCTCATGAGTCCGATTACAGCGTGTTTGCTGGTGCAATATGGGCTTAGCCCTGCGCCTCCACGCAATCCCGCCACGCTTGACGTTATTACGATGCTTCCTCCTCCTCGTTCGATCATGCTCGGGACGGCTGCTCGCATTCCGTTCCATACGCCTTTAACATTAACCGCCATTACGCGATCGAAAATTTCATCGTCGTAGTCCAAGATGGACTTGATCTGGCCTTCGATTCCGGCATTGGCGATCAAGATGTCGAATCCACCGTAGCGTTCCTTGGCTGCTTGGACCATGGCGACGTTGTCTTCAAACCGAGAGACGTCCGCAACGTAGTGGCTTGAACGACTGTTGCCACCTGAGTCCACGTGTTCGCGCAAGTCCGATTCGTTGAGATCGACCGCCAAGACATTGCAGCCGTTTTGCGTGAACATCTCGGTGACCGCTCTTCCTATTCCACCTGCTGCACCAGTGACGATCGCAGTCTTGTCACGCAGTCGATTGTCAGATTGTTCAACTTCCATAGTTCTTTTTGTGTTAGAGAGAGGAGCCTAGTCGTTATGATTGGAGAGCCACATCGAAGTCCTCGATCAAATCTTCGCAGTCCTCGATTCCCACCGAAACGCGGATGAGAGAATCAGCAATTCCCATGGTGGCTCTCATTTCGGGACCCATTTCGTAGTAGATTGTGTGCGCAACGGGTATCGCCAAAGTGCGATTGTCGCCAAGATTGGTGGAATTAATCACGAGCTTCAGTCGATTCAGAAACTGAAAGGGATCGATTCCATCCACTAATTCAAATGACAGCAACGCGCCCGGCCTCTGAAAGAGTTTATCTGCCCGTTCATGTTCTGGATGGTTCTCGAGTCCTGGATAGTAGACGCGTTCGACACAAGAATGCTGGTGGAGGAAATTTGCCAAGCTCTGTGCCGTAGCGCACTGACGTTCCATCCTCAATGCAAGAGTCTCGGCGCCCAAGGCGATGTGAAAAGCGGCTTCGGGAGAGAGTGTTGCACCAAAATCTCGTAGTCCCTTTTTGCGGATTTGGGTCAGTCCCCATTTTTCTGAACTGTCTTTCTTGTAGTCGTCATGGATGTTGGGAAACTGACTCCAGTCGAAATTTCCAGTCTCCGTAACCGCTCCTCCCAATGCGTTTCCGTGTCCGCTGATGTACTTCGTCAAGCTGTTCACGACGAGACTGGCTGATGAATCAATGGGTTGAAATAGGAAGGGCGACGTCATCGTGTTGTCAACGACGTAGATCAGACTTCTGTCGGCACACAACTTTCCAATTCGTTCGAGATCAGATACTTGCGTTCTGGGATTTGCAATGGTTTCAACAAAGACCAATCGAGTGGTATCTCGAAGGGCATTTTCGACGTTAGAGACGGCAGTGGCATCAACAAACGACATGTCGACTCCAATACTTGCAAAGGTGTTGAAGAGACTGTTTGTGTTCCCAAACAGAAAAGAACTAGATACGACATGGTCATCTTTGCGAAGTAGAGCGAATAGAGTTGAGCCAATGGCTGCCATGCCGGTTGCGAAACATACGGTGTCAACGCCGTTTTCCATCTTCGTGATCTTGCTTTCCAGTGCAGTCACCGTAGGGTTCACCTGACGGCTATAGGCAAATCCTTTCTGCTTGCCCTGAAATACGTCGACGAGACCCTGAACGTCGTCGAACCCAAACGCGACATTTGCGTGAATTGGTTTGTGTAACGAACCATGTTCGATCGGCTGTTGCCGATCGGAATGAATGATTTGAGTCGTGAATCCTGGCATGGTTTTGGCTTTTGGAAGCGAAGCCGTCGAGTCGAAACGACAAGTTTATAGAGATTTGACGGATTGCGAGGAAATTCGGACGAGTTCTCGAGATTTCTTGTGGCTTCAATGTGGAAGTTCTAGCTGGGACCCTTGTGATGAACGAACGGAAGTTCCCACAGTTGGAATACCCGCGACAGCGCCGAAAGTGCTAGTGAGTGTCTTAGCGATCCTTTGAGAATTTCCTGTTTCAATTCGTCTGGAGTATGAAGTTCCACTCGGATTTCTTCACCCTCTCCTGGAATAGGATCTCCTAAACGCTGAACGTTTCGAGCGAGAAAGTGATGGCATAAGTTCGGATGAAATGCCGGATTGGGTTCCACAGCACCTAGGTACGACCAGTCGCCATTTCCGTAGCCGGTTTCTTCTCTTAGTTCTCGTTTCGCGGCGTTTAGAGGAGTTTCCCCATGATCGACCATGCCACCCGCGGTTTCTAGAGTGCAAGACTCAATTCCAAATCGATACTGACGCACCATTACAGATTTTTCGTCGGGTGTGACTGCCACGATGTTCACCCAATCCACGGATTCCAACACAAGCCGCTTCAGAACCTTTCCCGACCTGGGATGGCGGAGCCAATCGTGTCTGACTTGCAGTATTGCCAGATCGTCGCCTTTCTCGCTGGAAATTTTCGTCCAGCTCAAATTCTTGTCGCTCATAGGATTCACTGGTGGCTGGGGTGGCAATTTTGGGAAAAATCGGAGACCGATACTACTGGTATCCTGTGAGTTCCATGTAACCGGAACCGATGACCGAGGTACCTTTCCTGATGTCAACAATTCCTTCCCAATATGAAATGCGAGTGTTCATTTCCTGATTTTCAAATTTCGCTGAAACGACAAATCGACTGTCCTTAACAGACAATTCCCACTCGACAGGCCATTGTTTCCAATAACGAGTGGGTTTTACGGACCAGGAATCTCTTGCAATGGGAGTGGTCGTACTATCCACCTCAATCCAACTCGCCATTCGATTGGAATCCATGCCAGTTTCCCGATCCCGCAGCGAGAAAAATATCAAGTCGCGCCCATCTTCAAACGAGAGCGCAAACCAGTACCAACCTTCATATTGTCGTCCCAAGAGACCGCTGCTCCATTCGCGATCCATCCACGAGAGTCCGACTACTTCGTACGAACGCTTTCCTATGGTCAAGCTTCCCTCGGTCGACATTCTTGGAATCGAGTAGTAATACGAAGCGTGCTCTGGGCTCTTGACTGAGTAGCCGTTCTCGCCCTGCAACACGATAGACTTCGTTTGGCTCATTCTCAAATCTACTGCAAACGAATCCGCTTGAAAACGTAGAGACAGTGGGGAGAAGTCGCCGGAGATCGATGAAACGGACCAGTTTTCTACGAACGCCCGGAAAGGGTTCGTTGACACGCCAGCCAGTTCAGGGTGTTCTCGACTGATGCGTTCTTCGTCATAGTGCTTTCTGCGAGCAACGTCGGATAGAGCGACATGTGCCATGTAGACTTGCCCGCTGTCCCATAGGTTTTCTGACCGGGAGTCGGGAGCAAGTGCTCGCCTAAAAATTGTGAACTGGACGCCGAACTCTCGGCCTGCATCGGTTTTGAGCACAGACGTGATGTACCACCACTCTGTCATGAAGTCGTCATGGGAACCGTGGTCTGTTGGAAAGGTTAGTTCGTGCGATCCATCGACGGGGGCGAATTGAGAGGAATCAACGGTCTCTCCGAGCCATTCGGCAATTCCGGAATCGGTTGGGATATCGGATGAGTTGCAACCCATAAAGCCAAGAACGACTAATAAATAAAGAGCCAATCCAAGAGAATTGCGAAGAGTTGTGGTCGTCACTAGTTCGCGCTATATCGTCGAATAACGTAAGGAATGACGCAGGCCAGCATCGCTGCAAGCAACGATAATGCGATTGGGACGATCAATGGTGAGGCATGCAACTGAAGGTCGATTGTCCATTGAAAGGCACGGGGATTTACCAGATTGCAAAGCGCCCATGCGATTGCAATGCCCAAAGGTACTGAACCGGCGCAGGAGACAATTGCGAAAACGCCAGATTGAAATACTGTAGAAAAGGTCAAGTCCCGTTCGGAGAAACCTATCGTCCGAAGAAGTCGATAGTCATGCTTTTGCCGTTCGTGCAACGCTATGGAGGAACTAAGGATTCCAACAACCGCGACAATCACCGCAACAACTGCAATGGCGTTCGTTAGTACAAATGTACGATCAAAGATGCGGAGTGCGGCGGATCGGATTTCCGCATTGTCTGAAACCTGCACGTCCGGATACAAATCATTCAATTTTTTTGTTATTGATGTCTTATTCTCGTCTGTAACCCGAAGTGTGATTCGGTCACGCACCCAATCCTTGGGATCTATCTCAGCTGCGTCGATAATTGCAACGGAATCGTTTCGGCCGTATGAATTGAACACGTGGAGAATCGGAAAAGTTTGCTGAATTCCGCCAGGTAGTTGCATCTCCATTACGGAACCAATCGAAAGGCCATGCCGAGTTGCCAATTGCTGATTGACTAGCGCTCCCTGAGACACGGGCTGGTCATAGCCGTAGCGAGTCGCTTCCCAAGAGTCCAAACGGGCTGCTCTGATTGAAACAGGTCCGGCGGCAAGTTGCCCAATGCCTCTATAGTACGGTCGAACATCCACCACACCCCTCCAACCAGCGACTTCCGCTATATCGACTTCGCCCGCGTTCTCAAGGTGCAGTCCAGGTCGGATGAGTTGGTCTAGCAAATCTTCGAAGTTGGTGCGAAACGACGACACCATGAGACCAATTCCGATAGCAGTACCAATGGCTATTGAAAAGGCATTTAAAGGGACTTGGAACAATCTAAACTGCCTGGCTGCGAGCCGCAGAAACAAGGATCGTACAAGCTTCTTGAAAGATGCTTGCGGCTCAAAACGTCGAAAAAATGCCACAAGTAAAGGAACCACTACAAGTACCTGGAACAAGCAGAACGCAACAACGACAAGAAAAGCACCGACAAGGCCAGATCCCGGGGCTAACCCATAAACAAGAACGCCCAGCGACAAAGCTATGAGAAGCCAACGCAACACTATGTAAGGTCGCTCTTGAGAATGAGAGTTTGCAATATAGGCTGCCCCCAGAAAGGCGAGCACTCCCACCCCAACCGCTTTTGATACACCAACCAGAAATACTCTCAAGTCAGTACTTGCATCGAAGAAATTCAATCCTCGAAGGGAGAGGAAGGCCGCAACTGTACCTAGCAGTGAACCAGCCAACGCGAGCAGCAGTGCCTCCAATAGAAAAACAAGCTTGATTTGTCCAGAAGATGCCCCCAAACTCAGTAGTCGACTAGTTTCCAACGCACGGCGTCTTACGTTAGACAAAGAAGCTTCGTACGCTATAAGGGATGCAACAAGGACCGTTAGCGCACCTAAGAGACTGAGGTTGAAGGCGATGGATCCCGCAAAGGAGTGTGTTGGGTTCCAATTTGACATGTCTTGGATGTCGAACCCGTCGACCTCTAGTTTTGGTGATCTATAGCCTAGTCCCGTTAGTAAACCAGGCAAAATTTCCTCTAGAAACGCAATGTGGGTGATGGACGCCCGGCGCAGCCAAATTGAATCGATTTGATTTGGGCGCCCCAAAAGCCGTTGAGCAGTCGGCAAGTCAGCTATGAGAATGTCCGAGGCTGATGCAGTATGCGCGACGACCCTAGCTCCTTCAATTGCTTGTCCTACCTCGAAGTTTTCACCCATAGCGACTAGCGCATTGGCAGATAGAAGTTGCGGATCCACGAGGGCAAAATCGGCCTCTCGATTGACCTTCAAATCGGCAAGGAGATCAAATCCAAGTACTCGTACGAGTCGGCCATTAGCGGTCACCGATCCTTCAACCACGGGAATCAAACCGTCAATACCGGGTATCCCGCCGTTACGCCACAACTTGCGTATTTCGAAGTAGTTCTGCTCGTTTGAGTCCGGAACCGGAACTACGAACTGGTAGCTATTGCGAAGTCCGGACTCTCCGATGGTACGCACGGCTTGGACACTCACAACGTGGACAACTACAACTCCAATAACCGCAAGTGCCATTCCCGCGACCACACAAATGGAAACTATCCAGTGGCGGCGAAGGTCACGCAACTGGCTAAGCAAAAGGAGTTTCAATCTGAAACACGTAAATATCTGATTTATTGCAATTTTAACGGCAAGTTCTAACTACTTTCGGATTTCGATGCACCTTCCAGATGAAGGAAACTATCAAAGTGACGGTACAATCGTCACTTTTCTGTAATATATGACGAATCAGTTGACTAATCGCATTATTCCTCGGACGTTGGATCTGTCCGCAAAACTAGCGTTGCATTCCTGTTTTCTCTTCGGACCCCGGATGACTGGAAAATCTACGCTAATACGCGAAACTCTTAGAGATGCCGTGATATTCGATCTCCTAAGTAGTGATGATTTCTTTCCTCTTATCGCAAATCCCAAGTCACTCGAAAATGCCATTTTGCAAGATACAGAAATTGTTGTGATCGACGAGATTCAGAAAGCTCCGCAACTGCTCGATGAGGTTCACCGCTTGATCGAAACAAGGAAGGTTCGCTTCCTGCTCACTGGTTCCAGTGCTCGAAAATTGCGTCGGGGAGGAGTTAATCTATTGGGAGGCCGTGCGGAAACCATTCATTTTCATCCTCTCCTTGCTCGCGAGCTTGGCGACGACTTCAATCTTGGAAGAGCGTTGCGGTATGGAACGTTGCCCTTTGTTTACATGTCAGAAGAACCGCGACAGACTTTGCGCAACTATGTAGGAACATATCTACAAGAGGAAATCGCTGCAGAGGGATCCGTCCGAAACCTCCCTGCATTTGCGAGGTTCCTGGACCTTGCTGCCCACTGCAATGCGACCATAGTCAACTTCGCCAATCTTGCCAGCGATGCTCAAGTGCCCCGAACGACAGTTCATGGGTACTTCGAGATTCTTCGGGACACGTTGATCTTGTTTGAGCTGCCCGCGTTGCGCCAGGTCAGTAGACGCAAGCCTACGGTGAAGTCCAAATATTATTTTTTCGACATCGGAGTGGCAACGGCAATACAAAAACAGGGTTCACACAGGCTTATGCAGAGAGAAGGTTTCTCCTTCGAGACTTGGCTTTTGCACGAGCTGCGAAGTTGGATCGATTACAGTGATCGAGACGAGAAGCTGCAATATTGGAAGTCACAATCAGGTTACGAAGTGGATTTCCTTATCGGCGATCACACTGCAATTGAAGTCAAGGCTAAGTCTCATGTAGGAAATCGAGATCTTCGATCGCTTAGAGCACTCATGGATGAACACTCATTCAAGAACCACATTTGTGTCTGTCTGGAGTCCCGATCGTTGCACAGGGAAGGGATCGATATTCTGCCTTTCGACGTGTTTCTTGAAAACCTGTGGGAAGGCGCGTACAGCTAAACAGTTCTTGTGTTCAGCTAAATAGCCAAATCGAATTTCATGCAATTCGGGCTGTAGCGAAAGCCACGCCTTTTCCAATCAAAGAGGCGGAATGTTCTATAGGTGGATTAGTTTTTTGGCGCGCTCTTGGATGGCTTCACTGTGAGAGGCTATGACCAGTGTGGTTTCGGCCGATGCGACTTCTTGCCACAACATGTCCACGACAAGCGACGAGTTCTTCGCATCGAGATTGCCTGTGGGTTCGTCGGCGTACAGGACTCTTGGACCATGTGCGAGGGCACGAGCAATTGCCGCTCGCTGTTGCTCCCCACCAGACATCTCTTCAGGAAAAGCGTTGGTTCTGGACTCTAGACCGAGTGACTCGATTCGAGACAAAGCCTGATCTGTCAGATGTTTGCGACCTGTCAGCTCAATTGGCAGGAGCACGTTTTCCTTGAGGGTCAACGTTGGAACCAGATTGAAGAATTGATAGACGTAGCCAACGTCGGATCTACGATACTCCAACAGCTCTGAGCGATTCAGATGTTTCAATTGAAATGAAGGTCTGTCTTCGAACTGGATTTCGATTGAACCGGAGTCAATGGGCAACAGTCCAGCCAACATGTTCATCAGAGTTGTTTTTCCGCATCCGCTCGGTCCAGAAATTGCGATGACATCGCCGTCGTTTATCGTGAAGGATAGATCTTGAAATATCCAGCGATCGGTATTCCCGTCCTTGAAGCTCTTTCCAACTTTGTCGAGTCGAATCACCACCGATTTGGATCGTACTGGATCCCTTGCGCATGTAAGGAGGGTGTAACGGGAATCTTGTGCGAGCCGATACGGACGGAAGCGATAAGATTTTCAGTCTTCTGATAGCCACAAAGCATTCGTAGGCTCGTGAGTGTGGGAACGATCATCTGCCATTCACCCTTGGAGAACTGCCGAAGGGCTTGTTTCGGACGAATCCACTCTCCTGACACGACCTCGGACTCATGCTCCACCACTTGTTGATCTTGGGGCATTTCAGTTACGAAAAAACGTGCGTTGAAACGCGCCGGTGCAAATTCTGGAGTTATCCAATGGCTAAAGTAATGAACTCGTGACGTCTCAACGATCAGTTGGTTTGAATCCAGAAAGTCTTTGAAGTTGAGTTCATCTATTGCGACTGAATCTCGCGATTCTATAAGTTTCTCAAGGTCGGAATCTTTTGCAAGCGGACAACTTCCACCTTGAAGTCTCGCAAGTAAGACACCACATTCTTCGAAGCACTCGCGAATTGCAGCGATCCAATAGCGCAGTCCGTTTCTTGCGACGGAGAGGACTTTCGATGCCGTAGCATCGTTCAGAGAGTCGCACAGATCATCGAATCCTTCGTCATATCGATCTACTTTTCCTCCTGGAAAGACGTGCAGGTCAGGAAATGCGCCTCGACCTGGACGTTTCAGCATATAGACTTCTAACCCGCATGGCGAATCGCGGACGAGCATAAGAGTGGCTGCATCGCGAACCGGCTTCGTTTGAACCATTAAGTAGCTTCAGCCGCCTGATTCGACTTAGTTGTACCAAATACTTTCAAGTGTCCAGGGACGAGAAGACGCTCCAGTCCTTCAAACACAAGCTCGGTTGCAATCGCCAATATGGCAGCGGGTATTGCCCCTTGAAGTATTAGACCTGTGTCGTCAAGAGCAAGACCCGTAACTATAGGATCTCCCAGCCCTCCGGCACCGATGAAAGCAGCCAAAGTGGCTGTACCGATACAAATGACCGCAGAAGTGCGGATGCCAGCGAAGATCGAGGGCATTGCCAGTGGTACAAGCACGTATCGCAATCGCTCAAGTTGCGACATGCCCATGGCTTCAGCAATGCGAACCAACAGCGGGTCGGTCGTGGATAAAGATATGACAGTGTTTCTCACGATGGGGAGCAAGGAATACAGGAAAAGGGCAACAATAGCCGGTTTCATTCCAATTCCGAGTAAGGGAATCATGAGGGCCAGAAGTGCTATCGACGGAATTGTTTGCATCAATCCACAAAGGTAGACAACTGATCGAGACAACCAAGTCACTCGATAGACGGCAATAGAAACTAGCAAGCCAATGACCACTGCTGCAAGGAGCGCAATGCCTGTTAATTCAAGGTGACGCACCACATTTGCCGTCAGTTTCCCACCGCGTCTTGTGTCCACGTTTTCAGAAATTGGATCGATGTCAATACTCGCAAGAAACTCATCCGCTACGCTGGCAAAAGTTCTTCCTTTGATCACAATTTCGCCGTTGAGTTGAATCATGAGGGCTTCATCGATTTTTCCAGCCGCTCCGGCAATTGCTTTCTTGATTGGCGCGGACAAATCACTCCGAATGAGCGGTATTGCCATATATATAGGAAACACACTTTTGTCATCTTCCAAGACAACAAGGTCGTACTCGATGATTTTGGCATCTGTTCCATAACCATCCGTGACGTCGATGTCGCCGTTGGCGACGGCGCGCAAAGCAAGCTCGTGCTGCATGCCCTCGGGTCGAGACTTGAGCCCATAGACCTCTTCCAGTTTTGGCCAACCGTCCTCTCGCTCCAGAAATTCATGGGTGACCCCATACTTGAGTTCAGGATGATTCACAAGTTGAGAAATCTTTGTGAGATTGAGCTCTTCGGACATTGATCTTCTAACTGACATTGCGTAGGTGTTGTTGAATCCAAACGTTGGAACACCTTCGATATCAAATTCTTTGAATCTAGCGTTAATTTCCTCAAGGCTGAGTGGATAGTCAAGTTCCAGAATCACTGCTTGGATTGTGCCGGTGTATTCGGGATAAACATCGATTTCATCTCTTCTGAGTGCTTCGTTGCATACCTTCGTACCTCCCAAGCCAAATTTCCTAGCGACTACGTAGCCTTCGGCTTCCAACATCTGAGAAATAAGTTCCGCAAGAAAGTACGACTCTGGAAATATTTTGCTGGCAACGACAATCGGATCGGTCAGGGTGCCTTCACTCGCGATAGTGCTTGGGAACGAAAGGAAAAGAGGCAGAACGAGTATGCATTTGAAGCCTAATCTTTTCATAGATAGGTCTCCAACAATCGTGCAACGTAATCCTTTTCTGGATTCTCAATGATGTTCTGCGTTGTTCCGTGTTGCACCACGTTGCCACTTGCCATCACCACCAAGTATTGGCCCAGCGCGACGGCTTCACGAAGGTCGTGCGTGACCAAGAATGCACTCACTTTTTCTTGCTGTCGCAGCTCGGTGAATTGTCTATGGATTTCCCCTCTACTCATTGGGTCTATTGCGGAAAACGGTTCGTCCAGGAGCAGTATTTTTGGTCGAAGCATTAGCGCTCGACAGAGGCTTACGCGATGCTGTTGGCCACCTGAGAGTTGATACGGATAACGACCGCGTAGTTCGGGATCCAGGCCAACCATCTCCAAGAGTTCTGAGTAGCGATCCTGGCTCTTTTCTTGTTCCCATTTCTCCAGCTGAGCCAGAAGTGTCACGTTTCGATAGACGGTCAAATGAGGGAAGAGTCCACCACCCTGCACCGCATAGCCGATGCCTCTCCTGAACCGTTCCAACCCAGTTTCAGGTACAGGGTCTCCCATTACCTCGACGGATCCTTCGTTTGCCCGAAGAATTCCATTGATCAATTGAAGCAAGGTGGTTTTTCCGCTCCCACTTTCACCTACGATCGCCACCACCTGAGAGGAAGGCAAGTCCAAACTAAGACCACGAAAAACCCAGTTCCCATCAAAGTGTTTTCCGACGTTCTTGAACGAAACTACGGGATCAGAGTTCATAAGTGTTCGCCAGTTCAGTCATGTGTGAATCGAGTTCATCAAGAAGCTTGATGTCTCGGGAATTTTGTGTCGAAGTTCGCAATTCTTGGATTTTTTGACGCACCTCACCAAAGTTCTGTTGCTTCGATGTCAGTTGAGCTTTGACAAAAGACCTATACTGGGATTTTTCTCGATCGTCCATTTCTTCTGGCGCAAATCGAGCCTTTAGACGATGTCGCAAATCGTTCAATCGAGTGTCGGAGAGTGCAATGTCCCTCCACGGGAGCCCCCGATCCAAGTCTCTCCAGAATTCAAGGCAGTCTTTCACATCTTCGTCAGGTAAAAATCCTTCATAGAGGGCTTCTTCGGCGGTCTGCGGTGCTTCGAAGCTGGGAGGTTGCTCGTATAGCTGTTGGAGCTTGTATGGTAGATCTTGGCTCCTGCTGAGTTGCGCACATGCGTCTCGAACTGCTTTTTTGTTGATATTCAGTCTATGTGCATCCTCATCGCGCAACGTCGAGATTGGCGCGATCATTGGAAACTTATTGAGAGTAATAGTATGGATGCCAGGTCTGGGTTGAGATGAATCTCGGTCCTCCTCCGAAGCAAACAGTGCGGACCGTAGGTCTTCAATTGATCCGCTGCAGATCAATGATAGGTCGGAAGACAAATCGACCGCGATGAGTTCGTTGCTTCTATTGGGTCGAACAACGATGGGCAACACCGGTGCGATGCAGTAGCGTTGCTTTGAGTAGTACTTGGAAACGTGCAGGAGAGGTTTCGTTCGAAGAGGGGTCGTGTATCCACTCACGGTTTCCTTCGAACGCAGTGAACAAGCAAATTGCCAAAGTTTTGGTTGATTCTTCTTTACTAGCCGGGCCAAACTCAGTGTCATATCAACATCGGCGTGCGCGTCGTGAGCGTTTGATGTGTCTAAATCGTTTGCTTGCGCGAGGTCAGTTAGAGTGTACGACGGTTCTTCATCTTTGATGGGCCACCGCATTCCCTCGGGACGAAGCGCACATGTCAGTTGCAAGATGCCCATCAAGTCCATCCTGCTGTTCCCTCTTTTCCATTCGTGTTCGTAGGGAGGACGTAAGTTCCGATACATCGAGAATCTGAGAAACTCGTCGTCAAACGATACGTTGTTGTAACCGACGATGCACGTCTGAGGCTGAGCGAAATGGTCGGAGAGTTCGTACAAGAGCTTCCATTCCTCGATACCCTCGGTTTCTAGCAGTTTGGGTCCCAATTTCGTGATCAGCATGGCTTCAGGTTTGAGAAGCACTTCAGGTGGAACTCGAACTAGGCGAGTATAGGGTTCGCCGATGGGTCGTAGCTCTTCATCAGTACGTTGGCTGGCGAGCTGAATGATTCGGTCGTGTCGCGGACTCGTTCCCGTGGTCTCAATGTCGTACCAATAAAATGACTCTTGGGGATTTGAGGTTCGGTTGCGGAAACGCATTAGGAGTGGGACTTGGCTGTTAATGTTCGTTCTTTGGGATTGATCCTCGGTCCTGGCGTAGCAATCCTGATTGGACTCCTCATGTTCTATTCGGGTTTCGAAGCTGCCGGAATCATTACGGCTAGCGTAACCGCCCTTGTCATTGTTTGGTGGTTGTTCGAACCCATCCCCATTCCAGTTACATCACTCATCCCTCTTACATTATTCCCAATGTTGGGCGTGCTGAAAATTGGCGATGTTTCTTCGTCTTATGGACACCCACTCATATTGCTTCTATTGGGCGGATTCATCCTGTCTACGGCCATGGAAAAGAGTGGTGCTCACCGCCGGATCGCATTGACAATGCTGCACCGATTCGGTGGAGACAGTCCGCGGCGGTTGATTCTCGGATTCATGGCGACATCGGCGGTTCTATCCATGTGGATTAGCAACACCGCAACCACGTTGATGCTCTTGCCAGTCGCAATTGCAATTATCGATCAAGCGAAGGATGATCGATTTACGGTTCCCTTGCTATTGGGTGTCGCCCATGCTGCTAGTGTGGGAGGAATTGGAACTCCCATAGGTACTCCACCCAATCTGGTATTTAGGGGAATCTACGAGCAAACCACTGGAGATACGGTAGGTTTTTTTGAGTGGATGATGTGGGGCGTTCCCGTTGTTCTGCTCTTCATACCGCTGATGGCTCTGTGGCTGACCCGAAACCTCAACTACAAGACGAACATCCAAATTCCTGAAATCGGCACTTGGACACCTGCGGAGAAGCGAGTGATGGCGGTCTTCGTATTCACCGCGTTGGCTTGGATTTGTCGTACTGGTCCTTTTGACGGTTGGGAGTCATGGTTGGGTCTTCCCTACTCTAGCGACTACATGGTTGCATTCATATCAGCTGCACTTTTTTTCCTTATTCCCGACGGAAAGGGTGGTCGACTTCTCGATTGGAAAACGGCAGAACGGATTCCATGGGGCATGCTGCTATTGTTTGGAGCAGGTTTGTCCATTGCCAAAGCTTTCATGGAGTCGGGACTGAGTGAAGTTCTGGCCGATCAATTGTCCGCAATTGGTGTATTACCCGCAATATTGATCATTCTCATCATTTGCACGGGAGTGACTTTCTTAACGGAGGCCACAAGCAACACAGCTACCACGACATTGCTGATGCCAATATTGGCTGCTGTAGCATTGGGAATAGCAGTGGATCCTCGCATGTTCATGGTGGCAGCTGCGATGAGTGCCAGTTGTGCATTTATGCTGCCTGTTGCAACACCGCCCAATGTGGTGGTGTTTTCGACGGATCGCTTTCCGGTTAGCCGGATGGTGCGAGAGGGATTCGTGCTGAATCTGATTGGTGTGGCAATTATTACTTTGGTCTGCTTCTTGTACTTTGGACTGTAGCGAAGGGATAGTTAGTCAATTCAAGAAACCAACCGACAGCTTGAACCTCATCTGCCCGAAAGGATGTTCAATTTGCATGGGAATCTCGCGATTCGCAAGAAGGGCTGATTGGAACAAATCGTCTCACAGAAATGCAAGACGAATTTTGGACGTTAAAACAGCAGAAATTCTTCTAACCTTATCGAAACGTCTCGCGACGCGACGAATTGAAGTGTATCTCGCATCTGATTTGTTTTGCGGAGGAGTTTTTGAAACGGTTTGGACTTGGGTAGGTCTCACATCGACTCAATCGAATGTTGAGAAGGGTAGAATCATTACTATTCTTCTACCCTTGAAAACAAATGAGCCTAAATATCAAGAACGAGGAAACGTGTCGATTGGCAGCGGAATTGGCGGAATTGACAGGCACGACCAAAACAGGAGCAATTACAGCTGCTCTGCGTGATAAGTTGGAAAAGGAGCGTCACGCCCGAGGCGCGCAAAAGAGACGAGAAAAAATGCGAGAAATTGCTCAGCATCTTGCTGAACACCTGGGTCCGGGACCATCCGCAGTAGAACACGGTGATTTCTTATACGACGAGAATGGCTTGCCAAAGTGATCGTTGATAGTTCCGCAGTTCTTGCAGTGCTGTTCCGTGAGCCCGAGGCAGAGACATACGAGGAGTTGATTTCAGATTCTCATTGTCGCATGTCTACAGCCAATGCTTTGGAATCAGCAATGGTTGCAGAAGGTCGAAGATCCCATGGGGCAGCGGAGTTGTTTGACGACTTTCGAGAATGGAGTGGTATCGAATTGGTTCCAATTACCTTCGACCATTTTTCTGCGGCAAGAAAGGCTTGGCGACGCTTTGGAAAAGGACGCCATCCTGCGGCATTGAACTTCGGCGATTGTTTTGCTTATGCTTTAGCGACAATTGAAGACGAGCCGCTGCTCTTCAAGGGTCTTGACTTTTCGCGAACAGACATTAGACCAGCATTCAAGCATGGGTGAGTAGCAGTTAGAACCAGAAAGATGCTTTAGTTAAGACAATGCTGCACAGCATCCGGAATAAAGTGCACTTTCGCTTCTAAATAGACACCATGTATCTCGTTCTCGCTTCGATATTTCCACTTCATTGCGGGAGATCTGGAATGGAGTTCGATTCCAACCGTTTGTAGTCTTTACTTCGATAAGTCGGAGTCGACCGTCCAGAGAAAAACTTGCTATGTCGTAACCCAAACCATCTCCGAGTTCTTCGGAGACCCAGCACACTTTCCGGGCCAAATCACTCCTTCCCGACTTCTCAAGTACTCTTATCTCATGTGACAGCACTAACTGCTCACCAGCCTTCCCCAAGTGTCGGTTGCAAGCGTCTCTGCCGGCTACGTCAAACTTGTGGGCTACAGCACTCGATTGGATGAAGGGGTCGGGATCTACTGAATCCCTCAGCGACGGTGCCTTTTCAACCAGTAAGCGGCTTGTTGAAATGGAATCTGACACGCGGTAAATGGAATTCTTTGCTTCGATATATGCCTCATTTCGATCTAGATGATTCACGACAACCTGTTCAAGGGAAGCTTGGAAATTCGACACAGGTTTGTAGCCCGAGAGCCATGTCTCACCGAGACCCACCAACACCGCGCTAATGTTCTGATGTTTGTACTCTATTGCTCCTTTGGAGCGGCCAATACGTAACTGTAATTCTCGATTGTGTTGGGCTTTGTTGTACTGTTGTCCGGCGAGGTCAGCGGCCAACATGGTGAAGTAATCTGCCACAACCGCATGGTTTTCGTAGCTTGTCCAAGGTTTCCTCACCATACTTATATGTTAATTCCACTTGCACAGATCTGATGGCTAACTACTGTGGTTATCAAAGTTGACTAAAGCCAATGTGGTGATTTTGAAGCTTTTTGGTATAGTGCGACGAACCAGCAGTCTTGTACGTGGCTAATGCTCTAAAGAAGGAGCGTCGGCTTCAAATGTGTCGCTAATCGGCGTGAGATGATGATCAAGCAAAAAGAAGAAGGCGACAATCCCTATCAACCACCGTCCTCAAACCTTTCGGATGAGTCTGAAAAAGGGAAAATTTGGTCTTATTTCGCAATCAAGTGTGCTAAGAACCATCAAAGAGCTATGTTGTTTGGCATCTGTTCCGCGCTATTCGCCTCTCTGCTCGCGACAATGATCCTAGATATTGTATTGTCTGGCACGACAGTGGGCATTTTTGATGGCGAGACACTTTCTATTTGGATGGTATTTACCTTCGGTCTGATTGGTGGCTTTCTAGGAAGTGAATTCAGCCTGCGGTATCAGAGAAAGAGAAATAGCGTGCAAAAGTACATTTCAATGACCCAAGCTAGCTTTCAGAATTGGCCCTACAAACCAATCGTTATAACCATTTTCTTACCGCTGGTGACTGTGTTGTGCATATTGCCTGGTGTCTATGAGGAAATTCGCGGTGCACTTATTGATCGAGACGTTGACTTCACTGTTCTTGCTATGAAGAGTCGGGCTTTATTGATTCTTCCTTTTATGATGCCGATCACCTACATGCTGGCGAAAGCTTCGAAGCGAAGAGCAGAGTACTGGCTGAAGAAAATGGTACAATCCCGTTAGTGGGCTGCTATTTTGATTTACTGCTTGATGACTTAAGGAGAGAATGGTATAAGTATTTGATTCTGAAGGGATTCAATGTCAATTATGAACGGATGACAGAGTTCTTGGTAGGCAATAACTGTACCCAAAACGCTCTCAGTCCCGCATCTGCGACAAGTTCAAGCCGAGTACGACAGTGCTCAAAGCAACCGCGTTCAATGACGAGTTTAGAAGCCATATCTATACCTACCCTCGTCATGGTTACTTTGGAGTCGAGCGTTTTCGACACAATGAGGAAATTGGAATCCCAAATTGACTGATCGGGACGAGAAAGCCAAAAACCCATATCGGACACCTTCGGCGCAATTAACCAACGACTTCAGAGGTGAATCAGAATGGTCTGAATTCACAATCCGTCGCGCCAAGGAGTTTACATCTTGCGTCATGTTTGGGCAGGCGGGCGCAGTTTTCATCTATCTATTTACCGCGCTTGCTTTGGATATCGTTTTGCATGGATGGCATAGAGGATCAGCCTTTGAAATTCCTCCCCTATTGATGTTTTCGATTGCCTTCGTTGTCTTGCTAGCTGGCGTTGTACCGTTCAGTGAATATTACGTCCGCTATCAACGGCAACGGCGTGACTTTTCTGGTTTTGTTAAATTGAAACAGAAACAACTAAGAAGACCATATAACCAACCGTTTGCGATGTCGCTGCTCATGTTACTTGGCAGCTTTTTTCTCTTGCTTTATGAGGAGGGTCTCACCACATTACCGAGTTTCGAGTTTACATGGATTACTGAGAGACATCGGGCGTTGGTAGCGTTGCCGGTCGCGTTACCAGTAGTCTACTTCGGAATTGTCTTTACCTATCGTCGAGCCAAGAAGATGCTTGAAGGAGTTTCTTAGAACATATAGCTTTACCTTTAGTCTCGATATCAATCTCCGTAGAAACTGGCAACTTACGGCGACCAAACAAGAAACTAGATTCAACAATCCCTAACACGCGCCCTCTTCTAGTTTGTTGGATGAGTCCATTTGGTCTCTATGCGCAATAAAGTGTGCAAAGAAAAGTGAAAGGGTGCAGTTCGTCGGGACCCTTTCATCTCTATACATCTCCATTATTGCCGTAAATGTGGTAGATCTCATGCGTTTTGGTACAGGGATTTTCAGTGATCGTCTAACGTCTATCTCAATAGCTTTTGTCTTGATAGCTCTGTTTAGCATTCCAGGCACTAGTCTGTACGTACGCTATTACATTGAGAGATCGACAGTACAAAAGTACATATCAGTGATTGATGACAACGTTGAAAAATGGATCTACAGACCAATCTTTGCAACAGTCTTGGTGCCCCTGTTGAGTGTATTGTTCTTAATACTAGGTGCCGAAGAAGAAATTCGACGTGTAATCTTTGGTCAAGACCTTAATTTGACTGCTCTTGCCATGAAGAGTTGGGCTTTACTAATTCTGCCATGTATGATGCCGTTAACCTACGTGATCGTGAAATATTCGAGGCAACGAGCGAAATATTAGCTCGAGAGGATGGCGCATTCGCGCTAGCTGGTTGCCGCTTTCACTTTCGGATTGTTGGCTTGGAAAGGGAGTAGTTCTAAGTGATTGATCTGATGTGATATTTTGTCAGTCACTACCAGTCTCAATATTGACAGCGGAAGCTGGGGTCATTGCCCTTTGTTGTCTTTCGACATATCGGATTATGTCTTGAGATAGATGGTTAGAAACTCCGTGTTCCCTGAGTAGGGACTCGCCGCTACGGAGCGTGGTACCGACCCTATCAAGTATGGCCGTAGCGTCTCGTTTTGTTATCGATGACCGTTTGGCCACTTCCAACACATCGTTGCGCGAGATATCTTTACGATGGCCATTTACTGACATGGCGTGCTTTCCCGCCATGCCAGTGTTCCACGAAATACCGTATGCGGGTGTGCAGGACCACTCATCATTTTCGGCGAGCATGAACGCAAAATTTCGAAGATTGTCGTCCCTATTCCCGGAAATGATGTTGAAAACCATTTGCCGAAACAAGAACAGCTTTTGTGCGTAGTTGCGAGTCAAAATATCTGAGAGTTTCAAGAGATCTGAATAGTCCAACTCGGCGTTTCTACTATCCACATTCAGTAGAGCGGACGCACTCTGTACAAACACCCGTTGCCCAAGACTTTTTCTGTCAAAACGACGGGTTAAGAAGTAGGAGTACCTGTCTTCATCACGGACGAGTCTCACTCCGCTCATTAGAATTCCCGCTTTTTGGGCCAAGAGGGCGTAGACATATTCGATAGTTCCGGCCCATTGGACATTTGGATTGATAGCTGGTGAGATTTTGACTAGCCAGTGCGAGAAATCATCTGGTAGAAGTCCCGAGCCTTCAACCGTTTCAGTTCCGTTGTAACCGATCAATAGTTTGGGCTGACCTCCTGCGGCAGGCGTTCCATTGGATGCGAAACTTCGACTCACACGGGAAAGCAAACCTTCATACAGGTCTCTCGCGGTGGATGCTGCATCGGTTAGGTCGAACGGATCCGAACTATTTTTTGTTGGTGTCATCGGATGTGGAGGATCGAACGAGAGTGCTCCCATGCCACGATCTGCGATGAAGGCGAGACGATCTAGCGGGGTTATCTCATCAGACGGAACACCGCATTGCGCAAAGTATCGATCCATGATGAATCTCCCCCATCCATCGGGTAGACAGTCATGAAACACACTGTGCAGACCTCCAAAATGGGAGATTTGAGCTGGTTGTGGCTTTATTGTCTTCTCAAGAAGAAGAGGAGACGGGTTGAACCCCAAATCGAGGAATTGTGAGTCAAATTCGAACCAGGCTCGGCGATCATGCCAGACAAGAGTTCCCATCCGGATGGGTTCGGCTTGCTGAGTTCTGTGAAATAGTACTTTGAGTCGGTTCACGGTTAAACCGTCGTATTCGGTCCAACATCTTCCAAGGAACGGAGGCTCTTCTGGGTTTCTTGATCTAGTTCAGATAAGCCGCAATAAAAACTCCACAGCACAAGGAATTGGCGAAGTGAAATTTCTCCAGTGTCCTCAAAATGCCTAATTGTCGCTTCTGGAACGCCAGTTTGGATACTCGCCTTTCTACGACTATGCTTGAGTGATCGACGAGTGTGCTTCACACGTTGGGCTAATCTCTGCTGAACCTCATACGGAGTTACATGTTTTGTTAATAAATTATCAAAAACCATAATTAACAAATCACTTTTGTTATTATATTAACAAAATTTGTCCCTTAGGCTCAAATGAATCATGGTTTAAGAAATAGTTGAAATCTTATAGTGACTTAGACTTGGAGAACTATTGCATCGCTGATTCGGCATTTTTGTGATGTAACTCTTGAAAATTGACCCTTGAATCACTAAGATACACCCCACTCGTCAACTAAACGACAGCAAGGGGGACCTTATTTTCAAAATCAAGAGTTGTATACACTTCTTAGCCATCAAATTACCAGGAGGTTGCACTTCTAATATTATCTAGTATACTCCCTCTATTTCATGTGCGTTAGCACAAGTTTTTCGTAGCCAATAAGGAGGCTCAAGAAATCTAGCTCATCAATTTTCCTCTACTTTTCCGTTACTTACTATTGGAGGCTACTCTATGAGCGCTATTAATAGCATTCTTTCCGAGTTGCAGGTGGGTGAACCCGCAAGCTGCGACAATCTTTCCTTCGTCCCATTGTTCTGCGATGTTCAGGAGGATTTCACTTACATTACCCTTGAGCAGGGTCTGGAGACCTCGGCCGTGGAGATCGAAGAGCTTGACGGCGGTGCGCGAGTTTCAGACATCTTGTTCCGAAATCTCTCTGACAATCCGGTCCTCCTGTTTGAAGGTGAAGAGCTTCTTGGTGCGATGCAAAATCGAATCTTGAATGTTTCCGTGCTCGTATCGCCTCATACCAAACAGGTACTTCCAGTCTCCTGCGTTGAAGCGGGACGCTGGCACCACGAGGAAAGCAATCCAAGCAAACAGAAGTTTTCGGCCGCAAACCGTGTGCATTACGCCAGAGGAAGGGCTCTGGAAAATCGGGCGGTATCGATGAATCTTCAAGCGACCCGTGAGTATCGAAGCGATCAGAGCAGAATTTGGCGGGACATTGACGAGAAGTCTGCACGACTTAACGTACATTCCGAATCCTCAGCAGCCAATGCCATGTATGTTTCGAAACGTACGAAAATCGACGAATTCGTCAAGGCGTTCAAGCATACATCGAGTCAGGTAGGTTCGGTCTTCCTGGTGGATGGCAAAGTCTCTGGTTTGGATCTCTATTCCGGCGAGAGCATTCACAAGCAAATGCTTCCGCGTTTGATTAGGAGCTACGCCTTGGATGCTGTTGATTCCAGTACTTCCAGAACTGAATCGGAATCCAAACCCAAGGATGCCAACGCGGGTCAAAACGCCGAGAGGGCCACTGAAGAGTTTATTGCCCAACTCAGCAACTCATGGACCAAGAGATTCAAGGGAGTATGTATGGGGGAGAGCATTCGGTTCATGGACGATAGACTTACGGGTAGTGCTTTGGAACTCGATGATCGCGTACTTCATTTGAGTGCATTCGCCCTGCCGGAAGGGGAGGGAGAGACTCCCGTTCGAAATCAGGGACGACGCGTTCGGCCACTCACCAGCTAGCGATTGAAGAGCTAAAAGAATGGATTGGCTCGAGACTCCCTCGGGCCAATCCTTTCCCTGACATTTACTCTCACCTGAGTTGTACTCCATTTTCGAGTTCGAAATTGTCAAAGCCACACTCTAGCTCCTTCTTCTAATGCAAAGATGAGAGATGTCTCAAAGAGAAGCTCCAGAAACGCCAATCTTGTGGTAAAGTACGTTTCAACAATGTGCGTCCGGCACTCCCCTTCCAACTGAGGAGAACTCCAATGAATATGACCTGCTGACAACTTAGGAATTAAGGTGGTGCGCCGGACTTCATTACTCCTAATGTAACGAGAGCGACGAAGATGAAAGAGATTTTGGCCATCACCCGATGCACCATTAAGGAACTAACGCGTTCCTACCACTACAAGCTTCTATTCCTATTTCTAAGTTTTCTGCTGCAAATTTCGTATGTGTTTGCAGCAATGTATCAGACCTACTTCACCGTTAGATCTCCAAACTTGGGCTACAACGGTACCCAGTTTGTCGTTGGAAACATCGATTCCATACATTTCTTCTTGCTGCAGTTCGTCGTGGTTGCATTGACCTTAGTGCACTCCGAGCGAATGCGGAGCAGCGACATAATGGATACCATCCATGCCAAGAGACACATGAATGTCTGTTGGATTGCAGGATCGCTTCTCGGCATTTCGACGCTGGTGTTCGTAATTCCCCTAGTGAACTTCACTGTGATCTTTGGAGTTTCACTGCTCGGAGAAGTCTTTGGTTTGGACTTTGGTCCTGCACCCGAACCGATGTCGATCTTGAATCTGATTCTTGTGGATGTTCCCGTAACCATAGTGTTCTATGGAGCTCTCGCACTACTCCTCCAACAGGTTTTGAGAAGTAGGATGCTGGTGGGCGTAGCGACTCTAGCTGTCGCATTCCTCCATCTGGTCCTCATTCAATTGGTCCCATTTAGTTGGAGAGAGATGGTGTCCTATTGTGCAACTCACTCCATACTGGTTTCGGAAATTTTGCCGTATTTCAGCACCAATTCGATTCTGCTCAATCGACTTGTTTGGATCGTTATCGCGGCCGGTTTATGCTTGGCTGCAGCTTTTCTTGACTCAAGACGCGATGTACTTCGATCGCGTTACATATATATTGCTCTGGCATGTTTAGGAGTGGGGGTTGCAGGTCTTTTTGTTCACGGTTTTGTCGTAAACCGTGAGTTTCAAGAAGAGCAACGTGTCGCATCCACGCACAGAAATTTTTCCGACCAGGTCTCGTTGGAACTCACCAACATCAGTGGAAAGGTGGAAGTCGACCCTGGTATTCGTTTGCTCGTTGATGTTGACCTTGTGGTGAGAGCAAACGACACGTCGTTGGACTCGCTTCAATTTTCGTTCAACCCGGGAATGGAACTGGACCACGTTCGTGTCGACGAGATGGACCGGGACTATTCCTTTGTGGACGGACTTCTCACTATTCCTCTATCCAGCAACGAATCTACTAGCAATACATGGATTGTCTCGATACGTGGAAAGGGAGTACCAGACGTGAACTTTGGCTATCCAGATTCAGAAAGAGATTACCTTAGAACGTCAGGATCTTCACCGCAAATGCCCAAATTGCTTGGAACGAAGAATTCAATCTTTGATCATCGGTTTGTCGCACTGATGCCGGGAGTCCGATGGTATCCCGTACCGTTGCCCCTAGAAATCGACAAGTCGGTCCAGTCGATGCAAACACCCGTGGACACGTATTCTGTTGACCTCGATATCCATCTTGCGAACAAGAACTGGAAATTGGCTGCACCGGAACGCTTGCTTCTGGCTTCTGAAGACTCTATTCACTACCAGATCCAGAGCAGTGGCGAAGTACCACATTTTGCAATCGTTGCCTCCGAATTCCAATCGCACACTGCCAATGCGGGCGAAGTCGAGATCGAACTGCTCCTTCATCACCAACAATTCGAGCAGACCGAGTCGATGACTGCCATTTGGAGCTTGATGTTGGGATTCATAAAGGACCGACTTTCGGATTTATCGGAGGCTGGATTGCCTTTTCCTTACCGTTCACTGACATTCGTAGAAGTACCCAACCACCTCCGACTTGTCGGTGGCTACAACATGCCGTTCCTCTATTCACAACCGGGTATGGTGTTGATACGTGAGAGTGGATTTCCTACCGCAAAGATGGATGAGATGTATGAAAGGTACTTGACCTTTGACATGACAGATGACCAACGTCAGCAGTATGTGACAGAAAACATTTTCTTTTATGACTACACCAATATTCTCGGAGGAAACCTGTTGAGTGCTGTTGCAGAACAGTACTTTCCCTTCCTAGTCACCTCGATAGGGTGGGAGGGACTGGCATTGAACCACATGAAGAGGATGCTTCTGATTGACACCGTGATGGGACCCGACGATCCCAATACGGCTCCGACTGACATTGCGTTTGTTGAAGAGATTGCAGACTTGACGGCCATCTATCCCAGTACTGTGGTTGAGTTTTCTTTTGGAATCTATCCACGGCTAGATCCAACTCGACTTGAAGGAAGGCTGTACGAACGCTTCATGCTCAGTGACGCTTCATTTTCCGTTCAGTCCATGAAGATGTCAGAATTGCTTCAAAGTGACGACATCTCGCTCAGAAGGTCAGCAGTGGAACAGAGGTTGTCCGGCACCTACCGAGCTCTCGTAGGACTCTATGGCAATGCAAGACTCCAGGACCTGCTCGATCAGGAATCGAAGCGGATTGCGGAACACTCCATGTCGCATGCAGACACTGCGACTAACGGGCTCAAGGACTCATCAAGATCGTTGATCCCACTTCTGGATGAATGGTACGAGTCGACACATGCTCCTGCATTTAGCACTTCGAGGTTGGAGGTTGTTCGGGTAGAAGTCCAAGATGCACCCTTCACACACCGGGGTTCTTTCAAGATCCGAAACGACACCGACGTTACGGGAGTGGTGGAGTTCTACACCGACCACTATCTCGACACGATAGATACAGGTATATGCGTGGAAGTGCCAGGCCAAACGGCCTATCAGATTAACCTGTATGCAGAGGAAAAAATTTTGGACATTTTCGTCGCCACATTCTATTCCCAAAATCAAGAAGGAACTTACGTAGGCCCTCTAAGAGAGTCTGGACAGGACCCTGCGGACATCACTCAAGAGACACTGCTTCCTACTATCACTGAGATTTCGTGGAATCCTTTCGACGAAAACACTGTAATTGTGGATAACTTGGACCCGGGATTTCGACTTGTGAACTGGGAGAGTCAGTCCGAATCTCGAGGGGTTTCGAACTTTCAATGGTTCTGGGACCCACCTCCATTAACGCCAATCCGGGCTATGGGATTGGATGGTTTCAGTTGGAACAAACTCAGGGGAAACAGGACTTGGAGGATTGTGGCAGCACCTTGGTCTGGTACCTACGGCAGGTACCGGCCAACCGCGTTGGCGACGTTTGGCACCGACGTGGAGACCGCCCGATTCTCGGCAGAATTGCCTTTAGGTGGAAAATGGTCTCTTTTCTACCACTTTCCAACCTCATACGGACTTGTTGGTCGATTTGGAGTTCACAATTTTGTTCTTCTCGACTCTCGAGGCGAGAGGCAATTACACGTGGATCCGAAAGATGGCTCTGGCTGGATTCATGCAGGAGAATTTGACCTATCTAAATCCTCAGTGCACTTGGATCTTGTATCGGTTAAGCCGCCTAAATCGCTAAGGGTTGCGGACGCTATTCGTTGGAAGTTGGTCGCTCGAGACGAAAATTGACATTGTGCCCAACGCCATCAACGGCAGCAGAATTCAAGAACACGCTTCTGCACCTATGACAGCTACGGCTCTCCATACTGGATCTTGGCGGGCGACGTATCTGGCGATCGGCATCGACGAGGGAGGCCCCAAGGACGTGTTGGGCCTGTGGCTGGGCGAGCACGAGGGAGCCGCAGCGACCGCCCCACCAGCCGGAACGGCACTGAGTACTGGCACTTCTCGAACTGCACGTGCGCGTTGCCATGCGCCTTGAGCTCGACCCACACCGCGAGCTCCGGCGGATTGCCTGTTTCATGCACCAGCCTTTGACAAAGTGCCGGAAATTTGCTCAAATCAAGTGGATTGGGTAACTGCGGACCCGCCATCACAAACGGGTTCTGAAGCGTGATTTCCGGAGGGTCAGCATGAAGTCACTAGTCATCATTCTCCTTTGCGTTTTCTCCGTCAATGGACTGGCGCAGAATATTTCTCACTGGTACCTTCTGGTTGGGACATCGCTGTATGCCGAGAACGTCGACCATGCAGTCGGTGAGGGCCTAGGAACCGGTTTGGGCTTTGGCGCACAAATCAGCCAGAACTTCGGAATTGAGCTCGTGTTGCGCTCCACTCCACCAATTGATCCAGACGACCTCATCGCCTTTATTGGGGACGACACGGACACCGACCTAGTGATCTCCAATATCGATCGTTCCGCTTCCAATTGGTACACTACGGCATTTGCGACATTCTCATACCCGGTTCAGGAAAGACTGGCACTTGTGGGCAAACTGGGTTGGTCGACCGTCCGTCAGCGAGTATATTTCAATATCAAGGGCGGTAACACAACAGAGACGAATACGTCCCGTGGTCCCCACATTGAGTTCGGATTTGGGTATGAGATGACTTGGAGAACCGAACTCGTCGTTACTTTGTCTCACGTTTTCAGCGACGACGCGGAAGCAACTGGAATCCATGGCGCTTACAAGTGGAAGTTTTAAAGTTCACTCGCTGACTGATCTTGGTACCAAGAAGCCTTGATCCCGCTTAACGATTTTTCATTGCCATAAGTGTGACATTTTTTCTTGACATTGACACTGGGAACCACAGCTGCCGCATCGTCTTCTGTCCGTAGGAGCCAATCACTTGCCGTCGCCGGCCAAGATCCTGTATGGCGAGCCGTTGCTGTCGTAGCTGCAGAAGCGTGTTCAAGATATATAACCCTGTACTGATTGGCACAAACTAGGCACCTATCGTATCGTTGGCAGCGACGCCGCCAAAAATTTGTTATAAGTGCTCTTGTCCATATCGTGTCTTGTAACGAAATGCGGATATTGGGTGCTCAGTACTCACATTGTTGCACGCTTCCAAGGTTTGCATGGAAGGCGAGAGATTAGACAGTCCATAACCCTTTTCGCTGCGTCTTGAGGTTGCCACCCAATGTTCGGTCGGACAAGGGCACTCATATCGGCGAGGAACTGCGAGTTCTGTGGTTTGCCGTTTAGAATCTGCTCGAATATCGCACGAGTTATTGCTTTTTGCTCACTACGCATGTATTGTCGGAATGTTTTTACAATCTGAACAGCGTCATTTTGTTCGCCGTTTTCCTGTGACTAAGTCAAACAAGTCACGGCCCTTATTGCGCTGGTATAGTGCACGCAACTTTGTTGGTAGCGTTCGTCAAGCATGTACGTCGTAATGGCTGTGGTACCGTTGAACCATCACGAGTTGACGGAGAACGGTTGTTTCATAAACCCCAAGATGGCGTAGTGTTAGTGAGGGTTGATTTCGACTTTTGGACGCAAATTACTGCAACCGACTCTTCCGACGCAAAGCGGAAGGAAAACGTAACCCAGTCTTTGGTTTGCTTCCAATGTGCCTTACCTAGCCACGGTTCCGACACATTTCGCAATCGATCCATCAGAGCGCCGGCCGGTTCGGGTCTAACTTGAACCAAATCAACATCTGTGAGTAGCGAGCCGCGGGTTTCACGTAGAGCTTGTAGAGTGCTGTACCACCCCGAAACGCTAATGCGCCGGCGAGTAGTTGATCCGAGAAAATATAGACCAGTGCGCGACTTATAACTAAATCTTGCTCAACCTGAAAGTCTGAAATCCATGGAGCTTGATCCCTGAATTCGATGATGTAGTCGCGTGGAATCATGCTTCAACCTCAACACTTGCATTCACCAACAATTTCCTTTTTTTTCGACCGAGTCGCATTAGTAGCGTCCGAATCCAAAAGGAGCTCTGTTGAATTTCTGGCGAGTTTGAATTACAAAGCAAGGCACAACTAATCTTCCGCACGATGCGTAACTTCTAGCCCCCCTTTCGCATCTAGACGTATACTTAACTGGAATTGATTCTGTACCGATCTTGTTCGTTACACACGAGTCAGGATAGCCCTACCCCAATCAGGAGAACTTACTGGCATGGATTCACAAGAAACTAAACCATTCCGTCTTTCCTTTCAGTTCATGATGGGCCTTGGGATAGGGGGAGGTGCCATGCTTGGTGTCTTTGTTGCAAATTCGATGTTCACGGGGAGTAGTTTCTCAGACGACGGACGTTCAATAGTTAGCAACGAGGAATTCATAGGTGCACCGAGCGAACAAGGCAGTGTTGGTGCGTCGCCCTTGAAGGGAACACACGACGATGGACCCATGGGGACTCTCTTGAGGCACCAAGGCAATTTTGGTCTTTCAGTAGCACTGCACAACACACTAGCTTCTGCGGGACAAAAGGAACTCCTCAGTCTCCTTGAACAGTCGGTTGCAATCGAGCATACCAGCCGCAGGCAACTTGTACAAGGCACAATCTTCCGCAGGTACGCTTCGCTCGACCCCAAGAGTGCCGTCAAGCAAGTTTCGAACATGCCGAGACTGCAACACGGAGATCTTCTGGCAACGGTCTTCGGCGAATGGGCACTCACGCACTTGGACGATGCGATAGCTAATGCAAAAAGGTTGGACGGATTTGGAAAGCTTGCAGCTCTACGCGGCATCCTGGAGTCGCGTGATGATCTTTCGGATGCCGTGCGTATTGAAATCGGGCGTCAATTGGGCAATGCACGTGTCGCCCAAAACATCGTGACGCAGTCCAATCTCTCCGAAGCGATTGAGGACCCAGAATCAGCTTGGGACACTCTCATCGGAGACGACCTGCTCGACACAGCTCAAACGGGAACGCTTATTCAAGTCGCTGAAGCGTGGGTTGAAGAGGACGGCATGTCTGTCTTGGGAAAGATTAGTAACACGCTGACTGACTGGACATCCAAGACGTCTGTCCTGTCCGCAGTTATCCACAAGCTTGTACAAGCGGATGCACAAAGTGCCTTCGACTTTGTTCGAACAATGGAGAACGATACCCACAACACCGTCATTATGAACGTAGTGAGTGCTTGGGCAAGACTGGACCCTGAAGCAGCGCTCGCTGCGGTGCAGTCCGTGGACTCTAAGAGCTTGCGCAACTCATTGGTTCACAGCATTGCTTCAACATGGGGTAGAAGCAATCCGCGTGAAGTGCTCGACAGTCTTGATCTCTTGCCTGAAAACGCCCGAGACGCTGCGATGAGCTCCGCCCTAACCGCTTTAGCACAAACTGCTCCCGAAGAGGCCGCCAATCTGATGGCAAACATGGATGGAGGCGAATATCAGCTCATGACAGCCTTCCAAGTAATGAGTGTATGGGCGAACAAGGACCCGTTGGCAGCACTTGAATGGGTACTCAACAACCCAGACGTCGAGGACCAGCGAACGACTCTGCTTCCGTCAATTCTTTACCAAGTTGCTAGCAGAGATCCACAGCTTGCGTTTGATATTGCTCTTCAACAGCCAATCGGTGAGAACCAAATAGGACTTGAAGCACAAGTCTTGTCCAATATTGCCTATTCGGACATTGAGAAAGCACTTGCATTGCTGTCCCAGGTCCGCGAGGGTCCAACGTTAGCGTATGCACTCAATTCTGTTGGGGGTGCATTGGTAAGAAGTGGGGATATCGATGAGGCTTGGGTGCTGGCGAATCGACTCTCCAATTCTCAACGCGAAGCCTACTACCAAAGTGTAGTGAGCACGTGGGCGTCACACGATGCAAGCGAGCTCTATGAGTCCATCGACGGTCTTCCGTCGGATGAGTTAAAGTCGTTTGCAGCAATGAGACTGATTTCGTTCAACAAGTGGTCAAAGAGTCTAGACGAGGATCAGGTTAACCATGCCAAGTCCTATCTGAACGAACGAGACGCCAATTCGGTCGAACAGATTTCGCAAGGAATGGGTCACCGAATAGGTACAGAATTTATTCATTTTGGAGGTGTCGGAGGTGCCGCAGTCTCGGGTGCGGTCATTTATACCGACGCTGTGGAATCTGAGGACTCAGAGTAGACAATCCTATCGGCGGTGATTGCTGTTCGTACCTAGACTTGCTGAAGACCTGGTGCGCTCGGTTTCCTGACTCCTGCTCAAGCTTTGTCCGAGCAGACGAGAATGTGCGTATTCCATCCTGTGACGGTTCGGAAGAGTTTTTGGGTAATGGACGTGCTGATCGTCTTTGGCAGGGCTTTCCAGGCTGACATGCGTTTGGAAGTACAAGTCCTTGTAGCTTCTGGAGTTCAGGCGAGTGATGTCTCGTTTTGGAGTTGTTTCAAC
This sequence comes from Gammaproteobacteria bacterium, assembly GCA_009840545.1. Taxonomy (GTDB): domain Bacteria; phylum Pseudomonadota; class Gammaproteobacteria; order Pseudomonadales; family Azotimanducaceae; genus Bin55. The sequence continues at coordinate 360,547 of VXNM01000010.1, read as the reverse complement.
ACTCCTCCCACTGAACCGGTTGTAGAAAGTACGGCTTTGTGACGCTCTCCGCACCGCGACTGTCTGGTTGGGTTTCCCTTGCTCGTTTTCTTTGGGTGGCTACTCTTGAATCGAGTTTGAGCTATAGAAGAGTCTGCTGAACAAAGCTCAGTGATGACTCTGGGTCTCGCGGCAACAGTTTTCTCTCTTGCACTGACTTTTGTCATCGTAGTAGCTAACAGTACGTTGGGATTGGTACTGGTATACCGCTCTTGGGCACACCTGTGAATAGTTAACTCTTGGTTTGCTGACTAAAGAGAATCGAAGTCAAAATCGGGTTTATACTTCGAAAGAACATCTTAAGGTAATCGATATGACTTTAACAGTGCAGGCTCAACCTTGCATTCGGATCCCATTACAGCGAGTCGTCTTGGTAATGGGATTCGCAACTGGCTTCGTCCTGACCGGTTGTATGAGTATTGAGAGCAAGGACGTGACAACCAATCCAGCAGAGCCTCTCGAACCGATTTGTCATGTTGAAGACTCGACTGAAGGCTGTTGGATGCTCGTGGAAGACACAGAGAATTGCCATATATGGATTGACCGTCGACCGAGCGATGGGGAAACTGCTTCTTTCGATGGAATCGCCGAGTGTCCTGACGAGAAACTATTAGGGTCTGGGACTGCAACCTTCAAGTGGGAACGAGGCGGAAATTGGCTAACTCACACTATGACAGGGACATTCGTTCAGGGACTAGCTCAAGGTCAATTCAGAGAAAAAGATCCTATGGGAGGGATTGTAGAAGGGTCGTATGTGGATAACCTTCGTCACGGACTATGGCTATCAAACAATCCCGTTGTGGGGCGAAGCGAAGGGATGTATGAAAAAGGTCATGCGCACGGCGACTGGGTTATGGAGACTGTGAACGGAATGCGTGCCGAAGGTCCGTTTGTCATGGATGTCAGGCATGGATACTGGAAGATCTCACACGCGGACGGGAGTAGTCACGAAGGAAACTATGTAAATGGGCTTCGAGGTGGAAATTGGGTCATCGTAACCGCCAATGGAACTCGACACGAAGGAACGTATGTGGAGGACATAAAGCATGGCGATTGGATTCAGGAAGGAACGGACGGAAGCATCGAGAAAGGAAGCTTCGAGAACGGCAAGCGACACGGGAACTGGGTAATTCTGACCGCTGATGGGAGTCGAATGGAGGGTCCGTATGCCAACGGGCGGAGGCACGGTGAATGGAACTCCACGTTTGCCGGCGGTGGTAGCAACAAGGGTTCCTACGACAATGGTGTTCGCGCAGGGGAATGGATCCTCAATTTTCCCGATGGTGGAAGTGCACAAGGTCCTTTTGTCGACGACAGACACCACGGAAATTGGGTGTTTCTTAACCACGAGGGAGTCAGAGCCGAAGGACCGATGGTAAATGGTGAACCGGATGGAGTCTGGGATGAACCGTATCCTGATGGAGGTCGATGGACTGGACCTTATGAAAAGGGGAGACGACATGGGACTTGGAAAATCACGTTTGAAGACGGTAGCCAGGAAGAAGTGACATTCGAGAATGGCGTGGTTCAGGAAAGAGAAGATCCCTAACCTACGGGTACTAGACTGCACTCCTTCTCCACACAGCTTGTATCAAGCGAGGTGTTGATACTCCCAGAACTCTGCAACGGAACGACGTTGGTCTGCTGGCTTCCCGACATCGAGTAAAGCAACTTCTATTTGAACCGTCGACGAGTTCAGTCAGGAAAATTTATTGCACTTCATTCTTCTGATATTGATCTTGCGGTTCAACGAGAGACTCAACCTGTTCGATCTCTTCGGGCGCAATCACATGGGAAAAGTCGTTTACTTGCAAGAGGCGCTGAGCCATAACTGACTGAATCTCTTTCGACTGAATATCTTTGAGCGCATTGAGCATTTGTTGGGGATTTGCGAAGGCCCAAGCATCGCCGACGCTCTCGTAAAAGAGAGCCCTGTGATATCCTGATAATTCTTCGCCTAGTTTGAGCGCACGTGAGTGATCGCCAGTTCTCATGATTGCACCGCCTATCCAAGCAAACGAAAGCCCACGAGCGGAGTCGCGCACTTGGGGCAGCATTTTTAGTGCGAGCTCAATGTCAAAGTCTGATATTTCATTAATGACGAGGTGCTCTAACCCTAATTGATTATTTATTTCAGGTTCCTGTAGTGCTACCTCCATTGCTCGTTCAGGATGCGAACGCGACAAGCTTGGCAGCACAGATTCAATCAATTCGAGTCGTCGAGCGGATTGGGGTTGTGCCTCCCCCAACACCCATTCAAGGGCGGCTAACGGCTGATCATGAGACCAGATTCCAACCAGCTTCTTTTCTATTCCGGTTGAATTCCCTATCAGTTCTTTCAGAGACCGCATCCTTTCGATTGCGTCTCTTGGATTTGTTCGAGCAAGCTCTTCAAGTGCATCCTCGACTATCTCTACTTGAGCACTTGGGGAGAATCTAGCAAGCTCGTCAAGCAACGCGCCTGGCTGTGAGGCAGACCACGAATTGGCTACTGCAAGTTCGAGAATCTTCAGTCCCCGATGGTCGATGTTCAAAGTCGAAAGTGCGTTTAGCGCACCTACGGGGTCCGAATGCGCCCAGTGCAGGACGATGGCTTGCAATAAAAAAGGATATAGCGACTGTGCACTCAATTCTGCAACGTGTGCGAATGCGCCCTTTGGATCGGAGTCCGCAATGGCCGAGACTACTTTGGCCATGAGAGAACGGTTACCCCTGTTTGTTGAGGCATTGATATGAAACAAAGCATCGAATCCTTCAACTTCTGCCCACTCAAGCCCAATTCGAATGAGCAACTGAAGTTGCAACACATCTGCAACGTTGTCAGTGAGCAGGATATCCCATGCCTTGTCGGGCTCGTTTAGGTTTGAAATTGCCTCTTCTCTACTAAACTGTATTAGTGCAAATTGTTTGCCGCCTAATTCACTTGAAATTTTCAGTCGAACATCACGTGGTAAGTCGTCTCTATATTTCAAAATGGCTTGAAGTGCAGCCAATCTAAGAGGCGCTGATAGTGACTTTGCAGAATCAAGTGCTGCATCTAAATCCGAGAGAGACCACTCGCGAAAAATCCCTTTGATCGAAACTTCTCGCTCGTTTTCCGGGATCTCATTTAGTTGACGTAGTGCAAGAATTGGGTCAATTGAGGCAAGCTTCCGAAAGATAACAAATTGAGCCTCGTGACGCACGCTGTTCTGCGAAATTTTCTTGGACAAGTCGAGCAAATCGTTAAGTTCTCTTGTCTTGGCGTTATCTAGTTGAACGAAAAATTCAACGCTGTTCGCAAAGTCGAAGCTTGGTGGGAGTATATGTGCTTCTTCCCGATGTTGATCTATCGATGCGACCTGGTCACTTTTTGGCTCATCGTTACTGAAGTCTGCATTTGCAATTATGGACGAAATTAGCAATACGATAGATGCGGATTTGACCAATGATTTTGTGATCCCAAATGGGAATCGAAAAAATTGTGATTTTGATTGAAGAAACATATTTTGGGCGGCTCATTTGTAGATGGTATGGATGTCTTCCAGTTTGCTACCTTAACAGGTAGCCGGTATTTAAAAGATGGAAGACATCCATGGAAATCAATGTTACAACGGTTGGTCTCGATCTTGCGAAGAGCTCGTTTCAGGTGTTCTGCGCCGACGAGTCGGGACGCTGCCTCGAGCAGACGCAGCTCAGACGCGGTCAGGTGCTTGACTACTTCAAGCAATTGTCGCCAAACTCTGAACAGTTTGTCTTGTTCGACGGTACACTTGATTTGCAATTTCCTGTGTTCTGGAAAGATTCCTCGTCCATAGAAGCAATTCGAACAAGTGGAGTCGGTTCTACAAGTATTGAAGGGTCTGATTGCCGTCGCATTTCTTGTTTCGGCAACTGTTCTTTGTTGTCTGGCGATATACCTTCTGGCTGTAGTCAGGATGTTGACTCCAGTTCGACAAGCTCGATCAGCGTTAACTGGGTCTATGGACGGGATTGTCACCTGTTGGGTCTCAGGAAATGCTTGGTTGATTCGATTGTTGCGTCTCATTGAATTCAAGACGACAATCGAGGGCGTCTTGGACAATAGGTCCAACTGGTGGATCCTCACAAGCAACCACCAAAGTTGGTCCGATGTAATCATTATTCAGGTGGTTTTGCTCAATCTGGCTCCGCCGATCAAATTCTTTACCAAGCGCGAGCTGATCTGGGTGCCCTTTGTTGGTTTGGCTATGTGGCTACTTCGATTTCCATATGTCCAACGACGCGTGCGAGCGTCCAACGGTAGAAACAGCAGCGCCTATGAAAAGAACCGACGCAACATGTCTCGAGCTGCGGAACAGTTTCTCCATCGTCCAATATCAGTGCTCAGCTTCCTGGAAGGGACGCGGTTCACTGCGGAAAAACACCAATCCCAATCTTCGCCATTTCTACATTTGCTCACACCACGAACGGGTGGTCTATTGTTTACTATCGATGCTCTCGGTTCAAAAACATCGACGATTGTTGATCTTACGCTCAACTACGAAGGGGCAGTACCCGGTTTTTGGGAGCTGCTATGCGGTCGTTGTAAAGCAGTGAACATCTTTATTCAACCGGTTGAAATGACAAATCAGACTCAATCCAATCCGAAGGAGTTTGTCAATGACCTGTGGAAACGTAAAGACGACCGACTGACGGAACTACGAAGCACCAGTTAGAAGAGCACGAATCCTACAACTGCGTTCAGTTGCAGCACAAAGTAGATTGTTTGACTAAGTACTGCCCTCGGTCGCTTCCGCAACGAGTTCCTTCGAAATGCTCTCAATACTTACGATAGATGCGGCATGCTGAGAGACCTCTTCGGAAGTAGGAGCGTCGCCTCCTGAATTAGAAATTAACTCTTCGAATCCCTCTTTAACGCAATCGAGGAACCAGCTCACTGGATCATCGTCTTCGATAGAGCGAATGGTGTTGTGATCGTAGACGGCGGTGTGATAGTGCGGAGAATTTCGAAAACAATCGAATCTTGCTAGTTCTTTCGATTCATTGCCCACGGGTCCAAGCAAGCGAACCGACAATCCTTCATCTCCTCGGAGTGTGCGGTAGTTAAATTCCCACCGGAATCGACCGTTAGGTACATTCTTGGATGTCATGTCAAGGGATAGTCCTGTCAACTGTTGAAGAGAATAATGCTTGACAAAGCATGCATTTTCAAGTTGGTTCTCGCTACAAATTGGTTAATTGGGTGTTTCGAGAGCTCGGACTCGTCGATCCAGCTCAAGTAGACGATTGTTGTTTTGCAATCGTGATTGATCAATGGCTTCGATGGCTTCCTCGGTACGGCGAACTTTTGTGTCAAGTCCGTCTAGTCGGGAGGATGTTGTCTGGATCGAAGTATTTAGCTTATCTGTAAGATCACGTTGCTGACTGACCGAGAGAGTAATCGAGTTTTCCAAGTCTGAGACGCTGTTGTTAAATCCTTCTATGCGCGCACCGATCTCCCCAATGTCCTCTTTGTTCTTTGCAATATTGGGTTTGTTGGTCTTGTGGACAAAGTCATAGATCTTTCGAGTTTCATCCTCCCAAAACGCCAAGGCTTCCTGCGTCGTGGTTCCAGAATCCGTCAGATTGCCTTCAGTCAGCGACTGTCGGGATTCGAGTGTTTCTATCCGGGATTGTGCGTCTGCGAGTGATAGTTTCGTTTCGTTCAGCAATGAATTGAAGGACCAAACAAACCAACTCAAGACGATTATTGCCGCAATCGCAACTATCAAGAGCAATGTAACAGCCAAATTGGAACCTCCAGTTGGAGGATTTCGGGGGCGGCGGTTTGCGCGTTCGGTGGCCGTGGTTTCAGCGTCGGTAACAATGATCGGTCGGTCGCTCATCGGTGGATTTCGGCAGTTTGTTGGGAGTCAACCGATTTTACCCAAGGAGGCAGAGCGACTGCCTCCTCGGGTCATGGTTTAAGTATCCAAAGAGAAACTCTAGACGTACATGAGGACAAGCCAGACAATGGCGGTCAAGACTACACTTGAACCAATAACTGCCTTCACGCTCTCGATCGCGGGATTCATCTTGCCAAATATGGCGTTGAGTTCTAACAGAATTGCGATTGCCGAAACGACGTACAAACCCCACGCTGACGCCCAAGCTCCAGATGTCGCAACATCGCCACCATGCACATAGTGTGCACTTGACACCATCGTGAACACCATAGGCAACGAAAACAAGGTGTTCGTTCGACTCGCCAACAGAGCTGCGGCTGCCGCTGAAGCTTGATTAGGATCTGCCTCGCCTCCGCTTTTGACTGCTTCATTGGAAGCGATCACTATCTTTTGATTCGGCCATATGATGAACCATACGTTTGCAGCCATGAACGTTGCCAACAGTCCTGCAACAAGCGTGTCTTCTGTAAGCGTCCCTTGCTTCAAGACGACGTAGAGCAAATACAAGCCAGTAAGGAATGTAAACGCGGCTGCCCACCTAAACCACCAAAGCGCTTTGGGTACGAGAAGCGTGAACGCTTCGACCTTCGTCTCGTTTGATGCGGAGGCCATGAAAGCGCCCTGTATGAAGTTGAAGTAGTACAGCAACCCAATCCAAGCGATACCAAACACGATGTGTCCCCATCGGGCTAGGTAATTGAAGAATTCCATAAATTCCATAGCGTCCCTCGTGCACTATTCGTTTCAATTTCTGTGCAAACAAAGACTGTTGCACATGCAACGAATATTAGCGTAAATCTAGCCCAATTTCCGTCGAGTTTGTTCGGACCTAAAGCGCATCTGAGTGGCACAAAAATTGCAACGATTAGACTAGGCATTGGTGTGCGTTATTCTTAGCGGGAATCTGATGGTCGACAAAGTGAGCTCTTTGTGGCGGAAATAACTGCCAAACCACGGAAACTGCTTCCAGATTTCCTAAGTTTGCCGGTCTTGCGGCCGGTTGCTACCGCGATGATGTTTCTTGCAATCATCATTCTTGGGGCAGTTGGTATCAGTCGAATGCCGATCCAGTTGTTCCCCGCTATGCCTACCGAACAACTCTCAGTTAGCTTTCAGCGACCCGGTAGTACCGCTGATGTTGTTGAGAGGGAGGTTCTCATTCCTCTTACTTCGCGCATCAGGGGACTCCAAGGAATACGAGAAACCGTGGGTCAAATCTATGGCGACCGTGGTTCGCTACAGATCACTTTCGATCCAGGCACCGACCTCAAGGTTCGCGAGTACGAAATACGAAGGATAGCGAGCAGGTTGCAGCGCAACTCAGAACTTCGAACTACCAACATTTCTGTGTGGGGCGGCGCTGACAACCTTGGGAGTATTGATGCTTACATCATGACCCTCTACGTACTCGGCGGAGACCGCGAAACAGACCAGGTGTACGACCTTGCGGTTGAAATGGTAGTGCCTCGTCTTTCGAGCATTCCAGGAGTTGCGCGCGCAGTTGCGATTGGAGGAGGCGGAAGGCAAGTGATCGTTGCAGTCGACACCGATAAGACTGCAAGTCTAGGAGCGACGATCGAACAAGTGATTGGCGCGTTGAACAGCAAACTAGGTTCAGCAGTCTATGTTGGCAATTTTGAGTCGGAAGACGGCCGTACCAATGTCGTTTTTGATGGCACTGTCGACTCTCTAAACACTCTGCGACAAGCCCGCATATCTTCGAACAACCCTCTTACTGTGGGACATGTGGCGGATGTTTACTTAGGCTATGGACAGAACGCCCAAATATTCCAAGTGGACGGAAATCCTGCGGTTGGAATCACCTTAGAACAGGAACAAGGCTCGAACCTAATCGAAATTGGCAGGGATGTTCGAAAACGGTTGGGAGAAATACGCGAAGTCGTCCAGTCTGTTGGTATTGACCTCAAAATTGGCTTCGATGCCTCGAGGTCATTGGACGAGCAAATACAACGTCTTATCAATCTTGGTTTGACAGGTTTTTGTGTTGCGCTGTTGGTGTTGTTCCTTTTCCTCCGCCAATGGCGTGCTGTAGCAATTGTCGGAATCGCAGTGCCTGTGAGTCTGATGACAGCAATCGCGGGACTCTATCTGCTTGGTCACTCCATAAACCTCCTCACGTTGTTTGGTTTGGCCATGTCGGTAGGGTTGCTTGTGGACAACAGTGTTGTAGTTTACGAAGCAATCTTACGCGGAATCGAACGAGGAATAACCCCTACAGAAGCAGCTCGATTGGGCCTACGAAAGACTGTTAGGGCCATCGTCGGTGCCAGTGTCACGACAGCCATCGTATTTCTTCCTGTTTTTCTAATTCCGATTGAATCGGCACTTTTTCGGCAAGTACTACAAGTACTGAGTGTCTCGGTCGTGTTGCCGTTATTCTCGTCACTGTTAGTCGCCATTGGATTGGTTCCGCTGCTTGCGCACCGATTAGCAGCTCCAGCCGCTGTAAGACGCGTAAAAGAGCAACAACAACGACGCGAACAGCGTGGTGGAATGCTTGTTCCGGATAGAGCGAGAGTCTTATTGGCAGGCCTGGTTACAAACGCTCTTCGCCAACCTCCATCCTGGCTAGCAGGAACGCTTATAGCTGTGGTTGTGACGGTCGTCATTGCTGCCCCGTGGGCAATGCAAAACAACAGTAATGCGGACGATCCACCGCAGGCGGACTCGATTAACTTTACAACCACTGTTTCGCACAACAGAACTACCGACTTGGACACAATGGCTTCGTACGTCTCGATGATTGGTCGTGACATCAAGTCTATGGAAGGCGTCGATACGGTTGAAGCTGCGGTGAATCAAAATCAGGCTAGGTTCACCGTACACTTTGTCGAGCAAGATGAAAGACCTCCCGATTTCAGCGCGGTCCGTATTCGGGAAGCAGCTGAAGATTCTGCAAGACGTACGACTCGACTTTCGATAGGCACTACAGGTGACATGGACTACAGCAGTGCTGGTCGAGGTCGTGGGCACGGGAGCTTTTTTGGTGGTTCGTCAGGACAGGAGGTAATTCTGTCCGGTCCAGATCCGAAGAGACTCATGGCGTTGAGCCAAGATTTGCAGGCGCGGCTGTCCGAGGTGAATTACGTGGATCGGTCTTGGCTTCCGATTCAACCAAGAAATCCAGAACTGTGGGTGGAACCCGATGAGACTGCCTTGCAGGCGTTTGGGCTGACGGTTTCGGAAGCACTACCATTCTTGCAAATAGCTGGCAAGAGGGGACAAACACTTGCGTCCCCCTATCCATTGCGGTCGGGTCGAGAAATTTCAGTGGTTGTAGAACGAGAAGGAGTTCGTGAAGAATCGGATTCTCGCCGAGACTTCAACGACACGCGCATCCAGACTTCCCAAGGTGTTCTGCCAATAGCGGCATTTTCGCGAGTAACAGAAATGCCAGCTCCGGGAGTGATTGTTCACAAGAACGGGCGACGAGAGATGAAGGTCATGTACTCGTTGGATCGTTCTGTGCCAGATTCTGGAAGTGGACGTGAATCCATTGAGAATGAGATTAAGGATTTCATACGATCCGTTCCACGACCCGAGGGCTACGTAATTGACATTCCAGATGCGGATGAAGAGAACGTAGACACTGGCCAACAACTCGGTTTTGCTGCCTTGGGTCTGGTGTTCCTCTCATTAGCGATCATTCTCGAGTCGCTGATTCTGCCAGTGCTAGTCATGGTTGCGATTCCACTGACCGTGCTCGGGACTTTGTGGGGCCTTGCCTTGACCGGGACACCATTGTTCGATCCCATGGTGATCTCCGGCATTCTGATCTTAATCGGACTCATGGTCAATCCAGCCATTCTGCTCATCGACCGTATGCAACAATTTAGCCGAATTGGCTACTCTTCAGGCGCTGCTGCATATGCGGCCGTCAAGGAACGAACGCGTCCCGTTTTGTTGACCGCCGCAACAACCATAGCGGCACTATGGCCACTCTCGCTCGCCACAGGAGCGGAAAACGAAATCTGGCCGCCCTTCGCTATTGTGGTGATGTCAGGTCTGGCGACTTCGGCGATTATGACGTTGATCATTGTCCCGATAGGTTATGTATTGCTTAGAAGACTAGACCTTCTCTTTGGCAGAGTTGGACCTTGGCTTGTCATCGGGTGGGGTGTTGCACTAATAGGAATCATGGCGTTGCTAATTTTGGTGGCAGGCCTCAATGGTTTGCTTTGGCAGCTCGTCGTTGGGTTGCTAGTTGGAGGTGTTCTTCTTGCGCTGATCGTGTTTTTCTTCCGAAGGGTTCACATTCCTGAACCGGACACCACGGACGGACCACCCGAACTAGAGGTTACGTACTTGAGCAAGATTTACGGTTTACCTGGACCCATTCGCAGAACGCTAAACGCACACAAGAATTTCGCTCGCAAGGTCGTCGCGGCAGGAGGAAGAGTTTTCAATCGCAAGGACATGTTTGAGCGGTCTTTGGTCTTTTCGATTCTTGCGCTTGGAGCGGGTGCGTTGGGATGGCTTACACCTGAACGAGGGTGGGGTTTGATATTTTGGTTGATCGCCAGTGGATTTATCGCAAGAGTTTTCTTGGAGATTCGAAAAGCGAGAGGGCTAGTTTCCGACGACGGTCGGGCGCGAAGGGGAGGGATAGAAGGCTTTCTAGCCGTACTGTTGCCTTGGCTGACCATCGGTGGATTCGTTTACTTCACTTTTGTCCGACCAATTCTTAACGAAGATGGGACTCAAACCACGCTCTTCTGGCCGATCGTTGCGACTTTGCTACTCGCTTTCGGGCAAGTCATGCGCAGAAGCGCGACCAGACAGGAGAGAGGTGAATTGCCCGATCGTGTTGTGCGAGGATTCATGAAATATCCCCGTACTTGGTGGAGACGGCTTAGTCGACGTGTTGGCGGATTGGACCTGCCCGCTGAAGAAATCCGTGCGTTGTGGTCGGTCAGCTTCACTGCCAAACGCGGCATGATTGGGATTCTTGGTCCCAATGGTGCCGGCAAGACCACGTTACTCCGACAGTTGGCAGGAATCATCAACCCAACTCGAGGCGCGATCAAGATCGGAGGAGTTCCGCTTCGAGCCATCCAAAAGGTGTTGGCACGGTGGGTAGGCTACTTGCCCCAAGATGCGGGACTTCCGCTCAGCCTCACACCACGCGACTATCTACAGTACTACGCCGCTCTATACGACATCGATCCTAAGATTCGCAAGGAAAGAGTTGCAAGCCTCATCGAAGAAGTTGGGTTGGCCGACAAGATTGACGACAAGATCAGTTCTCTTTCTGGCGGTATGAAACAACGGGTTGCCGTGGCACGAACGCTTCTCCGATTGCCCGCAATCATAATCGTGGACGAACCCACAGTTGGATTGGATCCTCGCGAACGAATTCGATTTAGAAACTTGCTGGCACGCCTTGCCGAAACTCGCATTGTTCTGTTCTCAACTCACGTTGTCGAGGACGTAGCAATTTCCTGTGAGCGTGTCCTGGTGATTGCAAAGAGTCGATTGAGATTCGATGGAACACCAAGCGACCTTGCCACGAACGCAGTCGGCCGGGTTTGGGAGAAAAAGATTGAGCAAGGCGAGGACAAGTCATTGCCCGAAGGAGCAATTCTCGCTGAGGAAGCTCCAGATGCCTCGGGCGATACTATCCAGCGAATCATCTGGAATGAGAGTCCATCCGAAGATGCAAAGCAATTGAACCCGCGTCCCGAAGACGGATATCTCTGGCTCCTTGCAACGTCATGAACATAGTGTCCCGCTCCATCAAGTTTCTTTTTCAAGAAATTGAAGTACTGCGCTATGCGGCCATTGCCATCGCCGGTCACAAGTTTTGGCTTATTCCGATCATCGTTCCAATTGTTTGGCTTGGACCTCAGTCGGGCATGGAGATTCTGGATTGGGTGACCATTCGAGACGCGGGCATTCAGTTCCGACTTGCTTTGCCCCTCGCTTTCGTTGGTCTATTTCTCGGCCTCAGAATTGTCGCGAGCGAAATCAACGCTCGTACGCTCGAGATTGTTTACACCGTACCGGGTGGCGCTGAAAAGGTTTGGTGGGTAAAGATCCTAGCAAGCTTCATGATTCTCTTGTTGACGTTAGCAATCATGGGCTTGTATGCGTGGTTTTTGATCACGCCATACAACTTGGAGTCCCTGTACGGTGCGTTTCAAGTCGGCGTGTTCTACATGGCCGTTTCAATGGGGTTCTCCACTTTATTTAGAAGTGAAGTCTCTGGGGCGATCGTTGCAGTGGTGTTGTTGGGAGCGAACATATTGTTCACAGAGTTTGGGGGACAACAGATTTGGTTCTCGCCAATTTACAATCCACATGCGATCAACGACCAAGTTCTTAAAGCGATTATTGTTGAGACGCTACGTAATCGAATCTTCATAGCTCTGGTCACGCTCATGATTTTCAGTCTTGCCTTTCTGCGTGGAAACCGCAGAGAAAAGCTCTTGAGCGGCTAGCAGAACCAACTCCCCGCGACGTGACAACTTTAATTAGAACGCGTCTGCTAAGCCTAGTTGAATACGACGGAAGTGTAGATTACTTTTCCGAATTGTTGGGCAGACACGCAGCGGAGAAAGCATTCCCCCGTGCCATAGAAGACATTCAATGGCGGCAGGAACGTATCGTCGTGTTCGGGAAGCAACTCGACGTGCCCCGATTGTCCGCATGGTTCAGTGACGCTGGGCGGACGTATACATACTCTGGCATAGTACACAGACCACAACCCATTCCTCCGTTCGTGCAGTCAATCAAGCAAAGCATTGAACAGACGACGAACTTGCACTTCAATTCTGTACTGGCCAATCTCTACGAACACGGAGCGCATAGCGTAGGTTGGCACGCGGACAACGAACCAGAACTTGGACCGGAAGTGAATATCGCATCTTTCAGCCTTGGTTCTACACGTAAATTAAGGCTGCGACATCGACATCACCGAAACAGAAGTGTGTCCATTGATCTCGAACACAACAGCTTGCTCATGATGTACGAACCGCTTCAGCGTTTTTGGATGCACGAATTGCCCAAGACGAGCCGTGATGTTGGTCCGCGGGTGAATTTCTCTTTTCGATTGATGCAGTGAGTAAGTCGTCTCACTGTTTGAATTCAAACCACATCCAATTCGATGAGGTGTCCGGACTGTCTTACAATCCAAACTGATATTTGAGGAGACGGATGAAGTGAAAGCAGCAGTCCTTCATGAGGTATCAAAGCCGCTCGAAATTGAGGATGTTTCGATCAGCAAACCACAGGCCCGCGAAGTCCTCATTCGTACGGTTGCGGCAGGAATATGCCATTCCGACTTACACTTTCAAAACGGTTCGTATCCATACTTTCTACCGACAATTCTTGGGCATGAATCCGCAGGTGTAGTGGAAGCTGTGGGTTCGGATGTTACGTATGTCAAACCAGGCGACCATGTAATTACATGCCTTTCGGCATTCTGCGGACACTGCGAGTATTGTCTGACTGGAAGAATGGCTTTGTGTCAAGAACCTGAGCTTCAACGTGGTATGGGCGAGGAACCCAGACTCTCCCAAAACGGTAAGCCAATCGCTCAGTTTCTCAATCTCTCCTCGTTTGCTGAGTGCATGCTGGTTCATGAGCATGCATTGGCAAAAATTCGCGACGACATGCCTCTGGACCGAGCCGCACTGATCGGTTGCGGAGTTACCACTGGGGTCGGTGCCGTGATACACACAGCAAGAGTTGAACCGGGAGCCACTGTCGCAGTCATTGGTTGTGGCGGCGTTGGCTTGTCATGCATCAACGGTGCTGAGTTAGCGGGAGCGGGTCGAATCATTGCAATTGACACAATCGCCAGCAAGTTGGAATTGGCCAAGAAGTTCGGGGCGACCGATGTAGTCAACGCGAGCGAGTCTGATCCTGTGGAGATGGTAAGGGAGCTCACGCAAGGTGGAGTTCACTATTCCTTTGAAGCCATTGGATTGAAGGTCACCACGGAACAGGCGTGGAAGATGATTCGTGCAGGAGGAACTGCAACGGTGATCGGCATGATTCCTGTAGGAACACAAATCGAGATTCATGGTCCAGAGCTCTTACGAGAGAAGAGGTTACAAGGCTCAAGTATGGGATCTAATCGGTTTCGAGTGGATATGCCTCGATTTGTCGATTTCTATCTAGCGGGAAAATTGCATCTCGACGACATGATCTCGGGTCACATGGAGTTGCATTCCGTTAACGACGGTTTTACACAGTTGGAGACCGGTGAGGTCGCACGAAACGTTGTAATGTTCGAATAGAGGTCGGTTGGTGCGGGCGAAGGGAGTCGAACCCTCGTCTCCAGCTTGGGAAGCTGGGGTAATGCCGTTATACAACGCCCGCTGAGAAAAACAAATTAATTGTAGTCTCGTTCTTGTATGGGATGAGTTCATTTTCCATTGAAGAGAGAATCCTTGTTGAACACACAGTTTTCGACTACGGCATGAATTCCAATCCCAAACTCATCATCTGTTTGATCAGTCCAGCTTCTCCTTCTTCCACGGACTGTGCATCCTCTTCTGATAGGTATTCTTCCACCCTTTCTAACTGACTGTCGGTTAGAGATTCTTCGCTGAATAGACTCATGAATGAGAGCATCGCCGCCGCCTTTGACTGAGCTAATGGCGATGGAAGACGATCGATTGTGTCAAACAAGCTTTGAGGGTCGCTTCCCGCCCATGTGCCCATCGTGAACACGAAGAAGCCCTCTTGATCAGACTCGGGCAGCTGGCTCGACATTTTCATGGCTTCCAACGGATTGCCTTTTTGTATCAACATGGTTCCGACTATGCCGTATGCGACAGTCTTTGTTTTTCCGTCCCGCACTCTGGGCAGCAAATCGAGTGCCAAATCATCGTTCTGCTCTGCAAGCCGGGCAATCACGGAGACTTCTAGACCTGGACTCCCATCTTCTAAAGGCTGAGCCAATGCTGTATCAAATGCCAGCTGAGGGTTTTCGTCGGCAAGGCTCGGCAACACGGAACGTAGTAAGTCTTGGCGGAAAGGTAATACCTCTGCGTCTGTTAGGACCCAATCGAGGGCCGCTACGGGTTCGGAGCGAATCCAGTTCCAAACAACAATTTGGGCGGCGTGGTGCTTTTTTGAACTGTCTTCCATGCGTGCTATCAATGATGCTGCTTGCTCGGGAGCATCTCTTGCTATGGACCTAATCGCCAGTTCTAGGCCTTTAGAATGCATCTCTTCAGGCAAAGAGCCAAGGTTGCTTAGAAGTGCTTGAGAATCG
The DNA here is from genome assembly GCA_009840545.1 of Gammaproteobacteria bacterium. Lineage (GTDB taxonomy): Bacteria > Pseudomonadota > Gammaproteobacteria > Pseudomonadales > Azotimanducaceae > Bin55. The sequence goes on along the minus strand of VXNM01000010.1, from coordinate 345,355 downwards.
CTGTCGGCCCACGATTGCATCACGGAATTCAAGAATGTCTGACGCACTGGCGAGTCTTCTAGAGCAAATGCTGCGTTGAGAGCTGAAACTGGGTCTGCGCTCCCCCAAATGCGAATCACGCCCAAAGCAACTTCGTGATTGTTGTCTTCTTGAATGCCCATGACGTACTCAAAAGTAGCTTGCGGATTGCCTCTCACCGCCATGTGTAACACTGAATCCAATATAGAGTTCCTAGCCTGATCATTTGTAAGCGATCTGTTAATTTCACCGATTACTGGTAATCCCTCCTTCTCGAACCAAGTTCGGGCCAAAGAGTGGAGCAATCCTAGTTGAGCCGGGTCATCCTGTACTGTGCCTACCACTTCACGCCATGACTCTCCTGGATTCTCGAGATAATCGTCAGTCTTCGACGAATTGATTAATCGTTGCGCCTCTATTTCGCTGTTCAGTTCTTTGCCGATTTGTAGAAGTATGTTTTCAGGCAGGTCATTTCTTGACTTGAAAATGCCTCGCAATGCGGCAGATCTCCGCAGTTGATCAAGGGTCTTGGCATGTGCTATGGCCTCATTGACGTCCGTAATAGACCATTGAAAAAAGACTGTAGTGATCAGACTCGGGTGCAATTTTTTCGCACGATCAAATGCCAACTTTGAGTCAAGGAAAGCCAATCGCTGAAATATCGGACGTTGAACATCCAGGCGGGCATCTGGTTCAAGGTGCGAAGACTCGTCGAGCGTTTCGACTAGCTGGTTCTTATCCAAATTGGACAAATGCTGATACAGTTCAAGGGTTCGATCGAATTCGTTGCCTGAGCGAGGCAGGTCTGCAAGACCACCGGTATATACGCCTCTCTCGTTCCCGGGTTCGCTCTGAGGGGATGCGTTGGGGTCCGTATCGATATTTGCTAGGGAGTCGGGTTCAAATTCTTGGATTGAAGTTGAATCGAGAGATGTCGACTTGCCGGTCCCAAAAATTGAAAAGAAAAAGACAGCCGATGTCGCAGCTCCTACCGCAAGAGAAATGACAACTATCCCTCCGATTTTGATCCAACGATTTGAAAATGAGCTCATATGGGTCTTCTCACAAGAATGAATACTGAATCAACGCGAGTCGTGGAGCCAACAAGCAACTACACAACGATTTCGAATAGTCTACTTTGTGTAAGCAAATCTCATGCCGCTTTTCCAGCATCTTAAAGTCTTTTCTCAGATTTGAACAGAAGCTATGGCTGAGTAGCGATCGTTCGCCTATATAGTTGTGCGCAGGTCTTCGAATCTTGAAAACAGCGATCGTAACGAGGCACCATGCTTTTGGTCTCTCTCGAAAGATGTTTAATTCTCGTTGGGTAGTAGTGGAAGATCGGCATGAATCTTGTTCAGGATTTCGTGATGCTTGTCTTCCATATTTTGTGTGCGGACGCTATTCATGACAAGGGTGTGGACAAGTGGTGTCTCTGCAGGGAGATGTTTCCAAAAATCAGTGTATTTGTTCGGCTCAATTTCTGCTCGAGCCATTAGATACATAGCCAGGGAGCAACATGACTGACGTAGCACCGGCTAGACGAAATAGACAGTACATATCAGACACTTAGAGGATGCAACCATGTGCTCTGCTCAACGCGTCTTGCGTTCGGAGAATTGTTGCACATCAATGTTCGCATCTATCAATTCACGAGGAATAGTCGGTTAATCAGAATTAAAGTTTGCCTTGCGCTTCTCCTTGAATGCTTCCACGGCTTCTCGATGATCTGGAAGTCGTCTGGCGATCTGGTCTCGTATATTCTCGCGCTCCATCACTGCTTCAAGGTCCGCGTCCATTGGATTTCGACTAAGCAATTCCTTGATCATCATGACCGCCTGAGTCGGATTGTTCGCGATTTCGGTGGCTTTTTCCATTGCAACGGTTTCGAGATCCTCCGGATCAGTGACTGCAGTAACCAATCCCATCGCTAGTGCTTCATCAGCCGGAACCATGCGACCGGTGAGGCACATGTCAGTTGCCGGTCCAAGTCCGATCAGATTAGCCAAGAGCCTAGTTGAACCCAGCTCAGGCATCAGACCCATCTTGATGAATCGAATGCTGAGCAGTGCATTCTTAGACGCAATTCGAACATCAAAGGGAAGAATCATCGTCAAACCTACTCCGACCGCGTAGCCATTGATTGCGGCGACCGTTGGTTTGGAGGATCGTATGAAGTGCGTCAGCGAAGCACCGCCTCTTCGAATCGCCTCGCCGCCACCGGGCTGGGTGTTGGTCTTGACTCGTTCCGCGAATCCATCAATGTCTGCACCAGCGCAGAAGGCCCGTCCTTCTCCGGTCATTAGGATGGCACCAATGGCAGGATCGTCGTTCCATTCGGTCATCTGCTCGACGATTTCACCTGACATCGTGGCATTCCAAGCATTAAGCTTGTGGGGGCGATTGAGACGGATGATTCCGACGCGATCTCGTGTCTCAGTTAGGATTGTTGTATGCGACATAGAGCCCTCCAATTAATCTTGCTAGCAAAACTCCGTCAGTTGCTTCGCCTCGTGTGGTCCATTCAGACTGTATCGGACAAGAGTCAAAATTCTCTCTCTCGGCATTAAGCTGTTGCAGCCGCTTCATCCGGTTCAAATTCGTAGCCGTTCATGGTCACTACACATTTTCCCACTACATTCCTGTGCTCAAGCATTTTCAACGCATCCACAGCTCGCTCTAGCGGAAACCCGGCACAGACATAAGGATCGATAGCTCCGGAATACGCGAGATCTCGTATTTCTTGTGACAGTCGTCGCCCCAACTCGGGATTTCTACGACCGATCTCTCCAGCACGTATTCCGATCAGTGAAACCTCTTTGATAAGGATGAGATTTACGGCGGCTTGCGGCCAACGCCCGCTCGTAAAACCGACAGTCACAATTCTTCCTCCAAAATTGACGCAACGCATGCTCTCGTCAAAGACGTCCCCGCCCACGGGATCTAGGATCACGTCGGCTCCTCCTGTTCCTGTAATTTCCTTCACGCGGTGGCGAAAACCGCCAAGTCGACCTTCAGGTAGGGTGTAGTTGATAACTTCGTCTGCTCCCCGACTCGAGACAACTGCGAGCTTGTCGTCGCGGCCACCTGTACCGATTACCTTTGCTCCAAGAAGCTTTCCGACATCAACAGCGGCCATACCCACTCCACCCGTCGCGCCATGAACCATGAGCCACTCTCCCTCTTGAAGTGATCCTCCGTGAGAAAGTGCCACCCACGCCGTTTGATATGCAGTTCCATAGCTTGCTCCTTTGGCGAAAGACATGCTTGGAGGTAATGGTCTAACCGAACTTGCTGGTAGGTTGATTGCATCGGAGAAGCCGCCGGAGCGACAACCAAAGACCACGGAGTCGCCCGGTTTGACAGCGGTCACGTTTCGGCCTACTTCGGCTATTTCACCCGCGCCTTCTCCACCCGGAGCGAAGGGAAGAGGGGGCTTGTGTTGGTACTTTCCCTGAATCATGAGCAAGTCGGGGAAATTGACCGAACACGCCATGATTCGCACCTGAACCTCATCCGGTCCAGGTGCGGGAATCTCGATCTCGTCGAGCCTAATGCTCGCGATATCTTCGTTTAGTTCATGGCATCGATACGTTCGTATTCGCGCCATTACGAGATTTGCGAAACAGCGCGTTGCGCCATCACCCCGACGAGGTGGGCACGGTACTCTGCGGAAGCATGAATGTCTGAATTGAAGCTCGAAGAATCTATGGAAATACCACTAATTGACTCGGCGGCGAATTCATTCGTGAGTGCTTCCTCCATTGCTGATGCGCGGAACACGCAGGTTCCAGCACCAGTAACGGCTACTCGAACATTGCCATTGGTTTCGGAAACCATCACTCCAACAACCGCATATCGGGACGCCGGATTCGGAAACTTGATGTAGGCTGCTCGAGACGGCATAGGAAATTCCACGGCAGTGACAATTTCGCTGTCGCCAAGGGCAGTATCAAACATGCCCGTAAAGAAGTCGTCTGCTCCTATCGTTCGCCCGTTGGTATGGATAGTGGCATTCAGACCGAGAACTGCGGCGGGATAATCGGCAGCGGGATCGTTGTTCGCAATCGATCCTCCAATCGTTCCCCGATTCCGTACCTGAGGGTCTCCAATTCCGCTGGCCAAGTGTCGGAGTGCGTCAATTGTGGCGTTGGCTGCAACTTCGTTGTGCACCGCCATTCCACCGACCTTCATTGAGGTTCCGGAAGTCATAACTCCCTTTAGGCTCTCGATTCCGCCAAGGTCGATGACATCATCGACGTCCGCCAGCCTCTGTTTGAGAGTTGGAATGAGCGTCATGCCTCCTGCAAGATACGCACCCTCGTCGCTCGTCGTGTGCAATTCTTTAGCTTCTTCTATTGAAGCGGCTCTGTGGTATCGAAATGAGTACATGTCTAACCTCCTTGAATCGCTCGCCACACAGTTTCAGATGTCGCTGGCATCGGTAGATCCTTAACTCCGAGAGCATCCGTGATGGCATTCATCACTGCTGCAGTTGCGCCGATCGCACCTGCCTCGCCGCATCCTTTAACTCCGAGCGGATTGTGGGTGCACGGTGTTGAAGTGGTATCTACGACAAAGTCGGGAAGATCATCAGCCCTAGGCATTGTGTAGTCCATATACGATCCCGAGACGAGCTGGCCATCAGAATCGTAAATTCCGTGCTCTAGCAATGCTTGCCCAATCCCCTGAGCGAGTCCCCCGTGGACCTGGCCCTCCACAATCATGGGATTGATGACGTTTCCGAAATCGTCTACTGCAACGAACGAAACAATCGAAGTAGTTCCAGTCTCCGAGTCGATCTCCACCTCACAGATATGCGTCCCTGCTGGATAGGTGAAATTGGCGGGATCATAGAAAGCCTTCTCTGACAATCCGGGCTCGAGTTCATCGAGAGGGAAATTACCGGGTACGTACGCCGAAAATGCAACTTCTCCAAATGTCAATGATTCATTCGAATCGGGAATAGTGAAGATTCCATCGTCAAACGACACCTGATCCTCCTCACTATCGAGCATGTGTGCCGCGATCTTCTTCGCTTTGGTAACGATCTTGTCGGTGGCTTTCGAGATTGCGGAGCCTCCAACGGCTATCGACCGTGAGCCGTATGTTCCTAGTCCATAGTCCGATCGACGTGTGTCACCGTGTACGACGGAAACGTTCTCGAAGGGGATGCCTAGTTTGTCGGAAACGAGCTGAGCGAAGGTGGTTTCGTGTCCTTGTCCGTGGCTGTGCGCTCCGGTCATGACGGTTACCGATCCTGTGACATCCACCCGAACTTCGGCTGACTCGAAGAGTCCGACTCCAGCCCCCAGCGACAGAGCCACCTGGGAAGGTGCTAGTCCACATGCCTCGATATAACAAGAGAATCCTAATCCACGACGTTTGCCATCCGCTTCGGACCGAGCTTTTCGTGAAGCGAATCCCGAGTAATTGGCGTATTCCAAAGCCTTGTCTAGACTAGCCGCATAGTTTCCTGTGTCGTAAGTGAGTGCAACAGGAGTCTCATAGGGAAAGTCCTCGGGATTGATGAAATTTCGACGGCGCAATTCAGCTACATCGGTGTTGAGCTCTCGGGCTGCAGTTTCCACGAGCCGTTCTACGACATAGGTTGCTTCGGGTCTCCCGGCTCCTCTATAGGCGTCAACTGGAGCTGTGTTGGTGAACACTGCCTGCACTTCAACGTAGATTGCGGGTGTCTTGTACTGCCCCGCCATCAGGGTGCCGTAGAGGTAGGTAGGTACGCTCGATGCGAACGTCGAAAGATAAGCCCCCATGTTGGCCGTAGTCTTGACTCTCAACCCAAGAAAATCGCCTTCTTCGGAGAGAGCCAATTCCGCATGAGTTACATGGTCTCTGCCATGTGCGTCCGACAAGAACGATTCCACTCGGTCAGCCGTCCACTTGACAGGTCGCCCGACTTTGGCCGAAGCCCAAATCACAGCCGTTTCTTCTGCATACACAAAGATCTTCGATCCAAATCCGCCTCCCACATCTGGGGATACAACATGCAATTTCGCTTCGGGTGCAATGTTTACAAACGCAGCAAGAACAAGGCGTTCCAAATGCGGGTTTTGCGACGTTGTGTGAAGCGTGTAGGTTTCAGACGCTGCATCAAAGGAACCCAACGCGGCACGTGGCTCAATTGCGTTAGGAATTAATCGATTGTTTACGATGTCGAGCGATGTCACGTGCGCGGCGTCTTCGAATGCTGCGTCCGTTGCTGCCTTGTCTCCCAACTCCCAGTCATACGATCTATTGGAGGGTACGCTCTCGTGAATTTGTTCGCTCTGCGTTGCAGAAGCCACATCCATCACGGGGGTCTGTATTTCAAACTCTGCGACAATTGCTTCCGCTCCATCCTTAGCTGCCTGCACAGTCTCGCCAATAACGAGCGCATAGGGTTCACCGACGTAGTTGACTCGTTCCGTTGCGATGGGCGGATGTGGCGGCGCGATCATGTCCGAACCGTCCTTTGACTTGACCAACCATCCACAAGGGAGGTCGCCAATTTCGTCCTTCGCGAGGTCGGCACCGACAAATGCGGCTACGACCCCGGGGGTCGATAGCGCGTCCGACGTGTCGATACTCTTAATCTTGGCTCTGGCGTGAGTTGATCTAACGAACACACAGTAAGTTTGACCGGGAACGTTGATATCGTCGGTATACCTTCCAGTACCAGTAATGAATCTAGCATCCTCCGTTCTTCGTACGGATGCGCCTATTCCAGTTTCTGTTGCCATCACATCCTCCTACATGTTCTGCTGTGCAGAGAGCACAGCTTTGACGATGTTGTGATAGCCGGTGCAGCGACAGAAGTTTCCATCCAATCCCTTGCGCACGCCATCACCATCTAGCGACTCCGATTCGTTCACTAACCCGATCGCCGCCATGATCATGCCCGGCGTGCAGAAGCCGCACTGCAGGGCATGATGTTCATTGAAAGCCTCCTGCATTGGATGCAAGCTACCTGGTTCTCCGATTCCTTCGATCGTAGTAACCTCGCTTCCGGCAGCTTGGGCAGTAAGAACTGTGCATGCCTTGACAGCCTTTCCGTCCAAGTGCACTGTGCAGCTACCGCACTGGCTTGTATCACATCCGATGTGCGTTCCTGTGAGATTTAAGCTCTCACGAAGGGTTTCGGAAAGAAGAGCATTGTCATTTACAGACAATGAATGCTCCTTCCCATTTACAGAAAAGGTAACGTCTACCATTTCATTCTCCTTGTTGGGGAATCTATGTTTGAAGGGTCCATCGTTCGACGAACTTTGTAAAAAAGTGGGTTGTCAGCTTGTCAATTACTCCGCCGATAAGCCTCGAACCGATTTGTGCCAGTTTTCCGCCGACTACTCCGTTGACGGCGTAATGCATCTGGGTTTCAGATCCGTGGTCGACAAGCGAAATCGAAGCGGATCCCTTTCCAAAGCCTGCGGCGCCACCAGTTGCGCTAACTTCCAGGGTGTAGCTTGTGGGAGCTACGACATCCACCATTTGGATGTTGGCTGAAAACGTGGTACGAACCGGGCCAATTCTGGCTCGAACTTTGGCAAGGTATTGATGTTCGGAGACTTGGGTCATCTCCTGGCATCCGTCGATACATTCCTTGAGTATTTCGGGATCCAACAGTGCATCCCACACCTCCTGACAGGGCGCTGGAATATTGGATTCACCTTGAAACTCCACGAGGCTCCTCGTTCCTCAATGCAACTGGGCACCAACGTCAATTGCGACGGATCCTTCTCTTTAGGACTGCTTGTTGGCTGTCCGTCTAGGTTCAAACAATAATACTCTTGTGAGTTCTTATCTAGTTTGAAAATCGCAAGAAATCGTAGATCTAGCAACTACCTGAACGATTCACCATCAAAAGAGTCGATCGTCGCAAAACTCGATACCGGATTTCGTCGTAGCTTTGTCAGTTGTTTTACAGGTTTGCCAATGGGCAATAGAGCGCTCACCGCGTAGCGTTCGGGAATGTTGAAGAGTTTCTTCACATCCGCTTCGAACGGCGCGAGAAACGTCGTGAGCGTTCCTCCATAGCCTTCTCTACGAGCGGCCAACAGGATGTTCCAAGCGAAAGGATAGATCGATCCGCCCGATACGACTCCCACGCGGGCCAATTCACTGTCCATTGACGCAACAACGGAAAGATCCACGAGGATTAGCAAGAGCACCGGAGCGTCGACAAATTGCCGAGCGTACGAAGGGGGAAGATCGACGTTGTCGATGTCAGCCTGCGTTACTTGGGAGGGATTGATGGTATTGAAAGGGTTCTCGCCGGCGTTTACCTGAGCGCGATATCGGCTCATTACAGAAGTCACGATTGGCACGAGTGTCTCACGCTTGGCTTGGTCCCGAATGACTATGACGCGCCAACCTTGTCGATTGCCGCCACTCGGTGCAAAACGAGCGTTGTCGAGAATTCTCGCAAGAACATCATTAGGGACTTCCTCAGGTGTGAATTGCCTTGCCGCGAATGTAGTCCGCATGACCTCGTAGAGTTCCATATCAGTTATTTTTCCTGTTAGCTAATAGTGAACCTGGCTCGACATTGGGACGAATGAGATCCAGGGGAATAGAGAGTCCGTTCGCTTGAACGATCCTGCAGTGAGATCGTTCCATTTCTCTCGGCTCCCGAACTCCGCAAGAATGCGCAATGGTACCCACTTCGTGCTGAATGTTTTGTGCGTAATGCATCACTCGGAGAGACTTGTCCCTTATGTCGAGACCTTTTTGCAAGCTCTTGTTGTGAGTAGTAACACCGGTGGGGCATGTGTTACGGTCGCATTGAAGTGCCTGAATACAGCCCAGCGAGAACATAAACCCTCGGGCGGAAGTCACAAAATCTGCGCCCATGCACAGTGCCCAAGCCACTTCGACGGGAGTGATAAGTTTTCCACTGGAAATTACACGAACACGATCTCTGAGGCCATAACCGCGAAGAGTGTCGACAACGAGAGGAAGAGCTTCTCGAATGGGCAGCCCCATATTGTCGATCAGACTCATTGGAGCAGCTCCGCTACCGCCGTCTGCGCTGTCGACGGCGATAAAGTCGGGTGCCGATTCCTCTCCGCGGTCCACGATCTCTTCGCAGACTTCCTCGATCCAATCTGCTGAGCCGATCACGGCTTTGAATCCAGTCGGTTTTTTGGTTATGTTGCGAATGTGAGCTACGTAATCCAAGAGATCGGAAGTATTTTCGATTTCGACGTGGCGATTAGGGCTTATAGAACTCTTTCCTACTTCGATGCCCCGAATTTCTGCAATTTCTTCGGTAACTTTCGCGGCGGGAAGAATGCCGCCTTTGCCTGGCTTTGCACCCTGCGAGATTTTGATCTCGAACATTTTCACCGCACTCTGTTGTGCCAATTCAGCCAGTCTTTGTTCGGACAAGCTGCCATCTGCATCTCGACAACCGTATTTCGCGGTACCAATCTGAAAGACTATGTCCGCACCACCAGTTAGATGGTGTTCGCACAGTCCACCTTCTCCCGTATTCATCCAGATATTGGCCATTCGCGCTCCATTCGATAGTGCAATCGCGGCGGGTCGCGAAATCGCACCGTAGCTCATTGCGGAAATGTGGAAAAACGATTTGACCTCGTAGGGATTGGGCACATAGGGTCCAATGAGAAGTGAATCGGGCTCTGCAGCGTCTTCGGAAAGTGTGGGATACGCGGTGTTTGCGAATATGGTCGTTCCTGGTTTTTTGAGATCTCTCGTAGATCCGAACGGAACGACATTGCTTTCGTTCTTGGAAGCTTTGTACACCCAGGATCTCTCTGCTCGGTTAAAAGGCATTTCCTCGCGGTCCAATGCGAAGAAATACGCCCGGAAAAAGACGCCCAGGTGTTCGAAGAAGTCTCGGAATCTTCCAATAACGGGAAAATTCCGACGAATGGCGTGCCTACGTTGGGTGATATCCCGCACATACAGAATGACAATCAGCAAAGCAGCTATTCCGATTGCGAACACAAACAGCTGAGCCAGGAATTCCACGAGGCTTACAACTGTGGTGGACTCATCCATGTCTTCTATTTTCTAATGGGAGAGGAGCTCTGCATTTGTTCGGTTTGGTCGTGATCACCACACATCAATTTGGTCAATCTGTCACGCGTTATTGGCTTGTTTCCGATGTACTACTTAACGGACTAAGTCGACCGGAGATATTGAGCGAGTACTTTTCATCTTTTGGTTCATCAGTACCGTGTCGAACGTCAAGCTGCTTCAAATTGGACTCGTGATCTTTGCGTCGAATGCGGTACCTTGAAACAAGCCATATTGCCATCAGGTTCAAGACACAGAACAACGGCAGAAATAGTGTGGCCAAATTGACTCGATGCTCCATCGTCATATCTGATAAGGTGTTGACGGAGTCCATGCCAACAATCGTAAGGATAAAACCAGCGGAGAAAATTCCTCCTGCAGAAATGGCTTTTGCACCAAATGAACGCGCGGCGAAGAACAGGCCCTCCGATCGTCGTTCCGTCTTGATTTCACTCTCTTCAACCACATCCGCCATCATGGAATCCAACATCATGGAACCAATAATGATGCAAGCCACCTCAACGACAATGAAACCCGTATATATAGCCAAAGACGAGTACGAGCCTAGGCCCGGCCAATAACCCAGCAACAACAGGACATAGGGAATCGGATACAGTGCAATATACGTCAAGATCGTAACAATGGCTGCCTTTTTCTTCTCCAGGGCTTTCCCGAGAATCGGTCCTACTACATACGCAATGAGTGGAGCGATGAGCACGCCTATCGCAGTGATAGCTATCTGAGATCCCGAGAATCCGAAGAAATAAGTGGTGTTGTAAAGGTAAAGCGCGGTGCTGAGTCCAGCCGCGATCCCACTGATCAGTCCATACCCAAACAAGGTCGCAAAATTTCTGTTATGGAGAGACTGAAACAATTGCTTGAGTTCATTGCCAATTTCCCTCATTCGGAAATTCTCCTTGGGTTGAGGAAGATTCATCGCGAATCGTTGTGTCCCCAAAGATGAAACTATGATCGATAGCGAGATGAGGATGGCACCAAATGTGGAAAAAATCTTGTAGCCCGTTTGAGAGGAAATTCCGTAAGCGCCCACCCACACCGAAAAGTTGATTAAGTGAATGCCATTGCCTCCGTACCAACCCATCATCTGACGCAGTGCAAGCCAACGACTGCGACGATCGTAGTCAGTTTCGAGCTCAGGGAGCTGCGCCACGGAAGGAACTTCAATGAGAGTCGTACCTGTTCGAATCAAAATGCAGAGCACCAAGAAGTACCAGAATCCGTTTGAATCGTTGATTTCGATGATGGGATTGAAAATCAACCAAAACGACAAGGGAAAGATGAGGAGCGAGGAGTACATGAACGGGTGCCGTCGTCCAAGGCGCGACTTTGTCTTGTCGGACCAGTGGCCTAGAAACACATCGGAGAAAGCATCCCAGATTACGCCGATTCCAATTGCCAACGCAGCGCTTGCTGCGGGAATTCCCAGTACGTGGGTTGCGAAAATTAGTAGTAGGTAACTGAACGCGTAGTTCTTGATTCCGAACGCTACAGAAGCGGATCCGTAGAACCAATGCAGAGGATTGAGTTCAAGTAGCGGTTTTGACATTCGAGAGATCAGCTACTCACGCAATACTTGACGCAGATTACGTTTTGAATTCCGAAATCATTGACGAGATCGAGGTCTTTGCGTCGCCAAAAAGCATTCGAGTGTTGGATCCAAAGAAAAGTGGATTGTCAATCCCCGCAAATCCCGATGCCATGGTTCTTTTTAGCACGAATACGGTCTTAGCCTGATCCACGTTGATGATCGGCATGCCGTAAATGGGGCTGTTTTCGTCGGTTCGTGACGCAGGATTGACCACGTCGTTGGCGCCGATCACGACTGCCACATCGATCGAATCTAGGCGTGGATTGATATCGTCCATTTCTATGAGTTGGTCGTAGGAGACGTTGGCTTCCGCCAAAAGTACGTTCATGTGTCCCGGCATTCGTCCCGCGACCGGATGGATTGCGTATGAGACTTCAGTGCCATTGGATTCCAGCAGTTCGCCTAGCTCGCAGAGCACATGTTGAGCCTGAGCCACAGCCATTCCGTAGCCTGGCACGAATGCAACCGACGAAGCAGCTTCGAGAATCAAGGTTGCGTCCTCTGCCGAAATGGGATGAACTTCCCCATCAACTTCTGTTGCAGCTTTTGCCGCTCCGAAACCACTGAACAAAACGTTGGGCAGGGAACGATTCATCGCTTTGCACATGACATTCGTAAGGATGAATCCCGCTGCGCCAACTAGGGAACCGGCAACGATCAAGATCACGTTGTTGATTGCAAATCCAGCAGCGCAAGCGGCTAGCCCCGAGTAGCTATTCAGAAGAGAAATCACCACCGGCATGTCTGCACCGCCAATGGGTATGACAGCCATGATCCCCAAGAGGCATGCAAGGCCGATTACTGCGTAAAGATACGGGGAGTTGTGGGCCGGCTCCAATACGAACATTACGGCACAGGTGATGAGAGCGATGAGAATTGCAGAATTGACGAAGCGCTGACCTGAGAAAACGAGCGCGCGACTGGTGATGGTTTCGGACAGTTTGCCCCATGCGATTGCGCTTCCTGAGAACGTCATTCCGCCAATCAAGATGGAGAGAACTACTGTTATCGCGACAAACAAGTTGACCGTTCCAAACAGCGCAACCCAGCCTACGAGAAGACTTGCACCACCTCCCAGTCCATTGAACACGGCAACCATCTCCGGCATTGCTGTCATGGCTATCAATCGAGATGCGGCAACACCTATCACGATGCCAATCGCAACTCCCAACAATATCCAATTCCAATCGAGAATTTGATTGGAAAGCAGGGTCGCAATTATCGCGATAAGCATGCCAACCGCCGAGAACAGATTTCCCTTTCGGGCAGTTGCCGGTTTGCCGAGAAGCTTTAGTCCGAAGATGAAAAAAGCAGCCGCAACTATGTACGCTGCGTTTATGTAGAGGTGGTCCAGCAAGGTTGGTTAATCCAAATGGATCGCAACGCGGAAAGGCACAACTGAGCCAGAAGATTTAACCTTTGTCTCCTCGTTTCTTGAACATGCCCAACATTCGATCTGTCACGAGGTAGCCACCGACGACATTGATTGTGGCGAATGCAACTGCAATGACTCCCAGGAGAATGGCAAGTCGAGGAGATGCTGCCCCCGCTCCGGCCGCAAGCAAGGCACCAACCAAAGTGATGCCAGAAATAGCGTTTGCACCTGACATTAAAGGTGTATGGATTGTCGCGGGCACTTTCGAGATGAGTTCGAACCCCAAAAAGATCGACAGCAAAAGGATCAAACCTAGAAAAATTGCTTCCATTAGAAATTACTTTCCGTTGCTAAAGGCGTGTAACACCTGGCCGTCTCTGGTGAGCACGCAAGCCTTTGCGATGTCGTTCTCAGGGTCCAACCGGATGGTTCCAGATTCTTCAGTATTGAACTCACGGATGAAATGAACCAAATTTGACGAGTACATCTCACTGGCATGTCCCGCCACGTGGGATGGAAGGTTTCCGAGTCCTACGATCTTGACCCCACCGCATTCGACGATCTGATTCAACTGTGAACCTTCGACGTTGCCTCCGGTTTCCACGGCCATGTCGACGACAACACTCGTCTCGTCCATGGCTTGAATCATATCGGATGTCACGATTTTGGGTGCCCGTCTTCCAAATACTTGCGCAGTTGTTATGACTACATCTGAGCGAGCTACTACTTTAGCCATACCCTTGCGCTGCATCTCGATCTGTTCTGGTGTGAGCGCTTTTGCGTAGCCTTGTTCCGTTTGTCCAGTCTCGCCTATGTCGATTTCGACAAACTTGGCACCCAACGAGCGTACTTCCTCGGCAACTACCGGACGAGTGTCGAATGCCTCAATTCGCGCTCCAAGTCGATGTGCGGTCGCAATTGCTTGAAGTCCAGCTACTCCTGCACCGATGACAAACACCCTTGTAGGTGAGATCGTACCGGCGGGGGTCATCATCATTGGGAAAATTCGAGGAAGATGATAGGCGGCGGTTATCACTGCAGCGTACCCCGCCAAACTTGCCTGGGAGGAAAGCGCATCCATTTTTTGAGCGCGTGTGGACCGAGGCACCATTTCCAGGGAAACGGCAGTGATTCTCTGCTGCGCCATCGACTCGACCAGTCCGGGATCGAGAAACGGATCCAGAAAACTGATATGTATCGCATCGCTCTTGAGCTGAGAGACCGAATCCTTGTTCGGTTTTCGCACGTGAAGAGCGATATCGGCTTCGTTCAGCAGCTTGTTAGCTTCGACCTCTACGTTGGCACCGAGCTCAGAGTACATCTGATCGGAAAATCCCGCGTACAACCCGATTCCTGATTGAACGCTAACGTCGAACCCATCCTTAACAAGCTGTTCGACGCCGGTAGGAACCAGCGCTGCTCGGAATTCGCCGTTTTCTGTTTCTCGAGTAGCTACAACGTGCACTGATAGCGAAGATGGTCATTCGGGAAGCGGCATAGAATACCGAGTTTTTGCTGATAAGGCAAGAAGATTTTGACTAGTTTGCATGGATTTACGCTAGGATCGTTGTGAGTCGGAACTAGGTGCAAGAGTCGTTCTGTTTGTCTAAATACAGGCTTCATTTTGCCCGTAATGGGTCCATATGCAACTTCAAGTGTCTCAAATCAATTGAAGTATGGTAGATACATTGACAAAATACCAAACAATTATCAACTTTATGTTTATAGTAGCTTTGATCTGACCTAAATCATCTACTAAATGTAGACACATCGATATGGACATATTTGGACAGAGGCTTCGACTTGCGAGAAGGCGGGCAGGTTTTTCTATGAAACAGTTATCTGATGCTGTCAACCACAAAGTATCCGCACAAGCAATCAGTAAGTACGAGAACGGAAAAATGTTGCCGTCTTCCTCGGTTTTGGTCTCGCTAGGCCAAGCGCTGGACACCTCGTTGGACTTTTTGATGAGTTCGCAGATAGTCGAACTCAAAGATCTGAAATTTCGTCGAAGTTCGGATGCTTCAGCGAAAGAACGTGTAAAAGCACAAGCAACGTGTATTGAAAAACTCGAACGCTATATGTCGATAGAGCAAATCCTTGATCTACCGTCAGGTCCGGACAAGATAAATGAGTTGTGTTGGGACGGACTGGAATCCCTCGAAGAGCTAGAAGACAGAGCGGAAGAATTGCGTACTGTGTGGCGATTGGGACTGGACCCAATCGCCAGTATGTGCGACTTACTTGAAGAAAAGGGAATCAAGGTTTTAGAAGATAGCGTTCCCGAAAGCATTAGTGGATTGGCATGTCAAGCGAAAGTTCTAAGAAATGAAAATCAGACCGTCAAAGCTGTGCTTGTCTCAAACAGAATCAATGTCGAGCGAAAACGATTCACTCTTGCACATGAACTTGCACACCATCTCATTCCATCAATCAGCAATCTGCAAGTATCTTTGGAAAAGGCAATGGACCGGTTTGCTGGTGCCTTTCTAGTACCTAGAGAGGGATTACGCAATACGGTAGGTTCTCTTCGTCGTCGCGTAACACATTTCGAGATAATGAGCGTGAAACGCAAGTACGGCGTTTCGGCATCTTGCATTATGACACGGCTTGGACAGGTCGGAATTCTTCCTGCGCCTGCTGTCAGGAATGGGTTTCGAACATTTGCCCGTTCTTGGCTCACAACCGAACCTGAACCTATGCAACGGGATCAAGGATTCGCTTTTCTCGAGAAACCTTCCCGTTTTGAACGATTGGTACTACATGCTCTAGGTGAAGAACTCATCTCGCCCAATCGGGCTGCGTCGCTGCTTGCAAAACCTCTTCCTGCCGTAGAGCAGGAAGTTAGTGGCCGAGCGGCCTCTTGAGGCCAGTCGTTACCGACGTGCCCTGTCAAATCGGCTTGCTATACTCCAATCGAGCTTGGAAATGGGGTTTGGTCTTAAGGATTGGACTAAAGTCTAAGTACTGCTAAAAAACACTATGGTTACTCGTGCAAATGTCAATCCGGCTCTCATTACTTGGGCGAGGGTGCGCGCAGGAATCGCAAAGGCAGAGTTGAGTTTGAAATTCAAGAATCTTCCTCGTTGGGAAGAGGGAGATTTAAAGCCCACGTTGAAACAACTGGATGCATTTGCAAGTGCGGTCCACGTACCTGTTGGTTACTTGTTCCTTCCTGAACCGCCCAAAGAAGTCGTACCGATTCCTGACTTTCGCACTTTCAAGGGTAGATCAATCGCTAGACCAAGCCCGAATCTTCTGGACACGATTTACATTTGTCAGGAACGACAGGCTTGGTATCGAGATTATGCTCGGATGTCCAGTCTCCAGGATCTTGATTTTGTCGCAAGTGTCTCAATTGCGGATTCTCCGCAAACCGTGGCGCAACAAATAAGGAATAGGTTGGGATTTGACCTAGACGCACGAAGACAGTGTCCAACGTGGTCTGACGCCCTCCGCCTTTTCATTCGGCAAGCAGATAGTGCTGGCATTCTTGTAATGGTGAGCGGCATTGTGATGAACAATAGCCACCGGCCCCTTGAAACTGAAGAATTTCGAGGATTCGCACTATGTGATTCACTTGCGCCATTGATTTTCGTAAACGGTCGCGACACAAAGGCAGCACAGATGTTTACTGTTGCGCATGAGCTTGCTCACATATGGTTGGGGGCATCTGCACTATCAAATCTTGGATCCACTCCGCAGCCGAGCTCCCGAAAGGAAGAACGTTGGTGTAATTCTGTGGCCGCCGAGCTTCTAGTTCCTATAAACGTACTGCACAGTCATATTCGGGAAGGCGAATCGATAACGAAATCACTATCTAGATTAGCGCGCATTTTCAAGGTAAGTACGCTGGTCATACTGCTTCGTTTCTGGGAAGAAGGGCTTATTGCACAGGACGATTTTGATCTCACCTGGAAGAGTGAACTTGACCGACTGCAAAAATACGTTCGAGCAGGAGATTCTGGCGGTAACTTCTATCGCACTACATTGACGCGAGTGAGTCCTCGCTTTGCAAGAGCTCTAGTTTCACACACGCTCGAAGGACAAACGTTGTATAGAGATGCATTTAGGATGCTGGGAATCCAGCGTACAGCAACGTTTGAACAGCTCGCGCGAGAGGTAGGTGTAGCGGGATAGCCGTGTATTTGCTCGACGCGAATGTATTCATTGAAGCTAAGAATCGACACTATGGGTTTGAATTCTGTCCCGCGTTTTGGGACTGGCTCGTTAGAGAGAACATTACAGGAAGAGTCGCTAGCGTACGAAAGATTGCTGAAGAATTGCAGAGAGGGAGCGATCGTCTAGCAGATTGGGCGAAGGAACAGGGAGAGGGTTTCTTTCTCCAGCCCGATGATGCTGTTCAAAAGGGACTGCGCACTGTTATTGAACGTGTATCTGAACAATCGTTTCCACAAGTCGAGATTGCAAAATTCCTACAGGCGGGTGATTGCTGGCTCATCGCTCATGCGCTTACGCACAAGGGAACCGTCGTAACACATGAAAAAATGCAGATCGACACACTAAAGGTAAAAATTCCAAATATCTGCAATTTGCTGTCTTTGTCCTGTGTGGACCCTTTCGAAATGCTGAATATTGAGAAAGCACGGTTTGTGTTATCTAAATACAGTATAACACATTAAATCCATCTATCTCGCAGTAGAAACTACGTTGAAATGGGTGGTCTTGTCGATTCCTATTCTGCAGCAAATGGCTGGATTGACGTATGAGGAATCAAGAGCTTGATGATTCGAAAGTTTGGCGGTTTCTCCTGCTGAATAACCTTTTTGAATGTTGTAAAGCAAAGTCTCTGTGATCGAGAGATTGAGCTTCCCGATTACGTAGAACGTGCCTCGTTTATCGCAATCTCAAACCGATTTTGTAGATTTCGCTATGCTTTACTCTCAACCGAAATCTGAGGTCACTCCATGTCGGCACGAGCAACCTTAATCGCGGTCATCATTGCTTTCCTCGTGGGTGGAGTCGCCACCTTGGCGGTTAGACCTCCCACGCACCAGCCTTCTGGCACTGGGGATGCTAAAAGCACGACCTTCGACCAAACTCTGGATGAAATCTCGTGGCAGCTGCCCGTTTCGTTTCAAACCAGTTTGGAAGTTCTTGGAGACAACATCGTTTTCGTTCGAGACGCAGTGGCTGACCTAACACAAGGAAAATTTCAGCTTCATATATACGAACCCAACGAGATAGTTCCGCCGCTAGAAATTTCAGGTGCCGTCCGAACGGGCAAAGTACCAATTGGCTATTCATGGTTGGGATACGACCAGGGGAAGATTCCCGCATCTCCGCTCTTCGGCGCGGTGCCTTTCGGTATGGAGCCCTGGGAATTCTCCGCCTGGTGGTTTAACGGAGGCGGTCGCGAACTTGCCGAAGGGTTATATCGAGAAGAAAACCTCAAAGTGTTGCTGTGCGGAATGCTAGGACCCGAGACCGCAGGTTGGTTCCGAAAACCGATAGAGAGCCTTGACGATCTTGTGGGGTTGAAAATTCGGTTTGCCGGACTCGGTGGAAAAGTCATAGAACGAGTTGGTGCTTCGGTGACGATGCTCGCAGGATCTGAGATATTTCAAGCGTTGGAAAAAGGAGCTATCGACGCAACAGAATATTCGCTACCCAATATCGATGCCGCGCTGGGTTTTGATCGTGTCGCAAAGTTGAACTATTTTCCGGGTTGGCACCAGGTTTTCACGTCGGTTCACATGCTCGTCAATCTAGATTCGTGGGATGGACTGCCCGAACAATACAAGAGCTCGCTTGAAGTAGCTTGTACTGCTGGCGTGACTCGAAATTTCGCGCACGCCGAAGCGATACAAGGAGCCGTGCTGGACTCTTTTGAAGAAAAAGGCATAACTGCCAACAGGCTACCGGATGATATCTTGCGGGAACTCCAGCGGGTTGCCGAGGAAGTCATGGATGAAGAAGCCGAAAAGAACGAGTGGTTTGCCCGAGTCTATGAATCTCAGAAGAAGTTTCGTGCCGATTACGGTAAGTGGAAACGCCTCGCTTACCTCCCAAGGGACTTTTAATTGAATCTTCCTGAGACTAGGATCTCGCGTGTCGTCGACCCAGTAATCGACGCCATAGGAAATGCAACTTCTTGGATCTGGGTCGTCTTGATGCTCGTCATTGTTGTCAATGTGTGTGCACGGTACATCTTTGGTGAAGGTCGCATTGAATTCGAAGAACTGCAGTGGCACTTGTATGCGACAGGGTTTCTGCTTGCCATTAGTTATTGCGTTTCTTCGGACTCGCACATTCGGGTGGATGTTCTTCACGAGCGATTTTCTGAGCGGAATCAGGTTTGGATTGATCTTTACAGCAGTATCTTGTTTGTCCTGCCGTTTGTCGCTCTGATGTTGATCTTCGGTGTCCCATTTGTCGAAGACAGCTTCCAGCGCAATGAAGTCTCCGCTTCTCCCGGTGGCTTGCCCTTCCGGTGGATCATTAAGTCAATGCTCGTAATCGGTTTTGCCCTGGTAGGAATGGCAACCATTTCTCGAATCACTCGACTGGCAGCTTACTTGGTTCGAAATGCCAGCTAGCGAATACCTTGCGCTTGCGATGCTCATCGCATTCATCGGAATGGTTTTCACAGGCATTCCTGTTGCCTGGATCTTGGCCGGTCTCGCAATTGTGTTTACCGCAGTTGCGATTATTTTCAATGTGGACTTCCAGATTCCTGTAAGTGTGGATTGGGCATATACGTCCATCACCATCGAACGGGTCTACAGCGTGATGGAGAGTTGGGTGCTGGTGGCTTTGCCCATGTTCATCTTCATGGGATTTCTGCTCGACAAGTCAGGAATTGCAAACCAGCTCATGACAAGTCTGGCCCGAATGTTCGGGAGAATTAACGGCGGATTGGCGATCTCCATCGCCATCATCGGAGTACTGTTGGCGGCCACGACTGGAATCATTGGAGCTTCGGTCGTTTTGCTAGCGCTGCTGGGGCTCCCTGTGATGCTCAAGCAAGGATACGCGCAGTCTCTGTCGACTGGCGTCGTCTGCGCAGTGGGCACGCTGGGCATTCTCATTCCTCCCAGCATTATGTTGGTGCTCATGGCGGACCGAATGACCTTGCCCGTTGGCGACCTATTTCTTGGTGCCGTGTTTCCCGGTCTACTTCTAGGCGGCATGTATATGGCTTACATTGCCATCAAGGGCGTGCTCGACCCTGAGTCAGCTCCCAAAGTCGAAGAGCAAGAAAAGATTGGACTCCGGGAGATCTATGAACTGGCCACCGCGATCATTCCACCAGCGCTCTTGATCTTTGCAGTTCTGGGGAGCATTTTCTTTGGTGTAGCAACCCCAACGGAGGCGGCAGGAGTGGGAGCGGCAGGAGCTCTGTTGCTAACGTTTCTGAAGGGAAATTTGACCCGAGATGTGATACGCGAGGTGATACGCGAGACCACAAAGACGACAGGTTTCATATTTGCCATCTTGATTGGAGCCACTGCCTACTCTTTGGTGTTGCGAGGATTGGGAGGAGACGAACTAATCGAACGGACCCTGTTGGGGTTGCCGTTCGGACCCATGGGGATCATCGCCATGATTCTTCTGACGACCTTCATCATGGGTTTTTTCCTGGATTGGATCGAGCTAACCCTCATCATCCTTCCTTTGGTGGCACCTGTCGTAATTTCGTTGGGATTCGATCCGATTTGGTTTACGGTTCTGTTCGGCGTATGCCTTCAGACGAGTTTTCTAACTCCGCCGGTTGGATTTGCAATTTTCTACCTCAAAGGTGTTGCTCCCACCGACATCAAAGCAACAACGATTTACAGGGGAGTAGTGCCCTTTATCACATTGCAATTGATCGGCCTTCTTCTTATCTTCTTCTTTGATGGGATCGTTACTTGGCTTCCTCAGCAGGTATACGGATCACTTTAGTCGAAAATATCGAAGGGCCGAGTCGGCGAGTTGGACTGGATGACGACTAGCTTGACGGTCAAGATCCATTGCTGGAAGAATTCAATTGGATCGCCCGAGCTAGTGTTAGTCGTTGTTTACATCTCACCCCTGGATTCATCCTGCGTGTGGAAATCGTCTTCTCCAATTTACACGGTCGTAGTACTCCAGACTAGGTAGATTAGAACTTGTAACACTGGTGTCGATATGACCAATTTCATAGGTTCTGAACACGCGGTTTTGCGATTTTGCGCTAATACGGATTCATTTTGAACTCCGATCGACACTACAAGTCAACATCTGTTGGTTTCTTGTATACGGACACCGGTGGAAGGGGCCCTGTGGTTGTATTTCTGCACGGCGTTTTGATGAACGGGAGTCTGTGGGATTCAATCATCGATGGCTTGAAAGACCGATACCGCTGCATTGTCCCGGAGCTGCCGTTTGGTGCACATGTAACTCCGATGCCTGATGATGCCGATCTCTCCCTCAAATCAATAGTGTCCCTGCTCGTCGATTTTCTTGAAGAGCTCGACTTACACAACGTTACTCTCGTCAGCAACGATTGGGGCGGAGCTCAGCTCGTGGTAAGCCCAGGAGATTCCGATAGGGTTGCTAGGCTTGTACTCGTGTCCTGTGAAGCCTTCGACAACTACCCACCAGGCCTTCCCGGGCGATTGCTCTGCGCATTTGCTGCGGTGCCGGGCGGGCTCTACATGGCAGTTCAAATGTTGCGGTTTTCGATATTCAGAAATCTTCCCTTTACCTTCGGAGGCATGTCGAAGAAGCGGATTCCGAACGACCTATTTATGAGTTGGATCCAGCCTGCACTCCACGATGCGAAAGTTCGTCGCGATCTGAACAAATATCTGGGGAGAGTTCCCAAGAAAAAACTCTTGGCTGAATGGGCTGAGCAACAACGCTCGTTTCTCGGGCCGGTTCTCATTATCTGGGCGCGAGAGGACAAGCTGATGCCACCAACTCACGCCACGCTACTAGCGAAGCATTTTGAGAATTCATCATTGGTATGGGTCGATGACAGCAGGACGCTCATTCCTATGGACCAGCCGAAGATACTGACACACCATCTCCGAAAGTTTTTGGCTGAATAGACATCTATAGAAGCTAAGCCGTTCGGGTAGTTGGCTTGTTTCGCACGCGACGAGTCTTGAGGTGCCAGTAGATTAGTGACAGTAGAGTTAGCACTGCAAAAATGAGGGAAACTGTCCAGAAAAACAATCGGCCGGAATCCGATTTTGGAAAGGGAGTCAGTACTAGCAATACCGAAATCGATATGAAGATCGCAATTGGAGTCCATCCAATTCGCTTATTTCTTGGAACTCCTCGAAATTCCCCCAAGTAGTCCGTATAAAACATGTAGTTTTGGACCAATAACAAAGCCAAAAGAAGCAATATAGTAGTCAAGTGCAAGAGCATTGACGTTCCGTCGATCTACCGATTGAGCCTTTCGTTTCTTGATGCCGTATAAGTGCTTTGTCGATCAACTCCAGTATCCTCGACATTTCGTTAGCAAAGCGTCAACGCCTGTATTGGCTGACAAGCCTCTCGTAGTTTGAATCTTGTAGCAAGGTCTGGTGATTGCCCTGATTCACGACTCGGCCTTCATCAAGTACGATAATCAAATCTGCGTTCTCTACCGTAGAAATACGATGGGCAATAACTACGACAGAAGCTCTCTCACGAAGTTTCGTCAGTGCTTGTTCGACAGCCCGTTCGCTCGCTGCATCGAGTGAGCTCGTGGCTTCATCTAGAAGATAAACGGAGGGATTGATCAAGATGGCGCGCGCGAGACTAATGCGCTGTTTTTGTCCTCCGGAAAGTCTTGCTCCGACTTCACCGAGGTCCGTTTCGTAGCCATTGGGCAGAGTTTCTATGAATTCGTGAGCAAAAGCAAGCTCGCTTGCATAAATGACTGCCTCTCTGGAAGCCTTTGATTTTCCGTAAGAAATATTCTCTGCAACTGTTCCTGAAGTGAGCATTTCAGCTTGGGGAACGAAACCAAAGTGGGATCTCCATGCTTCTGAACTGAATTCTGTGGAAGAAACCCCTCCTGCGAGCATGGTTCCACTGCTGGGCTCAATGATTTTGAGAAGTATCTTGAATATCGTGGACTTGCCCGATCCCGAGACTCCGACAATTGCGACCTTTGACCGGGCTGGAAGTGTCAAACTGATGTCGGTCAAGGTTTGCTCGGTACGCGTGGGGTAGGTGAAGCAAATATTGCGAAGCTCGATCTCGCATTCGCCCGGAAGGCTGACTCCTACTTCCTGAACGGGACGTGCTGGAAGCGCAAGAATCTCTATGAGCTTCTGGGCGCGGCCCAGAGCCACATTGAATGAGGTAATTAGTGAAGCAACCCCCTGAGCGCTTCCAATGATCATTACTGCGAAGTAGGCAAATGCTGTAGCCGTTCCGGCTGTAAGTTGGTTTGCGACGATCAAGTTCAACACATACGAGGCTCCAAAAATTAGGAGCGTGAAAGCAAAGAGTCGAAACGTACCAAAAATACACAGCTGCAGCAGTTCCTGAGCAAGAAAAAACCTCTTAACCTCACCGGTATACCTTGAGAAGACTTTGTTTTCGCGGACTATCTGATTAAACGCGTAGACGATGTCTCGTGATCGGAATGTCTCTCCTGCATGCCGTCCCGACTGCGCCTCGGCTTTTTGAAGCCGTTCGCCAAATCGTCGCAAAATAGGAGAGAAAGCAAGAATTGGAATGGTCATCACAACTGCTACGCCGACCGCTATAAGAGTCAAGCGTGGGCTCACGAAAATCGCGCTTCCCACACCTCCGATCAGCCCAATCACTGTGCTCAATAAACCTGGAATCGAACCACCAATGAAATTGCCGAGTTGTGCTGTATCGGCAATCACGCGAGTTTGAAGTTCACCGCTGGATTCCTTGTCGATGACCTCGTCTCCGCGATCCATGACTCGCGCGAATACACTATTTCGGATGTTTCGAATGTAGTTGGCACCCGCCCATGAAATCGTGTATTGTGCTGTGACGTTGATCACTTCTCGAACCACGAGGACGAGGATGAGGAGCAGCGCAAAGTCAGCTATTGTCCTGAGCATCGACAGGTTGTCGAGGACCTCGTCAAGTCGGGCGTAAATGATGTAACCAGGAGCCAAAGAAGCAATTGACACAATTCCGGTGGCGAGGTAGGCAACAGCTAGGTACCAGCGGTACGGACGTACAAAAGGCCAGAACGCAGTAAAGAATCGGCGAAGATTCGCTGGAAATTTCTGGCTGGCGTTGTTTGCGGTTTCGGGACTTTGAACAGACTCCTTGGTCTTTTGTTCTTCGATGGTCTCTTCGGTTTTCATTTAGAAATCAACTAGAGCCATCGCTCAAATCCTCAAACCACTCTGTGTATTCACGATAGAGTTGGCTGCTCTGTTCTGAGGCACATGGAAGATGGTGCAGGGATCTGACAAGTTCAAGAGTTATTCGCCAAACCGACGTTCAAACCGCAAAATGAACTGTCTGGGTCCAATCAGCTCTACAGAAGTTGCACCTACTCCAAAGGCATCTGTAAATTGAGAATTCACACCAGCTTCGTCGGTAATGTTGAGAGCTGATAGTGTGAAAACCCACGGAGTCAAAGATGTCGAATATCGAAGAGACGCATTGAGGACAGAGTAACTATCCACGAAGTCGGTTCGAGGGTTATTGAATATCCTGTGAAAATACTCTCCGCGGAAGATGTACTGGAGCTTGGTTCTTAGCTCACCCAACCCTCTCACATCGCTAAAGTGTGAGAAGGCTACATTTCCGGTCATGCTGGGTGCCTTTGCCAACTCATTTCCTTTGACATTCTTGATATTTTCTGCACGTGCTCTTTGAATTTCCTCACTGAACAACGGAAGTCCTTCAGCCAGTAAAGCGTTCGTGGTTGCATCTGACTCAACATTGTCAAGCGCTAAATGGTCATCTGCAATTTCTGAATGCAGATTGGAGAATCGAATTTCCAGCTCAGTGTTGTCGCTCGGAACGGCGAAGATTTCTAACTCTATTCCGCGAATGGACACCCTCGGAATGTTTGCAACACCGCCTTCAAACACTTCCGGATCGGTCGCTTGGTACTGCATGTTTTGGTAGTTGTAGAAAAAGGCTGAAGCATTGACTCGAGCTCGTCCTTGAAATGCATCGGTCTTGACTCCAATTTCGACGATATCAGCGACTTCGTCCACAAATGTCGGTAGTACAAGAATTGGCGCAATGACATTCTCTCGACCATAGGTAAGATTGCTGCCTCCTGGTTTGAAACCCCTTGCCAAAGTACCGTAAATCAAAGTGTTAGCTTCAGTCATGTACTCCACGGTAGTCCGTCCGGTTAGACGTTTGGAATTGATTTCCAAATGGGCGGTTCCACTTCTGCCATAGAAATTTGTGACTCTGCCGATAACCTGATCATCGGTGTATCGAAAACCTCCAATAATTTCTATGCGGTCCGAAACCTCGTAATCCCCTTCCAAGTAGACAGACCAGGAGCTGCGTTCTATGGTCGAGTCCGAGATAAATCCATAGTCACCCAGTTCGAAATTGAGAACCTGCTGAGTAGTGACCGGATCAAACGTTCCATCGAATCCAAAGTCGATCTGCTCACGAAATATTAGGTCGAAAGTGGTGTCGAGTAGAAAAAAACCTCCAATCCATGAGGTCTTGCTCGCGGGATCGTCTTGCGACAGCAATTGGATCTCATGTGTAGTCGTAGTTTGTACGTCATCTTCGGGCACAACTGCCGCTGGCAGAGGTCCATTGGTCCCCAGCAATGCTAAGTCGGTTCGGTCGTTGTCACGATAGGAAACATGCTTATCTTCCTGCCAACTAATCAAATACTTGATAGTCACGGAGGTCAATGCTCGTGCAATTTCACTACTGATCAATGTCGTGCTGAGCGAGTAACTTGATCGAGAATCCTGCGCGAGTCTTCTAGCGTCAGGTGTGGGGTCTAGAGTCCCCTTGAGCGCGAACCCGTTTATGTCTTCGTCGAAGAAATGCGCGTTCACCATAAAACGAGTTGTTGGGTTCAAGTCCCAGAGCAATCGTGTTCTAGCGCTAAGACTATCGCTGTCGTCAAGTTCTTGACTTAGAGTGACGTTTTGGCTGAACCCTTCGTGGGAACTTAACGAAGCTGTCGTTCGAATAGCCGCATTCTCACCCAGCGGCAAGTTTAGAGCACCGTTGGCCTTTAGCAAATCATAGTTTCCCATGTTGAACGAGAAGTCGCCTGAAGTCTCTTGCAATTTTGGTGCCGCCGTAGTTACGTTGATGACTCCACCGGTCGAGTTCTGACCGAACAATGAACCCTGAGGTCCTCTTAAAAACTCAATTCGTTCAATGTCAAGCAAATCGGCCAGAGGCGCGAAGGAAGAAGCCAGGTAGATTCCATCGACGTGAAGAGAGACTGATGGGTTGGCAATGGCGTTCTGGTTTGCCTCGTTGCCGATTCCACGAATTGAAACAACCGTTCTGACGCCTTCGTTCTTGGCAATATTCACGCCCGGCGCGAGTGCGTTCAGATCGATGAGCGTCTCTAAATTAAAGGAATCCAGTTCGTCACGATCGAATACCGAAACGGACTGAGACACCTCTCGGAGCGGTTTGCTCCGCTTCTCTGCGGTAACGATGACTTCTTCGATCTGCGGTTCAGTTTCTGCTGAGCAGGGGACGTTCAATGCAAGTAACGGCATACATAACGCATACGCAATCCATCGAAAAGATTTGTTGCTTTGAGTGAACACCGTCTGTCCTAGCGCAGTTTTCTGCCCGTGAATTATGCCAACAACGGACCCATGTCCAAGAAAGTTCGCCCATCGCGCACGAGGCTAGTTCGAACTGAAATTTCTAGAATGCATTGAACCGACTCCAGCACCCAAGATGCCTCGCTCGAAGCTGTCAATTACCGAAACTCTGAGCTCTCTTTCCGTTTCCATCTACCTTCCGTCGATGCTAACGGCGATTGGTCGAGGTGGTGCATTGGTTGCGCTGCCACTCTATGTCCTCGATCAAGGTGGGGGTCCGTTTCTGGCTGCGTTAGTTGTAGGACTTAGGTCCTTAGGAACGATGGTCAGCAATGTTCCGTCCTCACAACTGGCTGCAATCCAAAGCGACAAAGCCGTAATGCTATTGGGTTTGGCAACAATGACCGTTGCTGCCGTAGGATTGGCATCGCTTTCGTCGCTTGCTTTTCTTTGTGCTAGTGCGCTCTTACTTGGAGCGGGAAGTGGTTCATGGATAGTTGCCAGACTCTTGCACATAACAGAGTCGGTTCGATTGGAACAACGCGGACGGACCATATCGGTCATGGCAGGTATAGAACGGGCTGGTGCCTTGATTGGACCAGCATTGGCGGGGTTTGCGCTTCAGTCCTTCGGTTATTTGTTTGTCTTTGCAGGAATTGGTTGCCTATTCCTGGCGGCTTTCCTGTTGTGTCTATGGAAAACATCGAAGATCAAGGTTCGCACAAGCAGTCGTGTTTCCATAGGAGTTGTTCAGATCACCATCCGGTTCTATCAAGTTTTTCTAAAGAGCGGATCAGTGATGCTTTGCTTGTCCTATTTGCGCAACGCAAGAATCTTTCTGATCCCGGTGTGGGGAGTAGCAATTGGCCTGAGTCCCGGCGAGATAGGTCTCGTGATGAGCCTCTCGTCGGCAATCGACATGTTGATGTTCTTACCTGCAGGTTATGTACTAGATACTTTAGGAAGAAAGATAAACCTGATTTCCTCTTTGGTGCTGATGAGTTGCTCTACGGTGTTGTTGCCACTAGCCGGATCATTCGTTCCATTTCTCATCGTCGCGATGTTCGCGGGTTTGGGGAATGGATTGGGAACGGGAATAGTCATGACGATAGGAGGAGATCTGTCTCCACGATACGGACGCAGCCAGTTTCTAGGTGTATGGAGACTTGTGGGTGATGTGGGCGGAGTGGTCAGTCCATTTGCGATTGGCATGATTGCCCAATCTGCTTCGATGCTTATTGCGTGCGCATTTTCTGGCATGTTGGGATTTGTCGGAGTGGCATTAGCTTTTTGGTTCGTTCCCGAGACTTTGAAAAAAAGAGTGATTGGCCAAGAATTGAGTGCCTCACCCAAGGTGGATGGAGCAGATCTCAGGCCAAGAGAAAAGTCAGAGGCTTGAGCCTAGAACAGAGGAGCGCTCCCGACAAGTACTTCTACCGAGTAAAGGTGGTTGGTGGAAGTCAAGAAGAAGGTCTTCATATTGTCTCCTCCCCATGTGAAGTTCGCGCAAAATCTGGGTGTGAGGAGGATACCCAAGAGACCTCCTGAATCTGGGTCATATACATGAACGCCGCCTGGACCAGCACAAAAGACGTGACCTGACTCACCAACCTTCAATCCATCGGGTGCGCCATATCCCTCGCCTTCCGATTTCGCGAAGACCTCACCGCCGGAAAGCGACCCATCTTCCGCACACGCAAACTTTCGAATGTGCATCTCGGGAGTGTCGGCAACCAAGAGATGAGATTCATCGGTCGTGAACGCCAATCCATTTGGTTGGGTGAAATCCTTTGCCAACAGAGACAATTCTCCCGAGGTTCCATCGATCTTGTAGACTCCGCGAAAATCAAGATCAAGAGGTCTCTCTACACCAACGCCGGGTCCTCTGCCGAACGTAGGATCAGTAAAGAAAATGTCGCCGTTCGAACGGACAACAATGTCATTTGGGCTATTGAGTTCTTTATCTTGCCAATGTGATGCAAGCACCGTGATAGTGCCGTCGAGTTCTTCGCGGACTACTCTGCTCGTACCATGTTCGCACGTCAGGATTCGACCTTGCTTGTCATAGGTATTGCCGTTCGCGTTATTGCTTGGAGAGCGGTAGGTCGATGTTCCCGATTCCTCGCTCCACCGGTGCATCGAATTAGCAGGAATATCGCTGAAAGTAAGGTGCTTTTCATAGGGATGCCAAATAGGTCCTTCTGTAAATTGGAATCCTTCGGCCAAAGTCTTGCGTTCTTGACTTGGGTCCAGAACCTCTCTAAACCGACTGTCGACTACCTCAAAATCCATAATTAAACTCCTCGTTTAGCAGCCTATCCTCAATTCCTATGCAAAAGGGTCCGTTCCAGTCTTCATAAAGGGTCCAACCCGCTCTGGATGGTCGTTGTGTTCACGATACGGATACAGCGACTCCAAGCCCAAGATTCTTTCCAATTCAGGGAATCGTTCCAACAGTGCCGGATCAATCTCTTCTCGATTCCATTGATGAATGGGACGCATGTGCATTCGCATAAAGACCTGAACAAGGGTCACACGGAGACCAGGGTTCTTTCGTGGTGTGGACCCGTGCCAAGTAGAACCATGCCAAACTGCAAGTGATCCAGCTTTGCCGTGCAGCGGCACAACTTTGAATGGCGTACTCTCGAGTGATGATTCGTGCGGGAGTGTCGCACGACCGTAGCGATGCGATCCCGGGACAAACACCGTAGGACCATCGTCCGCGCCGGCGTAGTCAGTACATAGCCAAGACAAGTTGGCTACGTGAGCGATGTGCCCTCCGCCTGGCGGAATCCCATGGGCATCGCTGTGCAATCCCAGTCCGCCTGCTGATTCGGGTTTTATGATCCAAGTGTGGCCGGTGAGCATCGCGCTTTGACCTAGCAGCCAGCGAGCAATCGTCAAGACCTTGGGATTCGTGGCTGCCTCCGCGAACACATCATCTTCCTGAAGCAGGTACCACGAATTCCTAAAGGCGGATTTTGCTGCTTCCGGTTCTGCAGTGGAATAGTCTCCAATCTCAATATTGTTGCGTTTTTCGCACGTCCTAATGATTGCCTCGCGCAGTCGATCCGGAAAGTCGTTGTCGGTGCCCATTAACTCGGGCGGGATGACGGTAAGCCCGTAAGCATCTAGTTCCAATGCATGTTTAGTAAGTCCAAACTGATCCAAGTCTTGCATGAGTGGATCCAAGTTCGGACAGGTTTCGTAGGATGAAATGTCTTTGTGCATTTACGCGAAAGTCTTTGCAGATCGAGCAACGCTCGAATGTTACCTCATTTGATTTCCGTCGTAGGTTCGCTGCATGGTCTTGAGAACTCCGTTGGATAATGCTCTTTCGTACACATTTCTTTCTTTAGCCCCGGTGCAAAAATTTGAGGCGACTCATATAGAAACAAGCCACGATACATGTAAAAGCAAAGTGTCACAAATCAGCACCCAAGGGACGTGAATCCCAATTGGCTTTCATCCCAATTTGCAACGGTCGTAGTGTTGTGCCTTGATCCTATTTCAAGAACAGGTTAGGCGACGGATCTATATCTATATGAAACTGTGCAGAATCGTGGAATCGTGCCACAGCTCGACAGGCAAATCAGTAGGGAATTAGTACATTAGGTAAACAACTCCTTGGCTTAAATAAAACAGCGACATCGCAGAGAAGGTGAGTGAGCCAGCATACACTCGCCCCAATCGAGATTTGAAGACTGGCTTTGGCACATGACACGCACAAACCGAGTACCAACACTAACCCACATCAGAACCCGATATTGCCGTCCAGTCCCTGCCGATAGTCCTTAATTGGTATATATCTGTGTGTTTAGGTTAATAGTTCCATTTAATAACAGTGGGGGATCGAGTGTAGTCCGCCACCTGAAGAATTAGAGTCAGATTCGTAAGATGCTAAAACCTCATGCCGACGCCTAGAGATAAGACTAAACCATCAACATCTGGATCCAACGGCGTTCCAAGTTCAATTCCAAGAACAAAGTCGTTCGGGAACATGTAGAGTATGCCACCGGAAAGCGTCCTGCTTTCTTCATTGGCAAGTCCGTAAACTGTTGCCTGGAGCATTACATCATCAAGATACACAAACGTTCCAGCATGAAATTCCCACGAGTCATCGCTTTCCCCTTCTATCCATGAATTTTGTATGGTTACTTCCGACCGAACCAGCGACACGCCAAGAAACGGAGTCAGTCTCTCAAGCTGCATTCCAATCTCGCCTCCAAACGTCGACCCACTGGACTCCAAGTCCACGCAGCCGGGAGCTACCAAGGTACGAAGAGATTCATCATAGGTTATGCAAGCGTCTCCTTCGCCATTCACAGAATTGAGCAAAGCCCCAAGATACGGGCCAGAGTCGGCAAAGTACATATACCTTAGCCCAACTCCGAATCCATCGAAATCCAGGTCTAGAGACACATATGGATCAGCGATCTCGCTGGTAGCCGAACCATATTCCAGCGATGGTAGGAGAATGTGTACGTCAGCAATTAGACAAGAGGTCACTGACACGACCAATAGTGCGCAGAGCTTCTTCATGGTTCGAATTCCTGGGTAGTTTCGATTTTCAAAGATTCGGGCAAGAATAGCGACACCAGCTCGGCTGGTGACACAGCCCAAACACGAATCTTTTAGACATTAGAGCCAGCGACGTTCTTTGCGTTCCAAGCAAACTCACACAACTGGTATACCTGACTGTTTATATAGGCAATTCTCAATCTGTACGGCTATGTTTCATAGGATGCGATGTCGTTGTGCATGGTCATGGAAGCAAACGCCTAACTTGAAGGGTCGGGGTAAGGCTAAGCAGTGGGGACAAGAATCGCAATTTCTTAAATTGCAAAGGATTCTGATTGTTCGACCATTGACGGATTGAGTGCCGCAGAAGGCTTGAGAGTCTTTCGTCTTTGTCGGCCAATCGCGAAGCTTGAAAGCGCCTGCTATCTGCTAGCGGGGAAGTGGCCAGCTGCTGCTCACTACTACTTTGTTCTAACTGATACGCGAACCGGTAAGATGAGACCAATTTGTTCTCGGAAACGTATAGCGCCTTCTCATGATTCGCCTTGCCAGGATATTGGTGTCGCCACTTGATGTATTCGATGAGATTCGAGAAAAGACGCCCTTCGCGTTGCCGTTTTTTACGATCCTTGGTGTCTCTCTCGTGTGCTTCTTGTTTGTTTTCATCAGTTACGATGATTTAACAGTTTCAACTGTACAGGACGACGGTTCGATTGCTAGCGTGGTGTCCTATGACAATATATTTCATTCGGGTCTTGGAGCAGTTTATGTATGGGTTTGGGACTCGATCTGGACCTGTTGCATTTTTTTGCTTTGGACGTGCTACTACTGGGTCATGGGCAAAGTGCTCAATGTCGTCACAAGTTGGCGAAACTGGTTCGGCTTTACGTGCTGGACAGCGGTTCCAGCAATCTTGGGCTTAGTCGCTGATGCTTTGTACTTCAAGCTCACCACCAATGGTCCGGTCGTTTCATTCGCTTTACTTCCATGGTTTCATTTATCGCCCAATCCCAATGCTCTAGTCGATGTCTATTGGATTCCAATCTCACTCATTTGGACGCTCTACATTGCTGTCAATGGTTTCACGAATTTGACTGGAAAAGACCTCAAGACCAGCTTGATGGTCGTGTTGCCGTCAGTTGTGGCTGTAGCTCTACTGCAATTTTTGCCCGGGGCATTTTTTTCTCCGTAGTGAGTCTTCGCGTATTACCCTTCATGGCTCAAAATCTATATCGGTTGCCTCCGGTGCAATTAGGTACTTGAATGCATTGCTGACGATTCCGAAGTTGAATTGCGGTTCCGAGATTCAGCTGAGTTGAGTTCAGAGGGCGCATTCGAGTGATGCGGCCAATTCCATTGAAACTCAAACACCAAAGTATTGAACTTATGTGAAACACACAAATTGTGTTGTGCCCTTTAAATCAATTGGGATCACCTCCCGAATGTATACTCTCTGCCTGCATCCACCCCTAGAGACCACAAAATGTCAATCAGCCAAGTCTTTAAGTCTTTGACAGTCAACAACTATCTTGTTAGGGTAGCAGCAACCATTTGCCTCCTATCATTGGGATTCGCGCCGACCGCGAATGCCGTGGACGTTGAAGAGGACGTCATTTACGGACACAAGGACGGGATGGCTCTTATCTACCACGTGCTAACTCCTGAGGAGCAAAACGGTGCAGCAGTGCTGCTGATGATTAGTGGCGGTTGGTATTCATGGAATATGAGCGGAGAGATGATGGCTTACTTCACGTCATTTCTCACTGACGAAGGTTTTACGGTAATTGCTGTAAATCACGGTAGTTCTCCACGGTACCAGGTTCCTGACGCCGTCTCGGATGTTCGTCGCGCGGTTCGACACATTCGAGCAAATGCGGACGAATATGGAATTGATGCCGACAGAATGGGTGTATACGGTGCCAGTGCTGGGGGACACCTATCGCTGATGCTGGGGCTGACAAGTGATGAGGGAAATGCAGAAGCCGAAGACCCCATCAATCAAGTGTCAAATCGGGTTAACGCTGTGGTTGCCTACTTTCCCCCTGTTGATCTAAAGGACTGGGTGAATGATGAGTCTGACTACCCAGCATTGCGTTTCGATCCCGAGTTAGCGCCAGCCAATTCACCGATAGAGTTTGTGACCGACGATGACCCGCCCATTCTCCTGATTCACGGGGATCAGGACGATGTCGTGCCTGTCGAACACAGTCGGCGTATGCAGGCCGCCCTGAAAGAAGCAGGTGTAACTAACGAATACATCGAGATCGAAGGCGCGGGGCACTCTTTTTCTACACCGGAACACTCCGAAAAAGTGAATAAAGCAACCGTAGACTTCTTTAAGAAGCACTTGGCCCCACCACCGTAGAACCTGGAGTTTAAGTTCTATACCTCGAACGCGAACGGAGCTTCCTTAACGTCTTCAAGAATAGTCCGTGGCCGACGCGACTCGAAATGAACGCACAAGCTGTTTCTGGCCAAAGCATGTGTACTGCGCCATCGCTGACTTAGATGAATGGGGATCTAGCTAAAACCTAGATTCGTCATGGACCATATTGGGACTCTATGTCCACCTGGATGCGTTCATTTCGAATGGTCAGAAGTTCTCCCTTCGCCCATGCGGACAGTTCTCCCATCGGAAATTTTGCACCTGGACAGGTTGTTGTTCTGTCCGCCCTGACTTGGCGATGGGCTCCGAGCACGAAACCCGGATAACGCATTTTTAGATCGACGAGCAACTCTTTCAGCCCGTTCATCTGTTCTGGAGTCGGAGTGAGCTCGTCAAATACACCTGAAATTACGATTCCAAGGCTATTGGGATGCTGACCTTTGCTGTTTGTGGGAATCAATTGAGTTCGTGATCCATCCAATTCAATGCGAAAGTGAAATTTGGCTCGAGCACATCCATCGTGATGAAGCAAGACAAACTTGACAGCTCCTATTGGAGTATTCGCGTCGATAAGGTCGTCCTTCACGTTCCTTCTCTGCTTCAGTCATCCCAAATGCTATTGGGTAGGGGGAGATCTCGGTAGTCGACAGCTGTGGGCCATCCTCGAATTTCTTGCTGCCACTGGGAGCAGAAGTGTTCTAGTTGTCGCAGATGCTGTGCGACATGCCATGTACATCTCTCAAGAATTTGATGCTTGGTCTGCAGACCGTAGTAGGTCTTTACCGTTGATTGCCAGTCCTTGCCCGGATATTTCAGTTCTTCTCGAGTGCGTTTAATCATGCCTCCTAGGTCGGCGTGAGAAATAGGTGTGTCGAATTCAGAATCTACATTTGCTGGTTCAAATTCAAGAGTTTCATTCATCCGTGTTGACGTCTGAGCAACTTCAACTGTGTGATGAAGTAGCTCCAGCACAGTCCGATCACGTCCGGGCAATGTCGTGCTAAGAACATTAGGTGGGATTTGAGGTGCGACCACCTCTAAGGCCGACAGAAACCGATCAAGTCTCTCAATTAATTCCGAAGGGTCAAGTAGGGGGTTTGGGTCGAACTCGAGATCAAGGAGATGAGCGACTTGGCCAAGATTCACTCCTGATACAGACTTCTCTCCTAGAGACACAACCGGCACCGAACTGAAGCCGAAATGGGATAGGTCTTTCCACGCCTCGGATTGCTCTGAGACGTTGATCGACTTGTACTCGACTCCACGAGCCGATAGAAACTCCTTAACTCGCAGGCAGCTTGTTCATCCAGGCTGCCAATACACGGTTGCACAGGATGTGTTAACGGCTTCGTTTGTCAAGTCGACTAATCCTCGCTCGATTCCGATTCCCAATAGGGTGGAGTATTGAGTGGACCGATGTTTTCGCCGAGCTGAATGAGCACTCCATGGGAACTCTTTGGAGAAATGAAAGCATCGACTCCGCCACTTTCGGGATCCAAGTTCTTGTCGACCACTCGAACACCGTTTTCTTCGAGTCGTTGAGTTTGTTCGTCTAGATTGGGCGTTTGCAGCGTTATGTGGTGTACGCCCTCTCCTCTTTTCTCGATAAATTTCGCCAGAAATCCATCAGGATCGACAGGTTCAAGAAGCTCAATGCAAAATCCATCGAGATCGAAGATTCCCAACTTGAACTCGCCCGTGTGATGCATGCTTGTCCGAACATGCTTGGCACCAAGCTGTCCCTCATAGAACTTACGCGCTTCCTCAATGCTCTTGACGGCGATTCCAATATGGTCCATTCGACCTATCGATTTCGTATCGGACACCGGTTCGAATTTCCTCTTATGGTGATTTACGCAGTTGGATCTTGGATTCAGACTCTTAGGTGGTTAGCCATCCAAACTTCTGAGGCTTTCGGCCAGCGCGCGGATTTAGGGGCACGTTGATCATTGCAGGTCCGTCATGCTCCATGACTTCGTCCAGAGCTGACCTCAGGTCTGCCGGGTCGGAAACATACATTCCCTTTCCGCCAAGTGCCTCCAGCATTCCTTCATATCTAGCACCATAGGTAAGGATGTTGGGCGGAACCCTACGACCCTTCTCTAACGGTCCAACTCCCCCACCAATACCGCCGTTGTTCAACACAATGAGCTTTACGGGCAAGTTGTAGCGAACCATGGTCTCGAGTTCCATTCCCGAAAATCCGAATGCAGAGTCTCCTTGCACCGACACGATGGGCTTGTCCGGATTTGTTACGGCCGCTGCGATGGCGAAGCCCAAGCCGACCCCCATGGTTCCATAGGTTCCAGCGTCTAGACGATGCCGTGCTCGGCGATTCAGCATTTGAGTTCTGCCGATGTCCATCGTGTTGGCACCTTCTCCGATGATGATTGCATCATCCGGCAACCAATCCTCGATGTCTCGAAACGCTCTGTAGTAGTTCGTCGGGCTCGAGTCATCGTCAATCATCGGTTTTACGGCTTCCGCGTTTTCACTTGCTTTGGCTTGCAGAGTGGCTCTCCACTCCGTCTCGGCAGGATAGAACCACTGTCGGTTTGTCAGAGCGGTATTGAGTTGCTGGGTAACGGCCTTTCCATCTCCAACGAGGGCAACTTCAGGAGCTACGTTTCGACCGATCTCTTCCTGCGCAATGTCCAGCTGAATTACGCGAACATTCTCGGAGAACCTTGGAGGAAGCCCAAAGTGCATAATCCAGTTGAGGCGTGCTCCCATGAGAAACACCACATCAGCCTCTCGTAGTGCTGTGCTTCGTGCAGCTCCTACGGACAAGGGATCGTCGTCGGGAAGGATGCCCTTGCCCATCGGAGATGCAAGGAATGGAAGCTGAGTGCGTTCCATAAACGCTCGAACCTCGTCTTCGGCTCGCGACCATGCCATTCCCTTGCCGACGATCACCAAAGGCCTTTCAGCGGACTCCAATACCGAGAGAGCTTCTTCCACTGCTTCGGGGTCCGCAAGTGTACGGGGCGGATCACCCACTCGGTTCGCCGAGACTACCTCGGATTCATCCACTTCTCCACGAATGATGTCGTCCGGAAAGTCCAGGTAGGCTGCCCCAGGCCGACCGTACAAGGAGTTTCGAACGGCTTCTGCTACATAAAAGGGGATTCGACTCGTATGCTCAATGGCGTGTGCATACTTGCAGTAGGGTGTGGCTAGTTCGACCTGCCGTTCTTCTTGAAATGCTCCCATTCCATTTTGGTAGATCGGAGAAGCACCGCCGATGAGAATCATGGGCCAGCAGTTCTGCTGTGCGTTGGCGAGCCCCGCGAATGCGTGAATCACTCCTGGACCGGAAACGGTCAAACAAGCCTGAGGACGTCCGGTTAGGTAGCCAGCGGCATGTGCCGCATAGCTGGCTGCTTGTTCGTTGCGCATCCCAATGAATTCAATTCCAGCGTCTTGCGCAGCTGAAGCGACGCCTTGAACCGGAAAACCTACGATTCCAAACATGTAGTCGACGCCTTGCTCTTTCAAGCTGCGAGCCATCAGCGCTGCACCATTGATAGTTGCCATATTCCCTCTCCCTTGTACTCAGCGATTTGTACTCAATGTGCAGAATAGACCATCTCTTCTACGCACACCTACAACAACAATTACTAGCTCTTGAGGCGTATAGTACTTAACTAGTTCGTGGAAGCCCTAGGAGTCGAGGAATTTGAAAATGAACTTCGATACTCAGAACGCACGTGCCGTAATTGACAAGGCCATATCCGAACAGAGAGTGTCACTCTCACCAGAAGAAGTGGCACTGATCGCCGATGCGTATCGAATTCCAACGCCAAATCAGCACTTTGTCGCCAGTGCAGAAGAAGCAGCAAAGCTGGTTGCGGAAGACAACACACCAAAGGTTGTCAAAGTCGTTTCTGACGAAATCCTGCACAAGACTGACGTAGGCGGAGTAGTCACGGATGTGATTGGTACGGAAGCAATGCAAAACGCATTTCAACAGGTAGTCGATAGTGCACGTACCCAAAATTCTGAAGCTGAAATTAAGGGCGCCCTCATTCAGGATCAGGTATCGGATGGGGTTGAAGTAATTATTGGTGCTACCTCGGATCCCGTGTTTGGGAAGCTTGTGGCCTTCGGATTAGGAGGGATCATGGTCGAGGTGCTGAAAGACATTACGTTTCGATTGGCACCCACAACCAGGACTCAAGCCAGTGAGATGTTGGACGAGATTTCAGATAGCAAATTGCTTGAAGGAGTAAGAGGAAAGCCCGCAGTGGGAAAGGAGGGCCTCATCGACCTGATTTGTTCGGTAAGTCAATTGGTGGCCGATTGTCCGGAGATCAGCGAAATTGACCTAAACCCTGTGATTGCTACTTCGACGGAATCGGTCGCAGTCGATGTACGCATCATCCTTGACTTTGAAGAGCAAGTTCAACGTCCTCGTCCTTCAAAGGACGAAATCCTGGCAGCCATGACCAGAATCATGAGACCGTCTGCTGTTGCAGTGGTGGGAGCTTCCGCCGAAGACGGAAAGATCGGCAACTCGGTCATGCGAAATCTCATCGATGGTGGCTATCAGGGGCACTTGTATCCCGTACATCCTCGCGCGGAAGAAATTTTGGGCAAGAAATGCTACCCATCAGTATTGGACATCCCAACCGATGTAGACATTGCGGTGTTTTGCATTCCAGCGAGATTCGTCGCTTCTGTAATCGCGGAGTGCGGCCAAAAAGGTATCGCAGGTGCTGTCTTGATTCCTTCAGGATTTGCAGAAATCGGTGAGCATGAACTGCAGCAGGAAGTGGTCGATGCGGCCCGACAGCACAACGTCCGACTCTTGGGACCCAACATCTACGGGTTCTACTACACGCACCACGACTTGTGTGCCACATTTTGTACTCCCTACACTGAAAGAGGCTCTGTGGCTCTATCGTCTCAGAGTGGAGGAGTTGGCATGGCGATCATCGGATTTAGCCGAAGTGCCAATATGGGAGTATCCGCAATTGTAGGATTGGGCAACAAGGCTGACATCGACGAAGACGACCTACTCACTTTCTTTGAAGACGACCCCAATACGCAAGTCATCGCAATGCATGTGGAAGACCTGAAGGATGGTCGCGCGTTTGCAGAGGTAGCTTCTAGAGTGTCCAAGAAGAAACCCGTTGTAGTTCTCAAGGCAGGACGAACTCACCAAGGTGCTCGAGCCGCTAGCTCACACACAGGTGCACTCGCCGGTGACGACCAAGTCTATGATGCGGTGCTACGCCAAAGTGGGGTCATTCGAGTGAATTCGCTGAACGACATGCTCGAGTTTGCCCGAGGACTTGCCGTTCTGCCCACTCCAAAAGGAGAAAACGTGCTAATTCTCACAGGTGCTGGTGGATCTGGTGTTCTTCTTTCGGATGCGTGCGTTGACAATGATTTGACGCTTATGACAATGCCTGACGACCTGGACACGGCGTTTCGGGAATTCATACCTCCATTTGGGGCGGCCGGTAATCCAGTCGACATAACGGGTGGAGAGCCACCATCGACGTACTCGGCAACCATCGACTTAGCTCTCAACGAAGAGCGGATTCACTCTTTGGTCGTGGGCTATTGGCACACAATCATTACGCCACCGATGGTCTTTGCAGAACTGCTTGCGGAATCTGTTGCGGCTGCAAGAGAGAAAGGAATTGACAAGCCTGTAGTTTGTTCGCTAGTTGGCGACGTGGAAGTGGAGAACGCTTGCGAGTTTCTTAACGAGCATCGGATACTTGCCTATCCCTACACGGCGGAGAAACCGGTTGCAGTACTTGGCGCGAAATACAAGTGGGCTCGACAAGCCGTGTAGCTCTAGTACTCGCCAGTGAGCTAGTTTTAAAGGCCTTGGAGTTCCGTCCCGTCAAATATCGCTAAGTCCTTGCAAGAAGTTCCTATTGAGTTTGTAGATTGTTCAACCAAAGAGTGTGTCTCGCACTTCCTTCTTCGACTTATTGAGAGAGTTTGCGACATCATTTAGTAGTCCATCGAGAGTTCCCGTGTTGATTGACCGATGTCGAGGTACAGTTACGGTGTGTTGATTAGAACCTATCTTCGATGTCAAGATCATGTGACTACCCTTACTTCGCTTTAGCTGGTAGCCATAGTGTCGCTCTAGCAATGAAGCGAGTTTTTCTCCTGAAAGATCTCGGGGAATCTTCAAACGGCGATGGACTCGTCCCTGACTAAGTGGAGTCGGATAACACTTGGCACATCTTTCTCTTCAAAGTGACACAAGACAGCGTCTCGAACCATCTCCTTCAGATCGTTCCAATTGTCCCCTTGGGTGAAAATACTATGACCAAGCGCTCGGGCGTTGTAGCCACCCTCAAGGGCTTCAGTTACTTCGAAAATGACCTCGTTGGTGGTCGGTGGCTCTTTCATCACGTGTTCGTTCCTGCAGAATATGTCATATGACCAGTGATCCTTCCATTGTTCCAGAATTGTGCTGCATTCATTCCCTGGATTTGTATGGTTCAAGCTGAATAGTTACTCTAATTGCATTCTAGTTCTTGCGTTTGATCCGGATTGTAGAAGTATCGGATGATTCTGATTTCGTAATCGGTCCTCAGTCGAAACGACTTCCATCTAGAAGCCTTTGAATCTCGCATCGCGTTTCTCACGAAAGGCTTGAGCTCCCTCGCGACCGTCCCACGACATGCCAACAAGCGGAATTGCGGATTCAGACCATTGCATTGCCGTGTCAAAATCCATGTTGGCCGTTCTTACAGCCAAGAGCTTGCCAATTTTCTGTCCAATTGGGGGACCCGCTTCGATTTCGAGAGCTAGTTCCATTGTGCGTCCTTCTAGTTCTTCCGGACCGACTAGATAATTGGAAAAGCCAGCTTCGTGGGCTTCTTCGGCACTCATAAACCGTCCAGTCATCATGAGTTCCATCGCCTTGCGCCAACCGACCACTTTGGGCAGCGACCAAAAACCTCCTAAGTCCGCATAGAGTCCTCGTTTCACATACGCAACTTGGAATCGAGCTGCAGTTGAAACGACGGCAAGATCGCAGTGGCTTGCAAGATCAAATCCAGCTCCAACGCATGGACCATTGACCATAGCAATAATCGGTACTTCCATCCGTCGCAGGGCGATGTAGGTCTCCGTTTCGTGCCTGAAATTGAGACGGTAGCCTTCGATGTCCGCTGTACCAGCTTCGTCCAATCCTTCTGGTCTAGGATCAGGATTTGGGTTTGCCGCCCCGCTGAAGTCCATGCCAGCGCAGAATCCACGTCCAGCACCTGTAATCACAATGCAGCGAATCGTTCTGTCAAATCGCGCATGGAACAAGATTTCGCGCATTTCCTTTAGTAAAGGAAATGTCAATGCGTTGAGTTTGTGAGCACGATTGAGCGTCAGCCAGAGAATTCCGTTCGCTTCGCCTCTGCGTTCTTGGAGGATAGGTTTTTCGTCCGACATGGAAGTTATCCGAAATATCATTGAAGCGACTATCGTACTCATTTGGACTTCAGACGAGTGTCTGGATTCACCAATGAATCAGGTATGTTTACAGCTAGTACAGGGGTATTGATGCAAAACTAGAGGTTAGAACTGCTCATTCAAATTGAAGTAGGTTCGTCTTTATCAACTAAAGACTGCAGTTGAATGCTCTCAAACAAGCTCTCCGATTGGTAGTTTGGGAAAATACTGAGTGAGAATCCCTCAGTCACCACATATACCATCAAATAGAAGCGCTTAATTTGACCGAGTCCATCCAACGACACCAACGTCTCAACCGAGCCGCGTGGGACACGAAAGCCGAGGAATATTCCGACCCGGCAGAGTCCAAGTGGGCATCGGGCGAGCCTGTCTGGGGAATATGGGAATTGCCGAACAAATCGGTTCCGATGCTGCCCGAAAACCTGTCTGGACGACGGTGTCTGGAAATTGGTTGCGGTACTGCTTATGTAGCCTCATGGATGGCCAAGCGTGGCGGCGAGGTCTACGCCTTAGACCCTACCCGAACTCAGTTGGAAACCGCCGCAAGACTTCAATCTCAACATCAAGTGCCAATTACTTTGATTGAGTCATTTGGTGAGAGTCTGCCGTTTGGCGACGATAGCTTTGACTTCGTGATATCAGAGTACGGAGCTTCTCTTTGGGCTGATCCCTATCAGTGGGTACCGGAAGCGGCGCGTGTGCTTAGAACGGGAGGTTCTTTGGTATTCATGACCTGCCATCCGATTTCGCAACTCTGTTGTCCCGAACAGCCAGATCTGAGAAATGGCACCAGCTTGTTGCGCCCGTACCTAGGAATGTACGAACTTCGTTGGTCTGATCCTCCAACTGTTGAATTCCAGCTTCCTCACGGAAAGTGGATTGAATTGCTGAGTTCTTGCGGCTTTGAGGTCGAGTCTCTGTTGGAACTCGGAGCCCCTGAAGGTGCAACGAGCCGCTATGTCTGGGCTGATGAGAAGTGGGCTCGTTCGTGGCCGACTGAGGAAGTCTGGTTTGCCCGGAAGAAACTTTGAAGCACTGAGGTTCTCTCAGCCTTGCGACTAAATTCTGGTCGTACCTGTAATACCTTTTTGTTCAAGTAGCTGGTATTCCTCTTCAGTGATTCCCAGTTCCTCATTGAGAACTTCGAAGCTGTGTTGACCAAAACAAGGTGAATGCCGAATCTCGCCTTTAACGACTGACTCAAATACCCATGGATTGGTGGGCATGAAATGTGTTCCGGATTCGGGATGGTCTACTGCTCGCAGGAAGTCTCGAAAAGCAAACTGTGTGGAAGGATTGCGGTAGACCTCTAGAAATCCAGGAACCCTGCAGGAAATTGCCCCAATCTCGTGCAACAAGGAAACGGCTTTCATCATGCGTTCGCCTGCTACCCACGTCGAGACTACTTCATCCAAATCCGATTCGTGCTGTTTTCGCCCTGTTGCACTCTCGAAACGCTGATCGGAAAGTCCAATGGCCTCCGCAAATCGAGAGAACACGTCATCTTCCTCGATTGAAATTGCTATCCAATGCTCGTCTTGGGTCTGATAGATTCCGTAGGGTGCAATTCTTGGATGCTTGTTTCCTACGGGTTCCCGAATTCGGCCGTTGGCGCTGCATTCCATAATTGCATCACCCATTTGTACTGCTACCGATTCGATCATGGAGAGGTCGATGCGTTGACCCTCACCCGTTTTCTCACGGTGGTGAAGCGCAGCTAGGATAGTGCCTGCAAAGTAGTAGCCAGAAATAGGATCCGGGATTAGTCCGCCCGTGTTTTGTGCCTTGTCTCCCTTGTATCCGTGAATGGAAGACAATCCTGCCATCGGCTCGGTGGTTGCTCCATTTGCGGGATACTCAGCAAGTGGACCAGTCCGACCGTAGCCCGATAGCGAAGCAAAGATGATGTCTCTTCGTTTCTCACGTAGAGTTTCCAGAGTCACTCCCCACTTGGTCATGACATGGGGACTGAAATTGTCGGCAAGAATGTCAAATTTCGGTATCAATCTCCAAAAGATCTCCATTCCCTCTGGTTGTGATACATCCAACGTGATGGCACGCTTATTGAGATTTACAGTGTTGTACATCCCATTGGTATTGAGACGGTCTTGAGAAATATCGGGATCTCTCACTCCGGGAGGTACGGGTGCTCCAGCTCCTCTCCATACATCCGGTCGCTTGCGAGACTCCACTTGTACAACATCAGCACCCAAGAGAGAAAGGAGTTGAGTCGCGAATGTCCCGGACCATGCTCCCGTAAAGCACAGAACCCGAATTCCGTGTAGAGGGAGTTGATTGCTTGGTCGCTTCGAAACGACTTCGCGTTTTCGTCGCTGAATCTGGTCGGAGTGCTCTCCGAGTTGTGGAGCATCCTGCATTTTTTGCCAAGGAGTAGCAGAGAGCTGTGCAAACGCTCCGGGAACTGCGACGCTTCTTCCATTGGATTTTGCGTCAAGAATGAACTCCCGAGCTTGCAAGTGCTCACTATCAATGAGTTCCTGGGTGTTCTGAACTACTCCCGATATGCAGCGTCTCTCGGCGAGTCCGTGAAACACATCCCACTTGTCTCGGTTGACTAGGACCTTCTCCAATCCGTCGCGAACAGGCCTCGTGTCTTTCTGATGCCTCCCAAACGTCGAAACGAAGTCGGGATGCTCTGCAATTTCAGGCAACTCCAGAAAATGAAACGCACTCGTCCATTGAGCCCAATCTCCATAGCCGAAATTCAAGTGTCCATTTCTTGCACGCCACAACGGGCCAGCTCGGTCTCTTGTTCGTGGGCCATTGGGACCATGTGCCATGCGGTTCTCGCCGCCGATGAAAAGTCCAACTTCAGCCCAGGGAGCGCAAGTACAAGCCATCGCCTCATCTTCACTAACATCTACAACCTCTCCGTGCCCAGTGCGACGGGACTTGAACAATGCAGCAGACGCTCCTACAAATCCCGCCACGCCTGAAATGTAGCCAGTTTGATTGTGGGGTAGCTGTAAAGGCTCATGATCGATGCATTGATTGATTGCGCACCAGCCGGATCGCGCACATGCCGTGAGATTGTTGCCCGGGAGAGTTGAAATGGGTCCCTCGAGTCCGTGAGGAGTGATCGAGAGATGAATGGCACCTGAAGATACAAACTCGAGCTCGTAAGGAAATTCAATCGATGTAGTAACTACAACATCGGAACTTTCGATCAATTCACGAAGATCGGCATTAATCTTAAGAATGGAACGTTTATTCCAATTCACATAGGCGTGCAAGAGCGAGTTTTCGACACCAGGTTCATTGTCCAAGAATGGGGGTTCGTTGCGTACTGGGTGTCCATCCTCGTCTTCCACGAGAATCACATCCGCACCGAAGTCTCCAAACAGTCTCGCCGCCCACGCTCCTGACAGCCGATTGGAAAGATCTAGTACTCGTATGTCTTCAAAGGCTTGCGCCACGTCCTAAGAAATCCAGCAACTAAGAAGAAGAGCTCGAAACACTCGTTTGTTCGATACTGAAAGTGAGAAATTCTAAGTTACCCAGATTTTCGGGTATTTGAGAATGGTTGAATTCGACCGTTAATGAGAGTGACACACAATTCAGATGACTGCGGGTTAGTAGCTTATTGTAGATACAATGTAGCTACAAATTGGAATACCAACAATGAGCAAAG
This sequence comes from Gammaproteobacteria bacterium, assembly GCA_009840545.1. Classification (GTDB taxonomy): domain Bacteria; phylum Pseudomonadota; class Gammaproteobacteria; order Pseudomonadales; family Azotimanducaceae; genus Bin55. Next base: position 300,607 of record VXNM01000010.1, on the reverse strand, counting down.
ACGCAGTAGTACGAGCCCGTATTGACTCTAGGACAAAGGAACTAGCCTCCGAAGTGCTTCAAGCCATGGGATTGTCTTTGTCAGACGCGGTTCGCCTCTTGTTAATTCGGGTGGCCGAGGAAAAGCAAATTCCGTTCAATGTCCAAATACCAAATCCCACCACCTTGGATGCGATGAAGGAACTACGCGATGGAAAGGGTCAACGATTTAGCAGTGCGCGGGAATTGATTCGGGATTTAGACATCTAAGATGCTAGCTTCGGTTCATTTGTAGCAGTTCAAAGGAGGAAGTCGTTTAAGCAACACCTTCGTTATTGAATTTCTAAGGCAAGTAGTCTGGTGCGTAGAGCATTCCAAATGCGTCGTTAGTCGCTTAGACGAACTATCGAACTGATTTTTGATGCCACATAGCTTATCCAAGGAATTTGGTTGCCATATGCTGACAATGGCTTGTTCGACGTTGAGACAATTTTTCTGGTAGTTGATATGAAATCTTATGCTGTAAAACAATTCAGCTTCCTGAGCATTTGTGTTGCTTTCATATTGGGATTGTCTGCGGCAGCTGGGTTGTGGATAGGATCGACTCTCTGGAATCCAAAGAGCACCGACCAAAGCGGGATTCCTGACGAATCGGCAGTCGAATCCGACCACACAAAATCGAGTGAATTGACTGAACTTGAATCAGACTCGTCTGCACTCTTTGGAGCTCAGGTAGCCACACTCGAAGAAATAGTTCAGATCGATAGCGAGTTTTCGAGACACTTGGCTCTCTACAACCTTGTTCTCGAAGCCGACGAACCCCAATTGCTCGATCTAATTGACCAAAGCGAAGATCTTCCAGTTCTGCTTGAGTTTGACTTTCAAAGAGTCTATGTAATGCGACTCTATGAGATCAATCCCGAGTTCGCGATGTCTCACGCCGAGAGCTTTCACCCCGTTTTAGTTCGGTTCATGTTTCAGGATTGGGCACAAAGGCACATGGAAGATGCCATTTCGCGGGCCAAAGCTCTCGTAGGTACGACCCGTGAGGCTGCTCTGTCAGGAATGCTGTCTTCCTACTCTGAATTGTCGGTATCACAGAAGGAAGAAATTGCTCGCGAACTTGGCCGTGAAGACCTAGTAAACGACATCGCGGAGTGGCAGCAAGTCTCGGATATTCAGAGAGACCCGGAACAGGCATGGTACGAAGCGCTGCGAAAACGTGCAGATGACAGCGACGACGTCGAAGCTCTTACGCTTTCAGCCAATATATGGATGAGGCAAAGTGGGCTTGAAGTCCTCGACGAAATCAGCACAAGCTTAGAAAACGATCACGCGCGTGACCAAATATTGTTTGGTGTGGTTATGACGGCAACCCAATTCATGGAAATTAAGGATCTTTTTGCAAAAGCGCTGGAATTAGATGTTGATATCGATAACGACAACGACGGCTATGTCAAAAAAATATTGTCTCAATGGGCGAACAAAGACAAACTGGGACTGCTGGATTCATTGAGCGGCATGTCAGACCCCGATATCCAATCGTTGGCTGCGGCCACCCTTTACGAGCGATCTGGAAGCCTGTCGGACGAACAGATTGAATATGTGAGGAAATACATCAACGAAAGCGACTTGCCAATCACAGAGCGAAACTTACTGTTCGAGTAGATTTGCTATGCGTTGTTGGTGCAATTGAGGAAGTCTTAGCTTGCACCTCTGATCTCAAACCGCCACTTCGAAGCCTTTCCACAATATGAAATGTGAGAATGCGGGTGTTTGTTGTGGTTTGATTCGAGCCTGTATTAAGGTTGTGTACTTAATCGCTTAATGCATGCGAGCCAAACGCGCAAAGAAAAAACCATATACCGAGAATTTGCTACTAGGAATTAGAGTGCTGGGCAAATTGCGGCACCACGTACGGACCTTCTGGAATCACTGCAACATTCGTTGATTTTGCTCGCTCTAGCGCGTAGTTAACTCCCTCTTCAATAGTTGTCGCCATGTGAACGGCCGCCAGTTCTCGGTCCTCTCCGGCAAGTCCATCGCTGACAAGACAGAACTCGAAACTTTCTAGTGCGTTAGCTTGCATTTGCGTTTCCCATTCATCAATATCAGCTTTCGGTTTTTGAGAGATTCGATGTAGGAATGTCGAAGACCCCTCTCTAATCAGGTCACGCTGCGATTTGCGGAACGCGTTAGAACCGAGGCCCTCTTTGCACTCGGCGACAAGTACAAGTGTGCCGTTTTTCTCAAGAATGTCCAGCGGGGTGACCATACCTTTTACAGCTTGATAGTAAGTCTGGTCTAGCGGATAGCCTGCAGCCGAAGTCACGACCGTTTCAAATTTCCTGTCGACAACTACAGTGCAGTAACGATGCGCAAAATCCATCGCTTGTTGATGGCTTTCCACGATTTCTCCAAAGTTCACGAATGCCATTTTTCGGTCTTCGTCGATTACCGTGTTTACGGCGAAGATCTCGGAATGTGAGTGCTTCTTGACCATCTCAACGATTTCGAGTTGCTCGCGATGCAACGGATTGCCATCAATATTGCAGGTGCGAGTGTTCGGATCTTCGAGAATCCTCGAGCTATGCAGCGTTCGTATCGTGTCAGCGTGGGCAATTCCCGGAGCTAGCACTTTTCTTCCGCCGGAGTAGCCAGCCATGAAATGCGGTTCCACGAGCCCGGTCACAATCTTTAGATCTGCTTCTACGAATCTCCGATCGATTAGTACAGGGGTCCAAGACGTTGTTGTGCCCAGATCCACGTGTTCTGAGTTGTTTCGCGCATGGTGGTTCTTTATAGGTATGGCGTTGAGGATTTTCGGGTCACCTATCAGATATTCCAGTTCCTCTCCCTCGTTGGGTCGGTGCAGCCCAGTAGCCACAAGAATGAGAATGTTTGCAGCCTCAATGCCCAAATCCATCAGACATTCAACAAGCGGTCCAAGCAGAGTACTGTTGGGAACGGGTCTAGTAATGTCGCAGATCAATATGCATGCAGTAGTCGATGATTTCGCTACTGAACTAAGCGGAGAACAGCCAACTGGTTGATTCAGCGACTTTCGAACCTCGTCAATGGGCGATGCCACTAGAGGCATTGGAGGCTTGCGAATAACTGACACGTCGCAATAATCCGGAATTCTTACCGTGATAGACGATTTTCCGTAAGGCAATGAGACTTTCATGTCAAAAGGTTGAATACCAAGCGGATGTTCCTTCTCGTGCTACTTAAGCTTTTGCGAATCTCTGTCAGCAGCTCTTCTATTAGCTAGGAATCTTCATTAGCTGGAACAAGAGCATGCATGTAGTGTCCAAGTTGCTGCAGATTGGGCTAACACCAATCTGAAGAGTTCAAGCAATACCCGAAAAATGGGATTGCCATGATATTAGAAAGGCTGCTGAATTATGAGGCTGGTTATGCGAACTACAAGTGTATTTCTCTCGATTCTCCTTCTCACTGGTGTGCCAATCCATGCCGACGAGAAAGAGAAAGAAGATAGGGGATACTTCATTGCAGGATTGTCCGTCTATCAAGAGGACTTCGATCACTATGTAGGAAAGGGAATTGGCGGTAAGCTCGGCTATGGCTTCGACTTCACCCAACGGATTGGATTTGAGCTGTCTTTGGACTCCACACCTCCCCTCGATCCTGGAGTTTTCATCGAATCGTATGAAAGAAGAGGCGCATTGATTTTTGACTATTCGGTTAGGACGACTCCTACCAAATACCTCACATGGTCTGGCATTTATTCCATTCCCCTTGAAAAGGACAGAACTCTCTTTGGCAAGTTGGGTTGGTCGGTCTATCAGCAGGAAATAAAGGCAGAAATAAATGGAGCATCCTTTAGCTCAAAAAAACGTTTAGGTGATCCCCGAGTGGAATTTGGGATTCAATTTCCTGTGAAGGAGAACTACAGGCTAAACGTTTCGTTTTCCCATGTCTTTAGCGACGATGCCCAGGCGACAGGCTTGAGTTGCTACCTCTTATGGGATTTCTGATGTAGCCGAGTGTGAAGACAGCTGCCGACGAAGTTCTAGGGACACTACGTCTATTGTCTTCTATGGCCAGCCGCTCACGATGCTATCTAGCCAACATCATCACTACTGAAATGTGGTAGCCGTCCTTCGTGATGGGGCTACGCTCTCTTCCGATGTGACTCTAAAACCGCAGATTCAGTGCCCACAAGACGGACATTTGTTTCATTCACCTAGCTGGCGGGATTCCTCAAGACTTCCCCAGCACTCTCCCCCGTGTGTTCGTCGTCGCGCAAAATTACGGATCCATTGCAAATCGTAGCCGCATAGCCCGCTGCACGTTGGATAAATCTTGGTGCACCACCTGGAAAATCGTTCACGATCTCGGGTTGGCGTTCCTCAAGCCGTTCAATTTCCAATACATTGACATCCGCCTTCTTGCCGACTTGAAGCGATCCACGATCATTGAAGCCCAACACTCTTGCAGGTTCTGAACTAATTCTCCGAACGGCTTCGGGCAAGCTATACAGTCCTGCATCTCGATGCCAGTGCGAGAGCACAAATGTAGACCAGCCAGAATCAATCATTTGACTGACATGAGCACCCGCATCTCCGAGACCAGGCATTGCCCATTCGGTTGAGATCATGCGTTGCAAATGCTCGAGATTTACATTGAATCCTCGCGCATGGAAAAGTGCTTTGCCATCCGTTTCAAGCGTGATGCGCAACCAAGACTCTACGGGATGCTCGCCGTGCTCTTCTGCGATGTCATAAAGACTCTCGTACCGCGAATGCGTGTAGTTGGGTCGCGCTTGATCTCCCATGTAGTACTGACGTTTCATTGCCTTGAGCAAGCCTTCGTACTGTGGATGATCTTTGACTTCTTGTACGAGCTTGGACCGGAATTCGGAGTTTCTAATGGCGTCAAGCCGTTCGGTCAAGTTCATCTTTCTCAACTCATTCCACGACTTGGTGCGCCAGAAATTGTTTGTGGACAGTCCCGTTACACCGCCGCCACTCCGAGGAACTGTGACAGCTGTTACGTCGAGTCCGTCGTTTCGCATCTTGCCAACTCGTTCATCAAGAAGTGCTGCATGTTCTGAGATGGCACTGAACAGCACGCGACCGTTCTGAGCTTCTTCCGCGAGCAGATCCATTTCGTTTTCCAAGTCTCCGAAATGTGGAACTGTCTGCATCAATCCACCATTTGCTGCCACTGCTTTGGAAATTGCAAGTAGTTCTTCTCTTGTTGCAAACGTTCCTGGAATCGGCCTACGATCTGGCAATACATGACCTGGATGCCGGTTGACGGAGAATCCGATTGCGCCTTGCTTGACCGACTCACCAGCCAGGTCAGCTATTTGTTGAATTTCCGCTTCGGTTGGTTGTTCGTCAATGGCTCGTTCACCCATTACAAAGAATCGGGTAGCACTGTGTCCCACAAGACCTGTGACGTTGATCATAGGATTCAAGCGTTCAATGGAGTCCAAGTACTCCCCATAGGTCTCCCAATCCCAAGGCAGTCCCGTCAGGATGGCGTACTTTGGAATGTCCTCGACTGTTTCCATCATGCCTGCAAGGAATTCTCGATCTCCTTTCTTGCAAGGAGCGAAGGTAACTCCGCAGTTTCCTAGCAGTGCGGTTGTTACACCGTGCCAGGTAATCGAAGTCAGTTTGGTATCCCAACCAATTTGAGCGTCGAGATGAGTGTGCAAATCGACAAATCCAGGTGTCACCGTCCTGCCGTCGGCATCAATTTCCTGATTACCCTTGGAGCAATCCGGTCCGACGTGGGAGATTGTGTTACCGTCGATTCCCACATCTCCGATGAACGGGTCTTTGCCCGTACCATCGACAATTAGTCCATTCCGTACTACAAGATCGTGTGCCATTTCTCGAAAACTCCCTCAAGAAGAACAGTTAATAATGCCAAATCTCTTCATCCGCTATTCAGACCATCGTCGGTTGAGGAGACACGAAAGTCCGAAATGGGCTATTCGTCGGTATCTTCGGCGGTAAAGATTTCGCGAGCAGTAGTGAGTTGTGAAGCGAAGAATTCGGCATACTCATGATCGGAGGATTGAAGATTATTGAACGCGGTGTCGAATGCTTTCTCAGTCTCTTCGTCAGACCGTTTTAGCAACTGAGTCAGTGCGATCCAGCCCCCTTGCATGAGTTTGTCTATTTCCGTTGAGGCGATTTGGTGTGCGGCCTCAAATCTCTCAATAGCAAGCTCGAACTGCTTAGCAGACAGAGCGTGCGCACCGTTGATCCACAGAATGTTTGACGTAATGTCATCTGCAGCCTTGGAGTATTCAAGCCCGACTCGCGCTGCAGAAAATCCTAGTTCTTGTGCTTCGGATGAGATTGGTCCGGTGTTTCCCCAACCCGGCCACGTGAAAGATGCGATGTTGTAGGCAACCCCACGTGCGAATTTCCGCATCTTGTTCGCTGTCTCAGGATCGCTCTCTTTCACTTGCTCAATCTGATTGTCAAGATATAGCAATTGCAGCCGCGCGACAGGCACAAAGAGAGCATCTTTCTTGATATTGCGGAGTTCCCGCATGAGCTCGCCCATCTGGCGAAATTCTTCATCGGAAATTTTGGAAAGGGCTAGTTCTTCAGAATTCAAGGCAATAACTCCTACGAAAGTCAGAAACATCGCGAGAAAAATCTTAACAAGCTGACGATTCACGGTATTACTCGAACTATTTGGTAAGAGACAAAATGGAGTGCATGGTATCTCATGAGAATGCGAACAGATGTGCGGCGAGCAAGTTTAGGCGAGCTTGATCCATCATTCGTGGTTGAACTAACTGAATGTCAATGTCTTGCACTTCAATAGTTTGTTGGAAGCTCGATTCAATCTCTTAATGCAAGACAATCGTGCCGGAATTGCGACGCTAAAAATATTTTGCTAACATAAAGTATTGAATAACGCTACTTTAAGAAATAGATGTGTGTAATTTTTCGGCCAAGAGCGCGTAACGTAATCAATGATCTCGTTGCACGTGGTCAATACCATTTTACTTCCAAAGATCTTCGCGATGCGCTTGGTGTCTCCAACGTTGCCACACGGCAGGCACTGAGCCGGTTAGCGGCCAAGGGCGAGGTCGCTAGTCCTGCGCGAGGCTTTTATGTATTCGTTCCACCTGAATATCGACGAATCGGGTGTCTACCTGCGGACCAATTCATTCCCGCACTCATGGCAGAGAGAGGTACTCCATATTATGTCGGACTTCTCTCTGCCGCACAATACCATGGTGCTGCCCATCATCGACCACAGGAGTTTCAAGTTGTCCTAGCAGGAAACAGGCCACCGATCGTTTGCGGTTCGGTCCGAGTCACATTCGTTGCACGCAAGAGAATGGCCGATGTAGCAGTCGATCGCCTCAACAATGAACATGGAACTATCTTGGTCTCTAGTGTGGAAGCAACAGCACTTGATCTTGTCGGTTATATGCATCGCAGCGGTGGTGTCGACCGTGTGGCGGGCATGCTTGCGGAACTGTCCGAAGACTTGGACCCACAAAAGTTGTGTGATGCCAGTGAATCTGCATCGATCTTGTGGTCACAACGACTAGGTTATTTGCTGGATTTTGTCGGTGCTGGAGACAAGGCAGCACTCCTCAAGGATCACGTGCAGAGAAATGCAAAAAACTACACAAAACTCCTTCCGTACGTGAATGGAAGCGTTGTACAACGATCCAAGGATTGGCGATTGTACGCGAATGCAACAATTGAGGTGGAGGCGTGATTCCGAGAGTTTTTGTTCGTGAATGGCGTACTCAAGTCCCGTGGATTGAAGACTTTCAAGTGGAGCAGGACTTGATCATCAGTCGTGCAATCGTAGAGCTGTTTTCAGATTCAGTCTTTGCGAGTGCACTAGCACTTAGAGGTGGAACGGCTCTCAACAAACTTCAACTAATGTCGCCCTCAAGATACTCGGAAGATATCGATCTTGTGCAAATCGAAGCGGGTCCGGCTGGGCCGTTGATGGATCGGGTACGAAGTGTTCTTGATCCTTGGCTAGGTCAAGCGGTGTGGAAGCAATCGAAAGGTCGAGTGACATTCGGTTACCGATTTTTGTCTGAGGAGATGCCAGCAAAACGCATGCGATTGAAAGTGGAGATCAACACTCGTGAGCATTTTGCCGTATTAGGCTTCGAAAAATATCCCTACCACGTCGACTCCGGGTGGTTTTCTGGAACAGCCGATGTCACGACGTTCGTGCTTGATGAACTGTTAGCAACAAAGTTGAGAGCTCTATATCAACGGCGCAAAAGCCGTGATCTATTTGACCTAATCGTCGGGCTAAGTGGCGATCAATGTGATGCCGAGCGAATCGCTGCAACTTTTGCAGAATACATGAACCACGAGGGTAGCTCGGTCACCCGTGCAATGTTCGAGCGCAATCTATCCGAAAAGTTGCGTGATCCCGTATTTCTCGAAGACATGAATGGGCTTGTCGGCCCGACGACTGAGTGGCAGCCTAACGATGCCGCTAGAACTATTTCACAAGACTTAATCGCGTTCCTACCTGGAGAACCGTGGAAAGGAAACTTCAAAACATAGCCGAATCCGCTACACCAAGGTGTGGTAAATCAAACTCGGCGGTCCCATGGTGTCCCAAATTTAGTCGCAAGTGATGTTTTGTTCGGACATGAACCTAGGTGTTTAGTGGGACTCGCTCATTTTGAGTCTGTGTATGTGCTTGCGGTACCCCTCCCTACCCCACAACAGCCAGCCGATAAGTCCAAAGAGGGACAGCACAGTCAACAAAATCCCATACTGAACGATAAAGTGAGATTCCCAATCGTCGATTTTGTCCCACACACCAAGATGTTCGGCAAACGCCTCAACTGCAAAGAAAACGATTACACACGCAAAGAATGCAATTGGGGCCGCAGCTGCAAGCGAACGCCCCAATCCTTTCGAGTATGCGTCTAATTCGCTTTTCGGGATGCACATTGAAGCTAGTTGACGTCGCAAACCGTAAGACAACCCCAAGAGCAATAACGAAATTACGACAACAAGAGAGAGAATCGCCAGATCAATGCCTCTGTTTACCAGTGGAATGAACAGAACCAGAAAAAGAAACCAATTCCAGAACTTCCACGCTTCAACAGGCGAGTCCAATTTAAACAATTTCGCGATGAGCGAATGTAGCTGTCCATCAGTTGTCGCCGCCTAGCTGCTTAAATTCCATTTAAAAAGTATCGTACATCCGTACGAAAACTGTGTGAATGCTGCCGCTCTGCACGCTGTGGTTTTTTGTACGAGCACGCTAAATCTTCGAAGTGAATCGTCGATTGTCACATCTATAAGGCCACAAATGTTACAAAGTAAGCCGACCTGTTCTCCAAGCTGTAAAGAAGCGCATTGGCTTTGAATTCAGTGTGTTACGCTTTTTCTCTTCATATTGCGAAATTGGCAGGAGTTCATGTCGAAGTTGCAACCTAGTCTAGAAGCACCTAAGTGCAGCTCGCTTGTTTCCTTTTTGTTGCTACTTTCAAGCCTTTGTACTTGGCAATCGGTTCATGCCACCTCAATGATTACCATCGACCCGTGGCACGGACCATCATTTGATGCGAATATTGCAGATTTAATCGAAAACTGTTCACCACCGCTCGAGAAACTCTCAGAGAAGTGCAAGAGTGCAGTGGACGAATACTTTGAAGATTTGCCCCTGGAAACCTCGCGTACCACCTGGATTGCGCTACCTAACCGGCTCACCTATGGAAGAGTGTTCAAGAGTCCGGAACTAGACCGAAATCGTGTCCTTCAAGCATTGGGGGAGAGGCAGTGTCGCTTAGAAGACGGAGAAACAGTTCGTTGGGACTTATCGGAATTTTGCCATGCAGACGCTTTCGCAAATCTGTCAGTATTTTTGTGGTCGTGCAGCAAGTATGGTAGTCCAACCAATCCGACTGATTACCTAGTCGACATGAGCCAATATGCTGATCGGGAGTTTACTGAACCTGAACACTATAACAGGATATTGCATAAAAAGGTCGTGCGTGTTCTCGAAAAACACTGGTTCAGCAACCAGTGCTCGAGACACGAACTTTCCGAAATACGGTTTGATGAAGAGCAAGACCAAGAGCATTATCGAGTGCTATTTTCAATTGCAAAACGATTAAGAGAGGTTTGGGATGAGCCTAGCAATGTGCCAGAAACTTACGTTCTCAAGTCTCTAGCGGCACGATTCGGCGACAATTCGACAGCACTGCTTTACTCCGGACCATCATCTCTGGCAAAGGACAATAGCTGGACCAAACACATGAACGAAATGTGGCCTTGGAAAGATGCAATTCAAAGAATTCGTGGAGACTTTCTTACTCTTGACGAATTTTTCAGTGGAACCCCTCGGACGGGAGCACGCTTGAAAACGGGAATCTTCATGGCAGTGTCGCTACAGAAATCGGGATTGGAGTTCGATTGGAATTGGTTGGTCACAACTGTCTGTAAACGCAGGAATTCTGAAGAACCGAATTGTCAATCCGCGATTGAAGAGTTGAACCCAAATTTTGAATGGGACCAAAAAGCTGAACTAGAAGCTCTTGCCATGTTTGAAAGCGTTTCGCAGAAACTGGACCTGTACGATTGATTCTTGCCAATGCCCAACCCCATTATCCAAACCAATAGATTTCGGCAACCATCTGAATTGCCAGATTTGTTATCTTTTAATGATCTACAAGAAAGCTCTGCTTCACTTGACTGTGAGAGGCAATTTCAGGATTCCCCGTTTATTGTGTTACGCTTCGATTCGTTCCGTTTTACAGTCGGTATTTCTTTCTTGGACATTCGATGTCAATTCCGCTGAGCTCACCTAGACCAACAAAATGCACTGATTCTCGTGTCCTACTGTTGTCAGTCTCTTTGCTTTGGACGTGGCAGATGATTATTGCTGACGGGATATATGAAGTGTTCGAATTCGATGCGTGGAACGATCCTACATTTAATGATCCCATACCTAGTCTTGAGGAAAACTGTCCCCAATCCAATGACAAACTTTCAGTGGAGTGCGGTGAAGCAATGGATGATTATTTTGGGAATCTGCCGTTGGAACGCCAGGATACGGCATGGATCTCGATCCCCAATCGACTCACCTACGGAAGAGCACTCACGAATCCGGTAGAGGATAGAAATCGGGTGATTCAGGCGCTTCAACTGAAGGAGTGCCGACTGGAAGATGGGAAAGTCGTTCGTTGGGACCTTTCGGAGCGTTGCCATTCGGATGCTTTCGCTAACCTGTCCGTATTCTTGTGGGCTTGCAGCAAGTATGGCAATGACAAGAATCTGACTGAAGAATTTGACCTAGACGATTTCGCCAGCTTTGAATTTTCCGATCCTGAATACTACAACAACATGATGCACTCGCATAACGTACGAAGTCTGAGAGCACGATGGATCACGAATAAATGTGCGGAGATTGAAGTATCCGATTTTCGTTTTGACTCACGGAACGACCGAAAGAATTATCAAATGCTCCGCTCAACCGCAAGTCGATTGGGAGAGAAGTGGGATCAATCGAGTGGAGTACCAGAAACATTCGTGCTCAAATCTCTGGCAGCTCGATTGGGTGATATGTCAACAGCCATTCTTTACTTAGGACCGTCGACTGGAAAAAAGGACGATTCATGGAGGCATATTGGGAATAAATTGTGGCAGTGGAGACGTTCGCTAATGAACTTCGACGCATCCACACAAAAATTCTCGAATCGGCGTTCCGAGACAATCAAACGCTTGAAAAAAGGGATTTCTGTAGCAGTTTCTTTGCAGAGATCAGGGCTGGATTTTGACTGGAATTTTCTGGTCAAGAGAGTCTGCACCCTCCACGGTCCCGATGAAGCGACTTGTCAGACAGCTATTAGAGAACTGAGCCAGACTCTCGAGTGGGACCAGAAAGACGAATTGCAGACTCTTGACAAGTTTGCGAGCCTCTCACAGAAACTAAACTTGTACGATTGAGTCTGCAGAACTTCCTCAAGACTTTCTCTTGAGCCTGCTCATAGAGGGCTGAAAGGCTTTGTCAGTTGCTAACTGAAGAGACCTTGCTACGAATCAGGTTCCAGCTCACTTCGAATGAGGCATGTCGGTTACTGCATTTTTCTCGATGGGTTGGATTGACTGTGGGCAAGACCTTGGAGCAAGTCCCCAATCCGCTGCCCTATTGTTAATGGTGCGTTTGCGGAGGGTTCTATTGGGACTCAACCATATTGAATCTGTGAATGTGCTTGCTGTACACATGCCTACCCCACAATAGCCAACCGATCACTCCAAAAAGTGACATCACAGTCATCAAAATCACAAATTGGATGATCAAGTTCGGTTCCCAACTTCCAATTGTGTCCCACACTCCAAGATTCTTGGCAAACACCTCAACTGTAAAGTAAACGATCACGCACACAAGCAATGCAATGAAGGCTGAAGCGGCAAGTGAACGTCCCAATCCTTTGGAGTATGCGATTAACTCGCTTTTCGCAATCCCGATTGAGACAAGCGAACGCCTCAACCTGTAATAGAAGACTGAGAGAATAATCAGACCTACGCCAAGAACCGAAAGAAGGACGACACTAACGAGGCTTCTACCGGAAATTCCGATAGCCGCAATGAATGGCGGAGACCAAAAATAGAGCAACCAATTGCAGAACTTCCAGGCTTCAAAAGGAGAATCCGATTTCAACATCTTCGCGATAAGTGTTAGTTGCCTATCCATCGTTTGTCGCCCCTTGACGGGGTAAATTCCATCGTAAAAGCATCGTACATCGGTACGTCAACTGTGTCAATTCAGTCGCGCTGCAATGTGTGGTTATTGGTCTAGCACCCTAATTTGGCGAAGCGAATCGCCCAATATCGCATACAACAGGTGTTACAGAGAGGGCAAACGCGTTCGCCAAGCCGCAAATGAAGCGTAATCATTTGAATTCAGTGTGTTACGCTTTCTCTGACCTGGTTTGAAATTGGCACGAACCCATGTCAAATTCGCGAACTTTATCGAGTGCGGCGAAATGTTTTTGGTGTTTTTTCCCTTTGGTGCTTCTTTCAAGCCTTTGTAGTTCGCAATCAATTCATGCTACCTTTATCGTCGCGCACGATCCGTGGCACAGTCCGTCTTTTGAAGCGAATACAGGTGATCTAATCGAAAACTGTCCATTGCCTCTCGACAGACTCTCAGCGAAATGTGAGAGTGCAGTGGACGAATACTTTGAAAACTTGCCCCTGGAAAGCTCGGATACCACCTGGATTTCGCTACCTAACCGGCTCACCTATGGAAGAGTGTTCAAGAATCCGGAACTAGATCGAAATCGTGTCCTTCAAGCATTGGAGGAGACACAATGCCGCCTAGAAGACGGAGAAACAGTTCGTTGGGATCTATCTCAGTCTTGCAAGGCCGACGCTTTCGCAAACTTGTCCGTGTTTTTGTGGACGTGCGACAAGCATAGCAATTCAGCCCGTCCGGCTGATTACTCGGTTGATATGAGCGAAGACGCAGACTTAGAGTTCTCCAGACCCGAATACTACAAGCGAATATTGCACCGTACCATCGTGCGGATTCTCGAAAATCATTGGCTCAGGAACAAGTGCTCAGGGTATGAGTTATCCGAAATGCGATTCGATGCGACACGAGACCAAAAGCAGTATGAATTGTTGCGTTCAATTGCGGAACGATTGGGAGAAGACAGGTTCCCGTCTGATGCACCCACAGAAACTTTCGTTCTCAAGTCCTTGGCAGCACGATTGGGTGATCTTTCCACAGCAGTGATTTATTACGAAACACCGTCGCAAAGAAAAGCAGATGATTCTTGGAGCAATCACATGAACAGTGTGTGGCCTTGGAGAAATACCCTACGAGAGATCGATGAAACCACACGCAACCGTGCAATCTTGCTCCCCGACAAAGTCAGATACTTGCTGCGAATGGGAATATCTATAGCGATTTCGCTTCAGGAATCCGGATTGGAATTTGATTGGGACCATCTAGTCAGAATGGTGTGCGCACCTCAAAAAACCGAAGAAGCAATTTGTAAAACGGCAATTGAGGAACGGAAGCTAACGTTTGAATGGGACCAGAAAAGTGAGATGGAGACCATTGAGAAGATTGAAACCGTGGCGCGCGAACTGGGGCTGTACGATTGAAAGCGGAACTCGCTGTAGAACAGTTTGATTGGTTTCCTTGCACAGGCTTGCGCGTGAATCGCGTCGTTCTGATGGAGAATTGTTAGATCGAACTTTGGCTGTTTCGCACCACTAGTGCCACATATCCTAGCTCTACTTTCTTAATAAAGTAGTGCGAAAACCACTTGAGACTCAGAAGCAAACATCCACACTGAAAAGTGTCTGTCTGTGGTTGGTCTAGGCTGTCCGACCAGTTAAGAGTTGCTCGACTGCAGTCTTGTCGTACTGTTGGGCAATGTCAAGTGGAGTTCTCCCCTCTTTGTCAGTGACCGTTTCATCTGCTCCTGCAACGAGTAGAAGCTCGCAAAGTTCGGTGGTGCCTCCACGGGCGGCATAGTGCAGCGCAGTTCTGCCTTGAGGTCCAACTGCATTCACATCAGCTCCCAACTCAATCAAGTACCTGGCTTTCGGAATATCCAGAGTCTTGTCGGCTCGACAGGCGTACATGAGTGGATGCAAGCCGTGATACGGCCTCTGGTTGGGCGACAATCCTGATTTCACCAGTAGCTTCAAGTCTTCCATTGAGCTTGTTGCCATCCATAGGGTCGCATCGGAGGACGTAGGCGAAACGCCCTGATCCAGCAAATATACAAGGATGCTCGTGTTCCCCACGCGCGCCGCGATGAAGAGAAGCTGAGCATCGTAGCCTAGAAGTTGTGCGCCTCGATCGAACATATCGTTCAGCAGCTCCAATTGCCCACCTGCCACACAAAAACTAACCAGCGGCGTGTAGTAGATATCGTCGTTCGGATCTTCCGCATTGAGCAACTCCGGATTCTTCCTTAGAAATCCGTTCACAGAGTCAATGTCGCCTAGGAAAGCAGCCCTAAATACATCTCTTTGTGCTCCGTAGTCACGAAGAGGCTCAATGAGTCGCTCACGACCGTAATACGAAGCTGCAGTAAGGGGATCGAGCTGTACTATCGATTCTGAGTTGTAGCAGCCAGTGAGTTGAACATCCGCACCCCGTTCCAGCAACCACATGACGGTTTCCAATCGGTTCTTCCGAACAGCTTCAAACAAAAATGTTCGCCCGTGACTGCCTCTCTTGTTCAATAGGGAAGGATCGGCAGCAATTACTTGCTTGAGTTGGTCAAGTTTTCCTCTGATCGTTAGTTCGCGTAACTTTCCTGAAAGCTGTTTTTTCCAGTGGCCTGGTGGTACATCGAGTGGACGGACCCAACGGCTTCGCTTCTCCGTCGCTGTTACTGGGGACTGTGGTTGGTTCAAGGGGATGAGTCCAAATGCAAGCACTCTGATTCCGTGATTTCGATTAAATTGTAGTCTTGGGTTGGTCAGCTAAAAGAGGTGGAATAGCTGTGAATTGGGATGCTGTTTGGAATTTCTGGCTCTACGTGGACGAGCCGATTGGTCTCGTTCTTGGTGTGCTCATCGTCCTTTGTCTGATCCGGCAAAAAGTATGGGCATGGCCACTCGGCGTGTTTTATGTTCTTGTTTCTATAACTGTTCTGCTCGAGGCGAAACTCTACGCAAATCTCGCACTTCACGTACTGGGATTTCTTCCACTTAACTTGTACGGTTGGTATGTCTGGATTTTTGGCGGAGAACAGAAGGACGACCTTCCTGTTACTCGAAGTAGTGTTGTATTGCTTTGTGTCCTCGGTGCTATTTGTGCGCTAGGAGGAGTCGTTTTCGGCTATCTCTTCAACACATACACCGATGCCGCGCTTCCCTATACGGACAATGTCATATTCATGATGAGCTTCGCCGCCATGTATCTGACGGCTCACAAGAAAATTGAGAATTGGCTAGTGTGGGTTGTCGTGAATGTTCTATCGGTCGTAATCTACATCAACCAAGGTCTTTGGCTCTATGGGTTGCTGTACTTTGCGTATTTTTTCATGGCGATTTGGGGATTCTTCGAGTGGAGACAATCAATGCTCCAACGGGAATCGTCAACCTCATGAGCAGTAGAGAAGCTCATGATGTATCCGTAGGAAAGGTCGCGACCGCTCCATTTTGAATAAGCTCTGCCACGGCATTCTGATCGTAGCCGAGCTCCGACAGAATTTCCTCTGAGTGCTCCCCCAAACGAGGAGAGGAGGTTACGGGGACGTGTTCGACTCCACTGACTTGAACCGGGTGATTCATCAACAGCGGTACACCGACCGAGTCTTTGTCTGGCACGATCGCGATGCGGTTTTGTATTACTTGGGCGTCGGTTGCAGATTCGTCAACGATAGCCATGAGGTTCACCGGAAGATCAGCCTCGTCGAAGAGCTCCATCCATTCAGCAGATGTCCGGGTCTCAATGATGGCTTGAATGGCTTCGCCCGCTTCACGGCGATTCATGTACATGTCTCGCATGGACGCAAATCTTGGATCCACCAGGAGATCTTCAGCTCCCATTACCGTGAATAGGACGGAGAGTAATTGTTCGGTTCGGACCATGTTGAGCTGCAGCCATCGACCATCTTTTGCTTGGTAGCCCTGCATCGTGACTCCCGGAACTTCAGTCGCTGCACGATAACGTTCCATATCTGCACCAGCCATTACTCCTTGAGCTATCGCTGCATTCGACCAAAGCCCATTGGCCAGCAGAGAAGTTTGGACAAACGATCCCTCACCGGTTCGTTCCCTCTTTAGAAGCGCGGTGACAATACCTGCGTAGATAGCAACGGCAGTGGGGTGGTCTCCCATTCCAGGGAGACCTTGGGTAGGTTTGGTGCCGGGTTCTCTCATTAGGTCCATGAGGCCGCTGCGTGCCCAGTACGCCAGTTGATCGAAGGCTTTCCGGTCTCGTTCCTCGCCCAACTCGCCGTAGGCAGTCAGCGAAGCGTAGATCATGGTCGGATTAGTGATCTGCAAATCTTCGTAGGTGGCTTTGAACTCAATGCGGGAGGGATAAGGCATGTTCGTGATAAACACATCGCACCAATTCGCCAGCTGATGAAGGATCTTCACGCCTTCAGAAGTCTTGAGATTGAGTGCAATACTTCGCTTGTTGCGACCGTCCATATCCCACATGTAGTTGCGGCACTCCTCGGGTGTGCCGGGCATGTTTGACAGAATCCGGAGCATGTCACCGCGTTCGGGCTTTTCAATTTTGATGACGTCGGCACCGAAGTCTGCCAGCATCATGGCCGCGGCTGGAGCGGCAATTACCGATGCTGCGTCGACAACCCTTAGTCCTTCAAATAGTGGTTTGGACATTGCACAAGACTTGAAAGATTCGCACAATATTACGGAACAGCGTGGGACTGCCCGACTTGTGAGTGTGCTTGACACATCTGAATGAGGATAGAGCGCACGTGGTTATAAGAGGATTGAGTAACGTCCCAACGGAGAATTTCAATGACGAAACAAGCGAAGTTTGAAGCAGCCCATCCCTTTCAAGACGACGTATTGGCGTTGCCGGTTGCGGATCGCGAGGTCGCCGCTTCGTGGTATGGCGAGAAATTTGCCATGAGAGAAGTTGAACGCAAGGAAGATCCACACCCTACGGTAATCATGGAACGGGATGGAATTCGTATGGGGTTTTCGGAGAATGGGGGCGACTCCTCAAACGATGGTGGGGCGGTCTTGGTGAATGACGCGGCTCTGATGAAAGAAGAACTCGACGGACGTGGAGTTGGAACCGGTGAATGGAGAGTTGATGAACACGACGACGGAAAGAAGTACCAGGTCTTTTTCGTGGTTGCACCCGACGGTTTGTGCTTCTACTTCCACCAACTAATCCAATCAGAATAGTCTGTTTGTGCGATCCATGAGAAACGACGATTAAGGAAAACCAGTGCGAAAAGAAGAGCAGCAAAGATTACTTTCCATCTTGCGACACGGGTGGGAAAACGACGAATCTCACGATGCGGGTGGAATTGTCCGATGTCCGGTATCGGACTTCACTTGTCCCGATTTGCTTGCTCGGGAGCAACGAACTTTTTTCCGTGAAACGCCGATGTTGATGGGTTTGTCGAGCGACTTGCCTGAACCCAATAGCTATTGGGTGGACAATGCTTCGGGAATTTCCATTCTCATGGTTCGCGACTCGGAAGGAGAGTTTCGAGCGTTTGGAAACGTGTGTCGGCACCGCGGTGCTCAGGTGGTTCCCGAAGGACGCGGAAGTGCAACTCAATTTTCATGCCCATTCCACGCCTGGACCTACAGCAATCACGGTAACTTGATTGCAATCAATCGAGAGCGCAAGTTTGGGACGATCTGCAAAGAAGATCATTCCCTCGTCGAACTTCCATGTCAAGAAAAGTACGGGATGTTATGGGTTAAACCGAGTCCCGGTGGAACAGTGGACGTAGCCAGTTGCTTGGGTGGATTGGAAGACGACATGGAAAATTTGGATTTAGCGAACAAGAGCCATGGGGCTACCCAAGTGATTCCAGCGGCTGCAAACTGGAAGCTGGCCATCGACACGTTCGGAGAAAACTACCACTTCGACGTACTGCATCGAGATTCGCTGGCACCCGAGATTAGAGGCAATCTGCAAACGCACGACATATTTGGACTCAACTATCGGATGGTGTTTGCACGAAAGAATCTTCTTGAAGCATTTCAGACGGTCTCCAATCCGGAAGAATTGCCATTTCGGTTCATCACGCTCTCTGTCTACTTCATCTATCCAAACACCATATTCCTGGCAGATCAGTACGCGGTCGATATCTTGCGAATTTTTCCAGCGGAAAACTCAACGAACAAGTCAAACACTTTTCACAGCTGGTACGTCTATGACGACGCGAAGCACTACTTTGAAGAAGGTCCCCACAGTTACGAGGAACGTTTCGTCGGCTTCAACAGCGTTATCGTCAACGAGGACTACTTCGTGGCCTCTCAATCACAGAATGGGGCTGAGTCGGAACTGTACTCGCACGTAGTTTTCGGTCGCAACGAACCTGCGTTGCACCACTACCACAACGCCCACCGGATGGGGTTAGGCCGAGATCAACTAGAACTCGAAACCGCCTAGTGCTTCGACTCTTGAACTGACAGTTGTGCGTCTACGCGACGTTTGGATTGCGTAGAACTCGACCTGATCGTTCTCCAGTGTGTTCGTCGTCTTCGAGAATCACAGAACCGTTACAAAGGGTTGCTCTATAGCCGACTGCTCTCTGTATTAATCTCGGTGCAGAGTCTGGGAAGTCGTGTACCAGCTTGGGCTGTCTTTCGGCTACCTGATTCAGATCGATGACGTTTACGTCAGCCTTCATGCCTTTCGCCAGCGTGCCTCGATCTTTGAAGCCGATCACACGAGCTTGCGCACTAGTCAATTTCCTGATGGCATCTTGAATGGAGAACGAACCCTTGTCTCTGACCCAGTGAGCCAACATGAAAGAAGTCCAACCAGAGTCCATAATCTGACTTACATGGGCACCGGCATCTCCGATTCCCGGGAGCACCCAATCTTCTTTCAAGAATGGTCCCAAGGCTTCTACATCATTGTTGAAGAAACGAACGTGGAAGAATCCTTTGCCATCTGACTCATCCATGTAGCGCAACCACGTCTCGACTGAGGTTTCGTTGTTTCGTTCGGCAATGCTTGCCAAGCTCTCGGAGGAATCTTTGACGTAATTCGGCCGATCGGCATCGCTAATCCAATACCAGGCACGCGTTCCATCTACTAGTCGTTGATGTTGCGGATTGTTTTTGGGTTCTTCAATCAGCTTTGAACGTGTGTCCGGATCTCGAATGGCCTTCAATCGGTCCTCAAGATTCAGCTGTCTCAACTTATTCCAGGTTTCGCCGGGGAACATAATCATTGAGCTAAGGCTTGAGAGAAATCCACCACTTCTTGGAAGGGTCAACCCACTAATATCCAAGCCTTCCTCTTGCATGTCCTTGATATACGAATCGTAGGCGGACACGCCACCATTGGAACCCGGTTGATGTGGAGCGCTGAACAGCAGACGTGTACCCGACTGTCTCATTTGCTCGCGCAAGATGTTCAGTTCCTCATCAAGTTTGCCGTAATTGAGAACGCTCTGCAATATGCCGCCGTACTTTGCGACTTCCTTGGAAATTGCGACGAGTTCCTTGGGTTCAGCAAACGTTCCAGGTATTGATCGACCATCCGGAAGTGTGTGGCCAGGCAGTCGGTTTGTGGAGAAGCCCACAGCTCCTTCCTTGACAGATCTCCCCACCAGCGCAGCAATCTGCTCGATCTCGTCGTCGGTTGCATTGTCAGTTATGGATCTCTCCCCCATGACATAGAACCGAGAAGCGCAATGGCCCACCAGCCCTGTGATATTGATCGCCGGATCGAGAGATTCGATCGAGTCGAGGTATTCTCCGTATGACTCCCAATCCCAAGGCAATCCAGTCAGGATGGCGTTCTTGGGAATGTCTTCGACGGTTTCCATCATGCCTGCGAGAAAGTCTCGATCCTCTTCCTTGCAAGGTGCGAAAGTAACTCCGCAGTTTCCGAAGAGGGCGGTCGTTACTCCATGCCACGAAACTGGCGTGAGAAGCGGGTCCCAGCCAGCTTGTGCGTCGAAATGCGTGTGTAGATCGACGAATCCAGGTGTTACGTAGTTGCCTTCCGCATCGATGGTTCGATTTGCACCATCTGAGATTGAGCCCACCTCGCTAATCGTGTCGCCATCAATCGCGACATCCGCTTGGAATGGTTCAGATCCGGTTCCGTCTACAACAAGTCCGTTCTTGATAACAATATCGTGTGCCATTTGGTTCGTACTCCCTCTCTTAATTGCTGTCTCTATTGAGTTCCTACGCCTTTGCGCTGGGCCGGTTACTTACCTCGTCGTACCACCGCTTGACGTTGCCGCATTGGTCTGGAAACGGTATTCGAGCAGCTGTTGTTGCAAAGTCGATAGTACACAATGCCGTTATGTCCGCAACACTGAATTCGTCTCCTGCTACATAGCGTGAATCGCTCAGTTCTTCGTCCAATCTTTGAAAGAATTGGTCGACCATGACTTTTCCACGTTCGGCAAGTTCGGGTATCGCGTCGATTTCGCCCACGTTTCCCCCGACTCCACGCTTTCTGAAGCCTGGATAGGAGTTGCGAAACGCTTCGGCCGTGGGCATCAATCCATCGAATTCCATGTGTCGCTGTCGTGCTTCTATCTTGGCTTTGCTCAGTGCGTCGGTGCCAAACAATGCTGGATCCGGCTGAACCTCCTCCAAATATCGGCAAATCGCAAGGGACTCGTCGAGGACGGTTCCGTCGTCGAGTACTAGTGTCGGCAAGCGTCCTCGTGGATTCACATTCAAGAAATCGCTACTGAGATTTTCTCCCTCGACGATATTGACTTGGACTATTTCGCATTCAATGCCTTTTTCAGCCATGAAAATGCGTAGACGTCTGGGATTGGGCGCAAATTGCTGATCGTAGAGTTTCATCTGAATTTTCCAATTGGTGACCCGAACTCTTGGGTGAGGATGGCCTGTTGGGACTTCCATCGAGTGCCATATTACACAGACGCGACGAGTGTCATACATAGGTACAACGAGTTTTGATCTGACACCCTGACAATGTTTCTGTGTTGGAGTGTCATGTTGAAGAACTGGGTGAAGCTCATAAATTTCTAGATCCCGTAAGGTCTTCAGATCTCAACCATTCTGAATCAGGGGCGGATTCGCAACAGAATTGGCTAACAGCTATTTCTATACAAGAGCGACCGTTTCCACCAGTGGTCTGGAGGCTAGACATGCAAAGGCAGATCACTAGGAAAGATGGAACCCATCCAATTCCAGTTTTCTGCAGCCTTCTTTTGGTCTTGTTTGCGGTCAGTGGTTAGGCGTGCGATTGCGTCACGGCCACTGTCGAGGAAGACTTTAGGGATTCGGATCTTGTGTTTTTTGGGAGAGTACTACATAAGGGTGAACTGGAGGATGGACAGTTAACACCTGCGCTAATTGGGGTCAAATTCGGTGTTGTCAAATTCTGGAAAGGTAAGTCTGAAAGCGACACAGACGACTTGGAAAAAAGCGAGAGACTCCCCAGTATGGAGGTGTCCACTCCGGCCCATACTACTTATTGCGGCTACCCCTTCAAAATTGGAGAGACTTACTTGGTATTTGCAGGCTCTTCTCGTGTGCGTATTAAAGAAGATGACAAAACGCATCCGAAGCTTCTCATCACTACTTGGTGCTCCGCCAATGAAAAGCTTGACGATTCTCTGGGGGCTAAAGACTTAGTCATGCAACTTGAAGCTCTCAAGTCCAAGGACCAGCAAGAGTCTAAAGACGAGAACGACAATCGGTTAGATGACACCAGTGAATCAGATGCTCCGACATGATTTCCGAGCGCTCTCTACGTGTATTTGAGTGAGAACCTCACATGGAAACAATTAAGCGTACAACCCGTCGCAATCCCATCTTCACCTGGACTTGCAACTTGATGCTTGTCCCCTGTGCTTTCAGCGGATGGACATGTTCATGTGTGGAAGAGACACTCGAGATAGATTTCAAAGATGCCGACTTAGTGTTTGCGGGAACGGTGTTGCACAGATGTGAACCCGAAGGTAATGGCGAGGTTTTGACTACAGACCTCATTGAAGTCGAATTTAAGCTGGATAAGAGCTGGAAAGGAGAGACAGGGGACAATATGACAGTGTCCACTGAGCAGACATCGGCGTCCTGTGGCTATCCATTCAAATTTGGCGACCGATATGTGGTGTTTGCCTCTGCCATTAAAACTCAATCAGAGGAAAACGGAGAAACTCGCGAGTATTGGTACTCTGGATTGTGCGCGTCAAATGAGAAGCTAGACTATTCATCGGAAGTAGAAGCGCTTCTCGAAGAGCTTTAAGAGCTTAAGTCCCTCGGGGCGAAGCACCAATTGGAGAACCAAGTGACGAAAAACGAGCAAGAAAAGAAAGACAATGGCTAGCGGTGTACACAGCGATGTGGCCGACGATGGTCCGCTTCGATTCTGGAGCGTTGTTTTGTCGATTTTGGACACTTCAAGCATTTCGCCCTCTGCCTGGCTAGAGCAGGCTTTAAATTACTCAACATGGAGTCTGAAAGTGCATGATGCCTGATTGGTCGGCTTGTCCAGCGATTGAGTGTCATCCGCGCAAAATTGGCGGAGCTTGGGCGTTCACTGGAACCAGAGTTCCAGTTTACGCTCTCTTTGAGAATCTTGAGAGCGGTGCGACAGTGAAAGAGTTTCTTGATTGGTATCCTGAAGTAGAGTCTTGGCAAGTTGAGTCAGTTCTCAAGCATGCAACTGATTTCTTTAAAGCGGTGGACTGACATCTGGGAATCTGTTTGATCGAGAAACTCCTGTTGCCTATTGCCGCTTTCTTCAATCGGCACACAATGTGATTGAATTTTCTTGTGTGAGTAGCAGTTCGAGCCGATCTCCAATGAAGCATATTTCACAGCCACTAATCCACATGATATTTTCGTGTTTGGTGGCTGGTGCCTTGCCTTTGTGCGGCGAGGAAACGTCCACCATCAAAGGTCGAATTGTGTCTGATCATACAGATGACGAAGTGGCTTGGTTGGGTGTGTTTGTCGGTCGCGTGGAGCAAGGAATTGAGGCTTGGAGTTGGACTTCGGTAGCTACTAAGCAATTCTCCCTGGAAATTCCAGATACCAAGGAAGAAATCACCCTTATAGCGTTGCGGAAGAACTCTGTACCCATTACTACTCGAATAACACAAAGGTTACCTAATTCTGAAATCACTCTCGAATTCGAGAGAGGTCAAGTGTTTAGCGGTCTAGTTTTGTCTACGGATGGGATAGCAGTGCCCGATGCCCTATTCAAGGTTCGGCGACTGGATGGAACTTCCATTCAAATTCCCAGCGAAGCAGAGTTGGAGTGGACAACCAATGAGGATGGCACATTTTCAATTGGCGGACTTGTTGAGAGTAGTTACGAGGTTCATGTTGCGCTAACGTATGTGCCAAAGGAGTCATTCTTCATTCAAATCAAGGATGGGGAGGACAATCAGCAAGATTTGGTTCTAGCGGATGCGTATCACTTGAAAGGTCTCGTTGTCGACCAGTCTGGTGAGGCAGTGGATGGTGCCACAGTAAATTCATTCCTCGATCCTCCGATGTGGAAAGACACATCTGGGAACCTCGTTTTGGGTGCGGAAATGGGCAATGCCCGAGGATACCTCGAATTCCATCGTAAGAATAGCTTTAGTACCACGAGCGACTCTAAAGGTGCTTTCCAATTGGGACCCTTTGTCAGCGGACAAGGATTGAAGGTGTCTGCCTCACACACAGACGGTCGCGCTACGAATGACGTAAAGGTGTTTTCGGAAAATCACGATGTCACTTTAGTGCTTTCCGATCTGGTGGAAGTCTTGGGAACAGTAGTAGACGCAAAGACAGGTGTGCCAATAGAACAATTCACATTAAGAGTGCGTGGTCGAGTGACGAGCGAAATCGAACACGCGGATGCGAGCGGGCGAATCTCTGCGCAAATCGATCCAGCAGCATGGGGGATAGTCATTTTCGCGCCAAAGTACGTCCCATACTTCAAGAAGGATCTCAAACTGGATTCGCTGGACCTATATGACCTGGG
Organism: Gammaproteobacteria bacterium; assembly: GCA_009840545.1. Taxonomy (GTDB): domain Bacteria; phylum Pseudomonadota; class Gammaproteobacteria; order Pseudomonadales; family Azotimanducaceae; genus Bin55. The sequence goes on along the minus strand of VXNM01000010.1, from coordinate 275,999 downwards.
AATCGTCGAATTAGATCCCGGTACATACATGTCTGGACAGGTATACGACCTGCAAAGTCGGCAACCCGTTGAGGGAGTACTACTTGAGAGTTGGGTAAGACATCATCTAGAAGACAACGGTCCACTCGGCGAGCATTCCTTGATTTCGCGCTTTGAGAGCGGAGTTAGAACTAGGAGTGATGTGGAAGGAGAATTCTCGATTGGGCCTGTGCCGTTGGACGAGTCATATCTAAAAGTAGAAGCACACGGTTATAAATCGGAGGAAATTGTTTTCGATCCCCATGTCTCGAGATTTGAAATTGGATTGACAGCACGAGATGCTCAAAATACAAAAATCGTCGCTCGAATTCAGACTGCAAGTGGAGAACCAATAAGAGGAGACGTCGTAATCTATCATGTGGAGGAATCAAGGTACCCAGCTATTCGTCCTATGCGCGACGGTGGCTATGAGTATCTCGCATATCCCGGAACCTACAAAGTCTGGGCGGTCTCCTCTCAGGGACGATCCAAAACCGTTGATGTCAATCTCGCTGAAGGCCAAACTGAAGAAGTAGTTTTGGTTGTTGATCCATCTGGAAGACTCAGAGGAACGATAACTGGTCTTAAGCGTGCAGAAGATCCCTTTGTCACGGTGCTTTCTGGCAACAACTTAGTTCAAGCCACAGGGGTAGTTTCAAACGGAAGTTTTGCACTAGAAGGAATAGGTACGGGTTTATTCACAGTCAGAGTCCAAACATCAATGAATCGACAATTGGAACAGTCGTTCGAATTGTCCAAAGACATTGAAGAGGCGTTTGTGGAAATAGCCTTTGAGGGCAACTCGAGACTCCACGGCAAAGTGACGTCTTTCATCTCTCGCGACCGAAATTCTCAAATACGCGCAATTGGGAAGGAGAAGGGATCCATTTCTGGCTGGGGCGACCTTCTCGACGACGGATCGTTTGAAATTCGCGGACTCAGTGACGGCGAGTATTGGATCGAAATAGGAGACGAGCGTGAAATTGGTATTAGTTCAAGTAATGAGGAAAGTGAACCGGTACGTTACGAAGCGGTGGTTGTTGGAGATACTGAGTTAACAATCGATCTTGCGTCTCCTTAGATTTGGTTGGAGGATTGGTCGCAGGCTTGCACCTTGTGTCGGTGGCGCGCCCGACAGGATTCGAACTTGTGGCCTTTGACTCCGACGGCCAAAGCTCTGTCCAGCTGAGCTCCGGGCGCAAGCATATAGCACAATTCGTTTCACGCTATATATCTACTACAGCAGCCTCTATATCGGCAGACCACTTCCAGCACTGGCGAGAGATTGGCGTATAGGATTCAGGTGGCGTTGGGACACGAGTGGCCAATGGAGGTGGCTTTGTTTTTGAAAGAGCTTTTAGTCTTTGCGCTTAAGTGCTAGCACCTGAAGCGGAGGTTTCTTGATTGGCTGGATCCATGGCCTGTAGCAGTCTTGAGTTGTTGCGAATGACCGCTTTGCACATCGGGAAGCACAGCGCGAAAACCACCGGAAAAGCCACAAGGGTCGAGAGAAGCAAGTATGGCGGGAAGTCAGCCATCAACATAAGACTAGACATACTGAAGGTAGAAGCTACAAAAACGAATAACAGTGTAAATACCAAAGGTCGTCGCTCAGATATATGATTCATTCTTTTCTCCATCATGGTTACGAAATTCTCGAAGTTTCTATAGCGAAAGTAGTAAAACACGAACAACTTACTCCCTACGAACGCGAGCGCGAAGGAAGCTACATACCCCAAGATCAATAGAGTAAGACCGGTCGGATGAAGATGAACTATCATTCCATCACCAATCAAGATCTGAACAGTCAAGAGCAGTGCGCAATTAACGATCCAATACGTACAGTGGATTACAAGGAGAGCCATGGTGCGCCACCGCACCATCTTCTCTGCACATCGCTTTGAAAACTCCTCCCAATCCAAGCTTGAACCGGTCTCATTGGTTAGTCGAGAACGTGGAGCAATATAGAGGTTCGGACGTTCTTTAGAAGAGTCTTTGGTGGCCATTTATGTCGGGATATCCGATGAACTCAGAACGGTGGCGGTCGGTCTGGACACAAAACTAGAGCCACCACGCTGGACCATACTAATTACTTCAGAATTCTGTCTCACGGCCTCGATTTGAAACAACTCGAAGGAAATTTCTCCCAATTTGTGTAGCCCTTTCCTACCGCTGCAGCACAATTCAAGCATTGTTTGTACGACTTGGTTTCGCACCGACCAAGAAAGTTACGACAATGAGTAGCAAGATTGCGGCCCCAGCATTGTGAAGTACCGCTAGTACCAAGGGCAGTGAAAGTACGACGTTTAAGACCCCTAAGCAGAACTGAGTCACAAGAATTGCACCGAGAATTGTTCTTGGGATCAGATCCAGACGAAATAGCAGTGCTAAACCAATAAACATTACCAGGTATGCCCCCCACCGGTGTGCCATTTGTATAGCTATTCGGGCGTCATTGGATAGTTCCCCTCCAAGGTAGTTCGGACCAATGTCTTGAAAGATATTGAACCCCGCGAGGAAGTCTGCGGTAGGAAACAAAGTCCCATGACAATACGGAAATTCGGGACATGCTAGAGCGGCGTAGTTCGAACTAGTCCATCCGCCGAGTGCGACTTGCAGAACAACAAAAGCAAAAAAGACCCACAAGTGAGTACGCAATCTTGGACTCACCGTTGGAATAGTTACACCATCTAGTTTCAAGAAATAGAACCAAAGAAGAGCCAATGTACAGAAGCCACCGAGCAAGTGCGCAGTAACTACTTGGGGCCAGAGCTTCAACGTTACCGTCCAGGCCCCAAACGCTCCCTGCACGATTACGAGAGCAAGCAGCGTGACGGGAAGAGTAGGTGGCATTTTGCCCCTCCACGCAACGACAACTATTCCGATCACCACAATTCCCAGAAAAGTCGCTATGTAGCGGTGGAACATTTCGGTCCACGCCTTTGCTTGATCCACGGGAAATTCAGGGTAGAGCTGCTCAGCTCGAGATGTTTCCGACTCGGTTTCGGGCACGGTGAACATTCCGTAGCATCCCGGCCAGTCTGGGCACCCAAGACCTGCATCCACTAAACGAGTGTATGCACCGACGACCACCACGCAGAATGCGAGAACTACGGTTGCGCCGACTAGAACGCGCTGGATTTTGTATGTTTTCTCAGGCATTGTTTTCGACAATAGATCATTCAGCGAGATACACGGTAGATGATTTGTTGCAATGGAGTCTCTTTTTTGTCAAGGCTATTTCAATTCGTCGAGTGTCGAGATTTTTTGTTGACAATCAACGCTTTCTGTGGCTCATAGACCTGCAATCTACACCGGCTGCAGACCGATCACTCTTACTACAGCTTTTGTGCCAATGTCAAACCATCACCAATCGGGAGCATAGTGGAGAAGACCCTTTCATCGAATGAGATTTTCTTATTCAACTCACGCAAAGCTACAGTGTCAATGTCGATTACTGATGGATCAGCTGTGCGTCCTCCCCAAAGAACGTTGTCAATCGCGATCGTACCTCCTTGACGTAGAAGAACGAGGCATTTCTCATAGTAGTCGTCGTAATTCGACTTGTCCGCGTCGATAAATGCAAAATCAAACGATCGTTGTAATCCATTGGAAATCAATCCGTCGAGCGTATCTCCTGCCGGTCCAAGTCGAAGATCAATCTTGTCCGCAACACCTGCCTGTTCCCAATACTCTCTTCCAATGTCGGTCCATTCCTTTGAAATGTCACAAGCAACAACTGTTCCACCTTCTGGTAAAACTTCCGCAACCGCAAGTGCGCTATAGCCAGTGAAAGTTCCGACTTCAATTGTTTTCTTTGCGTTCATCAGGCGGCAGAGCAGAGCCATGAAGGCTGCCTGTTCTGGAGAAACCTGCATTACATGCATTCTTAGCTTTGCATGTGTGACTTCGCGAAGTTCTCGCATTGCATCGGATTCTGGTCGGATGTTTTGAAGGAGGTACTCGTAGATGTTCTCGTTTAAAGAAAGAGTCCGACTCGACATGTCTGTTGCCTCGTTATTGTTTGCTTATAAGTGAGAACTCACCTAGTAGTATGGCTTCCACTTCATTCGTCTTGATCTAAAGCCCGAAGATGGAATCGTTGATTATCGATTGTGATCCTGGCGTGGATGACATGGTAGCGATATTACTTGCACACCATGTCGCCAATGTCAAAGGTATTGTTACGGTTAGTGGAAATGTGCCAGTTGCAACAACCACTTGGAATGCACTACTTGCCACAGAGTTATTGCAAGTCAACACACCTGTCTATCGCGGGTCGTCAAAACCCCTCGAATCCGAGCCGGTCCATTCAGAACACGTTCACGGCTCTAATGGACTTGGTGGTGTGGTACGAATTGAACAACGCCGTGTATCAGAAGAGAAAGGCGGTGTCGATTTCTTGCTTGAAGAAGCATCTCCCGAAGATTGGATCGTAGCACTAGGACCATTGACCAATTTAGCAACTGCGATTCAACGCGATCCAGACTGGGTCGAACGAATTCGCGGAATCTCAATGATGGGCGGTAGCACCACTCATGGAAACATCACACCCACTGCAGAATTCAATGTGTATGCTGACCCCGAAGCAGCGGCAATCGTCTTTGAGTCCGGCGCAGACATCCGCATGTGCGGGCTCAACCTCACCCATCAGTTTCTGACATCAGATGAGACAGTCAAGGAGTTGCACGGAATTGATAGTGATCTGGCAAAGTTTGTAACTCCGATGTTGAAATTCCTGCTTGACAGAATGGAATCTCTAAACGGAAGACGTTTCGCAGCGTTGCATGATCCTTGTGCAGTGCTGGCTGTAACTCATCCGTCGATCTTTGGTTTCGAGGAATTGTCGGTACACGTTGAATTGAGTGGCACTCTAACAAGAGGCATGACGGTTTGTGACCAACGTACAACTCGTATGCGCGAGCAGCCAAACGTTTGGGTTGCTCAAGAAATCGATGCAGCAACGGCTCTCTCACTAGTAGTTGGCTCGCTAAAATCGCCATGAGTTATGAATAGACTTGACCCCGAAGTTGTTCGAGCATTGGAACTGATCGAATCCGGTGACTATCACGAACTACGCGCACACCTAATAAGGCATCCCAATCTGGCGAAGTACCGAGACGATTCAAATGCCACCTTGCTCATCAAATTGATCGACTACCCAGGAAACCGTCCGAACGCGGCCAAGACCGCACGAGTGCTGCTGATTGCGGGATCTGACGTGGATGCCCGACGAGACAGCAAGAATGGAACAGCTCTCAGTGGAGCTCTCAGTACTGGCGAAACAGACGTCGCTCGAGTGCTTTTGGAGTTTGGGGCGAACTTTAGGGCAAAGTTGGGATTCAAAGAGGGAGACATTGTGGACTTTGCGCTGGAAATCTGTGGAAATGACTCTAATGATGAGAACACATTTGCTCAAGATGTTCGGCAGATTCTGAACGACTTCACCGCGATTCAACTAGATTGAGACGTTACATGAGAACAGTACTTTCTTTTTTCGGAATTCTTTGCATGCTTGTGACTTTTGCGGCACATTCCGAAGAAGAGGACTTTATGAAAGGTACTGTACACGAGGTGGTCGACGGAGACACGATTGTGTTCTGTCCAAAGATTGAAGGCGAGTGCAAGTCTGCGGAACGCTACGAAGTGGATCTATGGGGCATCGACGCACCTGAAGTAGTACCGCGAAAGCAATTTCATGCTCAAAAAGCCAAGGAGTACTTGGAGAGTGTCGTGGAATCGCGCATTATCGTGCTGGAAGTTAAGGAAACCAACAAAGCAGGCAGGAAACTCGTAAAAGTCTTCGTCGTAGGCCACGAGCCATCTAATCTCAACGTTCACTTGTTGATGGAGGGACACGCTTGGTCGATAGTTGAAGAAGATTCCGACGCTGCTGAATTCGATTTGGCCGAGGAATATGCCAAGGATCGAAAACTTGGTTTGTGGCGCGAAATAGAGCCTACTGCCCCTTGGATATGGCGAGAGACCGAGGGAACATAACAGCCAACGAGACTCAATCCGAACTACATAGGAGGTTGATTTGGAATGCGTCTCCAAACTCAGTTGATTCTTGATTTCGGACACCTGTTTTGTGCTACATTCAACCAAGGTCCAACTTCAGTTCTGCAGTCCAGTGTTTCAAATGATTTCTAAGATTCAAGCTTTAGCATTTGGCGCAATTCTTCTCGTTTGCACTCTTGTGTTCGGGAACGAACAGGTCGAAGAATTGGAAGTGGTTAGCGTGACTCCTTCTGGCGTCGAGGTCCCCATATCTCGGGGCGAAGTCATCATCGAGTTCAACAAAAACATGGTTGCTTTCGGCCAAACCGACAAGGACCTGTCAGACGTACCGGTAGAAATCACCCCAGAACTCCAATGCACGTGGCGATGGACCAGCCCCAACCAACTCACCTGCACACACAGTGATTTCTTGAAGTACACCACTTCGTATGTCGTGTCCATTGGGTCGTCCTTTTCAGCCTTGGACGGTTCGAGTCTTGTCTCGAAACGGCAATTTTCGTTTCGAACCGCATCGCTGGGAGTGTATGGAAGGAACACCTATTGGCGTAGTGCTACGCGACCTATTTTCTATGTGAGCTTTTCACAGCCTATGCGACTGAGCACAATGTTGCAGAAAGTACACATTCGAGACCTAAAGACATCTGAGCTATTGGAGGTAAGGGCGGTCAACATTGCCGGACCTGGCATGTTACGGTGGGAACAGAACACATCCAATTTCTATCTCCAGGAAGAAAGCGGTCATTGGACCGAAGCAAGTGAGAGCGAAAGGGAGAATCTGCTTCAATCTCTAAAGGGACAGGGAATTGATCGCGAGAGGTATTCAAAAGAGAACGTTGATTTTGCAACGAAGTCCTGGTACTTGGAACCCCACTCGAATCTCGACCCCAATACCACATACGACTTGGAAGTTGACTCAGATGTTGCGTCGATATTCGCGACTGAGCCAACAACGCGACCAATGCACATTTCTCGATTTAAGGTCTACCCGGATTTTGAGTTTCTGGGTTTGGAGTGCCTGGATACAAACGGCGAATTCAAACAGCACCTAATCAGAAATACTCAAGCAAGTCGAGAGAAATTTACCGGATGCGATCCTGATGAAGGCATTACATTGATGTTCACGGTACCAGCGAAGCCTTATGACGTCAAGTACAGATCTCCACTATCGCCCCGACCCAAAGACGGTAGAAATTTGGCGAGAGCTAGGTACTACTCATCCAAGAACGGAACGCTTGTGCGCATATCTCGTACCGAATTAACTGGAAATAACAAACAATTCGCAACTGATGATGATCTCCATAAGGTCAGACTGGGCTACGAACTTCAAGGCGATACTGCTTATGAGCTAAGAGTCGGTTTTGGGCTTCTATCAGATGTGTTTGGTAGAAGACTGCGCAGTAACTCAACTGTCAAGTTTCGTACCGGACACATGAAGCCAAAGCTTCAAATTGAACCTGCTTGGCTAGTGTTAAACACAGATTCGGATGGGAAGCTACCAATCGACGTCGCAAACGTCCAGGAACTCCGTGTAAGGTTGGCTACTCAACGGAATTCGAAACGTGGATGGTCTGTAACAAACAAAAAAGAAAGGCTTAAACTGGCAGCCAATCAAGTCGTATCGACCACTTTAGGCATAGGAGAGTGGTTGTCGAGCAGGACGGGCCAGTTCGCTCTTGCGCTCGAGCCAACTGCACTCGAGAAACATGGTAGCGACCCCGAGGTCAGTTGCATTTTTGGACAAGTTACTCCATATCACGTGCATGCCCGAATCGGGCAAACTTCATCCGTTGCTTGGGTAACTAATCTTGAAACGGGCCAGGTAGTTCCTGATGCGTCCGTTGCTCTCATAGAAACAGATGATTCCTCCAGCACAGTGTTGGCAGAAGTCCCCACGAACAAGTGGGGGATTGCTTCGCTACCGGGAAAGGCGATCTTTTCAATAGGCAGTCCTGACAGAGCGTTGTCAACGCCTTCCGATGTATTCGATGATCTGGATTGTCAAACTCCGTTTGCGGCCAATCACACTCTTTGGGTGGATGGACCCCAAGGTTCGTCAGCCCTACCGCTTGCTTTCAGTCTTGGGAGCCCTTCACGCTCAAGATCTCAAGGTTCTCCGCACCTATCAGTTTGGGGTCATACTGCTCAAGGGCTGTATAGGCCTGGACAAGTAATCCAATACAAGATTTTCGTTAGAGAGCAGACTGACGAAGGATTGCGAGTCGATAAGAATCGCCGCTTTCGGCTTGTAGTTACGAAACGCTACGACAATGTGGCGTATCACGAAAACGACATTGAACTCAGCCAGTTTGGAACATTCCATGGGGAATTCACTGTACCCGAAACTATTCTTGGAAACGAAGGAACTTTGCGCTTTCTTGTAATGGTAGATAACGGCGAGAGCTTAGCTTCAATGTTGGATGCAGAGGACGGATCGCTGAATTATGACGACATCCAGCACTGGGAAGCTTTTGAGGTCGATGTTCTCGATTTCGATCCAGCGACGATTCGAGTTGAGCATTCGCTTGGAAAAGAAGTGTTTGAGCTTGGGGACATGTTGGATGTCACGGGGCGAGTTGACCTCATATCTGGAGGACCTTTCTCCAATGCACCGTTCTTAATCGAGACCAGGCTGTTGTCAGAGAGTTTTGTGTCGGAACACCTCGAAACGGAGGGCTACACTTTTGTAACGTCATCGAGGGACCGTCACAGGTGGACACTCAATGATTTTGAAACCGAAAGTGGTGCGACAGATGCTGGAGGAATACTCAAAGCGTCTTTAGAGCTAGAAGTTATTGATGTTCACTACGGATCCATCCATGTTTCGCTAGGTGTTCAGGAAGACGGCGGAAACGTTATTTGGGACAGCGCATCGGCCAAGTATCGAAGCACCGATAGATTTGTTGGGATTCGCTTCAACGGAGAGCAACCTCGTATAGATGAATCTGTTTCGGTGGACACTGTTGTCGTGAATCCTGAAGGTGTACCAACAAACGATCGACGCGTCGTAATTAAGTTTGTTCGGATCGACTCCTCAGATATACAAGACGCACGACAAGAAATCTTGGTCCATTCGTGTGAACTAAGCGTTGAGAACACATCTAGAGCTTGCACAATGACACCGACGCGCCAGGGCTCATATCGTGCAATTGCGACGATTGAAACTTCTGACGGACGTATTCAGGAGGCGAGCAAGAGAATCTATGTTCAAGGTCGTGCGAGGGAAATTGCGGCTAGGGAGCAGGACTATGTGCACTTTGTGAATAACCATGAACTGGAAGACCGACTATTTCAAGCGGGAGAGTTCGCATCTCTTGTGGTGGAACACTCAGTGCCCGGGTCGATGGCGCTGGTTACCGTTGAGAGGCTGGGCATTCTCGACCAGTGGGTTACTGAATTGGAAGGAACTCACGATGTAATTGACATTCCCATTAGACAGGACTACGCCCCCATCGTCCGAGTGATGGTTACGGTCGCAACTGCGAATTCCGTCAACAAGCCTGGAACGTTAGTCGCCGAAAGCGATCAGCAGACATTTCCGAATTCATGGCGGCGGGCTGTACGCCTCAGAGTTAAGGATCCAACTCGGCAGTTGAATGTTCAAGTGTCCACAGACAAAGAGATCTATGAACCTGGAGAATTCGTTAGGGTTTCGGTCAATGTCAATCAAGATTCTCGAACCGAAACTCGAACTCCTCCTGCTACTGAATTGGCAGTTGCCGTCGTGGATCAAGGCGTACTTGAAGTGTCTGAGAGGGGAATTGACCATTTCGACCCCATTCAAGGGCTCTTGGAAACCATGGACATCGATGTTGAAGGCTACTGGTTACTACGTGAAGGCAATTGGGTCATAAGCGGTAGCTACATTGCAAGAGAAGGATTTGATCAGGGTCCAAGATCCAACAAAGATCTCACAAGTCTGTGGATGCCGAATGTCGAGACAGATGATGACGGAGAGGCGACTTTTGAGTTCAAAATTGGAGACAGGCTTACGGAATGGAACATCATTGTTGTTGCTGCATCAACGACAGAACATTTTGGTCTGGGTCAGAAATCCATCAAGACAAATCTTGGAGTTGAAGTCCGTCCGGTTTTGCCGAATTTGGTAACAGACGGAGATGCCTTCGATGCCAGTTTTTCTGTATTGAATAGAACGGATTCGAAGCGAGTAGTTTCGGTCGAGATTGAAGCACAAGGCGATGTTGAACCGTATTTGCACTCCGAATCGATTTCGTTGGAGCCATTTGAACGAAGGCTAGTGTCAGCAAGAACACTAGCTCGATTGTCACATGAGAAAGATGCACAACGAGGCAAGGTCAGGTTTCTGGCGACCGCTTCTGCCGGCAAAGATTCCGATGCACTAGAGCAAGAGGTTCCCGTACATCCAAGGAGACCCTATTTCGTTAGTTCGCTCTATGGCACATCGACTAAGAAGACGGTTTCGGAACCAATTGAGTTTCCCCAGGACATTACAGATGGTACCGGCTATCTAGAGGTTCAAGTTACACCTTCATTGATCGGTACAGTTGAAGATCGTGTAGCTCAGGTACGCGACTACCCGTATCAATGTTGGGAGCAAAAACTCAGTTCGGCGATTGTTGCGGCTCAGTATTCCCGATTGAAACAGCACATGAATGTAGATTGGGAGAGTGCGGGTCAATACATTGAAGGTGTACTGCAATCCGCCGTCGAATATCAATCTCCCAATTTGGGAGGGTTTGGCTACTGGATGGGAGAGTCCAGTCACTCTGATCTGTACCTATCGGCCTACACGGCGCTAGCGTTCAGGTGGCTAATGGATGCCGGCTATCAAGTCCCCGAGAAAGTCATGCAGAAACTGCTTGAATATCTTGAGGAATATACCGTTTACCGTATCCCTGATTACCTAAGCAGGAACAAGTCTGTTGTTCCTTCAATGAGACTGATGCTGGTCAACGCTCTCGTTCAACATGGTAAAGGGGACTTGGATCTAGTGAAGAAGCTCTATGAAGAGAACCAGAACCCTAATTTGTTCTCAATCGCTCAGACTCTCGAAGCCGCCATTTCGTTAGAGGCTCCAAAGGAATTTGTTTCGCCTCTAGTAACAAGATTGACGAGTAGCATAGGAGTCTCCGGTGACAGTGCGCTGATTCATCACGGAGCGGTAAATGGACGAAACTTCATGCTTTCGAGCACTTTGAAAACCACTTGCAGTGCGATTTCCGCATTTGTTAGTGGCCGCAACCGTGGGAAAGAGCTTATTTCAGATGAGAAACTTGCGGAACTGGTTCGAGGAGTTCTATTCGAATGGAATCACCAAAAACTCAAGACCAATCCACATCAGTCTTCGTTCTGCTTGGGCGCGATAGCGGAGTATGCGGAAGCAATGGAGACTGTTGAGGATGATTTTGCAGTCGACGTCAAGCTGATCTTGGAAGGACAATCAAGTCAATCGCAGTTCGAACAACCGACACAGATGAATGGAAGTAACCGATCTTTCACATTTTCAACCTCGCTAAAGCCGGAGTTTGTCGGATTGCCCGGAGATTTGGAGCTGCAGCAAGCTGGAGATTCCAGGTTCTACTACAAGGCGACGTTGCAATACGAACCGACCGAAGTTCAGACCGAAGGAGAGAATTTTGGAATCGACATCAGTAAGACTTACTGGATCATGCATGAAGACCAATGGGTGGAATTGGAGGACTCCCATCAGTTACGAAGAGGAGATGTTGTCCGTGTTGAACTCTATCTTGACATTCGAGACCAACGTGATTTTGTGATCGTCGATGATCCTGTACCAGGATTCTTGCAACCGATCAACCTACGCTTGGCAAAGACCAACAGACGAGAATTGCGACTGGCAGAAAGAGACAGAACACCTCTCCCCACGAAAATCTTAGATCTAGACGACATTTATGCGTTGGGCACCTCTCGTTGGGGTTTCTACAACCGCGAAATTGGCAACCATAGCGTTAGGTTTGCAAGCGACTTCCTGCCGACAGGTCAATATCGACTGAATTGGGCAGGGCGTGTGATTTCTACAGGCGAATTCCTTGCCCGGCCTGCACACGCAGAAGCGATGTATTCACCAGAAGTCTATGGCAACTCACGGTCTCGAAGAATCCATGTATCTTTGAATTAGAAAACGGAACATGTGGCTTCGAAAAACCTGGGTGAGTTTTTGGCAAATAGGGAATCTCGACTGTGTAGTGTTTTTTGATTGACAGTCTCACTGTTCCCAAATAAAACGAGAAGACAGCTGGAACAGCCAGCAAATTATGCTACATTCAGTAGAAGAGCAATCTTGCTGGTATTGCTAGGAAAGATAGATGGTTTGTAAGTTTCGTTTCTTTTGTATTTTGTCTCTACTCCTATCTGGGTCGGCGGCATGGTGTGAGAATGGGGGTGATCAGCTACGAATTGTTAGTGTTACTCCATTGGGTGAGGAAGTACCGACTACTCGTGGCGAAATCATCATTGAGTTTAACAAGAAAATGGTTGCATTCGGTCATACTGACAAGGACCTACGGGACGTTCCTGTTGAAATCAAACCATCGCTTTTCTGTGATTGGCGATGGACTACTACGAGTCAGCTTACATGCACACATCGTGACTATTTGAGAGACACGACTACATACGTTGTCTCCATCGGTACATCATTCGAATCGCTCGATGGTTCAAAACTAGAAAATCCAATCGAATATACGTTTCGAACTTTATCTCTAGGAGTACACGGCAGGTACGATTTTTGGAGAAGTCCAACCCAGCCGATTTTCACGGTGACTTTTACACAGCCAATGTCACTGGGGACCGTGCTCAAGAAAGTCCAAATTCAAAATATACATACAAATAAAAATCATCAAATTAGGGCGGTTGCCGAACCGAGGCGAAGAAACTGGCTGACGAACGACAGCCGATATTTCATCCTTAATGAAGACGGTTCCTGGAGTCAAGCAAGCGCTACAGATACGGAGGAGATTCAAGCATCTCTTGAGGGTGAGGGCATTAACCTCAACCGATACGCAATGGGCAACCGAGAGTTTGCCTCGAAGGTCTGGAATGTCGAAGCCTCGAGCCCGTTGGTAGTTAATTCTTCCTACGACATCGAGGTTGAAAAGGGAGCGCGATCGATTTTTGCTTCCGATCCTACGAGCGAATCAATGCACATTGCTCGCTTCGAGGTATACCCAAATTTTGATTTCATTGGATTGGAGTGCATCAACACACAGGGAATGTTCGAAAAACAGCTTATTGATGGAAGCAAGACAGACCGGAATCAGTTACGTGGATGCGACCCCGACGAAGGAATCACACTATTGTTTACTGCGCCACCGGTTTCTCGGGAATTTCGTTCCGGTTTGCCTATAACGCCAAAGCCCACAAATTCCGACCGATCGTTGTATGTCGAAGCACGTCATTCTGCTAGCGGTTTTCAATTCCATGAGAGAAAAGATTTAGTTTTCGTTCCCCGTTACGATTTCAGTTGGAGAAAACGGCTTTTTGCTCAGGATGATAACTACAGCAAGATTCATTTAGGATACCGTTTGCATGGGAATACGACCTATCGGATTAGCGTTGGATCCAATCCAATTCGCGACGCGTTTGGACGCAAGCTATCAACACTTTCTGAAATTGAATTTCGTACAGGACGTCTCAAACCCAAACTTCACGGCCCTTCAGTGGCTTTGATTGACGAGAGAGCGAATGCCGAGCTTCCCATTGCAGTTGCGAATCTGCGAGATCTGCATCTGAGCTTGTTCAACCCGCTAGCAAGAGGGTCTGATTGGTCAGTGAAGGAACAGAGGCAGAATCTAGATGTAGCCACGGATCAATTAGTTCCAACCACCTTAGATTTGAGCAAATTGCTGGTCGAGCAAAAGACTCCTTTCGTCGCAGTCTTGGAACCGAGGGCAATTCGCCGTTTTGGCAATGACCCAGAGGCGAGCTGCATTGTGGGACAGGTAACTTCGTACAACGTTTGGGCGCGAATGGGACACTTGTCTTCTATCGTTTGGATAACAGACCTCAAGACCGGAAAAGTGGTTCCGGATGTCCCTGTTTCGTTAGTTAGATCGTCAGGCTCTGAAAACACCACGATTTCAAAGGTCTCGACTGACGGTCAGGGAATTGCGATCTTACCTGGAAGAAACGAATTGCCGATTGTCGACGATGGAGATAGTCCTCAGTTCTTCAATGAGGAGTTTAAGGATGCAAAATGTCTGGAGTTTTTCAAATCTGACTACGGTCTGTGGTTTGAAGAGAATGAAGGGTTTTCGATTCTGCCGTTGAATTGGTACACCTATATCCACGACTGGAGATTCGGTACACCCCAAGATCTGCACCTGTCAGTTTGGGGCCATACGGCGCAAGGAATCTATCGGTCGGGTCAGAACGTCCAATTCAAGATATATGTGCGTGAGCAAACCGATGAGGGTTTGCGGACAGTCAAGAGTCTTCGCTATCACCTGATCGTATCTGTACAAGGGGAAGGGTTGGTCTATCACGAGAGCGGCATTGAACTGAACGACGTCGGTGCGTTTCACGGAGAGTTCAAGATTCCCAAATCTACAGTCGGAAATTTGAATTTTGTTGTTCTAGTCGACAATGGAGAAGACCTCGAGACTATTTGGAATACAGAATCTGGATTCTTGCGGTTTGGGCACGAGGCTTGGAAAGCATTCGAGGTTGAAGTGTTGGATTTCGACCCGGCTACCATCCGTGTGACCAACACGCTCAACAAGGCAGCATACAACCGCGGTGACGAGCTCGAAATAGAGAGTCGATCTGAGTTCATTTCAGGCGGTCCGTTTGACAATGCACCGGTGTCAATCGAAGCTTCTTTGAGAGAAGAGAGATTCTTCTCTCAACACCCACAATCCAAGAAATTCACGTTTCCGTCGTCCAAGGGGTGGCGTCCCTCGTGGGAGTTTGACGACTTTCAGACCGACAGTGATAGGACGGACAAAAAAGGCGAGTTTCGAGCGTCTCTCCACTTGGACCTGAATACAGTTCTTTATGGAACATTGACGGTTTCTCTCGGTGTGCAGGAGGACGGTGGGGAAGTAATTTGGGATTTTGAACGGGTCAAATATCGAGGTGCAAATAGGATCGTAGGTGTCTACCACGACGGAACAAAAGCGAATATAGGCGAACCAGTAACTGTTGAAGCCATTGTGGTGGGGCCGGAAGGCGAGCCCAAAAACGATCTACCAATCACTATGAGGTACTTTCGCGTCTCGGCTGAAGGAAACTACGGACGAGAAGCCAGAAACTTGGTCCATTCCTGTGAACTAGCAGTGGGTGATGAATCCAGCTCGTGCACGATGATTCCAAAACAATCAGGGTTGTACCATGCGGTCGCTACTATTCGATCCCCTAGCGATATGACTCAAGAAGCGGTTCAAAGAATCTACGTAACTGGACAATCGTATAGACACGACGATCAATTTGAGTACGTACGACTTTCAAATAGGAGTGAGATAGAGAGTCGAGAGTATAAGGGCGGCGAGATTGCTTCGCTGATGATCGAACATACATTCCCCGGCTCAGTAGCCTTGGTTACAGTTGAACGACTTGGCATCTTCGAACACTGGGTCATTGATCTAACTGGCTCACTCGATGTTATCGACATTCCTATACACCAAGACTACGCTCCCATTGTTCGCGTAACGGCTACGGTGGTAACGGCAAATTCTTTAGAAAAACCAAACGCGTTGGTTACTGCAGCCGACCGAGAAGAGTTTCCAAACTCGTGGACTCTGTCCACAAAGCTACAAGTAACGAATTCGATTCAGCCATTGGTTGTGGAAATTGACACTGACAAGGAGGTATATAAGCCAGGAGATCTAGTACAGGTAAGAGTGGCGATATCGAGTGTTTCTTTGACTGACAATCCGACACCGACAGAACTGTCGGTCGCAGTTGTAGATCAAGGTGTGCTTGAGATGTCGCGAGCTGGAATGAAGCACTATGATCCGGTTCGAGGTCTTTTGATCGATCGAGACATGGATGTCAGGGCATATTGGATGCTATCAAACGAGTGGAATATGAGCTATATGAGGGGTCCGACGGACGGCGAAAGGAATGAAAGGAATCCGCGGTCAAACGAGGACCTCACAAGCTTATGGCTGCCCGACATAGAAGTTGGCAGCGACGGAACGGCGATGTTCGAGTTTGAAGTGGGGGACAGATTAACGGAATGGAAGATTATTGTAATCGCCGCTACGCCCTCGGAATTGTTTGGCCTGGCTGAAAAGTCCATCAGGACAAACCTCGGAATTGAGATACGCCCGGTTCTGCCGAATCTGGTCACGGATGGAGACGTGTTTGATTCAAGTTTTTCCATATTGAACCGAACAGATTCTACTCGCAAAGTTTCAGTCGAGATAAGAGCGACAGGAGACGTTGAGCCTTATTCCCACACCGAATTGATTGCCCTTGAACCGTTTGAACGCAAAGTTATATCTGCACTGACCAAAACTGAACTTAAAAAAGGAGAAGCAACCTTCGTTGGTTCGATTCGGCTTCTCGCGACGGCTTCTTCGGATGAGTTTGTCGATTCTCTCGAGCAGTTCGTGCCTGTCCATCCTAGTAAGAGGTATTTTGTAAGTTCGATTTACGGCACGTCGACCGAAGAAGCAGTGTCGGAGAACGTAGAGTTTCCCCATGACATCAAAGATGGAACAGGATCATTAAGTGTTCTCGTCACACCTACTCTGATCAATGCCGTGGAAGAGCGGATAGCACAGGTGCGAGACTACCCCTATCAATGTTGGGAACAAAGATTGAGTTCCGCAGTAGTTGCGGCTCAATACTCCAGACTGAAAGAACGCATGAATGTCAATTGGAAGGGTGCAAACAATTACATCCGAGATGTCTTGTATTCCGCCGTCGACTTTCAGGCCAGCAGTGGAGGTTTCGGTTATTGGAGCAGTCAACCCGAAAACACGGATCCTTACCTTTCAGCATATACGGCATTGGCGTTTTCATGGTTGTCTGATGCGGGACATGAGATTCCACCCACCGTCCTATCAAATTTACTTGATTATCTTGAAAATCAAGGCCTGTTTCTGCTTCCTGACCATCTGCGATGGGACAAGACGATTGGGTCCTCATTGGTGCTGACCGTGGCAAATGCTTTGGTGCAGCACAAGCGCGGGAATTGGAAACTGGTGTCGAGACTGTACGAAGAGGGTAGTGATGCCAATCTCTTTGCCACAGCACAAACGCTCGAAGCTGCAGTGCAACTAGACGCGTCCAAAGAGAAACTCGCACCTATGGCGACTAGGCTGAACAACGCAATAGGGGTCGAAGGCGACAGGGCACTCATACATCACGACTCAGCGGGAAGTCGAAACTATTCGCTGTCCAGCACGCTAAAGACGACATGCAGCGCAGTTTCCGCACTTGTTCGAGCTAGTAGGGCAGGAAAGCAGCTAGTGTCTGAAGAAAAACTGGCTGCATTGGTCCGTGGAATACTCTTTGAATGGAATCGCCAAGGGTCTAGAGCCAATCCGCACGAGTCCGCTTTTTGCTTGAGTGCCGTCATAGAGTATGTTGAAAACTTTGAAACCTATACCGATGACATCGCGATTGAAATCCAGATGGCAATGGACGAATCTGTGGGTCAGGTTCATTTCGAACGTTTTTCAAATTCACTCGAAGACGATCGTTCGACTATGTTTTCTACCAATTTGGGACCAAACTACGTCGGCAAGCCAGCGGAACTGTTTCTTCGAAAAGTCGGGAACTCAAGGATCTACTACAAAGCAACGCTTAAGTACGAATCTACAGCCATACAAACTAAAAGGGAGAACCTTGGCATAGACGTAAGAAAGTCCTATTGGGTAAAGAATGGCAATGGGTGGGAGGAACTGGCCGACTCTCGTACAGTGCAAATGGGTGATGTTGTTCATGTTGGTCTCTACCTTGATATACGCGACCAGCGCGATTTCGTGATTGTCGATGATCCCGTTCCAGGATTCCTGAAACCCATTAACTTGCGTCTAGCCAAGACCAATGTCCGTGAAGTCCGGCCTTCACTTGATATATTCGGCAAACTGATACCTGGCGACATCAAGGCGGATTGGAATATCTTGGGTTCATCTCGCTGGGGTTTCTACAATCGCCAAATACGCAACGAAAACGTTAGATTTGCAAGCGACTTTCTGCCTTCGGGCCGTTACCGGCTCTATTGGTCGGGTCGCGTGATTTCTACCGGCGATTTCATTGCCCGCCCAGCACATGCTGAAGCTATGTACTCACCGGAAATCTATGGAAACTCCCGACTTCGAAGAGTTACGGCAATCGCGAAGTAGTCGTAGTGATCTGATATCCGACACTCTTTCCACGCAAATTTCCCATTAGTACTAGAGATGCGAGTAGATTCATGAATCGTAGCTTCAACCTCTCCATTCTCTGCGGATTCCTGTTGTACGCGCTAACTGGAGTAGCTGAGGAAGCAATTGAGACTCCGCTGGAGGTCGTCAGTGTTACTCCATCTGGTGATGGAGTCTCAACTACGTTTGGGCGAATCACGGTCGAGTTCAATAAACCAATGGTGGCTTTGGGACGTTCTCTCGAGGGCTTCTCGGGAGAAATACCCGTTGAAGTAACTCCCGGTGTTCGGTGTGCGTGGAGAGCCTTTGAGACCAACGAATATACATGCTTTCTTGACGATGATCTCGAAGCGGAAACGACATATGCCATCAAAGTCTTGCAGACAGCAAAGTCACTCGACGGATCGGTTCTTGGAACAAGCCGTGAATACACATTCAAGACAGCTCTACTGCATGTAGAAGCAGAGACATCCCATTGGAGAAGTCTCACTCAGCCAATCACCGGTTTGTGGTTCTCTCGACCAGTGTCGTTAGACACGGTTCTCAAGACGGTTCGGATTCACAATCAAGATAGTTCAGAAGAAATTGGAATTCGTGCTGTGTATTTGTCTCGTCTTGGTCGAATGCAGACGGATTTCTACTCGCAAGGCGAAGGCGGTAAGTGGAATCTCATGTCAGATGAGGACGTTAAAGACTTTGTTTCGATTTTGTCTGATGGAGGAATCGGACTAGAGGACAAAGAGAGCTCTAAGGACGTCGCCACAAGGCGTTGGTATGTCGAACCAGTAAGGGAACTACAGGCTGATTCCACGTACGATTTGTTTCTAGGTTCAGGTGCAAAGTCCATCTTCGCATCGGAATCGACGAAAGAACCAACTCAGTTTGCGTCTTTCGAAACTCTAGGCGACTTTGAATTGGCAGGATTGGGATGCAAGAACACCGAAGGCAAAGTGGAACAGAGTCTAGCCAACGAAAGTGGAATCAAGCCACAAATACTGGAGAACTGCGATCCTGACCTAGGATTGACATTGTACTTCACATCTCCAGTAAGTCTCACAGTGGATGAAAATTTTCCTGAAGTTACACCTCTACCGAATTTGGAAAGGATTCGGTTCGAACGAAATTTTTCTGCTGGTAGAGGCAGGGATTCCTTAGTCCGCATAAATTTGAGAGATGAAAGGTGGCTATCCACTCCATCTAATGGCTACTTCAAGATCGATTTCCGATTACAACTGAACGGCAACACGGAATACTCAATTGGAACGGGCACCAAATCAATGGTTGATGTCTTCGGACGGGAATTGACCCTTGAGAACCCACTCACCTTTAGGACAGGACACATCAAGCCTAGGTTGGAACGTCTTAATCCTGTAACTGTGCAGGAGATAGATTCAGAGTTTGAAGTACCCATTGAGTTCGCGAATCTTGAGAAGTTACAAATCGAATTGGAGGTTCGCAATTCTGAAGAGAATTCACTAACTCAGCAGGAAAGGGTGGTCGACTTCGGCGGACTCGTAGATCGCGTTGGCAATGAAACACTGAACATCTCAGACTGGCTTCATATGCGAAATGGGGAGTTTATTGCGAGAGCAGAGCCAATTGCTTACTCCTACATCGGCGAAAACCCACCCAAGTCGTGCATATATGGTCAATTCACTCCTTATAACTTGCAAGCCAGAGTGGGATTGACATCTTCGATCGCATGGGTGACCGATTTAGAGACAGGGGATGTGGTTTCGGATGCCACAGTCGACCTTGTCCAACTAGAAACCGACCAAAGACACTCCATTCTGGAGACAAAAACGGATCAAGAAGGCATTGCCACATTCCTGGGCAAAGCTGATCTCAGTGGATTTCCTCTTATCGACCGAGGATACTCAGGACACTACGGACCAAGCTATCGTCATATTTGTGAGGATGTATACAACTCCAAATATGCATTGAAGGTTGCAGGTCCAAAGGGTTTTGCAATCCTGCCGTTAGAGCAAGCTTTTGCCGAGCTTGAATACAGAGGTGTATTTCATGACGAACCTCACTTCTCAGTGTGGGGACACACAGCACAAGGAATCTACAGTCCAGGTGATGCTCTGCAATACAAGATTTATGTACGAAAACAAACAGGATACGGCTTGGACAAAGTCAACAAAGGCTTGAAATTCATCCTCGTTGTTGTTGGCTCGAGAGGCGAGCTTGTTGACTACAGAAATGGCATTGAACTGAACGAGTTCGGTTCCTTCCATGGCGGGTTCCAAGTGCCTCTAGATGTTTTGGGTAGTTTGAAATTCATTGTCTTAATAGATGGAGGAAAGAGTCTTGCGGAAATTCGGGAGATGCTGCCTGATTTGGCTAAAGCAGAATATGGCAAGCCTCGTGGATACTACGATTCGCACTGGGTTGCACTCACTGTTGATGTGCTCGATTTCATCCCCGCGACAATTCGATTGGAAAGCAAACTGAATTCTGATTCCTATAGAAACCGAGATGCTGTCACGGTCAGAGGGAGAACGGAGTTGCTATCAGGAGGACCCTTTACCTCTGCAGCTGTAACCGTTCGTACGGAATTCTTGCCCAAGCGGTTTGTGTCTGAATTCCCTCAAACCAAGAGCTTCAAGTTTGCGGACTCAGCCGGTGGGAATACTCCTTCAGCGGAAGGACAATCAGATTCGAACGGTGCGTTCCAAGTATCGAGAAAGATCGCCTTCGACAAGTTTTTCTATGGAACCATGAAAGTTTCTACGGGTGTTCGAAGTGACCGTGGTGACTTTGTATGGGACTATCAACACGCACAATTTAGAACTGGCGACCGCTTTTTGGGTATACGTCTCAAAGAAAGGCGAAACGAAGTGGGAAGTCCTGTGTCCGTGGACGCGGTTGTAACAGACATTAGCGGAAGACCTCGAGATGACCTGCCGATTTCTATCGAGTTTGCTCGAATGAACGAAGGGCGGGGTTACTCGTCAAGGTGGACGAATGTACATTATTGCGGTCTTGAAGAAGATACACAGCCGAAGTCGTGTGCATATACGCCCGGTAGATCTGGTTATTACCGCGTCACAGCATCCATTGAGAGCGAGAAAGAGCTCAAGCAAATCGTGAGACGAAATTTCTTTGTTCGCGGGAAACCACAAACCGCCGTCTATGATGGAAGTCGAGGTTCTTTCAATATTCGAGATCGAAGAGATCCGTACTGGCGGGAGCACGAGTACAGAGTTGGAGAGGTGGCAGAAATTGAAGTTGAACACACTTTTCCCAATAACAAAGCACTAGTCACTGTCGAACGATTAGGAATTCTCGATCAATGGGTTGTCGAATTGGAAGGAGACCTTCAATCCGTTGATATACCCATTAAGAAGGAGTATTGGCCTCGCGTGAGAGTGAATATGGTTGCGATGGTTCCCGATTTTCCTAAACACTCCAGACAGGAGGAAGAATCAAACCAAGGTCCAACCCATCCCGACACCATAGACGATGACGTATTTTTGAGTGTTCTAGATCCGGAGCGCTCTCTACAGATAGAGGTAAACGCCGACAAGGATATTTTTGAACCTGGTGAGACTGTAAGAGTCTCGGTCAATGCTAGGACGGGAGACGGCTCTAAATTAACGTCACCGGTTGAATTCGCGGTCGCTGTAGTGGACCAAGGTGTCTTGGAAGTGTCTAAAGCAGGACTTGAGCACTTTGATCCAATACTGGGTCTCTCAAGTACATTCGAGTTCGATGTGCAAGGATTTGGTCTTCTGTCTCGAGGCTACAGTTATTTCGTCAGTGGTTCTTTTTTACCAGGTCTGAGAGCTGTCCACGGGCCACGCCAGAAGCCGCGAGAAAACACAGAACTGTTGAGTCACTGGATCCCTGTACTTCGTACTAATGAAGAAGGAGAGGCAAGTTTTGACTTTGAGGTTGGAGATCGTCTAACCGAATGGAAAATTATTGTGGTTGCGGCAGATTCCGCCGACCAGTTTGGTCGAGGCTACAAGTCCATCAAGACGCGTCTTGACTTGGAAATCCACCCTGTACTGCCCAATCAGATAACGGATACAGATATATTTGATGCCAGCTACTCAGTTTTGAACCGCACGGATTCGGAACGAGCGGTGAGAGTAGCCATAGAAACATCCGGCGATGTCGATCCAAACTCATTTGAAGACTCGATCACTCTCAAGAGCTACGAACGAAAGATAGTTACGTTTCCTCAAACAGTTTCGCCCAGTGCCAACAAACGACCCCAATCCGGAGGATCGATTCGGCTCCTTGCTACAGTGACTTCGGATGAACTTTCAGATGCTGTTGTTCAAACGTTGTCCGTACAACCGGACAAACGAATTGCCATTCATTCAATTTATGGAACGTCTATTTCTTCCCAAGTCGCTGAACCGGTTGAGTTTCCTCGGGATGTCAAGAAGGACACAGGTTCCCTTAAAGTAGTCGTGACTCCATCGCTAATTCGATCGTTAGATGACAAACTGTCTCAAATCAAGGACTACCCCTATGATTGTTGGGAACAGCAGCTTAGCAAAGCTGTAATTGCTGCCAAATATGGGGGATTGAAAAAACATTTTGATCTCGAATGGCCTCAAGCGGATGAGTACTTGCAAAGCGTATTGGGAAGTGCTTCCGACTATCAAACGAGCTTGGGAGGGTTTGATTATTGGAGCGATGGCGGAGGCTACTCCAGCCCATTTTTATCGGCGTACACAGCTCAAGCTCTGAAATGGATGGGTGACGAAGGTCACGACATACAAGACGCAGTAGTTTCTGGGTTGCTTGCATATCTCCAAAATCAACTTGAGAACGGGCAATCTAGTCGCGGTCAGATTTCTGGAGATACAGCTAGATCCCTTCGTGCGATGATTATGAATGCACTCGTTCAGCACGGCTTAGGGGATACTGAGAAAGTCGAGAGTTTCTTCCGTGAAAATGAAAATCTAAGTCCATTTGCTCTGACACAAACTCTTCAAGCTGCACTGTCTGTTGACGCGCCTAGAGAGCTGCTTGACGAACTTGCAGCACGGCTGGCAAACAGCATTGCGGTGTCGGGCGACAAGGCAATGATCCAGCACGATGTGGTGAGGAATGGTAACGTTTTGCTCTCCAGCATGCTGCGCACGACTTGCAGTGCAATCTCAACGTTCGTCCAAGCACGTGATAACGGAAGACCATTGATTTCCGACGAGAGACTTGCTTCTCTCGTACGCGGTGCTGTGTACGAATGGAACAAGCCTAAACCACGCGCAGTTCCACACCCTTCCGCCTTTTGTCTCAACGCCATTGCCGCATATACAACGGCTATGGAAACGGAAATTGATGAGTTGGACATCTCTGTGAAAGTTGCGATGGGAAGGCGCAATCAAAATGTTCCGCGTGTTCGTCGAGCGACAGGTGATTCCAACGTGGAGTTTGCAATGTTCGAAACTGCACTAAATCGCAGGAATCTTGGTAAGACTGGAGAGTTGGTGTTGAGTCAACGCGGCGAGTCCCGACTTTATTACAGAGCCACATTGCAATACGAGCCAATCCAATCCAACAACCAACCGCAAAACCATGGAATTGACATCAGTAAGAGTTATTGGATTAAGCAAGGAGAGGAATGGCATGAGATCGACGATTCTTCCAAACTGCAAAGAGGAGATCTTGTACGTGTGAGGCTCGTGCTAGATATTCGTGATCCCCTTGATTTTGTCATAGTCGATGATCCCGTTCCGGGAGCTTTTGAGCCTGTTGATCCTCGACTAGCGACGACCAATATAGACGACTTGCTTGGGGAATATGTGCTCAACGATGTCTTGCAAGAGAGAATCAGTGACGTTTGGTTGCCCCTGGGCTTTGTGCGAACAGGGTTTTATAGACGCGAACTGAGACACGAGTCGGTCAGATTTGTCAGTGACTTCCTGGATTCAGGGGAACACGAAATGCAATGGACGGCTCGCGTAATTGCTACAGGAGATTTCTTGTCACGACCAGCTCATGCCGAATCCATGTATTCACCTGAGATTTACGGAAAATCTAGTGCTCGTCGGCTGATAGTCGAAGGTGAGTAACGACATCTCGCGAGTGTTGACTAAGAATTAGTGGTTCAACTACGGGCCTAGTTTACAGGTTGAGTTGGAGATTCGAAGAACGTTAAGAACTCCAGTACGAAACACTCGACAGACATCAAGAAATATCGGTTTCTCTATCCGGCAGCAGCACTCTCTGCTTTTTGAGCCTGTGCCTCTGCTTGCTTTCTTCGAAATTCTCGGATTTGCTTTTTCGCTTCCTCGGGAAGATATTTGTGAGAGCGAGCGTAATCGGGACCTCGCTCATCCCATCCCATGTGGTCATCTGCGGCGACGAGTCGTGCGAACTCGGTCGGGTTGCGATCCAACATTTCCTGAGTCACGCGCCACTGATAGGCCTCTTGGGTTTTGAGTCTCCTATGACAGTGGTAGCTTGTGACATTTAGGCGCAAACCATCCGTTTTCTTGGGAAACGCTCCGTGCCACGTATTCCCGTGCCAGGCAATTAACGAGCCAGCTTCCGCCTCGACTGGAACTGCATTCTTCTCTCCTTCACCAGGGCGAGGCTGTCGACAATATCGATGGCTTCCCGGTACCATCGCAATGGCTCCGTTGTCCAATGTATAGTCAGTCAGGCAATAAGCGGCATTTGCCACGTCTGAGCAAGCGGGAAGGTGTCCGTCTCGGTCGGGAGGCGAATCGCTGTGCAAACCTAATCCCTGTCTCTCTCCTTTCCATTTGACGAACGAAGTTAGGCTCGACAATTGTTGCTGCCCACCCATCAGGTAGTCGATCAATGTATAGAGAGTGGGATTGAGAATCCACTTCTCAAAGACTGGATCGGCCATCAACAGATAGAAGAGCAGAAACTGTCCGTCCGATTGGGGTTGAGCCTTGTATTCACCGAATTCCCCGTTCTTGTCCAATTGAAATTCGAAGCCGGTACGATCTTTGCAAATTCGCAGAACGGTTTCACGGATATCAAGAAAAAACTCTCGATCCGCGACCTTTTCGGGTGGTACTACAGTAAAGCCGTATGTGTTGAGCTCGGAAACATGGGACTCTAGACCAAGTTCCCGAATTCGATTGAAGTTCTTATTTAGTGCTTCAGTGCTCTTGAAATTTCCAAATTTCATCTCTCCTCTCCCATCTGCTTGCTAGCTACTTATCTGTGGTTCTATCGAATTTTCTTGTCTGGTGGACCTTGAGTGACTCAGCAAACCACAAGCGGCTAGTTACCCTCAAGTCTGAGCGTACCACATAAGTCTAAGCATACGATGTTGGGAATGAAAACCATCAGCCTTCGCTATCTACTTTGCACCGTGAGAAATTACTGCCTATACGCTTGGCCGTCACTGACGAGAAATTTCTCAATATCTCCTACGCACTTAGCCCGATCTAGACGCATGTCTTGAGGAATGAAACTCCTGCAGCGTGGTCGCTAGCCGATGGTAGTCGCCTCGCAAGATTCATAAATAAGCTCACGATCTTTGTTCATAGCTGAGCAAAGATAGTGGTTTCGAACTGCACCGACCTCCACGAGATTGACTGAACGACCGAGGATTTGCCTTAACGCACCAGCAAAGTCGAAGAATTGTTCGAAGGGAGACAGCCTACTGATGGCCTTAAACTCGACAAGGAAGTCGGCGTCGCTGAATTGTGGATCGAAATCGACTGAGCGAGCCGCCGAACCAAACACAAAGAGTCGCAATACATCGTATCGAACACACAGCTGTTCGAGTTCTCCTTCATTGTCAGCGATGGCAGCATGCAAGATCAGTACTCCTGTCGTTGGGAAGACGATTGGTCATGGGGATGTCCTTCTACAGTGATTCCCAATCAAGCTAATCGAGTTTGACAAGCATCTTCCCAATATTCGCCCCGGTGAACAATCCAATCAATGCATCCGCCGCACTTTCAATTCCATCAAAGATGGTTTCTTCGTACTTCATTGCGCCTGTGGAAAGCCAGCCTCTCATGTCGTCCAAGAACTGTTCACGTTTGTCTTCGAAGTCATAGACTACAAATCCTCGCATTGTCACCCGTTGGTAGATCATGTTGGACAAGGTGGTTACACCTTCAGAGATTGCTCCGAAATTGTTGTAGGCGGAAATCATCCCGCAGATCGGAATGCGTCCGAGCACGTTCATTCGTGGTAACGCAGCATCAAGGTGCGAGCCTCCTACATTGTCGAAATACACATCGATTCCATTTGGTGCTGCTGCCTTGAGGTTCTTTCTAAGCACTCCTTCGTTGTAATTGATCGCAACGTCTAGACCAAGAGTGTCCCTCAACCATTTACACTTTTCCTCAGTGCTTGTACTGCCAATGACATAGCAATTCTTGATCTTGGCAATTTGAGCTGCAACTAAACCTACAGCCCCCGCCGCGGTCGAAACAAATACGTTCTCACCCTCTTTAAGTTCTCCCACGATCAGCATTCCACCCCAAGCGGTAAAACCTGTCGTGCCCAAGACATGCATGTACAGAGTCTCTGGGAAGCCCTTGGGGTCCAATGGGGTGAGACCTCTGCCATCGGAAGTGAAATACTCTCGAAAACCCATGCCATTGAGAACTGTATCGCCTTCCTTAAATTCCGAATTTCGAGATTCGACGACGATTCCAAGTGCGCCACCTGACATGACCTCACCTACGGGTTGCTGACCATTCGACAATCGGGGTCGCATGGCTGGATCCACTGACATGAAACGGTTCTTTACTACCACTTCTCCCGAATTCGGATCGCCCACCTCTCGTTCGACTATCGAAAAGTGATCTGGAGTGGGGAGACCGGTCGGTCGTTCGACTAGATGGACCTCTCGTGATTCAAAGCTCATTTTTGGTTCCTTTCATGTGATTCTTGGTTCTACTTGTGCTGAAGCTTATAGGTCACTACTGCAACCGCAACTTCATCCTCGTTCTTGTCTGTAACAATTACATTACCCGTGCATAAGGTGTTGCCACGACGGCGAACCGTGGCAGTGGCCGTTAAGTCTGTCGATACTGCTAATTTCAGAAAGTTTATGGTGAATCCGACTGTGGCCCCTCGAGACTTTGCATTTACGAGAGGTGTAGACCAGAACGCGGCTGTTGCAGCGACATCGACCAGAGCGCTTATTGCTCCTCCATGTATTCGCCCAATTCCCAGCTGAACTGAGTACGGCAGCTTGACGACTGCTTTGTCTTCTTCTGATCGGATCAGCTGAATTCCCAACCATTCAGCGAAACTCTCCGATGCAATTCGGATTGCTGAAGAACCGTGAGAATTCAAGCCACATACCTTCATAGAAACGGGCAAATACAATAGCAAAACAGATCAGATGGATGAATACTTGATGTCGGATTCCAATCCCAGCATTCTCAATCATGTCTCCATAGGTGTCAATAATTTGGATAGTGCATTGAAGTTCTACGATGCGGTTATGGCAACAATTGGCGCGAGTAGACAGTTGGAGATTCCCAATATCGCTGTTGCTTATGGAAAGAGATTTCCTGAGTTCTGGGTGCAGCGACCCCTCAACGGGGAGACAGCCACAAACGCCAACGGAGGACACTTTGCGTTTACTGCCTCCTCCAAAGAAGCTGTGCAAGCGTTTTACGACACAGCATTGGAGTCAGGAGGAACTAGCGATGGAGCACCCGGTCCGCGTCCGATGTACGGTCCCACTTATTACGGTTGTTTTGTTTATGATCTAGACGGGCACAAAATCGAGGCGAATCTATTTGTATAGAAACAGATGGAATCGCAGCAGTCTGGTCTTCACGAACGATTCTTGCTTATTGAATTTAGATCTCAGTCGGAAATTGGAAGATTATGAGATTCACTAATCGCGCACCTGTCTCAATATCTAGCGGAGTAATCCCGCATCCAGTTGCAACTCGCTTTCAGCGGGTAGGAAGCAAAATTGCGGGTATATTGGTGAAGAGTCGGCTTCCGAATTCCTGAGCTAAGGCGCAGAGGCCGTCACTGAAAAAAAAGCGACCAAGTGCTCGAACGTCAACTTACTCCTCTCCGTCGTCCTTTCTAAAGATGATTGCTTCTCTTCTGACGATCGGCGCCATTCGAATGGTATCTCCCGAGCTGTTGCTAACCGATTGATTCATTTCATCTGTGAGTTCGTCGAGCAAATCTTCTATTTGCTCAGAGTCCAGAAACAAATCGCTGGCACTATCGCCGATGATCCGAACGGAACTTTCTCCCTCAAATCCGACAAAAGCATCGGTGTTTTCGAAAATTGTGGCATCGATGTCCCTCAGAAAAGTTTTCGCGTATTCGATCTGTTCTTCAGACAGAAAACCACTCTTGAATCGCGATTGCATCGCAAGCTCGAATGCGGCTGTGGACTTTGCTGATTTAGACGGAAGCCTTTCAAGAGAAGATAGTAGATCCTCGGGATCGTTCCTGGCCCACTCGTTGAACAGTGATTGATAATAAGCGTGACGATATTCGCGCGGTACTTCCTCGGCAAGAGTCATTGCTCGCTGCTTTTTGCCAACCTTCAATAGTTCGGCTCCCACAGAGGTAAAAGCGGAAAAAGCGTGATTGTCATCTCGAATTAGCGACAGCCAATCGAGAGCTTTAAGCGGGTCAACCGATGCAAGGCGAGAAACCACAGTGGCCTCCAATCCCATTTCTTCAGGCTGCTGCAACGCTAGTTCCATTGCTTGATCGGAATCACTCTTGGCTAAGTTTCCTAGAACTGGCTCAAGCAACTGACGCTGAACGGGTTCCAGTCTTGGAGTGTTCAACACCCAGTCAACGGCAGCCAAGGGATCAGACTTGGACCAGCTAGATGCTATGGCATTGGCAATGCCACTGTTCTTCGGATTCATGTCGAGTGCCACTAGCAATCTGGCGGCTTCTGCCGGTGCAGATCTAGCGATCGACCGAACAGCTTTCGCTTCAGCTAAGTCGATGACATTTTCTGAAAGCGAATCAATACTAGCCAGCAGCTCGTGAGGATCGCTGTTTGCCCACACTGAGATTACCGATTGCTCTAACGAGCGCCGAAGTGAGCCCGATTCAACACTTGATGCAGCCGCGAGAGCAGATTTTGGATCTGACTTTGCCCAGACGTGAATTGCTCTTGGTGCAGCAGTCTTTGCTATTTTTTCATCCATCGACAAGAGCTGTGAAACGGTTCCCGATGGGTCTCTCCGAGCGCTATTCAGCACGACGGAAGTTACAACGCTGATTCTGCGAGACGTATCGTCGATTGAGCCGCTAATCTGATTCAGCACTCCCAATCCATTTCGCCGTACCCAAGCGTCTGCAACGCGAATGAGATTGCCGAGGTTGTCGATGCTATGGTCGCCCTCTTCGATTAATTCGTACCACGCTTGCTGAGGATTCTCTATTTGGGCGAAAAATGATTCGCTTTCAAATACTTCGTCTGCAACGTTTTCATTTCCGACTTCGCGAGCAATTTCTCGACGGATTTCGTCAGACAGGTCAAATCGCGAATGTAGGATTCCCTGAAGAGCAGCATATTTTTCTGCCTCATTCAGGTTTTTTGCGTAGGCAACCGATTGGTCGAGGGATACCTCAGACCATTCGGCAAACACCGTTCTCATCAGCGATTCTTGGCGATGAAAAGGAAGTGACTCGATTGCTTCCAATGCACGGATTGGGTCGATCATGGTGAGTCGTTGAATAATTGGTTTTTGCAATCGAACTTGAAGAATGTCTGGTCTGACTTTCGTGGATTGTGCAAGCAGGTCCGTCAATCTGTATTCGTCCGCAGTTGCCACGAGTTGGTGTAACGCAGTAGTTCGAGCGAATTCTCCCTTTATCTTCGCGATTCGGGTTAGGTCTGAGTCGAACTTGTCATTTCCCCAAGACTCTGAAAAGACACTCGATTCGCCAGAGTTAAGGGTCCGAGTGTCGTCGAGGTAAACCGATTCAGAGACAAACGAAGTCTCATCCGAGTTTGTAGAAATTTCGCTGGAAACCCATGAGATCAGAAACTTGTGTCCTATTGCACCTATCGCAACGCCCGATATCAGCATCCCAACGAGAAATCCTACTACGGGTAGAGAGAGAAACCGAATATTCGCCATGGTGGACAGGTCCGTTTTCACATTCTGAGGGATAGACTTAGATTCTAGACTAAATTACGATTGTTCTGATGGGTTGAAAGCGCGACCATACACAACCGTCAAAGCCAGATTGACTAGACTTTACTGACCTTCTCGGAATACGGACACTTTAAATGGACAAGCGGATTTCCGTGTTTAACAAGAAATTTTCTCATTGGCAAATTGCGCTACCTGACGACATTGAAAACCGAACTAAACATGGCCAAATCGTGGAGGCGGGATGGACAGTCAAGTTCCTCTTTGGAGAAGATTGCCATGGCAAGTTTTTGGACTACTATTCAGCTCATCGAATGACAAATGACTCACATGTTCGGATTCGTTCCGACGGTACAGTCGAGGTCCTGCCTGCATTAATGGAAATAAGGTGGGTGCATGAAGATCCAGAAGAAGACGCAAGATTAGAGAGGGAGTGGTATAAGAAGAACAGGGAAATCATGACTGCCTTGGAACAAAAAGGATTTGGGTTGACAGGGTCAGAACATCCTAGTTTTCTGATCAATACACACCTTTCAACACACAAAGTGGATCTAGACTCGGAGGACTCGACAATTGACAATGAATGAAGTGCTGCTGGATGGTGTGCCTAAATGAAGAAATTGCTAATCCACGAATTGGGAAACTGTGCCTAAACCCACTGAAAGGCGAAGCTTTTGGACCTGGGGTTACGTTTCGGACGAGCCTTCTGAAGCGGAACGCAACCATGCAGCACAACAGATCTCACAAAGGTTGGGTACTGTTGTCTCTCCGCCAAAAGTCCCTCGAATAAAAGACATTGAGATTCGAGAATCTCGGCTACGAATTCCCGAAAGGCTCAATGAATTTACGACGACAGATCACGCAGAGAGAGTTACTCACACTTATGGTGGTCATTCAACCGAGCTATTGGCTGCTATACGGGGGCATTTTCCCCATCCACCTGATGCGGTAGCTCATCCTCGAAACGAAGACGAGCTCGAAATGGTCTTGGACTGGTGCACTACGAACCAAGTTAGTGCCATTCCCTACGGAGGAGGAACCACTGTCGTTTGGGGCGTGAATGTTCCACCATCGTGCGAATCAGCAATCTCAATCGACATGGATTGCATGAGCGAAGTTCTGGAGATTGACGAAGTCAGTCGAGCAGCGCGAGTCCAGGCAGGAATTCTTGGTCCGCACTTGGAAAACGCACTCAGACCTCACGGGCTCACACTCCGGCACTTTCCTCAGAGTTTTCCGTGGTCCACGGTCGGAGGCTGGATCGCAACCCGTTCAGGTGGCCACTACGCGACCAATCACACTCATATCGATGACTTCGTCGAGAGTACGACGATGTTGTGTCCATCGGGGCGGTTTGAGACTAGAAGACTCCCTGGAAGCGGAGCAGGACCGAGTCCGGACCGGTTGGTTCTTGGTTCAGAAGGCATTTTTGGAGTCATCACTGAAAGCTGGTTGCGACTTCAAAAACGCCCGGTATTTCGAGCTTCACTTGGGGCGCGATTCTCCTCTTGGGAAAAGGGAACCGAAGCCGTTCGGGCGATCGTTCAAACCAAGCTCTGGCCCGCGAACTTGCGAATACTCGATCCGGTCGAGGCAATGCTCAATGCTGGTCTAAATGGCAATGACTCCCTTCTGATATTGGGGTTTGAGTCAGGAGACTATTCTCAACAGTCTCCGATCGAAATTGCAGCCGAAATCATTCGTGACCACGGAGGAAACTTTGAGCAAGACGACATTCTCGTGGATGATGGCACGGGTCGCGCAACAGGGCGCGGAGGTGCTATTGGTGCGTGGCGTCAAGCCTTCATAGGAGTGAATGCAGGGGCAGGACTGGGACTTGGATTGCTCTCCGACACTTTTGAGACCGCGATTACCTGGGATCAGTGGCCAAACTTTGATGCTCATATACGAGAGAGAGTGGGTAGCGTCTTGCGGGAAGTATTGGGAAGCTCAGCAACGTTGGCATGTAGATTCACACATGTCTATCCGGATGGTCCCGCACCCTACTACTCATTCAGCGGCCCGGTTCCAATTGGTGAAGAGTTCAACCATTGGAAGATCGTCAAGGAAGCAGCAAATGAGGCAGTTATTTCGGGAGGTGGGACGATCACGCACCATCACGCAGTTGGAAGAATGCACAAGCCGGCTTGGACGAAGCAGATTCCCACAGGCTACAACGAGGTCCTTCGTGCCGCCAAGAGAGAACTTGACCCAGCAGGAATTCTCAATCCGGGAGTCTTGGTAGATTTCTAGACCGTAGTTTCATTCTTTGTCTCGGTCGAGTTGTCTAGCGAGCCAATCGACAAGAACCTCATTGATCATTTCGGGTCGATCTTGCTGAACGAAATGGCCCGCTTCAGGTATCGTGACTAACGTCAGATCCTTCTCCAACCAATTCCACGTTCCATTCAACGCACCGGGAAGCAATGCTGTGTCATCCAATCCGTGGAACATGAGGACTGGACAATTTACCTTCACCGTTTCTTGAGGCAACAGGTTTTGGCTTGCTGTATTGTCTGATCGCGGATAGTTTGCCTTGTAATAGTTAAGCATCGATTCAAAGTTGGATTTGTCAAATGCCTCAACATACTTCTCGCGTGCATCTGTATCCCTAACCCAACCCGCCAACATTTGAGACGTAAGTGCCAAGTGTGCGTCGGGCTGTTGAAAGCGAAAGGCATAAGCGCTGTTTTCGCGTTGCTCTGGATTGTTGGCGATTTCTCTTGCCAATCCAGCGGGATGTGGCAGATTCAATATCACAAGCAGATCTACTGCATCGGGAACCGTCATTGCAATGTTCCATGCAATTGCGCCTCCCCAATCGTGGCCCACCACAACGGCCGATTCACGTTCTTCGGACGCAATCACTGCTTGAATGTCTCCAACCAGCAAGGGCATTACGTACGATTCCACACCTTCTGGCTTGTCGGAAAGGTTGTATCCTCGAAGGTCTACTGCTACCACCCGGTAGTCCGATTGCAATGCCTCCATTTGGGAACGCCACGTATACCAAAAGTCTGGAAACCCATGAATCATGACCACTAACGGCGCGGATTCATCTCCAACCACAACGTAGTGAATCTTCACATCACCGTGGTTGGCGTGCTTGTGTTCCACGGATTCATACAAGTCTGCAATCATTGTTGTTGCTCCAAAGAGAAGGAGAATGGTTAGTAGTCGCTTCATTGGCTCTCCTCGTAGATCCTTCGTTAACCCAAAACTTGCAAATTGCCTTCGGAATTCAGTCTTACTGGTCGGCCACAAAATTCCTCTTGGGTCATTCCCTGAACTAATTCCGAATCCGTTGTATTCGCCCATGTCCTGTCACCCGTTGGAGTTCTACAGGCTATATGACCAATTGAAGGATCGAAACCGTCATACATGACGGTGTAGCCTTCTATGGTGGCATCGCCGCTGTATGTGGCGAGAACCTCTCGCGAAGGCAGTTCGTCAATCTCGTCTTGAACGCTGGCGAATTGAAAAGGTTTCGATGGCGGCTCGCTTCCATACAGCCCGTGCACATGTTTGTAGATGTTCCCACCATTTGCGGTAACAAGCCCCTTTCCGTTTGTGGTATCGCGAAGAAGCTCGACCGTGCGCGCGATGCTATGCATGACATAGTTGTTCAAAGGCCCGCCACCAAAGGTCAATCCGCCCGTAACCGTCAGCGGCCGTTGCTCGGATAATCCGTATTCCTTGGCTGCCACTTGCACAGCTGAAGGGAAACAACTGTAGAGGTCAACAAAGTTCAGATCTTCAACTTGGGTATCTGTCATTTCAAGGAGCTTGCTTCCTACCTTTCTGATTCCTGGAGAGGTGTAGAACTCCTCTCGGACGGAAGCGGAAAAGTGATCGTATCCTTTGACTCCTGCCAATGGATACACCCACTTTTCTCGAGGGATTCCTAATTCACGCGCTTTCTTGGCCGATGCCATGATGAGCGCGGCTCCCATATTCACAGACATATTTGCGTTCATGAACTTTGTGTACGGGAAACTAATAGGTCGGTTGAATGCCGAAGGAGTTCGTATCTCTTTGGCGGACATGTCTTGTCGAACCCATGCGTTGGGGTTCGATTGTGCAACATCGTTAAAGCGAGACCAGAGTTCTGACACGCGCTCGATGTGCTCCTTTAACGACTCGTTACGGTGATAGCGAATCGCGTTGTCGTACATGGGATAGACCTGAATCGCTCTTCGAATGCCTTTCGCTACCTCCAACGGATGATGTTCCGGTTGTTGCTCCGCACCGACGATTCGGTCGTACGTTCCTTTCGCTTCGGAATACTCTAGTTGTGCTCCGTGCTTTCGTGCCTTGGTCGTGGTATTGCCGTTTTCCGCACCGGTAACGAGAACCAAATCGAGATCTTTGTGCAGAATTTCAAGCGAGGTTTCATTGATCATCGCTTGGTTCTGATTGCCACCAATCAGAGTTCCAACGGTCTCTACTTTTTTAGCACCTATCTTTTCCGCAAGCGCCAAACCAGGATTTTGATATGGCCACATTCCGCGAACGACCCTAATGGACTGAACGTGACTCAGATGTCCATCCAGATTGCAATCTTCGGCAGCTCGCTGAGTTGCCTGCCACATCATTTCAAGAGGTTCAAGAGCATCTCTTACGTCCTCAATGCGATTAAGAACTTGGCCGATGCCAACTAGAACCGGAGTTCGTTCCGGTATGTCCATATTGCGTTAGTCTAATGTTGTGAAAATAGCCTCGAGCTCCGTTGCACTTTATAAGTGTAGCGATGTGGCGGCTTCGTGAAATTTTGTGCGTTTTCAGTCGCACGTTTGATCACTCCTATTAGTTGTCAGGACCAACAGTAACGTTCATGCGAGTATTTGAGTCAAAGGTGAACACGCGTAACAGCGAGTTCCAATCAAACTACGAAGTCAATAGAAAACTAAGTCAGCGGTTGAATGACTTGCTTGACCACGTCGCTATGGGAGGCGACGAGAGATCTCGACTACGTCACATCGGTCGAGGAAAACTGTTGCCTAGGGAACGAGTCAAGGGATTGCTTGATCCCGATTCGCCGTTTCTTGAGTTCTCAATGTTGGCGGGCTATCAGCTTTACGACGATGAAGTTCCAGGTGGGGGAATGATCTCGGGTATTGGCTATGTACACCAAACGCCCTGTGTCGTTATTGTGAACGACGCTACGGTCAAAGGAGGAACCTATTTCCCAATAACAGTGAAGAAACACTTACGTGCACAAGAGATTGCACTTGAGAACAAACTTCCTTGCATTTACCTGGTTGATTCGGGCGGAGCATTCTTGCCTTTGCAGTCAGAGGTGTTTCCAGATAGGGAACACTTCGGTCGCATTTTCTACAACCAGGCCAACCTGTCTGCCGCTGGGATACCTCAGATCGCTGTCGTCATGGGTTCTTGCACGGCGGGAGGAGCGTATGTGCCTGCAATGTGCGATCAAGCAATTATTGTCAAGAATCAAGGAACGATTTTCTTGGGTGGACCGCCCCTTGTCAAAGCGGCGACGGGTGAGGAAGTGGACCCAGAAGAGCTCGGTGGAGGGGATGTTCACACACGCATCTCAGGAGTGGCCGATTATCTTGCTGAAGACGACCACCACGCTCTTGCACTTGCTCGCCAAATAGTCGCGGATAGCTGCATGAACACCGATGGGTCTTTCGATTCACTCCAATATGAAGAACCGAAATACGATCCGGAAGAAATCTACGGAATCTTGCCAGCCGATTCTCGGACACCATACGATGTGAAAGAAATCCTTGCAAGAATTGTCGATGGTTCTGAAATTAGTGAATTCAAGCCTCTGTATGGGGAGACTTTGGTTTGCGCATTTGCTCGAGTTTGCGGAAAGCCCATAGCCATTCTGGCTAACAACGGCATTCTGTTTTCTGAATCCGCTCTCAAGGCTGCGCATTTCATCCAGGTCGCGGACCGAAGGGGTATTCCTCTTCTCTTCTTTCAGAACATTACAGGTTTCATGGTTGGAAAGGAGTACGAAAACGCTGGCATTGCGAAAGATGGAGCAAAAATGGTCAATGCGGTAGCCTGTGCTCGAGTTCCGAAATTTACGGTTGTGATCGGTGGTTCGTTTGGGGCAGGCAACTACGCAATGTGCGGTAGAGCTTACGGCGCACGTTTGCTGTTCACCTGGCCCAATGCTCGAATTTCGGTTATGGGAGGCGAACAAGCTGCGCATGTTCTGACCACAGTTCGAAGGGAGAGCTTGAAGGCTCGCGGTACAGACTGGCCATCTTCGGAAG
Organism: Gammaproteobacteria bacterium; assembly: GCA_009840545.1. Taxonomy (GTDB): domain Bacteria; phylum Pseudomonadota; class Gammaproteobacteria; order Pseudomonadales; family Azotimanducaceae; genus Bin55. Next base: position 239,321 of record VXNM01000010.1, on the reverse strand, counting down.
AACGCGAGTTCATGGACAATATTCGGGATCAGTACGAGTCTGAGGGACATCCTTATTTCGCGAGTGCGAGGATTTGGGACGATGGAGTGATTGATCCTGTCGAGACCCGGCATGTGTTGGGTATGGCGTTGCGAAGTGCAAGTCAGGAGTCGATGGAGAATGCGTCTACGTTCGGAATTTTTCGGATGTAGAGGACGCAAGATGACTTTGTAATTGAGTGTTTTTGGGACAATCGTGAAAGCGCGAGACGTCGGGGCGTGCTAATCTGTCAATAAAATGTGCAAGGACTTATTCCACGGCCACTTTCGAAACAGCTGCTGAGGGAGGCAGACTAGGGGAACATGAAGAGAACAATTCAAGCTTCAATCATCGTTTCTTTGCTTGCGGCGATGGTCACCGTGCAGGCAGATTCAATCGAGATTTCGGGCAACGTAACCCTAACATCGGACTATTCCTTTCGAGGATGGTCTCAAACTTCACGTGACCCAGCGATTCAGGGTGGATTCGATATCGAATTCGAGGAGGGATTCTCCATCGGAACATGGGCGTCAAACGTCAATTTCGGAGACAGCACGTCGATGGAGTGGGATCTCTACGCAGGATATTCGTCGTCCATCAACGAAGACTTCTCCTACAGCCTAACTGTGATTCGATTCGAGTATCCAAGCGAGGGAGAAGCGCTTGACTACATGGAGTTTGGGGCGAGCATTTCCTATGGGGACGCAACGGCGGGAATTATGCTCTCGCAGGAGTACCTTGGGGATGGCGGACCAGCATTTCAGTATCCCTACGCCGACTATTCCTATGCTGTGAACGAGAACGTTACTTTGGACCTACATATTGGTATGAGCATGGTGGATACGGACGACTTCTTCGGAGACGGAGAAGACAGCTACATTGACTACAGTGCAACACTAACGACACCGTTCAATGGAATTGATGTCTCCGCGGGATTAGTTGGAACTACGCTCGACGACGATCCAGCTACGGAAAATAGGCTCATACTTTCGTTTTCGAAGAGCCTTTAAGCTACTGACCAACAAACCGTCTCACTCGATAGTGAGACGGTTTTCCCCTAACATTCTCATGTGCTGTGCTTCACGGTATGGCATTCGTCAATTCCTTGGAGCATGGCCATCCATCAGCTAGGCTCTTGAGACATCAAGGTCTAATTCCCTGCTTCTGTGATCCCAGAACCTCGGTTTTCCACTTAACAAATCGCTTTTTCACCGGTGTGAAAGGTTTTCGTTGGACATTGAACTGAATGAGTCCAACATCGGCATAGGTGACAGGTCAAAAACGATTAAGATAAGCTGATTTTGACTTGAATATGAACTAATGCACCGAAGCTGGGTGCACGAACATGGAGTTATCCGACAAGTACACCAAGACCGAAGGATCCATCTGGATAGGTGGTGTGCAAGCCATTGTTCGGCTTTTGCTCGAACAAAGCCAGTTGGACACAAAAAAAGGCATAAAGACGGCTGGATTTGTAAGCGGCTATCGTGGCTCACCGTTGGGTGGTGTCGATCAGGCGTTGAGTCGTGAGGCCAACCGACTCCGCAAAGCAAACGTTCACTTCGAACCTGGCGTAAACGAAGATCTTGCCGCTACAGCCGTCTGGGGAACGCAACAAACCAACCTCTACGCAGGAGCGCAATACGAAGGCGTTTTCGGACTTTGGTACGGAAAATCTCCGGGTCTAGATCGATCGGGTGATGTCTTTCGTCACGCCAACAATGCTGGTACGTCCCCATACGGGGGAGTCGTTGCCATCGTAGGCGACGATCCGGCATGCAAGTCTTCAACACTTCCTTCTGCAAGTGCGGGACCTTTACGGGAGTTTCAAGTTCCTGTGTTGGTTCCTTCCGATGTTGAGGACTTGATTCGACTGGGCTTGGCTGGATGGGCCATGTCGCGTTACTCAGGATGCTGGTCTGCTCTAACGGCTGTTACCGCTGTGATGGACAGTGCTGCTTCCGTTCCCTTGGATGACATAAATCGGGCATTCTTGGAACCACGCCACGATTTTGAACCTCATATCCGACTGCTAGATACTCCTCGCGAACAGGAAACGAGGATGATTCAGAAGCTTGAGTTGGCAGTGAAGTTTGCGTCGGTAAACGGCCTGAACCAAATCGTTGTCGATGCTGCAAATCCACAAACCACTCTAGTAGGCACCGGGAAAGCCTACTCCGACTTGCGCCAAGCTCTGCTCGATCTAGGGTATGACAATGATCGGAAGCTTTCGGAGGCAGGGGTTCGTCTAGTCAAGATGGGAATGGTTTGGCCTTTGGATGGCTCAGACGTTCGAGAGCTAGTAAGAGACTCAAAGCGTGTCTTGGTAATTGAAGGCAAAGGGAATTTGCTTGAAGAAACCCTCAAGACTAAGCTGTACGGACCAGATGCTCCAGATATTCGAGGTAAATCGGACGATCTCGAGAGTTACTTGATTGCGACTACGGGAGAGCCAAACAGTGATGACATTCTTCAATTGCTCGTTCGATACTTCTCGGAAATTGGCGTTGCTCTTCCCGTGCCGGTTGATCTTGGTCTACGTTATGCGACTCCAAAGATAGAAGCTCCCCCGTCAGCTAACGAGTCTCGAAAGCCCTTGTTTTGTCCAGGGTGCCCGCACAGCGTATCCACCGTGATTCCTGAAGGAAGCCGAGCTTTGGCAGGGATTGGGTGCCACTACATGGTGCAGTGGATGGACCGCAATACCTACACCTTTACTCATATGGGCGGGGAAGGTGTCAATTGGATTGGCCAAGCGCCTTTCACCACCGAAGAGCATATTTTTGTAAACCTGGGTGACGGTACCTACTTTCATTCGGGTCTGATGGCAATTCGAGCTGCAGTGGCAGCTGGTGTCAACATTACGTACAAGATCCTTTACAACGACGCCGTTGCAATGACCGGAGGGCAGGAGGTAGAAGGCAATCTCTCGGTCGATGATGTTGTTCGACAAGTGCGAGCTGAAAACGTTGCTGCGATTCACCTCGTGACGGACGAACCCGAGCGATACGAAGAAAAGAGATACAGTGTTTCACACCGGGATGATCTCCTCGACGTACAGGAACGACTGAGGGAAATTCCGGGCTGCACCGTGCTTATCTACGACCAAGTGTGCGCCAATGAACTTCGTCGTCGAAGAAAAAGGGGACAGACTCCCAGAAAACTCAAGAGAGTGGTCATTAACGATGCAGTATGCGAAGGATGTGGTGATTGCACACGTGCATCGATGTGCAGTGCGATCGAACCGGTCTCAACAGATTTCGGCATCAAACGGCGAATCAATCAGACTGCGTGCAACCAGGACTTGAGCTGTCTCAAAGGCTATTGTCCCGCTATGCTCGAAATTGAAGCTGATCTGCACGAACCCGAACGTGTCCCAGTGGACATTGGAGATCTACCCGAACCGAGGCTATCGCTTCCAGAAGGAGCCAATATCCTAGTAGCAGGCGTGGGCGGAACTGGAATCGTGACTTTGAGCCAGGTATTGGGCACTGCCGCGCACCTAGAAGGCAAGTACGCTTCGACTCTCGATATGACTGGTCTTGCGCAGAAAGGCGGCGCAGTGTTTGCGCACGTGCGTATCGATTCCAAACCTGTGTTGAGAATTCAGATGTCCATGCGTTCCGCAGATGTCTTGCTTGCTTCAGATCCTGTGACATCGGCTTCTAAGGAATCCATTGCTTTACTCAGCAACGAATCGACTTCATGTGTCGCCAACACCCATCTTGTTCCCACATCGAAATTCGTCCTTTACAGAGAGCGCGATCTTCATCGGACTGATCTGATTGACGATCTCGCCGCATGTACAAAGACTCTTGAGACTGTAGATGCCGATCGCCTCGCAGCTCGAGTGTGTGGTGCAAGCACAACTGCCAATATGGTGCTGCTTGGATACGCATGGCAGCGAGGATTAGTTCCCTTGAGAGCGGACAGCATTGAGCGGACCCTTGAATTAAACGGGACTCTCGTTGCAGACAACATCCTTGCGTTTCGAGCGGGAAGAAAATACGCAGTTGATTCGTCTTTCATGGGATTTGCAGATCGTCCTGATGAAGCCATGTTTCCAATCAAGACGCGTACGCTGGACGAGCTTGTTAAGGATCGCATGCAGCACTTGACTGAGTACCAGAACTCGCGATACGCCGCACAGTTACAGTCGTTTTCGGACGAGATTCAAAAAGCGGAACAACGCGTGGGCTCAACAAAATTCGCCCTGACTGAACTAGCAACAGAAACCTATTTCAGGTTCTTGGCCACAAAGGACGAGTACGAAGTTGCTCGCTTGCTCACTCACAAGCGATTTCAATCATTCTTAAACCAGCGATTCGACAAGATTAGACGACAGTCCTTCGCACTTGCCCCTTCTTGGCTACCTGGTACCGAGAAATCAAAAGTACGATTCGGGCGTTGGTTCTTCGTTGTACTAAAGATACTTTCCAAGTTCAAAGGTCTACGTGCTACGCCCATCGACCCGTTTAGATACTCATCTGAACGGAAGTTCGAACGAATGCTGCGCAGCAAATTTGAAGCAGACATGAAGCTAGTTCGAGAGAAATTGAACATCAGCAATCTAAACACAGCGCTTGAGTTGGTTCAGTGTTACAGCGAAGTGCGTGGTTTCGGTCATGTCAAGGAAGAGTCTTGGGAACGAGTACAGTCCCGTGTGGAAGAACTGATGTCCTCTATCCAAGAGTCACAGATACCAAGTACCCGGGAGGAATCGCTCACAGTCGCATGAGGCAAGACCTCTTGACTATAATTTGCGACCGAGTTCACATCAAGAAATTGGGTTGACCTTGCTCCGTCGAATATTGCCGTTGTTTTGCGTTGTGTTGTTCGCTCCACTGTTAGTTGGCGATGAATCCGACACGGAGCGCGAGCAGGCAATTGCGGAACGACTCAAGCCGTTCGGCAGTTCATGCTTGGAGGGGCAGGATTGCGGGACTGTTGCACCAACTCCAACAGAATTCGGTGTCGGACTAGACGGAAAGGGCGTCTACGACAAATTCTGTTCTGTGTGCCACGAAACAGGAGTGTCCGAAGCTCCGCTGGTGGCTAGTGAGGCATGGGATGAACGTGTTGCAAAAGGTGCGGAAGTCCTGCTTGCAAATACCAAAGCAGGCTTCAATGAAGTGATGCCAGCAAAAGGCAATTGCTTGGACTGCACTGATGCTGAACTTCAATCTGCAATCGACTATATGGTGACCGGCGAGGAAGACGGAAAAGCGTTTCCGTGATCGTCCAATTGGACCAACATCGGTAGATAGGCTCCAAAACCGGCTAATAAGCGTGTTTGTTTATTGTTTCGGGGTCGTTCTTGGCAGACGAACGCAAGAGGGGTAGATGAAGCGACTCAATTTGGATTGAGTTATCGGAATAAAGTCGTGATCTGGTCGAGAAATATGCGAGAACCAACCGGACTAGAAATCGAAGGAGATACTGCATGAAGCTAGTGACTGCCATAGTCAAACCATTCAAACTCGACGACGTGAGAGAGGCTTTGACGAAAGTCGGCGCGACCGGAATGACTGTTTCAGAGGTTCGTGGATTTGGCCGACAGAAAGGGCACACGGAACTGTATCGCGGAGCCGAGTATGTTGTGGACTTCCTGCCCAAGGTAAAAGTCGAAGTTGCTGTGGATGAATCTCTTGTCGACAAGTGCATCGACGCAGTCCGCGAGACAGCAAATACTGGCAAGGTTGGAGACGGAAAAATCTGGGTCCAATCCCTTGACAGCGTCGTAAGAATAAGAACCGGCGAGACGGACGAAGACGCGATCTAGTCCTAGACTGCTTTGTTTTCGCTTGAATTTCTGGCTTAGAAAATTTCTCTGAAGTAGCAGCTGACAGATCTACTTGGCGACTCCACGCAGGGTCAAGTTGTGGAGCAGTGTAGTTCCCGACTAGTGCAGTTCTACCATGGGATGGACACGGAAGTACTCTCCCAATCCTCCAACCGTATTCTCTGATGAATTACATATCCACTCGTGGGGGCGTTGAACCAGCCTCGTTTCGCCAAGCCGTGATGTTGGGTCAGGCGTCCGATGGCGGGTTGTATATGCCCAATCACATTCCCAATGTGAAAGACCGTCTTCAGTCGTGGCGCGCATTGAACTTTTCGGAACTCGCTACGGAAATCGCCTCGATTTATGCCCCGGACATTTGCAAGAGTCGAATGTCCAATCTGTTCCGTGATGCGTTCTCAACTTTCGTTGAGTCCGAAGTGACACCCCTTGTCGAGGTGGGGGATGTCTTTGTGCTGGAGCTTTTCCACGGTCCTACGTTGGCATTCAAAGACATTGCTTTGCAGGTGTTAGGACGATTGTTCGAACTGATTCTTGAAGAGCAAGACACTGAGTTGAACATCTTGGGCGCAACCAGTGGGGATACCGGTAGCGCAGCCATATCCGGCGTGGAAGGGTCTTCACGAATCAAGATCTTCGTGATGTTTCCGGATGGTCGAACAAGTGCATTGCAAGAGCTGCAAATGACTACAGTCGAAGGGGACAACATTCACTGCATTGGAATCAAGGGAAGCTTTGACGACTGCCAACGAATTATGAAATCCATCTTCAACGACGTCGACTTCAAGTCACGCTATCGCTTGGGCGCAGTCAACTCCATCAATTGGGCTCGAGTGATGGTTCAAATTGTCTATTACTTCTACGCTTCACTTAAGTTTGACCGGCCGGTTATCTTTAGTGTCCCGACAGGAAATTTCGGCAACATCCTCTCCGGGATTCTAGCCCAGCGTATGGGTGCTCCGATAGATCGATTTGTTCTTGGGACCAATGAGAACGACATTCTTTTCAACTTCTTCAATACCGGCCGTTATGAACGGGGAAAGGTTAAGCCGACCATTAGTCCTTCAATGGACATTCAGGTTGCGAGCAACCTCGAAAGGTACCTGTACTTACTAATGGACGGTGACTCAGATTCCGTTGTTCGTTTCATGGACCAGTTCATGAACAAGGGGATTGCTGCGTGGGAAGATGGAGAATTAGTGGATTCCACTATCGCTTCAAACAGGGTTGACACTACAGAGTCACTTCGTACGATTCGGGATACTTGGATCAATTCGAAATATCTCGTAGATCCCCACACAGCCATAGGATTGGCTGCAGCAAAGTCGATATGTTCAACTTCGCCGGTAATTTGTTTGGCAACCGCACATCCTGCAAAGTTTCCCGAAGCAGTGACACGTGCCACTGAAGAAATTCCTCCGACTCATACGAAGCTAGCTGGACTGGAAAGATCCAAAGCACGGAAGGTTGTTTTGCCGCCAAACGAGAGTGATGTACGCAACTATCTAGCTAACGTACTCACCGAGTCTTAGAGTCTTTCAATTTTCTCTATTGCGATCGGAACGTCGCGTAGATTGTTTACGACGCATGTTGCATGTGGCGACACATCTCTCTGGCGACCACGTTGAGATGTATGGAACTGAATCGTATACATACCGATTTGTGCGGCGCACTCGATGTCATCCACAGGATGATCGCCGATATGAACTGCTTCTTGTGGATTCGTACCCATCTGAGACAGCACGGTGATAAACATTATTGGATTTGGTTTGGACGCTTGAACATTGGCAGCGTTGAGAGATAGATCGAAATACTTTCCAATAGTCGACCGACGAATATCCGATGTTCCGTTGGACACTGATGCAAGCGAGTACTTGCGCGAGAGAGTAGCTAAGATCTCTTCGGCATGGTCCATGAGCAGAAAACGATTGCGGCGTCCGTGAAATATACAGAGAGCGGAGAGCGCAAGTTCGTGCGCTGTGTCATTGTTGTCTACGCAGTCTTGCAGGACGCGTTCCAACACTGACAACCGAATCTTGTTCATGTCGTACTGGATTTGCGGCCGAGTCTGAATGACTTGCGCTCGATAGCGACGTGCAGATTCTGCATAGGTCTGTGAAAACTTCGGGACTCGCTCTTGAAGCCAATTGACCATGTCCGATTCGGCTTCAATGATGATGGGCAAGTTGTCCCAGAGTGTGTCGTCCAGATCAAACGTGATGAGTTTGATGGTCACGAAGTAGCAGTTTTCTTTCGATGTGCCCGGGGATGGGTCGCATCGTAGACTTTTGCCATTTGCTGAAAGTCAATGTGAGTATAAACTTGGGTCGTCTCGATGCTCTCGTGACCAAGCAGCTCTTGTACAGCTCTTAGATCGCCACTACTCTCCAGTAGGTGACTGGCGAAGCAATGTCTCAGTAGATGAGGGTGTACTCCATCGTCCGCTAGCGCTCTCAATCCTGCTTTTTTGACTATGTCCTGGACTGTTCGTCTGGCGATTCGAGAGTTCTTCCTACCCGTGAACAAGGGATCTTCACGTTGACCGTTGTCGCGTACGGCGAGCCAATGATTGAGTGCTTCGAGTGCATGAGTTCCAATCGGGACCACTCTTTGCTTGTTTCCCTTTCCGGTTACGAGGGCTTGGGCAGATCGTAGATCGATGTCGCCAACATTGAGATCTACCACCTCGGAAAGACGAAGCCCGCTTGAGTAAAGCAGCTCGAGTAGTGCGCGATTTCTCACTGCTTTGCCTCCTTCGAAAGTTTGTCCGACGAGTTTGATTGCCTCATCGACATCGAGGACGTTGGGGAGTTTCTTGGGCTTTTTGGGCGCTTTGACGTGCTGGGCTGGATTGTGTGTCAATCGACCGTGACGAATTTGGTAGTTGAAGAAGCTTCTAAGGCTGGACAGGTTTTGAGCAATGGAAATCGGCGATAGACTGAGCTCACGCAATCGAAGAATATGGTCTCGAAGATGTTCAATGCACACATCTTCGACGCTTGGTGGCGCGGATTCTTCTGCGAATCGTTCTAACGATTGCCGATAGGATTTCTGAGTCAAAACCGAGAGCTTTCTTTCGACTGATAGGTGCGAAAGAAACTCGTCGATGTGCTCGCGCCAACTCGCAAACATAATTGACTCATCCACTGATTCTTGCGTTGCCATGAACGTGCTGAAATACGTTGTGTTCCGAACCGATTGCTCGATTTCAGGTCACTGAAGGATCTTGTTCACGACTCTTCCAAGGACATCTCCGAGAAAATCCAAAAACAGCGTGCTCATGGTGAGGCTAAAGTGCAGCGGATCAATTGAACCAATGGCCAGCACTCCTCGAACACCTTCAAATGAGATTGGAACGAATGCCACGGAGGTAACGGTATTGGGATGTTTTTCGAACACGAGCTCATAGTCATTGGGTCGCGTTGTCTCACAGATTGAAGTAGAGAGGGTTTGAGTTCGTTTTTCGAGTTTCCCCAAGTCTTGTGCTGAACGAATGCAGTTCAAGTCCGGATTGGAATCCAAGTCCCACAGATACAGCCGAGCGGCGTCTATTTGATCTCGACCGCTGAGCACATCTCTAAGAATTTCATCCAAGTGGTTCCAATCTTCCACGTCGTAGAGAGCGAGGACAGTGGTTGTCAGCCAGTGAAACTTCTCATCGTTGCGCTTACCGGTTTGAATCAGGGAGTCGAGCTCATCTTGGATTTCCTTATTTCTTGCTTCGAGACTGAAAATGCGATGAGTGGCTAAAGAGGACATAGCGATTTGTACTTCCTATACATAGCGTCGACATACGTCGACTGGACATTCGTGTCCAAGAGTTGTTTCCAATTAATTGTACGGAAAGCTAGTTGTTATGGTTATGTGATTTTGGTAGTGCTGCGCTGATGAATCTGCTACATATGCATTAGAAATCCATCGTAAGTGTGGCTAGGATTGCACGACAATCGGACAGGTTGAGCCGGACCCTCCCACTCCACGTGAACGAATCCACCGGGCATCTCGATTTCAACTCTGCTATCGAAACAATTCCATAAACGTCCGGCCACCATAGATGCACATGCACCGCTACCGCACGACTGTGTTTCTCCCACGCCGCGTTCGAAGATGCGGAGTTTTCCACGATTCCGGTCTTTGCAATAGAGAATCTCTACATTTACAGAGTCAGGAAATTGTTTGTGTTGTTGGAGTGCCCGACCGAGACCGTCTAGGTCTGTAGTCTCGACGTCGTCAACACGTACGACGGCGTGAGGATTTCCCATGGAGAGAACAGTGGCTTCAATACAACGATTGATTGGAGTCTGAATTTCAATCCTGTGCTGATGACCGGTTGCGTCGGTCAAGAATGGAACGTCCACGGGATTGAGAACGGGTGGCGGTAGTTCTACAGTTGCTTGAGTTCCCCCGACGTCCGCTAACTTGCAGACAACTGTTCCACCCAAAGTATCAAGCACAACCACATCGTTTGTGATTAGTCCAAGATCTTTCACCAATGCGGCTACAGCTGCACAGCCATTTCCACATTGTCTAGCTGATCGTCCGTCGCCATTGAAAATGAGCATGCGAAAATCGTGTTCATGGGTTAGAGGAGACTCTACGACTAGGAGTTGGTCAAAACCGATTCCCTTTCGGCGATCCGACCATCGCTGTATGTTGTCGGCGGATAATTCAAGAGCATCGGAAGTCGCGTTAATCACCATGAAGTCATTGCCACAGACATGCATCTTGAAGAATCTACGTTTATGTTCCATCTAAGCAAACCGTTCCAAACGAAGTTGGTCGTCCATGGTTTCCCTTGCTCGTATCAAGTGCATGGCCGGTCCGTCTACCAGCACCTCAGCAATTCTTAGTCGTGAGTTGTAGTTGGAACTCAGTACGGACCCATATGCGCCAACATCCATTATTGCGAGCAGGTCGTTGTCATGTAGACGCAATGAACGATTCAATCCTAGAAAATCCCCAGATTCACAGACTGGTCCGACAACATTCCAATCTTTAGCTTGTGCATCGGAAGACTGAACAGGCTCGATGTCATGCCATGCTTGGTAGAGAGCTGGCCTAATCAGGTCGTTCATAGCCGCGTCGACTACTGCAAAATTAGGTCGATTAGCTTGGCTATCGGTCTTGAGATACTCAACGCGAGTGATCAATGTTCCCGCAGGTCCAACCAGGAACCGACCAGGCTCTACACAGAGAAGTTGGGACCTACCCGTGAGGTGTTTTGCGAACACCACCACGAGTTCATCTACCTGTAGCTCCTGTTCGGAGTGGTAGTTGATTCCGAACCCACCTCCGACATTAACGTAGTGCAAGTCCATCCCAATTTCCTCCAACTGATCTACGAGAACTAGCAATTGGCACAGAGCAGTTTCGTAAGGCTCGACTGAGGAGATTTGCGACCCAAGATGACATGCAATACCTATTAGGTGCATTTCGCTACTAGCCCTTGAACGATATGCAAGATCGAGCACTTCCTGTGAACTCAATCCAAACTTGCTGCTCGAATGCGCTGTCGCCAAGTAGGGATTGGTGTCTACGTCAATCTCAGGATTTACGCGTAATGCGATATTTGGACGAATTTTGAGAGTCTTTGCAATTTGAGAAATCCGATCGAACTCTGACTCGCTCTCTACATTGATGCATCCGATACCAGACTTCATCGCAAATGACAGCTCCTCTGTGGTCTTTCCCACGCCTGAGTAGATTACGTTCGACGGAGGAGCGCCGGACTGAAGAACGCGTTCAAGCTCTCCACCGGAGACAATGTCGAAGGCAGCTCCCAACTCTGCGAGTCGACGGAGGATCGCCAAGTTTGAATTTGCCTTTACGGCGTAGTGTGTGCGATGCGGAATGTCAGAGAAACTCGACTCAAACCGGGTATATCGGTCTTGAATTGTCTGCCACGAGTAGGCGTATACAGGAGTGCCAGCGAATTCCGCGATTCTAGGAATCGGAATCTCGTCAATATGGAGAGTGCCGTTGACTCTACGGAGGGGCATTTTCAGATTCTTCAGGGTTTGGTGGGGGAAGTTCCAGAGGTCCCTTAAACCCACATCCGCTCAGCGCTGCGAGACAGAGAACAAGCAACAAGACTTTGCGCACGGTGTCGTTAAATCCAGTTACCCGGATGGTTTGAAGTATAGCGAACAGATCCAATTACCTTGCTGGTTTGTAAGATCAACAAAGCCATTAGATGTCTCCAGAACTCTTGCTGCGCTCGCTTGACGAAAACAAGATCCTTCCTCAGTCTCGTTCGGCCACACGGACCACCATGTTGGTCTTGGAAAGGCTTGGAGAACTATAATTGTTTGAATAACTGGAGGTTCACATGAACGAAAACATTCATCACGTCACAGATGCATCCTGGAGTGCAGATGTACTAGAGTCCGACACTCCGGTACTAGTGGATTATTGGGCGGAATGGTGTGGACCTTGCAAAATGATTGCACCCATATTGGAAGAAATCGCCAACGAATACGTCGATCGGGTAAAGATTTGCAAGATGGACATCGACGATAACACTGAGACCCCGACCAAATATGGAGTTCGAGGAATTCCGACTCTCATGCTGTTTCGAAAAGGACAAGTAGAAGCCACGAAAGTTGGATCGTTGTCTAAATCGCAATTGGCCGCATTCATCGATAGTAATATCTAAGGAACACTTGTCGGCTGGGAAATGAGGGCGTTTAAGTCCGTTTTTTAATCACCCACAAGAATTTCTCGTAAAATACTGTTTGGGTTTCTTTCGAAGCCTTGTTTCCCCATTGAGACCTTCGCACTTGGTGGCCAAGTTGCCCAGCAAGATGTGGGTGCTTCAAAGCGACCCAACTGAGTTCACTGTGAGAACACATGATTCATTCCGCGATGCTACGGCAGGCAAGAATTGAACTTGCTGGACGGATGCTTGAAAACGTGCTAAATTGCACATGAAACTCCTTCGCATCTCCCTGCGCAATCATTCAGGGAGATCCCCTTACTTCAACTTAACAACACGCTTATGAACCCTCAACCTGCCGCCGTTAGGCAAACAGAATCAATGAACCTTAGCGATTTGAAGCAATGTCCCATACCCAAGCTCGTTGAGCTTGCCGAAGGAATCGGAATAGAAAATCTCGGACGGGCACGCAGACAGGAAATCATCTCGCAAATTCTTCGCAAGCAATCGAAGAATGGCGTGGAGATTTTTGGCGATGGAACCTTGGAAGTCCTGCAAGATGGATTTGGTTTCTTACGTTCGCCGTACGCAAGCTACCTAGCTGGTCCGGACGACATATATGTATCTCAGACGCAAATCCGTCGTTTTAATCTTCGAACAGGAGACAACATTTCCGGTAAGGTTCGGGCTCCACGAAATGGCGAGAGATATTTTGCTCTGCTCAAGATTGATGCGATCAACAGTACTCCCGCAGATCGAGAGACCAAGATACGACATATTCTCTTTGAGAATCTAACTCCCCATTTCCCAAACTATCGATACACGTTGGAACGAGGCAACGGAAGTACAGAGGATCTCTCAGGACGTATCGTCGACCTCGTCGCTCCAATTGGCAAAGGCCAACGTGCGTTGATCGTATCGCCTCCCAAGGCGGGCAAGACCTTAATGCTCCAAGCTATTGCTCAGTCGATTGCTGCGAATCATCCTGATGTCGACCTGATAGTGCTACTCATTGACGAACGTCCAGAGGAAGTTACAGAGATGCAGCGACTAGTTCGTGGGGAGGTTGTTGCCAGCACATTCGATGAACCTCCGACACGACATGTTCAAGTATCTGAAATGGTTATTGAGAAAGCAAAACGCTTGGTTGAACAGAAGCGAGATGTCGTTATTCTTCTCGACTCGATTACGCGTTTGGCACGGGCTTTCAATAACACGGTGCCGTCTAGCGGAAAGGTGCTGACTGGTGGTGTAGATGCAAATGCTTTAGAGCGACCAAAACGCTTTTTCGGTGCAGCTCGAAATTTTGTTGAAGGTGGAAGCTTGTCGATCATAGCGACCGCATTGATTGACACTGGCTCACGTATGGATGAGGTCATCTACGAAGAGTTCAAAGGACGTGGCAATCAGGAAATACACCTCGAGCGACACATCGCAGAAAAACGCATCTATCCCGCAATCAACATAAGGCGTTCAGGAACTCGACACGAAGAATTGCTCTTGAGCGAGGAAGAACTGCAGCGCGTATGGATTCTGCGGAAGTTCCTGCACGACATGGACGATATCGACGCAATCGAATTTCTCGTCGATCGACTCAAGAGCACAGACACTAATGCTGAGTTCTTCAACGCGATGAAGTCTGTTCCTCCTCCGAAGAAGAACTCCTAGCTAACCGGCTTCAAACCCCTAGATTGGTGGTCCATTGATCGACTGAATCTTGCTATTCAGCTCGTCTAGCGTCCTACGAAATTCGGCTCTCTCTTTTCGACGAAGGCACGCATCGCTTCGCGCGAGTCTTGGCTGCCACCGGTTCGAGTATGGCGTTCCGTCTCCACTTCGATGTAATCGCGCAGAGGCATATTCTCTGCATTGATGAAGTTCTTTTTCATTTCACCAATGGCTAAGGGAGCGGACTTCGACAAACGCATCGCAATGGCCCGAACCTCTTCGCGCAATATCAAGTCGGGAAAGACCTTAAGAACTAATCCAATTCGTTCCGCTTCCGCGGCGTCGAATTTTTGAGACATAAAGAACAATTCGCGCGCCTTTGTTGCACCTACGATACGAGGAAGCAACCATGGTCCGGCCATGTCTCCCGAAATTCCGACTCCCAGAAAAGCAGAGTTGAACATCGCTCTCTCGGATGCGTAGCGCAAGTCGCATGCGCAAGCCCATCCAAAACCCGCACCTGCACATGCACCGTTGATCGCCGCTATGGTTACTTTGGGCATCTCATGCAGAAGAGTCGTTATGTGGAAGTACTCTCGACGACTTGGCTCCTGGGGTTCACCACTAGTGGATGCTTTCAGATCTACACCAGGACAAAATGCTCTTCCAGCACCAGTAAACATGACTACTCTTACGTTCGCATCTAACGCGACTTCGTTGAGACACTGGTACAGCTCCCTCATAAGTGTGCCGGTGATGCCGTTGAGACTCTCGGGGCGATTCAGGGTTACTGTTGCGAGGTTCCCTTCGACTTCATAGAGGACAGTTTCGTAGTTGGACATAGTTCGTCATACCTTACTGAAGTTTGAGTAAGTCTACCTAGTTCTATTTCTTGACACGATTACTCAAGGGTCTAAGTCTCTGGTGAGTTTCGCTGCACGAAGTTAGTTTGGGTTCCTTAGCACACTTAGAACTGCCGACTTGGACGCACCATTTGAAATCTTCACTTCCGCAAATCCCATCTCCCGAGCATTCGTTGCGATTCTTAATGACGGTACCACCAATACGGGATACTCGTACTTACACAATTGCTGTTGTCGAAATGTAGCTAAGATTTCTGGAAGAGCAAACGCACTGCTAGCAATAACAAAGTCGAACTCTGAGACATCGACCTTGACTGATTGCCGCGTTCGTTCGTATACCACCCATCGAATCACTTCGAATCCATCACTTCTAAGCCAGACTTCAAGGTCTTCTCGTCCATGTCTCCCTGTAACCAAACACACTTTCGCACCTGGAGAGAGTTTGTAGCGCAAGAGATCATAGAGTCCTTCAGACGTGTGTTTCTCTGGAACTAGCGTTGAAGACGTGTGGTCTCTTAACGCCCTTTCCGTTGCCGGTCCGATCGCTGCTGAGACTTTAGACGACTTCCATCCCATCTCAATTGCCGAGTGGACAGCGTGATAGGAAACGAAAATCCAACAGTCAATCAACCCACTTGGTGTTGTTCCTTGAACCCTGTGAATTTTCACTACAGGTGCGACTGTAAATGAAAACCCGGATGCACCCAGGAACGATCCAAGTTCTGAAGCACCCGGTTCGGTGCGAGTGATCCAGACTCGCTTCATCCGACTTCAAAGAGCTCGCTCGCGCCCATCGACAGCAAACTGCGAGCTACAGTGGTAGCCAGACTGCCCGGGCTCTCGTCCTGGCAAGAGACACGTACCGATCGCTCTCCACTAGGATCCACAACAATTGCTTCAATGTGGAATTCTTGATTTCTAGAAACGCAGAACACACCGACAGGTGTCGTACAGTCCGCGCCCAACATGTTTACAACATCACGCTCGCATCTTGACACATCTGACGCGCCAGGTTCCTCCAACGAGTCTATGAGTCTGGAGATCCGGTTATCGCCGATTCGATACTCGGCTGCCAATTGTCCCTGTCCTGCAGCTGGAACAAAAATAGACGGATCGAGGCGTAAACCAATCCTGTTGTTCAATCCAAGACGGAGAAGTCCCGCTGTAGCCAAAACAAGAGCGTCATAAGATCCTTCGTCGAGTTTCTTGAGTCGAGTATCGACATTACCACGTATGTCCTGCACATTGGTCTTGTTGAATGCGTGACGTAGTAGAGCGCGTCTTCGGCAGCTTGAAGTACCAATTCGGGCGTCGGCTGGAATATTGAAAGGAGAGGAAACTCCGACCAGAGCGTCGCTTGGATCTTGGCGAGGCGCGACGGCTCGAACAGCCAGCCCATCAGGAAGGTGAGCCGGAACATCCTTCATGCTGTGGATGGCGAGATCTGCTGTTCCATTCAGTAGTTCTGACTCAATTTCCTTGAGGAAATCTCCCTTTCCTGATAAAGCAGAATTGGGCTGGTTTGCAGACTTGTCTCCGGTTGTCACCACCCCCAAAGTCTCAATTTCCAACCCCGGATTCCTATTTTGGAGCAAGCGGCAAATATAGTTGGTCTGTTGTGTAGCCAGCTTGCTCTTTCGAGTCGCTATACGAACCTTTTGAGACATGGATTACGGAACTTTGCTAAGTGAATCTGTCGGAATGATCTGGATTTTGTGCCTGACTAGTCTTTCACAGTCAAGAAACTACTCGCCGAGTTGGGTTGGACGCTGAGTATAAGAGTTAATAGATGAACACCGGTACTTTGGGCTTGTTGATGCGTATTTGGAAGTTAGCCTCATTGTGCAACACCTCTTTCTGAGAGATTCTCGTGTCGAGGAAAATGAGCTCCACAATAGTAATATCAGCAACTTGGATCAACCGACGAATTCTCATTGGGTTCGAAGTATCTTGTGTTCACAAGTATTCAGACCTGATACTTAGCATGCCAGAGAGACTACTCGCACCGATGAACAACGACAAGACCTTCAGCTTCCCAGTCTATGGATCGTAAATCGAGAAAGTCTTGGGGCGGACGATTTTCTGAAGAAACTGATTCGTTCGTCGAAAAGTTTACTGAGTCAGTTAGCTTCGACTCTCGGTTGTATTACGTCGACATTTTGGGGTCGATTGCCCATGCCAACGGCCTTGTCGCAGCGGGAGTGTTGAGCGGTTCAGATCGCGATTCGATTGTCGAAGGGCTCAGGGAAATCCAAAGAGAAATCGAATCGAGCGAATTCGTTTGGTCTGGGGCACTTGAAGATGTCCACTCCAACATTGAGGCACGGCTTGTTGATTTGGTAGGTGACCTTGGGAAGAAGCTTCACACAGGACGGTCGAGAAATGATCAAGTTGCTACAGATACCAGGCTTTGGTTAAGACAGGAAATAGATCAAATTGACGAGCATATGACTCATTTGATGCATGTGCTATTGGATCACGCGGAAAAGTATGCCGGTACCATCATGCCTGGATTTACGCACATGCAAAACGCACAACCAGTAACGTTCGGACATCACTTGATGGCTTGGTTTGAAATGATGCTTCGAGATCGCTCACGTTTGCGTGATTGCCGCAAGCGTGTTAATAGCTCGCCGTTGGGTGCTGCCGCATTAGCTGGAACAAGCTTCGAGATTCCACGAGAACAAACTGCAGCCGAACTAGGGTTTGAGTCCCTTTGCAGAAACTCGCTTGATGCAGTGAGTGACAGAGATTTCGCGATTGAATTTGCGTCCGTTGCTAGCATCACCATTGCTCACCTAACACGCTGGTGTGAAGAAATCATTATTTGGTCGTCGGACATCGTTGGATTCATCCGTTTGCCGGATGCGTTTTGTACGGGATCTAGCATGATGCCTCAAAAGAAGAATCCAGACATTCCGGAACTCATTCGCGGCAAATCGGGCCGTATTGTTGGTGACTTGATGGCCCTATTGATGTTGGTGAAGAGCCAGCCTCTTGCATATAACCGAGACAACCAGGAAGACAAGGAGCGAATATTCGATTCAGCGGACACGCTGTCCGAGTGTCTACAAGCTCTTTGTCTATTGATCCCGAAAATGGAACCTGATTCACAACGAATGTATGAGTGTGCCCAAAAGGGCTACTCAACAGCAACGGACTTGGCAGATTGGTTGGTGGGACAAGACGTTCCCTTTCGCGAAGCGCACGAAATTGTAGGAAGAGTCGTAGCCATAGCCGAGTCGAAGAACCTTCGGCTTGACGAAATGTCGCTTGTGCAGCTTCGAGAAGTCGATGATAGATTCGACGAGTCCGTCTATGCGAGGCTCACTGTGGAAGGATCTGTAGATTCTCGAAGATTGCTAGGTGGTACGTCTCCGTCGTCGGTAAGAACTGAGATCGAGCAAGCTCGATCCCGGGTCTAGAAGTGACCCTAGTTTTGAGCCGCAAAACGCTCGGCGACGCGTTTGCCGAAATAGGTGAGAATCCCATCAGCGCCAGCGCGTTTGAAGCAAAGAAGCCCTTCTAGAACGACCTTTCTTTCTAGCCAGCCCCGCTGAACAGCTGCCATGTGCATGGAATACTCCCCGCTGACTTGATATGCAAAGGTCGGGGTTCCAAATCCATCCTTGACTCGGCGAATAACGTCAAGATATGGCATTCCGGGTTTTACCATGACCATGTCGGCTCCTTCCTGAATGTCCATTGCAATTTCGCGGAGAGCTTCGTCGCTGTTGGCTACATCCATTTGATAGGTGTACTTATTGCTTGATCCCAAGGTGGAGCTTGAACCTACTGCATCGCGGAACGGACCGTAGTAGGCAGAAGCGTACTTTGCCGAGTAAGCCATGATCTTCGTGTTCACAAACCCGCTGTTCTCCAACGTCTGACGGATTGCTCCAATTCTGCCATCCATCATGTCTGAGGGCGCAATGACATCAGAGCCGGCTTCGGCGCAGACACGTGCTTGCTCCTCAAGAATTTCAATAGAAGCATCATTCAGCACATATCCGTTTTCGTCAATTACTCCGTCTTGTCCATGTGACGTATAGGGATCCAATGCGGCATCCGTTATCACTCCGAGATCAGGAGTGCGATTCTTAACGGCTCTGACAGCTCTTGGTATCAGTCCATCGGGATTTATGGCTTCTGTACCTCTTTCATCTTTCAAATCTGGTTCGATGTAAGGAAATAGTGCGATTGCCGGCAATTTGATGTCGCACAAGTGCTCGACTTCTCGTTCAAGTTCGTCAATGCTAAGTCGATCAATTCCAGGCATCGACTCTATGGGTTGGCGAGATTTGGAACCTTCGACGACGAAAATGGGATAGATCAAGTCGTTCACCGATAGTTCGTTTTCGCGTACAAGACGCCTTACAAAGTCCTGCGAGCGGTTTCTGCGAAGACGAGTTTGCGGAAACTTAGGAGTGACCATTTATGATTGAGCTTCTTGTTCGATGAAGAATTCTGGGAGCGGAACGGTAGCCAAGTCTATGCTAATTCCGCTCTATCGTGAAGAGCAGACCTATTGTGCCATAGCGA
The DNA here is from genome assembly GCA_009840545.1 of Gammaproteobacteria bacterium. Classification (GTDB taxonomy): domain Bacteria; phylum Pseudomonadota; class Gammaproteobacteria; order Pseudomonadales; family Azotimanducaceae; genus Bin55. The sequence continues at coordinate 219,772 of VXNM01000010.1, read as the reverse complement.
ACCAAGTATGGCACCGTTCCGTTGAGAGGTAAGAGATGATGGCTCGTTATGAAAACAACCTTGTTGTTGTAGGTGCTGGTAGCGCGGGCCTCATAGCATCGTTGATAGGTGCAACCGCTCGAGCTAAGGTCGTTCTCATCGAAGAAAATCGTATGGGTGGAGACTGTTTGAATACGGGATGCGTTCCAAGCAAGACGCTTATTGCATCTTCCCGAGTAGCTCATTCCGTACGCCGAGCGCAGGACTTCGGAATCCATTCATCCGAGGTTAAGGTAGATTTTGACCACGTCATGCGTCGCATTCGTTCATCTATCAAGAAAATCGAGCCTAACGACTCAGTTGAACGCTATACGAAACTCGGAGTGGAGTGCATAAAGGGACGCGCCCATCTCATCGGTCCTCATCGAGTTCAAGTTAACGACAAGGAGATTTCGTCTCGAAGCATCGTTCTTGCCATAGGAGCAGTGCCTCAGATACCCCCTATTCCGGGGTTGAGGGAATCCAATCCACTCACTTCGGAAAATTTGTGGGACATCGAAGATCTACCACGAGAGTTAGTAGTTATTGGAGGCGGACCAATTGGATGCGAGTTGGCGCAGGCGTTTGCGCGTCTTGGAAGCAAAGTGAGTGTTGTGGAGCAAGTCGATCGATTGCTTCCGATGGAGGATCGTGATGTCTCCGAGGTTGTTGCAACTACCTTCCGGTCAGAAGGTATTCGGGTGTTGACAGGATATAGGGCCGTTTCCTGCAGCCCGAATCAATTGACTGTAGAGAACGGAACTAACCAGGACGAGTTGGAGTTCGAGAGAATCTTGGTTGCTACGGGTAGGTCTCCTCGTGGCGACAATATGGGGCTCAAGGATGTAGGGGTCGAAAGGGAAGAGAACGGCACAATTCTGGTGAACGACTGCCTACAAAGTCGAGTTCGATCAATCTATGCGTGCGGCGATGTGGTTGGTCCCTATCAATTCACGCACATGGCCTCGCATCAGGCTTGGTATGCAACGATGAATGCGTTACTTCGTCCATACTGGAGATTCAGGCTAGACTCACGTGTGATCCCTTGGGCCGTATTCACTGACCCCGAAGTCGCTCGAGTGGGATTGAGCGAACAACAATTGCAGGAGCAGAATATTCCCTATGAGGTGTCCGTGCGTGATTTCAATGACGTAGATCGCGCAATAACGGACGGCTCGACCGCAGGTTTCGTAAAACTCATTACGAAACCGAAGTCTGATTCTTTGCTCGGTGCGTCTATCGTAGGATCAAATGCGGGTGAGTTGATTAGCAGTTGCATTACCGCATTGACCCATGGCTACGGAATGAACAAGGTGTTATCGACGCTGCACGTTTATCCGACGAGAACCGAAGCAATTCGGCTTGCCTCGGGCGAACGGCGACGAAAGAATGCCCCTGAGAGATTGCTCAGAATTGCAGGAAGACTTAATACGCTGATGCGTTAAGTAATTGCAAGACTACGTGAATCGTGCTGGGGAAAGGGAATGCTTCGATACATTCATTGAAATGGTCGACGAATCTCCGTTGAGTAGTTCTGCACCTAACTTGCCGCAGGCGGGCGAAGTTTGAACACCAAAACCTCCAAACGCGGCATGCCAGAAGAATCCAGCATGGTCCTTCGCAAATCCAACTACTGGAAGCCCATCCGCAACAAATGAGCGTAATCCAGCCCAGGTCTCGTGAGGACGTTCAATGTTTAGCGTTGTGCATTCGTGGAGCCGATTCATAGCAAGTGCCAAGTCAAGCATTTCAGGTTGCGCGTCGCATGGCGGCGATTCCGTGGCATCGGCGGGCGACAACATTATTGAGCCTCCTTCGGGCTTGAAATAGAGGTCGCCGGATGCTCTATAGCACATTGGCCAGTTCTTGAAGTCCACATCTGGCTGAATTCTCAATCCTGTTCTGCGTCTTGGAACTAGACCCATGGGTTGCACTCCAGCCAAGTTCGCGATCTCGTCTGCCCATGCTCCGGCAGCATTAGCGACGATGTCCACTTCTAGGTAATCTCCTTGGGCAAAGCTTGCCTTCCAATGTCCGAGTGAATCGTCGAGTTCTACCAAACGGCGGTTTGTCATGATTTCTCCACCGCGATCGACAAAGGATCGACGATAGCCTTCCAGTAGCGTGTGTACATCGAGTCCTAACGACCTCGTGTCGAGCACTCCAGCCCGAAAGTCGGCCCTAATAACAGGAATTCGACGGACAATGTCGCGTCCATTCAGTCTCTGCAACCAAGGACACCGACCTGTCCACGTATCCAAAAACGAATCCACAACGTCTTGCTCTTCTGTCTTAGCGATCATCATGTTTTCCAATGAAGTCGCAATCGTCCCAAACGGCTTGGGGGGATCAAGAAAGAACGATTCCGATTCCAGAGACAATCGGTGAACCGTGTCGTTCTCGAATGCAATGTGAAACACTGCTGCAGATCGTCCGGTACTGTGATAGCCCGGTTGGAACTCTGCTTCGACAATTGTGGTGTCGAACCGCTGTAACGCGTGCATTGCAAGTGAAAAACCGGCAATGCCGCCTCCGACGACGAGTAATCTGGGGCGAGAGCGTTTCGTGTGCATCGACCTGAGCCAAGCTCGAAATCTGGTTGAAGTACCTCTGACCGTTGCCTAGGTCAAGGTTTGGATGAACCTCTTGGCATGCATTGCCATTTCGTGGAACACATCATCTTTGCGTTTACGCGTACGTTTGAGAACTTTGTAGCCGTGGTCAGCTGTATCGAGCCACTTCAGTGTAGCTTCCAATTGATGAGCAAGTTTGTTCATATGTCTTCGTTCGGCCATTCCATCTCGCGAACCTGATAGGAAGAGCATTGGGCAAGTGATTTGGTCCATATGGGAAGCGCGATCAAGTGACGGTTTCTTCGGATTGTGTAAGGGGAAGGAACAGAAAATCAGACCGGCGACATCTAAACTGTGCTCGACCACCGCATGGGATGCCATGCGACCACCGAAACTGTGCCCTCCCAAGAGAATTGGAAGGTCATAGTTGGACTTGGCAAATTCATATGCAGCCTTGACAGTCTTTGTCGACACGGCTTGTGCATCAACTCGGTTCTTTCGGGCCTCCATGTAGGGGAAGTTGTAACGTAGACTAGCGATTCCAATGGCTGCAAATGCCTCCGTGATTTCTTCCAGTGTGCTGTGGTGCATGCCAGCACCAGCACCATGACCGAAGACGATCAGCATGGATTGGTCATCGGCAGGCTTGAACAAGGCACCGACGTCGTGTTCGTCAAACTTGATTCGGTGGGTGCTGGAATCGCGGTAAGTCATTTCAATTCATCTGCAGATTGGATTATTTGTCCAACAAGACCATACTCAATCGATTCCTCGGCGCTCATCCAATGGTCTCGGTCTGTGTCGGTATTTACTTGGTCGATGGACCTTCCAGTACGGTCCGCAATGACTTGATTGATCCTTTCGCGTGTCTTAACGATCTCTCGAGCTTGGATAAATATGTCAGAAGCATCGCCCCCAAAACCTCCGGAAGGTTGATGAATGAGAAATCTAGTATTGGGCAAACAGAAACGATTCTCCCGTTCCGCCGCAATATATATGTGTGTTGCGATGCTGCCTACCCAGCCCGTACCCACAGTTCTCACTGGCGCTGGAATAAATCTTATTACGTCGTGGATTGTGTCCCCGGATTCCACGTGGCCGCCAGGAGAGCTCACCCATAGTGTGATGGGGTCCGTATTCTCCAACGACATGGCAAGAAGCTGCTGAATGGTCCGCTGGCAGGAATCCTTGTCAATTTCTCCAAACAGCGTGAGTACACGGTTCTTGTAGAGTGTCTGTTGAGGAGCAGTCCACCGAGGATTCTCGCCACTGTCGTCTGTATCTGTTGGTTTCTTGTCTAGCTTCGAGGCATCGAACTCTTCGTGCTGCTTCATCTCATTCCTTTGAACGCCGCATAATAAGATGGCTATTTTCGCAAACATCCCTACTTTGTCCACACCAGATCAAAGGAATACGTGACCGTGTCGTTGTCTCCCGCCTATGTTGAAAAGCTCCGGTTACTAAATAGTCAGAATGCACCGCCGCTGAGAGCTGTGCCGGTTGACCTAATCAGAGACACGTTTCGAACGATGCAACCAGAACGTCCTGACGTAGCTGTCCAGAGCATTCACGAGATGGACATTCCAGCCAATTCCATCTCATTGCCAATTCGAATTTATCGACCTTCTTCGAGTGATGACTTGCCGGTTGTTTTAATGTTTCACGGAGGCGGTTGGGTGATCGGTGACCTGACAACCGTGGACGGACAATGTCGGGATGTTGCTGTGGGAAGCGGAGCAATCATAGTTGCGGTCGACTATCGTCTCGCACCGGAACACCGTTTTCCGGCAGCCGCGGAAGATTGCTACGCAGCCTTGAAATGGACTCACGACAACATTCACTCATTTGGTGGCGACGCGAAGAGGATCGGAGTTGCAGGAGACAGTGCAGGTGGTAATTTGGCTGCTGTGGTAGCGCAGATGAGTCGAGACCGGCAAGGTCCCAATTTGCGTTGTCAGTTGCTGGTGTATCCGGTAATCGACGGCACGAACTTTGACACAGCTTCCTACATCTCCAATGCGGAGGGCTATGGATTGTCCCGGGATGACATGGTTTGGTTTTGGGATCAGTACTCGGATGAAAGCGATCGACGGAATCCGTACGCATCCCCGATACTCGCTGATTCTCTAAGCGACCTTCCGCCAGCTCTGGTCATGACCGCTGAGTACGACGTTCTTCGCGACGAAGGCGAAGCATATGGAGAACGCCTAAAGATTGATGGAGTTGATGCCGAAACCGTTCGCTTCGACGGCTTCATTCACGGGTTCTTTGCGGAAACCAAGACAATTCCGGAAACACGCAGAGCCATGGCCCGGGCGTGCCAGATGCTCAGAAAATATCTGGGAAAATCCTAAGTCTTGTACCTTGCTTGGTTGGCAGAAGCAGGTCGAGACTCCTTAGTCCACTCGAGCTTTGGCACTTCCTTTTGCAACTTCGACTCCGTTCTGGTTCACGGTGGAAACTGACAGCTCTACGCATCCATCTTCCACGGCAACCACTGTTGCCGTTGCGTCTAGGGTGTCGCCAGGAAATACCTGACTGGTGAATCTAACTCCAAATTCAGTCAGTCTCCCATCTCCTACGTAGTTGGTGAGCATTCGTCCCGTCAATCCCATGGTGAGCATTCCATGCGCAAACACCGAAGGGTAGCCTGCAACCTTTGTTGTAAAAATTTCATCGGTGTGGACGGGGTTGTAGTCACCTGATGCTCCCGCATACATAACAATCTGGGTTCTTGTGAGATCCTCTACAACTCGTTCTGTGTGGGTGTCACCGACACTTAATTCGCTTGCCTTTAATGTCATTGCGATTTCTCCTTCAACTCTGGTCGACGGCTCGTTCCGTACGAACACCGACGCTCGTGGCTGTAACAACCAGCTCACCGTTCTGATCGCGATACTCGGTTACGGACTCGCTAAACACGAGCTTGCCTGACCGTCTGCCTTGACGTTCCCATGTCTTGCCGGGTCTTGACGTCGTCGTGAGCACGTCTCCCACTTTGGGGTGTCGGTGGTACTCATAGCGTTGCTCTGCATGTAGAACACCTCCACCACCACCGCCGCCACGATTCGATCCTTCCGACGAGGCCTTTTCCTTTTGCGGCGTAGTCTCTTGCTGTGGCTTCGCACGAACAGCACTTGTTGGCTGACTACCGGATCCCATCCAGCCCTTTCCATCGGGTCGGGGTCGAAGTCCATAGGACGGATCGAATTGTGCACTCGCCTGCACGAATGTTGGAGGTGCGACAATTGCGCCAACTTCAGAATCCTGTGCATAGTCCGCATCGTAGTAGATCTTGTTGTAGTCTCCGACCGATCGGGCGAACATCATGATGTGACTGGCTTCGATGGGAAACCGTTCGACTGCCATCTCGAACTCCTTTAGCAATAGCGTCAAATATGAACGTAATTATGGCGAAGTGTACTAACGACCCTTAAAGTTTGGCTTGCGCTTCTCGAGGAATGCGGCGATTCCTTCAGCTTTGTCCTCGGTCTGCACGAGCGCACCTTGCGCGTATTTTTCGAGCATCAAAGCCGCTGCTGTGCTTGCTTCCATACCAAAGTTGACCATCATCTTCATTGTTCTTGGAACAAATGGAGCAAATGACGCTAGATGTTCAGCCATTCGATGCACCTCGGCCTTGAGGTCCTTCCTAGGGACGATTCGTGTTATGAGTCCAATAGAGAATGCACGCTCTGCATCGATTGGTTCGCCCATTAACAACATTTCCATGCCCCATCCCCGACCAACAATTCGAGGTAAGCGAGCAGTGGCACCCCCACCCGGAATAATGCCCAGTTTTCCTTCAGGTGTTGCAAATCGGGATTCGGGTGTCGCGATCCTCAGGTCACAGCCTAATGCCACTTCCAGTCCGCCGCCCATGCAAATCCCGTCGATCGCAGCAATTGTCGGTTTTGGCAAACGCTCCAGTTGATCTGCTAACCCTTGAACTATCGGTTCCAGGGCTTTTCGAAAATCGCGATGAACGACTTCTGATAGGTCCGATCCGCTCGCAAACGAACGATCTCCCGCGCCAGTAATACTGACCACTTTGATTTCGTCGTCGGACTCCGAGAGACTTACTGCCTGTTTGAGTTCCTCTAGAGTTTGCAAGGAAATTGCATTGTGTTTTTCGGGCCTGTTGATTGTGAGCTCGGCAAGTGGACCGTGCTTCTCAAAGAGAATCTGAGTGAATTCCATCGACTGTTAGTCCTTAGTTTGTAAGACTTAGTGAAGTACACATCATGACAAGGATGCGCTTATTTGCTGTAATCAAGCTTTGTGTTTGTGTAAGACGTTCTCATCCAACTCAACCCCAAGTCCCGGTGCGGTTGGTGGAGTAATAATCCCCTGTTCAAAGACTATCGGGTCTTTGAGGATATCTTGGTGAAGTTGCCCTCCGTTGTACTCTTGAATTAGAAAGTTCGGGGAGCAAGTATCCAATTGCACGGCTGCGGCGGCAGCGATGGGTCCCACGTACATATGTGGGGCGATCATGGCGTAATGGGTTTCCGCAATTCCAGCGATTTTCTTAGCTTCCATTAGCCCACCGCATTGAGCCACGTCGAGTTGGATTATTTGCGCTGCTTGCTTAGCAAGAAGCTGTGCGAATTCAAACTTTGTTACCAATCTTTCCCCAGAAGCGATGGGGATGCTTGTGTGAGCGGCAACTCGAGCCATTTCTTCAACATTCTCGGGTGAGACAGGCTCTTCGAACCAGTATGGATCATACTCCTCAAGCGCGTGGGCTACTCGAATAGCACCCGATGTGCTGAATTGACCGTGTGTACCTATACCGACTTCGAGATCGTCTCCTACGGCTTTGCGAATGTTCTCAAAGATCTTGGCCACATGACGAATGCGCTTCAGGGAATAGTCCTGCGGTGCAGGAAAGAAGGGTACGAAGGGATCCAGTTTGCATGCAGAGTTTCCTTCTTCTACAAGCTGTTGTGCAACTTCCCCAGCTTGCTCAGGACTTTGATTTCGAGCGTCGAAGGGCATGTACGCATACGCACGAAGTTCCTCATGATATTTTCCGCCAAGTAGGTTGTAAATGGGTTGGTTTGCGGCTTTTCCCACAATATCCCAACAGGCCATTTCGATGGCACTCAAGGCAGGAGTCGAATCAAGGCCAGGATGCCGAAAGTCGTGAACAGATCCATATGCTTGCTGCCACATGTACTCGATTCGCGTGGGATCCTTCCCGATGACATATCGATCGCACAAGTTCTCGATCAGTTGGATTTGAGCTCGAAGATCTTGAGCGTGTCCCGTAGGCTTTTCGCCTAGTCCGACAATTCCCTCGTCAGTAAATAGTTTTAGGAAAAGCCACTTCGCACCTCCTCGGTACGGAGGAATGTTGTTTACCGCGATCACTTCCACTCTTGTGACTTTCATTTCATCGTCTCCTTACTCAATAAGAGCGAGAGTTTACGCCCTACAATTCGATTGAAAGGTACAAACGAGCGGCTGGGACAAAGTTGCCTAGTCTGAAGACTTTGGTTTGGTGAGAGGAACAACCAGCACGGCGTCTGTGCCTCCTGTCTCGCTCTCTCCTAATGCAATCTCCCAACCGTGAATCTGACACAATTGAGCCACTATAGCCAGACCCAATCCACTGCCGCCCGTGTTGACATTGCGTGACTCCTCAAGTCGCACAAATGGCTGCAGGACTCTTATCCTGTCTTTCTTGGGGATGCCCGGACCGTCGTCCAATACATGAAACTCTGACTGCTCATCGGTCACAAGAACTTCGACGCGAACTCCCTTCGCATGGCGTTTTGCATTCACCACCAAGTTGGAAATGCAACGCTCCAAGGCACCTCGTGCTAATGAGATTTCTTTCGTTTGAGCGCCGGTCCAACGAACTTGAATGTCTTCATCAACTGATTGCACGGTAGCGCGAACTAGTCGCCGTAGATTGGTCTTTGTAGCTTTTTCAGCTTCGCCTCGCGCAAAGTAAGCTGCATCAGTTATCAGTGCATCCATAGAAGCAAGGTTTTCCCGAAATCGCTTTACGAGCTTTGGATCAACATTGTCAGGCAATAGCTCCAATGCCAAAGTCATCCGAGTCAGCGGAGTACGAAGGTCGTGTGAAATTCCCGCAGACAGAGTAGTCCTGTTGGCTATGAGAGTTTCGATCTCCTGAGCCATCCTATTGAAGCTCTTGGCCAATAACACAAACTCGTCGAGTCCTTTTTCTGGCAGAGGATCAAAAGTGGTGACTCCACGAAATGTTGCAGCTGCCTCAGCAACCTCCTCTAAGGGACGACTGATTCTTCGAACAACTAGAAACGAAATGACCAGCATGATCGCTACCACCACGCCAAGCAAAGACAAACCTACGAAGACTTGCTGAACGTGCGGCAGATCCGGACTAAAACCTACGCAAAGTGACGAGGGCAGGTTTACCCAAAGGGTCTTGTCTTCATCCTGCATGATCTCAATGGGCTCCCCGACACGTTTCTCGAGTTCATTCTTGAGCAATCTGTAATAGCGGTGGCGCGATTTCAATATTGGTAGCTCTTTGGGATCTTCAGAGAGGATGAGCTGGTGTTGAGCGTCAATTGCATGGGCGTAAGGAGGGCGTCTTTTTGGAATCAGCTCAAACCACATGTTTGCGGTCATGGTCATCAGGTCCGCCTTATCAGCCGCGCTACGCTTCGTTAAAGGTTCAAGTGCAAATAGATTCAACGATACAGTCGCGGTTGCTGCGACAACCAAAGCAGAAGCGACGGTTACAAAGCTCGTTCTCGCTAGGATCGAGCCGGAGTGTGGAATTAGGCGGGATAGGGACAGAACATATACCCCTTGCCCCAAATAGTTCGGATAAAGACCGGATCCGAAGGATCGTTCTCTATCTTTCCTCGAAGACGCGTGACACGGACGTCTATGCTGCGATCAACACCTGATCGGTCGTCTCGATAAAGCAATTCCTGAATTCGGTCTCGATCGAGGACTTCAAAAGGATGGCGCACCAACGCGTGGAGCAACTCAAACTCACCGGATGTGAGTGAAACTATCGACCCATCGTTTTTCGAAAGCCGGATGTGTTTAGGGTCGAGGTAGTACTCGCCGAAATTGAACACGCCATCATCCGACAATCCTTCGGAACTTTCCACTACAGATCTTCGTAGCACAGCCTTCACTCGAGCAAGCAGCTCACGTGGTTCAAACGGTTTGTTGATGTAGTCGTCCGCACCCAACTCGAGCCCCACGACTTGCTCGACCTCATCGCCAATCGCCGTCATAATTATGATGGGCAGGTCTCCTGCCTGTTTGAGACGTGTGGCCACGTGCAATCCATCTTCGCCCGGCATGCGCAAATCCAATAGAACGAGATCAACGTCATGCGTTGTTAACTGAACATCCATTTCTCTTGCGTCCAGAGCAGTCACAACCTTGAACCCTTGGTTGCTTAAGTACTCGGCAAGCAAGTTACGAATTTCTTCATCGTCGTCGACGACGAGAACAGTTGATCCATCGTAGGTCTGTTGTATGCCGACAGATTCGCGTCGCCGAAGCACAGCCCTAATTCGTGCAAGTAGCACTCGGGGATTGAAGGGTTTTCCCACATAGTCATCCGCACCAAGCTCCAGTCCCACAACGGTGTCTACGCTGTCACGAAGCGCAGTCAACATGATGATGGGAACATTGGACGTTCGCTTAAGGCGACGGGCGATCGAAAGTCCATCTTCCCCAGGCATCATAAGATCAAGGATAACGAGGTCGTAGTCGTTACGTGAGAGTGCATCGTCCATGCGAGCACCATCGCCCACGGCAGTAACGGACAATCCCTGATTGGTTATGTACTCAGCGAGAAGTTCTCGAATGTCCGGATCGTCGTCGACTACGAGTATCCGTTTGGACTCGTCGATCAATCTATTCCAAGGAGGCTATGTTCCTAGTTGCCTTCCGACTTAGATTCCGATCGGTCGCTGTTTCGTTGACCAGGACGATCGTAGGTTGGAATGCTCGACGGAGGTTTGTCGCGGATTCGATCTCGACTGTCCCGTGGGTCCAGCGGAACGATGGTGTCCGATTCGGCTGCATCACTGTGAGAGTTTGGAGGACTCATGGGTACTTCCACCAACGTTGGGACTTCAGTCGACTGATCTACGGATCCGAACGGTTCCGATGGTTCGACGTCAGCCATGTCAACTGATCCATTCCCCACACGGTCTCGACGATGATTCTCCGCTCGGATCGACGTGCATTCTGTGTTGCTCAGCAAACCGTCGGCGCACTTCTTGAGTAAACCCGTAAGTTCATCCTTGGAAAGTGACTCCAAGTAATCCTTCGTGTACTTGTTCTTGGGCTGATCGGATTCTTGCTCTGTCGAGATTTCTTGTGCGTCTTCTGCTTGAAAGTTCGACTCCTCTGATTCCTGTGCAAAGCCCGCGACGGTAAAAAATGGAACACCGATTAAGAGTGCAACAACGGATCGTCGCTTACGCTTCGTCATTAAGGAGAACTTCCCACCCACTTGATTAAACATTGGTTTCCAACCTCCCTGTCAGAGACCTTTCAGACGCAGCTGCTTCTCGTGGCGACTGCGACTCAAGATTAAACGTGCAACAAATGCTGCACGTCCACTTGCAAGATTTGGAACACGATTCCGATATCTACGCAAGCAGTTTATGTTACACAATGCGGCGGACATTCCGTCACGCCGCATTGAAATTTTTGGATTTTTTGATGGGATGGCGTTACGCTCGTTCGAACAGACCAGCGGCACCTTGGCCACCACCAATGCACATCGTGACAACGCCGTAACGCTTGTTTCGTCGTTCGAGTTCGCGCAAGATGGTTCCAGTCAATCGAGATCCGGTCATTCCGAAGGGATGTCCGATTGCGATGCTGCCACCATTTACGTTGTACTTCTCGTTGTCCAGGCGCAACTCATCGCGGCAGTAGACGCATTGGCTTGCAAAGGCTTCATTGAGCTCCCACAGGTCCACGTCGTCTTGGTCCACGCCTGCATTCTCAAGTAGTCGTGGTATTGCGAAGACGGGTCCAATTCCCATTTCGTCGGGTTCACAGGCGGCTACTGTGAATCCCCTGTAAATGCCCATGGGCTCTATGCCAAGCTGTTCTGCGCGCTCTGCACTCATTAGCATTGTCATCGAAGCGCCGTCAGACAGCTGAGAAGCGTTTCCAGCAGTAACCGTACCATCTTCTTCGAACGCGGGAGGCAGACCAGAAAGTCCATCCATCGTTGTCGTCGGTCGATTGCATTCGTCGCTGTCCACAGTAACAGTACGACGGCTTTCCTCTTTGGTTTCTCTGTCCACATGAAGCATCTCTACTTCCATGGGAACGATTTCATCGCTTATCAATCCGGAGGATTCAGCAGTTGCATAACGAAGTTGACTTTGTAGCGCATACTCATCCTGCATTTGGCGTGTAACCTGGTAGCGTCGCGCCACGACTTCTGCGGTATTACCCATCGCCATGAAGATTTCAGGTTTTTCTTCTATGAGACGTTTGTTCTGTTGGGCTTTTCCAGGAGTCTGACGATTGCGCATCGAAATGGAGTCAGCTCCACCGGCCATCGCAACCTGGGTGTGACCAGAAGCGATCTGATTGGCAGCAATCGAAATAGATTGCAGTCCGGACGAACAGAATCGATTGATAGTCATTCCTGCAGTGGTAATGGGTAGCTGCGAAAGCACCACGGCGAGTCGGGCGAGATTGCCATCCTGCTCTCCAGCATGGCTTGCCGCTCCGACGACGACGTCTTCGACTTCGTCTGGAGAAACTTTTGGGTTTCGCTCAAGAAGAGCGTCGATCAAGTGTGCCAGCATGTCATCGGAACGCGTAAGGTTGAAACTCCCGCGGAACGATTTCGCAAGCCCCGTTCGCACACTATCTACTACTACGACATCACGCATGTCGACATTTCCTCCCGTATTGGAATATTGAATCTCAGAAATTGAGCGTACAAAATTGATTGTAGCAACTTGAACTTTTCGGTAGGCGTCAAGCGCACCTTCCCACTGGTTCAGTCACAGCGAGTGGATGTGCTTGAAATTAAAGATGAAAGATGGATTATTGGATTTTGGAAAAACGCCGCTGACCTGTTGGTTGCGAGATCACAAGTAAAATTTTCTTGTTAGGAGAATCTGTTGACTTCGAACAATTCGAAGCGCAACCACCCTGGACACCATTGACCCAATGCTCAAAGCGTCACCGACTTCGCACATCTATTTCTCACAACGCCTACGTCTACATTACGTAGACTGGGGAAACGACGCCGCCCCACCTTTGTTACTAATCCACGGCGGAAGGGACCATTGCAGAAACTGGGATTGGGTGGCTGAGTCGCTACGAGACGACTACCACATCATCGCGCCTGATCTTAGAGGTCATGGTGACTCGCAATGGATGGTAGGTGGTGCATACTCGATTATCGACTACGTCTATGACATTGCGCAGCTGGTTCGCCAGACCAAACTCGCGCCATTAACTGTAATGGGTCATTCATTGGGCGGGTCAGTCTCATTGCTCTACACGGGGCTATACCCGGATTCCGTGACGAGGCTCATTTCAATCGAGGGGATGGGTTCGTACCGAGCGGGTCCGGGACAGAGGGAAATTGTTCACGGAAAGCTACAGCATTGGGTAGAGAACCTAAGGCAACTATCGGGAAGGATTCCTCGCCGTTACGCTACGCTGGAGGATGCATTTCACCGTATGCAAACAGAAAACCCTCACTTGTCGTCTGACCAAGCAAGACACCTCACCATACATGGAAGCAATCAGAACGAGGACGGAACCTACAGTTGGAAGTTCGATAATTACGTGCGAATTTTTGCACCACTTGGCTTGAATTTCGAGGAAACACAGGAGCTATATGGACGCATATCCTGTCCCACTCTGTTAGTCTATGGCGAGGAGTCGTGGGCAAAGAATCCTCTAAGGGACGGGCGAGCCAGTCCGTTCAAGGATGTCGAGGTTAAGTCAATTCCCGATGCGGGGCACTGGTGCCACCACGACCAGCTCAATATCTTCCTTTCGCTCGTTCGAAGCTTCTTGGAAGACGAGAACGGAAACTAGCTAGGCTAATGTTCGCGAGCCCCTGCTATCCACGTGGTAGTCCACGACAATCGAATTGTTGAGTTCAAGCACTAGATCCGCAATCGATGGAAAACTCTATAGTCGAAAAGATCCATCTGTCGGATTGGCGCGGTGTCTTCTACGTCACAGGAGGTGGCAGTCTCTTGCTATCTGACTTACTTACGGTGCCGGGTGCTTCGGCGACGGTTCTTGATGCCCGTATACCCTATGCTGGAGCTGCATTGGAGGAAGCAACTCACCAAGAATTGGTACAAGCTTGCTCGTCGACCGCTGCCCAAACCCTTGCAATGCAAGCTTTCCTCAAGGCGAGAGAGCTTGATTCGCACCGTCATCTGTTTGGATTGGGAGTCACGGCGAGTCTGGCAACAAACCGAGAAAAAAAGGGCAGACTGCGAGCCTACATTGCTCTGCAAACCGCATCGAAAACCCAAGTGTCGGAGCTTGTCTTTTCAAGAGACACTTCGAGAATGGAACAGGAGCAATTGCTAGCTGAAACTTCACTCCGCAAGTTGGCGAGCGGACTGAGTATCAAGGATTCCCTCAAGGCTAGCGGCTCTGATCGAGTGGCTAACGCGACTGAGCCAATATCGCGATTGTTGGGAGAGAAGTCATGCTTCGTCGGTAATCCTCATTCAGTTTTCTTACCAGGAGCATTCAATCCGCTTCATCGAGGTCATCGGCGCATGAAAGAAATGGCGGAACAATTCTGCGGTGCAAAGGTTCAGTACGAACTTTGTGTCCGGAATATCGATAAGCCACCTTTGGATTTTCTGGAGATTGAACGGCTCGGCGTTCAGTTTTCAAAAGACGAACTTGTCTTGACAAACGTTCCAAAGCTTAGAGACAAAGCCACACTCTTGGCACCTTCTGGGAACGCTATCTTTGTGGTCGGTGTGGACACTTTGTTGCGTGTTGTAGATCCAAGTTATTACCGGGATGAAGACGAATTAGAAAGCACTTTAGATCTTTTTTACTCTAGAAATGACCGATTTCTCGTGTTTGGGCGCACTATAGAGGATCGTAGATTTGTGACTTTAGACGATATGGAGATTCCAGAGAATTTGCGCCACATATGTGTAGGCTTCACCGAACGACAATTTCGAATGGATATCTCGTCCACTGAAATCAGGCTTCGCAGCTCAGAAGACTGAAGGTCAGACTTTCGACATTGAAGCGCCGCCACAACACTACGACATAGCTGCGACTCCTCCGCTCTGAGTCTGAACACGAATGGTAATCAATTGTGTGTTGTGGTACTGCTGGTGACGGACTGAATCTGTGATCTCCTTTAATATTTTCAAGGACACATTTTCCTCGACACGTCCGAGCATCGACTGTTCTTTAAGCATGGAAACTTGATCCTGCAAGTTTTGTTCAATTCCAGTTGACTGGAATTCGAGCACCACATCTTTATTGTCTTTGTATGCAACCATCTCGAGAACCTGCGAATCGTCGGACTCGTCCTGTTCGGAATCCTTGTGCTCGAGCATTGTCAACAGAGTTTCCTCAGCTGCAACTTGGAGCCGATTGCAGATTTCATCATTCCATTTGTTCTTTGCAGCAAACGAATCCAGAAACTCTCGAATTTCTGTGAGTGCATCCGGTCCAAACGGCAGCTTTAGTCGGTGTCGCTTGGTATCTGCAAAGTTCATGACAATCATGAGCACGATTGCCACCGTACCTCCGGCAGTCATACCGTTTTGAAACAGTCCACCAGCAAATTCTGAAAAGAATTCCGGAAATACGACCTCGCTCTGCAATCCCACTCCCAACCAGAAAGCGACCCCCACCACGATCCCTTTTCGATAGTCGATCCCTTCTTGCAGCGCGATTCTCATGCCCGTTACGAACAGCATCGAAATCAGTACAGTGACGTACGCCGAAACCACCGGACCAGGAATTGCCAACACGACCGCCAGAAACTTTGGAAAAAAAGCAAGAACTATGAACGTGACTCCAATTACGACTCCAACTCTTCGCGCTGCCACGCCGGTCAATTCAGTCACGGAAACGCAGGTTGAATAGGTCGTGTTGGGTACTGTACCGAGCAATCCAGAGAGCAAGTTTCCAAGTCCGTCGGCATTGACTGCGCCTTGCACCGCGCGATAGTCGATCGCTCTTTCGCTACGCCAAGACACTCGTTGGATAGCTATCGAATCACCTATTGTTTCGATTGCACCAACGACGGTGACCAGAATGAACGAAGGCAAAAGAATCCAGAAGGTCGCATTGAAGCTTAAGTCGAACCCAGGCCATGCTAGACTGGGGAGTCCAAACCATGCGGCGTCCACAATGCGTTGAAAATCAAAACATCCGACCAAAGCAGCATGAATCGAACCAACAATTACTCCAATTACTGGTGCCCACAGCCGGAGCGACCCTCCTCCCTTTAGAGCAATGCCAATCATCACCACAATAGTGGAGAGCGCGATCCAGGCTGCCGAAGCACTGCTTGTACCTTCTGGAACATCTTTGAGCATGCCAAAAACTATGGGCATTACCGTTACCGCAATGAGCATGATGACTGTGCCCGAAACAATTGGTGTAAACACTCTGCGAAAAAGGGACAGCCGGGCGGCCAGAGCAAACTGAAAGATGGCAGATATGACGATTAACGTGCACAACATCGAGGGACCACCTAGCTGCAGCGCGCCAATACATACAGCAATGAATGCTCCCGAAGTGCCCATCAGAAGTACATAGCCAGCACCAATTCTTCCGATACGCACCGATTGCACTATTGTGGTAATTCCGCTAATCAAAACAGCAGCGAAAACTGCCCAAGAGAGAAACGACTCGGCACCGCCCGCTGCCCTGACGACGATCGCAGGAGTCAAAATAATTCCTGCTATGCACAAGATGGCGAGTTGGAGCCCCATTCCTAGCACAAGCGGTGTAGGAGGGCTGTCGGCGACTTCAAACTTAACATTTGACGCGCTGGTTTCGCTGTTCTCTGTCATGG
The DNA here is from genome assembly GCA_009840545.1 of Gammaproteobacteria bacterium. Taxonomy (GTDB): domain Bacteria; phylum Pseudomonadota; class Gammaproteobacteria; order Pseudomonadales; family Azotimanducaceae; genus Bin55. The sequence goes on along the minus strand of VXNM01000010.1, from coordinate 203,140 downwards.
TTTATTCCCCAATCGTTTCAGTTGCTTACTAGCCAACTTGTGCCTTAACCCACCTTTGTCAGATCTTTAGCCACGCCAGACCGAATTCATCCCGATTGTGGGTTAATTGTTCAGAATACTACGAACGATGTTGGGAATAGTAGCGAGTTTGCCCAAAACAATTTTCTCAATGCCTTAGAAGGTGCAAATATTGAAGTGTGGCAATCGAAATGCCTCCTGCTTAAAGTTCAACGACCTAGGACGCCACTCTGCCGCTCAAAGTGCTGCTTGATGAGGGGCGACAATTCGGGGGTGTTAAACTCCCGTCGCAATGACGAAAAAATCGTACAAGCGAATTCGTCGAGGATTCGAACCTAGTTTTCTGGTGATCTCACGATGTGTCCATTCCGCTACCTGCCAGGTTTAGTCGCTGTGAACGGGCACGCATAACCAAAATATTGGAGGATTTGCTCATGGATAAGACTTTCAAAGACATATCTGTTACCACCCAAGGTTATGTTGCTTCTGTCGAAATACATCGGCCACCTCACAATTTCTTTGATGTAAGTCTCATTCGGCAATTGGCAGACGCTTTCAACACACTCGATAAGGATCCCAACTGTCGGTCAATTGTTTTAGTGTCAGAAGGAAAGTCTTTTTGCGCAGGCGCGAATTTCAATGCGAGCGACGATGAAGATGTCTCTGACAGCACGGAGTTCACGGAGAGCGGATTTCAAAACAGAACCGGTTCACTTTATGAAGAAGGAGTTCGGCTCTTTAGTACACGAAAACCGATCATTGCGGGAATTCAAGGAGCAGCTATAGGTGGAGGATTGGGACTCTCCTTGGTTGCTGATTTCAGAGTGGCATGTCCTGAAGCGCGTTTTGCTGCAAATTTCGTCAAGTTGGGCATTCACCCTGGCTTCGGCTTAACTGTGACACTCCCACGTCTCATTGGGCAACAAAAGGCCAATGAAATGTTTCTAACTGGAAGAAGAATCAAAGGAGAGGAAGCGTTAGAAATCGGACTCGTAGACTACCTTGTATCAATGGATAGTCTGCGGCAGCGTGCAACTGATCTTGCAACGGAAATTGCTGAAAATGCACCTCTAGCAATTCTGTCGACACGAGCGACAACTCGAAAAGGGCTTCCAGATGCGGTAGAACGAGCCACTGCACACGAACTCAAGGAACAACAGTGGCTGCGAACAACTAGAGATGCTGAAGAAGGAATTCGAGCTGTGGCGGAACGAAGGGTTGGACACTTTGTCGGCGAATGAAGAAAATCGTCAACGGAGAGGCCTGAGACTAGAGGCAAAATCACATGGATTTGCGAAAACTGGGTGTTTGGTACTTCACTGAAGGATTCTCGGCTCAGGAGGCAGCCGCGTTCGCCACTAGGGTAGAGGATCTTGGTTACTCTGCCATATGGATTCCAGAAACGGTTGGAAGGCATCCGTTTGCATTGGCCTCATGGTTGTTGGCAAATACATCCAAACTCGTTGTCGCCACAGGAATCGCAAACATCTATCACCGGGAGCCTGGAGTCACGCATTCGGCACAGCAGACTTTAGCGGAGCAATCGGACGGACGATTTCTCCTGGGCTTGGGAGTTTCGCACAAACCTCTGGTAGAAGGATTGCGAGGATTGCGCTATGGCAAGCCGGTAGCAACCATGTCTGCATACTTGGACAAGATGGTCTCGTCTCCGTATTCAGGACCTGCTCCAACGGTAAAAACCAAAACTGTGATCGCTGCACTTGGCCCCAAGATGCTCGAGTTGGCAGCGCAGCGATGCGATGGTGCCCACCCATACTTCACATCTCCCGATCACACACTCATGGCGCGAGAAATTTTGGGGCCTGATCCGCTCCTTTGCGTGGAGCAAAAGGTCGTACTTGAGACTGACCCTTCAAAGGCTCGATCTGCCGCACGCCGTTCAGCCGCAATGTACATGGGACTACCCAACTACCGTAAGAGTTGGTTGCGAATGGGTTTGTTGGAGGAGGACATTGAGGGTCAAGGGTCGGATCGCTTTATCGATGCGACGTTTGCATGGGGCGATTTGGATGCAATTAAGAAGCGCGTTCAGCAGCACTATGACGCGGGAGCATCTCATGTTTGCGTTCAACCCATTGCTTCGAGTTCAGAGGACGGTCCGTTTCCGTGGAAGACACTGGAACTTTTGGCACCGAACTCTGAAGAGCAAATGTTTGAAATGGAGGAGTAGATTTGATGAGCGAGTTTGCAGGCAAGTCAGTGGTAGTCACGGGTGCGGCGGGAGCTTTGGGCAAAGCCGTCGCTTTGGCCTTTCATGAAAAAGGAGCCGATGTCACTGGCATTGACATCGTGCAGGTTGAGTCAGATTTCCGTTTACTCCATGTTGATTTGATGAATCTAGACAATGTTCGCGTCGCCGTCACTGAAATCGGGCCTATTGATGTCGTGGCGAACATTGCTGGAGGATTCACAATGGGAGATAGCGTAGCCAATACAACGGACGAGACTTGGGATTTCATGATGAATCTCAACTCGCGAACAGTCTTGAACGTGGTTCGTTCCGTGGTTCCTGTGATGCAAAGTCAAGGCGGGGGGAAGATCATCAATGTTGGTGCTCGAAATGGCTTGCGAGGGGTAGGCAATATGGCCGCTTATTCAGCATCCAAGAGTGTTGTAATTCGGCTTACGGAAAGCTTGTCCGACGAATTGAAGCAGGACAACATCAATGTGAACTGCATTCTGCCAAGTATTATCGACACTTCGCGTAACCGAGAAGACATGCCGGAAGCTGACTTCAGCACCTGGGTCACTCCCAAAGCAATGGCCGAAGTCGTGCTATTTCTAGCTTCGAGTGCGGCGGACCCGATTCACGGGGCGTCAATACCGGTCGAAGGACTGGCATAGCGATCCAGCCGTTAAAAGACTCAGTTTGAGTCCACAAACGTCCCGTATTTCCCACGCAAGTAGATCAGAGGAGAATCATGTGCACGTCGAACTAGCACGCCGTTCACGGTGGAAACAACGATTGTGTGATCACCTGCTTCGTGTTCGGCAAGGTGTGAGCAGTCAAGAAATGCAATGCTTTCATCGAGAATGGGTACGCCACTATGGTTCGAGGGTTTCCACGACATATCAGGGACAGCTCCAACGACGGCAAATGCTTCGCTGATGTCGCTGTGTTCTGCGCCGAGGATGTTGATTCCATAGTTGAATCCTGCACGTATTCTCGGCCAGCTGGTACTACTCTTTTGCGGACAGAAAAGAACAAGAGGTGGATCTAGCGAAAGAGACACGAACGACTGTGCCGCGAATCCGACAAGAGATCCATTTTCGACTCCGGCGACAACGACAATTCCAGTGGCATACTGGCTGACTGCATGTCGGAAGTCATCAATGTCGAATTTGAGGCTGGAACTCATTTCTTATCAAGTTCTACAAGGCAAGACTAAGTACGTTTTGCCGCGTCCTTCGTTGGTTGTACAAAGAAATGCGCTCTCGAAGACGCTATAAGAGCTTGATCGGAATCGCGAACTGCAGATCCCTCAATAATTGCAAGTTTTCCTCGGCGTTTCACCAGGTGGCCACGCAGCTTGATCTTCTCGTCTATTCCTAATGGTTCGTGAAATCGTACGTCTGCCTTAGCGGTCACACAGATCTCGCCACGAAGGAACAGCAAATTGGCCATTACATCGTCCAATAAGCAAAATAGGATGCCGCCATGGGTCACACCTTCATATCCAACGTATTCAGCCGAGGAAGTCCATTCCGCATGACAAGTGTTTTCGTCGTCCAACTTAAATCGAACGTTCAGTCCGCTGTCGTTGCCCGGACCACAAACAAAACATCGATTTGCAGACGAATCTAGCAATTGGTAAAACTCTTGAGCGATCCCGATACCCTCAACAATGATAAGGAAGCAAGCAGACTTGCTTACATCCGAGCTTGTCTAGAAAGTGCAACACCCCCGCTTCCGAAATTTGACACGAGCCATCGTATTGCTGCGGTTGCTGTTGTGATTCGTCCCATTGGCAATTCCACTGACATCTTATTCATCAAGCGTGCAACCGTGGAAGGAGATCCTTGGTCAGGTCAAATGGCATTCCCAGGAGGGCACATGGACCCTGCCGACGCATCACCTCAAATGGCAGCTATCAGAGAAACGGAAGAAGAGACTGGAGTGCATCTCTCCATGGATCTCTGCTTGGGTCGGTTGGCTCACCAGAGTCCAGCAAACCGTCCCCGACGTCAACCGATGGTGGTTGTGCCGTTTGTGTTTGGTCTTCCCCACGATCCCAGAGTCAACATCAACCACGAAGTCGAAGAAGTAGTCTGGGGGAACATGTCTGAAATGATGGACGGTACATTGCTAGCTACAAAGACTCTGGAATTCGCCGGTTCATCAGCAGAATTCGAGGGTTATCTGCTTGGAGATGGAAAGTTCGTGTGGGGCCTTACTTACCGCACGTTGCAGACTCTCTTTAGAGCTCTTAATACCTGCTATGTGGAATCACATTAAGCCGAATTACAACATTCTTGGATGCTGAACAAGCGGCCATATTGCCTACTCCTTGCAAGCCATTTCGTGCCCCAAGCATTGGAGAATTGTTTGGCGGACAAACCAGATACGATGCAGTGATTGCTGACCCTTGCTCCGTTCTTGTAGAGACTTCGAATCCACGTCTAGTAGCAAACTGCATTCAGGCAGGAGTGCCGTCCGATGGCAGTTATTCTCAGCTGAGTTCGCAGATTGCACGGTTGACAGGGGGCCACCCCAACCTCTTGCCCCCCGACTAGTGATGGATTTACTCTTGCGATCACGTACAACCCGACAGGGGCGAACAGGTTGCTGCTTCGAGGGTCTCTTTATCAGTACGAGGTTGACGGAACAATCACGGCTCACGACGCGCAAACGGTTCTAGACAGTTGTCACGTTGAAGATATAGATGCGTTTTGCGGGTTTATCGAACACCGGGACAACAGCACCATAAGTTTGTTTACAGATACTCTCTTTAACATTGGAACGATTGAAACAACAGGAACAGACATTGGACTTTCTTTCGACAGGAATTCCCCTAGTCTTGGTCAGTTCACATGGACATTCGACGTAACCCATGTCCGATCTTTCGAGGAAATTCTCAGGATGCTCTAGGTGCCGAGGTCAAGCGTCGAGAAATGGTGGGTAGGACTCAGAGTGATCGTGGCATTCCACAATCGAAATACACCTCTACCATTCGGTGGACCAAGGGAAACGGCACGTTGATTTGGCGTTCACGCTTTGTCGGTGAGCTTGAGGAGCGATGCTCGAATTTCATGGACGGAACACCCGACAGTTTGACAAACTTGGGCATGTGTTCCAGCCCAAACCTTGAAGACAATAGTGCTTCTTCGAACACTCTGGCAGCCACAATCTATCAAAGTGCTACGTATGAGTACACACTATCACACAGAAGTCAAAGCATTGCCATTTTGTTTGGAATTGACAATATCCTGAACGAAGAGACACCCCGTAGCTATAGTTCAACACTCAACGGATTTGACCCGTCCACGCACGAAATCCCTGGGAGCCGTCACGTGTGTGTCAAGTTTGTACTTAGTCAAGGTCCATTTTGGCGAGAGGCACTATCTCGCAGCTAAGCCCCGTTCCTCCCAATCCACAGTAGCCGTTGGGAACCTTAGCCAGGTACTGCTGGTGGTAATGTTCAGCATAGAAATAGTTTGTGGCGGCTCTGATTTCCGTCGTTATTTCTCCGTAGCCTGCACTACTCAATTTCTCTTGAAAAATGTCTCGTGATGCGGATGCAAGCTGGTGTTGTGAGTCGTTGAAATAGTAGATTGCTGAACGATATTGAGTACCGATGTCGTTTCCTTGTCGCATTCCTTGCGTCGGATCGTGACCTTCCCAAAAGATCCGAAGAATTTCACTGCAATCGACGTCTTGAGGGTCCCACACAACTTTGACCACTTCAGTATGGCCTGTACGTCCGCTACACACATCTTCGTAGCTAGGATTTCGTGTCGTTCCACCCGCATACCCCACCGATGTTGTGTATACACCGTTTGTCTGCCAAAACATTCTTTCGGCTCCCCAAAAACAGCCCATGCCCAGAACGATTTGCTCCATTGTGTTTGGGAACGGTCCTACTAGCGGATTTCCGTTTACGAAGTGTTGTTTGGGAACAGGAATCGGATCTTCCCGGTCAGGAAGAATCTGTGTGTTCGAAGGCATTCGTAGCTTGTACATTTGGTGTGCTCTCGGTAGTTCACTGCATATTTTATTGAGTAATCAGCAAGACGATTAAGCTACACTGTGCGTATGGAATACCTTCAAAAAGCGTTGTTCCTCACCATTGCTTTCGTTCTAGCTAATGGAGGTGTTGCTGAGGAGCGAGAGCACTCCTATGCCGAATTGGTTCGAATTGCCAAAAGGGATAACGCTGTTGACTTATCCAAGATTTCGGACTCATTCGTTAGAGAGAAACTTGATGCTGACCTCCTAATCGAACTCTCCACATTCGAGGATCAAGCCAGATCTCTCAACGCACAGCAATTGCGTCTCGGGCCAATTGCTGTAGCCATTCTTGAACGATGCTTCCTCAGTTCCGTCGGACACTCTTCACTTGCAATGTTTTACGACCGCGTAGGTGAAGATCGATCCTCCACGCACAAAGCATGGGCTGACCAGATTCGTCACCACATGTCAGACGGAAGGGAGGGTACAAAGGAAAACCCCTACACTGCATATACAACTGTTCAGGCAGAGGAGTTTCTCAAGCATGACGGATATTCCGTGATCGGATCGTTATACGAAGTAACCGATGAAAGCCCTTTGATACTCAAAGTGACTGCTAATCGAGATGGACAACGATCTATTGATCGGTTTTTCGACATGCAGTCAGCTTATGAAGCCTACGTAGTTAAAACGAATGAATATGAGAACCCCGGGAATCTTGATGAACGTGATCGAGTTCTATTTTTGCTTGCATTTCAAGGCGATTCAGCTGCACAGGTCAGCTTGGGAACTTCGTTACTAAGCTCCGGACGCTCTCAAGAAGCTCGACGCTGGTTGAACGCTGCTGCGCGATCGGGTAACGGACAGGGACATTTAGCTGCTGCACGCGCTTATGTTGATCGTGCTTTGCACGGCGCTGGGAATCAGGGATCAAGATTTCTGAATGCTGCTTATGACCAGTATATGAGCACCATTAATCGTGGTTTAGAAGTGGGGCTCTATGAATTGGGTTACTTGTTTGTGCGGGGCTACTACGGAGACGATGTTCGTTCAAGAGGAGTGGAGTTTCTCGAGCGGGCTGCGAAATTGAATGACCCGGCATCGCTGTTGGCTCTTGCTCGGATGTCATACGAAGGTTTTGTTGTGGAACAAAGCTTTAGTCGCGCATCGGAGTATTACGAAAGAGCCGCGCTCCAGGGCAATGTAAGCGTGAGAATTGAATACTTTCGAATCCTGTCGAACCCCGATACCGGACTCTCTGTCAATCAACAGGCACTTGATTGGCTCGAACAGGCTGCAGAGGAGCAAAATGCCGAAGCTATGTATGAGCTGGGCAACTGCTACGCTAGGGGATGTTTGGGAAAGCCTAACTACCGGCGAGCAAATTCGTGGTACCGTAAAGCAGTTAAGACCGACCCCAATAACTCCTCATTGGTTAATTCAGTTGCTTGGACTTTGTCGGTCTCAAACAATCGGAGCGTGCGCAAACCCAGATATGCGTTGCGGGTGATGGAACGCATGATGACCAACAATGAAGAGGCACGGCAATCACCTCAATTCCTGGACACCTGGGCCGCGGCATATGCAGCAACTGGCAATTTCAAACGCGCGGTCGAGTTGCAAAGCGAAGCGCTAGCCTTGGCAATTGAACGGGAAGACATTCGAGAGGAACACCTTCGAGCCATACGAGAGCACCTAGAGAGCTTTAAGAACGGCGAGAAAGTTACGGAGTCTATTCCCTGACTCTAAGCTCCCATCAACACAGCCTTGTCTATTCCAGAAATCGACGACTACGGTTCTCTCCTTACGGACGAGATACCCATTATCGATGTCAGAGCCCCTGAAGAATTTAATCGCGGGGCACCTCCGTCTGCAGTGAATTTGCCAATTCTTGACGATACTGAACGTCGAGATGTTGGAATTGTCTATCAGAACTCTGGTCAGGGTGCTGCCATAGCCAAGGGCTGGGAGTTGGTAAGTGGGACCAATAGATCTGACAAGATCCATGCATGGAAGAGATTCGCATCAAGACATCCAAATGCCGTTATATGTTGCTGGCGTGGCGGACTGAGATCACAGCTAGCCCAAGAGTGGCTCGCAAGAGAGGAAATTGAACTACCTCGAGTGAAAGGCGGGTCTAAAGCTCTGCGACAATATTGCTTGTCGGTCTTGGAAGGATCCAAGGGCCGAAATCTTGTTATCTTGGCCGGAAGAACGGGAAGCGGTAAGACCGAGATGATTCGCGATCTGGCTCCATCAATCGATCTCGAGGATCTAGCCAATCACCGTGGTTCTGCATTTGGAAGGATGTCAAGTCCCCAGCCAACACCCGTTGGGTTTGAATTTGCTCTTGCCCGAGAACTGTTGAAGACCTCCTTAGATCAGGTTGTATTGGTCGAGGACGAAAGCACGATGATTGGCTCTTTGAAAGTTCCTGATCCCTTGTATGTTGCAATGTCACATGCACCGCTGGTTGTGCTCGCTGTACCACTCAAGCGACGAGTTGAGCTCACGTACGACTCTTATGTTGTGGGAAATACCCATGAGACGCTAGTCTCAAGCTTGAACAGGATCAAGAAGCGACTCGGAGGACTTCGATTCGAGGAAGTACTTGAAAGTCTGAATGTGGCATTTTGCAGCAATAGACGTAGAGATCACTATCGTTGGATTGAAATGCTGTTGAGCTACTACTACGATCCCATGTACGATTATCAGTTAAGCAAAAAGCAGAATAGGATCGAGTTTGAAGGGACGGTCGACGAGGTATGTTCCTTCCTTGACGAGTCGTTTGGTATCAACTAGTGTGACAATCTCGTTATTCGCTTTTACCTTTCTTTGAGTTTTCGATTGCTCGTTCAACCATGGGGCGTCTCTTACGCTCTGGTGTTTTAAGACTGAATTCGGGATCCTGCTCTCCAGTGGCAGAAAGAATGTGCATAACATGGCTGGCCTCTATATGTGCTTGAAATCCTTGAGAATCCTGCACGTGATTTACCGCCATTTTTGTCATGCGCAATTGGAACGGATCGTTTTCAACAACTCTCGATGCGTAATCTAAGACACCTTTCCGCAAGTCTGTGTCGGGTAGGACTTTGTTTACTAATCCAAGTTCACATGCCTCTTCGGCATTTATGAACCTTCCTTCGAACAGCAACTCCTTCGCTCGTCGGACTGACACATCCCAGGGAATGCTGAAGTACTGGAAATTGCTGCCGAGGAACAACGCGGACTCTCCAGCATAAATAATGTCCATGGCGCTGGCGATGATCCAACCGCCAAAAATGCAGTAGCCTTGAACTCCAACAATTGTCGGTTTCGGAAGGTTTCTCCAACGCAACGTTTTTTCTACGTAGTTGTCGTAGGAATGGTCAAATCTGCCACGTACACCTTCTTGTGGCGGACGATTTTCCCGATCCCGAATTTCGTCTGCAGTGCCCAGATCGTGTCCGCTCGAGAAATGCTCACCTGCACCGAAGAGTGCAATTACACGTACGTCCCGATCTTTTGATGCGCGCTGAAAGCATTTGTCGAGTCGCTCCAATAACACTCTGCTCTGGGCATTTCGATATCGTGGTCGATTTATCGTAATTTCTGCTACGTTGTCGTGCACTTTGTATAGCACATCGGATTTGTCGCTCATGTTCTTTGTGTTGATTTAGCGTTGTGGTGCAAGGATTTCGGTCTACCTAACGCTTTGGTTACAGAAAGTCCTCGAGCAAACTCACGACTTCATCCAACTGGTCGTGATGGGTCCAGTGCCCCGCATTCTCGACCGAGAATAGACTTGCGTTTTGAAAGTGCTGTAATGTGCCGTCTTGGCCAATTCGATGTGGGTAGCCATCGTGAGAGTTAATAATGAGCACGGGACACGTCACTTTTTTCCACAACGTGATGAAATCATTGTGAGGGACATCGTACGGTGTGCTCGCTCGGGTGTGATTGTCAAATTTCCACGAATGGGTTCCATCTTCGTTTTGGTGGCTCCCATGAACAGTCAGGTAACGTGCCAACTCAGGTCGCAGATGTGGATTTGCCTCTTGCATACGACTGTAAGCTTCTTCAATACTTGAATAGCGTTTCGGAATTCGACTGGCCAGATCACGATTTGAAGCAATCCAATGTCTCATACGGGTTTGAGGATCGTTTTCCAGAAATGGCGGATAGAGCCCTATTGGTTCGATCATAGCCAGTCGTCTTACACGACTGGGGTAGATGCCTGCAAAAAGAGATGCAATGGTTCCGCCCATAGAGTGTGAAATGATTGTTACATCGGTCAGTTCTCGCTGCCGGACCAGCTGCTCGATGTCGCAAATATATTCGTGGTAGGAATATGTGCTTCCCTTGGACCATTCCGAATCACCGTGACCTCGGAGATCGGGCACGACAACATGGAAGTGGCTTTGGAATTCTTGAGCAAGACGATCCCATGCATGTGCTTGATCCCGAATTCCATGAATCAGCAACATATGAGGAGCCGCATCGTTTCCCCAGTCTAAGTACTGCAGGCGAAGCCGTTGCGAGAAATAAGTATGTGTTGCGGGCGCGTGTTCCGAAGTCAGAACTGTCTTGCCAAGGTTATTTCTTGAGAGCCGATTCTAACGATTGACTCTGGTCATCATCACAATTCAAAAGAAGAGATCAGTCTCGGTTTCGAGCAATAAGCAGTGCGTCATACAGTCTCACTAGGGACCTGTAGTCGCCCGATGCTTCTCTATTGGATGCATAGGCTTCGAGACTGTCAGAACCAGAATGCCATCCCGCAAGCAGTCCAGCCCAATGCGTTCCCGGACCGCCGTGTTGTTGCATTCCGAAGACTTCTGTTCCTTCAGTTAGATGATCGGGCACCAACATTCCGTCCGGAAGGTAATCAGTTATGTTTGCGGTTGTCCTGCTGTCGTCTTCTTGAGATATTTCAAACTGTGAGTAACCACCAGCTTCAGCGGTGAACCGAATGCAGCTTAAGTGCTCCAATCGACTTATGATTCCTTTCCATGTCGGAAATTCGAATGTGCCGCCGACCTTTAGATCGAGTTTCGTTTCGAACATCCATGTGGAAAGGTGCTCTTGGTCCGTAATAAGTCGCCAAGCATGACTAATGTTTGATTCGAGTGACCGAGTAAATCGAATTGTGTTTGTGTCTAGAACTTCACAACACCTTTGCGCAATGGTCTTGAGATTCTCCCAATCTTCGAATCCAAACATGTGAGACACTTTTTCTTTGGCGGATAGTAAGTCGATTCCTTGTTTTGCGCATTCACCTCTCGCCAGCTCAACCAGGTATTCCACGTTGGCTCGGGCGGACGATAAAGGACGATTCACTCTGCGCGTTGAATTAGGTAACCAATTTGTCTTGACGATATTAGCAGCGCAAGCGAACTAGACTCGATAAGTGATGCTAGCTCGGCCAGGAATGCAATGCTTTATCGGCAGAGTCAACGGCACCTGAAGTGGCTTTCACTATGGACTAGATAAAAGCCAGCTTTGATCTTACAGATTGATACTCTTCGGTTAGCGCGTCGTCGGACCACTCTTCTGAAATTTTGTCCGACTGCTCCAATTCGCGATGAGCACTTTCAATGTCAGCTAGTCCGTGATATGCCTTTGCTGCTGCGAGACGTATGAATGCTTCGTCTATAAGCTCTTCGCCATTCGATTGAATCACTCTTAACGCAGCCTTGGCATGAGCCAACGACCTATCCAAGTCCCCGCTGCATGCATAGGCCAACGACAAGAGATAGAGTGCGCGCTCTTCATTTACCCAAGTTCCGCACATCTTCCAGAATTGAAATGCTGCATTAGCGCAATCTAGCAATGCTTTTCGATCTGTCGAATTCTGTGGATCAGCGGCCAATAAATCGTTTGCGACATTGTTGTTGGTAATAGCAAGTGAGCGAATTGTCGACTCGGGCAACTCACTAGTCGATGCCATTTGATTTAAGGTGTGGAGAATTTCAAAACCCTTGTCCCACAGTCCACTTCCAACCAAAGCGGCCGCGAGCATCGACTTCAATACTACGTAAGTTCCGAGCACATGTTCAGATACGCTCAATGCATCCAATTCCGCTCTTACCGCTGCGTAGTGGTGCTTGTCCATGTAGTCGGCGACGTATCGATAGCAAGCAATGTTTGAAAGTTTAGAAGACGAAGGATTCGCTGCTAGAACTGATTGAACGAACTTTCTGGCTCGTGACCAGTCTCCAAGATGTTCACCGATCGTGTGGTTCGATAGTTTCAGGCACTGCGCAACATCCGCGACTGACATTTCCGCAATGTTCGAGCTCTCAAGCTCTTCAGCCAATCGTTCGCTCTCAGTTTCGTGATAACTCCAGCCTCTTGCGACCAGATCAGTGATGTTCAATCTTTATCCCGTACACAACTATCGAAATTTAGCATACAACATGCTCTTTGGTGTGGACAAGAGTATTTTGTAGAGTGATTTGGGTCACTGTTCAGGACTCTCGCACTCGGTTTGTAGCATGCTCACCCCAGCATTGCTGACATGTCCATGCTCTGTTGGGTTGGACAAGATAACCATGTGTCATGTGTCATTGCCTAGTGTCTTTGAAGTAACTCAGAATGGAATCAGAATAAACCACTACCACCTTTAAGTGTAGTAGATATTTCGCGTGAAATGGTTGACTTGGAATGCGCAAATTCTCGATAGGAAATGGAATCTTCTGAGGTTGCCATTGAAGGATGTAACGTTGGTGTGTAGACCCTCAATGGCGCACCGCGACAGACGTACGGTACCGTGCGACAAGCCACCCGTTCGCAACTAGCATACACACGCCTAAATCGCAATTTGCTACAAGTTCTCCTGTGCTCTTGGTCAATCTCCATGTGTAGTCCGACTAACTGTCTAAGGTGGGACAACTTTAAGCTGGATTAGGGATAAGGGGACTTTCATTATTCACAACAGCTTGTGTGAATAGTGGATAAAGATTCCTCGAATCCTCTGGGAGACATTCCATTCGTACTGTGTGACCTCCTCGTTATGCGTCATTGGCGCGGTCAGAACGATTTTCCCACGCACATGATTCTTGCGACCTTCTATAGTAGCTATGCGGTATTACGTCTTTTTGGACAACAAGACCCCAACCCTTGTACACCATCGAGGGATGTTTAAATTCTATCAATTGATACCCATGACGAAATCGGTTTCTGAACGGGGCTATTTGGAACGATAAATGCCCAAATTGAGATTACGGGTATTGACTGTATGCGATTTAGGAATATGTACTACTCAATTTGGAATACTGAGTATATAATCCAATGTAACTTTTCAATTAATCAGTTTTGAGACGCTGTGCTAGGACGAAGTCTTTTGGACGATTGAGCAAAGTGTGACAACTGATTGAGCACGGTAAGGAGGAACACATCAGTGCAGAACAGATCTGACAATTTCGTGGGACATCATCAGTTTCTGAGATTGACCATACGATCGATACTGGTAGCGCTTGGTCTGATTGCGGCTACAGTTATTCTGGCGACCGAGCAAGACAAAGCTTCTGAGAAGGAGGAGGCCGAAGCAACAGAGAAGGAAGCGCTCGAGGTGTCGAAGAAGGAGCCCGAGGAGACTAAGAAGGAGAAGGCTAAAACGTCGGAGAAAGAGGACGGGAAGGTCGACGAAAACCTCGTCGAGGAATCAAAGGAAGCGTCCCGTCAAAAGCAGGTAAATGTAGTAGTCTTCACGGGAACAATCAGTTTGGACCAGGAGATGGAAGAGGTTGTCACGACGGGCACCAGACTTCCTTCGGGAGATCCTACTGCGCTGGTTCACACGTACACGGCCGAGGAGATTGCTCTGACGGGCGCGTCCACGCTGGACGACTTCTTCCGAACGATTCCTTGGCAGTTCAACTCCACAAACCCTCAGACCTCGTCCATCCTCGAATCCGGCGATGAACTCAGAGGTGACTCTGGCTACATCTGGGATGCTTTTGATTTAGCCACCGCCAACCTACAGGGACTTGGCTCTTCCAACACGTTGGTGTTGCTTAACGGCCGTCGTGTTGCTGGATACGGAGGTTCGGAGAGAGACATTGTCAACATATTGGGCATTCCGATTCAAGCCATCGAACGCGTCGAGATCCAACTCGATGGGGGGTCCGCCGTGTACGGAGCGGATGCAATTGCGGGTGTAGTGAATTTCGTAACGAAAAAGAACTACCGAGGATTAAGCATCAACATGAGACAGGAAATGAGCTCGACAGGAAGCGACCACATGACGGGCGGCATGACATTCGGAATGTACTGGCGCAGTGGCTCGGGAACCTTGACGCTTTCAAAGACCGAGCAGGAACCTGTCATCAACGCGAAGATAGGATGGACAAGCCGAGACTACAGAGACCTTATGGGTCCCGAATTCGACTACCGCAACTTCTCTGTGGGCCAGCCGGGCATTGTCGCTCATTGGAACGGAAGTTCAACACGTCCTGGGCCCTACTCCAGCAACTATTACATCGACGGTACATGGACTAGTGATCCCGAAAAGCTGTATTCGTACCAATTGCCCGACGATCATAGCGGGGTTGGCGCGACAATAGACGATTTTCGAAAGGGCGACCGCTATTCAATCGACCACATTGAGCCTCATGACGAAATTGCATACGAAAACGGTGCGCATTCGGGACGAGAGTCAGTGGTCCTCAACTTACAGCACGAGCTGTTCGGAAGTGTCAATCTGTTCTTAGACGCCCTGCACTCGGAGGGTTATACCTATCGGAAACAGCGGATTCCGTCTATAGTTGTCGTAGTACCGGCCACAAACGCGTACAACCCCTTCGGCGAACCAATGTATGTTAGCTATGCGCCTACACTAGAACAAAGTAACGGGTTACTTCCCGTTCCGTTCGGGGAGATCATTAACAGGAACAGTTCGGCGACCATCGGTGCCGAATGGACGTTCAAAGAGAGAAACACTTTGGAAGTCGAGCTAACCGAGTCCCGCTCGAGCACAAACAGCATTTCTTTCGGAGTTCCACGGGCACGAGAGCGCAATGCGCCAGGTACGGACGAATACCACAGACGGTTGGCAAGTTCCGATCCTGAAGTAGCGTTCAATTTCTTCGGAAATGGAAGTGTGCAAGGCGAAGCTTTCGAACACTTCCTCGGTGAGACTACCCGAAGAGTCGGTTTCAACGAGACCACTACTGGACGGGTGATAGCTAGAGGGTTCTTGTGGGAGTTTCGGGGTGGCGAAATCAGCTACGTGGCCGGAGCTTCACGTACAGCACGTAAATACCGGAGTCGCTACCTCGCAAATCTTGGTCTGTTGAAGTACGAGCTCGACTACAACTTGGTGTGGAGCGGTGCCAGAGAGCCGGTGTATCGCAACGAGACTGTATTCTGGGAGCTTTGGATTCCGCTGATGCCCGAAGAGCACGCGGGATGGTGGGGCAGATCACTTCACCTCACAGTGAAGAACATGCGAACAATCGACTCCACGTGGGGCTCGATAGGTCGTGCCTACACCTCTCTCTACGATAACGTTGAAAAAGAAGTGTGGAGCCCCGGGCTCTTAGACTGGACCGTGGAGTTGGGTGTTGATTTTGGGTATGATCCCGTTGAAGGTGCTGAACTCATTCAATACAAACAAGCCGACAATGCGCCAAGCATTGGGGTGGTTTACTCGCCGATGGAGGATGTGCGGGTAACAATCAACTTGTCCCGTAACATTCAACAGCCCTTGATTTCGGAACTGTATGACTCAAGGGTCCCGTTTCGTTGGCGTACGTACAACGTACATGACATATACGACCCGGACGGCCCGACGACCCACGACCGCATCCCTTACACCCTCAACCGTGCCAATCCAAATCTCAATTCTTCCGTTTCCGAAAACTATTCCGCAAAGGTCCATTGGACACCCAAGTTCCTGGACGGATTGGAGGTTCAGGTGGCATGGCTCGCTACAAACTTCGAAGGTCGGATTCTGAATACGAGAGATTTTCTATCCGAGCCCCAAGCCCTTCACCCCGACTATCCATTAGGTGTACGCGACGAACGCGGAGACCTGATAGAGCTGAACTACAACCACTTCAACGCAAAAATTCGCAAGCACAGCTCGTTGGACACGCATATCAAATATGCCTTCAGCACACCGCTCATCGGAAGGATCGAAGCCAGGCTGCATCAAAATCGCATCCTGGAAAACTACGACGAGCCGTTTGAAGGTCTTGTATACGACAAGGTGGGAACCATTACAACTCCCGACCGCTACAGGACCACATTGCAATTGTTTTGGGACCGCAACAAAGTGAGCGCGAGTTTGATAGCGCGGTACACGCCTCGCTATCTAAACGACAGAGCACACAGGTGCACGTCTAGAGAAAAAACAAACAAGCTTGGGCGATGCGGTGAATTAGATCCGCGAAATACCATAGATACGTGGCTGGAAATCCCTGTGGCATCACTTACCATAGTCGACGCCACCGCGACATACCAATTCGACAAAAGGCTTGAATTGCGGTTCGCTGCTCTTAACGTCTTTAACAGGGGCGCCCCGCTTACGGTTCGTGATGGGATTCCCTACGACGCATCGCGATGGAATGCGCGAGGACAGGTGCTGTCGCTCGGACTTCGCTACACGATGTAGTAAATTCCTCCCTACATGCGGATGAGTCAGTGAGCCTCCTCCGCATGGTACCCCCAGAAATGTGCCCCAGACGGGGCACATTTTTTAATGGTTGCGAGTCCACGCGAACTTCTCTCCATGGACAGACTCCCCTTGTCAAGTAACTGTTTGTAGAAAGTGTTGTAAATGAGCGTCTTGACTTGCGCTCTCTCAATTTCCAATCGCGCTACAAGTGCAATTCAATTGTGGCAAATTTCACTGCTATGTTGTCCACAAAGGTCAAGAACGAGCAACAACATCAAACACGCTTGGATGAGGAAATGAAGGTGGCCGAATATTGATATCACGGCGAGACAGCGCAAAGCCCAAGAAGAGCTCAAGTAACCTCGTCTCCGATTTGAGGTATTTGCGAATAAATGAAAGTTTGGAACTCGCCCGTCGTTCTTAACTCTGTTATTCTTTATATGCAAACATAGCATCTGTACGAGGCCGGGTCACCCGCTTCATGCAATAGCCTCACGGTAAAAGAGCGGGAACGTCGTCAATCAGATGTGATGTTTGCAATGGCCCGGCACCCATGGCGATAGCCCTTTGAGAGGCTATCTAATGAGGTCTTCCTCACCAAAGACACACGGGCACGTTCCCGCCGTTTTACCGAGAATTTCGAAGCGATATTCTCATGTAAGCCAAAGATATGTGGAAAGTACATTGTAAAACACATTGTCGTTGGAGCTAGTCGTTTGTGTCCAAGTTTTAGTGCTCATGAATTCTTGGGATGCGTTCCGTTGTTCCTATGTAGAGCCTGTAGCGCACATGGGACATACTTGCCGCAAATGGTGCTGCAGGAGACAGAAAGACAAAACGGCAGGGAACGGAATGTTGGCCATACCTTCCATCGTGATTGTGCTCAATCCCCCCAAACGGGAGCGCTTGTTGTGGACGTTCGAGTTTTTGGTCGCCGACTTCCAACGAATGAAAGACCACGCACGGGGTCGGCTCGCACTCTCATTGGATCGCAATCAAGTGGATTTCCATCGTTTCCTGTCGCTTCAGTATCTGACCTCGGGAAAGGTCCGTTTTTTGAAAACGGCCGAGTCGTCAAACATCACTGTATTCGTGTCGAACAGCCACCTTGAGAGCAACAGAATGAAGCGCGTGTGAACAGCCTGAGGTCTTGGGGAAATGAACGGGAACGCACTCCTCAGGCAAGTAAATTGGGTCGTCAAATTGAACCCTGCGGAACCAGGCCACGAAGCGTCGATGATGCTTGCAAACAATGCCCAAGACAGACACATACAGTATTGGGACTTTGACGATTAACCCTTGTTTTAGGTGTGTGAGGAACAGTATCTAGTTATAGACAGAGAGTCTTCACTAAAGTGGTGCATGTCGCACACACTAGGTTACTTTGGACGAAAAAACTAGCTTCGTTCTCCCAGAATAGATCGACCCTGTCATTCGAAACGGAGAGATTCCAGCATGGGAGACAGGAATCTGCAGAGACGGTCAATTCCGCCCCGGAGTACGTCTAGCTGCGTACATCGAGGCGAAAATTGGAAACATCGGCGGAGGTTCGAGAAATTGCGAATCTGATGTACTGCACAAACAAAGAAAAGGAAGAGGACTGGGAACGAGAACAGTTGATGCGACCTATGGAAACCGAGATTGTTGTTGTAACACTGGTCCACCTTGCCTGCTTGACTAACTATCAGAAGATTGTTGCGGCAGCGAAGAGACCGTTCCAATCAAGGTGGCTACTCACTACCATGCATTGTCTGACACAGAAGAGAAGAGTAGCTACGGGTGCTACGCGTAAACGACTTCTTGGAACAGTGAGCTACTTGCTTGGGAGACAAAAAGATGAGGCTTGTGGTACGCGGGATATCTCCGAGAACGCGCTTAGTCGCCGTGATGTCGAAGAGAACACCGAGAGATTGTGGATCATTGTGAGTATTCGGTAAGTTTCGCTGAGATCCGCCCACTCTTCTACGTGTAACCTAGCCTTCGACTTAATTCTTCAGGGGGAGGGAGTACCTCGTTCACGGGCGATAGCTGTGCAGATGATTGGCTTTAAATTGTCTTGGCACGCGTCTCCTGTACCGATAGAGGATTTGCCATGACCGCTAGATGATGCAGTAGAGTTTGGATTGTGTGCGGTTGTATTGTTTGGATTGGGAGCGTAGAGGCAGCTAGGAACTAGGTATCAATACTGATGTTTCACCTGACATTTCGTCGCTTCGATACAGTATGTGTAATTTCCTTGACCAGTGTATGTAACACATTATTTGTGCATTCTGGTAAATTAGGCGTTTTCTGATTACGGGATATCTTTATGGCAACGGGAGTAACTGATGCCGAGAAGATCATATATGGAGTGGTTGAATGGCAATCCTTGGAAGTTGCAGCAGACAACCACTCGAGTCTTGTTGCGCGAGAAGTGCTAAAGGAAGGCTACGGACATGCCCTCGCATACCGCTATTCGTTGGTCGATGGAACGGCCCTTGTATTCGACGTTGAAAGTGACAAGTGGGGGTTCGGGATTCATAGAGATTTGTTGGATGTCGCGCAAGAGATCCTTGATGAATCTTATTCAGACCCAGACACACCTACACCTGTCGCGCGATTTGTCATCCCGAACGAATTCGAGGAACTTCAACGCTTCCATCAACAATCCGCAATTGTTCAACCTGATCCTTGAACAATGGACAGATTGGAGCTATTGCGGAAAAACTACGAACCGCGACCTGGCAAAAGCACACTGAACCACCGTCGATGGGGGAATATGCCGAAGACATGTTTGGTAGGAGCACTCGTCTGGGAATGGGTCGTCACGACGGGAAAATGCATATGACAGCAGCGATGCAGTTTGGAGGTATACATTGAATCCTTGATTCTTCACAAGAAAAGGTGAAACAAGCGAGTAACCAATACTTTGAGCTTTGCTTTGAAATAGAGTGTTCCAAGGGCGAGGCGTTGAGCATTGTGTATCGCAATAGAGGATAGTGTTTAAGTTGTCGGACTCTCCTCGTTTCTTTGGACTAGGAACAGAGAACGAGCCGATCTGACTCGTATATATCTGAGTCACTCTCCCGTAAGAGCCGAGGCGACAAGCAGGGACAGGACGGAACGACCGCCCTCATCACGTGAGCAGATTGACTTGGAATTCAGTCTGCTTGACGGCCGGTTCGCAGAGCTACTTAACTAGCCCAATCTCCTAGGCCAGTCTCTTCTTCGCGAAAGTCAGCGACCGTTGACCAACTAGGCTAGGGAGAAATGTTTGGGATTTCGATCATGGTGGACGTGCCCGTATTTCTCCATTGGGCGTGCTAGCCGTTCCCTGCAAACCCGAGAAATACTGGTGCTTCGTTCCTGCGCCTCCTTTGCTATTTCGTCTCTTAGAGCTAAGGGTACGGTGATGGTGATTTGTACGGTAGGAGGGCTGTTGCGGCCCCTACTCTGTAGCTTGCCTGTAGCTCCGAACGGTCTCGGAGACGAAGCCTCTCGGTCTTCCGTTGTATGGAATTTCATGGTAAGCACTCCTTGCGTGAAGCCCGAAACTGGTTCGGGAAGATACACTGCTAAATTAGATCAGATGCAAGTGCTTGCAGATTCATTATAAACATAGACTCTTCTACATGTAGCAAAAAGCACATAATTGCGAATAAGTGAAATTCCAATGTGGAATTAGCTCTGTAACACGTCCTGGCGAACGATTGCGCTGGCTACTCGTGATGGTTCCACCCGCTTTGGATAAATTCTGAAATGTAGTAGATATTCAATCCTTCTTGTAACGCTGTTCTGAACATCAGTATATGTTTGTATAGTAACTAACTCCCCCGCTAGGCGTGAAATTAGATTGAACCAATTCAATACTTAGGTGTCGTAGACAACTCTCGCGTATTGGTACGTGTTGAAATTCACAGTACTTGAAAATGAAATCATCGGAAGTTGCCGTCAAAGCATGGAACGACGGTGTGGAAATCGAAGAAGGTGCGATGCGACAAGCGCACAACACGGCACAGCTTGATTGTGTGATGCACCATGTTGCATTGATGCCGGATGCACACCTTGGATACGGTGCAACAGTTGGATCGGTGATTCCTACTCAGATTGACGCGATTATTCCTGCAGCTGTTGGAGTGGACATTGGTTGTGGAATGATCGCTCAGCGCACTTCTTTGCGAGCAACAGACCTTCCAGACAACTTGCGCGAGACTCGATTGCAGCTGGAAAAGAGAATTCCACATGGACGAACATCCGGTGGGCGTCGTCATCGTGATAGAGGTGCTTGGGGAGATCCACCTAACTTTGTAGTACAAGCGTGGAACGCAGACCTCAAAACCGGTTTCGAGAACATCGTTGAAAGACAGCCTAGGTTGTCGAAAGCCAACTCTGTACATCATTTGGGCACCATGGGTACCGGAAATCACTTCCTTGAAGTGTGTCTCGATGAATCGGATAGGGTATGGCTGATGTTGCACAGCGGCTCACGTGGAATAGGCGCGGCTATTGGCAAGCTCTACATTGAAAAAGCGAAAGAGTCGATGGGAGAGCGACTGGGAAATCTTCCCGACAAAGATCTCGCTTACCTCGTCGATGACAAGGCAGGAGATAGCGCGTTCAACGAATACGTTGCTGCCGTTGCTTGGGCGCAATCCTTTGCACGAATCAATCGAGAACTGATGATGAATCGTGCTCTTGAGACCTTACGAAGAGCTCGATTGTTTCCTCCATTTGAAGTGGACGAAAAAGCTGTGAATTGTCATCACAACTATGTACAACGCGAACATCACTTCGGAGAAGAGTGCTGGATTACGAGAAAAGGTGCTATTCGTGCTGGAGAAGGTGAGCTCGGGATTATTCCTGGAAGCATGGGTGCACGTTCCTACATAGTCCGAGGTAAGGGTGAGAGCAGTTCGTTCGAGTCTTGCTCACATGGAGCTGGACGGCGCATGTCTCGAAATCGTGCCCGCAAAACTGTTAGTGTAGAGAGCCATGCGCAAGCATTGGCGGACGTCGAGTGCAATAACGGGGAGTCTACATTGGACGAGACACCCTCGGCTTATAAAGACATTGATGCCGTTATGCGTGCCCAGAGCGACTTGATCGAGCCCATTCACACTTTGCGCCAAGTTTTGTGTGTAAAGGGCTAATCTGGAGGTACCTAGCTAGTAGGTTGTACTTGTTAATAGCCATGAGCACAATTTCACGCTGAGTGAAAATATTTCAAGCGTTACCTTTCGGATTACTTGTTACTTTTAGTAACATAGTTACGCAAGTAACCAAGGAAGCACTCTTGTGTCCTAGTCCGACAGTACCCTCGAACTCCCTCAAAGTCGGACGTTCTGTTGCTCGCTTCGCAGGTTGAGGCGGCCTCTATCCCTCCCAACCCTACCGCCTTAACCTGCATACCCACCAAGTCCCCTACAATCTGCCGGTCAAGGAATCGACCTCGGAAAACTTGGTGATCGTGAATTCATACAGCAATTTACTCGTCGAAAGAGAGGGACATGTTTCGGTCGTCACGTTCAATCGACCGCAAAAAGCCAATGCACTTGACCGAAGTCATCTCGAGGAGATAGAAGCAGTATCAAATTTGTTTCGCGACGATTCAGAAACTCGAGTGGTCGTATTCACCGGCGCAGGAAAGCATTTTTCTTCTGGAGCGGATCTCAGTCCGGATCTAGATCCAATCGATCAAGATGCTGCCCTTGTAATTCGAAGAAGACGAGCTCGAATTGGGGAACGGGCAGTGCAGGCAATCCTCGACATTGATCAAATCACCGTTGCGGCTTGGAATGGTGCTGCTATGGGCGGGGGTGCGTGTCTTGCAACCGCCATGGACTTTCGAATTGGTGCGCAAGATTGCTTCATGCAATATCCTGAAATCGAAATCGGCGTTAATCTTATGTGGAAGAGCCTCGCTTTGCTGGTGCGCATCGCAGGTCCTTCGCGTACGAAACGGCTAGTTGCGGGCGGTGAACGTATTCTTGCCAGCGAGTTGCTTCAGTGGGGAATTCTTGACCAAGTTGTAGCCCCAGAGGATCTCTTGGATACGGCAATGGAGTGGGCTCACAGGTATGCTCGATTGCCACCGATTCCACAGCAGATGATCAAGCAAAGCGTCAATGCAATTGCCAATGCGCTCGACACAGCGATCATGCACATGGATGTGGATCAAAACATGTTGACTGCTTCAACTGAGGATCGACGCGAAGCAATCCGAAGTTATCTTGATAAGACCAACACCGATTTCAAAGGTGATTAGCACTAAAGCTACGCACGATCGATGCTGAATCGAAATTCGTCCCCATCAAGCTCAACGCAATGTTCACTACACTCAACACGACAAATCTCTGTCGCAAGCACTTCACCAGCTATATAGCCGTGAAACTGTTCCACGATCGCCATCAAACGAGGCGTTGAATCGTAGCCGACTCTAATCCGATCGGTCACGTTGAGGTTCAGATCCTTTCGTGTCAGTTGAATTCGGTGAACTAGCTCGCGAGCGACACCTTCATCCCTAAGCTCTTGGGTTAAGGCAAAGTCGAGATCGATGGAGACCAAACTGTCTGACGTGACTGACGATCCTTCAGTTGCCTCTCGATACACATTAATTTCGTCAAGTGTGAAAGTCTCGTTGTTCAATTCGATACAACCGTCGGATTGGAATCTCTCGAGGTCATCGGATCGCAATTGTTGAATCAACGCTTGGAACTCCTTCATGCGCTTTCCAAGTCGCTTTCCAAGAACTGGGAAATTGGGTTTGGCAAACCAGTTGATGTACTCTCCTTCGTCCGAATCGTAGAGAACGTTCTTTACATTGAGCTCGCCCTTCACGTAGTCCTCCAGCGAACGGATGTCGTTCAAGACGGCATCGTCTCGATGGATTACGACCAAGGTGCTCAATGGAGTTCTCAGCGAGACCTTCTTGAGTTCTCGTTGTTTCCTTCCGAGAAGAACAATCCTCTGCATGCGAGTCACCGCCTGCTCGAGTCTCACGTCCTGCAAGTCTCGATCTGGTTCTGGGTAATCGCACAGATGCACAGAATTAACCGTTTCACTTGTGTTGGACAATCTCGCAAGTCCACGATAGACATGCTCGGAAAGAAACGGTGTGCACGGAGCCATCGCAAGCGTCAGGTCATGTAGCGAAGAATAGAGCGCACTATGTGCAGCTATCTTGTCAGGTGAGAGACCTTCGCCCCAGAATCGGGCTCGGTTCAGTCGAATGTACCAGTTCGTCAGATCCTCTATGAAATTGAAGAGCTGGGGAACCACGTTGTCTAGGCGGTAGCGTTCCATTTCGGTTGAGATAGAAGCTTTGAGAGTCTGAAGTCGGGACAGAATCCATCGGTCCAAGACAGTTGCGTGAGTCAAGTCGTACTGATCGGCGGTCCATCCATCAATTTGGGCGTACAAATCGAGAAACATAAAAGCGTTGAACCAAGGTAGCAAGGCGCGTCGAGTCATATCTCGCACACCCGAGTCAACAAAGCGTTGCTCTTCGCCTCGTACTAGTCCAGAGTTGATTAGGTAGAGGCGCAACGCGTCCGCTCCGTGTTCCTTCATGAGGATTTCAGGGTCGGTGTAGTTACCGATGCTCTTGGACATTTTCTTGCCATCGGCCGCTAGTACCATCCCGTTCACAATGACATTCTGGAACGCTGGCTTGTCGAACATTGCGGAGCTAAGAGCAATTAGTGTGTAGAACCATCCTCGAGTCTGATCGAGACCTTCCGCAATGAAATCCGCAGGAAAACCCCGTTCGAAAACTTCCTTGTTTTCGAACGGATAGTGCTTTTGCGCATATGGCATAGACCCTGATTCAAACCAACAATCAAGCACTTCGGGAATACGCCGATACGTTCCTCGTTCACTGGGTAATTGGAATTCCAGAGGATCGATGTTCTCTCTGTGCAGGTCATCTGGTCGTGCCCCCGTCAAACGTAGTAGCTCCTCTCGGGATCCAATGCAAATACTGGATCCTGTTTCATCGTTTTCCCATATAGGTATAGGCGTACCCCACACGCGATTTCGCGAAATGCACCAATCAATTGCGTTGTTTAACCAGTTACCCATGCGCCCGTTCTTTATGTGGCTAGGGACCCAACGGATCCTGTCGTTGGATTCCATCAAGCTATCTCTTAAGTCCGAAACACGTACGAACCATGAAGGCACGGCGCGGTAGATCAGTGGAGATTGCGATCTGTAGCAGAACGGATAGCTATGTTGAACGACGTCCTGTTCAAATAATGAGCCGCGTTCCTTCAGCCATGCGATGATGTGAGGATCGGCATCCTTGACGAATTGACCCGCAAAATCCTCGACCTCTTCAAGGAATACTCCATTCATTCCGACTGGACAAATGAATTCGTCAATCGAATGGTCCTGTGCTATGCGGAAATCGTCTTCGCCAAATGCAGGTGCTTGATGGACTATTCCCGTACCGTCATCCGTATTGACGTAGCCATCCGCAAGTATCCGAAACGCTCCTTTCTTGGCCAAGTGTGCGTAGTACGGAAACAGGGGTTCGTAGGTTCGACCTTCGAGATCGCTTGCCGAGACGCGTTTCTCAATTTCCAGATCATGCTTCTTTTCATAGGTCGCAAGACGCCCTTCCGCGATATAAAAGCTCTTGTTTGTGGCTGAGTCGCGTACTCGTACATAGTCAATGTCCGGTCCGACACAAAGCGCTAGATTGGAGGGTAATGTCCAGGGTGTTGTAGTCCACGCACTTACAAAGGCATCTTCGTCGTGAAGTTTGAAGAGGACGGTGATCGAAGGATCTTGTACATCTTGATAGTTGGAACTGGCTTCGAAATTCGACAATGGTGTAGCGAGAGCGGTTGAAACTGGCATCACCTTTTGTCCCTTATAGATCAATCCTTTGTCCCATAGCGACTTGACGACCCACCAGACCGACTCCATAAAGTCTGCGTCCATCGTTTTATAGTCGTCATCGAAGTCCACCCATCGCCCCAACCGTGTGATGGTGGATCGCCATTCGCGTACATAGCGTTCTACGATCCCTCTGCATTCTTCGTTATAGCCAGCAATTCCTAATTTGGCTACGGCCTCATGTGCCGGCATGCCAAGTTTCTTATCGATTTCGTGCTCTATTGGTAGACCGTGGCAATCCCAACCAAACCGACGCTCAACAAAGCGACCTTTCATCGTCCAATATCTAGGCACGATGTCTTTGATCACTGACGCCAGAAGATTGCCGTGATGCGGTAATCCCGTCGCAAAGGGAGGTCCGTCGAAGAACACGTAAGGTGCTCCATCTCTTCGAAGATCGAGCGATTTCTTGAATGATTCCTCTTGTTCCCACCAAGCCAATACTTCCAACTCCATTTGTGGAAACGAAAACGTGGGGCGTGCTTCTGTTGTGTCAGCCATTGCTATTCGCCAAGTTCAGGTTCAAGTAGAGGAATGCTGGAGACGTGCACCACAACCCCAGCTACGAGATGCGTCGAAGTTATCTAGTTCGACTGAATTGTCGGCTGAATAATGCCGAGTTCGATCGATGTCTCTACTACCGATCGAATCGTGTCCTCCACTGGACGAATGGTTGCGCCAAGAAGATTCTTGGCTTTCTTGCAGTCGTTTACTGTATTCGAAACGACGATGATTGGATCACCATTGGAACGTGTTGTGGTGGGCATTCCAAGTTTGAATGACGGAAACTCTGCCTGTATCACTTCTCTGAGTTCGGTACTCATTTGAAGCGTGGAACGTCCGCCACTTCCATGCATGACATATCGTGGGCCACCCTTGGAGTTCCTATGGTCGACGCTCGATTCAGCTGCAAGCCTGTGGGCTTTAACCAAATCTCGAACGTCGATGATGTTGTAGTTCATGTCGTAGCGTGATGGCCACGTTGGGGAATCGCCATTGGCAAGTCGTCCGATCTGTTCGATCCACTGACCAACCTGAGCCTTAAATAGGATGGGACCGCAGATCATGGCGGGGTTCATGGTTATTGCATCCCATCGACCTGCGCTCTTGTCGGCGGCGTCATTGATGAGTCGCTCTGTATCAACTTTACTTCGAGAGTAGGAGTTTCGTGGATCATTCCAATGTTCGGGTTGCACATCGTCGGATGCCCAGTCTTCCTCGGTCCATTCGTATCCTTTTGGCAATCGTGCACCTTTCGCACCCGAAACTGCAGCCATCGAGCTTGTGTAGACAAGCCGTCGGACGCTACCACTTGCGTTGATGGAGTCAATAACGTTTTGCGTTCCAACGATACCACCGTCGTAGACATCTTGTGGAACAGAACCTGATCCTAACGGCTGGCTCTTGCCGTCGGCGGAATTGCCCAGGACAGCAGCGACGTGAAATACGGCACTACAACCTGAAAAAGCGCTGTCATATGAATGAGGTGTGAAGAGATCGCATCCATCTCTAAGCTCAACATTTGGCAATTGTTCCAAGTATTGGACGCAATCTTTGCCGCGCCATGATTTGGAGTCACGTATGCAGGCTCGCACGTGATAACCATGAAGAATGAGCTCTCGCACCATGTGTCCACCGGTGAATCCGGAGCAGCCTGTTACTGCGACTGGTCCGTCATTCGCATTGATTGCCGACATTTACTTTTTGTTCCTTTGTCTGCTGCGTTTAGCGCAATTTAGTCGCGATGCCTATGCTGACCTCAACCGGTCGCAACCTTTTTCTTTTCAGGCTCAGATCTCTTTTCCATGCGTTCTTTGTTGCGTTCAGAGGTCATCTTTCCGTCATGGTGCATATAGTCGTACTTGGGCCTTAGAGTGGTTCGGCCGTTTGCGGGTTCTGTATCAAACAAGCTTCGGTACGCATTAATTGATTGTCCTCCTTTCGCACCGGTCTCTGCGTCGGTCAGGCGATCAATGTCCCAATCGCTCTTGCCGAAGGGAAAAAGGCTGTAGACATCCATTAGTCCAGCAAATCGAACGGGATTTCGATCAAGGGCTTCTTGAGTCACTGTCTCTCGATATGCTTCTTCTGGCTGTTGCCGTCGACGCATGTACTCGCACTGCAAGGTCATGCGCAGTCCTGGTGTCTTCTTGGGATATGAACCGTGCCACGTATGGTTTCCCCATATCACCATCGAACCAGCCTCGGCTTCTACGGCAACCGCTTCGTCCTTCCACTTTTCAGCTTCTGCCGCTGTCACTTGGCGACGCCACCTGTGGCTACCCGGAACAAATGAAATCGATCCGTCGTCCTTGGTGTAGTCGGTCAGCATAAAGTGCATGTTGCAATTAACGATTCGTTCTGGTTGTGCTTGGATGGCTGGATCGAGATAGTCTCCATGAATTCCGGTACGAACTTCCCCAGGGCCCTTTACCCATGCTGCGCATAGGCTTAGCACGCAATCCGTGCCAAGCAGATACTGTGCGAGTCCAAGACCGGCGGGATTGTAGGACAGCCTCTCAAAAATGGGGTCTTCCCATAGCATGAAGCGCTGTATGTCGTTCACGTTTCTCCAACGGTCTATTGACAGTCCGTCCGAGCCATAGCGACGGAGCATGGTTCTTTCTAGTGCTTCTCGGACTTCAATGCAGAAATCTGGTGGGCCGACCTTTTCGGGCGGTACAACTGTAAATCCGAACGCATCGAGCTCCGCAATGTTGGTTTCGAGACCAATTTGCCGTAGCTCTTGATAGAGCGGCGCTACGGACCCCGCTGACTTCCATTCACCAATTTTCACTTCAAGACCCCGAGCTGGTCTCGACAAGCAGACTTGCAAAAATCCAAGAGGGCACTCTCAATTTGTCCGAGGACAAACGTCTACAAAGAATGCCACGCCGAGAAAAGCCGACCATGGTTCTTCACATTTTATTACGGAACAATTTTCGATAGCTGAGGCTCAGAGATTCTGGACTGCCAAGAAGCGTGAATTATCCGGTTTGCATGGTGGAGTTCTACTCGTGTCGTGTACCGGGTTTCAGGAACCAAGACCCCCTACATAGGGAATTAGGAGTGCTGTTATCGAGTTGCATGCATAATCGCCCGCAAGTTGGCAGTTCATTTTTGGTTACTGTGAAGTTTGGTGTAGTTTTCCCACATAACGAAATTGGAACCGATTCGGAAGCAATAAAGTCTTATGCCGTAGGCGTTGATCGTGACCTAAAGGCGGACCACATGCTCATTTATGACCATGTGCTAGGTGTAGATCCGAATCTTCACCATGGTTGGAGTGGACCGTACGACAAAGATGTTGCGTTTCATGAACCCTTTACTGTGTTCGCATTCATGGCTGCAGTCACAGAAACTGTCGAGTTTGCCACTTCGGTTCTAGTTCTTCCTCAACGCCAAACGGCATTGGTTGCTAAACAGGCGGCTGAGCTGGCAATACTTTCCAATTACCGTTTGCGCATGGGCATCGGTACGGGTTGGAACGATGTGGAGTACGAAGCGCTCGATGTTCCGTTTGAACACCGAGGCTCCCGGCAAGCGGAGCAGGTCGAGCTTATGCGAAAGCTCTGGACTGACGATTCTCTACTGTATGAGGGTCGATTTCACACCGTGTCTCATGCTTCGATTCTTCCCAGACCCGAACGTGCCATACCTATTTGGTTTGGGGGCATTGCGCCACCACTGCTCCGACGATGTGCGTTACTAGGAGATGGTTGGTTTCCATTGGGCACTCCTAATGAACAATCGGCACGCGCCATAGAAACGATGAGGAAAGTCCGCGAGGAACATGG
This sequence comes from Gammaproteobacteria bacterium, assembly GCA_009840545.1. Lineage (GTDB taxonomy): Bacteria > Pseudomonadota > Gammaproteobacteria > Pseudomonadales > Azotimanducaceae > Bin55. Next base: position 173,658 of record VXNM01000010.1, on the reverse strand, counting down.
ATTGTCTTGGAAAGAGTTCGGAATTCAAGCTCAAGCTCAGTATCGCGGAGGCACACCTGAACGTTGGAAACGACACGCTCGACGCTGGGCGGATCTTGGATGTACACACTTGGCCATTGCGACTCACAACGCAGGAAACACAACGGTTGAGCAGCATTTAGAAGCGGCGCGACGGTACTTAGACGCGGTTCGGTAGCGTTACTGTGGGCTTGCGGCCTTGACAAAACCGAGAGACACGTCTCAAGACGCGTACTCAAAAGGAAAGCCCTCCCGACTTGCTTTTCCAGCTTACTTGACCAGTTCAAGTTTTTGGGTGTCGGGTATTAGCCTCGAAAACCTGTTCGTCAGCTGGGTTTTTCTAGGAGTTCTCAAGGAGTCTGCGGACGTATTCGGACAAAATCGTGCACTGATCAGCACAATGCCGCTCTTAGTCCTTCTCGTCGGTGGCATCGTTGCCGATCGCGTTGAATCGAAACGCTTCCTAATTCTGATAACTCTTATTGCCGCATGCACTCCATTGGTGTTGATCGGGGCAATCGCCAACTTGGCGACATGGCACGTAACTACGTTTGCGGTAACGATGGCCATTTTGAACGCATTTGTCGACCCTTCACGTCAGGCGGTGATCAACAAAGTCAGTCGAACCGATATTCAGAGGTCGATCGCGATCGTCTATATCGTCCCGAGTCTGTTGAGCATGATTGCTATGTCAGTGATGGCACCGCTAGAGTCTTTGGGACTTTCGTGGGTCTTAATGACAGTGAGTGTGCTCTTCATTGTGTCAGCCGGTTCGCTACTCGGAATTCCTTCAGTATGGCCGGTAGACTCTCCAAGACTCAATCTCACACGGGGCGTCTTAGCAGCTTGGAAAATACGGTTGATACGCGAGGTAATTGGCTTGAACTGTGTGTCCGCACTGTTCAATGCTGGAGGGTATGTCGTCGTTGTACCCCTGATTGCAACAGGCGTCTATGGTGGCGATGCGGCGCTGTTAGCGCTCGTTGGGATCTTTTTCCTAATTGGTAGCACCGGATCAAATTTTCTGTTGTTGATCTTCATGCCGATCAGACGACCTGGACGGCTTGTTGTCGTGTTGCAACTAACAAGAGCCGTCTTTCTCGTATTGTTGCTGTTCCATCCGCCGCAATGGATTTTCTTGTTGTTGGTTGGTTGCTGGGGACTGAACATGGGCGTGACCTCTACGCTAATGCGGAGCACGGTTCAAGAATTTGCACCCGAGCAGCATAGAGCTCAGATTCTCTCTGTGATGCTTTTTGGGTTCATGCTTGCGTCTCCAATTTCATCACTAGTTCTGGGCGAATTCGTGCATCGAACGAATCCCTTGATGGGCTTAGTTCCAGGTATTGTGCTGTCAGTAGCGCTGTTTGGATGGGGACTCAAGGTGTCAGAATTCTGGAACTACACTTCGGCATCGGCCGAGCAAAGTCAGAGCTGGCTCAAACGACTCACTTCCTGAGCTACGAGGATGGGCTTCTCCATGGGTATGAAGTGCGTAAGTTCAGGACAATACCGATCTTCACCATTAATGAATTGCTTGTGAAGTTCCGGCCATGTAGGAGACTTGGAAAAGTCGAGCATGGTCGAGTTAGGGTCGCGGGGCTGAGCTCGCAATACGACCACTGGAAGGCGTATCTTTGCACAAATCTCGGATAGGTCACTAGAACGAGAACCGACATAGATTGAAGCCTCGACTCGAGGCGGGCAAGCGAGACTGTAGGTACCTTTCTGGTTCTCCAGAAGACCCCACCTGCAGTAGTCCATCAAACATTCTTCCTTCCAAATGCTGAAGGGATGACGATTCCTGAAATTCTCAAACATTTCTTCTGGAGAATCCCAGTCGTTGCGTCTACGAGAAACAGGATGAGAATCGACGGATTCCCATTGAGCGACGGAATCGATTGAGGGGTAGTCTCGTGGGTTTGCCATTACTGGATCGACAAGTACGAGCCCTTTGAAACACTCAGGATGGGCTGCACATGCTTGTGTCAAGCAGTGACCCCCCATCGAGTGACCAACTCCAATGGCGTTTGAGATGCCAAGAACCTTGACAAACTGTGTTAGATCTCGACCAAACGTCCACCAGTCGTAGGGGGGAAGTTTTTGGGAGCGTCCATGACCTCTCAGTTCTATAGCAATAACCCTGAACCGCGAACCCAATTTCGCCACGGTCGAGTCCCAGCAACGAGCGTGGAATCCAGTGGCATGTACGAACAAAACAACATCGCGCGCGCGCTCGTTCCATTGAAAGTAGCAGGTCTTGACTCCGTTTACAGTCGTGAAATGGAGACTCGGCGAATTCATAGCAGATTGCTTAATTTGGCGGGGTTCGTTTTAGACGGGGACCTGCTCGGATCTCAAGTGACCACGGTCGAAGGAATGAGTTTGACAGACTTCGTTTACACAAGAGATTGGTAAGCCAAGCGTTGAAAAGTTTCTTGGTAGGTATTGTCAGGCATCGCACCGTGATTTGTCACTTGGGTTAGAACAACGCCAAGCAATTGTTCTTGCGGGTCAGCAAAGTACGTTGTTCCAGCCGCGCCACCCCATCCGTAAGTACCTACCGACCTAATCAATGGAAATCGGTCTCGCCCGTGATAGGTTGCGACTCCGAGTCCCCAATGGAATCCTGGTCCCGTCATTGGAATTGTCATGTCGCCGGTGTGGTTTCCGACCATCATGTCCACTGTCTTTCGACCAAGAATTCTGACCCCATCCAGTTCGCCTCCATTCAGCAGCATCTGACCAAACCGAGCGTAGTCGCCTGCGGTCGATAGAACCCCTCCGGAATCTCCTCCTCCGCCAAATTCTGTTCGTGGTCCAATGTTTTTCTCGCTCGTTTCTGCTTTGTCTTGAATAGTCAGCTGCATCTTGCCATCCACCTCACGAGGTGTATACATAGCAGCGAATCTTGGAAGCCCGCCATCCTTGAGATAGAACGAAGTGTCGTTCATTTGCAGAGGTTCAAAGATGTTCTCGCCGAAAAACTGCTCTAGATTCTGTCCGCATGCTTCTTCCAACAACGCACTGAGTATTGGGTAGCCAGCGTGATAGACGAAGCTCTCGCCAGGATGTGCACTTAGTGGTAGCTCGGCCAAAGCTCGAACGCGTTCGCGATTCGAGAGTCGTTCCCTTTCTTCTGATCCCTCGCGTGGTCGAACCCAACCCAACTTCTCCAGAGTTTCACGATATTGGTTGCGGAAATAGCTAGGAGCAAATGCGGGATTGGTTAATCCTGTTGTATTGGTTATGAGATCTCGAATAGTCATTTGCCGTTGTGCTCGGCGTGGGAACATTGGCTCAGTTGGCGAGATGACCCGAAGATCCGACCATTCCGGGAGAAACTTAGCGACGGGATCGTCCGGCGTAAGTACACCTCTCTCATAGAGGATTAGTGTTGCGACTCCTGCTATGGGCTTTGTATTCGAGAACATCCGACAGAGGGTGTCCCTTGGTGCAGAAACCTGAGTATCGAAATCAAGTACTCCACGCGACTCAAAATGAACGATCTTGCCGTGCCGCGCCAGCAGAGTGACGAGATGCGGCACGCGTCGGTCGTCAACGTACTTCTGCATCTCAGGTCCAATCTGTGCTAGACGACCTTCGTCAAATCCTAGTTCCTCGGAGTTTCCTTCAGGCAGTGAAGAGTTAGGCATAAGCAATCCTGTGTTCGCTCAGAACGATAGAGTCTTCTTGGTGGTTGCCTGCCGACGTCAGTCCAAATCTTCGAGCATTGACCGGACGAGGTTAGAGGCATCCTTAACGTATGTTGGACGACCTTTTCTTATTGCATCTATACAACCGCGAAGCGTCTCGTATGCTTCGTCAGGATCGTCGTTCACAACCACGTAGTCGAATTCATTGTAGTGAGACATCTCTGACTTGGCTTGAGACATGCGATAGTCGATCACACTTCGGGAGTCTTGTCCGCGTTTGACCAGTCTTCGACGCAACTCGTGCTCGGTTGGGGGGACAATGAAGAAACTGGTGCTGTCCTTGCACTTGTTCTTGATGCTTCTTGCGCCCTGCCAATCTATGTCGAACAGCACGTCTAGGCCCTGAGACGTTAGATCTTCGACGACTTTGCGTCGGCTTCCATAGCGGTGGCCAAAGACTCGAGCGTGCTCCAGAAACTCACCCGACTCTTCGAGGCAACGGAATTTGGCCTCGGTGACAAAGTTGTAATCGACACCCTCTTGTTCCTGCGCTCGAGGTGGACGTGTAGTCGTTGAAATGGATGCGACCAAAGTCTCGTCGCTGGCTAGTAATCGCCGGACAAGCATGGTTTTTCCTCCGCCCGATGGGGACGAGAATATGAACAGCCTCCCTTTCCTTGGGGTGAAAGAACTGCTAGTCACTCAATATTTTGAACTTGCTCGCGGATTTGATCCACGTAGACCTTGAGATCTACCGCGAGCAGAGAGCAATCTCCCGACTGTGATTTGGAAGCCAATGTGTTCGCTTCTCGAGCAAGTTCTTGGGCAAGAAAGACAAGCCTACGGCCGGTAGGCTCCTCGTCTGACAATCTAGATTCGATTTCGTCTAGATGGATGTCGAGCCTATCCAATTCCTCCGAAAAGTCCGCTTTCTGAGCTATAAGAGCGACCTCTTGGGCGAGACGTTGAGCATCGACCGTTGCATTGAGTGCTTCGAGTCTTTGCTCAATACCGGATTGAACGGTCGACACTTGGTAGTCATTTTTCTTGCGTAGCTCTGTATTGCATTGCCGACAACATTGCAATTTCTCCAACACAGTTTGCTTGAGCTCTTCACCCTCGCGTTGGCGTTCAACGTGAAAGGCGGTAAGAGCAGACTCAAAACTGATCTTTACTGTGGGATAGTCGTATGTGACGTTTAGTACTTGATCGGACCCAGTCTCTGAAGACTTGAGAAGTGTCAGCAGATCTACCGAAGGCGTAACCGTGGATGGAAGCGAATTTGCTAGCGACTCCATGACTTTGGTGAGTCGCAAGAGATTGGACTGTCTCTGATCAGGATCGGAGATGACGGACCGGTTCGATCGAAACAAAATACTCACCTTACCGCGGGAAGTACTGGTTCTAACTGCCTTAATTAGCTCTGTTTCAAGAGTCTGTAACTCGTCAGGAAGCTTGGCACGAATATCGAGTCCACGATGGTTCTCGGAACGAATTTCCCAGAGATATCCGTCTCCTTCGATGCGAGAGAATGCCGTCATTGATTTGGTCATTGCGAAATTTTAGCCTTCGTATAATTTTTTGATGCCCGATAGCACAAAGGGTTTACCAGTGAACACGTCCCAACGTCCACACGGTAGATTGCTTGACGAACTCCGACCTATCTTTATCAGAAGGGGCGTGTCGAAGAATTCGGACGGCTCGGTTCTGATCGAAATTGGTGATACCAAAGTGCTCTGTACAGCGAACATAGAGCACGGTGTCCCCCACTTCTTGCGCAACCAAGGTACCGGTTGGCTAAGTGCGGAATACGGTATGTTGCCCGGTTCTACGAACACAAGAAGTGATCGCGAAGCCGCTCGAGGCAAACAATCTGGGAGAACAGTGGAAATTCAGCGGCTCATTGGGCGAGCATTGAGGCAAGCGGTCGACTTAGGTCGCATTGGTGAACGTACTATTCGCGTGGATTGTGATGTGCTTCACGCGGATGGCGGCACACGGACCGCATCTATCACCGGTGCTTGTGTGGCTTTGCACGATGCACTTGACAGATTGAATACAAGCGCTTTTCGCGGTTGGGTTGCTGCAGTCAGCGTTGGCATCGTAAGCGGAGAGCGCAGGCTAGATCTTGAATATAGGGAAGATTCGCGTGCAGATACCGACTTCAATGTAGTCATGATGGAAGAACGAGGATTCGTTGAAATTCAGGGAACGGCCGAGGTTTCGCCTTTTCCTCCGCAAGACTTAGACGAAATGATTGCCCTTGCAAGCAAGGGAATTGCAGAACTGTTCGCAAGGCAAAAGTCTGCAATTGCTTCCTAATGCAAGCGAAAACTACCTTTGTTGGAGAAATGGTCGATGCAGGTGTCCTCGCGTTCGGCGACTTCACGTTGAAGTCAGGATTAAATAGTCCGTACTTCTTCAATCTCGGGAATATTTCTTCGGGACGCACACTTGCAAATCTGGGGTATGTGTTTGCCAAGTACATCTATGATCTCAATTTGGCTCCTGACATCTTGTTTGGGCCTGCCTACAAGGGAATTCCACTGGCAACTGCAACAGCAATAGCGCTGTCTGACATGAGGCAGGTCGTTCGTGTCGCATTCAATCGAAAGGAACGCAAGGAGCACGGTGAAGGTACGAACTTGATGGGTGCTGAACTAGATTCGGCTAGAGTCCTGCTCCTCGATGATGTCGTAACAGATGGGGCCACGAAAGCCGAAGCATACGACATGATCCGGGCAAACAACGGGAACCCCATTGGTGTGTTAGTGGCTCTAGACCGACGAGAATTGGATCCCACTGGCCAACGTACCATGCTTCAGGCATTGGAGATCAAACTTGACACTCCTGTCTACAGCATCGCTACACTTGAGGACATATTGATGTTCTTGGAACATCGAGAAATGGACCACGAATACGCCACAATACGGGAATATGCAGACCGGCACTGTCTCTTGAAACTGACGTAATGCCCTAGGTCTTAAGCGTGGGAACGTGAGATAAGCGTACCAATTCCTTGGTCCGTAAAGATTTCGAGAAGCAGGACGTGTGCGACACGACCATCCAAGATGTGGACGCTTTGCACCCCATTTCTAATGGCCTCTTGCGCACACTTGGCTTTTGGCAGCATGCCGCCAATTACTGTTCCATCCTCAATTAGCTCATCAAGCTCTTTCACAGCCAAACCTGTCAAAGTTTCTCCGTTATGGTCTTGAATTCCAGAGGTGTTGGTTAGCAGTACTAGTTTGTTTGCATTTAGGTGGGATGCGACAGAAGATGCAACAAAGTCTGCGTTTATGTTGTAGGACTCTCCGTCCGGACCGATTCCGATCGGTGCGATGACTGGTATAAACCCGCCTTCGGTGAGTGTGTCGAGAACTGCACCGTTGACCTGTTCCACTTCGCCGACATGGCCAAGATCGATGATTTCTGGCTCGTGCACATCTTCGGAACTGACGCGGGCTTCCATTTTGCGAGCACGTATAAGATCTCCGTCCTTGCCCGTAACACCAATTGCACGACCTCCGTTGGCATTGATCAAAGAGACAATCTCCTGGTTCAACGAGCCACCCAAAACCATTTGAACTACGTCCATGGTCGCGGAGTCGGTAACCCGCATTCCGTGCACAAACTTTGTCGGAATATCGAGGCGATCTAATAGTGCTCCGATTTGCGGACCGCCACCGTGGACAATCACAGGATTCAATCCGACCAGTTTCAACAGAACGATATCCCGTGCGAAAGCTTGTTTCAGCTCCGGTTCAACCATCGCGTTTCCGCCGTATTTGACAATGATTGTCGCACCGTGGAATCGCCTGATGTAAGGCAACGCCTCGATGAGTACGTGAGCTACTAGCTCACGAGCTGTGGTGCGACGCTTTGTCATAGGTTGTTAATGAATGAGATCTGGTGCAACGCGTTTAAGTTGAGAGAGAAAAGTGTTCTTGACGCGTTTCAGTGCCGCGCCAGATGTCGCTTCGAAACGCATTGTAAGGTTCGCGGTCGTATTGCTGGCACGTATCAATCCCCAAGAATCCTCGTAGTCCACACGCAAGCCGTCCACTGTCAAGACCCGTCCTCTTCCAAACGACCCTCGTTTGCGCAGTTCATCAATAATGGCGAATTTTCGCTCGTCGGTTGTTGGGACTTCGATTTCTGGGGTTGAAAACCGCTCCGGAATAGACTGTAAGAAGTCGTCCAGTTCTTGTGTGTCTTGGCTAATGAGTTCCACCAAACGAGCTGCAGAGTACAGTGCATCATCGAAGCCATACCATCTGTCAGCAAAACAAATATGACCACTGAATTCTCCCCCTAATGGAGCTTCCAATTCTCGAATTTTCTGTTTGATATTCGTATGACCTGTTTTCCACATCACTGGACATCCACCCAACGAAGTAATTGTGGTGGGGAGCGTACTTCCGCACTTCACATCAAAAATGAAATCTGCCCCGGGATGTTCTTGGAGTATGTCGTACGCGAAGTAGGACATCAAGATGTCGGCAGAGACGATTTCACCCTTCCGAGTTACAACGCCTAGTCGATCGCCATCTCCGTCGAATGCTATTCCCACGTCCAAGTCGCGACTTCGAACTAGCTTGATCAAGTCCCTCAGGTTTTCCGGCTTTACTGGATCGGGATGGTGATTGGGGAAGGTACCATCCGGAGTGGAGTGGACAGCGTGCACTTCACACCCGATCTCTTCAAACAAACGAGGTCCAAGAACTCCAGTGACTCCGTTACCGCAGTCAATACCAAGTCGTATGGGACGATGAACTTTGACATCTTCTAGGACACGCTTGATGTAGGGCTCAATCACGTCAGCACTAGCTCGCGTTCCGCTGTCTGTCGTTAACGAATTGGTGTTGATTGTTTCATATAGAGCTTGGAGATCTTCACCCGCGAACGGAATGTAGTTGAGTACAAACTTCAAGCCGTTGAATTCCGGAGGATTGTGAGAGCCGGTAATCACAATTCCGGCTGAGTGTTGGAAGTGTTCGGTTGCGAAATATAACAGCGGGGTAGGGGCTACACCTAGATCGAGAACGTTTGCACCTCCCAAGCGAAGCCCGTTGGTGAGAGCATTGCGCAAGGACTCAGTTGAGAGTCGAACATCTCCCGCAACCAATACCGTGTTTGTTCGCTGAGAGACGCATTCGTTGGCAAACGCCTGCCCCACCCGTGCAGTTACTTCCTCGGTTAGCTCATCGGCTACTCGTCCCCGAATGTCGTACTGTCGAAAGATATGGCGAGGTACACGAAGGGTAGTCGTTCCATTCATGCCTATTGAATCCTAGTAACGGAACAACGACTAGGGAGTCGCTATGAGGGATTGGCTTTAGAAGAAGGCTGACATGTCCGAAGAGAAGCGATGTTAGTAACGATCTGTTGGGCGATTTTGTCCTTGCTCTGTTTATGTAGAGTACATCGCCCTTGTGGACTTAGGATGGTCACCTCGTTCTCAGTACTTTCGAATCCAATGGTCGAGTCTGAGACATCATTTATGACGATGGCGTCGAGACTCTTTCGTTGAAGTTTCTCGCGTCCATATTCAATCGTTTTTTGGGTCTCCGCTGCGAAGCCAACCACAAACGGTCGATCACTCATCTCATTTACACAAGTCAAGATATCGTCGGTTTCCTCCAGCTCCAGAACGAGCTTTCCCGAACATTCCAGGTGCTTCTTAATCTTCTGCGTCTTTCTTGATACAGGACGATAGTCGGCAACTGCAGCGACAGAGAAAAAGACATCGCACGTGGAGATCACCGACAATACCGCATTCTTCATTTCTGACGCCGTCTGTACATCGATTCGATCGATTCCTGGTGCTGCATCAAGTGCAACTGGTCCACTTATCAGAGTTACATTGGCACCAGCCTGTTTTGCTGCGCGAGCAACGGCGAATCCCTGTCTACCCGAACTGTAGTTGCTAACAAAACGAACGGGATCCAAGGCTTCCCTGGTCGGACCGGCGGTCACCACGACATTCAATCCCTTCATGCATTGTGACTGATCCAACAGTGACTCGCAGAATTCCACAATCGACTCGGGCTCGCTCATTCGGCCGGGTCCAACATCTCCGCAAGCTTGGTCACCAAATTCGGGTCCAACAAATTCAACGCCGTCCTCGCGTAACCGACCAATGTTTCTTTGGTTCGCCTTGTGACGCCACATTGCTTGATTCATTGCCGGAGCAATAACGACAGGAGCCTCGGTTGCCAAGTACACAGTTGAGAGTAAGTCGTTTGCGTGACCATGAGCAAGCCGTGCCAGTAAATCTGCTGTTCCTGGGGCAATCACAAGCAGATTGGCCCAACGGGCGAGTTCTATGTGTCCCATAGCTCGCTCCGCTTGTTCGTCCCACAGGTCGTTTCGTACTTGGTTTCCAGAAACAGCACTCAAAGTATGAGTTGTCACGAACTTCGATCCCGCATCAGTAAGTACAACCGTAACGTCGCGACCTCTGGCAATGAACTTGCGTACAAGATCCGGTGACTTGTAAGCGGCGATCCCACCACCGACCCCAAGCACAACTTGCACTTGCTGCATTGAATTGGAGTCCGTTGTGGTGGACACCATAGGATTGTCGGAATTCTTCACATGTTGCGTCTCATAAATCGAGAGGATGTTAGCATTAAGCCTCGACTATCGTCACGAGTACCTGGTAATTCCACGATATGTACGAAATGCCAGTAATATTTGAACCGAAGTCACGTAGCCGCCCATATCGTTCAGGAATACCTATCGTTAGACCGACATTTGTGCTATAAATGCGCACCTCACAGTACGAATCCTATATGGAATGAGTCAAGTCTGCCAGGTAACCGGCAAGAAACCATTGAGCGGAAACAACGTTTCTCATGCCAATAATGCGACGAAGCGTCGATATTTGCCAAATCTGCACTATCATCGTTTTTGGGTTCCAAGCGAGAACCGGTACGTAAAGTTGCGGGTATCTTCAGCCGGAATTCGTCTAATTGACAAGAAAGGCATCGAAGTCGTTCTCGCCGAGATTCGTGAGAAAGGAATTAGGGTCTAATGAGAGAAAAGATTAAGTTGGTGTCCAGCGCTGGCACCGGTCACTACTATACGACAGACAAGAACAAGCGCAATACACCCGATAAGCTCGAATTCAAGAAATACGATCCGAAAATTCGAAAGCACGTCCTCTACACTGAAGCGAAAGTAAAGTAGATTCCCGAACTACCTGAGGTCGAGACGACCCGACGAGGTATAAGAGAGCGTCTTGAAGGCAAGACACTTGAAGCGGTTGTCGTAAGAGAAATTCGACTTCGCTGGCCTGTTTCCCTGCCATCCAATATTTCCGGTCAACGACTCGACACTATTTCTCGTAGAGCCAAGTATCTTCTCTTTGAATTTGAACTCGGAACTCTCATTCTTCACCTTGGAATGAGTGGAAAGCTAATCCTCGTCAAAGAGGACACGCCACTTCGCCCACACGACCATGTTGATCTTGTATTTGAGGATCGTCGCGTACTTCGTTTCAATGATCCGCGTCGCTTTGGAAGCATACATTGGCAGCCTTTGGGCTCGCACCACAAACTGATTGCAAACTTGGGTCCAGAACCACTATCCGCGGACTTCGACACCGACTACTTGTTCACAGTCGCGCGAAAACGCAAGACGGCTATCAAAAACCTCATAATGGATTCGAGAGTGGTTGCTGGCGTTGGAAATATCTACGCCAATGAAGCCCTCTTTAGATCAGGAATTCGCCCGCGAAGGAGTTGTCGCAGAGTTAGTCGAGCGGAAATCCGGACGCTCTCTTGTTCAATAAAACAGACATTGTGCGATGCACTCGACGCTGGTGGGACGACAATTCGTGACTTTCAATCGGTCGATGGATCCCAAGGTTACTTCAAAGTCAACCTCCGAGTCTACGGGAGGGAGGGGTTGCCATGTACTACGTGCGAGACTCCCATCAAGCGCATTACTTCAGCGCAGCGACAAACCGTCTATTGCCCAAAGTGTCAATCGTGATCTATTCGGATTTGGGTTGGTTATTAATAGCGAGGTGGGCTGCTACAGCAGGGTGTACGAAGGCCGAGACATCTCCTCCAAGCGATGCAATTTCCCGAACGCGAGTTGCCGACAGAAACGACCATTGGCTCGCGGTGGGAAGTAGCACGTACTCGATTTCTGGGTCGAGATGTCGGTTCATCTCGAGCATTTGAAACTCGTAGTCGTAGTCCGTCAATGTTCGCAATCCGCGAAGGATGAATCGAGTGTTATTCGCACGCACAAATTCAACGAGTAGACCGTTGAATCCTTTGACGACCACACGATCGCCAAAGTCCTCCAATGCTGTGCGACACAAGGCGATTCGCTCACTCAGGTATACGTCAGGATCCTTGTCGACCGAAGTTCCAATGCCCACAATCACCTTGTCGAATAGATTAAGAGCTCGTTCTACGAGATTTGCGTGACCGTGGGTGAAGGGATTGAAACTCCCAGGGTAGACGACAACTGGCACGATTACGTTGGTTCCTAGGATTTATCCGACACAATGTTAGCAGGACCACAAAGTGTGTTCGGAGGTCGGAGCAACTCGAACTGAACCTCACCAGTGACGGACGATTTCCACATTTTGTAGTCGAGTCGGTCGATTGCGGACCGCTTGCTGAACTCGAGATAGACGATGGACTCTGTTGAGAGCCGGCTAAGTAAGTCAGTCAGTACTTTTCGATATATTTCGGTTCGTTCAAACGGAGGATCTACAAATACGATGTCCCACTTGTTTGTGTTCGACTTTAACCAACCTATGCTGTTGGCTGAAATGACGGAAGCCTCAGTTGCATCTAAGTCGAACTTGTGGCAAGCCTTTCGAAGCAAACTAACCGAGTGTCTGTTCCTTTCGACAAACGTAGCGTGTGCCGCTCCACGAGAGAGGGCCTCGAACCCAAGTGACCCGGTACCGGCAAAAAGATCGACGACCCTAGCTCCCACGACACTTGATCCAAGCCAATTGAAGAGAGTCTCTCGAACGGCATCTGGGGTGGGACGAATGGCTTTGGACGACGGAACTTTCAGTCTATGTCCTCTCCACTTACCTCCAATGATTCTGAGTGAATGTTTCATTCCTTACACGGGAGCAACCCGAAACTCGTCGAGTGACCACAGAAAGGTCAATGGACCATGACTTGCTAGCAATGCTACATTATTCGCTCGGTGGGGACGAAGCAATGAGATTACATGCCTGATACAACACAAACTGGCAGTAGTGCTTGGAACCGGTTTAGGAGTGCGCTAGCAAAGACGCGCAATCGTATGGCGGACGGACTCGGCAACCTACTTTCTGGAAACGGTGCTGTTAGTCAAGCAATCTTAGACGATCTCGAGACGTGTCTGCTCATGGCGGACGTTGGAACGCAGACCGCTCATCAGATTGTGGATGGCATCCGCAAGAAGGTAACACGTCGAGAGCTCAAAGACCAGAGTGCACTTTCACAAGCTCTCGAGATTCAATTACTGAACATTGCAAGTTCTTTGAGCAAAAACTTCGAGATTACCAGCGATCGTCCTTTTGTGGTGCTCGTTGTTGGGGTCAATGGAGTAGGCAAGACGACGACCATTGGAAAGCTCGCGCACAAATTCAAGAGTCAGGGCCACTCAGTAATGTTGGCCGCCGGTGACACATATCGAGCTGCAGCGATTGAGCAACTAGCGTCTTGGGCGAACCGAAACGAAGTTGCTTTGGTGGCACAAAAACAAGGCTCTGACAGTGCATCAGTAGTTCATGATGCTTTACAGGCCGCGAAAGCCCGCTCAATCGACGTCTTGCTTGCGGATACTGCGGGACGACTGCATTCCAAGTCGCACTTGATGGAGGAACTTGCCAAAGTTCGACGGGTTGTCAATCGGTTGGATTCAAGAGCACCACAAGAGTGCATACTCGTCTTGGACGCGACGGCGGGACAAAATACACTAGCGCAAATCAGAGAGTTTGACAGAGTTCTAAATCTGTCGGGGCTAGTCATGACAAAACTGGATGGTTCTGCAAAAGGTGGGGTTGTCCTCGCACTGCCGTCCTTTACATCACTTCCTTTATATTTTGTGGGACTTGGCGAAGAGATCGATGCTCTACGCGAATTCAATCCACAAGCCTACATATCGGGTTTACTGTCGACGTGACCACGATTGAGCTCAAGTCAGTTGGGAAGGAGTTTCCAAATGGTTTTCAACTGTTCAATGACCTAAACGCCATCTTCGATGATGACGCAATAAATTTTGTCATCGGTAGATCGGGAGTGGGCAAGACCACCCTTCTGCAAATAGTCGCAGGATTGCTCTCTCCTACGCGAGGCGAGGTACTTGTAAACGACGTCAACGTTTCGGACTTTAGTCGAGTAGAAATGTTGCGTTATCGAAAGTATGTTGGAGTGGTAACCCAAAATTCGTCGCTGGTGCTTGACAGGTCCGTTTACGAAAACGTTGCCATGCCGTTGTGGATTACGGGGATGCGTGGATCAGACATTCGTCATCGTGTAGAAGCAAGTCTCCGGATTGTGGGTATGTCGGACGCACACAATCAAATGCCTTCTCGTCTTTCCAGCGGGGAACGGCAGCGAGTATCCATCGCTCGAGCTATTGTTCACCGCCCCAAGTTGCTCGTGGCTGACGAACCGACAGGAAATTTCGATCGTGATCTTGCAATGGAAGTTTTGGGATTGTTCGATCTGTTCGCGGAGCGAGACACGATAGTTCTAGTTGCCACGCACGATCCACACTTGGTTTCGGAAACACAAAGAGTTTTCGAGCTTAAAGGCGGAACGATTGAGTTGCTCTTCGGGGAAAGTCCCGAACAGGATCCAGTGGCTTGACGTGAAAATTCAATCCTTTCCGTGGCCAGATGATGGTCGCGAGGCACGCGAATCCATTACACGTGTCCGATTGCGCAGCGTCAAGGAAAGCTTTGAGCATATTTGTAGGCATCCTCTTGTCACAATCTTTGTGTGGTTGCTAATGGGCATCGCTTTGTCGCTTCCTGCGGGATTTTGGTTAGTTCAGCACAACATTGACAAAGTTGTAAAAGAGCTCAGCACCGACACTGGATTTACTGTCGATCTTCGCCTAGATCTTCCTGGGAAGGAAGTGGAATCATCCGCAGATGAACTTCGGAGAAATCCCTTAGTTGAACGAGTCGATATAGTCACCGCCACGCAGGCATTGGAGGAGTTTCAACTTACGTCAGACTTCGACGAGGTCCTGGCGGCTTTAGATTCAAACCCTCTTCCCGCCTCTTTAATCGTAACCGTCAAGAAGGGCACTGAGCGGGAGCAGATACTCTCCTTAGCGGAGAAATTGGAGGAGCAAACGAGTATTGCAAGTGTCGAGGTTGATACGGAATGGATGGTTCAGTTGCGCCAAATCCAGCAAATCGCGTCTCGTCTTACTTGGATTCTTAGCGCTCTCTATGGAATCGGCGTCGTTTTCGTCTCGGTTGCAGCTGTACGCTACGCCATGGATTCGAGATTTGAAGAGCTACGAGTCATTTCCTTGCTCGGCGCGACTAATCGGTCTATGCGAAGACCCTTCGTCTACTGTGGAACGCTCTACGGCTTTGGCGGTGGTGTTGTGGCCATGTGTATAGTTATTTTGGCCTTGATGGCGATCGAACCTCCTCTGCAAGAATTAGCAAGTCGCTATGGTGGCAGCGTCGGGTTTGTTGCAATGAACTACGTTCTTGGTGCCGTGCTAGTGTTTATCGGAAGTGTGTTGGGACTCGTTGGTGCACTTCACGTGACATTCGTTCAGATGCAAAAGAACAGCTACCTTAATCGTGCGAGATAGCCTCTACTTCGAACCGTAATAGAAGCGGATCGACCATTGCTCGAGTTCACCGACATGGTCGCTGTGGGCGTCAACAATATTGAGCGACCAATTCCCATTAGGAGACTCACCGTAGAACGCATTGGAAAGTAGCTGCCAATTGAGGTCGGTGGTTCCAACGAGCGAGTCGTTGAAAGCTGGATTCAAGATGCTTTCAGTTCCGGCCGGCGAAACCAACGTGATCGACAAGTCTGATAAGAACTCATGCGCTCCAAAAACATTCACGACAACGGCTTCGATCGTTGCGGAACTAGGGAGATTGGTTACCTCGATACTTGAGGAGACTCCGTCACTGTTGAAATCGGGAATCGATAATGCATCGACAGTTGTAATCCGACCCGAGTCTGCGAAGTCCCCGAGTGTGTCGGTAGAGTAAGAACGTGCCATCGCTAGTGCAGCATCCAAGTCTACTGCTCCAAATCCAAACCAGTTGTGAAACCAGTAGCCAGCCTTGTTAAGGGTCCAACCATGACGAAACGTGTGAGGCCGTCCGCCGCCGAAGGCTATTCGAATAGGCGGAATAGCTACATCCAATCGTCGGGCTGTTGAAGCCAAGATATGCTTCACATCCCGCCAGCTCAGGCTGGCGTTCTCTGACAAGATCGTGGCGACTGCGCCTGAGATCATTGGCGCAGACGACGAAGTTCCGTTGAATGTGCTTATGTAGTTGCCTCCGTCGTTCGCCGAGTCGTCCAAGGCAAGTCCACGAGAGACCAATACATCGTAACCTCGGTCCAGACCTTGCTGGTCTGTGGTAACCACAGCGGGCGATGTGGAACCGAACTGACCAGCGGGGGCGGTGATCCATATATTGCTACCCGCCGAAGCGTAACTCGCTCGTTCGTCATCTGCGTTAAATCCTCCCGCAACGATTAGATAGGGCAGACTATTTGTTGAATCGCTGTTTGATGACCTGCAACCCAATTCTGATCTTAAGTCGTGCTCAATGCTGAGACAACGGTTAAACCCGTTTCCAGCGGACTTTACGTAGATGGCTCCCAAACCCTCTCTCAATTCTGTGGTTCCGTGCAAGAACACACTCGTCAACAAAGCGGATGGATTTCTTTGGGATCCGATAGTTCCATAGGACATATTGAAGACCGCAACGTCAGACGAGTCTGGGTCCACAGTGCTTGAGCCAAGGGAACTGGCATGTGAACCAGAGGAACTGCTAAGGAAGTTGTAGCCGCGAATTAACGATGAAGGGGCTATTCCTCGACCTCCAACACCATTGTTGAGCGTGGCAGCAATGATTCCAGCAATTGATGTTCCATGGTCTCCAAGACTATAAGGATTGAACACATCTGTTTGAACGGCACCAAACCAAGGAAACAGCTGAGATGGGTCCGCTGCAAAATTGTAGGATGCGTTAGCTTCGATTCTGTTCAGTAAATCGGGATGGCATTGTTCCAGTCCTGTATCTACGATTGCTACTCGAACATTCTCACCAAATGGACCGGCATCCAGCGTTGATTCCATGCTAAGGTCCGCTCCAGGAATTCCTCCAGCTGAAGCAAAAGCAGATTGCCCGCTGTTCGAGAGGTGCCATTGGTCAGAAAATAGTGGATCAGGTCCTGTTTGAGTCGATGGACTCGAACTCGATTGGCATCTTGTAACTACGCGGCGATTCGAGTCCAAACTGAATCCTAGGTAGTCGTGGCCGTACTGAGAGGAAACGGACACTTCCTCTTCGGTTCTTCTTAAGACCGCGAATCCATAAAGTGTAGTCGCGGATGGGAGTGTGGCGAGAGGAACTTCCACCGATCTAGAGTAACTATGGTAAGCCGCTAACTCCGGGACGCTGAAAGAATTGCTGTAGACGTTAGTAGATGCGTTTGACAAATCCGTGCGCAGGACTAGATCGAGGTCTGTTGAAGACGAGTCAGCTGCGCCGAGATTGAAGACTCGCAAGTCGAATGTGACTGAATCTCTTTCAATTGTGAGATTCGAAAAAACTCTGAGATCCGCACTAATGTTCTCTTTGTAGTTTGGAGGAACGGGACCATCTATCAAGC
This sequence comes from Gammaproteobacteria bacterium, assembly GCA_009840545.1. GTDB lineage: Bacteria > Pseudomonadota > Gammaproteobacteria > Pseudomonadales > Azotimanducaceae > Bin55. Next base: position 156,119 of record VXNM01000010.1, on the reverse strand, counting down.
CAATAGTTAACGAATCGGGTTGACCCGCTTCCAGGTTGCCGGCTAGTTGTCCAATTCGCATACTTGCGGACTCGCCAGGGTCTACATCCCAATCAAGGATTGGAAAGACTCGCACCCTACCGTTTGTGTCGTGTGCGGGAATCCGAATGACTCTAGAAGAGAGTTCGTAGTCGACGTCCACTTCAGCATTTCCCGACAATTCAAGGTCAATCAGAACGGTCTCGTTAACTGGTCTATCCGCGTTGGCCCAGATTGAAACAGAGTAAGTGCTGGTCTCAGCGATTTTCGTTTGAGACGCTGTCAGTGTCACAACAATCGGAGGAGTACTGGAGGATCCACCACATCCCCAAAGAAACAGGAGAAGACACGAGAGCTGGACTCGAACAGAACAGCGAGGAATGGTTGCAAGAAGGAGGAGGAGACTCTTGCTACATTTCTTCAAGGCGGGAACCTTGACGCTCAGATTATGCCAGTACGCTTGCGTCCGCCACAAGCGCGATCGCTCCGTCGTTCTTTTCGATCCAAACAAAACAGTGCAGTGCTTCTGAACGGGTTGCGTGAGGTCCCAATAGTCTTCCTTTGACGGTCACGACATCATCGCACCAAACAGGGTTTGTGAATTTGAGATCCAGTTCACCGCTCGACCACCACTGTTCACCGAAGAAATCCTCCAGGACTCTTGCAGTGTAGGCCAATGTCATCCGTCCGCCGACAACGACGTCTTCAAACCCTAGGCTCTGTGCTGACTCCTTGTTGGTGTGATAGTTGGCATCTCCGTGAAAGTAGATACCGCACATCTCTCGCGTTATGGTGCGTGTCAATTCCCCTATTCCGTGACCTTCTGGAACTTGAAACTTTCGCGCACCGGGTTTATCCATCGGCTTGCGAAATTCCACGGAGTTTCCTGTCATCTTGTTGGACAGGAAACTCTGATGGTGGTTTGAAAACGCAGCAATTTCTCCGTTGGGTTGAGTCAGTTTGATCCCGTAATGTACGACGTTCCGGTTGCGTTTTGGATAGATTTCCTCAATCGTTCCCGATACTTTATAGGTTGTGTTCTTTCTTAGGGGACTGAGTAGGCGCATCTGTTGGCGCAACCATAGATGTCCTTGTTGATAGCTGTAGGCGATCTCTCTGAAATAAGCATTGTCGGGCTCACTGATGATGGTGGAGGGCAACAGTCCTGTTGAGGACGGACTCAGCTCCAGTCCGTGGTAATGATCTTGAAGCAGTTGATCGGTGACCTCGAACCGTGTGGTCGAGAGCTCTTTGCCCACAAAGGGTTCTGGAGAATCTGTCGAACTCAAGAAACCTCCCCCGCCAATCTCACTTTCATGTTACTTATCTGTACCAATCTAACAGAGTAACGAAGACACCTGTGCTCTCTTTTTCTCTCTTCCTCTTCAAGTAAAAAGCACGAGACGCGAGCATCGCGACTCGTGCTTTTTCAAAGTCGATTCTAGATTAGCGGTAGAAAGTCATCCGGAAGTAACCCAGAGCACCATTGAAACCGAACGGTGAGGTGATCGGGTACTGTGCTCCCACAACGCCCGAATAAGGATTCTCAGTTGGATAGGTGTCAAGCAAATTCTCGAATCCTATAACCAATGCCGTCTGCTCGTCTGGTGTGAAAGAAATTTCGACGTCTAAGAGTGCTGCAGCTTCTACGTCGATGGGGAAAACATCAGAAAATACGTGCGGTTCCCAGAATTCTCCGTAGTAGCGCACGCGTGTCATGCCCGTCCACATCCGGCCGAACTGGTGAGTACCCGCTATCGTATACCGAAGTCGAGGAATTGCCTCTTCTAATTCCCGCACTCTTTGCGAATTGATTATGTCAGGATTGAAATGCTCTACCGTAGTAACTGTGTAATTCGCCACTAGGTTGAAGTTGGACTGAACCCGACCCCAGTTGACACTTCTTGCAATATTGAGTTCCAGTCCTTCGGTTCGAGTGTCGAAATCGTTTGTATAGAACGATATGGCAGATAGGTTTTGATCGACCGTCTGACCTCGTGCTTCAAGAGTGGCAATGTCGGCAGGAGTGACTGGAATGGGTGAAGTGCGTGCAATTCGATCATCCACGTCTATGCGGAAGTATTCAAACTCGATATCGAATCCTGCTTTGTTGTAGGTAATTCCCGATGTGAGATTGCGTGAACGCACGGGTTGTAGAACTTCGCCGCCCTTCAATTCGGAAAGAGGGTCCGTCGGAGAAAGTGTTACTTCGTCGGTCAAACATGGTTCGTTTGGCACTGCACAAATGGGACTGATCAAGAAGTTTGTCGATACGTTCCTGATATTTGCTTGACCGGCAGTTGGTGCACGGAATCCCGTGCTAAAGGCTCCTCTAACCGAAAAATTGGGCGTGTACTCGATTCTTGTGGCAAATTTGAAATCAAGAGTTTGTCCAAAGTCCTCGTAGGATTCGTAGCGTACAGCAAGCGAACTGAGAATGTTGGATGTAAACTCCTGCTCCGCATCAACCCACAGTGCATAGCTTGACCGTGATTCGTCGACTTCGGCTGAAGGTGGGAAACCTGGAAATCCGTTCGACCCGATACCAAAGCCCTGGGCTGCTATGTCAGGTACGACCATCCATGAGTTCTCTTCGCCTCGAGTTGTGGTGAATTGTTCCGTGCGATACTCAAATCCCGTGGCGAAATACACGTCGCTCATTCCTGATGCGACTTCCAGCATCTTTGCCATTTCATAATTGAAGACGGTATCTGTCTCCTCATGTTGTCCCGGTTTATAGGATGTCGGAATAAAGGTACGTTGTTCAATCAACTGTGGATTGATAGTGTTGTACATGAAATAGGTTACGCCGCTATAACCCGTGACGAGGCTGACGTCGAAGTCCCAGTCGCCGAGAATTACGCCTCTGAGCCCAACGGCTAGGCTTTGATCGACGATTTCCCCTCCGAATTGAGGAGTGAACCCGCCAGGAAAGTTTGTATAGAACGTGTAGCAAGTCTCGCTTCCAGCTAGAAGCGAGAGGGCGAACTCGTCTGGAATTAGGTTGACAATTGGTACGACCGGACAATCCTGCCCGTCTTCGAGGTCAAAGTCTGCTACAAGTAGAGTTTGGCCGCCGTCTGCTGTGAACACTCCAGCTCTAGTCGCAGGATTGCGATAGAAGAATCCACCTTCCACCTTCCTAGCGGAATAGTTCCCGAAAGCGTAAACGGCTGAATTCTCGCCCAAGTTCATTTCGGAATTTGCGAAGAATCGCCGATCGTAGTCGATCTCAGGGCTTCCCCACACCTGCACGGCGGGCTGTCGAATGTCTGCGACCTGTGCGGCAATCAGACCAAGTGCGTCGTCACGTTGTACGCTTCGAGACGTGGTTCCAGCGCCGTGGAGTTCCATACTCAACGTAACAAAGCCTTCCGAAGTGAGGGGAAAACTGTAAAGTCCGGCAAATGATTGAGTGTTGCCATCGCCTTGGAAATACTGTCCCATCTTGTACTGAAAGATCTGATCGGAATTTGAACGCTTGAGAACGAAATTTACGACTCCAGCGATGGCATCCGAGCCATACTGGGCTGTGGCTCCATCTCGAAGCACTTCAACGCGATCCAATGCTATTGACGGGATGGCCGCGATGTCAGGTCCTTGAGAACCCGCATTCTTGCCTCCGGCCAACAAAGCAACAACAGCGCCACGATGTCGACGTTTTCCGTTTACTAGAACTAGTGTTGAATCCGAGGGCAGTCCTCGTAGATTCAGCGGTCTGATTAGTGTTGCCGCGTCGGCGATCGGAAATCTCTCGACATGCAAAGCCGGAACTTGCATTGCAAGTTGATCGAGTAAATCTGCAGATCCGTTCACATCCAATTCACTGGCTCCAATCACTTGGATGGATGCTGTGGATTCGGCGACCGAGCGATCGGGGTTTCGAACCCCAATGACGGTCATCTGTTCCATCTCGGATTCGTCCTCCGAAGCCGACTCCGACTCGGTCTCCTCTTGAGCACTCGCCGGAAATCCGAGTAGTAGGAATGCAAAGGCTAAAATCGACAAGTAGCCTGAAACTGTTCGTGTAGACATGCTCCTCTCCAACATGTTGCGAGCTAGGCGATACAGCCAAGCGTCGTACCCGTGTCTAACGGGAAAGTACCTTACGGAAATGTTACGAGATTTTACTTGGAATGACATTGATAGTTTGTAAGTGACTATGCTTTTCTATTGTTGGACGAGTTGCAAGTGACGCCCGCCAAGAGCAAGTCGAGTCCGTTGGTCGATCCACACGTGTGAACATCAAAGAGCAAGTGTGTTTAATGAAACGGGTATGCATCGTGGTTGTGATCACTTCCGCATTCGTGCTTGTCCCGTTGGCAGGACAGATCAATTCCCCGCTCTTCTTGTACGAAAAGAGCGAGCTGGTGATTGAAACGGAGGATGGAGCGACGGCTACGTTCAAGGTTGTAGTTGTTACAAGGTCGGAAGATCTAGCTCAAGGCCTCATGAATGTTCAATTCATGCCGTTGGATCAAGGCATGGTGTTTTTGCACTCGACGAAACGTGAGGTTTCCATGTGGATGAAGAACACCCATGTTTCCTTGGATATGTGGTTTGTATCGGAAACTGGATTGGTTACAAGAGTCGTGTCAAAGACTCAGCCAGAATCCACCGACCTGATACGTTCGGGCGGACCAGTGCTTGCGGTCGTAGAAGTCAACGCCGGATTGAGTTCGCTGATTGGAGTTACAGCCGGAGCACAGCTTCGACACCGTGTCTTTTCAAACGTCTCCAAGGACTAGCAACGCGTTCAAACTTCTCAGGCTTGACACTGGAAAGTTCGCACAGTCTGTAATTATTCAAAATCGACAGTCATTCGCAGACATTGGCACCCGATTGACTCTACGAATTGTTAGTTGATTTCAGTGTGCAGGAACGGTTTGGACTTGGCATACACTGTATTAACATTGCTTTGAAATTGGTTGCCCTGCTCTTGCATTGGATTAATCCTTTCTAGTTCATGACCGCCGAAATTCGATCTCACGCATCCCAAGTTGATGTGCCATCTCGTGCCGACGACGGGCACTCGGATAGGACTTCTCAAGAGAGCAGAATAGAGAATGCAAGTAGGCGCAAAGTCTTTGCGCCTAGGTATTGGGCTCTATGGTTTCTGCTCGGAATCTGTTGGTTAGCGACGTGGCTTCCTATGCGGACGCAGCACTGGCTGGGTCGTGCTGTCGCACGGGTAATATTCAAGATAGCGCCACGCCGCAAACGAGTGATCGAAAAGAACATCGATCTAGCGTTTCCAGAACTAAGCGATGCCGAATGCAAGGCACTTGTCCAAGATACGATTGCATCGTTCGGAATGACAATTACAGACACTTTGTTTGTGTGGATGCGAGGCATTGAGCCACTGATCGACCGGGTCAAGATTTCTGGTCTGGATCATCTGACACGTAAAGATGGCGACGAATCTCGCGGAACTGTAATCCTCGGTGCCCACTTTGCATCACTCGATCTTGTTGCTGCTGCATTGTCGAGAAAGTGCGCCTTTGGAGCTACATATCGCCGGGCTCACAACCCGGTGATAGATCTGGTTTGTCAACGGTCACGACAACGCTACTACGACCAAATGTTGGAGGCAAACCGACTTCGCTTGCTGGCCCACAGTCTGCGCAATGGAAGGATTGTGTGGTTTGCAGCGGATCAGGACATGGGCAACCGCAAGTCCACCTGTTTCGTTCCATTTTTTGGTGTGGATACTTCGACAGTAGTAACTCCCTTCAGATTGGCGCGGGCAACCGGTGCTCGAGTCGTATTCATGAGTCACAGGAGAAACACAGAAGACCTCACGTGGGAACTGACTCTGACACCTGTTCAGTTGGCGTCCGAGTCCGATCCTCAATGTTCCTCGAAAGATGCGAGAAATGTCAACAAACTAATCGAGGACGCTGTGCGAAGAGAACCCTCACAGTATTTTTGGGTTCATCGGCGATTCAAGTCGATGGCGAATGGTAGTCGTCGAGACTACAAGACAGCTTAGTCTTTTTTAACGGGAGTGCGCCACTCGGGATGTCCCGAAGATCGCCCGTGAACTTCTTCAAGGTACATCGACTGGAACTTTTCGGTTACAGGTCCTCGCGTACCTGTTCCAATCTTTCGCCCGTCCAATTGTGAAATAGGCAGAACTTCCGCAGCAGTTCCAGTAAAAAAGGCCTCGTCGGCGATGTAGACCTCGTCACGTGTGATCCGTCGCTCAATCACGTCAAATCCAAGCTCTCGCGCAAAGACCATTACGGTGTCGCGAGTGATACCGGCAAGGCACGAAGTCAATTCGGGTGTGTGTATCACGCCACTCTTGACTAGAAAGATGTTCTCGCCAGTACCTTCGGCTACGTATCCTTCGTTGTCGAGCATCAACGCTTCGTCGTAACCACCATCGTTCGCTTCGCTCAGTGCCAGTATCGAATTGATGTAGTGTCCCACTGCTTTGGCTTTGCACATGCTGATATTGACGTGATGGCGGGTGTAAGACGAGGTTTGAACGTTCAAGCCCCGTTCTTGAAGTACTGGATCCATATAACTCGGCCAAGGCCAAGAAGCAATCGATACATGAACCGACAGACCTTGGGCACGTAGACCCATTGCCTCAGAACCGTAGAAGGCTAACGGTCGAATGTAACCCTCATCCAACTTGCTGGCTCGGAACACTTCCCTCTGCGCCTCACACAGTTCGTCAAACGAGTACGGAAGTTCCATGCGCATGATTTTTGCGGAGTCGAGAAATCGCTTCGTGTGATCTGTTAGGCGGAAGATCTGTGGACCTTCTTGTGTAGAGTAAGCTCGTACTCCTTCAAATACTCCTACCCCGTAGTGAAGTGTGTGGGTCAGTACGTGAGTTGTAGCTTCGCGCCATGGAACGAGCTCTCCATCCATCCAAATGGAGCCATCGCGGTCTGCAAATGAAGGCTCGGCCAGGGTCATTGTTGGTAGGGTTGCGTCTGTGCGAACATTATCTCACTTCGATTGGATTTCCTGGATGAGATTGGTTCATCCAAACAGCAGAATTTGTCTCAAATGAGCTCAGTTGGGATGAGAATAATTCTTTCACTTTGAAACCGTGTACGATGAGATTTCTAGTGGCTCGGGACTGTACAAGATGTTGCCCACGTTCTCAGAAATGTTAAAGAAGCTGGTGAGCAGCCCTTCAGTTAGCAATCTCGATCCTACTCTAGATCGTTCGAATAAGCACGTTTTGAGTCATTTGGCTAATTGGCTCGAAGACTTGAAATTCGATGTCAGCATTCATCGTGTACCTGAATTGCACGAAAAGTACAACTTAGTTGCTCGCAAGGGATCGGGGACCGGTGGATTGCTTCTTGGTGGACATACTGACACAGTGGCGTGCGACGAGTCGTTATGGACTCGTGATCCCTTTGATACTACGGAGACCGAGGACAGGTACTACGGTCTCGGAAGTTGCGATATGAAAGGGTTCTTCCCGCTAGCCCTGGAAGCCGTTTGTGCGTTTCACGAGCGGAATTTTCGGGAGCCTGTGACAATTCTTGCGACTGCCGACGAGGAAACCACCATGGCGGGTGCGCGTCACTTGGTTGAGGTAGGGAATCTGACATCCAAGGTTGCTGTGATCGGAGAACCTACCTCGATGCGACCGGTGTACGCGCACAAGGGCATTTTTGTGCTCAGAGTCCAGACTGAGGGATCTTCGGGACATTCATCGAATCCAGCTCTCGGAGTCAATGCTCTGGAGGGAATGCACGAAGTCTTGGGCGAGCTTATTCGATTTCGCAATGAACTTCGTGAGAATTATCAGCATCCGGGGTTTGAAGTGGCATTTCCTACACTAAATCTAGGTTGTCTTCACGCTGGAGACAGTGCAAACCGAATCTGTGGTCGAGCTGATCTGCTTGTGGACATCAGAATTGTTCCTGGGATGTCGACAAACATGGTCTTGAGCGAATTGAAAAACCGATTGACAGCGCTCGAGGATCGCATTGACATGCCTGTTTCGATAGAAACAGGGTTTCCCCCGATCGATCCCTTTGAAGCTTCTAAAGATAGCGAGCTAGTTCGTTTTGTTGCGAAATCCTCGGGAAATGAGCCTATGACGGTTGCTTTTGGAACCGAAGCTCCTTTTCTTCAGCAAATGGGAATCGAGACTATTGTGTTTGGCCCTGGTTCTATAGATCAAGCCCACCAGGCGGATGAATACTTGGGCAAAGGGCAAATCGATCCGACAAAGAAAACTCTGAAGGAACTCATCAGAAAGTATTGTTGTGAAACTGGTTCAGTTTGAGCAAGAGCGCTACAAGTTGTAACGGCTATGTGCTGGTGTCTCCGGACAATTCATCGAACTTGGAAAATACTGCGCACTTCTTTACAACTTTGTAGCTGAACAAGGAGGAAACACATGGCCAATAGGCGACCTTACTCTTCTGTCATCGTCGATGGTTTGGAACAAGCTCCGAGTCGAGCCATGCTTTATCCGGTTGGATTCTCGGAAGAGGATTTCCGTAAACCACAGGTGGGTATAGCGTCGACGTGGAGCAACCTGACACCTTGCAACATGCACATCGACACATTAGCCAAAGAAGCTGCCCGTGGTGCGGAAGAGGCAGGTGGGAAAAGCATCACATTCAACACTATAACTGTATCTGATGGAATCTCTATGGGGACACCTGGAATGCGCTATTCCCTCGTCTCAAGGGAAGTCATCGCGGACTCGATTGAAACCGTTGTGGGGGCACAGGGATTCGACGGGTTTGTTTCGATCGGTGGTTGTGATAAGAACATGCCTGGGTGTGCGATGGCAATGGCTCGATTGGATCGTCCGTCTGTGTTCGTCTATGGCGGAACCATTCAACCGGGTGCAGAACGCAGAGACATAGTTTCCGTCTTTGAAGCGGTAGGAGCTCGCGCGGACGACAGGATCTCAGCAGAAGAGCTGCTTGAAATAGAAAGAACCGCAATCCCCGGACCGGGTTCTTGCGGTGGAATGTACACTGCCAACACCATGGCAAGTGCAATCGAAGCGTTGGGGCTCTCGTTACCTAATTCTTCGGCGCAAGAAGCAGTTAGTAGTGCCAAGCTAGAGGATTCTCGAGCTGCAGGTACGATGGTTGCGAAACTGATTGAACAAGACATCAAACCATCGGATATCTTGTCGAAGAAATCATTTGAGAATGCTATTTCCATAGTGATTGCTTTGGAAGGTTCAACTAATGCAGTGCTTCACCTGCTTGCTATCGCACACAGTGCCGGAATTCCGCTCGAACTAGACGATTTTTCCAAAATAGGAGCACGCGTGCCTGTGTTGGCAGACATGCGACCAGCGGGTAATTACTCCATGTCAGAACTCGTTGCAATTGGAGGAATTCAGCCACTTTTCAAAATGCTACTCGACGCGAATCTATTGCACGGAGATTGCTTGACTGTGACAGGACGAACGCTAGCCGAAAATGTGTCGGCTGCCGAGGAATATAAACCTGATCAGAAAATCATTCGTTCCTTCGACAATCCCATTAAGAAAGATAGTCATCTAGTGATTCTTCGCGGCAATCTCGCTCCCGAAGGAGCGGTCGCGAAAGTCACTGGTCACGAAGGTGAGACATTCGAGGGAAATGCTCGCGTGTTCCATGGAGAAGAGGCAGCCATGGAATCAATTCTGAACGGAACTGTAGTGCCTGGGGATGTAGTGGTCGTACGCTATGAAGGTCCCAAGGGTGGACCTGGGATGCGAGAAATGCTAAGTCCAACAAGCGCAATTAATGGGCGGGGGCTCTCTGGTAAAGTCGCTCTATTGACGGATGGTAGGTTCTCCGGAGGCTCTTCTGGTTTTGTGGTTGGTCACATAACTCCCGAGGCATTTGTCGGAGGTCCCATTGCCTTAGTTGAGGACGGTGACCTGATCTCGATTGATGCAACTCAAAAAGAGATCACATTGAGAGTAGAAAGCTCCGAATTAGAAAAACGTCGTGTAAATTGGAAAGCTCCCCCACCCTACGCCCAAAAGGGTGTACTGGCAAAGTACGCCAGAGTGGTTGCTTCGGCAAGTGAAGGAGCAGTAACAGACGTAATGTAGTTGCTAGACACAAAGACAACGTAGTGGAGTGGAGGAAGACTTGACATTGCCTATTAGTACAGAATTCACTCATTACAAATCACAAAAGTGACCCGTCGAATTCAAGAATTGAAGCGATCCGATTTCTCGGCTACAGACTTCGATGAAAGAGCGCGACGACCAATGCGAACTACGAGCTCGTTTTTGTGAACCTCATACAGAATGCGATAGACGCCAACTCGGAGGCGTCGCAGACCTTGTAGATCGCCTTTTAGGCCGCTCCCGAAGTACGGATTTTCTTCCAACTGATCGATGGCTTTGCGACTCGCGCCCGATCTGATGCGGGGAGTTCTCTCAGTTTTCTTGCTGCGCTTTGCTTAATCCGAACTGAATAAGTCACACCGAACTTCTTCCCAGTCTAGCACAGGATCGTTAGGATCTTGAATGCGATCCAGTGCCACCGAGAGATCGTCGTAGTCTTCAAGGTAGTGCTCAATCGCAAGTCGAATAATCTCCGCTCGGCTGCGCCGCATTTGAGATGCAGCCGAATCGATTGCGACGACCATGGCATCGGGTAGTCGTGCTGAAACTTGCTTATACATTGGAAACTTGACCTGAAACTAATGTACTTGACTTTGGTTTACTCTATCTTGGGTTGGAGCAGTAAACGTGGACATGTTAGAGCCAAACTGTTCACGTAGTTGCTATGAATTTTGGGCAACGTAGGAGTGCACGTATTCAACTAGAGCCTTTGCGTTGTCAACGGGAGTTTGTGGAACGATTCCGTGACCTAAGTTGAAAATGTGGCCAGGACGACCACCGACTTCGTCCAATATCCGTTTTGCATGGATACAAGCTAAGTCAGGCTCAGCACAAAGGGCGATGGGATCCATGTTTCCTTGGATTGCTGGACATCCGATTTCCCCCCACGAATCTCTTAGTGAGACTCGCCAATCTAACGCAAGAAAGTCCGGTCCCGTTTCATACATGCTTGAGAGCAAGTGTTGATTTCCGGTCGCGAAGTAGATCTTTGGGACTTCGCCTCGAATTCCAGAAAATAGTTTGCGTGTGGCGGGAGCTACGAAATTTCGATACTCGACTTCGGAGAGGCAGCCAACCCAACTGTCAAAAATTTGGACTGCATGTACGCCTGACTCGACTTGGAGATTTATGTAGTCGATGATGGCATCAGAGAGCTTGTGCAACAAAGTAAACCAGCAGTCTGAATGCTGGTACATGAAGCGTTTGGCATAAGTGTATTGCTGTGATCCTTTGCCTTCGATTGCATAGGCAGCCAGAGTAAATGGAGCGCCCGCAAATCCTATGAGTGAAACATCGGTCGGCAAGTCTTGAAGGATGTTTTTCACAGTGTCGGCGATATAGCCGACTCCTTCTTGCGCTGGAACGGGTCGAAGTGACGCGACGTCCTTAGTGTCTCGAATAGGGTTATCGAATACCGGACCAGTGCCAGGCACATAGTCGAGTCTCAATCCCATGGGTATGAGGAGCGGTAGGAGATCAGCGAAGACTATTGCAGCATCCACATCCAGAATTCGTTGTGCGTCCAAAGCGGCTTGTGCAGCCAGTTCTGGATTGGTAAAAAACTCCAAGCTAGTGTGATTGCCCTTTAGCTTGTGGTACTCGGGCATATAGCGTCCGGCTTGGCGATTAAGCCAGATGGGGGTGTAGTCTGTTTTCTCGCCTCGACAAGCCTTGAGAAAGGTTGTCACGGAGTTGACTGATCGGCAGTGCGTTGTTGAAGATCGACATCACTTTCATAGTCGACATCACTACGCCCGAACCCAAATAGCTTTAAGAAATCTGACTGGAAGCCTGTGATATCGGCAAGTTCTTGTACATTCGACGAATCTATCGTCTCCCACGATTTTTTGACCTCCGCTTGAACATCCGCATCAAGCTCAAGATTGTCCATACGAACTCTTCCAGCGTCGTCAACACGCCGGTCGGATCGAAATATCTGGTCACTGAACATTCGATACATGTGAGCTATGCAGTCCTCGTGTGTTCCGTGTTCCTTCATCACCTTGAAAAGTATGGAGAAATAGAGTGGAACTACAGGAATTGCAGTGCTCGCTTGGGTGACGACCGCTTTGAGAACAGCAATCATGGCCTCAACACCTGACCCGCCGTACTTAGTGTTAATTTCGTCTCGGGCTCGATCAAGATCTTCCTTTGCTTTTCCGAGTGTTCCGCCCCGATAGATCGGCCAAGTCAATTCGTTTCCCAAATAGGTGTAAGCGACGGTTTTGAAATTGCTCGAGAGCACACCCGCCTCTTGAAGAGCGTCTACCCAAAGAACCCAGTCCTCGCCGCCCATGACTTGGATGGTCGCACTGATTTCCTCATCGCTAGCTGGCTGCAGGTCGATGTTCTCAACTTCACACTTACCGCGCAAGATGTCGAGCTTGACAGTACGGGAGCTCAGCGGGCTGCCGATGGGCTTGATACTGGATCGGAACATCTCGCCACTCACTGGGTGTACTCGTACCGGAGACGCCAAGCTATAGACAAGCAAATCAATCGTTTGTATGTCGGCCTGGATGCGTGTGATGACTTGCCGCTTGACTGCGCTGGAGAATGCATCCCCATTGAGAGTCCTAGCGTACAAGCCGCGCTGCGCTGCGGATCTCTCAAACCCGACATTGTTATACCAACCGGCCGAACCTGGTCTCCGCTCCTCGGGTTCTTTCTCAAGTGAAACTCCCAAAGTGTTGGCATGGCATCCAAAAGCAACCGCAATTCGCGAGGCCAATCCGTAGCCAGTGGAACAGCCGACGACTAACGCATTCGACGCTCCCTGCAACGATGGACGGTTTTCTACGTAGGAAACTTGATCCTCAACATTCTTTATACAGCCTATCGGATGAGCTGTTGTACAAATGAAGCCGCGTATACGGGGTTTAATAACCATAGAGATTTCTACCGACTAGACGTGCTGTCGCCCCAAAGCCGCCCACGCTGCCACGCCTTTCAGTTTTTTGGACCATACCCTTGGATGACTAGATAATAGCGAACGTCAAAGTTGGGTTTGTGTACTTATTCTTCGGTTTGAACCCGTACTACGAACGCTAGAGGTCAGTCAGCCCAACAGAAATCGGAATATCGCACACGGACGACTCACTCATGACTCAGATCCTGTGCACTTTTCATTCCATGTGCACCCGGAACCAAGACGTCGTAGTCTTCGTTCAATGAGTATTTCGGAGGCAGACAGTCCGCAAAATAGTTTAGTGCTCCAGCAGGCTGAGAGTAGCCAATGAGACGCTGCATTTTCTTCGAGAGCGTCCTTGCCAGTTTTGGAGGGCAGGAAAGAAACTGGTTTTCTTCCTGGGACAGGAACGACAAGCTATAGTCGATATTCATTCCCACTCGGCGAGACTCACTCTTGTTTGCGCCCGCCCCGTGCACCGTCCATCCTGTCCAGATCAGAACACTGCCCTTGGGCATTGTCGCTTGAACGGTTTGAAAGTCCGATTTTTGGTACCAGGTCATCGTTTGACTCTCCTGAGGACTGATCACGTCCTGCCACTTGTGGCTGCCAATGACTACGTGAGTGGCTCCGTTTTCTTCAGTAAAGTCCGTGAGTGCCCACATCGTCTCAATTTGAGGATCGAGTCGATGGCCGGCGAGATTGTGAACCCAAAGACCATTACCCCGATGGACTGGTTGTCGAGGCTGACCTGGGCCAACATCAATGACTTGAGTGAGGCCAAGTCTCCAAGGATATTGGCCTTTTCCCTTAGGCGATTGGATGAGCTGAACCTCGTTTCCTTGACGTGCTTGGTCGCCCAAGACTTTTTGGCACACATCAAGAACTGTTAGATGTGCAATAGCATGGTGCGAACTTGGCGAACGGGCAACAAGCGCACCGACTCGACGAGAGTTTTCCAATCCATGCAGACCGTGAGGTGTTGTATCGATATACGGTCGCATCTCTGCAACAATCTCATCCATGATGGTCGCATCAAGTGCGTGCTCGACGATGACTGCCCCATCAAGATCTATTGCTTCGAATACCTCTTGATTGAACGAGGCAGCATCCTCCTGATTGCTTACGGACTTAAAGTCAAGGCGTTGAATATTTTGATCCATGCGTTTGCTCAATGGGAGTCGAATTGACCGCGAAGAGTTCGCTTCAATATTACAAATGCTCCCACAAAAAAGAGTGTCGAGGCTCGAAGTACCGTGAACTCAACTAGGTTAGCGTTATCGCGTTCGGGCACTTCGGACCGTACCAAGTTAGAGGAAAGTAGAGCCATCAAGGCAAAGGCGCAGCTGCTAGTTCGCAGTACACAAGCCACGAGTACATAATTGTTAGGTACAACTAGTCGTTTTAGGCTCATGAATCAACATTCCGAACGCATTGTCAATGAAGCATGGATTAACCAGGATGCGCTTTCCACTGAAACCACGGGAGAGATTCGCGCAGCGGTGGAGGGCACGTTAAACGCGTTGGATGCTGGGGAACTGCGGGTTGCACAGAAAGAGAACGGTACATGGATTGTCAATGAATGGGTCAAGAAAGCCGTTCTCTTGAGCTTTATTCTCAATCCGTTTCAACGAGTTAGCGGCGCGCCGGACGCGACAAGCTGGTGGGACAAGATTCCATCCAAGTTCGCGGATTGGGGAGAAGCAGAATTTCGCGCAGGTGGTTTTCGGGCGGTTCCGACATCCTATGTTAGGCACTCTGCATACATTGCTCCCAATGTAGTCTTGATGCCAAGTTTCGTGAACATAGGAGCATATGTGGACAGTGGAACCATGGTTGATACTTGGGCAACTATCGGGTCCTGCGCTCAAATAGGAAAAAACTGTCACATTTCAGGAGGAGCGGGTATCGGAGGGGTGCTAGAGCCTCTTCAGGCATCTCCGGTAATTGTTGAAGACAACTGTTTCATTGGAGCTCGCTCTGAAGTTGTCGAAGGTGTATTGGTTGAGGAAGGATCAGTGCTCTCTATGGGAGTGTTCTTAGGCAAATCAACGAAAATCATTGACCGGCAAACGGGTGAGATCTTTCAAGGTCGAGTGCCTGCATACTCTGTGCTTGTACCCGGAACGTTGCCTCAACCACCCATCGAAACCGGTTTGCCTCGCCCCAACCTATACTGTGCTGTCCGTATCAAAACAGTGGACGAACGAACACGCGCGAAGACTTCCATTAATGACCTGCTGCGGGATTAGTCGCATCCTTATGACTATTACCGTGACGAAAGGAGTTGTCAAGAGTCTGCGCGACTGAATACTTCCATCGTAAAGCTATATGGATGTTTGGCATCGCTACTGTGATGGACTGAACTCTCACATGTCCATTTGGATTCGTCATACAGAGGAAAGAAAGTATCGCCTTCTATTTCAGCTTCAACGATGGTCCGATACAACCTATCTGCAAAGGACAGTGCCTCTTCATAGACAGCTGAACCACCAATAACAAATACCCGTTCGCTGCCCTTTTTGTTGTCTGACCGTGCAAGTCTTAATGCGTCGTCGAAACTCGTGGCGTGAATGCATCCGTGAAATTTTGTTGCTGACTTCGACAGCACTATATTCGTGCAGTCCCTAAGGGGCTTTCCAACTCCTTCGAAGGTCTTCCTTCCCATGATTATCGGGTTTCCGCGTACCGTGTCTCGAAAGTACTGAAGTTCATCAGGCAGTCTCCACGGAAGTCGGTTGTTCTTCCCGATAGCGCGATTTCGAGACATTGCCCAAATAAGTGAAATTTGCACTAGACCCTACGAGCTAAACGGAAATCTCAGCTTTTATAGCTGCGTGACTACGGTAGTCTTGCAGTTCAAAGTCGTCGTAGCGAAATTCGAATATATCCCGAACATCGGGATTTAGGGACATTCTCGGAAGAGGTAAAGGTTCACGACTTAGCTGTAATCGCGCTTGATCAAGATGATTCTCGTAGAGATGGGCGTCACCAAATGTATGCACAAAGTGCCCTACTCGAAGGTCAGTTACTTGGGCGACCATCATTGTGAGGAGTGCATAGCTTGCGATGTTGAACGGAACACCAAGAAAGACATCGGCACTTCTCTGGTAAAGCTGACACGAAATTGAACCGTTTGAAACGTAGAACTGAACAAGAGCATGGCAAGGAGGCAATGCCATCTGATCGATTTCTGCGACGTTCCAGGCCGAGATCATGTGTCTTCGAGAACTAGGATTGGTCTGTATGCCCGCGATGAGTTGGCTGATTTGATCGATTGAATTCCCTCTTCCGTCCGGCCACGAACGCCACTGTCGACCGTAGACCGGTCCCAACTCCCCATCCTCATCAGCCCAACCATCCCAAATGTGGACGTTGTGGTCCTTTAGATACTTGATGTTGGTCGAGCCAGTCAGGAACCACAATAACTCGTGGATTATTCCCTTTAGGAACATTTTCTTGGTAGTGAGAAGCGGAAAACCGTCTGCAAGGCTCACTCTAAATTGATGCCCGAATATCGAGAGCGTTCCCGTTCCGGTGCGATCCTCTTTTGGAACTCCCTCTTCGAGAATTCTGCTTACCAGATCTAGATACTGTCTCATGAGCTTGTTTTCTTTTTCTGTAGGTATTTGCTAACGGGCGGACTCAAGAGCACAATCCCACCCGCGATTAGTGGAAGAGAGAGCAATTGCCCCATCGACAGCCAATTCCCGAGAATAAACCCTAAGTGTGCGTCCGGTTCGCGGAAGAATTCAGTACAGAATCTTCCAAGGCCATAGAGTGTGAGAAACAGTCCTGTGACCGAACCAAGTGGACGTTGTCGAGAGGAGTAGATCCATACAACCGCAAAGACTATGACTCCAGTTGTGAAGGCTTGATATAGACTCGAAACGTGCCGTAGGACTGGTTCGTACTCGCCAATGCAGTTTGGATTGAGAGCGACGACGGCGTGGCACGGAAAGTGGAAGCCAAGGAAACTTTCAGTGACTCTGCCTGGCAGCTCTGTGTTTGCAAAATTACCGAGTCGGCCAAATCCAATTCCAAGGGACACCAGAGGCGCGACAAAGTCTGCAATCTTGAAGAAACTCTCGCCTTTAAGTCGACCCCACACGAGGAACGCTGTGAGCACTCCCAATAGTCCACCATGAAATGACATTCCGCCCTCCCATATTCGGAACACCACGAGCGGATCTTGCAGAACTCGGCCAAGATCGTAGAACAACGCATAGCCCAAGCGCCCCCCAATTAACGTTCCGAGCATTCCATAGAAGACCAAGTCGCTCCATTGTTGGGTCGTCCAGACTCTGCCAAACTTTTTGCTCCGGTAATTCCCGAGCAGATAGCACGCAATGAATGCAATCACGTACGTCAGACCATACCACCTAAGATCAATTGGTCCGATGGAGAGGAAAATCGGATCGATGTTTGGGTAGTACATTAACTTGGCTTCACTGGGGTTTGAATGTTGTTGCGCTTCCGAGTGGCTGACCTCCAGATCGCAAAAGAACGGCTTGTGCCACTAACAAATGCAAAGTAACAATCACTAAGGAATTGTAGCCACACAAAATGATTGAGTTAATACACATTTCGATTTGTTAGTTCACGCTCATCACGAAACCGAAAAACAAAGAGCCCTTGTGGAATCCTAATGGTTAGATCGGGAATGCTCAAGAAAGCGAGTCCCATAGCGAACTGAGTCCATTGCTAAACTAGCCTCCTAGTTGCTGCTACCCTTGCTGTGTGCATCATCCTACTGGCGTATCGGACCGACAAGAACTATCCCCTAATTGTCGCAGCCAATCGAGACGAGTTTTTTGATAGACCCGCAACAGAGGCTCACTATTGGATGAATGAGCGTAGAGTCTTTGCGGGAAGAGATGAGAAGGAAGACGGTACTTGGTTGGGCGTAACTCGGGGTGGGCGTTTTGCAGCTATCACAAATTGGACAGAACGAACCACGTCGACAAATGCATTTTTGTCACGGGGACACGTGGTACGTGATTTCCTGAAGTCAGATGTCGCTGCCCAGGAATTTGTAGAGAGCTTAAACGGGCAGTTGTATCGAGGGTTCAATTTGGTAGTTTTCGATGGCATCGACTTGGTTTATTGGTCGAATCGAAACGAAGAACGAAAGCTACTTGGTCCTGGGTTCTACGGCATTACGAACACAAGCTTCGACAACAATTGGACAAAAACCAGAGTCGGTGTCTCGATGATTGCTCAGGTACGAAATAGGCACGATGTCGATTCACTTATCCACATGCTGAGAAGACACTCATCAAGTGACGTCGCGCGATCGGCTAACCAAGATCCTGTCGAGAGCGGCCATTCTCCGTGTTTTGTCTTCGGAGAGACCTACGGAACTCGTGCGAGCACGGCAGTCGTTTTTGATGACAGGCGAATATATTTCAAGGAGCAACAATATGGTCCTAGCGGCATGCGGGGCTCGTTCATTTACGAATCCATACCCATTCAGGACTAGGAGAAAGCATGCGAAACACACTTGCAGATAGGACGGCTCTGGTCACGGGAGGGAGCTTAGGCTTGGGTAAAGCCATGGCGAAGGAATTCCATTCCCACGGGGCGAATGTCGCGATTTTGGCTCGTAGATTGGAACCCTTGAGGTCAGCTAGGACAGAGATTGAACAAGCGGGTGATGGTCAATCTCAGGTCCGAGAATACGTTTGTGACGTTACTGACCCGTTGGCAATCCAGCGTACTGTCGACCAAGTGACCAAAGACATCGGGAACGTTGACATACTGGTCAACAACGCAGGTAAATCCGAAGCTCATGCCTTCCTTGATGTGACCGACGAGACTTGGCAAGGTGATTTGGACCTGAAGCTATTCGCTGCAATTCGACTTGGACGTCTGATTTTCCCGGGTATGTGTGAACGAAGGTGGGGAAGAATCATCAACATTCTCAATATCGCCGCCAAGGCTCCTGGCCCTCGATCTGCGCCGACCTCCGTGTCCCGTGCTGCAGGGATGGCCCTGACCAAAGTGCTGGCCGGCGAGGGTGCCCCGCACAATGTCCTAGTAAACGCACTGCTGATTGGGAGAATTGAGTCGGATCAAAGTCGTCGAGCATACGACTCGAGTGATAGTTCGGTGACCTACGAGGAATTCCTTGCCCAAGCTGGAAAGTCCCTACCAATGCGCAGAATGGGCGAAGCCCGGGAATGTGCGGATGTCGCGATGTTTCTTGTATCGGAAAAAGCTTCCTATCTCACCGGGTGCGCAATCAACATGGATGGCGGTTTATCACAGGTTGTTTGACGCGTCACTTTGAGTTTGGTTGCCTATCGGGCGAATATGGCTCTCGATGGGGCACAACTTTTCCTAACCCCATATCCTCCATTTGCTGGTGAATGAACTCAAGAATGATTTGAGCATCGTTCATTCTCAAGACCCGACTCAATATGCGACGACACCTGACCAAGGTCATGTTTCGAATCACCCACTTGACCTTAGGAATATGTGTTGCATTCATCGACAGCACGTCGTACCCCATTCCTACACACAAAATAGCTCCTTCGACTGTTCCAGCCAACTCGCCGCAAATTCCAATGGGCTTGTTTTCTGCATGGGCATCTTTTACAACGCTTCGAAGGGCCCACAAGACTGATGGGTGCAATTCCTGGTACAGACTCGCAACCCTCGCGTTGTTGCGAGACACGGCGAGCATGTATTGCGTGAGGTCGTTTGATCCGACGGCAAGGAAGTCAACTTCGCGGCAAACGAGCCGCGCTTGATAGATCAATGCGGGAACTTCAACCATGACTCCGACATCGGGCACCCTGACCGCAAATCCTTCATCCCGAAGTTCTCGGTATGCCTGATCTATCAGGTTCTTGGCGAAATGGATCTCTTCCAAGTTCGAAACCATTGGCAGCATGATTCGAAGTGGGCTATTGAGTCCCTCGCTGGCTTTCACCATCGCGCGAATTTGAACGAGGAAAATTTCTGGATGGTCAAGGGTGACCCGTATTCCGCGCCAACCGAGAAAAGGATTGTCCTCTTTCACTGAGAAGTACGGTAGAACCTTGTCTCCGCCGATGTCGAGGGTTCGCATCGTCACTGGTTTTGGGTCAAACGCAACCATGTGTTTGCGATATATCTCGAGTTGCTGAGCCTCGGTAGGGAATTGAGCGCTATCCGCGAAAGGTATTTCGGTTCGAAAGAGTCCTATGCCTTCCGCGCCACGATCCAGTGATTGAGATATTTCATCAATCAGACCAATGTTGACCCAAAGTCGCACACGGTGTCCATCACGAGTCTCTGCTGGTTGATCTCGCAATTCAGTTAGCTCTCTTGCGAAAGACTCTCCTTGAGCCCTCAAGTCTTGATAGTGCCTGAGAATGCCAGGGGTGGGATTGCTAACGATCTCGCCATAGGTACCATCGATGACTACAGTCATGTGCTGCGTTTCAAACAAAGGAAAGTCGGACGCACCCATGACGGCGGGAATTCCCAACGCCCGAGCGAGAATTGCAGTGTGGGAATTTGCAGACCCAGACAGTGAAACGATGCCTTTGAGCTGTTCGTCTGGAATTTTGGCGATCATCGATGCCGTAATTTCCTCTGCGGCGAGAATTGTCTCATCGGGAAAGACATTGCTTTGAGTTGCTCCGTAATCCTGTAGTTTCGCAACCAGTTGCTGTGCAATATCGCGAAGGTCGGTGCTGCGTTCAACGAAGTACTCGTTGTTCGTTTCCTCCATGTGATCAATGTGCCTTTGAAATACACGTTTGATCGCTCCTTGTGCCCACTGTCCGTGTTTTTCGATTTCGTCGCGAACTTCTCCTCCCATGGCTTCGTCGTCGAGAATGTGTACATACACATCAAGAATCTCTTGCTCGATTGTGTCTAGGTTCGGTTTCAAAGTCGCATTGATGCGTTGCATGTCGTCTCGAACTGACTCCAACGCCAAGTCGAAGTTTTGAAGTTCATCAGCGATGTCGACGGCATCTCGGTCAGGAATGTGTTTGATGTCTGCTGGTGGTTCAACGAGCGCGACCCTGCCAACGGAAATTCCCGGCGAACCCGGAATGCCTTTGAACTCTCTCGCTCTCGCTAGAGGGTCGACTGAAGACGAAGGAGTGGCAGGTGTCCCGAGAGCAACAGCGTGGGCGACAACTGGTGAGAGTTTGGTCGCCAAAGAGAGTAGGAGACCTTCTTCGTTTTCGGTGAACTTCTCGTACTCTCTTCGTATTGTCAATACGCCGATTGATCGACGATTGTGAACTATTGGTGCGCCGAGAAAACACCTAAAGGTGCTTTCATCAATCGATTCGATTTGTTCGAACGCTGGATGCTTTGTGGCGTCCTCGACATTGACGGGCTCTGCACGGCGAGCGACAAGTCCAATGATTCCCTTGCCAACGGGTAGAGTGATTTGACCTGCGATGTGCTCCGAAATCCCATCATTGGCTACGAGGTGGAGCAATTCGGTCTTGGACTCGAGCACGTAGAGCGAACAGTAGTCGACTCCGAAGATCATGCTCACTCGGGCAACCGCCATTGCCGCGGCTTTATCGAAGTCCGGTTCGGCCTGGACGTCACGAACCAATTGATTCATCGCGTCAAGCAATTAGTACTCCTCGCCGAACAAGTAAGGCTTCAATTCCGTCAGGGCACGTCGATACATGTCACGTTTGAACGCAACAATGGATTCGACAGGTTTCCAGTAGTCTACCCATGACCAACAATCGAACTCTGCATGCCTGACTCCGAAGACATCGATTAACGAATCTGATCCATGAAAATGAAGCAAGAAGAACATTAGCTCCTGCCCCATATAGTCTCTTGCTAAGTTGTTGGGATCAGGCATGATCTTAGGAAAGTTGTAACGTAGGTACGTTCGTGTTTTCGCAACGATGGTTGCGTGAGCTTCGGGGACATTCAGTTCTTCTTTCAGTTCGCGAAACATGGCTTGATGCGGCTCTTCACCTGGATCTATTCCTCCTTGAGGTAATTGCCATTGACCGCGCATGTCGTTACGTCGGGCAAGAAGGACTTGACCTCTTGGGTTCGCAAGAACAATACCGATCCCCTTCCTATAACCGCGCGTTCGTCCACTCTTCATCGTTGCTCAACTTGATTGTTGCACACAAGTCCCAAGTTAAAGAAGCTTGATGTATGGCACCATTTACTTGACTCCCAAAGATCTCCCACCAGTTGTGAGCACCCAGTTCGGGGACTCAGTATGAACAAGCTTCAATATGAGACCAGTCCTTATCTTAAGCAACACGCCACGAATCCGGTGCAGTGGTATCCGTGGCGGGAAGAAGCCTTGGAACTAGCTCGCGAACTTGATAAACCAATCTTGTTGTCAATCGGTTACTCGACCTGCCATTGGTGTCACGTCATGGCCCGAGAGTGTTTCCAGGATCCCGAAGTGGCCAGTGTGATGAACAGTCACTTCATCAGTGTCAAAGTAGATCGTGAGGAGCGACCGGACTTGGACAAGATTTACCAATCTGCACATGCGATTCTGACTCGCAATAGTGGCGGTTGGCCGTTGACCGTATTCCTAAATCCAAGGTCACAGATTCCGTTTTTTGCGGGAACCTATTTCCCAAAAAGATCGCGATTTGGATTGCCGGGATTCGTCAATGTCATGAATCGAGTGGCTGAGGCATATCGTGACAACAAGGAGAATCTTGAGCAGTTCGAGGAAAAATTGCTGCAATCCATGGCCCAATTCCATGGATCCAAAACAGGAAAATCCATTGAGGATTACGATGAACTTTCGAAACGCTGTCGAAACACCTTGGTTTCGATCTACGACTCAGAGTTTGGGGGCTTTGGATCCGCACCAAAGTTTCCTCATCCAACGCGCCTAGCTTGGTTACTCCGGCACTGGCAAAACAGTCGTCAAACCAATCTTCACGATCGTGACGCATTGGATGCCGTGGTCCACACTTTGACTGAAATGGCGCGCGGTGGAATCTACGATCAACTTGGTGGTGGATTCTTTCGGTATTCAACCGATCAAAGGTGGGCGATTCCTCACTTTGAAAAGATGCTAAATGACAACGGAATGTTGCTAAGCCTATATGCCACAGCGTTTCAAGTAACAGGTGATGATCTGTTCGAAGAAGTTCTCAGAGGAACTGCACATTGGTTGGTGTCGGAAATGAGGAGTTCAAACGGTGGTTTCTATTCGGCATTGGATGCCGATACAGAAGGTGAGGAAGGCAAGTATTACGTCTGGAGAAGAAACGAGATCAAACGCTGCCTGTCCGATGAGGAGTACCTTGTCTTGGAGACTCTATTTGGATTTGACAAGCCAGCAAACTTTGAGAATCGGTGGCATTTCCGCAGAACCGACTCCTGGAGATCTGTTGTGCGCAGACTTGGAATGGACTTCGATCATGCCAATGATGTTCGAGAAAGGGCGCGCGAAAAGCTCCAGAGTGTGCGCTCGACCCGAGTTAGGCCCTCGACTGACATAAAGATACTCGCTTCATGGAATGGACTGACTATGAAGGGGCTAGCAAGAACCGCCCAAGTTCTTGGTGACCGTAACCTGCTCAGCAACGCTCAACGTGTTGCTGACTTTCTGCGAGAGGGAATGTTCGACGGAGAGCGCTTGAGTGCGGTTTGGTGTGACGGAGAATCTAGGATTTCCGGTTACCTCGACGACTATGCACACGTTCTGGATGGATTGCTCACTATGTTGTCCGTAGCGTGGCGCAGTGTCGATGTCGAAATGGCTATTGCATTGGCAGACTCAATTGTCCAGTGGTTCTACGATGCCCAAGATGGAGGATTTTGGTTCACTCCCCACGACCACGAAAAACTCATTCAGAGACTCAAGCCGTTGCAGGACGAGTCAGCTGCATCAGGAAATTCAGTGGCTTGCTTAGCTTTGTCCAAGATTGCATCCTTGACTGGTGAGCCCAGATATCTTGAAGTTGTAAGTAAGACTATTGAGTGGATGCGTAGATCTGTTTCAGAGCAAGAGGTGATGTATCCAACAGCTCTACGGTGCGTTGAGCGGATGAAGAATGGCAACAGCCACGTGATTATCAGGGGTCCAAGCGACAAGCTCGAAGAGTGGAAGGTCAGCTTACTTGACGAGTATCGACCCAATACCGACATTTGGGCTATACCCTATGAAGATCTTGGCTACGTTCCCTCGTACCTACCGCCTCCGGTAACTCAGAATGTGAACGAGGTTGTTGCCTACACTTGTCGAGATTTCGTTTGTTCCTTGCCCATTCGGTCGCTCGAAGAGCTTAAGTCGGCACTTTCGTAAATCGAATCGCGTTGGGAGGCTACTAGTCTCTCAAGACAAACACACTGACTCGGTGTTCGCAACTTTGCCGTTCTTCAGCTCCCTGATGTGCTAGCGGATTTTCAACCGCCGAGTGGTAACACGCACCGAACGGAAGGTTCGAATTGTCCTTGTCTATATGAAAGAGCTTAAGGGCCATCACTTCATTGACAGTCATGCGAGGATAGTAGTACCACGCTTGAGTAGTGTTGTGGCGGAGAGAGAGCTGAGTAGACACTTTGCCTGTAAGCGTGAATCCCTCGAGACCACTTAACACGAGATCGCTAGGATCCACTGAGTGCGCGTCCAAGACCGCAAGAGGCATATGTTCCACCGGGCTCGACATATGAACAGGACGCCAAAAGTTAATAATCATGAAAGCTCTTACGTCATCGTTCTCGTACTGCTCCCGCCATTGTTGTGCTTGTTCTGGCGTACCGAAGGCTTCGGTGTTGGACTCAAAGTCATCGGCAGTTACGCCGTAGTCGTTGTGAACCCCGAAACCGTAATACGGATGTGCTGTATTCGCTCCACGTCGTAGGACCATGTTCGGTTGGTTGATCCAAAGATTCCTCCCTGGAAGCAGAACTGTTCGAATGAGATCTTCAACTTCTCGCATGTAGTACTTTTCAATCTCGTTTTCACCGGTCGGTAGCCCAACATCTCGGTTTCCAACTTGAATAGTGTCAGACTGTCCAAATGCTCCTGAGTCCCAGTTTTTTACTTGTGATTCGTGTGCTAGCAGCACAAATCCATGTTTGGCAAAAAACCTGCTTTGAGAATCGGCTTTGAGGTCATCTTCCGTGCTTTGCAGTTCTCGAGCGTCGCGGACGGTGGATTGCACTGGAGGAATAACTCCCTCAGTGGTTTTTTGACCCGTTACATCAATAATCGTCTTTTGCCGTGACGTGTAATCTGAATGGAAGTATCCGCTTAGATTGGTTTCAATGGACATTGATTGTGTGTCGGACATGTGAAGTAGCTAAATCATTCGAGAACAGTTAAGTTTAGCCTAAGATCGCTAACCACTCTGGGACGAACGAGCCGCACATACAGGAATTTGCGGGTCTTCATCGTGAAGTGGTTCTGAATCCATCATCAGTAGACTTTAGATTGTGTCAAACTAGAGATTGCACAACATCATCTGACACTTGCGCGTCCATAGTCAAATAGCTCGAGTGCTAGGATACATTCGAATTTCATCGACTAAGGAGGGAGTCAATGGAAGGTTCCAACCACGTTTCAGCCACAAACAATGCCCATCCTGATCTTGAAGTCTTGCGGGGTGGAGTCGCCATTGTTACGGGAGGTGCTTCGGGGATCGGACTGGCTCTCATCGAGAAGTCGTTGGAACATGGATTGCACTGCGTCATTGCTGACATTGAAGAGTCCGCGATTGAGCGAGTGATCGGTGAATTGTCCGTCAAGGCGGACGAGCACGATGTACAACTATTGGGGGTACGAACGGATGTTTCCTCAGCAGAGGACGTTGACAGTCTCTCGGAACAAATTGACGGCAAGTTTTCCGGGAAGCCAATATCGCTGCTGTGTTGCAATGCGGGAGTGGGTGCTGGTGGGAGCGTACTGGGTGCACGAGACGTCGACTGGGAATTCGTTCTTGGGGTGAACCTTATGGGCGCGGTCTTTTGTCTTAGAAAATTTGTCCCCAAGATGCTGCAACAGGATGCGCCCGGGTCCGTGATGGCTACATCTTCTCAGGATGGACTATGCGCGGCGTCTGGAGTTTATGGAGTATCGAAGCATGCCTGTGTGGCTTTAATGGAAGCGGTGCACGCAGAGGTTTTGGGTCGCATATCGGTACATGTCCTATGTCCGAATGCAGTCGCCACTAATATTGTCACGTCGGAGCGAAACCGACCAGTCCGTTTTGGCGGAGTGGAGGGAGATTCCTCAAATCGGGTTCACCCTGCAGCCAACCGTGTTGCCGAGCGATTCAAGCGCTATGGTATGCCTCCATCTCGTGCCGCGGGAATGGTCTTTGATGCCATTCAATCGGGTGTTTTCTACATCCTCGCTGAAGCTGAGGACGATGAGGGATATGTCAGGCTGGAAGCCGAGACGCGAATGAACGCAATATTAAACGGCACACGTCCTTACCGTCCACGAAGCGCGTTGCTTACAAAGATCTTTAGCGGAGAGTGATCTAAAGATTGATTGTGTGACTCGTCCAATGGCGATCAAATGTCACTCAAATGGCTTCTGTTTCCTAGGTTTCCAAGACTGAGAGCTTCAATTCTCTGAAGGGAAACGTGGTTCCCAAGTGTCGGAGTCACGCACGCCTGTTGAACACAACTCTGTGTGCGCTACAAGACGGCTGCTATTTTGTTTGTGCAGTTTTTTTGGATTTCGGTTGCCAGGTCAAATCTAGCTCTCGTGCGGCTTTGACTTCATCCAATCTCTTTCGATATTGGTGGTGAGGTGCATCCAAGAGTTGTCTCGGATTGGTTTGTGCCTCCATGCGCATTGTGCTCATGGCATGGACAAATGCGTCAAGCTGCTCTTTGGACTCCGTCTCCGTTGGTTCAATCAGAAAGCACTCCGGAACTAGTAAGGGAAAGTACGTGGTTGGCGCATGAATGTCGAAGTCGAGAAGTCGTTTTGCGAAATCCATTGCGCGTATTCCGAATTTGGCAGTTTCATCACTCAATGTAATAAGGAACTCGTGCGTTGCTTTGCGATCGGGATAGGCCAGTTTAAACCCAGCTTTTTCCAGTTCTTTAGCCAGGTAGTTTGCATTGAGTGTCGCGTACTCTGCCACCCGAATCATTCCTTCCCGCCCCAGCATCAAGGCGTACGACAGAGCCCTTATTAGTATTCCGGTATTGCCCATGAACGCAGACATCGTTCCAATCGAGTTGGGTATCTCGTCGGATCCAAACCACTCGAATTGGTTGTTTCGCTGGCCAACTATTGGGATAGGAAGAAAAGGTACCAATCTTCCATTCACAGCTACGGGACCAGCCCCAGGCCCTCCTCCACCGTGAGGCGTGGCGAAAGTCTTGTGCAAATTCAGATGAAGCACATCGAAACCCATATCTCCAGGACAAACCTTTCCAAGTATTGCATTAAGGTTTGCGCCATCGTAGTAGAGAAGTCCTCCGGCGTCGTGAACAAGCTTAGAGATTTCAACTATTTGTCGTTCAAATACGGCACAAGTTGACGGATTCGTGAGCATGATGCCGGCTGTCTGCGGTCCGACCACCTGCTTGAGGTGCTCTAAGTCTACATCTCCATCCGCACCTACTTTTGTCTCAGCAACCTTGTAGCCAGACATCGTTGCCGTTGCAGGATTAGTTCCATGGGCGGCCGTGGGCACTATGATTTCGTCTCTGTGTGCCTCACCTTGGCTCTCGTGATAGGCACGGATCATGAGCAGACCGGCTAGTTCTCCTTGAGCGCCCGCCATAGGGGCCAACGACACAGCATCCATGCCAGTGACATTTGTCAAGATCTCTTGCAACTCAAACAAGCACTGCAATACTCCTTGGCTTGTCTCGACCGACGTTAGTGGATGCCTGTTGAGAAATCCGGGCTGGTTTGCTGCTCGGTGGGCTCCACGAGGGTTGTACTTCATCGTGCATGAACCCAAGGGATAGAAATTTCGATCGATTGCGAAGTTTTGATGAGATAGATTGGTGTAGTGTCTGATAGCCTGAATTTCTGAAACTTCAGGAAGACACGGACTAGAGTCCCTCAAAAAGTGCAAAGGAATGTCGGAAAGACTTCCCATTTCCGGAATTTGCGCTCCAGCGAAACGGTTGGGCCGAGAAATGTCGAAGATGGTCTGGTTATTGTCCACGAGCAAGACTCATGCATGCATTCAATAAGGTTTCGCTGAATCGATCCATCTCAGCTTGTGTGCGACGCTCTGTCGCGCAGATCAATAGAGAGGATTGAAACTCGGGAAACGACCTGCCAAGCGCGTAGCCGGCGAGAATTTTTTCCTGTCTGAGTAGCATGTCGCACACAATTTGTGCATCGCAACTAAGATCCAATGCGCACTCATGGAAGAAGGGCTCGACGAAAGTCTTCTTTACCAGACCAGACTTGCAAAGTTTGTCGACTAGATACTTAGTGTTTGAATGACACGTAGAAGCCACGTTTCCTAGACCTCTCAGTCCCACAATTGACATGTAAATCGTTGCTGCAGTGACGAGCAATCCTTGATTAGTACAGATGTTGGATGTTGCCTTCGCTCGGCGAATGTGTTGCTCTCGAGCTTGCAATGTCAGCGTGTAACCCAAAGATCCAGCGCGATCAGTCGTTCTACCCACGATACGGCCAGGCAATTGACGTACATGCTGTAATTTCGTGCACAGGAATCCAAACGAAGGACCACCGGAAGACATAGGAACTCCCAAAGGCTGACCGTCGCCACTACAGATGTCTGCACCTTCAGCGCCCCATTCCCCCGGAGGTTTAAGAACCGCTAGCGTCATGGGATTCACGACCGCGACGACCATTGCGTTCTTTGTTCTCGCCCAATCGCAAATTTCGTCAACGTCCTCAAGAAGTCCAAAGAAATTTGGTTGTTGCACGACCACGGCACATACTTCTTCACCTTCACTTAAGTCAATTGCATAGGTACCGTTGGACAGATCCCCCTGAACTAACTCAATTCCTTGTCCGCGAACCAGTGTGTTGGCCGCTTGAATATAGAACGGATTTACTGCACCACAAATCAAGATCTTTTTGCTTTGGTTTCTTCTGTTGCAACGCACGGCCATGAGAATTGCCTCTGCCAAGCCGGACCCGCCGTCATACACGGAAGCATTGGCCACGTCCATCGCTGTGAGTGACGACATCATTGTTTGAAACTCGTAGAGAACTTGGAGAGTTCCCTGACTGGCCTCGGCCTGGTAAGGTGTATAGGGAGTCAGGAATTCACCTCGGCTGGCAAGATCCCACACTGCTGCAGGTATGTGATGGTCGTAACTCCCGGCTCCGATAAAGCAAGGGCCCACTTCGTCCTTCTTTGCCCTCTCTGAGAGAACGCGCAGCATTTCCATTTCGGTGACACCACGTGGAACTGCTGAGAGATCGGCCCGGTCTATCGAACTTGGAATTTCAGAAAAGAGCTCTTCGACGTTTGAAACTCCTATGCTTTGCAGCATTGCAGAGACATCGTCACGTGTGTGCGGAATGAACGGCATCAGGAGGAGATTAGGTCTTAGTTTTCGTGCTCTTCCGAACTACAAAACTCGTCATAACCGTTGGAGTCCAGTAGTTCTTCATAGTCATCTGAGTCAGTGGGACTTATGGTGAAAATCCAACCTTCGCCGTAGGGATCGGAGTTCAGGAGTTCAGGTTGTTCATCCAGAAGTTCGTTTACCTGACTAATCGATCCGCTTATAGGAGAGTAGATATCGGATGCGGCTTTGACAGATTCCACAACAGCTACTTCTTCTCCCTCTTTAACGTCGTCACCGACAACGGGCAATTCAACAAATACGACGTCTCCAAGTGCATCCTGTGCATAGTCGGAAATTCCAACGACGACTGTGCCGTCATCGAGTCGCGCCCATTCATGGGTCTTTGTATATTTGAGCTCAGACGGTGTATCACTCACTTGTGTACTTTTTCTCCTTTCCTGACGAATGGTGGACGAACGAGCCGCCCTTCTATTTCTCGGTTGCGGATGACGACTTTGCATGTCCCCGTCGCAGCAGCCGGGACACGAGCGAGTGCAACACTGTAGCCTAAAGTGGGAGAATACGACCCACTCGTTATCACACCACTTCCTGAATCAGTAAGCACCTCTTGTCCGGAACGCATAATTCCGCCTTTCAAAACGACACCGGTGAGTCTCCGACGGAGACCTCGAGTTCGCTCCTGTGTCAATGCTTGTCGACCGATGAACTGTCTCTCCTCCGGGTCCCAATCTACTACCCATCCCAATGCGCTTGCCAGTGGAGAGATGTCCGGGTTCATATCTTGCCCATTGAGATTCAGTCCAGCTTCCAGTCGCAATGTGTCTCGCGCGCCCAATCCACAAGGGCGAACACCCATATCGTGCAATGATTCCCAGAGCAATTTAGCTTGCTCTGTTCCGCACAAAACTTCAATGCCATCTTCGCCCGTATAGCCAGTTCTACCTACGAAAAAGCCATTAGACTCAATGCATCGAAAAGGTTTCAGTTCCTCCGGGGGAGTGGTTCCGAAGACATTGGATGACTTTGTCAGGGCGTCGGGACCTTGTATTGCAAGTATGTTCAAGTCATGCCTAGGAGAAATGTCGACACTGAACTGTGAAACAGCCTTGGATTGAATCCATTCCAAATCTGCCGTTGCTGTACCAGCATTGAAAATTGCACGATAGGTTTGGTCAGCAAGTCTATACACGATGAGGTCGTCGATGATTCCACCGTTTTCGTTGAGCATGACGGTATAAGTCGCCCGCCCGTTTTGATTCAATTTCTTTTCGACATCACTGGCCAACATCAATTGAAGGAATCGTTGGCTATCCTCACCGTTGAAGTCGACAGGAAGCATATGCGAGACATCAAACATTCCTGCTGCTTGGCGCACTGAATGATGTTCTTCAATTTGAGAGCCGTAATGCAGCGGCATTTGCCATCCGAAAAAGTCAACCATCTTTGCGCCGAGCTCGACATGGCTACTGTAAAGATGTGTCTTCAATCCAGGCTTCCTAGTGCTCCGAATCCAACGGCTTCACGCATTACTTGGTGCTTGATGAAGCCCACTCTGTTGAACGCTCTGATTCCTACGTTCCGAACCCAGCGGGAACCGGGTCGCTTCCATGACCAAGCGTTCAAGAAGAACGCCATGGCGAGAAGCATCTGCCGAGCTTTGAGCCGTCGTTTGTGCGCAAACCTTGTGAGCGATGTAGGATTAAAGAACCCCATTGATTCGTTTCCGAGGTAATTGACAAGAGTTCTCGCGTCTTCCAATCCCAGATTCACGCCTTGTCCCGAAAGTGGGTGCAAAGTATGAGCAGCGTCACCAATGACAACTACCCAGGACTTGGGACAGAACGTACTTGCCAATGATTGTTTGAGCGAAAAAGCCTTTCGTTCGTCGATTTCGACTATTTTTCCGCAGACGCGTTCACTTGTTTCTGTGAGTAGTTTTGCAAACTCGTCGTCTTTGAAAGAGAGCAATTGTTGACATCGCGCATTGTCCAGGCTCCATATAACCGAGACTAGATTGCCTTCGAAGGGTAGAAACGCAAGTATTCCATCACCAAATTTTTGCCACGCAGTATTTCTGTGTCCGTGTTCTGTTCTTGCCAATGTAACCAATGCAGAGTGACCTAGTTCTTGTGATTCCCAAGCCGATCCAGCAATCTCTCGGGTAAGACTATTTGGGCCCTCGGCTATACAAAGGAGCTTGCAGCTGATCGATAGTCCTTTGCTCAGCTGTACGGACTTATTTGTGCTGTCCAATTCGACGATTTGTGTGTGGTCGAACACCTCGACATCGTTCTGAATCTTGGTTCTACAAGCCTCGATTAGCGGACTGTGTTCAAAGATTGATGCCAGACTTGTGAGACCGACCGTGTGAGCGTCGAATGTGACAAGACCCGATCCGTCGTGTTCCCACACTTGCATTCGTTCGACGGGATAACGGAAGATGGAGTCTTCGAAGTCGAGAGTCTTGAACCAATTAACGTTTACCGGTGAGAGTGCAAGCGTACGGAGGTCATGTCCAAATCGTCCCTCCGATGTTGCGGGATCGGAGGCTTTAATCAAAGCAACGCGAAATCCCTTTTGGTGCAAGGCCAAGGCGGTAGCGGACCCTGTCAAACCTGCACCACTTACGATGACATCAAAGTCCATTAGCCATCAGTGACTCGATATCGCCAAGTTCCTTCGGTGCTTTCGCGGATAGGACACGATTGCCGTCTTCAGTTACTAACACATCGTCTTCGATTCGAACGCCTATTCCTCGCCACTTGGAAGCCACTTCTTGCATTTGCTCGTTGGATGGAATGTAAATGCCCGGTTCGACTGTCAGAACCATTCCTGGTTCAAGTACGCGAGACTTTCCGTTGTCCTCGAACATTCCCACGTCGTGAACGTCCAATCCCAGCCAGTGAGAGCAGCGGTGGACGAGAAATTTCTTTTCCTTTCCTGCTTCGATTGCGTCATCTACCGATTCGCAATCGATGATGTCGAGGTCTATCAATCCTTGGGTTAGTACCCGTCTGGCTGCTTCATGCGGATCGCTAAATCTTCGGTCCGGTGACACCGATGCGATCGCTGCTTTTTGGGCTTCTAGACACAATTGATACAAGTCGTGTTGCTCCGGCGAGAACTTGCCGTTCACTGGGAATGTTCGAGTTACATCGGAGGCGTAATGATCGAGTTCGCACCCAGCATCGATGAGTACGAGATCCCCGTCGTTGAGAGTTGCATCGTTTTCTATGTAATGCATGATGCACGCGTTCTCGCCACTCGCGACGATACTGGGATAGGCAGAAAATCGAGCACCGTTAGTCATGAACTCAGCAAGTAGCTCTCCTTCGAGATTCCATTCGCTCTTACCTGGTTCACATGAAGTCATCGCTCGGATGTGGGCTTTCGCAGTGATGTCCGCGGCTCGTTGCATCTGATCCTGCTCCAAGGGAGACTTGATTACTCTAAGCTCGTGCAGCGACTGTGCGAGATTGACGAATTCCCCAGGATGAGGGCGGCGCTGAGACTTTACTTTGTTGATCCAAGAAAATATCCTCTGATCAAAGTCGCCATCAAAGCCAAAGAGCGCATGTAGTGCTCGCCGTCCTTCAATGAGCTTTGGTAGTTCTTCATCCATGCTGGCCACGTCAAACGCTTGATCAATACCCAATCGTTCTGGTGCGGCATCAACTCC
Organism: Gammaproteobacteria bacterium; assembly: GCA_009840545.1. Lineage (GTDB taxonomy): Bacteria > Pseudomonadota > Gammaproteobacteria > Pseudomonadales > Azotimanducaceae > Bin55. The sequence continues at coordinate 122,984 of VXNM01000010.1, read as the reverse complement.
TAGGCGAATTCCCGTCCACTGTTCGGCGCTCGGATCTTTTGGATTCAGGAAGATCGTAGCTTCGGCTTTTTCCGCACAGGGTGCCAAGACCAGAACGGCGTTGGGCTCAGCGAATCCGGTTAGGTAAAAGAAGTCACTTTCCTGTCGAAAAGGAAAGTGCGTGTCGCCATTGCGCCGTAGCTCTTTTGCTCCCGCAACGATTGCGACGCTATTGGGACCGATTGCGGCCATGAGCCGGTCCCTTCTATGAGAGTACTCGAGCTTGTCCATTAACTTTTGCCTTGTTGCACGATGCCGTGGATCAACATTGTGCCAACGCGCACAAACTCTACGACATCGATGTAGGACGATTCTGTGTCGGGGGTATTTTCCACGTTTGGATCCACTTTGGATATCTCTCCAAAGTCGGAGAGCGCTTCTTCGATTTCCCCGTCTCTTGCATGTTCCAAACTGTTGAAGCCTTCAAGGAATGCTGTGACCCATTCCCCAAGTGCTTGGAGACGAACTTCGATGTGCTCTTCGTCATCGGGCAAGAGTGGATGGAACGAAAAGTCTTCCGCACTGATCTGCTTGAACACGGTGCCGCACAATTCACTCAAATGAGACTGTGTGCACAGTCCCGGGCGTAAGTCTTCAACAATACGAGCTGCCGAAATTGGATCCTCTTCCCTCATCGCCACAACGACACCTACAACCAGACCATGCAATTCCCATTCAGGCAATGCTATGGATGTGAGAACCAAGAGTTCGGTTAGGTCATCCATGACACTTGAAGGGGTTTGTCCAGCGTCCTGAATTGCTCATCGTTCCATTAAAATGCGTGTCGTCCCACCGAATTTGTCCGCCTTATGTCAACCGAAGCACTTTCAGACTTGGAGTCTGTGGTCGATGAACTTATTCAACGTTGCAAGAGACTACAGGAACAGAATTCGCGGCTCATAAAGACGCACGAACAGTGGATGGAAGAGCGTCGACGCTTGTTCAAGAAGTTTGAAAGTGTCGAAAATTGTATAGATCAAACTATTCATAAACTACAGTCCATGCAGGCAAACGCCTAATGACGGATATATCTCCCGTTGAAGTGAACGTCCAAATACTTCAGAAGCAATATCGACTACAGTGCATGCCAGAAGACGTCGAGTCGTTGCAACAGTCGGCACGAACTTTGAACGACTACATGAAAGACATGCGCGAGTCACTTGTGACTGACGTATTCAGCAACGAAAAACTCGCTATCGCTGTAGCGGTTAATCTCATCGGGACTATTGCCCGACAACAAGAAGAGCTCGACGAATTGACACAACGCGTGGATCGACTTAAGAACCGTGTGCTGGAGAATTCCAAAGAGCTCTTTTAGTTAGTCTCTTATCCAGTGTCCCAACCCGTAAACCTGCGAGTTGTGCTAACCGAGACAGTACTTTCCCGTGCACAGTGCACCGATATAGATGCTCGTTTCCTCTGTACCTTTCTATAATTCCAACAGTCTCCGGGGTGTCTGCGAGTTGGTTTTCGTCCCGAACCGTTAGAAGAAATTTAGGAGACACTGGTGAATTGTTGGTGTGCAGGCCGGCGGACTAACGTGCCGGAAGCCTAATGCCTTTCCCGGGTCACCGCCTTGAACCACAACGGTTCAGGGTCTGACCGCTCACTGCATCCCGGAAGCACACCCCTTGGTATTGAGCGATCGACGCAATCACCAATCTCAACGATCAGATTCGAACGCAGATACGATCGGCTCGAAGAACCATGTCGCCGTATTTGCTGCGTGAGCACTCTGCACGACTCACAGAGAATCTTAGGAATCGATTAGACATCGGTAACTTCAGCTGCGTAGCTGGGTATATGGCCAACGATGGTGAAATTGATCTATCCAGAGCATTCAGTTGGTTTCATGAGAATGGGATCACCGTAGCAGTGCCCCATTTCCGAAAGGGAGAAATGCGGTTCGCACGTCTGACACCCCAACAGCAGTTCGTTCGTGGCGCGTTCGACATTCTGGAACCGGATCGCATTGAGAGCGTTCATCTGAGCTCTATCGATTTGATGTTGCTTCCGTTAGTCGCTTTCTCGACAACGGGCAATCGCCTAGGACGTGGAGGTGGTCACTATGATCGGATGCTGGAGCCGGAGAGTCGGCCCATGACTCTGGGAATTGCACACGAGTTTCAGTTGAATGACGAGTTCTCCACGAAGCTGACAGATGTTTCATTGGATGCTGTTGTCACGGAACAACAATGGCGGTTGTTTAGTGCAGCTGCCGGAAAAGTCCTACGGGAGAATTGAATTGGCTGTACGCAAGATCATTCGCATGGGTCACCCGACACTTCGTAAAGTAGCTCGCCCCCTGTCCGACTCCGAAATTCTTAGTGACGAAATTGCGCGACTCGTGAGCGACATGACCGATACATTGCACGACTACGGAGGTATTGGTCTAGCAGCGCCACAAGTCAACGAAAGCGTACGCTTGGCATTGATTGAAATTCCAAGTGAAGGCTCCAGATACGGGGATCTGGAGTCGTTGTCATTGACAGTATTTGTAAATCCCACGGTATCCATTCTCGATTCTCCTTGCGCGGGATTTTGGGAAGGATGTCTATCGGTACCTGGTTTGCGAGGTTGGGTCGAGAGACCGCAGTGCGTTCGAGTCGACTACAAAGACCTGGAACTCGGAGAGCATTCTCAGGAATTCTCAGGTTTTCAAGCGACAGTGATCCAGCATGAGTTCGACCATTTGGATGGAGTCCTCTATGTCGATCGAATAGCGGATATGAAGCAACTCCTGTTCGAAGAAGAATTCGAGCGATTGGCAAAATTGGGGAATACTGTTGACTGAACCCGATCAAGACGAGTTGAAGCGACGGGTGGCTCGTGCTGCACTAGATCATGTAACTGAAGACATCAATCCAGAATCAGTCGTTGGTGTCGGAACGGGCAGCACTGTCAATTTCTTCATCGACATGCTTGTGGAGATCAAGGACTCCTTTAAGGCGACTATTTCGAGCTCAATTGCCAGTACATCGAGGCTGAAAGATCACGGTATCACAGTCCTTGAAACGCACAAGGTCTGTAGTGCCGACGTTTATGTCGATGGCGCAGACGAAGTCGATGGGTCACGAGCACTTATCAAAGGCGGCGGCGGCGCACTCACCCAAGAAAAGATTGTGACTTCAATGTCCAAGCACTTTGTCTGTATTGTGGATGAATCGAAGCTTGTAGATCGATTGGGAGCGTTTCCATTGCCAATCGAAGTTATTCCATCGGCTCGAACCGTAGTCAAGCAATTTGCACGATCCATAGGAGGCGACCCACACGTGCGCACGGGGCTAACCGAAAATGGCAACATAATTGTGGATGTGGGCGGGCTCACAATCGACGATCCGGGATGTCTTGAACAAACAATAAATAACCTGCCCGGAGTGGTAACCGTCGGACTATTTGTCGCACACAGACCAGATCTTGTCCTGATTGCTAAACGGGACGGATCAGTAGCAAGTTTATAGGTTGGGTTGACGTAACACCTTCGATGAGCCACGGAGGATTGAAACCACAATGTGAACTTCGATTCCGATTTGGGTTCATTGTTTCGAAGCTAGTTTCGAGTCCAAATGATGAGCGTAACTTACCGGCGTCACCTGGTCCGATCGGGGTCAGTCTTGAATGTTTCGAAGAAGTGCCCGACAAGAGAATTCGGCTAGTCGTCTCACTACAAACCGAAGGATACGCTTCTTCCTTCTTTGACTCCGCGCCTCAAGGTAACGAGTTCATGACGATCTAGGCATGTTGTTTCACTGTGCTTCAAAGCAGGACAAGCGAATTCGAGAATCCTGGATTGAAGAACCAATCAAACGCAGACGATCAACTCGACTGTCGCATAGGCTATTCGACCTCTCCAGGATCTATCCAGACTAAGACAGCATCCGCAAGTTTCGTAGATCTGCGAGGTATCAACACTGGGGTAGCATACTTGCATGAAAGTTTGCTCTACCGGAGAATAAACAATGACACTTGCAGAAGACCTAAGGATTCTCGGAAGGATGAGTTATCGCCAAGTCGGGATCGTTCTGTTGTCAGGTCTAGTCATGTGGTGGCTTACTTCAGCCGTTGTTACATTTGTCGCTCATACTTTGTGGATGTTGTGGCGGAATGCTGAGCCTGAGTCACTTGCACATTCAGCCATGGTGGCGTTTTACGTGACATCCCTTGCAGAGCCTGTCAAGGCAGTAGTGAGCTTGTTTGTCGGACTGTGGGTTGGCTACCTTACCTTCTCCAGGTTCAAGAAAACCATTGTTTAGAAGATGCTGCGATCCAACGATCGACCCAGAACAAGCTATTGATCACTGAGTTAATGGTAGAAGATGTTTGCACCTGACGTGTGGGGCCATCTTAAGGTGCAGTCGGGTGAGAACTTAAGCTGACTCGTCGCCATTTGGTGCGAAAATTTTTCCGGGGTTCATGATGCCATTGGGATCAAATGCATCTTTTATTGCTTTCATTCTTTCGATTTCACCTTTACTCCGGCTAAACCTCAGATAGTCTCGTTTGAGTAAGCCGACACCGTGTTCTGCTGAAATGCTCCCGCCTCGTTTCTGTATTAGTTCGAATAGCAACGGGTTGATCGCTCTGCATCGATCCTGAAACTCCGAAATTTCCAAGTCTGGCGGTTTCAATATATTGAGGTGAAGATTTCCGTCTCCAATGTGACCGAACCAACAGACTTCTAGGTCTGGATAGTGCTTCTCCACAACACTTCCGACATCATCCAAGAAACCGGGAACTTCAGAAATTCTGACGGAGATGTCGTTCTTGTATGGTGAGTCTGCCGCGATGCTCTCGGTGATTCCGTCGCGCAGTTCCCATAACCTCTCAGACTGCAACGTGGAATGGCTGAGAACACCGTCGACAATCCAACCGTTTTTCACACATTCGGAAAACGCCTGAGTAGCCACATCGGCGTCGGATTCGTCATACTCCAGCAAAGCGTAGTACTTCGTCACGGTGGAAAAAGGTCGGTCGAGCCCTCTATGATTGAGTACTTTAGACATGGCGAAATCCGAGAAAAACTCAAAAGCGGACAGTTGTAGTGAATGTTGAAAACACTGAAGTATTGACAAGAGGTCGTTCAGAGAAGTAACACAAACAACCATTACACGATGTGGTTCTGGTGGTGCACGTAGTTGCATTTCAGCTTCGACGATGAGCCCTAGAGTTCCTTCGGACCCAATGAAAAGATGCCGTAGGTCGTACCCAGTTGCGTTCTTGATCAGTCCTTGGTTTGCGACCACTACATCGCCATTGCCTGTAACGACCTTTAGACCTGCCACCCAGTCCCGAGTCAGTCCATAGCGGATCACGCGAATTCCACCCGCATTCGTTGCTATGTTTCCACCAATCTGACTAGATCCTGATGAGGCAAAGTCAACGGGGTAGAACAATCCTTGTTCAACAGCGAATTGCTGAAGTTGTGCGGTTACTACGCCAGCCTGGCAAAGAACCAACCGGTCAACCGAGTTGAATCCTAGAATTCGGTTCATCCGATCGAACGAAACTACAACTTCGTGATTAGATGCTACGCAACCGCCTGACAGTCCTGTTCTCCCTCCCGATGGAACCAGCCTATAGCCTTCTGCGTTTGCTAATTGAACAAGTTCAACTACTTGCTCTGTGCTTGTTGGGAAGGCTATCGCCAAAGGCGCTACTTCAAACGAGCGCGTCCAGTCTCGTCCCCAATAGTCCAGATCATCTCGCGCGAGTTTGATCTGTTCTTGTGATAAAAACGTCTCTGTATGTCTTACGAACTGATCTTGGTCTCTTTTAGTTTTCGAGACTTTTCCTGAAAGGGTCATGTCTAGCTGAACCGACTGTTTCTTTGAGCTAGCCTAATCGTTGTTAACTCGTGGCTTGAATTCGAGCTGCGTGGTTCTTCAGAGCTCCCAGTGCGGGCAATTCCTTTCCTTCAATCAAGTGCAGAAACGCACCCCCTCCTGTGGAGACATAGTCAATCTCTCCTCGCAATCCGTTTCGATCGATTGCTGCAATTGTGTCGCCGCCGCCAGCCACAGTTTCTGCGCGCGTGTCAGCGATCGCTTCGGAGACGACCCTAGTACCTTCTCCAAATTGATCAAATTCAAACACGCCCATTGGACCATTCCATAGCACAGTGCCAGCGTCTCGTATCAGTGAGGCAAATTTACGAGCTGTAATTGGACCAATGTCAGCAATGATGTCGTCGTTTTGAACCTCCTTGATTCGTCTCAACGTAGCAATGCTTGAAGAAGCAAGTTCCTTGCATGCCATGACATCAGTTGGCAATGGAACATTCGTAGCGGAGGATATAGACCGAGCCTCTCCAACCAAATCGGGTTCGACCAGAGAATTTCCAACGTGGAGATCATGGGCAAGCAAAAAAGTATTGGCCATTCCGCCACCAACGAGAATGGTGTCAGCTATGTCCGCCAAGCGATGAAGCACTTGTAGTTTGCCGGAGACTTTAGAACCACCGATGACTGCAACAAGTGGACGCTTAGGATTGCTTACTGCTCTTTCTATTGAGTCAATCTCATTGAGGAGCAATGGACCCGCACAAGCTGTCTTGGCGAAATCGATCGCCGCACATGTCGATGCGTGAGCGCGGTGCGCTGTACCAAACGCATCCATCACATAAACCTCTCCTATCGACGCGAATTCCCCGCCGAGATTGGGATCGTTGAGTTCCTCACCTTTCTCAAAGCGAACGTTCTCCAACATCGCGACCGATCCCGGTCGAACTCCATCGTAGGGCTTTGTATTCAGGAAAGTCGACCGCCAGTTGGAGACAAAAGCGACCGGACGGTTGAGGAGTTGTGCAAGGTAGTCGGCGACAGGTTGTAACGAGTATCTTGCATCTGGTCGACCTTTTGGTCTGCCCAAATGAGACAACAGGACAACTTCAGCACCTCGTTTCCTACACAACGTCAAGGTTGGCAAGATAGCCCGTATTCTCTCGTCGTTCGCAACTTCATTGCCGTTTAGCGGAACATTTAGATCGACTCGGATCGCAACGCGCTTGCCTGCGATATCGATGCCGTCAAGCGTATGCACGTTCACGCATCAGTCCATTACGGAGCGTATGGCATCTATTACCGACTCCACGTTCATTCCTAGTGCGTCCATTGCCACGTGACCAGGAGCCGAGACACCAAATCGATTAATTCCCACTGTCACGCCGTCAAGTCCAACGAACTTGCTCCAGTAGTCAGTGTGTCCTGCCTCAACGGACACGCGCTGTCGTACTTGGGGTGGTAGAACCGACTGGCGATATTCGGTGTCTTGTTCAAGAAAAGTATCCACGCTGGGCATGGAGACAATGCGAACTCCATTGGCCAGTTCTCCGAGTCTCGCGACTGCTTCAACGGCCAGTTCCACTTCAGAGCCAGTGGCAATTACGACGACTTCGAGTGAACTGCACTCAGAATGCAAGACATAACCTCCGCGTGCCACCAATTCCACCAGTTTGTCCGAGCGAGCTTGGGGTTGAGTTTTCTGACGAGTGAGGACTATCGCCGTTGGGCCGTGAGCGCGATAAAGGGCATGTTTCCAAGCGACTGCTGTCTCCACGCTGTCACACGGACGCCAAACAGACATGTTGGGAGTAGTTCGAAGGTTTGTAAGTTGTTCAACAGGCTGATGCGTTGGACCGTCTTCTCCCAAACCAACCGAGTCGTGGGTGTAGACAAGAATTTGACGCAGACCCATGAGAGCGGCGAGGCGGACAGCATTTCTCGCATATTCCATGAACACTAGAAATGTCCCTGTATAGGGAATGAAGCCTCCGTGCAGAGCCATTCCATTGGCTATTGCCGTCATACCAAATTCGCGAACCCCGAAGTTCAAGTATCTGCCGTCCTCCCATAGCCAACCTGCACCGTCCCACTGAGTGTTGTTGGATCCTGTGAGATCGGCCGAACCGCCGATGAGTTCCTCTAGTCTTGGTCCGAGGAAATTGAGGCATGCACCTGATGCCTTGCGCGTCTCCAAAGACTGAATATTGGCTTGAGTTTCTTGAATGAATTCATCGAACGCACTCTCAAGACCTCGCGGGAGTATGCCGTTCATTCGTCGCAAAAACTCTTCAGCGAGTTCGGCGTACTTCTCAGCATATTCCTCGAACAACGTTTTCCAGTCCAGTTCGTTGGCTTTGCCCGCGGCTTGTCTGTCCCATGAGGATCGAATTTCTTTCGGAACTTCGAAAGGTTCCCACTCCCAGTCTAGGCACTTGCGCGCGGCATCTACTTCCTCAGCGCCAAGTGGAGATCCGTGGGTGCTTGCGGTTCCGCCTTTCGTAGGCGCACCGTAGCCAATGGTGGTCTTGCATGCGATGAGAGTTGGTTGGTTGGAAGATTGTCGGGCTGACTGCAACGCATTGCGAATTGCTGCGATGTCGTGACCGTCCACATCGGAAATGACCTCCCATCCATATGCCCGAAACCGTGCGGAGACGTCTTCGGTGAACCAGTACTTCGTCTCTCCGTCGATTGATATTCCGTTATCGTCGTAAATCGCCGTGAGTTTCCCCAATTTCAGAGTTCCAGCCAGGGAAGCTGCTTCATGCGAAATTCCTTCCATCAAGCAGCCATCTCCAACGATTACCCAAGTGCGGTGATTGACAATTTCGAATCCAGGCTGGTTGAATTGCTTCGCCAAAAGCGCTTCAGCGAGAGCCATTCCTACTGCATTTGCGAGCCCCTGTCCTAATGGTCCAGTCGTTGTTTCAACACCCGGGCATTCACCGTATTCGGGGTGTCCTGCAGTTTTTGAATGCAATTGACGAAAGCGTTTGATATCGTTAATCGAGACGTCATAGCCCGTCAAGTGGAGCACTGCGTACAACAACATCGAAGCGTGTCCGTTGGAAAGAACGAAGCGGTCTCGGTCGAACCATTTCGGATTTCTTGGGTTGTACTTGAGATTTTCAAGCCACAGTACTTGAGCGACGTCAGCGAGACCCATCGGAGCGCCTGGATGTCCCGAGTTCGCTTGTTCCACGGCATCCATCGCGAGTGCACGAATCGCATTGGAGCGTTCTTTGGCTGTGGTCATAACGGACTCGGATTGAAATCTGTAGTCATTTTGTAGTTTGAACTAACAAATGCAAACTGAACTCGAGTCGCCTCATTTCTCACATCGCGACGAGAGTTCGAATAACCATTGAAAGCCCCCAATTACTTCGGAAACTTAGAATACTCCGCTATTCAGTGGAGAAAACATGTCTGAATACGCCATATTCACATCCGAATCCGTTTCGGAAGGACATCCGGACAAACTCGCAGATCGAATATCCGATGCAATTCTGGATGCGATTCTAGAACAGGATCCCGAGTCCCGCCTTGCATGTGAAACGCTAGTCAAGGCTGGCACGATCGTAATCGCTGGTGAGAAGCGAACAACGGCGGATGTCGACGTGGAGTCCATAGCTCGAGACGTCGTACGTCGGACGGGCTATATCGACGAGGCTACCGGTATGGATCCGGACTCTTGTGAAATCGTAAATGTGTTGGGTCAGCAGTCTGAAGACATTGCCATTGGTGTGGACGAGAAAGAAGGTCATGAGCAGGGAGCAGGTGACCAGGGAATGATGTTCGGCTATGCGTCCGACGAAACCGATGTGTTCATGCCAGCTCCGATCACCTTCGCTCATCGACTCATGATGAAGCATGCAGAACTCCGAAGACAGTCTCTTCCTTTCTTGCGACCAGATGCAAAATGCCAACTAACATTTCGATATTCCAACGGCACACCCGCTTCGATCGATACGGTCGTTCTATCGACGCAGCATCGTCCAGACGTTAGCCAAGCGGAAATTCGCGAAGCGGTCATAGAGGAAATTATTCGACCCACATTGCCCGAGAACTTTTTCTCGGATGAGACAAAGTGCTATATCAATCCAACGGGTAAATTCGAGATGGGTGGACCGGCAGCCGATTGTGGACTAACGGGAAGAAAGATCATCGTGGACACATACGGTGGCATGGCACACCATGGAGGTGGAGCGTTTTCTGGCAAGGATCCTTCTAAAGTCGACCGATCTGCTTCCTACGCGGGTCGGTATGCAGCGAAGAACGTTGTAGCTGCCGGACTTGCCCGAAGATGTGAAATTCAAGTCAGCTATGCAATTGGTCGTGCAGAACCAACTTCGATTTCACTGAATACCTTTGAGACGAATGGCATACCTGATGACAAGATCGTGGATCTGCTGACCGAACATTTCGACTTCCGTCCTAAAGGAATCATCGATATGTTGGACCTCAAGAGACCAATTTACGAAGCCACCGCTTCATACGGTCATTTTGGTCGCGAATTGGAGGAATTTTCTTGGGAGAAGGTGGACCGTAGGGATCTACTCCAAACCGAGTCGAACCGTTGATGCCAGATGTCTGCTGCAAATTTCCATTTAAGCTTTGAGTTTTTTCCTCCTGCCACTGCAATTGGACAGACGAATTTAGCAAAAGCCGCGGAGACTCTGCAACGGTTTGGGCCTGAGTTCTTTTCTGTCACCTATGGGGCAGGAGGTTCGACCAAGACTAGAACCAAAGAGACTGTTGCGGGGCTAATTTCGAATGGATGCACCACTGTACCTCATCTATCTTGGGGCGACTCGCCCCGTGAGCATTTGGTAGAACAACTCAGAGATTATCGGGAACTGGGAGTTTCTGGACTCGTACTGCTTCGGGGAGACGCTCCATCAGGGACCGTCGCTCAGACGGGCCACCACGCGGCCGAACTCGTGGGACTGGTTCGTACGGATTTTGGAGACGAATTTGAGATTTTTGTAGCAGCCTATCCGGAAACGCATCCCGACGCTCCTAACCCCACCAAGGACATAGAGTTTCTCCGCGCAAAGGTTGACGCCGGCGCGGATGCATGCTTCACCCAATACTTTTACAACCCCGATGCTTACTTTTACTTTGTTGAAGAGTGCAGAGCTCGTCGAATCGATGTGCCGATCATTCCAGGTGTTATGCCGATTACAAACTGCGAGCGCTTAGTGCGGTTTTCCAGAAATTGCGGTGCAGAGATTCCGAGGTGGATCGAGAGCAAGATGTTTGAGTATAAGGACGATCAAGAGTCACTCGAAGACTTTGGCTGCACCGTTGTTCGGAATCTGTGTCAGCGACTACTCGACAACGACTGTCCAGGATTTCACTTCTACACTCTCAATCGAGCACGAGCTACTTCTAGAATTCTTCAGAACCTAGGCTATTAGTTAGCAGATCAACCAAATCCGGGACCTGAATGTCCATCGGAATCCATTTCAACTTCGAGAACTCTGATCCGAATCGTAATTTATGAGACTCGCCGTCGGTTGTAGCAATCATTATTTGAGTACTCGATAGATCGTTATATCGTTGCATCAGTCGTAGCTGATCGAGCCAATTCGACCCGTTGTTCGAGTCCTGAAGTACCAAGAAACGCGGTTTGCGTTCCTGTATAGCACGAATTGTCTCAAAGATTCCATGAACGAATTTGCACTCGATGTTCGATCCTCTTGTGGCTATGTTGAGCCTGTCCGCAAGACTTGCGGACACATCGCCGTGGTACAAGCTGTGGCGCGATTGGGATGTGGGAGTCTTGTTGGGAGAGTTGAATGTTTCGTTTGACAGGTCGGACTGCAAGTCGAGCTGCAACAAGTTGTTTGGAGGAAGCGACATTGTGTTGCCAAACTCTATATTTGAACTTGAACGGCTCAAAGCCAAAGTCTCTATTTCGTGTACTTTGTCAACGTGAACAGCTACTTTCCAAGAGTTATAGTCCATCAAGACCATCAGTCCCAAGTCAGTTGAACTTACTTTGTCGAGCTTTCTAGTCGCTCCAAGCGTGCGATATTCGTACGAATGCTTGGCGTGCACAACCAAGTTTCGATAGATGTCACAGGTTGCATTATTGGCTGGAACTACAGCTTGAACTAGGTACGCTTCGATCCCGTAGCGATCTGAATCGATTGTTACGGGGACCACTTTAGCTAAACGCGTGTTTTTGCCCACTGTCGCCTTGATCTCAAACTCTCCCCGTTCATCCCTTTCAACGAAAAGTAAACCTCCAATAGACCGAATCGATTGGGCGTATGTGAGAAGTGCAGACTGAATCATCGGGGATGATGCAGAGTCTTGTTGTGAGAACCCTTCATGAGTCACTCTCTCGGAAGAATCTGCTAAAGCTAGTGACCTAAGGGTCGATTCCATCCGATCTGCAAGTTTGGACTTGATTCCTTTCAATCGAAAAGAAAAAGCCATTTCGTCCGACTTGGACACAGTCTGTAATTCGAAAGACGCTTCGAGCCCGCTGTCAGCGGTCGCTGTAAAAGTCTTCATCAGCGCTTTGATGATTGGAACCAAGAAGTTGGCAAGACTCTTGTAGACATGGTCATTGCAGGTCGAGTCTTGTTTGATTTCAATTCGAGCACGGTCGGTCTGCAATTCTGAATCAGACTTGATCGAATCAGTTAGTTGCCTGACAAGTTCATCGACCCTAACCAAGGATTGCTCATTGATTCGAGCATCAATCGAGCGGAGCTGTTGAAGGTTTCGTTCAATGAGATCCCGGGATCGTCGGTCGTTGCTGGTCTCCAGATTGGCACTAAGCAGGTGTCCTGTACTTCTCACTCGTTCCAGCAAGCTGGTAAGTACCGGATCCTCAACATCTGGGGAGCTCTCGATGGGGAAGTTGAACCTTGTGAAATCAATCGTTGGAGTATCGCCACTTCGATCTCTCTTGGGGACCTCCCGATCGGTGCCTCCGGAGGCGAGAAAATCTAGTCTCTCAAGTAATTCATCCACCTCTTCAATATTGAAAGGAGAAGGATCTTCAGCCTTGGACGCGGAGTGTAAGAATTGTGCAAGATCTTGTAGCACTTGGCGTAAGCCTTCTTGGTCGCTCAAAGTGCCGGTGCGGACAGATGACAGCAAGTTCTCGGTCGCCCACAGCAGATCTCCCAATGGACCTTCAATTTCGTTGCGCACCAATGAAATTTGTTGTGCGAGTCGTTCAATTTCTCGAGTTCGATCTCCATGTCTCTCGAGCGTCGCAAGCCCAAACGCAATCGAATCGATCACGTTCGATTCGTCGAAATTGATAGGGCCGATAGAGTCGATCATGCAATGCAAGTGGTAGTTGTGAATTGCAACTACGAATGAATCAAATTAATACGAACAGAAGGAGTCGCTGGTTACAATTTATAGCCGATCAACTGGACTACCAACGTCGCATTGATCGCTTCCCATTACTACTTGCGATCCATTCTTTAACTATGCGTATCGGCGTTCCTAGAGAAATTAAGACTGACGAGTGTCGCGTCGGTTTGACCCCAACAAGCGTTCGAGAGTTAGCACGCCATGATCACGAAATTGTCGTGGAAAGTGATGCGGGCTTGCTCCTAGGCATGCTCGATTCGGACTATCGTGAGGCGGGAGCCACTATTGCCAAGGATATCGACGAGGTATTTGACTGCGACATGATCGTCAAGGTGAAAGAACCTCAACCGGGGGAAATTAAGTGTTTGCGTCCCGATCAAATTCTGTTCACGTATCTCCACTTGGCACCGAATCCAGTTCTTACCAAAGAGCTTGTGGACAGCCAGTGCACAGCGATAGCGTACGAAACGGTTACCGACAACAATAGTCGCTTGCCTTTGCTAGCTCCAATGAGCGAAGTTGCTGGACGGATGTCCGTTCAGGCCGGAGCGCACGCACTGGAGATAGCACAAGGAGGGAGAGGATCGCTGCTGGGCGGAGTGCCGGGAACCCCTCCAGCCAAGGTGACCGTGCTCGGAGGTGGCGTCGTCGGTATGAATGCTGCCAGGGTTGCCTTGGGGATGGAGGCAGACGTCACGTTGCTTGACATTAACTTACGTCGATTGGCAGAGTTGGACCTCTTCTTTGGTCCAGCGCTCAACACAGTTTTCTCAACAGTGGATGCTGTTCATAAGAACGTCGCTACATCTGACCTCGTCATTGGAGCTGTACTTGTACCTGGAGAACGCGCTCCCAAGCTCGTATCTGAGGAAATGGTTCGGGATATGTACCGAGGAAGCGTGCTCGTGGATGTTGCCATCGACCAAGGGGGATGCTTTGAGACCTCCCAACCTACTACTCACTCGGATCCTACTTTTGTAGTTCACGATGTGGTCCACTACTGTGTGGCAAACATGCCAGGAGCGGTCGCTCGTACATCAACGTTTGCACTCAATAATGCGACGCTGCCGTTCACGATGGCGCTTGCAAACAAAGGACTGTCCAATGCAATGTCTAGCGATCCTCACCTCCTTCAAGGATTGAACGTATATAAAGGTACGGTTACTCATGCCGCGGTGGCTGAGGCAGTGGGAGAGGTACACCATCCCGCCGAACAGTATTTTCCTTCGAACTAGTTGAAGCAATAGCTTCCACACCGTTCGAATTTGCGATGGGCAGAACTAGGCTAATTGGTAAAATTGTCAAGTCGCGCGTGTCAGTCAACTTTGTGGCATCGCGTTAATGAGATTTTGACTCTTCATAGCAGACTGGCGACTCACTCTCGAACTGGAAGGAAGTAAAACCGAATGCTCATAGCCGCAATTTTGTTTATGGTCGTCCTTGGTACGGTCATTTTCAATTTCATGTCGCCGTGGACTTTTTTGGAACTTGGTTCCAACTGGGCATTGATCGACTTCACGGTTCTCGTGACATTCGTGATCTGTGGTGTTGCTTTCGTAATACTGGGTCTCTACATGGTCTGGTGGGTCTACAAGTATCGGTATGTTCCAGGACGGCTGGCGGAGTACGAACCCGAAAACCCAAAACTTGAAGCGCGCCTAACAATCATTACGACTATAGGCGTGGTAGTAATGCTCGCACCGGGATTGGTTGCGTGGGATCAATACGTTAGAGTTCCGCCTGACGCCACAGAGCTTGAAGTAAACAGCGAACAATGGAAGTGGAGTTATCGGTTGCCGGGAGAGGACGGAATATTCGGTTTCGCACACAACAAGTACATTACGTTTGAGAATCCCATGGGAATCAAGGACGGAGACCCGTACGCTGAGGACGACATCATCATCACTTCTCAAACCGTGAAGATACCCATTGACCGCAAGGTTAAGGTGCTATTGAGGTCCAAGGATGTGCTTCACGACTTCTGGGTTCCAGAAATTCGTGCGAAAATGGATTCTGTTCCCGGTATGGTCACTTACTTCTGGTTCCAACCGACCTTATTGGGGGAGTTTGACGTCTTGTGCGCTGAATTATGCGGTCGGGGACACCATACGATGCGTGGAGAAATGCACGTAGTCTCGTTGGACGAATACGAAACTTGGCTCGGTGCCCAGCTAACGTGGGCTGAAATGAAAGCGGGTGCAGTTCCCCTAAGTCCTCAGGCCCTTCAGGGACGATCAATTGCCGAGTCGAATGGCTGCTTTGCGTGCCATTCTCTTGATGGGTCGAGAATGGTTGGACCAACGTGGACGAATCTTTGGGGCTCTACAGTTCAAATGGAAGACGGCACCTCTTTGGTTGTAGACGAGGAATACGTACGAGAATCGATAGCAGAACCTGATGTGAAGATCCGGGAAGGATACGGGCCAGAGATGGTCGCGGCCGAACTAACTGATGAAGAGGTCGCTGCGGTTATAGACTTTCTTAAGTCCCAAGTTCAGGAAGAGTCTTCAGAGCAGGTTGAGAGCGTTGAGTAACTCTGACCGGTGCGAAGAGCAGTTTTTCATAGATGAGTGAATGGGATTGCGACGTAGAGTTCGAAACGTGGCAATCGTGAATTCGAGGTAACAAACAGAAACAATGGCTACAGCAGAAATTCCCTATCAGGAGACTGTACCGCTGCACCATCCGAAAACGTGGTTGGGTAAGTACGTTTTTAGCCAAGATCACAAAGTGATCGCGGTGCAGTATGGAATCACCGCCATGGCAGTGGGACTGGTTGCGCTGGTTCTCTCTTGGCTCATGCGCATTCAAATAGCGTTTCCAGGTTTTCTGGAAGGATTTGGAGCGGACGAGTATCTATCGTCGATAACCATGCACGGCATGATCATGGTTATCTATTTGTTAACTGCGTTTCTACTTGGCGCGTTTGGCAACTTCTGCGTGCCCCTCATGTGCGGCGCGCGCGACATGGTGTTCCCGTTCGTGAACATGCTCAGCTATTGGGTTTACCTGATTTCTGTTCTAGTCTTGCTTGTCGTCTATCCGCTCATGCTGTTTACAGATATTCAGGCGACTGGCGCAGGCTGGACGCTCTATCCGCCACAGACGATCACAGCCGGTACGCCCGGAGCAGATTGGGGAATTGTGCTCATGCTGGCATCGTTGGCCATATTTATCGTGGCTTTCACTATGGGCGGATTGAACTACATCACAACAATTCTCCAAGCCCGGACTCGTGGCATGACGTTAATGCGGATGCCTTTGACGGTATGGGGGATTTTCATAGCTACGTTCTTGGGACTAATCGCTTTTCCTGCGTTATTCGTGAGTGCGGTGATGATGCTGCTTGACCGTTTGATTGGAACAAGCTTTTTCATGCCAGCCATCGTTTCATTGGGACAGAAGCTTGAGTATTCGGGTGGTCAGCCCTTGCTGTTCCAACACCTCTTCTGGTTCTTTGGGCATCCCGAGGTCTATATCGTTGCCCTTCCAGCCTTTGGCGTTGTCTCCGACCTAATTTCCGTTCACGCCCGCAAGAACATCTTTGGTTATCGAATGATGGTCTGGGCAATCGTAGCGATCGGAATACTTTCGTTAATCGTATGGGCGCATCACATGTACGTTGCAGGAATGCATCCGGCTTTCGGTTTCTTCTTTGCGACGACAACCTTGATTATTGCGGTACCAACGGCCATAAAGGTCTATAACTGGACTCTCACGCTGTGGCGAGCCAATATCAAGCTCACAGTTCCCATGCTCTTCGCGTTGTCCTTTGTGCTGACTTTCATCATGGGAGGAATCACTGGCCTGTTCTTAGGGAACGTGATCATTGATATCCCGCTGTCGGACACCTATTTTGTCGTTGCCCATTTCCATATGGTGATGGGAGTGTCACCCATTCTGGCAATTTTTGGCGGAATCTATCACTGGTATCCCAAGCTCACCGGTCGCATGTTGAATGACACGGTAGGAAAGATTCACTTCTACTTCACTTTTGTCGGAACATATGTGATTTATTTCCCAATGCACTATCTTGGGTTCGTGGGCGTACCTCGACGTTACTACGAAACGGCACTGGGTGGACATTTCCCCGACTGGTATCCGGTATCGGCCCATCACTTGAACATTTTCATCACCATTGCTGCCCTGATAGTGGGAGCCGCCCAGATGTTGTTCATCTACAACTTGGTCCATAGTTATTTCAAGGGAAAAAAGGCCAGCGACAATCCTTGGGGAGCAAACAGTTTGGAGTGGAGAACACCACAAACGCCACCCTCCCATGGAAATTGGGATGAAAGACTACCCACTGTGCATCGATGGGCATACGACTTTGGAGTACCCGGTCACGACACCGATCACATCCCCCAGGACGTACCGAGAAAGGAATCAGCCTAGAAGCCTTAACAGCTAGGCGAGATCGAGCAAAGGAAGCGCAAGTAAACCATGACCGACGCCACGGCACCAAGTACTACGGAAAGCATTCTTACTAGTACCGCTAGAGACTGGTCCTCCGACGTAACCACCTTCAAGGGAGTGCCTTGGGGCAAAGCCATGATGTGGATATTCCTCGTTTCGGATACCTTTATCTTTACTTGCTTCCTTGTTAGTTATATGACGGTTCGCATGACCGTCACGGACCCATGGCCAAATCCCAGCGAGGTTTTTGCGCTTGCAATACCGAATGAGCTCTTTGGCTGGCAGTTCCTGGAGAGTCCCATTCCTGTACCTTTGCTGTTGATTGCAATCATGACCTTTGTCTTGATTTCCTCCAGCGGAACCATGGCGATGGCTGTCAATATGGGCTATCAACGTAACAAGAAGGGCGTAGTCTTACTCATGTCGGCCACAGCGCTGCTGGGGTTCACGTTTGTGGCGATGCAGGGATACGAGTGGTCGAAGCTAATTTTTGAAGAAGAGGTTGCGCCTTGGAATAACCCCATGGGGGCGGCTCAGTTCGGATCGTTCTTCTTCATGGTCACAGGATTTCACGGACTTCACGTATCCGCTGGTGTCATTTACCTCGCAATCATCGCCTATCGTGTCGGAAGGGGGCACTACGACAAGACCAATTTCGAGATTGTTGAGATCACGGGACTCTACTGGCACTTTGTAGACTTGGTATGGGTCTTCATCTTTGCGCTCTTTTATCTCTGGTAGACGGTTGAGATTCGACTATGGCGACTGAGGGACAACAACATCCCATCAAGATTTACTTGCTTGTATGGGCATTGCTCTTTGTATTTAGCGCAATTTCTTACGCTAGCGATTACATGGATGACGGAGTCATTCGGACGAGCGTTATCTTGCTTTTTATGATTTTGAAAGCTGCAGCCATTGTCGCTGTGTTCATGCACATGCAGTGGGAACGATACGCCCTAATATTTGCAATTCTTCTTCCACCACTCGCGTTGATGGTTCTTATGACGTTAATGGCGATTGAAGCAGACTACGCGTGGGCAACTCGGGTGGAATATATGGGCGAACCGATTGCTCCTGAACCCAAGCCGCCACCAACGCACCGCCACTAACGAACTATGCTCGCTTTGATTTTTTGAGTACGTAAATCGCGCTTGCGGTCTGTTGGTTGACTCGCATCCTTGCTTGTTGCTCTCTATTGAGCACGTCATCCAATTGGATCGTTTCTACACAAAACCCCTCATCTGTTAAGACCTGAGAAAAGTTAGTTCCGTAGATCCTAAAGAACTCTGGAGGAGCTTCATTCCCGTCTCCAGGTTGAACCTGAACTGTGTTTGTCCCCTGAAATGGAACGCTTACGAGTGCCCAGCCTCGAGGGTGTAGGACACGATGGATTTCCCGGATCGCTAATAGGTCGTGTTCCACTTCCGGCAGTACGTGGCTACAAAAGACAATGTCGAAGGAAGCATCGGAGAATGGCATTTGTTCAATGTTGAGCTGTGTGTCCACATCTCGCCTGAAAAGATCACAGGACAGATAAGTCCCTTTCCCAAACTTCCTAATTGCGGGACCCAAACAAGGCTCCGGCGCGATGTGAAGTAGCTTCCCATTTGGCAGGTACAGGTCAGAGCGTGTTTCCAGAAAGTAATGCATGAGTCGATCCCGCTCGCGGGACCCGCACACCGGACACACAGCATTGAGACGTTTGAACTTGCGTCTTCCTGCTGCTCTAAACGAACGATAGTTTCGATCACAGAACGGGCAGTAGACGTTGTTGCCCGCATAGATCAGCGGCGAGAGCTTTCGACGTAACTGCCGCACACGAAGCTCAAGTCCTTGGAGAATGCGCATCGTCAAATGTCCGTTCGCAAAAGTTGGATGCGCTCATCAAATCTGGAAATTTTGCGTTCGATCTTGAGACGTGCAACCGCCTTGAACCAGCTTGCGATCGGTATCCATTCGCTGTTACCCAAGCCGTCCACGATTACCAATCTGCAACAGTCAGCCACATCCCGGACAGCGATGATGTTGTGAGGTAGGAGATTTCGAGTCAATACCAACTCGGAACGGAGCCAATACTTGAACTCGTCGATTGCAACTTGGAGCGGTGTGTCGATTCCGAGCGGAATCTGCTGGTCCAGATTGAGAGGGAAAGCTCCGTCGTAATTGCGAAACACTTTGGTAACGATTCCGATCCCTAAGTCTGTCTCGACGGCTTCGTAGAACTCAGGGATGTGATCCCATACTGAGTCTCCGTGCCGCGAGATCAATTCCTGATACGCCAGGCGCTCCTTTAGCTGATCGTCCCAGTGTCTCAGACTCCGAAATTTCCGCAGTCCCGTGGCAAGTCTGCGTCTCTCATTTGGTGTTCGATCCGAACGCAGCACTTTAATGCAGCGACTCTCGTCAGTGGGGTCCAAGTAGCACAAACGGGTTCCGCCAATCGCAAACGGTTCTCGATTGCGGAGTTCGATTGGTCCACTAGTCATCAACAGGAGAGCCTTGAGCTACGCTGTCTAAATGAACAGACATAGTGCTTGAATCGCATCGCATGAAATAGTAGTGACCATCCCGCCGAAAGTAGGTGCAATTGAACTCTGCGGTGCTACATTACTTCCTTTAACCTGAGAATCCATTGTGAAGATCTGGCCACGAGTCGTCGAAATTTTAGGAATACTAGCCATTGTTGTACCAATCCTTGGATTGGTTGGTACCCGACTAGGTTGGACAGGGTTTCAGTTTGGCTTCTTGTGCCTGGGATTAGGTGTGGTTTTCGGAGCCCTCGCATTCTTCGCTGGGCTTGTTGGGCATGTCGTTGTCTTTGCAAGAGGCCTAGGACCCATGTCGGTTCGACCTGCAAAAATCCACATTCGTCTTCTCGTAGGTGAAACGATGGGATTCGCCGTATCTGCTCTCGTCTTAGTGCTTTTCCTCCAAGCTCTTCAGTATCCATTGCTATACGACATATCAACGGACGTTGAAGATCCTCCGGTCTTCAAAAATGCAGTCGAGATTCGAGGTCCAGCGTCGAATCCTCTTGCATACAACGAAGGAATAGCGGAAGCTCAGCAAGCAGCTTATCCAGACATTAAGCCTTACATAAACGAGGAGATAACAGTCAATTCGGCATTTAGCCTTGCGTTGGATGTGGCATTGGAAATGAAGTGGGAAATTGTGTTTCAAGATGAAGAAGACTCTGTTTTTGAAGCTGTCGCTACCACTTTTTGGTACGGATTCAAGGACGACATAGTTGTACGAGTGCGCCCTAGTTCCAAGAATCGTGGATCAATCGTTGATATACGTTCAGCTTCTCGAGTTGGAGTAGCGGACATGGGAACCAACGCAAGACGAATTGGAGTGTTTCTGCAAAACTTTGCAGAAAAGGTTAAGGACGGAGAAGGTGATATAGATTCCTAGCGTGGAAAATCGATGTCATACACGGATTTGATAGTGGCTTGGTCGGTGTCTACACAAATCCACGCTTGAATTAGAACTTCAACAAGCTCGTGCGGATTAACGCAAGATCAACTATGCCGACAGCATTTAAGCCCTTCATGTGACCAGCGCACTCTCCTGGGTTGAAAATCGTGAATCCGTCCCTTTGCTCGACATGGAGACGGTGAGTGTGCCCGTGCAAGGCAACATCAACGTTTCGAGTTAGCGAGCTGTTCAATTCTCTTGGGTCGTGCACCACGACTAGGCGCCGGTCATTGAAGTCTAGGTACAAAGGGGGTTGCTGAAATTGAAAGTTGTACAGAGAAGCAACACTCTTCAGAGAGTCGACTTCCACGTCGTTGTTTCCAAAGACTCCCGAGAGCGGAGCATTCAGTCTAGAAAACAGTTCGAGCGTCTTTGCTGTGGTGATGTCTCCCGTGTGTACTACATGGTCGACTTCTTCTTCGTTGAAGATGCGAATGATCTCGGAGACGTTGCGGGATTGATTATGAGTATCGCTTACGACGCCAATTCTCATTCAACTAGAACCTTGTACATGTGGTGGTTGCTGTGAATTCACCGACAGGTAGATCAGTAAATTTGCGGTTCCCTATCCATCGTTGGTTCATTATGACTACGATATTTCTCCACGATTTGCTCGTTTTTGCTGTTTTCTCCGCATCAGAATACAGATTCTCACCGGCTCCCATTCGACAGCGACAGTATAGTTTTGAGTCAGCTTGGATGTGCAAATTAAGTACGAACAGACCCGATTGCGACTGTTCCAAACCAGATAGCTGCATACACATCGCTTAGGTGAATTTTCGCCTAACAGTTGACAATTAGCCTAGAAAGTTTTATTAATGCACATGAAGTCTAAAGAACTGAATAGGTGCTTGTCGATTTGACAAGACTTTGGTCTTTTCGAAACCTTAGCCCTAAGGGATAGAAACAGGGGGTACATATGCGACTACGATTAGGATCGCTGGCTGCGATTCTGGCTTCAGCCGCTCTTTTATGGACGGCGTCTGCTATGGCGCAGGAAGAGGAGAGCGACGAAGAGGAGGATGTTGATGCTGCGGAAGCTGAAGAAGCTGAGGCAGACGACGAAGGCTCGATGGAGAATCTTCTCGTAACGGGAACAGCGATTCGCCGTGACAACTTCGATACTCCTTCTCCAATGGACATCATCACCGAACTGGACATTTCACTTGCTGGTACGCCTGACTTGGGAGACATCATCTTCGATCAGACATACCAGATAGGAGTAAACGCCAATGCCGCTCCGTTTGAACACCCAACTGGACGTGCAGACGACCAGTCGGTACAACGAGGCGTTGAAGTCTGGGCCAATATTCGTGGGCTTGGCACTCGTGCCACCATGACGATGATGGATTCACACCGAGTTCCCGCCAACGTTCAAGGCTATGGACCTGGAACACGTCGTTCCGGTTCCGATGTAAATTCGTTGTACCCGGGAATTGCTATTGGTCGGGTTGAAACCGTACTTGACGGAGCGTCAGCGATCTATGGATCTGAAGCCGTATCTGGAGTTGTTAACGTAATTCCACAAAAGAATTTTGACGGGTTCCGAGCCAATTACTCGACGCAACAAGCAATCGAAGGCGGTGCTCCGTCCAAGTCGTTTGAATTGCTAGCGGGCGCACAGAGCGAGAAATCTAGTGCGATTTTTGCTATGGCAATTCGGGACGTAGACCGAATGGCCGCTACAGAACGACCTCAATTCATCATTTCTTCGGCCGGATGGACGGGTCAGCTTCTTCCAACTTGGAGCGAGACAGGATCAAGCAATCCGGGTGATTGGCGAGTTCCATTCCGCGACGAGAGTGGCGAAATTGTCCCTTGGACACCTTCAGGATGGGCACAGTTTCCAAACAGTACGCCTCCTCCTGGATTCCTTGCTAGTTCGCATCCCTGGTATCTCTATCCGGCGGGCGAACCAATTCGTTTGCAAGTAGACGACTTCGACGGCGACGGAGTTCCAGACGTTGAGGAGTTTGGATACGCTGGCACAACGATTCAGGACACACAAGGCAGATTGAAGGTGCTGCGCAAGGTCGATCCTGGATGCGGCTATGACTTTGGTGCCGGCCACAACAGCCTTGACGGAGTGCGATTTGCAGCCGGGTCGGTCTCAGAGGCAGGAGGTCTCGGCTATACCGATACGACCAAACCGGGCAACTTCCTGAACGAATATCTAACAGGAAACGTCTGGGGCCGCGAGACCAGAACAATCGGCGACGAACAAGGAAGCCACGGATCGGAATACGACTGTCGTCGTGTTACCACAGACTTTCAAGACATGCAAACTCCCCAAGATCGGGAGCAAGGCATGGCGTTCTTTGAGCACAGATTTAACGACTACGTTTCATTCCACGGCGAGGTCACCATCAGTCGGCTTGAGAGCCGTGGGCGACAAAACGACTGGTTTGGAATCGACGAATGGGGTCAAGCAGCTGGTCAGGACAACCTTAGTCCGTTCATTCCATTTGCAATTGGATCCAATCCCGGGAACCCCTTTCGGGCATTCGCAGATGGATCGAATACGTGCGATCTGCTGCCTAACTTGCCAGGATGTGACGAATTCACTAACGGCAGATGGTTCACTTACATAGACGATAACGGAACGCCAGACGATACGTCTGACGATGTGGAAAGAACTATCGATATACATGACGAAACAGAATTGTCATATATCGATGCCAACGGAAATGGAAAGTACGACTATCTGCAAGAGGCGGGTGAATGGCTCGTCTACGCTCAGGATTCAAATGGCGACGGATTACCCGATCGTGACGTTGACGGCGACGGTGTCGCAGAAGATTGGGAACTCAACGACCGAACGGCACAGCATAGTGCGCAAAATCGAGTAATTCTGCTACCGCTGAACAGCGATGTGGACGGTGATGGAATTCCTGACAGATTCGACCCAGATTCGCATGGAACCATAGGTGTGCGCTTGTTTGAGGACGCAAGACTCTCTCAGTTGGCGGCGCATCCGAAACAGCCATACGTGCATGAGAGCTATCCATGGCTGAATGGCGATATGAGCTTCGATCATCGAGCACAATTGAATGACATGCGTCTGCGCCTCGGGACGACGATTGAGATTCCGGATACCGAGTGGTACATCAATGCCGACTGGGTTTGGGCACTCAACAAGCGCGAAAACGACTGGCTTGAGCCGATTTGGCACTGGGCGGTCAATTCGTTCAGATGTTCTGGGGGTCGAGACGGTCAACAATGTTTCAATCCATTCAGTACAAGCTGGTTGGACTCGGATCCCGAAACAGGGGAATTGTTGCCACAGTGGCGGGATAAGGATGATCCGGCTTGGAATACGACGCTAGAAACCCGAAACGCCGGCATTATTCCACGTGCCGATCAGCGACTTGTTGGATTTGTGCTAATTGACTTGATTGCATCAAACTCAAACTTGTTCAATCTTCCGTACAACAATGCGCCCGTAGGGTTTGCAATTGGTATGCACCACCGAATTGAGTCAGAGGAATATCGACCCAATCAAGTTGGTGCCGCGTCATTGGGCTCCTCGATTGTGAGTTTCCAATACACGGAAGAGCAAACTGATGCTGTATTTACCGAGTTTCGTTGGCCGCTGATTTCGAGCCCACGTTGGGGCGAGATGGAAGTTCAGACTGCCATCCGTTACGCGGAATTCACGGGAAGAGGTTCTCTGTCGGCTACGGGTGAAGTGGCAAACTTTGATGTCACGATTCCTAAGTTCGCTATGAGCTATACGCCAAACAGCAACCTGTCCATGCGTTTTAGTCGAACAGAGGGTTTTGTGCTTCCTGGAATGTTCCAGCTGTTTAACGTGACGGACGGCGAAAACTCATCGGAGGAAACAATTCGTGACTATGTATGCGATGGACTTCCGGAGTTGCCGCAATGCTCAGGAGTTGGACCTGGTGGTGGTGTTCCCAATGTGTTGGTGATACCGAATTCTGCAAATAGAAACCTTTCTGCTGAGGTTTCCGAACTATGGAATACCGGTTTTACATTCCGTATGTTTGACGACGACTTCAGAATGGATATCGACTACACAGACGTAGCGTTTAACGGACGTGCGGAACGAATCAGTGCGACAGCCGTCGTTAATCAAAACGAAGCCGGATTCGAGCAATTCATCAAGGATCGATGTGGCATTGATACGTTGATTGACTACGACAATCAAAACAAGTATCCGATCGACCAGTATCCGAATATTCCTCGTACACCGCTAGACTACGTTGCGCAAACGCCGTTATCCGAACAGCAATGTCGTCTTGCAGCTGTTGAGGAATGGCTTGGACAAGAGACTGCCCTTTCAGGTGGGGTGATCGTTCGTGAAAACGGACGGCTTGTACAGGCTTCGAATGCTTGGATCAATCAAGGTGAATATCGAACTAGGACGCTCATAGCTCAAGGTGGGTATAGCTTTGATAGCGAAGCGATTCCCTTCATCGGCGGAAACTACGGGAATTTCAATGCTTCGTTCTCGGTTACACGAATGCTTGAACTTAGCTTGACCAGATTCGGGGCCGGTTCCGGTCACGGATATGCGGGTCTCAATGTCGACGGTGTTGGTAACAGGAATGCAGTCGCGTTCTGGGCTGGGTCCGATCTTGCAACTCCGCTGCCTCCAACACCGGAGTATCGAGTCAATCTCGGATTGCGTTGGTTCTCAGGACCGCATACTGCTCAACTGAGTGTCCGTTGGCACGACTCGCTGACAGATGTCAGTGCGGCCTATGATGAGATTATGGAGTGGACCAAGTGCCGCTCGCGACCTGACGGAACTTACACCCGTAACAATGGAGACTTGTGCTCCGAGACCGAATACCTGACGGATCCTAATGGTTGGAACAACAACGAATTTAACGGAATGCCTGTGTTCAATGTTGACGATACCGACGAGATTCCAAATTTCGTATGGGACGAATCTCAAGCCTGCATAGATCAGGATAGAAACCCCTACTGCAAAATTCCTTCGGGGGCGTATTGGGACTTTAGCTATACGTACAGCCGTACCGGTTTCCTGGGAATGTCTTCGTTCTCCGTCAATGTTTCGATCCGAAACCTTCTTGACCACTACCCAACACCAATTCCTTCAGGGGTTGGTTTTGAAGCATATGTGGACAACGGCATGGGTCGGTTGGGATTCGCACGAATCTCTATGAGCATGTAACGTTAGATCAGTTCAGTCACTAGACTGACAACTTAAAAGTCCGGCACCGAAACTTTCGGTGCCGGATTTTTTTATTCTGTGTAGATGGAAATAACCATGGGTCACCTTAACCGTTTTGGCGAAGGCTGTTTTGAATAGACTGGGTTCATCTTCTTTGCTTTGTTTGTGGCTGACCGCCCTTTTCCAAATCTCTTCGTGTAGCAATCAGATTCAGAATTCGGAAATCGTGGAACAGGCTTATGCCATCGACACATCCCAAATTGACACAGAATTAGCTGAAACCATATCCGAAACTCTTGAACTCATAGCCGCTGCTCCCCACTCGTCATCGCTACGAGGTAGGCTGGGCATGATCTACGATGTGAATCACTTTCCTGATGCAGCGAGGGTCATGTACGAACAAGCATCGACTCTTGACACTCGTGAATTTGCATGGTGGTACTTCGGTGCACTCATTGACCAACAAAAAGGGGACATAGACCGAGCCCTCGAGAAAATAGCACATGCAATCGAAATTGATTCTGAGTATGTTCCAGCACATTTGCATCGAGGAAATTGGTCGCTTCATCAAGACCTTCTTGATGAAGCGATGGATGCCTTCGAAGACGCTGCTGCACTCGGTGCGGGATCTCCCTCCGCCGAAGGCATAGCACAAGTACATTTGCGCAGGGAGGAGTTCGAGGAAGCCGTAGCCATCTTGGTTCCCTATGCGGAAACTCTTCCGCACCCACAGATCTGGAGGTTGCTCTCCACAGCCTACGCCAGACTAGATATGAACGAGGAAGCCGAGGTTGCTCGAGCTTTGAGCAAGAAAGTATTCCCAATGCTCTGGTTGGACCCGATCAGACAGAGACCCAACAAGTATGTACGGGGGTTCGGACGTCGTATGGTCTATGCGCAGAGTCTTCTAAAGGCTGAACGCTATGAAGATGCACTACGGGAACTGGAGCGACTGGAGGAGATAAGACCAAATGACGAAGCTCTGATAAGCAGTTTTGCTGTCGCCTACGAAAAGACTCAACAACCCGAAAAGGCAAAAGACATTCTCCAGCGGGGCATTGAAATGATGCCCAATCAATTTAGGTTCTATGTGCAACTAGGGGATTTGATGTATAGAGGAGGACAGAACGAGGATGCTTTCATGCTCCTTACTCGCAGCACTGAAATCAACGAGCACAATCCTGAGGCTTACGAACGACTAGGGTCCGTGTTGATGCGTATGGAACGATTTGACGAAGCAATCGCTGCATTTGAGAAAGCGATAGACTTCGGTTTCAGCGATGTAGCGGTGATTCGATTGCGCATTGGCACAATTTATGGTTTCCGGAAGCAATGGGCTGAAGCCATCGATGAGTTTTCACAGGTAGTGGAACTCGACCCGGGAAACGAGAATGGACACCTTTACCTCGCACATGCACTAATAGAAAAAGGTGAGATCGACCGAGCGGAAGCTACTCTAAACTGGGCTCGCAGACTTGGTGTAGACCCTGAATTGCTACAACAAGCCGACGAGCTAATCGAACAAAACAGAAACCAAGTAGATTCTGACGTGCCATGAAAAGTACTGACACAGTCTTCATCTCGTTGGTATGCGTCTGTACGTTATTTGCAGGCTGCGAAGCTCCTGTGGATCGATCTGGAAACGAACCAATGCAGGAATTCTGGTTTGTGGAGGAATCCAAGCGTAGAGGGGTCGACTTCATTCACCAATCCGGACACCGCGAAAAGCACCTACTGCCCGAAATCACAGGCAGTGGAGTGGCGTTGACAGATGTCAATGGAGACGGATGGTTGGATATTTACTTCGTTCAAAGTGGTTCTCTTCTTGAGGAAGATGCTCAGCCTAATCAGCTATTTCTGAACTTGGGAGAAGGGCAATTCGAAATGCGCGGGAATGCGAACGGATTGGCTGACCGCGGATACGGGATGGGTGTAGCCGCGGGGGACTATGACAACGACGGAGACAACGACATATTTGTGACGAACGTTGGTGAGAACAAGATGTTCAGAAACAACGGAGCGGGTCTGTTCGCAGATGTGACGAACGAGTCAGGTCTAGGCGACACTCAATGGGGAACTTCCGCTGCATTTCTCGACCTGGATCGTGACGGTGACCTCGATCTCTATCACGCAAATTACTTGCACTGGAAATTGGAGATCGAACTGGATTGCTTTGGAAGCGGAGTATTGACATATTGTCCACCGATTAACTATCAAGCTCCAGCGATAGATCGCATGTATCGGAACGATGGGGGCGGAAGCTTTACGGATATAACGCGTCAAGCCGGCATCAATGCGTCGTTCGGAAATGGTTTCGGCGTAGTCGGTGCTGATTTCGATCACAACGGCTATATCGACGTTTTTGTTGCCAACGACCTCACAGTCAATCAGCTATGGATGAATCGCGGAGACTTGCGGTTCGTGGACGAATCGATGACTCGTGGTTCTGGAGTTGATGGATTTGGAACCGCGAAGGCAGGAATGGGCGTCGTGTCGTCCGACCCTGATCAAGACGGAGACTTCGACATTTTGGTCGTGAATCTAACGGGAGAGTCGGATTCATTTTTTCGCAATGAGGGGACTCACTTCACCGACTCCACTAGTGAGATTGGACTGAGTGCTCCAAGTCGCAGATATACGAGATTTGGAGTTGTAATGGCTGATTTCGATAACGATGGACAGTTGGATCTTTATGAAGCGAACGGAGGAGTGAGTCCAGTAGATCTAGGTGCCGAAGACATTTACGCCGAACCAAACACTTTGTTCCGGGGATTACCTGATGGACGATTCGAAGAGGTAGAGCCACAGGGTGGCACTTTGGAGTCGCTTGTTCACACAAGCAGGGGTGTGGGAATTGGAGACTTGGACAACGATGGAGGCTTGGACCTCGTGGTTGTAAATCGAGACGCGAGGGCTTACGTTCTGATGAATCGATTTGCCAATCGCGGCAATTGGATTGCATTCTCGCTGTTGAACCAACATGGAAGCGATGCAATTGGAGCCGTTATTACCCTTATTCGTGATGGTCATCGTGTTTACGGATCAGTTCAGCCGGAAGGTAGCTATCTGTCGTCCAACGACCCTCGGGTGCACTTCGGACTCGGGTCGGCTGCTAGTGTAGAGGATGTGAGAGTGTTGTGGCCGACGGGAGAAATCGAAGAGTTCGGAGATTTCAATAGTGGGAGTTTTGTTACCTTGAGAATGGGCGATGGGTCCCCGTCCAAATGGACCAGATGAATTGGATCGTATTGGTTTGACTAAGGCGGTAAATGGTGGCTGTACACACGGCAGTCATGCGGAAAAACAGGTAGGGAGAGTAATCATCGCGTTGATCCTTGCGGCTCTTGCTTCTACCTCGTGCTCAACGCAGCCAGATTCTGACTTAGTCGAGTTTCCTGTTGCAGAAGAACCAGTACTTCCTGACTTGAAGGACATTGATGAAGGTCTAGCCGACTACATAACTGTTCGACACAATCAAGTAATCCAATACCCAACCTCGGGTTCTGAACGTGGCCGGCTTGCCATGACGTACGACGTGAACAACTGGTCGCGTCAATCAATACCCGTTTATGAACAGGCACACTTGCTGGACCCCTATGAGTTCATGTGGCCGTATTTTGTTGCGCATCAGAATGCCAAGATAGGCGAATATGAAGAGGCTGTCGGAATGATCGAAGTCGCATTGACTATCGATCCGGACTATTCTGCGGCGTGGCTGTGGTTAGGCACATGGCTGCTGAGGTTGGATAGATTTGACGACGCGGAATTGGCATTCGAAAGGGCTTACTCCATTGACCAGAGCTTCTACTCCATTGTGGGCAAGGCACGTGTCAAGTTAATGAGCGGTAACTCGCAGGAGAGCATCGACTTGTTGGAACCTCTTCGAGTCAAGACGTTGCATCCTGAAATCTTTAGACTGCTGGCAACCGCATATAACGACTTAGGACGTTCCAATGAAGCCAATGTCGCTAGAGCATTAAGCAAGCAAGAGGCCGCATTGAATTGGCCAGATCCAATTGTCATTCGTCGAGAGAAACATATACGCGGATTCGGTGGACGATTGGCTCGAGCCCAAAGGCTGCTACAGGCTAATAGAGTCGAAGAGTCCCTTCGGGAGCTCTTGTCTTTGCGTACCCAATACGGAGATCGACCTTCCTTGGTCAGTACATTGGCATGGGCATACTCGGCACAAGGAGAAACCACGATGGCAATGGAGACGTTGCAAATAGGCATCGAATCTAGTCCCGAGCATCAGCCTTACTACACGCAATTGGGGGACTTGGTCAGCCTTACAGGCAACCTCGACACCGCTGAAGGGTTGTTACGCAAGAGTGTCGAACTTAACGAATCTGACTCAGAAGCACACTTGAGACTAGGAATTGTCTTAATGCAACAACAGCGTTTTGACGAAGCGATTTCTGCATTCAACGCTGTGTTGGATATTGGGTCGAGCGCAATTGCAGAGGCGCATCTGCATCTCGGAACCATCGAAGGCTATCGACAACAATGGGATGAAGCTGCAAGACACCTGAAACGTACGATAGAACTCAATCCACGTCACATCGCTGCACATGAGAGACTGTGTTATGTGTATATCGAAGCCCGTCAGTTCGACGAATTGGACGCTGCGTTGCTCTGGACTCAACAATTGGCGATTCCACCAGAAAACTTCGCTCAAGTGCTCAAGTACCGTGACGAGGTTCTTGCCAATTCGGAGTAACCGATACTCCAAGCTCGTAATGCAGCACTGCCTGCTTCTCATCTCCATCGGTATTTCCCCTGAAGGAGGGTTGTAGCTGGTGGAGAAAACTCCCCTACTAGGATCTCTAAGGGTCAAACAATTTGTACGAAAAACGACTATCGTTCTTTGGATAGGGATGGTACTTGGTGCATGTTCAGCTGATCGTATAGATCGAGACCCACAAGAGAGTTCCTGGTTTAGCGAAGAGTCAACCGATCGAGGAATAACTTTTGTGCATAGCTCCGGTTTTCGCTCCGTACCACTACTTCCCGAGATCAATGGCAGCGGTGTTGCATTGGCTGATCTGAACGGAGACGGATGGATCGACATCTACCTAGTTCAAAGTGGGAGCTTGTACGAAGACGAAGCAGACCAATGGCAAAACGAACTTTACTTCAATCAGCAGAACGGTCGATTTGCGAAGGCATCGAGTTCTAACGGTGCAGGAGATTCAGGCTATGGGATGGGTATTGCGGCTGGAGACTATGACAATGATGGAGACGTTGATTTGTATGTCACCAATGTGGGTCCAAATGTGCTGCTGGCCAACGATGGAACGGGTTCATTTGAGGACGTATCTGTAGAGGCCGGCGTTGATGACCCGTCTTTCAGTTCCTCTGCAACATTTCAAGACTTCGACCGAGACGGAAATCTTGACTTGTTCGTTGCCAACTACGTGAACTGGAACATCAACTCAGAAGTTGAGTGCTACGAAGGTGGCATTCGTTCCTACTGTCCGCCAGAACGTTACGCGTCACCTGCGACCAATCGTCTCTATCGAAACAACGGTGATGGGACCTTCACCGACTACTCTGAAGAGAGCGGAATCAACAAGGAATCTGGACACAGCTTTGGTGTGGTCAGTGCGGACTTCAACTCAGATGGGCTGATGGACTTCTACGTGGCGAATGATCGTACTCCCAATGAACTGTGGATTAACCGAGGAAATCTCAGGTTCGTAAATGCCGCAGAGTCGTACGGCGTAGCAGCGGATGGTTATGGACTGGTCAAGGCAGGGATGGGAGTCGCAACCAAAGATTACGACCACGACGGCGACTTCGACTTGCTTGTTGTGAATCTCGTCGGTGAAACCGACACCTTCTTTCGAAATGAGGGTACCTACTTTTCCGACGTCACAAGCAAAACTGGATTGAACACCGCAACTAGCAGGTATACACGTTGGGGTGTTGTTCTCGAAGACTTTGACAATGACAGAAAGACTGACCTCTATGTCGCCAATGGAGGTGTCTACCCGAGCGACTTGCGTACTGGAGACATTTATGCTGAACAAAACCTGCTTTTTGCTGGGCAAGAAGAAGGTTCATTTGTCGAAGTACCTCTGGGAAATTTGAGGGCGAGTCAGCTAATCCACACAAGTCGAGGTTGTGCTGTGGGAGACATAGACAACGATGGTGGACTGGACCTGGTTGTTGTGAACCGAGATGCACCGCCATACCTGTTGCTCAACAACATCAAAATCAGCGGAAATTGGCTGTCACTAGACCTTAGAAATGGAAATGGCAGTTCCGCGCTGGGCACAACCCTCAAGTACAGTGTCGCGGGCGAAAGTCGTTACGAGATGGTTTCTAGGGATGGGAGTTTCATGTCATCCAGCGATGCGCGTGTACACATTGGGCTTGGTAATCACGAAGCCATAACAGACTTGGAAGTTCGTTGGCCTGACGGACAGTCTGAGTCCTTAGGAGACTTTGAAGCCAATCAATTTGTCGTAATCCAACAAGAAACGGATTGACCTAGCTAAGTCGGGTTGTGCCCAACTTTGGGTGGCGAACCCAATTCTCAACCTTTACTTGGGAAATAACCCTCTAATGAGTGGTCTTCCGATAACCTAATTGCGCTCCGCGTTACTAACACCGAGCCTCTCTTGCAGGAGAGTACTTGTAGTCGTATATTGAAGGTGGACTTTCTCGCCCGGGTTGAGCCGCTCCTTAATTGCGAATGCTGCCAATGCAGCTTCGTGAAAACCCGAAAGAATCAGCTTTTTCTTTCCTGGATACACGGCGATATCTCCTATAGCGTAAATGCCTGGAATGTTAGTCTCGAATTTTTCCGTGTCTGTGATCACTTGGTTGCGTTGTAGTCCCAAATCCCAAGTTGCTATCGGGCCAAGACGAGGAGACAATCCGAAGAAGACTAGGAGATATTCCGCGGACAAACGTTCCACCTCGCGGTTAGGTTGTGTGATGTGGACTTCGGTCATGCGGTTGTCGTTGACTGTGAGATCCGTGGCGTTACCGACCATAAATCGCATCTTGTCGTCGGCGACATATTGCTTCATTCTCTCTACTGTTGCTTCTGCCGCACGAAAATCCTTACTCCGATGAACAAGAGTCAATGAACGAACATCCTCGACCAATTCAACTGCCCAGTCGAGAGCCGAGTCTCCTCCGCCAAGTACGACTACATCCCTATCCCGAAAGAGTGTCACATCTTGGACTCGATAGAAAACCTGCTTGTCCACAAAGCGTTCGACTCCTTGGATTCTCAAGGCACGTGGCTGAAATGAACCAACTCCCCCAGCAATAACAACAGCAGCTGAATCAAATTCAACATCTTTGCCAGTTCTTACATTGAATCGGTTGTTCTCTGTGGGGCTGAGCTCTGTTACTTGCTGGTCGAGATGAAAGACAGGATCGAAAGGCTTGATCTGCTCAAGCAATCGATCCACGAGTTCCATTGCGGAACAAACGGGAATACCTGGTATGTCGTAAATGGGTTTGTCAGGGTACAGTTCGAAGCACTGTCCGCCGATGTTGGGAAGGGCATCCACAACATGCGCAGTCATGCCTAGGAGACCAAGCTCGAAGACTTGGAACAATCCGCAGGGCCCGGCACCAACTATTACGGCGTCAACTTTTTCTTTCATTTGTCATTCCAGATTGCTGGACTAGGACGAAGTGAGCTCCCGGAAAATCTCGCTCAACTGTTTGGGATCTGCCTTTCCTTGAGACATCTTTATCGCTTGACCGATGAGAAATCCCAAGACCTTGGATTTGCCCTCAGACAGTTGTTTTACTTGATTTGGGTGGTTGTCTAATACGGTCTGTACTATTTTTCGCAATTCTCCGCTGCCAGAAATCTGTGTCTGTCGCACTCTATCTAGGGCTTCGTTTACAGAATTACCGTGCGCTAGAACTTGATCGAATACTTGCTTGGCCATGGCGTCCGACAACTCATCGTCGTCTACATGGCTGAGGATTTTTCCGAGTGCTTCTGGACTTAAGGGAAACTCTTCGATAGTTAATTCGTCTCGATTCAATATCGAACCAACATTTCCCAAGATCCAATTCGCAACGAGTCGGGCGTTGCCTGTAACTCTATTAGCTCTCTCGAAGTATTCTGATGTTTCTCGGTCCCGCGTGAGGAGTGCCGCGATGCCATGGTCCAATTCCAATTGGCTTACATAGCGTTCTCGACGAACGTGTGGTAGTTCGGGCATCGATCGACGAATGGACTCTACCAAATCCTCTGAGACAGCGACGGGTAGCAAGTCAGGATCGGGAAAGTACCTATAGTCGTCCGAGTATTCCTTTCCGCGCATGCGACGAGTTTCGTCCCGCTCCACATCATATAGCCGAGTTTCTCGTTCCACGCTCTCACCCTGTTCAAGTAGCGCAATGTGCCGCTCGATTTCATAGTGGAGTGCACGCTCGACAAACCGAAACGAGTTGACATTCTTGATTTCCGTGCGATTTCCCAGGGCTTTGTCTCCACGTTGGCGTACGGAGACGTTTGCGTCGCAACGCATGGACCCTTCATTAAGGTTTCCGTCACATATTCCCAACCAAGTAACTAGTGTGTGGAGTTGGCGAAAGCATGAGGCGGCTTCAGAGGGTGAATTTAGGTGGGGCTCCGTAACTACTTCTAAGAGCGGAGTACCTGCGCGGTTCAGGTCGATTGCCGTCGTGTTCGCAATCCGATCATGCACCGATTTTCCAGCATCTTCTTCTAAATGAGCTCGTGTAATCCCAACCGTCTTTGCACTCTTGCCTTCCGTAAGGACATCTATTGATCCCTTTCCGACAATCGGGTCCGACAGTTGTGTAATTTGATACCCCTTGGGCAAGTCCGGATAGAAGTAGCTCTTGCGCTCGAATCTACACGTTTTCGAAATACGTGCAGATATTGCGACTCCGAACATGATTGCTTTGTGCAAAGCTTTTCTATTGAGTACGGGAAGCGTTCCGGGGATTGCGAGATCGACGATGTTGGCATGTACATTCGGATCAGAGTTTACCTGTGCGGGAGATGTGGAAAACAATTTGGACTGAGTGTTCAGTTGGACATGAATCTCCAATCCAATCACAGGTTCCCATTTCGATGAGAAGTTCATGCGAGAACGTTAGGAGCTTTAAGATGCCAGTCGGTGAGGGTCTGAAACTGCACGCCGAGGGAGAATAGTCTTGACTCGCCAAAGTGTGGACCGATCATTTGAAAACCAACTGGCAGTTCTTCCGCGAAGCCGCATGGAATGCTCATTGCAGGTAGCCCAGCCATATTTACAGGAACGGTAAATTGATCTTGTTTGTACATTTCCGTTGGTTCTCGATCCAAGGCGTGCAGCCGAAATGCCGTCGTCGGAGATGCGGGTGAGAGTATGAGATCGACTTTCTCGAATGCTCGAAGATAGTCGTCTCGAATCAACCTTCGAACTTTCTGTGCTTTGACATAGTAAGCGTCGTAGTGTCCCACAGAGAGTACGAAGGTCCCGGTAAGTATTCGGCGTTTGACTTCTTGTCCAAAGCCTTCGCTCCGTGAGTGCTCGCATAGTGAGTCGAATGTTGAACCATGCATGCTTCGATGCCCGTAACGGATTCCGTCATAGCGAGCGAGGTTTGCGGATGCCTCGGCACATGAAATTACATAGTAGGCGGCAACTGCGTTGTCGAAATGCGGAAGATCAATCTCAATGATGGTGTTCCCTTGACCTTCCAGGATCTTTCGAGCCTCTTCGAGAGCGTTAGTAATCGAAAAAGGCAAATCAGAGAACAATGAAGTAGGGTAGCCAAGTGTCATTCGCGTAGCAGCTGACGTGTTGGATGAGGCCGGTGCTCGTGAACTCGTAGAATCGAGGAGGTCTTGGCCCGACATTGCGTCAAACATTATTCGGGCATCTTCCACACTACGTGTAAGAGTTCCCGGATGATCAAGACTCGATGCGAATGCAACCATTCCAAAACGCGAGTTGACTCCATATGTAGGCTTAAATCCTGTCACTCCGCAAAAAGAGGCGGGTTGGCGAATAGAACCTCCAGTGTCTGACCCCGTGCACGCTGGAGCAATGCAGGCAGCCACAGCGGCGGCCGAACCGCCCGAAGAGCCGCCAGGTACACGGTCTAAGTTCCAAGGATTTCGGGCAGGACCGAAAATGCTTGTCTCATTGGACGAGCCCATTGCGAATTCATCCATGTTAGTCTTGCCCAGACTGACCGCACCGGCATCCTCAAGGTTTTGAACGATTGTTGCGCTGTAAGGAGCTACGAAAGACTCAAGCATTCGCGAACAACAGGAAGTCCTCTCTCCCTTGACACAAAAAACGTCCTTGTGACCTATTGGAATGCCCGTCAAAGGCTTTATTCGCCCACAAGCTCTGTTCTTATCAGCCAATCTAGCGGCACGTAATGCCGCTTCTTCGTGCAAGGAGACAAAACTATTGAGTTGCTTATCGATGCGACGGATGCGAGCCAAGTACTCACTCGTGATTTCATACGAGCTAGCTTGTCGTGTGTCCATTAGATCGCACAATTGCTTGATTGATTGGATAGTGTCCATTAGGAGTCGATGACTTTGGGGACGACGTAGAACCCATCCACGGTCTGTGACGCGACTTGTTGGTACTTGTCTCGTTCTATGTCATCGATTACAGAGTCATTGCGCAAGGCTTGTACAGTATCGAGAGGATGCGCCAACGGCTCCACGTCTTTCGTTGGCACGGACTTTATTTCGTCGACGAATCGCAATATAGTGCGTAAATCTTGAAGCAAAGCGGCCTGTTCCTCGTCTTTCAAGAGAATTCGACTCAGGTGTCCAAGTCTTGCGAGTGTTGCGTCGTCCATGGTGTACAAACTACAGGGGAAAACTGGATGATGGTCTCGTTACTCTATCTGGTTCGCGATGCCTCACTTGCAGTGTATGCTGCCTGTGAACTGGCGAACAACACTCAGTTGACAACCGCGTTTCGAGTGCGCGTATTCTATTCTTTGAGTGTATTTCTAGTGCTATGGCACAAGTATTAAGAGCACCTTCCGTTTCAATAGTGATTTGTACACTCGAATAAAGCCTGAAGACGGCGAGTTGCAGAGTTTTCTCTCTCTTTGCTCCACAATAACAGGAACGCTCCCTAGCTCTTGAAGACATGGTTTTTTGCTTATACACTTTCTTCGATTTAACCGGAAATTCCTCCCACTACGGGGCGAGTTGAGCGGTATATTCAGTAGTGATCCCGATTTGATTGGAATTGCTGCAAGCTCACAGTTGTAGTGCTACAATCCGTCGATACTTGGAATTCCCTTACATTTAAGAGACATGTAGATGTTGAGAGCAATACGCGGCCTCTTTTCCCCGGACATGTCCATCGACTTGGGCACGGCGAACACCTTGATCTTTATTAAGAACCAAGGCATTGTCCTAAACGAGCCCTCAGTTGTGGCTATTCGTCCAGGCGACAAGCAAGTTGCTGCTGTGGGCACTAACGCTAAGTCGATGCTGGGCAAAACTCCGAAGGAAATTGACGTAATTCGTCCAATGAAGGACGGTCAAATCGCGGATTTCACTGTAACAAGCAAGATGCTTCGCTACTTTATCGGCCGGGCAATTGGAGGGAAATTTTTTGCTGGCAGTCCACGAGTTCTAGTGTGTATTCCATGCAGGTCGACACAGGTTGAACAGCGAGCGATTCGCGACTCGGTCGAATCTGCCGGCGCACGAGAGGTGTTTCTCATCGAAGAGCCATTGGCCGCCGCCGTCGGCGCGAATCTGAACATCCAAGACGCAAGAGGCTCCATGGTTGTCGATATAGGGGGAGGAACTACGGATATTGCAATCATGGCCTTGGGCGGCGTCGTTGTGTCTGAGAGCATTCGTGTCGGTGGCGATGCGTTTGATAATGCTGTGATGCTTTATGTTCGCCAGAAAGAAGGATGTGTAATTGGTGAATCCACCGCAGAACTAATCAAGAAGAAAATCGGAACTGCCGTTTCTGTAAATGAAGTAAAGGAAATGACAGTGACGGGTCATCACTTGTCAGCGGGAGTTCCTCGTAGATTCGTGCTCAACAGTGATCACATGATCGAAGCTCTGCACGTCGCAACGCAGCAGGTCATGGAAGCAGTCCGTGCGGCATTACAACGATGCCCTCCGGAACTTTCCGCCGACATTGCGGAAAGTGGAATCATGCTGACTGGAGGTGGAGCTCTCCTTCATGGTCTTGATGAACTGTTGCAACAAGAGACTGGGTTACCCGTAATGGTGGCTGAAAAGCCGCTCACTTGTGTCGCGGAGGGATGCGGCAAGATCTTAGACTCAGACCACATAGAACTACTCACGCTCAACCCGTGATGTGAGCTCCAGCTTTTTGCAAATTGGTAGACCCCAACTTGACCAATGAGTGCTGCAGCCTCTGAGCACAAAGAACTCACCTAACCGTGTGATCTAGATTGGCCACAGACGCGAGAAAGCGTTTTAGTACGCCAACAACCTTTGTCTTGCTCATCCTCGTATCCATCGCGTTGGTAGTGACGGACCTGAGCGGGCAGTTCCTTGGCGTGCCTCGACAATTGATGACTTGGGTAACTAACGGTCTCTATGGTGGCGTAAATGCGCCGGGACGTTGGATGTCGTACTCATCCTCGTACATCCAAGACCGCCAAGAACTCTTGGACTTGCAGCGGGAACGAGAACGTGAGTACCAGGATGCTGTAGTCAAGAATCGTCGCTATGACTCTTTAGCTAGAGAGAATTCGGAATTAAGGCACGCGTTGGCGCTAGTGCAGCGCAGCCCACACCTGACTTTAGTGACCGCTGAATTGAGTGCACTCATTGCTGTGCCAGGTCGGAATGAAATATTGATTAATCGCGGTAGGACGCATGGTGTGCAGGACGGTATGGCTGTTTTGGACAGTACCGGAATTTATGGCCAAGTGGTTGAATCATTGCCATCGACCAGCCGAGTGATTCTCATAACAGATCGCAGGATTGCAGTTCCAGTTCTTGTAGAACGGTCAGGTACACATGCCGTAATCACGGGGGTGGGGAACTCGTCCGAGCTTGTCTTGGAACACGCAGAAGTAACTGCTGACATTGAGAATGGTGACCTACTTGTTGCATCGGGCTTAGGTGGTGTCTATCCGCGCGGGTATCCTGTAGGCGTTGTGACCTCGATAGAACCAGAAGCATCTGGTGTAGAAATGCGTGTACTCGTGGAGCCACTTGCTGCGATGCATCGTCGCACTTGG
The DNA here is from genome assembly GCA_009840545.1 of Gammaproteobacteria bacterium. Classification (GTDB taxonomy): domain Bacteria; phylum Pseudomonadota; class Gammaproteobacteria; order Pseudomonadales; family Azotimanducaceae; genus Bin55. Next base: position 83,546 of record VXNM01000010.1, on the reverse strand, counting down.
CTGCAAGTTGTCGTGGGTGGAGCAACTAGTGAAGTTGCCGAGGAATAACGTCGGATTCTCAATTTCGCTCGTCGTTGCGCTGGTTTTGACGATGGTTGATCTACCTCACTTCGCGCCTGATGTCTTGACCTATTTCACACCAAACTTCGCGTTGTTGGTCTGCTATTACTGGGCTACCAATTTGCCTACCAATTTTTCGGTATTGGTGGCCTGGTTGTTTGGATTTCTGTTCGATGTTCTGTATGCGGAACCGTTCGGATTGAACGGCTTAATCTTGTGTGTGGTCGTGCTGGTCGGACTAAACCTTCCACGCCGTTCGAATCGACCAATTGTTGGCTATCAGCTTTTAGGTCTGCTTGGGGTGGTGATATTTGCCGAGATTGTGCGTCTAATAGTCATGCAGTTTGTGGAGTATCCCGTGCAAGGTTTGATCGTTTTGATGCCGTGGTCAATTGTTGCGTCACTGGCTTTCTGGTTCGTTGTCGCGGTCATTCTCGACAGATGGATTTACGTCGAAGACACAGACGTCTCTTTCTCATAAGCAGGCCTATTCATTGAGTCCCTGTCTCTTGTCTTGGGTCAAGTGTGAGGGTCACTTGAAGATCAAGAATCCAATAGTTCAGGACGTCGAACCGAACCGTCGAGGGGAGTTTTGAAATTTAGTCTTCGCAGCGTGTTTTTTCTCACGGTTACAACGTTAACGGCTGTGTTTGCATTGATGTGTGTCTTGGGACGAATCCTCGCTTGGTATGTACCAAACCATGATGAGGGGATCAATGAATATCTCGTAGCACACGGATTGAGTGTTGAGGGCATTGGGATTCGTTGGTCAGGACTAAACCCAGTTATTACTTTCGACAAGGTCGAAGCAGCGGGTCTCTTCGCCCAAGACGTAGAGCTCGAGCTCGATGTCATTCTTTCGTTGTGGAGAAATCAGTTCTCGCTTTCAAACTTATCGGCATCCCATGTTCAGTTTGAGCTGAACTTCGGGGAACTCGAACTCCCCACCTCTAATCCGGGTTCAGTGGTGGCAGGTCTAGGTGCTTTTGACGTTCTTCTTCATTCGCGAAACCTTGATTTCAGCTTTACAACTAGCACATCGGCACACGGCTCTACTCAAACCATTGAAGGTAGGGTGCAGTCCCAAACAGTGGGAGCACAGAAGAATGTTCGAATCGACTTAAAGACCGAGGGATCGTGTGAAGATTGCGGATTAGTTCTTCACTATTCCAATCGAAAGACATCATTTTTGTTTTCCGACACTATCGAGACGTTACATGTAAGCGCACATCAGTTTGAATTTGTTCCTCGAGCTTGGAATGCTCCCTACGTTCAAGACTTGGAGTTGAACGTAAGTCTTGATGTTAGGTTACGAAACGGACTTGGAAAAGGTCTTTGTGACATCGAGATTCACACGGGAAATCAACCTTCATCTTCGGCCTCACTAAGGGGCAAACTCGTTTTGAATTTGATTAAGGATGAAATTCATGGCGTTCTAGAAGATGCTTCGTTCGCGAGTGGCGTAGAGGGCACAGAACTTTCCAGCTTGAAATTTACAAGCCATGGTTCTCCTCGATTGAATCACGCTTGGGCCGAACGCATAAATACAAAGGATCTAGTCTCGTTGGTTAGAGGATTTGGAGACCCCGCGCATCCTGGAGTCGCATGGATTACGGGACTCCAACTCGAAGGTGAACTACAAGACTTGCAGTTGCGGCATGACTCCAATGATCTTGTTCTACAAGCCACTGCGACTGACCTCAAAACCCACCCCTACAACGCAATTCCCGGCGTCGACATTCCGCAGTTAGAGATTTTTGGACGAAACCGCGATCTTCTTCTGATGCCGCTCTCAACGAGTTTAGCTGTTGAGTTTCCTCAGTGGTTTGAACAGTCCCGGTCTTTTTCGGACATCGACGGATCAATGCTCCTTGGATTGAGCAGGAACCATATTGGAGTCCGTCTAGCCATTGCCGGTGCCTCTTACGATGGACAAGAGATTTCGGGGATTTTGGGTTTCTCTACCGATTACCAAACAGGTCGATCATCGATTGGACTCGTCGCGGAGGCTATTGAGCTAGCTGTCCCAAACTTCCAGCAGTTTGTTCCACGTGGGACAGACGCTGCAATTCGGGTGTGGTTGGGAGACAACATTGAGCAAGGAGTTCTTCATGATATTGCAGCCGTCTACCACAACGTCCAACAGTCAGATGACCCACAAAGTTCCCGGGTTTTTGAGGCGCGAGTCAATCTCGATCAAGTAGTTGCGCGATTCCATGAAGAATGGCCTCATTTGGACGATGTGAGAGGAAAAGTGTTGTTGACAAGAGACTCACTCGACGTCGATTTGGAATCCTGTCATACGGCTGGCGTACTTGTGAATTCAGGAGATGTCAGCGTTTCGCTCGATGATGGCGATGTACTTATAAATTTTGTGGCTGATGCGCCTGCAGCCTTGTTGCTGGACTATGTACAAAGTACTCCATTAGCAGAATTGGCCAGACTGGATCTCAGCCAGATCATCGCAGATGGTCAGGTGGACGTTGAATCCACCTTGCAATTTCGAAGGGACCACGACCAACCGCTAGTCGGTGTCAGGTTGGCGTTTGACGATACATCACTGACCTTGGACTCGCCGAGCATCGACATCGCACAACTGTCCGGAAGCATTCTGTACTCTTCGCCGTTCAATGTATCAAGTCGTGATTTGGAGGGATCATTTTTTGGAAATGCAGGATCAATCGAGATTAGTTCGAACTCTTCCGCCATCGACTCCACACTGAGAGTTCAACTAGAAAGTCGGTTTACACCTACCAACGTCGTTCCCTATGTAGGCGAATGGATTGAAGATGTAGCCGAAGGTGAGTCTGATTTTCGTTTGAACATGGAACTCTCAATGAACGGGTCGAATACCTCTCTTATCGTCGTCGAGAGTTCGTTGGCCGGAATAGAGTTCAAACTACCCGAACCGATTGGCAAGAGAGCAGAAACAACACAGCCTACCAGAGTTCGGATTGAACTCGAAGACGTCCCACTTGTACACTTCGAGTCTGGCGCGATTTCCTCCGTGTTTAGTATGCGCGGGGACGGTGGCTTGCACGGAAGCATTGGATTGAATGTACCACCATTGGAGTACGGTCCAGAAGATGTCGGACTGCTCGTTTCGGGTAACTTAGATTCGTTTAGGTTCAGCTCCCCTGGTGGGGAAAACGAGCTGAATTTGCCAGCGCAAGTCAATCTGAAAGAACTAACGGTAGATCGAGTGGAGGTGCAGGATCTCACGTTTTCAGATGTAGTAGTGGACGGAATCTATTCGGAAACCGAGATTGACCTGACCGTCAAGTCCAACGAATTGGAAGGTAGCGTGACGAAGTCAGGGCAAGAACCAATTCTTGTGGAAGTAGATCGAATCCAACTAGAAGTGCAAGAATCCAGAACGAGCGATCCGTTTTCTCCAGAAATTTTGAATTGGATCCCAACCATGAACTTAAGAATCGAAGACATTGCGCTGATCGACCAAGAGCAACAACAGGCCAGCTTCGGGTCCTGGAGCATGTTCATCGATATTCACGAGCAAGAGTTGAGAGTCTCGGAACTCAATGGCAGTGTTAGGGGGCTTCGGATTGAAGGAAGTGAAACAGGCGGGATTACATGGAACACTGTAGACAACACTACAAGATTTGTAGGAACAGTTCGAACCGATGAGCTTCATGATGTCTTGCCACAATGGGATTACGACCCTAACGTCGAAAGCAAAGCGCTCACTGCGGAGGTGGACCTCAAATGGCCAGGGTCTCCTCTTATGTTTGAACTTTATGACACGACGGGATCGCTAGAAGGAGATCTGGATGAAGGGAGATTCCTGGACGTCAATGCAGGGGGCGGAGCGCTACGGATCGCCGGACTATTGAATTTTGCAGTAGTACTGCAACGGCTGCAACTGGATTTCAAGGACGTGTTTCGTGAGGGGACAAGTTTCAATCGCATTTTGTTTGACGTTCAAACTGAAGACGGGATCTTGCGTATTGACGAGCCATTGCACATTAAGACTACTGGGTCAGACATTCTTCTTGCGGGAACCATGGACTTGAACAACGACTCACTTGCTATAGAGGTTGTAGTAACCTTGCCACTGTCGAGTAGCTTGCCTTGGTGGATTGGAATTGCCACAGCAAATCCTGTTGCTGTCATCAGCGCATTAGTAGGTAAGAAGATATTTGAAGGACAATTGGATCGAATGGCAAGCATGAAGTATCGTGTGACGGGATCATTGGATGATCCCAATATTCAGTTCGTGGGCTTGTTTCGAGACAGCTTGGATAGCGAGAACGAAAACAACCCGGAAAACGGAGAGGTTGTAGAAGGAGAGGAAAACAATGAGTGACACTCAAATGGCAAATCCAAAGAATCAATTGTTGGATGCCAGCGACATTACGGACAGCAAGTTAGAAGACTTGATGGGGCGAATGATGTCGCGTCAAGTCGATCGCGGAGAACTGTACTTTCAGAGTTTCCGCAACGAATCCTGGGCGCTTGAGGAAGGCATGGTCAAAGATGCCGGCTTTTCAGTATCCAGAGGCGTCGGTGCGCGAGCCATTAGCGGCGAGAAGAGCGGGTTTGCATATGCCGACGACATACGCCCTGAAGTTCTCGAGCAAACCACAAGCGCAGCAAAGTCAATTGCAAGACAAGGCAGCGGTAAGGTTGCTCATGTCGAGGCGACCCGAGATGTACCGATGTTCTATGGAACTTCGGATCCCATAACTTCTGTTTCACAAGACGACAAAGTGGCATTGCTGTCACGGATTGACCGCTTCGCTCGTAGCTTGGATCCGAGGGTTAAGGAAGTCTCCGTTCGAATTGCCGCGACGCATGAATCAGTCTTCATATATTCAAGTGACGGAATTAGCAACGGCGATGTTCGCCCGCTAGTACGGTTTAGTGTGTCTGTGATCGCAGAACAGAATGGCCGTCGCGAGCAAGGAATGTCCGGCGGGGGTGGTCGACACGACCTAAAGTGGCTCTTTGAAGGCGAAAATGCCGAGGACTTCGCTCGCGAGGCTGTACGCCAAGCGTTGGTGAATCTGGATGCCATCGATGCACCAGCTGGTCCCTTGCAGGTGGTTCTGGGACCGGGATGGCCCGGTGTTCTGTTGCACGAAGCCGTTGGACATGGATTGGAGGGCGACTTCAATCGCAAGGGTACGTCCGCATTCTCCAACCGAATTGGTCAACAAGTGGCATCTCCATTGTGCACCATCGTTGACGACGCGACGATACCCAATCGACGCGGTTCTTTGTCGATGGATGACGAGGGCACTCCCGGGCAGAAGACCGTTCTGATCGAAGATGGAGTGCTCAAGGGCTACATGCACGATAAGCTCAATTCCGCACTGATGGGAACTTCCAGCACCGGAAACGGACGTCGAGAGTCCTATGCTCATCAACCCATGCCTCGTATGACTAATACATTTATGTTGGCAGGAGAGAGCGATCCGGAAGAAATTATTAAGAGCGTGGATTTTGGTGTCTACGCAGTCGCGTTTGGAGGGGGACAGGTCGATATCACATCTGGCCAGTTTGTGTTTTCCGCGACGGAAGCGTATCTGATCGAAAACGGCAAGAAATCCTCACCAATTCGCGGTGCAACTCTTATTGGTAATGGTCCTGAAATCATGACTCGGGTATCAATGGTAGGAAATGATCTTGAGTTGGATCGCGGAGTTGGTGTTTGTGGTAAGGAAGGACAAGGAGTTCCGGTCGGCGTGGGTCAACCCACACTGAAAGTTGACGAAATCACTGTAGGAGGAACTTCGACGTGAATACGACGAAGGGGGAAATTCAGCCTGGCGTGGACTTTCAAGAACCACATACGAGACAAGATGAAGAGTCGCTCAAGGGTTTTGTAGAGAGAATCCTTGCCGAAGCTAAGCGACAAGGAGCTACGGCTGCAGAAGTAGCCGCGGGAGACGACATTGGCTTGTCCGTTGTCGTTCGTTCGGGCGACCTAGAGACCGTGGAGTTTAGTCGGGACCGCGGATTTGGAATCACCGTATATCTTGGAAACAAAAAAGGCAGCTCCTCAACCACCGACATCAGCGACGACTCTATTCGTGAATCGGTGGAAGCTGCCGTGAACATCGCTCGATATACCGAACCTGATCCTTATAGTGGATTGGCGGATCCTGATCGATTGGCGACAGAATTTCCGGATTTGGATCTCTACCATCCTCGCCCAATGGATGTCGATGAGGCGAAGGAGAGCGCATTAATTGTGGAGTCCTCGGCGGAGAGCGTCGACTCAAGGATCTTTAAGTGCGACAGTTCTCGTATCGGCGCTGCCTCGGCTTGCACGGCATATGGAAATAGTTTGGGCTTTATCCATGCGGAACGCGAATCCCGATACAACATGCTGGCGGACGTGATTGCGAAAGACAGCGACGGAATGCAGCGCGACTACTGGTATTCGACGAGTCGAAACGCAGCCGAACTAGATTCTCCCACTAGCGTCGGGGAGACTGCGGCCAACCGAGCATTGAAGAAATTGGATCCCCGCCCAATACCAACTGGCGAGTATCCCGTGCTCTTCGATCGCGGAATAGCAAGTGGTGTGATTGGACACCTAATAAGTGGTCTTGGAGGTAGAGCGCAATACTTGAAGTCGTCATACTTGCTCGATTCGATGAACAAGAAAATTGCTACGGATGCATTGACTTTGCGAGAACATCCTCACTTGAAGGGTGCGCTCGGAAGTCGATCATATGACTCGGAAGGAGTTGCAACAACCGAGAAGCCTTTCGTTGAAGACGGTGTGGTGCGCAACTATGTTCTCAGTAGTTATTCGGGTCGGCATCTCGACATGCCAACGACGGGCAATGCCTCAGGTGTGTGCAATCTAACCGTGGAAGCGGATCTCCAACCGATTGAAGACATTCTTAAGCAAATGGGCACCGGGCTACTTGTGCAATCGTTGATGGGTCAAGGCGTAAATATTGTCACGGGAGACTACTCGAGAGGAGCGGCAGGCTATTGGATTGTGGACGGAGAATTTGCCCACGCCGTAGATGAACTCACCATCGCAGGAAAGTTGGACGACATGTTTATGCGACTAGTCGCATTTGGAGACGATGTAGATCTACGTAACAGTATCCGGACGGGTTCTCTATTGGTGGAGTCCATGACCGTAGCCGCAAACTAGAACTACGGAGGTCATTCGTCTTCTCCGAAGCGATCTTTGATCAAGTCGGTCAATTCTAGAAACGCCTGTTCCGCTTCGTCACCTTCGGTTACCAGAACGAGCTCGGTACCTTCCTCCGCAGTCAGCGTCATGATGTTCATGATGCTTTTGCCATTGACTAGGGAATCTTCAGAGCGACCGAGTTGGATAGCGCACGGGAACGACTTGGCTAGCTGAATGAACTTGGCAGCTGCTCGAGCGTGCAGCCCAAGCTTGTTGACGATCAAGACTTTGCCGGTTGTCATGAGAGGGACTCATGCTGCTCTCGATGTCGAACAAGAACATTCGGATATGCGTCGCGAAACGCATTAGCCAGGCGTTCGGCCATGTAGACGGAGCGATGTCTTCCACCGGTGCATCCCGTAGCCACCGTCATGTAGACACGGTTCTGTCTTTCAAATTCTGGCAACCATTCGTGCAGAAATCCCACAAGCTGATCATGCATCTGATCGACGATTTCATGCCGCGCGAAGAACTCCTTGACGGGTGCGTCCAATCCAGATAGCTCGCGCAAACCAGTTTCCCAATGTGGGTTTGGGAGACACCTGAGGTCGAAGACAAAATCGGCATCCACTGGCACTCCGTTCCGGTAAGCGAAGGATCGAAACAACAAGGAAACGCTTCTCTCTTCCGCATCTACGAGTCTCTCCTTAGTCATGAGCACTAAGTCGTGGGTTGACCATTGCGTAGTGTCAATTTTCAGGTCTGCCATTTCAGCCAGATGACGTAGCAACTTGGACTCCAAGTCGATTGCTTGCCGGAGATCCGTTTCGGTTTTCTCTAGTGGGTGTCGCCGACGGGTCTCACTGAATCGCTTGACGAGAACAGGACCGCTAGCATCGAGGTAGATTACCCGAGGGGTGAAGTCGTCTCGTGCCACAGACTTCAAGATGCTTGGTAGTTGATCTAATGCAGTTGGAGGGCTTCGGGCATCGATTGAAACGGCGAAGTTCTGGGTAGTCTGCTCTTCTGAGGTATCTTCGACAAATTTCTCCAGCAGCCGGGCTGGGAAGTTGTCGATGCACATGAATCCTTCATCTTCAAGAGCATGCAAGACAGTGCTCTTTCCGGACCCCGACCTTCCAGTGATTATGTACAACCTCATTTCGCACTCACTTCTTGTGCGCATCTAATGAATGTCGAATACAGGTCCGACGAAGACTGAACCGCCAGGAGTTGGGTGAGATTTGAGGAAGCGCTACATACCAACGCTATGGTTCTCAGAATGTCCAGGTGATCTTTCGAGGCTTCCTTTGGTACAACGAGAGCAACAATAAGCCTCACTTGTTCCTCTTGTCCAAAGGGAACTGCTGTATTGACTCGTAGGAGTGCAGCGGAGGGAGCTGTGCAGCGTTCGTGTCTACAGTGGGGAATCGCTATCTCACTATCGTCCAAAGCTGTACTTCCTAGTTCCTCCCGCTCGATGAATTTCTCTAGGAGACCACGTCTATCCAACTCCTCTTGGTTTTGGCTGAGCAGGCAAGAAGCTATTTCAAGGATCGACTTACGCGACTCACACTTTTCGATAATCTCGACTGTTTCGGGTTTCAGGATTTGTTCAAAATCTATCACTTGCGGTATTCGCAATCTCGATGTCTAGCTTAGCGATGTGCCGCGCGATCACGATGTCGAGTGGACTTTTCCTTGTGCTTAATGACCTGTCGATCAAGTTTGTTCACCAGAGAGTCGATGGCTGACAGGATATCTGGTGCCCGTGTATCGGCAAATAACTCGTTACCGTTTACGTGCACGGTGGCTTCAGCACGATACTGTATCTTGTCGACTGACAATATCATTCGTACAGTTGTAATCTGATCGTAGTGGCGTTCGATTCGAGACAGCTTCTTCTTGATATTGGATCGAAGCCGTTCGTTGATATCGACGTGTTTGCCAGTGATGTCGAGTTGCATCCTTGTCCCCTTAATCTTTACGTTTAGTTCTTACAAATATCTTACAGTCAAATATGACCAATACGACCTGGTCGCCACTTTAGATAGATATTTGTCGTGCTTTGGAGGGCGGAATAGACAATGACTCGCGATACTTTGCCACCGTACGCCGTGCGATTCGAATGTCTTTGTCTCGCAACAAAGTCACGATGCTGCTGTCAGATAGAGGTTTTGAAGGATCTTCTTCGTCAGTGAACTGCCTAATGAGTGCTTTGATTGCTCGACTGGATATTTCGTTTCCTTGCACGGTGTGAACATGACTTGAAAAGAAGTAAGAGAGTTCAAAAACTCCGCGCGGACATGACATGTACTTGCGCATTGTGATTCGGGAGACTGTGGATTCGTGCACGCCTAGCATCAACGCAATATCAGATCTCAGCAAGGGTCGCATGAACGATTCTCCTTTCTCAAAGAAAGCTCGTTGTTCCTCGACTATTGCTGTAACCGCCTTCAATAACGTGGACGAACGGTGCTTCAATCCGTCAAGAAGAACTTTAGCATCTCGAAGTTGGGCTCTTAGAAAGGATCGTTGCTCCTTAGAGGTGGCTTCGCTCACGGCTTGCGCGTAGATCGAATTGATTCGCACTGAGGGTATTGCGTCGTCATTGATGTCGACAACCCATTCGCCATCAATGTGCCGTACGAATACATCAGGAATTATGTAGTTGTCCTCCACATCACAAAATTCCGCTCCAGGTCTCGGGTTTAGAGTCTGAATGAAAGAAATTGCCTCATTCAGTGACTCTCGGCTTGATCCTGTCATGCGCTCCAGCGAACTGAAGTCTCGGCTGGTTAGTTCGTCGAAACACTCGTCAACCACTTGGAATGCCAATTTCTCAACGGGGTCCATGGCGTGAGTATCTAGAAGCTGAATTAGTAGACACTCCCTCAGATTCCGAGCTCCAATTCCAGGAGGATGCAGCTCTTGAATTTTCTTGAGAACGGAGAGAAGTAGCTCTTCACTTACCATCTCGTGTGCACTCGAGTCCTGAGCAATGTCCAGTAGCGAATCTGTCAGGTAGCCATCCGGACTTAGAGATTCGATAATTCTCAATGCCCAGTTGAGTTCGTTTCCGGACATATCGAGCTGCTCTAGTTGGTCGAACAGGTGGTCTGTGAGCGAAGTTCGGTAGGTTTGAAGCACCATTCGATCCAAATTGCCTGTGGAAGGTGCGAGGTCCGTCAAGTAGGTATCGGACCACTCTTGTTCACTAGAACTATCTACTGCGTCCAGATCAATGCCGGGATCATGGTCGAGAGCTTCGTGCAATTCGTTAAGTTCGCCTTGGTCAGAAGACGCTTCATCTTCGTCTAACAGCTCTTCGCTGTCTTGATGAGGGTCATCGGTATAGTCTTCTGCGAGAGGTTCGTCGTAACTGGCTTCGTCGTTAATGGAAGACTCATCAGCCCAGTCGAGCATGACATTGGACTCGCATGCAGTCTGAATTTCTTGACTTAGTTCGACTGATGAGAGTTGCATCAGTCTGATGTTCTGCTGGAGTTGTTGTGAAAGTCGTAGCTGTTGCCGCTGCTGGAATGTGAGAGTTTGTTTCATACCGCAGCTTAGTCGTTATAGCTTGAATTCCTCTCCGAGGTACGAACGACGAACCACCGGGTTTTCCAATATAGCGGCAGTGTCTCCCTCCGCAATCACATGACCTTCGTTGACGATGTACGCTCGGTCGCACAGATCTAGCGTATCGCGAACATTGTGATCTGTTATGAGCACTCCGATACCTCGTGACGTCAAGTGGCGCACATTGTTCTTGATATCAGCGACGGAGATTGGATCCACTCCGGCAAACGGTTCATCCAGTAGCATGAACTTGGGTTCCGATGCTAATGCTCTAGCGATTTCAAGCCTTCTCCGCTCTCCTCCAGAGAGACGTTCGCCCAAGGTATCTCTGACGTTCTGAAGGCCAAATTCTTCCATCAGGTCGTTTGTTCTCGCGGACCGTTCCTCTCGGTTCAAACCCCGTTGAAGTTCGACGATTGCGAGTATGTTCTTGTAGGTGCTCAATCTGCGAAACACGCTTGCTTCCTGAGGTAGGTAACCCAGCCCGCGACGTGCACGAACGTGCATTGGTGAGTTGGAAGCATCAAAGTCATCAATACTTATCGATCCCGCATCCATTTTTACGATGCCCACGATGCAATAAAAACAGGTTGTCTTTCCAGCCCCGTTTGGTCCCAGCAGGCCAACAACCTCGCCCGTGGACACAGTCAGTGACACATTCTCAACGACCTGACGCTTTCCGTACCTCTTGGATATTTGACTAGCGCTTAACTCGCTCACAGTGTCTGATCACCTCAATCCACGAATTGACATTGCTACTCGTTTGTAGGTTTCTTGACCGCATCCAAGCTGTGAAGGATGATTTCAACCTGGTTATCGGAATCGAGAGACTCCGCCTCAATTTCGTTCTTGCTGACATCGAGCCGAATCTTGTTCCCGGTGATCGTGATTTCCTCACTCTCGACTTTGGCATCTCCTTCGAACTCGATCTGATCTTCAGTGATGCTGTAAACCACAGATGCTGCCTTCGCATGGACCATCCGTTGTTTGTCGTCAGTGGATAGAGAGACTTCGAGAAGCACAGGGTTTCCTTTGGCTTCAATTCCTTGAAACGTGTCATTTTCGACTTGCAATGTCACGTTGTCGGCCTGCAATTTCAGCGATCCACGAGTCAATTCCACGTTCCCAGTGATAACAGCGCCTCCATTGATTGAACCTCGGAAGTCGTCTGCAGAAATTCGAAGAGTCTGTTCATTCGAATCGTCTGCGTTGACGACACTGCAGAGAGCCGCCAGAAGGAAAAGTACTGTGCAGCAACTGCTACTGAACGGTAATAGGGGCGTATTCAATTTCCACACGATTAGTCTTGCTTCCTATGAGGTGGAACTCATTGCTCTTTAGGTCGAATTCGAATGAGTTTGCATTAAACGTAGCGGACTCACTTTGGATGGTAACAGGGTGCTGGCTTTCGAGAATTCGCTCGTTTGGGTAATAGGTGAGGTCACGACCTACCAACGACAAGATTGGTTTCCGATCTGACTCGTTCACCACATGAACATCTCCAATTAGATCAATCCTGGCTCGTTCTTCGGTCTCAGGCTGAGAAGTTGCGTTTCGAATGATCGCCGCCGACGCCGCTAAGCTCCAATTCGCCCCTCCTTCAAGCGCTACTTGAACATCAATACTGTTGAGTGTCACGGTATCTGAATGCTGAGAGTGTTCCATGGCCGAAGCGACAGCCTTGTATAAGACCGAACCATCGTCTCCGTATTCGAGCAATTCCACATTGCCAATACGAACGTTTGGTTCGTCTTGCAGGTTTTCAACAGACGATGGTTCGTCCTCGGAGGATATACGCGTCAATAGGAACCATGCGCCGCCACCTACGATGAAGGCAATCACTGCGGCAGCAATGAATCTTCGCTTCATCTGGTATTTGCCTCGAGCAACAAGTCGCAAACTTCTCTGACAGCTCCTTCGCCGCCTGACTTGGCAGTAACAAAATCTGCTGACCTGCGCGCGATTTCGGTCCCATTGGGCACGCAAACTGCGACGCCCACGATTTCAAACAAACAGATGTCAGGAACATCGTCTCCGATATGGGCTACCTGCTCAGTGCTAAGGCACTTACGAGTGCAGAAGTCATTCAGTGCAACTGTCTTGTCTGCACTTGCTTGGTAAACATTTTCAATACCCAGTTCCGAAGCTCGTCTCTGCACCGCCTGCGACGCCCTACCAGAAATTATTGCAATTTCGATGCCTAGGCGTTGTATGGCCTTGATTCCATACCCATCGTGTATATCGAACGATTGGTAATTGTGTCCGTCTTGGTCGTAAATAATCCGACCATCGGTAAGCACACCATCCACGTCGATAGTCAGAGCACGTATCTTGGCAACTCGGTCTTGTAGCTCTTCAGACAGAGAGTCGAACTGGCTCATAGATCCTGCCAATAAAGCAACAGGATGTAGCAGCAATAAGATGCCAAGAAAATGACACCCTCACTTCTTGTAATGATTTTCTTAGCTCCTATTCCGTTTGCGAATAGTGCTAACAACATGGTCAAAATGAACATAACCCCAAAGTCTCTCCAGAAGTCAATAGGCGTTATGTTGCTTGGGTTTAGTAATGCGGGCACTGAGAGAACGGCAAGAATATTGAGGATGTTGGATCCCACGATGTTTCCGATAGCAATCTCGGGACTACGCCGCAAAGCAGCCGCCATTGTGGCGGCTAGCTCAGGGAGACTTGTACCAGCAGCTACCACGGTCAGTCCAATAATCATCTCGCTCACGCCGATGGTGCGTGCAATGTGCTCGGCGGAAGATACGATAACCTTTGCAGCGATCAACAAGAAGATCAAGCCGATCGCCAACTGAATCCAAGACCGAAGGGGCGACATTCGCTCTAGGTCTTCGACTTCACTTTCAATCTCCTCGGGCAGTTCCCCGGTAGTTCTAGTATCTCTAACAAGTCGAAAGAGAATATAACCCAGGAACGAAAGCAAAATTAGTCCATCGATGGGTCCAACACGGAGATTGGCGAGGCAGAATGCCGTGATGCAGGTCGCCACGAGAAGCATTGGAAGCTCGCTACGCAACACTCGTTCTTCGAACGGTAGTGGTACGACAATGGCTGTGAGACCAAGTACCAAGCCAATGTTGGCGATGTTTGAACCAATGGCGTTGCCAATGGCGACATCCGGGCTCTCCGTATAAGAGTCCATTATGGCAACTAGGATTTCAGGAGCGGACGTGCCGATAGACACGGCGGTAAGCCCAATGATGAGCTCTGAGACCCCGAGGTAGTGTGCAGAGATCTTGGCTGCGTCCACGAAGTAGGATGCACTGACGACGAGCACGACAAATCCCACAACGAGCAAGACAACCCACAGCCAAATCACGCTCATTCGATCTTGTCTCGGGGTAAATTGCGATTTTACCAATCAGTCTGAACGGCAAGACGTGGCAATTCAAGCATTTCAGTCTCGGCCACGGCGAGAGTTAGAGGATGAGACTGACTCCACCTATGTGTAGGGAAGATGGCCAATCGATTTGCAAGACAAGCTCAATCTTCCATGAAAGAAGGCGATGTCGTCAAGTATCGAATCCCTACATGGTATAGTTTGCGTAGACATCCTCCACTATTGACGAAAGTCCCATGGATTTGCAAACTGAGATAGAGAACCGCTTGACAAACGGCTTTGAAGGTGCCGAAATCGAAGTTGGGGTGCAAGGAAACCACGCCAGTGTCAAAGTGGTGTCGGAGCGGTTTGATGGATTGCGGCCCGTCGAAAGACAACGACTGGTATATAGCTGTCTAAACGAGCTCATTCGAAATGGTTCACTCCATGCTGTGACCATAGCTGCAAGCGTCCCGAAAGCGCAATGAAGGCGACCTAGAATCTTGGACAAATTGTTAGTTCGAGGCGGTATTCCACTTCAAGGTGAGACGAGAGCCTCCGGATCCAAGAACTCTTCGCTTCCCATTCTCGCTGCCACTTTGCTTGCGTCCAAGCCAGTGCAGTTGGACAACCTTCCTCATCTACGAGATGTCACAACCATGCTGGAATTGCTTGCCGATCTTGGAGCAAGGATAAGTGTGGATGAGAAACTTGGCGTAACTGTCGATACCGACTCCGTTTCGAACCTGAGAGCGCCCTACGACTTGGTACGAAAAATGAGAGCGTCTTTTCTTGTTTTGGGACCATTGCTCGCTCGATATGGTCGTGTCGAAGTTTCTTTGCCCGGCGGGTGCGCGATAGGAACTCGACCAGTGGATCAGCATTTGAAAGCGTTGGAGCTCATGGGTGCCACTATCAACATTGCGAACGGGTACGTCATCGCAACATGTCAGAAGGGTCTCGAAGGCGCACATGTTGAAATGGACGTCGTTACAGTGGGAGGAACTCAGAATGCTCTGATGGCTGCAACACTTGCTCGGGGTACGACAGTGATCGAAAACGCGGCTCTCGAGCCTGAAGTAGTCGAGTTGGCTACATGTTTGCGACAGATGGGGGCAGATATAGTAGGTGAGGGCACGAATACAGTCACCGTGAACGGATGTGGTCAACTTGGAGGTTGCTCCTATCGCGTGAAGCCGGACCGAATCGAAGTGGGAACCTACTTAATCGCGGCAGCTGCCACGCAGGGTCGCATTTGCATTCACGATGCTTGTCCCGAGATATTGGTGGCAGTATTGGCAAAGTTGGAGGAATTTGGTCACCAAGTTCAGGTTAGCGAATCGACAATTAGTTTGGATGCAACCACCACGGCCTCTCGCGCGACAAACATTCGTACGGAGGCTTATCCAGGAGTCCCGACCGACCTTCAGGCGCAGTTTATGGCTCTCAATTGTGTTTCACATGGGTACAGTCGGATTACAGAGACGATCTTTGAGAATCGGTTCATGCATGTTCAGGAGTTGGTGCGATTGGGTGCAGATGTCCGTCTGAAGGATGCTAGGACTGCACTAGTCAAAGGCGTAGCTGAGCTTCGTGGTGCACCCGTTATGGCCACGGACCTCCGTGCATCATCAAGCTTGTTGATAGGTGCCCTTGTGGCGGAGGGGGAAACGGCAATAAATCGAATCTATCACATTGATCGCGGTTATGAACGAATCGAAGAAAAGCTCGGGCGGTTGGGCGCAGACATTCGACGTGTTCAAGGATAGGTCGTACGAGGAGTATTGAGATCCTGTTGTGGTGACAGGATCATCGAGACGTAAGGATCTCGCTTGAGAACTCAAACCACTTTGCGTCTCATGGGAAAATCTTTGTGCGTTGGTCACTTCTAAGGACCCAGTGATGAAATCTGAAAGCACATTCGTCGTCAATTATTCTTAGCAGCCATTCAAAATCCTTTGCGAAATCCTACTTGAGCACCGACACGAAACTGAAGCTCGATGTGTTCCAGCAAGCTCTAGCCAATCGGCTGGACAAACTGTCTCTCGAAATGGAGAGAGCGCAGAAGGACAAGTCTTCGATTCGAGCCATGCTCGGACGAGTTCTTCGTCGTGGCGCACTATTGCAGAGAGGACTGTACATATGGGGTGGTGTGGGACGCGGGAAAACAATGCTCATGGATCGGTTTTATGAGAGCTTGCCCCTTGCAAGAAAACGGCGTTGGCACTTTCACCGGTTTATGCAAGACGTTCACGAAAAGCTTGCAGAAGTAGCTGGAAGCTCTAATCCACTCGAGGCAGTGGCGGAAGGCATACATCGCAAAGCAAACGTGGTGTGCCTGGATGAGTTTTTCGTCTCAGACATTGGTGATGCGATGATTCTGAGCGAACTTCTTCATGCACTATTCGAACGGAGTATCGTTCTCGTTACCACATCCAACATTGCTCCGAAGATGCTCTACGAGAACGGCTTGCAGCGGCGTAGATTTATTCCAGCAATAGAACTAATTGAAGAACATATGGACGTCGTTTCTCTGGACGGCGAGCTCGATTACCGGCTAATTGCTTTGCGGAACCGTGATCTCTACCGGATTGGAACATCAGCCACTCGCCAAATGATTGAGGACGATAGAGCCGCACTCGTTGATTCTTCAAACCTCACATCCGATCCCCTAGTGGTGAACAAACGACCCATTGAGTGTGTATATCGTGGAGAAGGAATCGTTGCTTTCCGATTCGGGGACCTTTGCGAGGGACCGAGAAGTGCTTCTGATTACATTGAGATTGCACGAATACACCATACGGTGGTGATTTACGACCTTCCGATATTGACGCAAACCAAGGAAGAGGCCACCAAACGTTTCATCAATGCAGTAGATGTGCTCTATGATCGAAATGTAAATCTTGTATTGCATGCGCACAAACCGATTGAGAGTTTGTATATTGGTACTCGCTATACGAGTGAGTTCAAGCGGACGAGTAGCAGAATCGCCGAGATGAGCTCGACGGAGTACTTGACAAGGGCACATCGTGCATAGACAGACACTATTGGGAAATCGCTTGCAAGCCTCACAAGTGAACAAGGAGCGTAGTTTGGTTCGCTTGGCAACTAGAGTGTTGAAGATGAGCTTGGTTGCGGTTTTCGTATTCGGGTATTGGGTCGTCCTTGCACAGCCTGAGTATTTCGTTGAAGCCATGGAGTATGGGGCAGAAGACTGTACGTTCTGCCACGCAACGGCGTCAGGTGGCGAAGCACTGAACGAACGGGGTCAATGGCTGCTCGAAGAACGCGAACGCCGGGAGGTGGACGAGATTGTTGTTGCATGGTTAGAGTCGAGAGGTGAGGAAATCGTTGAGACTTCCGAGGATGCTAGCGAAGAAGAGGACAGCATCGATTCTGAATTGGAGCCCGAAGGGGAGTCCATTAACGAAGTGGAGGTAGTAATCGACCCGGAACGTCCATTCGACTTTACAACGAGCTTCGGTGAATGGCCTGCCTATGGAGGGGACATCGGCGCACGCAAGTATTCGCCTTTAAATCAGATCACTCTTGAGAACCTCGACGAACTTCAGATTGCTTGGGTTTGGGAATCGGAAACTGATACAGGCGTGAGAGACGCGCGAAACGCAGCTAAAGCTCCTGACATGTTTAAGGGAACCCCGCTGATGGTGGATGGCCGGCTCTTCATACGAACGCGCTATTCGGCTGTGGAGGCAGTCGACGCGCAATCCGGAGAGACTTTGTGGACCTACGATCCAGGCACGAGGGAAGGGCCACGTCCAGCCATGTTTGGTTTCACAACACGAGGATTGGCATTCTATAAGGACAAATCGGGTGGTCGAGTACTTTTGACCACAAGCGATGGCTGGTTGATTGCGCTTGATGCTGAGAGTGGTTCGGTCATCGAGGACTTCGGCAACAAGGGGAAGGTCAATCTCCGAGAAGGGTTGCGACGGCCATTGGATCCTCGACGTATAGCGTGGAGCCATGCGCCCAATGTTTGTGGAGACGTTGTTGTCATTGGAAGTCAGCCTGACGACGGCTCTCATTCCTGGAGCGTAAGGCCGCCTTGGAACAGCAATCTACCCTTGGGCGATGTTCGTGGTTTCGACGTAAAGACAGGCGAACAGAAGTGGGTGTTCAAGACGGTTCCCCAAGAGGGCGAAGAAGGAAACGAAACTTGGGGGAACGAAAGTTGGAAGTGGATGGGAAATACGAACGTATGGTCTACAACCAGCTGCGACCCCGAACTCAATCTTGTGTATCTTCCCGTCACGGCACCATCGAATCACTTCTACGGCGGCGCGCGACCGGGCGACAATCTGTTTGGTACATCGCTCGTAGCCGTTGACGCCTCAACAGGCGAGTATGTTTGGCACTTTCAGAACGTGCGTCACGACATTTGGGACTACGACAATCCCGCTGCTCCGGTGGTGGCTGACATCAATCGCGACGGCAAGACCGTCAAGGTCGTGGCCCAAGTCACAAAGACTGGCTATCTTTTTGTATTTGATCGGGTCACCGGGGAGCCAATTTGGGAAATTGAGGACGTGGAGGCACCTGGGAGCGATTTAGAAGGTGAAGTGCCTTCTCCCACTCAACCCAGGCCAACTTGGCCTCCGCCTTTTGAAATGCAGGGACTCGTCGAGGACAACGTAATTGATTTCACTCCCGACATCAGAAAGCAAGCCATGGCTGCTCTCAGCAAGTTTAAGATTGGACCTCTCTACTCCACTCCTTCAACCCAAGGGACATTGATTCTGCCCGGTATTGGCGGCGGAGCTAACTGGGGAGGAGCTGCACTCGATCCTATCGACCAATCTCTGTTCGTAGCCTCCCGCAGAATGCCCACACTCATTGTGTCGATTCCAGACACACGAAATCGTGGAATCAAGTTTGGAGGCTTTTTTACGATGCCAGAGTTCAAACCAGGACTTCCATTTATCAAGCCTCCGTGGTCAAGCATTACTGCCTATGACCTGAACACAGGAGACATCAAGTGGACCGTTCCAAATGGAAGGGGTCCCGTGGATCACCCTCTACTGAGCGGATTGAAGCTTCCGGACTTAGGCCAAATAGGAGCCGCGCCTGGACTCCTCGTAACTCCTACCGCAATTTTCTATGGTTCTCGAAGCGACGGCGATCAGCTGGTAGCCATGGATAAGGCGAGTGGAAAGACTCTTTGGAGTCACAAAATTACAGGATTTTTCACTGACGCTCCCCCAATCACGTACTTGTCCGGCGGAAAACAGTACTTGGTCATCGGGACTGGAGGATCATGGGAACCAACCCGATTGGTCGCTTTTTCGCTAGGATCTTCCGAGTGATTCCTTACAAAGCTAATGGTTCTCCGTCCGACGATGGGCTGGGGAGAAACAAGAGCTAACGCGAAACAGTCACTGACTTGATGGACTATCCAGCTTTTCACGAAGAAGTTCGGGAAGCACTTTCCAAGATTGGAAGACCAATTCTTGGAGCTCACATTGCATCGGATCGGCGATCAAGTCTTGAATATGTAGGTGTTCGATTTCCAGCGCGACGCAAGATTGTGTCGGCTGGTTTTTCCTTCAGCGATCGTGACGACGAACAGGTTTTGCACATCTGGAATGACCTCTGGATGAATTCCACAAATGGGGATGTGATGTTCTGCGCTCTCGATTACTGCAAGAATCAGTTGAAACGTGCAGTAAATTTAGAGAACTGGTTCACTGTGAGGAATTGGGTAGTACGGGTAGAAAACTGGGCGCACTCTGATGAACTTTGCACGATTTACTCTTGCTATTTGGCAACGAATGACCCAGTTTGTTGGAATGACTTAGATCAATGGAACCGATCGGACAAGGAGTGGTACAAGCGAGTGTCCATCGTTAGTCTGCTCCGCAATAGTCCCAAGTATCCGACTTACATTCCGTTTGATCGAGCAATCCCGTATCTCAAACGTTGTCTCGAGGATGACCGCTACTACGTTCAGAAAGCAGTGGGATGGGTTTTGGGCGAATTTCGTAAAGACTATCAGGCCCAGGTAGACGAGTTTCTAAGTACAAACTTAAAGGCGATCAGTGCAACAGCTCTAACTCGGGCACTGGAGAGAGCAACAAGAGACGAACGTAGCCAATGGAGGCATCGCAAGAAGGAACTCTCTTAGCGGCGAGTTTCCCCCAGGGAATTGACCACTTCCTACTGTTCCTTTTTCTTTCGAACGTAGAGCACGAGTTCATGATCCACAAGTTCAAACCCGCGTGACTCGACAATTTGTCGCTGAAGGTTCTCGATCTCTTGGTCGACGAATTCGTGGACTTGGCCAGTGGATACATCGATCATGTGGTCGTGATGCTCCGCCGTCCTGAGTTCGTAGATGGCCCGACCGTCGGCAAAATTGTGCCGGTCGACAATATCTGCTGACTCGAATTGAGTTAACACGCGATATACCGTGGCAAGACCAATGGACTCGCCTGACTCCAGCAATTGACGGTAGACATCCTCGGCGGAGAGGTGGTGCGGTTCGGCTTTTTCGAGTACTTCCAGGACTTGAAGGCGTGGCATCGTAACCTTAAGTCCAGCGTTCCTAAGATCCTTCTTGGACATGTGACTTGGCTCGTGCTAGTATCGAAGTCCGATATGAATAGTTTAATTGGAATTTCCGCGTCACGGCGTCTCTTTTGGGAGTAAATTGGAGTTTACTTCAATTTGAGCGCAAGAACGGTTGATCCTGAACTAGTATCCGCTAGCATAGACATCGGGTCGAGAGGCACTGGAATCGAGTGTCGGGTTGTTAAGGAGAAGATGTGCCAAGTATCTTGGAGGTAAACGACCTTAGTGTAAATTTCGGTCAAGAAGAAGCCGTGCGAGGCGTTTCGTTCAATATAGACCAAGGCGAAACGGTGGCACTTGTAGGTGAATCCGGTTCAGGAAAATCGGTCACCGCACTCTCTGTACTTCAGTTACTTCCCTATCCTCTCGCCAGCCATCCGACGGGAAGCGTAACTGTTGACGGTGAAGAGGTCATCAACGCGTCTCAGGAGACTCTTCTCAATATTCGAGGTGGAAAGGTCAGCATGATCTTTCAGGAACCCATGACCTCGCTTAATCCGTTGCACAAGATTTCGAAGCAAATCGGAGAAGCCCTCCGTGTGCACAAAGGACTGTCCAGAAAAGAGGCTTTGGATCGAACACTTGAACTCTTGAAGCTAGTTGGATTGCAGGATGCGGAAAATCGATTGGGTGCATATCCGCACGAACTCTCCGGAGGCCAACGCCAGCGAGTGATGATTGCCATGGCACTCGCCAACGAGCCGAAGCTACTAATTGCGGACGAGCCTACCACCGCCTTGGATGTGACGATACAGGCACAGATACTTGCGTTGCTGAAGCAACTGCAAACGGAAATGAACATGGCGATGCTCTTGATTACGCACGACCTGGGAATCGTCCGTTCGGTTGCAAACAGGGTCTGTGTGATGACCGAAGGCCTCATTGTCGAGCACGGATCCAACGAGCAAATTTTTGGAGCTCCCGAGCACGAATACACAAGACACTTGTTGGCGGCAGAGCCATCCGGAGATCCCGCGAAGACCAATAACCAAGCAAGTATTACTGCCGAAGCCAAGCACTTCACCGTGAAGTACCCAATAGGAAAGGGATGGTTGGGCGGAAACCAATACATGACTGCAGTCGACAACGTGGAGGTCGTAGTTCGCGCAGGTCAGACTGTCGGAGTTGTAGGAGAGTCAGGATCCGGAAAGACAACACTCGGTTTGGCAATGTTGAGATTGCTAGCGAGCGAAGGCGAATTGGAATTCGACGGTCAGAGCATTCTCGACGTGAAAGGCAAGGCACTCACACGTTTGCGCAAGGATATGCAGGTTGTGTTTCAAGATCCGTATGGAAGCTTATCGCCTCGCATGACCGTGCAGCACATTATCGAAGAAGGACTAGGTGTACACCATCCGGAACTCACGCGTGCCGATCGACAGAATAGAGTTGCTGAAATTATGGGAGAGGTTGGTCTCGATCCGGCAACTATGGTTCGCTATCCACACGAATTCTCGGGCGGGCAACGGCAGAGAATTTCGATAGCACGGGCAATGGTCTTGCAGCCTAGATTCGTAGTCTTGGACGAACCTACATCAGCTCTAGATATGTCGGTACAGGCGCAGATCGTGGATCTCCTGCGGGAATTGCAGCAAAAGCACAATCTCGCCTATTTGTTTGTGAGTCACGATCTCAAGGTAGTTCGCGCTCTCGCAAACTGGTTGATTGTCATGAGAGATGGAGAAATTGTCGAACAAGGTCCGGCACAGGAGGTGTTCGAGGCTCCAAAGAGCGAGTACGCCAACGCCCTGTTTGGCGCAGCGCTCGATATGCGTGTCGACGAAGAATTCGTCCGACAATAGTCCCACCGAAGAGTCTAGCCATCTGGCGTGAGATGGATCGCTCCGACTCATTGTTTTGCTGAACAGATTCAACCCAAAGTACATGGGTGGTGCATTTCAGCTCAATTTTCGTATGTGAACTCACTGTTGGCATTTAGGCAGCTAAATTACGGGTACTAAGAGTGAAGGCAATTGCAGATGGCTATGGTTTGATCGAAGCTCCTGTGTGGCACGGAGAATTCGGTCTGATGTTTAGCGATGTGATTAATGGTGGTGTATACCACCTTGACTCACAGGAAAGGGTGCACGTTGTATTTCCTCATAGGCGAGGCATTGGAGGCATGGTTTTGCACAGCGACGGGGGCGTTGTCGTGAGTGGTCGCAATATTTCCTTCAAGCGGTTTGGCGAAGAGGACTCTGTCGTTCTGTTGGACAGAGATCCAGATAACGACAACGTTGGTTACAACGACATTACCACCGACAAAAGCGGTAGGGTTTACGCGGGGTCCTTAGGGTCTAGTCCTGTTTTTGAAGATGGAAGAAAGCCAAAAGCAGGAGACTTATATGTCATAGACGTCGATGGATCGGCCAGAGTTGTTGCTGAGGATGTCTTATTGACCAATGGTCTTGGATTCTCGCCGGACGGAAAGACCCTTTATCACTCCGATTCAAGAAGAAACAAGGTCATGAAGTACTCCGTAGATGACAACGGAGACTTGGGATCCAAAGAACTCTTTGCCGAGTTTGAAGTGGGTGCGCCCGATGGATTGGCTGTAGCAGAGGATGGATCGGTTTGGATCGCCTTGGCAGGCGGGTCCGGCGTCAGCGTATGTTCTTCGTTGGGTGAACCCTTGAATTTCATCAAGATTCCGTTACCGATGTGCACGAGTGTTTGCTTCGGCGCTGAAGACTTGAAGACCCTCTACATAGTTACGGGTTCAAACGGCGTAGAAGGAGATAACCGAGGAGCTGTATACCGTTATCGGACCAATTCAGCAGGTCTAAAGATTCCTCTTGCCCGAACTGCTTTAAAAGAAACGGGCTAGCTGCTCTCAATGACTCAGGCGGCTGACGTAGAGCCTTCGTCCTCCTGATCTGTCGGATCTGTTTGGGTTAGTCGATGCAAAGACTCCATCAGGTTCACTGGCAGTGGAAAGACGATGGTCGAAGACTTCTCACCTGCGATTTCAGTCAGAGTCTGCAAATAGCGTAACTGCATCGAGCCGGACTGCGCCGAGAGTTTCTCAGCAGCATCAACAAGTCGAGTAGAAGCCTCGAATTCCCCGTCAGCGTGAATGATTTTTGCTCGTCTTTCACGTTCTGCTTCTGCCTGTTTCGCAATCGCACGAACCATGGTTGCATCGATGTCGACGTGCTTAATTTCGACATTAGCGACTTTGATTCCCCACTGATCGGTCTGTTGGTCCAGAATGGCTTGAATATTCTCGTTCAGCCGCTCTCGCTCTGCAAGCAACTGGTCGAGTTCATGCTGACCCAAGACCGATCGTAGAGTAGTTTGAGCCAGCTGCTCGGTGGCGAGCATGTAGTCCTCAACATTAATGATGGCTTCCTTGGGTTTAAGCACTCGAAAGTACAAGACGGCATTCACCTGTACTGAAACGTTGTCTCGCGTGATCAAGTCCTGTGTGGGTACATCCATCGTTACGGTTCGAAGGTCGACTTTGATCATTTGCTGAATGATCGGGATCACGATGATGAGTCCAGGTCCCTTGACGTTTTGAAATCGTCCAAGAAATAGGACCACGGCACGTTCGTACTCGCGCATGATCCGCAATGAGGAAATCAGAAAGATTACGAGTAGAAACGCGATTGCTGCAAAAAATATGATCATGGTCTCAAGCTACCTTTTCAACTGTTAGTGTGAGTCCATCCATAGACTTAACGACGACTGTATCGTCTTTTTCCAGTGGTTTATCCGACACTGCGGACCAAATCTCTCCGGCAACCCGAACTCTACCGCTCTTTTCGAACTCTTCCACAACCGTGGCTGTTTCACCAATGACAGCATCAACTCCAGAGACTGGTCCGCGTTTCCAATGCTGATATGCCTTGCGTCCGACAAAGAAAACCAGTGCTACGGTGCCAAGCCCAAACGCAACAATAATTTCTATCGACACGCGGAATCCTTCTACATCAGTATCAAACAGCAACAGAGATCCAGCGAGGAATGCGACGACGCCACCCAACCCCAACACACCGTAGGTTGGTGTAAAGACCTCGGCAACTAGCAAACCAAATCCTACAACAAGCAATGCAAGTCCGGCAAAACTCACTGGCAACATCTGCAACGCATATGCTGCCAACAACAAGCAAATCACGCCCACTATGCCGCCAGCACCGAGTCCAGGACTGTAGAACTCGAACAACAAGGCGTTGATTCCAATTATCAGCAGCAAGTAGGCAATATTGGGATCCGTGATTACCTTTAGGAACTCATAGCGCCAATCCGTTTCCACTTCTACAACGGTTGCGTTAGCCGTTTCAAGCGTTACATCAGCACCATCAACATTCGATATAGTCGTGCCGTTTATCGCTTCAAGCAATTCCTGCAGGTCGTTCGCAATGTATTCGATGACGTTCATTTCCAATGCTTTTGAAGCAGTCAGGTTGGCGGCCTCTCGTACTGTCAATTCAGCCCAATCGGCGTTGCGTCCTCTAAGTTCGGCGAGGCTTCGAATGTACGCGACTGCATCATTGACGACTTTCTTGTCCATCGCTGATGGATCACTCGGAGGCGATTCTTCGGATTCCTCACCTTGCTCATCGGAGTTCCTAGGATCGTCAAAACCGCCTGGAGCAGGAAATCCCCCACCTTCGCCTCCAATTGATACTGGAGTGCTAGATCCGATATTGGTTACAGGAGACATCGCTGCGATGTGGCTTGCATACATCAAGTATGTTCCCGCACTTGCTGCACGAGCCCCGTTCGGTGCAACGTAGACGGCAACCGGCACAGGAGAGGCCAAGATCTCTTTGACCATGTCCCGCAAGGAACTCACTAGCCCTCCTGGAGTGTCGAGCTTCATGACCACAAGTTCTACATCGTCTTTGGCAGCTTCTTGCAATGCCCTAATGAAGTAGTCCGCTGTGGCTGGACCGATTGCTCCGTTAATGTCAACGACACGCACCTCTTGGGCACTGACCTTGGAGCTCGAGAAGGCGAGAATTGTTAGTAGACAGACGAAGGTCGAAGCAATTTTGAAGGAAGGATGTGTCTTCATGGAGAGATTCCTACTTTAATCCCAACTTGCGAACACTTGAGTAATGGACATGATACGCCGTTTACGGTTGCAACTCCTAGTGGATCAAGGACTCGCATTTCAATTCTTGATGCAGCTATGGGGGTCATACGCTCCAGTAGAAAAACGAAATTGCTCTTCTCCGGTTTAGCGATTGATTGGGATTGGACCAATGCACTGTACGACTGGAATGAATAGCCGCATCACCGGGATCAATTTCGATAGCAGTCGCGTGGTCGCCTGACTTGTCGAAGTCCTCAATGCCGACTTCGTTTGGGTATTCCACCCGATGACTTCCTGCGGCGTAGTAGAGGCACCCATTACTGATCCGTGCGGAGTCCAACGCAATCCAGATAGTTGCGCCCCAATTTCGGTGACCAATTGAATCGAAGTGCGGTTCGATGCCTGCTTGTTCTCCAGGAATTCTTTCGAAATAGGCGGCGGTGGCTGGTTTCAATTCGGTGCCCAAGAGATTTTTGACAAACTGATACGGTTTGCCTGATCGAAGTTCCTGATCGAACCATCGCGAGACGTGTTGCAGGTTTTTCTTGGTTCCTCCAAAAGACTTTTCTGATGAGGATTCGATGGAGACTTTGTAGCCAATGGTGTCCAAACAAGCCTCGGTTTGTGTGACCAGCTCTCCAACTTCATCAGGACTTAGAAAATTCTTGATGACCACAAACCCGTCTCTGTCGAAGTCGACGCGGAGCTTCGAACAACCCGTTTGAGATAGTGATTGATTCAGGACGAAGGACATAAGCAAAGGCTAAACCCATACAAGATACACAATTCGGTAGCGATGCTCTCGACTAGCCTGAACGTGAACATTCATGGATGCACGTTCTACCTCAAGAATCGAACCGCACGTTACATGAGGTTGGCAAGCTTAAAATCACTGTTTGGCTGAAACGATGTGTTCATTTCTTCCTTCCGACCGGTTTATGGCTGAATCAGTTGGCGTAGCTCACGCTTCTAAACGGAAAGCCGAACCGGAGTGGAGAGGGAGAGAAGGAAGCTGAGGATTGAAGGAAGTATGACCTGTCGAATTGTTGTAACCAACGATGATGGGGTTGACTCTGCAGGCATTCATGTACTTGCCCGTTTTCTAGAGTGTGAGGGGCATCAAGTTACTGTAATCGCTCCAGATTACGATGCATCAGGCACTGGGACGTCCCTGGGTTCATACTCGGCAACGAATCCGATCCGTTTCAGAGAGAAAAAGATCGAATCGTTCGATGGCGGCGTGTATGCAGTAGCTGGTCCACCTGCGTTGTGTTCGCTCCTCGCTTCCAACGAAGCCTTTTGTAGTCGACCCGAAGTAGTTGTCTCCGGAATAAACGCTGGATTGAACGTAGGTAGGTCCGTCGTTCACTCTGGGACTGTAGGTGCTGCACTCGCAGCTCAGAACTTTGGAATGAAAGGGCTGGCTGTAAGTCTAGGAGGAGCGGTTCGCTGGTTCTGGGAGTCTGCGGCTGAAATGGCAGTCAAGTTAATTCCGTCCGTACTTGCAGGTCCCGACCGTTCGGTTACCAACATCAATGTCCCCGGCCTGCCAATGGATCAGCTCAAGGGATTGAAGTGGGCTCGCCTAGCGAGATTTGGGACTGTCAAAGGAGTTGTAAGACGTGTGACGTCAAGAAACGTCCACGTGGAAAACGTAAGAAATGACTACACTCCAGAATTGAATACCGATCTCGCTTTGACCAGACACGGCTACGCTTCGCTAACCTGTCTCCAAGGGGCCTGCGAAGTGTGGAACTCCGACGTAGTTCCGGGTCAAAAATTCGATCCAAGTCTACGAGTTAGCGGAGCGTTGGCTGGGGACCCCGTCTGTCCGCCTCTTGCGTTTTCTGTAGAAGAACTCGAGGAGTCGTACGGAAAAGGCTAATTCCCCATCTGTTTCTTTAAGCCTCCATTCAAACGAGCAATTCCGAGGTTCAATCGCCTTGAACCATCAATGCAGATGGTCCGAGATGTTTACATATGTACAAAAATATAGGTAGTATTATGCTTAAGAATTGGGGGAGTTAGGGCACTGTAAATTGTGCGCAGTGATTTAGCTCTTCTTCTCATAGGCCTATCATTTGAGATCGACACATAGGACTTAACGATTCTTGGGACACAAGAATGAATCAAGTAGACAACGGCAAATTGCGAATAGCGTTTATAGGCGGCGGAGGAATTGCACGCACTCACATGCGTTACTTAGGCCGAATGGACGACGTCGAAATCGTAGCAGTAGCCGACGTAGTTGAAGAAAGTGCCAAGAAACTTTGTCGAGAGTTCAACATTCCGGAATCGTACTTGGATTTCGAGAAGATGTTGGAGAATGTTCAGCCCGATGCCGTCAGTGTGTGTACTCCAAACGGAATGCACGCTCCTTGCACCATAGCTGCTCTCAAAGCGGGTGCTCACGTTTTGGTTGAGAAACCCCTTGCAATGAATGCCACAGAAGGTGCGCATATGGTCGATGCGGCCAAGTCGGCCAACCGCAAACTCGTCATCGGTTTCCAACACCGATTCGAGCCACGCACAAGATTTCTCCGAAACGCCGTGCAAAACGGTGAACTGGGCAAAGTGTTGTACGGACGTGTCCAAGCTCTTCGACGGCGCGGAATTCCAAATTGGGGGGTGTTCGGTCGAAAGGAACTCCAAGGCGGCGGCCCCCTAATTGACATCGGTGTGCATGTGCTGGAGACGACACATTTCGTAATGGGCTCTCCCAGACCCGTATCGGCCTCTGGACAGACATACACGTACTTAGGAGACAAGCCATCCACGGTCGTTTCTCAGTGGCCAAACTGGGATTACAAGACCTATAACGTGGAAGATCTAGCCGTGGGAATGATTCGATTCGACAATGGCGCGACTCTGAGTATTGAGGCCAGTTTTGCCGCGCACATTGAGAGAGACAACTGGAACTTCAACCTCATGGGGACCCACGGAGGGGCATCTTGGTCTCCCCCACGGATCTTTAGCGACGCGCACGACCATATGGTGAATACAGAACCACAATGGTTGCCCACGGAACGAGCGGGAGATGAATTCAGACTGAAGATGCGAAATTTCGTCGATCACGTTCTATATGAAGCTGAGACGCTGGCACCAGCTGAGCACGGATTAATGGTGCAAAAAATGCTCGATGCCATCTATGAGTCTGCCGAGACTGGAAGGGAGGTTGAAATCCAATGACCGAAGTAAAACGAGAGGTTAGAAAGAGTAGGGGCAGTGGTCTAACTATCGAGTCCATGGTCTCCGATCAAGCGTCAGAATTGAAAAGCGCAGGATTGAGTATCGACCGGCTGGAAATTCTCAGAATGAGAGTGCGAAAAGATGTCGAGGATGAACTATTGCCTTCAGTTCAGTTTGCGGTTGCGAAAGATGGAAAAGTCCTGTGGTCCGAAACGTTCGGAAGAGCGACGGAACAAACTCTCTATCCAATATTTTCGTGTACCAAGGCGATTATGTCAGTGGCCGCTTGGACGCTCATTCAGGAAGGCAAATTGGATGTGAATGAACGGGTTGGAGACATCATTCGCGAATTCGACACCAACGGGAAACAAGACGTAAGAGTCATTCATCTCTTCTTGCACACTGCGGGATTTCCAATGGCTCCCTTTAGACCGAGCGATTGGGATGATCGAGATCTACGAGTCGGGCGATTTGCACAGTGGAGATTGAACTGGCCGACGGGAGAGAAGTTCGAGTACCACCCGAGTTCGTCGATGTGGGTGATTGCTGAGATTGTTGAACGCAAATCGGGGCAAGACTTCCGTTCATTTATTCGCGAACGTGTTATTGAACCTTTAGACGTCGATGATCTCTACGTTGGTCTCCCGAATGCAGAGAACGAACGCATATCTACATTGGTTCATGTTGGAGATGCTTTCACGAACGAGGACTTCAAGAGGCTTGGTATACCGGAGCCCCCAGTAACTGAAGTTACGGAAGATGCAATTCTGAGTATGAACAGACCCGAAATCCGGGCTGTAGGCATACCTGGAGGAGGCGGAATGGCAACCGCAACTGCGCTTGCTTTGTTCTATCAAGATCTTCTCTCGGGCGTTAAGGACGATCGGTCTTGCATCTTGAACAAACAAACGCTTGATTACGGATTGAAGGTTGTCAGCGAAGACTATCGAGATCCTTTGTCCGGTGTAAAGGTCAACAGGGCTTTGGGTTTGTGTATCGCAGGCGATTCGCAACGAAACTTCCGAGGTTTTGGGCATACCAATTCAGAGACTTCATTTGGACACGGCGGAGCTGGCGGACAAATTGCATGGGCTGACCCTGAGACAGGGTTGTCGTTCTCGTATCTGACGAATGGACACGACCGTAATCCAATCCGAGTAGGCAGACGCACGGTGTCGATTTCAACGAAAGCCGCATCGTTGTGTGAATAGGAGAGCATAGGACTGGGGAATTGAACGAGTCGAAAGTGATCAAGGGACGTGGTGCAACGACAAGTCCCAAACCTCGATTCCTGAAAACGGCTACAGTTCCTTTCGACGACGGATGGAGTTCTCACGACCTACTCAATACAGAATTTTCCGAAAGAGCGCTAAGAACCAAGCTCTTTCCCGATAAGACACGTTCGCTAATCACTACCAATCAGTCGCCTGATGTCCCCTTCGATCAATCCATCAATCCGTACAAAGGATGTGAGCACGGCTGTGTCTATTGTTTTGCACGCCCCACTCATGCATTTCTAGACCTTTCTCCTGGTCTAGACTTCGAAACAAAGATCTTTTACAAGACGAACCCCGTCGAACGACTGCGCGAGAAACTAGACAATCCACGTTACGCTTGCGAGCCCATTGCGATGGGCACTAATACCGATCCCTATCAACCAGCTGAAAAAGAGCTTCGTGTAACCCGACAAATTCTCGAGACTCTACTGGAATACCGGCACCCGGTCAGTATCGTCACAAAAGGCGTTCTAATTCTGCGAGACATTGACATTCTGCAAGAACTAGCTCAGCAGGAGTTAGTTAGCGTGGCAGTCAGCATTACAACTCTGCACAACGAACTCAAGACTAAACTCGAACCGAGAACGGCTTCACCGAAGGCTCGTCTGCGTATCGTGAGAGCAATGGCCGAGTCAGGGATACCCGTTGGTGTCATGGTCGCGCCGATCATCCCAATGCTCAATGACCATGAACTTGAGAAAATTGTTGAAGAGTCTGCGAACGAAGGGGCTGGATTTGCAGGTTACATCATGATTCGGCTACCGCTCGAAGTTCGCCCACTATTTGAAGATTGGCTGGAAGAGCACTATCCATTGAAAGCTGAACGCATTATGAATCGAATTCGAGACTTGCATATAGGCAGAGAGTACTCAGCACAATTCGGAGAGCGTATGCGAGGAACCGGTATGTACGCTGACTTGATGCAAAAACGATTTGCCTTAGCGTTGGCAAATTGCGGCTTGCCAAGCCATTCTTCGGAATCTAGCAGTGGAGAGCAAAAACGCAGACTGTTCGCAAATACGCAGGGATCAGGAGACTTGCGCATTGATTTGTTTAGACGAGGCAACGAACTCTCGTTGTTGTTCGATGACTAGAACGTTGTGAAATCCCTTCAGACTTCCGCGCGAAACCGAACTGTCTCGTGCTTCAATCAGTCTCGATGATTAGACGTACACCCATCCAACAAGAGCCGACTAAGTAGCTGTTTGTACCTTACGCCGAATTCCAAGTGCCTCATTAATTTCTTTGTAGGGTTTTTCTTCGGCCTCTCCGGTAATCACTTCCACTTGATCTCTCGGCCCGTAGAAATACGATCCAGGTCTAAAGTCGTAGCCCAAGTCCCCCAGAAGTCGTCTTTGCCGTGGTGAACACCATTCGGCGATTGCGGGAGTGATCTCGAAGTCGTACTGCCGCATGAACATCTGACAGTAGTTGTAAAGGATCGTCTTGCGTGCTCGACCGGAACGGTTCTTACAGGGGCCGTGCCACATGGCATGTGGAAACAAGATGCAGTCGCCGGCTTCACCCATAATTTGTAGCGAACCTGGTGAAGTTGGAGTGATTGGATTCTCCGTGTTGTAGGGAATCTGCCGTCGATGACTTCCTGGAAAGATGGTCAGATTACCGGAATCTGGTTCG
The DNA here is from genome assembly GCA_009840545.1 of Gammaproteobacteria bacterium. Lineage (GTDB taxonomy): Bacteria > Pseudomonadota > Gammaproteobacteria > Pseudomonadales > Azotimanducaceae > Bin55. The sequence goes on along the minus strand of VXNM01000010.1, from coordinate 51,702 downwards.
GTGACGTCGGTGAGCAAGTACATGGCTTTCATAGCAAGCGGATGGCTTGTTTCAGATGGTCGGATGCATCGAAGAGCTTCACCGCCGTCGGTATGGGTGTAGCCAGGAAAAGTCTCAGATGGTGGACGCACAATGGCTTGCGTCATACTCAGACACAGATAAGGTCCCATAATGTCGACGATGAGGTCAAATACGTCCTGTCGATCCATCAAATCGACGAAATGCTTGCCATAAGGAAGTAGGTCCCGCCTATCCATCCATCCCGTGTCGTCCAGACTGTCGGCATGGGGAAGCCAACCGTAGTGTCCTATTGGCAGTGCCTTGTCACGAACAGGCTCGAATCCAGGAATGCGACGGAGTCGATCGATTTCCGAACTGAACAGAGCCACTTCGTGTGGAGTCAATACCTGCTTGAGAATCAGGTACCCTTGAGTATCCCAGTGGTGGCGTTGTTCGTCTGTAAGTGCTTTCATAACCGCGATTGGACTTGCAACTAATGCTCAAAGTTTACTCAGTCTCGCAACAACCGACACAAAATGTCGTGTAGGTCAATATATTCTCCTGCACGTTTCAATACGAGGTAGCAGTATGGTGATTCAATTTGAACAACAACCGCGAACGATAGCGAGTTCAAACATAGATGGCTGATGTACTAATACTCCATCCCGGTGAAATGGGATCTTCGATCGGACAGGCTCTGGTGTACAAGGGTCACCGCCCTCTTTGGATTTCTGAAGGTCGCTCGGAATCTACTCGCTCTAGAGCCCGAAAATCGAGCATGTATTCTCACGAGACACTGGAAGCGGGTTTGGCGGACGTTGAAATCGTAATTTCGGTTTGCCCTCCCGAATATGCGATTGACGTGGCAGATCAAGTATTGGAGCTAGGATTTGATGGTCTGTATTGTGATGCGAATGCTATTGCACCCACCACAGCAAGGGTGATTGCCGAGAAATTCGGAGATTCCTATGTGGATGGCGGGATCATTGGACCACCGTTGTATCGGCACGGGACGACTCGACTGTACGTGTCGGGAAACAGCGCAACCAGGATGGTCAAATTGTTTGCCGGTTCGGCGTTGGATACGCGTCTAGTCGAAGGAGATTCAGTTGCGGCGTCGGCTTTGAAGATGTGCTACGCAGCCTATACCAAAGGTACATCGGCAATGTTGCTAGCGATACGCAGCCTGGCTCAGGCACATGGGATATCTAGCGCACTGCGAAGTGAGTGGGAACTGTCTCAGCCTCGCCTCTGGGATCGGTCGGAAGGGTCGGGTCCGGGTACGACGCGCAAGGCTTGGAGATTTGCGCCAGAAATGCGTGAGATATCAAAGACATTTGAGGACGCTGGTCTTCCTGCAGGATTCCATGAAGCCGCAGCAGACGTGTACGAACGCATGGCTTTCCTCAAGGACTCCGAGCCAGTCTCAACACACAAGATCACAAAGATATTGCGAAAAGATTAGTCTTGGATTTAGGTGAGAAGTGAACTTGCTTCCCGACTAACTGGAAATCTGCTCAGCTAGATGTTTTTGCAGCACTAAGGTAACAGTGCCCCACCTTCTATGTCGATAGTAGAACCAGTCATGTAGTCGTTCTCAATTGCAAATAAGATCGCAGAAGCTACCTCGTCTGCGGTTCCGGCGCGTGGAATCAATGTTCGCGAGGTTGCATTGGCTAGAAATTGTTTCCTTTGCTCTCCCTCTTGCGGAAACATTGGAGTGTCAATCAGCCCTGGACACACGATATTGATGCGCCTTGGTGCAATTTCAGGAGCCAGGGCACGTGCGAAACCTTCTACGGCATTTCCCACAGTGGAAATGGCAAGAGAACCCGGATTGCTCTTACGCGCGGGGAAACCACTAACCAGTACGATCGCACCATCGTTCGAGAGGAATTCAGCACCTAAGCGTACAGAGTTTGTGTAGCCCCACAGCTTTCGAAAGGAAAGTTGGAATGCATCCAGGTCCATTTGTAAGAAGGGACCCGATGCCCGGGCACCACCTGTCGCGCTATTGACGAGAATGTCAAACGGTGCTTCCTCTTGAAACAACTTGGCAAGTGCGTCGCGATCTAGAGTATTGACCTGTCGATAACTAACGCTAGGTCCCGTACTTGCGCTTGCGATCTCAATATTCTCAGCGTTGCGACTACCTGCTACGACCGTCGCTCCAGCATCTTCCAATTGTCGAGTCGCGGCCAAACCAATGCCCGATGTACCGCCGAGAACGATGGCTTTTCTGTTCTTAATGTCCAATGTTGACCTCCAATACTCAAGTGTCGGACTAAATCAATCCGAAGTTCAATCTCCGCAATGCAGACTCGGTGCCGTTATTGAGCGCGAGAAGGAATACTCGGAATGTACTTGAAGGACGGATCAGCCAGGAACTTTCGTTTCAACTCGAACATCTCTTTCCAAGTCGCGCGAAGTCCATGCGTTGCTGGCGGAAGGTCGTGCTCAATTGCTTTACGCAGCTTGCCCAAGTTGTAGAACGGTACGGCGGGGTACATGTGATGTTCAAGGTGGTATTGCATGTTCCAGTAATAGAAGGCAGGGAGCCATGAGCATGTAAACGTCCTTGTGTTCAAGCGGAAGTCTGGTTCATCCGAATTCAACCCATAGTGTTGTGGGACTCCACACAAAAATCCTAGCCATCCACAGTAGAACGTACCGAACGTGATGGTCACGATCAAGAATGGATGACCCACTAATACAAAAACCAATGCCAATACAGCGTGACCTGCGAGAAGAATGCGTGCCCAGTTCTTGTGTTTCCTACGAAGCTTTGTGTTTGACTCCGGCAATACGTGGTTGTACCAGTCACCTAGGACAGTTCCATCCGCATGGCGCCAAACAATCTTAATCCGATTCCACGTCGCTTGAGGATTCCAAGCAACAAGACCAAGCCATACACGCCAACGGCGCAAACTAAACTTGACTGGCAATCGCACCTCGCCGTCGTTCTCTCTGTGACACGTAGCTTGATGGTGAAGGTAGTGGCTCGCCCGGTACCAAATGTGGTCGGACCAGCTTATGAACGAGTACAGCACCTCGAAGAAGAGATTCAGATTTTTCGACTTGAAGACCGTCTTGTGCTGAAGCTCGTGAACGGCGATCAAGCCCATGAACGGTCCAATAGTTCCGTGAACGAACAACGAGACAAGAAGCAAAGGCACCGACCAATACCAATTCGAGCCTGAGATGTTCAGGAAGGCAAGGTACGACAAGATGGCGGTGGTGAAAAAAAGACCCAAGTGCAGTAGGGTTTGAAGCCACCCCTTGAAGTCGTTGCGTTGCATTAGTTGCTGAAGCAATTCGCGATCAATAGGTGAGCGATACCAGTTAATCTTGACGTTGTCGTCAAACGGATCGTTCAACGGTGGTTGAGCTGTAGCTGCCTCTGACATTTAGATTGCCTATCGCGATGAGATGTAACTCAAGCTTGTAGTGGGTTCAATTTTGCTCCCAATCATAGGACACCTCTCCTGGTTCCTGGCCCCGACGTCGAATCGCTTGCTTGACATCTTCCAACGCATTACAGAGTTCTTCGGTGTCGGTTCCACGCATGACTAGCGTCGTCCCAAATCGTCCGTTCCGATTGAATGGATAGCTTCCTAAGTCGATCGTAGACCCATATTGCTCTTGAATCGTACTGAGTTCTCGAGAAATCTCGCTCTCTCCCATATATGCCGTGACGGAGCACGACCGAATGGTCGAACCACCCTGAAATTCAATAGTGGGGAGCATCGCTTGTAGTACACCGGGAATACCCGCCATTACATAGACGTTCTCTATTGAGAACCCCGGAGGTCCGCCGGTGAGGTTGTCGATGAGCCTGGCACCCTTGGGAATGCGTGCCATTCGTAATCGGTTCTCCATGATGTCTGGTGGCGCGTGTCTACTGCGAATTCGTTTCTCAATTGTCTCGTCAACCACGAGTGGAAGCTCGAATGCGGCGGCAATGCACTCGGCTGTGATGTCGTCATGAGTAGGACCAATTCCTCCGGTAGTCAGTACATAGTCGTGGCGACTCCGTGCGCTGTTCACCGAGGAAACAATGACATCGCGAATATCGGGAATTACATGTGCTTCCGCAACTACAACGCCTCTTGTGTTCAAGTGCTTGGCGATGTACTGAAGGTTGAGGTCTTGCGTGCGACCAGAGAGAATTTCGTTTCCAATAATGAGAACACTTGCTGTGACTCGACGGTCGCTCATCGTTGTTTCTCTAAGGGTCAAGTTCCACTGAATTTAGGTCGACGTTTTTCAGCGAACGCTTTTCTGCCTTCCTTATAGTCTTGGGAGTTAAAACAGTCGCGAACCAATGATCGAACCTCTTGTATTGTGTCGTCATCGGGTTGCGATTCAAACGCATTCACTGCTGCTTTTGCGGCTCGAACTGTGAGTGGTGCGTTGTTGGCGATTCGTTCAGCATACTCGGTCACATCGGACTCGATGGAATCTCGTTCCGAAATGAACTGAACAATTCCACATTGAAAGGCTTCTTCCGCGGACAAGAAACGAGCCGAAAACAAGATGTCTCGAGCACGCGCCGGTCCCACGATGCGAGACAGTTTCGCAAGCCCTTCATAGTCGTATCCCAGACCTAATTTAGCTGCCGGGATACCAAAAGTGGAATCAGGAGTGGCGAAACGAATGTCAGCGTGTAGTGCTGTTGCTAGACCTCCACCGATGCAGTAGCCCGTTATCAAAGCGATAAGGGGCTTGGTCATGCTGGCGAGTGAACGAGCACCCCTTGCCGAGACTTTTCCATAGTCCTGTTCCTGTACCGCACTAGATCTATTCTTGTCGAACTCGGTGATGTCGGCACCTGAAACGAATGCTTTTTCGCCAGCTCCCCGCATCACAACGACTCTTACATCTCTGGCGGATTCGAAGTATTCGACGATTTCAGCGATGCCTCTCCACATCTCCAGAGATAGAGCGTTGTGACGCTTAGGATTGTTGAATACCATCCAACCGATGCCTTGGTCAATGCGGGCAATCATGCGGTCGGTTTGGAGATTCAATGCCATTTGAGGCTCCGATTGCTTGCCGAGTCCCAAACGGATTTTAGATAACCGCAGTTCTTGCTTGCCCTTCGACTTCGCTAAACTCCACCTCAACAGCGATGTTTCTTGGTTAGATAGGCAACATGGACTTTCAGACTAATTCCGAACACGATCTCATACGCGACGCCATTCAAAAGATATGCGCGGACTTTCCAGACGAGTATTGGTCGGTGTGTGACGAGTCGCGCCGATTTCCCTGGGATTTCTACAACGCTCTCGCAAAGGGTGGCTGGATAGGCATCGCCATTCCAGAAAAGTACGGCGGAAGCGGTCGTGGAATCACCGAAGCATCCATTGTCTTGGAGGAAGTGGCAGCATCGGGTGCTGCTATGAATGGTTGTAGCGGCATTCACCTTTCTATATTTGGAATGCAGCCTGTAGTGAAGTACGGGTCGGAAGAAATGAAGCAGAAATACCTGCCGAGGGTAGCCAATGGAGACCTGCATGTCGCATTCGGCGTCACGGAACCGGATGCGGGAACCGACACGACTTCAATTACCACCAGGGCCCAGCGTATAGGAGATCACTATATAGTCAGGGGAAGGAAAGTTTGGACGACAAAGGCTCTTGATTCGGAACGTGTGCTTCTGCTCACTCGAACTGAGGATAAGGACAAGGTGGCACGTCGATCCCAGGGTATGACATTGTTGTTCGCTGAATTGCAGCGGCCCGAAGTTTCAATCTCAGCGATTGACAAAGTCGGTCGAAACGCGATTGCAACTTGTGAAGTTGTCTATGACGACTTGCCGGTTTCTGTAACAGATCGAATTGGCGAAGAAGGAAAGGGGTTTCGTTACCTGCTAGATGGACTCAATGCAGAGAGAGTCCTAGTTGCTGCAGAGGCTCTCGGAATAGGGAGAGCTGCGTTGAGGCGAGCAACTCAGTACGCGAAAGATCGAGTGGTCTTTGGTAGACCAATCGGTCAGAATCAGGGAGTTTCGTTTCCGCTTGGCGAAGCCAGGATGCGCTTGGATGCCGCTGAACTCATGATTCGAAAGGCTTCCTGGATGTTGGATCAGGATCTTCCATGTGGTTCCGAGGCGAACATGGCGAAGTGGCTAGCCGCTGACGCTTGCTTTCAAGCTGCAGATCAAGCGATTCAGACTCATGGTGGATTCGGATATGCCAAGGAGTACCACGTCGAACGTTATTGGAGGGAGGCTAGACTTCAGAGGCTCGCACCAATATCTCAGGAAATGGTCTTGAATTACGTGACCGAGCATGTCATGGGACTACCCCGATCTTATTAGGGTATGTTCTTAGTCGTCCACTGAGAAACGGGCAAGTTTCTGCTAGCGCATGGGCATCCTTCAGAGTCTACAGTTCGAAGTGCTTAATCAACCGATGGCTTAGTAGTGATGGAGCGGACAGGTCAAGAGGAAGGTACACAGTCATTGGTACGATTTCTTGAGGAGGTCAACCACCATCTTGAAGATGCTTGTCGTGATCAAGAGCGCTAATATTCGGAGTTTTTCACCAATCTGTTCCATCGTCTTGCTTCAGCAAGACGAGTCGAACAAGAACTAGATCACTGTTTAGCTTGTCGATTCAATGTGCTTGACCACCTCGGGAATGGAGCGATACGGTTGGCTACACGAAGAGTTAAAGAGAGTATTAGGCAAGAACGACGGCAAGCCGGATCCCATCTTGCCTTGGTGGAGATATATTCGTTCGGATTTTAAGAACTGGGAATCCCTCGTTCCTCGACTGCATCAGGAACGGAAAGTCCTGACGTTGGTGAATTCACGCGCTATTTTGTCGACGAGTTTGTGAAAGTTGCCACGAAAACCATCCCCGTGTTGGATAAGGTCAAGAATTTCGAAACCCGAACAACCACCACGGAATAGTCTAGACTCTACAGCAAGGTAATCTTCATATTCGGATTAAGGAACAATGAAGAGCCCGAATCGCCGTCACTACGTAATCTCTAGTACAGCAATCGCTTTGTTGATTTGCTCACAAGTAGTCCTAACAAACCCGTTGACAACAGAAAATGAGGAGGCTGGAGTTACCACGGTAGCTCAGATAGTAGGTGCTCTATCTCCACAAACACCTACTACTGCTCAGTCCGAGAAACCCGATACTCAACCCGATGTCCCGACAATGGACAGATTGTCGAGCGACTCTACACATCAAACTGCCTTACGGGGTTTCGAGACTTGGCTCAAAGACAACATCAAAGCGCATTTTGACAAGACAAAGCGTATCCACGGTTCGCAAGCAACTCTTGGCGATACAGTTCAATTAGCCAAGAGAGTCCTGCAAGCATATAGGGATCATGTAGTCAAGTGCGAAAAAGACAAAGGAAGGTGGGACGAGTCAGAGCATTTATGTCGTGTCGTAGACCAAGTGACGTTGAGCTTTCGCAATATAGAAGGAACAGTACGCCGAGGCTACACGAATTGGCTTGAGGACAACATTAGTGGCATTAGAGAGAAGACATACAGCATCCACGGCCCAGACGCGACACTCAATGACGCTCAGCAAGTTGCGAGCCAAGTCCACGAGACCTATTGGGATCATGTCGATAAGTGTACAAACGAATATGGAACTTGGGATGAGTCAACCCATGAGTGCTGGGTGGGTGGTCGTCTGGATTTCTCCTTTAAAGAAGACTGAGTTGTCAGATCTACCCACACTGCCTAGGGGAGCACCCACAGTTGGTTTCAATTGCTTCGAGTGATTCGAGCCAGACCGAAACGCTTTTCACTACGGAGCACGAAGCAAATGATTGATTCTTCAGCGTTTGGAAGTTGCTCGCGTGGTTGTCTCGAAAGGTTTGAACTGCTGATGGTGCATACAATTCGTTCTTTACTGGGCGGAAAATCCTAACTTCACGATGAAGCCAGAACGGCAATATTGTTCGGAGCTCTCTACAGCAGCAGGCGAAAACCTGCTCGGATCTGCTCCTCAGGTGGACTTTTGGCTCCTTATCGAGTATCGACAACAGTGGTCGCGAGATCCTATCGTCGAGAATGACCTTCCAAAATCAGTTCAGAAGTGGTTGGAGAATCTGACTGCCAGTCTTGAGGGTCAGGGTCGATTCCCACGAATTCAGTTCCTACGCCAATCCCGCAGAACGGTAGATACGCTTCAGTTGTTTGTGTGCCAGCACGGCGAATTGCGGTCGCATACATTTACTACGTATGAGCAGCTTATAGATCTCGATTTAGAGAGCGATCTGGGACCGCCGCTGAAGGCTAATTATTTCTTCGTCTGTACTCACGGGACTCGAGATCTTTGTTGTTCACGTTTTGGACTAACAACATGGCGCGAACTGCAACTTCTCTCGAATGGAAGATCGTGGCAGACGAGCCATTTAGGCGGGCATCGGTTTGCGCCTAATGTCTTGGTCCTTCCTCATGGGCGACTCTATGGACGAGTGCACAAAGAAAGTGTGCAAGAGTTCTTTCGTACCGTTGAGAGAGGGGAAATCTCTAGGAGTCACTTACGCGGACGTTCCGAGTTTACGAAAGAAGCTCAGGCATGCGAGTGTCTGGTTGATGAACAAGTTGGGTCGGTCCATTCCTACGACGATTGCAGTGTGACCTTCGCAACAAGTAGCGGCAAGGTTGAAGTTGGCATACCTAGTCGTGGAGAAGAAATCGAAGTGCTAGCGAGTTGTAAAGATGAAGAGCTGACTCGCGTGAAACCCTTTATCGGTACTTAGTCGTACCTTTGCTTAACTCATTTAGTACGAAATCTCGTAACTCCTCAGTGTCCGTTTGGATATCGCCTTCGGAGTGAAATGCCTCACCAATTGTCAACCGGTACTTTTGACCTGTCTTATTCAGAAGTTCTCGAAATAGCGTTATATCTTTCAATTCAGTATTGACAAACCAAGCTAGATAGTAGAAGAGAGTGTTGTGACCCTTAATGTTCATAGGTACTACAGGTATGTCGTATTTCTGGGCAAGGTTTAGTGCAGTAATTTGCCACGGTCGTTCCTCTAGCCCCTTCATTGTGGGTCGAGCCAGTCGACCGGAAGGAAAGATCACTATGAGTCGTTCACTCTTAATGGATTGAACAAGTGCGTGAATCGTTTCGCGGTTTCTTCGTGCAGTTCGGAACTCATCACGCCACTCAACGGGAACAATAATGTCCGCCAGACCGGGCGAGACTCGGATGGCATCCCGATTTGCGAGAAAAATGACATCTTGCCGGATTTCCTTAATCGCATCGTAGACGGCGATTCCGTCAGCAATACCCGCCGGGTGATTTGGCGTTATCAAAGCACATCCCGACTTAGGCACGTTTTCGATGCCGGACAGTTCCAGTTTCAGCTGCAAGAGGTCCGACATGAAATCGAAGACTTCACGACCACGAAGCGGTGCAATGCTGTCCGCCATCTGCACGGCGCGTTCGTAACCCAGGATTCCATCCCCCAATGCACGGAGTAATTTCCACGCAGTGGGGTGTTTCATCAAATTGATCGCACGTTCTTCGATTAAGACATCGATGATGTGCTGCTCTCGCGCTGGATGCGCGTCGAATAGAGAGGATTCAGTGAGCATGAACGTGCTGGTTGAGTTGCTTGTCAGTGCTGGGACGACAAAACCGGTCTCGAAAGAACAATGAACTCCGGACTCTTAGACCAAAATCGTTGTCGCATGTTTCCAGACTGACTATCCGTCTCGTACCCAACCATTGTGTAATTGTAGCTTTGAGTCTTGCATGGATTCAACTGGGAATTCGAGGTAATCGTTCTAAGCAATCTCCTACTGCGTCGACGAAATCTGACGTTGAAGCGTTGCCTCCTTGATCTGGAGTGAGTGAAATGCCTTGTTGGTAGACATGCTCTGTGGCTCGATACAGTTGTCTTGCAATTGACTCATAGTCCAAGTATTCGAGCATCATTACAGCGCTGAGGATGGTAGCGGTTGGATTGATTGTGTTCGTTCCGGCAATGTCTGGTGCGGTGCCGTGTGCGGGCTCAAAGTATGCATAGTTTTGCCCGTAACACCCACTTGCGGCCATTCCCAGGCTTCCCAGCAGTCCGCCAGCGACATCGGACAGAATATCTCCATACAAATTCGGGGTTACAACGACGTCAAATGCTTGAGGCTCAAGGACAAGCCTACAGGCACAGTCGTCAACGATGAATGACTCGAACTCAAGGTCTAAGTAGTCGCCCACGATACCTTTTGCAATCTCCAAGAAATATCCATCTGTTTCACTAAGCATGTTGTGCTTTGTGACGCATGTGACCTTTCTCTTTGAATTCCGCTTTCGTGCGAGTTCGCACGCAAATCTGACGATGCGCTGGGTACCGGCCTCCGTGATGACTTTTACCGCGTAACGACCTGTGCCGTATTGGGAAATGTTCCGGCGGGCGGTTCTACCTACCTTCTCGAGAAATTCGAGCTCACCTAGTCCTCCTTCCATTCCGACATAGAGATCCTCCAGGTTTTCGCGCACAATCACGAAGTCAATCCCTTCGGGAGATTGCAACGGACTGGAACATCCTGTCATGTACTTGCAAGGTCGAACGTTAGCGAAAGTCTCCTTTCCCCATCTCAAGTATCTCAATGCAGCTCCTGAAGGGCCGCTTGTAGAACCAAAAAGCGTTGTATCAGCACTATCGATGCACTCGCGAGCCTCCGGGGGAAACGTCGTCGAGAACTTGCTCATAGCTGACTCTCCAACTTCCGGATATACCCAACTAGCATCTGGCAGGAGATTGGAGAGAAGCTCAACAACTGGCCGTATCGCCTCTGGTGCAGAATCTTCCCCTTCAATGACTGCGATTGTTTTCGCCATGGTCTAAGTCGTCTAAGCCCGAGAGAGTTATTTTCCATCGTTGCACAACCGAGTGTTTGAGTTTAATCTTAGTGTTGTGCAAGCAAGTCGGAAATCAATCCGTTGAAGTCTGGTGCGAAGTCGTCTGAGACACAGTCTGTTCGTTCTTGCACCGATTTCGATGCTTTGTGGTTTGACTAGTGTGAGCGAAGAAATTTCGAAATCTGACATTGAATATCTAGTTGACCGTATTTTTGAGACTCTAACGACCGACCCCCTGGAAGGATGCGCTTATACAGTTCAGACAACAGATGGAGATGGCAACGAAAGACGTGAGCGATACGATCCGTATTTTGATAACGAGCGAGCGTGGAGTCTGGTGAGCATTAATGGAGTTGCCCCATCTGCTGAACAACTGGACGCATATGAGCCAGCCAAAGGTCCGCGCCATCCTGCTGCTATATCCTTCGACTTCATCGACGACACAACTATAGAGTTTGTGGAACAAACACCCCAGGAACTGAAGCTCTCGTTTGAACTGAGCAGCGAGCTTCAGTTTGAAAACGAGCACTCAATAGAGAACACTATGCTCATCGATCCCATCTCGGCTCAAATCAATGAGATCCGACGCCAATCGACAGAAACGTTCAAAGTCGGCAAGTTCGCAAAAGTTTTCGAATTCGAGACCATACACAAGTTTGAGTTTGAAGAAGAGACGCAGTCAGTAGTTCTCGTAATGAGTAGCGTTCGACTTAAAGCCAGAACAGGCGAACTGGTTGTCGACCAGTTCATTCAACGAAATATCAGTGAATTTGATTGCAGTACGGTTCGAGCGGAAGTGCCTGAAACACATCAGGAGGGTTCTCAAACGGATAGGGATCAGTTCTTTCTCGAACCAAGGTCTCCGAAGCTTGATCCATAGCCGATGATGCATCAGTATGTCACCGAATGAAGATTCAACCGGAACTTCACTAGGTGGCTTGGCTCAAAGTTGCTTTCGTAGTATCCCGAGATTCAGCCAACCCTGTCTCCCTGTTACTGCAACAGTATGGAGCAATAGCTACAAGTCTGTTCGACGCTGGATCCAATGACATCCTGGAGGCTGGTGCAGAAACGACAACCTTGTGGTCCCAAGTTCGAGTGGAAGCCTTATTGAAGGTTGGGACGTCTCTACAGTCGATTCAAAGACTGTTGGGCGAACATGGCGCAGAAGACGTCAGGGTTTCTTTCGTTCAAGATGCGGAGTGGGAAAGCGCATGGCGAAAACACACGGCCCACAAGAAGTTCGGTCGTCTTCATGTATTACCTCGAGATTCGTCCACCGAAGTCGACGGTCCGCTTGTAAGACTAGATCCTGGATTGGCTTTCGGAACTGGTGAGCACGCTACCACCGCGATGTGCTTGAGTTGGCTCGAAAGCATCGATCTCAACGGAAATAAAGTCTTGGATTTTGGATGTGGTTCGGGAATTTTGGGATTGGCAGCCGCTAAATTGGGGGCTAATCAAGTCGCTGCAATCGATCACGATGAGAAAGCCATAGAGGTCACGCGGCAAAACGCAATCTTTAATGGAGTTAATCTCACGTTGGGTAAGACCATTCCCGTGAATCAGAAGTTTGATGTTGTGGTGGCCAATATACTTCTCAATACTTTGGTCGAGTACGCTATTGACTTCACAAATTCCATCGCCCAAGGAGGAGTTATTGGTCTCACCGGATTGCTTGCTGCTCAGCAAGAGTCGATAGTCGAATCCTTCCCGAGAGTTTGTTTTGATTCACCTGTACAAGAAAACGAATGGATTCTGATGATTGGTCGGAAATCTTGTGATGACATTTGAAACGGGGACCGAATCAGGCGACTTTTCCATCAAGAACGCGCTTCTGAGTGTGTCGGACAAGAAAGGGATTCAGGACTTTGCACGTTTTCTGACCAATTGCGGCTGTGAGGTGTTCTCGACCGGAGGCACCGGCGATGTGTTGCGAAGGGCGGCGATACCGTACACGGAATTGAGTGACTACACAGGCTTCCCCGAACTAATGAATGGACGCGTGAAGTCGTTGCATCCTCTTGTACATGGCGGAATACTCTCTCGCAGAAATTTAGATCGTGCCGAGGCGAGGCAACATGGAATTACAGAGTTTGATCTAGTCGTTGTAAACCTCTACCCCTTTACAGAAACCATTTGTCAGGAAGGGAGTACATGGGAAGACGCTATTGAGAACATTGATGTGGGTGGTCCCGCAATGATCCGAGCCGCGGCAAAGAACCATGACCACGTCCTAGTGGTTACAGATCCTGTCGATTATCAAGAGGTGAGCAGGCGCATTGAGAAAGCGAACATTGATGAATGCTATCGTCGCGAAATGGCAGCAAAAGCCTTTCGCTTTACAGCTTCTTACGATGCAACTATAGCGGAGTATTTCGGAGATTCCGAACTATTTCCGGATACGCTTGGGCTTCAATACAGGCGGAAATCTCATTTACGCTACGGGGAGAATCCGCACCAGAAAGCTGCGTTCTACGAGCGTGAATCGGGCTTCCGGCCCAATATTGCATCGCTGAGGCAGATTCAAGGAAAGCAGCTCTCGTTCAACAACGTCGCTGATGCTGACTCGGCGATGGAATGCGCTATGGCATTTGCTGCTCCTGCCTGCGTCATTGTGAAGCACGGTAATCCGTGTGGCGTTGCGGTTTCATCGGATGCTTCGCGAGCCTATGCGAGAGCACACGCTACAGATCCAACTTCGGCGTATGGAGGAATTGTTGCATTCAATGTTCCATTGAGAGCTGAGACTCTCCAGCAAGTTATTGAAAACCAATTTGTGGAAGTAGTGGTCGCACCATCGGTGAGCGGTGACGCGGTGAACTTGGCAAAGAGCAGGAAAAACCTGCGACTGCTTGAGGCATCCGAAGCTTCTGCGGGAAGCAGCGAATTGCGAATCAAGCAGGTATCGGGCGGTTTGTTGGTTCAAGAAGCGGACATTGCAGAAATTACATTACAAGACCTGGAGTGTGTGACTGCTCGAAAACCAAGTCAAGAAGAGATTGAAGACCTGCAATTTGCATGGCGTGTGGCGCGTTTTGTCAAGTCCAATGCCATTGTTCTTGCGAAAGACAGACGCACGATTGGTATCGGTGCAGGACAGATGAGCCGTGTCGTGAGTGCCCGAATTGCATCGATGCGAGCAAGAGAAGAGGGTCTCGACACGGAGGGATGCGTGATGGCTTCAGATGCCTTCTTTCCATTTCGGGATGGCATTGATTCTGCAAGTAAGAATGGTGTGACAGCCGTGATTCAACCTGGAGGATCAGTTCGGGACGGTGAGGTCATTGAGGCTGCAAACGAACATGGAATGGCCATGGTGTTGACTCACATGAGACATTTCCGTCACTAGGAGACGAGCGGTGAAGATTCTTTTAGTTGGGTCTGGCGGACGTGAGCATTCGATGGCTTGGTGTTTCGCACGGTCGGAAAGTGTTGATGAAGTGTTAGTTGTACCAGGTAATCCAGGAACTGCACTAGAGAACAAGGTTCGAAATGTCAAAGTTCAATCAACCAGCTTCTCCGAGCTTGCCGAGCTGGTTCGTCAAGAAAGGGTTGATCTCACAGTTGTTGGACCGGAGCAGCCCATAGCTGATGGAATTCGTGACTTCTTCGACGAACAAGGATTGGATTGCTTTGCTCCAACGAAAGCAGCAGGAAGACTCGAATCCTCAAAGTCGTTTGCCAAGGAATTCATGCAGCGCAACTCGATTCCAACAGCACAATCCATCGTTACGGGGGACATTGAGGAAGCCGTGGAGTACATCCAACGCAAGGGACCACCGATCGTGGTTAAGGCGGATGGACTTGCGGCTGGAAAAGGCGTAGTCGTCGCTCGAACGACTTCCGAGGCAGTAGACGCTGCACGTGAAATGCTCGTTGAACAACGGTTCGGAGATGCTGGTAAGGCAATAGTTATTGAGGATTTCTTAGCAGGAGAAGAAGCGAGTTTCATCGTACTGTCCGATGGAGAGACGGCACTTCCATTCGCTTCTTCACAAGATCACAAACCTGTATTTGACGGCGACGAGGGTCCGAATACGGGAGGAATGGGCGCTTATTCCCCAGCACCAGTCATCACTGAAGATATGGCAGAAAGTGTCATGAACCAGATCATCAATCCAACGATACGTGGCATGTCGGGTGAAGGGGTGCCGTTACAAGGATTCTTGTACGTCGGACTGATGATCATGGATGGCTCTCCGTTTGTCGTAGAGTACAACTGTAGATTTGGAGATCCAGAGGCACAACCTGTGCTTATGAGGCTAGAGTCCGACCTGGCGCACTTCTGCAAGGCAGCTCTGGCAAGAAAGTTGTCGGGTCTAAGTATGAAGTTTTCGGAACAAAGTGCTTTGGCGGTGGTACTGTCATCTGAAGGCTATCCCGGAAAGTACGAAACCGGCTTCAGAATCGACGGATTGGGCACTGTGTCCGACGATTCCAAGATCTTTCACGCAGGCACTCGTCTTGAAGGAGACGAGGTAGTCACCAACGGAGGAAGGGTCTTGAACGTGGTTGGTCTCGGACGAGACGTTGCCGAAGCTCGGGATATGGCGTACGCGCGAGCGAAGGAAATAGCGTGGCCCGGAATGCATATGCGCGGAGACATCGGTCATCGAGCGATTGGAAGGTGAACGACGAGCAATGCCTATGATGTTCCGTGAGAGATCTGAACTATGACCATTCGAAGTGAATCCCTAATTGATCGGTTGATAGGAGTGGTGGACACGGGTTTGAGAACTCTCGTGCAAGATAAATCAACTACTTCGATTCCTCCCGAATCGGACACAAAACTCTCGTTCGACGAAAAGAAAAATTCTGCGTCTCTCATGCGTGTCAATCATGCGGGAGAAGTATGTGCGCAGGGTCTCTACGAGGGCCAGGCCTTGGTATCTCGTAACGAATCCGTACGTGGCGAACTTCTTCAGGCGGCACGAGACGAGAGGAGACACCTGCAGTGGTGCGAAGAGCGTTTAAGTCAACTCGAAGATTCAAGAAGTGTGTTGGTTCCCATCTTCTACGGCATGTCTGTTTTCGTTGGTGCGATTGCGGGTCTCGTCGGCGACAAAATGAGCCTGGGGTTTGTAGAGGCTACAGAAGATCAGGTCGTCAAACACCTCGATAAACATTTAGCTGAAATGTCGTCCAAAGACTCTTGCAGTCGAGAAATTCTTGAACGGATTCGTGAGGACGAAAAACGCCACGGACTCAGGGCGATCGAGAAAGGCGGAGTGGAGTTTCCGAAACCTGTGAAGACAGGGATGACTCTGGCTTCCAAACTAATGACGGAAACTACACGCCACATCTAACCGATCTTTCCTTGGTCGACAGTAACCCCTAAATGTAGCCCTGATCAGCAAGAGTGGTCCAGGGCTCCGATTTCCCCACTCCGAACCCGCTAGTCAACGTCTCGCCGAACCATTCGCGAAACTCCGGAAATTCATTCAGAGGTTCAATGGCATATATAGCTTCAATTAATGGTGTCGTATCGTAAGGTACATGTCGGTGGTAGAACTCACCATCTTCGATTACGCCGTAACACGCCACGGGATTGCCGCAGCGATTTTGACCAACGCTACCAGGATTGAAGAATCGCTTATTGCCAATGCGTTTTTGAAATTGCACGTGTGAGTGCCCGAAGAGCACCATGTCGGAGTCTTCATCGCGCGTTAGAGCAAGGAATTCACTCATCGGACTATGAGGCAAGAGATGTCGAGTTTGTCCTTTGCTTTCGCCGTGGCACAAGTAGAGATCCTTACCTCCCACCTTGTAATTTCCATCAGGCCGAAGCTCTCTCAAATACTCGAAATCATTCGTAGAGAGACTGCTTCTTACCCACTCGTCGAGCACCTTCCAAGGTTTTGGCCAATTTTCGGTCATAGATTCATTGACCATTACCCGGTCGTGATTACCACATATGTGAATTCCCGATAATTCGCTTAGCAGCTGGACGGTTTCTGCGGGTTGCGGACTTGGAGCCACCGCGTCGCCCAGAAACACCAATTCATCAAACGACCGTTCCGAGTCAAGGACAGCTTGAAGTGCTTCTCGATTTCCGTGTATATCGGAAATAACGAGAATTTTGCTCTGGAGAGGGTGGGTCACCTATTCGTGATTAGAACTACGGTGTGCCGCAGCCCTTGCCTTCATACAGACCAACATCGTCGATTTGAACATCTAGCTCGCTCTGTGCGAGATTGAATGCGATTCGGGCAGTTGAATCTGTTTCAGTAGGGACGAAACGGTGGTGGAACTCGAGGTATGCCCCATTCAGGCTTGCGCCGGTGTCTCTTGCGGGACCTCCGACTTCTGGCACAAATGCCGTCCCCATCAAAGGTTTGTAGCCACCTAGTCCATCTTCCGGTGGGCCGGTATCCACCGTTACAGTGAGATACCTGCTGTCTTCGCTCTTTGCTTTGTAGCAGAGACTGTATTCCTTCTCCTTGTCTACAGACACCGAGTGACTCAATCCAACTCGCCAAGTCTGCATGGGTGCGATATCGTGAATAGTAAAGTTGGCTTCGCCATCCCAAGTGACCTCAGCCATCCCGTCGCTCAGATTCGCACTCCAACTTCCTGAACCATCGAAGGTGCCTCCGCTTGAAATGAGATTTCCGCTCTCTGCTTGGAATCCCTCATCAAGCACAAAGAATGGCAGGTCGTTGCTAAATAGACCATGCGGGTTCTGAACTTGCAACAGATGCATGCCAATGGTCTCTGGTAGAGAATCAAGCTGCACCAAGATTATGTTGTCCTTGCAGTTTGGCAGTTTGCCAGTCTCGCAATTTACGGATCCTTCGACTCTTCTTCCATTCACCAAGATGTTCGCATCTGGATAGATGTGCGATCCACGCAGACGCATCGGTCCGTTTTCCACGAGCTCTGGAAATTCTGCGGGTCTACCTCCGCCGAACAGCGGCACGACCGGCAAGCCGACATCCCATATTCCTGGTTGCGGATGTTCGTAATCAACGCCTTCGCCTAATCTTGCAGTAAAGGTCGCAAGCAACCGTTCCTGTTCGGCGAGACTTAGTAGCTGACTTCGAGTGTACGACTTGCTCGTTTCACCGACAACAAAGTAAACTCCGCCGCGATAGTCGAACTCTATGGTGGTACCTTCACCTCCGTCCTCGTCAAAAAGGATTCCTTCGCCTTGCAAGACAACAGCTTCTTCGTCATCTGATATTTCGAGGGCATGGAGCATCGTTTGGATTGTGAAGTTGGATTTCACATTGCTGTTTAGCGTGACTTGCCGCGCGAATGATCCCGAAAAACCGACGCTTCCTTCCAAAATCATCTGAAACATGTCAGGATCGCTTGTGAATCCTGTTCTCTCTGAAAATCCCTGGGTATCTCCGGCTACTCGATCGGCGAAGAAGAATCGATTCTGCGGTGCATTCTTCCATCGATCGTTAGCTCCTCGCCATGACGGAATATCCATTCCGCTTCCACCGATGTTCGTGTTCACCCAAAATGGCAGTCGATGGCAATTTCCACACTGTTGCTCGTAATGGAACTCATGAATGCCTTGGACCGCTTTTGCGGAAAGTTCGTTGGTATAGGATCGTTCGACGGAGGGAGGATAGGGAACGCTCAACAGGTAGCGCGCGAGCGCGTCACGTTCGTCCGCCGTCAACTTGCCAGACTTGCCCTCGTCATTGACTTCGCAGTCTTCCGGATCGCACGTCGTTGTCGCGAGCGAACCATCGATGAGATGCAATGTACAGCTTTCTTCGTTCTCAATATCGCAGTTGGGATCTAGCAGCACATTGTGACTGGCCGTGTTGATCCCTCCGAACGGATCACCCACTGTGCCGTCCCAATGATAGGGGGCGGAACCGCGCAATCCTCGAATGTCCTGGACCAGCCGAGGTTGGATTTGATCGCATCCCTTACTGCAGATCGGAGTTTCCAATACCCACAGTAGCTGGTCAGTGTGGCCATCAGGATGGCAACTTGCACAAGCGAACGTTTCAGTGCTGGAAGCACTGGCGTCATTAAATAGGGTACGTCCTAGTTTTAGGACAGGATCCGTGGGATCGTCAAGCTGAATCGTCGTAGCCAGCTTGGGGTCATCCACGTCTTCAAGATCAATCAGCGAAACTGAATTCTCCAGGGCATTCAAGACCCAAGCTCTACTGGGTGCGCCTTCCGTGTTTGATAGAAGTGCTAGGCCACGTGGAATAGCACCTACTTGAACTCTGCCTAGCACCTCCCCTGAACTTGCATCCATCGTAAAGACTCTGTTGGATGCAGCTGCGGTGACTACAAGCGTTTCATCGTCCTCGCTGATTTGAATACCAAACGGAGTTGCAAGAGCCATGCCTGGCTCAGGATCCTCAGGAGGCAAGGGTTCGAGATCAAAAAAAACTGGTTCAGTGCATTCGTCTCCACTGCAGTCGATCTTCGTGATCTGATTTAGAAAGGCTCGATTTTCCAATTCAGCCAGTCCATGGTTCTCCGTTCCGGCTTTTCCGTTGGCATCGTTTCTTGCCTCTGTTTGTGCGACATACACCCGATGCTGTGAGTCCACAGCGATTCCGTATAGCAACGTACCGACTGTATCGATGACTTGGAGTGGTTCGCTGCGAAATGGCGGAGCATTGGTATCAAACACGTAGAGATCGCGGTCAGGTATACGATCGTCCCGCACAATATCGGCTACGTATCCCGCGGAAGTACTTTGATCGGAGCCGTCCATGGCCTCCACAACGTGCTTAATCGCATCAAAAGTACAGTTTGGATCGGTATCCATATTCTCTGGGTAGCAACCGGATATTTGCGTTTGGTTGTTCGACTCGAAAGGTATGACGTATAAGCGTTCGTCCCGTACCGCCAAAGCGCGCGGGTCCTGAGCAGTCACCTTCAAGAAGTCAGAGATTCCACGCGTCGAAACGTCGATTTTTGCAACCCGATTCGATGATGAAAGCGCAACATACGCAATGTCGTTGTTGGCAAAAACAATTCCTACTGGTTCGTCAAATAGTGTGTAGTTTTCCACCAAGTCAAAGATTTGAATGGTGTGCAACACTTGATGCAGAGTTGAACTCTCTGGATCAGTGTCAATGACGCTGACCGAGTCCGAAACATGGTTGGCTACCCATACTTCCTCTCCATCTGGTCGAACAGCGATCCCGACTGGATCTATACCTACGTTGATTCGTGCTATGACGCTCTTGGTTTCCGAGTCGATGACATCGACGGTATCGGCTGGGGTGTTTGTCACATAGACGAGATCAGAGAGCTTGTTGTAGGCGATGGGGTTCGAATGAGGACTTTCAAAGTTCATATGTCCGAGTTGGGCTACGCTCTCATCGGTGTCCTCTTGCTGGAGTTCAAGCGTAGCCAAACTGGTGCAACTTACGAGCAGTAGCGTAATGCACAAAGTACAGCTTGCCAACACGTGCACAAGCAGTAAATGCAAATCACGACCGATCACGGTCTAGCAACCTCGTTGGTATCGTTGAAATTCATCGCGTGCATAGAAGAACACGCACAACTCCAACTGGCTTATTTCGTCGAACTCCCAACGTATTTTGCAAGATTTCAGTTGGAATCCAAAACAGTCGTGAGAAAAGTACAAATCTATTGGTGAATGGTGTACAACTGTATAGCTAATTACACCATTTAGGTGTCATATGAATTTGCAATACTCTTTTCAGAAACTCAAAGATCAGTGCTAGACCAACCCCACTTGGCTCACAATATCAATAGCCGGTATGTTTCAAAGAGTGTTTCCTCGACCCGCTCAGTGTTCAAATTGAGTGGTGTGCTAACACACGTAGACAGTAAACTAGGGCAGGGAGGTCCAATAGCATGAAATATTCGGTTGTAGTCCATAAGGATGTCGGAAGCGACTATGGAGTTACCGTACCTGACCTGCCAGGTTGCTTTTCAGCTGGGCAATCGTTCGAAGAAGCGCTCGAGTCGGTGAAGGAAGCGATTGTTTGCCATTTGGAGGGTCTACTCATGGACAAAGTCCCCTTTCCAGAAAGAGCAACGATGGTGTCGCATCAAGCAAACCGAGATTATCGGGGTGGTACTTGGGCGTTTGTCGATGTAGACGTGTCCAGTCTCTCATGCTAGCGGAGTCTGAGATGCAATTCGTTGCTCGCGCGTCTCGCTGTGTCAGACAATCTGGCGGAATAAAGCGAAAGGAAAAATCTCAATGCTGTTCGTTGGTCCCACAGCCAACACAACCACAGGGATCAATGCAACTAGCACACAAGTCCCAGTATTCCTCCTTGTCCAGCTCCTGAGACCATTGACAGTGATCAAGAACGTCCAAACTAACGGAATCGGGATCAAGTAGACATTAGGAACCATTAATCCAAACCACCAAAAAAAATGGATCGGGCTCGAGCAATTTATAAGTGTTGACTCCAGCGACCTGGAAAATCAGCATGCCACCAAGTGATCCAAGGACTGCCGGAACGCCAGTCCAACATGTGAATCCGAACCAGTCCGACCAATATTTGCCGACTTTGAGGACCTTGCTTGCTAGCCAATAGTAGGTGGCCTAAGCCAACATGAGAATCAGAGTCCAAGTCAAACTCCACAACGACAAGAAAATCGCTACCAAAACTTCGAGAAAGTAGTAGGGCAACGCAGTGTCTGTGAGTACGATCATTACATAGCACACAAACCCGACTATGAGAATTGCGCACAGAGGAAGCACTATGGGGGTCCCTTCACGTATCTCATCGAATACCTGTCGCGGTTGATACAAGACTCTCCATAAGCGGTTCATCTAAGTATCCATTCAATCACTCGAACCAAAATGACTGGCTCATCTTCATTTTGGCATTTGCCGCTAGAGAAGCAGTCGCGAATTGGGCACCGAATCAAACAATGAGACTGAATTAGAATTTGCCAATTCATTGAGTCACCATTAGACGAGAGAAGACCTAACGGAAGAACTGCCCGTTGAGTACCCCGTATCTATGAACCACCTCATAGCACCTTCGTTACTTGCAGCCGATTTCTCTCGGCTCGGCGACGAAGTTCAAAGAGTTCTCGATGCAGGTGCCGATGTGATCCACTTTGATGTCATGGACAACCACTACGTGCCGAATCTCAGTTTTGGACCGGTAGTTTTAGACTCACTCAAGAGCCGATTTGAGGATACTCCGTTCGATGTGCACCTAATGGTCAAGCCCGTGGAGTCAATGATCGATGCTTTCTCGAAAAGCGGAGCGTCATACATTTCTGTGCATCCAGAAGCTACCGAACACCCCGACGCTGCATTGAAACGAATAAGGAGCGGCGGAGCGAAAGCAGGTGTCGTGATAAATCCCGGTACCTCTTTGAGTGTCTTGGATTCCCTGTGGGGAGAGTTTGACCTTGTTTTGATTATGTCTGTGAATCCGGGATTTGGAGGTCAGAAGTTCATCGAACGAAGCGTCTCGAAAGTCGCTCAAGCAAGTGAGATGATCAAGTCTCGAGACTTCGACGTTCGACTAGAAGTAGATGGAGGCGTTTCAGTTCAAAACATCGGATCCCTAAGCAAAGCCGGCGCAGACATGTTCGTTGCCGGCTCGTCGATATTCGGAACAGACGACTACGGGCGTGCCATCCGTGAGATGCGAAGTGCCATAGAAGCTCGTGTATAAGGCGTTCCTGTTTGATTTGGACGGAACACTAGCGGATACAGCCCCGGATCTCCACTCAGCCCTGAACTACACACTGTCTCACGTGCATCTAGAACCGGTCAGTTTGTCGCTCACCCGGCATTGGGTTGGACATGGAGCTCGAGTCATGATCGCTCAAGCACTCAAAGACCTTGGAGAGGAAGAAGCACTTGGAGATCGAATCGACGAGCTTCACGGACATTTCCTTGACTACTACCGGAAGAATATTGCAGTCATGAGCGTGCCGTTTGGTGATGTTGAAGATCTACTGAAGCAATTGGCAATCCGCGAACTACCGATGGGAGTCGTAACAAATAAGTTCTACCACTTGTCGCTTGAACTACTCAGAGCACTGGACTTTTACAAGTACTTCGATGTACTAGTGGGAGGCGACACGCTCCAAGTACAGAAACCAGCCGCCGAGCCAGCACTGTATGCGTGCAATGAGTTGAGTGTGGAACCCAATAGTGTCTTGTTTGTGGGCGATTCCATCACAGATGTTGGGTGTGCACGAGCTGCGGGTTGCGATGTAGCGATCGTTCGTAATGGATACAACCAGGGTCGTGATCCCGAGTCGTTAGGGG
Source organism: Gammaproteobacteria bacterium (assembly GCA_009840545.1). Lineage (GTDB taxonomy): Bacteria > Pseudomonadota > Gammaproteobacteria > Pseudomonadales > Azotimanducaceae > Bin55. The sequence continues at coordinate 28,635 of VXNM01000010.1, read as the reverse complement.
CAGACAGGATCTTCGATTCCTTTCTTGAATTACTGGATCAGACTCCGACTTGAGCTATTAAGAGCCTGCCAAAAAAGCCCAGTCAAACCACCAGACCTACCTGAAAGGACTCACGCTTGCCGTGCTAGCATTTGAATGGTGAGGTGTCCAACTAAATTTGAGATGAGCAATGTGAGCAATTTGAAGAGTTTTCTAGTGCATGCAATAGTCTGCATTGGAATTGTGAACGCCTTTAACTGCGTTGCAGAAGTTTCTGTCAAACTTGTAGACCTCGACCCCGATGAAGGTGTGATGGAGTCGGGGGCAAAGCTGATGAGCCTTCCGTTCGGTCTACATCAGCTTGAAACCCATGACGATACATCAAAAGGGTTTCTAGTAGGCGTACACGGTTACATGAGCCGAGGCTACGAATGGGTGTATCCGCTGCAAACAATCGATAACGACGACACCACAGCGATGTTCTTTCGCTGGGATTTTTCGAAGTGCCCGCACACCTCGGCGAAACAGCTTGTCGAATCGCTGACTGAAATGTTGGGCAAACAAGAAGACATTGAACGAGTCACGATCGTCGGTCACAGTTTGGGAGGTGTCCTAGTTGCGACGATGGTCGGTGAATGGAAGATCAAGCTCCCGACCGATTTCCATGTAGTAGCCGCTCCTCTCGGGGGAGAGAACCCTCGTTTGAAAGAGTGTGGCAGTGTTCTGCCCGAACGCATTTTGCCAACAATTCGCTTCTTTCAGTGGCGTACACAACACAAACTCGATGGAGCGTACAAGGACTTGGAAATCGACCCACAAGTAGTTTCAATCGACGGAAGCCTCGCCATTACCTTGCCAAAGACCTATCGCGAACGTCGGTTGGGGCACAATTGGTCCGTGAGCTACGTCGCAGATCGAATAGCAAACGCTAGCGAAGACCAATGAACCGCTTGCCGACTGCAATATGCAAGTAGCTGTTTCCACCGCACAAGATCCAGCAAAGCCCCCACTAGACATTTGCTTGGTTGTATCCGGACCCAACGAAGGGGGCGGAATCGAACGACACATTCGAGACCTCGCGCACGGGTTAGCAAAGAACCACACCGTGCATGTATTGGCTCACGACTCGTTTCGTTCCATGTTTGATTCAAGCGTTCGCTATCACAAAATGGCATTTACGAGTTGGCGTTTCGACGTTTGGTTTCTGCTTCAGTTTGCATTGGAGATTCGCAGAATCCGTCCGAGCATCATTCATGCTCATGGAAGAAAGGCAGCAAGAGTTGTCAGCTTGTCTAGGAGATTTTTCTCTGCTCCGTGCGTTTTAACCGTGCACAATCTGAGGCAGCATGATCGCCTCTATAGCAAATTTGACAGTGTCATCGCTGTAAGCGAGATTGTTGCACAAGGAATCGAACATCCAAGGGTGTTCAAAGTACTCAACGGTTGCTAATGGAATCGAGTCTCAGTGCCATTTCTGTCGGCAGGCTAGTTTCGATCAAGAACTTCGATGTTGTCCTAGATGCTTGGACAGGGATATCCATTCCGCTTCGATTGGTGGGAGACGGACCGGAGTACAAGAACCTCGAGAATCAGGCGCAAAGACTTGGCCTGCTCGACAGAGTGGAATTGCTGGGCGAACGGTCCGACGTGAGTGAACTCATGGCCCGATCAGACTTACTGGTTGTTGCCTCCGACAAAGAAGGGTTTTCCTACGTAGTTCTAGAAGCCCTTCGGTCTAGGCTTGCAGTCGTATCAACCAAAACGGGAGTCGCAGCTGAATTGGTTCCCAAAAAATACCTGATCGATCAGCCGAATTCCGAGATTCTCGCCAAGATGGTGTCCAAAACCATCGATTCCTGGGAGCAAACCAAACGAGAGTTTGAGGAAGCTTGGCGAAACGCCGAAGAGCTAACGACGCGCCGTATGGTGAAAGCGACAGAGTCTGTCTACCTCGAAACCCTTCGTTTCGTTTCGAGTAGTGCAAGTTGATCCGCTAGGGAAACACCTCAGTTTCTCTCGTAAGTTCCTACCAATCGATTCATTCCGATTACCGAAGGTTCGATCGCTTTGAATAGTTCTAGCATCGTCAGTCCTTCAGGAAGACTGAGTTCTTCGTTTAAAGCGAATACCCAGAAGTAGTACTGATGCACTCCGTGTCCAGGAGGGGGCATCGGCCCGCCATATCCAAGATTGCCAAAGTCATTGCTTCCCTTTGTAAAGTCCGATGAGTCTTCGGGAAGATTGCGAACTGATCCTGGAATTCCGTACAACACCCAATGGACATATCCATACGCTTCGGGAGTAAGCAAAGGTGCGTCTGGATCGTGGCAAACTATCGCGAACGACTTGGTTCCCTCGGGTACATCGTCCCATGCAAGACTCGGCGATGTATCGGGTCCTTCACCGGTGTGTTCCTTGGGAATCCGGGAACCGCTGGCGAAAGCCGTGCTAGTCAATGACATCGTTGTAAGTGCAAACCCCATGTTCAGTCTCCGTTTGGTTGGAATTGGTTGTGTTCTTGACGAATTTAGAGATTTAGTCGCTGATCAAGGTTGTTGAGTGGTTTCATAGTTCTCCAGTCCCGTTCCCTCGTGTAGATCTTTCCTAATTCTCATGTCAATCAATGGAGTTTAGATTCTATTGACTGAGTTGCGATGTTACCCGCTCGAAATGCAGATAGTTTGCAGCCGGAGTCCACTCATCCATTGCCCCACTACAATCGAGTTCTCGTAAAGACCGAAAAGTTGCGGTGTTATGAAGGTTGAGTACCTGTGGAAAGAAGGAGTCCATTTTTCGGCGAAGGGTCCTAGTGGATTCCCGGTGGAAATTGATGGACCGCCAGACATTGGCGGTAGAAGTCGCGGTATTCGTCCGATGGAATTGATGCTTATGGGAATTGGAGGATGCACCTCGGTTGATGTCATGCACATCCTTCGTAAGGCTCGCTGTTTGATTCATTCTTGCCGTACGACTATAACTGCAGAGAGAGAAGATGCTGATCCCAAGGTCTTTCGACAAATACACATTCACTTCGAGCTAATGGGAGAAAAACTGTCTGACAGCAAGGTGAGCCGCGCCGTCGAACTCAGTGCCGAGAAATACTGTTCAGCGTCAATTTTGATGAAACGTGCTGGAGTCGAAATCTCTCATGATTGGACCATCGTCTCGCGAGGTGAGAACGAGTCTGCTAAACATTCAAGCGAGATATTGAGACCGGAATCTACACTCGGGATGCACCATGTAGCTCTGCTTTCGTCTCGCTATGAAGAAACTCGAGAGTTTTATACAGAACTAATGGGTATGGACATCGAATGGGAACCAGATGCAGACAACGTGTATCTCTCCTCTGGAAAAGACAATCTTGCTATTCATCGACGCAGTTCCAACGAGAGTTCTGTTGATTCTCGACTTGACCACATAGGCTTTGTCGTTTCGAGCGAGAGCCAAGTGGATGCTTGGTACCAATTTCTCAAAGACCATCATGTGTCCATTGCCGCAGAGCCAAAGACACACCGTGATGGCTCACGAAGTTGCTACGTATTGGATCCGGACGAAACTCAGGTGCAGATCATTCACCATCCGCCACTGACGGAGTCGCTACGCTAGGGACTGCAAGCTCGAGTAGGTGCTACAGGGAACATATACTCAATCAACCTGCATAGCCATTTGGGAGGAGGATGGGTTTACTTGGACTTAGCTCCCAACGAGTAGAAGATGTCACTCCCGTGCAGGCTGAGTTTCTTCGGAACCGCACTATTAGTCGCTAGCAGTATTCCTGTTCAAAGACCGATATTCGATCACTATAGTGACAAGAACACAAAGCAAGGGATAGGCGACAAAATATATCGGTATCAGAACGCACAGAGCACCGACTCCGACTGCACTAGCGCTAGCCGTGGACTTCACTATCCAAGTGGATAGCGATCCGAGCAAGGCGACAAGGAGATAAGTACGCGTACGCAAGAAGGCTCTCTTTATGGCCGTTGCCGTCCGCCCCTGGAATCCAGATGTTGAACTATCGAGGTTGTTAATGGTGTTTTGTCAATGGATTTGGACTGTCTATGTAATGGGGTCGATTTTGCGGATTTCAAGGGAGTAAGGATTGGTTGGAGGACATTTTCTGTCGCCAGCTGTCTTAATTAGCCCTGCGCTGGGATACTGGGCACAAGTTAAGCGGAATTTACTTAGGTGGGTGCAATTCGACAGTGCCCACGTCTCCATCGATAGTTATCTCTTGCCCATGTTTGATGCGAATAGTTCCGTTACCCACTCCAAGTACTGCAGGTATTCCATATTCCCGTGCCACGATGGATCCATGTGCCAAGATGCTTCCGACATCGGTTACCAGTCCTGCTGCATGAGCAAATAGCTGAGTCCAAGCAGGTGTCGTCAGGGGGCTAACCAATATGGTTCCGGGCACCATCTTGTCGAATTCGGAAGCTCCGGTTATGACACTTGCGGGGGCGGTGATTCGGCCGGAACTCACGGGAAACCCCCGCATCGTTTCAGACGACTCGTCGTTGAGGATTTGAGTTTCCTTGAATGCAATTCCGTCAATTTGACTCGCTTGCTTCGGCAGTGTACCCGGTGGATGATGCCGCTTTCGTGCTTCTCTCAGTTCGCGCATCAATTCCGCTTGTTCCCCGAGGTGTGGCAAAGCCTCGTTCTTTTTTCGGGCGTCAATAGCTTGTTGAAGTTCAGCTGTGGTTAGGAAGAAAGCACCTCCTCTTTGTTTCAGTGTTCCTGCAGATTCCAGTCTACTTCCCAACTCGAACACCATTGGTCGGAGTACCGACCATGTATAGCCGAACAAGAACGCAACCTCCTCTCGCATATGGTTGTACTTCCGAGCTAACCACAGCCTGAACCTAAATTGCCAGTACTCCAAACCACTCAGATTTTCCGTGATCTCTTGAAGCTTCTGGCTCCGTGTTCTAGTCGCTCGTTCATCTTGATTCTTGGGATCGTATTGCGAGTCTTGAACCATCGCTCGGAGTGTTGCAAACAAGCCTGCTGGCTCTTCAAGTTGGGTGGGCTCGATGAAATCCATGCTATATCCTTGGTGCCCGTAAGTGTTGAGATAGTCACTGATTCCATCGAGTAATTCCTGGCTGTCGTCTCGCTCTTTCAAGATACGGAGCAGGAACCTAGATGGTGTAGTGAGCACGGCGTGGCTAAGCTGTTCGTTCGATCGAATTTTCTTCGCAACTTCAAACAGGTCGGCATTTGCTTGCATAGTTTTGGACTCTATCCCCGACAAGAACTGACCACTGATGAAGTGCTTGTCAGGCAGCGTCTCTCTCAAGAAGCACTGCAATTGGTCATCCGTCGACTTGGCTACACCAAATGTGTGGCTTGAGTTGCTTGACCAGTAATAGCCTTCCTCAATCCCCATTTCTGTAATGCCTTCGAGCAACACATCGTCAGAGGCTGTAGTCACATCGATCTTGCTCCACTTTTCCTTGATGCCAAGTAGCCTTGGTCGGGTCGTTTCAAACCACTCACCAATCTGTCGGTTGTTCCACTCTGTGTTGTTGAAAGCGACATAAGTTGGGTTCTTGCTCTCAGGCATCGTCAGACGACGAGCAATATCAGATGTCTGGCATTCGAGCCAATCGTCGAACTCTTTCTTAGCTGCGTCACTAAGATCGTCTCGAAATCGCTCCACATCGCGCTTGCGCAAGTCAAGATCGCGTTCTTGCTGCGCGCGAATTTCCTCTACAGTCGGGATTTTCTTTGCGCGAGCGCTCTCCTTTCGAACCTTTTCCTCAGCTCGAATCTCTGCTGCGTCGATGTCCTGCTCGGTTGTTTCAAGGAGACCTTTTTCGGCGGCTTGTTGATGCACCATCTCAAAGTCAAACCTTTGATAGGCGTAACCATTGATTGCGATGAACATCGGGCCACCTCCGACCATCAAGCTCTTGCCCTTTCTTGGCGACTCCAGCCCTTTAGTTAGATAGAGCTCCTCGAATAGTGGACAGATAGGATCGGGCATGTTCTCGACGATTTGACGTCTTGAGGCATACACCGCAGGAGCGGGAACTTCCCAGCTCAATTCAATAGGTTGAACGGGTAGGTTGGTGATTGGTCGCGACTGCAAGATGTAGAGTCGATCTTCCGAGATCGCCCATTCGATGTCTTGTGGCACATCGTTGTGAAGCCGTTCCACATTTAGAGCTGTATCAAGAAGCTCTCGGCATTGCGACGGAGTCAAGGAAAGTTCTTGTCGATTCGCATCATTGACGTCTAGGGTCTGTGTTCCTCCCGCTGCGGAGGGAACGATTTGCATTGCTTTGGGGCCGATTTCGGACTGTCTCACCTCACCTGAATCACGATCAATGATGAAGGTGTCCGGTGTAACCTGCCCGCCAACGACAGCTTCACCTAGACCATAGCTCGAATTTAGAACGACCTCACTGCGTTCCCCCGTAGCGGGATTGGCCGTGAACACAATTCCGGAAACTTCGGATGGAACCATCTCTTGCACCACTACTGCCATTGCCACCGAGCCTTGTTCGATACCGTTTTGGTGCCTATAGCTGAGGGCTTGCGGTGTCCACAGAGAAGTCCAACACCTCTGTATTGCTCTCAGAATCTGTTCATTTCCCACTACATTGAGGAATGTTTCTTGTTGACCGGCGAACGACAAATCGGGAAGATCTTCAGCGTTGGCAGAAGAACGTACTGCAACTGGACAATCTGAGTCTCCAACTTCCTTGTAGGCGGTCAATACTTCAGACTCAATTTCCACAGGAAGCACTAGTGTGGAGAACAATTCGGCAATCTGTCGCGAGGCGCGTTCGAACGATACGACTCCGTCTTTGAACTCAGGTTTGGCAAGCTGCAGAATCTGGTCCTGTAGGCCGTTTTGCTGGACAACCTTCTTGTATGCAACAGTCGTTACGTGAAAACCGAGAGGGACACGGAATCCATTTCGGGCCAAGACAGCCAGAGATTTTCCTTTTCCGCCGACAATTTCTAAATCTGAGAATTGCGTGTCAAGACGAACTGTATAGTCGCCGGAATATCCCATAGTCACTAGTGGAGAGTCAAGTTGGATGTACGTTCGATTCTAGCTGAGAGAATCAACTCACATTGTTACTTTCCATTCGGAGGAGTTTGTAATTCCAATCTTAGGCGGTTAGAAAACGAACCCTCTTTAAGCCCTGCGGAGAGCCGATGTCCACCCATGTTCCAGCGAAAGACTCTCCGGTAACTTTGCTCTCACTTGCCAACGAAAACAACAGATCGCGAGTTAACGAAAATGCTTCTTTACGACCAACTTCAAAGATTCGGGGATGCAGGAGTGAAATACCACAGAATGTATGCGTGTGGTTGGCTCGATCCTGACTTCGACTGACAATCTTGTCATTCAAGGCAAAGTCCCTACTGCACGACTCTGCACCTACTGGTCGCAGCACCAAGTGTGCAAAGTCTGTAGTTAATTGGGCCAGAAGACGAAACTGATAATTGGTCCAGACATCGCCATTCAGAACGACAAAAGGATCACTTCCAAGGTACTTCAATGCATTTGCGATGCCGCCACCGGTCTCTAGTAGTTGGGTCTCTCGGCTGAGTGTTATCCGTACACCCAAGTGACGACCAGAACCTAGATAGGATTCGATCTGATCCGCGAGGTGGTGTACATTCACGACAATGTCTTCTATCCCCGCACGTCTCAACCACCGAATCTGGTGGACTATCAATGGTTCGCTATTGATGAGGATCATAGGTTTTGGAATCTTCTCAGTGAGCGGTAGCAGGCGTGTTCCTTTACCTGCTGCAAGGATCATGGCTTTCAAGTCACAGACTCAAGTCTTCGAGAAACTCCAGGAATTACGCCTTCCCGAAGCCAAGACCCCAGTTCGCTCAAGTGCCGTACTTGACTGCAAAGTGACTGAGCTTTGTTCAAAGTGGGAAGAACGTGCGGAATGTGAGTGATCTGACTCTTAGTCATCCAAAGTCTGACGAAAATGCCAGCTGCCTTTAAGAGCCTTTGTATCGCCGTGAACTTTATTGCCTCTGCAAGTTGTGAACGGGAATTGACGGTCGGAATATCAAGCTTTTCCGCGCTGTACAAGTACTTCGTCAGAGCTGATTCAAATGATGCGATAGAGTGATTCCAATAGCAGTCGAACAGTAACGACGCAAGGTCATAACTAATGGGTCCACGTAACGCATCCTGAAAGTCAACGACTCCGATGTAGGGGTATCGATCAAGATATAGCAGATTCATGCAGTGAAAGTCCCGGTGCACAGTTACAGTGGGCAACATGTCGATTTGGTTCACCAAAACAGGAGCCGCGCTCTGAAACACCTGATCGACTGTACCAAGAATGGCCTCGCAGATGAATTCACGAAAGATTTGCAATTCGTCGTGAAGTCTCTCTTTGGTGTAAGAAGGTATTGCTGGATCATCGATGGTCTGAATATTTAGGATCGTCTCGACTGCGACTTTTAGCGGTTGGGCTATCGTGCCTTCTCGATATGACGTAAGAAAGGATCTCTTGCCTACGTCTGAAACGACCAAGAAGCCTTTAAAGAGATCGCAAGCGATTACTCGCGGCACAGGAACTTTCGCCTTAAGGAAAACATCAGATAATGTGACAAACTGCTCGTTGTTTTCCGTGGCAGGAGGGGAATCCATGAGAATCCAGGATTCAGATTCGTTGGAGCACCGCCAGAACTTTCGCGTACTTGCTTCCACAGGAAGTTGTTCGACCTGGCAGGCTTCTAGCTCGAAGTGTTCCGAGGCCCAAGCGATAAGTTCGGGTTTCATTGAACACGTCATATTGGAAGTATATGCTCTAGGTGCTGTCACAATTGTCTAGCACCTTCCTGACTAACCAGTCCATTCAGAACGAATCAAGCACTATTACAGACAGAGCCACTTTCGCCACAAGATTCACGATCAGTCAAATGCTTCGCCTTTGTCTCCCTCAACTATCAGTGCTGCTTGCTTTATTTCTAAACGCAGGTAACGTCAGCGGGGAAACCACTCTTGCTGAAGAACTTTGGCATAACGACGACCCTCAGAGCAGTTGTGGAGGGAGCTACGTCGTTGTTCCGGAAAGTAGTAAAGATTCTTCAGAAAGCACAAGATTGTTGGCGGACAGAGTGCGACTCGACCTAGATGGGACAGGACAAGTCGTCGGAAATGTTGTGATTCAGCGAGATGGTCAGACGCTTGAGGCTCCGTCCGTAGATCTCAATACAGAAGAGGGGATTTTCAAGACTCCACAAGGGGCCGAGATCGTATCGAGTGACATTGCCGTTCGCGTAGCCCGAAGCAATATTGGAGTCGAGTCCGAATCGGTTGATATTCAAGATGCTGAATTTGTGATGCTGGCAGAACGGTACCGTGGACACGCCGTCTCGCTACAAGCTAGTGCCAATTCAATTGAATTGTCGGGCGCACTAATAACTCAGTGCCCGCCCAATAACAACTCATGGTCTCTGATGACCAATCAGTTGCGGGTCGATCGCGACGAGAACATTGCCGTTGCTAAGGGAGTGAGTCTCAGGTTAGGAAGAGTTCCGTTGCTGTACGTACCCTACGCACGCTTTCCAATAGTGCAAAGTCGAACCAGTGGACTGCTGTTGCCTGAATTCGAGAACAGTAGTTTGCTTGGTTTTGAACTTGGTCTGCCTGTTTACTTCAATCTGGCACCAAACTATGACCTTACCTTGACGCCAAGGCTCTCCACTAAACGCAATCACACAATGGAGATTGAGTTTCGTCACAGAAATTCTCAATCCAACTCAAAGCTCGTAGGAATTGTTCTGCCATCGGATCACCAGTACCAGAAATACGTCAATCGTCTCTTACGAGAACCATCCGCGCACACGGAAGATAGTAAAGAGCGATGGTTGTTGGACGCCAAAGGTGACTTCTTGTGGAATTCCTGGAATGCGGACGTGGATTACTCACTGGTAAGCGACACCGACTTCTATCGAGACTTCGGAGAATCAGCGGGCGATTTCAATCACGTAGGGCTGTCTCGAGTTTTGAGGATTTCGAGAATTGGTCGCAAAATTGATCTCGGAATCTTGATGGAAAGGTACGACCCTTTCCGACAATGGGGAACTCATGTGGCAAAGTTGCCGCAAGTCACATTGAGTGGCGGCCATTCTCTGGGAGCTCTGAAAACAACTATCAAAGTAGATTGGGCTCGCATGGAGTCGCAAGGAACGGAGGCTTTGAGTGAATTTGATCGAAGCCATGGAGAGTTTTCCGTCAGTTTGCCCTTTAGAAGGACATGGGGCTACAGTCGTTTGAAAGCAATCAAAACATTCACTCGGTACCGTTCTTCGGGATATCGACTTGATGACCGCTTAACGACTACGTTCCTGCTCGACTCAGGACTATGGCTACAACGAACTCGTAAGGATGCTACAGTTGTCTCTCACCTGCTTGAACCGCGATTGGTCTATGCCCGGAGAGCGGCAGTTCAGCAAATAGGATTTCCGGATTGGGACACTGGTCCGCCCAGTACGAGTATTCGAACATTGGTTGAACCTTTTCGGCGTGCGGGAATCGACAGAATTGGCGAGTTGAAAGCACTGTCGCTTTCATTGGTCGCACGTTTCATGGATAACGCATCGCGAAGAGAGAAGACTCGTATCACGACAGTTCTCTCGATGCCCAGTGAAGGCTATGGAGTCGATATCGAAACGAGACTTAGCAGTGAACTTTCTGCCAGTGGATTCCATCTAATAAGACCAGATAGATGGACGCAAGAAGCTACGGGTTCTTCCGTTCGCTATAGACGAGAAGGAATCGACTTTGTTGGACAGGTTCGGTATCACCAACCAGATGACCTATTGCAGTCATTTTTGAGTGCAAAGATCTCCTTGAACGAGAAGTGGACGATCTATGGTCGCTGGAACTACGACTGGACTTACGATCGTCATGTTGAGTCCTATGCAGGATTTGAACGTTCAGGTTGTTGTGTTGCATTCAGATTCTTGTGGCGAAAGTCCTTGCGTTATGGATTCGCTGATTGGGAGGACTTGCGTTCTCGAACTGGGTTGCATTTTGAGTTGTCACTCAAAGGTCTAACTTCGTTTGGCGACAACATTGCGTCAATCATCGAAAGACGCGCGCGTTAACTGTTCCACAGGTGCTGGTAGTATCCTCGTCTGAATACGGAGGTTGAAAGTGATCAAAAAGCGTACAGCAAGAGCTTCTGTCACGACTATCGTGATTGTGGTGTTTTCAATGTGTCTCGGTGCAACACGGACTCTTGGAGAGACTTTGGATGCTGTTGCAGTAATTGTGAACGACGGAGTGATCACGCTGTCGGAAATCGACGCGAGATATGAGAGCTTCTTGCAGCAGGCAGCCGAAGCTGGAGTAACGGACTTGCCTCCTAAAGATGTAGTCATAGAGCAAGTCGTGGAGCGACTTATCTCGGAGAGTATTCAATTGCAAGAAGCAGCCTTTCATGGGATTGTGGTTGATGACGAAGCACTTACGGAGTGGATCCGAGCGTTTGCAGAAGAAAGAGACATGGAATTGGACGAACTACGTTCGGACCTGGAGAGTAGAGGAATTTCCTATCGTTCGTTCCGAAACGACGTAAGGAGACAAATGCTGCTTGAGGGGATTCAGCGGCAGATTTTCGTGCAACGTGTTTTTATTACGCAACAGGACATTAGGGACTTCAGAAATTCTCCTTTCTTCGAAGTAATGGCATCGGATCAGTACCACGTCGGCCACATTCTCATTGCAGCGGAGGGATCGATGGACTCAGAAGTAGTCAAAACGGCTGAGACTGAGGCACAACAGATTGTCAGGGAACTACGAGACGGAGCTGAATTCGCAAAGATGGCAATTAACCATTCTTCCGCGTCCACTGCTCTCGAAGGAGGCGATCTGGGATGGCGCTACGCAGAAGAAATTCCGAGTCTATTTGCAGAGTTGGTCGTCGAAATGAAAGTTGGGGAAACCTCGGATCCCATACGAAACTCGCTTGGTTTTCACATCGTTCAACTGATGAACAAACAAGGTGCATCGACATCGGAAGCCGAAAAGTCTTTGGTGAGGCATATATTGATCGCATCTTCAACGATCAAGACGAAAGAGGAAGCTTTTGAAGAAATCACCGAAGTTCGCAAGAAGATTGTGGAGGGTGCGGACTTTGCAGAGCTTGCTAAAGAGCACTCGGAAGATCCAGGCTCCGCTCTCGCGGGAGGAGAGATGGGATGGACAGATGGTTCACCACCTATGGATCCCACTTTTGCCACAGTTATGGTAACCACCGAGGTCGGTGAAATTTCAGAAGTGTTTGAATCGCAATTTGGATGGCACATACTTGAGGTGCTAGACCGTAGAACTGAAGATCTATCCGAGGAAGCAAAAGACGACATGGCATTACGTGCTTTGCATCAGCGCCGTGCTGGCGAAGCTTGGCAGAATTGGTTAAAGGAAATACGCGACGAGGCGTTTGTAAAGATTGTCCGAAATCCGAAGTAAGCGATAAAGGATGGGACAATCTAGACGGTCGATGTGCCAAGGAAGAGATTCGGACAACACTTTCTAGTTGAGCAAGAAGTAATAGATCGCATACACCGAGTCATTGCGATCCGAGAATCCGACGTCGTACTTGAGATTGGACCTGGGCGCGGAGCTCTGACGGCTGGACTGTTCAATTCCACAAAGAAACTAAGTGCAGTTGAGATAGATCGAGACCTCGCTGCCGATCTCCGTGCTCGTTTTCCTGCAGCGTGCTTTATTCAGGACGACGTTCTAAATATAAGCAACGAGTCTTTTCGTAATAAGAGAATTGTGGGCAATTTGCCTTACAACATCTCGACAAGCTTGCTCTTACGCCTGGTCTCGCTGAACGATTTCATTGACATGCACTTGATGTTGCAGAAGGAGGTTGTGGACCGCATGACAGCCCAACCATGCACGAAGAGATGGGGAAGATTGTCAGTCAAGGTTCAACGATGCTGGGAGATCTTTCGTCACTTCGATGTGGAGGCGAGCGCATTCAAACCCCAGCCAAAGGTCACATCGTCTTTTGTCAGAATTGTGCCCTTGAGAGACCCGGTTTTTGTTCGAGACGAGTACATATTCGACAATGTACTGAAATCGGCTTTTGGTCAACGAAGGAAGAAACTTGCAAATAGCCTCCAACAGTTTGATATTGAGTGGGAAGAGCTGGGGATTAGTCAATCGAAGAGAGCAGATCAGCTGGGAGTCGAGGACTACGTGGCAATCTCGAATTCCGTTGTTCAGTAAATTGCTCTCTTGATTGTGCGAAATCGTTCATTACAGAGGTATGGCTATATACGCAATCGGCGACGTTCAAGGTTGCTACACAGAATTGAGGCAACTGCTCGATGCAATCTCATTCGATCCTGACTCAGATCTGATCTGGTTCACTGGTGACCTGGTAAATCGTGGACCTGACAATGAACAGACCCTTAAGTTTGTCAAAGACTTGGGATCACGGGCTGTTGTTGTGCTTGGAAATCATGACCTGTACCTTCTTTCGGTTGTCTTCTGCGATCGAGCTGCAGACCCAAGCGACACGATCCGGGATGTGTTGCAGTCCGAACACTGTGAGGAGTTGTGCCACTGGTTGCGCCAGCAACCCTTGATTCATGAATGTGGAGACCATTTACTCGTACACGCGGGTATTCCACACATTTGGTCTCGTCAGCAAGCAGTCGCTCTTGCATCCGAAGTGGAGAATACGTTGCGCGGTGACGACTATGCTGATTTCCTATGCGGAATGTATGGAAACCAACCAAGCGTTTGGAACGAGCATCTCACCGGGATGGAACGCCTGCGATGCATCACCAACTACCTCACTAGGATGAGGTTCGTCAACGCAAATGGCGAGCTTCGCTTTGAATCGAATCTGGGTCTCGATTACGCTCCAAGTGGGAGCAAAGCTTGGTTTCAGCATGAGCCAAAGATCAGAGAATCTATAGTGTTTGGTCACTGGGCATCATTGAATGGACGCACTGACAATCAGCAATTCATCGCCACAGATACGGGATGTGTTTGGGGAAGAATGCTCACAGCAGTTCGCCTGAGTGATCGAAGATCCTTTGGTGTACAAGGAAATTCTGAGCTTCAAACATAGATCTCGCACGCCTATATGTCACATCCTTTAGAAATTCCCGGTCAGGTCTTCCGTGTTGGTGGGTCTGTACGAGACGAACTGTTGGGAATCGCATCAGCCGGTTCGGAGAACGGTCGTTCGGACTGCGACTGGGTGGTCACAGGTTCGACCCCGGAAGCTATGGAACGAGCAGGGCTCAAGAGAGTCGGCAAAGCCTTTCCCGTTTTTCTCGATCCCGGAACTGGTGATCAATACGCACTCGCCCGAACTGAGACGAAGACGGGACGGGGGCACCAAGCGTTTGAGTTTCGCTTTGACCCCAACGTGGAACTTGCAGAAGACTTGAAACGCAGAGATTTGACAATCAATGCAATGGCACTTGATCCCGAGGGAAAGCTTATAGACCCGTACGGAGGGCAGCGCGACCTCGAAGATAAGGTACTACGCCATGTGTCCGACGCGTTCACGGAGGACCCACTTAGACTCTTTCGCGTAGCTCGTTTTTCGGCGACGATGCCGGAGTTTGATGTGGCTCCTGAAACGCTCGAATTGTTGTCATCAATGCGGGACGAACTGTCCGAACTTTCGGCAGAAAGGGTTTGGCAAGAATATGCCAAGGCCATGAACGGATTGACACCCTTTCGATTCTTTGAAGTCCTTAGTGAATCAAATGCACTGGATCCATGGTTCAGTGGTCTGGCTGTTATTTCGCTGATTTCACTCTTGCGTGAGTTTTGGTTGCGCGACATCGACGCAATGGCGGCTGTTGCTTGGCTTCACGATGAACCTTCATCGGTTGCTCTAATGCGACGTCTTAAAGCTCCTGGACATGTCATTCGACTCACTCGAGACGTAGCGAGGCACGGACATTCCTTATCGAGCTACACCACGCTTAAGCCAGACGAAATCTTGGTTCTCTTGGAGAAGTCCAATGCCTTTCGGCCCGGGCAAGCATTCGGACGACTCGTTAGCTCAGTAGAAGCTTGCTCCTCTATAGATTTGGGCGAGCTAGTCCAATTGGTCGAAGAAGTAAGAAAGGTCAGAGTGTTCAACGTCTCGCAGGAGGAATATGGCTGGTGGTTGAGAAGGGCTCGTCTGGAAGCAATAAGCAAATACTCGTCCGACTTGAACAACACGGATGAACCAAGCAACTAGAAACACAACTCGACTCAGCGCGACCTAAAGACCTTTGAGACTCTCAATGTTCCAACGAGCCTGCGAGGAAATTGACAGAGGCTCCCGATACCCTGCGTTCAATCGTTGATAGCCAGCGAAAGCGATCATTGCCCCATTGTCAGTGCAGAGATCCATCGGTGGATAAAGTACTTGACAGTCCAACCGCTTCATGTGATTCCTCAGTGTGCGGTTAGCAGCGACGCCACCCGAGAGTACAAGGGTCTGAGCTTTGGTCTGATTCAGTGCGCGTTTGCACTTGACTATGAGAGTTTCTGCAATAGCTTGTTCGAAAGAAGCAGCAATGTCAGCCGTGAACTGACTCGAGAGGGTAGAACTTGATTCAACCACATTTTTGACTGCCGTCTTGAGTCCGCTAAAGCTGAAGTCCAACCCTGGTCTATTGGTCATAGGTCGCGGAAAACTGAACTTTTGCGGGTCTCCTCGTTCGGCGGCTCGTGAAATTTCCGGACCTCCTGGATAGTCCAGCCCAAGAAGTTTTGCGGTCTTGTCGAATGCCTCACCAACCGCATCGTCCAACGTCTGACCCAAGAGGTGGTATGAACCAATATTCTCAACAAGAACCAACAATGTATGTCCGCCCGATACAAGCAACGCTACAAAAGGAAGGGACGGTTTCGATTCAGTCAGCAAAGGGGCGAGCAGGTGTGCCTCCATGTGATGCACACCGATTGCGGGAACATCAAGCGACCAGGCCAAAGAACGTCCAAAAGCAGCTCCTACCATGAGCGCTCCTATGAGGCCCGGACCGGAGGTGTATGCCACTCCATCCAGAGAATCTACACTGGTTCCAGCATCGTCCAAAGTCTGTTGCACCAACGGCGAAATCTTGCGAATGTGATCGCGAGAGGCCAATTCTGGAACTACACCTCCATAGTGGCTGTGAAGTTCGAATTGGCTATAGACGCATTGCGACTTAATGCCTCCTACACCTTCGTAAACCGCTATACCAGTTTCGTCACAAGACGTTTCTATTCCAAGGACACTTTGAATGATTGTCAATATCGAATCCTTTAGGAACAATCGAATAGGTTCTGCATACGCAAAGTATCAACCAGTTTATCCACCGTGATACTCAGTTTCCCATAAGCGATCCAAGAAGGTCGCATACGGAAGTATTTCAATTCCATCGTGTCGTCGTGGGCGTTCCTCCAGACATACACACACATAGTTTTTGAACGCCCCTTCGTCTCGCAGTGCTCGAAGTGGCTTTAAGTCGGTGCTAGTAATCCATTTCTTGGCCTTGACCTCAATCGCTGTGTGGTCGCCAAGAAGGAAATCCACTTCAAATCCCGATTGCGAACGCCAATACTTCAAAGTTTCATTCCTCTGGTTGTAATCAATCCAAGCGCGTAATTCGTGCAGCAACCATGTCTCAAATGCGTGACCTTGTTCCAGTGGGGCAACTCCTCTGCCAACATTTCTTTGCAAAGCCCTGGCTACGCCAATATCGAAGAAGTAGTACTTGGACGAAACAATCGGTTTGCGCACTCTGCTCCTTCTCCATGCCGGAAGTTCGTAAACAATTAGAGTGTCGCGCAATAAGTCGAAGTATTCATAGATGGTAGTTCTCGGTACTTGGGTGTCGTTTGAGACGTTCGTGAAATTGACGATGGTGGCGTTGCAAAGAGCGGCAATGTCGAGAACACGGCGAAATGGTTGGAGATTTCGCACAAGACCTTCCGCCATGATTTCCTGCCTCAAGTAAGTTCCAAGGTATGCTTCTAGATCGAGGCGAGGTTGGGAGGACAAATAGATTGACGGAATTGTTCCGAATTCCAGTGCTCGCGCAAGATTGAAGGAATCTTTCATTTCTCTCATCAGCAAAGGATGAAAGTGAAGGACTCGCGCGCGGCCACCAAGTAGGTTGACTCCACCTTGCCGCAGCTTTCTTGCGCTGGACCCAGTCAGCAAGAAACGAACGTCTTTTGTTTCGATTAGATTGTGTATTTGGTTCAGTAAGTTTGGGGCTCTTTGGATTTCATCTACTACCACCAACCTGACAGTCCCGTCGACAAAGTCCTTCAAGTTTTCGGGACTCTGGCCTATCCGAAAGAAATCACGTTCGTCATTGAGGTCGAAGATCAAGGCTTTGAGCTGGCTCTGACTGATCAACGTCGACTTCCCGGTTTGACGGGGCCCTAGCAGAAAGTGCGACTTCTCTGCCATAATGGCTTCGATACTCAAGGCACGGGGAAAGAGGGCTTTTTCGACCATACAATCGTCATATGACATCTTATATGACGATTGTATCGACATATACCTTAGAAAGTAATGATCCTGAGAGTTTACGCTAAGTTGTAGAGATCTCTGAACGTAGATCACAAACGGGACACAACAATAGACCCTGCTTGGTCCTCTAGAGATCGAAGTGGCGATAGACCTTGTTTAGAGGGTTGCCAGAATGTACGACTCCTCCCATCGGGCCATCTTGCAAAAGTTAGGAAGAGTGTTCTGTCCTGCTCAGATGGTTTCGATTGCAGCAAGATCTTGTATTCGCTCCTAAACTCCTTCAAGGTGACGAATTGCTCGACAAACTCGAACTCCTCGTGAAACGTCTAAATGGTGTAGTCGTTGGGCGTCTACGATGAGATACCCTGTCCTTGGGCTCACACTCGCAGACAGTTTTCCCGCTGCGTTGATGTGTTTGTGCCCTGTGTACGGCTAACCGGGGATGGGCCAGAGCACAAATTCGTCAAGCGGCTCGCTGGTTTCCGCATCGGAGACAAACCCTACCAAGTGCGTTGAATTTAGAAGGCGCAATTCCAGCTCATGTGTGCTGGCGAACATGGTACGCTCTCGAGACGATTGGATCTGGTCTTTTCGGGCTACGACTTGAAATACGCAACTCTTTGGGAACGGTCCGAAGGAAAATGAACCATCCTTGCCAGACTCACCATTCACAAACATAGGATCGTGCCGAATACCCTGTACTGTGGCTTGAGTTTCTGGGTCGACCACGCTACCAGATATGTACTACGCATCATCCAGTACGAAGTCTCGGACAAGCTGTCCCTTCTCCTCGACAAAGACCGAAAACTCCTGGGCAGCTAAATGCCAAGCTGTAATTTGAACGGTGTACTCTCCCTAAACTAGCCCGCCAATTGAGGCGAATCCACTTGAATCGCTGATCCATGGAGCTCGAGCGTCTTCAAGGAAAGGTGAGTGCAACAAGGCAATAGGATTCAGTGTTAGAGTCGCATTTTCTACTTGGAAACCTTCGGAGGTTTTCACACTAGCCTGCACCGATTGCCCGCTCTCGAATCTCAAGTCAACGTACACCTCTCTGCTACTCGGTTCAATCCTGCGAACCAGAGGCACGGAGTTCTTTCTCAATGCAATGAGTGAGAGCTTTTCCGAAACTGGTACCTCTAGATTGAAATCATCGAAATCGACCCAGGTTCAATTCCGTTCGTCGGGCTCTTTGTCGGTCCCAATCCCGTTCCAAACCTGTGGTCAGTCTCATCTTCTGATTTGGTTTGCCCCGATATTTCCAGCACCTCTTGGGCGTGCGGGATCCACGCTTGAGATAGGAGCAGAAAGAGACGAGCCGAGCGTCCAACATTGTGCTAGCTTCTTCAGGCAACGCACACAGCAGAAGTCTCCCGTTCGGCTGTCAGCGAATCACCTAGGTGAAGTACGCGGGAAGGAACTGCTTGGCTTGGGCGAGAATCTCGCCGTCCTTTGTTCGCTTGTTTGGTTCAAACCTTCTCCTTCGGTCTAACCAGACGTAGAGCCGATTCAGTCCAGGACTCGAGACCTCGATTGCTTGGCGGTTTGAAAGTAAGAGTTTTTCGTTAAGCCACTGTGACAACTGCTTGGGATTTTGGATGTCCATCGATTTGATGACTCGGCGATAGTTCTTGCGAGCCGTGCCACGACGAGCATGTCCGTGCTTCTTGAAAGTTCCTAGCAATGATCGAGACGCCCTTGTGTCGTCCATTAGCTCGTGAAGCTCATCTTCAATTTGGACAACGATCTGTCGCCATTCCTCGCTCTTTGTGGCTTTGGCAAGCAATGTGCCAATCGCATGAGCTGCGCTATTCCGTTCCTTCAACGAACCGTGGGTGGCTATCCTCAAGATACCTTTCCAAGTTTCGACATCCTTGACTTGGTTATTTCGACACGGACAGAGATTCTTCAACATCTGCCTGCGCTCATTTATCTTGCCGCCATAGCCGTCAAGGTCCCTGTTGGCCTGAGTTTGGGACATATCGATAGCTGTTCAATCGCTGCAAGTATTTTACGGGCGAATTCTCAGTAGCACTGCGGTTCCGCAGATCTCTCGATTGAAGTATTGGACTCATCAAACATCGCCATCGGAAATGGTTCATCGATGTAGTAGCACTTCGACGTTCGAAAACCGGTGACGTATCATGAGTTTTCGAGAGCAGTTGCGCGGAACCAAATCCAACATCATTGTGGAATCTTGGCTGTGTCGAAATGCTTGGTTGTATCTGCCCCTAACGCGTGTGGGCTAGTTTGATCCGGAGGAATTTGTGGGTCCATTAGCAGGAATACAGGTAATTGAACTCGCAGGAATCGGCCCTGGCCCGTTCTGCGGCATGATGCTGTCGGATATGGGCGCCGAAGTGATTCGCGTTGACCGCATATCTCAGTCGCGGAGAGCTCCTCCCGATGTTCTTCAAAGGAACCGCAAGTCGATATCAATAGACCTAAAGTCAGACGAAGGGCGCGAACTCGTGCTCAGAATGGTGGAGACTTCTGATGCTTTGTTTGAGGGATTTAGACCAGGAGTAACCGAACGACTTGGGCTTGGTCCGGACGACTGTCTTGAGCGAAACGAGAAGCTAGTCTATGGTCGAATGACCGGATGGGGTCAGGAAGGTCCACTGGCTCATGTGGCAGGTCACGACATCAACTACATTGGCCTGTCAGGAGCTTTGCATTCGATAGGCGAAAACGGGGGCAAACCGATACCCCCTCTCAACCTTATTGGCGACTTTGGCGGAGGCGGAATGCTCTTAGCATTTGGCCTTGTCTGTGCCTTATTGGAGACTAAGCAATCAGGCAAAGGACAGGTTGTGGATGCTGCAATGGTGGACGGTTCAGCCGCTTTGATGGCCACTTTCTACAGTATGGCACAACGTGGATTTATCAATGAGCGCGGTGCCAACCTCTTGGATGGAGGCGCACACTTCTACAACACATACGAAACGAGCGATGGAAAATACATTTGCGTCGGATCCATCGAACCACAGTTCTACGAATTGCTGCTCAAGCATTCAGCGGTGGATGCGGACGAATTCTCCGAACAAATGAACCGTGAGAAATGGCCTACTTTGCGGCAGAACCTGGAGCAGCTCTTCAAGACCAAGACACGCGACGAGTGGTGCGAAATTATGGAAGGAACAGACATCTGTTTTGCACCCGTATTGTCCGTTTGGGAGGCACCAAACCATCCGCATAACGTGGCTCGAAACGCATTCGTCGAAATGGACGGTATCACTCAACCAGCCCCTAGTCCAAGGTTCAGTCGAACCGAGCCCAAGGTACGACACGGAGCTCGAATTCCAGGTCAAGACGGGGATGATGTGCTTAGTTCGTTTGACTATTCAGTCGAGGAGATTGGCCAACTGAGAGATTCTGGTGTAATCGGGTAGGTCTTTATCCGAAGAATCTCTCACTGCGCAACAGCGTTCTACTACCTCAAGAAACGTAGATTTGGGATTGGGTGTCATGAATCACTATGAGGTTTCTTACAAGCATGCGACCGACGACCCGGTTGAATTTTGGAATCACCGCGCCCAAGAAATCGATTGGATTGAAGAACCAAGCAAGATACTGAGTACGGATCCTAATGGAGTAAGCCGGTGGTTCGAAGGGGGGAAACTCAATACTTCATGGCTGTGCTTGGACCGTCACGTCGAAGCTGGTCAAGGCGACCAAATTGCTTTGATCTACGATTCGCCGGTTACCGGGACGCTTGAGCACTACAGTTTCGAAGAGTTAACTCGGCGCGTGTCTCTAATTGCGGGTGCTCTGCGCAATTCTGGCGTTGGATTTGGTGATCGAGTAGTGATCTACATGCCCATGATCCCAGAAACAGTCATGGCGATGCTTGCTTGCGCTCGCATTGGTGCGATCCACTCGGTGGTATTTGGAGGGTTCGCCGCCCGAGAATTGTCGTCCAGAATTGACGATGCGACTCCAAAATTGATTCTCACTGCCAGCTGTGGCATCGAGTTCGACAGAGTCATTCGTTATATGCCGATGGTTGAAGGGGCACTGCAAATGTCCTCTTTTGACGCCGCCCCGGTCGTTGTACTGCAACGTGAGATGGCACGAGAGACTTTGAATCATGCTCGGTTCGTGGACTGGGACGATTGGATGTCAAGAGCTACGAGTGTTGATGCGGTTCCCACCGATGCTTGGGATCCGCTGTACATCCTGTACACATCGGGAACAACCGGAAAACCCAAAGGCGTAGTTCGAGATTGTGGGGGACATGCAGTAGCACTCTATGACAGCATGCATTCAATTTACGGCTGCGACGTGGGAGATGTTTTTTGGTCAGCGTCGGACGTTGGTTGGGTGGTAGGACACTCCTACATCGTGTACGGACCACTTCTGAAGGGATGTGCGACAGTCTTGTACGAAGGAAAGCCAATTCGTACACCAGATGCGGGCGCAATTTGGAGAGTTATCTCTCAACACTCGGTAAAGACGTTTTTCGTTGCTCCTACAGCATTTCGTGCAGTACGAAAAGAGGACCCGGACTGCTCACAGTTGAAACGTTATGACATCGAATGTCTCGACTACCTATTCGTTGCTGGTGAGAGACTAGATCCCCCAACGTGGTATTGGCTCAAGGAACATCTAAATGTTCCGATTATTGATCATTGGTGGCAGACGGAAACGGGGTGGTCAATTTGCGGGAATATGGTTGGGATGGGACTAAGAGAAACAAAACCCGGATCGGTCACGCTACCCGTACCGGGTTACGACCTGCGAGTAGTCGACGACGCAGGTATCGAAATTCCTACGGGTCAGACGGGTAATGTTGTCCTAAAACCACCGTTGCCACCAGGCACATTGACAACAGTTTGGGGAGACCATGATCGATTTGTCTCTTCCTATTGGAATCAGTTTTCTGGCTACTACGCAACTGGAGATGGTGGTTACCGCGACGAAGATGGCTTTGTATACATCATGGGTCGAGTTGACGACGTGATGAATGTTGCAGGGCATCGACTCTCCTCAGGCGAACTCGAAGAAGCTGTCGCCTCGCATCCAGCTGTAGCTGAATGTGTCGTGATTGGAGTTCACGATGAGTTAAAGGGCCAAGTTCCCATCGGGTTGACTGTTCTTCAGGATGGTTCAAATGTTTCGGCCGAAACGCTGCAACAGGACTTGGTCGAGATTGTCCGACGAGATGTAGGTGCAATAGCCAATTTCAAGTGCAATTGCGTTGTGGAGCAACTTCCGAAGACCAGATCGGGAAAGATCTTGAGACAGGTATTGAGAAAGATGGTTGACGGTGAACCCTATACCGTACCGTCGACAATCGACGATCCCGAAATCATAGAAAGGATCCGCGAGAAACTCTTGGAGCAAGGAATACTAGCCAAGCCCAACTGAATCAAGCAAAGACAAACTGACATCCACAATTTACATCGTGGAGGAGAACGTATAAGAATGTCTAGTAATCATGTAACGATGCGTCGAAAGGGGCATGTAGTTGAACTAGGACTTGCAAACCCACCCAGGCACACCATCAACGCACGGGGATCGCAAGAGCTCTACGAACAGCTACAGATTCTTGAGAAGGATCCTTCAGTTCGAGTGATTGTCTTGATTGGAGAGTCGGACGGCATCTTTGTTCGCCACTACGAGGTTGGTGAACTAGCAGATTCTTCTGAACGAGTGATTGAACGTGGTCACCGGCCCAAACCACCGAGATCGACGAATGCGGGACGAGTTCGCGTGGAAGGAGGCTTGCGAGGCGCAATGAGAGTTCTGGAATCCATGCCCCAAGTCACTATTGCGGCAATCAACGGGATGGCGCACGGCGGAGGACTGGAACTTGCTTTAGCGTGTGATTTTCGTCTTGCGAGAGAAGGAGAATTTACTTTAGGTCTACCGGAGACTGGAGTGGGAATACTTCCTGGCGGTGGAGGTACACAACGACTGGCTCGAATGATTGGAGTTGCGCGAGCACTCGATCTGATTCTCCACGGGTCGGTTCTTGACGTAGAAACTGCTCTCGAGTTGGGTATTGTCTCCAGGGTACTGCCTCATTCTTTAGAGGAATTTCGTACCGCAGTCGACGAGTTCGCACAAAAGCTGGCACTACGGGCTCCCATTGCTCTAGCCAAAGCCAAACAAGCGATCCGTGAGGGCATAGAGCTGCCTTTAGGAGAAGGGCTTCGTCGTGAAGCAGAATTGTTCGGAGAGCTTATGGCGACCGGGGATGCAGCTCGGGCATTGCGCGCGGTGGTAGATGGCAAGCCGATACCGCCATTTGAGGGGAGCTAGTCGGGGGACCACCTCAATAGCCGGTTAGCAGTGACTTGAGGTTCGATTCAGACAGAACTTTGTCTAATTTGACATGCACGTGGCGCTACAGATCGTCGGAATTGCGTTCGGGTCTAAGAAGATTCCGCAGTCGTAGTTTTCCCCTTGCCTCCAGTCTTTTCCATCGGAAAATAAACGAACCGACGACAAGAATGACTACGGCTAACAGAATAAAGAGCTCAAAGATTCCCACAAACTTTGATGGCTCTCCTGAGGGCATCCAAACCATCCTCCAATAAGCCATACCAACATACAGCAATGACCTTAGTGTACACTACACTGGACAATTCTCGCCGCTCATGCACATCCCATCCTTTTCTTTATATTGTTCCTATCACGATTGAAATAGACAAGAAAAATTGCTACATATACTAGCATGCAGGTAGTACGATCAACCCAATCTTACCATTGTAGTTTCTGCAAGCAAATCGTAATAAAAAGACATACTCATCAGTCGTGAGACTAACACTAACTCATTCAGCTCATATGAGACGCGAAAAACGCAACTTAATCTGCATCATCGACTCCATAAGAACAACGATTACAATTGCCAATTTAGAAGTAAGAAACTTGGTCAAAACCGTAGCCCTATGGATCCTCTACTTAATTACTACAATCTTCATTATCTTCAATTACCTTGACATTACCATCAAATACTCAGTAACCGAAATTATTTCTCCGCTAAATGGAATAGTAAATACTGAATATATAAAAATCTCCTTCATTACCCAAACATTTGTAATGGTTGCACCCATACTACTATCAATTTTAATAGGTAAAATTAGAGTCAATGCCATTCGAGATCAAATCAAACCTGTAATAGATTCAAAACCGATCTCAAACTTTCAACTGTTGCACGGCCATGCACTAGGAGTAATAACCTTACTTATCACTTTCTATATTGTATCAATTAGCTTGATAATTATCTTCTCAACAGTACTTACATTGATCAGTGCACTAAATTTCAACATAGGCGCCGGAGTAGAATTCTTCGTTGCCCTAATAATTTTTGACGTGTTTCCTATACTAGCATTCTGGACGGGAATTGTAACAATCTTAAACACTACAATTAGTTCTAGGACTATAAACGCACTAATTGTTGCAACTCTGTCAATTTCAACCTACTATTTTGCGTATCAAGCGCCGATGACGTTGGCCGCCCACTTGGGACATGTTGGGATGCTCCTTTCATCGTTACCAAGTAGCATATCAAATAATGAACTAGATATTGGATTAATCACAAGTCGAATAGGATTGATTGGACTGGCATATTTTCTAATTTTCATTTCAGCCACGATGTTGAAACGCAAAGACTTTGTACGACGTCTGGTTCGTGCTTTCGGTTATATGATGGTCGGCACTATTGCTATACAGTTCATTGTTTGGCCAATTATTATAAAGGGTTTCGATGTTGCACAGCAAGAACGGTGGAAAATGCATCAAGAGAAATTCGCTGAGGGTAAGGATAGTGATTTGCTTGAAGTGTCTGGGGCAATAAAAATTGTTCCAGGAGATAATCTTCATTTAGATATAACGATGAAAATTCAGTTAACGTCATCGGATACAAACGATAATATCGTCTTTTCATTCAATCCTGGAATGCATATTCATTCACTAAAAGTAAATGGAAATGCACAAGCATATAGGTTTGACGATGGCCTCTTGTCCGTTCCGATCAAGCGAGATTTCGTCTCAGGAGAGTATCTTACCTTACATTTGATCGCATCGGGTATTCCTAATGCAGACTTTGGTTATTTGGATGAAATAGTAGACCTTCAAAATTCGTGGAATACCAATAACGTTTTCACTCGGAGCCTGGGATATAGGACTCTTAGTTACAATAAGAGGTTTGTAGCGTTACCATACGCGTCTCGATGGTTACCAACTCTCACTAATTCTACTACGATAGATCAAGATATAGCTATTGGGACAGATTTCTTTAATGTTGATATTAGCGTATCCATTCCCAGAAACTGGACTATTGCTGCCCCGCATCGGGACTTTCTTGAATCCAAACAACAATCAATTCACTATCGTATTGCTCCAGATGTTCCAATTTCAAATATTACTTTAATTGCTTCGGAGTTTACTAAATTCGGTTGGAGAATTGACGGTGTGAACGTTGAATTACTATTACATAAAAATCATGAGGATAGTCTCTTATATTTAGAAGAATATTCTTCCGCTATTAGAAGTTCACTCACAGAAATATTCGAATTTCTGCGTGAACACGGAGTGCCGTACCCATTTAGAATGCTGTCACTTGTAGAAGTTCCATCTAATCTTCGAACTTATAACGGTGGCTGGGATATGAACAGTAACATTTCTGCTCCTGGTCTTATTATGCTGCGGGAGTTTTCTCTGCCAAACGTTAAGTTGCATCAAATTGCAAATCTTGATTCCGACCAATATGGTGTAGATAGACGTTCTCAGTTTGCCATTGGTACATTAGGTTCGTTTTTCTCTGGTGATTCACTTGGTGGCGATATTTTCCGAGAAGGTGTACGTAACATATTGGAATTTGTCACCCATCCCACGGGTAACGGTGCTCCTGCTCTTAACTGTATTTTAAATGATCTCGTATTTAGAAATCTTCCGGTTAATCGGGTGGTGGACGAGGCACCTGAAAATAAGTTTTCAGCTATCTTAGCAAGAATGTATAGACTGAAAGGGTACTTTCATGAACACGTACTAGTCCCAGATACGCTCGTGCGCGAGGATGAATACTTAAGTCTACTTTCTCAGCTTTTCAATGGGGCGGTTGAAGATTGGAGAGTTCTTGAAAAGGCGCTAGCGAATTTGGACTTTCAGCGTGAGCCAATGTTGTCGTTCCAGGTGTTAACTGCTAAATGCAAGGCCATTGCCCATATGCTATATAACGCGCTTCCCCAAGATGAAACGTTTGTATTCCTAAAGGAATTGCGAACTAGATTCTCTGGACGTAGTTATACACTAAACGACATTGAGCAAATAGCTGTTGATCTAGAGTCACCCAGATTGGCCTATCTTGTTGAATGGATAAAGAGTCCAAAGTTGCCGGGATATCTAATTGAGGCTTATTCGGTTGAGACAATAGAAAACAATGACGGTTCCAAGTACTTTGAAACAATAATTATGGTAAGGAATGATGAAGATATTTCAGGAGTGGTGACATTTGAGCTTGCCAGAGGGGAATCTGGATTAAACATTTTTTTGTCGGAATACGATTCGCATTCATTTTTCATTCCAGCTGGCACATCTGTACGTGCCCGTTTGATCAGTAGATTTCGTCCATCTGCTGTTCGAGTCTATACCTACATTTCGCTGAATCAAGGAAGTCTACTTTTAACGCTACCTACAGTCAATTCATTGGAAACTAAATCAGAGTCTAGAGCTTCTTTTGAAACTAGGGAAGAGGATTGGAATTCGTCCACTGACATTATTGTTGACGATTTGGATGGCGAATTCAGTACTAAACATAGTAAGAATGCGTTTGAGAACCATAGCTTTGACTTTTTGAGGGGTAATCTTCCATTTGGTATAGAGTCTGATTTCGATCTGCCATATTTTGTGGAAAATAATCCACTTCAATCAACTTGGACACGTGTTCGATTAGAAGGAGCATTTGGAAAATATCGTCGTACAGCTGCGGTTGGAATACCGGGGTTTCGAGAAGTCCTAGCATCCTTCAAGAGTTCATTACCACGTTCTTCGCGATGGCAACTAGACCTTCATATGCCTGTAAATCCAAAACTTGTACGGTTATTGGGCGGAGGTAGTCGAAATTGGATAACATCGGGTCGTTTGTCCCGCACATTGCAAGAACTAGGAATCTACAAAATTTGGGTTGTACAATCTGGCGATAGTACGAGCATCGAATTCGACGCTAAAGAGGGTAAACTGGGTTGGAATATACTTGGTTCGTTTGACCTCGAAGCAGAAGAGGTTGTAGTTCACATCTCAAATCGAACGAACGGATCGGTAGTATATGCTGATGCTGTGCGGTGGAGCAGTACCCCTTTTTGAGATTTCTATGAATGAATTGTAAGCGAGCTATGAATTTAGCTAGACAGTTCCCGTTTGACTCTTTATCTGTGGGTTTCTTTTTTACACAGCACTGTTATTACGAGCGGCTACGACTATAAGTCGACGTGTTATTGATTGGAGGTTACTGAGCAATTACGATAGTGATACTGGATATGATTTGGTGACCTCTAACAAGCATCTTTGACCAACACGTGGGCGATAGAACGTTAAAATTGACACCTTCTGCGAATCGTATCCGATTTGACAAACTGTGGTGCCTGTCCATGAGCCTTGATACCGTTTTTTGAGCTCTCGGTCCCCTCAAAATGCACAAGAGGTCTCAAATTGGATGCAACACATTTCGATAGGAGTTCCTAATAGGTTCGCCTCGTTTCCAAGCCGCAGTCCGTGCGAATACTCTTGTCGTTGCTTTTCAGGCTGAAGATATTCTCCTCTCAAGCCGGTTTCTTCTGACCCAAAGCGCTGCTTCACATAGGCGGCCGGAATCAGGCGTGCGTCGTGACCGAGTTCCCGCAACTTTCGACACCACCAGTTCGCTCCGGAACAGGTCTCCATAGCCACCGTGCACGGCGACAATCTACCAAAATGTTCGAGAACCTGTTTTCGTCTGATCTGCTTTCGCTCGATGCTGTATCCGTTCTCGTCTGCGCAGAACACGTGAAACGAGATTTTCGCCAGATCGAGCCCAACCGTTGCAGCATTGATTTCCATGGATGCCTTCCATCTTTAAGAAAAAACGAGCTGCCTGTCAAGGTAGCAAACTGGAAGACATCCATACCATCTTTTATGGAACAACCTCCCATCGGGATTTACGAAG
>VXNM01000005.1 GCA_009840545.1 Gammaproteobacteria bacterium | reverse complement strand
CCCCGGTCACCTCCCGCGTAATGTTGTTGGGCTTGGTCTGATGTTTATTTTCCACTGGGGGTGGGGGTGGTGGCGGAGGCGGTTCTTCCGGCTTGGTAGGTTCTAAGACCTCCGCTATCTCCTCCTGTGGTGGTACATCGCACGGTAAAAGAGCACAAGCCGACATAAACACTAGCATTGAGACTAGTAATATTCCGTCGCGCAAATTCGTGAACTTCATCAATTTCTCCCGAGTCCTCAATCCAAAGCGTCTCAACTTTTGTGCAATTCTAGCCATGAGACATCAACTGCACGTACTTGACCTTCCGGCCCTGAGCAATCCAAGCCGATAATTCCTCGACACTTTTCGCCCTCTTTTACGAAATGCAAATGATTGCAAGTCCGTTTCATTCTAATCATTTTCCCATTCAATCTTCGGTAACGTCCGCAACTTTAGCAAGCTCTTTGCTAATGCCCAACTTTGAAGCACATGAAGCGTCTCGACATTCGTTTAGCAAGTCTTGAATCGAGTTGTTAGTGTACTTCATGTCGCCCTGTTGAATGCTCTGACTAAATCTTGCGCGAAGTAAGGTTCGACGCAAGATACGGCGACCATGCCGGTTCCTGAACATCTCCTTGAGAAGAGGGCAGCTTCAGTTCCACTTGACCATCGACCGAGACAACTCCAAGGATCCCACGATTGTCCTCTCTAGTGCCAAAGACCACCATCATTCCGTTTGGCGCAACCGAAGGGGACTCGTCCAAGACATTGCTCGTCAAAATGCGAGGCTGTCCGTCCACATCGAGAGATTGCCAAACGATGTGATAGCTATCGTCCTCAGCACGATGCACGTACAACATGTTACCGTCTGGCAACACTCGCGGTCGAGCATTGTAGTCACCGACAAATGTCAATCGTTTCGGCGATAAGCTCCTCAAATTGACCATGTAGAGCTGGGGGTTACCCGCACGATCTGAAGTAAAAACCAATGAAGACCCGTCGGTTGTCCAAGATGGTTCGGTGTCTATTGCACGGTGACTCGTTATACGTCGATATTCTCGATCTCTCAAGTCAACGGTATATACCTCTGTATTTCCGTCCCTCGATAGAGTTAAAGCAATCTTCGTACCGTCGGGTGAGAAAGCTGGTGCACTGTTGGTTCCTTTGAATGCCGCAATTGTTTCTCTCTCTCCACTCGCAAGTTCCTGAACTACTACTGTGGAACTTCCAGTTTCGAAAGTCACATAACAAATTCTCTTTCCATCAGGCGACCAAGTCGGCGACATTATTGGACTCAGAGATTCCAGAATCGTATTTACGTTTGCTCCGTCTGAATCGGCAATTTGAAGCCGGTACGTTGGTGATTCTGTTCCGCGGCCTTGTACAAGTACATACATAATTTTGGTCGAGAATGCTCCCCGTACATTTACGATCGCCTCAAACACTTCGTCCGATACAAGGTGCGCAACATCCCTATGCTGATTTCGCGCGCCCGAAATTGTCCCGCCGTGAATTCGACGCTCTCCGGTCACATCGAAAACGTGGTAAGAAATTGACATCTCGGTGGCGGTTGTCTCGACGACATCGCCAATGATTACGTACTGAACGCCTAAGACCTGCCAATCTCTGAACGCAATATCTTCCGGCTTGTGTGGAAATGACAGCATGTTGGACGAATCCATAGGAGCGAATTGACCGCTACGTGCAAGATCAAACTCAACTATGGGAGTTATGTCCGGAATGCCTGCTGCCGTCCTAAAGGGCACAACCGCAACCGGTGTGATTTGGTCGTTCCCTTGATCAATAATGATCTCGAATCCTTGAGTGCCGATGCATAGAAACAGCATCACCGTAGTTATTAGTGCTTTCACCGTAGTAGGTCCTCTCCTCGAAATCTAAGATTGAACGACCGAAATCTTTGCTCAAACAATTCGGAATTGTTGGGCACAGCGAATTTCTTCACTGCCTTTACTGCTGCTATTGTGGACCGGTCAAAGGCCTCGTGCCCGCTAGACTCGAGCAACTCCACTGTATCCAGCTCGCCATTGGGAAACAGTTCAACTTGTAACACTGTCTCCATATCCCTAGTCGCGCTTGGTGGTCGGGACCACTTCACGACAATTGCCGAATATATGGCATTGACATAAGAGGTTGATTCTTCATCGAAGATTGCATCTTGAAATCCTTCGGTCTCTCGAATCAATCCTTGATCAAATATCTGATTCCTCAACTCTTCCAACCTAATTCGCTCCAACGCTCTGCGTTCCTCTTCCGTCTGTTCGAACTCGTCTGCTAAGTCGGAATCTCCCTCTTCGTCACTTGTTTCGCGAGACATATTGACCGAAGGCACCGAATCTTGAATATTCGGTGACACGTTGCTTGTTCTTGTCTCCCTCTCAAGAACTAGCAGAGACACTGATATTGTGTTCGGTTCAAAGACCCGAGAATTCTCGGAGGATGCTCCGCTGACATCGAAAACGTACGCGGACGCGGCGGCGAATCCATGCAACAACACGGCAAGCAATACCGGCACTGAGTAATCTCGTATGTGCTTGGCCACTTAAACTTCCGGTGGCTCAGTTATTAGCCCTACGTTGGAAGCACCCGAATCCTGAAGTGCTTGCATTACTTCAACGACTTGTCCGTATGCCAGCCTCTCATCCGCCCTCACAAACACGGGTACACGAGGACGTGCATTCAAGACTTTGGCGGTTCGATCCTTAAGTTCTTCCAACGAAACAAACTCGTCCTCGTCGTAGATGTCCGTCACTCCAATGTTGACATAGATGCGACCACTTTCGCTTAGCGTTACAACTAAAGGGTTGTCGTCTCCTCCTTCGAGCAACTCCGAAGAATTCTGTGGTAGATCCACATCAATACCCTGCGTCAGCATCGGAACTGCCACCATCGAAATCACCAACAGAACCAGCATGACATCGATCAACGGAACGACGTTGATCTGGGACATGGGACGACGGCGGACTGCCATTACGTTGTCTCAGCCCTAGCTGCTCGATAGAGAATCGACACCAGCTCGTCAACGAAACCTTCATAGCGCTTACTCAACGTTTCGACTCGTGCTGAATACCGATTGAAAGCGACTACTGCTGGTATAGCTGCAAACAAGCCCATGGC
Organism: Gammaproteobacteria bacterium; assembly: GCA_009840545.1. GTDB lineage: Bacteria > Pseudomonadota > Gammaproteobacteria > Pseudomonadales > Azotimanducaceae > Bin55. The sequence continues at coordinate 14,021 of VXNM01000005.1, read as the reverse complement.
GGTCACAATCAGAACCTCCGCAATTCCCGGCGCGAGGGACGCATGTGATGCCTGGCTCATGGTAGCTATATCTCGAAAAACATTGATCAAACCCACAACGGTCCCTAGTAGCCCAACGTAAGGACTGACCGACCCCACAGAAGCCAAGAATCCAAGATGAGTCTCAAGGGACTCTTCTTCCCTCGAAACAGCCACCCGTGTGACTCGTGTCACTGAAGTCAGTACTGCTTCGGGATCAACATTTCCATCGTCCACAATGCGTTCGAATTCTCGAAATCCCGAAACGAAGATCGTCTCAATGCCCGACTGCGATTCAGACTCCACAATCTCTGAATAGAGCTGGCGTAGGTCGGTGCCGCCCCAGAAGGTGTCTTCGAAGTCCAGGAGTTCTCGCCGTGCATTGGATAACGCGATGTACCTCTGGAAAATCATGGTCCAAGAGACAACCGACACCACCGCTAAGAGAATGATGATCGAAAGCACCGGCCATGATGCGCCAAACACCAATGAAGTAAAGGAAACTGGATCGTTCATGTTGGTTAGTCGTCTGGGTCCAAGTCAAGCTCTCCTTCCATAGTGGGACCGCCCCTTAGTCCTAAGTGGCGCCACGCTTTTTGAGTCGCGACTCGTCCACTACGCGTTCGCATTAAGAAGCCTTTTTGTATGAGGAATGGCTCTACAACTTCTTCGAGCGTACCACGATCTTCGCCGATAGCTGCGGACAGCGTTTCAATTCCCACCGGTCCTCCCGAAAATTTCTCAATTATGGTCAGAAGATAGGTCGTGTCCATTCCGTCCAGCCCTTGAGTGTCGACCTCAAACAGAGTCAAGGCTTTATCCGCAATTTCCGCATCGATTGAGCCATCAGCTCGAACTTGAGCAAAGTCACGTACACGTCGCAATAGACGATTGGCTACCCGGGGTGTTGATCGCGATCGTTTCGCAATCTCTTGTGCTCCCTCGTCGTCGATTTGAATTTTGAGCTTCTGTGCTGAACGTAGAACAATTTCCGCCAAGTCCTCAGCATCGTAGTAATCCAATCTCAATACGATGTCGAAGCGATCATAAAGTGGAGTTGTAAGAAGACCAATGCGGGTCGTAGCACCCACAAATGTGAACGGTTTTAAGGGCATTCGCACCGATTTGGCGGCTGGACCGTCGCCAATCATGATGTCGAGTTTGAAGTCTTCCATTGCAGGATACATCAGCTCTTCGACGGCGACAGGCAGCCTGTGACACTCGTCAACAAAGAGTACCCCAGAAGGTTGCAGATTGGTGAGCATTCCAGCCATATCTCCGGCGCGTTCGAGAACGGGACCCGATGTCATTCGCACAGGCACTCCCATCTCGTTTCCGACAATGTGAGCTAGGGTCGTCTTACCCAATCCAGGAGGGCCGTAAAAGAGAATATGGGACAACGTGTCTCCACGATCTCTAGCAGCATCGATGCATATGTTCATTTGTTCCTTGAGCTTTGGCTGACCTATAAACTCATCCAAAGTCGCAGGTCGTAACTGGCGTTCCATCGAGAGGTCCTCCTTGCTAGGTAGAGGGTCAAGAACCCGTACCTTGTCCGGATTAATGCTCATGGTCAACGAGCCAAGCGTTGCAAGCTGGTTCTGATGAGCTCCTCAAGTTCTATACCATCGTACCAAGCCGAATTTATTGCCTGGCGCGAAGCCGTTCGACCAAACCCCAGCTGAACCAAAGCGGTCTCGGCGTCGGCTTGAAGAGAGGAGGAGTCAATCTGCGATTGAGCTAGAGCATATGGAAGTCGTTCAACGCGGTCGGACAGGTCCACCAAGATTCTTTCCGCGGTTCTCTTGCCAACTCCCTTGACTCTCATCAGTGCACTAGTGTCTCGTTGGCTCACGCTGCGAACCAGTTCCGACAGTGTGAGCACTCCCAACATTGAAATCGCACTCTTCGGACCGATGCCGGATATTTTTATGAGCACTCGAAAAAACTCTCTCATAGGCTTATTGGGGAACGCATAGAGAGCCTGTGCATCTTGCAGGACGATCTGGTGAGTATGAAGCGTACAGTCGTCCCCAACACTATACTCGTCAAATGTACCGAGAGGAACTTCGACCTCGTAGCCCACACCGTTTACGTCAATGACCCCAACTGAGCCATCTAAGTCAACAATCTTACCTACCAGTCGGCCAATCATTTGTTCGCTTCGAGAATACGTGACAGATTGCGATCGCTAAAGCATCCGATGCGTCTTTACTTATGTCGCCTTCTAAGTGCAGCAACATCTTAACCATGTATTGAACCTGATCCTTCGTTGCACTTCCTGTTCCAACGACCATGTTCTTCACAAAGCGTGCAGCATATTCGCTAATTGAAATCTCGTGCGCGAGTACAGCAACCATAGCGGCACCTCGTGCCTGTCCTAGTTTCAACGCAGAATTGGGGTTGTGGGCGACGAAAACCTCTTCTATTGCACACTCGTCCACATCGTATTCCGACACAACGAGATCGATACCTTCGTAGATCTCCTTTAGCCGTGAGGGGAAATCATCGCTGTGTGTTCGAATGCACCCGGAGGCCACGTATCGAATGCTAGTCTCACTCTGTGCAATCAACCCGTATCCAGTGGCTCTAGATCCGGGATCGATGCCGAGGATGCAGGTCATCCCTCATCTGGAGGCGAGGAAAGCGATGCATTGGTATACACGTTCTGCACGTCGTCAAGGTCGTCTAACGTCTCAATGAGATTGAGAGTTTTCTCCGACAAATCCGAATCGCACTCGGTTGTTGTGGATGGCCACATGGTTACTTCGGACAAGAGCGGATTCAACGACTCTGCGTTAAAGGAGTCCAACACGCTTCCGTATTCTTCAAACGTTGAAAATACCACCGTGTTGCCGTCTTCGTCCGTATCTACGTCTTCAGCTCCGGCATCAAGGGCGACCTCCATGATTCTGTCCGGATCGAAAGAGTCGTCAAACTGCAGAACACCACGACGATCAAAGAGGTAAGAGACGGATCCAGAAGTACCTAGCGAACCACCGTGCTTTGAAAACGCATGCCTAATTTCCGCGACGGTTCGATTACGGTTGTCCGTCATGGTCTCTACGAGAATTGCAATGCCTCCAGGACCGTATCCTTCATATACGATCTCCTCCAGAGCACCCTCGTCGGAATCACCTGCACCCCGAGCGATTGCGCGATCCATCGTGTCGCGAGGCATGTTGACTGACAGCGCATTGTCAATGGCTGCCCTGAGCCGAGGATTGTCGGCAGGAGTTGAACCGCCTAGTCGAGCAGCCACAGTCAGTTCTCGGATTACTTTGGTCCAAACTTTCGCCCTCTTGGCATCCTGGCGGGCTTTTCGGTGCTTAATATTGGCCCACTTGGAGTGACCCGCCACTACTTGGCTCCCTGTATTCTGAGACGGAGATCCCGCAATTGTGCGACATCCACTTCGCTTGGGGCCATAGACAGTAGGCATGATGCTGTTTGGGTCTTGGGAAACGCAATCACGTCTCTTATGGATTCCGAGCCCGTCATGATCATGGCTAATCGGTCTAGGCCAAGCGCTATTCCGCCGTGAGGTGGACAGCCATATTCCAATGCATCTAGAAGGAATCCAAACTTTACACTCGCTTCTTGACCGATTCCCAGGGCATCGAATACTGCTCGTTGCATTTGAGCGTCATGTATTCGTAACGAACCACCTCCAAGCTCAATCCCGTTGATCACAACGTCGTACGCATGAGCCTTGGCACTTAGCGGCGCATTGATGAACTCCTCACGACTGCAGTTCGGCTGAGTAAAGGGATGGTGCGCCGGGACGAATTCGTCCCTCTCCGCACGTTCAAACATAGGCCAGTTCACAACCCAACACGCCTGATACCCTTCCTGCAAGAGTCCGAATTCCTGTCCGATCTTCAGGCGCAAAGCACCCATGAAGTTATTTACAACTTGGCTCTCTCCGGCACCGATGAACAAGAGGTCGTCGTCTTCAATCTCACATCTCTCAATAATTGCCAGAATCGTCGCTTCATCAAGAAACTTGAGGATTGACGACTGCAGGCCATCCATTCCCTCTTCCACATTGTTGGCCTTGATATAAGCAAGACCCTTTGCACCAAAATCAGCAACAAAGTCAACAAGATCATCAATCTGTTTTCTTGACAAACGCTTAGCACCTAGCGGAGCACGAAGCGCAGCCACGCGACCGTTCTCATCACTTGCCGGTACTGCAAATACCCTGAACTCCACGTCGCGAACAAGGTCTCCAATTTCAATCAGTTTCAAGGGGTTGCGCAAGTCAGGCTTGTCAGAACCGTAGCGACTTAAGGCTTCCGAATGTGTAAGTACTGGAAATTGATCTAGACGGACGTTGATAGCACTTTCAAAGACCTGTCCAAGCATCTCTTCAGTAATCTTCATGATGTCCGCTTCGTTAACAAACGACGCCTCTATGTCGATTTGCGAAAACTCAGGTTGTCGATCTCTCCGTAGATCCTCGTCTCTATAGCATCGAGCAATCTGATAGTAACGATCGAATCCAGACATCATCAACATTTGCTTGAACAGCTGAGGCGACTGTGGCAATGCGTAGAACTGTCCAGGCTGAGTGCGGCTAGGAACCAAATAATCTCTTGCTCCTTCTGGTGTGGACTTGGTCAGTGTGGGAGTCTCAATCTCCATAAAGCCCTCTTGTGCGAGGAACGACCTAGTTTCACCAGCGATCATTGAACGAATCCGAAAGTGCTCCTGCATTTCAGGTCGACGAAGATCCAGATAACGATAGCGTAGCCGGATGTCTTCCCCAGCGGTTGAGTACTCGTCCAGCTTGAATGGAATCGCACGAGATCTATTGAGAATTTCGACGGTCGCCGCCAGTACTTCGACCTCGCCCGTCGGCAGATTGGGATTGACTTGATCCGATCCCCTATGTCTTACAGTTCCAGCCGCCCGAATAACGAACTCACCTCTCAATTCTTCAGCAATCTCGAATGCAGACTGATTGTCGGGATCGAAGACGACCTGAACTATGCCTTCTCTATCTCTAACGTCGAGAAAGATCACACCACCATGGTCACGACGCGATTGAACCCATCCACAGACCCACACATCGCTATCGATGTGCTCTGAGCGAATTTCGCCGCAATAATGCGACCGCATTGAGGAGCTCATGAACGAACCCATTGAAGAGAGGAAAAGTAAAGCGTGAGACTAGGTGCTAACTGAACTTGCTGAAGATTCTGATTGGGAGTTCTTGCTCTCGCTTTTCGAGTCAGAACTCTTTGACTTTGTGGATTCATCGCTGCTGGCCTTTTTGTCGCCCTCTTCCGCAGGTTTGGACTCCGACGTATCGTCGTTTACAACGTTTCTCTTGCGGTCTTTCTTGAAATCGGTTTCGTACCAGCCTGTGCCCTTTAACCGGAAAGCAACAGGAGATATCAGCTTCCTGAGTTCAGGCTCTTCGCACGAGGGACAATCGACGAGTGGGTCCTCGTTAATTTTTTGGATTGTCTCGAAGTCGTGGCCGCAGGAACGACACTGATACTCGTAAATCGGCAAGTTCATTCCCTGCACTAGTCTCGAGCGAGAAGCCAATTATAGGGAAGCAAACTACTCGCTGGAATCAACGGTCAGACTGATTGGATAGCAACCAACTTGCTCTTGTTAGTTGGACAAGACGCGCAAATTGGAGTATAAAGCGCACTTGGAACGGCAATGCATTTAGCACATTGCAATTCACCCGTTGTCTTGAATACAGCAAAAAAGAGGGAGCAAAGTATGGCGGCAGCAAAGAAAGCGGCGGCTAAGAAAGCGACTGCAAAGAAAGCGGCTGCAAAGAAGGCCGCAACGAAGAAAGCTACGGCTAAGAAAGCACCAGCCAAGAAAGCACCAGCCAAGAAAGCACCGGCCAAGAAGGTAGCAGCCAAGAAAGCAGCGGCCAAGACGGCGCCGGCCGCACGCAGGTCGCCAGCAATCACGAAACGATTGCGCAAGGGAGACTTAATTTCCAATATCGCGGATTCGACAAAACTATCCAAGCGACAAGTCAGCGACGTATTGGATGCGCTAGAGGACAACATTGAACGTTCACTACGGGTTCGCGGTGCAAAGCAGTTTCAATTAGGCGGACTGTTCCGAATTTCCGCGGTAAAAGTCAAGGCGCGAAAAGAACGTCAGGGTCGCAACATTCAGTCTGGGGAGCCCATAGTCATCCCAGCAAAACCGGCACACTGGGATGTCAAGATCAAGGCCTTCAAGAAGCTCCGAAGTATGCCCAGCTAGTTGGGCTTTAGCGCGCGATCTCTACTAGATCGCGCACCTAAATTCTTGATTCCTCGGCGCACGACGTTCGTCGTGCGCCCTTGTACATTTTTTTCTTCATGCACTTAGCGCAACCAGTTTACGCTTCACATCTGTTCAATCTATGCGGTTTAGTCAGTCCCTGATTCCAACTCTACGCGAGGCTCCGGCAAACGCCGAGATTCCCAGCCATGTCCTCCTACTTCGCGCTGGTTTGATCCGCCAACTTGGTTCAGGATTGTTCACGTGGCTGCCCTTGGGCGTAAACGTGCTTCAGAAAGTCGAACGAGTTGTGAGAGAAGAACTCACAAAACGAGGGGCCTACGAAATCCTCATGCCTTTCGTTCAGCCTGCCGAACTATGGAAGGAGTCGGAACGATGGCAAGTGATGGGACCTGAGTTGTTGAGGCTAGCAGACCGACACGACAACGAGTATTGTCTGAGTCCAACTCACGAGGAAGTCGTTACGGATTTGTTTCGAAATAACGTTTCAAGCTACCGACAACTGCCCTGCAATTTGTTTCAAATCAATACGAAATTCCGGGACGAGATTCGTCCGAGGTTTGGTGTACTGCGTTCTCGCGAGTTCATTATGAAAGATGGCTATTCCTTTCATTTGGACGAAGAGACTTTCGACGCGACGTATCAAGCTATGTACGACGCCTACGCCGCAATTTTGACAAGACTGGATCTCGACTTTCGTGCAGTCGAAGCAGATCCGGGACTGATAGGCGACGGCGATAGTCATGAATTTCACGTTCTCGCAAATACAGGAGAGGATGCGCTAGCCTTTAGTCAAGACGGTGACTACGCCGCAAACGTCGAACGAGCCGAAGCAATTACTGAAGAGTTGCGACCCGACTCTAAAAAGGACTTAACCAAACTAGCAACCCCGGGAGTTACATCCATCGAGTCGCTAGTAGACTTTCTCGAAATCGATATCGTCTCGACGGTAAAGACCATCATTGTCGAGGGGAAAGATTCTCCGATCGCGTTGGTCTTGAGAGGTGACCACGAACTCAATGAGTTAAAAGCGGCCCGGTTGCCAAACGTAGTACAACCTTTGAGGTTCGCAACTGAAGAGCAAGTACTTGATGCCGTGGGCTGCAAATTGGGTTCCATTGGACCCGTGGGGCTAGAGATACCTGTGTATGTCGACCGTGCAGCGGGAGTCTTGGCGGACTTTTATTGTGGCTCGAACGAGACTGGATTTCATCTGTCCGGTGTCAACTGGGACCGAGACGTCTCCTGCGACAACAACGTGGACATTCGAAGAGTTCAAGAAGGAGATCCTGCACCTGACGGTAGCGGTCCTCTATCCATAGTTCGCGGAATTGAAGTGGGACACATCTTTCAGCTTGGAACCAAGTATTCACGATCCATGCAAGCTTCAGTCCAAGATGCCAATGGAGTCAACGTGTTTCCATTAATGGGATGTTACGGTATCGGTATTACACGACTTGCCGCCGCAATCGTTGAACAGCGGCATGACGAAATTGGAATCGACTGGCCAACCGAAGCCTCACCGGCCACTTTGCATGTTCTTTCGTTGAATGCTGAGCGATCCGAGCTTGTCCGAACTACCTCAAATCAGATTTACTCAGATTGCATGAATGCGGGTATTGATGTCTTGTACGATGACAGACCAGAAAGACCCGGTGTCAAATTCGCTGATGCAGACTTGATTGGAATTCCGCACCGTGTTGTTGTTGGTGAACGTGCACTGAATGAAGGCAAAGTGGAATACCGCTATCGGCGAGGTGAGACGTCGCTAGTCGAGCCTAGCGACATCGTTAGACGCCTCAACGCATAGCCCGCCCTTCGAACGAGCAAAGAATGGCTTTCAGCTTGCTCCTGCCGCCACTCTCGGTTCCGATTTCCAGAACTCATACACCTTGAGAATCCATTCGAAAGAGAATTGGGTTTGATGCTCATTTAAGTCCATCGATCTTCCAAACGATGGGACTTATAACCTTGACTAGCCAAGTATGTAATTAAGTGGCTCATTTGTAATTATGTGTTGAAAACGAGGTAAATCGGCCACTGTCGTTTCCGGTGCTGTTTCTACAACCATAAGTTTCATCATCAGTTCAATTATTACCATTATAATACATAATAAGTGCTTTTGTCAAGTGTTTTCGGCACTAAAATATACAATTCCCAAATAGCTTGAAGCACTGGGGCTCAGACATAGCACCCACTTAATACCAAATTGGGTATCTGAGTGTGAAGCGCTACATCATTCTGTCCGAGTGGGTTTACAATCCAAGAAGGGGAATCAGCCCTAGGCCCACGAGGAATTCTTGTCTTGACACCTGAGAATACGGTCTTTGCGGTTGCTCGGTGTTGGCTTCAAATATTTCGGGTGTCTGGCACATGTCGTGTTTCTACTAACACGCACTCTATCCCGAATACGAAACACTCGCGAAGTCTGAACCCTTGAACACTCTCAACGAGAACATTCGGCACGAACCCCAAGAGCCGAGCTCTGCTCAAGCCACAGCCAGTGTAGCCATTCAAGGCGCCGTGATTGCCGTGATCAATACCATCGTGATGGTGACGATTGTGGTGAGGGCCTCGGACGAAGGTCAGGCTTACCTTTCGTGGGCAGTCTTTGCTGCATTGATCATTGGTGGCGCGATTACGGCACTACAGTCATCTCGCATCGGAAGATTTGGTGCAGGACATCTTCTCCTCTGTGGAGCGGGACCGCATTGGGTCGCCATTTCGGTGGTAGCGATTAATGCTGGAGGATGGACCACTTTAGCCAGTCTTATTGTTGTGTCTTCTCTCGCACAGTTTGCATTTGCCGCTTGGCTACCCGTGTTGAGAAGGATCATTACTCCCGTTGTTTGCGGAACTTCGCTGATGCTGATTTCGATTTCGGTGATCGCCGTAGCAGTTGAGAAGCTTGCAGAGGTTCCAGAGGGAACTGCAGCGATTGCAAGTCCACTGGTCGTTTCGGCAACGTTGGGGTCCGCTGTTGTCGTTTCACTGAAAGGCACTGGAGTCTTGCGTCTATGGTCGCCCCTGATAGGCATCTTATCTGGATGCATCGTCGCTGCGATCTTTAATCTCTATGACCTCGAATTCCTGAGGCGCGCAAGTTGGTTTGAGTTGCCCAACTTGGGTGCCTGGCCCGGACTTGAATGGGCTCCAGGAACGGAGTTCTGGTCACTCCTACCAACTTTTGTGGTTGTGACACTGGTTGTCGCTGTAAAGACTGGGGGCGATGGAGTAGTCATTCAGCAAGTATCCCATCGCGAATCGAGAGCCATCGACTTCCGAGTTGTCCAAGGCACAGTTAACGCAAGTGGTCTCGGGGGTCTCTTGGCTGGACTCGCTGGTACTCCACCTACTATTGCCTATTCGCCATCTACCATTTCATTGATTAATTTGACTGGGATTGCATATCGAGGCATCGGATACTACATTGGTGCTGCACTAATACTGCTAGCCTTTTTCCCGAAGATTACAGCTCTCTTGCTAGCGGCACCGAGTGCTGTTTTAGGCTCACTCTTGTTGCTGGTGATGGGTATGCTGCTTGTGGAAGGCATGCGAATGCTCTTCAGAGAAGGACTCGATCAACGAAACACACTCATTGTTGCGGTCACGCTTGCAGTCGGCCTAGGAGTGGAAAGTCTGAACGTGTTTGGAGTGCGTTCGAATGATGTTTGGATTTCGATCCTGGGCAATGGAACCACAGTAGGCATACTGGTGATGATCACATTGACTACTCTCATAGAACTAACCAGTCCTCGAAGCAAGAGATTGGAAGTCAAACTAGAAACATCTTCACTGCCAAAAATCGATTCGTTCCTTCAAGACTTTGCCGCTGGTATTGCGTGGAATGAGAAATCGACAAATCGTCTGAGAGCAGCTGGTGAGGAATCCCTACTGTGTTTATTGGCATCGGAATCGGAAGCTATCCACGCGGATGCACAACTAATTATCGTCGCTCGTACGCACGACGACGTCGTAGAGATGGACTTGCTATCCGTTTTTGAAGAGCAGAATATTGAAGATCGGCTTACTTACATGAGCGAGGAGGCGCAAGTTCACGATGATCGCGAGCTGTCTTTCCGGCTGTTGCGACATCACGCGTCTTCCGTACATCATAGAAAGTACCACGGACTGGATATCGTCACAGTCCAAGTGGAAGGAACTGAATGAATTGCAGCCAGTTTCGAAAGCAGAAACTTGCTGCTATAGGATGTCAATAGGACAAAATCGCAGTTTGTAAGCTGGACGTTGGCTAGCTTGAATGCTGATTCTTGACCAAAGGTAGATTTAGCTCCGTAATCTTAGTTCGATCACAGGTCAGGGGAATCATATTTGGATCATGAATTGATCCGAGTCAAACGCCCTCTACAAGTATCAGACTAGCATTTGCAGAACGCTGTCGAATTCTCTTAAGTTCTGTGTATTCAGGAGAATTGAGCCATCCGCGTGCTGCACTAGCATCGTCAAATTCAATGACTACCATTCGGCCCGGCGACCAATTGCCTTCAATCAATTCAGCATTTCCACTTCGTACTAAGTATCTTCCACCGTTTGCTTCGACGGTCGCGCCGACACGCTCCCGAAACTCTGAGAAGGTGCCTTCATCTGTAATGTCATCGTTAACAATCACGTATGCCGCCATGAAATTTCCCTTTTGTTTGTTGTGGTTGGTTTTTTGGGGGGACTGTGTTGGATTCAGTCCCGAGTCACGAATTTTACTGCACACTCATCTAAAACATCTGCTTAGTAGATACAGGCTCAGAAAACTGAGTCTAGTTGCATTCCGGAATTGTTAGCACGTGTACAGAGTACTTGTCCTTTTAGAGTTTTCCGTTCTTCAAGCTCGCTGATTAGCTTGTCAGCAATCGATTCGTCCGAGAACTCGTTTGAATCAAAGAAACCGAACATAGTTGCGCCTGTGGATGAGAGGCCGCAACCATGAATGCCAATAGTTGCGCTAAACGCAGACTTCACGGATCGAAGAAGCGCCATGTCTGGTCGATTCCAATGTCTTCGTTTCCATCCTACATCCTGAATGGCATCAACACTCAAGCCAAACGTCTCGAGATCCAATTCGCGCAATGCGGGCAATAACAGCATCAAGACTAGGTGTGATACAGACTGAACTTCGACGAGAGGAATGGGTGTATTGTCTAGCATGAAGTCAAGTTCTTCCTGTCCTGACAGTCCACGATGTTCGCTCGGAATGAAAAGCACTATTCCCCAAGTCTTGGGAAATTCGGCTCGCATCAGGAGTGGTGGTTGACCCACTTTCGTTGCGAAATGAGAGGGTGCGAATGACTTCTTCTGCGAATTTACTGAGTGTCCTCCGTCAATCAATAGTCCGCCGTTCTGAAAAGCATTGATACCGATACCCGATGTGCCTCCGCGAGTGGACATGGTGCAGAGCTCTTCGAGAGAATGGTTCAATTCGAATCGCTTGTTCAACGCTGACAATATTGCCAACCTAATCTGGGTCCCTGAACCCAATCCTTGATGCGAAGGAATTGTTTGCCCTATCGAAATTTGGATGCCTGGTTTCACCTGGAGTGTCTCACAGCTTGCTGCGATCTCTGCAGCTATTAGCTTTTGTTCACCTTGTGAGCCCCCATTAATCTCAATTCGTTCGTGCGGACCAAATTCAAATGAAAATCCGGGGTGTTGAATTGAAAGACCGAGGCTGCCGTCCACACGGCCGCTCTCGCCATTCATGTCAATAAGGGTGAAGTGGAGTCTCGAAGGGGTACTAATTCGATGAGTCAAGGTCGAGCACATCTGAGAATCCCTTTAAGTCCAGATATCCGTGACCCGACAAACACAACACTATCACCTGTTTTTGCTTGGTTTTTGCAGCGTCGATTGCCCCCAATACTGCATGTGCACTTTCCGGGGCCGCAAGAACACCTTCTGTTTTTAGGAATACTTGGCCTGCTTCAAAGACTTCTTTCTGACCGTAGGTCCGGGTATTGACCACATCGTTTTTGACAAGTGCGGAGAGCACCGGCGTCTTGCCGTGATAGCGCAATCCTCCCGAATGAACTGGAGGCGGTACAAAACGATGGCCGAGGGTATACATCAGAATTCTAGGTGTTAGCTCAGAAAAGTCCGCCCAATCGTAGCGATATTCACCTTGGCTCAAAGTGGGTATTGAATCGGGTTCGATGGCGCGAAATTCTATTGGACTACCGCCAATTTTCTCGGGCACAAATGGCGCGATAAAACCTGTGAAATTGCTTCCTCCTCCTACGCAGCCGACCATCAAGTCGGGCGACCTACCAGCTTGTTCGAGTTGTCGCTTTGTCTCTAATCCGATGATGGATTGATGGAGGACGGCATAGTAAGACATACAGCCCAGGGCTAGTCGTCGACTGCGATCTTCCTTTACGTACTCGATTGCCTCACTCATGCCAATGCCGAGACTTCCAGAATTACTAGGATCGTCTCTGAGAATGTTGCGCCCGGTTTGCGTGAGTTCGCTTGGCGAAGGGAACACGTTTGCCCCGGCCATTCGCATTAAATAGCGACGATATGGCTTTTCCTCGAAACTCTTGCGAATCATGAATACGTCGCAACCTAGCCCAAGAGTCTCACACGCCATGGCCAAAGCTGCTCCCCATTGTCCAGCCCCAGTATCGGTCACCATGCTGCGTATGTTTGACTCTTCTTCGAGGGTGGCGTAGTACGCCTGAACCAATGCTGTGTTGAATTTGTGGCTTCCCGCTGGATTTAGATCTTCACGCTTGTAGTAAATCTCGCTAGTCGTTCCGAGGTACTTTTCGAGGGAGCGAGCACGCACGAGTGGAGAAGGTCGGTAGCGTCGATAAACTTCAGCTATGAAGTTTGGAATCTCGATTAACGCGTCTGTTCCATATTTGCCTTCCTGTAGCTCGATTCGAAGACACTCCAAAGGCCACAACCAGTCGTAGTCCTCAATTTCAACTGGTCGGTCTTCGATGGGATGCAATGGCTTTGGCACATCAAATGGCAGTTCGGCCACGATGTTGTACCAGTTCCTAGGCAGTTGCGACTCCGGAAGGAAAATCTTGTTTTCGCTGGTTGTCACACTCCCGGTATTCTGATATTTGGCTGTCGCATTTTGCGCCAAGTCAAGTGCCATTCTTCGTTCTTGATCCCTCAAGGAATTGTTAGAGTCGAACCTAGGCTTTCGATTTTAGTCGACCTAGAACTCAAGAATAAATTCCTTGTGTTCTTAACCAACGCCGAATTTTCAAATGTCGTTGGTCTACGTTTCGACATGGAGAAAAACTGCAGCAGTTTGTACAGTTCATGCGGGCGACCGCAACAGTGAACAACATCTGTGTGGCCCGCCTTGAAGACTTGATTTAGAAGTACTAGGGCTGGTTGGCAAGCCCTAGAGATTTCAAAAATTTTTTCTTTTTGTTGAATCTTCAATGAAGATCACTCTGCTTTTATTTTTACTTCCGTCGGGCTCAAAAACAGTGAGTTTGCCTGCAAGGAAGCGTCCGCGCATTGGGATGTGTGCCTTGTAACCGTTCGTTTGTGTTTGAATCTCGATTCCGCTTTTCGTGTAGTTTGTGTATGGTGTTTCCAAACACAGACCGTTTGGATCGGTTGTAGACAAGGGACCATGCCATGAAATGAACGGCCACGTGCAATAACCAATCTCGCCGTCTCTCTAATCAAACACATTGATTTCCTTCAGGCCTTCCGCCAGTGCGCCGTCTCGGTTCGCCGATCGGACACGTGGCTGGGCG
>VXNM01000014.1:59196-430215 GCA_009840545.1 Gammaproteobacteria bacterium | reverse complement strand
GAGCGCGACAATGGCATTGTCGAGGTCGGGGGTTCGATCCCCCCTGGCTCCACCAGCTCACGATTGATCCAAAGAGCATCTCTCGGCGTCCAACATGCTGGTTCGTAGAAGCAAGGCAGCACAAGAACGGATGGAAATCTGGCAACTGCGACTAGCCTTCGCATTTGGTGGCTATACGCTTTGCGTTATATGTCCGATAGTCTGCTACTTCTTTGCTTACGACTACGGGCAATCCCACATGATTGCCGGTTCTTGCGGGCTTGGTTTTTTGCTATATGGCGTTTTTGTGTTGGCAATTTGCTCGACTCATAAACCGGTGAAGGATGCCGTAATGTGGGCATTTCAGATTCCTCGAATTCTGAGATGGATCAAGGGAAGCTAGTCAAATGGCTTTCATCCCACATCAAGATATCCTTAGTAGATCGTGAACGTTACTCGACACGGCAAGCCAATCGCCGCACTGAGTCCAACCCAGAAGAGCTGGCACCGTTTCAACCACTAGCACGACAGTGTTTACTTCAGCTTGACGCTATGGTGTCGATGCTAGTGAACCCAGTCGTCTCGAGATGCTGCGACGTGCAAGCCGCCAAACAGGGAAAGACACCGCAATAGCAATTGGTATTGCACACAGCATTGCGAACAGCCAATCCTTTGGCCACGATAACCTGTGGATGAAAATCAACCCTTCCAGTCCTTTACACGCCCAAGCGATTAGCGAGAATCCAAGAACCCAAATCAGGGAAGTCGCCATTGGACGACCAATGACAGTCTCAAGGTATGTGTTCCATTTCGAAGTGAATGCTGACACACCAATCTTTCGACGACATCGTCGCATGTAGACTTTGCTCGGAAGAAGAATGGCCAAAGGGATCATCAGCAAGGCGAGAAGCGTGAGAACGGTCAGTTCCTGGAAGAACATGCCGAGTTTTTGTCTTAGAAACCAATAGACCGTGCAATGCGCCACCATCAAGGAGAATAGGCTTACCCACGCACACGCTAGAGTGCTACGAATAATTGCTTCCCCACTCCGCATTTTGGCCTTTTCCCACTGGGCTCGTGGGCTTGGCGAAACAGTCAGATCCGAGTAAGGAACGGAATACGGGCCTCGTCCATTGCCACTGTGACCCTTTAGTGTTCGCTTAGGAATAGCCATCCTTTCCTCGCTCTGAACAATGCCATGGCTTGCTTGCGGTGTAGTTCATCCGCACGGCAGCCTTCATTGGACACTGCGCTAGCGGATAAGTGCATGTAGGGTCTTCATGTTTGGTGTCCCCAAACAGTGCCGAGTCCGGGCTAGACACTCGACACTGTGCGTTGGTACGAACTTAAAACTACGGTTCTGTAGCTATGGTCGTTATCCAATGGCTGAACCTTGGCACTACCCTAAATAGTACGTCCGTCTGCGGTCCCGGGAATTGGACCTATGCTTGATGATTTCTCAGATCAGTCCAGATAGTATCAACGCGATGCCCAGGAACACGAAGAAACCTACTACGTCGGTAATTGTTGTAAGAATGATTGAGGATGCTGTTGCGGGATCTTGTCCAAAACGACTTAGAAGCATCGGAACCAAGAGTCCAGCAACACCGGCGATCGCTAATGCAATCACCATGGAGAGCGAAATGATGATGGTAAGACCGATGGACTGGCCGCTCCAAACGAAGACCGCTACTGCACAGACGATGGCGATGAGTATCCCGTTGCAAATCCCTACGAACAGCTCTTTGCGGGACAGCTTGTACCACTCCCTAAGACTGATTTCTCGAAGCGCAAGCCCTCGAATCGCAACAGCCATTGCTTGTGACCCTGCGTTTCCGCTTTGTCCCGCCACTATCGGCAACAAGACAGCCAGAGCTGTGAACTGAGCGATTAGGTTTTCAAACAGTCCTACTACGGACGCAGCAAGGAAAGCTGTGAGCAAGTTGATGAAGAGCCACGGTAATCTGTGACGTACCGCAAGGGATCCACGAGAGTGTGCATGTTCCTTGACGCTGACGCCAACCATTCTTTGGAGATCGGCTTGCGCGTGAGTTTCTACAACGTCTCGAAGCTGCTCATGCCGTACGACTCCCATCAACTTCATTTGGTCGTCAACGACGGGTAGGGCATCAATTTCAATGTCGTCGATTAACTCGGCGACGACGTCGTAATCCTCGTAGACTCTCACTGTTATTGGCGACTCTGATTGTGCGAGCAAGTCACGTAGTGGTGTCGCCCCAGGCGCAAGGGCGAGGTCTTGCATGGTCACGCGTCCCACCAAACAGTTTTGGTCATCAGTAACGAAGGCGGAAGAATCGTTTTCGATGGACTCAATTCTTATTTGATGCAGTGCCTCGTCAACCGTCATGCCAATTTGAATGGTTCCAACCGAGGACTCCATGACACTCGCCACTGAGTTTGGTGGGAAACTCAAGAGCTGCTCGATTTCTGTTCGCTCTGAGTGGTGCAGATTGTCAAACCAATCTTCTCGAGTTGTTGGTTCCGTGTGCAACAAGACCTTCAGCAGAAGACGAGGAGGTGCGTGGACCAGAAAGTCGTGCCTTGCGGCTTCAGAAGTTTTTTGAAACAAGGAAACAGCTTGAACAGGAGGCAGCAAATCGATTACGTCTTCAGAAGTGCGCTTGGAAAACCCTTGAGTCTCGTACAGTAATTGATCGTCAGACAAGGATTGAAGCAGTTGAGATGCGTCGGAAGGAAAGTGCTCGACGTAGTACTGTCTGATCTCTGAAAGCGTGGATGCTGTTACTGAGTTCATCGACGACCTGGAAGGCTCAGTAGACTTCGCCCCAACTCAATCATTGCGTCGAGAATCTCGTAAACGATACTGAATGACTCAGATGTTTCTTCTTCGGATGGAGAATCTGCCAATTCAGCTAGTTGGCTCCACCGCAGAACGCCAATTGGGATCAGGTTGTGGTCAACAATTGGCAGTCTATTTACACGATGCCAGTCATCAAAATAGACCACGGCATGTGGTCGTGCTTCAGCTGGGACCAAAGTCGTTTGCTCCACGCAATTGCTGACTGAACCGTTGCTTTCGGCCTGAGTTAGGCTTATATAGTCAAGTAGCCCCAGCACGGTTTCATCGTCGTTGAGAACGATTGCAGATTCCACTGCGTCACGGTCAGTTGCAGATTGAATCGCTCTTCGCACTTGACCCACACTCATGGATCCTGGGAACCAAAGGAAGTCTTTGTCGGCTATTTCTCCTACGGTGTTTGCTTCCAATCGCGCGAATTGACTCAAGACCCTTGACTTTCTGGAGTTCGAAACTAGAGCCAATACCTCTGTTCGCCGGATTGCTGCTAACCGATACACGATCCTAGATGCGTCGTCCATTGATGCTGAGTCCAGCATCTGTGCTAGTTGCTCGATGTCATACATCTCAAAAATTGAGGTTGTATTCTCCTGAGAAAGGTGTGCGGCTATCGGAACAAGTGACTCGGTGGGTAACGCTGTAAGCACTTGAACTGCAACATCGCTGTCGAATCTTGATAGAACCCTTGCGAATTCTTGAGGATGTCTTACAGCAAAGTCGTGAACTAGTCCACTCTCATCTAGTTCCGGACTGTCTCTCTTTCGTTCGACCACATTCATTTGGAACTGGAAATAACGTGAACAATGGACTGCGTAAAGCGTGATGCGGGTACCGAAGCGGTTCCTTCACTTGTGATCAGGACTACGTTTGTACGCTGAATATCTGCGACCGTTCCTTCGATTCCATCAATTTGGATGCGGTCGCCGACGTTCAGCTTATTCAATTCTTGACGCGCAATGAGGTTTGCAATGTGATGTTGCGCGCCAATAGCAAATGCCAAACCGAAAGTTGCGAGCGTAACTGCGACGATTATGAGTACGCCAACTCCAATAAAGCCGATATTTATTCCGACTTGTTGAAGTCCAACGATTAGTCCGATCAGCAACACTGCCATGTACGCCATGGATCCCGTAGGACGTGCGAACCGATTATCCCGGATGGTTCGCCTGACAACGTCACGCAACGCTGTTCCAAGTAGGTGTGCGACGATTACGAGCGCAACAGCAAGGACGATTTTCGGAGCTTGATCGAGGAGTGACTCGAGAACGACCCACTCACCGTGAACTCCTAAGATCTCATAGGCCAAAAACACCGATACGATAAGAATGGTCCAGAACATCACAGGACCGGCTCGGTTCAAAGCTGTTTCGAAACTTGAGGAGTAAACGTCGCTACGGCTACTGAAGCGTCGGCTCAATCGAGCCAGAATCATACGAACGATAAGCGCTGCGACAAACCCCAGAACGAGCACGCTAATCGCAAGAAACTCATTGGAACTGAGTAGCCACGTGAAGAAATCAGTTACGCGAGAGAAGTCCACGATTTCCGAACTCAAGCAACTCTCAGGAACTTTGGATATTTTTCACTTAGACTGCTGTGGACATCTACATGCCTGCTATCGAGCTTGAACGATTTCAATGCTCACTCCATCAGGAGCCTGGACGTAGCAGATCAAGGAATTCGGCGTAAATTCCCACGGATCAACGAGTAGTTCCGCGCCCTTCGATTGAATTTCGTTGCAAAACTGCCTGAGATCCCCTTTGTAAGTGAAACCAAAATGGTCTGTTCCCCAGACATCGTGGCTCGAATAGTCTTGAAAGTCACGCATGGGAGGCCGAGACAGTGGGTTTTCACCTGGTCTTTTGCCTCTAATCAGAAGCGTTATGCCTCCCAGCGACAGATTAATTTGAGGCGCACTTCGCAGCTCGTACTTAGCCACCATGGACGCACCTAAAATGCGGACATACCAGTCAGCAGTATCCTCAGGCGAACTACTGATCAAATGAATATGGTCAAATCCGAGCAATTCTCGACTCATGGCATATGCCTACACCGAAACACATTCCATTGTATTGTGACAGTTTTGTATGGAACAGTTCCATGAGTTCCCGTCGAAAGTCTTTCGTTCCCCACTATCAATTCTCCAATGATCTCGAGACGCAGTTACAAGAATTGGCGGAAAACCCCCTGCTCTTAAGGATGAAACAGTCTCGCAACGAGTACTCAGACCCACACAGGCCGCAGTATCACTATGTAAATCCTGAGGGCGTACTCAACGATCCCAATGGGCTATGCCATTGGCAGGGGAATTGGCACCTGTTCTATCAAGCCTATCCTCCTGAAGATCCTCGACAACATTGGGGACATGCCATTTCAAAAGATTTGATTCATTGGCACGACCTTCCTTATTGCATCTATCCCGATCCAGAAGAGTGTTGCTTCTCGGGGTCGACTCTTGTCGAAAACGATCGTGTTATCGCTATGTATCACGGCACGAAGGCCGGAAACATGATTGCTACATCGGGCGACCCGTTGCTCTTGAATTGGAAGAAACTAGGAGATGCCCCCGTCATACCAATTGGGAAAAAAGGCTCGGACCCCCAACCTTACACCGTCTTTGATCCGTGCATATGGCGAGAGGATGATACCTATTACTCGTTGTCGGCGGGCAGAGAGCTTCTTGAACACACCAACAAGCAAGTGGCAGCTGATTTCTTGTTTCGATCACAGAATCTCAAGGATTGGGAATTTCTTCATTCCTTCATTGAGGGTGATCGATTCACCCGGGTCTGGGACGATGGTGCTTGTCCGTATTTTTGGCCGATCGGCGATCGTCACATTCTGCTTTTCTTCAGCCACATCAGCGGTGGACAATACCTTTTGGGTGACTATGACAGACAGCGTGACAAATTCGTCGTGAGCTACGGAGAGAAGTTCAATTTTGGTGCTGCGGGACCGTGTGGCGTCCATGCTCCATCGGCATATCCAAATGAAGATGGAACCGTGACCGTTATCTTCAACATGAACCCCGGATTGCCAGCAGAAGGTTGGAATCAGATCATGAGTCTCCCGCGTGTGCTGAGCCTTGGGAAGGATGGCGACTCGGTGGATGTTGCTCCGATCAGTGCCGTCGAGTCGTTGCGGGAGACTTGCACGCAGTTGGGATCGTTTGAACTTCCAGCAAATCAAGAATTAGTGCTGGATCACGTGTCTGGGAATTCCTACGAATTGGAGCTTGAAATAGACGAACGCTCTGCTTCCTGTCTTGAAATTGACGTGTTGAGGTCGAAAGACAAACGGGAATACACACGGATTACGGTCTTTCGTGAAAGAGGCTACTTTGATCCAACCCATGGTTTTAGGGTTCGAAACAGTTGCATCTCCTTGGACATTACTCATTCATCCATCGCGCCGAAATTTCGATCCCGGCCTCCAGAAAACCTGGATGTCTTTATTGAACGAGATGAGAAGCTGAAGTTACGGATTTTTGTTGATCGCAGCATCGTTGAAGTCTTTGTCAACGAAAGACGTTGCGTTTCTGCTCGAGCGTATCCTATTTGTGAAGACAGTAAAGGAATCAGTCTGTTGTCAAAGGGATCGTCATCGAACGTCGAAGAGCTGAAGTTTTGGCACTTGAAGTCCATTTATGACTGACTCTTCGATGACTTTCGATTCTGAAAGATGTGCTATGCCATGAAAATCCCATGAACCTAACCCGTAGTCAATTTGATGCGATCGTGGTAGGTGCCGGTATTGCGGGACTCTACATGTTGCATAGGCTGCGAGAAGCTGGTTTGTCGTCTCTCGTATTGGAGAGGGGTCACGGTGTCGGTGGGACCTGGTACTGGAATCGTTATCCCGGTGCGAGGTGTGATGTCGAGAGCTTGGAGTATTCCTACTCGTTTTGCGAAGAGCTCCAACAGGAATGGAATTGGAGCGAGCGCTACTCTGGACAGCCTGAAATCCTCGACTATATCAACCATGTCGCTCAAAGCTTCGACTTACTGAAGGATGTAAAGTTCGGCACGAGTGTTTTACAGGCAACCTTCGACGATACGACTTCCCAGTGGATTGTTGAAACGGATCAGGGAGATCGATTCACCGCTCTGTTCCTGATCATGGCCACGGGTTGCTTGTCTTCGACAAACACTCCGGAGATTGAAGGAAGAGATTCGTTCAAAGGCAACACTTATCACACCGGTAATTGGCCGCACCACGAAGTAGATTTTGGTGGTCAACGAGTTGGAATTGTAGGAACTGGATCGTCTGCGATCCAAGCGATTCCACATATTGCGTCAGGCTGCGAGTCTTTGACAGTGTTTCAGCGCACGCCAAATTTCTCGGTACCTGCTCGAAACGGTTCCATAAGCAAGTCGTATGAATCTAGAGTGAAAGCCAATTATTCGGAATTTCGTGCACGTAATCGACTCATGCCTGCGGCACTGGGGAGCACGTTCATTGGCAACAATCAGTCCGCATTGGATGCTAGTGCCGAAGAGCAACAGCTCGAGTTTGCGAAACGTTGGAAAATTGGGGGATTCGGATTCTTGGGAGCGTTTAACGACCTGACAATCAACAAGGAATCCAATGATGTAGCCGCTGAGTTTGCACGAGAGAGAATTCGAGAGACCGTTGAAGATCCTGCCACAGCCGAAGTACTGTGTCCAGATTCGGTGATTGGATGCAAGCGATTGTGCTTGGACACTAACTACTTTGAGACTTACAACCTGCCTCACGTCGACCTAATTGATATTCGGAGAAATCCTGTAGAACGAGTAACTCGAACTGGGATTCAATGCCAGGACTCAAAGTATGAACTTGACAGCATCATCTTCGCAACCGGATTCGATGCCATGACAGGAACCCTGTTGAGAATCAACATAACAGGAAGTTCAGGATTGACTTTGCAGGAAGCGTGGAAGGCTGGACCTCAAACTTTCTTGGGACTCGCAGTGAACGGATTTCCCAATATGTTTCTCATATCGGGTCCAGGTAGCCCGTCGGTTTTGACGAACATGATCGTATCGATCGAACAGCACGTTGAGTGGATTGAGAAATGTATTGGCTACGTTCTCGAGAATCAGCATTCCGCGATCCAAGCTGACGAAGAAGCTCAGGATGACTGGGTTCAACACGTCAATTTGTTGGCTAGCAGAACTTTGTACCCTTCCTGCAATTCTTGGTACCTAGGTGCCAACATTCCCGGAAAACCGAGGGTATTCATGCCCCATGTTGGTTTTCCGAACTATGTTGCGAAGTGCGAGGAAGTTAGATCACTGGACTACGAAGGCTTCACATTTAGTTAGACAGCGACGGTTCGTCAGTTCGCACTCTCAGGCAGCCCACTCGTTGGTTGGATCGTCCCCGGCTACTGTGGTACGACGCATTGCTCGAGGCTCGTCCGAAGGGTAACGCCTTGCTCGGTGTAGCACACAGCGGTTGTCCCAGATGCCGATATCACCTACCTTCCAATAGTGCTTCCAGGTTCTTGGTTCCTGTGCTGCCTCGAATGTGAGTTCTCGGAGCAATTTGCGACTAGCGTTGAAATCTTCTCCAACAATGTGACTGGCGTGACGTCCCACAAAGAGAATCTTGTCCTGGGTAGCAGGGTGCTCCTTGATTATGTGATGCTCCACGGGAGGTAGTTGCTCCAAATCCTCATCTGACAGAATGTCCAGTCCTCTGTGCCAAGCATGGCTAAATCGGTAGCTGTGGACGGCAATCTTGTCGTCCAACCAGGACTTTAAGCTTTCGTCAAGGGCGTTGTAGCCCTGACGCATATCCGCCCATTCGGTCTGACCTCCAGATGAAGGAACCACATGAGCCGAGAGAAGGGAAGCTTTCGCTGCGATCCTTTTATAAGAGCTGTCGGTGTGCCAAACCGAGTTTCCAATGTTGAACTGCCGTCCGATGTTGGATTGTGGTAGCAAATTCCCGTCTCGATCAAGATTGGAGATCATTCCCGCGGTTGCCCGATTGGATTTGCTGAGTCCTCGCTCCATGCGTCCGAATCGCCGGGTAAAAGCGATCTGCTCTTCTTGGGAGAGGTGTTGTTCAGGGAATATTAGGACCGCATATTTGTTCCACCACGAGAGGACTTGCTGGAAGTCTGCTTCGGAAATTTGAGCTAGGCAAATGTTGTACACCAACGCACCAAACCGTTCGGAGGCTGGTTCAATCTTCATGTGCGTACCGATTTTCTGTTCTGTGGACTAGAGCGTATCGATTTCTTCCCTTAGCTTGTTCCTGTGATCCGTAACAATGTTTCCAACGCTTGCAGCCGACTCGCTTTGCGGAGCTCGTTCACTCAATCGTCTCTTGACCGTTTCGATGGGATTTTGATAGTCGACTGATCCCAAACCGAAGTTAGTTAGCTTGTAACCAATCAACGCTTGTAGCGGTTCAGGCATTGCAACGACAACTTCAGGCGGAACGCCAACAAACTGGTTTTCGCGTTGCTTGAGCCACGCCAAATTGAAATTCACATTGATGGATCTTCGATAGGAGTCAAGCGTCGAATTGCCGCCCCCTCGATGCCAGAGCGCTCCGTCCCACAGCAAGAGGCCCCCTGCAGGCATTTCAACACCGACTGTCTCGGTGTCCTGCTCCAAACGTTCTTTGAATCGATGGCTTCCAGGTACCACTTCGGTCGCACCGTTCTTTAACGTGAACGGATCGAGAGCGATGAGAGTGTTGACAATTAGAGGCGGGTGGGGACGGGGAATAGGGTAGTGGCCGTCGTCGGTATGTAGATGTTGTCTCTGGTCACCTGGACCTGGACGCATAGCCGCAACCCCAGAAACTTGGAAGTCCGGTCCAAGAATCCCTTCAATTAGACCGAGAAGGAGCGAATCCAAGAGGAGCTCATCTACAGCCCTTGTCTTGGCCAAGAGATTGTGAGTGTGGATCGTCTGGCGCCCAAACTTCTCGGACTCACGACTTCCAACTGCATCGAAAATAGGTTGGAGTTCTCTACACAACTGGCGCAACCGGTCCTTGTCAAGGAAATCGGGGACAACGGCATATCCGCTTTTCTCGACTTGTTGTGCAATGTGTTCAATCTGAGAAGTCATGACCTCGCACCTCACAGCTGTAACGAGACAATTCTAGTGATGGTTACACCAGAAACGGGCTGAATTGTTCTTGATTAGTACCGTCAAGTCTTGTGTGGGTCACAAATCTTCAGGGAAAGCGCTTAGAGTGCTTCGATTTCTTCCTTCAGCGTGTTTTTGTTGTCGGTGACAATGGTTTCCAAAGCTTGCAGCCGACTTTCGATCGAATTGTCTGCCATTCGATTCTCAAGTGCTTCAATACGTTTTAGAACACTCTTGGTTGTCGCACGCCGTCGATGCTTGAGATAGTTTCCCACTAGACCGCCGGCAACACCGATAAACACGACGCAAACGACCATTTCCCAAAGTCCCATTCTGCTCACATTGATCTGCTTGGACCAAATCAGTATATGGCAAACGGCCACTACGGGTCTTGGGAGCAACCAAAAGCTTGATGTCGGCCACTACTCCAAACACCTCGCAACAATTGCTTGATGACGAGGTCAAACGGTACAATTACGAACCATTAGGCGCACTTCTACCGTTCCACATCGTGGGAATATTCAGTCGCATCACAGAAAAACCTTGGCTACCGACGGATGATCGCATTGTGCGGTTGCATACCGGATCTGTTGGCACCCACAACCGCAAAGTGGCGCTGATTGTGTTCTTGTGTGTCGTAGGAAGTGTCTTTTTTCTATTGTTTGCCGCCACGCACATGCGGAAGGTCATGGCGGTTGATTGGGTTCCGATGCCCGAACCCGGTCTGATTTGGGTCAATAGCTTAGTACTTGTAGGGGTCAGCTTCGCCTTCGAAATTGCCCGAGGTGCTGTCAATTCGACGAATCTTCTTCGCACACGGAGTTTTTTCCTGCTTGCGGGAGTCGGTACAGTCGTGTTCATCGTTCTGCAGTCGATCGCTTGGCAGCAACTTCTCGCCTTGAACTATGGAGCTAAGAACAACCCCGCAAATGCGTTCTTCTATCTCCTGACGGGCGCACATGCTGTTCACCTCCTAGGCGGGCTTGTTGCGTGGTGGAGGGCGATGCGACATATGCGTCAATCCGACAAGACCGAGATTTCCAAGATTCGTATGAGCGTTGGTCTGTGCGCAATCTACTGGCACTTCCTACTCTTCATATGGGTGGCCATGGTCGCGTTGTTCGTGACCACCTGAAGTGACTACAGCTGCAATAGCCGCTGACCGTCTAGAGCTTGGCGTCGACGGCATGACGTGCAGCGGTTGCGTTGCACGACTTGAACGTGCTTTAACGACAACTCCTGGTATTGAAGATGCTTCAGTAAATCTACCGTTGGAGCGCGCCTCCGTTCACATTGATCCTCAAGCTATTTCTTTCGAGGACGTATTCGGCGTGGTTCGAGACACGGGTTTCGAAGTACGGACAGACCTTGTGAAATTCAAGGTTACTGCAATCGCATCGAATGATTGGTCTGATCAAATTCGCTCCAATCTTCTGAGTGTCCCCGGGGTCCTCGAAGTCTCAGTGGATCAAAGCCGAGATCAGATCGACGTGTCGATCGTTGATCGCGTGACGAATGCATCCATCTTGATCGCCAGCGCAGCAATTGTTGGGTACGAGTTGAAGGAAGACGACTCAGACGAAACTCCCGAATTTGAATGGAACAAGAAATTTGCCGAGGCTCGTCGGGACGCGACTTATGCATCACTGCTTACCTTGCCCCTAGTACTGCAAATGATTGCTCAATTCTTGGGATGGGAACGCATTCATCTGATGCCCTCAGTCGAGGTCGTGTTGGCAACACCGGTTCAGCTCTGGTTCGGGTGGCGGTTCTACAAAGCTGCTTTCAATGCATTGCGCTCTGGCGGAACCAACATGGAAGTACTCGTAGCGTTGGGTACGACAGCTGCGTATCTCTACAGTTGGTATTTGATGATTTCACTCGGCGAGTTAGCTGAAGGAGAGCTCTACTTCGAAGCGAGTGCGGTAATCATTTCATTGGTCATGTGGGGAAAGTACTTCGAAGCGAGAGCGAAGAAGCGCACCTCCGAGTGGCTCGAAATCATGAACTCATTACGTCCAAGGACGGCCCGTGTACTTCTAAACTCGGGAGACTTTGCCGAGCGATCGATCAATCAGGTAGGTGTTGGAGACATTGTGAGATGCCTTCCTGGTGATCACATACCGGCGGATGGACGCATCCAAAGTGGAACCGCAAGCATCGACGAGTCCCTAGTCACTGGTGAAAGCCAGCCGGTTGTGTTGAAAAAGGGGTCCCGCGTGCTGGAAGGCACCACGAATTTGGACGGCATGCTTGACATTGAAGTAACGAGCCGAGGCGAAGACTCGACACTCAACAAGATTGCGCGTCTTGTAGAGCAGGCTCAACTTGGCAAGGCGAGTATTCAAAGAGCCGTGGACAAAGTCTGCGGGATATTCGTTCCCATTGTTGTTGCCATTGCAATCCTTACTTTCGGTGTTTGGTTGATCTTGGGTTCAGGCTTTGAAATCGCATTGATAAATGCAGTCTCTGTTCTTGTGATCGCATGTCCATGTGCACTAGGACTCGCTACTCCGACTGCAGTTATGGTTGGTACTGGTGTTGCGGCTCGGGCGGGGATACTTTTTCGCGACATCGAAGCCTTGGAAACCGGCTATCGAATAAATCATGTCGTGTTCGACAAAACGGGAACTCTTACGGAAGGGAAGCCGCAAATCACGAGCATTGAAGTTGTCGAAAACCCTCATATTCAGGACAGTGATCAACTGTTGCGGCGAGTAGCTACAGTGCAGACTGGAAGCGAGCATCCCATCGCCGGTGCGTTTCTTGATCTCGCTGAGAATAGAGACGTCGAACTGGGTTTATTGACCGAGTTTCGTGCTCATGTTGGAGAAGGTGTCGAGGGAGTAGTGGACGGAGCTACATTCTTAGCTGGCAACAAGAGCATGATGCACAAGTTTGAGATTTCCCTAAAGTCTCAAGATAAGGAGTCAGAAAACTTCGTTTGGCTCGCGAACGATGGGGAACTTGTGGGTGTTGCGTCTTTCGAAGATCGACTCCGGCCTCAGTCAGGCGAAGCGGTAACGAGACTCAAGAGTTTGGGAGTCGAAGTACACATCCTCTCCGGCGATTCGAACAAGGCAACTGAGCCTTTAGCGAGTTATCTTGGAGTAGATTCCTATTGGGCCGAGTGTACTCCCGATTCAAAGGTAGACCACGTGAAGAACATGAAGCAACCGGGTTCTCGCATTGCCATGGTTGGCGATGGTATCAATGACGCTCCTGCACTAGCGGAAGCAGACTTGAGCATTGCAATGAGCACTGGAACTGAAGTGGCAATGGAAGTCGCTCAGGTTACGCTAGATCACCCGGACCCCTCTCTGGTGTCCGCTACATTGGATGTCAGTCGACGAACATTCAACAAGATCCATCAAAACCTTTTCTGGGCATTCATCTACAACGTGACAATGATTCCTTTGGCGTGTCTCGGCTATCTCAATCCGGCAATTGCAGGCGCGGCGATGGCTTTTTCCAGTGTCAGCGTGGTACTAAATTCGCTCCTATTGAACCGTTGGAGACGCAAGTAGCTCAGTAAACGGATAGTTTCCACGCCATCCATGGCAATTGACGGCGACCTCAAGAACCTCATTCCGTGACGGTTGTTACTCGTACTGATGGAAGAGTTGAGACACTGCGGCCATTGTGACGACTTAAGCCAACTCGGCTATAGGAAATCCTGGCTGCATCGTCAGCGGGTCTTGGGGATTCCGACTTGTCGTTCAGAGATTATCTTATTAGGTGACGACTCGTTGATGAGAGCTTAAGAACAAGTGTCCGACAAGAGGGTGTGGTTGTACAAAGCCCGACGAAACTAGCCTAGCTTTCTCTTGTATCAACCCGTTATTCCTTTCGGGCCAAGTCGGACTCACCTCTGACTTGTTAGGAAACTTTCTCGGTCGTCAAAATATCTAAGGATTTGATTGCCAGTAGTAGTGCTCAAAACTGGGTACGGACTCTTTGAAAAAACTATCGGAGCACCCAGAATGGCCACATACGACCCAAAATTTCCACGAACCCACTATGACAATCTAGTTGACGATGAATGGACCCGATTAACTCGTACACGCCATGGTGAGTTGAGTTTTCTCGTGCACATGGACGTCTTGCGTACCTACATCAAAGAGAGTATGAGTGTGTTGGAAATTGGCGCAGGTGCGGGCATCTTCACTAAAGAACTCGTCCACATGTGTAATCGATTGGTCGTAGGAGATATCTCCAAAGCACAACTCGATGCGAATCGAGCAAACATGGGTGACCTCGGTGTGCTCAATTGTGTAGGCGAATATAGAGAACTTGACCTAGCGGACTTAAGCTCACTCCATCCGGTTTCATTCGATGCAATTGTTTGTGTAGGTGGCCCTTTGAATTATCTAATGGAAAAGGAATCCGTAGGAATTCAACAGATGCTACGTACCTTGAAGTCCGGAGGAGTCGTAATTCTAGGTGTCATGTCGCTTATCAATTCTGTAGTTCGTCTAATGCGCTTTCTACCAGCACTCAAACGAAATCGTGGAATGGCAAACACACGATGGTTGCTTGAAACGGGTCTTCAAGACCAGGAGCACAGTCCAGATACTGAGCACTTTTGTCACATGATGACGAGCATCGACGCCGATGCGCTGCTAGACCTGGACTCAGTTGAAATTGTCGAAAAACGCGCTGCAGGACTGTTGGGTATGGCCGGAGAAGAAGAGCTAAACGCTGTCAAGGCCGACCAAGACCTTTGGAATCTCGTAGTTGAAAGAGAACTCGCATGGTCGAAGCTGCCCGGTGCTATCGATCTCGGAGACAACATTCTCTATGTAGTCCGAAAGCGTTAGCTTGGCGAGCTTCAAATTAGGGCAACACTGCGAATTCCAAGTCTAGACTCGATCACTCTTGATCTCTATCTTTCTTGAGTGAGAGCTTGATACGGAGATCGGTGCTCTCCGTTGTTGGAAACGAAATGTTAGAGATTCAGAGCCTTCAGATTTTGAAGCTTGAACCGGTCTTCTTCGTTGTAGATTCGCGAATCGAAACGTGTAGCACAGACTGACGATGTGGACATCGAATCAGCCAATGCCAAGGTAGCCTTGATCGCTAGCCATGACTTGTGCAACCAATTCCTCCTGACCTCGACTTTAGCCGTTGTGAATCTTCACGATTCGAACTCCTTGGGAATGTTGAATTCAACTAGGTGAGTTCCTGCTGGAAATGCCAGAATTGGATTTCTTGCAGAGTTGAGCAAACCATTGTTTCCCTAAAAGCGAATCCTTCTCTCAGCACTTACCCTTTCTGAACTCCGCCACGTAAATGACCATTTCGTTTCATTCAAACTGTGAAAAAAGTTTGAAAATAACAGTGCAGAGACGAGACCATGGCTGATAATCCAAGAGTTCCTTGTTGCTGAATCTACAAGTCTTGAGTAATTTCGTCGAGATTCGTTGGCAGAAACGGCTAGACAGTCGTGGTCGGGCTCTCGTACCCTTGAGAGAAGCTTGTGAGCACAGTCCACTAAATGTCTTGGAACGGGCAGGATTAATCAAGAATTTCGAGATCTGTCTTGAGTTGTCATGGAAAGTCCTCAGGGGCCTGCTTTGGTTTGAAGGACACGACGCATAGTCTCCTAGATCTGCATTTAGAACGAGCTTCGATGTTGACTATATCGGCGAGAGCGACTGTGAAGTAATGCTTGATGTATTAGAAAAGCGCAACTTGTTGAACCATACCTACAACAAAGAAGCGGCTTTGCAAGCCGAAGACTTAGTTAGGGGTACTTACTCCCCCGTTCTCCTGAAGGTCTACCAACAGTTAGACGCAAAGCGTGAAATATGAGCAGCATTCTCAAGGAAGTACATCGGAAGGCGATCGTCTCTACGCTCGCGGCTAATGACGGGGTGGAACGCGTGGTCTTCTGTGGATCTAGAGCGATGGGAACGAACACAGTGCATTCCGACGTGAATATCGCGCTCCTTGGGGATCAGCTTACGCGGACCGACCATGCTCGACTCGCGGTGCAAATTGACCAACTCCCGATGGCACAGACAGTGGACATCGAACTGCACGAATCTTTTCAAAACCCATCGTTACTGGAGAATAGCCGACAGCACGGTGTCGAATGGCATTCCGAACGTAAAGAAAAATCGTAAGAAACCGAAGGACTAATATGTGGCGAAGTTCGTACGAGTTGTGAGTATCCCTAACGCTAAGAACGAAATGTCAAGGGTTCAAACTCTTCGGACTCCAAAGCCTGAACCAGATCTATTTCGTTATGGATTTGTGCGTCAAACCGAGTCGCACATCGCCCGATGTGACTGACGATGTGGGCATCGCTTCCGCCAATTCCTAGGTAGCCTTGATCGCGAGCCATGTCTTGCGCAACCTGATCTTCCTGTCCCCGGCTTCCACCGTTGTAGATCTCTACGATTCGGACTCCTTTTGGGATGCCGAATTCAGCCAGGTGAGCACTCATTCCCACTCGTGGTCTGCCTGGATGGCAAGGAACAGGAACAGCGCCGTGGCGCGCGCATGATTCAATGACTTTAGACAGAGGCACGTTAATACTTGAAAAGTCAAACTCGTCCACAAGGCCTTTTGTGACGCCGAATACGAGTACATGACCATACTCAGTTTCGACCTCACTACCTTTTAAGATTGTGAGGGAATACTCTTGGGCTAAAGGCGAATAGTCCGATTCGAAATCGAATTGGCGATGTTCGGTTAGAACAAAACCATCGATTGGGATGTCTCGAGCACGAATCCATTTACAGTAGTTGTCCACCTTCGCACGACCATCGTCGGACTTTATCGAGTGGGCATGAAGATCCAGAATCAAGCTTGTTCTCTCCGTTGTTCTAATAATCGAATTTCACGGTCCAATGATCGAAAGAGGTCCTGTTCCGACAAATTGTTTGGAATATTCACATCGGCTTCTCTCAAACGTTCTTCATTGCTTAGCTGTGCAGAAATTCTCGCCTCTACAGCTTCTCTTGCTACTCCGTCGCGGGAGGTCGCTCGGGCTATGGCAACTTCCTTGTCTACCGTCACAACCCAGATTTC
Organism: Gammaproteobacteria bacterium; assembly: GCA_009840545.1. Taxonomy (GTDB): domain Bacteria; phylum Pseudomonadota; class Gammaproteobacteria; order Pseudomonadales; family Azotimanducaceae; genus Bin55. The sequence goes on along the minus strand of VXNM01000014.1, from coordinate 413,265 downwards.
ATCTACGATGTCCTGCCATCCCGCTTCGATCAGCACGGCTGCTTCAAGCACTATCGGACGACTTGAGCCAGTACGTTCGAATTCATCGATCTCTAGCTTCGCCAGTCTCTTTATTTCCGGCCAGACGATATCCGTCAACTGTTTGAGAGCTTCGGGATTGCCAAAGACCGTTGAACCGAGTTCTCTGCGATCAATAGTTCGATCCGGAGCAACAATCCCCGAGCCGAAGGCCTCGACCACCATCTCGTAGCATTCCGAGTCAGGCTCGTATGCCCGGTGGCCCAGTTGATCTGCATCGATAACCTTGTGGCCAAGGTCTGCAAAATATTTTGCGACCGTCGATTTGCCCGAGGCAATTCCTCCGGTCAATCCAATGACCGTCAAGCTGCACCCCCTATACGAGCGGACATTTTAGCTACCTCGATTGGTACTCGTTCTTTCGGCTGGATTACAAAGGCAATTTACACACTAATGCGTTTGATCGGAAATTGAAATGTGAACGCACGGCTAGAATCTGCAAATTGGATTCGATAGTCAATCGTGGCAGCGACGGGTCTAACAAGCTCAACTCAAGATCAACTCAAGAGAACGGTAAGAGTTGTATTCATCCATCCAAACGGACAGTTGGAGTGCCTCTCCGGCAAGGTTGGAGAGAGCATCATGGATGTGGCGCTCGACAACGGCGTCCAAGGAATTCGCGCGCAATGTGGCGGTGGTTGCACCTGTTCAACATGTCACTGCTACTTGGATGAGGAATGGTTCGCTCAGAGCGGCGCGATGCATCCGGACGAATGTGACATTTTGGAGTATGTTCCCGAGCGTCGAGCAACCAGCAGACTTTCATGCCAGATTTTTCTCAGTGAAGAACTTAATGGCATTCGCGTCCACACTTTGAACGAAACAGAATAGGGCAGAACCGATGGATAACTTCAAGGAAAAGATCGCTGTAGTCACTGGTGGTGGCAGCGGAATGGGGCGTGAGTTAGTTCGTCAACTTGCTCGAGAAGGTTGCAGTGTCGCGACGTGTGACGTCATTGACAAGAATCTCCAACAGACTTTGGAAGAAGTAGGTTCAGAATGTCCCGAGGTTCAATTGAGCGGACATCATTGTGATGTAGGGGTTGAAGCGGACATTCAAAGGTTTGAAAGCGAAGTCCGAGAGGAACACGCCACATCGCACATCAATCTACTATTCAATAACGCAGGCATCGGTGGTGGCGGAAGTTTCGTAAACGACTCGCGAGAGAACTGGGAACGCACCTTCAACATTTGTTGGAACGGTGTCTACTGGACTCTTAGGGCATTCCTACCGTTGCTCAAAGCAAGTGATGAGGGTCACGTTGTCAACACGAGTAGTGTCAACGGCTTCTGGGCTTCCTTAGGCCCAGGGGTGCCTCATACAGCTTATTCCGCTGCAAAGTTCGCGGTGAAAGGATTCAGCGAAGCGTTGCTAACGGACTTTCGGATCCATGCACCTCACATCGGGGTTTCAGTTGTTATGCCGGGCCACATCGGCACCTCGATTGCGATCAATAGTCAATTGATCATGGGTCGAAAAACCGAGATGGAGTTTTCAAGTGAAGCCATCAAGGCTTGGCGAGAGCGACTCATTCAGGCTGGGATGCAGATACACAACGAGAGTGATGAACAGATTGTCGAACGTATTCTTGAGCGAAGCGACGCATTTCGAGATAACGCTCCCACAAGCGCTGCACAAGCAGCAAGCATTATTCTGGAGGGCGTGAAGGAGAATCGTTGGCGGATTCTGGTTGGCGAAGATGCTCATCGACTCGACGATCGAGTAAGAAAAGCACCGGAGAAGGCATACGACTTCGAATTCTTTAGTCTTACCAGCTAAATTTCCAGCGTCGTTCAGTGTGATCTCATGAAGAAAAGCCTATCCACCTTCCTGATCCCGCCACTGTAAACCATAGAGTCATAGATATCAATCCAATCAGGAAGAGTACAAGCCGGTTTGTATTCTCGCGTCGGATAAGTGGATGTTTGACTGTAAACGTAAAGATGAGAACCACGGCCAACGCTGTGACTTTGACCCAAAAAGAACGGTTGTAGTAGAGCTTGATCATTTCGGATAGAGCCAACGGAATACCTGTTCCAAACATCATCGCAATGCCACAATAGAGCACTGGCTTGGCGGCATTTGTAACGCGAGCAATGGATTGACGTGTTAGTCCAAGGCCAAGTAGTCGCAAGTCCACTACGAGCACTGCTCCCCCGAGAACGACCAGACCAATGAGGTGAAATGCCTCGATCACCGGAAACAACCAGTGTGAATTGCGAATAGCTTCCCCAATCGGACCGCGTTCCAAGGCGTCAAATATGTCGTACAGGCTCAATGAATAAGATCCTCAGGTACGCAGCCAGCCAAGAACTGGACCCAGCCGGGTTGCTGCTTGTCGCAGTCGAACCAGTTGTAGGCAATCATGCGGCCACAAATAATGACACCTGACCAAACGAGAACAGAGGCCGCCGCGGAAGCCCGCACGTGTAGAGGCGGCACGGGATCGTCATTCCAAACAACTGGTTTCTTCTTCATTCTTCTGTGGAAAAGCCAGGCGTTGATACCTGCGGCGACAATTAGAACGACTTTGAACCTGAACCAAATGCTGTGATAGGTCCGAACAGGTATGGCATAGAACAGCATTAGACCGGTTGAGACAATCACTACGAATCCAAGTGTTGTCCAAGGCAAAATGCGACTCGTCAATTCTGAAACCGGCATGTTTCTGAAAGCGATACCCATTAGTCGAAAGTCGACAATGAACAGTGTCCCGACAAAGATCATCAGGGAGAGCACATGTGTCGATTCCACGATGGGATACATGTGCAACGACTCATGAAGCGCGGTGCTCCATGCGTGGGAGTCTAGCCACTCGGCAAACCAGCGCACTGGTTCAGTTACTCGCTAATTGAAGTCCTGGGCTTGAACGTGAGCGTTCTCATGGTTCTGTGACCCAGTAGTCGTTGTGGCATTGAACGCACGACTGATAGAGACTTGCTCCAGCTTGGAACAATGCATCGCCGTCACGATTGAGGATTGCCTCACGTGCTATTCGACCTTGTTCAGAAAGTTGGTCTGAGTAAGTAAACCAAGGTTCACCACGCTCCTCAGAAGCATGTGGAATTTTTAGGAGGTCTCCGGATGCAATGATCACTCCCGCCGCATTCTCCACAACAAGCCACTCTTCCTCTGTTGTTGGAACTAAAGAAGTCTCGCCTTCAATTGTCATGACCCAGCCTGCGGAATCCCAAAGGACGTCAGCAGCTGGCTCGAGGACGAGGTGCATTAGCTCGTCTGCGGTTAGAGAAGCCTCCAAGTCTACGGAAGGACTCAGAGCGTCTTGTCGTTGGCAGCCACCAAGCACGAAGACAGACAAAACTGCGGAAACCCAGGCTAGCTGGGTACAACTCAATCGCTTGACTTGTCTTCTTCCTCTTCGGTTGTTTCTTCGCTACTGGACTCCTGAGCCTCTTTGTCTTCGATCGACTCGTTGTCGGACTCGTCCTCTCGAACTTGCTCCAGGCGTTCCTTTTCCTCTTCTGTAGCGCGTTCCGTCGGATCCGCTCCGTCCCTAGGAGCACCTGTACCCGACGAACCCATGAACAGGGTTCGACCGTCCTCATATGTAATGTTGCGCCCATTCGCGCGCTTGGACAGGTCTTTTGACTGGTAGCCGTCGACGACAATCTTGGTTCCAGGTTTGAGTGAATTCCTCGTAATTCCACGTCGCAAGAGCGTGTTGGGAGTTCCGCCTTCCACCATCCAAGACTCAGTGGTTCCGTCTTCCTTCTCATGGTCCAGGTGGATCCATGCGTGGGGATTAACCCATTCGACTTTTGTGACCTTGCCTTTGAGTATGAGTGGACGGTTTGGATCGAACTCAGCTCCAAATGCATGATGCGCAAGAGCACTGATTCCAAAATAGGAAAGCGCAACACATAAGATCAGCTGAATTGCTTTCATTCACCGGACTCCGTTTGTGTCTGTTCTGCATACCATGCCTTTTCAGCTTCACGCGCACCTTTGAGCATTCCTTGCATCGAGTAGTTGCCCTCATGGCACGCATATTCGTAAAGCTGACTCTCGGTCTTGGGCCAGTTGTACTTTCCGGACCATTTGTCCTTCCAGACATTTGGATCACTCACAGTAAAGTCGTAGAGCATGTTGTCATCGTCGGTCATCGTGAACCGTTCGACTACATGAAGGTCCCGTGTGGCCATTCCTAAGGCCGGAGTGTCATTGAAGTTCGTAGTGTCGACCACGAGAGTGTCTCCCTCCCACCATCCGACAGAGTCACCCAGCCATTTTCGGACATCGTCCGGTGCGTGTTCCCCTCCGATGCGGACGATTCGGGCATCATGAACCATCTCTATAAGGATCATGAGCGTGTTTTCCGACTGTACAACCCGCTTGATATTGTTGTAGAGTGCGGGAAGCATAGGGGGGCCTCCAGTCGACGAGAAGCCCAACAAACAGCGGTCAGACAAAGTTAGAAACTCTGGGTGATCGCTAGGACCAGGTATGTCTTCATCGAGCCACCAGGCACGTCCAGTGTTCGGGCGCCAATAGTTTCGAAGTTCTCCAAAACGTGCGATCGCCTTTTGTGTCCATCCAGGTCTTCTCCCATTTGGCGGGTCGTACACGATCGATGTGGGGTACTCTCCGTCCACTTTCGTGAACTCCTCTCCATTGTCGATCCAAAACCTGTTGTAACCACCTACGTTGCCTGCAGCTCCTGGGGAGCCGTCGCCGCCTTCCGGTGGTGCTGCGCGATTGGGGTCTAGGACACGATTGTCGTTGGCCTTGTTTCCCGCCTTGACAGCGTTTGAGTAGTTCTCGGCATCCTCCGGCTTAATTACAGCGCTGTCGCCGGACTGTCGCGCTCGTTCCAAGGGAGTAATGGTCTTGACGTCATATGTGCCGCTGAAGTTGGGCTTTCCGGTAGCTGTTCGAGGAATCTCATCCGCCATCAAAGGGACAGCGAGCAAAGATGCCACTCCTGCCAGTAACAGAGTTTTCATTCGGGTACCTCTAATCCTCGGGCTGTACAGATTCGCGTCGCCACTGTCCATACAGCAGCTCCTCAACAAATTGTACGCACTTAAAGTCCATCAGAATCAAGTTTTCCTCCATCCTCCGATAGAGGGGCATCTCGATTGTCCACGGTTCAGTGAACGTCTCGGGATCGTCTATTGTTGCTTCGTAATGAATGTGATTTGGACCTTTCGGGGTCCATCTTTCTGTGACCACCATAGCTGCTGAGTGGTGGTTGCCGGATCTATCAAACCAAGTCGTATCAACCTGTGCAGTCACGGTTACGACGAGAGTGTCTCCCTCCCACTTTCCAACAGACTGACCCATCCAAGAATCAATTGGCGCTTCACCAGGATCATCAAAAAACACATCTCTCACTGCACCGGCATATTCGTATGCGATAAAGAATGAATCTTCGCCTTGAACGATTTGGAAAGGAAAGGGCATGTAGTTTGCTCGGGGGACACCTGGCAAGAAGCACTTTACCTCTGGGTCGCGATCTGCCCAGTTTGCGCGATTCTCTTCACGTTTCTCGGCGGCTTCAGGCTTGTAGGGGATCATCTGTCCGTCTTTGACTACTCCAAGTCCACCAGGTACCGAACCGACAGCTCCCATCGCCAGTACTTTGAAATGCGGAACCGGTCCTCTAGGTCCCTCAACGGTCAAGAGTGCAGGTGCCGCAAGATGGCGTTCGACGTTGTAGTTCGCCGTGTTAATTGCCTGCCAAATCCCGTTCAGATCGGGGTGATTTGTACCAGGAATGCGTTTGAATCCCGAATTCACGCCTACCGTTGTTGACGCTTCTTTGACATGCGCTGCCCCTCTTATTGTTTGCGCATCTTCCTCGACATTTCCTGAGCCTTGAAAATATTCCTTTAGAGTTGCGCATCCGGACAGGCCAACGACAATCAAACTGAGTATGGTTAGCGAAACACGAGGGGAAGGGATGCTAAGGGTGCGGGGATTGACTGTCTTGTATCTCATACTCTCTCTCGTTGGCTAAGGATTACTGAAACCTGAACGACCTAGTCAAAAAGTCACCAATTGGTTCTGCGCCAGGTTTCTTCTCGATTCAGAGCCAAAAGGCAGTTGGTTGAAATCATGAATCTTTGGGACATGCTTTCTGTCGGCCCTTTCGTTCCCAACGAAAAAGAGCTTATTTTTCCTCTTTCTTTCAACCCAGCAGTGGCTAAGTCGTGGATTTGCTTAAGGGTCGGAGGACTGCACGTCTAAGGCAACGACTGATTCCACGTTGCTTGTGGGAACATTGGAAAGCTTCTGTGCGGTTGCTTCTGTTTCGCCGCAATCGCGAATGAACAAAGCGCACCCGGATAACAAGCACATCACCAAAAATGTGGTCGAAACGCCGGACAATACGCGCTTAACAAGAGACTTCATGCTACTCCCTTAGATTTGCCCCAATCCCTCACTGCAAGCGTACCACATTAGAGGTCTGCAACTGTGACTGTCATCATGAATGCCAGATCCAAATGGCTTTTCCGCCTGCTTGTAGACACGCCTTGTTATCATGTAAATTGATTACAAATCGGTTAGGGTCTAGTGTCTTGAAATCTCGCTTTTGCATCCTATTGGTATCAATTTTCTTCGGCTTAAGCGTTGCTTCCACCACCGTTGACAACTTTACGCTGCTGGATCACGAGGGCAAGGCTCACAAGCTGTATTACTTGTCAGATGCTGAAGCTGTCGTAATCATGGTGCACGGAAACAACTGCCCAATGGTGCGTAACGCAATGCCAGATTTTCGAGAAGTGCGCGACGACTTCCAAGATCGCAACGTGCACTTCTTGTTATTGAATTCTGTCGACTACGACAATAGAAAATCCATCCAAGAGGAAGCAGAGGAGTGGGAAATCGACTTTCCCATATTGGACGATGAAGCTCAGATTGTCGGTATGGGTTTAAATTTGACACATACTGCGGAAGTGTTCGTTATCGATCCCAACGACTGGTCGATTAAGTATCGGGGACCGATAAATGATCGTTTGGAGTATGAGCGTCAGAAAGCGGAAGCAAGCGAACACTATGTAGCGGATACGCTAACTTCGATGCTAGCGGGAGAGGAAGTCGAGTTTCGTTCGATTACTCCAAAGGGTTGCTTGATTAATTTTCCCGATCGATCGAATGACAAAACCGAAATCTCATATTCCGAAGATATAGCTCCCACATTGCTGGAGAACTGCGGCGGTTGCCATGCAACAGGAGGAATAGCTCCTTGGGCGATGGTGAACTATGACATTGTTAAGAGCTTTGCACCCACCATCCGACAGGTCTTGAGAGAAAAACGAATGCCTCCATGGCATGCTGACCCTCATGTTGGTGAGTGGAAGAATAGTCGCGACATCTCACCGGAAGAACGGCAGCTCATCGTTCGATGGATTGATGCCGGAACCCCCAGAGGCGAAGGTCCAGATCCATTAGCTGAACGAGAGGACGACATTGAGGATTGGCCGCTTGGTACTCCAGACTACATCATCGAATTTCCCGAGTACGAAGTTCAAGCTACGGGAGTCGTCGAGTATCAGTACTTCACTGTCGACAACAACATGGAGGAAGATGCATGGCTTCAAGCAATGACCGTTGTTCCTGGCGACACACGAGTACTGCACCATGTGTTGATGGGTACTGTAGATGCCGCTACTAGCAATCGTCGTGGTGCGATCTGGAGCCAATTCATGGGCGGATACGCCCCAGGAACCGAGGCGAGCGGAGTGTCGGGACCCGAGAACGCAGGAGTTCTAGTCCGAGCCGGCACCAAGTTCCGTGCACAAATGCACTACACGCCCATTGGCAAAGTAGTCAAGGATCAAACCCGAGTCGGGTTGTACTTCTTTGATGAACCTCCTGAGACTATCAAACGCAGTGGGGTGGTTTTGAACACAATCTTCCAGATTCCACCCAACACCAAGGACCACCAAGTCCGCTCGTATCTGACGTTTCACAGTAACGCTACGCTGCATTCGTTGCTACCCCATTCGCATTACCGAGGAAAGAGTTCGAATTTCACACTTGAGTATCCGGACGGGTCCAAAGAGCTATTGCTGTCTGTACCAAATTATGACTTCAATTGGCAAACAAGCTATGAATTCGTTGAGCCTGTTTCGGTCCCGGCTGGGGCTCGACTGCATCATGTAACTGTCTATGACAATTCCGTCCAAAATCCCGCCAACCCGGATCCCGAACGCACCGTCCGATGGGGTCAGCAGTCGTGGGAGGAAATGCTGTACGGGAGCTTTGTCTTCACTTGGGACGGCGAGACAATCGAGGATCAAGTTCAAGATAATGGTCGAATGAGAAGATCCCAAGCATTTGGCTACTTGGATCGCAACATCGATGGTCTTCTGAAGCTAGACGAACTTCAAGGTGGATGGGCCGCCCGACTGCGAGAAGGGTTTGACGCGTTGGATGCGGACGACAACGAAGGACTTGATCTCGATGAGTTCATCGCTGCGTTGAACATGGCGAGCCGCTAGAGCTCAAATCTTTCACGTAGATCTACAAAGCTTTAGTACTGAACACAATCTTCAACGGTGGAAGGTACGGGGTCTAATCAGTGCACCCTGAAATTCCTTTCGTGCGCGACCTGCTCATCGTTGGTGGTGGGCACTCCAATGTAGAGGTCCTGCGTCACTACGGAATGAACCCCGAACCTGGTGTTCGTATTACAGTGGTGGCACGAGAGCCTCACACCCCGTACTCCGGGATGCTTCCTGGTTACTTGGCCGGCAAGTACACATGGGACGAAATCCATATAGATCTGCTGAAGCTTTCCACGTTTGCCAACGCGAGATTCATTCCCGACGAAGTCAAGCGAGTCAACTTAAGCGAACAGACTGTAAGTTTCGGATCACGTCCTGACCTTCGCTATGACGTGATAGCCATAAATACAGGTGGAGCACCAGGTAAACACTATCAAGGTAACGATCTTGTAATCCCTGTGAAACCCATTGGTCGGTTCATCCCAGCGTGGAATCAAGTTGTCTCCCAACACGGGACCGGAAGTGGCTATCGCCTGACAATCGTTGGTGGCGGACCTGGAAGTGTGGAAGTAGCTTTAGCGATTCGCGAACGCCATGGAGATGCGTTCACCATTGATCTTGTAACAGCAAACGACATCCTTCTCAAGGAACACAACAAGCTCCTTGAACGTGCGATTGCCCGAGAACTTCAGAAGAACGACATCTCAGTCTCGTGTGATTTCAATGTCGTTGACGTCACCGATCGTGCAGTTATTGCTGCCGATGGTCGCAAGTTGGCATCTGATTGCGTCCTGTGGGTGGCTGGTGTAGAGGCCCCGGACTGGATACGTGAATCAAACTTTGCCGTCGATAAGGGAGGTTTTCTTCGAGTAAATCAAAACTTGCAAAGCATTTCCAACCCCAATGCCTTTGCAGCGGGTGACATTGTGTGTTTGGATGGACAGGAGCGACCTAAGTCTGGTGTGTATGCGGTTCGAGCTGGACCCTACTTAGCTCGAAACACGAGATTCGCCTTGACTTCACGACCACTTCGTCGTTACAAGGCACAGCGTAAAGCTCTCGCAATTCTCCGGCTTTCTCACGTCCGCGCCGTTGCGACCAAGGGGCCGATATGTCTAAGTTCCCGACCTGTTGAGGTTTGGAAAGACTGGATAGACCGAACATTCATGCGTAGATATTCGGATCTTCCTGAAATGGATTCTTCCGTTGAGCTTCTCAAGCCCCTAACGCTACGGGAAGACCAACCCGACCCGCTTCGCTGCGGTGGCTGTGGTTCAAAACTTGGTGCAGACTTGCTCGAAAGCGTTTTACGACGATTGGGAGTTGGAGTTGACCGCGAACATGTACGTGGAATTGGTGACGATGCAGCGGTTGTAGACTGGAACTCCTCTCGTTTTGCGACTAGCTGCGATGGATTCCGCTCCATGATCACGGACCCATACCAATTTGGAAGACTCTCCGCAAACCATGCTTTGAACGATCTCTATGCGATGGGATCGGATCCCAAGATTGCTCTTGCAATGGTAACTGTGCCATTGATGTCGCATACATTGATGGAAGACGAGCTCTATCAAGCGATGTCTGGAGCAATGTCGGTGTTTGAAGAATCAAATACAAAGCTAGTTGGAGGACATTCGGCGGAGGGTAGCGAACTGTCTCTTGGGTTCGCTGTCACTGGTACCGTTCCGCAAGATCCTGTTTTGAATTCATCCTTGGTCTCAGACCATGCCTTGGTGCTCACGAAACCCTTGGGAACTGGGTTGCTACTCGCGGGGATCATGCACGGAACCACTTCTGCGAAGGATTTGATGACAGCTATTGAAGTCATGGATCAATCAAATGCCGAAGCAGCACGAATCTTGCTTGATTTCGACCCAAGCGCAATGACAGACGTTACTGGATTCGGACTACTGGGACACATTTCGGAGATTTCACGCCGTTCGAGCGTAAACGTTGAATTGGTTGTGGACCAAATACCGTTGATGGACGGTGCTAAAGAAACTGTTATGCAGCAGGTTCGAAGTTCCTTGCACGACAACAACGCTCAAAGTGTTGCTGACTACGAAAAACGAAGAGACTTTGATGATTCGGAGATTGCACCGCTCGTAGACCCACAAACATGCGGTGGTCTCGTTGCCGCGATCCCTAAGGCACATGTCGACGAGTGTGTAGATCGCTTGCGAGACGCAGGGTATCTACATGCAGGTCAAATTGGACTGTCTATTGAATCTGAAGCGTCGAGATTGGTGTAAAGAGTACGGTTCTGACCTAGTGGGACTGGTTATAGGTCAGAAACTACATCCAAGGTTCCAGAAAATAGCAAACGCAGTCCTGTAACGCAATTCGAGGATTGTCGGTGTACATCGACATGATTACATCGCTGCTCAGACATACGGAATCGTTCTTGTACTCCAAGTATGACGGGGTCACATCATTCAATCTTTCATCCTGTGCTAGAAGTCGGCCTCCACCGCTTTTTAGTTGTGCGATTTCGGTTCCCTTGTCAAGAGTCTTGAAATTCCAGTCGCTTAGAGATGGTGTGAAACTGGGAACTTGGGACTCGTCCAATTCCTGGGCGTTCTCGATGACAACTCGAATCTTGTTGGTGTAGATTTCCAGGTCGTCACTGTGGGTTGCCGGCACTGCGCCCAAATCGAGCAAGAACTTGAGAAAATCTCTTGCCCGGTCAACGCTGGTTGGATCGGAAGGAACCCCGACTTCTAGAGTAATTGCCGTACAGAATTGAGAGCACCTCCGGGAGAGAATGCTCAAAGGCTGCATTGCGAATATTGCGGTCTTACTAAACTTCCGTGCAGCCGAAAGCGTTGAGGGATTCATGTCAGTGATTACTGCATGGTGTGGATTTGGGCATGTATTGTTGTGGATATCGAGAGCAAACCACGGCTTTCTGGACGACACTCTCTCAATGACCTCTTCAGCCCAGCGAAATTTCTTGCCGTTCTCTTCTTCCCAAATCCGATTGAAATCTGTTTGACCATCAAGAGCGCGAACCCCTTGGCTGGCAGCTAAAACGTTACCAACCAGCAGGAGCATTGAGGTGCCTTGTCCGTTGTGTTGTTGCTCTTTGAGAATGGAACAGACGGCATCCCATCCTGAAATTTCGTTTCCATGCAACAACACGGAAACAAACATGGGAGCTTGACCGGGCTGCGTCAAGTCGAACAGAGTAGGACCATCAAGGACAGTGAGCAATTCCGTAGCAGGTAGATCCAATATAGCTGGATCTAACGATGTTTTTACGCGGAGGGTCATGTGAGGTCCCACGTATGGACGGGTTCGTTGGACTCCTGATGAGTGAAGTAGGACCGAGTAAGTCCTGCAAGATCGTTACCGTGGGATTCAACCCATGAGCGTTGCCATGTAGCCCCGTTCATTCCGGAGGCAACACGATCCTTGATGATTCCTAGGTATTTATCGACTTCGTCGGAAGGCACTTCCTCCAATTCCAGCGCTTCGCCTGCCATCGGCAATAGTTTGTTTAGGATCAAGTCACTAACCGTCAGCTTTTCTCCATTGACCCAAGTTATTTCGGCGTCCAATCCAAGTCGTGCAGCTGCGTAGAAATTGTCCTTTGCCACTTCAAAGGGGAGTATTTCTTCAATCGGTGTTTCTTGCCGACCTAGCGCACGGACAAAGCCAATGAATACCGCACAGTTCGCTATGCAATCTATGACTGTTGGCCCTGATGGAACTACTCGGTGTTCTATTCGCAAATGGGGTTGGCCATCGTAGTCAAAACCTATCAATGGTCGATTCCATCTCCAAATCGTTCCATTTTGAAACCGCAGATGTGCGTACTTGTTGATAGGTTCTGGTTGCACGAACGGTAGCAAAATCGTGTGTCCGAGACGATTCTCCGAGAACAGTTCACAAAGCGAATCTTTCGCATAGCCCGATCCAAAAATCACGCGCTGTAGGTGTCGTTCGCCAATATGGGTTGCTTGTTCGAACAGGGGAATCCTTGTTTCCGCCCACAAGTCTTTCCCAAAGAGATAGGGTGAATTTGCACTGAGGGCAACCATTGGGGCCGACACGGCAATGGCCGCATTGAAGTCACGAACTGCACGATATGGTTTGCATTGCAGATGGATCTGAAAGCTCGTCGTGGCTGCTTCTAGCATTACATCTTGGTGAAGTAGATTAAGGTCTTCACAACCACTGATGGCAATTCTGAGATCTGCCCCATCACGAAGGGCGATGATGCGATCATTCAATGCTCGATAGCGCACCATATCGGACATGTTGCGGGAATTTAGTAGGTCGCGACGCATCGTCGGCAAAATACCCACTTGAACTAATTTTGTGTCGTTTTCTTTTGCGGCGTTTTGGCAAGCGTCCCATGTCGAGGCCAATTCGTCGTGAAGCCTGGAAAACGCACGTCCCGTTAAGGAGCATGGACTCCCATTAAGTTCGACGTTGAACTGAGAGAGCTCAGGGACTACCAAGGGATTGTTAAGTGTGTCGAGAATTTCTTGATTCAGACCCTTTGGATTGCCAGCTTCGTCGACAATGCAGGCTTCGAGTTCAAACCCAACGATGTCTCCGCGTGTGCTGAATCCATTGCTGTCAAAAAGTCGAGTTACGTGTTCAGTCTCTTCTTCGAGTAGTCGGCGAAATCGGCTGAAGTCGACAGCTTCGAAGTGCCGTACACTTATTTCGTCTCCCACGATGACTCCTCTGCCGAATCCCGCTGGTTTAAGGCTCGGCGACTCTTACCCGGTTGAAATTGTACGGTGTCCGCATCGAGCTCCTGCCAAGGGGATGGTCTTTGGATCAATGCTTGGACATGCAATTTCGACAATTAGACCCAGTCAACCTTTATGCTTTTACATGAAGATTGCGCAAGAACATTCGAGTAATCACTCGTGACAGGGGAAGAATCCAATTGGACACTTGTGGGCTCGTCGCTAAGCCACAAAGCGATCAGCGAGTGCCAACTGGTGCTAACTGCGACGGGAATTGAGACCCGGGTTGAACGAGATACGACCCGTTGGCTTCTTTTTACAAGATCGGAAATGGAGTCGGCCGCTCGCCGCCAGCTCGAGATCTATCGAAAAGAGAACAAGGATGTGAAGCGAGAACGTGCTCCGTCTCCGCAGATCGACAAAGGGTTCGTTGGGTGTGTGTTTTACGTCGCAGTCGTATGGTCCGTATGGCTACTTGAATCCGTAGGTCTGCTTGGTGAATTCCCTCGTGAGGGAGCCATGTGGGCTTACGCAGTACGTGAACAAGGCGAGTGGTGGCGTACATTCACGGCATTGATGCTTCATGGCGACGTTATACATCTAGTTGGCAACACAGCTTTCGGTCTGATTTTTGGAGTCATTGCTGGACGACACTACGGGTCAGGGCTGGCTTGGCTGCTGATCGTGTTGTGCGGCGCTGCTGGCAATTACTTGAATGCACTACTGCAGGCCAACATGTTTGTATCGATCGGTGCGTCTACCGGAATGTTTGCGGCCGTGGGTCTGATTGGAGGAATGTTCTTTCGCCGTCGATTCATTTCAGGGCGTGGATGGAGGTATAACGCCATCCCTATAGTGGGCGTAATTGGAATCTTTGCGTTCATGGGTATTGGAACCGAACGAACCGATGTTGTGGCGCATTTGACAGGGTTGTTTTGTGGATTGCTTGCCGGCATCGTTGTATCGAGCTTTGACCTCCGCCGCATTGGCAAGTCGGGTCAGACACTTGCGGGAATCGGCGCTTTGGCTCTCTTAGGTATCGCAACTGTCTTAGCATGAGCGCGTGGCGGAAGAGGTAGGAGTCGAACCCACCAGACGCAGACTAAGCGTCTCAACGGCTTTGAAGGCCGCGCGCCTCACCGGAGGCGATGCTCTTCCGCATAGCATTAGAGTACAGTCGCTAAACTGATTCAAGCCCCTCGTAGCAGCAACCTGAGAATAACCCAAGTTGAATTGGCATCAAGTTGCGTGTGTACCTGCATTGAACTCTTAGAGAGAATCGTTGTGTTTGAACAAAACCGGATATTCAGGTTTCTACTACACACAGCACAATTGGTCTTGAAGCTGTCTAACCATACAATGAATAGTTACTGCCACATTTGTAAGAGCCACGCTTGGAGGGCGTTCAGTCAGGCTGATCAGCGCCGTCATACGTTGCAATCATCCAGCTCTCTCACCATGAACATCCACCTTGATGGAAGCTAAGTCTCCAATACCCGATAGCCCTGTATCCGGTAGTAAGTCCGGTGCGATGCCATTCGAGAAGTACTCCGCTTTCACACCCATCGAACTTCCGAATCGCACTTGGCCGTCAAACAGGTTGAAGCACGCTCCAAGATGGTGCAGTGTTGATTTGCGTGACGGAAACCAAGCTCTCATCGAACCTATGAGTGTCGATGAGAAGCTGAGGATGTACGAGCTCCTGTTGGAAGTCGGTTTTATTGAAATTGAGGTGGGCTTTCCAGCTGCATCGCAGCCCGACTTCGATTTCATTAGAAAAATAATCGACGATGGTCTTGTCCCTGAAGACATCACGATCCAAGTGCTCTGCCAGGCTCGCAAGGAACTAATTGAGCGCACTGTTGAAGCCCTCGACGGCACAAGAAACGCAATTTTTCATCTCTACAACTCGACTTCTGCATTGCAACGTAAAGTTGTTTTCAACATGGACCGACAGCAAATTGTGGATCTTGCTGTAGCGGGCACAGAGCTTGTCAGGGATACTACCCGGCACCTGACCAACACGAATGTAGAGTTTGAGTACTCGCCGGAGAGCTTCACCGGGACAGAGCTTGACTTTGCTCTCGAAATCAGTTCCGCCGTGTGCGAGACTTGGGGAGCTTCGACGGATCGCAAGGTGATTATCAATCTTCCGTCCACCGTCGAATTGGCAACTCCCAACATCTATGCCGACCAAATCGAGTACTTTTGTAGAAACTTCGAATTTCGCGATTCCTCAATCGTCAGTCTGCATACACACAATGATCGAGGAACGGGGATTGCGGCAACCGAACTTGCCTTGATGGCTGGAGCAGAGAGAGTAGAGGGCACGTTGTTTGGAAATGGTGAACGTACTGGAAACTGCGATATCGTCACGGTTGCCATGAACCTATTCTCTCAGGGAGTGGATCCACAATTGGACTTGTGTGACATGCCACGGATTCGCGAGACCGTTGAATCGATAAACAAGCTACCTGTACATCCGAGACATCCTTATGCGGGCGACCTTGTGTTCACGGCCTTCTCTGGCTCTCATCAAGACGCCATTCGAAAAGGCATGTCGCATGTGGACCGATCACGGTGGGAAGTGCCGTACTTGCCGATCGATCCCGAAGATGTAGGTTCGTCTTACAAGGAATCGGTAAGAATCAATAGTCAGTCGGGCAAGGGTGGAGTAGGTTTTGTGCTCGAAGAGCACTATGGGATTTATTTACCTCGTGAAATGCTTGTTGAGTTTTCGCGGTATGTCCAGACGATCACCGAGGACACTCAATCCGAAGTGTCGCCGTCAAAAATGCTTGATGCTCTCGTCCTCGAGTATCAAGTGGAGGACGGACCCTACAAACTCGATCACTATGCACTGTCAAACAATGACGAGGAAAACAGGACGATGATTGATGCGATGGTTCGTGTTTCCGAGAGCCAGATCGGTATGAAGGGGGAGGGGTCCGGTCCAGTACAGGCGTTGGTCAATGCACTTTCGGAGACCTTGAATGAACCTCTGCGGGTCAGTGACTACATTCATCAGACCATCCAAAGAGAAGGAATCGATAAGGGTCGATCGACGTCCGTTGGCATTGTCGCGATTGAGTTTGAAGAACGACTTGTCTACGGAATTGGCCTCGGCAAAAATGCTGTTTCCGTGTCACTGACAGCGGTCATGGCTGCCTTGAACAGAAGGTGGAAACTGTCCGAAGGACGAGTCAGGCAGACGTAGACTTAGTCGTCGAGAGGCTCATCTTGATCGTCAGAGTCGCTCGGGGTCTCTTCTTCAGGTGTCTCGGTACGAACGACGCGAATGCTTGGTAAGGCATTTTCTCCCACTTTGAGCGTCTCGCAGACGTAGCCGTTGATTTTCAGACCTACGTTGCCATCTGGAATGTCTTCAAGGACCTCCAAGAGCAATCCGTTTAGAGTCTTTGGACCTTCAGTGGGTAGATCCCATTCGAGCCGGGTGTTTATGTCCCTAAGCAACGCGTAGCCATCAATGACGTACGAGCCGTCCTCTTGCGGAAAAATGTCGGGATAGCCTGCTGACGTATCCGTCGTAAACTCACCGATGACCTCTTCCAAAATGTCTTCGAGGGTCACGATGCCCAAGACTGTTCCGTACTCGTCGACAACAAATGCGAATCGTGTTTTCTTCTGTTGGAAATTGGCAAGCTGTGTCGGCAAAGGCGTGCCGCTTGGAACGAAATAGGGCTGCTCGAGTTGCTCCTTAAAGTCTTCTATTGCGATGGTCTCAGACCGGAGAAGTTGTCCCGCTCGTTTCAGATGGAGAACTCCGATCACGTTGTCGATATCGTCTTCGTACACCGGAAGGAGTGTATGGTTGGCATGAATAAGGTCATCTACCAAGTCACGATCAGAATTTCCTATGTCGATACCCTCTACTTCTGATCGATGAACCATGATGTCGTTAATCTCGGCTTTCCCCAAGTCCAGAATTCCCAATAGCATTTCCTGCCTCTCGAGAGGCAAGTCGCTCTCGGTGCCTACGACTGTTCGTAGTTCTTCAAGAGACAGACTGGTTGACTTCGCTGCAATGTTTTTGACAAAAGGATTGACCATGACGCTTGCGCAAACCTTCACTAACGAGACGGCTGGAGAGAGAATCTTCTCTAGAAGATTGAGAATATAGGAGGATGGAAAGGCTATAGACTCGGGACGTTCGGCCGCGATGGTCTTTGGAGCGACCTCGGCAAAGACAAGCATTAGGAATGTGAACCCAATTGCGGCGACCGCCGGTCCAAAATCTCCTAACAGACGAACGCAGATCACATACGCAATCATTGCTGCGATGTTATTGACAAGATTGTTCCCAATCAGAATGACTCCCAACAGACGATCGGTCCTCCTCAGTAGCTTTTGGGATCGACGTGCACCTCGATTCCCTTGTGCTGCCATGTGTTTCAGCTGGTAGGGGTTCAGCTTCATCATGGCGGTCTCTGAGCTGGAGAAATATCCGCTCATAAAGATCAGAATGACTGTGGCAATTACGAGTAAAAACGTAGGAACTTCGGGCATGGACTGAAACTTGGTCTAGGGTCTTGTGGCTACGCTGCGAATGCGTCAATGACGATACGCGTACCAAAGTAACCGATTAGAAGTACGACAAAGGCAGCTAACGAGAGTCTTGTTGTGAAGTTTCCCCGCCAGCCTCTGATGTGGTGTCCCAACATGAGGAACGCGTAGATCATCCATGCTGCAATCGTGAGGGCGACATGAAGGTGACTTGCATGAGTGAAGAGCTTGCCCCAAAAAAAGACAAACCCTGTTGCATTAGCGACAGTGAGTAGAAATAGTCCTGTCCACAAGGCATTAAAGAGGGTTACTTCGGCAGATTCGAGCGGTGGATAAGTACGAAGGAATGCGTTGAATTCGTGCTTCTTGATCGCCCTATCCAACCAAACCAAGAGAGCAGCCTGACAAGCCGCGTAAGCAAGAATCGAATATGCAGCAAGACTCACGAGGACGTGCACCGTAAGTCCAACACTCAAAGGTGATGTGTGTAGAGATCCTCTGTGAAACAATCCCGACGAAAGCAAAATCAAGGCAATGAGTGGAAACAGGACGATAACAACGGGTTTGGCTCGCACCGGAGTTAGAAGTTGCTCTACGAGAACAATTAACGCTACACAAACAGTGACGATTGCAGCTATTGGAAAGACCGCCAGATCCACTCCGCCTCCCGTCCAAAATACTCTCACTGCATATACCAGATGGCATGCAAAGGCAATGGCCCCAGCCAAAGACGCAGTGACTTGCCCTAGTCGATTCGTTTCTCGACTAAGTTGAAAAGTCAGCAACAAGGCCACCATATAAAGGATTGAGGCGGAGATCGCAAGAATCACGATAGAAAAAGAATCAATTCGTTAAAGACTGCCTAACGAGCACGTCAACCGTAGTACGGAAGAAACTGCTATAGCCTATACTTTCGGTTCGGCTCGCTCTTCGCCAGTCGCACTTTCCTCTCATGAAATGATTGCAGATGTTTGACAACTTAAGAGAGAAGATTTCTGGAGTTCTTGCTCCACTACGGAGTCGACAACTATCGGAAAGCAACATCGAAGAAGCAGTGCGAGAAGTTCGTAATGCACTAATTGACGCCGACGTTGCGTTTAACGTCGTGACAGAGTTTGTACAGGATGTTCAGAGACAAGCAGTTGGTCAAACGATATCACGTAGTGTTCAACCGGGTCATGCATTTGTCCGAATAGTACACGATTCGCTGGTTAAGTTGATGGGTGAGACCGCCGACGGACTGGACCTCGGCGGTGGAAACGTCCCCAACGTTGTGCTTATGGCCGGTCTTCAGGGAGTAGGGAAGACCACCACCGCTGTTAAGTTGGCAAAGTGGCTGAAAGAACGGGACTCAAAGTCGGTGAGTGTTGTGTCGGCCGACGTGTATCGTCCTGCTGCGATCGAACAACTGCAGTCGCTTGCCGAACAAGCAGATGTCGAATTCATACCGAGCAAGCAGCGAGATAGGCCCGACGCCATTGTCAAGCGGGCGGTCAAGCTGGCCCGAAAGAGTTTCCACGACGTACTTATTGTGGACACTGCAGGCCGACTTGCAGTCGACGAGACCATGATGGAAGAAATCGCTCGTCTACACAAAGTGCTCAATCCCCGAGAGACACTGTTCGTTGTGGATGCGATGACAGGTCAGGATGCCGCAAACACCGCGCGAGCCTTTGACGAAGCTTTGCCACTTACGGGCGTGGTCTTGTCCAAAGCTGATGGGGACGCTCGAGGCGGAGCCGCTCTATCAGTTCGTTCTATCACCGGCAAACCAATAAAGTTTCTTGGAATCGGTGAAGACTTGGATGGACTGGAATCGTTCCATCCCGATCGCATTGCATCGCGGATTCTTGGAATGGGCGATGTTCTTTCCTACTTGGAAGAAGCGGAACAGAAGGTAGATAAAGGCAAGGCGGAGCGTCTTGCGAAGAAGATCTTTCGCGGGAGCAAGTTCAATCTCGATGACATGCGCGACCAACTACAGCAATTCAGTGCAATGGGAGGAGTTGCAGGCTTCAAGGACATGATGCCCGACTTGGATCCGTCTACCGTCAAAGTGAAGAGCATGGACGACGACCAAATGAAGAAGCAATGCGTGATCATAGACTCGATGACTTTGCATGAACGTCGATTTCCTGCAGTTCTTGACAGTTCAAGAAAGCGACGGATTGCTGAGGGGAGTGGCGTGCAGATTCATGAAGTGAATCTTCTTCTGAGAAAGTATCGACAACTTGAGAAGCAAATGAAACGAGCGGGTCGCAAGGGCAACAAGATTCTTCAGAGACTAGAGGGTGCTGAGGCGATGAGCCAGGGCAGAAGACATCGCTAGAGTTCTCGCCGCTGATTGCTGGTTCTGTGACTTGTCAAGCCAAAACGCGACCTTACCTTGTTCAACTTGAAGAGCACCAGCTAGCTCAGGGGGAATTTCCACTCTAACGTTTGCTGGCAAAATTCAATCCAGGAGGGAGATGAATTGCTAATGTTCAAGTACAATTCGCGTGCTCCCACCGTCATTGGTTCCAAGAAATATGGTTGTTATACGCTTGGCTCGCGCTGGCAAGCGGAAAAATCCGTTCTATCACTTGTCAGTCACCGACAAACGAAATCCTCGCGACGGTCGATTTATCGAACGAGTTGGCTACTACAATCCGATTGCTCGTGGCGAAGCGGTACGCACTTGGGTAAATCTCGAACGGGTCGACTATTGGATTAGCGTTGGAGCAATTCCAAGTCCAAAAGTCAAGAGCATTATCAAAAACGCACGGATGGAGCAAGCGATTTCCGAGCAAGAAGATCAGGTAGAAGAAGCAACTGCCGGTGAGGACTTGAGAGACCAAGAAGAAGCGGCGGCAGACGCAAGCGTCGAAGAAGTCGCTGAGGAAGCTGCTGAGCAGGTCGAAGGGGATGTCGCAGAAGCGCCAGCTGAACAGGAAGAAGAAGAACCTTCCGAAGAGTCCTCAGAAGAGAGTGCTGTCGAGGAAGATACGACCGATTCGGAAGAAATTCCTAAAGAAAATACCGTAGAGATTCAAAAGAGCGAAGACTCTTCCGGTGAGGAATCCAAAGAGAGTTCGTAGTAGTCTAATCCTGACTGACTAACACAATAACGACGCACGTGTTCTCATAGCAGTTCTTTCGTCTACTCGACACCAGAGTCGCTAAAGCTCGCACCAACTTTCTCTGCTGTTTCCGTGTCTCACCTCGTACCTGAAGATATTGTTGTCGTCGGACGAGTCTCAAGGCCTTTTGGTCTTAAGGGATGGTCTCGGGTCACTTCGTACACAGTACCTCCAGAAAACATACTGAGTTATCGACCTTGGGCTTTGGGGAGAGAGAGCAAACCTGAGTCCGCAGTCGAGTGGACCGAGGAGGTCGATGTGCAGACAAAATCCCAGTCAGGTGGATTTTTCGCTCGTATTGGGGCATGCAAGTCGCGAACGGAAGCAGGTGGAATCACAGGTAGACTCATAGGAGTACCAAAAAGTAGCTTGCCCAATCCTGAAGACGACGAGTTTTACTGGTTTGAATTGGTGGGAACAAAAGTTGTTAATCTCGGCGGGCATGTTTTTGGATGCGTCGATGAAGTATTCGACTCCGGCGCACACTCGGTTTTGAAAATTGAGACTAACGAAAGCGACGTGATGATTCCCTTAGTGGCTGCGGTAGTTCGAGAAGTCAGGCCCGGAGAGCAAGTGTTAGTGGACTGGGAACCCGATTGGTGACTCGAAAGTGTGGTTTGGTGTCGTAACGATCTTTCCCGACCTGGTGCAGGCTGCCTTGGAGGAGGGAGTTGTAGGTAGAGCCCTAAGAGCGGGTTCCATTCAGCTTGAGCTTTACAACCCAAGGGAATACGCACAGGACTCATTCAAGTCCGTAGATGATCGACCGTACGGAGGCGGACCCGGAATGGTCATGATGGCAGAGCCCCTCGCTGAATGTGTTAAACAGGCTCGAACAGACTTCGAGAGTGAGACACTACAGACGATTTTGCTAACGCCCCAGGGAAAGACCTTGAGTCAAAATGTCGTACGTGAGTTCTCGGAGCTGGATGGTCTACTGCTCATTGCGGGACGTTATGAAGGCGTGGATGAACGGTTTGTTGAAAACTATGTCGACAGCGAGCTCTCGATCGGCGACTATGTGCTCAGTGGCGGGGAACTTGCCGCGCTGGTGGTGTTGGACTCGGTTGCTCGATTGGTCTCCGGTACTTTGAACAACCCTGACTCGACAAGTACAGAGTCATACTCCGACGGACTCCTCGACTTTCCTCAATACACTCGACCTAGAAGGTTTGAAGGATTGGATGTGCCGGAGATTCTGCTTAGTGGAGATCACGGAAAGGTGGAGAAATGGCGTCATGCTCAAGCCATCAGACGAACCTGGAATCGACGTCCTGATCTGCTCACTAATAGGTCTTGGGCTAAAGAGGAACGTAAAATAGTGAATTCGTTGTCGAATTGCGGTAGTGGTTGCGACACGGAAAATGAGTAGGAGAGAACATCATGCGAAGTAACAAGATTATCGAACAACTCGAAAACGAACAGCTTCGCGAGTCGCTTCCGGATGTTCAGACTGGAGACTCTGTGAATGTAAGAGTCGTGGTGCGAGAGGGTTCACGAGATCGCCTACAGGCGTTTGAAGGCGTAGTCATTGGTAAACGTAATAGAGGATTGAATTCTTCCTTCACTGTACGCAAGATATCTCATGGAGTTGGAGTGGAACGTACATTCCAAACGCACAGCCCATTGATCGACTCGATTGAAGTTCTTCGCAAGGGTGACGTTCGCAAAGCAAAGTTGTATTATTTGCGTGAGCGTTCTGGACGATCTGCGAGGATCAAGGAAAAGGTCTAACGTTCGAATCGTCCAGATTCGGCAAGTACCCCGAAAGGAGGTATTCAAGATTAGTTCGATGTAGACAGGAAGTCATGACATGGCAAGGAGGCCGGCATGGAACAAACTAGGGTCAGCGAGACACCCACCGAAGTTCGTAAATACATCAACACTGTGTGGCTTGAGAAAGGACTCTCGGAAGCTACTTGTGAAGCGTATCAGCGAGATCTAACTCAATTCGTCGAATGGTCCGATTGCGGTTTGCTGTCAAGCCGCGAGTCGAACATTCTCGATTTTTTGGCTTACAAGCAGGAGCAGGGCTGCTCGGCGCGTTCGTCAGCGCGCATTCTCTCCACATTTCGTGGCTTCTTCAAGTACGCCATCGAACGGGGTGAAATCCACCACAACCCCTGTGCAAAGATTCAGAATCCCAAGATTGGCCGATCGTTACCTGACGTCTTGACTGAACAGGACGTTGAGGACCTGCTTCATGCTCCCGATGTGGACAAGAATGCTGTCGAGTTTCGCGATCGAGTGATGTTGGAAGTGCTCTATGCAACCGGACTGCGCGTGAGCGAAATTGTTTCTTTGACCATCATGTCCGTGAACTTGCGGCAAAACGTGGTCCGCGTGATGGGCAAAGGTGCGAAGGAGCGCATCGTTCCGCTTGGAGAGTACGCATTGATGTGGCTGGAACGCTACATTCGAGAAGCTCGTTCCAACTTGATCAATGGCCACAGGTGTAGTGCTCTATTTCCGAGCAACCGAGGACAGCGGATGTGCCGCCAGACCTTTTGGCATGCAATCAAACGTTATGCAGACAGAGCTGGGATAACAAAACCATTGTCTCCGCACACGTTGCGTCATGCATTTGCCACCCACTTACTTAATCACGGCGCAGACTTGCGTACTGTACAATTGATGCTTGGACATGCTAATCTATCCACAACTCAGATATATACGCATGTCGCTACTCAGAGACTGAAGGAGCTACATGCTCAACACCACCCGCGAGGTTGAATTACACATGACCCATTCATGTAAGGAAGCCCAATTCAAATTGAGCTTAGCGTCAATAGTCGCAATCGTTGCGATGATTTTCGCGACCAGCACATCGGCAGAAACGTCAAGTGATGCACAAGGCGTCAGTTCTGACAAGGATGCAATGAAGGAGATAGCCAAGGTCTTGGGTTCTCCAACCAAAGAAGTGTCCGATAGTCCGATGAACAATCTAAAAACTGTGGAATTAGACAATGGTCGCATCGTCTACACAACGACCGACGGCGAGTACGCTTTTGTTGGAGACTTGTACGGATGGAACGACGAGAAATTTGTCAATCTGACCGTTAGACAGAAAAACCAAGCTCTTCTTGCTATGTTTCAGTCGCTACCAGCGGCAAGTTCCATCAATTACAGTCCCGTAGAAACTACCGAACCGGACGTCGTGTATGTCTTTACGGATGTGGACTGCGGATATTGTCGACTGTTACATGAACACATGCCGGAATATCACGCCAACAACATCGAAATTCGCTACTTGGCCTACCCCAGAGCTGGAATTGGATCCAAGGCTTTCAACAAGCTTGTCTCCGCTTGGTGCGCCGATGATCGCCACGATGTCCTCGCTCGCGTCAAGAACGGTACCGCTGTGAATGCCGAGGAATATACGGTTGCAGACGACTGTTCGAAGAGTGTTGAAGAACACTACGAGTTGGGTCAGAAAATCGAAATTACTGGAACACCGACCAATGTACTGCCGAACGGCAAGGTCATTCCAGGATTTACCCAAGCCGATCAGCTCAAGACACTTATAGACTCTTAGGAACTTTGGTCGCACTCGGATAGTAAGTTGTCAGCGAATCCGTAGTGCGACTTGGAGTCGCCGGTTTAGGCACCGTCGCTCAAGGGCTGTTCGTGCTCTTGAGCGAAAACGCCGACAGGGTAGCGAGACAGCTCGGCCAACCGATCTCGGTTGCCCGGGTTGCTAGCCGAACGCCACGTTCACACATCGACACACTCGGTGCCGAGTTCAGTACCGAACTCAACTCGCTTCTGCAGGATGACGTCGATATCGTTGTCGAACTCATTGGTGGCACAGACGATGCCAACCGCCTGATCTCGCGGGCAATTGAGCTCGGCAAACCTGTTGTAACTGCCAACAAGGCCGTTCTCTCCCAATTCGGTAACTCGTATATCTCTCGTGCAAGAGAGAGCCATGTGCCGCTGGGGTTTGAAGCTTCAGTTGCTGGGGGAATTCCCATTGTTGCTGTCTTGAAGGATGGATTGGCAGGAAATTCCATCGATTCCATTACAGGAATTCTGAATGGAACCTGCAATTTTGTCTTGACGCAAATGGACGCGCACGACTCTACGTTTGAATCGGCGTTGCGACAAGCTCAAGACCTAGGCTTCGCCGAAAGCGATCCGAGTTTTGACATCGATGGAATCGATGCAGCTCAGAAACTGTCAATTCTTGGATCGATAGCCTTCGATCAGCCAATCGATTTAGCCAACATTTACATTGAGGGAATCACCAACATCCAGCTAGATGATCTCCACTATGCTCGAGAACTTGGCTATAGAATCAAGCACATCGCAGTCGCTCGAGTATTTGATTCAAGTGTGGAAATGCGTGTGCATCCTGCACTTGTGTCTGATAAGGACCTCATGTCGCGTATTGATGGCGTCGACAACGCCATTTCGGTGGCTGCAAATGGTGTCGGAAGTTTGCTCTTGAAGGGGCCGGGCGCAGGATCTCGTCCCACAGCGTCAGCGGTACTTAGCGACATCATCGAGATTGCGAAAGGAAAGTCCTCGTTGCCCACGAATACCACTTCCACGCGTAGAGCCAGTCCCATTTGTGATTTGACCAGTTCTTACTACTTGTACGTGCCAGTATCAGACGAACCCGGTGTTATGGCTACACTCGCCGAAGTCTTGGGAAATCATAGGATTTCGATGGAGTCAGTCATCCAAAAATCAGATGCGATCCAGCAAACTGGCAACGTTCGATGGGTACCGGTGGTCTTGCTAACCGATGAAGTCCGAGAGTCCGTGTTAGACGAAACCATTAGAGACTTGCAGGAGCTGTCTGCGGTACACGGAGACATTCGAAGAGTTCGAGTTGTTAACCTCAATTGAGCACATCGAGAACGCCTAGGTATCAGTTTGTAGCCCGACCGTTACCTCCCAACTGGTCTCAGGTACAAGCGGAACTCGGGGTCGATCCCATATTGGGACGAATCTTGGCTTCGAGAGGAGTGGTGTCTGAGTCCGATACAAGCCTTAGGTTGTCCGAGCTTCTTCCACCCGATGGACTAGAAGGAATCCAGAACGCGGCTGCACGACTGGTTCACGCAATTCAGAATGATGAACTCATTCTCATCGCGGGCGACTTCGATGCCGACGGAGCGACCGCTAGTGCTTTGTGTGTGCTAATGCTTCGAGATTACGGTGCCAAACGGGTCGAATCTGTGGTTCCCGATAGATTTCGTTTTGGCTATGGATTGTCAAAGGGCTTTGTTCAATCGTTGCTGGTCAAGAAGCCGAAGGTTATCGTTACGGTCGACAACGGCATCAGTTCGAACGAGGGTGTCCAATTCGCTCGAGATAACGGTATCGACACGATAATCACCGACCACCATCTACCTCCCGAAGAGTTGCCGGCGGCGAGTGCAATCGTGAACCCACAGCTTTCGAAGAGCAGTTTTGCAAGTACACCTGCAGGCGTTGGTGTTGCGTTCTATGTAATGGTGGAAGTACGACGTCAGTTAAGAGCACTCAATCATTTTGAGGAGAAACAAATACCGGAACCCAAAGTCGCAGACTATTTGGACCTGGTTGCATTGGGCACTGTCGTAGATCTTGTTCCATTGGATCGAAATAATCGAATACTGGTAGCGAATGGCTTGAATCGGATGCGGCGACGTAGAACAAGGCCTGGAATCATTGCGCTATGCGAGATTGCCAGGGTCAGGTTGGAGCAAATTGACGCAGAAGATCTCGGCTACAGGTTGGGTCCAAGACTCAATGCAGCAGGAAGACTCGAAGACATCAGTATTGGCATTCAGGCGTTGCTTACTTCAAACCTCGGAGATGCGCGAATTCACGTCGGACGTCTGAACGAGATAAATGCCGAACGTCAACAAATGCAGCAGGAAATGACCGAAGTTGCTCATCGCTACCTAGATTCTCTAACCAATCTTGATCGTCCAGGAGTTTGTGTCCACGACCAGTCCTTTCATGAAGGAATAGTCGGTCTGATCGCAAGCCAAGTTGTCGGACGGCTAAACCGACCCGCAGTTGTGTTTGCGGATGCGCAAGATGGACTGGCCGAGTACATCAAAGGCTCTGCTCGGAGCGTCGCAAACATCCACATTCGAGACGTGCTTGCAGATATCGATTCTCAGTATCCCAATCTGTTGATTTCTTACGGTGGTCATGCCATGGCAGCGGGTGTGACGATCCATAAAGCTAGTTTCGAACGATTCTCCTCACTGTTCGAGAAGGCTGTTGCGGCAAGAGCGGCAAGCGAAACCTTTAGTGATGTGCTCTATACGGATGGAAAACTCGACGACGAGTACTTGACCTTGCAGCTAGTACGGTCAATCAACGATTGGGGTCCATGGGGAAAGGACTTCGATCCACCTTTGTTTCACGGTTCGTTTGATATCGTAAACCAGCAAGTCGTGGGTAAGGGTAGACACCTCAAGATGGTGTTGAAACAGCATCGAAAACTCGTCGACGCGATTGCCTTCAATCATGGATCAATTGATGCTGAAAGAGTTGAGGTAGCCTATCGTCCAACTGGAAATAGTTTTCGAGGATCTACAACTCTCCAGTTGGTTGTCGAGTGTGTTCAACCAGAGACGACCTAGTTCCTCTAAAGGAATTCACAGAGCACTGGCGTTCTCGGTCATAGAACAGCATGATCCTGAGCAGGTGCAACTTAACAAGTGCTAAAATCCCGCAGCTCAAACGCAGCAATGCGGTGCTTCGACAGCGCTGAGCCGTGTCCAATCTTAGTTCCGGGAAACGGACACTGAACTCTTACCCGTACACATGGCGAAACAATGGCTGAAATTAGCTCGATACGAGAAAGAATCAAGGACATTCGCACCCGCATGTTTGTGCTAAGAGACTCTCTTTGACTATGAGAAAAGCAAGGAGAGGCTAGAAGAGGTCGATCTTCAACTGTCTGAACCCGACACATGGTCTGACCAACAACTCTCGGAATCTCTCTCTAAAGAACGAGCACGGCTGACTGAATCCGTTGTAGGAATGGACAGTGTTGAAGCTCGAGTTGAAGAAGCTGACGAACTTGCTGAGATTGCAGCGGAAGAACAAGAGCAAGAGGTCCTCACCGAAGTTGCATCAGAATTGGAGTCCATTGATATCCATCTCAAGTCGATGGAGTTTAAGAAGATGTTCTCGAACGAACTGGATTCTCAAAATGCATATGTCGACATTCAGTTCGGAGAAGGTGGAACCGAGTCGCAAGACTGGGCGAATATGCTCCTTCGCATGTATCTTCAATGGTGCGAGAAGCACAACTACAAGGCAACAATTCTTGAATTATCCGAGGGCGACGTGGCGGGTATCCGAAGTTCGACAGTGCAAGTTGTAGGAGATTATGCCTACGGGTGGCTTCGTACTGAGAGCGGAGTGCATCGATTGGTGCGTAATTCTCCCTTTGACTCGAATCACCGTCGACACACTTCGTTTGCATCGGTGTTCGTGTACGCAGAAATCGATGACGAAGTAGAAGTGGAGATCGACCCTAGCGATGTGAGAACTGACACATATCGTGCAAGTGGAGCAGGAGGCCAACATGTGAATCAGACCGACTCGGCTGTTCGTTTGACCCATGTCCCCACCAATACTGTAGTTCAGTGCCAGAGTGAACGCTCGCAACACAAGAATCGAGCTCAAGCTTGGAAGCAACTTCGTGCCAAGCTCTACAGCGTCTTGTTACAGGAAAAAATGGAACAACAACAAGCTATAGAAGACTCCAAACCCAACATCGGATTTGGAAGCCAGATTCGATCCTATGTGCTCGATCAGTCGCGCGTAAAAGATCATAGGACTGGTGCAGAACGTGGAGATCCTTCGCGAGTATTGGATGGCGATATTTCATCGTTCATGGAAGCTAGCTTGATTGCGAGTTTGTAATGGACGATCGAAATGAAGCTGTTACGCGACGACGAAAACTGAATTCGTTGCGGGAAACATCGAACGCTTTCACCAATCAATTTAAGCGGACACACAGTGCGGACATCTTGCAAACAATGTTTGCAGAAAAGACGAAAGAGCAATTGAGTGACGATCCTTTTGTCACGTCTGTTGCAGGAAGAGTTGTTTTGCGAAGAGTCATGGGCAAGGCTAGTTTCATTACTCTTCGAGACGGATCAGGCACGATTCAGTGTTATCTGCGCAAGGACGGGTTAGACGCAACAAGCTACGAAGAGTTTGTTGAACTTTCGGACCTTGGCGACATTGTCGCCGTTACGGGCACTGTGATGAGAACTAACAAGGGAGAGCTTACTGTTGAGGCTTCGAGCTTTCAAGTTCTGGTCAAGTCTCTGCAGCCCTTTCCTGACAAGTTTCATGGAATCGAAGACTCGGAGCTCAAGTATCGGCGGAGGTATGTTGACCTAATTGCTAATGATCGGTCGCGAAGCGTGTTTGCCAAACGAAGTGCGATTGTTAAAGAGTTGCGTCGATTCTTCGATGATCGCGACTTCATGGAAGTGGAGACTCCGATGATGCACCCCATTCCAGGTGGAGCACTTGCCCGTCCGTTTACTACACATCACAACGCTTTGGATATGGACCTCTACCTTAGAGTTGCACCTGAACTTTACCTAAAGCGGCTAGTGGTCGGGGGATTTGAACGTGTCTACGAGATCAATCGAAATTTTCGCAATGAAGGTCTTTCTACACGACACAATCCCGAGTTCACAATGCTTGAGTTCTATCAAGCGTACGCAACCTTTCGAGAAATGATTGCGCTGACTCGTGAGTTAATGCGCCAGCTGACTTTGTCAATATGTGGGAGTTCAAGGATTGAGTTCGACGGACAGGTCTTGGATTTTGAGAGTAGCCCTAGAGAAACGACGATGGCGGAGGCAGTTGCAAGCGAACTAGCTTTAGCAAGATCCAACGACATTTTCAGAGTAGAGATTCTGCGCACGATGGCCAAAGAACGTTCCGTGGCAATTCCACCAGGAGCGGGGTGGGGTGCGGCTCTCACTGCTTTGTTTGAACAGCTGGTCGAACCCAAATTAGTTCAACCAACTTTCGTAACGGAATACCCGATAGAAGTCTCGCCGCTCGCACGCCGAAACGACGCAAATCCCAATGTTGCAGACCGATTCGAGTACTTTGTGTGTGGTCGTGAAATCGCCAACGGCTTTTCCGAACTCAACGATCCGGACGATCAGGAAGCGCGATTTCAAAGACAGAGTGAATTGTTAGATAGTGGTGACAAAGAGGCCATGCGTTTCGATTCAGACTTCATACTGGCATTGCAATATGGGATGCCGCCAACCGCCGGTGAGGGCATTGGTATCGACCGACTTGTTATGCTTCTAACAGACCGAACAACCATTCGCGACGTGCTCCTGTTTCCACAACTTAAACGCGCACCACAATGAGCGCTGCGCTGGAGCGCGTCAAATTGGACGCGACCTGGAAAGAAGCTCTTCGAAGTGAATTCACTGCAGGTTACATGTCGAAACTGCGCACTTTCTTACTAAATGAAGTGCGAGCAGGCAAGCGCATACACCCACCCATGTCCAAGATGTTCGCCGCAATGGATCTATGCCCTCTTGACCGAGTAAGAGTGGTCATCATTGGCCAAGACCCCTATCATGGGCCAAACCAAGCACACGGTCTTTGTTTCAGTGTGAGCGCTGGCGTGACTCCACCTCCATCACTTGTAAATATTCTCAGTGAAATACATCAGGAGTTTGGAGTTCAAGGCGGAGATGCCGGCTCTTTTCCACTGAGAGGCTGTCTTGAACCATGGGCTAAGCAAGGGGTCTTGCTTTTGAATTCTGTGCTTACGGTCGTAGAAGGACGAGCGGGCTCACATCAAGGAGTGGGATGGGAGAGATTCACTGACCAGATTGTGTCAGTGGTGAATGAACAGTGCCAGCACGTTGTCTTTCTTCTTTGGGGCGCAGCAGCAAAAAGAAAAGCTGATGTCGTCGATCGAACGAGGCACCTAGTGCTGGAATCTTCACATCCGTCGCCACTCTCAGCCCATCGAGGCTTTATGGGGTGTGGGCACTTTGTCGCTGCGAATCAATATCTGTTATCGAAAGGACATGACGCCATCGACTGGTTAGCCGTTGCATGAGACTTCTATGAGCCAATACTTTGAAGTGCATCCAACACACCCGCAAACCCGATTAACCAATCAGGCGGCGGAAATTGTTAGGAATGGTGGGATTATCGTCTACCCTACGGACACGACTTACGCCGTGGGTTGTCGTCTTCTCGATAGTGCTGGTCTGAACAGAATACGCACTATTCGAAAGTTGAAACCCAACCATCTGTTGACCATAGTTTGCAAAGACCTATCGGAACTCTCGAACTACGCTCAAGTTGACAACCCGAGCTATAGGATGATTAGAAGGCATACGCCTGGACCCTTTACGTTCATTTTGAAAGCAACACGTGATGTACCCCGCAAAGTTGCGAGTAGCAATCGCGGAACCGTTGGACTTCGAATACCTGATTCCCCAATTGCAATGAGTTTCCTGGATGCATTGCAAGAACCGGTACTCTCCACGTCATTAGTATTACCGGGTGAGGAAGACGCGATGTGCGATCCGCAAGCAATTCGGGAGCGACTCGAGCATCAAGTTGACGTGATCATCGACGGAGGAATCTTAGGGTCGGAACCTTCGACACTGGTAGATTTGGTCGATTCGATTCCGACGGTTACACGACAAGGCAGAGGTGTCCTACAGACTCAAACGGACGGATAGCCTAAGTCCCACAGAAGAGAGAGCAAGGAAAGTGAGCAACGGACAATTGGACAACCGTGTCGTCTCAGGAATGAGACCAACGGGGAGATTGCATATTGGACACTATCACGGTGCCTTGAAGAATTGGGCACAACTGCAGCACCAACACGACTGCTTCTTTTTCGTGGCTGATTGGCATGCCTTGACGACGTCCTACAACGAAACTGAGACCATCGAACAGAACACTTACGAAATGCTCATCGACTGGTTTGCAAGCGGCGTCTCTCCGTCGGCATGTACTGTGTTCGTTCAAAGCAAAGTTCCCGAGCATGCTGAGCTCTTTGTCTTATTGTCGATGGTGACTCCTTTACCGTGGCTCGAGCGAGTTCCCACATATAAGGACACAATTCGAAGGCTCAACGATAAGAATCTCAATACCTTCGGTTTCTTGGGCTATCCCGTATTGCAGGCGGCGGACATCTTGATGTATCGGGGAGGAAAAGTTCCAGTTGGTGCAGACCAAGAAGCCCATGTAGAAGTTTCGCGAGACATTGCAAGAGCTTTCAACTGGAATTTTGGTCGCGACGAAGAGTGGCAGTCACTTGCGCAAAAGGCACTTGGTCGAATTCCAAAGAAAATCGCCCGTCAGTATGAGACCTGGCGCAAACAGTATGTCGAACACGGAGTCGACGAAAAGTTGGAGGCTGCCCGAGCCCTAGTATTCGAACAATCCCACCTCTCTCATGACGAACAAGAGAGATTGGTTGGCTATCTAGAGGATGGCGGTCGCATTATCCTTCCGGAACCGGAAGTGTTGCTGACTGACACGCCAAAGGTTCCTGGCTTGAACGGCGAGAAGATGTCGAAGTCTTACAACAACGCTGTGTTAATGCGAGAAGAGCCGAACGCACTTGAAGCAAAAATTCGCACAATGCAAACGGATCCAGCCCGAGTTCGCCGAAGCGATCCAGGCGACCCAAGTAAGTGTCCTGTCTACGATCTCCACAAGATCTATTCAAACGAGGACACTTTGTCATGGGCTGCAAATGGTTGCAAGTCGGCGGGAATTGGTTGTATTGATTGCAAGGGCCCACTTATCGACTCGCTCAATGCAGAACAGACCGAGTTTCACGAACGCGCTACACCTTACGTGGAGGATCGAAATTTGATTCGAAACATCATCGAGAAGGGATCGGAAAAAGCCCGAATAGTGGCGAAGGAGACATTAGAAGACGTGCGTGCTGCAGTAGGAATTTCGTTTCGATGAGTGACACGGTGGACGAACAAGCCTTAGCGGAAGACTCTCTCGTCGTACAGCACGACTATCCGATACCTGATGACCTGTTTATTCCACCCGATGCTCTGATCGTCATCTTGGAGGCTTTCGAAGGGCCTCTAGACCTGCTGCTGTATCTCATTCGAAGAAAAAACCTCGACATTTTGGACATTCCCGTTGCCGAGGTAACCGAACAATATATGGCTTACATCGACGTCTTAACGTCGTTACGCTTGGATCTTGCTGGGGACTATCTGGTGATGGCTGCAACCCTTGCGGAGCTCAAATCGCGAATGTTGCTTCCTCGCAGAAATGAAGACTCGGAGGAAGAGGAGGATCCTCGGGCTGAACTCGTTCGCAGGTTGTTGGAGTACGAAGTGTTTCAAAAAGCCGCTGAGGGAATCGACGAACTTCCAAGGGTCGATAGAGACATCTTTGTAGTCTCAGTGGAACGATCGGATGAACCAATTGAAATCGAGCCTCCAAAAGTGGAACTTCGGGAGCTTTTGGTTGCATTTTCGGAAGTGCTGGAACGCGACAACCTGCGAAGCCCTCACTCCATAGATGTGGAGTCTCTCTCTGTTCGAGAACGAATGACTAGTCTCTTGAGTCTGCTCTCAGTCAAAGACGGTTACCTATCCTTTCTTGAACTGATTAACGTTTCTGAACGTCGAGAAGGAGCAGTGGTCACACTGTTGGCCTTGCTTGAACTTCTTCGAGACGGTTTGGTTTCGGTTGTGCAACACGGATCCTATGAACCTATTTTTGTCGCACGTACAAACGAAATCGGTTAGGCAACTGCTCTGATGATTGAACTGAATGAAGTACGGAAGGCCATTGAGGCATTGCTTCTTGTAGCCGAAGACCCTTTAAGTCGGGGCCAGCTATCCAATTTGCTCAAGGAAAGCGACGGAGACGATGACAATGTTGCTGTAGCCCAATTGATTGATGAATCGTTGAATCTCATCCGCGAAGACTGTGCCGATCGTGCTTACGAGCTTGTCGAGGTCGGTTCAGGATTTCGAATGCAGGTAAAACCTGAGTTCAATAAATGGATCGCCAAGTTGTGGATGCAGCGTCCAAGACGCTATTCTCGTGCGCTACTTGAAACTCTCGCACTGATCGCATATAGGCAACCAATTACGCGAGGAGAAATTGAACAGGTCCGAGGAGTTGCAGTTAGTTCCTACACACTGCGGACACTTGTAGATCGTGGTTGGATACGTGAGCTTGGTCAAAAGGAGCTACCCGGTCGACCGATGATGTATGGGACGACACGATACTTCTTGGACTACTTCAGTCTAAAGTCTCTCGACGATTTGCCCCCGCTGCGTGAGTTGCAAGAGTCCGCGGCCGAGACGTTGGATCCGGTCCCCCAATAGACTGAAGGCCGAATTCGGCTCTAGGATCCTAATGCGGAGATTTGATGACAGCGGATACACAAAAACTTCAAAAGGTGCTTGCCGACATGGGTCTTGGATCGCGACGCCAGATGGAGAAATGGATCGATGCGGGTCGAGTAGCTGTCGACGGTAAAGTAGCTCATCAAGGACAACGTGTTGGCATTGAATCGAAAATCGAGGTAGATGGGAGTCAGTTAAGAAATCTCGATACTCCTCGTAATACCCGCATTCTTGTCATGAACAAGAAAGTGGGGGAAATTGTCGCCCGAAAGGATCCCGAGCATCGTCCATCCGTATTCTCGCATTTGCCGAAACTAGGGACTGGTCGTTGGATTTCCGTAGGCAGATTGGACCTGAATACAAGTGGACTTCTGCTCTTTACGAATCACGGTTTGGTCGCTCATCGACTCATGCACCCCAGCTCTGTCATAGATCGAGAATATGCGGTTCGCGTCATTGGCAAGCTTTCAGATTCCAAGCTCGAGTCCCTTAAGAACGGAGCATTGATAGATGATTCTTGGTGTCGATTCTCAGATATTCAGTACTACGATGGATCAGGCTTGAATCATTGGTATCACGTCGTTCTAATGGAAGGGCGTAACAAGGAAGTACGAAGGTTGTTTGAACACGTAGGGTCCAAAGTGTCCCGCTTGAAGAGGGTTCGATTCGGTCCCGTAGTGCTTCCAAAGGCGATGCCTACTGGAAAGCTGCGTGAAATGGACGCCAGAGATGTGGCAGCAGTATGTGCGTGGCTGGAAGTACCAACAGTCGTCAAAGACACCACCGATTCCACTCGACGCTACAAGGGTTCTGTGCTAATTCCTTATCCCGGGCTTGACACTCGGCATCTCGTGTCAAACGAGTCTTAGGGTAAGTTCCAAGAAATCACGTCAAATTTCTGGCCCGTAGTGCCTCTCGAGTCTGGACCCATGAGATACAAATACAGTGGCATGTGCTCCTCCGGAGTTGGAAGAGTCGCTGGATCTTCCTCTGGATACGCCCGAGCCCTCATGGTCGTCCGGGTACCTCCTGGATTTAGGGAGTTGACTCGAATGTTCTTCTCGCTGCTCAGTTCATCTGCCAAGACTTCCATCAAAGATTCCGTAGCGAATTTTGAAGCGGAATAGGCACCCCAAAAAGCTCTCCCTCTGCGTCCAACCCCTGAGGAAGTGAGGATCACAGAGGCGTCATCAGATTGACGTAGCAAGGGGAGTAGAGACTGTGTCACTAGGAACTGGGCGTGAACATTGACTTGGAACACTTGCTGCCAGTCCTGGTAAGGATAGTTCTCGATTGGAACTTTGGGACCCAGAATGGAGGCGTTGTGCAGTAAGCCGTCAAGGTGTCCGAACACATCGCGAATTCCGTTCTGCAAGTCTGTCGAACTGGAGTCATCAAATCGAGCTAAGTCTACGGGAACGATGAGAGGGCTGGTTGAACCAAACTGCTTAATCTCGTCGTTGATGGACTCAAGCTTGCTTCGTGTGCGGCCGACAAGTACCACAGAAGCGCCGTGTTGCGCGAACGTTCTTGCTGCAACTCGCCCAATTCCATCACCAGCACCAGTGACGACGATGACGCGCCCTTTCAAAAGGTCCTCTGTTGGTACGTAAGACATGGAACTCCTCTTTGGATGAGAGATACGGACAAGCAGTAGCTTGTTTCTGATTCCGCTAAACCCTTGTGTGTTTACGGTTTTTGTGCGTGAAACAGATAGTTGACGTTAGGGTTGGAAACGAGAGATGCCGAACGACTGAACGGATTGTAGCTGTAGCCTTTGACCTGACGCACGATCAATCCCGCTTCTCTGGCTGCTTGGGAAAGTTCAGATGGCTTAATGAATTTCCGATATTCGTGCGTACCTCTCGGAAGGACATTGAGAACGTACTCCGCACCTAGGATCGCAAAGAGATACGCTACCGGCTTGCGATTGATGGTGGAGAGAAAGACATCTCCTCCAGACTTGGTGAGATCAGCCAATGCCCGCATAGTCTCAGAGAAGTCTGGAACATGTTCCAGAATTTCCATGGCAGTGACAATATCGAATTGTTTCGTCTCTTGCGAGTATTCTTCTGCCGTGGATTGGTAATAACTCAGTCGGTGCTGCAAACCCATTTCCACGGCATGTAGCTTGGCAACAGTAAGGGGTCCTAGAGCCGGATCAATTCCAGTCGGAACGGCACCGTGACTTGCTAGGCTTTCGGTCAGAATTCCTCCGCCGCACCCCACATCTAGGACTTCCGCTCCTCCAATTGTTGCTCGATCGGCAATGAATCGAACTCTGATGTCATTGATGTCATGGAGTGGTCGGAACTCTCCATCCTTGTCCCACCATTTTTGAGCAAGAGACTCAAACTTTTGGATTTCAGCGGGATCTACGTTCATGCAGAGTCAAAGGGAGTTCGAGTGACTTGCAATGGTAACGCAGTGACTTCGTTCCAATGACCGGAGGATCACTAAATTTGAACATAGAGAACTTCGAAAATGACGTCCACCGGACTAGCGTATTGATTCTTCAACCTCGCCGTTCAAGAATTAGACTAGACGGACGGAATGCGTTGTGTAGACCTCAATGGCCACCTTTGCCAGCAGAGTCTTGAGTGTTGCCCGCACCGAATTCGAAACGGCCAAGCTTCTTTCGCGTTTAAACTCCTGCAAATTGTCCTTCTACTGACAGTGCTAGTTGTATTTGGTCTTTCATGTCTGATTCTGACATTTGTTGCGTCAATTTCTCTGACCTATGGAGTTGCCACCCCCAAGTACCTCTTGTCTCACCTTCATCTAATGAATCTCTGTTCGTATCGTTCATCGCCAAGTTGCGAGTCCCGTAGTCGATACACCGCATCGAATCGAGTGGTTTTCTCCACCGCGGCTTCAGGTTGAATTGGAAAACGGATTGCCTGCGATGGGAAGCTACTACGCACGAAAGTCCGAGGTTCGCGTCCCGCAAGGAACTTGGGGAAGATTGACCGAGAGCACAGACTATACGGTAAGTACCGGAAAACCGTAGCTTCGGCGTGGATCCGAGACAAGATAAGTAGTGCACGGTTTACAGCTGACTCATCTGAGACTGACAAGTGGACGCTTTCGCTTCACGTTTCTCGGGGATGGAGACCCGGAGGAAATCTGGACTGCGATGGAAATTCAAGATTTTCGATGAACCCCAGGAGTGGATTCGTGAGTTCGACTTAGGATCCAAGACACCAGGCTGGAACATCATTGGACAGTTTGACTTAGGTCGAGGAACGGTGAACGTTGAACTATCGTCCGCTTCAAGACCTATCCACATCTACGCAGACGCCATTCGTTGGACCAAAGCTGGCGAGCTTTAGCCAGTTCTTAATTGGTCGAGGTACTATTCAAAGAAGATCTCCAAATGCATCCCGTTGTCAGAATGCCCTTTACTTGTTAACAAATTCCTGTAAGGTATTGAAAATAAAGAAGACTATAGTCCGGTTCAATTTCTAAACTTTTTCTGATTAGATGTAAATCTATCCAATTCACTCAATGGTCTTGGCGTGATCGCTAGTCACTAGATTCGCTCACCAACGATTCGCTTTGGTGTGATACGCACCCCTGAATCTAGAACTCGAAACTGAAGGAATGGAAGGTCAAGGTGTGCTTGTGCGTTTTCCCAATCAGCACAGAATTCCGCTTGTTAGAGGGTATATTTCTGGTCGTCTCTACGGTAAAATAACACTTCCCCCGCTTCCTGTATTTCTAGCACTTTTTGTGCATTTCCATGAGTGATGAAGACACTTCGTCTGGTCCCGAAGACGAATCCGACAACAACGACGAATTGAACCCTTCAACACCCGGTCCTACGGGTGGAGATATTGTACGGGTGTACATAGAAGATGAGATGCGACACTCGTATCTTGGATATGCGATGAGCGTGATCATCGGTCGTGCATTGCCTGATATCCGAGATGGCCTAAAGCCCGTACACCGACGGTGTCTCTTTGGAATGGATCAACTTAACAACAGACATGATCGACCAACCATGAAGTCGGCACGTGTCGGTGGAGAAGTTGTCGGGAAGTATCACCCACATGGAGAACAGGCGATCTATGAGACGATCGTAAACATGGCGCAAGACTTCAAGATGCGCTATCCATTGGTGGAGGGGCAAGGAAACTTCGGCTCCATAGATGGAGATCCCGCAGCGGCACCGCGTTACACAGAAGTGAGGATGGAACGCATCGCGTCGATGATGCTGGCGGACTTGGACAAGGAAACCGTCGACATGACACTCAACTACGACGACACAATCCTTGTGCCCGTCGTACTTCCGACTCGTATTCCGAATTTGTTGATCAATGGTTCCTACGGAATTGCGGTTGCCATGGCTACCAATATTCCTCCTCACAACCTCCGGGAAGTAATCGACGCTTGTATCGCATTGGTTGATGAGGAATCCCTGACGGTTGAAGACCTAATGCAATATGTACAAGGTCCAGACTTTCCCACTGCAGGAATCATCAATGGCCGTGTAGGGATCGTACAAGCCTACAAGACAGGTAGGGGCAGGATTCGGGTACGGTCAAGGGCTTCGATCGAAAGTGAGAAATCCGGTCGCGAAACAATAATTGTCACGGAGATTCCGTTTCAGCAAAACAAAGCCAAGCTCGTTGAATCCATCGCTGACTTGGTGCGTGAAAAACGCATTAGCGGAATTTCGGATCTTCGAGACGAGTCCAGCAAGAACGGGATGCGGATCGTCATCGAAGTCTCGCGAGGCGAACCAGCAGAAGTCGTGCTGAACAATCTGTATGCACACACTCAGCTTGAATCCTCTGTCAGCGTCAATTGCACTGCTCTCGTTGGTGGCCAACCCAGAACCGTAAATCTCAAGGACATGCTGATGGCGTTCATCCAGCATCGTCGAGAAGTCGTGGTTCGACGTTCGACCCATCTCTTGCGCGAGTCGCGAAGAAGAGCGCATACGCTCGAAGGACAAGCTGTAGCGTTGGCGGACATCGATGAAATCGTCGAACTGATCCGCAACTCTGAATCTCGTCAGGACGCCCAAGCAGCATTGACCGATCGGTCTTGGCTCAATGTTGCCTCTTCTGAGGAAGAGGGGGACGAAAGAACTTCGCGAATGTCTGCTATTCAAGCGTTGTTACGTCGTGCGGATGTGAAACTCGCTCGGCGTGATGACGTAGACCCGACATTGGGGTTTGACGAAGAATCGGGAGAGTATCGACTCTCTAGCGACCAAGCAGACGCCATTCTTAGTTTGCAGCTACACCGACTTGTTAGTTTGGAACAAGACCGCCTCATCAATGAGTACGAAGGATTGATTGCTGACATCAAGAGTCTGCAAGAAATCTTGGATTCTGACGAACGCATGAACGAAGTTGTCAAGGAAGAACTCATCGAAGTTCGAGATGAATTCGGTGACGAACGACGCACAGAGATTCTGGAGAACGAGGAAGACTTCACAACTATTGACATGATCGTGCCCAAGACAGTAGTTGTCACGATTTCGCACGGTGGTTATGCCAAGAGCCAATCGATCGACGTATATGAGGCACAACGAAGAGGGGGTCGCGGTAAGACGGCAGCAACTGTTAAAGACGACGACTTCGTTGAACACCTCTTAGTTACGCACAACCACGCCACGCTCCTGTGTTTTAGCAATCGGGGACGTGCCTACTGGCTACCGACCTATCAAATTCCCGAAAGCAGTCGAAATGCGTTGGGACGTCCTTTGGTCAATCTCTTGGAATTGGAAGGCGACGAACGGATTTCTGCAATCTGTCCTGTTAAGGACTTTGAAGAGGATCGCTTCGTGGTTATGGCCACAGAGAGAGGTCAAATTAAGCGGGTCGAACTGAGTAGGTTCAGCCGACCGAGAAAACGCGGTCTTATCGCCATTGGTCTACTTGAGGATGACCGTTTGATCGGTGCTGACCTGACTGACGGACACCAAGAAGTTGTGCTCGTGCAGAACAAAGGCTTGGCTGTGAAGTTCATGGAGTCTGACGTTCGTGTTATGGGAAGAACTGCAAGGGGAGTACGAGGCATTCGTCTTAGAGGGGATGCCAAGGTGCTTTCGCTTGTGATTCCCCATGAAAACGGATATTTACTATGTGCTACCGAGAATGGTTACGGCAAGCGTACTGATCTCACAGCATTCCGGCGTACAGGACGAGGTGGATTGGGTTCCTACGCGATTAGAAGTTCTGAACGAAACGGAGAAGTAGCTGGTGCTGTGCAAGTATTCGATTCGGACCATGTAATGTTTATCAACAATCGAGGAACACTCATACGTACTTCGGTCGATCAAATTCGAATCGCTGGTCGCAATACTCAGGGCGTGAGACTTATCCGCCTAGGCGATGAGGAGCGATTGATAGGAATTGGTCGGATTCCCGAGTCCGCGCTGGCTGAAGACGAAGAATCGCCATCGGACACGATTGTCGAAGGATCGGCCCAGACCGAGAGTGGGGTTGATAGCGCATCGCCGGAAGACGATTCAACCGAAGATACTGAAGACTAGCAGGAAATCTCGACCGATGTAGGTCGTGGACCAATAGCCCATGTCTCGAGCCCACAACTTTTCTGCTGGACCCTCCGCTCTTCCTCTGCCAGTCTTGCGCAAAGTTCAAGCGGACCTCTTGAATTATCGAGGAACGGGTACTTCGGTAATTGAGGTTAGCCACAGATCCCCTGAATTCGTTGATATTGCGGAGCGGGCCGAGCGGACACTTCGAGAAATCCTAGCAATAGGAGATGACTATTGGGTTCTCTTTATGCAAGGCGGAGCAACACTTCAGTTTGCTTTTGTGCCGCTGAATTTGTCGCGACCTGGAGAAACAGTCGAGTACTTGTACAACGGTGCCTGGTCAGGCAAGGCGATTCGTGAAGCGCGCAGACTACGTAGTGTCCACATCGTGGGAGAGTCGCAAGATAGCGTTCCGCCTCCTGACTCTTGGATTCGCGCTGAGTTCTCGAAGTACCTACACATAACTTCGAACGAGACTATTAGTGGAGTACAGTTTCGCAAGTTTCCGGAACAATTGGATGTTCCCTTGGTTGCAGATATGTCATCCGACATTTTGACTCGCGTAATCGACGTGAATCAGTTTGGACTAATCTACGCATCTGCCCAAAAGAACGTAGGTCCTGCAGGACTGACCGTTGTCATTGTGCGACGAGATTTGTGTCGACCTCTAGAAGAAGGTGGATCCGAGTACCTAAACTATCGAGCCCACGCTGAACGAGAGTCGATGTACAACACTCCGAATACGTTCGCATGGTACGTCGCTGGGCTAGTATTTGACTGGGTGAAAGAGTCTGGGGGTGTTGCGGAAATGCAACGTCGTTCCATAGAGAGATCTGGTCGGCTGTATGAAGTCATTGACGAAAGCAATCTTTACACCAACACAATCGCACCTGAGTTTCGGTCAAGAACGAATGTGACATTCAACTTAGAGGACGAGTCACTGTCGGCTGATTTTTTGGCCCAAGCATCAAAGGCAAACATCAAGCACATACGTGGTCATCGATTGGTAGGAGGTTTTAGGATCAGTCTCTACAACGCCATTGAGTGTGAGTCGGTGAGTCACCTAATTAACTTTATGCAAGAGTTTGAAAGAGAGTGTGCCAAGAAGTGAGCAAAGCACGAATCAAGCAAATCCGATCAAGAATCGACAGCATCGACGATCAGATGCTCTCGCTACTGAATGAACGAGCATCCCTGTCCAAGGAAATTGCCAATGTGAAAACGGCCATGCCGGAAGCCGATCTTAACGCTGTCTATCACCCAGATAGAGAGTCATTGGTCTTGGCGAGACTGCGAAGAATGAATGAAGGACCACTGACCGACGGACAAGTGGAACAGCTATTCAGCGAAATCAAGTCCTGCTGTTTGTCGCTCCAGCAGTCTTTGACGGTTGCATACCTTGGCCCTCGAGGAACCTATACGGAAGCCGCGGCGATTAAACAATTTGGCCACTTCTCGGCAACGAAATCACAAGCATCAATTGACGATGTGTTTCGAGAAGTGGACGCACAACATTGTCACTACGGAGTTGTGCCCGTTGAGAACAGTACCGAAGGTGTAGTGAACCGCACTTTGGATTGTCTCATCGAATTCAATCTCAGAATTTGCGCAGAAGTGGAGCTTCCGATTCACCACGCATTCTTGGCGAGAAGAGACACAGACCCTAAGTCCATAAAGAGAATTTACTCCCATCAGCAGTCTCTCGCTCAGTGTCGGCGTTGGCTGGATGCCAATTACCGGGACGTAGAGCAGGTTGCGGTCTCGAGCAATGCAGAGGCCGCTCGATTGGTATACGACGAAAGCAACACAGCTGCAATTGCCGGCATCATGGCGGCAGAACAATACCACTTGAGCGTATTGCAGAGAAACATTGAAGATCGAACAGGCAATTCCACACGATTCTTGGTTATAGGAACGCATGAAGTCGGACCCACGGGAAACGACAAGACTTCGGTGCTAGTTAGAGGAAGCGACGAGCCTGGTGCCTTGTTTCAGATTCTAGCTCCCTTTCAGGAGTTCGATGTCAATCTGTGTCGAATTGAGACACGTCCAGCTAGCAAGAGCAAGTGGTCGTATGTCTTCATGATGGATCTAGAAGGTCATGAGTCTACTGAACCAATTAGAAAAGCTCTGAACCGTATTAGAGAAATTGCATTGGATGTACGGTCTTTGGGTTCTTATCCGAAAGCTTCAAGCGCATGAACTCCAACGTTAATGCACGAGTTCTAACTCTATCTCCCTATAAACCGGGCAAGACCATTGCTCAACTAGAGAGGGAGTACGGAGTTTCAAATGTCATAAAACTGGCCAGTAACGAAAATCCGAGGGGAGCTAGTCCGCGAGTTTGCAACGCAATTTCCAAGGAACTGGATTCGTTGACACGTTACCCAGACCCATCCGGACACAACCTAAAGCAAGCATTGTCACGAAAACTAGGTGTGCCCGAGGAGTGCATCACTCTAGGTAATGGCTCCAACGATGTGCTTGAACTTGCTGCTCGCGTAGCAGTGTCTCCGGGATCAAAGTGTGTAGTGGATGAACATTGCTTTGTGGTTTATCCATTAGCAATTGCAGCAGCTCACGGAAAGATGGTGAGTGTGAAGTCTCGCAAGTGGTGCCACGACCTTGTACGAACATCCGAAGTGGTGGATGCACTAACGAGCATTGTCTACATCGCAAATCCGAACAACCCCACCGGAACCTACGTTACCGACTCCGAACTACGAACCTTTATCGAATCAGTTCCATCCACCGTGTGGATAGTGATCGACGAAGCATACTTCGAGTATGTCGGTGAAACCGATTATCCCAATGGCGTCGAATTCAGCAAGGAATTTCCCAACGTCGTCGTGACTCGGACTTTCTCTAAGGCATACGGTCTTGCTTCGTTGAGAGTCGGGTACAGCGTCTCGTCAAGTTACTTTGCAGAACTTCTCAATCGAATTCGACAACCGTTTAATGTGAACAGCGTGGCTCTCGCAGCAGCAGAAGCGGCTCTGGACGATACAGAGTATCTTGACGAAAGCGTTGTCATAAACTCCGAAGAA
Organism: Gammaproteobacteria bacterium; assembly: GCA_009840545.1. Taxonomy (GTDB): domain Bacteria; phylum Pseudomonadota; class Gammaproteobacteria; order Pseudomonadales; family Azotimanducaceae; genus Bin55. The sequence continues at coordinate 369,435 of VXNM01000014.1, read as the reverse complement.
ATGAAGTTCGTGCAGGACAGCCTACGTGAACAAGAGCTTGAATACATTCGTTCAGTCGGAAACTTCATCACGTTCGATTGTGGTATGGATGCGTTGCCGCTTTACGAAAAGCTCTTGAGAAAGGGAATCATCGTTCGTCCTATCGCCAATTACGGTATGCCCAACCACTTGCGTGTCACGATTGGAACTCACGAAGAAAACGTACGATTCATACACGCACTTGCGGCGGTGCTTTAACTCGGCGACCGTACACAGATCTTGGTTGAATTTACAGTATGACCTCCAAGGTGCCAGTGATAACCATTGATGGGTTGTCTGCGTCAGGAAAAGGGACTGTGGCCAACCGAGTTTCGAGGGAGCTCGAATGGAATTTGCTTGATAGTGGCTTGTTGTATCGGGTTGTTGCTTATTTGGCTTCCGAGCACAACCTTGAGTACTGGCAAGAAGAGGCGATAGCAAAGTTAGTTGAGCAAAGGATTCGAATCGAGTATTCCAAGACTGGTATTCAAGCGAGTTCGTTGAAGGAATCTCGAGAGCTTCGAGATAGCATCGTGTATGTATTGTCTGACTCGCTTCAACATAAAACAGTGCAGTGGAATGGGAAAGACGTTACTAGCATTGTGCGGGGCAATGAAATTTCACGGGGTGCAGCGCTTGTCGCAGCTTCGCGACGCATTCGATCAGTACTCGTCCCGAAACAACGAGAACAGCGAGTTGAACCGGGACTTGTAGCCGACGGCCGCGATATGGGGACAGTTATTTTCCCTGACGCTCAACTGAAGATCTTCCTGGAAGCTTCACTAGAAACGCGAACTAAACGACGCATGGCTCAGCTCGGGGCAGCAAATACCGACGAGAGCTTTCATCGCGTTCTTCAAAGTCTCAAAGATCGCGATGAACGCGACAGTTTGCGGGACGTTGCGCCGGCAGTTCCGGCTCACGACGCTATTCAACTAGACAGTTCCAGATTATCTGTGCAGGAAACTGTGGACTTTGTGATGCGTAAGGCAAGAAATCGCGGCATCATCGACTGACTGAATGCAATTCATCGTCCCGACGATAGACACGCTATCCAATAGTCTGCATTCGCTTTCCTACAAGCGACCGTCAACGGTGTATGACCCTTCTTGTTTTCTCGCCCTGCGTCTGCCCCTGCACTTGTAAGAATTTTTGCGACTTCAAACAGTTTCTCTTTGTTCTTTACTGTAGAACGCATTGTTGTTAGCAGAGGTGTATCGCCGTTTTCATCTTCTGCATCCACGACGGCTCCGTGCTTCAACAATTCCTCGACTATGTGCACGAATCCCGCCTTAGCCGCACAGTGGAGAGCTGTCTGACCCTTGTAGTTGCGTTGGTTCACGTCTGCACCTTGCCCAAGCAGTTTGCGAACGGTTTCCAAACTTCCTCCCCGGTCTCCACGAGCTGAATACACCAATGGAGGCCATCCGCCTTCGGAACCATCGGGGTCAAAGGCTACTCCGTACTTGTCAAGTAAATCGTTGATCGCGGGGTCGGTAATTCCAGATCGAGGAATTGCTGAAACAGATGGATCGACTCCAGCACGGAACAATCGTTCCAAGACGTCGGTACTCTTCCGCCAGATCGCAAACCGCACCAGCCACAGGGAGTACGGTCGCGGATCTGCACCATGTTCTAGCAACAAATCCAGAATCTCTATTCGGCTCTGACTAACTGCGTAGTGAAGGGCGGTCGCTTTAACATTTCGGTCGTTTTGAACTTTCTCTTTCACTGCGAGGCTTAAATCTTCACTTAACTGCTGCTTCACGCGGTCGTAGCTATCCAAGTACACGTCCGTGTAGAAGTCGACTCGAGCACCACGGGCTAGCAGCAATCGAGCAGTTTCTTCGTGCTTCTTGAACTTTGCGGCGCAATAGGGTGATATGTCCACTAGCAGGGGAGTAAAGTGGCATCCACAAGCATCGATGTCTGCTCCACGATCGGTGAGCACCGAAACCATGTCTGTTCGCCCTCTATACGACGCTTCCCAGAGCATCGTCCGGCCATGCGAACCGACACGATGCACCCATTCCGGCTTGATTTGCAACAAGTGCTCGACTGCTTCCACATCACCGCGACCAGCTGCGGCGACACCTATCTTGAGAAAGTCGCTTGCCTTACCTGTTAGTTGGATTGTCTTGGCTAGAGGTTGCTTAGGCACGATTTTTCCGTGGTGGTGGCGTTAACGCTACGAAACAAGGCGAAACTTTCGCAGTTTGTAGCATTCAAATGTGTAGAATGTGCAATCTCTCGCATATGCTAGCCCCTGTTTCGACTGTCCCAAGCACTGTATTCAACAACTTCCGTGAGATAGTCACTTACCGGGCAAATAACCTCAAAACAGTTCGAGAATTGAATACTCGGACACTATGTGGTTTATGCATGCACGAGAATTGAAATCAAGTACAAAAACAGGAGTATATGGCAGAGTCCTTCGAATCACTGTTTGAACAAAGTGTCCATACCGTAGAGATGACACCGGGGTCGATCGTTGTTGGAACAGTTGTAGATATTGATAACGAATTCGTCACGATGCACGTGGGATTAAAGTCCGAGGGAGTAATCCCGCGAGATCAATTTTTCGATGTAAATGGCGATTTCAAACTCGAAATCGGTGACCAGGTCAAGGTTGCGATGGAAGTCGTCGATGACGGCTTTGGAGAAACCCGCCTTTCACGCGAAAAGGCCAAACGTGCGGAAACGTGGGAGATTCTTGAAGAATCGTTTGAGAAGAAAGAGCCTATAAAAGGCGTCTTGAATGGCAAGGTAAAAGGCGGATTTACAGTGAGTATTGACGATGTAAGAGCCTTCTTGCCGGGTTCTCTGGTGGACACCAGACCCATTCGAGACACTGCCGATCTGGAAGGGCAGGAGTTAGAGTTCCAAGTTATCAAGCTTGACCAGCGACGAAACAACGTCGTAGTGTCACGGCGAGCGATACTCGAACTCGAAAATAGCGAAGAGCGCGAAGCCCTGTTGAATTCCCTTGCGGAAGGTCAAGTTAAGCCAGGAATTGTCAAGAATTTAACTGAGTACGGTGCGTTCGTTGACCTTGGAGGAATTGACGGATTGTTACACGTCACTGACATGGCATGGAAGCGTGTACGACATCCCAGTGAAGTTGTTAGTGTTGGACAAGAAATTACGGTCAAGGTCTTGTCGTTTGACTCAGAGCGAAACCGTGTCTCCTTGGGCATGAAGCAATTGGGAGACGACCCGTGGGTTGACATCACTCGACGGTATCCCAAGGGTACAAAGGTCTATGCAACTGTCACCAATATCCAGGACTACGGATGTTTCGCGGAGATTGAAGAAGGCGTCGAAGGGCTAGTTCACGTATCAGAAATGGACTGGATTAGCAGAAATGTGATTCCTTCAAAAGTCGTAACTACCGGTGACACGATAGAAGTAATGATTCTTGACATTGACGAAGACCGACGTCGCGTCTCGCTTGGAATTAAGCAATGCCTCGAGAATCCCTGGGAAGCGTTCGATCGAGTACATTCCGTTGGCGATAAAGTTTCTGGCACGATCAGATCCATTACCGATTTTGGGATTTTTGTCGGACTGGACAGCAACGTGGACGGGCTAGTTCACTTGTCTGACATGTCGTGGACCGAGCCCGGTGAAGTTGTGGTCCGGCGTTTCAGTAAGGGAGGACAAGTTGACGCCGTTGTTCTGGCGATCGATGTCGAACGTGAGCGGATTGGTTTGGGAATCAAGCAATTGGATTCCGATGTCTTCGGCGATTACACCAACGAAAATCCCAAGGGAACCATGGTTACCGGAGTTGTAACGGAAGTCGATGCACGCGAGGCAAAAATTCGACTGGCTCCTGAAGTCAACGGGTCAATCAAAGCTGCAGAAATCTCTAGAGACCGAGTTGAGGATGTTCGGCAAGCTCTTAAGGCTGGCGATGAAGTTACCGCCAAGGTCATCAACATCGATCTTAGGAATCGGATCGTCTGGTTGTCCATTAAACAAGGCGAACAGGAGTCCGAAGCAGAAGCTCATCGAGAGTATCAACGTCAGACAGCAGAAGAAACACGAAAGACGACCTTTGGTGAACTCATTAGGTCTCAACTGAACAAGGGTAAGACAGATGAGGAAGTGCAGGAGCAAGATGCTTCTTCTGCAGTCGAGGATTCTAGTGTTGCAGAAGACACAGGCAGCATCGCCGACGATGCAGAAGTAGAGGCAGACGAAGACTCTTTGCAGGCGAGCACAGAGTCTGAGGACACCGAAGAATCTGTAGAATCGGTGGAAAGCGAAGAATCCGAGCAAACTGATGTGGAAACGGGTGCAGATGAGTCGGAGGATTCAGAAGAAACAACTGAGGAAACTTCCCTCGACGACGCGCCGGACGAAGATTCGGGCACACCAACAGATCCAAAGTCTAAATCGGACTCCGATGATTCCTAACAAGACGTCTGACAGAAAGGTACCTATCACTTTGAAGTTAAATCCTATGGACTCGATTTCGAGGACCAGTTCAAAGACCTGGTTTCAAGCAACATGACACGTTCGGAGTTGGAGCAACTCATCGCTGACAAGCAGCCAGAACTTTCGAAAGAGACTGTTGTTCGCTGTGTGGATCTGATTCTGCAAGAAGTATCAAACGCGCTGGTCGAAGGGCATCGTGTAGAGATTCGCGGATTTGGTTCCTTTGGACTCCGCAGGCGAGTAAGCCGAGTTGGAAGAAATCCTCGAACCGGCGAGTCGGTTTATGTTCCCGAACGACATGTTCCGTATTTTCGACCGGGACGTGCTCTGCGTGATCGAATAGACCAAGCTCGAGAACGAGACGACAATACTCACAAACGACTTGAAGAGATTTGGAAGAATCGCGACAGTCGGACAGTAGAATCAGATTCTTAGGGAGTTTCGAACCTTTTAACTAGCGGATCCAATTCCTGGGATCCTGTGACGCCTTGAAGATTGTCAAACGAGTGGGCTTAATTGCACTGATTGCTTTCGGGGTCATTTTCTGCGTTGTCCTCGTTATCGAGAATCGGGCTCCAACGGTGGTTAGCTTGTGGTTAGTGGAGTCGCCCGATCTTCCACTTGTCATTTGGTTGGTTGTCTGTTTTGTGCTTGGATTGCTGGTAGGAACTTTCACAAGTTTCTTTCTGAATCTTCGACGGCACAAGGGCTCAAGTACAGAGCCAGATCCTTCCTCTTCATCTACAAACTAGCAACTTCATTCATCGCCAGATTCGGTCGCCTTTCGTAAACGCGACGTTTGCAGGGCTGCACCCAAGCGGGTGCTAACACCTTTCTATGATGGGCCTGAGTTGGCTAGCGGACCTCGGTCGAGATCTTCACTTTTCTTGATCTCGCGCTTTTGCATCCTATATGAGACGATAATCGCGATTAGTCCCGCAATTCCCGCTAGCAACATCACGATGTCATCGGCGAGAGTTCGAGGCATGTGACTTGCAGCAAATACCATGCGTTCGAGACTCCAAAGGAAAATCGCCAGGAACAGTGCTATGTTAGCTGCCCAAATTAAGCGTTTGTGCTTAAAGGGCTTCTTTAGAGCTCGTTCAAGTTTGCTCCGATACGTTATGACACTACAGGTCAAAAAGAAAACTCCCAATAGAACAGAGAGGAGTGAGGCACTAGTGAACAAAATGGTCTCACATAGCAAGTCTATGGAATGAATTTTACTAGTGCCGAAGCCCGATCTAGCGGAAGTTCGGAATGCTCCTTTACTGACGTTCCAACGCTTTAAAACACATCGTTGGTATGTCTGCTCGTTGGAATTTGGTTATCCGAGAGAGCGCTTTTCGAATGCGAAAGATCGACTTTTGGTTAGGGCTATTTCACATAGCTGCAGTAGATATACCGCGAGTCTCCTTAAGCCTTTGAGAGCAGACCGACTGAGCCCGCTTCAAAGAACTATGCCAGTGAAAGCAGAAGTAGCGATACGAAGAAGTCCGCAGGTGTAGGGTAGCCGAAGTCGGGTGAAAGTTCTATGCCGTAGATACACCACCAGACTAGTACGACAAGTGGCGCAGTAAGGACGACACGACAGATGCGCTTGAGCTCGAAACGCTTTCTCAATGTACCCTTATTATCAAAAGACATTTGATGCAATCACCGTGACACTAATCAAGACATACAGAACTACATTGCCCGTGAAGAAATCCTTCTCTCGGACCGCTGGTCTCAGGATCAAGTCTAATTGCCAAATTTGATTGGGTTGGTTTACAAGAAGAGTCAGTCCTTGATCGAAAAGTTTATCGACGACCTGACTTCTAGCTCCGTTACTCCCCGTCGGTTTAGTGAATTCGGAAATTTGGGGTAGGGAGATGCTCGTTTAACCATACTGAGCGCTTCCTCATCTAACTCAGCATAGCCAGTCGACTTGGTGAGTTGAATTGAATCGACTCTTCCGTCAGCAAAGACCCTAAATGTCACTCCTGCCTTGCCTTCCTCTTTGGCTCGGCGCGATGCGTTGGGATACTTCTTAAAACGATTCAAGTGAGCGGCCACGCGAGCCAGATGTGAGTCAGAGAGACGCTTGGTGGATCCTACTTGATTGGAACTTCCTGGACCTGCACCACTTTGTGCAGAAGGCCGATGACTTTGGAGAAATTGGTCATCTTTAAGGACTATGAGTGGAACCTCCAGAGTCGGGATACTTGGAGGATTGGGTAGTTCGAATACAGGTTGAAGATCCGAGAGAGGAATTTCTGTTGGAATTTGTTCCAGCTTGAAGTCGGAGGGCTGGACTTGCTCGAAAACTGTAGGAGTCGGATCGAGTTGCGCAACTTCCTTCTCTGTCTCATCCATAACATCGGAGGTGGGTGATGGGTCGATATCCAAGATTATGGAAACACCATCGTGCACACCTTGATTGCCATGCGTAGCGCCGTCGAGCGATGCGAATCCAAGCCAAGAAACGACCATCAAGGCATGCAAGGAAGAGGCGACGAGTAGGGCAGCAAGCCATCGGGAATAGCTCTTCATGGGGTAGCGGAACTAGTATTGTTCTTCAGATTCATTCTCGGAAGCCTGAGGTATGTAGCGTCGCTAAGGAAACTTCGCCAATGCCTGTCTCGCGAAGTGCTCCCAATATCGCACGTGTACGTACTGCAGCCAATCGAGCATCAGCCCTCAGCAAGATTGTTGGAGACGAAGGCGATCCAATTTCATCACTCATTTCCGATATGTGGTTGACCAGTTCTTCTTGCAAAACAAGCGTGCCGTTCACAAAGATTCGTTCATCCTTCGTAACGGCGATAGTGATAGGACTTGACTGGCGATCCGACTCACTCTCCGAAATCGGAGTTTCCAAAACGACGGAATCTGGTCTTTGAATTTGACCGGCGATCATGAAAAAGGCAAGCATTAGAAAAACGACGTTGATCAAAGGAATCAACTGAGTGTCGGAAGAAGGTGGGTTCTGCCGTAGCTCCACAGTCATGGTTGGTCTTCTTTGACCATCAATTGAGTTGCTCCTGCATCGGAAAGCCTGTCAAGCACGGTTACCAGGGCTTGAGTGGATATTTGAGACTGTGTATCGACTATATAGATTGCATCCGCATCCAAACCGACCCATGCAGCGAGTTTTTTCGCATCATGAGTTGAGATCCTTTGCCCTTCCGCTGAAATGACCCCGTCTTCGGTTTCAATCACAAGTTCTCGGGTAACCACTTCCGTACTGGAGGTGGTTGCAGTCGAGTAACCGACTGGTAGTTGCTTTTCCTTCGCAATGGATGTTGTGAGCATAAAAAACAGTAACAAAATAAAGACAACGTCAACCAACGGAACCATGCTAACCCGTTTTCTAGGAAATTGAAAATAACGCTTTATTTTCAATACGTTAGAACCATTACTTTGGACGATTTTCGAAGTGGTAACTAGTGAATAGTTGAGTGACGCAGTCGTTGAATTGAGTAGCTACACGTTGTAGTTTTTGTACCATCCAACTATGGGCGATAAGGGCTGGAATAGCCACTCCCAGACCGAGCGCAGTTGTGATTAGCGCTTGCCATATACCACCTGAAAGAACCGAGGGGTCCACCTGAGTTCCAGCGGCTTCCATAGCTTGAAACGCGTTGATCATTCCTAGCACGGTGCCTAGCAACCCGAGTAGTGGACTCAGAGTGCCGATTGTCTCGAGAGCGGGTAGCAGAGAACGTAGATCATTGAGCTTCAAAATGGCTATACGATCTAGCTCTTCTTTGAGAACTTCTTCGTCCCAAGCTCCTTCGTTCAGGCTTTGCATTGCAAAACCAGCAACATTAGCGATAAAGACCGTCTCGTCGAGTCGTTCGAGAGCAGTTTGATTTTCGCCTCGCCGCCATAGTGAGAAGACTTCCTCCAAGTTGCCTTGATATTCAGGCTTGAGTGTCACAAACTGCCAAAGTTTGAGAACGATGATTGACACTGCGGCAATGGACATCAATAGGAGAACCCAGACAACGGGTCCACCCACGATCAGAAACTCACCCAATCGATCAAGCATGGCTACGTGGGTTCTCCTTCAATCTAGCGTTCGAGGCGTAGAGTCAAATACACACTTAACACGAAAGCGCTGCATCGTTAAACGCACGGAGGGGCTATCGACTCATTAGGACACATGCTTCTGGACGAGACCTAGCAGCGTACAAGCCGGCCGTTGCCGACTTGCCTCTGCTATTTCGTGGACTATTGAAAACGAGTGCCCAGCTCGATCCAGAACCGACGTCCCTTCGTAAACCTTCTTCGGGTAGTTACCGTGCTCTGGTCGACAATTTGATCAAACAGATTGTTGACCTCTAGGGTTGCAAACATCGACCACCTTTGAGTTAGTTTACCCGTCCAGGTAATCTTCGAATTGACGGTAAGTAGACTGTCGAATTCGAAGTCTCTGTAGATGTCGTAAGTCAAGCCCGAATTAGGATCTGTGTAGTCCTCTCGAGAGTCGCGCGCAACTGTTCCGCCACGTCTGTGGTTGAAGTAATTTGTCCAGCTAATATTCCAAACAGGTACTTCGGTAGTGGTAAAGAACCCAAAAGTAAATGGAATGTTGTAGTCCCATGGAGGCAGATCATCGACCGCAACCAGTCCGCCTTCGTAGAAGATCAATTCTTCATCGAGTTGCTCATCGTAACCAGCATCGTCTTGGCGATTGCTAGTAGTCTCTGAGTAGCCGAAGCTAACTGAAAAGTGTGTATTAGTCTGTCCAATCGAAATCGTCTCGGCGTTAGTGATGGTGGACGTAATTCCCTGTGAAGCACTCCTTCCCAGGTTAGTGTAGTAGTACAACCCATCTTCGTCACGTCGCCGTGAAACTCCGTCCTTGTTGTTTCGATTCACATAGGAAACCGTTGCATGGAGCAGCTTTCCTTCCGTTCGCGACCAACCGATTGACAGTTCATCCGAAAAGGGCGTGCTCAAATCTGACGCTCCTGTTCGGTTGTCGTATGTAAAGTGGGTACAGTCCTCAAAATCTGTGACTGAACACGGAACTTGCTCGCCGGGTCTCCCTCTCGGCCGGGTCAGGTTCGCGTATGACTCCCGCCAACCGTAGATTGCGTCGTTCAATTCGTAGCGGAAGAAGCTTCTACCGTAGTAACGACTTAGTCCCAAGGCGAACGATCCATAGGAAGTTGGATAGCTTATGCTCGCTCGCGGCGAGACGTTGAAATTGTCAAGAAAACTCTCCCAATCAGATCTCAACCCCAAAGTGATTTCAGCCGTATCGAGAAATCCGAAATTTTCGAGAGTAATGACATCTTGAATGTACATGGAGAGCTCTTGATAGGAAAGATCCACCTCGCCCGCATACCAAAACGATCGACGCTGCAGAAACTCATCACCAGCGCTGCTCACTCCGTCTCCATCTTGGTCTCGGCATCCCATTCTTCCGTTATCTCGAACGCAGAAGTACTGTTCGAATATCACATCGTCTGGACGTTCATAAAAGCTGGATGTTCCTCTCAGCTCTCCGCCCAGTGTGATGGATTGAGTTCCGAATTCGTGAGCGAATTCGTTGAATACCCACTTGGGTTTGATGCTCCAACGAGTTTGTTGTTGGTTTGAACTTCCAAATGCTCCTTCAAACCTCGACATTCCACTGCTTTCCAAGTACTCGTGATAGGTGAAGAAACTCGATTCGCTGTCCAAAGTATCGGACAGCTGATCAATCGAGAACTTTACGTTCAGCAAACCCTTGTCCATTTCAGTTTTTAGGTCAACAGTTGTTCCCAATCCTTGATGTTCTTGCACAAACATTCCCGTATACGTTGTGGACGTTAGTCCGTCGTGAGCACGGTTAGAGTAGCGAAACGACACGGCGAGATCGTATTCGCCGACCTTTGTATCAACTTTACCCACTAGATTGTTGATTGAGTCTTCGTAGTCGATCATCCGAATGATGTCTGCGTCGTCCTCAAATTCCTGTGCAAAGACTGAGGTGCGGCGATTGAATGAGAGTGTCAATCCGACATCTTCGGTGACTCCGTACTGTACGGAGAAGCCGTAGTTTGCTTTTTTGTAATCGGGTGTATAGACGGCTCGATACTTGTCTGCTACGGAAATGTCGTCTTCAGTGACGTGAAACTTCTCCCAGTCGTCGCGCTGCAATCCATAGGTGAAGCTAAACTTGTCGACACCTCCGTATGACTTGAGCTCGGCGGCGACAACACCTCCTGTAAATCCACCGTATTCCACAGGTATATTGCTGTCATACACTTTCACTTGTTCGAGTAGCTCGACATCGATGTAGTAGCCTTGAGGTGAACTTCCTCCATGTGGCGCAACCAGACTCGGCGTACTCCATAAATCCTCTGATGCGGCGGGATTCAGGTCGTTGGTGGTGTCGGTCCCATCCACAAGAAAGAGGTTTTGATAAAAGACATTTCCATGTATCGAGACCTCGTCGGGGCGCAACGAAGCGGTTCCCGCAGACAAATCGCTGGAGCGCGAAAACTCTATGGCTGGATTTAGCCGGAGCAGGTCGGACAGATTTCCTTCTCCCAATGGCGCATCACTAATAGCTTCCTCTGTGTATGTGGTGGTACCTGGTTCAATTTCGATTGGAGTGGCCTCGACTTCGATTTCGACAACCCCAGAGTTGTCACTTTCTTCTTCGTCTTCGGAAGTCTGCTGAGCAAGTAAATGAGAAGCATTCGCAATTGAAGCCAAAAAAAATGCTACGCAAACCGTTCGTAGGCAGGTGGGGAATCCACTCCTGGAATGAGAAAGGAGCTTTGAGTGGAGGCCCGTAATTTTGGGCGTGTCCTCGTGAGATGATGCTTTGTTTCGTTTCATGGCGGTCCTCCTACCGAAATAAATCGAGATCGTTCCAACCAAAGGATCCGTTGTCTAAGTGCAGATTGGACCGATCCCTGAGCGTGTTTCGCTCGACTCCGCTAATCCCAACATTGTAGGAGATAGCTTCATTCGTTCACAGGAAGCTCTACCATTCTCGGTATATCAGTGAGATACACAGCACAGCGAACCGGCCGATCATCGATTGCCTCTAGGATCTGTGCATATAGCACCATTTGATCTAAGTACCTGCGAGTCACAAATCGCTCTAGGTCTTCTTGTTCTTCCCGACCGATCATTGCCGTCTTGTAGTCAATAATCCAACGCGTATCCGTTGAGTCGACAAAGGTTCTGTCCACGACAATGTTTCGTAGGGAACCGTCAATCCAAGTCGAATACGGTGCTTCGGACTGAGCAAGTTGGTGTCCACTGTCTAGTATCCAACGTCCTATCTCGTCTGACAGCACACGATGTAGGTGCTGTTGAGCTCGCTCCATCACCCAAGCAACATTCGAGCCGTCGACTCCTTCGGATCGCAGTCGATTTCGCCAGAGTGTTGTCCGCTCGTTGTCAATGTAATCTAACGAGAGTTCTTGCTTCTCTGCGATTCGATGAAGTTCCCTATGCACGAGATTTCCGAGTGCTAATTCGCGTTGAAATCCAATGGGCGAAAGGTCGACGTCGCGCTTTTCACGAGCAACTTGCAGAGACTCAGGAATTTTGAACTCGGCTTGATGTGGCTCAAATGTGTAATCGGGATCTAGCCTAGTGAGCATAGTGCTCGGGCTTTGCTCAACCGCTTCAATGCTTTCTTGCCCTTCAATGATTGTGATGTCTTCCAATTCTGGATTGATTAACGATAAGAGGCTCCCGTTTCTTGCTCGTAGGCGTTCGTCGGGGCAACTTCCAAACAGTGAAAGCGACTTGCGTGCACGGGTGATCGCAACGTAGAGGAGTCGCTTAAGCTCATTCTTCCGTTTAGTTTTTTGTTCGTCGAACAACCATGTGAACAAAGAGTCTTCATCTTCGCTCAGGTTTAGGGCGATGAGCAAGTCGCGGTCAAATGGCTGCCACTGAATCATGTCCTTCGTATCGCTCTGGGCCATTCGATTGAGATCGGGAAGAATTACGTGGTCAAATTCCAGCCCTTTTGCTTTGTGAATGGTCATGATTTCTATGTCTGCGGACTCTGCTTCTTCCGTCGCATACTCGGACTTGATGCGGCTCCAGAGTTCATCTAGTCGAATCTCCCCTCGGGTGCATGCTTCGAGCAATGTCAAGAAACGTTCCGCATTGATCAAGGTATCCGCGTCGTCGTATGCATCATTTCCACCAAGTCGAAACCAAAGTCTCTCCAGTTGTGATCTCAAAGTCAGATTTCTATCTTCGTTTAGCGACTGGAACGGGCTATGTATACGTTCCAAAATCTGTGATCCAAGTCTAGACAGAGAATCGCAATCCAACATCTCGGTACCGGTAGTGAATGTTGAAAGGACTTCCAAGTCTGGAAGAGTCATTCCACATAAAGGCGACCGGAAGAATGAGAGCCATGCTAGGCGGTTTTGATCATCATTGATGGCTTGCATCAACGAGTAGAGGTCCCGCACAACGGGTACATCTGCCAGTGGAGCGATTTCCACTCCACGCCATGTCAATCCCGCTTCACGCAGTGCCCTGAAATACACGGGTAACCGTGTGCGGGTTTGGACTAATAGACCGATGGTATCGTCGGGACTGGATATCGAGAGTTGCGAGATTCGCTGTGCGACCTCACGAGCCTCTTGCAGTGAGTGCGGATCATTCGTACATACCGTCACTTCAACGTTGCCTTGGACGTCCATTTGGGTTGGAGTTGACTCGGTATAGGCAACAGCTCCAATGGAAGAATCGTTTCGGTTGCCGAAAACGCGCGGACACAGACGATTGATCCAATCAACAACGGTTGCGGACGAACGGAAATTGCTAGTTAGCTGGCGTGGCCTAATTTGAACAAACTGGAGTCCATCAGCAAAAGTGTCTTGGAACAGTTTGAGATCTGCATCTCTAAATCCATAGATGGATTGCATTGGATCTCCAACGGCAAAAAAGGTATTACCCGAGTCGGGGGTCCAGGAATCCATGACCCGGTTGATCAGGTCGAACTGGGCTTGGGAGGTGTCTTGGTATTCGTCGATAAGAATGTGGGAAATACGGTAGTCCAACGCAAGCGCTAAGTCAGACGGTTTCCCTTCGCTAGACAATGCGCGATGTGCCGCGAACGCCAATTCAGTAAAGTCGATGATTTCTCGTTGACGGAAAATCTCGTTCAACTTTTCAATGAGCTTTGACAAGACAATGACGAGGCTTTCGAGCGACTCGACGTGTGATTCTGGAAGTTCTTTGTCGGGCAGAGTTTGCAATCGAGCGAAGACTTCTTCAAACCCATCTCGTTCGGTCCTTCGCAACGCGTATCTACAGTAGTCCTTCGCGGGCGTTCGTGGTAGAAAGCCCTGTCTAATGTTCACGTCTTTTCGAACCGTGCCTTTTTGGGTAACCAAAATATTGGCAAGAAACCTCCAGTCGCTGGGACGAGTTAAGTCGTGGAACTCGACTCCAAGTCCTTGTGATGAGTATTGAGCGATGGATTTGTACAAAAAATACATATCCAAGGAAATATCCGCTGTTGCAGACTCAATCAGGTCGTCGATGTACTTCGACCTTATCCTGGAAAGTCGACCAATCAGATTCTCGATCCCGTTCTGTCGCGCGATTTCGGACATGATCGCCCGAATAGGTGCGATCCAATGTTGGCGCTTCACCAGCATTGCTGACAACGCCCGTAGCGCAGTGTCGTAGTTGTTGTCCAAAAGCGAGAGAAGCGAAGCAATGTCGTCTGCAAACGTATCGTCTGAATAAATCAAAGCGAGAAATTGCGCCGTGGCATCTTCATAGATTGCGCCCGCGTCGTCGAGACGTTGATAGTCGAGACTTAATTGGCTTTCATAGGGCATCCGTTGAACGAGGCTGTAGGCAAAGCTATCGATGGTTTGGATTTTGAGTCGCTGTGGATTGAGCTGCAAGTCCCAATGCCTGATGCGGCTCCGTTTCAACGCCGCTTGTGCCGCATCTGTTTCTCCTTGAGACAGCTCCTGAAGAATTCGTGACTTCATTTCGTGGGCAGCTTTTCTCGTAAACGTAATTGCGAGAATTTCTTCGGGTTGGTTGACGATGCTCAGTAGTCTCAGGTAGCGGGATACGAGAAGTGTTGTCTTTCCCGATCCGGCAGGGGCTCCAACGATAAAGGAAAATTCAGGTGATGTGACTTCTTCGCGGACGGGCTGATCTCCCGCTTCCCGTACCGACTCTCGGAGAGCACTGGCAGTTTCGCTCATTCGACCTCGACCTCGGGAATAACCGGCATATCAATGTCTGTGAACGTTCGGCAAAAACCATCGAGGTGACAGTTTCTGCAGATGTAGTTGACGTTGGTGGGTTTTACGGTCGCAAGCCCATCCTTGAACTCTCGGGCAATCGTGGAAAGCGCAGTCCGCCAATCGTTCTTCAATGTCGAGAGGCTCACATCCAGTTGTTTGCTTGCCAACTTGATACCGTCTTCAGAAGTAGAACGATCGGAAACACCTCTTAGCTTGACGTCGCTTCCACTAATCTCTTCGTAAGCTAATCCATCACAATTTGGTACAACCATCGAGTAAAGTGGCATTTGCGGGTCTAGTGGACGTGGTGTAGACCAATTTCTGATGCGGACAGTCCCAGTCTTGTAGTCAATGACCAGAGCTTTCAGTTCGTTCGTCTTGTCGACTCGATCCACTCTCAATTTGAAGCTGAACCCTTCCAATTCGAGGACGTATTCCTGTTCAACCTCAACTATCTGAAAATCTTCACGGGCACGTTCCAATTCTTGCCAGCTGTTTACGATTTCTCGAATGCGTGCTTTCTCGTATTCGATAAATCGATCAGGGAGCAACATTTTTCGTAGAGGCGCAACAGCACTATCAATTGCCATTTCAATATCCACTGAATCAAGCTCAAGTATTGCTCCACGATCGCGAGCACGTTCCACTAAGAGTTGCATGACTTTGTGAACTGCTGTTCCACGATCCAGAGGATCGGGAAATCTATGAGGGTGCTTACTTTCTGGGAGCTTGGCTCGATGAATTGCCCACGCTCGAAATGGACAATTCGATTGATCCCGAATCACTGAAGTTCGTTGTTCGGCTACTTCCTCAGGAGGCAAGGGAGTGCCTTTGTCGGCAATGAATTCTCGAACCATGTGCTGCTGTCTGGCGACTCCCCAGGGATGATCGAATTCAGCGATCCCAGATTGACTAAGAATCCTATTGATGTCGGATCTGTCATGCTCCATCAACAATCGACTGGGCAGAGCTTCAGTTTGATCTTCCATCGGAGCCGCGCTAAACACGACCTCAGGAGCACTACACGCCCACACTCTCGTCAGAAGTTGGGCCCATCCGAGCATTTGTTGATGTGTGACGCGAGGCATAACGGCACGTCGTTGGACCGAGATTGGAATCATCGGATTCGGATTTGGGTCCGGTGGCCACTTATCTTCAGCTACACTGCAGACCCAAAGTGCATCGAATTGAAGTCCAACAGATTCCGAGCGGTCGACAACTTGGATTGGTGAGTTTCTGGTGTTGTAGGCTAATTGAGCAGAACGCACACCGTCTCGGATGTATTCGACCGCCTGACTCCAAGAAACTCGGCCGACAAAAGCTGACAAATGTGAGACGCTGTTTAGTACATCGACAATGGACGCATGAATTCTTCGATCCTCGTCGGAGTCTTTGTCTGTAGACCATCCTGCAGCACGAAAGACTTGAAGGGCGACCGAAGCCCAATCACTCAACAAGCTAGGTCGTCTCGTTGTTAGTCGGGTGATTTGTTTCGATGCACCTGAGCTGCTTCGAGACGCATATCCCGCAAATCTAATATGGTCGGGATAGTCGCGGGGAAATTGTGTGGGAATCTCAAGTGCGGTGAGGTAGGGCGATCGTCCTAACTGAAGCACTTCTGAGAAATTGAGATCTGTTATTGTCCAAGTGAGTAATTTGATAATGTCTTGGCACAAACGGGTATCTCCGAGAGGCACACCAGACCCGACATTTACCAATTGATCAACATCTTCGCTATCAAAGAACGCTGCCTCCCAGTGTCTGCGAATTGTTAGATACTCGTTAGAAATTTGAGGTACAACTACTCCGATTCGACTCTCAGGTCCAAGCTGCGCGAGCCGTTCGCGCCCCCATTGGACAAAACCTGTTCTTTCTCGCGCAGTGGATTTGAAGACATGAACCTTGTGACGAGGACCATCGAATAGCGGGAGTTCAAGAGATTCGCCGAGTTGACCTATACGATTCAATTGCCGAACCAAGTCTTGTTGGCTAGGGCTGAGTTCATCGCAAGCAAACATGCATGCCCTGTTCGGCTTGAATTCGCGCGCTCGGATGGCATCAGCGATTAGCTTTGGAAGCTGGGGTGTCGTTATTACTTCCTGCTCGCTGCAAAACATCTCGAATTCTCTAATCCAATTGCGGAATAACCGACCGTTCTCAGTTTGATCCAAGTCTGGTCCTACGCGTTGTAGATTCCAGCCACAATAGATCCTCCAGGCGTCCGCGACTGCATTGGTGTGCTTGAAGTACTCGTCGTCCGGGGCACACAAGCGTAGAGCCAGAGTCAGAGCAGTCTGTTGAAGTAGCCCAGACTTGGCAGACGGATGTCCCTTGCGCATGAGTTCTTCGTAAAGTTCGAGCACCCATGCGTTGAAATGTCTAATGTTGGGAGCTTCCCATGCGAGCTTTCCGGCGGCTACAGCCTCAAAAGCCCAGGAATAGCGAAGTTCTTGTGCTTGTCGAGCCGTTGCGGTGACAATTGTGGAAGTGGGAACAGCTTGTTTGAGTTCGTCAGTGAGCGGAATTAGTGGGGCTCGCATACTGGGCTCGTTACGTAGAACCTGTGGTCATTTCAACTACTCACAGATGGACCTAAAGGTACAATGTTCCTACAGAAGAACTGAATCCTCCAAGTATGTTACGCACGCTATGGAAAGACTTCCTTGAGCAACGTTGGCCCATGAAGTTAGTTTTCGTTTGGGGCTGGCTGTGTATTGTCATTATGGTGGGGGCTCTTCTTTCTCCCTACATCAATTCTTTGATGCCTTAGCGATCGGATTTTCTCACTCAATTGTGGCTCTCCTCACTGTCTGACACACAGCGCGACGCCTTAATAAGGCTTGCACATACCGTTGTTGTTTCGGATGGACTGCTCGACCCGAATGAGGAATTTATGCTTGATGAATTCAAGCGTGAAATGGCGTTGGGCAGCAAGTCAAATGGAGACGAGGTGGCTACTGGCGATCTCTCTCAAGTGTTTGACACGCCTCGAACGCGACGGATTGCAATCATTAATTTGCTGCGCCTCTCGTACGTTGACGGAGAATTTGACGTGGAAGAGGAGTGTCTACTGAAGCAAATTGCGGTACTGTTCAAGATCGAAGAAATGGAATTCCGCCGCATGGATAGCTGGGTGAGGCGACTGATGTCGTTGGAGAACGAAGCCTCCAACCAATTCCTGGCGGAGTAACGGGAGCCTATAGGTTGTCGAGCAAGATTCGTCTTGCTTCGTTAATTTCCGCCGCAAGATAGCTAGATCCGCCTTGATCCGGATGAAGATGTTGGATTAATCGTCGGTGGGCCGCAATTATTTCATCACGAGTTGCTTGTGGTTCGACTCCCAAGATGTCAGCTGCTCGTTGAGTAGACATTTGACCTTCGCTCGGGGCTTGCTGGTTTTCTCCTCCTTGCTCTGAGGTGCCCATGTTCGGGCGATGTCTCTCGACATACGACTCGAGCAACCTTCTAGATTCTTCCTCCCTGAGACTGTGATATAGATCTGCAACCTCCTCATCGTTCAGAGAGCTAAGCTTGCGATTGGCATAGGGTCCTTGAAGTACTTCGCCTTCAATGGTTCCAGATGCATGGTCCAGGGTCATTGAGAGTTCACCTGTACTTGCAGTGCTACCGGAATTGTCGTCGTTTGCCGCGCCAAATTGCTGAAACGGATTGGCTGAGAATGAACCGCCTAGTGGATTGCCGAATCGAGTGAACAGTGTCAACCACGGCAGGAGACCCAGAATTCTTCGCAGAAAGGGAAGAATCATTGTTCCAGCTGCAGCGAATGGATGGATCATTCCCCTAAGTGACGCTAACAAGAGGACGGCCGCCAGCACTCCGCCGGCGATCACAACGAGCTTCGAATTTAGGGGAGTTTTCTTGTTGTTCCACAGGAGCTTGAACAGCAATACAAGAGCGAGCACGCCCATCACGCCAAGTACAAAAACAAGAATCATCGCTTGACTTGTGTGAGTAGTCTTGAGGCCAAGTTTCCTTTTAGTTTTTGTATAGCTTCTCTGCCACCAGTTGCATAGGTTGCAACCGCGCCGAGTAACTCCGCCAATTCGCTTGCCGACCCTGGTCTAAAAGGGATGTGTGCGCCCCCGGATCGTTGTGCAATTCGAGCAAATACTTGCGCGGCCAGAGGGTCGGATCCCTCTTGGAAGACAAACACGGGCACGCGAAACAAGCCTAGTTGGCCTGCCAGTTCGTATAGCTCAAATGGACTCTCCTCACATGCGTCTCCAACTAGGACAGCCGCTTTTAATTCGGACGTACGAGACTCGTTGCGAAGATGAGAGAGTACGCGTGCGATTTGGGTTCCACCTGCAATGCAGCGTACACGTTGCATGCTGGTCAACAATTCGTTTGAGGTATTGTTCCAATCTGATGCATGAAATTCGTTGAATCCCCGGTAGTAGACGAGCTGAACAGAGAGCTGTTTCTCTTCGGCCGTCCTAAACAGTTCTCCATGTAGACTGGTTGCGAGATCCCAAGTGTGTTCTCGACTTGCTGTGGCATCCATAGCGAACACCAATCGAGCTTTGGTTCGAGTAACAACGGGGTGTTTCTTGGTCTCCTCCAGAAATGCCGCGACAGAATTCTTCTGGTCTGGAAGCTTCTTCATACAGAGATTATGGACTAACACTCGGAACGTTACTGACTTTTGCTTTGGCCATTTGCACTAACAGGCTAGTTTCGTATACATTAGACTTGAACGCAGCATGAACTATCAACAGAATTTGAGGAGGCTAGATTGTTAGAACAAACCGAGACCGAGCAACAGTTGGAGCGACTTCGTGTTGAACATCGCGACTTGGACGAAATAGTAGACATACTGATCAAGTCAGGTCACCAAGATGAGATGAGAATTCAACGTTTAAAAAAGAAGAAGCTTCGACTACGAGATCAGATTGCAAGGCTCGAAAGTTCTCAATCTCTACAAGCGGACGCTTAGACGATCAATTGCTGTCCGGCCGGAATCTACCGATGCGTCCGGATAGACCCAAGGGCAATTGCTCGTTGAGCTTCGAACGAACATGACTCACCTTACATTGTGTGTTATGTCGCTCTAATTTCATTAACAGCTAGACGGCTCGCTGACTAATCCAAACTGCTCGTTCTCGACAGGTTTTGAATCGCTCCTATAGATGCCTAAAATGTCGAACCGCATCCATCGCATTTCCCGCTTTTTCTCACTAATTTACGCGGTAATGGGCGAAGAACGACGACTTACACGCATGATCTACGATGCCTTTGTGGCTGTAGTAGAGACTGGAACGGAAGAGATCAGACCCGGTCATGTAGTTCAGTACATGCGCGAACAAAACAACCCCTTGGGCATCTGGAACGTCAATGGAGAATTTTCGAAGTTGCGCGATATGGGGGTTATTGAGCTTGACGAAGCCACTGCGACATGGAGATTGGTTCGGTCTTTGAGCTATGAGGATGCTGAGGAGAGGCTAAACGGACGTTGAACTGGAATGTCTAACTGATCAAGGCGGGTAATGTCCAGTGGTCGGGCTCGTCTCTACAGTGATTGGTGCGCACTTACCGTCACCAAGTGTCTTCCGTTCTCTTCTTCAAATTCATCGAAGAGACTCAACTCGAGCACTCATATCGTTCTTTACTACCATGCGAACATCGTCTCCCAGTTGATCCACAGATGCGAGGGACCCTCCAATCGCATCGCTTAACTGTTCGACAGTCACGTCGGCCATTGGCAAGCCTTTGGAACCAAGAATTTTCGGTGCAATGTAGACAACCAGCTCATCCCACAGTTTCGTGGTCAGGAAGGATCCTGTGAGTTGTGGTCCCGCTTCAACCAGTACCTCGTTGACGCCCTCATGTGCCAGCCGTGCAACCACCTCTTCGATATTTCCCTGATCATGTGCATACGGCCACTTTCCAACCTTTGCAGGCAGCTCTACACTGTCTTGACACACAACTACGACCTCACCAGCTCGACCGAGCATTCTTGCATTGCGAGGAATTCGCCCATGTGTGTCGAAAATTACACGAAGAGGAGGAGTGAAATTGTTGGAGTGGAGCCGAACATCGAACCTCGGATCGTCGTTTAGAACTGTGCCTATACCGGAAACAATCGCACCGCTTCGCGCACGTAGTTTGTGCGCGTCCAAACGCGCATCTGCACATGTAATCCAATGACTTTCACCGGTCTCCGTAGCGATTCGTCCATCCATCGAGATTGCGACCTTTAAGCGGATAAAGGGTAGCCCATGTTCCATCCGCTTTCGATAACCTGGATTAAGTAATGTCGTCTCGGGTAATTCGAGAACCGTTACGTCGATGCCCGCTTTGCTCAGTCGCTCTAGACCCTGTCCGCTCACTGAGGGATTGGGATCTAGTTCTGCCACTACAACTCTGCTAACACCCGCATCAATCAAGGCATCACAACAAGGCGGTGTTCTTCCGTGTGTGCAACACGGCTCGAGACTCACATACGCCACACAACCCGAAAGGTCACGATTAGCTTGGCGTATTGCTTCGACCTCCGCGTGGGGACCTCCGTCGTGCTTATGAAAGCCCCGACCCACAACTCGACCCCTGTCTACCAGCAAGCACCCCACTCTAGGGTTATTACGTGTGACGGAATGAAGTCCTTTGGTAGCCAGACCAACGGCTGATTTGAGGTAGAGGCGATCAACCTCAACTTGGTTACTTCTACCTTGCATGCATCCGCATCCATAGGAAGTGGGTGTACAGCATCGATTGCAACGGATTGGCAATACCCATGAGAGTGCGCATTTTATGCGTTGAACCGTAAATACACTGCTCCTGAGAAAAGAGTGACATCGGGATTTTGTTCAGTTCAGACTTCAAGCACTAATTGTTTTTGTGGGGCCATTTGAACACGCTGCGACCCATCAAATAGCTAGCTGGATGGACTTGTCGGCAGGTCGGACAAAAGGGAATACGTTGCTTAGTCTTAGTCTGAGTTGAGGCAGTCTCGTAAAATTCGTTTTTTGTGTGTGAAGTCTCTAGCTAATCTTCTCAATTCTGACTGCCCTCCGCTTTTCACTTGCTTGCTCTCGATGGGCGCAGTATCGAGAGAGATCGTTGAATCTGCTTTCTAGTTACGGCTATCGAAGGTGACCAGGAAAACCGTTTTGTCCTACTCACCGACATCTTCACAAACTCCGGGAGAACGTCTACGCGAAGCTTGGACAGTGGAGAACCCGCTCCAAATTGTCGGAACAGTAAATGCCTACAGTGCACTTCAAGCCGAAAGAGCGGGTTTTAGGTGCATCTATCTTTCGGGCAGCGGAGTCGCAGCAAGTTCACATGGGCTACCGGACTTGGCTATCACCTCGTTGGACGATGTATTGGTCGATGCTCGAAGAATTACGGGTGCAACGGATGTTCCGCTTCTAGTCGATATTGATACGGGGTGGGGATCTGCTTTCAATATTGCGCGTTCGATTCGTGAATTGGAGAGAGCGGGTGTCGCGGGAGTGCACATCGAAGATCAAGTGGCAACTAAGAGATGTGGACATCGCCCAAACAAAGAGATAGTGTCGGCAGACGAAATGTGTGATCGAATCATCGCGGCCGTTGATTCGAAGTCACATCCCAGTTTTGTAGTTATGGCACGAACCGATGCTCTAGCAGTTGGGGGATTGAAAGAAGTGTTGGACCGGGTAGAGTGCTATGCAACAGCAGGTGCTGATGCGATTTTTGCGGAAGCAATGACTGATGCGCAGATGTACCAGCAGATTGTCGAATGTGTGGATGTGCCAGTTCTTGCGAACCTGACGGAATTCGGCAAGACACCGCTGTACACACTCCAGGACCTTCGAGAAGTAGGAGTGCGGATGGCCCTATATCCTCTCTCTGGCTTTCGAGCGATGTCAAAAGCAGCAGAGTTAGTCTTTGAGGCGATTCGAGAAGAAGGTACACAAAGCAAAGTCGTCGAGCGCATGCAAACTCGGGAGGAGTTGTACGAGGTTCTCAAATATCACGAGTTCGAAGAAAAGCTAGATGCACTGTACAAGGGAGGAGATTCGAATGGTTGACAAGAAACTTGGAGGCAGTGGATTACGCGGGCAGGTTGCTGGAGAGACTTCACTGTGTACTGTGGGCAAGACGGGAACCGGACTTACATACCGTGGCTACGACATCTCCGATCTTGCGGCAGGCGCAACATTTGAAGAAGTTGCTCATTTGTTGCTATATGGCGAACTACCTAACGAGATTCAGTTAACGGACTACAAACAGAAGCTAAAGTCGTTGCGGTCCTTACCAAAAGATCTAGTCGCCACATTAGAAAAGATTCCTGCTTCGTCGCATCCCATGGATGTATTGAGAACAGGAGTATCGGTTCTTGGAAACTTGGAACCCGAATTCGATAGTACCTTTCAGCAGAACGTGGCGGATCGACTACTGGCGGTTTGTCCGTCAATCATCAACTACTGGTACCGATTTAGCCATGATGGAGTTCGAGTAGATGTCGATACTGATGTGGATTCTGTGGCCGAACACTTCCTTGCAACGTTGTTGGGTGAGGTTCCCGACCAAATATTTGCGAGGGTCATGGATGTATCCCTGATCTTGTATGCAGAGCACGAATTTAACGCGTCCACATTCACTGCACGCGTGTGTGCATCCACCTTGAGCGATATGCACTCTTGTGTCACCGGTGCCATTGGATCTCTACGAGGTCCATTGCATGGAGGAGCAAACGAGGCTGCAATGGAGCTGATTGATCGGTTTGAGTCTCGTGAAGAAGCTGAAGAAGAAATTCTGCAAATGCTCGAACGTAAGGAATTGATTATGGGATTTGGACACGCGATCTATCGCGAGTCCGATCCGCGTAACACAATCATCAAGCAGTGGGCTGAGAGACTAGCGAAAATGGTGGGGGATACGAGGATCTTTGATGTTTCGTGTGCGATTGAAGAGACCATGTGGAGAACAAAGAGACTCTTTGCCAACGCAGATTTCTTTCATGCAAGCGCGTATCGGTTCATGCGTATCCCAACCAAGCTCTTCACTCCTATATTTGTGTGCTCGAGGGTCTCTGGATGGACCGCACACGTGATGGAGCAGAGAGAAAACAATCGCATTATCCGACCAAGTGCGGAGTATGTGGGCTCAGGCCCCAGACCATTTCCCAAACTGGCCGAGAGATAGCTTGGCCGCCTGCGGTCAACAAGAACAACGATGTCAGCAAATGTAGATTCAAGTGTTCGGCCTGAGCCGGACAAAGTCCTGCAGGACTTGGCAGATTACATCTGCGAATACAACGTCACTTCCGAACAAGCATTGCAGACCGCGCGGCACTGCTTGATCGACACCTTAGGGTGCGGTTTCCTTGCCCTGAAGTTCCCCGAGTGTACAAAGCTATTGGGTCCTGTCGTACCGGGCACCATCGTCCCAAATGGCGCTCGCGTTCCGGGAACCGACTATGTACTCGATCCCGTTAAGGCAGCATGGGATATCGGCTGCATGATTCGGTGGTTGGACTTCAACGACACCTGGCTCGCGGCGGAGTGGGGACACCCTTCGGACAATTTGGGAGGAATCCTAGCTGTTGCGGATTTTGTGAGTCAACAAGCTAACGTCGAAAACCGAACTCCGCTTTCCATGCTCGACGTGTTGTGCGCAATGGTGAAGGCACATGAAATTCAAGGGTGCTTGGCTCTCGAGAACAGTTTCAACAGGGTCGGTTTGGATCATGTATTGCTCGTTCGCGTGGCAACTACTGCTGTTGTCACTCGAATGCTAGGAGGCTCAAGAGAACAGGTCATCGATGCGCTCTCCCATGCGTTTATCGACGGGTCCAGTTTGCGAACCTATCGGCATGCACCGAACGCCGGTCCGCGTAAGTCGTGGGCTGCGGGTGACGCAACTAGCAGAGCAGTTCGACTTGCAATGCTCGTGTTGAAGGGTGAGATTGGCTACCCAAGCGCGCTTTCGGCACCGACGTGGGGATTCTACGATGTGTCTTTTGGAGGCAAACCATTCTCATTCCAGCGACCTTACGGAAGCTATGTGATGGAGAATGTTTTGTTCAAGATTTCGTATCCAGCAGAATTTCACGCTCAAACGGCCGTCGAGGCCGCAGTTCACTTGCATCCAACCGTGGCAAACCGCATTGACGAAATAGAGCAAATCGTGCTGAGAACCCATGAATCTGCAATTCGAATCATCAGTAAAACAGGTTCGCTCAACAATTTCGCTGACCGGGATCATTGCTTGCAATACATGACCGCCATTGGATTGCTCAAAGGAGACCTAGTCGCAGAGGACTACGAAGACGAGACCGCGGCAGATCCGAGAGTCGACAAGTTGCGTGACCTAATGCTCGTGGTGGAGAATCCTCGTTATAGTCGTGAATATCTCGATCCTGATCGGAGATCCGTTGCGAATCACGTAGAAGTGGTCTTTAGGGATGGTTCGAAGGTCGAAAAGGAAGTCGAGTATCCAATTGGTCATCGCCTACGTCGAAATGAGGGGATACCAAAGTTAGAGAAGAAATTTGCACAGAACCTTCGTACGTGCTTTTCAGATTCTCGTGCATCACAAATCGAGACTCTTTGCCTTGATCATGATCAGCTTGTAGGAAAGTCAGTGCTCGAATTTATGGAGCTCTTGAGGAACTAGCACTTCAAAAAACGATTATCGACCGACCCGCGATTTTGCCCTCTGCTAGAGCGGCTGTTGCTTCGTTGATGTCTTGAAGCGAGTATGTCTCGGTTACGAGCGACTCAAGATCCAACTTACCTTCCCGGTGCCAATCGAGAAATACCGGAAAGTCCGTGTCGGGCGAACAAGATCCACCTATTGAACCGCGAAACTGCTTCTCGGTGCCGAGAATCTCCCCCGCTTGCAATTCCACAGTAGTGTGAGGAACACCCACCAAAACTGCGGTTCCTCCTTGTCGTGCACCAAAATGGCCAGGCCGAACTGCTGGAACGATTTGTTCCATCGTAGTTTTCAATCCTATGCAATCGAACGCATAGTCGACGCCGCTGACCTCGCGGCCAGCAATGCTGACTTCATTGGGATTCACGGTGAGCTCATGAATCGCTCTGACGGGATCCTGCTTGGAGGCGTTAATGCCGATCGTTGCGCCGAACTTCTTCGCGAACGTCAGCTTGTCTTCATCCAGGTCGACCGCAATGATTGGGTCTGCGCCGCGTACACTCGCGGCAACAACCGCCGAAAGACCGACACCACCCACACCAAATATAGCAACCGATTCGCCTGCCTGTACGTCAGCGGTGTTTATGACTGCGCCCGCACCCGTCATAACTGCACAGCCGATGATGGAAGTTGAGTGCTTGTCAGTCATTGGTTCGGTCTTCACAACGAATCGCTGGTCGGCGATTGTGTGGGATGCCCAAGTAAACACGTTTTGGGATACGGCTGTCTTACTATCGAGATTTAGAGTTGCGGGAGTTGCTCGCGACGGGTCCTGTCGGGCATTTCGAGGAACCCACGTTACGAGGACTTCGTCGCCTTCCTCCACATGACTCACATCTGAGCCCTTTTGAATTACCACACCTGTCGATTCATGACCGAGAAGAGTCGGATTTCTTCTTGGACCTCGCATTTGGTGGAGTTGAGAGTGACATATGCCAGACGCAAACTGCTTGACTACCACTTGAGATGGATTGGGGTCCGGCAAGTCGACTTCACGAACATCCAACGGAGCTTCTTCAATCGGGAGTACAGCTACTTGGGCGGGTGTGGGCATGATTCAAAATCCAGAGATTAGGTTTGGGATTGGCACAACTCTTGCGCTCAGGCTTACATTGACGGTTTAGTGACTTTCTCCCATTTGAGCACAAGTTTTGCTCTAGTGCTCAAACTGTGCCTCTTCGGTTGATCCAGTCAATGCGGTTACGGACGACTCGCCTGCTTGAATTACATTTGCTACCTCGTCAAAGTAGCCGGTGCCCACTTCTTGTTGGTGGCTCACAAATGAGTATCCGCGATCCGTTGCGGCAAACTCCTTCTCTTGTAGTTCGACGTATGCAGACATCTGATTGTCGACATAGTCTTTCGTTAGTTGGAACATGCTGTACCACATACTGTGAATTCCTGCCAACGTGATGAACTGAAACTTGTAGCCCATTGCTGCCAATTCACGTTGGAATCTTGCAATCGATGCGTCGTCAAGGTTAGCTTTCCAATTGAAGCTTGGAGAACAGTTATATGCCAGCATTTGATCTGGATATACGCGATGTATAGCATCGGCGAACGCTCGAGCCTCTTCTATTGATGGAACCGCGGTTTCGCACCAAATAAGATCAGCATATGGAGCATAAGCAAGCGACCGAGCAATTGCCTGGTCGAGTCCAGCGCGCGACCGATAGAAACCCTCCGGAGTGCGTTCTCCGGTTAGAAACGGCTTGTCATGCTCATCGATGTCGCTGGTCACCATTGCCGCTGCGTTGGCATCAGTCCTTGCCATCAGAAGTGTCGGCACGTCGCAAACATCCGCAGCAAGTCGCGCTGCAATTAACTTTTGAACGGCTTCGACGGTTGGAACCAAGACCTTGCCACCCATGTGTCCGCACTTCTTCACAGATGCAAGTTGATCTTCGAAGTGTACGCCTGCAGCGCCTGCAGCAATCATCGATTTCATCAATTCGAAAGCGTTGAGAATTCCTCCAAATCCCGCTTCCGCATCCGCAACGATCGGTGCGTAATAGTCGGTTCCGTCATCGACTCCTTTTGACCATTGAATTTCGTCAGCACGACGAAAAGCGTTGTTGATTCGATTCACAACGGACGGCACCGAGTTCACGGCATACAAAGACTGATCGGGATACATCGTCTCCGAAGTATTGTTGTCCGCCGCAACTTGCCAACCTGAGAGGTAGATTGCTTTGATTCCCGCTTTGACCTGCTGAACAGCTTGTCCTCCTGTCAGAGCACCTAGAGCATTTACAAAAGGTTCGTTTTCCAAGAGTGCCCACAATTTGTCGGCTCCATGAGCTGCCAGCATGCTTCGATGAGGAATTGTTCCTCGCAGTCTTACAACGTCCTCAGCGGTGTAGCCACGTTTTACGTCGGTCCAGCGAGGGTGAGTTGCCCATTCCTTTTCTAGTTCAACAATCTGTTCTGAACGGGGTTTTCGTGGTACGTAGTGAAGAGCCAAGTCAGTTCCTTAGGTACGCAAAGTGGGAATTTTAGCGACCGGAATGACTGTAGGTAGTGAAAAACAGTTCTGTTTTGTTGGCTAGTTATGCAACCAGTCTAGTTGGAAACTCCGATATAGCGCATTGCTCGATGGTTGATTCCCGCATCGTCAAACTCTGGGCCGAACACCTCGAAGCCATTTCGCAGATAGAAGTCGACTGCTTGAATTTGAGCGTGAAGAAAAATTTCTTCAAATTCCATGCTGCGTGCCTTAGCGATTGCACACTCCAACAATTGCTGGCCAATTCCGGCATTTCTGTACGGTTCGAGAACTGCCATTCGACCGATCTGGCCACTCTTCAACAGTCGAGCGGTTCCGACATGCTTTCCGTCAGGCAAAGATGCTAGGAAGTGATAAGAGTCACTGTCCATTCCGTCTATTTCCAAGTCTTCAGGAACATTTTGCTCCTTAACAAAAACCTCGGTTCGAATAGCAATGAGAGTTGGAGAGTTTTCATCCCAACCCACTTCCTGAACTTTGACTTTAGTACTCATTCATCGGTTCGCAATTGATGCTCGAACATTTTCTAGCGTTTGCTGGGCTATTTGTGGTGCAAGTCCCACGTAAGTGGAGGGTTTGAGCTCTTGAAGTCGCACCACTGCGTCAGCTGAGAGGCCGAGGCCTGTAATCAGTTCCAAGTAGTAGTCCCTTGTAAGCTGCTTTCCCCGAGTGAGTTTCTTGACTTTCTCGTATGCATCTGAAATGCCTTCAACTCGCATGATTGTCTGCACCGCCTCAGACAGTACTTCCCAGGAGTTTGCCAAATCCTCGTCTATCCGACTGCGATCTATTTGAATCTTCTTGAGCCCACGCAGAGCGCTTCGATAGGCCTGTAGTGAATGTCCGATCGCGCTACCCATGTTTCGAATTGCAGTTGAGTCAGACAAGTCACGTTGCCATCGAGAAACTGGAAGCTTTTCGGCTAGGTGTGCCAAAACTGCGTTGGCTACCCCAATATTGCCCTCAGCGTTCTCGAAGTCGATAGGATTGATTTTGTGGGGCATCGTTGAACTCCCCACTTGGTTAGCGACTCTCTTTTGTTGGAAGTACCCAATCGATATATAGGCCCAGGCATCGCGCACTAAGTCCAATAGGACGATGTTTGCGCCCCTAATTTCGTTGAGACAAGCTGCAATGTAGTCATGAGGCTCTATTTGTGTTGTGATCTCGCTGGGTTCGAGTCCAAGCAATCGAATGAATGTATTGCCTGTCGTAATCCAGTCAAGAGTAGGACAAGCTGCTGTGTGTGCGTTGTAGTTTCCAACAGCTCCGTTCATTTTTCCGAAGATAGTCTCTTCGCTCAATCGGCTCGACCAGCTATTGAGTCGAGACGCGAACACTGCCAATTCCTTCCCAACTGTCGTTGGAGAAGCACTCTGGCCGTGTGTTCGTGAAAGCATGGGAACGTCGATTACCGGCTCTGCAACTTGGACGACTTCGGAAATCAATTCGTCTAAACCAGGAACGAGCACGTCGTTTCGGATATCCCGAATCATGAGCCCGTATGCGAGATTGTTAATGTCTTCCGATGTACATCCAAAGTGAACCATTTCTGAACATGCTTCTAGACCAATGTCCGCTAGTCTATGTCGAATAAAGACCTCCACGCTCTTTACGTCGTGATTGGTCTCGGACTCAATTCTTCGGACTTCCTTTGCATCTTCAAGCGAGAAGCCACGCCAGATCCCTCGACACTTCTCGACCTGGTCATTGGCAAGAGGTTGAAAATTTTGGATCTGGCCTGATTGATTGAGAAATAAGAACCATTCGACCTCAATTTGAGCTCGATACTTGATGAGTGCATACTCGCTTGCAAAAGGCGCAAGGTCCTGGACGGATTTGTGGTAGCGTCCATCGAGCGGACTGATTGCGGACAGAGGGTCGAAAGGTAGTTCAACCATTGGTCTAACCGAGCACTTGCACGATACGAGCTCCTCCAAGGCACCAATCTCCGTCGTACAGCGCTACAAATTGTCCCGGTGTAATGGCACGTTGGGGTCGATCAAATCTCACATGAAGTTCGTTGTCTGTGTTCATCGAGACTTGGCAGGGCGATGGTTTCTGGCGATACCGAACAGCGGCTTCGCACCGTTGGTACGGTTTGACTTCATCGACAAGCCAGTTCACCTCTATAGCTTTCAGTTCGCAGTTTAGAAGGGCATCTTGAGATTGTGTCACTACCAGACGGTTAGATTTCTCGTCCTTTTCTAACACGTACCATGGCGACTCTAGAGCTCCTTGTTGCCCACCGACTTCGAGCCCTTTGCGCTGTCCAAATGTATAGTAAGCCAAACCTATGTGTTCGCCCAATATGCGTCCTTGTATATCGACAATCTCGCCTGGATTGCGTCGAATGTACCTCTCCAGGAAATCCCTGAATCGTCGTTCTCCGATGAAGCATATTCCCGTACTGTCCCTTTTGTCGTAGACGTGCAATCCGTTGCATTGTGCCAAGTGTCGAACTTGCATCTTGGTTTTGTTCGCAAGTGGAAACATGCAGCTGCCCAGTCGCTTGCGGTCCACGTAACTGAGAAAGTAGCTTTGGTCTTTCGATTTATCTCGTGCCCGAAATAACGAGAACCGGTTTCCTAAGCCTTCGCCTCGGGCGTAGTGTCCGGTTGCGATGGTGTGTGTATCTGTTGATTGCTCGACGTAATCTAAGAACAATCCGAACTTTATCTCTCGGTTGCAGAGAATGTCGGGATTGGGTGTGAGCCCCGAGTTGTAGCTTTCTATCAATTCCTTGAAGACTCGTTCCCAATACTCAGCCGAAAAACTGATCGTGTCGAGAGGAATGTCGAGCGTTTCCGCGACTCTTTGGGCATCTTCGTAGTCCTCGGTGGCAGTGCAGTACTTCGTACCATCGTCTTCATCCCAATTCTTCATGAATAGTCCGGACACCGAGTAGCCTTTGCGCTTCAGCAACATGGCAGCAACGGCGGAATCGACTCCGCCAGATAGCCCAACAACGATCGACTCCATAGTGGTGTCGTCCCACTGCCCTGAAATGCGACAATAATTGGTATTGTATTGTTGCGAACGAACGGAGAACACTCTGTGAGCCATGCAAGCTTAGTTAAGGGGTCACTATGTCGAAACTGACTCATCTGACCCAGAAGGGTGATGCCCAAATGGTGGATATCTCGGAAAAGCGGGTCACCTCACGAGAAGCAATTGCAGAAGCGCTCGTTCACATGCAACCAACCACGTTATCCATGATTTTCGATGGTCGAGTCCCCAAAGGAGATGTACTTGCTACTGCGAGGATCGCAGGAATTCAAGCGGCAAAGCGGACAAGCGACATCATTCCTTTGTGCCATCCGATACCGATATCAATGGTTCGGATTTCATTCGACAAAGCTGATTCCACTAGTCTGAAGATTCAAGCCATTTGCAGAGTTACGGGGCGCACTGGCGTGGAAATGGAGGCATTAACTGCGGTTTCGGTTGCTGGACTAACCATTTACGACATGTGCAAGAGTGTTGAGAAGGGAATTCGTATCAACAATGTTGGCTTGGTCTCGAAATCTGGGGGAAAGTCGGGATTTTGGCAGTCTGAAGAAAATCGTTAAATGAAAGTAAGAGTGTTGTTTTTCGCGTCGTTGCGCGAGGAAATTGGTTCTGACGAAATTCAAGTGAGACTTCCCGAGGGGAGCACATCTGACTCGTTGCCGACAGCTCTATCTCCCCAGTTGGATGATCAGGCAATCTCTTTGCTACAGGGAGACTCCGTAAGAGTGGCAGTAAATCTCGAAATGTTAGACGGTGTTGTGGAACTGCACGACAACGATGAGATTGCCTATTTCCCACAGGTCACTGGGGGTTAACCGATTGATCGACGTACGTATTCAGGAACGCGACTTTTGCATTGACGACGAATGGCGGAAATGTCGTGAACGATTGGCCGGACAGGGAGGTGCATTAGTCGCATTCGCAGGTCTCGTGCGAGACCTGAAGGACGACGAATTGTTAGGTTTGTACTTGGAACACTATCCCGGTATGACTGAAAAGAGCATAGAAAACATTGTCAATAGTGCACAAGAAAAGTGGTCATTGCTAGATGTTGTTGTCATCCATCGAGTGGGTAAACTTGAGGCGAGGGAACAGATTGTGTTGGTACTGGTTGGTTCCGCCCACCGAGGTGATGCTTTTGCTGCTTGTGAGTACATCATGGACTTGCTTAAGACCGAAGCGGTTTTCTGGAAAAAGGAGATAGGACGATCGTCGGACAAATGGGTTGAGTCGACAACCGACGATTACAAACGCACATCTAGTTGGTTGAGCGACAGATAAGAAGAGCCCGAGGTTTTTCACTTATCTAAGTACTGGTGTCTCGCACAAACTACCGATTGAGCAAAGCACTTTTCATTAGAGTTTTATCTGATAGCATAGGTGTCTCAAGGAGATAGCTACGTAAAGCTAGTAACTAGACGCGTACCGGGTTGGCGTCACTTTTTCAGCACATAGTCTTCATTTGGGAACGATCTCATGCCGAAGTCCATGTAGTCGGCCCCTCTCGAACGAATGAGGACTTAAGACGTGGCTATCACTGGGTTCCGCGAATCGTTTAGCGGTCAATTTTCAGCTTTGAATTCGATACCACTATAATCCGCTTTTTTTGCGGTGGCGAAATCACTTGAATTACCAGCATATTAAGATACCTACAGAGGGCGAACCGATCCAAAATGCGCCAGACGGTTCAGTGGTTTCACCCGAAAATCCAATCATTCCCTTTATAGAGGGAGATGGCATTGGCGTTGACATCAGCCCAGTGATGAGAGCAGTTGTGGATGCGGCTGTAGAGCAGACCTACAACTCTGGTCGAAAGATCGCTTGGATGGAGATATATGCGGGAGAAAAGTCGCTTGACGTATATGGCGAAGATGAGTGGTTGCCTCAGGAAACCCTAGATGCTCTAACAGAGTTCAAGATTGGCATCAAAGGACCAATGACAACTCCAGTCGGCGGTGGAATTAGGTCCCTTAACGTAGCACTTCGACAGCAACTCGACCTCTACGTGTGCCAGCGACCTGTTAGATGGTTTAACGGTGTCCCAAGCCCCGTTGTTGCACCTCAAAAGACCGATATGGTCATCTTTCGAGAGAACACGGAGGACATTTATGCTGGAGTGGAGTGGGAAGCCGATAGTGCAGGTGCAGAGCGTGTACTGCAATTCTTACGCGATCAAATGGGGGTTCAAAAAATTCGATTCCCTCAACACTGCGGAATTGGCATCAAACCTGTATCTGTCGAGGGCACCGAACGCCTTGTTCGAAAGGCCATTCAATATGCCATAGCCGAAGATCGGGATTCGGTGACCTTTGTACACAAGGGGAACATCATGAAGTTCACGGAAGGGGCGTTCAAGGATTGGGGCTACGCTTTGGCCGCACGTGAATTTGGCGCAACGGAATTGGATGGTGGACCTTGGCACGAACTAACTAATCCTTCCACCGGGAAACAGATTGTGATTAAGGATGTTATTGCAGATGCAATGTTGCAGCAGATCCTCACTCGACCCGACGAGTACGACGTGATAGCCACCATGAACTTGAACGGGGATTACCTCTCAGATGCACTTGCCGCGCAGGTTGGAGGAATTGGAATTGCCCCAGGGGCAAACATTGGCGATAGTGTTGCCGTTTTCGAGGCGACGCACGGCACTGCACCCAAATATGCTGGTCAGGACAAAGTGAATCCGGGTTCCCTGATACTCTCTGCCGAAATGATGCTTCGTTATATCGGGTGGAAGGAAGCGGCTGATGCGATCGTACGAGGAATGGAAGCAGCAATCGGGAACAAGACTGTAACCTACGACTTTGAACGATTGATGTCTGACGCCACCTTGCTCAAGTGCTCCGAATTTGGCGATGCCATCATCGAAGAGATGTGACTAACATATCAGTCCAAGTAAGCTAGCAATTGCAAGCAATGACAATGCGTAATTGAGCGTCTGGACCATCGGAAGCTTACATCGACGTAGCCAGTAACTGTCACAGAGTTTGCAATCTTTGGTAAATTATTGGTAGACGAACACCATTTGACATTAGGTGGCATTCAGGAAAACTGCAGTGAGCGACTTCGACGAAATTGATGAGTTAACTCACGAATCGGAAGGACTGGCAGTAGTTGAAAAGGTTCGTGAAGAGACAAAGCCACCGCCGATGTACAAAGTCGTCATGTTTAATGACGACTACACACCTATGGAGTTTGTAGTAATTGTGCTACAGGAATTCTTTGGGATGGACGAGGATAAGGCTTATCGGGTCATGCTGACGATTCACACCGTGGGGCAATCAGTTGTTGGAATCTATCCACGCGACATTGCCGAGACCAAGTGCGATCAAGTAAACAGGTTTTCCCAGAGTATGAATTATCCATTACTATCCACAGTAGAGAGAACGGACACGGACTAGTTCGATGTTTACTCAGGATCTAATCTTTTCGCTTGACAAAGCCATGGCGTACGCTCGGCTCAATCGGCACGAGTTTGTCACGGTCGAGCACTTCTTGCTTGCTCTGCTCGAAAACGAAGACTGTCGAGAAGTGCTTGAGAACGTGGATGCAGACATAGACACCCTGAGAAAAGACTTGGAGTCGTATCTGAGCAAGTTCATGCCTGTGCTACCACCAGGAACGAAAAGGAACGCAGAGCAATCGGGTAGTTTGCAGCGTGTGGTTCAGAGAGCTCTCTTTCATGTTCAATCCACGGCATCAAAGCATCCCAAGAGAGTCAGCGCCAGAGATGTGTTGATAGCAATCTTTAACGAAAGCGAATCACAAGCTGTTTTCTTCTTAAGTAAACAAGACATAACCAGACTTGATGTAGTCAACTTCGTTGCTCATGGTGTTTCCAAGACAGCGAAAGAAAGCGTTGAAGAAACGCCAACCGATGCAGAGTCAAAGCAGGGCGAGAAGCAAAAACAAGCATCTGCACTCGAAGCATTCGCGACAAACTTAAACGAGTCGGCAAAGTCGGGGCTTATTGATCCACTTGTGGGTCGCGACGAAGAGCTGCATCGTGTGTTGCAGATATTGTGTCGCCGACGAAAGAACAACCCACTACTAGTAGGCGAATCTGGTGTCGGAAAGACCGCGATCGCGGAAGGATTGGCTAAGCGGATCGTAGACAAGGACGTTCCAGACATCATGCAGGAATGCACTGTCTTTGCACTAGACCTAGGTTCATTATTGGCTGGGACCAAGTACCGAGGTGACTTCGAGAAGCGATTCAAGCTCCTACTCAAAGAACTGAAATCCAAGGAAGGCACCATTCTCTTCATCGATGAAATCCACATGATCATTGGTGCGGGTGCAGCATCAGGTGGTGTAATGGATGCGTCGAATATGCTGAAGCCGTTGCTGGCGTCGGGCGAGATTCGGTGTATGGGATCTACAACCTATTCGGAGTATCGAGGGGTTTTCGACAAGGACAGGGCACTATCGCGTAGATTTCAGAAGATTGATATCACCGAACCATCGGTGGACGACACGTACAAGATACTCAAGGGCCTGAAGCTGCGCTACGAGGACCACTACCAGCTCCGATTCACGGATCGTGCACTTCGAGCGGCAGCGGAACTCTCTAGTCGATACATCACGGACCGGTTCATGCCAGACAAGGCTATCGATGTGATTGACGAAGCAGGTGCGGCACAGCAATTGGTGTCTACCAAACGCCGCAAAAAGACAATTGGCGCACCCGATGTTGAGCAAGTTGTTGCGAGAATCGCAAGAATTCCCTCGACCCAGGTGACTGTCTCTGACAAAGAGGCGTTGCGAGACATTGATGAAAAGCTAAAGATGACCGTTTTCGGTCAGGATCAGGCTATAGATACTCTTGCATCTTCAATTAGGCTCTCTCGAGCCGGTCTCCAATCAGAACAGAAACCAATCGGGTCGTTCCTCTTTTCGGGTCCCACTGGAGTTGGTAAGACCGAGGTCTGTCGTCAATTGGCGATCATTATGGGGGTCGAGCTTCTTAGGTTCGACATGTCCGAGTACATGGAACGGCACACCGTCTCAAGACTGATTGGCGCTCCGCCGGGTTATATCGGATTTGATCAAGGTGGTCAGTTGACCGATGCTGTGACCAAACATCCTCACTGTGTCGTTTTGCTTGATGAAGTAGAGAAAGCCCATCCAGAGGTGTTCAATTTGTTGCTCCAGGTGATGGACCATGGAACCTTGACGGACAACAACGGGCGTAAAGCAGACTTTCGCAACGTCGTCCTTGTAATGACCACGAATGCGGGAGCTCAAGAAGCGGCGCGTGCCTCGATTGGATTCGATGAACAAGATCACTCTACTGATGCCATGGAAACTCTGAAGAAGATGTTCACGCCAGAGTTCCGAAACCGTTTGGACGCGATTATTCAGTTCAATTCGCTCCCGATGAAGGTTATCAAGACCGTCGTTGACAAGTTTCTCACCGAACTTCAGGCTCAGTTGGACGAGAAGAAAGTGGAAATGCAGGTCGACTCGCTTGCACGGGAATGGCTCGCCGTCGAAGGATACGACGAGAAAATGGGCGCACGTCCTATGCAGCGACTAATTCAAGAAAGAATCAAACGTCCGTTGGCGGAGAAGATTCTGTTTGGGGAACTCGCTGAAGGCGGTGGATTAGTACAGATATCTTGCGGAGACGATGGTCTGACAATAGAGGCTACATCTCGAGATGGGCGCAAGTCTCGTTCCACAGAAGCCACTTCTGTGGAAGAGGAGGCCATCGACTAGCGCTCTCGGTAAACGATGCGTCCTTTTGTGAGATCGTAGGGCGTCAATTCCAGCTTTACCCGATCTCCCGTATAAATTCGTATATAGTTTTTTCGCATTTTTCCTGAAATATGGGCCGTAATTACGTGCCCATTGTCAAGCTTCACGCGAAATGTCGTGCTGGGAAGGGTGTCGATAACGACTCCCTCCATTTCAATTTGCTCTTCTTTTTCCATGCATTGCTCTGTGAATGAGATAGCTGCGCTATCGCACAGCACTCGCAATTTTACTTGAAGGGCTTGTCGTGCCGTAATGTACCTGGATTAGTGTCAGACGCACTGTGATTGGCAATTGGGGTAGATGGCGATACATTCAAACAATCTGTTGATGACCTTCAACTGACGATTGGATGAGAGAACAGGTGTTGCCTTTGAACTCAAGCAACTTGAGCATTTGGTAAAACTTGAAAGGGTGGAATCTCCCACGGCCCTCTCGTCGTCGATTCTGTTCGGTTTTCCTCTATCAATTTCAAGAACTGTATGCGATCGATTATCACAGCGCCTTGACTGATCAAGTGTGCAGTGGGTATTTGACAGTCGACGAACTCAAACTCCCGTTGGGCAAGTAGCTGACAGAGAGCCATCAATGCAACCTTAGATCCGTTTGTCATTAGCGAAAACATGGACTCCCCGTAAAAGTGCCTTCCCAAAGAAATGCCATAAATCCCACCGACCAAACTTCGCTCGAACCGAATTTCCAGTGAGTGTGCATAGCCTTCTTGATGAAGAACTGAGAAAGCGTGTTTCATACTCGGAGTAATCCAAGTAGATTCTTCGTATTGTCTAGGACTTGCACAATGTTCTATGACTCTATCGAAATCTTGGTCAATTGTCGCAATCAATTCGTGCTTTCTACACCACTTTCCCAGGCTTCGAGACATGTGAAACGAATGGGGATACAGAATGCATCGGGGATCTGGCGACCACCACATGACAGGTTGTTCGTCATTGTCGAACCACGGAAAAATTCCCTTGGAGTATGCATCGAGTAGCCGGCTCGACGACAAGTCTCCACCGATGGCCATCGGACCGAATTTTGGGCTATTTAACGGGTTTCCAAGCGGTGTGTCGTCACGAATGAATTGAGGCAGAGTGCTTCGAATAGCCAATGTAGGTTAGCTGGATGCTTGATCTAGAAACTTCTCTGCATCAAGCGCAGCCATGCAACCGAATCCTGCAGAAGTAACGGCTTGCCGGTAGACGTGGTCCGCCACATCCCCGGCAGCAAACACCCCAGGTTCGCTTGTTGCGGTCGCTTCGCCGTTCAGTCCACTCTTCGTGATGATGTATCCATCTCGCATCTCTAGAAGATTTTCAAAAATATCAGTATTGGGAGTATGTCCAATCGCAATGAACACTCCTTTCAACTCAATTGTTGAGCTTGATGAGTCAACTGTACTCTCAATTTCGATACCGGTTACGCCACCATCGTCGCCCAAGACTTTACTTAGAACATGATCCCACCAAATCGTCACTTTGCCTTCTTCGACCCTATCGAATAACCGACCTTGGAGTATTTTTTCTGCTCGGAGCGCATCTCGTCGATGAACAAGGTGTACATGAGATGTGATATTTGCTAGATAGAGTGCCTCTTCTACCGCAGTGTTTCCCCCACCGATAACAGCAACGTCTTGATTACGAAAGAAAAATCCGTCACACGTCGCACACGCACTGACTCCTCTCCCCTTGTACTGTTCTTCACTATCCAACCCAAGGTATTTGGCGGTCGCGCCGGTCGCGATGATCAATGCGTTACAGGAGTATGAATCGGAGTCTCCATGGAGGATCTTTTTTCCATTGGCAAATTCGGCAGTGTGGATGTGGTCATACACCAGACCTACATCGTATTTGACGACATGATCTTGCATCCGCACCATCAAGTCAGGTCCTTGCAAGCCGTTAGAGTCTCCGGGCCAATTGTCAACATCGGTCGTCGTCGTGAGCTGTCCGCCCACTTCGATTCCCGTAATAACAACTGGATCCAGGTTTGCACGCGCAGCATAAAGTGCTGCTGTATACCCGGCTGGTCCCGATCCGAGGACTATAAGCTTGTTTTGTTGCATTCCGCCTGTGCTATCCAAACTCAGGAAGGCACTATTTTAGATACAGCAATGTCTTGCCGAATGAACAGTCTCGATGTTCCTAGTCGTCCGAACCGAGGACACGCTTAAAGAAATCGCTTAGACGACCCCATGCGTGCTTTGCCGGTTCTTCGTTGGTTTCCATATCGCGTTCGACATAAAGCCAAAACCCGTGCTGCACGTGGTCATAGACGTGTATGTCGTTGGCCACTCCAGCCTTCTTCAGTGCTTCCGCAAAGTTATTCACTTGCTCTACAGGGATCATTCGATCCTGACCCGCAAAGGTTCCGAGCATTTCATGCTGGATCTTGGCAAGTTCTTCAGGATCTTCCAACAGTTGGCCGTAGAAGATCGCTGTGCCGTCATGGTGCTCTCCGCCGATTGCGAACGACAACGCGACTCCACCGCCAAAGCACCATCCAACGGTTGCAATTTGACCATTCGAATCAACTCGATCTCGAAGGTACTTAGCAGCTGCGTTGAGGTTGGCAATGATTTCGTCGGGATCCGCACGTGCTTCACGCATCAAGGCAATATTTTCTTGGCTATTTGAACCTGTCTTACCCGAATAGAGGTCTGCGGCCAATGCGATATAGCCTTCATTTGCCAGAGCATCGGCCACCTGCTTGATGCGTTCGACAACTCCATTCCACTCGTGAATTAAGATAATCGACCCAAATGGTCCATCTCCTTTCGGTTCAGCTATATAACCCTTGGCGTCCTTGTAATACTCGAGCAGTGCGCCAAGTGGTTTGAGACCCTTTCCTTCGATAGTCTCCAAGACCGTAGGAGGCGAAGCTTCAGTCACCACTGGATCCGAGGCGTGCGAAATTGAAGAGGTGACGAGCCCAAGAGAGCAAATCAGCAATATCCGAAAGCAAGTAGGTAGAGTCTTCAATGAGAGTCCTTTGGCGACGAAGCTTGAGTCGAGAACCTGATGTTAACACGGTGAAGTTGGAAAGGTTTTTTCCTTGATCTACGATTTCCCAGTCTGTTTTCTCTATCGTTTTGTGCCCATTTATGGTCAATCCAGCTAAGTTGAACAACGATCCTTTACCCTCACTTACTGCCTAATTGGCTTCAAAATTAAGCTCTGTTTGATAACATGAAAACGATTTGTCCATGGATGAGGACGAACGGTGTTTAGCATGAAGCTCGATCCGGTTGCGATTTCGCCTCGTATCCGCAACCCAATTCTCCTAGCTCTAGTCGCGGCGGTCACTTTCGTTCTGCTCGCTGCGTATTCTCCACTTGATCCGGAGTGGAACCAGGCGTCCAACAATGAAGCTGTTCGCAGTTTCTTAGGCTCTGTTGGATCATTCCTTTCAGGTTCGCTAACGTTGGCTATTGGATACGTTTCCTACGTCATTCCTGTCCTGTTGGTGGCGAAGATACTTAGTATCGTCGCGCTTCCTCGCGAAACGCGGTGGTGGATTGGGTTAGTTTCGTTGGGTGGATTCTTGCTCGTTGTTCTTTCGCTGTGCTGTTTGGCTGCAGCTTGGACGGGATCTCCCAATGCCGCTATTGAAGTGACAAGTGGAAAGGTTGGTTCGCTTTTGGCGTCTCTGTTGTTTCCATTCGTAAATGTGAAGATTCTTGCGGTAGTCGGTTCAGTTGGTGTACTACTCGGTATTCGGTTCTTAATTCGGTTTTCGTG
The DNA here is from genome assembly GCA_009840545.1 of Gammaproteobacteria bacterium. Taxonomy (GTDB): domain Bacteria; phylum Pseudomonadota; class Gammaproteobacteria; order Pseudomonadales; family Azotimanducaceae; genus Bin55. The sequence continues at coordinate 329,053 of VXNM01000014.1, read as the reverse complement.
GCTACCCCTCATCGAAACATTGGGGCGCTGTCTCTATGTGGTCGCGACCAAGGGATCAAGGTTCTTGATTGACTGCATTCAATGGATTTTCAATCTCATTAGCAAAAGGGGCTCAAACACATTAGAGGAGAGAACTGTGCGGTCTCGCACTAAGGCGACGGTTCGATCAAGACCTGTTTCAGTAAGCAGAGGCACAGCCGATTCGAAACGACAAGAACCACAATTGAAGGCAAAAGCCGTTCAAAGACCCCGAGCCTCGACCAGAACACAAACTGCTAAAAAACACATAAGGGATGTCGCGAAACTTCCGGATCTCAGTCTTCTAGCCGAGTTTAGGGCTGCTCCGGTAACAGCGAACTCGCAGCAACTGATCAATCGAATATACGAGCAGCTGGGCACAAAGCTAGCGGACTTCGGTGTCGAAGCCGAAGTAGTGTCGAAATTCACCGGACCGGTTGTAACTCGGTTTGAGATTCAACCTGCTGCCGGAGTTCGAGTAAGCAAGATTACGGCACTGGCAAAGGACTTGGCTCGTGCTCTGGCCGTACTAAGCGTCCGCGTGGTGGAGGTTGTTCCAGGTAAACCTTTTGTGGGAATCGAGATTCCCAATGACGAACGATCAATCGTTCGGCTGCAGGAGATCTTGAAAGTCGTCCGCCGAAGCGGTGAGATGGATTCAGCACTCAAGGTTGTGCTTGGTAAGGATGTTGCGGGAAATCCCATCCTTGCAGATATTGAGAAAATGCCCCATCTGCTTGTTGCAGGAACAACGGGTTCTGGAAAGTCAGTTTGCATAAACGCAATCTTGCTCAGTCTCCTTTTACATTCAACACCCGAAAATGTTCGGATGATTTTGATTGACCCCAAAATGCTGGAACTTGCATCCTACGAGGACATTCCGCACTTACTTACGCCAGTTGTTACAGATGTGCAGGATGCATCCAGAGCCTTGGGATGGTGCATTGGCGAGATGGAACGACGCTACCAACTCATGGCTGCGCTCAATGTGAGAAACCTGGCTGGTTACAACGCCCTTGTAGACGCGGCGGAGAAGAGAGGAGAACCTATTTTGGATCCCATCGGTGCAGAACTTGGATCGACTGATGGAACGACGCTTACGAAATTGCCCTCCATTGTCGTTGTCGTCGACGAGTTCGCCGACATGATCATGGTTGTGGGCAAGAAGGTCGAGCAACTCATCGCTCGCCTCGCCCAAAAAGCTCGAGCTGCGGGGATTCATCTAATCTTGGCCACTCAACGTCCCTCGGTAGACGTAATCACTGGATTGATAAAGGCGAATATCCCATGTCGGATTAGTTTTCAAGTTTCGAGCACAACTGACTCACGTACCATTCTTGACCAAGGGGGGGCTGAGCAACTTCTAGGTCATGGAGATATGCTTTACTTACCACCCGGGAGCGGAGTACCTGTTCGAGTCCATGGTGCCTTTGTATCCGATGAAGAGGTGTTGAAGGTTGTCGAGTACTGGAGAACGCGATGTGAACCAGACTACGTGGAAGAGGTCACAAGTCTTGATGCCTCGCAAAGTGCCCACTCCGTTTTCAGTTTGCAACAGAGCGAAGATGAACAGGATGAGAATTTTGAAGAAGCGGTTAGCTTTGTCCTGCAATCTCGCAAGGTTTCGATTTCGTCGATTCAGCGCAAGTTTCGGATTGGCTACAACCGAGCGGCTCGGATTGTCGAAGCCATGGAAGGTGCGGGGATTGTTTCCGCTCCGAATGAAATGGGCAACCGTCAGGTACTTCTCTCAGAATCCTAGATTTCGTCGGATCGTACCATTTTGCGTCCTGCTTTCGTTGTTGAGTTGCGGCAATTCGCTCGCCAATGAAGAACTTAAGAACGACTTGCTTGAAAAACTCAATGCAATCGACTCCTTTCAAGCGGACTTCCACCAAAGGACAACTGCACGCGACGGAACTGAAGAGGAGATGCAGGAAGGGCGAGTCGCATTCCTAAGACCTGAGAAGTTCTTATGGGTGGTTGATAAGCCGTATGAAGAGCAAGTTTCTATCGTTGGTACAAGAATGCAGGTTTACGATCCGGATCTTCAGCAACTGACGCATTCTCAAGTCGATCCCAATGAACTGTCATTTGCAAATCTCTTAATCGACTCTGATACTAAGAAACTCGACGAGTTTGAAATCTATCGCAATGAAAGCAGATACGTGCTTTCACCCGAGAACGATGATTCTCAAATCGCGCTGCTTTCGATAGTGTTCAAAGACGAAACGCTCGAACGAATCGAATTAGTTGATCTATTCGGTACTCAGATCGAGTTTGAGTTCTTCAATATTCGGCTCAACGAAGACGTGGAGAACGAAGTGTTTAAGCTAGTAGTTCCACCTGATACGGAAGTCATCGGGACAGGAGAGTCCAGCCATAACTCGGAATCCTGACCCAAACGGAAGTCCTTCATACCAACCTTTAGCGGCTCGAGTACGTCCTCGTTCACTGGGGGACTTTACCGGCCAGCGGCACTTGCTCGGCGAAGGCAAGCCTCTAAGAGTCCTGGCTGATTCTGGAATCATCCATTCGATGATCCTATGGGGACCACCTGGAACCGGCAAGACTACTCTAGCGCAACTGCTTTCAATCCATGCACAGGCTAACTGGATTTCAATGTCTGCGGTTGCCGCCGGAGTCAAGGATGTCCGATTGGCGATTGAGCGAGCAAGAATGACGCCTGACGAACAGACCGTTGTCTTTCTGGATGAAGTTCACCGATTCAATAAAGCACAGCAAGACGCACTATTGCCGCATGTAGAAAACGGAACCATCACGCTCGTCGGTGCGACCACGGAGAACCCATCTTTTGAGGTGAACTCAGCGCTGTTGTCGCGTATGCGTGTATTTGTGCTAAAAGCTCTTGAAGATGAACAGGTGAAGGCAATAGTCAAACGCGCAATTGAAATGGAAATGCCCAACCTGATCGTGTCAAAAGACGCGTTGAACGCAATTTGCTCTTTTGCCGACGGAGATGCACGTCGTTCGTTGAATCTCATCGAGATTTCAGCGCAATTAACTGATGACGACGTCTTGGATTTGGCTCATGTTCGAGAAGCAGCGGGACATTCGTTGAGAAGATTCGATAAAGGCGGCGAGGAGTTTTACAACCAAATTTCCGCTTTACACAAGTCCATGCGAGGTAGTGACCCCGATGCCGCCTTGTACTGGCTCGTGCGCATGCTGGATGGTGGATGTGATCCTCTCTATATTGCGAGACGGCTTGTTAGATTCGCGGCCGAGGACATCGGAACCGCCGACAATCGATCTCTGACTTTGGCGCTGGACGCTTGGGACGCGTATCACCGCCTAGGCTCGCCTGAAGGCGAACTATGCCTGGCACAGGCTGTCTTATACATGTCTGCGGTTCCCAAGAGCAATGCAGTTTACTCGGCATTTGGTGATGCAGCGAAGTTTGTGAAGGAGAGCCCTAGTTGGCCTGTTCCGCTCCGATTGAGAAACGCGCCAACCAAGCTTATGAAGGAGCTTGACTACGGCAAAAACTATCGCTACGCGCACTCGGAAGACTCGGCGTATGCAGCTGGAGAACACTATTTTCCGGACAAGGTTTCGGCACAACGTTTCTATTTGCCATCCAACCGAGGGCTCGAAAAACGCATACGGGAGCGGCTTGATCAATTGAGGAAACTTGACGAGAAGCGCCACAGCGATTAACCCCAAGAGGTACAAGCACTTCAAGTGAAGGCTGTGCTATGTGCAATCCTCATACTTAAAATGCGCAATCTCAACGGTTAACTATTTGTTAGCCAGTCTTCTCGACCATTCTGCTTTGTCGTCACCGCAAGTTAGGAGTTCGAAAATGTTGGATCCACGACTGTTCCGACAAGATCCCGAAGCAATTGCGGGTGCTCTTAGCATCCGCGGTTTTGACTTGGACCTCGAATCCTACCGTGATCTGGAAAAAGCTCGGCGCGAACTGCAAACAGAGATGGAGACGCTTCAGCACGATCGTAACGTAGTTTCTCGGGAAATCGGAGTTGCCAAACGAGATGGCGTTGACATAGAGCCCTTGGTTGTCGCGGTTGGCGATCTTGGTCTGAGACTCGATGTTGTACGTAAAGAGTTTCTCAAAGTTCAAGAAGAGCTACAAGACTTTCTTCTCGAAGTGCCCAACATTCCAGACGATTCCGTTCCTGCTGGAGAGACTGACGAGGACAATCGGGAACTATACCGATGGGGAGACGTGACCGAGTTTGACTTCAAACCAAGAGATCACGTTGATGTCGCAGGATCTAGCCTAGACTTTGAGGCGTCGGTTCGCATTTCGGGCAGCAGGTTCTCGGTTTTGCGAGGACCGCTTGCACGCTTGCATCGAGGACTGATACAGCTAATGCTTGATGTTCATACTGATGAACACGGCTATGAAGAGCTATATGTTCCGTACATTGTGAATCGTGCGTCTCTTATGGCTACGGGACAGTTACCCAAGTTCGAAGATGATGTGTTCATGGTCAGATCGGATACAGACAGCTTTTTGATTCCAACGGCCGAAGTTCCGGTCACCAACATGGTGCGCGATGCAATTGTGAACATCGAGGATTTGCCGCTACGCTATGTGTGTCACACACCTTGTTTTCGCAGAGAATCTGGCAGCCACGGCAAGGACACCCGTGGACTCATACGGTTGCATCAGTTCGAGAAAGTGGAACTGGTTCAGATCACTCATCCTAACCATTCTTGGGAAGCCTTGGATGAGATAGTGAACCATGCGGAGGTCATTCTCAAGAGATTGGAACTTCCGTTTCGTGCAGTTAGTCTTTGTGGAGGCGACTTAGGGTTCGCCAGTGCAAAGACCATTGATCTCGAAGTGTGGCTTCCTGGATTCAATCGCTATCGTGAAGTCTCCTCCTGCAGTAACTTTCTAGATTTCCAGGCTCGCCGTGCACAGGCGCGGTTTCGATCGGGTCCTCAGGCGCGTCCAGAACTCGTTCACACATTGAACGGGTCTGGTCTTGCGATAGGGCGTGTATTGATCGCAATCATCGAGAACTATCAAGAAGCTTCCGGACGCGTACGAATTCCCGAAGCACTAATTCCCTATATGCACGGAGTCCAATACCTCTACTTTGATGCATAACGATCGAATGGTTCTCTAGAGGCAATCAGATGGCTTTGGAATGCCGCTAAGTTGCGCAACCACTTTCGAAGTCTTGCTCGTGAACATTTGTGCGAGAACGATCGAGCTGGCGAGACACGGATCGACATTTCGTACCAGGTTTACCAAGGGTCGCATTGACGGACTTACACCTGTCCTGAGGTAGAAGTCTCGGACTGTCTGTAGGACATTCCAGTGATCGTCGGTTAGTGATATACCGAGTTGCGTTGCAGTTTCTAATGCAAACTCTCGCGTCCAAGCACTCGAGTCGATGAGAAATCCTTCGGCGTCAATTGCACTCATGTCCAGGTCACTGAATTTGCGTGTTCTGCAACAAGATCCACAAATTCATCGTAGTCAATAAGGACGACTTCTGGTGAAGCAGGATTCCCCCCGCCTTTGAGGTCAGACTCAATGGCATAAGTTGGGATGGAGCTAATTTTCTTGGCATGAGCTGATACCCCACCCAAGAACACCACCGCATCCCGATCTCGAACAAGTGGTCGACATGACCCAAGTCCGCCCAAACTACACACTATGTGGAGCATCAGTCGCTCACCACGTTAACTGCTTCGTGAAGTAAACGTTCCACTTGAGCGTCCGTAACCAAATTCGTGAAATCGGGTAGGCGTGAAGCGTCCAACCGTCTCTCCTTAATGCTCCTGTCGTGGACGACCACCCTCTCAATCTCGTATGTAGGCAGGGCAGACCACTTTCGCGTCGTATCGTTGCTCGGGTGCTTTCCGTTCCGTTCGAACAACTGATTTACACCGTCGTCCATGAACAAGACTGTAGTCGGCTGTCCAAAGACGCCACTGACGAGAACCATGTCGATCGTCTCGTCGGCTAGTGAACCGGGCAGGCCACGTATGAGGTAGAGGATTGAATTCATCCGTTGAACGTAACCACTCGATCGCATTCGATCGTGGACTCTACGAATTGTCCCAAGCCCACAATTGCGAAATCGACACTGGAGGGCTCGTCTTCGATACTGGATGAAATACCTCGCCGCTCCGCCGCTCCCACACAAACCTGCAATTCGATTCGACTCTCGGTTGCAAAGTCCAACCACGCTTGTCTTCTAATTCTTCCTATCTCAGACAACTTTGATGGGTCGGTGGCAATTTGCACGGCATCCTTGTAGAAGAAAACCCGATACAAAGTGTGTTCTTTACGAACGACCGCTCTTGCAAACCTCAGCGCGTGGTCGCAGGCATCTGAGTCGACGGGCGACCCCTGTATAAGCAACGCGATTCTCATAGCTAAGTGGCTTCGAGTTGACAGGTAGCGGACGGGCAGACCGCCAAAACACTGAGTTCGACCGTTTCCCTACGCCTCTCAAAAATAACTTAACTTTCTGATAAGTTTGGTATTTTAGTTCCTTGACGTTGCTGTCTGATGCATAGATTCTTCCCATCATTGTGATTGCGTTGTGCTGATGAAAAGCCTAAGCGACTCTCCAACACCTTCGACAACCCTGTCAACGTTCCCGACCGATAGAACGACAGGCGGCGGTGTCAGTCGTTTGCGAACGTCCTATCCTCGAAGCCCTAGGATCTCCAGTACGCAAGCCACTTTCTCGGTCGAGAGCCGAAACGCGCGTTCCTGGCCTTCGTTTAGCACATCATTTAGGTACAAGCGCTCTGCGAGGAGTCGTTGGTATTCGCTCCGAATTGGCGCGAGCGCATCCACTAAGAGCTCTGCCAATTCGTTCTTGAGAACGCCATAGCCCTTCCCGTCGAACCGTGCGGATGCCTCTTGATCCGATTCTCCCGAGAAGGACCTGTAAATGTTGAGGAGATTGCGGATTCCTGCCCCTGCGTTTTGTACGTCTACGCTAGTGCCGCTATCAGTCACCGCTCTCCTGATCGTTCGCGAGATTGCGTCAGGGTCGTCAGTAATCCCAATGCTATGACCTCGATTGACAAGAGCGCGGCTCTTGCTCATCTTCACTGTGGGCTCGTCTAGTGCCATGATTCGACTTCCATGCACGCCGATCTTAGGTTCGGGGAGGACGAATGCCGAGCCGTAGGTCGAGTTGAACCGTTGGGCAATATCCCTTGCAATCTCAATGTGCTGCTTTTGATCTTCTCCCACAGGCACAATTTCCGCGTCGTACAGAAGAATGTCCGCCGCCTGCAAGACCGGATACGTCAGCAAAGCAGTAGGCACTGAATCCGTCTCGTTTGCCTTCGACTTGAACTGCGTCATTCTCGTGAGCCATCCCAAGGGCACCTGGGTTTCGAACACCCATGACAAATATGGATGAGTCCACACTTCCGACTGAAGGAAGATGGTCGATGCTTTCGGATCCAATCCGCACGCGAGATACAAAGCTGCCACTTCACGAGATTGTTCTCCCACGGACTTCCTAGGCTCTCTATCCGAAGCTGTCAAAGCGTGCAGATCAACAACACAATAGATGCCATCCACCTCGTCTTGCGCGTCAACCCAAGGTTTGAGAGCACCGGTGTAGTTGCCGATGTGGATCTTCCCCGAGGGTTGAATACCAGAGAAGGACCTCAGCCTTTTGTCTGTCATAGCACCTCCCAACTCACGCCGCCACGTTGGCTTAACCTCCCAGGCCTCCAACTACACTGTCCCCAGCCCATCGGCTACGATACCCGGCTGCCAGCCCGACTCCCGGCAGGTGTGTTTCAATCCTGCAACAATCGCTTGCCCAAGCTGATTGATTCGTCTTCAATGAATCCGAGCGAACGATAGAAGTCGACGGCTTGGGTGTTTGACCGTCTGACCTGCAGGTTGATCTTCGGACAGCCCAAATCGCGTAAGCGTACTTCCGCCGCGTCCATCATGCACCGTCCAATTCCCTGTCCACGGTGCTCTGGAGTCACCGCGAGGTAGTTGATCCACCCGCGATGCCCCTCATATCCGCTCATCACCGTGGCAACCATTCGTCCGTTCAACAAACCAACCAGAAACAGCTCGCCCTGTACTCGAAGCTTTCGCTGAATGTCCTTCACGGGATCGTTCCATGGCACGACGAGGTCGCATTCATGCCATAGTCCGACCACGTCTGCTTGGTCTGCTGCTTCGAAGGATCGAATTTCGAGCCACCGTGACTCGCCTTCATTCAGTTGAATTCTCATGAGCAGTCCCCAACGGAAAGTCCATAGCTCCACCGACTAAGACTCCAACCCCAGACTGGAACCCGTGGCAACGGACTAGAACCTTTTCGCTCGTGCATGTAAATCAGTATGTTTAAGGCGCTTGTTGGCGGAGGGGCAGGGATTCGAACCCTGGGAGGCGTTAACCTCGCTGGTTTTCAAGACCAGTGCTTTCGTCCACTCAGCCACCCCTCCTAATACTTAAGAAACGACTATCGTTCCAGGTCCATATGGCCCGATTAAGTTTCTATCACAACCGCTCAGTAACGAGCGACCTTTGCAACCTGTGAGTAATGTCGTAAACAACAGCGTTGGCATTACAGAAGCCTTGAAGCGTCGCCGGAACCCTTAGAAACTCATCGTGTGCAACGGCAAGAATTAGCACATCGTAAGACCCTTTCGAAGGCCATTCGTTCAATTCAATGTCACTCGGGAAACTCTCCTGCCGCATGTCGGCAACAGGGTCGGATACATCGACTTTCTTGAATCTCTGACGTAATTCCCGTACAAGTTCGATCGACTTGCTATTGCGTGTATCGGGACAGTTTTCTTTGTAAGTTATGCCAAGCACAAGTGCGCTGGATTCCTGAGTAGATTTGCCAGTACTTTCCAATAATTGAGTGATCCGACGACTGACGAATTCTGGCATGGCATTGTTGACTTTGCGACCTGCCAGGATCACTTCGGGGTCGAATCCGACCTCGCGAGCCTTGTGCGTGAGGTAATAAGGGTCCACACCAATGCAGTGTCCGCCGACCAAGCCAGGTTTGAATGGCAGAAAGTTCCACTTTGTGGAAGCTGCGGCAAGAATGTCAGCAGTGTCGAGGTCTAGTCTGTTGAATAACTGAGAAAACTCATTCATTAATGCAATGTTGAGGTCACGTTGAATGTTCTCGATGACTTTGGCAGCCTCAGCCACTCGGATTGAAGGAGCTTTGTGGGTGCCTGCTGTCACGATCGTTCGATAAAACCGGTCCACAAATTCAGCGGCTTGCGAGTCTGACCCCGAAGTAACTTTGACAACGTCGTTAAGCCTATGGGTCTTGTCGCCAGGGTTTATTCGCTCAGGACTGTACCCGACCCAAAAGTCTCGATTTACTGTCAATTTCGATCCGGCTTCCAATATGGGAATGCAGATGTCGTCGGTCACGCCGGGATATACCGTCGATTCATAGATGACCACGCATCCGGGTTCCAAAATTTGGCTAACAGATTTGGTTGCTAACTCCAGAAGCGAAAGATCGGGATTGTTTGATGAGTCGATCGGCGTAGGCACAGTCACGATGTAGATGTCGCACCCGCGCATTTCATCTAGCTTTGCTGTGAAGTACCGGTTTGGATTGTGTTCAAAATCGGAATCTTCGACTTCGCCTGTGTGATCTTTACCTGAACGTAAAGACTCGATTCTTACTGGGGAGAGATCGTAGCCACGGGTGGAATAGTGCTTGCTTAGCGTTAAAGCTAGAGGTAGTCCAACATATCCAAGACCAATCACGCCTACGGTTGTTGCCGACGATAGCTGGTGCATAAACTTAGCGAAACGGACGATTTTGACTATTGAGATTCAGCTACCGATTTAGCCCACTTGTAGTCAGCTTTGCCGCTTGGGCTTCTCAAGATCTCGTTCACAAAGATAAAGGACTTCGGAAGTTTGTAACGAGCTATGTGCTTGTTGCACTCACCTAGAAGGCTATCTTCCGACGGTTGGGCCTGTTCTCGTAGTTGTACTATCGCCACAACTTCATTTCCCCATCTCTCCGATGGGCGACCAGCGACAACAGCGTCGAATACATCCGCGTGATGCTTCAGAGCCTGTTCGACTTCCTCAGCAAATATCTTCTCGCCGCCGGAGTTTATGGTTACGGATTCGCGGCCATGAAGTTCCAATGATCCATCTTCGAGAAGTCGTACCTTGTCTCCTGGAACGGAGTATCGCACACCCTTGAGCACCGGAAAGGTCTTTTGTGTCTTGTCTTCGTCATCCAAGTAACCAAGAGGAATGTTGCCACTTCGCGCCCACCAACCTAGTCCCGCATGCCCGGGAGACAAGATTTCGTTCATGTCTTCTGATATGACTGCGTTATTCTCGCTCAAGGAGAATTTTCCCGTGGCCGCTCCGGAAGTGGCATCGCTTACGTGTGTGGCTTGCCCGCCGGTCTCTGAAGATCCAGCAGAATCGATGATCTTGACCTGCGGCAAAGAGTGAATGATGTCGCTCTTGACCTTAGCGGTCATGATGGCACCGCCCGTGATGATGTTGCGGAGGCTTGGGCACTCGCGGCCAGAACTCGCTAGGGCGTCTGCGATTGGGCGTCCAAAGGCGTCTCCCACGACGAGTAGATTATTGACTTCCTCCCGTTCAATGGTGTCAAGTATGTCTTGCGCGTCCAATCGCTTAACTTCGTCCTGAATCACCACCGTGCCGCCGGCATTTAGTACTTGGAGAGCGTTCCAATGTCCTGCTCCGTGCATGAACGGAGGTGCAGGTAGCGACTTGCGATTCTGATCGATCGACCGTTCAACAAATTCATTCACGGTTTGGAGAACCTCTCCATTGGTTCTTCGTCCTCCCAAAGCGGCAATGATTATGTCCTCTTGTCGCCACAATACTCCCTTGGGCATGCCGGTTGTTCCGCCGGTGTAGAGTATGTAGAGATCATCTGGAGAAAGATCGACGTCCAGGCGGTTTGCTGAGGAATCTTGGAGCAAGCGCTCGTACTCAAAGGCACCATCCACTATTCTCGTATCGTCGTCCTGTACCTGGATGAGCAGCTCCAGTGTGGGAACATGGCCACGAATCGCTTGGACATGTTTAGCCAACGAACTGTGAAAAATGAGAGCTCGAGTCTTGGCGTTTTTGAGGAGGTAGATGAGCTCTTCGTCGACATAACGGTAATTTACGTTAAACGGTGCAGCACGGCACTTATACGTGCCCATCATTCCTTCGAGGTATTCATTTCCGTTGTAGAGGTAGAGGCCAACATGGTCTTGGCCGGACTTCCACGGGCTCAGACTTGACCGATCCTTGTGAATGCCTACACCGTTGTTGAGGAGAAAGTTCGCTAGTCGTCGTGTGCGATCGGTAAATTCCGAATAAGTAATACGACGATCTCGAAATATGATCGCTTCACGATCACCGACTGCTTCGGCGACACCTTCGTTTATCCTAGCTAGGTTAAGTTCCAACGTACCTCCCACCACGTCGCAATGTCACTCCGGTTCTATGACGCAACGGTGAGACTTTGAGGAGTCTCGTACTTCTCATCATCGGGGTCAGTTTTATCCTGATACCGTGATGGTTCGTCATATCCCCGTCGGATTTTGGCTATCTCTGGAATGAACACCCTCAACGCAAAAGTCGATCCTGCCAACAGTACCGCGCTCGTTAACAGTGCAAACGTAATTCCCCAGAATTCTGCCAACCATCCGATAGGAATCATACCCAACGGCATCAGTCCATGGGTCGCCCAGAGAATAGCCATGACGCGTCCACGCATCGAAGGTGGCACCACAAGCTGAACCACACTCATGTTGAGCGACCCCAAGACTGAGCTGAACAACCCCATGAGGGCACTAAACAATAGTGCAAACCAGAGAATACTAGACACAGCAAAGAGAGCTACGAATATAGCCCAAAGATAGGCAGTCAGAAACATGAGCCTGCCTTTATGACCCACGTCGCCCAATCGAGCAAGAGTTAGAGATCCGAACAGAGCTCCAATGCCCATCGCAGCAACGAGAAAACCAAGAAGTCTAGGATCGCCATTCAATATTTCGGCATTGAATGCAGGCATCAGGAACGATGCCGAGAAACCAAACGTCATGGGAATTAGTCCCATAAGAAGCAAGCCGAGCAAGACTCGATTTCGTCGCATGTACACCATGCTCTCTACAACATCTCTTCGCACTTTCTTCTTGATCTTGCGGTGGGGATCGCCTCGATAGTCGAGCATGTATGTGCCCACGATCGAGATAGCATGTAAGCCGGTGATCACAAAGAACACCAATCCCACTCCTCGGGTCGATGTTGTGTCACCGGCTGCGAACAAGGCGATCAACGTTCCTGCAGCGGTTGGACCGGCTACACGGGCAAGATTGAACGTTGAACTAGAAAGAGCCATAGCGTTCACGAGGGAAGGGCGGCCGACCAGATCGGGCAATACAGACGTCCTTGCAGGCATACTGAGAGCCATTACCGTGCCATTGAAAATACCAAAATAGATGAAGTGCCAAAAGTTCACAGCGTCGACAAAGATGATTATTCCGAACGCGAGCGTAGCGACTGTGTTGAGGCATTGTGCGATCAGCATGATCGTTTTCTTGCGAATGCGGTCCGACAGCACACCCCCAACTAAAGAAAATGCTGCTGACGGTAACAAGAACGACAGCATCACATAGGTAAGAGCCAATTCGGACTCAGTCAGGTCGTAGATGAGCCAGCCTCTGGCCAAAATCTGCATTTGTATTGCAAATGCAGCAGAGAGGCTGGAGATCCAAAGAAGCCGAAAATCTCGAAATTTAAGGGCTTCGAAGGTCTTTTCGAGGGATCCTCGTAGCGACGAAGGCATGAAATGCGCCGATTTGAGCGTAAGAGCCCGTATGGAAGCGGCAAATGATAGCGAAAAGTGTCGTGTGGTCTCGAATCCTACTTGTTAATGAACACCAACGACTGGTTTTCTAGAACTCGTCCCGTTAGGCAAAAGAATGGAGACGACTGACATCTTCTTGAACCTGATAGCGTTCAGGTATGGGAATCTTGAATAATTTTGCGGCATTCAACCCCAAAATTTTTGCACGTTCCTCGTCAGATAGCTGAGTCATCGTTCGCTCAATCGCAGGAGCCGAGTGAGGCCACGTTCCTTCGTGGTGTGGGTAGTCGTTTGCCCACATAAAGTTGTCCACAAGGTTGTGCTCACGTGCCAAATCCAGTCCTGGTTTGTCTTCCTGAAAGGTTGCGAATCCGTTAGATCGAAAATAGTCGCTTGGCATTCGTTCCAACCTTGGTCTCACAAACATGTGATGTTTCTTGTACGCTTCGTCAAGTGCCCAAAGAGTCCACGGTACCCACCCGATTCCAGCTTCGACACTGCCAAATCGGAGCTTTGGAAAGCGATCCAAGACTCCGGAAGAGCATAGATTTGCGATTGGCTCCATTGTGGGGGCTAACGAGTGCACTGCGTAATTGATTACTGCGCCGCCATTTCCGCGCGAGGTTCTAGGATCTCGACCAGTTGAAACATGGAAGGTCATTGGCAGATCCGTTTCCTGGATCGCGGCCCACAGGGGATCAAATTCCGGCAAGTTGTAGTTCAACGCTTCGTGATCCGGAGCTCCCCAAACTGGTTTGCAAGGCAGGGATATTCCACGAAAGCCAAGCTGAGCGCAGCGTTCTATCTCTCGGATGCTTCCTTCAATGTCTAATGAAGCGATGCACGCCATCGGACAAAGGCGATCATTGAAGTCTCCAAACATCTCCCAGGCCCAATCGTTCCAGACACGACACATGGCTTGACTAAAGTGAGAATCCTGAGTCGCCCACATCGCCAGTCCCTTGTTGGGAAAGAGAATTTCGGCATCAACGCCGTCTCTTGTGAGGTCTTTGAGACGCTGCTCAGGAGTTGATCCCGATCCGTTACGTAAGGCGTCCTCTCCTTTGAATTCGATGTTTCGAATTCTCAACGGACGAAATCCCTCTGTTTTCTGGTACTTCTTGCCGTCTGATCCAACAACTACACCAGGCAGTCGCTCGCGAAACTTCTTGTCAATACGACGGTGCCACAAATCGGCTGGTTCTTGTACGTGGCCATCGGTGGACACCATGAAGAATTTGTTCGGGTCATCGGGTCGAGCTGTGCGTTCCCACCCGTCTATACCGGGCGTTTCCTGCCGCCATACGTTGTTCGTGTCCACAATTACCTAACATTCCCTCGCTGTCTCTCAAGAAATCCAATAATACTTCCTCACAAAGTTGCGATGAGCAAGAGCCTCATGTCGGCTATACAACAATGCATACAGCTCATTGAACTCGTGGAGTGACGTAACTGGATCGTTCAAAAATACAATAATCTGAAAGTCTTGGTCTTGTTCCGAGAGAATCGGTGGCCTACTCGTGAACTAATCTGAGACTTGTTTAGTAGTGCCTGAGGGTTAGCCGACAGCTTCATGGATGATTCCGGGATTGGTCTCGTGCTTGACTATTGGCTAGGAGATAGCCATGAGAGTCCGTCCAAGTGCGAAGAAATGTCCGATCTGTGGTATGGAGGAACTCCCGAAAACGATCAAGAAGTAGTCGAGAAATTTGGTGAGATCTTTGAGAGAGCATGTTCCGATGCTCTGTCTTCTTGGGCTGAATCTGCTGATGGCGCACTGGCATTGGTGATCGTACTTGATCAATTCTCGCGTCAAATTCATCGTCGGACCGCTCTTGCGTTCTCTCAGGATCTCATGGCTCGAGCCGTAGCAGTACGCTCGGTCAGCCTGAAGTTCGATCACGAACTATCCGTGCCCGGTCGTTTGTTCTTGTACCACCCCTTTCAACATAGCGAATTTATTGAGGATCAAGAATTGGGTGTCTCGTTGACGAAACACCTTCTTGAAGAATGCGATCCGGGGTGGAACGACTATGTTGAGAACAGCCTAAAGTACTTCGAAGACCATAGGGACATTATTAGTAGGTTCGGACGTTTTCCTCATAGAAACCGCGTTTTGGAAAGAGACTCGACCGAAGGAGAGCTGGAGTTTCTAGTGTCGTCATCGAGTTACGGACAGTAGGAAGACAACAAAGTTGGTTTTGTTGTGTAGTCACGTGTGAAAGTCGTTCAGATTGTGCCTCGCATGGAGAGCGGAGGCGTAGAGCGTGGCACCGTGGAGGTTGCCTCAGCTTTATCAAGAAGCAACCACGAACCCATCGTGATTTCCGAAGGCGGTGCTATGGTTGGAGAACTTGAACGATTGGGTGTTCGACATGAACCGATGGCAGTAGCCCGAAAAACTCCTAGGTCCCTTCAGGGCATTGGTCAGATTGCAGCATTTCTCAGGCAAGAGAAAGTGGACATTGTTCACTGTCGATCTCGTTTACCTGCTTGGTTGACATTGATAGCTTTAGGTAGAGTGGGTCAAAGCCGTCCCCGATTTGTTACAAGCGTTCATGGACTCCATTCGGTCTCACGATACAGCGCAGTGATAGGACGAGGCGAGCGAATCGAAGCTGTCTCGAATACAGCTCGAGAATACTTGCTTCAAAACTACCCCAGAGTGGACCAGTCAAGAGTACGTGTGATCTACCGCGGTATCGATCCATCCCAGTACTACATGAACTTTCGACCTTCCGATGAATGGATGCGGTCATGGAGTCAATGCATGCGGGAATTCAATCCTGATGCAGTTCCTGTTCTCACACTGGCTGGACGTGTAACGCGACTCAAAGGGCAGCAAGAGTTCTTGTCGGTGCTGGAGAAGCTCAATTCGACAGGATTTCCATGTAGAGGACTGATTGTGGGTTCAGAGGATTCGCGTCATCGACAATATGCACGGGCACTTCGTGAACGCGTGTCGCGGTCTGTACATCTCGAGAACCGCGTTTGGTTCACCGGCCAGCGATCCGATGTTCGAGAGATTTTCTCTGTCAGTTCGTGCGTTTTATCTCTGTCGACGAAACCCGAATCGTTTGGACGCACCGTTTTGGAAGCTTTGTCTCTTGGTACCCCGGTTGTTGCTTTCGATCATGGAGGAGTGGGCGAGATCTTGAAACAGGTTTTTCCCGTTGGAGCTGTCAAGCTTGGTGACATTCCTGCTGCGTCTGGACGAATTGTAGATATGTGCCAGTCGTCCCAATCGATAAAACCGCACGGAATGACATTAGAGAAGATGTGTGCTCGCACAATTGCAATGTACGAAGAGTTGACATCGTGAATTGGATCTTGGTGGGTGGTGCGGCAGTGGCAGCGCTAGTTGTCTCTTTTCAATATGCCTGGTGGCGGCCGACCGTAAATTACTCCATACCCCGAATACTGATGTATCACATGATTAGTCGACAGAAGCCAAAAGCTAGGTTCAACAAGCTTCGGGTGGATCCGGCCGAATTCGAGAGACAGATTCGGTGGTTGTGTGAAGATGGGTGGGAGTTCTTGCTTATGTCGGAGATTGACAGTTCTAGTTTGCGAAAGTGTGTTGCACTCACGTTTGACGATGGCTATAGGGACAATTTGCTAATTGCGGATCCTATCCTGGAAAAGTACGAGGCTAAAGCCACTTTGTATCTTGTTGTAGACAGACACGATCGAGATTGGTCTAAGTCCAAAAAGATGCATCATTCCGACGGTGAATTAATGAGCGAACCAAAGCTCCTCGACGCGGACATTAGTCAAATGTTGAGTTCCGGTCGTTGGGAATTGGGAGCCCACACCATAACCCATGCCAACCTGAGAAATGCGAGCCCCGCCGAACGGGCAACCGAGATTCTCGAGAGCAAGTCAGATCTAGAAGATTGCTTTGGCACTACGGTTGATTCGTTTGCCTACCCATTCGGGATCTTCGGTCAAGAGGACATTGAAACTGTTGATCGAGCCGGCTATCGCACGGCTGTAACGACAGAACAGGGAATTTCTCGAGACTTCGCAAGAGAACGGCTGGCGCTGCGTCGAGTCAAAGTTGGTGGACACGACGGATTGTTGAGTTTCAAGCTACGCATGAGAACCGGGAAATGTAAGTGGAAAGACTAGTCGTACTTGGTTCAAACGAACTACGAGCCTTCGTTGCGATCGCATTGGCTATGGTTGCCATGAGTTCCCTGTCGTCTCAGGTCGACACCGAAACTAAAGGGAGCGAGAGCAACGAATTCTCATTGATTTACGATGGGCGGGTGGGTCCCATTAAGGTTGGAATTCTTGAAGCTCACTTGGTCATCAAGGACCAGTCGTATGAACTTGATGGCCAGATCGCAGGTGCGGGGCCCATCGCGAGACTGCTTGATTGGAAAGGAGAATTTGCAGCAAAAGGCGTATTTGAAGGGGGCAATCCCATAACTACCGCGTATTTGTTGATGGAACGTGATGAGAAGGGCGAGAAAGAGGAAAGAAAGACAATCATCATCTACGACTCGACGGTAGTAATTTCGGAGACGGGGAAGCCCAGAGTTCAGAGGGAGAAACCGACGGGAATCGACATGATGTCGGCGATCTTTGCAAATTCTGAATGTAGAGACGAAATGCTTGTGCACGATGGAGAAGATCCTTTTGTCATCAAGCTGTGGAAACAGAAGCCCGATCAAAAGCTTCGCCAAGGCAAAGACTACTTTTCAGGTAGTGCCGAAATGTGTCGCTATAAGTTCATTTACGATGAGGATGAAGTTAGAAAGGTTGATATTTGGCTAGCCGAAATTCACGGTCGCAAAGTTCCTGTGCGACTAGCTTTTCGGATTCCTGTAATCCCTGATGGAGTCTTCAAGCTTCGCACAGTAGCCGCTAAGACCGAAGACAGCTCGGAATCTGCCGACGAGAGTTCCTAGACGTACGGACAGCCTTGGGCTTCTACATATATTGAATATATGGAGTGTGAAGCAGTGATGAACAGTCGCGTCCGTTTCACCCCTCCGAAGCATAGATTGGCTGCCCCCTCTGGCAAGTGGATTTTTCCAATCAAAGTACCATCGGGTGCGAATACATGGACTCCATCTTCGTTCGGATCGCCCCAGCCTGCGCTCGCCCAAACGTTTCCGTCGGTGTCACATCGGATCCCGTCGGTGCTTGTATTGCCCATGTCACAAAAAGTCCGTTGATTGGTCAAGGAAGTTCCGTCAACAACATCAAACGCGTGAATCTCTCGAGGATGTCCGGGTTTATGTGAAGCTCCAGTATCCACAATGTACAAGACGGAATAATCGGGAGAGAAACACAAACCGTTCGGTTTTTCGAGTGACTCATTGACGACAGTTGGGTCGCCAGTCTGAGGATCCACCCTATAAACTCTCGTGGGGAGCTCAAACGGAGCTTTGTTTCCTTCGTAGTTCCAGTGGATTCCATATCCAGGATCGGTGAACCAAATTGCTCCATCAGGATGAACGACAATGTCGTTCGGTGCGTTTAGCCGCTTTCCCTCGAAAGAGTCCATTATCGTTGTAATGGTTCCGTCGTGCTCCGTTCTAGTCACACGCCGCGAACCATGCTCGCAAGAAACCAATCTTCCCTGGCGATCACGTGTATGTCCGTTGGAATTGTTAGATGGTTTGCGCCAGACTGTAGTTTCTTCAGTTACCTCGTCCCACCGCAGGATGCGATCATTTGGAATGTCGCTACACAAGAAGTATCTGCCGTCACCGAACCAAACGGGGCCTTCAGCCCACCGAGCACCCGTATAGAGACGATCCAAAGACGAACTGCCCAGGATGTACTCTCGAAATCTACGGTCTACAACTTCCACCGCCGGATCGGGATAGCGAGTAGGTGCGCTCCACTCGCGCGGAAAACCAAATCTATTGGCCATGTTCAATTCTCCTTCTCAGGTGCCTGTCTGATGGCAAATCCTCAATTCACGAGTCCGTTTTGGAACCCGATTCTTACGAGTATTGGACCAACCACTTCGACTCCTGTCCATCTGGCAGATGTTTTGGTATCTCATTTTGAAATCGGCATACACGCTGCTTTTTGTCTCTCTCCTTCTCGTAAAGTGCTAACACTCTGACTTCGATGGTCTCACGCAAAGGAGCATTGGGGCGAGTGTGAGGATCCTCAATGGCTCCGTGGTACACACAACGCAGATTGGGTTGCGTACACCTCGAATCATATTGCTTGAACACCAGCATCTCATTCGATCGCATGCGCGGGAAGTGAAACCATTGTTGGTTTTCATTGAATGCGAGACGATAGCTCACCAATCGATTCCGATGCATGGTTTGATTCCAAGAATCGGCACAGATCATGTCCTTTGGATCCACACTTGCTGGATCGCACAACGAGAGAGGCATTACTTCTATTGTTTGACGTTTGACGGACCTACACCACAAATTGAAGACTTGGAAATGGCACCCATCAACTAGGTTCTTCCAGTTTGGTTCCGAATAAGGGGTTACGTCTGAGTGGATTCCTCCATATACGCCTTCACTACCGTTTGGTGTGGGTCTTGCGCTTTTTGGATGGTCGACAGGAAGACCAGCGTAGCCATTTCGATACTGGTGTTGCGTAACGGTGACAGAGTCGCAGCTCGTTAGCGATTGGACGATCCGTGCACATTCCGAGTAGAAGAGGTTAGTAACCTCGTCTTGATCAAGTAGGTTGTGTACTGCGCTTCTAAACTTGATGAGCGTGAATCCATTTCGCAAAAGTGTTGGTTGCGGCTGCGCGTGCCTAGCGTCAAACACCCGAATCCTTCTTCGTTCATACATGGAACGTCGTTCGGATGGATCGCTTACAGACTCATGCGGCGGCATACGAAATCCTCTGTATCGGCGATTAGCGAAATTTCCATACGTTTCCGTGAATGGAAGTTCTCTGGTGCTAATCGGTACTTCGTTCACGCCATTGACAACGCAAAGCGATTTTCAAACCCTGTATGTGTGAACACGTTGCGTGCAAGCAGGTTGAATGTATGGATTCGCTTACGAACTACCATGGATTGAGTCAACTAGGACTTGGAACTGCTAAGACTTGCAGCAACGAGTAGTGCAAACCTTGTACGTTCAATCGCTTCAGGAAGAATTGGGCGTGGGTTCCTTGTCTTTACTAGCTTCTTCGGAGATTGCCGGTTTCCGGTTGAATGCTCGAACGTACTTCTGAGATACACCACCTTTTGGTTGAAGTGTCACGGTAGCAATCATGTTGCCCTCTCTATCGAGTTTGATGAGGTGCCTGACTGAACGAGAAGTCGATCGGTAGAACTCGGTGAGACGCGTCTTCTTCCATTTGGTGGTTCTACCATGGACTTTTCCGACATTGAACTCACGCTCCATGCCGTTGACGCACGAAACGGTTATCTTGTCTTCGCTCGCTTCTAGCGTCAACTCGCTGCAATCCAAAATAAGAGGTACCTTCAGTCCAGCAGCGCCTGAAGCTGGTGAGGAACCGCCGCCTGGTAGTGGTGTCAATATGCCTCCGCCTCCAATGTAACCTCGAAGTCCCTGACCAGCTCTGCGATTTTTCTTTATGGGAGGTTGCAGTTCCTTGGTCAATTCTTCATCGAGAGTCCACGTTCCCGTCAATTTAGGCGACTCGGACCATGCATTAGTAGACATCAGAACCACAAGGCAGGTGGAAATCGTTAAGGCAAGATGCTTCGTCATAGAATTTGGTCGACCGTAACCAGACTAGACTCAATAATAACGCTATGCAGACAAACTTGCGATTCCATGCGGGTCAGATCGTCACGCACCGTAGATTTTCTTATCGTGGGGTGATCTATCTATGCGACGAACAGTTTGAGTCGACCGACGAATGGTACGAGCAAATGGCGATTTCGCGCCCGCCAAAGGATCGCCCCTGGTACGGAGTACTAGTCGACAATTCGTTGCATACGACATACGTGGCAGAGAGGAACCTCTCACTGAGTGAGGACAAGTCGCAGGTGAACCATCCAGACCTAGGATTTTATTTCGACCAGTTCGACGGCTTGGAATACAGGGTTCGCGTCATGAACTGACTAACACTTCATGTATTTCAGAGTCCGGCGGCAACCAAGTCTTGCATTCGGACAAGTCCTAACGGTCGTTTGTCCTCGAGAATGACAATTGAAGTGATTCTGTCTCGTTGCATTTGCTCTAAACACTCGATGGCTTTGGTTTCGGGCGAAGCCGAACCATGAGTCACCGACGGAAGATCGGTGCCCCTCCTACTAAGACTAAAGCAGGCGCGAGCGTCAAGTTCGGCAATTGGTTCTGAACGCTCCATCAAGCGCCTAATGTCGCCGTCGGTCAACAGACCGAAGTAGTCTCCAGCTTCATCAATCAACAAGACCAATCCGAGTCCTTTTGATGAAATTTCGTATATGAGCTCGGAAGAAGACGAACTGAGTGAACGAAGAGGTAGAGCATCTCCCGTAATCATCAGGTCGCGCACTTGAAGCAATAGACGTCGACCAAGTGTGCCGTGGGGATGAAATTGCGCAAAGTCCTCGGCGGTTAGTCCCTTCCTTCGTTGAACGCAAATAGCTAGCACGTCGCACACACTCATACTCGTAATTGAGCTCGTTGTTGGTGCCAAGTTCCATTCGTCGATTTCCGGAAGGTGGGGTATATGAAGTGCAATATCGGAAATTTTTTCTAGGCGAGAGTCGGGTTCTGTGAGTGTAATTACAGTCCCTGCTGACACTTGCTTGAATTGTCGCGCGAATTCTATGGTCTCTTCGTTGCCTCCGCTCTTCGAAATTGCGAGCATCGCCGCACCCTTCTCTACGATGCCAAGATCTCCATGCAGTGCTTCGACAGGGTGAACAAATGCAGCTCGAGTTCCCGTACTCGAGAACGTGGCTGCCGCTTTCTGGCCAACAAGACCACTCTTTCCAAGTCCAGTGACAACCAGAATTGACGACAAGCTTGATACCGCATCAACAGCCCTTCCAAATTCGGAATTCAGTTCAGAGGAAGTAGACAACATGGCGTTAGCGTAGACTTGCAGCATTTGCTTCGCTTGTTCTTCGTCTCTAGACATGGGTCGTGGTGCGTTGTCCTTAAATTTGTTATTGGTTAGGAGCCGAAGAACTCAAGCTCTTACTAGAGTGAATGGTTCAAGAACACAGACGCTGCGTTGTCCCAGAAAATCTTGCGTTTGCTGGATTCATGAAGAGGCTGTTGCTCCAAGTCCGCCATACCGTTGGGCCACGTACCATCTGGGTGAGGGTAGTCGGTATTGAAAGTTAGGTAGTCGTCTCCCACCAAGTCGCAAACTGCAGGAAGTGTCATTTCATCTCCTCTGCAAGCCACAAGAAAATTGCTCTTAAAGTATTCGGTTGGACGTTTCTTCAATTTGGGATGTTCAGCATTGCCAGAGAATTCCCAGTGTTGTTCCATTCTTTGAAGCCAATAGGGCAACCATCCCGCATCCGCTTCGACGTGAACGATTTTCAACTCAGGATGGTCTTCGATAGTCCCGTACCAAATAAGACTCATCATGGCGACCATGGCTTCAAATGGGTGAGCAATGATGTGACCGGAAGTGTGCGTATCCATTCTCTCACCGTACGAAGGCCAATAAGGAGATCCTGAGTCATGCAAACAAATAGGCAACTGTAGTTCTTCCAAAGTTGACCAGAGCGCTTCATTCTCTTCGTGATACAGGTTTCTGCCCTCGACAGGATTTGGTCTCACATAGAAGCACGTTGCACCTAACTCGGCCGCTCTTATCGCTTCTTCTTCCGCAAGCTTTGGATCCTGCATCGGCAACATCGCAGCCATTAACAATCGTTCCGGATCGGACCGACAATACTCCAGGCTCCAGTCGTTGTATGCACGACAAATCGCAGCCAATAGTTCGTGGTCGTGAAACTCTTTGCCTAGCAACTGACCCCCTACAGTTGGGTAGATCACTTGTACATCTACGCCTTGTTCATCCATATCTCGTAATCGAGAAGCTGGACTAAAACCGGCTTCTCGAGAGGACTTGAACCTCTTCATTCCTTCTTGAACAGCGCTTAGAAACTCCGGCGAATCCATCGGATAAGATCCCGTTTGTCGGGTGATTGGTTCACCCTCCACGAGTAGCATTCTTCTGCCGTTTGTGTACATTTCTGTTCTAGGTGCCCTGTCCGCAAATGCGGGATCTATGTATTCCTGCCAAATTGACGGAGGCTCCATTTGATGTGCGTCGGTATCCAGAACTTGCAGGCCATTCCTCACGATTCAGTCCTCCATGTACAGTCCGTCGTTTAGGCGCAGACTGTACCGGTTAAGTTGTACTGCCAAATTTTGCACTAATTCGAATCGGGCAGGTTTGTCGCACCGCTTTCGGCGAATAGATTGGCATTCATCATTACACTTCACTACCACAAGAAGCTTAAATGCACGTGTAAAGGCAATAGTGATCTATGAAGATTTTGGTTATTCCGGGATTGACGCTACCGCCACTCACCGAACGACAACGTGAACGGATACTTGATGCCTGCCCACAAGCTGAGATATCCGAGGCAAACGGAACAAAAGCTTTGATTCACGCCGAGAGTGCGGAAGTGATTTTTGGTCTGATTAACGAGGAAATATTCACGCGATGCCGAAATCTCCGATGGGTACATGCAACCGCTTCCGGCATCGACATGTTCTTGTTTCCTGAATTCGTCAATAGCCCCGTTCTACTGACGAGTGAGAAAGGGCTAGTTGGAAGTCATCTGGCAGATCATGCTTTCAGCCTTCTATTGATGTTGACCCGCCAAACTGCTCGAGCCTATGCATTGGGCTCCGACGCCTGGTCCAACCGTGCACAACTGAGAGCGCGTCAGTTTGAACTCACCGGGTTGACGATGGGATGCTTTGGTTTTGGTGGGACCGGAAGAGAGATTGCCAAGCGTGCGGTCGCTTTTGGTATGAAAGTCATTGCATTGGATTGTGATCCAGTTAACTCTTCTCCTGAAGTGGCCAACGTCATGAATACCAGTCAGTTTGAAGATTTCCTGAAGATGTCCGATGTGATCTCAATTTGCTGCCCGCTCACGCCGGAAACTCGAGCCAAGTTCGATTCTCGCGCATTCTCGACGATGAAGAAAAATGCAATCCTGGTGAATGTGACTCGAGGTGAAGTTTTGGATGAGGAATCGTTGGTAGAAGCACTGCGCCTCGGGAAGATTGCAGGGGCAGCATTGGACGTGGTACCGGGAGAACCAATTGGGTACGACCATGCTCTGTGGAGCATGAACAACGTGGTCATGTCGCCCCACACCGCTGGGGCGAGCCAATTCAGGTCGGAACGAAATGTACAGAGGTTTTGTACAAACTTGAAACACTTTGTGAAGGGGGACAAATTGGAAGGCCTGATCAACAAGAAACGGGGTTACTAGGATGGCCGATGCCCCCTCTGTTATCGTTTCACCGTTGCTTTGGGTGGACGATATTGCGAAGTCAGTGGATTTCTACGAACGACTTGGTTTCAGCGTTTCTGAAACGTGGACGCCCGAAGGCAAACTGATGTGGTGCAGCATGAAGCTCGACCAAGCGGAGATCATGTTGCAACAGAGTACGAACGAAGAAAGTGAGAGTTTCCATAGTCGTACCCGTCAAGAAATAGAGCTCTACTTCATCTGCGACGATGTGGATTCGCTCCATATTTCGTTTGAGTCAAACGGATTGAAAGCGAGTACGCCAAGAACGGCGTTCTACCCAATGAAACAGACATTCTTGAAGGATCCGGATGGGCGAACGATCTGCTTCGAAACTCTCGTCTCCCGCTCGTAGGCCGACATGAAAAAGAGCTTCCTCGCGCTTCCGACCCAATAACTCCACAGGATTTCTCGACTCGTCTTCCCATGTAGCACTAGTCGTGTTAACATAGTGTTGCCCAACGCTCTATCTGCTGGGAACTTCCGATGTTTCGGATTGGCTTGGATAGTGCGGAATGGTTAGGTAGTTTGAGGGACAATCTCATGAAGATACGAACACTCGGTATGGCAATCGTAGTAATTGCGTTTCTCGCTGGTTGTGCAGGTGGAAATGGTGGCGATGCAGACGACTCCGATACTGAAGAAATGACTGATTTGGAGGAACCATCCGCAACAGGTATGACCGATCTCGAAGAGAGTGAATCCATGGACGATGGTGACACCACCGAGATGACTGATGTCGAAGAGAGTGAATCCATGGATGATGGAGACACCACTGAGATGACCGATGTCGAAGATGCCGAATCAGTTGAAATGACCGATGTTGAGGAAAGCGAAGACATGGGTGACGAGTAGACCGTATTCTTTGTCCACTCGTCTTGATGGGTCGATACAGTAGCGACTCTCAGAAATTCAGATTTTCTTGACAAATCAGCGGGTCTGCAGGATATGCCGGACTCCTTGGATACGCTTGTCGATTAATTATTCAACCTTTGAGCATGCGTACTAGTGCCTGCATGCTGATGCTTCCTTAGCGTCGTTTACTCCTCACATTGAGGGCGCTTGTTAGAATCAACAGATTCACGTTCTCGCGGGCGGCCAACTGACGGCGTTAAACATGTTGGACTCTGAGTTCAAGCACAACTTTCATACTCATACATTCCGTTGCAAACATGCACGCGGGGAAACAACTGACTACTGTCAGCATGCCGTAGATCTGGGTATGGAGACCATTGGATTCTCGGACCACTCCGCATTGCCAGACAATCGCTGGATTTCGGCAAGAATGGACTATTCCGAGTTAGAAGGATATGTCGCGGCGGTAAATCGGGCCAAGCTGGAATATCCTTCACTGCGGATATTGCTTGGAATGGAATGTGAATATATTCCAAAATTCCATGCGTTTTACGAAGATGAACTCTACGGTCAGCATGAGTTCGAGTATCTGGTGGGCGGTCCGCATTTCTTCACCGACGATTACGGAAACTGGCACGGTGCCTATAGTGGGGCAGTAGACTCCAAAGCGCTAGGTCATTACGGCAAGTACGTGCAAGCGATGATTGCGAGTGGTTTGTTCGCATTTATCGCACATCCGGATTTATTCGGAGTTTGCTATCGAAATTGGGATGCAAATACGATTTCTTGTAGTCGTGACATTCTCGCTGCTGCGGAAGAGCATGATGTGGGCTTGGAGATCAATGCGTTGGGGCTCGCAAAAATCGCGCGCAAGAAACCCGACAATCCGTTTCCTCTGTATCCTTGGTTGCCATTTTGGGAACTGGCGACCGAATACGAAGTGAAGACAATCGTAAACGCGGATGCACACCGACCTGAAGACCTGATAAGGAAGACAGGTGCGGCGACCTCAATACAACAAAAACTTGGTCTAGACGCTATGGATCACACGCTGATCGGGTTGCCGTCGCAACCTCAGACGGCTTAGACATCAAGCTACTCAAGGAACAAGACAAATGAGCGAAGCAATCGACTATCAATATATAGGAACACGACCAATTCGACCTGACGGGATCGAAAAGGTCACGGGGCGCGCCAAGTTTGGAGCGGATGAGATTCTGCCCGGGATGCTGTGGGGCAAAGTACTTCGAAGTCCACATGCTCATGCCAAGGTTCGTTCGATTGATATTTCCCAAGCAGAGCGTGTTCCTGGTGTTCTTGCGGTGGTGACCTCAGAAGACTTTCCTAACACTCGTACCGGCAGTCCAGGATTGAAACGATTTGCTGAGAATATTATTGCTGGCGATAAAGTTCTTTATCACGGCCATGCGGTAGCCGCTGTCGCCGCGTTGTCTTCCGCCGCTGCAGACGAAGGACTCAATGCCATCAAGGTTGACTACGAGCCTTTGGAATCGGTATTGGATGCTGTAAGTGCGATGCGCGACGACGCTCCTGTGCTGCACGAGGACATGTTTACGTCTGGTCTTGAGACACAGCCAAGCAAGCCCTCCAATGTTTCACGAAAACAGACGATTAGCAGGGGCGAAATACAAAAGGGATTTGAGAGCGCCGACCACGTTGTGGAGAGAACTTTCATAACGCCGATGGTTCATCAAGGCTACATTGAACCCCACGCATGCACCGGAAACTATCAGGAGAATGGAAAGGCAACTGTATGGTGTTGTACACAAGGCCACTTTGACGTCCGAAACTCTACAGCCCGAATGATGGGAATGGACATGGGCGACTTGAAAGTGACAGCCAGTGAGATTGGTGGCGGATTTGGAGGCAAGACGACCATCTACCTCGAACCGCTCGCGCTGAAACTGTCGCAGAAGAGTTCACGCCCCGTTCGCATGGTAATGACTCGTGATGAGGTCTTTCGTGCAACTGGACCTGCATCTGGCTCAGTCAACACAATCAAGATCGGATGTAAGGAAGACGGAACGATCACAGCGATGTACGCTGAGCTCATTTATGAAGCCGGTGCATATCCTGGAAGTCCCGTTGGTGCCGGAAGCATGTGCATTTTCGCTCCTTACGACGTGGAGAATGTCTTAATCGAAGGATACGACGTCGTCGTTAATAGACCACGAGTTGCGGCCTACCGCGCTCCAGGAGCACCTCAATCCATGTACGCAGGCGAGTGCGTAATCGACGAACTTGCACAGCAGATAGGAATGGACCCCATCGACTTCCGACTCAAGAACGCTGCGCGGGAAGGCACTCAGGCAGCATACGGACCGAAGTTTCAGGCGATAGGGCTTAGAGAATGCCTGTTAGCCGCCAAACGGCACCCAAACTACCAAAGAGAGCTGGGTGAAAACGAAGGCCGAGGTGTTGCAGTTGGCTTTTGGTTCAACGGAGGGAATCAGTCAAGTGCAGAAGTTCACATCACAGATTCGGGAATGGTCATGGTCGTTGAAGGGAGTCCGGACATTGGCGGCAGCCGCGCATCGATGGCCCTAATGGCGGCCGAGACTCTTGGAGTGTCCTACGATCGAGTACGAGTGAACATTGCAGATACCGACAGCACAGGGTACTGTGCAACCACCGGTGGAAGCAGAACAACATTCGCCACAGGTCTGGCAGTTGTAAAGGCCTGTGAAGAGGTGATTGCTGAGTTGCGCAAACGAGCCGCAAGAACTTGGGGCCTGGAAATGGACCAAGTCGATTGGAGCAATGGAGTAGCAACGCCTCGACAAGGAGTGAATGTTGAGGCGGATCCTTTGTCGCTTCGTGATCTGGCTCGCGGAGCTGCTCGAACTGGAGGTCCGATTTCGGGTCGCGCAGCACTTAATGCGCAAGGACCTGGTCCGGCGTTTTCCGTGAACATGTCAGATGTGGATGTCGATCAGGAAACCGGCAGCGTAACCGTTGTCAACTTCACTTCAATTCAGGATGCGGGGACCGCAATCCATCCCGATTACGTGGAAGGACAGATGCAGGGCGGTGCGGTTCAGGGTATTGGCTGGGCTCTCAACGAGGAGTACATATACGACAACGAAGGTGTGCTCGAGAATCCTGGTTTTCTGGATTATCGAATTCCAGTGTGCTCTGATATTCCCATGATCGACACCGAGATTATCGAAGTGCCCAATCCAAATCATCCGTATGGTGTGCGGGGTTGCGGAGAAACTCCAATCGTCGCACCGCTGGCGGCAATCGGAAACGCGGTTAGTCGAGCACTTGATATTCGCATGACCGAATTGCCGATGTCGCCGCCGAGAGTGCTCGAAGCTATTTCGCAGAACGGAACCGAATCTTAGCGAACATACAGAAACGAGAGAATGGCGAATTCTGCACGGAATTGCAGTTCTCCAATCCTAGTGCAACCGAGTCATTCGTCCGTTAGCACGATGGTTACAACGCTTGACGTCGACTGGTTGCAAAAATTGGGTGCTCATTGCCTGCTGTGTTGTTTGAAGCGATTGAAGAGGACCCCTCAGGTAGCGCGGATATTAGCGCATCACGATTTGTGTGCTTGAACTTCACTATCCCCATTGATTGGCGGAAGCAAAGTCTGCTACCGCTTCCCGAAGCATGTGAGTGCACTTCATGCCCTGCCATGGTTCATACATAATCGATGCGCAGCTTGGATCGTGAAAAGCGGTGACCCTCAAAGTCTGACGGTCACCAGAATTTAGAAAATTAGAACTCCTGCGCATTCAAATCGAATTTAGGAGTATTCAATTGAAAGCACTCGCAATTAAATCGTCCTTATGGACATCCTTAGTCTTTGTCGCCATGTCTGGTGCCGTATCAGCATCGACGCAAACGGAAGAGGACGTGATCTATGGCTACAAAGACGGGATGGCGCTCATTTATCACGTTCTTGTTCCAGAGACCAAGAACAATGCAGCAGTGTTGTTCATTATCAGTGGTGGTTGGTTCTCTTACAAAGTTGATATGGACTTCTTGGATTCATGGACTTCCTACCTGACTGACGAAGGTTTTACGGTGTTTGCAGTCAATCACGGCAGCTCTCCCCGTTACCAGGTGCCCGACGCAGTGACTGATGTCCGTAGAGCTGTGCGACACGTCAGAACGAATGCGGAAAACTTTGAGATAGACCCGGATCGAATCGGTGTTATGGGTCTAAGTGCTGGCGGTCATCTCTCATTGATGCTTGGATTGACGGGCGACGATGGATCGGAATCTGCAGAAGACCCCTTAGAACGCGTGTCGAATCGAGTGCAAGCGGTGGTTGCTTATTACCCGGTGGTCGACCTGAAGGAGCTTGTCAGTGATGAGTCCGACTATCCAGCTTTGCGGTTCGACTCTAGCTTGTCGGCTGAAAACTCTCCGATCGAATTCGTCTCAAGAGATGATCCCCCTGTTCTTCTCCTTCATGGCGACCAAGACGAAGTGGTTCCCATCGACCATAGTCGCCGAATGTATGCTGCTCTAACTGAAATTGAATCTGTCGTCGAGTTCGAGGTGATTGAAGGAGCAGGGCATAGCTTTCATGAAGAAGACGACCGAAATCGCGTGGAGAAGCTGACAGTCGACTTCTTCAGCAAGCACCTAGTTAACGAATCGGAAGACTAGCTGCTGCTAGAAGCCATTTCACAGAACTCAACGGGTCCGTAGAGAAAAGTCGGAAACAAGAGAAGTGGTAACCCCGCTCAAAGTTCCAGTTGTCAATCTCGTGGCGACCCGTGTCGTTCTACGGTTTGTATTACGGGTTCCTGACTCTAGGGTGAGTTCGTTGCAAGAATTCTATGCTCGCGGTCTAATTTGCTTCGTTGTTGTTCAAAGTCGC
Source organism: Gammaproteobacteria bacterium (assembly GCA_009840545.1). Taxonomy (GTDB): domain Bacteria; phylum Pseudomonadota; class Gammaproteobacteria; order Pseudomonadales; family Azotimanducaceae; genus Bin55. The sequence goes on along the minus strand of VXNM01000014.1, from coordinate 299,058 downwards.
TTGTATTATTAGGTTTTCGCGCGAATAGAAGGTAAATCTAGATGCAACCAATTTCGGCGGACTCCCATGTCGTTGAAGCAGAAGACGTATTCATTGGTCTCTCAGACAAGTTTGGAGACGACGCACCACGAATCATGTACGCAGGGACCAATCGAGATGCAATCGTCATTCCTTCGAAAGGTGCTGCGGGCATACGTCGCCGAATCGGTATCGCTGGATTGAGAAGGCGTGATGGCGAAGATACGGAAATAACACGTCGGCATGGAAGAAAACCAAATGTCGACGACATGTCTGCTTCGGATGTCGTCAAGATCATGGCTCAGGGATACGACGGAATTCGAGTGGGAATTCGCGATGGGTCGAAGCGTTTCCTCGATCAGGACGAAGATGGAATTAAAGCTGAATTTCTGTATCCCGGATTCTTCGGTCTATTCAGTTTTGAAAACCCGCAGTTACTCGTAGCTTGTCAAAGGAACTACAACGACTGGCTTCACGACTACTCAAGCGCTGGCAATGGTCGTCTCTATGGTCTTGCTGCAATTCCCATTCAAGATCCAGCTGCTGCGCTAACTGAATTAGATCGTGTAGTCAAGATGGGATACAAGGGTGGATGCATTCCTTGTACTGCGCCTCCGGAACAACCCTATAGCGATCCTTGCTACGACCCAATCTGGTCAGGAGCCGAAGAAGCAAAGTTCCCGCTCTCAATGCACGTAGGCACGAATGCCTACACACCTCGAGAGTTCCGACAGAACAGAGCATTGAGAGATCCAATTCAAGACTACGCTTCTTCCCAAACCGCCATCCAACGTACGCTTGTGGACCTAATTTGTAGAGGACCGGCAACACGCCATCCGAACCTCAAGTTTGTTGTTGCCGAGTTCAACGGAGGTTGGATTGCTCACTGGCTCGACAGAGTAGATCAAGCCATTCAACGAGAGAGCAAGTTTCGAGGAACTAATGACCATTCAGGTGAGAGTCCGCACGAGGTGTGGTCTCGGCAGTTTTATGCAACGATTGAAGATGATCGACCTGCGATCTTGACACGATCGCTCATTGGAGTGGACAACCTCATGTGGGGATCAGACTATCCTCATGTTGATTCCACCTGGCCATGTTCACTCAATGTAATTGACGAAATGTTCGATGGAGTTCCTGAATCCGAGCGCACTAAGATTACGCGAACCAACGTAGAGGAGTTGTACGGACTCGACTTCGCTGAGTCCGATTAGTACTCGACGAAGTTGCTACTCGGGAGTGGGCGGTTCGTCGGTATCCTGCCCAAATATCAGGACGTGTCCTTCGGGATCGGTAAGTTCGATTTCCTTCATTTGGTAGAACCGCACTGCGAAATCACCGACAGGGTAGTCTCGTTGGACGATGTGGTCCCGTAGACCGACGACATCGTCAGTGTAAAAGTAGAAGAGAACTTCGGATAGCTGTCCCTGCATCGGCTTGGGAGCAGGAATATATGAAGGACTTGCAAGCATCAATCGTACAGGGCCTCGTTCTAAGGATGCCCAGCCTGAAGTGCCTACATTGTCCATCCTGTCGCGCACTTCAAAGCCTAGTATTTCCCGATAGAATTCGATTGTTGCCTGTACATCCTTGCATATCATCATAGGTACGAGTTCTGTAATCGAAGGACTACTCATAATTGGGAATTCCGATGGTTGTTTCATTTGGTCCAATTTTCTCTTCTGTTTCGGAGATCGAACTAGACATCATCGCTGGTTCGCACTGCCATGAACTATAGAGTCTCTGAGGACGTAAAGACTGAGTTTCGCAGAAGTGGGTACGCGATATTGGACTCTGTCATAGACGATAGCACACTTGTTGCGTTGCGGGAAGAGTGCTCATACTTTATGGGCTACATAGATTCGTGGCTTGATTCCAAAGGAAGCGAAGTCTTCGGAATCACTCATCGCAACAAGCGATACTTTATTGCAAATCGCTACCGACTTCGACCTCGGGTTGCGGAATTTCTATTCAGCGGACTCATGGCCCAGATTAGTTCAAGCTTCCTGGGACCTGATGTCTATCTCTTTCATGAGCAGTGGGTCGTCAAGGGTGCAGAACAGGGTATGAAATTCGCATGGCATCAGGATTCGGGCTATGTCAAGTTTCGGGATCCTTTGACAACCCACAAACCGTACCTGACCTGCTGGTGTGCTCTCGACGACATGACTCGAGAAAATGGAACGATTTCTGTACTTCCGCATGGCGAAGTAATTCCTAGAGACTCTATCGCGGATCACATACACGAGCAAGGAACCAACGACCTAGTCGGCTACAACGGCACAAATCCAGGAGTAGAAATCGTCGTACCCAAAGGAAGCGTCGTTGTATTCGCAAGCACAGTACTGCATCGCAGTGGGGGCAACCGAACCGACTCACTTCGCAGAGCATACTTGGCGCAGTATTCATCAGAACCCATCGTGTCATCGAATGGCAAGCTTTGGTCACAGGCTGTCCCATTCTTGTGCGATGGCAAAGTCGTTTACGACAAAGAGGGAGATCTTGCCCAAGCTCGCAGGAAATAGAGCCCAGTTGAAGTCTACTGCTTCTTTGTTACGCAATTCACGAGCAGATGGGTTAACTACCGGGAAGAAATGAAATCATGAACCGGTATTGGAAGATCCTAATTTCGCCAAGATCATTGTTTGATCAATTCCGCATGGGCATTCCGATATTGTTGCCGCTGGTATTGGTCCTTCTAAGTGGTGGAATCTATGTAGGGATTACTGCCTACTTCACAGATGACCAAACTTACAAAGGACACTTGCAAGACCACGCGTCGGCGCAGAGTGAGATCGACGTGCTGCCCGAGGAAACGCTAGAGCATCTGCAACGTAGCATTGAGGATCCTCAACGAATAGACGAAGCAAGGCGTAGTGCTACGTTCGTTGCGCCATTGGTATATGCCATTACATTTACCATAGGGTTGGTTCTTCTAGCTTCTTATTACTGGTTGGCCGGCCTTTCGTTCGAGACCCGGATCGGGTGGGCTAGTTGGTTTGGATTTACTTGCTGGGCAGCCATGCCAACGGTGTACGGATCGGTGATAACGGCAGCCTTGATCTCCTCGCTTGGTATCGAATGGAAAAACGCACTTTCCCCTCTCACATGGATTGGTTGGACGCAACCTTGGGCCGTACTCTTCACAATTCCTCTCGTTTGGATCGTGTTTATCAGTGTCCATGGATTACGGAGTTGGGGTAACAAACGAATTGGAACGAGTGTCATAGTCGTTCTCGTGCCCTATCTCGTATACGTACTGATTGGTAGCTTCTTCATGGGTATACCTGCCATTGTGGCGTGAACCAAGCTACAAGTCGAGTTGTACAAGGCGTTCCAATCTCGAACTAGATTCCCGAGAGAGACGGCCCGAGCTGAACTAATTCACGGTGAGGAAGTGCCTCGGTTCTGGGCACAAACACCGGTACAAACCGGACGGAGATTGACTTGCTTCAGTCATGGGCTTTGTTTGGTGGTTGTAATTCAGCACAACGATTTGTTTGCTACTATGAGGGAAACACTTCTGAAAAGGATTGGGTCGTGGAAAGACTTTGGAAGATCTTGATTTCTCCGAGACAGGAATTCGATGAGATGCGAGAGGACGTATCGGTCGTCTTGCCTCTCGTGACGATATTGCTAGTTGCCGGGATCTGTGCGGCGATTACCGTCTACATGACACCGGACGAAACGTTCACAGCTGTTGTAGAAGCACAAATCGAAGCGATGGAGAATAGCGGTCAGTCGGAAGCTGCTGAAACGCAAAGGCAATTGATGGATAGTCCAGGAGCGATTTCCATGATGAGGATGATGGGTGCGATCGGAGCACTCATTGGTGGACCTCTACTCATAGCAATCGGCTTTCTCATACTGGGCACTTTTTACTTTGTTGTAGGCAAGATTGTGCAATCAGGTGCAAGTTGGGTCGACTGGTTCGGATTCAGTTGCTGGGTTTCCGTTCCAATTGCTGTTGGGGCAGTTCTAACGCTTGTGCTGGTAGCAATTGGTGGAATGGAGTGGGCGAACGGTCTAGCCGTGCTTGGATGGTTTGGAATGACTGCACCATGGGCTATGGCAATCACAATTCCTGCCTTATGGACTCTATACATCACGATCAACGGACTGGATAGTTGGTTACAAAAGGGAGTTGTTACGAGTGTCATCGTTGCGCTCATTCCTCTCGTGATTGCAATACTCTTTAGTTCCATCGGTGGAAGCGTGAACGAATCCTTTCAAGGCATGATGGGTGGGTGAAGGCCGCGTTCAACACTCCGTTGAATATAGACTCAATTTCAATCTCTAATTTGTAGATTGGCAACCACGCCAAGTGGGCTGATTCAAAATGTAATCTTGAATCAGCCTACTTTGACGGTGATCGGTTGTTGTGATTTTCGAGACTTGTAGCAATATCACGAATTGTCAAGGCTTGATTCTCTACAACTGCTCGCTCGTACTAAAGTTTGAACTGGACCGTTTTAAGTCAAGCGGTTGGTCACCAAACGCAATCGAAAGCAATCCTAGATCTCTGACGCATGACTCGAGGCGAGAAAGAGCAATTGAGGCCTTTTCTCAATCGAGTTGAAATTGAGAGTAAGCTTTATTTATGTGAATTAAGTTAATGATATTGCTAAATAATACATCTCGGATTGGCTGTTGTTTCCAGAAGCGCACGCTCTAGTCTGGCATGGAGCGAGAGACATAAGCCTCTTGTTCTAGATTTCGTCAGAACTCACCATCTGACCTCTAGCATCTTAGTCAAACTGAGACATCCATGCGGGATCGCTGTTCTCAAATTGCTATGCTTTACAGATAGTAGTAATGGGACCAATTATGATTAAATATCAATAGGTTATGAGATGAGTCATCTAGAGAGACATTGAAGACCTGGCGGACGACGCCCCTACATTATTTTAGGCTAACAGAACGTACACCACAACTCGATCTTGTTCCATGCGTCTCTTTGTGAGCTGGGTCGTATAATTTTGTGGAACTAGTGAAAAGTACTCTGGATTCACTTAGAGTGACTAAATGGAGAGAACTATGCTAAGAAACAATTATGGGCGTCGCCAATCCTCATGAGTAGAGTGACTGACGACCTCATCGAAATGCGGGGTCTCAGATTTCACTATCGGGACTGGGAATCTAGTGCCAATAACGCTCCTATCTTGATCTTATTGCACGGATTTTCGGGTCATGCACGTTCTTGGGATAGTTTCGCGGAAACTGCGAGCAAGCGATTCCGAGTCCTAGCTCTTGATCAGCGCGGTCACGGTGAATCGGACTGGTCGGCGGATTCCCAATATGGAGCTCATGAGATGAAGGAAGATCTCAATTGCTTTATCCGAGCGCTCGACTTGAAAGCCTACAGTTTGGTCGGACTCTCGATGGGCGGAACTGTGGCCATTCACTTCGCCGCTCAAAAACCTGAAGGTCTGCAAAGGCTAGTTATCGTTGATATCGCACCCGAACTCGCAACCACAGGGATTCGTGCGATTCAGCAAGGTGTCAGTCAAGGTGACGTTTTCGAGACCATTGACGAAGCGTTCGAGCGAGCTCGTGCCGCAAATTCCGTTCCACCGGAAGACGTACACTTTCACCGGGTTCGCCACTCGCTCATGCGGACTGAGGACGGAAATTGGACTTTCAAATTTGATCGGGCATTTCGACAACCCCACAGATTGACAACAAGGCGGCCGAGTGTGCAGGAGGGTTGGGACGCCGTAGCGGGTATTGTTGTTCCCACATTGCTAATACGTGGCCAGAACAGTAACTTGCTAGCGCCCGAGATCGCCAAGAAATTTGTCGACCTTGTGGACGATTGCGAGTTCGCCGAGATAGAGGGATCGGGGCATTCAGTTCCACTGGACAAACCCGAGGAATTTCGAGATGAAGTACTTAGATTCCTTTAGAAGAATAGCTATGGCAGTTATGCTGGTTTTCCTGGTCGGATGCGCCGGCATCAACTATGAGATTCCCCAATCATTTGATCTTACAGGATCTTGGATATTGGATGAAGAATCAAGCGATGTGACTCCAGACCTTTCCAAGATCCAAGAGTCAGAGCAAAGGCGCGCTATCTCCGGAAGACAATCGGATCCAACTGATTCCGCTACCTTCATAGTCCACGACTTTCCCGTAGTAGCAGCGGAGACTATGCGTATTGAACAGGACGCTGAATCCATGGGCATTCAATTTAAGGAGGCACCCTATGTCGACTACAAGTGGGGGAGGCAAGTGCGCAATCGGTGGAGAATCGAAGTGGGCTGGAGTGGAGAGTCCCTTGTAATCTCTAAGGCACGAGATTCAGTTCGGGGCTCGGAGACGTATACATTGAATGGGAACGTTTTAACCATACGAGTGAGGGTCAATGCAGGAAAGGAGCGGATGGTTCTTGACAGAATTTACACTCGAGAATAGTAGTCATCTGCAGCGAGCACGGGTTCTATCTATTGGTATTGAGCGGTGATTGAATTCGCAATAGCCCAGAGACTGCGCAGATGCTGACCCGTGTGTGGCCGGGCGGCTATCTGATGCCGCTTGAAGAGTGCGTATCCGCAAGTACCCGAGAACTGGAGGACCGCGGTGCAACTTTAGTTCAAAGCGCTTTTTCACGACATGAAATGGTCGAGCTTAGAAGCGAGATTGAACAGGTTTATACGGAGCTACCACCTGATTCCAGAGGATCCAACAAGTCGCGAGAAATTGCCGATGAGTTTCGCTATGAAATGTTCAATCGGAGCCCTTTGTCCCAAGAAATCGTCGGTCGCCGCGAAATATTGGAAGTGATTGAGCCGCTACTCGGTGAAGACTGCCACATAATCGCCAACACATGCTGGCGAAATCCTCCCAGTGGCAAGTCGAGTCATGGAGGGGGCTCATGGCACATCGATGCGGGGCCGCATATTCCTCTAGCATTTGATCAAGTGTGGCCTGAAGAAATTCCTCACCCCACTTTTGCAGTCGGGGTGCACATTTACCTACAAGACTGTCCTCTGGAGGCAGGTCCAACAGCAGTTGTTCCTGGAAGTCACAAATCAGGACGGCCTCCTCCACAAGAGCAACGGAACGCTACGGAGTTGAAGTTCAACGGACTTGGAGCGCAGATTTTTGCAACAAGAATGGGAGACGTGCTTTTCTTCGTTTCCGATGTGTGGCATCGAAGAATGCCACCAGCAAGCGAGCACAATGGACGATTCTTTCTCCAAGTTCACTACGGGAGACGCGATATTGCCCAGCGAGTGAAGACGACCCACGAACGAAACCACATTGACGACGAAGCACTTTCCCGAATCGATTCCGTACGAGAACGACTCTTGTTTGGTTTACATGCTCAAGGTTTCTATGACGGATGAGCATTGGTAGCTCGAACTCGAGACACAACTCTTTCAGACTCTGACCCTAGAATAGCCAACAAATCCAATTTACACGTTTCAGTTGGTTCTTTCTTGTACCTCTATTCCTCGTCGTTAACTTTAAGGTGTTGGATTGACAGGCGAGAATCGTAAGGCTAGTCAAGACTTCGAAACAATACCTCAAGACCTGCGTGACGATGTTCGTCTCCTGGGCTCGATTCTTGGCGAAGTCATTGCGGACGCTCGTGGAGAAGCGTTCGTTCAGACCATTGAAGAGCTCCGCAGTCTCGCAAAACAAGCCCGCAACGAAAGGGAAGTGGACCTGAACAGCTTGCAGACTCGCCTTCGGGCCTTGACCGATGCCGAACTAGTCGATATCGCACGGGCGTTCAACCAATTCCTTAGTCTGGCGAATATTGCCGAACAGAGAAACGAACATCAGTACGCCCTCAGTCAATTAAAACGAGACTTTGAACGAAGTTACGAAGTCTTGGGCCAGAATTTTCTTGTGGCAATCCTTGAATCGAGCGTTGACATGGTGCTCACCGCACACCCAACTGAAGTGCTTCGACGAACGTTGATTCGAAAATACGATGAGGTGGCACGAGCACTCGGCCAAAATCACGAACAGAAGAGTGAGCATCTCAAGCGATTAATCACTGAAGTCTGGCACACGGATGAGATTCGGAAACAAAAGCCAACTCCAATAGACGAAGCCAAGTGGGGATTTGCTGTGATCGAGAACTCACTCTGGCATGCAATCCCGAACGCGTGTCGTACTCTCGACGATTTTCTTACAAGTAAGGGGTTCGAGCAGTTGGATCCCGACTTCAGCCCCTTTCGAGTTGCGTCATGGATGGGAGGGGACCGTGACGCTAACCCGAACGTAACTGCCAACATAACGGAAGAGGTCTTGCGCCTGGCTCGATGGATGTCAGCAGACCTATTCCTACGCGACGTTGAGGTACTAATCGGCGACCTTTCAATGTCGGCCTGCGATAGTGCTCTTCGTTCCGCGTCAGGCGACTCGGATGAACCATATCGTGCAGTCCTCAAGGAATTGCGGAGCCGATTGAGAACTACTCGAGATTGGGTGGAGGGACGAGTGGAACTCACGCCTCAAGTAATTGTTCATGACTACGAAATTCAAACTCCGCTCAGACTCTGTTTCGATTCACTGACGAATGTCGGACTTCAAGATATTGCTCAGGGTCCGCTGCTAGACACGTTGAGGCGAGCGCACTGCTTTGGAGCGAACCTAGTAAAGCTCGATATACGGCAGAGTGCGGACCGTCACCGACTGATTCTGGACGAACTAGTCGAGTATTACCGTAAACCAGAGAGCTCTAGAAGTGTGTTTAGTGACTGGTCCGAGTCGAATAAGCAAGACTTTCTGACTAAGGAGTTGCAGAGCAGACGACCGTTCTTTGCACGAGACTGGGTACCGTCGATCGAGTCTCAGGAAGTCATAGAGACTTGTGATGTCATAGCTAGAGATGGTGGAAGAGGCACTTCTTCTTACATTATTTCGATGGCGGAAGAACCTTCAGACGTTTTACTAGTTGCCCTATTGCTAAAGGAGTCTGGGCTGAAAAAGGCTATTCCGATCGTCCCGTTGTTCGAATCTCTAAGAGATCTGAACCGAGCAGGTGACATCATGCAGACACTGTTCGAGATTCCGTGGTATCGAGAATACCTAAGAGAACAAGACAACCTTCAGGTTGTAATGATTGGATACTCAGACTCAGCTAAAGACACGGGCCAATTTGCGGCTGCATGGGCACAATATCGCGCCCAGGAGGATCTCAACCGTGTCGCACAACGCTATGGAGTCTCTCTAACTCTGTTCCACGGTCGTGGTGGTGCAATCGGTCGTGGAGGAGGACCTAGCACCGAAGCCATCTTGGCACAGCCACCTGGAACAGTAAATGGATCGCTACGTACAACAGAACAGGGCGAAATGATTCGCTACAAACTTGGTACTCCAGAAGTCGCTCATGCTACGTTGATCGGTTACATGCTTGCAACTGCAGAAGCCACTCACGCCTCCCATGCATCGATCGAGAAGGTCGAAAGAGGTGCGCTGGATGAATTGACAGCTCTGACAGGGTCTGCTTACCGAACTATGGTGAATGAAGATCATTTCGTCACTGCCTTTCGAGAACTCACTCCCGAACGCGAGCTTTCTGAACTTGCAATTGGTAGTAGACCTGCTCGACGTCGCGACAGCAATGACATTTCATCGCTGCGAGCGATACCTTGGGTGTTCGCGTGGACTCAAGTTCGATTGATGCTACCTGCCTGGTTGGGGACCGAAGTCGCATTGGAAGCTCTGTGCCAAGACAAAGGACTTTTCCACAGTCTTTACAAACTGCCTTTCTTTCAAATGCAAATCGACTTGCTGGAAGTGATGGTGGCGAAAGTTGAACCGACGCTTGTTCGAATGTACGCAAGTCGACTAACGCAAGGGTTGGCTCTTGGTACCGTAACCGAGCTTGTCAACCGAATCCAGCGAGCCAAATCGCACTTGCTTGAATTACGCGGCACAGATCGATTATTGGAACAGAATCAGTCAATGTTAGATTCATTAGCCGTACGCAACACTTACCTCGACCCACTGCATGTGCTGCAAATTGAGCTACTTTATAGACATCGGCACTCCACCCCTCACGAAAATGAGGTCCTACGAGCCCTGAAAGTGACCATGGCGGGAATTGCGACAGGCTTAAGAAACACTGGATGAGTCAACGAAACACGATGGGCCCAACGAATGACCGGTAAGCAGACAGTAGAAACCATCGTTTGTGGCGACTACGTCGTGACAATGAACGACGAGCGCAATGTCATCACACAAGGTGCAGTTGCCATTGATGCTGGTGAGATTGTCCATGTCGGATCGAAGAAAGACATAGAACGCAACTTTCACTCTCGTCAATTAGTAGACGGAACTGATCAGGTGGTCATGCCCGGACTGATAAATGGGCATACGCACGCAGCCATGTGTTTGCTGCGGGGTTTCGCCGACGACATACCTCTCATGGAATGGTTGCAGGACTACATTAATCCGATTGAAGCTCATGCAGTGAGCGAGGATTACGTACGTGTAGGAACGCAGTTAGCTTGTTGGGAAATGTTGTCGGGCGGGACTACGACATTTGTCGATATGTACTTCTTTCACGAGACAGCGGCAATCGCTGTTGAAGAAATTGGGATGAGAGCGCTTATTTCGGCTTCGATGATGGACCAACCACGCAACGATGCGGTGGACATCGACGATTCATTCAAACAAGCAGAGCATTTTGTTAGAGACTGGTCACGACGAAGCGCCACTGTGGTTCCCATTGTGGCAGGCCATGCGATCTACACGCTCAAGAACGAGCATTTGGTTAGATTGCGAGATTTGGCGAAGAGTCTGGATGTTCCGGTTCACATACACGTATCGGAGTCGCAGTTCGAGCTCGATTTTTCTCGAGATTCCTACGGAACGACACCGATCACGCACTTCGAGCGAATTGGTCTACTCGACGTTCCAATGATTGCCGCCCATGTGGTTTGGCCTGAGAGGGATGAGATTGAGATTTTGGCTCGAAAGGGCGTGGGGGTAGTTCACAATCCCACGTGTAATGCACGTATTGCGTCGGGTACAGCCCCAATCGTAGACCTGTTACAGGGCGGCGTTAAGGTGGGACTTGGGACAGATGGAGCCGCAAGTAGCAACAACTTGGATATGTGGGAAGAGATGCGTGTAGCAAGTTTGATGCAACGGGCACAAACTTTGGACTCGACCGTGCTCCCTGCGCGAGAACTTCTCAAAATGGCAACATCTCACGGCGCGGCAGCTATAGGCATGCAACAATCCATCGGCAAACTTATAGCGGGTATGCGGGCAGACGTCATTCAAGTCTCAATTGATAACGCACACCATCTGCCGTTATATGACGTTGAGTCGCACCTGGCCTATAGTTCAGGAAGCCGTGATGTGAGCAATGTCTTTGTCGACGGCAAACATCTGATACGTGGAAGAGCTCCTACGACCATTGATACCAACGAACTGAAGCTAGGAATTCAGCGAAATCGAGAACGCATCTCAAGCTTTGATAGCCTCAGCGCCTAGGTCGATTTGACTGACTTGGGGGTCCAGGTCGACTAGGTCTGTTGGCGGGACTCGGTGCACCCATCATACTGCCCATCTCAATCTTGGGTGCCTTATGTTCCCCATTTTGAAACAGAGTTAGACCGGAGATCTTACCGTCCTCATCACGCTCAAACAGGAGCTCCGCATCGGTTTGCTTGTAAAAAAACCTGTCGCTGTCCATGGCAAAAATGGGAGTTGTATTTTGTCCTGAAAACATTGCGAAGAGTTGACCATCACGAAGCACCACCGCAAGTACAGCTCTCGGAGCTAACTGATAAACTCCGGGATACTCGGTGAGCAACTCCTCGTCTAGCTCTATTTCTACGCGTTCTGGAATCCCGAATCGATCCTCGACTCGTCTAGCTCTGATGTTCTGGCCCCGTTGAAGCATGTTCAAGACTCGCGATTTTCCGTCCTTTGGCCTGTCAAATTTGAGAACCATGTCGGCAGGCTCGAACTTGAACTCTCGTTCCTTAACGAACGTCAGGGGAATCTCACTCTGTCCGGTTGCTTGCGCCATGAGTTGATTGTCGCGCTCAGTCAGGGTCATGTACATTTTGGCGACCAATCTGTAGACGCCCAAATAGGCAGACAATTCCATCGGTTCTTTCTGTGGATCCGGACCATAAAACGACCGACCAATCTCATTCACTAGTCCCCCGTGCATGGACGTTGTGAGTACAACCCATCCTCGGGATTCCTCGGGGCTGATAGCTACAAAACAGGCGTATCCTCCGGTTTGACCCGCGTGCGAAAATATTGCCTTGCCGGCGTGGTTCCGTTCCATTGTCCAAGCGAATGCTTGATTTGGCTGGACCTGAACTTGCTGCAACTGTTTGAGCGACTTGTAGATCTGGGAACCGTCGTCAACGACGTTTCTCTTGATGAATTGCACCATGTCCTCGGCAGTCGAAAGAACCGCCCCAGCTCCCACCAAGCCTTCCTCAAAGTTCCAGTTCGGAATCTTTGCTCCTTGCCCAAAGCCCTCCGCCATAGTTGTTTCGATCTCGTTCGTAATGCCCACTGCAGTGTGTTTCATCCCCAGTGGTTCTAGAACCAGGTTCTGCAGCGCTTCTGAATACTTCTTCCCGGCGGTATGAGCTGCAATGTTTCCCAACAGGCCAAACCCGAGATTCGAGTAGGCCAGCTCTTTCTTTAATTGTGGGGGATCGAATTGGCCAAGAAAGGTTTGAAGATGGTCTTTGTTGTACATCAGATACGGATCCAATGGATCAACAGCTCTCCAGTTGAGAGGCATTCGAGGTAACCCGGAACTGTGGGTGGCTAATTCTCGAAGCGTGATGTTCCTGACTTTGGCATTCAGAATGTTCCAGTCATCAAGCGACGACTTCACCGTGCTGTCCCAACTCAGGGATTCAGAGTCAATCAGCACCTGCGTTAGAGCAGATGTAAATACTTTCGAAATAGAGCCAATCTCAAAGAGCGTTGTCTCATTGGGAACGGCATCCGAGTCTTGACTTACACGTCCAAAATTGACGTAGTTGATTTCACCTGCATCGTAGTAGCCGACTACGGCGGCGCCGATGAATTCATGCTGGATCGCGCTTTCTAGCCGTTCTGCAACATAGTCCATACGGTCATCCGAAGCAACAAGACTCAACGGAGCGATCAGCACAGACATGCACAATAGTTGCAATACATGCCTTGTCTGTTTGTGAACATCTGGCTTTCTAGAATTAAAGCCTCCGAACATGATTCCTCCCCTCCCGTGGATCACGATCTGTCAATAATTATCGTACAAGTAACTGTGTTTACAAATACGCTTGGGATCTAATTTAGTTCTTGGTGACCAAGCTCCGAGTAGGGCGTACTACATGGTGACTTCTTGCAAGATTTGGCGTCTCTTGTCTGCTCTCAAATTCCATGCTCGGATCTGACATATATCGGTGCACGTTGACTCTGGTTTTTTGGTGCGGCAAGAGAAATTTAGATTTCTTTTCTGCACCTATCCAGAAACTTGGTTCACAAGAATTCATGGGCTCATCTACGAACCAACGACTCCACCGTCTCTCCTAGTAATGACTACGGTACAGTCTCGTGGGACATTCGGGCCAGCGATGCCAGGAAACTCTTGCGTATCTAGAGTAGTCTCGAAATTGTCCCAACCCGGGTGCTGAATATTGATGAACATCGTCTTGTGATCAGGAGTGAATGCAATACCAGTAATCTCACAGTCTTCTACTCCGGTGAACAATCTGTGAATTTCTCCGGTTGAGGCGTCGGCAACCAATAGTTGATTGCAGATCGACCGCTCACCTTCCCCTTGTGAACCGTCGGTTTGTATGAATAGTCTGCCGTCAGCGTCTGCATACAATCCATCGGGATTGCCAAACATCTCTTCAGTGTCTTGAGTGGAGCTTGCTAGCTTCCACACTTCCCACTCGAAGGTTGTGCCAGTGTGTGTATCGGCATCCTTCCACTTAAGGATGTGTCCAAAATTATTGGGCGATTCAGGATTTGCGGCGTTTATTCCCGTTTTTGAAGAATTGCTGGTAAGTGTTCCGTAGACGTATTCATCGGGAGCAACTGTAATCCACTCGGGTCTGTCCATTTTTGTTGCCCCGACGATGTCTCCGGCAATTCTTGCGTGAACGAGTAGATCTGCCTCGTCGTCGAAACGATCTGCCAATTCGTCGTTGTCCATTGTCAGTGGCACCCACTCACCGGTGAAATCATCATTAAATTTGGCAACGTAGAGCTGTCCTGTAGCCAAAGGAGACTCCTCCCGTTCCATCATGTCTTTGTAGCTCTCGGCACTCACAAACTTGTAGATGTACTCGTCGCCACTGTCGTCCCCCATGTACACCACGATTCTGTCGTCCAATCCAACTGCTACAGCCGCTCCTTCATGACGAAATCGGCCAAGGGCTGTGTGTTTGACGGGCACATGTTCTGGATCGTGAGGATCAATCTCTACCACCCAACCAAATCTATTTCCTTCGTTGGGATAGTTACGGCTTGACAGCCTAAAGCGTGCGTCACGCCTAAACCAACCATAGCCGTCGCCCGCTGAATACGTCAGTCCATAACGCCAGTTTTCCTCACTGTAGGGCGTTTCACTAAAGTACTGGTGAAAGTTTTCCTCGCAGGTCAAGTATGTACCCCATGGTGTGAATCCGTTAGCACAGTTGTTTAAAGTTCCTTTGGGTTCGTACTCGTCCCTGTTCTTGAGCAATGAGTGATCGGCTGCTGGTCCGGAAAAAGTGACTGGCGTGTTTACGTGAATCCGGCGAGCTTTCTCGCCCTCGACAATCTGCCACTTGCCATCAATTTTCTCTACGTTCAAAATCGAAACACCATGAGCATGTTGCGATGCTCTTACTTCTTCAAGCGAGCCAGGCGAATTCGCGTCGATTACACGCGAATTACTTCCGTACTCGTGATTGATGACTAGCACACCTCGTCGATTCATCGGTGGATCGGTCTCGTCCACATCTTCGGTTGCGCCTGTGGAGCCGTCCTCCGAATCGTCGTCGTCGGATGGTATGTCGTCAGGATGTGCAAAGAACCACATTCCATCGTGTCCAATGCCGATCTGCAGCTCTTGATCATCTGCAGATGGCGGGTGAGAAAACGCGGGACCGTCCGGTTGGATCGGTTCTCCCCATGGAAAGATGAGATCAAACTCGTAGTCTTCGGAAACTAGCGGCCAGTTTGTTTGACTTGCAGCTCTTTCAACCGTGATTGCTTCGAAATCGATTAGGGGAGTCGTGTTCTCATCGGAATCGCCGTTGTCTTGGGCACGTAAACCCAATGGTTTGCCGAAGAT
Source organism: Gammaproteobacteria bacterium (assembly GCA_009840545.1). Taxonomy (GTDB): domain Bacteria; phylum Pseudomonadota; class Gammaproteobacteria; order Pseudomonadales; family Azotimanducaceae; genus Bin55. The sequence goes on along the minus strand of VXNM01000014.1, from coordinate 283,766 downwards.
GCCAATTGCCGCTAGACCGACTCCTCCGCGCAAAACCGAACGACGCGCCACCGCAGTTTCGAGAATGTCTGCAAAAGAACGTTGATTGTCCGGAGAGATTCTTTCGAACTTGGTGATGTTCCGAGGCTTTTCTACGTTGCCTTTCTCTTTCACATCTGTTTCATCAAATGGATACTTCCTTCAATTTTATGAGGATTTCGTCTCGAGTGAACTGATTCCTATTTGTTAGATTTGTGTGTCGAACAGCTAGTAACGACCCGGACTGTAAGGTGGAATTCAGGAGAATAGACTGTTGTTGCAACTACGGGAATCTTCGTTCGAATCGGATTCATACTCACGCCGTGTACCAAAGTTCACCTAGAGAGGGGAAAGTAAAATGAAGGGCAAACTTGACGTATGTACCGCGAGGAATCGTTGTGATTGATCTGTTCTATTGGCCAACCCCAAACGGCTGGAAGGTCACTATCATGCTTGAAGAGTGTGAACTCCCCTACAAAATTGTTCCGATTGACATTGGTGGAGGAGACCAGTTCAAACCTGACTTTCTTCGCATTAGCCCCAACAACCGAATGCCAGCAATCATTGACTACGAACCTGCGGACGGAGGGGATCCCATATCAGTGTTTGAGTCCGGGGCAATCTTGGAGTATCTAGCCGACAAAGTGGGAAAGTTTCTGCCACAAGAACCCCGAGAGCGTGCAAGGGTCTTGCAGTGGGTTCACTGGCAGATGGCGAACTTGGGTCCAATGATGGGCAATGCCAATCACTTTAAGAACTATGGTCGAAACATTGCGTCGGACCCCGCTCAGCTTGAGTACGGAGTCAAGCGATTTGTTGGTGAAGTGGATCGACTCTCGGGTGTCATGGATGCCCAGCTCTCTGTGAATGAGTTTCTAGCGGGTAGTGAGTTCACAATTGCTGATATGGTTTCATGGCCGTGGGCACGACTGGTCGGTCGCATGCTCGATGAGTCTGCTTGGGAGACCTTTCCGAACTTGAAGCGCTGGGTGGACTTGATCCACCAAAGACCAGCGTGCTACAAGGGCTACCACGTAGGACGAGAGTTGGGGCAGCGCGAACTTTCCTCCGAAGAAGAAAAGAAACGTCGCGAAATTCTCTTCAATCAAACCAATGAGAAAGTGAGGGCAGCAAGAGAGGAAGCTGCGAAAGCGGCCGGTTGATACGGCTTTCCAAGCCCGAGAGACAATTTCTACAGCCTGAATTGAACTGCCCGTACCAACAGGGCGATCTTCTAGATACAGCGATCCAGAATCTAGTTCAGGTATGCTGTGCACTGTATTGCAACCCAAAGGACCTATATGAGTCATTCCTTGATCATTTCCGGAGGCACGGTTGTCGACGGCACTGGCGCGGAAAGCAAAAAAGCAGATGTAGCAGTTGACGACGGCCGCATCACAAGTATCGGCGATCTCTCTCAAGAAACTGCCGACCAAACGATTGATGCTACTGGCAAGCTTGTGACACCGGGATTTGTCGATCTCCACACGCATTTGGACGCTCAAATCGGTTGGGATCCCGAGATGAAACCAAGCTCCTATCACGGAGTGACAACAGCATTAATTGGAAACTGTGGAGTAACGTTTGCCCCTTGCGGCTCGGAAAACAGACGTTACTTGGCAGAATTGATGGAAGCCGTTGAAGACATCGCGGCCAATGCGATCATGGACGGACTTCCGTGGAACTGGACAAGTTTTGGCGAATATCTCGACACGGTACAAACCCTCAATCCAGCACTGAATGTCGTGGGAATGTGCGGACACTCCGCAATTCGATTCGAAGCGATGGGCGACAAAAGCTGCGATGAAGGAGTGCAGGCAACTGAAGAAGAACTGGATCGCATCGTCGAACTGGTTAAGGAATCGGTCGAAGGTGGAGCTGTGGGCTTCTCTACCTCGAGATTCTTGGGTCATCGAGTCCCCGATGGGCGATTGACTCCTGGAACGTGGGCGGACGCAAGAGAAACAAGTGCAATTCAGAGGGCTGTTGTTGAAGCTGGAGGAAGAGGCGGACTCTTTCAAGTTGCTCCTGATATGCAGTCTCGCTCAAAGATTGAACGGGAAATGTTTGAAACTGGCGCGGAACTGGGCTGCCAAGTGCTGTTCTCTGGCGGAACCGGACCACAAGGTGATGGAGGGGTTTCTTACTGGCAGGAGTTTCTCGGTCGAAATAACGAAGCGGGACGACGCATTACTTCCATTTGCCACACTAGACCAAGTGGTTCATTCTTTGGCCTTGCTCAGCAAGCTTTTCTGCGAACCGAGGGTTGGCGAGAACTCATGAAGTTGCCAACAATCAAGGATCGCGTTGACGCGTTGAAAGATCCCGCCACACGTAAGAAGTTGGTTGATGAAGCCAAAGAGGCTGGGGGTTTTGGACGTGTCGCGAGTATTTTGCATCCTATGGGAACCGACGAGTACCCAGACTTTGATTTGAACAACGAACGTAATCTCCAGAAGATTGCGGATGATCTGGGACAAGATCCAGTCGATGTGTATGTTGATCGATTGATCGCGTCAGAAGGGAAGGAGTTTTGGAATTTGTGGGCATTTGGCGGCGCGCTTCAAAACCAATGGAACTACATGCGATTACCTCATGTTGTTCCGATGCTTGGCGATGCGGGCGCACACGTCGGACAGTTCACTGATGCGGACTCCCCAACCTTCCTTCTTGGCGAGTTGACCCGAGACCGCAATGTCTACAGCTTGCCCGAAGCTGTATACCGCATCACCGGCAAATCGGCAGAAGTTCTTGGACTGAAGAAACGCGGGAACCTGAAAGAAGGTTGGCACGCGGATATCAACGTCATTGACTATGAGAATCTCAAATCATGCCACCCTGAGTATGTGAGAGATTTCCCCCACAATGGCGGTCGAATTGTGACGAAGAGCGAAGGCTACGATGCGACGATTGTCGCCGGGCAAGTCGTCATTCAGGACGGACAGTACACTGGCAATCGTCCTGGTGAAGTCATTCGGGACTTCATTCGGAACTAATCCTTTACTCGGCTCAAGTCATTCTTGGGCCAAAAAGTGAGAGGTGCGGGCGCTGTGGCTAACACGCCGCGTCCGCATCTTTTTTTTATGTAGCTAGCGCCTAGGATCAAGTCTCTTCAACTTCACTCCGTATGCTCCGCCTTCGCATGTTCAACCTTGAGTGGTATTCACCAATGAAACACTTCGCGAGGTAAGAGGTATTTACTTAAAATCTCCGCCCCGCTGAACTTGGGTTTCCATTTCCGTGTATCAGATCCATGTTCAAGGACTCACCAAGTCTTACCGGATTGCCGAGCGACAGCCTGGAATGGTTGGAGCAGTCAAGAGCCTCTTTCACCGGACGTACCGAGACGTAGACGCACTGAGAGGCATTGATTTCGACATTTCGCGAGGCGAAATGGTTGGATACATTGGTCCCAATGGGGCCGGAAAATCCACCACGATCAAGATACTCGCGGGCATATTGGTGCCTACTGGAGGTCGCTGTGTGGTAAATGGGGTGGTTCCGTGGCAAAGCAGAATAAGTTACGTAGCTCAAATTGGAGTGGTGTTCGGTCAACGAACACAACTATGGTGGGATTTGCCCGTTGTTGAGTCGTTTGAGCTACTGCGAGAAATTTACAAAGTACCTAACAACCGTTTCAAAACGTCGCTTGCTGAACTAGTTGAACTACTGGATCTCTCCCCATTGCTTGACACACCTGTCAGACAACTCAGTTTGGGCCAGCGAGTGAAATGCGATATAGCTTCCGCACTTCTTCACGAACCTCAAATTCTCTTTCTTGATGAACCAACAATTGGTCTCGATGCCGTGACCAAGGCAAGCGTGAGGGGATTTATCAAGGAGATCAATCGCAATCGAGACGTAACCGTATTGCTTACAACCCATGATTTAGGGGACATCGAAGCTCTTTGCAGAAGAGTAATCGTGATAAACGATGGAATTTGCTTATCTGACAGCTCCATCGATGAGTTGCGGAATCAGTACGTTCATGAAAAGCACGTCGTCATCGAGTTTGGTAATTCTCCGTGTCTCGAATCGATCCATCAAGACGATGTACTGAAATCGGAAGGCACACGCATTACTTTTCTTTGCACTTCCGACATTTCCGATTTTGTTGCTCAAATGACATCTCGATACGAAATCAAGGACATAACGATTGAGACTCCACCCATCGAGAGGGTTGTGACTGAGTTGTACGAGAGCTCGAAGTAATTGACAGCTCTTGCTCTCAAGAGCTACATCGCCGTAGTCTCAACACGATTTCGCACGCTTCTGCAGTATCGAATTGCTGCCATTGCCGGCATCGTAACCCAAGTATTTTGGGGACTCATGAAACTCATGGTCTTCAGTGCGTTTTACGAGGTCGCGCAGAATCAACCTCCATTGTCGTTTGAATCTATTGTCGCCTATGTTTGGTTGGGTCAGTGTCTGTTTGCTTTGTTTCCCTACAACGTCGATCCCGATATGAGAGCAATGTTCAACTCTGGATCTGTCGCATATGACATGTTGCGTCCGTTGAGTCTCTACGCCTATTGGTTTTCTCGAACTTTAGCGTTTCGAACCGCTCCAACAGTGTTGCGTCTAGTACCAGGTTTGTTTTTTGCATTTGTTGTATTGCGATTAGTAGGTTTGGACGAATGGGTAATGCCTCTACCGCCATCATTTGTAGCAGCGTTTTCTTTCTTCATTTCCATCCTGCTCACCGTTGCTCTCTCTGCATCCATCATGATGCTTGTCAGTATTTCCATGTTTTGGCTTATCGATTCTCGAGGAATGGTGAATTTGATGGCAGGAGTCGTTTGGGTGTTGGGCGGCATGATCATTCCATTGCCTCTATTTCCTGATTGGGTGCAACCCTTTTTGAGTTGGCAACCATTTCGAGGATTGTGCGACATTCCTTTTCGCATCTATTCCGGTGACATCGCTGGGTTCGAAATCGTGGGTGAATTGGTCTTTCAGCTAGCTTGGGTTGCCATCCTTGTACTCGCGGGAGTCTGGTTAATGCGCAGAGCTCAGGTCAAACTAACGGTTCAAGGCGGATGAAAGCTGCAATCAGCCTATTTATGAAGTATCTGGCGATCAGTGTTAGGGGCCAGATGCAATATAGGGGATCGTTCGTTCTGTACGCCTTCGGGCAGTTCTTTACAACTGGCATTGAAGTACTCGGAATTTGGGCATTGTTCGACAGATTTGGCAATCTCGGCGTGTGGACGCTTGCACATGTAGCCGTCTTCTATGGCAGCGTGAACATGGCTTTTGCGGTTGCCGATACGTTTAGTAGAGGATTTGACTCATTTGGGTCAGCTATGGTTAAAACTGGAGACTTCGACCGAATTCTTCTACGACCAAGATCGACCGTATTTCAAATCGCGGGCCAGGATTTTCCGTTACACCGAATTGGTCGATTCCTGCAAGGCGCTTTGGTGTTTGTGTATGGAATAGTCGTGCTCGACCTTGATTGGACTGCCATCCAGTTTTGCTTGCTGCTGCTGGCGTTTATTGGTATGTTTTTCTTTTTCTATGGGCTGATGATCTTTCAGGCAACGCTAAGCTTCTGGAGTACGGAATCGCTTGAAGTCATGAACGTGTTCGTCTACGGCGGAGTAGAAGCTTGCCAATATCCGCTGTCGATCTACAGGGACTGGTTTCGCAGTTTCTTCACCTACGTGATTCCCCTTGGATGTGTTGCCTACTTTCCAATTGTCGGCGTACTAGGCGTTGACGATCCTTTAGGAAGCGGTCGAATTTTCCAGATGCTTGCTCCACTTGCCGGAATTGCGTTCTTCAGCCTTTCTCTCTTTTGCTGGAATTTCGGAGTTCGACACTACACATCTACAGGGTCGTAGCCAATTCGGTGATTCGAGACAGAAGCTTACAGTTTGCACCATGGTCACAATGCGGGGTCAAGAGGATTTCTAGGTAAGTTTGCTATGAAAAACCGTCTGCAAAACGACGACTGGCTGCAAGAACTCATTCCTTTTGGAAGAACTGCTTTTCAATAGTGCGTCTCGGTACCGGACTATTCACTGTGATTGCTGTTGTTTTTGTATTCCTTGGTCTGTTCCACTAGCTCTTAGGTGTACAACTGACATGCGGCACCTTTCGCTCGATTGCCTAAAGCTCCGTAAGCTCCGATAAGGAGTCAATAATGCAAAGACGGACGCTCATAATTTTCTGTTTCTTGTTAACAGGTTTTGTCGCCGGTAGCTCCCACGGCCTTAGTTGTGTTAGGTACTCTCTGGAAGAAAACTTTGATCGAATGGACGTTGTGTTCACCGGAACAGTGGTTCAAAAGAAGGGCGCTCCGGAAGAGTTCAGCCGAACTGTTTCGTGGGGACCTGATTACCCCGAAAGAGTGGTTCCAGCTGTACAAGTGCAGTTTAAGGTCAATTTCTCATGGAAGCGTACATTGGCGGAAAAAGTAACTGTGTACACCCTCAATCCCAAGGAGAGTAATTGGGGCTACGATTTCAAAGACAATGGCAATTATCTTGTGTTTGCATGTGCAATTGGGTCCAAGAATGAAGAAAACACGGGCAACGAAGTGTATATTCGAACCAATTGGTGTTATCAGAATGTAGATTTAGAAAAGTTTTTCTGGACGAAAGAAAAGTCCCCTCACAAGGAAATACCCCTTCTCAGTGACGATGACCATCTTGATGAACTAGTTGAGAGTATTCTAGATAGGAGATCAAGCCCGTTTCTGCACGGAATTAGGAATGTGAACCAACTTAATAGGCAACTCGCGTTGCTCAAGTTGAAGGCCGAAGCTGGGGAAGAAAAGGATTTTCCAGCAACCACTGAGAAAATGCCAGAGCTTTAGCTCAGTAATGCTTGTGATTGACTCGGCACAGCTAGACTCAGCTGAAATCAATGCTTCCAATTCACTAGTTCGACTTTCTAAGTTTTCGAACGGATTCGAAACCAAGTGCTGAGAGCAGTGTAGATTGCAGGTCTAGTTGGTTTAAAACCTGCCGTTTGTACGTGACTGAACAGCTACTCGGGCACTTTCGTTTTTCATGCATTCTTCCACATCAATTTCAACCTCTTCACGGGATCACGATATTCGGCAAGGCGACTCGTGCAAAATCACTCGACGGCGAAAAATTGCCACACTTGCTTTTTGCGCGATTTGGAAATAGGAGACCCTGAAGAGTATGACCGGCATACACCTACTCCAACGATTACTTACAGCGTCCTTTGTTGCGTTGATTAGTGTTGCTACAGGCAGTTCATTGGCTGACAGTTGTATTGACTATTCCTTAAAGGAGAATTTCGAGCGGATGGATGTCGTGTTTACTGGGACTGTGAAGGCAAAACAGAACGCTTCCAAAAAGGTTAGCCGGAAAATTGACTGGGGGCCGGGATTCTCAGGACAGACGGCTCCCGTTCTCGAGGTTCGTTTCAAAGTGCACGAAGAATGGAAAGGCGAATTGGGAAAACATGTTGACGTGTACACAATCAACCCAAGAAAAAGCAGCATTGGTTACGATTTCAAGAAAGACGAAAAGTATGTTGTGTTTGCACGCTTTAATAATCCCGAAAACCATGTAGAACGACGTGAAAACACCATGAAGCTGATCTGGACTTCGTGGTGTTTTCAGAATTTGGAACTAGGTAGCGAATCCCGAAAGAGGAAGCAGTCTTCTGATCGCCTTAGAGCGTTTCTCCTGGAAATGAATTCCTCGGAACAAGTCCACACAGAGAAAAATCCTTTCATAAGGGGAGTTGATGACAACAAGAAACTCTTCGGGCAACTATCAGAGCTAAAGTCGAACGCCGAATCTACTGACTCAACCGCGAAGCAAGATGTCATCCACCGGGATCAATGACACCACTTCAGCAAGCAAGACCATCGGCATTTTGGTGATCTACTAGCTTAGGCTAGAGGGAATTTGAACATCCTTCAAGTCACTAAACAAATCGCAATGGGTCAGATCATCGAAATCGATACTCTCTGCCCGACAAATGATGGTTGGTTGCTGATGGTTGAAATTAGACTCTAGAGTGATGAAGACGGTCAATGAGTAAACCCAAACTCTATAGTGTTCCTGGATCGGGGGCGATGATTTGTGAAGCTGCGTTCGCCCTTGCCAAAATCGAAATCGAGCATGTGGATCTTACTTGGAATGATGTCGGATGGGACAGCAAATCATTGCAGAGTCTCAACATACTCGGGCAGATACCTGTCTTGGAGTTTGCTTCCGGCGAGGTCCTGACTGAGACAAATGCGATTCTTCATTGGATAAATAGTCAAAAGCGTTCAATTGGCCTGATAGTCTCGTCCGAGGACGAAGGGTATACCAAGTTTCTGCGTTGGCTAATGTTCCTAAATGCTTCCGTATATCCAACTTACACCTATGGGGATGTGCCACAGCGGTGGGTGGCTAATGATCCGAATGCTATGGAGTTACTGCGACAGGGTACCGAAAACCACCGTAAGGTACTCTTTCAATACATGGACAAAGAAGCTGGCGCACCCTATTTCTTGGGTGAAAAGCTTTGTGCCATCGACTTGTACCTTTGGATGATGTGTCACTGGTCTCCAGGGGAAGCATGGTTTAAGAGAACGTGCTCAAATATTTTTGCTATACGAACAAACGTCGAGAAAATTCCAGAGGTGATTGTCGTTTCCAAGCGCAACTTTCCAAGAGAATAGCGTTTTTTAGAGTACTTTGATCGAGCTAGCGAAATCAGGTGCTCGTGCAGCCCGCGTGGAAACTGCTCGTTGACGGGGTACAAACTGCTTGGGTCGTTCTGCATCGACCAATAACGTGTCGCAACTCCGCTTCGAGGAAGCATTCGGTGTTTGTTTGGAAAAGCCCACAGGTGAATCGGACAATATCTACATCGGCCACCATTAATATTATATCGGAGAAATATTAGTGTGCTATGATGTTCTATAATTGAGCGAACTCAATACTCTTCGGGAATTAGCTTAGCGTGGGAAATAGCTTAACTTTCTACACCAATCCACAGTCGAGGGGACAGATTGCTAGATGGATGCTGGAAGAAGTCGGTTGCGAATACAAGACGCAGATCGTGGAGTACGGGGAATCCATGAAATCTCCAGAGTTTTTGGCGATCAATCCAATGGGAAAGGTTCCTGCAATCAAACATGGAAAAAGAGTTGTTACTGAATGTGCTGCGATTTGTGCATATCTCGCTGACGCCTTTCCAGATGCTGGTCTCGCACCCAAACCCGAAGATCGAGCATCCTATTACCGCTGGCTTTTTTATGCGGCCGGGCCAGTTGAAGCGGCTATAACCAACAAATCACTGGGATTCGACATTAGTCCTGATCAAGAGCGGATGGCTGGCTACGGAAACTATGATCGTGTTGTTACCGTATTGGACAGCTTGCTTCGACAAGGTCCATACGTGACAGGAGAATCGTTCTCGGCAGCGGATGTCTACTTGGGTTCCCACATTGTTTGGGGCATGGAATTTGGAACTATTCGGCCCCGGCCCGCCTTTGAAGAATACGCGAAGAGAGTTCAGTCGCGTGACGCATACCAACGTGCGCAGCAAATGGATGGAGTAGATGAATAGAATCAGCGGTGGGTCGAACAGGTTCGAAATAAGCGATTAGAACAACGTGTAAAGAACAAAATGCCTAGCGAGTACCGACAACATCGATTTGTTAGTCCGACTGGTTCTACGGACATACTGCTAGTTCGCCACGGCGAGTCTGAAGCTGCCAATCCTGATTGTCCTTTTCCGTTGGTTGATGGCCAGGGCGATCCACCTCTGCATGAAGTTGGCCATGTTCAAGCACACCAAGTTGCTGAACGGCTTCAACACGAACCAATCAAAGCGATCTATGTATCCAACCTGCGACGAACCGCACAGACTGCTGATCCACTTGCCCGGACACTTGATCTGGTGCCAACTGTCATCCCTGATCTAAAGGAAATTCACTTGGGAGACTATGAAGGCGGTTTGTACAGAAAAAAAGTGGCTGAAAATGATCCAAAGTTGCAGAGAGCCATACGTGAACAGCGCTGGGATTTGATTCCAGGTGCCGAGAGAAATGAGGACTTTGAGGCGAGGTTGAAGTCGGCCATTTCCCGGATCTCTGAGACACATCCAGATCAGCTTGTCGCCGCTTTCGTGCACCGTGCCGTAATCGGACAGATCGTCTCGTCTGCAACCGGATCCAAATCCATGTCTTTTCTAGGAGCTGACAACGGTTCCATTACGCACATTGTTGTCACGAAGAGTCAAATTCTCGTCCGACGATTCAATGACACTTCCCACTTGACTAAACGCTATTGGTCACATGCGGACAGCTTGAGGTAAGAGTTTCTTAGACTCCAATCCATCCTACAGACCTAGCTCTTGGACAGTACTTTGGTTGAAAGGATTTCAGACAATTCGATGGCTTTCGTTTAGTCGAATCACCATGGGTTCGTTTGGTAGCACTTCAATCTTGTCTTGGTAGATTCGTTCGTCTTCGAGCGTATACAAACCTGTTGCATCCTGCGGATGCTTGTTCGATATGTGCCGTACTGTGACAGTGTGTACTCCCTCGGTGGGACCCCGGTCCGCTCCGATCTCAAATTTCCCTCCTGCCAACTGGTCAAATCTTGCGACTGCTGGTGGGGCGTTGACATCCGTCGGTTCGAAAGTTAGCCAGACGTAGCCGGGATCTTTCGCATTCAACGTTAGCCGTCCCGATACGGAGAGACGCTTCTTTTGCGTAAGAAAACCAAGACGACGAATCCAGTTGTTTAGAAGCTCGAACCAGACAACCGAATTCGGATCTCCCGTACCGAGTCCGATTCCGTGCTCGCCTCTGCCAAATATGTGCATTTCTGCTGGAATTCGATGCTTGTGAAGTTCGTTGTAGAAAATTTGAGACTGTTCTGGTGGGACAATCGAGTCTTCATGTGTATGCATCAGAAATGTCGGGGGAGTATTGGAATTGACTTTGGTATCCGTTGGTGTGTACTCGTCGGCTTTTCTACCTCGCACGATGCCATTCGTAACTGCGTACACCAAGACGAGAAAATCGGGTCGCGCTGACTCTTGGTCAATCGAATCCCCCGTATTACTTTCCAAATAAGGAGGTGCTGTTCCGACTGCAGCAGTAATGTGTCCGCCTGCCGAAAAGCCAAGCATTCCAAGTTTAGAAGTGCCGAATTTGTTGCTGTGGTGGCGAATGAGCCGAATCGCGCGTTGTCCGTCAAGCAACGAGACTCTTGAAGAATATGCTGTACCGACTCGATACTTCAGGACGAATGCAGCGATGCCACGTCGATTGAATGCACGAGCTACCTGTAAGCCTTCGTGGTCGGAAGCAAGTATGCGATAGCCTCCTCCAGGAGCAACCAGAACTCCACATCCGTTCGCAGCTTCTAGCGGGGGCAAGTGAACTGTGATGTGCGGCTCGTGCAGTGTTCCTCGACCGATGGATTCAGGAACGTCGTTGTTCCATAGGGGAATTGTCTTGAAGCTTTCGATCACTAGTTCAATGCGGAGTCCGCATCAACAACATCGTTTCGAGTTTTGTCCGCTAGATCGAAACTCGATTCAATTGACTCTCGCAAGCTTTGCTGTCGGTACATGTCCGCGTACAGACCGTCTAGTCTCAACAATTCTTTGTGGGTTCCGTATTCCTCGACTCGACCAGACTGTATGAACGCGATCTTAGTCGCGTTCCGAATTGTGGAGAGTCGATGAGCAATGACAAAACACAGCCGATTTTGCAACAGATTCTCTAGACCCTGCTGAATGTGCTGCTCTGTCGCTGTGTCAACCGAGCTTGTTGCCTCGTCCAGAATGAGCACTTGAGGATCGGCTAGTATCGCTCGCGCGATCGAGATCAGTTGCTTTTGTCCGGCCGAGAGTTTGCTTCCACCTGCACCGGCTTCTGTGTCATAGTTCTCTTGCATTTGATCAATGAAATCGTGTGCACCCGCAGTTTTTGCCGCCGCAAAGACCTCTGAATCTGATGCACTGGGTTTGCCATACCGGATGTTCTCGAGAATTGATCCGGAGAACACGTGAGGATGCTGAAGAACCACTCCTAATTGCGACCGAAACCACCTCAACGGAAACTGTCGATAGTCGGTTCCGTTCACGAAGACGCAACCAGAAGATGGCTCGTAAAACCTGCAAACAATATTTGCGAGGGTGGTCTTTCCGCCGCCCGTCGGACCGACCAAAGCAACAGTCTCGCCAGCCACCGCTTTCAGAGAAATGTCGGAAAGCACGGATTCCGGAGGGTTGTAGGCAAATGAAACACTGCGAATATCTATTGAATCAATCGAATTGTCATCGGGAGGTTTGACTTGACCGTCGGAATTGATTGCTGGTACCGCATCCATGACTGCGAGTATTCGTTCGGCAGATGCTTGAGCCGTCTGCATCTCAGTAAACCAATGAGCCATTTCAGTAACAGGCTCGAAGAAAAAACGCATCCATCCCATAAATGCAATCAGCGTTCCAGCTACGATGGAACCATTGAGAAAGTCCAGGCCTCCTATGGCTATGGTTAAGCCCGCCGCGATGCTGCCGACGGTCATCATGATGGGCATGTAGACTGCCGACAGAGTTAGATTCTTGACCGAAGAACTATACAACCGATCGGTTTGTTGCGAGAACTCCTCGAGGTTTTCTGATTCCTTGACGAACGACTTGCTGGTCAGGACTCCCGAAATGCTCTCATTGAAAGACCCAGTGATCAATGAATTGGTTGATCTGACTTCGCGTGCGGTCTGCAGAATGGACCGTCGAAACTTCACAGTTACCCATCCAATCATTGGAAGCAGCGCAAATGCACACAACGCAAGTTTCCAATTGAGTATGAGCATCACAGTGCCCATGGACAGCATCATTGCTGTGCCCCATACAAAATCTAAAAACGCCCATGTCAGTATGTCCGTCAAGCGTTCGCAGTCTGACGTTAGACGAGCCATCAGCCAGCCAACGGGGCGTTTGTCAAAGAAACCGAACGACTGTTTTTGAATATTTACAAAGGCATCCAACCTGATGTCATAACTCGCCATTGCACGAAGCTTCGACACCAAGAATACGAACCCAACGATCATCACGCTTGAAATTACGCTTGCAATGACGATGAGCAGTGTCCACGTACCGAGACTTGCATCGGTTCCGTTGGTTTGAATGTCATCGACCAGCCACTTAGTGACCAACCCAAAGGCCATTTCTGTAATACCCAATACACCACCACAAACGGCAACTACAGCTAAGTGTCCCTTGTAATGCAGCACATAGTTGAACAACCGCCGCCATAGCTTGGTGTCCATTCGAGCATTCTCAGAATCTCGAAATTCATCCTGGGTTAGCAGTTCAGTGTCGGAGAAAGTGTCAGCCATGAGCGGCAAGCTCCGTTTCGTACTGAATGGTTTCGTCCAACAGATCCTGAATATCGCAAAGATCTCTGTAGGGTCCAGGTACGGAAACTAGCTCTTCGTGAGTGCCAATTTGCACGATCCGTCCTTGATCCATCAGAACTATTCGATCGACCCTTCGGATCGTGGTAAGGCGATGTGCAATGACGATGGTCGTGACCTTTCGCTGTGGAGTGGAGAGGTTTTCCAATATCGAACTCTCCGTGCGAGTGTCCACACCTGAGAGCACATCGTCCAAAATCAATATGGGAGAGCGACTCATCAAGGCTCGAGCTAGAGCCATCCTTTGTCTCTGACCACCAGATAGATTTACGCCACGCTCACCGATTCTCGTCTCGAACTTTGCCGAAAGGGCGTTTATCGTCGAATGAATGGCCGCCAACCGGGTTGCATCCTCAAATTCCGCATCTATAGCAGTTTCTTTGCCAAATTGAAGGTTTTCACGGATGGTCTTTGAGAACAAGAACGGCTCCTGCAGAACGCACGCAATCCTCTGCCGGAGCCACGTGACATCTACAGATTCGATGTCAATTCCATCGAGCAGGATTCGACCATTCGCGACTGGATAGAAGCGAAGAAGTGCTCGTATCAACGTGGACTTTCCCGACCCGGGTCGACCGACGATGCCAATTGTCTCGCCGGGCTCAATCGTTAGGTCTATCTCTTTCAATTGGTGGTTGTGCGAGTCATACGTCAAAGAGACGTTTTCAAACACGATTTTCCCCTCAACGTCCGAAGTTTCAGGCATCGGCTGCATCAGTTCTTGCTCTGCCATCAATATGTGATTGATTCTTCGAAGCGATACAAGCGTCTTGCCAGTGTGTTCAACAAAGTCGATCATTTGTCGTATGCGCCAAATCACAATTCCGGTCAACATCGTGAACATCATCAGCTCACCAATCGACAGTTCGCCGAGCATCACGAAGTATCCGCCTGCGATTAGCACTATCGAGGTTTGAAGCATGCAGACGAAATCGCTAATTCCCCAATAGACAGATTCGAAGGCATTGAGTCGGATGTATCGATCTCGAAAATCTCGGTTGGCCTCTTCAAATTTCTCGAATTCCTTGGGTTCTTGTGCAAACGCTTGAACTACTCGGATGCCGGTTAGGTTTTCTTGCAGAACCGCGGTCAGTCTTCCTTCCGCCTCGTCGGTTTGCTTGAATAGAGCGGACACTCGGTGAAAAAAGTAGATGCCTCCTAAAACAATAATTGGCATCAGAGCGAGAGAAATCAAAGTTAGGGTTGGGTTGCGCCACCACAAAACCGGCACCATTACGGCTAGGAACAACAGTGGTCGTGCAAGGGAATCAATATCCGCATGCATGAATCGCCTCACCGTTTCGACATCGGATGTACAACGTTGCACGAGATCTCCGATTTCCTCTTTGTCGAAAAACGACGCCTGTGCACGGTGAAGACGGTCAAACAAGACCTCTCTCAACTTTCGCGCGATTCCTTCCGAAGCGACAGCGGAAAGCCGGTTTCGACTGAATTGAAAGATTCCTGCGAACGCTGTCAGAACTATTCCGACTACGGCAGAAACAACCAAGTAGCTGGTGAACGGATTGTTTGCACCAACTACATCAGATATGCCAAGCAAAAAGCGATTTGCTTCGCCGAGGTCGCCCTCGATCAGGACATCGAGGGCGTACATTCCTGCAAGAGGAATTCCTAGCATGCAAACATTGGAAACTGTCGAGCTCAAAGTAGCGACGAGATACCGAAGACGTTCGCCTTTAGTGATTGACCACAAGTTTGGATGTGTGCGTCCTTCCCTTTGTACGCGTGTTTTCATAAGAACTGATACTGCTGTAGTTAGGAGCCATCGAGAATCGATGACCAGATGAGATAGAGAGAATTTGCTCCGGCAAGCGGAGCAGGAGGTGTCTAGAGGACGAGAACTCTCTGAACCGCAAGGCTTAGACGTCGGGAAGGCTTCATGTCAATCTCCTTGCTTCAGTGATGGTTTAGCGTGCGTATGTTACGAATAGAGTTGGTGATGTCAACGCAGATTCGAGGATTGTGCCAGCGTTTTTGACGTACTCCATCAGTGAAAGTTCACTGGATTGATCAATGGCAACCAAGCATTCTGATCTCTCTCTGAGTCCGATTGCACAATTCGATCGATTGGACTTGGCTCAATTGAGATTACGTGTGGGGTTGCAGGTTGTGCCAAACTACTGAAAAGCGATCAGAATTTGTCCTTCCTATCAATCTCTATTCGATTCTGACTTACCTAGTAAGTCTCTTAGCCACCGTTGAGCCGATTCACGATCGCCAAGATCGTGGCCGCTCTCCAACATCGCTTGCAGCTTGTTGATCTTTTGAGACTCGTCCGCCACACGCCAATAAGCATCAAAGTACTTCATCGTCTGTTGGTTCATCGGGACACTGTCCAACAACTTTCTCAGCCTAGCTGCATACTCCTCTTTTCTCTCCGTACTGAACGGGTAGTGCTCCTTAAGTTTGCTCGAAGGTTGACCAGAACCAGGTGATAATCCGAAGGGATACAGGCAACCAGAACCCCAACCCCAGGTCGCTTCTGTTAAGAACATTCCGAACCTACGTGCTGCATGCCAGACATGAGGATCAACTCCATTACCCAATTCGAGATCCCGGCTTATTGCAATTGCGACAGACTTGAGACAGAGGTCTGCTAACCCTAGTCTGTAACCAAAATCAGCACATAATCCTTCCAAGGATTGACCTCGATTTTTGGTATCAAGCATCAATGTCTCAGGTTTGAGGTCACTCAACACCGAATTCTGAATCGCCAAAGCCTTTCCAACGTCATTGGTCTCAAGACTTTGCTCGAAGTGCATAGAGGCAAACCTAATCTTCCAGAAGGGGGTACGAGCATGAGAGTAGCCGTGATTCATGAGCTCATCAAGCCTTGCCAAAGACTCCGCTCTTGCCTCTGATGGATCGCTTGGAATTTCAATTTCCCGGATGATCCGTTCTCTAATGGTCGAACATTGCGGTGCTAGCTCAACGATACGTTCCATAATTACGCTTCGAGCCTCGTAGGGGCTAAGCGTCGCTTTCATGGCCATTTCAAGGTAGTAGAGAATGCCGACATTGTCAGGAAACTCTGATATCAACGCCTCGAATTCGGCTACTGTTCGCTCCCTGTCATGCACCCGCGAGGTTTCGCCTTGGTCCTCGTATCCAAACCAAAGATGACCCTGTACCATGTCGAATCGTTCTTGTGGTGTTGGTGCATCGTTTTGTTCCAAAGAACGCAGAAACTCGTTACAAGTAGTCAATCGATCGTCGGTTTCACCAAAACAATTTTTTTCAAAGTCATCTGAATGCTGAAAAGCATCTCCCTCAAAGCAAGAGTCGTCTATGGGAATAAAGTCCTGCCATGCAGAGAGTTGGCACAAGGGGATGCAGAAAAGGAGGAATCCTATGGGTCGTTGGACGGTGGCTCTCAACCCAAGAGGTTTGACGTTCAACAGTTTCGCGCCCACTGCTACAAGAAACTTCGGAAAACCGCGTGTGTGCATAGCTCTCTAGAACTCACTTAGCATACCAATGGTAAATGCAAGATCTACTGGTGATGGTCTCTGATGCTCTCTCTTGTTTCGATGTTCTCGCAATAGCCCTACAGCAACTTTCATCTTGCCAACAAGCTCCACAGATGTAAGGTGCGCTCCTTTTGCCTTCGTCAGGTCGATTGACAGCTTCACTCCCGCGAACGATGCAATCTTCACGTCTAAATCTACTATCAATGTCGTCGACAACTGTTTACAGATCGGTGGGAGAGTCTCACCAAGCAAGTCAAACGAAACCGATATGGGTTTGGCTACATGGGCCACGGATTCGGAGCTTCCTTCATAAGGTGATACATGCGCATCTTCAGTTTTGCCATCAGTCGCATGCACCCTTTTCCGCCAGTATCTGGCCATTTACAGCTGTTTCGCGAGCTAATGTTCCTACGCTTTGGGACTCCTCGATGTATATACGTAGCGATTGGAGAGGCACATCTACATGGTGAACCAAAAAGTCCTCCCCGTGCATCGGAATTTCCTTTGGCCTCGATTCACCATGGAAAATCGCGACATCCCAATCACTGTTTTCGTTCGCACTCCCACTTGCTTGACTACCAACTAGCACAACGGCTTTCACTCCTGGAATCTTGATCCATATGTCGGCGTGCCTACGGAACCAAAATGGAACGTTGGGTTCAGCCAATTCCGGCTGAACATGAGAGTTTGCCACTTGCATTCTCGTACTAGAACCCAGCATCAGAAAACTTTATTTTCGATTCTTGTGAGTTTCTTCGCTTCGTCGATAGTGAGGCTATTGGTTTGTAGTTCTAAGTCCAAAAATTAGAGAGGTCACGGTGGATCAGACCGTTATAAATTGACCGGAATTGACTTTGTAACGGACTCCACTCACCGGGATCTGCGGCTGATGTGGAACCTTCAGTTTCTCCCGTTTCAATCTCGCAAGATTCGAGCCGTATTTATTGAGAACTTGAAACCCACTTTAAGCTCACGATAGACTATGAACATCTCTGGCACAAGCACAACCAGAAGCAGTTGTTGGGTGCGTGGTTGTTCACGAGAAGTTGCAAAGTGGCAAAACTGTCGGCGAAAATGACTCATGAAAGCCAGTAGGACAAATTCGCATGCTTTTTTCTTTGCAGTTGTCCTGATGTCTGTCCTGGTGTTGAGCACCATCATTGGATACTTCATACTTCTCCCACGAGCCATTCCAAAGCAAATCATTGTTGCGGTTCTGCCATTCGACGGACCTGAGACTCTTTCGCCCCACTTAACTCAGGAATTCCCACGACACATAAGAGAACTCGTTGCGTTGAGCCGAGATCTGACCTTCGTGGACTTTGATGCTGCGAGAGATGCGATAAGTTTGGGCGAAGATTTTCGAGGCTTCACGCATGAACTCGGTGCGACTCATATTGTGGATGGAGATTTCGTTGAAGACAACGAGAACGCCGACAGCTACTTACTGACTATACGAGTCGTGGATGTAACGCGTCCTGCGTGGAAACTTAGGTGGGACAACGAGTATCGCTATCCTGACGAGACATTGTTGAGCATTCGAAATCACGCGGTCGAGCAGATTTTGGATGGCTTGTACGACAACAGCGTTGGAGAAATTGCGGACGAAGAAATCATCGACGGGAGTTTCGAGGACTTTCTTCGTGCCCAGTCACTCTTTCATTCAGGAAAATCTCAAGCTGCGAGAACTGTCCTGAATCAAGCTCCGCAAATCGAATTCAATGCGTTCGCACTCTACTCTCTCTCACGCATTGATCCCGAACGAGAGGCGCACTACCTCGACTCGGCAATTAATGCCAATCCAAGGCACTATCCGTCACTGATTGAGCAAGCCTGGAATACGTACCGCTCTAGTGGTGACTTGATGCAGTACTCCAGCACAATTTCCAATCTAGCGGGAGAGTTTCCCAATTCCGAGGCGGTTTTAAAGCTAGCAGACCTCTACCACGCTCTTGGATGGTTCGAAGAAGAGGAACAGCTTCTCTTACGATGGGCAAAGATGCGTCCTAGGTCTGGTCTTGCAGCATTGAAAATCGGTTTTTCGAGATATAGAAGCCAAAATATTCCTGGAGTCGATGAAGCACTTGCTATCGCTGGAGCGAGAGAATCAGACAATTCTCTCGTAGATTTCTACACAGCACTATATAGGCTTGAAGTTCGAGACGATGCCCCCGATATCTCCAAGTCAGCGGAGTTTAGAGTCAGACAATTAGCACTGAATGGACAAATTGAAGAAGCCCGTGGCGTTTTTGCGACTTTTCAAGAACGGCTCTCGTGTGACGAGCTAGTTGAGAACGCGCTCTATCTGGACGACTTAGATTTGGCGTTCGATAATTTGCCGTGTAGCGATCAGTTCTGGACTCAACCTCCAGGGTGGTGGTCTAAGGATGATCCACGTTGGCAGGCGTTTGTGTCGGATCTGCGTTACTCGGATTGGCTACGGTCAAAAGGATTCGATTCGACTACGCTTGATCAGCTCACACCAACTGCGATTCCCCAATTGTTCGCTCCCGTTAGAAAGCTCTTACCCGAGTGAACATGCGCACAGTCTGAATCACAATGGCTGTGGTCTCATCTAAGTTAGAAGCTCTGAAGGATATGCCCGCCTGAGACTATTCGCTGGACGACTCATGGTCGGAATTGGGAGAGAACAGTTCTTCGAGATGGCTCGCGGGAAGAGGTTGAGTCAGTTTAGAAACCACAAAGGTTACTACTACTCCAATAATCTCGCCCATTGCTGCACACGAGAACGGGTTCGGTCCTTCTCCATGAATCCACGAAACCATGTCAAAAAAGATCCCCGATCCAAACCAATTGGGGTCGAGCAATTGAGCGTGAAAGATCACGAAAGAAACGAAGCCGGCTAGTAAGCCTGCATATGCACCTTTTCGCGTAACGCCTTGCCAAAGGGCTCCCAAGACCAATGGACCTGCGAACGCGGCCATCATTCCGCCCACGCCGATGAACACGATGAGTGCGATGTTTACCTTTTGCAGAGCCCAAGCCAAAGCGGCACAAATAATCAGCACGACCACAGTACTAACACGGCTGATTGCAAGCACCCTTTTGTCGATTTGTTCTTCAGTGAGGTGACTGTGAAACAGTGGTGCAAGTGTTCTGCGATAGATATCGTTGGCAATTACTTGCGATGAGGAGACGACCAACCCGTCGGCTGTGGACATAATTGCCGCGAGGATACCGACCCCAATGAGTGCGGCAAGCCATGTTGGAAACAGTTCTATAAACAGTAACGGCAACGCTGCATTGTGGCTTTGGCTAGCGAGGAGATCGTCACCAAGTACTGCCCTTGCTAGCAACCCACCAAGTCCCATCATTCCTAGCACTATTCCGCATAGGAAAGCAACTCGGACGAACGAATGTTGTTGTTTGTCTGACTTGAGTGCCCAAACCTTGTTGCCGAGATGAGGCAGCATCCCCAAAGGAATGTGAGCGAGCAGTATGGCGATTATCGACCAAGGGGAATGGGTGAGGGGGTTCGTTGGATTGAGCGGCTTCGTCAAGTTTTCGTCTTGTTCGCCGAGTGATCTAGCCAATTCCCCTAAACTACCATCCAGACCCACGCCAAGCAGAACGATTACGATGACCACAATGGCCAGTGCGAGCATCAACATACCTTGAACGCCATCAGTCAAGATATCTGCATGAGCACCGCCGAGGACCACATAAGCACCAAGTACGATCACAGTAATTGCAAGTGCCCAAGCGGGATCCATTCCAAGCATCGTTTCGAACATAACCAGTCCTGAGACTAGCTGCGCTGCCAGATAGAAGAACAACACAAGCGACAACAGCGACACGAGGATCCTCAATCCATTAGATTGAAATCTATCTCCCAGATACTCGGGAATACTTCGGTTGCCGAAGCGATTGCCGGCGGTCGCAACCAGTCGCATGCAAATCAGCACACCCAAGTAAACGCCCATCGGATACAGGAAATTTCCCCAGACCGAAGAGAATCCGAGTATGTAGGCAAGTCCGGGTCCCCCTAGAAATGTTGCTCCGCTGGCAGTCGTAGCTGCGAACGCAAATGCAAGGAATGTTGGACCGTAGCCGCCTCTTGCCGTAGCGTAATCGTCCGCGTGTTTGACACGTCGTTGACCCCAAACGCCGAACGCCAGCATTCCGCCGACGTACACGACCAAGAATAACCAGGACCACGCTGCCAAACTCATACTGGTGCCTCCACTTCTAGTTCGGATCCAATGGACTGAATTCAGCTCCGTTCACGACTGTGCTCAAGTGAGCTAGGGTTGCACGAGCTTGATTGTGTGCTCGGTCGAATTCTCGTCGACCGTGAATTTGACGCGTTTCCATCCGGGTACTCCGATTCGAGGACGAGCATTGTTGGAGAACCCATATGGCTCGCCCGGTAAGCGCATCATTCCTTTCCGATTGAATTCACCATCGTCGTTGAGGTCCTGGAATGCCGATGCCGCATACTCACCAGGTTCAAGTTCAATCGCGGCGGATGAGCCTTCAGTTGAAGGTTCCGCCTCGAGGCTATGAGTTGCATCCAAGTCTTTCCACGCTTTCTCGTCAGCAAAGATACCCATGATGATCTTGCCTTCGGTTTCTTCAATATTGGAAATCTTTAGTTCAAAGCTAACCGTCTCGGCTTCTTGTTTGCTCTCGTCGGAATCGGAATTCAAGGATACCGCTGCCACAATGAATGCAATTGCAAGACAGAACTTGATCAATTTCATGCACTCTCCCGAGACCCGATGAGTTCTGAGAAGTATAGCTACAGCAGGCAGTACTTGACAGAGGGTGAACTACTTCACTGAGGTCTCTGCCGAGAGTTTGTTCCTACGCTGCAGCAGTTCCACAGCGAGAAGAAGTAGGATGGCGAAGACAATGAGTAGTGTTGCGATGGCCAGGATAGTCGGGCTGATTTCCTCACGAATCCCAGACCACATCTGTCTGGGAATCGTCCGTTGATCTACACCGCCAAGGAAAAGCACGACTACCACTTCGTCAAAGGAAGCAATGAATGCAAATAGAGCTCCTGTAAGAACGCCTGGTGAAATAAGAGGCAATTGAATCCTCGTGAAGGCAGTCAACGGACCTGCGCCGAGACTCGTCGCCGCTCTCATGAGTGTTTGATCAAATCCTGCCAAAGTAGCAGTCACGGTAATCACGACAAACGGGGCACCAAGCATTGCATGAGCAAGAATTAAACCGAGGTGCGTCTGGGCCAATCCCATCGAGGAATAGAAGAAGAACACTCCAACGGCCACAATGATCACGGGAGTGACCATTGGAGAGATTAAGAGCGCAGATATCGCCTGGCGGAATGGTAACCTTGGATTGTTCAAACCTAAGGCCGCTAGAGTTCCCAAGACTGTCGCGACCAAGGTTGCGAAAACTCCGATTATGAAGCTGTTTCCGATCGCTTTGCTCCACTCGGGATTCTCGAGGATCGAACGATACCATCGGAGCGAATACGCTTCGCCATCCAGACGGAGCATTCCTTCCGTAAACGTGAAGTAAGGCTCCGCGTTAAAGCTCAACGGAACTATGACAAGCAAGGGAAGTACCAGAAAACATAGCCCCAGAACTACTACAGCTACGAACACCCCTCTGACAACTTTCCAACCGAAGTTGTCCATCAACTTAGCCTCAGTTTGTCCACGCCCACCCATTTATCAAAAATGAAATAACAGATGAACACGCCCGTAAGCAATATCACCGAAATTGCCGCCGCCAATCCCCAATTGAGTGAGGATTGGATGTGATAGGCGATCATGTTGGAAATGAGCTGTCCTTTTGTACCTCCGACAAGTGCTGGCGTGATGTAGTAACCCAGCGACAAGATGAACACAAGTAGACATCCCGCGGAAATTCCAGGAAGCGATTGCGGAAAGTAGACCCGCACGAACGATTGGGCAGGATTTGCTCCTAACGAAGCTGCTGCTTTCATGTAGTCGGTCGGAATGGCTCTCATGACGGCATAGAGAGGCAAAATCATGAATGGCAGCAAGACATGTGTCATCGCAACCAATGTTCCCGTCATGTTATGTATTAGAGCCAGACGGTCCGAGTCGTTTACTAGTCCGAGCCATACCAATATGTCATTCACAACTCCTTGATTTTGCAAGAGAACAAGCCAGGAGGTCGTGCGTACAAGTAGAGAAGTCCAAAAGGGAATCAGAACGATCAGGAGGAGAATCTTTGCCATTGAATCGGACACATTTGCAATGGCATAGGCAATTGGATAGCCAATCAGAAAGCAAAAGAACGTAACGGCTAGACTGACAAAGAGAGTTCGCAAGTACAAGGTGTTGTAGATTCTCTGGTCCTCGCTTACGGGGTGGATGCCACCATCGAGTTCTCGTTCGAGATCGACGGCGTGGAGGTAGTGCTTCACCGTGTACTCTCTGCCAGCTTCTCGAATCGCAATCCACAGTTCAACATCTTTCCAACGATCGTCGATGTCGATCATTGCGGATCGCAATTCAGTTGTCTCAATCCTTTCCAGACGTCTGGCCGTCTTTCCGAAAACGCTCCGTGTGCCGCTAGCAATACGGTTCACTCGCGTTGCAACTTTTCCCGTAGTTCGGGATTCACGTGAAAGTACTAGCTCTTGCGCCATGGACTCAAACACCTCTTCGGACGGGACAGATGTGCCGTCCCACTCACTTAGTAGATTGAGAGTATTTGGTAGAACTTCAGCCACTTCGGGATCGTGCACACTTTGGATCACCATCGAACCCAGCGGAATGACAAACGTCACAAGAATGAATGCAATGAGAGGCAGGACCAATCCAACCGGAACGATCAAACGCTGGACACCACTCCGTTTGTCCGTCACAGGTCTGTCCGTCTTGTACGACGTATGTTGGGTTTAGTTCGTTGCCGTCTCGTTATGACTAACGAGAAAGCCACGAATTGAATCTTTCGATTAATTCATCCTCTCTGTCGGTCCAGAATTCAATGTCATACCAAAGAAAGTTCTTTGAATTGGCGGGAAAGGTAGGCATGTGGGGTTTCATGTCGACACCTGTAGTGGCGTGCTTTCCTACTAGTGGGAGTCCAGAGTGCCGAACTGGCGCATAGGAGATATGGTTGGCTACTCCAACCATTCCTCGAGTGCTCGTTGCGTGCTGAAGAAACTTCTTGGCGTTTTCGAGATTTGGGGCACCGGCTACGATAGCTAAAGCTCCATAGTCTCGGATATGTCCGTCCCAAATGATGACAAATGGTTGATTTTCCAGGACTTGTGCATTGAAAATCCTCCCGTTCCATGCCGTGGTCATAAAGACTTCACCGTCTGCCAGCAATTGAGGTGCTTGAGCACCTGTTTCCCACCAAATCACATGTTCCTTGATAGTGTCCAGTTTGCGAAAAGCGCGTTGCAATCCCTTTTCAGTCGATAGCTCTTCATAAATTCGATCCGATGGAACGCCATCAGCCATGAGAGCCCATGCGAGATTTCCAGATGGTGAACGTCGCATTCCACGTCTACCCGGGAATTTCTCGAGATCGAAGAAGTCTTTGACCGTTGAAGGAGGTTCACCGTCCACATTTTCAGAGTTGTACACCATGACGGTTGCATACACCAAGGTTCCGACACCGCAATCGAAAAGCATTCCGTCGAAGAAGTCATCGGCGGCGGGAGTTCCATCCGGCGCAGGTGGAAGTTCGAGGTCCGAGACCTCCTCAAACACTCCTTCGTCACAACCGATCATTAGAGGAGCACTTTCGGTATCCAAAACGTCCCAGTGGACAGCTCCGGCATCGACCTGAGCCCGTACCTGCGCTAGTCCGCCGTTGTAGTCCTCAAGTTTGATCTTGATTCCGGTTTCTTCCTCGAAGGACTTGTGGTAGCCGTCGACACAAGCCTTGGCGTAGGATCCTCCGAAGGAAACTACCGTTAGAGTCTCCTCTGCACTTGTCCCAGTTGTCCAAACGACAGCCATGGCAAGTGCGATGCTAGTCTTGTACAGGTACTTGCTTTTCAATTTTCTTTCTCCTTATCCATAGGAAGCGCACGGCAGTCCAGTGCTGCCCATCCGATCTGAATCCGATCTCCAGGCAAAACCGCACCGTGCCCAACGATGTTTGGGATCTTTACTATGAAGTCTCTCTGACCACATGTTTCAAGGTTCAGACGCAGATGGTCGCCCATGAAAACAATGTCCTTCACGATAGCTTCAAACTGGTTTGAGTATTGTTTTTCTTCTCTTGCAATTGCAACCCGTTCAGGACGAACCGCAACCCACACCGAGTCGCCCGGTTGGGTGTCTTCAATGATCAGAGCTTGAA
The DNA here is from genome assembly GCA_009840545.1 of Gammaproteobacteria bacterium. Classification (GTDB taxonomy): domain Bacteria; phylum Pseudomonadota; class Gammaproteobacteria; order Pseudomonadales; family Azotimanducaceae; genus Bin55. The sequence goes on along the minus strand of VXNM01000014.1, from coordinate 258,550 downwards.
CGTGGTCTTCTGAACCAACTGCGACGTTGCAAAGATCTCCGGGACGGATTTCTTCCACCTTGCCGTAGAGGACGTTGTTGTCTCCAATAAACGACGAAACGAAGACACGGTTTGGTTCCTCGTAAAGCGTTTCTGGAGGCGCTATCTGCTCGATGGATCCGTCGCGAAACACTGCAACTCGGTCGGAAAGTACCATGGCTTCTTGCTGGTCGTGGGTCACGTAAACCATGGTCACTCCCAATTGCTGGTGAATTCGACGGATTTCGTACTGCATCTCTTCTCGCAAGCGACGATCTAGTGCACCTAAAGGTTCGTCCATGAGCACGATTTCCGGTTCGAACACAAGAGCTCGAGCAATGGCTACACGCTGCTGCTGGCCTCCAGAGAGGTTGGCTGGCTTTCTGTCTTCGAATCCTTCGAGCTGTACTAGTTCCAATGCCTTTTTCACTCGATCGGCTCGTTCTGATGAACTGATTCCTCGAACTTCCAACGGAAACGAAAGATTGCGTCCTACGCTTAAATGGGGAAACAGCGCATAGTTCTGAAAGACCATGCCAATACCGCGTTTGTGAGGCACGATTGTGTGAACTGCTTGTCCATCGATCGAGATGTTTCCGGACGAAATCGTCTCAAATCCGGCCAACATCATTAGACAGGTCGTCTTTCCCGATCCTGAGGGCCCAAGAAGCGTGAGAAATTCGCCTCGTTCGATTTCCAGGCAAAGATCCTTAACTACCTGCGTTGTACCGTCGTAGGATTTAGTTACATGCTCGAAAGCTATGTGTGTGCCGCCGCCGTTGCCCATCCTAAATCTCTCTTTTGTCTGAGCTACAAGAGTGATCTGGTGAAACTGTTAGCAACAATCTCGAGACTCGAAGAGTCAGATCAGAATTTTGGAGAGCTGGTGCGAGCAGAACGTCTGAATTCGTCAATCGCAGGGACTGCAATTTCATGAACTTGCCGGTTGAAGAGGCTCATTATAGGACGCATATCCTTTAACCGTACAAAGGACCCAGCAACCGATGATGCTCCAACTAACGGGCTAGCCAGGCGTTGAATCTTTCGGTGAGATCGTCTTCTCGCTCACTCCACCACTCGACGTTGCTCCACAAAAAATTCTTGCTGTTCTCAAGTGCTGTTGGCATGTGTGGACGCATGTCAACGCCGGTAGCCGCATGTTTTCCAATGAGCGGAAAGCCCGAATGCCTCAGAGGAGCATAGGGAATATGGTTAGCGAACCCCACCATCCCTCGAGTGCTGGTCGCATGTGCGACGAATTTCCTAGCGTTCTCAAGGTTGGGGGATCCAGCCACAATAGCAAAAGCATCGTAATCTCGAAGATGGCTATCCCAAATGATCACAAAGGGCTGTTTTTCCACTATTTGAGCATTGAATATTCTTCCGTTCCAAGCAGTCGTCATGACTACCTCTCCGTCAGCAAGCAACTGCGGCGCTTGAGCTCCTGCCTCCCACCAAACCACATGGTCTTTGATGGTGTCGAGTTTGCGAAAAGCTCTTTGTAATCCTTCTTCCGTCGAAAGAACCTCGTAAACCTGATGAATTGGAACTCCGTCTGAGACGAGTGCCAACTCTAGGTTTCCTATTGGATAGCGTCTCAATCCTCTTCTTCCAGGGAATTTGTCGAGGTCAAATAAGTCTTCAATCTTGCTAGGCTCATCCCCTTCGAATCTGTCAGAGTTGTAAACCAACACTGTTGCCCAAACAAAAGCTCCAATGCCACAGTCGGTAATCATTCCTTCAAAAAAGTCTTCCTTTGCAGACGTTCCATCAGGGGCAGGAGGAAGTTCCAGATCAGAAAGATCTTCAAATATGCCTTCATCACATCCGACATGCAGGGATGCGCTTTCGACATCGACAACATCCCAATGTACTGCGCCCACATCGACCTGTGCGCGAATTTGAGCCAAACCGCCGTTGTAGTCTTCAAACCTGATCTGAATTCCGGTTTCTTCAGTGAACGACTTGTGATAGCCTTCAGATTGCGCCTTTGCAGCAGCTCCTCCCCACCCAACAACAGTTAGGGTTTCCTGTCCCGTCACAAGGTCCGCCACGCAGACGCAAAGAGTCCAGACGGAGATGGCAACTGCTTTCCGCATAAGTTTCATTCTCATATCGTATCCCGAAGACATCGTTTTTCCCGTCCGAAGGCACGTGGTCTCTCTAACAAAAGCTTTACTTGGTGAGTTGTGAGAGTCCACTTAGGGCTTTCAGAGTGGGAATGTGCTTCACAGCGATTGACTTGTAGATTGGGATGAAGTTGGTTACTCGTGAACCAAACCCGCAATCTATCGCGCATAAAGACCTTCTGTAAAATTTAAGCGACATCAGAAATTTCATCGATTTTTGCATAGTGGAGGAGGGTTGTCAGTGGCTTACAACAAACCAGTTCCAAGAAAGGGACAGCATCATGAGCCGTTCTGGGAGGGCGCGAAGCAGGGCAAGCTCATGGTTCCCCGTTGCAACGATTGCGGCCGAGTTCACTGGTATCCGAGACTGATTTGTCCCTATTGCCATTCGATGAATTTGCGATGGGACGAGGCAAGTGGAGAAGGACGACTGTATACCTATGCCGTGCAGCATCGGGCATTTGGTGGATGGGGAGAGGAAGCTCCCTACGTCACAGGCTTTATCGACCTTGCGGAAGGTGACAGGATGATGACTGTTCTAAGGGGAGTTGATGCTTCGAAGCCAGACGAAATTCAGATTGGATGCAAAGTACGAGTCGAGTTTGAGAAAGTCGACGACGAAACATACATTCCGTTTTGGCGAGTAGTGGAGGAATAGTCAATGCCAGTAGCACACGAACTATCTCGCGCCGCTGCAATCGTCGGAGCCGCCGAATCGAACGAGATCGGATTTACACCGGAACGAGGTCTTCGAATTACGTCATTGCAACATCACATCGAGGCAATCAAGAACGTGTCGGATTACACCGGTATTCCCATTTCTGATATAGACGGAGTTTTCTCTGCAGGATGGTCCTCGGAGCTCGCAGAGCATCTTGGATTGCGTCCAAGCTATATCGACACAACCTCAGTGGGTGGTTGCTCATTTCAGATTCACGTTCACCATGCTCTTGCTGCTATTGCTTCGGGAATCATCGATATTGCACTAGTTAGCCACGGCGAGGCAGGTCGATCGTATCGTGGCGGAGGAGGTCGCGGAGGCGGTGGTCGAGGAGAAGTTTCACCAGCTGAATTGGCAACGGCAGCATACGGAACATTTGGTGCTCCATCGCAGTATGCACATGCCATGGTTCGACATATGCATGCCTATGGAACAACTCCTGAAGACTTCGCACACATAGCAGTGGTCACAAGGCAATGGGCAACCTTGAATCCACGTGCAGTGATGTTTTCCAAAGAAACGGATCCCAACGGTGGTCCGATTACTGTTGAAATGGTTCAGAACGGACCGATGATCGCATGGCCGATGACGATTGCACACTGTTGTATGGTTTGCGACCACGGTGGCGCGGTCATCGTTGCTCGACCGGAAATTGCAATGTCGCTCAGAACCAATCCTGTGTGGATTGCTGGAGCCGGGGAGTCAATGGGACATTCGAATATGGTGGAGATGGCGGATTTCACGGCAACTTCGGCAGCCCGATCTTCGAAAACAGCTTACGAGATGGCATCGATGGGTCCGCAAGACATGGACATGGCGATGATTTACGACTCTTTCACGATTACGGCCGCAATTACGGCCGAGATGCTCGGACTTGCGCCGCGCGGAAGAGGTCACACCTTGTGGAAAGAAGGCACTGCAGCTCCAGGAGGATCTCTTCCAATCAACACGAATGGAGGAGGGTTGTCGTTCAATCACTCAGGAATGTATGGAATGCAGCTCTTGGTTGAAGCTTACAGACAGCTGTCCCAAACCGCGGAAGATGGCGTCAATGGCATTGAAGGGAAACAAACAGACTCCCAAACTTGCATTGTGAACGGTACGGGTGGAACTTTGTCTACTACCGGCACTTTGATCTTGGAAGCTTAGAAAGGACTAATTTAGAGGAGCAACCATGGCCAAATACGACGCAAAAGCAGCACTGCCTGGCGGTGATCCAGGTCCGTGGGGAGACTCTGTAACCATTAGCTACAACGTGCGTGACGTTTTGTTGTATGCCGTCGGGATTGGCATATCGGATTTGCGGTACGTCTACGAGAATCATCCAGGATTCTCAGTTTTCCCCACTTTTGCAATTCGGTGGGGAGGAATTGGTGTCCCCGTAGATTCAAACCTAATTCCTCACTCTCCAGGACCCTTGAATATTGATGCCGAACGCTACCTGGAAGTGCTCTGGCCGCTTCCCACCAGCGGCAGTGTCAGCGTGAGGTCTCGATTGATCGGAGTTCATCCCAAAGGGAAGGGCAACGGGTTTTGTGAGTACGAGAGCGTTGTCACCGACAGCGACGGCAATGATTGCATTCGAATGGTAAATGGGTCGTTTCGCCGAGGCGTCGAACAACTAGGAGACATAGAACCGTTTGAAGGGTCGGGAGAGACGTACTCTCAAAAAATTGTTGTGCCTGATACCGATCCGACCACGGTAACATCGGTGGAGATTGCGGAGAACCAAGCCAATACCTATCGTTTGTCCGGCGATTACAACTCATTGCACATAGACCCCGAAGCTGCAAAGTTTGGGGGCTTCGATTCTCCAATTCTGCACGGACTATGTACTTTCGGACACTGTGCACAGCGACTCTTAGACGAAATGTGCGATGGAGATTCGGGTCGGTTCCGAAGAATCAAGGTTCGGTTTTCTTCGCCGGTCTATCCAGGCGACACGATGGAAATTCGTGCGTGGAACGAAAGCTCCACAAGAGTAATTTTCGAAGCCAAAGTGGGCGACTCGGTTGTTGTGTCTAATGCCTACTTTGAGTTTGCCTGATCAGTGAACCGGACTTTGCACTGGCTGGGCAGTTTGAAGATTTTTGAGTGGCTTCTTACAAGCCTCGCAGTTTTCGCATCCAGCGTGACCGAGTAGCCGTCTCTTGGATGGGCTTTTTGGCTTTAGCCCAACCGTTGAAGCCGGGTTCCAGATGAGCGACGTTGTTGAATCCCATTTCTTTTAGCGACTTCACAGCTAGAGCGGATCGTCCACCCGCTGCACAAAACACGACTATGCGGCGGTCTTCCGTGAAGTTACCTCTAAAGTAAGGACTACTGGGGTCCGCCCAGAATTCGAGCATTCCTCGAGGCGCATGAACCGCATCGGGGATCGTTCCTAGATCCACATACTCCTGAATCTCCCGAATATCGACAAGCAATGGCTTCTCGTCGCCTTGGAGTTCTTTTTCCAAGTCCTCGCAGTCTAGATTCTCAATGTCCTTCTTTGCATCTTCGACAATTTCAAAGATGGGTCTTATTGCCATATCTTTCTCCTCTTTGATCCACAGTAGTTTATTGGCTCATCAATTGAAGCCAGTTGAATTCCGTACAGTCTCGGTCACATTAACGAGTGTGAGTAACAACACCCTTTATGTAACCATCAACTTCACCAGTCGTTACGCCATGCATGAATTCCGGATATTCATCGATGGGAATTACATGCGTAACCAATGGTTTCAAATCAATTAAGCCGTTGTGAATCAGACGAATTGCAACTGGAAAAGGATCACGCATTTGCGCTGCAGGAGAGGTATTGACAATGGATATTGCCTTTCCGTGCCACGCAGTTGGATTGAAGGTGGCAGTGGAACCCTTAATCCAACCAAAAAGATTGATCAAGCCGCCAACCTTCACGATTTCGGTTGCAAGATCTAATCCTGATTGAGATCCGCTTGTGTCCACAACCGTATCAATCCTGCGACTACGCAAGTCTTTACGTATTTGATCGAAGCCCTCGTCGTTGACGCTATACGCTTCCGTTGCTCCGAACTGACTGGCGAGGTCTAGTCGTCGATCGTCGATATCGAGCGCAATGAGTTGATCCGCACCAGCTCCGGCCAAGCCTTGAATCATCATCAATCCCATGAATCCGCAACCGACCATTGCCAGCCGTTCTCCTGCTTTCAGTCGGCAGTGATCCATACCCGTGACAACACAAGAGACTGGCTCCACAATCCAGTGATGATCTGCCAAGTTGGAATCGGGAATTTTGTGGATTCGATTTGCCGGTGCGTTGCGAACTTGGGCAAAACCGCCACCCACTACTCTTTGCCCAACTTCAAGATTCGTGACACCAGGTCCGAGTTTGCTTACATACCCCATGCCTTCGTGTCCAGGAGGTGCAGGACTTGGCCCATCCGATCCTGTACGAAAAGTCTGGAGATCCCACGAACAAATGCCGCACGCCGCAGTTTCAATTTGCACCTCACCTGGTCCAGGATCGGATATCTCGTATGAAACCAGCTCAGCGCCACCTCCTGATGTATAGCGAATGTTCTTGACCTTCATGTTTTCAACCCTGTCGATTACAGGTATCAGTAGAGGCTCAATTGTAGTTAAGTGTTGAAAATTGGAGGAATCGTCCCCGTATAACGGGCAACTCTAAAGGTCACCCGCCTGATTTGCAAGACGGAATTGCTTAACGATTAACTGATGTTCTCGACCATTCTTGAACATCTTGACGAGATTTCCTCAGAGGAACTGGAAAGGCTCGAGAGCCGGGCTCGGTCGCTGTGAAACGGTCGCACCGGTGTGCATGCTCCGCAACTTCGGGCAGTCGATGCGGGAAAGCGGTCGATGCGCGCACTGCGGCATGGACAAGGCCTATCGGCATGAACGAGACTCTCGGGGTACGCAACGCTTTCGCGCCCGACCACCGTCCGAGGGAGGTTAAGGACGCACCTTCAAAGGAAGGACTGGAGCTCCGTTCTCGCGCACGCGCAAACCGGAGAAGTGGTCCGTCTTTCTTCATGCTCCGGCGGTAGGAAATCGATTGCTGGACGACTTGCACAGGCTCGGGGACGTGGAAGTCTCCCGTGGGACTCTTTGGAGTTGGCGCAATGTCGCTGACAAAGGGCATCGTCGAGATCGACAAGACGTGCTTTCGCGAGAGCTTCAAGGGAAGCCGTGGCTGGAATCGCGGAAATCCTACTGCGCCTCGAGCGCCTCGGCATTGGGGAAGATCGCCGAAGCGTGGAGCATCCTGGGACCATGTGCCCGAGTTGACGGCCATCGATCACAGCGGAAACTGCTGTCAGGCGGAACCTACCGGGGAGTGGCCCGGAACACGGAGGTTGCCGTCTACATTGTTGTTTCCGGCCACAGAACGAAGAAGCTCCCGCCCAAGCTCAATCAGTCTCTGAAGAAGGGTCGTTTCAGCCTGGCCAGAGTGAAGGCCAGGCACGCCCATCTCAAAAGCCTTGTCAATGAACAGGCACGGGGTGTGTCCACGCGGTATCTGCAGGGATATCTTAGGTGGATCCAAGCCATTCGAAAACTCACGTTCAGCGAATGCGAGGTGCTGACTCCGCCCACACACAAGAGACGATTTCAACCTTTAACTACAATTGAGCCAAAAACTACCGTCGAACTTATCTACGCAACTAACGTACCCAGTATAGTCTACGCTGCACGTTGCGCGGATTCTGTGTGACTTTGAGCATGTATAAATCCAGACATCTGACACGCAGTGCGAATGTCGCACGCTCACAAGCCTTTCGTCAGACAAGGAAACTACACATGCTCCATTTCCTCCGGTAAACTGTGGATCTTTAGGATCTTCATTTGGCAGATGAACAACTCCCTCGGAATCGTCTGTTTAATCGATACCTATCCATGTGTAGTGATTCTTGGTGTGTATCATGTTTTCAAGGATGACGAGAATCACTAAAACGGGAATAGCTAGATTGGAACTATGAGAGAGAGTTTCCCACTCAAAGGCAGCTTGCTAAGGTCACCCAAACAACCTGTGCTTGCACGAGACCGAGACTGGTATCCATACTACGCAGCATTTACCGAAGGATTTGTGAGTTCAGTGATAGAGAGTTACCTTTCGGACGCAACTTTGGTATTAGATCCTTGGAATGGTTCTGGAACTACCACTTCAGTGTGCGCACAGAAGGGAATCTCGTCTATAGGGATTGACATAAATCCGGCATTGACGGTCATCGCAAAAGCTCGACTAAAAGTAGGAGAGTGTTACGAAAGTCTTGGCGAACTGTGCAATCGGATTATCTCAGAAATAACTAAACGTAATAAGAATGAGCAGCCGGACGACTTGTTGTTACACTGGATGCGACCAAGCTCGGTATCACATATACGTGCCATTCAATCTGCAATACATCAATGTAACACAAACGGAATGGACAATTGCTATTCATTAGATGCAATTACACGGGCTAACTCTTTTGACAATACATGCTGTTTTTCCTACTGCGCGCTTTTTATGAGTGTACGTAAGTTGCTACAACGATTCACTACAACGAATCCTACGTGGTTTAAAGAGCCTGCAACCATCGCACAACGTATAGCACCTTCAGAGGAACTTTGCCTTAAGGTATTCGTCGAATCATTCGATAGACTTAGAAATTTAATATCCAAGTCTCGGGTTTCCTCATCCAATGCTAGGTTTCTCACTCAAGATTCTCAACGATTACCGTTTGGTGACGGAGAAATCGACGGAGTAATTACTTCTCCACCTTATGCAACTCGAATCGACTATGTAAAAGGAGTATTGCCGGAATTGGCAGTACTCGGAGCAGATAGAGGTTTTTTGACTAAATTAAGGCAGGACTCCTTAGGTACTCCAGTAGTGCGAGGATATAATCAAAAATTGCCGTCAAACCTTTCATCAAAATACGGAATTGAGACGTTAAAGCACATCCGCGATCACTCTTCTAAGGGATCCCCCAGTTACTACTTTCCTTGGATTAATAAATATTTTTTCAATCTCGAAGAAAGTATTAAAGAAATTGCCAGAGTAGTGCGCAGCGATGGATATATTTGTATAGTCGTACGCGATAGTTACTATAAAGAGTTCCTTATAGACTTACAGCAGATTGTAACTGAGATAATGCAGAACCTAAATCGTAAACTTGAAAAGAGAAAAGACTATGGAATTTCACCGCAATCTCCTAGCGTGAAACAGACCAAAGAGAATGAAAATTTCCGGCTACCAAAGGAATCATTATTAATATTCCGTTAATTGCCCGACGAACGTAAAACAATAGAATAGTGCCATACACACAGAAAAAACGCGTAACATATCTAATCGGTGCAGGCGGATCACAGGGGTGCATAGATAGCGTAGGTGGTGTGCGGAAAATTTTGATGAAGCATCTAAACTTGCCAGTAAGTCAAAAGGTGCAAGAATATATTTCCAAGAAAAGCATACTCGACCCAAGTATAGAGCACGTAGCTAATGGATTAGCTAATCCCGAGACAAATATCGAACACATAATCACATTTCTGGACGAGTCTCCGTCGGTAGCCCATCGTCGGTTTGCTACAGCTCTCAGGGAAATTTTTGAGGAAACGCTGAGGCAGGAGTTGGAAGCAATAGAGGATGAACTAAAGGAAGACAGTTTTCACCTTTATTCAGCACTATTAGAATTGCATTCAATAGGCGAAATGAGCGAGTTGATTAATGGAATTCTTACTACGAATTATGATGTTCTATTGGAATCCGCAATGCTCAAGACATATCAAAATAATGTAGATTTCGGAGTACATATAAATGGTAATAACGTAGCCATCAAGGAACCGCCCAGGTTAATTAAATTACATGGATCATTTGGATGGAATGATTCTTGGCCAATTAGAGAGTTTCAAAATAATTCAACGCTTTGGATTCCGCCGGGTATACAGAAGGATAAAACACGTTATCCATATAACCTGCTCTGGGGAATGGCGAGGGAGATATTGGATTGTGATGTTCTACGCATTATTGGTTGTTCGTTGAGTGGCACAGATTGGGATCTATTGTCATTACTTTACTCAACGAGACATACACACGTGAGTAATTCTCCTTATATCGTAGAAGTCGTGGATTCACCCATATTCGTAAATCAATTAAGGAGTCTGTACCCATATTTGGAAATTCGGTCTATATTGGATTTAGATTGGTGCGGGGTTGGGGACGCTATTGCGGATACTCTATTTTCCGTTACAATTCCATTCAGCCAAATAGATGAAGTGCAACAAAACGAACTTGTTAGCGGTTTACCAAGTAGTCATAATTGGTTTAGAACATGGCTCCGAAGTGCCGCTTTAGCATTGGATGGACTTCCAGAAGTCTCTATTTCTTCTGATAGTACACCTGAATTGGCGAAACTAATCGAGTAAAGGAAGCATTAGTATGGAGAGAAAAATAGTTAGATGGAGCATTCGTACTATTCGTGATAAGTTTACGGAAATAAATTTTCCTGAATATCAGAGAGAGCCCAATATTTGGTCTCTAGATGCAAAACAACGCTTAATTGATTCCATCAGAAGAGAATTCGATATTTCATCTATCTATATATTCGAAAACGAGAACGGGACGTTTGAGTGCGTGGATGGTCGTCAAAGACTGAATACTATTATGTCCTTTTTGGGCGAAAATTCTTTAGATCATCGGCACAACTCATTCGTGTTTAGGGTATTGAATGAATTGTACGAGGACTCGTACAAACGGGTGAGCGCCTTGGAAGGTAAGCGATATCAGGAAATTCGAGATCTGGCTGATAACTGTGATTTCGCAAAGACATTTATAGATAACTTCTTGGAGTATAATGTATCTGTTGTAATGTTGTCAGAATCTGAAGAGGGAAATGAGTTTAATCTGCAGTTTACCAGATTAAATTTGGGGACTATAATTAATTCGGGTGAACGACTCAATGCCATGGTAGGTGAATTACGTAATGTTTGTTTTGACGATATCGGTTCCCACGATTTTTTGCAGAAAGTGAATATGTCCAATCGACGTTTTGCTAGAGAACAAACTGCGGCTCAAATTATCGCACAGACGTTTGCGTTGGAAGGTGGTGAGTCTTCCGGGGATTGGGTTTATGCTCGTACGAGAAATCTTGACATTCAGAAATTGTTTAAGGAACACAACGTGTTGTCTGACGCAGACAAAAAAGCTGTCGATCGGGTTCGTGGGCTTTTTGATTTGCTATCCAGCATGGATCTAGATTTTCAAATTTTGCGTGGTCGCGCTATGATTGTATCCGTATTTGTTCTAGCTTATCAATTGGGGGAAAAGTTGTGTAACACCAGTAGACTCTTTGCTGAATTCGTTAACGATTTGTTGGTTTGTTTACATTGGCAACTGGCAAAAGGTCATGACTTTGATAGATGTTATCAACACTTTATCGATTTTCAACGGCATTTGACTCAGGCCTCAGTTGAAAAGAGCGCGGTTGAGGCTCGTGCGCATGCGTTGCTTTCGTGGTTTCAGTTTTGGCTTAATAAACAAGCGTTATTGGGAGATACTGAATATCTGGATGTCGAGGATGAAAATCCTTCTGAATCAAGAAAATTGTTTCGCACCGAAAACATGTAGCTTGGTTGGTTGAGTTGAAGGATTCTGGCGCAATTCGGCGTAAAGCGGACATAGGGCCAAATGATTTCGTCACTATTTAGTAAATTTGAGCGAGTCGCACTTCAAGAACGCTGCCATTGATCTTAAGCCTGTATTGCAACTAGTGACTAGTGTTGAAACTCAAACGTAACACTAACGCTCAATGTTTGATTCAACGAAATGCCAAAATTTCATGCTGTGTACAACTTGCTGGATTGCTTTTTCGTCAAGCCGATAGTTTTTCCACGGAATGCTAATCTCTAGATTGGAGAGTTTTTCCTTATAGCATTGCCGACCGTATCCGTAGCGCCATTTCTGTTGATTGATAAGAGATGCGATGAAGTAGCTAGTCGTCAATACTTGCGCTGACCGCGGAACTAAAATCACTACATTATCGGTAGCCATAAACTCATTAACTTGGACGAAGGCATCCCCAGTGACCGTGCTCACAGTGATTCTTCCTGGAGGGTAGAGTTGAGCTGCGTCCGGTCGCTCGAATCGCCCGACAACACCATTTTCCTTTTCGGTCCGGGACACCGTGGTATTGTTCCCTAGTCCCAGTGCGCTGATTGAGTGGAAATCGCCCCTCTTTAAGTCAAAGATGTCGTTCAACCGAACCGTCTTCCAATTTGCACAAAGCTTGTCCTTAAGCTTTCGGGCCGTTACTCTAGGGCGCATATCGATTCTGCGGTTACCTATCAATTCATCGATGTAGTCTTTGTCCAAGATTGTCAAATCATCTTGTTTCTTTACCGGTAAGTTCAACACAAGCAACTGCAGTTTTTCCCGAAAACACTTCCTGCCATACGAAAATCGCCAACGCATCGAGTTAATGATGGTCGCCACATAGACTAGGTCTACGCTGTCCATTTTTGATTTAGGAATAAGAATCCCTATGTCATCCTTAGCTCCAAACACATACGGCCGGAATTTGACCGTCAGGACTGGTCCGTTGTATGCTACCGTCAAGGCATCGGAGTATCGCTTGTCCCGAGGGACGTCAAAACGACCCACATAGCCGTGATTAATGTCCCCGCACGATACAACGGGTATGTCGCCGCTGCCTAACTCGCTTACTGCGTGATAGTCCCCCGACTTTATTTCAAACAGTTGGTCAAGACGAACCGCCACAGGCTTAGTCCCAGGTAGAAGAAATCCTGTTTCGAATCAAGAAAGCCGCACACTCGCGAAGAGTAGAGTCGACCCCACTAAGAATGTCCTCATCAGAAAGGTCTTCTTGATCAAGGTATACCTCCGGGACGAGTTCAAACAACTTGTCCTCAAAATCTATTGGACATGCCTTTAGGTATTTGGGTACGTTTTCCACACATCTGACAGGATCGTTGAGGAATGCCTTTAAGATTGGCTCACAGTCGGATAAATCGTTTGTTGTTCTAGACGAGCGCAAACGTTTTCCCTTGGACTTCAGATGTCCGTCCGTTTCTGCGCGTATCCACAGAGTGTTTTGTGCCGACGTGTGTGGAGTTCCACGTCGAATGAATATTCCAACTGGTGGTGCACTTACGGGATAGAAGATATCAATCGGAAATGTAACAACAGCAAGCAAAGAATTTGCTGCGAGTAGATTCCGTCGCCAGTCTCGGTACTCTCCGGGTTTGACCATTACCGAATAAGGAAGGATACAGAAAAGAAGTCCATGATCCTCCATCTGTTCGAGTGCGTGGTTCACGAATCTATATTCTTTATCTGTCTTCAATCCGAACGGGGGATTCATAAGGACACGTGTGACCGGGGGCACTGTTGCTCTAGATGCTCGAGTGAAATGTGCTGTGTCGCCATTCGAATTTCACTTGCGCGTAAGTGATTTAGCGAAACAGTTCGCCTGTTCAATGTTATTCTTGCCGTCACCGCGAAAAATCATGTTGACAATTGCCAACGCGGCAATCCCGTCATCCTGTTCCAATCCGAAAACAGAATTCTGCTTGAATTTCTCTAATTGTGATTTCGTAGCATTCTTCTTGACCACCTCGAAGGCAGATACAAGGAAACCGCCCGTTCCACATGTTGGGTCGTAAACTATATCGCGAGAGGTTATATTCATCACACGGGCTGCAAACTGGGTGATGTGCCGTGGTGTGAGAACAATGCCAAGGTCCCGAGACCAACGTGCATATTTGAGAAACACTTCGTAAAAGGTACCAAGCCAGTCAGCACCAGACTGCATTGCTGAATGAATGTTTAGTCCGCGTAGCTCTTGCAGAGATTCGACCAATGCTCTTCTGAATTTCACATGATTCTCGGCCGCTGAGGGGAGCGGTATATTGATCTGCTCCCTAAATCCAGACTTGCCCTGAGCTCGAAGCACATTGCGCACGCGCGCATTGATGTCGTCAATTAGGATGGAAGTTTCGCGCTCCTCGATATTTGGTCCGTGTTGAGTCAACATTGAAAGCAAGAGTGCCGAGACTACGGTGGCACGTTGGTGAGGATTAACCGCTCCTTCGTGGAGGATACTATTAATTTTCTCTGCGGTAGCTATGAATCGACGGTCATCGATTTCAGGGTCTTCGATATTAGATTGGTTGGTTGAAAGTAACGTATCACACTCATTCGGAGACAGCAATCCTGTTGCTTCAATCCCATTAATCTCGACAGGAAGCCATTTTTGATTCTTGAGGTACTTTGTCTTGACAACAAATCCATCATCGTCATTGCCAGCAACCCCGGAGACAATTCGTGTACTGTATATGCTTCGAGAATTAATTTTCGAAGCATATTCTTTCGCCTCGTTACTTGCTTTGTCAATGTTTCCGTGCGTGCTTTTTGCTTCAATTACCCATATTTCACCTTCAGTGATTTTGACTATGTTTTCCGGTCTTTCCCTTCCCAGCGCTGCTTTGATGTATGGATTGGCTAGGCACTCGTTTTGAGTGTAGACCTGGCCATCTGGATTCCTTTGGGGATTTCGAGTGTCCCAACCGAGCTCGTTCAGTTTTCGCTTGATGAAGATGTATGCGTCAACTTCGGTTGCCATAGAAACACTTTCGGGAACAATAGAATACTAGGAAGAAAGGGGCACATGGATCTAAAGGCTCCTCTACTCGGGTGCTAGTGCCCATTTCCTCTAACATTACCGATTGTAGCATTTGATCTATCTGCGTACTGGTATGTTGTGACCTTCGACTAAGAATGGAACTTGGAAAGCCATTCCAACGACAGATACCAACGATCTAAAGCATACGCTTTGGCTCAATTGTAGTTGAGTGTTGAATTTCTCGGTACTTTGAGGCAGCAGCGCTTTGCATTCGCTAAGGATCGGTCTGCACACGATCCGGATCCGCCTTAGATAGCCTTAGAGGCACTTGGTCTGCAGGCCCTTCCAGACTCGCGCACAACGAACAGGCCCAGTCCTCAACTTCAGCCAGCTCCTGCGAGGACAGCCCTTCATCAAGGGCTAGCATGGACTAGAAAACCAGCTCGTCTACAGTAAAGTATCCCTTGAAAATCAACCATTTAAAGTATTAGTTCAATCGGTCTTTCTACTCTTCAACACTTGACTACAAGCGAGCCTCACTAGAAATTGTAATATGTTCGAGAACAGGAATGATGGGCAAAGCGAACAACATAGCTAGTCGCCTGCTTCGTGCCAAACAACGCCGTGTGATAAAGCGGTGTCCTAATGTCCGCACAGCATCAAAGCGACGATGGTCACCGAATAGGCGCAGTTACGCCAGCGAGTTGCCAATACGCTCCAATGCTTCTAGGATTTCCTCCGTGGACGCAGCATAGGAAAAGCGAACATAGCCTTCGCCATAAGATCCGAAGCTAGTTCCAGCGACGGTGGCTACTCCCAGATCCTCTAACCACGAATTCTGGATATCTCGTGCTTGTCCAGGAAGCTGGGTTACATTGGGAAACACGTAGAACGCCCCTCTCGGATTTCTACAAGATATTCTTGGAATACTGTTCAGCCCATCGACGATGATCTCTCGTCTTGTTTCGAACGTTTCGACCATGTTGTCGACAGAATCCTGAGGACCTTCTAGTGCCGCAATTGCTGCGTATTGAGCTGATGCATTGACGCATGAATGGCAATTTATTGCCAATCGAGTTGCGTGTTCAATCAAAGTGTCGGGCCATACGGAATAGCCCATTCGCCATCCCGTCATGGCGTAGGTTTTGCTCCATCCATCGAGCAAGATCAGACGGTCTCGAATTTCTGGGTAGTTCAGTAGAGAGACATGGCCTTCGTCGGCATAGCAAATCCGCGAGTAAATTTCATCGCTCATGACCACAGCGTTGGGAAACTGCTCGAGCCCCTTGACTAACGTATCGATCTCCGACTTTGGAACTGCACCCCCTGTTGGATTCGCAGGCGAATTGAGGATTACTAAGCGAGTGTTCGCAGTTAATAGATCAAGCACTGATTGGGCATTGAAAGAGAAATCAAACTCTTCAACAAGAGGTATAGGAACGGCTTGAGCGCCGGTAAAGTTGATGACAGACTCGTAAATTGGAAACCCCGGATTCGGGTAGAGAATCTCTGCTCCGGGTTCGCCAAACATCAGAATGGCGAAAAACATCGTTACTTTTCCCCCGGGCACAATCAGCACATGTCCAGGATCTACTTGGGCTCCTCTGTATTTCAGAATATCGGCTGCGACGGCTTCCCTTAACGCAGGAATTCCGGGCGCGGGTGTATAGCCATGATGGCCATCGCGGAGTGCTTGGACCGCTGCTTCAACAACATGTGGAGGGGACTTGAAATCCGGTTGACCAATGCCTAAGTTAATGATGTCTCTTCCTTGAGATCGCAGAGATTCCGCTCGTTGGAGCACTTCGAACGCAGTTTCCGTTCCGAGACGATGCATCTTGTTAGCCAGTTGCATTGTGCTATCTCACCACTTGTTAGCGACACCTAACAATGATAAATCAAAGGCTTTCTTCAACGAATGAGTCGAACTATGAACGGTGAATGAAGTTCGATACTTGCACCCATGAACACTTTCGTCGCTGAACAGGTGTCGGGAACATCCGAGATTTCTAGTTAAAGGTCCAGCTTTGCTGTTTGTCGTGCTTGTCTGACGGTTCGGAGCACATGTTTGCGCTTCATGGGTGAACCCAGAAATCGATTCATAGCAGCAGTTACTAAATGCCTAGTCTCTACATCTGCGTGCAACGACTCGGTTCGTGCGGCCAGAAGAGTCTTAAGCAAATGTACGGAAACTATGAACTCCTCTTTTCCATGGTCGAAGAGAATCTCTAGTGCGTCCTGATAAAAGGCTTGCGGACTAGAAACACTCCAGTTCTCCTGTGGAGAATTGAGATCGACGTAAGGCTTGTTTCGTCCCAAGAAACAAGCCATTTGAAGTAATGCTGACGGCCACAGCTGAGGAAACTTCTCGCATTGAGAACGCACGGCATTGGCAAACGTCAATGTGTGAGTGAAACTCAGCCAACCAACGTTGTCATCGATGTTGTTCGTAGTGGAATCTTGAAAGCCCAGGTCAAAGTGAAGCATGTTGTTAGCGTTTGCTGCAAGTAACGCTTCATAGATGACTGTCGGATCGTTTGAGCGACTCGACTCAGTTTTTTCTAAAGATTGATTTATGGAAAGATCTCTGAAGTCCTGCCAGCGAGCCGTTGTTTCGTTCCCACAAGCTTCCCATTTATTGAGCACTATAGAGTAGTGCCGGAATTGAGGGATTTGGTCTTCGCGAGTCGTATAGACCAGGCTTCGCGTCAATGCAAGCAATATGGGCATCTCGCTTTGTTCGCCGAGTCGAGCAATTAGTTGTCCGGCTTTCGCAACATAGATGAGAGCATGTCCAAAGTCGTTGTAATGGGCAAGAGCAGCTGAGGACAGATCCTCTTCAAGATCAGGGTAGTGCAGACCTTGATCCAGGGCACCCGGCAGAAGTGAAACTGCCTTGTCTTCGTCTTCTTGTTCAATTGCGTCTAAGAACTCAACGGATGAGTACGGTCGAAAATTTGTCGTGTAGGGATAGCGTGGTCTGCGGAGCGTGTCGTCTGCCATGTGGCCTACAGCTTCCAAGATGCATATGAGTTGCTTTTCTGGGTCTCCCATGTGTGCATCAAACAAAGTCAGCCAATCTGCTGCACCTGCGTATGCGTGAGTCCAACCGTACTCGAGACGGTCAAACGTCCATTCGATTGCTTTGGCCACAAGATCGGTCAAATCCGCTCCTAGTAATTGCAGACGACTAAGTTCTCTGGCGATGTGGTCGTAGCTGTTGTCGCGAACTGACTTTTCTAGACAGCCTACGAGGCTTGAGTATTGCTCTTCGAACGGCGGATCTTGAACATCAATCCAGATATCGCCGCCTCGTACTTCTAATGGATAGGTCCGAACGGATTCGCTTCCTTTGAGGTTTTTCCCATTGGATTTCAGATCGAACTTCCAGTTGTGCCAGTTGCATGTCAGGATGCCGTCCTCAGTCATGCAACCCTCACTTAAGGGGTAGCCTTGGTGCGGACATCGGTTATTGCACGCAAGGTAGCCATCTGAAAGTGCGAAGATCGCAAGTTGCTTGCCCTCGCGACGGCACACCTTGGTCGTCCCTTCAGGCACGTCTTTCGTTGAGCAGACGTTGACCCACTGTGCAGGTCGAGCCTTGGACGATTGTTCTTTGGCTTCGGTTACTGCTGGATTTAGTGTCTTCATCGTCCTGAAATTATTAGGAGCTGCAGGAAAGCATGGAACAGCCTACTCGTGTTCTTGCCCATTCGGGTCGTTTTTCGAGAAAACGGTCTTTGCCAGCTTGGTAGGTGTAAGGATTCTTCAATACATCCATCCATTCGCGAAGGAAAGAGTAGTCGCCTTTATCTGAAGCATCGATGGCGAGTTGTGCAAGGTAGTTTCTCGGAACGTATAAAGGATTGGCCTGGTTCATCCGATCGATTCTCCATTTCGGGTCGGACGACTCCGAACGAACTCGCTTCGAGTATTCGCACAGCCAATTTTCAATTCGGTTTGCGGTCTCTCCAACTACCTCGGTAGGCGAATAAAAAGCATTCCTAATTGAACTGAGCGTTTCAGATCCTTTCGCTGCAGACTCGATGTCGACGTCTGCAAGGTAACGGAAGAAGAGAGTCATATCAGTCTCAGTGCAAGTGAGAACATTGTTCATTTCTCGAAGCAAGTCCGAGTCTCTTGGCGTAAGTTCACGCACGCCCAGTTTTCGGGCCATGCCTTCCATGTAGTACTTGTCGAACAATCCAGTGTACCGATTCAAGGCTTCTTCAAGAGGTTTGACTTCGCCCAAAACGGGGGCAATAGCGTTTGCAAGCTGAAGTAGATTCCACTGTGCAATCGCTGGTTGTTGTCCGAATCGATAGCGACGAGTCCCAGCATCAGTTGTATTGGGAGTCCAATTCGGATCAAAGCCTTCGAGCCAACCGTATGGTCCATAGTCGATGGTAAGTCCAGTGATCGACATGTTGTCGGTGTTCATGACTCCATGGACGAATCCCACACGAGTCCATTCAGCCATCAGGAATGCTGTTCGATTTACGATGCAGTCAAACCAGCGAATGTACGATTCTGGCACTCCATCCATCTCAAGATTGGGGAAATCGAACTTGATCGTATGATCGATCAACTGCCTCATTACTTCGAAATTACGTTGAGCTGCGAAAATCTCGAAATTTCCGAATCGTACAAATGTTGGTGCTATACGACACACAATTGCGCCGAGTTCAGGTGCTGGGTGGCCGTCGTAGAGAATGTCTCGAATGACGGAGTCGCCTGTCAGTACGAGTGACAATGCCCGCGTGGTAGGGACGCCTAGATGATGCATCGCTTCGCTACAGACAAATTCGCGCAGCGATGATCGCAATACCGCCAATCCGTCGGCAGTTCTCGAGTAAGGAGTTAATCCAGCTCCCTTGAGTTGAAGGGAGTAGTGTTGGCCGTCCACGCCAACGATTTCACCTAGTGTTATGGCTCTTCCGTCGCCTAGTTGTCCTGCCCAATTGCCGAATTGATGCCCGCCATAGCACATCGCAAAAGGTGCCATGCCACTTACTTTCTTGTTGCCTGCGAAGATCTGAGTGAACTCTGAACTATCACAGTCACTCGGAGAGAATCCAAGGACTTCGGCTAGCGGCTCTGAGTATGCGACGAGCGTGGGATTTGAGACGGTTCGAGGTTCGACAATCGAATAGCAAGAATTGGCGACGTTTCGGACGTAGTTGCGATGTTCCGGGTCCCCTGGAAGACCTTCCACAAAGCGATTGTCAAACTGCAAGTTTGCGAGCACCAGCGCTATTCCGCTCTAGGGAAATTCCATTTTTAGATGGAACTATTTTCCACAAAGAACTAATTTGTGCACGGTTTGAATAGACTGTTGAAACCTGACTCTCTCAATTTGGTGGTTGAAATGGGAAAGAAACGACTAACAGCAGTTTTGGTCGGAGCCGGCGGAAACATGAGGGGTGCTCACATTCCTCGAATTCTTCGCGACAGGTTCGTTGACGTGGTCTCGATTGTCGATCCCAATGAGCAAGCGATGTCTGCGGCACAGGAGAGACTGGGGTACGAGGCAGTAAGTCTCAAAGATTGGCGAAAGGCAATACAAGAAACTCCTTCTGACATAGTGATTGTCAGTACTCCGCACGATCAACACTTCGCACAGGTGAAGACATTTCTTCAAGACGGGCGTCATGTACTCATCGAGAAACCCATGGTTACGACGGTGGCACATGCAAATACGTTGATAAAGCTTGCTAAGGAGAAGGGATTGGCGCTGTTTGTCGCTTATCAGCGTCATTGGATGCGCGAGTACGTCTACGCTCGCGAACTCATCTCAAAAGGTAAATTGGGAGCCATACGAGGCGTAGTTGGTTACGTAACTCAGGATTGGACGGGCCTGGGTGGCTGGCGAATGGACCCAGTGCAATCGGGTGGTGGCATGTTCATGGATACCGGGAGCCACCTAGTGGCTTCAACGCTTTGGGTGACAAATCTCATGGTTCGAAGCGCATCCGCCTCAGCGGACACGGCCAAGCAAAGAGTCGATCTAAACATGGGTGTACAAGTGAAATTCAAGAACGGTGCAATCGGCACATTCACAACCATCGGCAACGCAGCATCGCATGACGAACAGCTGACAATTGTGGGTGAGAAGGGAATCTTGAATCTTCAGTTGCGCGGCTGGCGTGTACGTTCTTTCACTTTGGATGGAGAGCCTGTCAATATTCCCGAAAGAATTCAACACTCAACCCCTGACGCGGCATTTTTCTCCACAGTTCGAGCTCCGAAGAGAAAGAAGGAATATCCAGATTTTGCTGTCGAAGTCGCACGATTGAGCACTGCAGCATATCGATCTCTCGAGTCTTGATCTCTGTGAGCCAGAAGCAATTCACACTGTTAAACAGGGCAGCTGTAGCTTTCAGATTATGATCTGCCCAATAGAACTAGGTGAAACGTGCCGTTATTCGACAATGCCTAAAAACTTGGCAGGGTAAATTCGGGAGAAGACCAATGCAAGAATCGAAGTTTGCCAAGATGATCTACCTCATTCGTCGCCGCGCAAACGTTTCCCGCGACGAACTCATCATGCACTGGTTCAAGAATCACATGCCGGCGGTGATCGAGTCAAATACGAAGGCTTCACGCGAGGGACGTACCGGCGCAAATCGGTATATTGCTCAGCTTTTTGCCTCGGAACCCACGGAAAGGCCAGTATGGGATGGACTCGCGCAATTGTGGTTTAGCGATCCGCATCCTCCCATGAAACACCCCGCCGGAGATCCCCCATCGGACACCTTTCAAGAAAAAGCTGAACCGTACCGGAATTGGGCACTTAAGGAATACATCGTCAGGGAAGGCAAAGACAATCTATCCGTGGATCCACTGACTTTAAACGAACCATTTCCCACAACACGCTCAGGTTTCTTCAGGTTGAACTATCTTGTTGCTGCAAAACCCGGCACGGACTTCGACGAGTTCTTTGCACACTGGCTCAATGTACATGTTCCAAACGTAGACTCACACTTGGACCGTGCAGGAGGATTTCGCTACATTGTCAACCACAGTTTCTATCCCACCGAATCTCCGTACTGTGGTATGGCGGAACTGTATTTTGAAAATGAAGAAGGGGCGCGAGACTTTCAAACGAACATCAAACCTGACGGTATGGAACGATGGATTGACGGCTCTGCCATGCATGTAATGCAAGGCGACACAGAAATGGTTGGAATTCCTTAGTGCACCCGAACCAGCTCCCTTTCGCGGCGCACCTGTTTCAAGGTCACTGGTTCGCTCGCAATAAAGAGCGGATTCAACTCACTTTGGACGAAGTTGATTTCATAGTTGCGACGTTGGGACATCGTCCCAAGAAATGGGACGGAAATTGCCAGACTGATATCGACGCCATGCAGCGCGTTCTCGACTCGAACCCCAAGGTACTTGACCGAATTGGGTCAAGATTGCTTGGACTAGTACTCGGTTTTCCAGGTGGAGGACCTGCCGTGAAGCTACTAATCGACAAAGGAATGGTGTTGAATTTTGACCCTTGGGAATTCAATGAGTTGCACGACGCAGCTCATGGAGGTGCTGTCGATTCCGTCCGGGTGCTTTTCGAATCTGGAATGTGCGATGCAAGAACAGTCAGCGTGCAGAAACCGCATACTGGATGGCCAAGCAATTTGTCGTTGCTCTACTGGGCTGCTTGGGGAGGATATCCAGAATTTGCTTCATTATGTCTTCAATATGGTGCTGCGGAATATTTGGAATTGCAGATTGAAGGTAATGGAGAACGCGGATCGACCGTACTTCAGGAATCCGTTGCTCCAAGTCACTGGTCTGAGGATAACTATCGCACTGCTGGTAAACGAAAAACGACGCATATATTCCTCGAAGCTGGAGCAGAGTACGACATTTTCTCGGCTTGTGCGCGCAACGACGTTGATCGTCTGAACTCAATTCTGAGTACTGATTCGGAGGCTGCTTCTCGTGCCGATTCGTTCGGATCGACACCTCTTCATTGGGCTGTTCGGGCCAATTCAGAGGAATGTGTCAAAGAACTGCTTCGGAACGATGTTCCCTTGGATGTCATGAATCGCTCAAAACGAACTGCTATTCAGTGGGGTGCAGAAAGAGACTCGGCCGAGTCGATTCGACTATTGGCGCGGGCTGGAGCAGATTTGAACACACAGGATGGCAAGGGTCGATCGCCACTGCATCGAGCTACCTATGAAGGCAAGGTCGATGCTGCGGAAGCGTTAATCGAGTGCGGGGCTAATGTTTCATTGACTAACAAGAAGGGAAAGACTGCGTTTGAAATTGCCCGTAAGGAAGCTCGACACTTCAAGGATCAAGTATGAGCACTGTATGTTTTGGTGGAAGAGAATCCAGTCCGTCGATGAATTGTCGAGCCCGCGGCTGGAATTCCTTTGAAATTGGTTGAAGATTGGCAGGTATATACATGGAAACAGTAAATTCCGTAACGGGACCCGTCGGAGTAGAGGACTTAGGATTCACTCTCATGCACGAGCACGTACTGGTGGGTGGACCAGGAATCTTTAAGTCATTTCCGGATCTATTTGGTCCTGAGAACAGGACTCAACGAGCCATTGAGGCACTCAAGAGGGCTAAGAACATAGGCATAGACACCATGGTGGACGCCACCACGCACGATCTTGGCAAGGAACCGGAATTTCTACGAGATGTGTCGGAGGGGTCGGGGGTCAACATCATCAACACAACAGGATGGTGGTTGAGTGTCCCTGGATTCCTACGTGGTGTGTCGGCGAATCAAATGGCTAGAGAATTTGTTCGTGATGTAGAAGAGGGATTTAGAGGAACCGATGTCAAAGCCGGAATCTTGAAGTGCGCGGCAGATTACGAGGGTGTGACTCCTGAACTCGAGGTGATGGCTCGAGCTGTCTCAAGAGCACACAACCAAACCGGACTGCCAATCATGGTGCATTCACATCCTACCAATCAGGTTGCTAGACGACAAATTGCGATTTTTAAGGAAGAAGGTGTCGATTTGACACGCGTCAAGATCGATCATTCAAACGACACAACCGATACGGAATACCTCCAATGGATTTTGGATCAAGGATGCTATTTGGGACTGGATCGGTATCCGGGTCGGTATGTAAGCCCTTACATGCGAACGGTGACTCTCAATCGCCTCATCGAGATGGGATATGTGGATCGGTTGTGTCCATCACATGACTGCATTTGTTTGCATCTTCATAAAGAACAGCCTGATGGAACCATTCCAGAAGAGCATGAATTCACGCGTTCCAACATGGATCAATTTCTCTACATCCACCGGCACGTAATTCCCGACCTTCAAGAGATGGGTGTCACCGACCGGCAGATTCAGAAACTTTTCGTGGACAATCCCCGACACTTTTTCAAAGGATAGAGTCCGGGTTATTGGTTGTGTAAGTTCGGAGTTGGAAGGGAAATGTATTGGCCTTATATCCCTCACGCAAAGAACGCATGAAACACCCATGGCAGGCCAAAGGCCAGGACGATACTGACTGCTAATCCGCTTAGTGCCTTGATGGCGTCGGAGAAGATCTTCTTCAGTGTTTCACGGATTGGTACGTCAACGAGATAACGAGAAAGTGCAATTTCACGACCCGCAAGTACACCCAAGAACACCCAAGTAGTACTCATTGGCATGCTGCTCCACTCCTTGAAGATGAGCAGAATGATTCCGTAGATGAGATCGATGATCGTCGCGGCTCGAATGTCGGTTGTGTCTGTCTTGCTTGTAACGATCTCCTGAATTTTTCCGCCGAAGCGGTAGAAGATATAGCCCTGCATCAGTATCAGTGAAATCACTCCGAACGCAAACCATTGTGTGGAGAGTTGACGCGGAAGGTAGACGAAAATGTTCGCTAGATCTTGAATGAGCCATTGACTCCATAGAAATCCCGTAGACGCCCACTGGCCGACCACCCAAAGCGCTCCGTTTTTCTTACCGCGGGTATCGTGAAAGTAACGAGTCAGTCGGTGGAACACGAACGAGAACAGTACGATGGTCGCAACAAATGCGACTAAGTAGCCAGAACCCGACTTTACAAGCATCGCCACTAAATTGCTGGTCTGGCCGCCGGTAACAGCAAAGACAGTGAGAATGAGAAATGTCGTGCTGACTGGTACTCCCATGCGAGTCAGAACAAGAAGCGCCAATGGAGGTACCGCGTGAAGCCAGGTTACGCCGCCTTCTGGAACGGGGAATTTCTCCAATCGTCCATAGGCTGGGTCTCCGCCAAGCGTGAACCAACTGTAAGCGATGACGCCTAGCAGTATGAGGCTGGCAAACATCCAAAGCAGCCACCACGGACGATGTGAGTTGGACGCGAGGAACGTCCCCAACGTCTGGATTGAATCATTGGCGACTACCGAGTACGCGGCAAGCAGAAAACCAACAACCATGTAGATTGTCAGCCAGTCCAACTCAACTACCTCTTGGATCGAACATCAGGTGTGCTGTAAGTGCACACCTGTATGAATAACAGCCGCGTGTTACACAAATATGAACCCCGAGCTTGCACGAAACTCACTCGGAGTCAGAATGAACCGTGACTAGCTGTGGGTTTTGAAGGAGTTTGCTTAGTTCGCGAGAGCGGCAAGACAATCTAGTGTTCTTTCAAACGAAGCTCTACCGCTCGGTCCTGCGGGATAGACGCTTGCGATTATTTCGGTCGCGCCGGCATCGAAAAACGCTTGAAGTCCTGCTTCAATTTCTTGCTCATTGCCAACAACAGCGATTTCTCCGGCTTGATCAAGTCCTTCGGAGTCGAGTTGCCTTCGATAGTTGGGTAGTTGCGTGTAGTGCTGGAAAATCTGAATCGAGCGGGCAATCGCTTCGTCCTTGTCATCGTGACAGCAGACGGGAACTCCTACCACAACTCTTGGGCTTTCACGGTTTGCATCACGTGCCGCTCGATTGATTCGTGGCGCTGTATGGTCACCAATGGTCTTCCGTCCCACCATCCATGTCACCGTTCCATCTGCTACCTCGCCGGCTACCTTGAGCATAAGCGGAGCCAACGCAGAAATCACTATTGGAAAGGGTTGGGCATCTGGACACGCGAATCCTGTTTGCATCTGATACATGTCGCCAGCGAAATCTACTCGTCCAGTTTCAGTCAAGGAGCGAAGAATCGAGACATACTCGCGCATATGATGCGCGGGTCGATCATAGGATAGACCAAGTCTTTCAATTGCAGGTGCATGAGACGGGCCGACGCCAAGAACCAATCGTCCACCGCAGAGTGCGTTAGCTGTAGCAGCCTGTTCCGCGAGAGCATTCGGATGTCGTGGATAGCTTGGAATAACCGCTGTTCCCAGTTCGATGCGAGATGTGTTTTGTCCGACGACACCAATCATGGTGAGAACGTCGAACGACCCTGCTTGAGGCATCCAGTAACTGGTAAATCCCCGATCTTCCATAGCTGCGGCATCATCCACAACACTCGTCAATGGCGCACCTCTACGCACGTTACCGCCATATATGCCAATCTTCATATAGTCACCCCGACAGATTAGTTCTCGATTTGCAGTGCAGCCAATCAGGTTCACCCACATGGAGGTGAGTGCTTGATGCGATGCAAGCCTCCCTCCCAATAGGCGCATATCTTAATCATTCGTGAGTTCTTTCGATTCTTCCCAAGACTTCGTTTCGATACCTGTGTCCAATCACATGTCGTTACAATCGGAAGCGTCGTTGCTTTGCCACATGTTTATGTCAAAAAGAGTTCACTTTGGAGCTACGGTACCTCAAATAAAACGGCCTTGGGTCGCAACCGCTAACGCGGCAGCCAGTTTTGAGTCTATGGGATTCGATTCCCTATGGGTCTGCGATCATTTGTACGGTCCCCAGTCACCTCAACTTCCAATATTGGAAGCATGGTCAACAATTTCCGCACTTGCAGCAATCACTGAGAGAGTGGAGTTGGGAACGCTAGTTACTCCTGCCGGGATGCGCAATCCTGCTCAGCTAGGAAAGATGGTTGCATCCATTGACAACATCGCCGGTGGTAGATTGATCGCCGGACTGGGCGGTGGTTGGATGCCCCGAGAATTTACTGATTTTGGAATGGAGTTTCTCTCCACCAAGAATAGGTTGAACCAACTTGCCGAAACAGTACAACTGCTACGACGAATGTGGGGTGAAGAGTCCGAGACGAAGTTCGAGGGCACATTCGTTCAAGCCGACAATGTCGTGTGTCAACCGAAGCCTCCCCGCCAGATTCCCATACTCATTGGCGGTTCTGGTGAAAAGGTGACTCTTCGAATTGTCGCTGAACATGCCGATATATGGAACAATCTGGCGGGGCACCAGACAAACCTTGCCACAAAAGTTGATGTACTTAAGACCCATTGTGATGAGGTTGGACGAGACTTTTCTGAAATAACCATCAGTCAACAATGCTTGGTTACAGTCGCGCGGACGAAAGAAGAAGCAGAACTAGCCGCACAACGAGCGGCAGCAATATTTGGAGGTCATCTCGGGGACCCTTTGGGACCCATGGCGATTACTGGTACTCCGGATCAGTGTATAGAGAGAATTCAGCGTCACATTGACTTGGGTTGCACCATGTTCATGATCGAGTTCTTCGGCAAGGACACTAAAGAACCTGCCCAACTATTCATGGAGGAGGTTGCTTCAGAGTTTGCCTAGTGATTCGCCGAACCGAATTTCAGTTTCACAGTCCTGACAGGCGTACAGACACGCTGCTAGTCGTCAGTGTTCTGGTGAACCTTTGTCAAGGTATCCTCCGCGGCTTTCCCCATCGCATCGGCGCACAAAACTATTTCATCCGAGTACGTCCCCGTACACTTTTCTAATTTTTCGTCGTAAGGGTCAAAGGAAAAGCGTCTTCTCCATTCTTTAATTGCGTTCTTATCCTTCTCATAGTTCTCCAGTACATTCACAATCAAGACAATTTCATTCTCAAAATACTCTTGCGCACTCCCTGCAAAACATCCATTCAACGATGAATGTGCCTTGTCTGAACAGCTAAAGTAGTCGCCGGTTATGATTGGCAATTGATCGGCGACGACACTTATTCTCTCCCTTCTTGCATCGTGTGAGGCGACTCTGTTCAGGGCCGATGAGTAGTGATACATCAATCGATCTGCCCCTTGTCCCACTATTCGCAGCAAAAAGCCTCTTACCGCTGTACTCGATACAGAATCTAGCAGTTCTTCTATTCGGTCTAGCGTGTTGACTAAGGTAGAAGAATCATCCATTCCCCATCTGTTTTCTCGTAAGAGTGGTACAAGGGTTCGATACTTTTCAAGATGCTCCATTTTTTCGTATCCGGACGAATCGAGAACCTCATGTAGGTCTGGAGCACTCTCTGCGAGGCTGTCAAGCTGTCGTTGAAGCAGCGAACGGTCGTCGTTAGCACTTGATTCCTTGAATTCTTCACGAAACGTGTCGAACCTTTCAGCGAAATGGTCGCGAAAATTTGAAGTGTCTGAATCGGACAGTTCTTGAAACCATTCGGTGTCTTCAAGGACTTCGATTATTGCGTCGGCTAGATCATAGGCGAACTCAGAGTTGTCAGCGTATGCTGGATCTTGAGCGGCAAAGACGGACACGAACATCGTCACGAGGCATGCGAATAACGTATTTCTTGCTCTCACCATTCCAATCTCCGAAGGCTTGTTGCCCATTGTCTTATGTATGTATTTGAGATCTGACTCAAAGGGATGTTACAACAGGGTTTACACGACGCTCAAATACACACTCTCTCATTTGCGACGAGTTGAGGCAAACAGCAAGACTTAAAGGAACGAAACAACTGTTATTAGAGAAAGCAATGTCAATGAATGTTCAAGATATTCGAACTACGAGCTCATTGTCCCGCCAACCTGAACTCGATGATCACTGCACCATGGTGGGGTTGAGGCCGTAGGGCACGTTGACAGCGCTACGCTCATCAGGTTGCACCAGTGCAAGTTCCGCTCCGTACCCAGTATTGCTTCCGCTGTGAGCTTCCCCAACACATGCACATTCAACGATTTTATGATGAGAATGAGCCGTCGAGAGAACTGCTGGCTATTCTCAAAAATTGCCGAAGTCTTTGATCGATGCAAACACACACAAGTCACAGCTTTTGACATCGAGACGACAGAGTAGATTGACGAAAGAGATCTACCTTGGCATTCGTCCGCAGAAAAGCATGCAGTCCTGCGAATTCCTCCCATCGTAAGGCTACCGCTCAAATTGACTAACTATCGGTTAAGTCGTCGCCTGATTTTTCTGATGGGGCATCGTGTTCCGGATCTTTTGCTTGCTCTTTCAGCCTACCGATGAATTTACGGTCTTTGGCATCGGTGGATTGACTTCCCAATTCGTTCACTATTCCGGACATTTCGCCGTCTTCAACGGTCCCAGAGTACACCATGATAGGTGCATCAAATCCCTCGTAGTCGACTTGGAACGAAAACTCGTTTCCATCAATTTTGACGTCGTCTCCCACCCAAGATTGAACTGATGAACCAATTACAAAAGAAATACTGATCTCGTACTCTCCGTCCTCGGTCTTTCCAATAGAAACAACGGTTTCTCCAATGTCGAACTCAGATGGATAATCTGGAGACTCGATGACATATTCACCGTCTAAATCCGCATCAATTGGAAGTGTCATGAGCAGTATCAGAGCGCTAATCGAAAACTTCACATAATTCATAAGATGGTCATTTCCCCGTGAAGATTCGTGTCAAAGTGACTTTAAAAGTAAGGAATACTGATTTTTAGTCTTGCAATAGATGTTCGAATATGTCGTAGAGTCTGTCCTGTTCATTCAAATCTTCAAGATCCTCCTTGGTTATATGAGATCGTAGTTTCTCCAACTGTAATTCACTCAGTGATTCTTCGCCGAGAAATCGGTTGTATAAGACCAACCACTTTGCGGCACTTGAACGGGCCTCTGTTGACGGAAGTTGCTCTATCTCTGAGTAAACTAAAGCTGGTCTCGCTGAGGCAAAACGACGAAAAAGACCATCAAAATAATTCGCATGGTAGTCCTCGGGTAAATCGTGTACTAGGCTGATTGCTTCCTGATAGTCTTCGTTCTTTGCCAATCGCTCTCCCACGGCTAAATAGGCCATAAGTCGTGTGATGCCTTCGCGGGTTCTTGGCAACATTGATTTCGCTGCCTGAAGGTCTTGCTTAGCAAGCCATGTAACAACATATGCTTCCATTCCTAATCCAAGCGAATTCAATGGTTGCGCGGTTGCGGTTTGCATTGCTTGCTCGGACTCTTCCACTGAGAGGTTCGAAAGTGCATTTTGAACTAACGACAGTTGATACTTTCTGACGTGAGGGTTTGTTGCTACCCACTGAAACGCTTCGAGCGCATTGATGCTGGACCAGGAACTTACGATCGTTTGTGCTTGACCAAGAGTTCCCTCGTTGGAGTCCACGAACAGTCGATTCGCCGCTTCCTTTGGATCGACGAGTAACATTGTCCGAATAGCGATCTCTTGAGCTACTTCCTGCAACCAATGTGGTAGGTTATCCAGTTGGTCGAGAAATTCGTGCGGATTTAGACCTGCCCATGCGTCGAGTGCGGCTTCTTCAAGCGACTTTCGCAATTCAATCGACTCAATTTCAGCCAATGCAACAAAAACAGCATCAGGATCCCTAATGACCCAATTCATGGCAAGCCTATGTACTGACGCATACATATCTGCTTGATACGTTTGTATAGCATAGGAGAATGCTTCATGAGGACTAAAGCGGGAATGGAGTTCCAATGCACGATGTACCAATTGAAGCCGAAGGGTGTCATCTCCAAGGGAGTTTCTCACTTGAGTAAGTGCGTCTAATCCTTCGTGTTCTATCCATTTCATGACTACCGGTAGCATTTCTAGGAACTGAGACGAATCGTCTGTACTATCGTTTAGCATTCTGTTCCAATCTGTTGCTGGATGGTCTTGAGACTCATATTCTTTATTCATAGCTACCAAGTCGTTCAAACCAGAACTAATGTTGAGATTCTCTTTAATCTCTCTCAATCGATTGGGTGAGGTGTCCGAGAGTGTGTTCATAATTGTGATAAATGCAAGGACTCGATCAGACTCTTCCATGGTATTAACATGTTTGACACATTCGTCTAGATCGTAGTGTGACCATTCTGCAAGTATTATTCGTAACGAATGATCGCGGCGAATCTGAGGAATCTTGTCCAAGTTGGCAATTGCTTGAATTGGGCTGACCAATGCGAATCGACGAAAGACCTCGTCTTGGGTCAAATGTAGGGCATGAGGACTTTGAATTTGGTTCGATTTATCGATTATTGTCTCCAGTTGTCCGACATCGGCCTGGAGGAGAAAACTGTCCAAAAGCTGTAGATAGGCAAAGCCGCGCGTGTTCGTGGCCAGCTCCATCAGGCGATCGCTCACATCACTTACGGAATTCATACCTACGCTTGATCTTTGCAATGTTGTTGATGAATTCAACAGCTCATGTTCCGATTTATGCTCCGGCGCATCCCGACAAGAAGTCTTGCTAAGCGTCGTAGAGTTCGAAGCCTGAAATAATACCAAGCAAATCCCTGATGAAATTATTAATAGAAATAGAATTACGATTACATAAGAAAAAGAGATTTTGCGGTTTTCGAGACTTGTAATCACTGGAACAATTCCTGTTTGATCCAATTTGGAATGGAATGTTGAACCACTTTAAACAGAAATGACATCGTGTGTTCAAGTTCCGAGTCTGTCAAGAAATTCTCACGTTGATTAGCTTCATGAATCTAGATGACAGCTCGTGATTTCGTGCCTAGACCGGAAAACTGTCAATGGCACCGAAGTGTTCGGCTCTATGAAGATTTTTGTGCGTATTTCGCATTCCACATGCCGGTAGCCTTCCAATTCTACGAAATATTTTGATACTTTGGCAGCCTGGACCAGATTCCAGCATCCTTGAGCTGTAACCGAGTCGCTCATTTGTAGTTAAGTGTTGCAAACGGGGCAAATCGACCCCATATATGCTGCAAGCGATTGATTTGCAAGGCCAAGTTGTCTATGGACAGACAGACATTTTCCTTTATGCTGGATCTTCTGGGCGATATGTCCTCGGGAGAGTTGAAAGAGCTGGAGAACCACGCTCGTTCGTTGCGTGGCAGTCGGAAGGGATTGGAAGCCCTCAAGAATTTTGACCAGTCGATGACCGAAGTCAGACAGTGCCCGCACTGTGGGAAGGACAAGGCGTATCGGCACGGCTTCGACAGCCGAGGAGCGCAGCGCTTTCGATTCCGCCCTCCGTCGCAGGGAGGCTGCGGACGCACCTTCAACGGAAGGACGGGCACGCCGTTCGCACGTATGCGCAAGCCGGAGAAGTGGTCCATTTTTCTCGAGGCACTTGCGGAGGGATATCGATCGCTGGACGACTTGCACAAGTATGGAAAAGTCGACGTCTCCCCGCGAACGCTGTGGCGTTGGCGCAACGTGGTGTTCGAAGCGCTTGGCAGCAAGAAGCCGGAGCCGCTGAAGGGCATCGTCGAGATCGACGAGACCTACTTTCGGGAGAGCTTCAAGGGTAGCCGGGGATGGAAGCGTGGCAATCCTCCCGTTGCGCGCGACCCGCGTCGTCGCGGAGAAGCGTCGGGACCCGGCTTGTCCCTGGAATATCTGCCTGTGCTGACCGCCATTGACCGGCACGGAACGCGACTGAAGCAGATGCTTGGATATCAGGACGAAATCAGGGAAGCCCTTCAGAATCGCATCGAGAAGGGATCGGTGCTGCGCACCGACGGTCTTGCCACCTACCGCAGCGTGGCTCGAGATGCGGAGGCCGCCACCCACGTCGTCGTTCCTAGCTCGGAACCAAGGAATCTCATCTCTGACAACATCATGCTCAACCAGTCGCTGGAAGGTCATTTCAGCCTTTCACGAGTCAACGCCATGCACACCGGCATGAAGTCCTTCGTCAACCGACAGGCGAGAGGCGTTTCAAGCCGCTATCTGCAGGGATATCTAAGCTGGATTCAAGCCGTTCGGAAGCCCTCGCTCAGCGAATGTGAGGTCTTGAGTCCCTCCAAGACAGAGGATTTCAACACTTAAATACAAATGAGCGATTCAGGATGGAGTTGACTTTTGCATCAGCTGGACCAAGTTTCCTTCTGGATCCTCGATCATGGAGAATACAACACTCTGGCTTCCAGCTCCAGCAACTGCTGTTTCAGAGGTAAGCCACCGCCGTATCCGACGAGTTTGCCACTCTGTCCGATGACTCGATGACAGGGAATGACGCCTGGCAAGGGATTATGATGGTTGGCTTGACCGATCGCTCGAACCGCATTGGGACGTTTTATTCGCACTGCTATATCTTTGTAAGTCCTAGTTTCACCATACGGGATGCTTCGTAGCGCTTGCCAAACCTGCTTTTGGAAGGCAGTACCGCTGTCGTTGAGATCAATACTTATCGACCAATCTCGCAGATCCCCTCGCAAATAGGCAGTTAATTCTTCCTCTGCCTGATCCAAGATTTTTGCACTTTCATGATTGTTGGAATCGTCGAGCGAATCGTCAGCTGCACCAAGAATGATTTGTTACAAACCTTGAGGAGATGCCACTAGAGTAAGTGTCCCAATTTCAGTTTGGAGGATTCTGGATTTCATATCGCCGTTTGGGTCAACTACTTTTACTTCTATTGTCATGATAGACTTCTTTACTAAGGTTGGGGTTATTAGGACGGACTTCCCCATTAGGTCCTTTGACCATAATGATTGCTCCGTTTGTGAAGCTGTGAATTGTAGCTAAGATTTACAGAAATTACGCTTAAATTTCAAAGTGACGCACTACCAAACTCCGAGAGATGACCTGGCTAAGAGTTTCGTGGATGCAAAGCGCCCAACGTCGCTCTTTGTCTATCAGATGAGTTCGAAATTCCGATTTCGAAACTTTGAATCGCCGTTACCATCCCTTTCTAAGAATTCCCGATAATTCGCTGAAGTCATTCCTCGCTCACGCATTCTCACTTCACGAGCAGAAAACCGTTTTGCGAGACCGGGGCTCAGTGTGACGAGGAGATCCGCCCGTTCGATTTCACCATTTTTGTCTCGATCCTTGGATTCGAACCTTTTCTTCCAAGGTATTTCACTCGTTGCGTGCATGGGCAGGACAACAGCGACTAAAACCGCTGCTGGACCGCTCCCATCGAGCCGACCTTGGACCACCAGGGCATGTTTCGAACGAGTTCCGTTGGCGCGGGCCATTTCTCGACATAGAACTGTTGGATATAGTTTTCGACGAATACACGGATCACAGAAGACGCGGATTCGTCCCTTTGTTCGCATGTTGCCAGAAAGTCAGACTTGGTTTCGAGCGCTAAACGCAATTCGATTTTTTCAGTCTTTTTGGACCACTAGTTAGACGGCAATGAGATCTCCCAATCAGATCTCTACTATCCAGCTTCTTACTATTCTTCGCCAAGAGAAATCTTCAATTGCACGTAGACTTTCGTGTCATGACATTGTGAAAGTCGAGATATGTGCGCCTTCCCCATTCAAATCGAAATAACGAGTGTCCTTCTTAGGGCGACTTAAGCCGCCGAGATCATGTCTTCTTTCACTCGCTCAACGGGAGTCATCCACACGAGATCAACTGATTGACCAAGCAGTCTATTTCACGTTCCGATGTCCGTCCATTCGTGATGCACATTCGAAGAACGGGATTGCCTTCAAAGATTGCTTTCGAGACCCAACTCAATCCAACTGACTGCACGCGCTCCACGATAGCCTCTACCGCTTCGCTTCCTTCAGGCGGCACGACACATACTACAGCCATTTCCGACGCATTGGCTTTCGACCATCCATGCTTCAGCATCTTATGCGTAAATTGGTCCGCCAAAGATCGGGCATGACTGACATGGTCTGCATAACCGTCCCATCCTGCGGCACCCAATGAGAGGAATAGTCGGAGGCCTAAAAACCGCCGAGACCATTGTGCGGAATTCAGGTAGAAATCGTTCTCAGCGTTGCTGTCCGGCATGTAGCTCGCTGAAACGCGAAAGGCATCGGCCGCGACATGGGGCTTCGATGATAGGAACATACCTGCGCCCATCGTCGTGGCAAACCATTTATGAGCGTCAATTGTGATGGAGTCAGCGCTCTCAATGCCCCCGAGTACAGAACGGTTTTTGGGGCATGCGATCAGCGCACCGCCCCAAGCGGCATCAACGTGAAACCAAAGGCGGTGTTCCGTGGCAAGCTGTGCACAAGCTTCTAGCGGGTCCACCATACCCGCGTTTGTGGTCCCTGCGGTTGCGGCAATCATGACAGGTGTGTTGCCGGCGACTATATCGGCTTCTATCGCCTTCGATAGCGCAGCCGCGCTCATTCGACCGCCGCCATCTGTATCGATCAGACGCACCGATTTGCGGCCTATTCCGGTCGCGTGGGCGATCTTCAACCATGCCAAGTGGCTTTCCTTTGAGGCATAGATCACCGGCTGGCCAAGAAACGCACTCGCGCCGAGATCACCGAATTCCGGGTTGTTAGCCGTTAATGCACACAGTACGGCGGTGTTGTTCGCCTCTGCACCGCCACTGGTAAAGTGACCAGACGCTCCTTCGGGCAAACCCGCGCGTATCGCGACGTGTTTTAAGACATGCTGCTCTATCTCGACAGCTTTGGGGGCATGTGACCAAACACAAATTTGTGGGTTGTAAGCGGAAGCAATCCTATCCGCGCACTCTGAGGGAAACGTCGGCGCAGGATTAAACAGCCCCATGTATCCTGGATGAGTCATGTGAACGACCCCGTCGTCGAGTGATGACATCACCCAGTCCATGAGGTGCTCTAAATCTTCAGAGGCTTCAAATTGATATTTGGCGAGTTCGGATCGCCATTGTGATAAGGGCTCCCTCGCGGAGACCGAACTTTCGCTGCGACCGGATTTTTTTTGCGAAAGAACTCTCGTCAACCGATCCTCAATTGCGAGCATCTCATCTGCTTCAGGAAACAAAACTCTGTGGCTGGTCATTTGGGCTGGCTCTCATCAATTCCGCTTTGATTCAGGATACCGCAGCCCGAATTGTTGCCGCCAGCCATTTCTTGCTTCGCACCGACGAGAGATTCAGGCACTTACATTCATCAAAAATTCCTCACGTCTCCTTTTGTCAATGTCAAGAAAAAATGTCCCACTTGTGTTAACTTCAGGGCTAGCCGTCTCAAGCCGCAATCTACAGGGATATCTTGCCTGGATTCAGGCCGCTTGGAAGCCCTCATTCAGCAAATGCGAGGTCTTGAACCCCACAAATCGAGAGGATTTCAACACTTAACTACAAATGAGCCAACCGAGTATCCAGCATTTTCATAACACAGGTAATTCAGCTTGGAACTTCACTTGGTCGAAACACGAATAGGAGCGTGGTGAGACAAACAGCAAGACTCAACAGAATCGCGCAACGGTTATTCAAGAAAGAACAGTCAATGTATGTTCAAGATATTTGAACTACGAACTCATTGTCCCGCCAATCAGGAGGCGGAGACTCACAAGCGGCACTTGCGTAGTGCGCCGATATTGTCCTACGAAAGTCGCTTGTACGATTTCGGCCAGAGCCATGAACTAACAGGGGATGAAAAAAGATCGTGTCCCCAGGATTCATTTCTATGTGGACAGGTTGGGAACTGAGAGTCTTGCTGATACCGTAGAACTTGAAATTGACGTATTCCCAGTCTGGAATCTCATGTTCCAGCAGACCAAGTCTGTGCGATTCCGGAATCACAGCTAGACAGCCGTTTGCTCTGCTGGTAGAGGAAATCGCCGTCCACACAGCTACGATTCCTTCAGGGGGACGGATCCTGAAATAGCGCAAGTCCTGGTGAAGTGGATGCCGTCCGTCGACTTCCGGAGGCTTGTTGAAGACATTTGTCACAATCGAGTAGAGGTCTTTCCCAATCAAGCTACGTGCCGCATCTAGCATCGCAGAATTGTGAACATACGACATCAGCACCTCGTCGTTCTCAAAGCTCAATAGCTTGTTAATAGCGTGTACCGACGATTGGGGCTTCACCACTCCTTTCGCCACCATTACGTCTTTCATGAGTTTCATCCCATCAACAGGCTCACGGGATTCATTGGCATACTCGAGAAAGCGTTCATCGCACCTACTCAAACACTCGCGATCGACTAAGCCTTCCAGGACCAGATATCCCTGTGAACGATAGGACTCGATTTGAGATGGACTCAACATTGATCAAGCAATCCACCAGACCCTACGATTTTACGGTTGGTTGAGAAAGACGTGCATTTGCGCTGGCTATCATGGAAGCGGTTTTACAAGGGAATCACCGATGTCTTATTCAGACGTAATCTATGAAAGCGAAGGACGCCTGGCGACTATCACGTTGAACCGGCCCGAGAAGCTCAACGCTCTCAGCAACAACCTTCGCGGAGAGCTGATGGAAGCGATGAGGGACGCGGAAGCCGACAGCGAAGTGGGCGTCATCATCCTTAAAGGTGCTGGAAGATCGTTTTCCGCAGGGTATGACTTGTCTCCATCAAGAGCAGCTTCAGGGGACGAATACGTTGATAAGCGTTCAAAACTTCCGTACACGGGAAGCACTCATCCCGGAGCTACACAATGGGCTCGGCATGTAGTCATGACTAATTGGACGATCTGGGAGCTCGGAAAACCCGTAGTCTGCCAAGTCCATGGACACTGTTTGGCAGGAGGAACAGAACTAGCTTCAGTCTGTGATTTCAGGATTGTCGCTGAGGATGCGTCAATTGGCTATCCTCCCGTAAGAGCAATGACCACAATGGACATGATGTGGGCACCCTGGTTTCTTCCTCCCGCCAAAGCTCGAGAATTTGCCTATGTTGGTGACTCATTCTCGGGTCGAGAGATGTGGAGATTGGGTTGGGCAAACTATGCAGTTCCGTTAGACGAACTCGATGAATTCTCTGTTAATTTTGCGCAGCGAATGTCCCACATTGACAATGAAATGCTCATGTACTCCAAGAGGGCAGTCAATAGACAGTACGAAACTCAAGGCATTCGCGAAGCTTTGCATTCCGGAACTGAAATTCAAGCTCTGAGCGCACAACGAGCCGCCTCCGCAGAATGGGGTCGTCGGGTTCGCGATGAGGGACTGAAGGCTGCTCTTGAATGGCGCGATGGACCCTTCCGTGATTTTCGCGGCGCTTATGACAGTGCACCGAAAGAACGCGCTGTTGCCGGAATGGAGAAGAAGTCCACCGAATGAGACGCTTCACGGACCGCGTCGCCTTGGTCACCGGAGCGGCGAGTGGCATCGGTCGAGCATTGGCAATTCGACTCGCTCATGAAGGAGCAGCGGTCGTGTGTGCAGATTTGGACGAAGATGGCGCGAAAAACGTTGCGGAAGAGATTTCGGGCCGTGAACGTAAGGCGTATCCACTGAGGTTGGATGTCACCGATGAACAGGCCGTAAAGAATTCGTTATTGATCACTGAACGTGAGTTTGGAACGGTAGATGCACTGTTCAACAATGCGGGAATTGGCGGACGAAGTTGGGATTTGACAATCTCTGTGAATTTGTCAGGTGTGTTCTACGGGCTGACTCATGGAGCGTATTACATGGCGAAGAACGGAGGTGGCGTGATTGTCAACACTGCTTCAATCGCAGGTCTTTTGGCGCTGTTGCCTGTAGAGACACATACCTCGCCACGCACTCCTGAGGCAAATGAAGGAATTAGTAGCTACGTTGCCGCAAAGCATGGAGTCGCTGGATTGACGAGACAATTCGCTGTCATGTATGCACACCAAGGCGTCCGAGTGAATGCGGTTGCGCCGGGCTACATCGAAACTCCCATGACCCAGATGATTCAAGACAACCAAGAACTTCGGGAATTCCACGAGAAACTGCATCCCATGGGACGACTCGGCACCGCCGAAGAGATTGCTGGTGTTGCGGCTTTTCTGGCTAGTGCAGACGCCAGTTTCATCAACGGAGCAGTGATTCCGGTGGATGGCGGATATTCAGCTCGTTGAAGTTTTTAACCGGTGTCTCGATATATCTTGCCGCGATTGCGGACGGGATCCAATAGAGACAAATCGCCCGTTTCGACTTCGAAGCCTTTGGGAAAAGGGGGTCTTGGTTCAACGCCAAGCGAATCAAGCACTCGTGGATCACAGTAGTAGCACTGCAAAGTGAGTGAGCCCATAGTTCTGACAAAGTCGTGTCTGGCTAGATCGTGCATGTGAAACCAATGTTCTCGTTCTTCTTGGGCTAACTGACTGAAAGGGCGATTCAAATCGGCGATTGTTGACTTTTCGATTGCTTCTATCCCGTCTACCATTCGTTGCAGAGATGCAGCACGCATGGACCGCACGACTTGCTTGACGATTTCGTCGTCTCCAGCTCCCGGTACTCCCAAATCCTCATTCGGCGGAATCATCGTATTGAGAAGCGCACTCAGTTTTTTCCGTAGATCTTCGTCTATCGTTTCGATGGTAATTAGGTCCCGAGCGTTAGTCATGGCTTTCAATCAAATAAGTTTGCAATTCGCTTTTTCATCGAGTCCGCGATGTAGAGTGCCAATGCCTGAATAGTTCGAGTCGGGTTTACTCCCGCACTTGTAACAAAGATGCTGCCATCAACAATGAACAGGTTGCGCACATCATGAGATCGTCCCCATTCGTTCACAACAGATCGTTCTGGATCCGTACCCATCCTAGCCGTGCCCATCAGATGCCAGCCGCCATGCGCAATGGGACACTCAGTGAGAATGTCTTCTGCTCCAGACGCTTCAAGCACCTCCGTGGACCGAGCAATTGCGAAGTCGAGCATTTTCTTGGAGTTCTCGCTTAGCGTGTAGCTGATCTTCGGACAAGGAATTCCGTTGGAATCTGTCAGATCGGGATCTAGCGTAACGGTGTTGTGTTCTTCTGGCAGATCTTCGCAAATTGCTGACATCCCCGTAAGTCGCTTATGAAACTTTCGATAGGCTGAGTGATGTTCACTACCCCAAGGTATCCGTCCATATCCCAATCCGATCATGGCCGATCCAACTATTCCCCGCCCTCTACTGCATTCGTACGTGAAGCCGCGAACAAAATCTCGACTCGCGTCAGTCTCATAGAACTCTTGACTCCAAATACATACTCCTGGACCCATGTATCCATCCAGTTCATCTGGGAAGACACCGGTGATCAGCGCATAAGGATGGAACATGAGGTTCTTGCCGATGAGCCCACTGCTATTTGCCAGCCCATTGGGAAATCTCGATGACGTCGAATTGAGCAAGAGACGAGGAGTTCCCACACCATTGCATGCGAGAATGACAACTTCTGCTTCTTGATGATGCTCAAGTCCTTTCTCGTCGTAGTAAACCACTCCCGTTGCAAAGCCATTGCCGTTGATTGTGATTTCTCGAACTCTGCACCGGGTTCGTAGTTCGACGCCATTTCGAATCGCTTTCGGCCAATAGGTAATGTCTGATGAAGCTTTTGCGCCTTGAGTACAGCCTGTGTAGCAACCGCCAAGATTGATGCACTGTGCTCTACCGTCGTAGTCTTCAGTTGCAATTGCGGTGTCGGAGGGCCACCAATGCCAACCAAGTTTGTTGAACCCTTTGGCTAGAGTTTGTCCCGACTTGCCCATAGGGACCGGCGGCATGATTTGCGGCTTAGGCGGATATGCTGGATCGCCAGCCAATCCCGAAACTCCCATCATGCGATCGTTCTCGTCGTAATAAGGTTCCAATGTCTGGTAGTCAATGGGCCAGTCGTCTGCCACTCCGTCAAGACTTCTGACACGAAAATCCGAGGGATGAAATCGCGGAAAGTGGCCGGCGTAGAGGATCGTGCTTCCACCCACGGCGTTGAAGTTGGCCACGGATATGGGAGAGTCGGTGTCATTGATGGCATAGTCTGTATCACGACCTCGATGATTGGGGTTTATTCCCATGGACCCGAAGTTTCGACTTTCCCAATCGACTCGTGAAGTTGGGTACTCGGAGGGATTCATCCATTCCCCTTGCTCAAGGCACACAATGCGCATTCGAGTATCTGCGAGACTCCATGCGGCCGCAGCACCGGATGCTCCAGCTCCTACTACCAAAACGTCGACCTTTTCAGATTTCATGTGGTTGTGACCAATTAACAGACATGTCTGTTATTTGCCGATATCCTTGAACGATATGAGATAGTCTAATTATTTGTAGCCGGACTAGGATGATCAATCGAGAAATCAAACAACTTGAACTGGAAATTTTGCACCACATATTAAGATCATGAACTTTCCTCTGCAAGGCGAATTGAGCCTGCCATGTGGGCCTGCTGAAGCTATTCGAGTAGCAGTTTCGGTGTTAGAACAGTGGTGGAGTCCCAATCAGATGGAACTAGGAGGTGGAACGGCACTCGCTGCAAGATGGATGCATCGACACAGTACAGACGTTGACCTTTTCATTCAATCCAGTGTCTATCGAAATGTCGAGACGACACAATCGGAAATTCTTGCAGAACAATTTCTAAAATTTCAGGAAAGCGGGATTATCCAGGGGTTTGAGTTAAATCGAGGTTTTCTTGACTTTACGACCTCTCACGGAGCCGTGTCCCTAATGACAATTGCACGTGTCCTTGAAATGGACGCTGGTATTGGAATAGATCGAGAGATTTGCACAAAAGTACCTTTAGAACCCACATCGGAAATACTTGCGAAAAAACTATCGGGGCGAATTTGGGGAAAGGGTGTTTTCTACGAAAGAGATGCCTATGACATTGCCATTGCAGGAATTTATGAACCGGCTGCGCTAGAGAAGGCTAAGAGTGTGCTTTCTTCCAGAGAGTTGAAGTCGATTTCGGATGAATTTCATTCCTTGGCAAGGCTTGGGAGTGGTGATTCACAGAGTATTCTTGATCCAGTATTTCCGACAGTAGCGTCTAGATGCATGCACTATGCACACGAAGCGCTCGAAGAGAAATACTTGGATAGTTCGGTCATGAAACGGGTACTGTCGTAGCTATTTCGTAAGAATTCTTGGGTTTAGAGAAAGAAGCAAGAGCATTTTTGAAATGACACTGGGATCTCCTTGGCCGCAACGACGTCCACCGAAGCCAATAGAAAGCTTTGACCATCCCGCGGCTCATACACAAATGCCATTCGACGCTAATGCGCTGGAGCTTCCGATTTCTGTGAAGTTGGCTGGCCACGCAGGTCGTCCGACACCCGTTGAATTGAGAGAGTGGCTGAAGAACCCCGACAAAGCGAACAGGTCCGCGGTGAAAGAACTCTTTGAAGGATTGCCAGGAGCTTATCTTGTCAGGTTGCGACAATGTTGCGGGGGTTCTATATATGAACTGGCAAGGCTGTTCCACCATTGTGGAATTGATCATTGGATGCCTGTCCTGTGGATCGACCAGTTTTCCAATGATCGATCCAAAGATCGTAGCATTCCTCAGTATTACGAATAGTCAGGGATTAATCGCGTCGTTCGCCACAGTACTTAGCATTATCTCGTTGGCTGCCCAGTAACAGATTGAAGTCATTGAATGGCTAAAATGCGACCTTCGTGTGTTCACGTAAGCTGGAGGCCGTGTTGGCTACCGACATTGAAGACCTGAGAGAACGATTTCTAAACATAGAATTCGATGAGGTTGAGTTTGAAATAGACGGTACGAGATTTCGTGAGTACGCGATAGCAGCTGGCGAAACTGACCCCAAATTTACAGATATTTCAAATCCCGACTTCCAAGCGCCTCCAACATTCGTTTCCACTCTCGTGGGACGAAGGACCTTTCCTTCCGATTTCCCAGCATTAAATGGAGTAAGCATGGACGCCGGCAAGCAAGTTGAGTGGAAGGCACCAGTTCGAGATGGAATGAAACTTGTCGGACGATCTCACCTACACGACATCTATACCAAGACCGGAAGGTCAGGTCGTATGGTGTTTCTTGTGACCCGCATGGAACTGTACGACAAAGAAGGAACTCACGTGGCCAATGCTGATACCCGTACTGTAATAAGGGAGCGATAGCGTGGCAGACCTGGTCCAATCAATTTCCGATATAGAGTTTGGGGAGACGCTTCCAGCATTTGACCCGGACACAAGCCTAGACAACATCAAGAGATTCGGCCAGCACGTGGGGTGGGGGACTGGACGATTTACCAGTCATGAAATAGCCAGAAAAGAAGGATTTCCCGGGGCTATTGTGCCTGGAGTGCTAAGCCAAGGATTTCTTGGAGCCATGATTCATCGATGGGCTCCAACAGCACAGATAGTAGTGATAGATACAGTATTTCGAGCCCCAGTTTTGGTCGATCAACCTCACAAGATCACAGGTGTGGTGACCAACATTGACGAAGAAGAAAACATGGTTGAAATCGATATCACAATTGTTAATGAGGCCAACGAGACTCGAGTTTTTGGTACAGCTACCATCAAGTTACCTTGATAGCTGATTAGTTCGTATGGCAGGCAGACTCTCAGGAAAGATAGCGCTTATCTCTGGAGGGACGAGCGGAATCGGCGAAGCCACGAGCGACTTGTTTGTTGCGGAAGGTGCAAAGGTCGTACTGACAGGGCGATCAGTAGAAAAGGGCAGGGCTATCGCCGACAGACTCGGATCGGAAAAAGCTTTGTACTTGCAATGCGATGTCACGGACGAGGGTGATATCAAGCATTCCATCGACTCGACTGTTGAGCGATTCGGTGGCTTAGACATTCTCTTTAACAATGCAGGCGGACCTACTGGCGGCGGAGTGTTCGACGTGACTCCTGAACAGCTCGACTATGCCGTGAAGCTGCTCCTGACAAGCGTCATGGTTACAACGCGTTACGCAATTCCTCATCTGCGGAAGAACGGTGGTTCAGTCATAAACAATTCAAGTATTGCAGGGCTTCGTTATCGACAAGGCAACGTGGTTTATTCCGTGATCAAAGCCGCTGTTACACATTACTCCAGAATCGCGGGAATCGAACTAGGCCCAATGGGGATTCGAGTCAACACTATTTCTCCAGGTGCGATAGCGACACCGATATTTTGGGGTGGATCAGAACGAGCAAATACACTGCCTGAGGAAGAAAATCAGCGCAAAATGGCCAAGTTGCAACGAAACCTAGCCAAAGCAACACCGACTCCTCGAAGCGGATTGGCAATGGACATAGCGGAAGGAGCTCTGTATCTGGCAAGCGACGCGGGAAGTTACGTCAATTGCCATGATCTAGTCGTGGATGGTGGACGTACGTCTATGTTCTATGAACCCAGTTAACCGTCTTTTTGCGACTACTCAAAACCTGTGGTAGTTGCCCTCGTGTCATTGGGTGACAAACTCGAAACCCTACAAATCTCCGACCTACTAGTGAAGTACAGCGTCTTTTACTCGGTGTTTCTTTCCCGTGTGAGCACTGGAATGGAAACTGCCAACGCGAGCGCGAAGCCTGCAACAAGAACCATGAATATTGCCATATCGATTCGGTCTGTTACAAAACAGAGAAGTGCGCCCAAAAGCGCCATGCAAGACGCAAACATGCTGACAGGAGGAACAAATCGTCGTTCAAATTTTTTGATCGCCCTATTAAGAGTTTTCCAATTCTCTTTGAACGTCTTGGGTTG
Organism: Gammaproteobacteria bacterium; assembly: GCA_009840545.1. GTDB lineage: Bacteria > Pseudomonadota > Gammaproteobacteria > Pseudomonadales > Azotimanducaceae > Bin55. The sequence continues at coordinate 214,555 of VXNM01000014.1, read as the reverse complement.
AGTGGTACTCGCATCTTCCATCATTTATCACTCCTGAAACACAATAGGACGAGCAGAATTGATATTTAGTATACATCTGAGCAGCTTATGACAGAAAACGTTTCAATCTCACTACTCAAGCCTTTTCTTTAGCACCCTGCTGTGTAGTGGCTGGCTAACAATTCCTTCGGTTTAAGCTTTCGACTCCCGGGGACTATAAACAACTGAGCTAAGCTGAAAAAGCTCTTTGCTGCGTCAGGTTCAGGAGAAAAAATGAACAAAGACCCACATTTATGGCTGGAAAATATCGATGATGAAAAAGCGCTTTCATGGGTAGAAAAGCGCAATTCATCGACGATCGATCAAATCGCATCCTCGAGCGAGTTCGATTCTCTCAGTGACAAGATCCGCGCCATGCTCGATTCGGATGATCGGATTCCGGGATTCGTAGTTCACGGAGACTACCTGTACAACTTCTGGCAAGACGCAGAGCACATAAAGGGGATTTGGCGCAGGACGACTTTAGAGGAGTACAAGCAGCAACGGCCGAACTGGTTCCCCTTGCTAAGTTTGGATGAACTTGCTGAACGTGAAGGAGAAGAGTGGGTTTGGAAGGGTCATTCAATTCTCCGACCTGAGCACGACCGTGCATTGATCCATCTATCGAAAGGTGGTGGAGACGCAGTCGTGGTCAGGGAATTCGACATCGAGCGAAGAGAGTTTGTAGAAGGAGGATTCTATCTTCCGGAAGCAAAGTCAGATGTTTGTTGGGCCGGACGCGATCGGTTAATTGTGGGTACCGATTTCGGTCCCGAATCACTAACGGAATCAGGTTATCCAATGACGCTCAGGATTTGGGACAGAAACACACCGCTTTCCGAATCCGTTGAGATCTTTCGAGGAGAAAAACCTGATGTTTCGGTTGGCGCATGGACAGATTCGACTAACGGTTTTTCCGAGTACTACATAAATCGATCTCCAGGTTTCTTTAGCTCCGAGACCTATGTGTATCAATCAGAGTCCTTAACACAGGTCGAAAAACCAGAGGATGCCAATGCCTGGATAAACCAAAAGAGACTTTTCTTGCGACTCAAGACCGATTGGACATTCCGAGACAGGAGCTACAAAGGGGGAAGCCTACTAGTAGCAGACCTAGATGAATACATTGAGTCCGGAGAAGGACTGGATGTTGTATTCGAGCCATCTGACACGTCGGTTCTGGAAAGTTGGGATGCAACCAAGAATTCGATTCTTCTTAGTGTCTCGGAGGAAGTACGTACACAAGCGTATGCGTCTACAAAGTCCGAGAATGGGTGGAAGACACGACGAGTGAGAGATACCTCTGAAATCTCGACCGAATCCATTCAATCGTTCAATCCTAATTTCGACGACAGGTTTCTGTTGAGTAACGAAAGCTATTTGGTCCCTTCCACTCTGTCAATTGGTGGTGCAGAAAAACAGATAGAAACATTAAAGCAAGCACCAGCATTTTTCGATGCAGCGGAATTCAACACAGACCAATTTTGGACTACCTCAAGAGATGGAACGAAAATTCCGTATTTCGAGCTAAGAAAGACAAGTGCAAACAATGCCGGTCCCACTCTCCTCTACGGATATGGTGGATTCGAAATTTCGATGCTTCCGCAGTATTCGGCGAGCGTGGGTCTAGGCTGGCTCGAGCGAGGAGGGACGTATGTAGTTGCAAACATCAGGGGCGGGGGAGAATTTGGACCGGATTGGCATCGATCCGCCTTAAAAGAAAACCGACACCGTGCATACGACGACTTCATCGCTGTGGCGGAAGATCTGATTGAACGTGGAGTCACGACGAGCAGCCAGCTCGGAATTCAGGGTGGAAGCAACGGTGGATTGCTGATGGGAAACATGTACACAAAACGACCCGATTTATTTGGAGCAATTGTGTGTCAGGTGCCCTTATTAGACATGAGCCGCTACCACCTTCTGCTGGCGGGAGCTAGTTGGATGGCCGAGTATGGCGATCCTGACAAACCTGAGGAGTGGGATTTTCTACAGAATTACTCTCCGTACCACAATGTGAAACGTGATCGATCATATCCGCCGATCCTCATAACCACCTCAACACGCGACGACCGAGTTCATCCCGGCCATGCTCGGAAGATGGTTGCACTGCTCGAGGAATTGGGACATCCCGTGAGCTACTACGAAAACACGGCTGGTGGACACGCTGGATCTGCCGACAATTCCCAGTTGGCATTCATGATTTCGTTGGTGTACGAGTTTCTGTGGAGAACACTTGGTTCATATAAGCAAGACGCTCATTAGTTCTTTCGAACGTCGCGGAATGGTCCACCATCCAAACGGGGTTCCTTTTCCATACCCAAGACGCGTTCCGCAATGATGTTTTTCTGAATCTCGTCGGTTCCACCAGCAATCGATATCGCAGGCACTGAAAGCAGTATTTCCGCGATCAATCCATTCAAGGGAGCGTCGTCTCCATCCAGCATGGAGTCCAACCCAGTTGTCATCGTGTGAAGCTTTAGCGCTTGTCTTGCAATGTAGCTGTTAGCTAGCTTTCCCAACGAACCTTCAGGTCCTTGAGGTTGGCCCTTTTCTTGTGCTGCACGAGCACGCATTGCTGTCCACTCTGAACACTGTGCCATCATCAGGAGTCGCGCTAGTTCCTGCCGGACCACGTCATTTCCTAGGTTGTTCGTAGCGGAAGCTCGTTCAATTGCCAAGTCGACTCGTCCAGCACGTTGGGGATACCACGTATAGGGTTCGGTGAGTACGGCATTCTCGCGTTGCTCCTCCTGATAAATTGTGCCGTCCCGTGATGTCTCTGCTGTATTGCCCGCTAATGCATTGGCAGCCTTCCGCTCGTGCGCTAGAGTCGTCATCGCAACACTCCAGCCGTTTCCTTCCTCATCGATGCGGTTGTTCAAAGGAATTCGTGCATCTGTAAAGAACACTTGATTAAACGACGCGTGACCGTTCATCTGTTTCAGAGGACGCACTTCGACACCTTGTTGGCGCATATCCACTACAAAGTAAGTCATTCCTAGGTGTTTGGGAACATCCCAGTCCGACCGAGCGAGCAACAGCCCGTAGTCTGCGTGGTGCGCACTCGTTGTCCAAACCTTCTGACCGTTCACAACCCATTCGTTTTCAGTCCGAATCGCTCGTGTCGTCACACCAGCCAAGTCGGAACCGCTCCCCGGTTCGCTGAACAGCTGGCACCAGATTTCCTCGCCGGTGAGAGTCCTTCTTAAGAATCGTTCTCGCTGTTCGTCGGTGCCGTGGGCTAGTAAAGTTTCCGCTGCCAATAGACGAATTCCCGTTCGAGCAACCCCGACTGCGTTTACACGGGCAAATTCTTCTTGAACGATGGGAATCATCGCAGCGGGAATGTCCTTACCGAACCATCGCTCGGGCCAAGCGGGCATTCCCCAACCGGAATCCACCAATTTATTGCGCCAATCGATCAGTAGTGCGTTCGGATCCCAATTCGAATCCAACCAGGTGCGAACTTCCTGTCTTACTCGTTGCTCAGACCAGTCCATGTCTTACACGCCTGAGGCTTGAAGATACAACTCACGATGGTAGGGTGCATCGCCCAAATAGACCTCAGAACTCTTGGCTCTTCGATACCAAAGATGGGTGTCGTTTTCCCAGGTAAAGCCAATGCCTCCGTGTATTTGGATGCATTCTGCTGCAACTTTCATATACGCATCGCTTGCCATAGCTTTCGCCATAGAAGCCATTTTGGTTCTCTCCGATGCATCGCTAACAGATCGTGCCGCACAAAACGCGGCGGATCTAGCGAGCTCGATGTTGAGCAACATTTCCGAGCACTTGTGCTTTATTGCCTGGAGCGAACCGATCGTTCGACCGAATTGAACCCGAGTGGATGCGTATTCAAGCGCGGAGTCGAGCATTCTCTGTGCTCCTCCTGCCATCTCGTTGGCAAGCGCGATCAGGGCCAAGTCCAAAAACTCCTGATGTTTCGATTCGTTCCATTCAGCAAGTTTGCTTGCTTCGACGTTTTCGAGGGTTATCCGAGTCAACCGGCGAGTTAGATCGAGACTCCGAATTGTTTCATTACTTAGTCCCACCGAATCTTCTTGGACTGCATAGAGTCCAAATCCTGAGCCTGACCGACACCTTGCAATGACGAGAACTATGTCAGTACCAGATCCGTTGAGGACAAAAGACTTTTGACCATTGATCCGGCCATCGTGTTCGGAGCATTCAAGCTCTTTCAAGTCCCAACGAACACTTTTCTCAATGAACGCTACAGTGGAGCTGTGGACACACGTCACTACATCGTGTGAGAGTTCTTGTGACTGTGAACTGTCTCCGACAAGCAATGCATTGACTGCCAACACGTTGGATGAAAAGTATGGCCCGGAGTAGAGAGCACGCCCCATTTGCTCCAAGACAGCGCAGGTCTCAGCGTACGAAAGTCCAGCACCGCCGAATTCCTCGGGAGCATGGATACCGCCCAATCCCATGTCCCTTCCGAGTGCGACCCATAAAGACCGGTCGTAACCGAGCTCCGAGTCCATAAATTCTCGAGTGTGTGTGGTAGGGCAACGGGCTTCAAGAAACTGTGCTACCGTATCTCTCAATTGCTCTTGCTCCGAAGTCCAAGCAAAGTCCACTACTCTTCTACAGCCTCCTTCACTTCGGCTGGTTCCACTTCTGTTAGTTCATCAAACAATTTTCGATTGTTGTCTTGAAGGTTTTGTGACTCTGCGACTTCGTCGAGCCAAGGCTGGACGTATTCCTGACAACGAAGTTCAGAAATCTCCGGTTCAGAACGTAACGTTTCGAGATAACGGTCGGGATTTGACTCGAGGACGATCTCGTTGCAATCGTCAATAAAGAATTCATAGGTTAAACCCGAATAATTGTCTTCCTCCACGTCGAGATAGCGACAAATGCAACTTTCGACGTTACGTGCAAACGAAGTTTCGGCTTGTTCTGCACTCTCCTTCGGTGAACAAGCGAACAGAATGGGGATCACCGTGACCCAAGCCCCAGGCAAGCGCATGCGAGAACTAATGGGGAGTATCGCCTTTAATGACGACTCGGGTCATCCAGCGGGGTTCCTCGTAATCAAGGATCGCAGTGTGCATAACCGATCGGTTGTCCCAAATAACCAGGTCGCCAGCGAGCCATTGATGCCGATAGACGAACTCCTCGGAAATGCTGTGAATCCACAACGGCCACAAAATCCTGTTGCTCTCGTCGTTTTTGACGTCAACGATGTGCGTGGTAAATTCAGGATTAACGTACAAAGCTTGTTTGTCAGTTTCATTGTGAGTCCGAATCACAGGATGTACGGAGTCAGGAACGTGCTCACCAAATCCCTTACCCGTATGGTTTGCCCGAAGATTCTCAATATCGTCTTGACTGGGTAGTTCTCGTCGGTGCGAACGACGCTTATCTCTCGTTGCCAAGTCAAGCATTTCCAATGCAAGTCTCTGGTTTGAGTATCCCGTGTCTCCGCCAAAACTTGGTATTGTCCGGGCATGAAGCATAGTTATCCAAGGAGGTGTAGGATGCCAGCTCATGTCCGAGTGCCAAGCCCCGAGACCTCGTCCTTTCGCTCCATCTTTGCTTGCCAAGACTTGAACGTGCGGGTTGGTGCGTGCGACAGACGATGGATGAGAAAGTGTCTCTCCCCACAGCAATCCAAATTCATGAAGTGGCTCTTCTTCAAGATCTTGATTGCTCACAGCGACAACCGAGTGTTCGTTCAAGAGTTCCCGCAGCTCGCCAACCAAGTCGGCGTTTGCCTGATTCAGATCAAGTCCGGTTATGCGGACACCCATTGAAGGAGCGAGTCTTTCTGTACGGAAAGAGTCAGTCATCGCTGAATTGACAAAAAGGGTTCCACCCAGACTCCTTCGAGGTCTACAACGATTCCTAATCCTCTTCCAGGACTTCGAATATTCCGCAAGCAAGCCGCGCTCCGCCAGCACAACCTGCTTCCTCTCCACCCTCGCAGTAGCTGTCGGGATCCACGTGAATGATCAGCGACGCGCCGTCATCATCAAATATGGATAAGGGGCCCTCCGAAAGTGTAATTCGGGTTGTAACGGTCTTAAGGTCGCCATTTCCCGATTCATCGACCTCAATATTCACAAGATCCCCCGCATGGAATGGGTGATTTCCGTCTGGGTTTGTGTGACCATGCGGACCTGGGTCAAAGTGACCTCCTGCAGAGCCACAAGGATCGCATGAACCTGTTTCGTGAATATGTACAGCGTGCTTGCCTGCTTCATCTGCAAGGCCTTCCACGCGCACATATACATCTACAATTTTCACACCTTCGTCGGACGCTCGTTCTACGAGTTCGACTGCACCCACTTCAATGGATAAGTCTTCACAGAACGCCAAGGTCGCCCGTGCAGCCATCGCAATTTCCACTTTCTGCTCAGAGGTGTCCTCGGTTGAAACAGACGAACCAATCGAAACAAACGCCACAATCAAGAAGAACGAGAGTACTCGCTTAGCATTGGCAAGCCTCCTCCGTGAGGTTTTCTTCTGATCCTTGGTAGCCAATTGCCCTGACATATTGACCTCCCTCTTCATTAGATAGATCCAATTCGAATGATAGCCAAAATATACATTAGCCTGCATTGGTAACCTAGTAAATTGAATGTGAGCGTTAGGAGTTGGGTCTAACGGAAGAAGACGATTGTGCATCGCTACGGTAGTCCGGTTCATCTCGAACCATTCGATGCACCAGAGCAGTCTTTTGGCGGAATTGTCAATGCCTCAAGCACACCGCGTTCGAATTTGTGAAGCTTTGAGAGGAGCAGTTTTGCATGTCTAAGATCACTGACGACTTGCGCATCGATCCAAGTATTAGAAAGTTCTTTGGTTCTGTGCCGGATCCTGTAAACCAAGGAGACATTGAAAACCGAGAGAAATTATTAGAAGAAACCAACTCTCCCGCAGCCATTGCATTTCGAAAGCAAATGGAAGGCCAATGGAAGAATGTATATAGGGAAGACTTTGAGGTACCAGCTGGTCTAACTAGCACCACATTAGAGTTCAAGTCTTCTCCCGACAGCAACGAAGTAAAGATTCTCTTCCTGCGCCCAAAGTTGGACGAAGCCATTCCATGCATCGTCTATCTGCATGGTGGTGGAATGAGTTCAGGATCGTGTTTCGATGCACCGTTTCGAACATGGGCTCGTCGTTTGGTTAGAAACGGAGTCGCGGTTGCCATGGTGGATTTCAGAAACTGTATGGTTCCGTCTTCATCCGATGAAGTCGCACCGTTTCCAGCGGGATTGAATGATTGCGTCTCTGGCGTCAAATGGGTTGTCGAATCAAGCGAAATTCTAGGAATCGACTCTTCAAACGTAATTGTTTCGGGTGAAAGTGGTGGCGGAAATCTAACTCTTGCAACTGGATTGAGGCTGGCCAAAGAAGGGGCGCTAGATCTAATTCAGGGACTATATGCCTTTTGCCCCTATATTGCGGGTCGCTGGCCTCAAGAACGCTTTCCGTCCAGCAGAGAGTGCAATGGTTACTTGCTTGAGCTAGCGAACAATAGAGGCGCGATGGGATATGGAATCAAAGAGCTAGAAAATGAGAATCCACTTGCGTGGCCAAGTTTCGCAACTGAGGAAGATGTGAAAGACTTTCCCCCAACATTCATCAGCGTCAATGAGTTCGATCCCCTCCGCGACGAAGGCGTTGACTTCTTCCGCCTGCTACTTCGGGCGGGAGTTCACGCCTACTGCAAAGTCGTTAAGGGGACTATACATGCGACCGAACTCATCGTTCCGGATTGCAGGATGGTAGCCGACGAGGGAGCTAGAAGCGTCGCCGACTTCTGTAAAGGGACTACTCGTCCCTAGATCCTACTCGCCTGCCAACGGAGCCAAGTCGTCAATGAGTTGAAGAATGCGCATTTCTTCATTCGGAATCAAAGACACTAGGCGATGCACTCCTATTGACGCGAATTCCTGAACGAGTTGTGGATTCAGACGCATCGATGGAGTGACGCTGACCTCCAGATCTGATCCACCGGGATACTGGTGGAGCCGATGCAATACTTCTCGAGTCTGTTCGACATTCATTGCAAATCCGTACCAGCCTTGGCAAGATTCCGCGGTTCTCTTGAGCGCCGCCTCACTTGTACCTCCTACAACAATTGGAGGTCCTCCGTCTTGAACCGGTCGAGGCATTGCCTGGATATTCCGAAAATCCCAAAATCGACCACTGAAAGAGGGGTTTGGATCATTCCACAGAGTTCTGAGTACTTGTATGGCTTCGTCAGTACGAGCTCCTCGTTGTCGAAACGGAACTCCTAGGGCATCGAACTCTTGGTACAGGTAACCTGCGCCGATTCCCAGAATCAAGCGACCGTGCGATACGTAATCCAGACTAGCCATCTCTTTCGCCAGAACCAGAGGATTTCTCTGAGCAATCAGAGTGATTCCGGTGCCCAGTTTCATTCTTTCCGTGACCGCTGCTAGAAAGGCGAGGCTTGTTGACGGATGCAGCATTGCGTAGTCTGGGGCAGCAGGCGAGGGAGGTTGTCTCGGATCGGGAAGGACCACATGTTCTCCGGTCCATACAGACTCGATTCCTGCCGCTTCTGCGTGACGGGCGACTCTACTGGCGACTTCAGGATTGGCACAAATGCCGGAATTGATTCCAAATAGCCCAATTTTCACAGCAAGCTCCCTCCTAGTTAAGGTTGATTGTGAACTGTGTCTCTACAGTTCTCGCCTGTGGACAAATCTCAAGCACCGCCACGAGTACTATCGACTGTAGTCGCTGTCTCCAGGCTTCGCTGATTTGCTCGATCCAGCCAGTTCGCGATCACGATACTTGTCCTGATACTCAGCACGAAAATCGCCGAACGGGCCGTCTCTCCATTCCAACGCGGCCTTTAGACCTTCCTCTCGGACGCGCTTTCCAAATTCTCCGGCTGCGGGTCGATGTTTCGACATCGCTTCGACGTCTGTGCCAGACATAAGCCCCGTTCGGATACCCATGATTTCGTACTGCCGATTCACCGCCCGCTTGTTGTAATTCAATTGGTCGTTGTCAATGTGCCCGAGACGGCGGGCAAACTTCTCAGTGAATTCCGCGAGGTCTTCTTTTGGAATTGCGTAGTTGGCCCAGCCGTACTGTGCCATTTCGGCACCTGTGAACCAGTCACCGGTATAAGCAAACTCACGCGCTTTTACAGGCGGTAAAAACCACGGTGCCCACATCATGTCCATTGTTCCCATTGCACGAACTGGCGGATATCCAATTCGAGCATCCTCGGCAACGATACGCATGTCGCACATTGATGTAAGTTCGGTTCCTCCCGCGAGACACCAACCTTGGATTTGAGCGATGACCGGTTTTGCCAGTTCCCAAATAAGCCAATGTCCCATCAACGCATGTCTTGACCAATCATAGTGTTGGGGATGCGTTGAACCCGTATCTGGCATGCCCGAACGATCACTCACATAATCACTTTGTTCGTCGAGATTTGGTGCGAGATCGTAGCCAGCAGAAAAAGCTCTTCCGTTTGCACGCAAGATAATCACGCCGACGCTCCGATCTGCTTCTGCGCGCCTCATTGCGTCGTAGACCTCTCCGCGAAGCGCATGACTCAAAGGATTGAGTTTCTCAGGTCGATTCAGGGTGACGAAAGCAATGCGGTCGTCAGTTGAATATTCGATGTTGTTGTAGTCCATAGCTCTGCCCAGTAACCCACTGTCAATAGTCTACTCGTTGCCCTATGATCGTTGGCTTGAGTCGTCAGTACAGGTGGATTGTGAGTCTGACACACTCGCGGCCTCTATTGAAGACCTTCCGTTGCGACTGTGCGAGTCCGAGATGCTTATAGTCTCTCGAGCATTTCAGCGTCGGTATCCGTGAGAAACCAGCACTTCTCGAGTGTACCGTCTTACTGAGAAGCGAGACATTGCTCTAACGCTTACAGAGTCGTGAAGAGTCGTCTTTTCTAGACTTCTATTGCGTCATTGCTCAATGGGATTCCGGTGTAAGCTCAGGCATGCAGAACTTCGATACACAGTGACTTCAACCAAGATATGTGGTTGGGTCATTCGATTTGCTTTGCACACGAATTATTGCGATCGACCAAGGTTCGAACTAACAACAGTTGTGATCGTAGTCAATCCAAGAAATGTTCGACTTACAATGCAATTGCACTATTCGGGAGTTCTTGAGCGGATAAGCGAGGGGAGTGCTAAGGAGTCAGGCGACGTGCCAATGGCCTTATTCTGACTCGCCACTTTTACAAGAACAAGCTTTCGTCCAATAGACACGTCCCGTCACGTCAGACGAGAAATTTATATGCCCTGTGACATTGTGATTCAAAACGGAACCGTAATTGACGGCTCGGGTAATGAACGTATACACGCCAATGTTTCGATCTCTAATGGGCGAATTGTTGAAGTCGGAGACAGCTGCGGACGAGCAAGGCAAATCATAGATGCCGAAGGGCACATCGTAGCTCCAGGATTTGTCGATGGGCACACGCACATGGATGCTCAGGTGTTCTGGGACGATCTCGGATCATGTTCGTGCTACCACGGTGTCACCAGTGTTGTGATGGGAAACTGCGGTTTCACGTTAGCTCCTTGCAAGGAATCCGAAGCAGACCATGTCTTTCGCAATCTCGAACGTGCCGAAGACATTTCTCGGGGAGCTATGTTGGAAGGAATCGATTGGAATTGGGAGAGCTTTCCCGAGTACCTCAACGCAGTCGATTCAACACCGAAGGGAATCAACTACGCAGGTTACCTAGGCCATTCTGCATTAAGAACATATGTGATGGGAGATCGTGCATTCACCGATTCACCCTCCGAGGGCGAGCTCAAACGAATGGGTGAGTTAGTTCAGGAAGCTATGACGGCCGGAGCAATTGGATTCTCGACTTCTCGGAGCCGAAATCATCAGACGTCGGACCACAAGCCCGTATCCAGTCGCATTGCGAATTGGGACGAGGTCAAGTACTTAGTCGGCCAAATGAGAGCGACGGGTGCAGGAATTTTCGAGATAGCAGCCGAAGACACGGGACGCGATCTTGATCGATTATTGGATTATCAGGATCGAATCAAAGAGCTGGCTGTGGACTTGAAGTGCCCGGTGACTTGGGGAATGTTCAGTTCCCGGCATATTCCTGATCGTTGGCGAAGCTTCTTCAATTTGCTGGAGGAAGTCGAAGAGGCTGGCGGGACAATGTTTGCTCAAGTGCATTCTAGAGCTCTCAATGTCATCTATTCGTTTGAATTCAATACTCCCTTCGATAGCTGGAACGTGTGGAGAGATATTCGTCAATTGCCTCTAGAGGAACAAAAGGCAAGACTAAGGCGTGCAGATGTTCGAGCCAAACTCGTTGAGTCAGCGAGTAGTGAAAGTGAGAGACACAAGGAAAGGTCAGTCATTGTGCGACCGCCAAATTGGCACTGGGTCTTTGTGATGGATGAACCTTCCGGGGGCACCAAACGGATGGACGAACTCGCGGCAGAGCGAGGTGTAAGTCCAGTTGAACTAATGATAGACATGGCATTGGAAAGCGACTTCAAGTGTATGTTTCGACAGCCTATTGCCAACGAGAACGAGGACGATGTCATCGAAATGATGAAACATCCTAAGTCTGTCGTTACTTTTTCGGATTCGGGTGCACACGTGTCCCAGATCATGGACAGTTCCCTGCAGACTCACATCTTCAGCCATTGGGTTCGGGAACGCGAGGAACTAACCATTGAACAAGCTGTTTCCATGGTTACCTCAGAAACTGCAAGGCGCTGGGGATTGCGTGATCGAGGAATGCTAAAACCAGGCTACGCGGCAGATGTTGTTATTTTTGATCCGGATACGATTGGACCGGATATGCCGACCGTCGAACGTGATCTACCTTCGGGTGCAAAACGCCTTAAGCAAACCGCACATGGAATAAAGACAACCATTGTCAATGGCGAAGTCTTCCTGAGCTCCAACGAACACACTGGCTCCCAATCCGGGCGGTTGTTAAGAGGACCGCTCGCTTCGAGAGGTTCTGCCTAGTTAACCACTTACAACTTCGTCGATTCTCTCTTGTGAGCGGACAATTCTCGCTTGTCCATTTTGAACCACAACGGGTCGTTGCATTAGTTCTGGGTGTTTCAAGAGCAGACTTACGACCGAGTCTTCTTCACGATAGTTATCCGGATTGAGACCTAGGGCTTCAAAGTTGCGGTCCTTCCGAACTAAGTCGTCGATAGGATCCGACAAGATAGTGATAATCCCTCTAAGTGTTTCCTCTGTAAGAGGATCTTCAAGATAACGCACAACATTAGGGTCCAAACCTTTGTTCTGTATTGCGTTCAATGCGGTTCGACACTTGCTGCAGTTCGGATTGAAGTAGATTTGAAAGTCGCTCATTGAGTTACAGAGTCTTGAATTTCGCCAAAGTATAAACTCCCTCTACTCGTACCACTGAGTGCGTTTAATGACTAGAAATATTCGGTACTCCGTCCTTGATTTGGCTCCCGTAGTCGAGGGAAGCAACGAGTCTGCCGCGTTACGTAATGTTGTCGATCTAGCCCAACTAGCCGAACGTCTTGGCTTCTACAGGTACTGGGTTGCCGAACACCACAATATGCCGGGAATTGCGAGTTCGGCAACTGCAGTCGTCATCGGTCATGTAGCACAACAAACCGAGTCCATACGAGTTGGATCCGGTGGTGTGATGTTGCCGAATCATGCACCTCTTCTCATCGCTGAACAATTTGGTACGTTGGAGACTTTGTTTCCAGGGAGGATTGATCTCGGAATCGGTAGGGCACCCGGAACGGATCAGCAAACATCGTTTGCAATTCGTAGAAACCTGCAGGGAGATATTGATGGTTTTCCGCGTGACGTTCTCGAACTTCAACACTACCTAGGACCACTAAAGCCCGGACAAAAGGTGCGGGCATATCCAGGTAACAATACGCGAGTTCCGATATGGATTTTGGGTTCGAGTTTGTACGGAGCACAACTGGCTGCCATGCTGGGATTGCCGTATTCGTTTGCCTCACACTTTGCGCCTCAGATGCTTCATGAAGCAATTGCTGAATATAAAAAAAGATTTGAGCCATCCGCTCAATTAAAGGAACCATACTTGATGCTGGGTTTCAATGTGTGTGTCGCTGATACTGCGGAAGAAGCCAGTTTTCTGCGGACGTCAGGGTTACAGTCGCTGCTGAAAATGAGAACTGGAACACCGGGAAGGCTTCCACCTCCAGTTGAAGATTTTGAGTCAACTCTTGACCGTGGACAACTACACGTGGTCAAGTCATCACGAGCAGCTTCTGCTGTGGGAACAGTCGAAGATGTTCGAGCTTCGATGCAGAAGTTCGTAATCGAGACAGGAGCGGATGAACTCATACTCGTTTCGTCGATTTACGATCACCAAAAGAGGATGCGCTCGTTTGAATTAGCGGCGGAAGCTGCAAGAGGCGTGAACGTGCCGGCGGAGACTGAGTCGTAACGAGTCAATCAAGAGGAATGTCTAACTCATTCGAATGAGTAGAAGCCAAAGAGAATCCGCATGGCAATTGCAGGTTGGATAACATTGGAGGATTCGTAGAGACGGGAGGAATAGGGTAATGCCAGAACAACAAATGCTCATGCGCGTGGGTGCAGGATTTATTGCAGCATTGGATCAGAGCGGTGGTAGCACTCCCAAAACCTTGGAACGCTATGGCGTCCCCCAATCCGAATTCGAGAATAACGAAGATCTGATGTTTGATCTTGTTCACGCCATGCGGGTGAGGATCATGACAAACAGCGCTTTTGGACGACCTCGTGTACTCGGTGCCATTCTTTTCGAAAAGACTATGCGCGATACGGTTGATGGACTAAGGGCTAGCCAATACTTGTGGCAGCGAAAGTCAATTCTTCCTTTCCTCAAAATCGACGTTGGATTGGCAGATGAATCGTCCGGTGTACAAATGATGAAACCCTTCACTGATCTATCAAATCGACTCAACGAAGCGAAGAGTCTTGATGTATTCGGTACCAAAATGAGATCCGTGATAAAGCGATGCAATCGTCAAGCTATTGAAGATATCGTCGAACAGCAGTTTGACTATGCAAGAACCATTCTCGAACACGGATTGGTCCCTATAGTGGAACCTGAAATCGACATTAACGCGCCCGATAAAGCCGACTGCGAAGGGGTCCTCAGACTGAACTTAGAACGTCGATTGGCATCGCTAACCGACAATGAGCATGTAGTGTTCAAACTAACTTTGCCGGAGCAAGCAGGTTTCTACAGTGAATTGTCGCGACATCCGAGAGTCTTAAGGGTTGCTGCCTTGTCGGGAGGTTACACTCAGGAGGAGTCCATACGCCGTCTCAGCGAGAATCAATCGATGATTGCGAGTTTTTCGCGGGCTTTGACAGAAGAACTGCGGAGAGACATGGCAGAAACAGATTTCTCAAGCGCATTGGATCGTGCGATCGAAGGTATTTCGTCCGCATCTGCTTCGTAGTACTAAGAGCAAGACTTTAAAGCACTATAGGTACAGGTGAATGCGATTTAGAGCAGTGTGAGATTCGATTGTTGAACCAGCTAATTCACACTGCCAGTCCGTCTGACGTACCCCCGATAGTCTTCTAGACCGGATCGATCAATCCGATCATCAAGAGGCAACACAAACTGTTCTACTAAGCTTGCAATCGTGTCTTGATAGTGCGGATCATCTCGTACATTTTGTAGTTCATTAGGGTCATTTGTCAAGTCGAACAGCTGAGCAACACGATGGTCGTCGACTCGTACAGTGAGCTTGTACTGATTGGTAATCACTGTCGATTGCCCAAACAACTCGGAGATCACTGCTTCCTTTTCATTGTTGTTTGCGGTTTCAGCTTCAGTTGGTTGAAGATAAGTGAGCAACGATCTTCCTAACGAGTTCGGGAGTGGCTTGGCCTGGGCAATGTCGAGCATTGTGATCGGTAAGTCAATGTGTTCAACAAGGGCATCGGTCGTTCTTCCCTTCCTATTCCCAGTAGGCGGCCGAATGATGCACGGAACTCGGACAGCTTGTTCATAGAAAACTGCTTTGCTCGATAGTCCATGATCACCCAGCATTTCTCCGTGATCAGAATTGAACATAACCCAAGTGTTATCCAACTGTCCTTTTTCTTCCAACTGCTTAAGTATTTTGCCGATCCAATCGTCTATTAACGTAATGTTGGCGTAGTACCAAGCACGCCATCTCTGTCTTTGATAGGTGGTTGCCTTGTGTACTGAGGGAGCTCTACGCCACATAGCTGCAATAGCCCCGGTGGGTGGGTCGTGAGGCTCGTGAATACCTATATCCAATTGGTTTGGATCGTATCGATTTCGGTAGGGCTGTGGTCCGTCGAATGGATCATGAGGGCCGGTGAACTGAACCTGCAGGTAGAAAGGACGTTCATCTGTGTAATCGCGTATCCAATCACAGGCGTTTCTGCCTATGTACGAGTCGATGTCTTCTCCTTCGGGTACTGGTGCAGGTTCTTGACCCCAAGGGGTTATGTTTCCGGTACGCATCTCGTCAACCCACGCTTGAATGTAATTGCGGTGGTCCTCTAGCCAGCCTTTTTCTTCCAAGTAGTCGGTGTAGTGGCATCCCATCCAAGCAGTCTCGATGGGATCGTTTAGTTCATGTGTGTATTCAAACCCCCAGTCGTGCAGGTTATGCTCCATTTCCTTCACGTGTTGCCCGGGTTTGCCGGCTGCACTGTGCCGCCAGAGGTGGGTCTTTCCGATTACCGCAGTGTGATAGCCGACATCACGAATATTTCTCACGTGGCTTGGACCATTTGGGTCGGCTCCTATACGATTGCTCCATATTGCATTCTCGCGTATGAGTTGTCCGGTCATTAACGCTGTACGGGCCGGAACACAAAGTGGCGCATTGCCCATACACCTAGAGAAGGAGAATCCTTCGTTTGCCAGTTTGTTCAAGTTCGGTGTTATGACTTGAGAGTTTGGTTCTATACCAATCGAGTCACCGCGAAGCTGATCCGTGAAAATGAATAGAATGTTTGGTTTCGATCTACTATTATTATTAATCATTACTTTATTCCTATATCTTCATGTTGTTTATTACTCTTGAACGAACCAGTTCATGGTCAGATGAACCTCTGGAAACTCTTCCTCGCTCACTTCGATTACCGTTGGGTAATTCCTCGAATGCGATTCCTCCAAGCAATCCGACAATTGAGAAAACCTGGTTGGCCTACAGTAGTGGGCACCATAAGCTTTGGCCAAAGCACGAAAGTCGGGTGGAATAGGAGATTCGTACCACGTGTCGGAAGTTTGGGCACACATGGCCTTGTTGATTTCACCGTAGCACAAGTTGTTCCAAATCACGAACGGTATGCCTAGACCAAATTGCGTAGCGGATTGGATCTCAGGAATTGTGAAGTGTGAACCACCATCTCCAGTGAGTGCGGTTACACGGTTGGTTCCGTTGGCGATTTTCGCTCCGATTGCTGCCGGAATGCTGTATCCGAGCGTACCAAATCCAGTAACGCTGTGAAAGTACTGTCTTACGCTACGCGGTTCGTATAGCCAGGTTGCGTAGTACGTGGGCTGAGTGGAGTCTCCTACCAAAACATCAGAATGCTGACGAAGAGTGGCGAGAAACTCGTGCATTTCATTTGAGACATAGGGTGATTCTCGAGCTTTTCTTTGCATTTCTCTTGCTCGCACCGATCCATTCCGAGCTGTCGGACTTGAAGTGAGGAGCGGTAGCAAGTCTTTGCAGTCTCCTACGAGTGCCACGTCCGGGATTGCATTGCAGGAAACCTGTTTGGGGTCAATGTCTAGACGAATCAGTTTTCGGAACTTCCGCGAATTGCCTTGCATGAAGAAGTCGAAGTCAATTTCGCTTAACTCCGTACCAATTGCGATCGTCAAGTCTGACTCACTGAGTTCGGTACCAATCTCCGGTATTGACGGACTGAAGCCCACTCTCAGAGGATGGATTAGTGGCAATATTCCTTTGCCATTGACTGTATTGAGAACCGGAGCATCGATGCATTCCGCAAATTTCTGAACTTCAGGTTGAGCGTCAACCGTGCCTCCACCAGCAACAATGATTGGTTGTTTCGAGGCGTTTAACAGTTGTCGAGCCCCATCTATTTTGCTCAGACTCGCAATCTCGTCATCGGTTTTGAAAGGATTTCTCTTTTCTGGTGTCCTCAGCGGATCTTCCGACAACGACAATGGGATTTCGATATGAAGGGGTCCTGGTCGGCCGAAACGCAAATTTCGATCTACAAACGATTCCACATCGCTTCTGCTGGTTGCTGGATTTACTCTGAAACTAGCTTTACAAATCTGTTGTGACACGTTGGCTTGACCGCAAAGCTCGTGAGGATTGCCTTGTGATTCCTCACTTCCACAGGGGGTCAAGACGACCATCGGGACGGAGTCCGATCTAGCTTGGACTATTCCCGTGGAAGCATTGAGGAATCCAGGTCCGTCAATTACGGCACAAAGGGCTGGAATTCCTGACACGCGTGCATAGCCATCTGCCATGAAGGATGCACACTGCTCGTGTCTGACTGTGTAGATCTCAATTCCACACTCGTGCAACGCTCGGTAAATTGGCATGTTGTGTATACCTGGAATACCGAACGCGACGGTTACTCCGTGACTCTTAAGAATCTCGACAATATCTGTACAAACATTCATTTTCTATGAGTTTATCGGGCTATTGCTTTCCTGTGCAAGATGACGATTGGGAGCCCAAACAAAAATCCATAGCATTGTAGTTGTGGTCCAGACTAGATGTCATTGTGACTTATCAAGAGACGCACTTATCACGTAGTTGTTCAAAAAACTTCCTGTGTTTCATACATTTGGTGCACCAATCAAAGGTGTGTTCTTACATTTGTGTACAAAACAGGGGTGTGTTTCAAACTAGCACAGTTCAAAATCGGACGTAGCCGTCAATGTTTTCGTGGTTGAAATCGACCGCAATTTGCTCGAACTACTAGCACTCCCACTCATCGTTCGGTACTTATAGTCTGAGTAGAAATGCGAAAAAATCAAAGCTCTCCAATTGGAAAATAGCGACTTGCACAAATGAGTCGCAATGTTCGCGTTCACTGAGACGTTCCATTCTGAAATACAGTCTCGAGTTCAGACCGTATTGTTTTGCAGTCGCTCGCGATACATGAGAATGGACCGCAGCAGAAAATTTCAGCCACTCATGAACCATTACGCAATGGCGATTCTTACGTATTGTCTGCCCGAACTCACCAGCGAATCCACCACAAGAAGATCTCAAGGATTGGCATACGCTATTGCCTGTTCTTGAATCCTTACTCTGCTACCCATGTGGAGATTCTTGAAAAAAATGTGAAATACACCTTGCATTCATGGAAACATTAGTGTATAAATATGTATACATTTGTATGAAAACGTATTTCATGGCAGGACGATCAATTCCGCTGAGTGTGCGGATTTCCGCTGACGACGCAACATTTCTCGCGAGTTTCAACGCCAATGGTGCGGCGACTCTGTCTGACAAGGTGCGAAGTCTTATATCTGAAGCGAAACAACGACACCTCGGTGAAGAAGACTATGCTCAATCTCTGGAGTTCATTCAGGAAACTTTGGCACCTTCATTTGCGAGATTGCGAAACTTGGAATCCAAGAATGATGTGCACTCAGCTCTCTTGGCACACTTTGCACACTGGATTCCCGATATCATCGCTTACTGGATGGCTGGGGTCCCAAAGGAAGACAGTCCCGAAGCCGTTGACAACTTAATCGAACTAGAAGCAGCCATAGCCAATAGAATCTTCAATCTAATTGAATCTGTGCTCCGGCTTGGAGTGCTTCCCACCAGTCGATGCTACCGACCGGAGATTGTTGCCAAACACATGGCACCCATTCTCGAACTAAACGACATCATTGCTCAACCCTCAACCGATACAAAGGAGACAACAAATGACTGAGAGCATTTCTGCAAGAGTCGGACGACTGATTAGCGGTACAACAAACATGCTAGTCGAGAAGGTCGAAAATCTGGCCCCCGAAGTTGTAATGCAACAAGCTATCCGAGAAGTCGATGGAGCCATCGACGATGTCAGGCATGAACTTGGAAAGACTTTGTCTAAACAACACATGGCATCTCGTCGTCTCGTTGACGAGAGTCAAAAGCACACAGAAACGTCGGAGAAGGTGCAACTCGCTCTCGAAAGCGATCGCGAAGACTTGGCTGAAACTGCCATAGCACTGCTTCTCGACATCGAGACACAGATACCCATTCTCGAAAATACAATTGCTGAAGCAAAGGAGTCGGTCACAGAACTTGAAGGCTATGTTGCGGCTTTGCAAGCACGCAAACGCGAAATGGAAGATGAACTCAATTCATTCCGCGAAGCCAAACAAGCAGTCGAAGCCGAACATGGCGCGACCGACGGTTCCGGGACCGGAACTGGATCAAATGTTAGCGACAATGTTCGTGATGCAGAGCAAGCGTTCGATCGAGCATTGCGCGGAGCTGGTGGAGTCTCGAGTTCCAGTGGAACACCAGATCAGTACACAGCTGCGAAACGAGCTGAACTTGAACAACTTGCACGAGAGAACAGGATTAAAGAACGACTGCAAGCTTTCCGTTCCAAATCCGAGTAGGGAGATTCCATAAACAGTGCTTGAATTTGCACTTGAAGCGGCAAACCGGCCTTTTGCAGTCGCAATCGGCTTGATGCTTGCGATCGCCATACTCGAAGGAGTGCTGGCTCTTATTGGCATGGGTGTGTCCGGCTTCTTTGACTCCCTCGTTCCGGACCCCGACGTGGATCTAGATGCGCCGCAGTCGGACATTCAAGGAAGTGGCCCGGATGTAGGTGATTCGATAATAGGTCAGACTGCACCAAGTAGCACAAACCTGCCGTCCAGAATCTTGGGATGGCTTTGCATCGGCAAAGTACCCATCCTGATTTTGCTGGTCATTTTCCTGTTAGTGTTCGGGGTCGCAGGCTACATCATTCAAGGCATTGTCAGTGCTGTATTTGGGACAATGATGCCAGGTAGCATCGCCTGGCTACCTGCATTGGTCGTAGCGATCCCCATCGTTCGTGTTTGTGGCGAAGGATTTGCAAAAATCATTCCCAAAGATCAAACTTCGGCTGTCGAGTCATCAACATTCGTGGGTCGAGTAGCAACCATAACTCTCGGAACTGCCAAGAGAGGTATGCCGGCGCAGGCAAAGCTGACGGATCAGCACGGGTTGGTTCATTACGTAATGGTGGAACCCGAATCAGAGTCGGAAGAATTTGGGCAAGGAACAAGCATCCTGCTTATAGAACAATCAGGATCGAACTTTATTGGTGTGCCCAATACATCCTCAGCGCTTACAGATGACTAACTCAACCTTACAACTAAAGAAACAAGACTAGGAGAAACAGATGTTCGGTAACTTCATGGAAACTCTAATGATGGTCGGCGTGATTCTCGTCGCGTTGCTGGCAATTGGCCTCATATTGGCACGTTTGTACCGTCGTGCCTCAAAGGAAGTGGCTTTTGTCCGTACTGGTCTCGGTGGACAAAAGGTGGTCATGAATGGAGGCGCATTGGTGTTTCCAGTTCTTCACGAAGTTATTCGAGTAAACATGAACACCATGCGTCTCGAGGTACAACGAAAAGACGCACAAGCACTGATTACACATGATCGGATGCGAGTTGATGTACTCGCTGAGTTCTACACGCGAGTACAACCTACGTCAGAGTCAATCGCCAATGCAGCACAAACACTCGGGCAGCGCACAATGATGCCGGATGCGTTACGAGAACTGGTGGAGGGAAAACTGGTCGACGCGTTACGTTCGGTTGCCGCTGAAATGGCTATGGAAGACTTGCATGAGCAACGTGTGTCGTTTGTTCAAAAGGTCCAGGTTGCAGTTTCCGAAGATCTACTCAAGAACGGTTTGGAACTGGAATCCGTTTCTCTGACCGGGTTGGACCAAACAAATCGCGAGTTCTTTAATCCGGATAACGCGTTTGACGCAGCAGGTTTGACTCGGTTAACTTCTGAGATCGAAGAGAAACGCAAGCGACGAAACGAAATTGAAAGAGACACCCAAGTCTCAATCGATCAGAAAAACTTGGAAACTGAGCGTCAGACTTTGGAGATTGCGCGGGACGCGGAATACGCCCGTCTTCAACAAGAACGTGAGATTGAGATTAGGCGAGCTTCGCAAGTCGCCGAGATAAAGCGTGAGCAGGCGGACCGTGACCGAGACGCAAGAGAAGCTGAAATCGAAGCAAATCAAAAGGTCGAGTTAACCCAAATTCTGACCCACCGCCAGGTCGAAGAAGAGCGAATCGAAAACGAGCGCGTTGTCAAGCAACGTGATATTGAACGTCAACGAGCTATCGAAACTACGGAAGTCGACCGTCAAAAAACAGTAGAACTTGCCAATCAAGATCGCGACATTGCTGTATCTGAGAAATCAAAAGCTCAATCCGAAGCTGAGACTCAAGCCAACCACGCTCGTGCCGAAGCCGCTAAATCTGAAGAGATGGTGGTAACTGCGCGAGAAATCGAGGTTGTAGAACGAGAGAAAGAGGTCGATCTGGTAAATGCCCGTAGAGCTGCGGAGCGCGAAGCCATTCAGGTTACGATCGCGGCAGAAGCTGAGAAAAATGCTGCAGTCGACGAGGCAGAAGCTATTCGCACGTTGGCAAACGCGAGTTCCGAGAAGGTGCGCATTGAAGCTCAAGGCGCCGCAGATGCCGAAAGAATGAAAGTCGAGGTTGCGGAACGTCGCTACGAAGTCGATGCGGAAGGCTCGCGTGCATTGAATGAAGCAGAGAATCTGCTTAGCAATGAGATTGTGGACATGAGAGTGCGGTTGAAGATCATCGAGCACATGTCCGAAATTGTTCGAGAGTCTGTTAAGCCTGTTGAGAACATTGACGGAATTAAGATCATTCACTTTGATGGCATGAAGGGATTTGGCGGCAATCCCGCATCTGGAAGTGAAGATTCAGGTGGAAAGTCCAGCCTTGCGGATCAAGTTGTTTCGAGCGCTTTGCAATATCGAAGCCAAGCTCCTTTGGTAGATGCACTGCTTAAGGAAATTGGTTTGAACGCGGATGATCTGTCTGGACTCACACGTGCAGCCATACAGCCAGGCAACGATGGGAGCGAAGAAGGCAACGAAAACGACACGGATGCGAAGTAGCACTTGAGGCGAAGTAGTTGGAACTAGCCGTACATTACTCGTTTGTGGTGCGAGTGCGTTAGCACACGGTGACAAGACTAACTTGCTGTATTTTCACGGCAAAGAAAGAGCACATGATGTGAGTCTGAAGAAGCTGGCGGATCTAGTCTCTCTGCTAGTGTGACCTCTAGATGATCTTCGTTTCAACTTGAGGCTACCGAACCTCCATCGCAACTAATCGTTTCTCCTACGGTGAACGCTCCGGCTCTTGAACTGAGGAAGATCGCAAGACCAGCGATGTCTTCCATTGTTCCTACTCGTCCCCTTGGATTTCCCTTTCCAACGCTTTCCCAGTCGGCTCCTTCGACTTGACCTCCGAAACCCACTCCAGCACTCAGCATCCAGCTGGGGAAGGGTCCCGGTGCGATTGCGTTAACGATGATGTTTTCGCTTACGAGATGAGAAGCCATTTGGCGCGTTAGATGGTGGACAGCCGCTTTCGACGGCCCATAAGAGAAGTTGTCAAATCGCGGAGTGTGAATACCGTCGATGGAACCAATGTTGATGACCCGAGCGGGATCTTCGGATGTTGCACCAACCCGCATCAGCGGCAAACACTTCTGAGTAAGAAAGAATATTCCCTTGACATTGGTGTCCATGACTTTGTCCCAGCCGACTTCGGGAAACTCCTCCAGCGGAGCACCCCAGGTCGCACCTGCATTGTTTACCAAGATGTCCAATTGCAACTCGCGTTCGGCTATCTGGCCGACCACCGTTTCGATGCCTGGCAATTGGCTCAAGTCGCCGGGAATAGAAATGCACTCGCCACCGTACTCTTCTTGAAGTCGCGCAGCTGTCGCATCGCACACATCCGTTTTGCGCGAGCTTATATAGACCTTCGCTCCGTGCATCAGGAAACCGGCAGCGATCATTTCTCCGATGCCTCTCGAGCCTCCCGTTACAAGTGCAACTTTTCCTTCAATAGAAAACCAATCAGACATACAAGCCTCCGAAAACTCCGTGCTAATGTTAGCTAACGAGCAAATTTGGATGCATAAGAAGAGGGAATTTGGGAATTAGAGAACGGCTGAGAGATCCAGAATCGATTCGTACAATTCGAGAGGATTTGGTTTGGCGATGCGAGTCTAAAGCCAGGAGCATTCCACATGAAGTACGACTATATCGTCATTGGGGCAGGGTCGGCGGGTTGCGTCGTTGCAAACCGATTGAGTGCAGATAAGTCAAACTCGGTGCTCTTGTTAGAGGCTGGAGGTCGCGACTCAAACTTCCTCATTCACATTCCAGTCGGATTCTGGCGCATGATTGACCGGCCAAGCCTGAATTGGTGCTTCAAGACTGAGCCGGAAGCGGGAACTAAAGATAGAGAAATTCCCATTCCTCGAGGAAAAGTCATGGGCGGATCCAGCTCGATTAATGGAATGCTGTACGTTCGAGGACAAGCAGCGGACTATGACCTGTGGTCCCAACTGGGCAATCGAGGTTGGTCCTATGATGAGGTGTTGCCAGATTTCAAGGCTTGCGAATCCTTTGAACGTGGGGAGAACGAGCTTCGTGGCGGTGGAGGTGAACTCAATGTCGCAGATATGGCAGAAACCCATCCGGTCCTCGAGGCATATGTAGAGGCGGGAGGAAATCTTGGCTATCCAACACCAGTGGACTACAACGGAGAATCGCAGGAAGGATTTGGAATTTACCAAGTCACTCAGAAAAACGGTCGTAGACATAGTGCAACTTGCGCCTTTATTGACCCCATAAGGGGCCGAAGCAACTTGACAATCACCACACGAGCCATGGTGAATTCCGTTTTGGTAAATAAGGATAGAGCAGTAGCCGTAAGGTATGGGGTCCGAAACGGACAAGAGCAAGAAGCAACTTGTCGACGCGAAATCATACTCTGTGCGGGCGCCATACAAAGCCCACAAATCTTGGAACTGTCAGGAATAGGAAAACGCGAAATCTTGGAGGAGCACGGCATTCCCGTTGTCAAAGAACTTTCCGGTGTGGGTGAGAATTTACGAGATCACTACTCAAGCTCGGTAGCGTGGAGACTGAAAGGAGTCGGTTCGCTAAATGAACAAACTCGAGGATGGAGGCTTGTTTTGGAATCGATCAAGTGGGGATTGCTCCGTCGGGGAGCACTAACCTACACCGCCGGAATCGCACATGGTTTCGTGAAAACTCGAGACGACATGGAAAACCCAGACGTACAGTTTCATATGGCTCACGCGAGCTACGCTCGAGGGAAGAGGGGAGCATTGGAACAAGAACCTGGAATGACCATTTCTGTGTGTCAATTGCGACCGGAAAGTACTGGAAGCGTACACATCAAGAGTCGAAATCCAAGTGACCCACCAGCCATTCGCCCAAACTTTCTGAGCGAGACAACCGATCGTGATGCCTTGATTGGAGGGATGAAGATTGCGCGGCAAGTGGGATCCGCCGAACCTCTATCCAACTATGTCGACCACGAGATATTTCCAGGGCCAAACGTGAATTCGGACGAGGAGATACTCGAGTGGTGTAGAAGGACAGGCGCAACCGTCTTTCATCCCGTGGGCACGTGCAAGATGGGGATCGATGAACAAGCAGTCGTTGATGAGCGCCTACGAGTCCGAGGACTGCATGGACTGCGAGTTGTGGATGCATCCATCATGCCGACCTTGGTCTCAGGAAACACAAATGCTCCAGCCATCATGATTGGACAGAAGGGCGCAAATATGATTCTTGAAGATAACCGTATTGCAAGCGTCTAGCTCCTCTTCGGACTACTCTGGGAATTTTTCTCTGATTTGCCGAGCTAACTTAGTGAAAGGGAACTGCCGTCGTTTTGTGTTACTGCTTGTCTTTGCTGTGGCATACGTTGTAGCTGCCGCGGCAGATGGAAATTCCGTTCTTTGTGAATCGAGTCTTTATGAGGTCAAAATAGACTTTCAGGGCGGAAGTTTGAACTCGTGCAAAGCTACCGACAACTCTTTGGTCGGCGAAGTAGCCCCAGAGGACAGACCGCCAATCAATCCTAGTCCCTGGTATGCGTTCAAGATTGAACGCCACGTGAGCGACACACCTCTAGAGCTTGATGTAGTCTTGAACTACCCATCCGGCTATCAACACCGGTACTTACCGAAACTGAGCAGTGACGGAGTGAATTGGACTCCAATCTCGAATCAAAACATTAGTGTCGATACTAAAGGTTCCGCCCATATCTCGCTGACTATCGACTCTGATTCGCTGTATGTCTCGGCTCAGGAAAACCTCAATTTGGACTGGTATCACCAATGGAATGAGGAACTAGAACGAGAGTGGCCTCAGCGGGAAACCGAGACTATTGGCTATTCAATTGCTCGCCATCCCATTGTTGTCATAGAGACCAATCCCCGGGCATCCAAAACCGTATTGCTTATGGGTAGGGCGCATCCTCCGGAGGTACCGGGAACCATCGCCATGCGAGAATTTATGCGTGCATTGGCATCCATTCGAGTCGAAGCATGTTTGAACGGGCTCACTTCAAAGTGCCGTTTCTTTCAACGCTACAACTTTCTGATCGTGCCATTGCTTAACCCGGATGGCGTTGTATTGGGTCACTGGAGACACAACTTGGGGTCCACCGATCTGAACCGGGACTGGGGAATCTTCACACAACCGGAAACCGCGGCAGTCCACCGAAAATTGGACTCTACCGAAGCTCAATCCCGTTTAAGGCTAATGTTGGATTTCCATTCAACCAATCGTGATGTCTTGTACATTCAAGAGTCCGACGATTCGACAAACCCGCCGAATTTCACAGAGGTATGGATCAAGAATGTGGTGGCGCAGAATCACGTTACTCAGGTCGATCGAACTGCCGCTGGTTATGAAATCGCACCTCGACCCACGAGTGAAAACGGAACTTCGAAGAACTATTTCTATTCTGCATATGGAGTGCCAGCAATTACATTCGAAACTGGCGACAACACGGATAGAGACGTACTTCCAAGTCGAATGGTCGTATTCGCTCAGGCACTTGTCGATACGTTTGTTCAGCTGGATTCAAGCGAATCAAAAGCTGATCCGCAGTCTAGTTGCGGCTACACTTTTTTCCGTGATGTGCCCTGCTTGGATTTCTATTGCTTCCTAATTGAAGCAAACAAGGCGACTCTCGTGTCGTCGGTCGAAAACAGCTTAATTAGCGCTGAGTCAGGGGAGTCATTTGCTGATGCCCTTCTAAATGACCTAGCTGGCTCGGACCAAGACGAGTCTCTCAGAGTCTCTGACTACTTGAAACTGGAGCAAAGACTCATTCTGGCTACGGGATCGGAGATTTCCAATATTCATATCGGTCGATCGCGGCAAGACCTACATGGAACGGTTCGACGCATGCTGGCTCGTGACCGATGGATCAGTACTCACATGCGAGTAAACCGGAATCGAAAAGAACTGCTCGGTTTGGCTGAGTCTCATCTACAGACGGTTGTACCTGCATATACGCACGGCGTTCCCTCTCAACCCACAACGTTCGGACATCAACTACTCGCCTATGCCGCTTCTTTGGCACGAACATCGGCTCGATTGCGTGAAGGATTTGACCGCCTCAACAGAAGTCCTTATGGTGTCGGTCCAGGTACCACAAGTGGAATTTTTCTTGATCGAAAGCGTTTGGCTGAACTCCTCGGTTTCGATGAACCGGTGGAAAACAGTTTTGATGCGAATTTCGTAGATACGTTGGATTACAAGAACGAATACGCAAGCATTCTTGGCGATGCAGCTCTCACCATCAACCAAATAGTGGCGAATATCCACAGTCAACAACGAGACCCGCAACCATGGATTTACCTTGGTGAGTCAAGCGTTAGCTCAAGTAGTTCAATGCCCCAAAAGCGAAATCCACGAGACTTGGATCGCTTGCGGACTGCCGCCAACCAAGTTCTCGCATTGACATACCAATTAACTATGAACAGTCACAATGTCGACGCAGGAATGCACGACTACCGGATGGCCTCCAACGTATCTAGACTTGCGGATGCGGCCGACTTGATGTTTGATCGATTTCTCGGATTGCTAGAGAGCTTGGTCGTTGACCCAGAACGTGCATCGTCTGCAATTGAACGGAGTTTCGCAACTTCGTCGCAAGTGGCGGAATTACTTGTGAAGAACTCCGAACTGTCGTTTCGAGAGGCGCAGGACTTTGCGGCTGCATTAGTGGAGCATGCTAGATCTAGAAACCTTCGATTGGCATCTCTTACAGACACAGACATAGAAGATTCTTACAGGTCAATTTTTGATGAAGAGTTACCCGTTGAAATCGCAAAAATCCGAGACGCAATAGATAGCACAAACATGGTCTTTAGCCGCAAAGGTCTTGGTGGGCCGCAGCTAGAAGAGACCAAACGAATGGTAGACGCGGGATACGAACGACTTGCGGACGATCTTTGGTGGTACAAGACGCGACAGTCTGCGATAATTAGCGCAGACATTGCTTTGCAGGACGAATTCTACGAGGTCTGTGCGTCTTCCTCTGGAGTGGATCCAGATTGAGGTCAACTCGTACGAGCGCAAAACCGTCAAGCAACTCCTCAACCCATTGGCACCTTCCTCTTGCTACGGAGCTAAGAAATTGAACACTTATCGAAATGTGCACCTGCGAATCTGGGCGTCCGTGCTTGCCGTTGGGCTGGTGTTCGGCTGTCTGACGCTCCACGGTCAGCAACAGACAACCTCGGAAGACGCCGAAGACGAAGAAGCGGAGACCATCGAAGAGATGGTTGTTGTCGGTAGCCAAATGAAAGGAGCCGATGTCACCGGAATACTTCCAGTTTCCGTCTTCGAGAGCGATGATATCGACGTCTTGGGGATTTCTTCAGGGGACGAACTGCTGGAAATGCTCCCCGAACAAGGACAAAATTTCTTCAACGAAGAAGAGAACATTAGTGGCGGTGTAAATGCCGCACGCGGGGATGTCGGTGCATTCAATCTTCGGAACCTAGGCACAGGAAACACTCTGGTTCTGCTAAATGGCCGAAGAATGGTAAACGCGGCGAGCTACCAAACCGAGGAAGTCGGCGGGAGCTTCGTACCAGTGAATACTGTAAATTCCAATACGATTCCGCTGTTTGGTGTAGATCGAGTTGAAGTTCTGAGAGACGGAGCGGCTGCGGTATACGGTGCCGATGCCGTTGCAGGAGTCGTAAACACAGTACTAGAGAAGGATATTGAAGGGTTCACGGGTCGACTTAGAACCTACACCTATCACCTTGTAGGACGTCAGACCTATGAATTCAACGGCGAGTGGGGAGACTATTTCAACGATGGAGCGACCCACATTGGAGTGATGTTTGACTTTCTTACCCGAGACAACATTCATTCTTCTGAAGATCCAAAATGGGCGGAAGGAGACCTGAGACCATTCTTGCCGGAGGACTCTCCTTGGCGTACAAGGACAGAATTTCGCAATCTAAGCGCGCACTCTCCCTATGGGCAATTTGACATCGTTCGAAGTGTAAGACGGTTTGGATTGAGAGGCATCACCGATGGCAGCGGAGAGTTTGAGACTTATCCATTGGGTGACGAAAGATGCCAATGGCAGTTGAATGACACAACATGTGGTGCCGTAGACGGACAGGGTGTCTACCGCTACAACCTCAACGAATTTAGGGATCTCTCCTCTGATCTGGACAGGCTTGGTCTGTTTGTGTTCGCCAATCACACGTTTCAGAACGGCATCGACGGTTTTTCCGAGTTTCTCTACTATTCTTCCGAATCAGTGTTGTCAAGACATCCCTCTTATGCCTTTTCGTCAGTGAAACTAAGAGTCGGGCCTGAGAACTACTACAACCCCTTCGGACCTTGCGGATCACCCAATCGATTGCCAGACAGCATGATTCCCGACGTTCCATGTGAAGGTCTCGAACTTTGGATCGATAACTATCGCTACGCGGAATACCCGCGAATTGTTGAGAACGATGGGAATGTGTTCAGGTTATTGGGTGGACTGGCAGGTACCAATTACGACTATGACTGGGAAGCAGCTGTTGTGTATTCCGTGGCGACTCGGGAAGATCTTACTCGCAATCGTGTTTCAAACAATCTCATCACAGAGGCGCTTTTTGATCCCACTCCAGCGGCCTATAACCCTTTTAGCGGCGGAAAAAACAGCAATATCGAACGTGCTCTGGTCGATGTCTCGCGCGACAACGAAATGGAGCTCTTTCTTATTGACTTCAAAGTATCAAGTCCAGATGTTTACCAGCTGCCGGCTGGTCCCGTTGGGGCATTGGTCGGCACCGAGATCCGCAATGAGTCCTTTGAAGACGATCGGGACCCCCGACTGGATGGCACGATCGTCTTTACCGATTTTCAAGGAGATACCTACCCGTTTGTCTCCGACGTCGTTAATTCGAGCCCGACTCCAGACAACAGTGGTGACCGTACCGTGTATTCCCTGTTTGGTGAACTCCAGATTCCAATCGCTAACAGGATTGACTCATTGGTTGCATTGCGTTACGAAAACTTCTCCGATGTGGACGACACAATTGTTGGTCGAGTTGCGTTTGGCTGGCGTCCTATAGATGAAGTTCAACTCAGAGCATCATGGTCACAAGCTTTTCGCGCTCCGAACTTGGTGACGATCAACGAAGAGATCGTTGCAAGACAGAACACTCGTACGGATTGGGCATGCACATACGCCGCCGAAAACGGAGGAGATCCAGAACAGAACATTTTGGATTGCGTCAATTCCACTCAACGAGTAGCTCAGGGAAGCAAAGACCTAGTTTCCGAGCAGAGCGAGAATTGGACCGTAGGAATGGCCGTCGATCCTTTGGATGGGATCACTTTGACTTTGGATTATTGGTCCATTGTCAAAGAAGACACTATCGGCTTGCTTGGTGAAGAAAATCACACAGTCTACGACTTGCTGTTAAGGCTTGAGCATGGCGGTGATAACTGCCAGGACCTACAAACAAATCCGGCGGTCAACCGCTTGGAGGAGATTGCGGAAGACGAAGCTGATGTTTATCGGGCCGCAGGTATTTGTCCCGCAGGGGCGATCCACAACATCGTAGATAACTACGCAAATTTGGATACTCGCTCGCTTGAGGGTTTTGATGTTGCACTGTACGGCGACTTCGAGTTCAAGTTTGGAGAATTTAGCGTAAAGTACCTTCGGTCGCAACTGCTTGACTTCAATCAAGAGCCAGGAGGACCATCGGCAAGATTGGTCGATGCGAAGGCGCAAGGCGTACTGCCCGCCGACATTCCGGTTGCTGGCTTCGCGGATCTGATTGGACAAGATGGCAACCAGCAGTACAAGGAAACTCTATTGGTTCGTTGGAAGCACTTTCCTTACGCTGCTTCGTTATCGGGCACTCGTCTAGGTGAGTTTTTTCAGGATTCGCTCACATTGGATGACGGAACTCCTACAGGTATTCAGTACGTCATTCCAGACTTTCACACTTGGAATCTCTCGTTTGACTTCACAACAAAGTATTTCTTCAACTCTACAAGATTCCGCTTGGGCGTCCGCAATGTGACAGGAGAACGCGCACCGCTTGCTGATCGCTACTTTGGATTCTTCTCGGATGCACATCGCGACTACGGACGTTACTACTACTTCGATGTCCGAGTATCGACAGACTAGTCACGATTGGTGCACGATATTCAATTGCTTTCGTATCGATGACGGACTTCTCCTACAGCTAGAGTGCGACTACAACTCCATCGATGGAGTGCTGCAAACTGCTGACACAAGCAAAACTGGATTGAGATCGAGACATCGATTCCGCACGAAGGAATACCTGACACTTTCATTGAGTAAACTTCAAACACTGATAAAGGAGGGATAAATGTTTTCATCTCAGTTATACAACCAGCAAACCACATGGGACGAGATCAAGAGTGTCCTAATGACCATGGAGTACGGAAAGTGGGAGAGTGCGTACTTTTACGATCACTTTGTACCCCCTTGGCATAACGATCTTAACGTTACTGAATCGGATTCTTTTCCAACTTTCGAGGGATTGACCCTCATGGCGGGTGCCGCTGCTGTCACCTGTCGCCTAAAGCTTGGCGTCCTTGTTTGTGGTAACACCTACCGCAATCCTGCACTCATGGCGAAGATGGTAGCGACCATGGATGAAATGTCTTTTGGAAGAGCGCAATATTGCATCGGTGCTGGCTGGAATGTTCGTGAACATGCAGCATACAGCTGGGAGTTTCCTCCCATTAGAGAACGAAGCGATAGGCTCGAGGAAGCGTGCGAACTCGTTCGAATGTTGTTTACTGCGGACGGAATTGTGAACTATGAAGGAAAGTACTATTCACTCAAGGATGCACCATTTGCACCTCGAGGGTACAAAGGCCGCCAGATCCCCATCATGGTAGGCGGAAATGGCGAGAAGAGAACTCTCAAGACATGCGCCAAATATGCGGATATCTGCAACCTAGTCGGTGTGAGTCCTGAGCAAGTTGCTCACAAGAAAAAGGTACTGGAGCGACATTGTGAAGCGGTTGGACGAGATCCTTCGGAAATCAAAATGACAGCTCATGTGCCCATGCGGATTATTCGTGACGAAGAGCATGCGAAGAGAGCACGACGCGGAGCGGACTGGCTGATGATCGGGTCTCCGGACTACGTGAAGGATCGGGCAAACGACTACATTGAAGCGGGAGTCGAGGAATTCATGCTTCAATCTATTCAGCAAAAGCCTTGGATTTATGCAGAGTTGAACGAAGAGATCTTCAGCGATTTTGACTGATTTCCAGTTCTGTCGAATAGACGGTGTTTAAGTATTCGGTAGCGGAGTTAGAGCCTCAAAACATAAGGTTTTGAGTAGTGTATTGGCTCTGTTGCAATTTGCATTGCTATCATCTATAAACGAATTGACTTGAGAATCAACTTGGAAAACCATGCCTGATCGAGTGACGAGCGCGACGACAAAGCTAGGGTTTGGTCTCCTATTGTGTCTCGGGATTGGTTACGTGGCGGTTGTGGGCGGATTCGTTCTGTTCGTCTTGATGGGCGATCACGAAACCCCTTGGTATGCAAAGGTCCTTGTAGGTTTGGGTATCGGTGGGATTGGATTGCTCTTCTTTGCTGTGTTGCGGCAACGAATAATCGATTCCAAGACAGATAGGTACAAGGACGTGGAGATTTGACATGATAGTTGTGACTAGTGATTCCATACCCGGCAAGAAAATCGTAAGAACCTTTGGTCTTGTGCGTGGCAATACGGTACGTGCCAGGCATGTGGGACACGACATCATGGCGGGGCTCAAGAATATTGTCGGCGGGGAAATTGGAGAGTACGCCAAGCTGGTGGCAGAAAGCCGGGAGCAGAGCTTGGATCGTATGAAAGAGCACGCACAAGAAATGGGTGCGAATGCTGTGATTTCCGCTCGTTTCAGTACGTCTGTTATGCAAGCAGGTGCCGCTGAGCTATTGGCCTACGGTACTGCCGTAGAGGTCGAAGACGATTAGCTAGTCCTCGCTTTCGACTTTCGTCCATTTCACGGCATCCGCTACCGAGAATTGGCTAGTTCCGGCCGATACAACAACCTCTACCTCTGACGACTCGATATCAAAGGTACCGAGTTCTACCCAACCGCGACTGGCAAACGAGGGTTCGACTTCGATCACTTCTGAAGTGTCGTCAAAGTTGGTCTCCACGAGAAAGAATTCCGGTTCTTCAACTCGGCCGGACGATCCTCCGCCACCTGAAGTACGGATTGTGATGCTTGTGGTCGCTCCAACGCCACTAACTCCGAAACCTATATTTGATTCAGTTGATATGGCTGCCGGAATCATGGACGGGAGGTGAAATTCCAATTTCCAACTTCCTGGCGACGGGAGAATTGCATTGAAGGTTGCGCGAGACTCTTCAGACTGTCCGCGAAGAATTGCATGCGTGCGACGATACTTTCCATGGCTAGATCGGCTCTCTTGTCGAAACCATTGGCCCTGGTCGCCGGAGAAAATGTTGAATTGAGGTAGACCTTCATCAACTTCTGTATGGAGAGAAAATCCCACATTGAATAGAAATGCGAGTATGGGAGGCATAGAGGACTCGTCGGAAATGTCCTCGCCGTTCAATACGGAAAAGCCGTCGTCCAGATCGTCCACTATGATTGATTGTGCATCAGGAGACTGCCAGTCGATTTCAGCAATTGGAGGTAGGACTGCTGAGTCCGTGGGAACGAAGTCTTCCAGCTCGGCGACATCAATCTGCAAATAGCCCCTGTTTAGTGATATTTCCGGTGAAATCCAGATGTGTCGTGTTGGTTGGGAGTCTTGAAAAGCAACTTGTAGTGAGGTCTCTCCTGCTACACGAAAAGCCGGAAGAGTACGGGCAAATTCATCGCCATCCCCAGCGTGAGTCAGGTAGGAAACTGTGACGACACCAGGAGTGCTCTCGTCGTTTCGAAGCACGAAGCTGGTTTGATAGACAGACTCTCCGGACTCTGTATCTTGCAGTCGTTCCGTTTTGGCGTCAGCAACGATGAAGCCGGGTAAACCTTGTCCATCGAGCCAATCTCCAGCTATTGCATCGAAGTCAATCCCTACTGCTTGTGCGGTCTCGAAGAACTCACTTTTGTTAAAGGTCGAACCGCTGAATCGAGTCAATAACTCAGCAAGAAATGCGCCAGACTTCTCAATGCCATAGTGTTCCAGAACTTGATGCGCAAGTGCATTGGTGCGAAGCAAGAGGATGCGACTCGCAATGTCCGGATCGTCATTAAGGTCGATTCCTGAAAGAGAAGTCTCCGATAACCGTTCCCACACTGGCGGTCTATCCGTGAAATGTTCATGCCATACCCGTGGAGTGGCCTCGTATGTTTGCTCAAAACTAAATATGTCACTACTTCTAATGTTTTGGGTACCACCTATAGCAACGTAGAGTGAAAAGAGAGAGCTCTCGTCCGTACCGGTAGCGACTATTTTTGACAACTCATTTATAAAGTAATTGATGGCGGTCGCACCATTCTCTCTGGCCATCGATTGGTAAAGCACAAAATTCTTCGAGACGTTTGCAAGAGGATTCCCTCCAGCTTGATCATGCTTGAAGAACTCCATAACGCTTTCGAAAATGTACTCGCTTCTCTTCTCATCAGACTCGATGATGTCGTCAGGTATGTTGTCTAGAACGTTCTCAAACCTCGCTATGGGTAGTCCAGATTCACGAAGCAGGAGTATTCCAGGTTGCGCGAATACGCTGTCCATTCTCCAGCCGCCACCGAAGACTCTCAGTGTGACAGGCACTTCGATCAACGATAGCAGTTCAAATGGGTAGTCGATCCCTGCAAGATTCCATTCGGCAACCCGCTCTTCAATCCAGTCATTCAGTGCTGGACCTACGTCTTTAAGAATTCTTAGGTTCTTACGGTGTTTCTTACTAGTCAAGAGTTCAAACTCGATGCCTTGCACTTTGGTCGAGAAGCGAACGAACTTCGAACCAACCAAAGCAATGTCTCTTATTGGGACTTTTGGACTAAAGTGGAAATGGGTTTTCGAGCTTTTTGTCTCGAAACTGGCTTTGCCTGGCCCTGCAACGATCCAACCTTCAGGTACCGAAACTTCAAGTGCTAACTCAAAGAAATCACTGCCTCTGGAGTCCCACTCTGTACTACCAAGCGCTGTCCCAGAGGACGGTAACCAAAATACTCCTGGCATTAGTGCTACGAACTCAGAGTGTTGAATGTACGACTTCTGACCTAACCGAAACAGTCGTCGTGCTTGTTCAGCTGTTTCAGGCTTTCTAGCATTTATTGCGCTATCCAGAAAGGCAAATCGTTCATTCGGCATCCCTGTTGCCACGATTCGGATTTTTGAGCTCTCCTCCGCGGCTTCCGCTTTGGGTATTGTCAACAAGCCATATTCAAACTCGTACTCACGCGTAGATTTTCCATCTACAGACAATTCGACAATGTGATAACCGGGGTTCAACGACAATAGCCATTCGTTTGCGTTAGTGCTTGTTCCTGTGCTCAGCAGTAGTGTCAAGTCCAGGTCAATGCTTCTTCCAGGCCTTATGTCGACCGTACCTGAAATCGATTGGATATCCGTTGTGGAGTTGGATTGATGCTGAGAGTGAGCCGCTATCCATTGAGAGAATTGATTTCTCTCAAATTGGACAAAGCTGAACATTCCCAATACGCCAGCACAAGCAATAACTAATAGGACCGCGCCACTGACCAATTGAGATACTCGAAATCTCTCGCGTTCGACTCGAGGGTGCATTGCCGCAGTCATGGCCAACAGTCCGCCAGAAATTAACAGCATGACAATTCGCATTGCAACTGAGTTGAAAGAAGCGAACTGAGGGGCTAGTTCGGAGGGATAGACAGCTAATCCGCGGATAGACAAAGCGCTTGCGACGTCGGCAGGCAGACTTCTCATGAGGAAAAACAGTCCCACCATCAAACCGAGTACAACGATAGCTACCAACAGGCGATACCGAAGAGTAATGGCGAAGAAATATGTGAGTGATCCCCACAAGACTAGATTGGGCACGATGTCCCAGATGAGGAACGAAAGCACACTAAAGGGTTCGATCAGACTGCCAAACGTAGCACCCATCGTCTCTGCGAGCCATCCGAAGACCAACATGAACAACACAAGTGCAATGGCAGGCGTCGCCAAGAGAAGTACTACTCCAAACAATCGTCCCGTTAGAAGTTCGAGGTTGGAAACTGGCCGTATATCCAATACTTCTCCAATCCGGTCTCGTATATCCCTCGAACGCACGTCAAATGTCAAGAAGAGGATCCCAAGCGAGAAAAAGAGTAGGAGCTGAGCTCCGAGCCTCTCCATCATGTAGCGTGGTGAAGCTAGTCCCGCTCCAGGACCGAAGGTCGAGCTTTGAGAGTACTCGACGGATTGAGTGATCCATATGGCTAAACACAAGACCAACGCAAGCGCAATAAACACCCATGCACGTGCCAAGCGTCTACAGGATCGCACTTCGGCAGTAGCGAGAGCCCAAAGATTAGAAAGCTTCATAGTCTTCTCCTACTGTTTGGCTGCTCTTTTCGATAGATGGCAGCATCCAGACATTGGGACAAATGTTGGGAGCCGATCCTGTAGACCTTGAAACTAGATGTCAGGGAGAAGAATTCGTTACGGAACAGATCAAATTCGCTCAACGGACTTTTCCTGCCACCTGAACTAGGTTAGATTCAAACAGATGGCTAGCGACTTGTACATCATTGAATTCACACGCAATGGCTTAAATGTCCCAGCCGTTTTCCTCGAGAATGCTCCCTCTCCAACTCCAAAATAGTTCCCGTCAGCCCAAGCCCACTGAACTCGACTGCTCGGCCTATCAGGTTGAAACTCGTGACAAACAGTGTATGTGCAACAACGTTCTTAATGTCCTTCAATCCCCCGAGCGGTAAGCAGAGATTCGCGGCGAACCAAATCGAGTCCAGCTTCTCAGAACTCTTCTGATGAATTTCGGAATCCTTCGGAGACGACGTCTCTTCAGGTCGTTGTTCTTGTCGTTCGGTGTGGTGCTGTCGTGCTTTTTGTGTTCGAGAGCAGGGAGTTTCTTGGTGTTGAGGATGGTAGTACGAGTTCGTGAGTTAACCGACTCGTTTCGTTCAATCGTTGTCTAGGATCAAGCAAAAACCATGCCACAGCGAGTCAATTCTCTTCAACGCGAACCCAATGAATGGCATCTGCGAAAGCACTTCCTTCGGTAGCACTGATTACCAAGACGTCGACTTCGGTTGTTTCGAGATCAAAAATCCCCAAGCTTTGCCAGCTCATCGAAGTTTCTCCGAGATCGAGTTGGATACTCTCCGTCTCGTCTCCGTGACGAACCTCAAGACTCAGTACTCCACCTTCTTCTTCTGTGGCAATTTCTCTCCCTGAGGTGATTTCCGCGGATGCAGTTCCAAGAGTGGCGGTGACTTGGAGTCCCGGTCTGCTGACATGTGCTTGAGGCACGTGAAATCGCAATTCCCAACGACCCACATTAGGCAAGGATGTTGAGAACTTGGCCTTAGACCGGTCCGAGTTGTTCGTTTTCATAGCAAATGTCTGACGATATTTTCCAAAGCTGTTGCCAGTATTGTTTCGGGTCCATGCCGTGGGAATTTGCAGAGAACCAGTAGTTGAGAGTCCATTGTCCAGCTCGGGTTCCTGGTCCAATCCTAGCATGTCCGAGAGGAAAAACCGCAGAATCCAAGGAATTTCAGAATTGCTCCCTCCAGAGTCATCATCCACTATAGAAAACCCTGGATCGAGATCGTCAATCACAATCTCATTTTCGAAAGGCCACTTCCAGTCGACCTCGGTAAAACTTGGTAGAGCAGGGGACTCGGTGATTTCTAGCACCTCGTCACTCGATATCGTAAGTTCTATGGGCTCTCGGTTCAATGACACATCGGGATCAATCCGGAGCCGATTCGGTTTTCCTGCCATTTGGGAGGCAATCCTCACCGATGTGCTAGCGGGAACTTGAAACGAATCTTCATGAACTCTGAAGTGGCTTGTCCCAGAAGTTTGGTGGTGTGAGATTCTTACTACACCAGGAATTGGTTCATTATTTCGGAGAAAGAATGTTGTTTGATAGACCGGAGTCCCCTCCTCAGTGTCTGAAATTCGTTCAATGGAGGCTTCGGAAGCAATGTAACCCGGTAAACCACGACTTTCCAGCCAGTCGCCAACCACACGGTCGAAGTCAACGCCTGCTTCTAACGCTGTTTGGAGGAATTGGTCTTTCGTGTACGTTGTTCCGCGATAGCGATCCGTTAGCGTTCGAAGAAATCCTCCGATTACCTCCATTTCGTAGGCTTTAGACACAGACGAAGCAACAGAACCCCCTCTGAGATTCAAAACATGCATTGCCTCGTGACTATCCACATCGTAATCGAGACTGGCAAGGCTGGTATCAAACACTCGTCGCCAAACTGAGTGACGATTAGCCAACGAGCTTCTCAAACTTTGCTCCGAAACGAACTCTTGCGCTGCAAAAAACTGAATAAGGTTCAAGTACGTATGGACAGAAAAATAGCCTTCATCTTCCGTCCAGAGGTCATTTGCAAGTTCATTCACAACAAAATCGATCGCCGTGGCGCTGCTGCCCGAAGGACGGGATTGATAGTTCACAAGGTTTTTCGAAAAATGCAGAAGCGGGTTCCCACCTTTGGCATCGTTTTCAAACAAGTTTCTTACCATGCGAAATAAACTTATCGAAATCTCCGCTGCTGAAATTTGGTCGCGGTCAATACCATTAACAGAGTTGTCGAATCTCGCGAGCGGAAACCTCCATTCACGAACCATTAGGATGCTAGGTGCACCGAGAACACTGTCCATGCGCCAACCGCCCCCATACACTCGTAACTGGTTGGGGACTTCAACCAACGAGTAGGCATCGAACGGGTACTTCAAACCGTTTCTATCCAAATCCAGCAATCGTTCCCGAAGCCAATTTCTGAGCGCTGGAGCCGCATCTTCAAGCACTTGCAAATTCTTGGTGTGCTTCGGGCTTAGGAAGATCTCGAAGTCTATACCCTCGACATTCACAGATCGCATTTCAAACTTCGATGCAATCAACGCGACTTCGGGGATTGGAACTCTCGGATTGAATCGAAATCTTGCCCGTTTGTTGTCTTCGATCGGTATTCGCTTACCTGGACCAACCGCAGTCCAACCCCTCGGGAATACAACCTCAAGATCCAATTCAAAAAAGTCAGTTGGAACATCCTCGTACGACCCTTTCTTGTGCGCCGTTCCC
The DNA here is from genome assembly GCA_009840545.1 of Gammaproteobacteria bacterium. Classification (GTDB taxonomy): domain Bacteria; phylum Pseudomonadota; class Gammaproteobacteria; order Pseudomonadales; family Azotimanducaceae; genus Bin55. Next base: position 175,670 of record VXNM01000014.1, on the reverse strand, counting down.
GATGTAGGAAGCCAAGTGACGCCTGGAACCAGTGCGACGTACTGAGGATGAAAAATATAGGACTCCGTTCCTAGAGCGTTCAGACGTTGTCCTTCTGTAGCGGTGAGGTCACGCCAGTCCAAGGAAGAATCGAGGTATGCAAAGTGTCGGTTTGGCACGCCGTGCGCCTCTATCTTGATTTCAACTTCGGACCTCGTAGTGCTTGTACTTGGGATCAGTAGGATTCCATTTTCAAACGAGTATTCTTGAATGTCCGCGCCGTCTACAGAGATTTCTCGTATGCGATAGCCCGGATTCAATGAAAACATCCAAGAGTCCGAAGTCCTATCTTCGGACGAATCTAGGTTCAGGACAAGATTCAGGTCTATTTTGCGACCGGGAGCAATTTCGACGGTTCCCGAGATTCGTTTGATATCGGTCGGAGAATTTCCGTGGAACTGTTCATGGATGGCTGCCCAACGTTCTGCTTTGCTCATGTCTTCCAGTGTCGAGTAAATTAGCCCTGTGAACACTAGTACTCCGATCGTCACTAGGGTTACTGCTGAAGCGCTAGTGATGAGGCGGTTGTTTCTCGCTGTATTCCTGGGATGAATGCTCGCAGCAGCCGCGAGAAACCCAGCAGTAAGCAATAGGATTGCCATTCGATTCAACAGGATTTCAGACGTCACGAAGAGAGGTGCTAAGTCTGATCCGGTGATGACTATGAAGACATAAGAGTTGATGGCAGGTTGTAGGAGAAATGGCAGATTGAGACTGACATATGTGCTAACACCCAGAAGAACGAGTCCGAGGAGTACAACTACCAACCGGAATCGAACAACAATGGCAAGCAGCATGACTAGAGATCCTACGAATGCTAGGTTGGGCACAATGTCCCACACGAGAAACGACACCAGACTAACTGGGTCGACTAGGTGTCCAATCGGGGATTCTGTTAGGTGTAGTAGAAGCGCGATTCCGGCTACAACCAACACCGTAATCGCTGCGGCCACACCCATGAGCAAAACAATGCCCAGCAGACGTCCTGTTAGAAGCTCGATATTCGAAACTGGACGATTGTCCATTACCTCTTGAATTCTGTTTTGAGTGTCCCTGGCCCGAATATCGAAAGCAAGAAATAGGATTCCCAAAGAGAACATGGAAATGACACTGCCGCCAACGATGAGTGTCACAAATTGCGGCGATGAAGGAATGTTAGGCATTTCGATGCCTAAACTGGAGGAAATTGCGTGACTTGCAGCGGTTTGGATCCAGGTTATGTGCGCTACCAGAACACCAATCGTGATCAGCACCCAAGTACGCGCTAGGCGTCTGCACGAGCGCATCTCAGCGACGGCAAGATTCCACAAAGTGTTCAGATTCATGGGTTGTTCACGTCAAAAGCGAAGCAGCAATCCCTGGGGCTCACGAGCTGATGAGGGTGCTTCACTCGGCGGAAATCGAGATCTCCTTGTCGGTCAGAAATTCGAGCAAAGCAGGCTGTCCTTCCTTTGTCGCGTTGATGCCTCGTTGAATAGCTGACGAGATATCGTTGGGGTCCGAGATGCGTTCCCCGTATCCGCCGAAAGCCTTGGCCATGTCGGCATAGTTGCCGGAAATATCTGTGGATCCGTACTTTTCCTGAGCTACGCGCATGATAGGAATCTCAATGGCCATGGAGAAATTGTTCATCAGGACGGACAAGATGGGAATTCGCTCACGCGCAGCGGTCTCGAAATCCATGCCAGTGAATCCAATGGCGGCATCTCCCCACACGTTGATACATGTCCTGTCCGGATGCGCGACTTTTGCACCCATTGCGAGTCCGAGTCCATAGCCAAGCTGAGTGGTTTTGCCCCAACCGAGGTAGGAGAGGGGAGTCGTCGAATCCCAGAAGGGCGACAGCTGGTCGCGAGGACTGCCCGCATCGTGAGTGATGATTGTGTTGTCTAAGTCTACACAACGATGTAATTCTCGTAGCACGCGATAGGGATTGATCGGACTCTCGTTGTTTAGTCGTTTTTGATCCCAATCACGCAGCCATTCCGCTTTGATCTTGGCGATCTTGGTGGAAACGGTTCCTCTGCGGTCCTCGGCTTTCGCTCGGTTTCGATCTTCCATCGACTCAATGAGAGCTGCCAGCGTGAGTTTGGCGTCTCCGATCAATGCGTACTGAGCCTCAACGTCTTTATTGAGGTCCATCGGATCCAATGTCGCATGAACGATAGTCTTTCCTCGGGGCATAGGAACGCCAAAACCCGTGAGCGCAAAACTACAGCCAATTCCAATGATTACGTCTGCTTCATTTAGGAAGGTCTTTACAGCCCGTGGATTTGCTCGTCCACCCGAACCCAAGGAGAGTTCGTGTGTCTCTGGAAAGCTGCTCTTGCCTTCCAGACTGGTTGTAACAGGAATCTGCCATTCCTCTGCAAATGTACGCAGTTCGTTCCACGCCTTCGCATAGTGCACACCTTGTCCCGCATATATCACTGGTCGATCTGCGTTTGCAAGCAATTCAGCCACTTCGTCCACTGCTTGGGGATCTGGGCCACTCTTTGTAGCGTAGGACTTTGTGTATTCCCAATCATCGGGAACGTCCTCGCGCCAAAGGTCAACCGGAACTTCGACCAGCACGGGACCTGGACGGCCGTTTCGAAGTTGAAAGAATGCTCGTCTCATTACTTCCGGAACCGCTCGGCCCATAGTGATCGGTTCGGACCACTTTGTCACATGCTTCATATTCAAGGTGGAATTGAAGTTGGGAAAGTAGTTGGCAATCCGTCTGGGATATCCAGCGGGGAGAACAAGGATCGGAGAAGACTCGGAATATGCTTGGGCAACGCCTCCGAAGGCATTCTCGGCTCCAGGGCCGTGCTGCATTGAGAAGACTCCGACTTTCTCGCCTGAAGACAGTCTTGAATAAGCATCCGCCATATGAAGTCCGATGCGTTCCTGACGAACGATTATCGTGCGGATGTCAGCTTCGGCGGCCGCTTCAATAATGTTGTTTACGGGATACGCGAAAAGGACGTCCACCCCCTCGGCTTTTAATGCATGCACGATTGCGTTGGCTACTTTCACATGAATTCCTCAATCAACTCGTGACCTCGCGACGAGGCAGTGCCAATTACGACTCGCCACGATGACATTCAGTTTACCAACCTCACTCATTGCCAAATCTGGGAGCGCAAGTTGTTGGTCGTTGGTTTCAATTTAGAAAAGTAGGAATTTAAGCATTCCTGAGAGCACTGCCGTAAAGTCGGTTTTGGCTCAAGCTAACCGCGGTAGAACTTCATAGGTCAGTAGCTCGAAAGACCTATGACTCAACGGAGCAGCCATGAGATAGTTGAGAGGTATGGATTCCTTAAGCTCCAACAGTTTGTCCGCAACCATTTCAGTCGTGCCATGAATGATGGTGTTTGCAACATAGTCCTCAAAACGTGATTCGGGGCTTGAGCCTCTTTTTCCCTCTCCGCTAGCTGCGCCGAAGTACGATCCGAACATCCACTGTGCCCCCGAGCGTGCTACCTGTTCGGCTTGTTCAGGTGTATCTCCGATGGCAAGAAGCCTTGCCATGGGTGTCTCCTGCATGTTCACATGTCCGTGCTGTTCAAGAAGAGAGGTGTAGCGCTGATACTTTTGCCTGATCTGGTCGTGCGAAGCGTGGGGATCCATGAGAATTGCGTGGCCCTGGCTCGCCGACCACTCGATAGCTTCCAGTGAAGAAGATGCGATCCAGTGAGGCAGAGGGTTTTGTAAAGGTTTTGGAAGAATTTCTACATCTTCGATTTGGTGATACTTCCCTTGATAAGTCAATCGGTCTTCAGTCCAAGACTTCAGCACGATGTCCACACACTCTTGGAGCCGGCTCCTTGACTCTTCACTCGGAACATCAAATGCACGAAACTCCCTTGCATCGAAACCTCGTCCGACACCCCAATTGATCCTTCCTCCGGTCAGGTTATCGAGCAAAGCCACTTCCTCCGCAAGGCGTAGAGGGTGATAGAAAGGTGCCAGCGAGACTGCGGTTCCAATCCGCAAGTTCTTGGTGATATCGGCTGCGTGCATCGCCATGACATGTACAGACGGACAGACGCTGTAGGTGGAAAAGTGATGCTCTGCAAGCCAAACGGTATCGTAACCGTTGGAATCCATTGTGCGAATGCGGTCTAGAGCACGTTCGTAAACCGTAGACAAGTCGCCCCGTCTTCCGGGCCAGCTAAAGAACTGGAGAACTCCAAACTTCAAGAGGATTGATTCTCGGGTTCCAATACCGCGCCCAAATCTACGAGTCGGTCGATATCGGCATCTGTCTTGTTGAGGATAGAACGTAGGACTGATCGGCCGTCGGCCCCTACGTCGGGTGCTTTACGAGGCTGTTTCTTTTCTTCGCCGGTGATGTGTAGGGGGTTCATGACCGTACGTCGATACTCCTCGTCCATGTGTCCGGTTTCGACGATCATTTCGTTAAGAATGGCTTGCTCGTCATCGACAACGCGTCCATTCGGCATGACCCAGCTATGAGTAATTCCATGCTCATCCAGTCTTGAAATGGCCTCTTCGACGCTCATCGTCCGTATAGACTCCTCAAGAAGCTCGATAAGAGCATGTCGGTTTTCAATCAATGTTCGTAGGTCCGAAAATCTCTCATCGTCAAGCCACTCTGGATGGTCAAGTGCTTTGGCAAGTTGAGGCCATTCACGTTCAGCGTTTATCACTGTAAAGAGGATGAATTGGCCATCTAGAGTCTCGTACACATGAGCAAAAGGGTTGTTGACACCCCTGGTCTGTTTGCGCATTGATACGTCGGTCCCGGATAGCATTCCCTGAAGCAACATTCCATTCGACCAAATACCGTTCGCCATCAGTGAGGTGGATACATAGCCTCCTTGACCCGTACGCTCGCGTCGATAGAGGGCTGAGACTATAGCACTGAAGAGAGTGATGGCGGTTGCGTGGTCGCCCATACCTGGGGCCGATGTGGAGGGAATGGCACCTTGTTCCCGGACGAAGTCCATCAATCCGCTGCGAGCCCACCACGCGCTTGAATCGAATCCTCTCTTTGATACGTGGGGTCCCTTCGTTCCATAGCCGGAAATGTGCGCATAGATGATTTTTGGGTTTATTTCATGTATTCGGTCATATTCGTACTCAAACTTCGCCAGCTGGTCTCCAATGAAGTTCGTAATGAACACGTCTGCATGGCCTACCAGTTCATGGACGATCCGACGCGCTTCTGGTTGTGATACGTCTAATGCCAAACTTTCCTTGTTTCGAGAAGTCAGCAGCCAGTTGTAGTCGATGTGCCACGCACCCTTCAATGTGCGATATCGGTCTCCTCCAGGTGGTTCGATCTTCACGACGCGGGCACCGTAGTCCCCCAAAACTGTTGCCGCGCCGGGGCCGGCCAAGAAAGTCGCTGCGTCGATTACCAGCAAGTCTTCAAACAGGTAGTCGATGGAAGTGCTCCCTCGTCGAAGTCTCTACAGATTGCAAATGATAGTGTCCCAAGCACAAAGGCAGTAGCGTCAATCTTTTGGCCTCGAGTACCTCAAAGTTTTCGGGAGGAGTTTGTTGGACATGCAATGGAAGACAGTCGTCACGCTGAGGGCGGAGAGAACTATGAAAGAAATGTCGCTAGTTGGGACCGTTACGTTCAATTTTGGTCAAATTCCAAAACATTGCTTTGGAGCTTGGAATCTATGACTGAACGAGTTTAACGCTGCAGGTTGTCTGGTAGCTGGTCGCAATCCCGAGTGTCTGGACGAAGGGTTTGATTCTCGACGAGTACGTTCGTCATTTCGACTTGAATCACAGACACCAAATCACGACACCTCGGACGTATTCTTCTCAGGACATCAACTAGGGCTTGATTGAAAAGAGTTTGTACTTGAGGCACCGATATACCTAGTAGAGAGCGTTATGCAAAGTGATGCGGACAGTTGATTCGAGCGATCGTATCTGACCTAACAAACTGACTGACGGGAGGAATCTCGATTAGATGCTGGGTAACTCGCATATCATCAAACCCGCACAAAGTGATGTGTTCTCCCCGCAATCTGTGATTTGAGCTATTCGTAGCCATGGAATCTTCGAATTCTGACATTAGGTTCTACCCGTCTAGTCTCACTGGAGCACGAACTCTAACTGAGGATCAAATTTCACACTTCAACGAGAAAGGCTACATCAGCCCTCTTGAAGCTCTAACCAAAGACGAGGCTAATGTAAGTCGTGAGTATTTCGACGGCTTGCTGGAACTTATGGCCTCGTTTAACGATGGCCGCAATGCCTACGCAATCATGGGCTATCACAATAAGTGTCGCGGAATCTGGGATCTCGCCCAGCACCCGAAAATTCTTGACTACGTCGAGGATCTGCTCGGTCCGGACTTCGTATGCTGGTCGTCACACTACTTTTGCAAGGTTCCACACGACTCGAAGCATGTACCGTGGCACCAAGATGCAACATACTGGCCTGTACGACCGACCAAGACTGTAACCGCTTGGCTCGCCATTGACGATGTCGATTTTGAAAACGCTCCAATGAGATTCATGCCTGGAAGCCATCTGAACGGTAAGATCGATTGGGATCCAGCTACGGGAGACGCGGCTCTGACTCAGGAAATTCCGAATCCTGAGCGATTTGGAGAACCCTTCAACAATGTCATGCGAGCGGGACAGATTTCATTGCATACCAGTACGTTGGTCCACGGCTCCGAATCCAATCAATCACCTCGCCGACGATGCGGACTAACGTTTCGCTATTTACCGTCAGACTGTGGAGTCGTCAAGGGAGCCGAACGACTGTTACGCGACGCGATCGTGTGTCGTGGAGACGCAAATCAATGGGTGAGAACAGAACGTCCACCAACCGATGATCTGACTCCGATTCATCGCGTCTACATGGATAGCTAACTCTCCACTCATATGTCAACCGAATCCAACAAGAGACTGGACGACCACGACTGAATCTCTGAGTCATCACATGTCGGCAGAGAGTCGATACTTGCATGCTGCTTCGAGCCCAACCGTCCGTACGCTATCTCATGGTCTTGGTGGAGTCTCGAAAGCGATGCATCAGGAATGTTGAAAAATGAACCTCTAAGATTGGTTAACAGTATGATGCGCTAGAGTCGCAAGTCCATGTAGTACATGTATCCTGGATATTTCGCAAAGTTGATGCCGGACAAAGTGGCGGCAGTTCTCGCAACAACAGGGGAAACGCTCACCTATAGAAGACTAGACGAACAATCGAATCGCTTATCTCGCCACTTTTACGATCAAGGATTGCGTCGTGGCGACCATATATCGATTTTCTCGGACAATGTACTTTCTTTCTTCGAAGTAGTGTGGGCGGCTCTCAGATCGGGGCTCTACATCACAACAATCAACCGTTACGTGACGGCAGATGAGGTTGCATACCTAATCAACGACAGTGGGTCAAAGGCAATCGTTACGAGCGGTGCTCTATCCGAAGTTGCAGCCGAAGTACCCCCTCTAATCCCTGATTGCCAAATCCGATTGATCATGGGGCAGTGTATCGACGGATGGGAGTCTTACGAAGATATCCTGCTGCCCATGGACGCTACTCCGCTGGAAAACCAATGGATGGGCGCGGGCATGCTTTACAGTTCCGGAACTACAGGCCGACCGAAAGGCATCGTTAGAGATTTGCCTGAAATACGGTTTACCGATTTGCCACCACCAGCGGGAGAAGCATCGCCTCCGTACTGGTTTGATCAAGACACCGTATATCTGTCACCAGCACCGCTCTATCACGCCGCGCCTTTTGGGTTTACCAACGCGATTCACAGAATTGGTGGGACGGTAGTCGTGATGCCCCGATTCGATGCCTTGAACTCTTTGGAATTTATTGAACGCTATTCGATCACTCACAGTCAGTGGGTTCCCACAATGTTTGTACGAATGCTGAAACTCCCCGAGAAGGAACGCAACCAGTACGACTTGTCGAGTCATCAATGCGCGATCCATGCAGCTGCTCCGTGTCCTGTCGATGTCAAACGTCGAATGATCGAGTGGTGGGGACCCATTGTTGAGGAGTACTACGCAGGTACCGAAGGCAATGGAACCACACGAATTGGGAGTGCCGAGTGGATGGAGCATCCAGGATCGGTTGGCAAGAATACAAACGGATTGGTCCACATCTGTGACGAGGACGGCACTGAACTATCTGCTCGTAACGCCGGGATCATCTATTTTGAACAAGAGAAAGTGGGTTATCGCTACCACAACGCACCGGAAAAGACGAATGAAGTGCGCCATCCGGTGCATTCAAACTGGACTACGCTTGGAGACGTAGGCTATCTCGATGAGGAAAACTATCTTTACCTTACCGATCGCCGAAATTTCATGATTGTTTCGGGAGGTGTGAACATTTACCCACAAGAGATTGAAAACGCATATATTCTTCATCCGAAGGTCCTTGATATCGCTGTATTTGGCGTACCGAATGAAGACTTTGGCGAGGAGGTTAAGGCAGTGGTTCAATTGGCGGAAGATATCGAACAAGCTCCGGAAGTTGAACAGGAACTGATCGAGTATGGACGAGAGCGAATCGCTCACTACATGGTGCCCAAGTCCATCGACTTCATTGACGAAATGCCGCGATTACCGACCGGCAAACTGTACAAACGATTACTTAGAGATCGTTATTGGGGCAAGCACGAATCTCGGATAATTTGACCTCGATAGCGGACTAGAGAACACATCCGACAGTTGTGCAACACGAACAGTTCAATCTTGTAGCTGACTACACGCCGGCAGGAGACCAACCCGACGCCATCAGTGCATTGACTGAAGGAGTCAACGAAGGCTTTGCACATCAGACACTCTTGGGTGTTACCGGTTCCGGAAAGACTTTCACTATGGCCAATGTAATTCAAGAATTGCAGAGGCCGACTTTGGTGCTGGCTCACAACAAAACTCTGGCAGCGCAACTCTACGGCGAGTTTCGAGAGTTCTTTCCCAAGAATGCGGTTGAGTACTTCGTTTCCTATTACGACTACTACCAACCTGAAGCTTACGTTCCTGCGACAGACGTATACATAGAAAAGGACGCATCGATCAACGATCACATCGAACAGATGAGGTTGTCCGCGACGAAAGCTCTGATGCAGCGCAAAGATACGATCATTGTCGCCTCAGTTTCTGCAATTTATGGGCTAGGCGATCCAGGCTCTTACTTGAAGATGGTGCTTCATATTGACCGAGGGGATCGTGCCGACCAGCGGTACATACTCAATAGGCTTGCGCTACTACAGTACACACGTAATGACATGGCATTTCAACGGGGAACCTATCGTGTCCGTGGCGATGTAGTTGACATCTATCCTGCCGAGTCGGAGAAAGAAGCTCTACGCGTTGAGCTATTCGACGACGTAGTCGACAGTCTCTATACGTTCGATCCATTGACGGGAGAGATTCTGAATCAAGTACCTCGCTACACGGTGTTTCCTAAGTCCCACTACGTTACTCCCATGGAACGAGTTCATTCGGTGCTCGACGACATTCGCGAGGAACTCGAGGATCGTCTGGAAGTACTGCGCACACAAAACAAGCTGGTCGAGGCTCAAAGGCTTGAGCAACGGACACTGTATGACCTAGAAATGATTCGAGAATTGGGATTCTGTAGCGGTATTGAGAACTATTCACGGTATCTCTCAGGTCGAGAGCCTGGTGAACCACCACCGACGCTGTTTGAGTATTTGCCTACTGGTTCGCTATTGTTTATCGATGAATCGCATGTGACGATTCCTCAACTTGGCGCAATGTACAGGGGAGATCGGTCTCGAAAAGAAACATTAGTAGAGTATGGATTCCGCTTGCCATCTGCTCTCGACAATCGACCCCTGCGATTTGACGAATGGGAGGATCTCGCCCCGCAAATGGTGTTCGTTTCTGCCACTCCTGGCGACTACGAAGCGGAGTTCTCAGCACAAACGGTGGAGCAGGTCGTACGCCCCACCGGGCTTGTTGATCCCGACGTCGACATACTTCCAGCCACGACTCAGGTTGATGACTTGCTCAAGCAGATTCACGATACGGTAAATGCTGGCGAACGTGTCCTAGTTACAACTTTAACGAAACGAATGGCCGAGGACCTAACTGAGTACCTCGATGGGAACGGCATCAGAGTACGCTATCTGCATTCTGATATCGAGACCGTCGAACGAGTCGAGATCATTCGTGACCTGAGACTTGGAGAGTTCGATGTGCTTGTTGGTATTAACTTGCTTCGGGAAGGATTGGATATGCCTGAAGTCTCTCTTGTAGCGGTATTAGATGCAGATAAGGAGGGATTCCTTCGCGCAGAGCGGTCACTCATCCAAACTATCGGTCGCGCAGCTCGAAATATCCATGGTCGTGCGATTCTCTATGCAGATGTAGTAACAGGTTCGATGCAACGAGCGATCGACGAGACAAATCGTCGTCGCACCAAGCAATTGAACTTCAATGAGGAACATGGAATAACGCCCGAGTCAGTGACCAAAGAGGTTGCAGACGTGATGGAAGGTGCTCGTTCATCGCGTGCAAGCCGCCGTCGGGAGCGAAGTCGAAAGGAGACGGTTTCTGTCCCGACCATCGATATTCCCCTAGATCCCCACGAAGCTAGCAAGTTGCTCAAGGAACTGAACCGACGTATGCACGAGCACGCAGAGCAGTTGGAGTTTGAGGAAGCTGCGTTGATCCGTGACGAAATTGCGGAAATTAAGAAAGCGGCGTTTGTAACTGCTTAGATCGCGTTGATACTAGCGTTCTGGTAGGCGCGATTGGACTTGAACCAACGACCCCCACCATGTCAAGGTGATGCTCTAGCCAACTGAGCTACGCGCCTACTGAGCAGGTATGTTACTGCAATGTATGCGCCATTTCGTCGAGTGTCGGGCTTAACACTGCGATTTCTTCGGTGTTGTTTCGCGTTACACGAATCTCGTGTAGTAAAATTTAGACACTGGGGATTAGTCAATACTGAGGTGTGCATGACGAGAAACGCATTTGTTCGAAAAATTGTTGCAGACTATTCGGTATTGATTAATTGAAATGTGAGCTATTCGATCTAATTTGAGGGAGAAGGTATCAGTAAGGCATCGGCGGGCTCCCGCTTTGAACGCGCGAAACTAAACGAAGAAATTGACGCACTGCAAGTGCGTTTAGTAGATAAAGAAGGAAACCAAGTGGGAGTTGTCCCACGGTCTCGTGCTCTACAAGAGGCACGAGACGACGGAATGGACTTGGTGTTGATTGCACCCGGTGCCAATCCACCAGTGGTCAAGATACTTGACTACAACAAGCATCTCTTCGAACGCAAGAAGCAGATTGCTGCAAACAAGAAGAAGCAGAAAGGAACTCAGGTCAAGGAAGTAGGTCTGAGACCGACAACAAGAGAGGCCGATTACCAGATCAAGCTACGAATGATCGAGAGATTCTTGTCCGATGGCGACAAAGCTAAGGTCAGGATGAAGTTTCGGGGCAGAGAAGTGCTACATCCAGAAATTGCACTGAGAATGCTGGAACGAATCGAGAATGACTTGTCTGAAATTGCATCAGTTGAAACGAGACCCATGGCTGAAGGCAAAGACATGCTGATGATCTTGGCTCCTCTAAGCAAAAAAGGAAGGGCACAGCCCAAAAATGCCAAAACTTAAGACACATCGTGGAGCGGCAAAACGATTTCGTCGAACATCCACGGGCTACAAACACAAGAGAACTGGCAAGAACCACTTGCAAACCAAGAAATCTCAACAGCGCAAACGACAATTGCGGGGATTCAAGGAAGTTTCGCCCGGGGATACTTCGAAACTCGACACCATGCTTCCCTACGACGCCCGATAAATCTAAGGAATAGCAGTGTCACGAGCGAAGAGTAGCGTAGCATCTCGAAACCGAAGAAAGAAAGTACTCAAGCAGGCGCGAGGGTACTACGGTGCACGAAGTCGATCCTTTAAAGTAGCAAAGCAAGCCGTAATCAAGGCCGGTCAATATGCCTACCGTGATCGTCGCCAAAAGAAGCGACAGTTTCGCGCACTTTGGATCATGCGTATCAATGCCGCTGCGCGACAGAACGGCATGACCTACAGTCGATTCATGAATGGGCTCAAGAAGGCATCTATCAATATCGACCGCAAGGTCCTTGCGGACCTGGCAGTCAATGAGACTGCCACTTTTGCTCAACTAGTAAGCGAAGCTAAGAACGCCCTGGCAGGGTAAACTTCCCGCCACGCCTCGTGCCCGCTTCGTTTGCCACGAACGGTTGTGCGCGCCTCCGTAACTTTGATACCAAGCCCGATCACTCAACCTCTATTTGCTAGTGCTTCAATGAACGTCGTCGAATCTAGAGATCTAGCCCTGGCCGAAGTTGCACGTGCAGAGGATCACTCGCAACTCGAAAGGGCTAGGGTTTCAATTCTTGGTCGCAAGGGAACGATCACCTCTCTTCTTCGGAGTTTGAGTGAACTGCCCAAGGACGAACGTCCTGCTGTTGGAAAGCAGGTCAACGAAGCCAAGCAATCGATTGAAAAAGCAATTGAACGTCGTAGAGAGGAACTGGACTCGAGCCTAAGCAATACTCGAAGAGTCGATTCCGTCGACATAACGCTTCCCGGACGCACGCAACATCAAGGTAGTTTGCATCCCGTGACGCAAACCTTGAATGCGATCGAAGAAATCTTTGTCAGTTCAGGCTATAGCGTGGTACATGGTCCGGAAATCGAAGACGACTATCACAACTTTGAAGCCCTGAACATTCCCGAAAACCATCCGGCTCGTGCGATGCACGATACGTTCTACCTTAGAGATGGCATGGTGCTTCGTACCCACACGTCGCCCGTACAAGTAAGAACTATGGAGACTCAAGATCCTCCCATTCGGATTATTTGTCCTGGGCGTGTGTACCGAAGAGACTTCGACCGGACGCACACTCCAATGTTTCATCAAGTTGAAGGCCTGGTCGTGGACAGAGGCATAAGTTTTGCAGACTTAAAGGGAACCGTTACTAGTTTTATCGAGAGTTTTTTTGAGCGAGAGGTTGAGTTGCGGTTTCGGCCTTCGTACTTTCCGTTTACTGAGCCTTCTGCTGAGGTGGACGTCATGGGCGAAACTGGTTGGAGCGAGGTAATGGGCTGTGGGGTAGTTCACCCTAAGGTCCTGAGCATGTCCGGGATTGATCCGAAGGAATACAGCGGCTTTGCGTTTGGATTTGGTGTGGACCGGCTTGCCATGCTCAAGTTTGGCGTGAATGACTTGCGTGTGTTATTCGACAATGACATCCGTTTTCTACGGCAGTTTGGGTAGCTTGACGTCATGAGAATTCCGGAGTCCTGGCTGCGAGAATGGGTAGATCCTCCCGTATCGCTTGATCAGCTTTGCGATCAATTGACGAATCTTGGGCTAGAAGTGGACGCTGTCGAAGCCATTGGAGGGGACTTCACAGACGTAGTAGTAGGAGCGATTACATCGGTCGAGATTCATCCTCAATCTGATCACCTAACAGTTTGCTCGGTCTCGACGGGAGATGAAGAGCACCAAGTGGTGTGTGGCGCCCCCAACGTTAGAGTAGGTATGAAGAGTGCGTTTGCTCGAATTAACGCCGCGTTGCCGAACGAAATTCGCGTCAAGCGACGGGCGTTTCAAGGAGTCGAGTCCAACGGGATGTTGTGTAGCGCTAGTGAGCTTGGAGTTGGCGAAGACGCGACAGGTATCTTGGAATTGCCTTCAACTGCAACTCTTGGACTGCCGCTAGCCGACACACACAATATCGAAGACAACTGCATTGAGATCGACCTGACCCCCAATCGAGGCGACTGTTTTTCAATTCGGGGAGTCGCTAGAGAAGTGGCGGTTGTAAATGAACTTCCAGTCAGAGAGCCAGAAGTTTCCCAATCCGTTAATTCTTCAACGAAACAGGTACCAATTGAACTTGAGGCACCCGAGGGTTGCCCGGTGTACTTGGGGCAAATTATTGAGAATCTCGATGTCAATGCACAAGTGCCTTTCTGGCTAACGAGACGACTTAATGCGTGTGGTATTCGGTCAGTCAATGCGATTGTGGACATACTCAACTACGTAATGGTTGAGTGGGGTCAACCTATGCATGCGTTCGATCTAGAGGCTGTGAGTTGTGGAATAGGAGTACGGCGCGCACGAGCGCAGGAGAAACTCACTTTGTTGGATGGCACGGAAGCAAAGTTAGATGAGGAAGTTCTACTCATCACGAGTGGTGATAGACCCGTTGCGATCGCAGGAGTAATTGGCGGGCTCGATAGCGGGGTTTCGGATGGCACACAGAGTGTTCTGCTTGAGTGCGCATTTTTTGTCCCAGATGCAGTTGTTGGTACTGCCCGTAAGTATGGTCTTCAAACTGATGCCTCGACCAGATATGAACGAGGAGTTGACTATGAACTCCAAGAAACCGCTCTACAACGAGCGACCTCGCTCATTCTGGAAATAGCAGGTGGTTCGGCGGGAGATGTGATTGAGGCTCGGTCGCAGGAACACATACCAACACCAATCACTGTGAGTATCGCCAAGAATCGACTTTCTGCACTCATTGGTGAGGAAATCCCGGATACCTCAGTACAAGGAATCTTTCGGCGCTTAGGATTTGACCCCTCGGAAAGTGCGGAAAGTTGGACGTGCCGATCACCAGCCCATCGATTCGACATTTCGATTGAGGAGGATTTAGTTGAAGAGGTGTGTCGAGTCTACGGCTACGACAACGTAGCAACCAAGATGCCCAATGCAACGCTTGCATTAGAGCCCGTTGCAAACGCTCGGGGAGACTCCAGCGACTTGCGCACCAAGCTGAAGTCGCTTGGCTACCACGAAGCGGTCACTTATAGCTTCATCGAAAGGGAAAAAAACGCCGAGTTCGCAGGTTCAAATGAGTCCCTCGTTCTTCAGAACCCGATGTCGATAGAACGTGAGGTTATGAGGTGGTCACTATTGCCGGGATTGTTGGATGTCGTCTCCTACAATATCGCCCGGCAACACGATCATGTTCGTGTTTATGAATACGGTCAGTGCTTCGGCTATAGCGATTCCAAGACTCTCCACAGAGAACGGTTGGCCGGAGTTGCATGGGGACTACGCCAACCGGAAGGATGGGGAAACCAGTCTGAGCTCGTAGATTTCTTTGACCTGAAAGGGAATATAGAGCATTTGTTGCCGGTTGGTGAGGTCGAGTGGAAGGAATCCAATGTGCCTTGGCTGGAGTATGGAAATGGTGCCGATATCTTCGTCGATGGCAAGAAATTGGGTTCGTTTGGACTTCTTGAATCAAAGACTCAGGAAGTATTCGAGATTGAAGGTTCTACTTATGTATTCGAACTCGAAGCGAATCTCTTGCTAGATACAGAAACGAAAACAGCTCGGGCGATTAGCACTTATCCATCGGTGCGTCGTGACCTTGCTCTTGTGCTCGACGAGTCAATTTCTGTGGGTCGCATTGAGCAGGAAGTGTCCAATGAATTGGGAGAATTACTTGTCGAATTCACGGTATTCGACGTGTTCCGTTCCGAGAAGCTTGGCCGCAACAAGAAGAGCTTAGCTATTGGCATGACGTTGCAAGATACGAGACGAACATTAGTTGACACAGAAGCTAACGATCAGATTGACGCAGTGGTGCTACGGCTTAAGGAGCAATTTGGTGCACAATTACGCAAGTGAGATGGTAAGAGGTCACGGGAGGCGAGCAGACTTTGTCTGAAGACGGCAAGACATTAACTAGAGCTGACTTAGCAAGAATTCTGAAGGAAGAACTCGGACTCAACGAGCGTGAAGCACGTGATGTTGTCGCTACATTCTTTGAAGAGATAATTTCCGGTCTGGAAGGCGACTCTTCAGTGAAAGTGCAGAAATTCGGCACCTTTGGCACTCGTGACAAGAAAGAACGTCCAGGACGCAATTTAAGAACCGGAGAAGTCGCAACGGTTACGGCACGTCGAGTCGTCACATTCCGGCCCAGTTCGATGCTCAAGAACCGGATTACAGAATATGCCGGACCAGGAATCGAGTAGCCTTCCTGAAATTCCAGACAAGCTTTACTTCACTATCGGCGAGGTTAGCGAACTTTGTGGTGTAAAGCAGCACGTCCTTCGCTATTGGGAACAACAGTTCTCGCAACTACAGAATCTTGAACGTAGAGCTAACAGGCGATACTACAAGCGCGACGACATCTTGTTTGTGCGCAAGATTCGCGGCTTGCTTCACGAACAGGGTTTTACGATTAACGGTGCCCGCCACCACTTAAAAGGCGAACCGACCGAGCCAGACTCCGAGGCAAGCAAGAGTATCAAGTCTTCCAGCATTAGCGAACTAATCGAGGACCTCCAAGAAATAAAGAAAATGCTTCGCGAAGGTTAGCGGGTGTTAAAGTTAGGGTTGTGAGTCCATAGCACAATCCGAATCCAGTTCTTCAGATCTTTGTACGAAAGGTCGTTTAAGCAATGAAATCTGAAAAGAAAAAAAGACTGGCACTGAAGTGTCACGTTGAGACCGCTGGCTCGTCTCGGGATGTATTGCAAGTTGTTTCTGTGCGATTGGGCTTATTGTTGTGGTCGCTATTCACTTTCAGCCAGCTGTCGGCAACTGAGGTCTCGGATTTAACCCAGAACGGCGACGTCGATGTTGAGCTGAAAAGAATCACTCTCTCCATTCTCAGTGAGTTCGAGCGAAGCACCGCACTGTATCACCTTCTTGCAGATGCATCAGCCGAGAAACTGGAAGAGCTTTTCAATCAATCGTTAAACGAGATGCCAAGCATTCAACAAGCCGGATTGCAGGAATCTATGGTTCGAAGACTCTCTTTGATCAGTCCGCAAAAAGCCTTGAATCTAATTGACGAAATTCCGGAAGATCAGCAGCAACTCCTGATACAAGCGGTCTTCGAGGAGTGGTCAATATTTGGACTCGATGAGGCAATAGAACACGGAAGGAATTTGGATCTCCCCAAGAGTAACCAAGCCTTGAGAGGAATATTGGTTGCTCGCAGCGACCTTTCCAAGGAAATACGGCATGCAATTGCTCGTCAGTTCGGCGACGATAGTGTTCTCGTCGATTTGGAGGCAAGAAGGCTGATCGAGGACACAGTGGAGAATCCCAAGAGTGTTTGGAACCAACTTGCGACAGATTACGGCATTAGTCTCAAAGAACTTAGCGAGTCACAACGCGATGCGTTGGCTCATGTGGCTGGGGAATGGATCAAAAAGGACGGATTCAAAGCCCACCAGGAAGTTATGAAAGATATAGCCAGCAAGGCGGATCGTGCATGGCTAGTCCAAGTGCTCTTGGAGAGGTACCTTGAGGAAGACGCTACAGCGTCCGTTGAATATGCAAAACATGTAAGAACCACAGACCGGGAAGTGTTACTCCGAGCGATCGGTATTTGGGCTGCGGAAGACGGATGGAGCGCGTTCCAGGCGGCAGAATTGGTTGATCGAGAAACAAAAGACGACTCACTACGCCTACAGCGTGCGGCCATCATCGCATGGGCGGAAGTCGACGGTCACACCCTTCTTGCGTCCTTGCCAAATCTCCCATCTTCACTTCGTGATTGGGGTCGAGAAACCGCACTACTAAGCATGAGGTACACCTCACCTGAGTCAGTTCCAGACTTTCTGGAGGACATTAAGGACGATCGAACGAGGCGCATGATTGTCGACAACCTCGTGATGGATTGGGCCCGATATGATCCGCTTGCAGCACTCGAGTGGACGACATCTGGAGACAAGAACCTGCCTGCTGCCGAAATTACACAGGGCTACACCGGCACGATTTTTTATGAAGCCTTACGGAAAGATCCGCACAGTGCATGGGAAATGGCACTTGCTAGCCCCACGGATGAAGATGGCGTTGGACCAGAGGCCGTAGTGATTGGGTCCACGGCAAGATGGGACGTTGAAAGGGCTATCGAGCTGCTTAGTTCCGCTCGCAACTCAGCCACACGTAGAACTGCACTTTCTAGCATTGCCACACACTTGATTGAAGATGGTGAGTCGGATCGCGCGCTTCAGATGATCTCCGATGAACCGGAAGAAGATCAGCAGAAGCACTATGAGGCGTTTGTTTGGAATTGGGCGGTCAAGCAGCCACAGGACCTTCTCGAAAAGTTCGACTCGGTTCCTTACGAGGAGGTAAAGAGGGAGGGGGCTCGTTTGATCTTGGTTGAAAACTACATCGACGGACCTTTCATGACTAAGGAAGACATGGAAAAGATCAAGGAGTACGTTGCTGAGAAGGATCTCGAGCTAATGCAGCATACCGTGGACTAGCAAGTGTGGAAATTTAGCGTACGATGATCTCAGAAAGCCAAGACTTCGTTACAGAACGAAGCAAGCGCATTAGCTGGATGGCTGCTCGAGCAGTGCTTTTCGGTCTCGCTGTCGCCACCTTGGGCAAAACAGTCGCCGACGAGAGCGAGATGCCTCGCATATCAGCTAACGAAATTGAGCAGACAGCTAGTCGGATCTTGAACGCGTCTACAGCAAGAGAAGTCGAGAAAGAGTTGCGCGGAAAGGGTGGTTACGAACGAATTGCGGCCTTGCACGGGCTGGTTCTACAATCCAATGCCGAAGAGCTCTCGAAGTTCTTTAGCGACAGCGAAGAACTCACAACCAGAGAAATTCAAGACGAGATACAACAAATTTCCATAAGAAAACTCTCTCTTCTTGATCCACACAAGGCTCTTAGCTTAATCGCGGATTTTTCCCAGCATCGAAGAAACGGATTTATCGAGCTCATTTACCAAGAGTGGACGACATTGGATATCAAGAAGGCTGTCGAACACGCCAAAGAGCTTTCGCAAGCGGAAAGAGGAGCGGCGTTGCGAGGTCTTGTACGGGCACGGACCGATCTTGCAGAAAAAGAGCTTCGCGAGATTGGTCGAGATCTTGACGATGAGCAGCTTGTGGTGAACACATTAGCAAGCTTGCAGGCTAGATTTGCCGTTCGTCGCCCTAACGTAGTTTGGGAAGACACCATTGCTCGATATGGGTCAAATGTGATGCTTATGAGCGAATCTCAGGTGGAGTTGCTTTTGAGCGTTGCTGAATCTTGGATCGAACAAGGCAACGAAGCAGAAGCGATACAAGTGATTTTTGGATCCTTGAGTAATGACGCGAGCCGCTACAGAGTAATCGGTCAGTTGATGCAGTCGATCGTCAACGAAGAGCCGCGTCGTGCATTTGAACTCGCAGCGGTCACGGGTGAACGTAGCCGACGAGTGGGTGTACGAGTAATGGATGGCGTAGTGAAGAGCTGGGCAGCAAATGATGGACCTGTTGCTTTTGCCGCCGCATCCGACATCGAGGACTCCGTGGCTAAGTCACGATATCAGAGGATTGTCGTCCTTGAGTGGGCGAATGCCGATCCACTGTCTCTTCTGGAAGCCAAGACTGGCTTTCCGCCCCACCTGCAGGAATTCGCTCAGGTGGAGGCACTGAAGAGTCTTGCTGGGTCAAGTCCCATGGAAGCAATTGAGTACATTGCTGAAGTGACCGATGAGAGTGCAAAGATAGCGATTGCTCGGGCAGTTGCGGTGAGTATGGCGGGATCTGATCTGCGTGCGGCAGTGCAATGGCTACAACTCAACACCAATCCCACTATTCAAGATCATCAGCTAGCGCTACGCTCAGTGATGCTACGCGAAGCTGTAAGGGTTGGGAACTTACAAGCGGCAATTGAAGTAGCTCTGGAACAATCCAATGCTACCGAGCTTGGATGGGTCATTGACGCAACGGCAGACATATATGGATCTGAACGTGCCTTTGATGCGATGCGACACGTTTCAGATCCAGAAGCGCTGAAATCTGCCTACATCGGGATTGGAAATGCGTTCATTCGAGAGGGTAAGTCCTCTCAAGCTATTGAGCTTGTAAAGGAACAACCGATGGAATATCAAAAGTCGTATTTTGGCAGACTCGCGGGTTGGTGGGCGGAATATGAACCTCACGACTTATTCGACAAATTAGACGAACTTCCATCAGACGAGATAAAAACAACGCTTGCCACAAGCTTAGCAGCGATCAGTGCTGAGCAACTCACAGATGAACAGAAGGAAGTGCTTCGAGGGTTACTTAGTCCCGTCTTTCAACAAATGTTGGATTAGGTCGATTAGGAGCAACTCCCAAACACTTCCAAGAACACTATTGCTAATTTCTGGTGAGTCGATCCCAATGGTTAAGTTATTATTTTCTGTCTGGTAGAGCAATTCGGGACGTGGCGCAGTCTGGTAGCGCACGTGACTGGGGGTCACGTGGTCGCCGGTTCAAATCCGGCCGTCCCGACCACCTAAAGATCGTCATGTCAGAGTAACGAACAGCACCATGGTGCTCTGATACCAACAAGTGACTGGCGCTACGAGCGTCGGAAATTCACAGACCAAGTAACTTCGATCTGAAGCAGGTCGGGCATTCAGAATTGCGCACGGGCCTTCGTCGCGACAGTGTTTATGTTGTTCAGCTACTTAGCGACCTGTCATCAAACTATCGCCGAATTCACAGGTCTACCGAGTTTCGCCAGACTCTAATTCCTTCTCGTTTGACAATTTCCAGCCGGTTGCGGCAAACAGGGGAACCTGGATCGCATTGATGAATTTCCAAAACAGGAGATCGTCGTTCCCGCCGGCCAAGGATCCGACAAAATTGTGAATGAAAGCCAGTGCGAGTGCAATGGAGAGGTAGAAAGCCGCATTCGAAGAGATCTTTTCCCACACCGCTTCTTGTCGATCACGAACGGATTCCTTGTACCGAAAGTGTGCAACAATGCATGCTAAGAATCCGACCAGCGAAAACCAGTCCAGAATGAACCAAATCCGATGGGGTGTAAACGGAGGGGAGTCGTAGAGAAACTCCACTATAAAGTGCACGCCAACCGCAAGTGCAACAGTGATCAAATACCACCCGAACAAACGAGCTATTCGAACAGACATGGCTTAGGTCTCAGGGTCTAACTACTCCTGAGATTCTACTGGTTAATGGACGCTACTTCGTATCAATCAGTGGCTAATTGCCTGCTACTTTGGCTACTCCTTCCTGAATGCCCGAACTCGCCCATCCGTGCCAAGGCATCGTAAAGAACTGAAACCCCATTCCAATGAGTGTGTCGGTTTCAATACCAGGCGGCACGAAGTACATTCCTGGTGCGACTCCGTTATCCCTGCAAGTCTGTGCAACTTTACTAATTGCTTCGTGATACTTGGGGTTTGTGTAGTCGAGAGGAACCCTCAAGTTAATTGAGAAATCAGAGGGACCGATTAGCAACGCGTTGATTCCAGGTGTTGTGACAATATCAGTGAGATTGCCGAACGCCTCCATTGTTTCAATCATTGGAATGATGAGGACATTGTCATTTACATGGTCAAGGTAATCTCGGTATGAAGCAAACTCGCCCCAGTCTCCACGGGCTCCAGCCGAGCTTCGAATTCCATCAAACGGGTACTTGCAAGCTTTGACCATGTTGTCTGCTTCGGCTCCCGAATTGACCATGGGACAGACAACACCCTTCGCTCCGATGTCCAATGCGTAGCAAATCTGCTCAGCGGTGTTGTCACCAACTCGCACAATTGGAATTGCACTTCCTCCCTGCATCACGCCTACCGGTTGGGATAGACGCTTTATTTCCACAGGAGAATGCTGCGTGTCGAAGAGCAAGAAATCTAAACCAGATCGGGCAAGAAATCTCGTTTCATTGTCCCAAGACGCCGTTGTGCCGACTGCGACCTTTCCGGCTTTGAGCTTATCGAGCATGGGGTTCATTCGGGTTTCCTACCTTGTTTATTGCTCGCAATGTTACAGAAGCACATAGAGTGAGACGTTCTGCACAACTAGATGAAATTGGACATACGTTCGCGGAGCGAGAGAGTTGAACCGTCTCGGTAATTGGCTTCGTTTGTAAAGTGGGCACGATTCTATGAACAGACTCCGTAAGTCAAAGTGCTCAGTCTTGAAGATTCTCGCCACCGTCTTCCATTTGTTCTGGCACCGACCAGTATCGGAATTGAGGTGTCCAATCTTCTTCGCCAATCCCTGCAAGGCCAAGTAGGTTCCACACCGGGCAATACAGATCGCCCGGTCCGAATACACATCCATTCTTGCGAAGAATCCGATCACCATCACGTTCATAGGTCGCAGCACCTGGCATGTCTGAATAGTCATCCATCTTGGTTTGCTCCTTCATGTATGCACCACCACCATGAGAAGCCAATCGAAAACGCCATCCGCGAGAGTTGGCAAACCTACGCTGAATCTCAGGACTATCCTTCGATACGAGTACTACCGACATGGCGGACTCGAGATGCGGAACGAATCCATTGAATCCGTCCGCCCAAAGCGTGCAATACCTGCAACCTTGCCCCATGTTGTGGATGAGCAGTAATTTGTCGTGCCGTCCGAACAGGTCGAGCATGGTAGTAGGCCCGAATTCCGTTTCAAATTCGTAGTTTGTCACTTCAAATGAGTCGACTGAACGCATCAGCGTTTGTAATTCCTTGCCCAGTTCAAACATTTGGAGTTCGATCTCTTTAATTTTCTCTCTGCTCATCGTCTTTCTCGCTAAAGTTGTGGTTTGAATCGAGCGGGATTATAGGGTTAACCCCACATTGGATTGAGTCCGTTTTCATTCGAATGTATCGTTGTTGATTCACGGCAGAATTCTTCCAAGTTTGTTTATTGTGCCGTTCCATGGCACAGCAAAACCACTTGTCGTAATGCTTCAATCGTTATCATGTACATACCGGTTAACCGTCGACGTCTTGGGTTGTGTCCGTTTCGATTTGGTAGAACCGAAGACCCACAAACAATACCCTGCTCAGTGGCATGTTTCAATTTCCATATGGCCATTGAGTCTTAATGACAATCCAAAGAGGGAAGAATGAGCGATTTTGAAGGCAAAGTTGCAATCGTCACAGGAGCTGGCGGCGGCTTGGGAAGGTGTCACGCCCTAGCATTTGCAGAAAGAGGTGCCAAGGTACTCGTCAATGACTTGGGCGGTAGCGTACATGGCGACGGTGCAAGTGACATGGCAGACGTAGTGGTAGAGGAAATTCGCTCTGCTGGTGGCATTGCAATCGCCAATAAGGCATCGGTTACTGACCGAGATGGTGCGAAGAGCATTGTCGACGATGCCGTCAGTGAATTTGGAACGGTCGACATTTTGGTGAACAACGCGGGCATCCTACGCGACAAGTCATTCAAGAACATGACCCTTGATGAGTTCGATCTGGTGCTAGACGTGCACCTACGGGGCACAGCTTACGTCACAAAATTCGCTTGGCCGATCATGTACGAAAAGAATTGGGGTCGCATCGTTCTAACCAGTTCAACATCGGGAATATTCGGTAACTTTGGACAATCGAACTATGGTGCGGCAAAGATGGGCATGCTGGGATTCATGAACGTTCTCGCAATTGAAGGTGCATCACACAATGTACGTGTGAACTGCCTGTCTCCCGCAGCAGCAACCCGGATGACGGCAAGTGTTCCTGGATCTCAATTCGACGCTAGCAGTCCGCCTCCAGGAATGAATCCAGCGTTGGTTACTCCTGCGGTCTTGTACCTTTGCAGCGAGGATGCTCCATCGGCGACTACGGTCCACGCATCGGGTGGTCGATTCTCACGAATCCAAACCTTTACCAATGAAGGGGTCACACTTGGAACGGAAGCTTCCTATGAAGAAATGTTGGACAACATCAATGAAGTGATGGATATGTCCGATGCCACTCCGTTCGATCCACTCAATCGCCGTCGTCGAAGAGCTAGCTAAGCACATATCCAAGCCAGGAAAACACTTAGCAATCTTCGCGTTCGGCAGTGTTGGACTGTCGAAACTGTGTTTGGTGCCCATCGGCGAGAGAGTCCTATTGCTACCATGAATGCGTTGGAAACGAATGCACGATTAATACTCTACTTGGACATCAAGAGTCCTTATGCCTACTTGGCAAAAGACCCCGCCAAGCAATTGGAGAGCGAGTTCGGCATTGAAGTCGAATGGCGTCCGCTAACCCTAAATATTCCCAGTTTTCTTGGTTCAGCGCGTGTAGACGAGAAGAAGCAAGTAGTCGAACAGAATCGAACGCCGCAACAATGGCAATCGGTGCACTATGCCTATTACGATGTAAAGCGCTATGCGAGATTACGTGACATCTTGATCTACGGACCTCGAAAGATTTGGGACACGAGCCTTGCGCACATTGGGTGGCTGTACGCAAAAGCACGGGGTCGAGAATTCATGATGAGGTATTTGGACCATGTGTACGAACAATTTTGGAAGAGAGAAATAGATGTGGAGAACATCGAGGAGATCGAAACCGCACTCAGTCTTTCGGGTTGCAAAATTGGGGAGTTTAGGGACTTTGCGGATAACGAAGGAAAGAGCCAACTTGGTGCGCTACAGCAGGACACTAGTGCTGCAGGAATCTTTGGCGTTCCTACCTTTGTCATTGACAAGGAGATTTTCTTCGGACGAGAGCACTTGCCAATGATTCGTTGGATACTGGCCGGGAAAGAGGGCACAGCTCCTGACATCAGCTACTAGCAGCGCCAGATTAGAAAAAGACGTTCTTGTAGTCGCTATTGACTTCACAAGCGCTGATTCGTACCTCGCTCTTGAGCCGGCGATTGCACTGGCAAACGAGTTGAGTCTAAAACTATCTCTCCGGCCATTTACAGTACGACAAAGCCCGATTCCTTCAGAATCGCCGAACGAAAACGATGCTCAAAGACACAAGCGGATTAGAGCGCAATATCGCCATTTGGACACTAGGAGATATGCGCAGATTCGAGGCATTGAATTGCTCGCAGATCCAATTGGTATAGATCCAACGCTAGCGCATCTCGGATTAATTGTGGCAACCAATCATGGAGTGGAACCTCAATATGCTCAGGTCGTATTTGGAAAATTCTGGAAGAACGAGCTCGACTTGGAATGTGAAGACGAGATTGTCTCTGTACTTCGACGTGTGGGAGTAAGGAACACCGATTTCTTGAAGGAAATGCAGCCACAACTCTCGGAGATTCGTGAACGTCTACTGTCTCAAGAAGTGTTCTCGGTTCCAACATTCTTGGTCAAGGATGAACGATTCATCGGACGGCAGCACATCCCGATGATTCGTAAGTTGCTAGAGATTTAAGTTAACCTCATCGGAACAAGACTAGAACGGTTTGCGCAAAGATACTCTCTCATCGAAACGCCGATCGGAGAGAAAGGTAATTGCAGTACTAGTCGACGACTTCGTCCCAAGCCTAACCAATCCCTCGCAAGCGATCGCTCCAACGTAACCGTTTCGATCGTTCAACGACATGGCAAACATCCTCTCGATTTCATCAAGATTGTTTCCTGGGTAGTTGATAGCATTGAGAAGGGTTGAAACTGCATTCATTCTGATCTGGTCGCTTCCTGTCCAGCCGCGCATGACTTCAGGTTCTTCCCATCCCGGGCGACTAGTGGTCAAGAGTTCGTCTATCGCAGGGAGCACACAGTCGATGTTCGAACCAATCGATCCGATTGCATCGAGGGTTTGTCTCACTACTTGCTGCATTGGGTTATTTAGAACTCGAGCCAGTGCTGGAATCGCTTCTTGAGCGTGGTTACCCAACTCTCCCAATGCAAATACGGAATTGATCAAGACCCACGGACTATCGGAATCTAGCAGTTCAATGAGCGGGCCCACAGCTTCTGGACCGCAGGCTGATAGAGCATATGCTGCATCGTCCATGACAATGGCGCGTTCATTCCATCTTCGAACGTTGTCGCGTGTATCGTCGCGTGGTATGGCCCTTCCATCTTTACCAACCCATAGTTTTCGTTGGTATGCATCGCTGTTGGAAAGACTCTTTAGCCGATCGACAAAAAAAGGAATGTTCTCGGGTGTTGCAAGACCGTAGGTGGCACACAGGCGACGCTCCTGATTGTTTCCGTTCAGGTCCTTAAAGCTCACGGAACTTCGGTCAAATCCATTCGTTGCGAAATCGTTTCCTCGCATCCAGTTCCACACGAATTCCCAGGCAGGCTCTGGGCTAGTCTCAGAGACGGCGTCTATCGGGTTTTGCCAATTGATGAGCTCGGACTGCCAGGTCGGTCGAGGCGAGTCGGTGGTTCTTGAAAACACGAACTTGACCATGTATCGGCTTGTATCTGTTCGGTTGGGCCAACCAGCATGGACGGTGTCGAAGTGAAGCAGGAAAAAAGCTCCTTGCTCGATGTCTTTGGGAAGTACGACCCCACTCGGTTCGACAGGATGACTGTACAAATAGCTTCCTGCTTGGAAGCGAGTGGGTCCCATCTCTGGAGGCGTTGCGTGGGGAAAGTAGAAGCCGATGAGGTACTTCGGAAGATGGTGTCTAGCCCGGGAGAGAGGACTTTGAGCGTCTTGATGCCATCCCGATCCCGCACGAGATCCTTTTCCCATGGGCGGCCCATTGAAATCCTCGTTGTATTCAACTGTCTTGTCGTCTACGGGTCGGCTTGTATGTATGGCACGATGCGGATGAACGTAGTAGTGTGGTCCTAACAAACTTGTCAACGCCCCTACCACCGACGGAGACCGAAGCACTTCCCACATAACGGGAACGCGCGAGACAATGTTGTTGCCGAAGTGGTACTCATGCTCCTCTGCGATACGAATCTGTCGATTAACGGTTTCGTGGACTTCGGGATCGACCTCTGGCCTGACTCTCACGAATCCATCAACGATAAATCGTTGTACTTGCTCGTCATTAAGTAGGTTCACGGTTGGCATGTAGTACAAGCGGTTTCAAGGTGCCAAGATATTAGTTGATAACGCCTGTTCGTGGGAACGCCTCGGGGTTTCGATCCCGTTACCTACAGCCCTCTCGAGATTGCAATACAAGTGCAATTCATAAAATCTCGTTTCCACAATCGAATCAATAGCTATATGGAAACCGGTAAAAAGAAACGTCGAACCATGCGTTTTGTTGCAATGATTAGCTTGCTTGTCTTAGTTGCAGCAACTAGTGGGTGCGTGTATGTTGGTGGCGTTACTAGAGACTCAGGCAGTCAGTCGCAATCAAACAGTACAGTAACTAAAGACACGGGCGCAATGCCCGATTCGACAGATTTGGTCACGCCGTTCCTCATGTTTCAGGGCAAGAAGGCGCAAGAAGCCATTGACTTCTATATTGATGTGATTCCCGATAGTAAGATTGAGGAGGTCCAACACTGGGGAGATATGAATCCTCAGTTTTCAGATGGAATCATGATGGCGACCGTAACAATAGGTGGCCAGAAGGTTGTGGTCAGCGATAGCCCAATTACACACGCTTTCGACTTCACGCCCTCATTCTCGTTTCTTCTCGAATGCGACTCGGAAGAAGAGCTTGAATCTCTTGCAGGAACACTTGAGGAAGACGGAGAGGTTTTGATGCCGATAGGTGACTACGGATTCAGCCAGAAATTCACGTTTGTTGTAGATCGCTTCGGAGTATCCTGGCAATTGGTTTATTGGTAGGCGACACGACACAATAACTCCGCCCGAACTTTCTCGATGGCCTCAGCTTCGCTAGGGTTAACGACGTGCCCGCGCATCTGAAGTCCTTCGACAACTATTAGGCACGAAGAATCTCTTCACGTTACTTTAGGTGGATTCAGAATCGGGTGTCCCTAGAACGTATCCGAACCTCCAATCGGGTCCTGTTCAAGACTACAAACGAAGATTCCTGCCCTCAACTGCATGAGTTGGATGTCTTCCTTGAAGAATATCTGCCAACCAAATTGAATCAATGCAATCTTCCTGTCCAAATTTCCACCCCGCACAACTAAAAGAAGTTTTTTCACGTTTTGCAACGTCCGAAGCGATTGAGCTCGAATCCACTCTGTACTCGACACTAGCACTGGAGGTGTCAAAATGCCGGGATTTGCTTGAACTCGCATCTTTTACGCAATATAGCCAGCCCGCTCCTAATATGCTTTTCGCAGCCATCCAATACTTGCTACTAAACGGTGCAAGACACGCTCTCAAACAGTTCTATCCACGACTCGCAACAGGTCCAACGTCATACAGTGCTGTTGGCGACACCCTCAAGAACTTCTGCCGCGAGAATCGTGAAGCAATTGTTGAATTGATTTCAACTCGACGAACACAGACCAACGTCGTCCAGCGTAGTAGTTGTTTGTTGACAGGGCTGTCGTTAGTAAGTCATAGCTCAAAGTGTCAAGACCTTTGTCTGGTGGACCTTGGCGCAAGCGCAGGCCTCAATCTCAACCTTGATCTCTATTCGCATTGCTACTACCAGGGAAGCTCGGAGTTATTCAAGGCTGGTAGCCCGGAGTCTGGTGTAAGACTTCGGACGGAAGTTCGAGGCTCGAAGTCTCTTCCGCCCAATCAAAGTGTTTCGATAGCCGGGAAGGTTGGAATCGACCTCAATCCCATCGACGTTTATGATTCCGACTCAGTGCTTTGGCTGCAGTCACTTGTTTGGCCAGAACATCACGAGCGCTATGAACAACTGAATCGAGCCCTCGAACTCGCACGTACCAATCCTGTCAATCTGATACGTGGTGACGCAGCTGAAAAACTCGAGGATGTGGTCGATGAATTTCCAAGAGATCAAGCACTAGTTGTGTGTTCGACAATAGCGGAGTATCAATTCCCTCAAAAGACTCGCGACGAAATCTATGGAATTCTTGTGTCCGCAAGTAAACATCGTGCCATTTGGCGACTGTCGATGGAGGGCTCACCTGAATCGCTCCTTTCGCTAGTTCGCTACGAAGACGGTGCACAGATTCAGTACACAACACTAGCAAAGTGTTCTCCGCATGGGTTGTGGATCGAGTGGATCAATCAGGCAGAACGGCATTGATCAGATACAGGTTCATTTCTGATTGGTCACACAAACTGGCTTGTGTGTAACGTATAAAGCGATTCAGCTTGTCAATGACATCGACTGTGACTGACTAAAGTTGGCATCAAGCGAATCCAGCATGTTTTTCTTCATGTTTGAGTAGGCAGGGCTGGACAGCTCCATTAGCATGTCGAGAAACTCTCGAGAGGAGTCGATGATGTCTGGTTCGCCACTAACAACACGATGAGCCAACCCAAATTCGTAAGCTCTTTCACCATTCATGGGATCACCTAGGTAGGCAATGCGTGATACAAGCGACTGGCCGACAAGGCGTGGTAGTTTGTAAGACCATCCTTCTGCAGCCCACAAAGCCAGATTGATTCGAGGGTCGCCGTATCGGATATCCGCAGTCACTACGCGAAAGTCGCACGAGAGGCTATAGTCGTAACCCGATCCAAGCGCAATTCCATGCATTAGAGCTACGGTCGGCTTCGACAGCCTGCGTAGTACCCCACAAGACTCAAGCAGGAGAGAGGGACCAGATCCCAACTCCAAGTCGACCCTACGATGTTTGTAAGGATCGTGTCCGGAGATACCTGTCGATGCCAAGTCGTCTCCTGCACAAAATCCACGACCCACGCCAGAGAGTGCCAACACCTTTACTGAAGGATCGACATCGGCTTTTTCAAAATTCTCTTTCAGGCGAAGGTGTTGGTCGAAGTCAATGGCATTAATCTTTTCCGGTCGATTCAAGATAAGGTGGCGAACGCCGCTTCGATCATCGACAATTAGTGCATCCGGTTCGCTCATTCTCCTTTGAACTCCGGTTCACGTCTTTCACGCCAGGCTTTTATTCCTTCCAAACGATCCTTAATCACATGTGTTTGGCGCAGTCCA
Source organism: Gammaproteobacteria bacterium (assembly GCA_009840545.1). GTDB lineage: Bacteria > Pseudomonadota > Gammaproteobacteria > Pseudomonadales > Azotimanducaceae > Bin55. The sequence continues at coordinate 145,984 of VXNM01000014.1, read as the reverse complement.
AGACTATGAATCATTGCCGTATCGAAATCCTGGTCCAATTGCGGAAGTACCTGCATCTTGTGCAACTCCCACGCTCTGGTCGGCATCTTGGCGACGCGTTCTACAAACTCTGCGGTTTCCTGCTCAAAATTCTCTGTTCCAATTACTTGATGCAGGAAATGGATGCGAAGTGCCTCATTTGCGGTCAATGTTTCACCCAGCAACGAAATCCTCATCGCTTGAGATAGACCGACAAGTCGTGGAAGCAGGTACGCGATACCTGACGCAGCTGTTCGCCCGGTAGCTACTCGAGTATCGGTGATTGTCGAGTCTTCTCTCGCAATGCGAATATCACAAGCTGCGGCGATATCGATGCCGAAGTCACAGAGACTAGGTCCTATTAGTGCTATTGTGGGTTTTAGAAAGTCTCGTAGGGACTTGACGAGTCGCTGCTCAACGATTGGACCTGGACCGTGACTTCCTTTGACAGCCCGGTGTTCGATACCCATTGGCCAGGAGCCCATGTTGTTTGGGTCTACACGTTCAATGTTCAAGTCCAGCACTAACGCTCGAACCGATAAATCGCTTTGTGCATGTGTAGCTAGCGTTCGGAGTTCATCGAGCCGCTTGAACGACAGGTTCTCATTACTCAGCCCTTCCCGAACAACGTTAGAAAGTACGTATACCCCCATAACTCACGACTCTCCCGTACTTCAACAACAAGCATGCGACTATTTGGGCAGATGTACTGATGATATTGAATTGCGTTAAGTGCAATCGACGTGTCCTGCGACCGGTGTTTCCAGTCCCAGTGGCATAAATCTTGCTTGCTCTAGTAAAGACGGGTTGGAGTGGCGATTTGCACCCATGCATGCAACCGCCTTCGGGCTGACATTTCTGTGAATTCGTTGGAGGAAGGATCGTACCAACTCTCGGGTCTAACTTACGAAGTCTGGCAGTTGAGGAAATTGGTTGAGCAACAGTCCCGTCAATCGACGAAGTTAGTACGAATCGAATCCTTCTTCGATAAAGGAGCAAATTAGGTATGCGAGCGTCCCTCAAATTAGAGAGAAAGTTTCTAGGCTTGGTAAGTCTTGCGATCTTCTCCGGCTTTTTCACATTTTCTGTCAGTTTCGCCGAGGTGGAGGAACAGACGGAGGAGATCTCCTCCACATCGGGTGAAAACTTCACCCGATTGGACACAGCTGAAGCCATCCAAGCATACCGAGACGAACGGCACGCGAAAGTGACAGAACGTCTTGCAGAGTCGAGACTTTCACACGAACATTCAGAAATACTTGCAAACGCCATTGCATCAATGTATTTGGGTGTCCCGTTGAGTTCCTACTCACACTTCGAGAGAGAGGAAAGCTCACAAGAAGAATCCACGGAAAGCAACAACCAATGGGTCATCAACGAGGACGGCAAAATCCGGCACGTGAGGGAATCGATCACCTACAGTCTGAATTCACGGAGTCCGTGGATCTTCCTACCTCCCGTTCCGTTTGAAGCTGAAACTGGCAGAGTCCTAGACGACTCGATATCTGAGGCGACATTTGTCTTTGACATGAACATGACGATGGACGCCGAGGGAGATGAGAGCTTTTTTGGGATGAAGGACAAGATGAAATTTGTTGCAGAGGTCACTGTGAACAAGCTCGATCAATCACCCAAGATCCTTGTATTGAAGCTCGCAAAACCTCTAAGAAAGCGATTCTTTTTCAAGATTGAGACAATTAGGATGGAATTACACTTCTCGTATATCGAAGCTTGCGAAGGCTTTGCAGTCACAAATTTGGTCGGAGAAGTGGATGGATCCGCGATATTCGTTGGGAAGCTCCATGAACTCGAGGAATCGACGTTCACTGATATCGACTGCCAACAACCGTTAGTCCGATTGTTGCCTGACGAATCGGACTCCAATTTTTTCCAATTTTAGTGTCGAAGGCTTCCGGAAAATGTCGGGTTCATTCATAGAACTTCTCCGCCACCAACCAACCTATGGCTAGTGCCCCGTATCGCGTAACCTGATCGCTTCAGAGGTCGTAATCTACGCAGTCTTCGATTCTTAGCAAGTTGATTTACACTAATCGCTAAGGACACCGGTAGATTGTGTTTGAGGTGTTGCACGATTACATTCTTGTGCGACACGCACTCGGACGTGGGAGGGTACAAATCGAAGTCAAAGACTACGACTACGATCCGCTCTTTTACGACGAGATGTTCGGGTCTCCCGAGGACCCTCGATCCCACTGTCGAAAACTGCTCGACGAAATCCTGTCCATGTCAGTTGAGGAGCTTGATAGCGTTCACGAACGAGTAACCAGAACCTTTTCTAGCCAGAGTATTTCGTTCACTCTCTACGGAGAGGACGAAGTAACAGAACGCATCATTCCGATAGATTGCATCCCACGCATTCTTCCCTCTAGTGAATGGGATGTACTCGAGGCTGGACTAAAGCAACGAGTTGCTGCTCTGAACAGCTTCATTGTTGACGTCTACAGCAACTGTCGCATTCTGGACGATGGAGTTATGCCAGTGGACGTCGTCAAGGGATGTCCACAGTATCGAATAGAAATGCACGGTGTTCAAATGCCGCTCAATGCTCCTGTCGGTGTTTGTGGCACAGACATGGTACGTACCCACGATGGATTTCGCGTGCTTGAGGACAACTTGCGCGTGCCATCGGGCGTTTCCTACATGATCGCCAATAGGCAAGCCACGAAGGCGAACTTTAGGAGCATATATCGGGACTATCGCGTCCGAGAAGTTGAACAGTACGGTCGCCACTTGTATGAGACGTTAAGTGAATTCAATCCGAGAGGAAACAATGATCCCTGTATTGCATTGCTGACTCCGGGCGTCTTCAATTCCGCCTTTTACGAGCACATGTTCCTCGCCGACGAAATCGGGGCAGACTTGGTGGAAGGTCGTGATTTACTGGTGAACGATGGGTATGTATATATGCGTACAACTTCAGGTTTACGAAGGGTCGACGTCATTTATCGGCGCATTGACGACGACTTCATTGACCCGTTGTTTTTTCGAGAGGACTCAATACTTGGAGTGCCGGGTCTCATGCATGCGTACCGAAAAGGCAACGTCGCATTGGTCAATGCTCCCGGGACAGGCGTAGCAGACGATAAGTCGATCTATGCATTTGTTCCCGACATGATTCGCTACTACCTGTCGGAAGAACCCATCCTGGCTAACGTAGATACGTATTTATGTCGGTTTCCCAAAGATCTTGAATTCACACTCGACAATATCGACAAGCTGGTCGTCAAGCCAGTAGGAGGATCTGGTGGCTATGGATTGTTCTTGGGATCAAGAGCGACCGACGAGGAACGCAATGAATTTATCGAGAAACTAAGAGCCGATCCCGCGAACTATATCTCACAACCCGAATTAGCACTTTCCCGAGCACCGTGTTGGATCGACCGACAGTTGGAACCTCGCTGCGTCGACTTGAGACCCTTTATTCTCACAGGTACCAGTTCGAGAATTGTTGGTGGTGCTTTTTGTCGCATTGCTTTGCCCAAAGACAGTTTGATCGTTAATTCAAGCCAAGGCGGTGGCGCAAAAGACGTCTGGGTGGTGGATTTCTAATGCTCTCCCGAAGTGCTCAAGGCCTGTATTGGATTGGACGCTACCTCAAACGAGCGGAACACATCAGCCGCTTGATGAATGTCCAAGTTGCGGCTCTTATCGATCGACCGTTGGCCCACATCTACTTTGGTTGGACTCGACTGTACTCCCATCTAGGGACTTCCTCACCCGTTGCGGCATTAAGAGACTGGTCGGAAGAGTCGGATGGATGGGGACTAGCCGATTCATTTACTTTGGCGGACGACCTCACATTTACACGGACCAACGACTATTCCATTTGTAGTTGCTTCGAGATGGGGCGGGAAAACGCCCGACAAATAAGGCACTGTGTGAGCTCCGAGATGTGGATCTGTCTCAATCGATCATATTTTCGGATCCGCGAACAGCACATTGAGGACATATGGACGGGCAATCCGCAACAGTTCTATGCGGACATGGTTCAAGACATCCACACCTTTATGGGCGTTGCATCATCTACTCTTTACCGTGACGAAGGATGGGATTTTCTTCAGATTGGTCGAGTCATAGAACACGCACAACTCATGAGTGCACTGCTAGTTTTTCAAGTTTCCGAGTCAGAGAGCGAGAAGTACGGAGACCTGGAGGACTACGATTGGTTGAGTCTGTTGCAATGCTTTCAGGCGGACGAAGCGTATCAACACTACTATGGATTGAAAGTAGAACCTGACAAAGTCTTGAACTTGCTGGTGAACGACGTCCGGTTGCCCAACTCGATATATTTCGCGCTAGATCAGATTCGCTCGCGTCTCGATGAACTCGGTGATGCACCCGGCAATCGCAATGGAGCCACAGCCAATCGGTTTGCGGGTCGCCTGACTTCGCTCATCAAATACGAGTGGCCAGATGCAGAAGACAAGAAGAGAATGCTGACACTCCTAGAAAACTTGGCATTTCGACTTCACGATTACATTTCCTCCGCGTGGTTCAACTATGAGATCGACGACTCCGTCCGATTCTGAGCTTCAACATGATGCTGTTGAGTATGAGGTAATACACACAACCCATTACTCGTACGAATCCATAAAACGCTCGAGCGTGATGTCTCTTTGCATGAAACCGAGAGAGACTGAGCGGCAGCATATTGAGAGTTACTCGCTGTCGGTCACACCTGAAACCTTAGTGGACGAGGATCTCGACATCTTTGGAAATAGTCGGCATGTCTTCGATGTTCACCGTCCACATAAGAACCTGACGGTTTCAAGCAGTGCAAGGGTGCGAATGCACCAAAGCGCATCATCCGACAGCGAAGATGAGGCCATTGAGTGGGACTCTCTAGATAGTTATCGGTCCGACTGGAGGCTGTGGGAATACTTGAACCCCACTGACCTCACGAGAACCAGTGTAGATCTCAAAGACTGGAGCAAGAAGCTTGGAAGCTTGAATTGGGACGATCCCGTGGAGTTTCTGGAGTCACTTGAACAACGGTTGTCAGAGACAATTAGCTACAGACCCGGTCGAACAACAATAGATTCGACAGTCGAAGAGGTTCTTACCCATCGGGAGGGTGTCTGCCAGGACATTTCCCAATTGATGATTGCAATTGCTCGTTCCTGGAACATTCCCGCCAGGTACGTGTCCGGCTACCTGTATGACACTCCCGGAGATGCAAACCGGTTCGCCGAGGACGCCACCCATGCATGGGTTGAGTGCCTACTTCCCAATACAGGTTGGAGATCGTTCGATCCTACAAATCCCGGAGGTTTGGAGGATTCACGCATTATTGTTGGGTATGGACGGGACTATCGAGATGTGCCGCCGATCAAGGGAATCACAGTTGGGGAAGGAGAAGCCGAAATGGACGTAAACGTTGTAGTTCTTCGTACCGGTGCTCAACAGTATCAGCAAGTCTCGGAGTGATACCATATCGCACTGACAGTCACCGCAGGAATGGCTTGCGGTTCGACAGGTCTACAACCCGTGTGTAACGCTTAGCCATAGCAATGACTGAATCCAAATGAACCCTTCGCCTCTGTGTCACATATTGGTGGTTGATGACGAGCCTGACTTAGAAGTGCTCATGCGGCAACGCATGCGCCGAGAGATTCGGGGAGGCACGTATCGACTGGAGTTTGCCAGTAACGGAAGGCATGCATTAGAGTTACTGCGCGAACACCCCGAAATCGACATTGTCCTCTCGGATATCAATATGCCCGTCATGGATGGTCTGACTCTGCTCGATAACATTCCACAAATCAACGCCCAAATCAAAGCGGTAATGATTTCCGCATACGGGGACATGAAGAACATCCGTTCAGCGATGAACCGAGGAGCTTTCGACTTCATTACCAAACCAGTTGACTTTGAAGATCTCAAGACCACCATATCAAGAACTACACAAGCCGTTGAAGCAAGTCGCCAAAACGTTGCGAACCGCGAAAAGCTTCTCAGTATCCAATCCGAGCTTGCAACGGCTGCAAAAATGCAGAAAAGCATATTGCAGACTACTTTTCCACAATCCGAAGCTTACGATGTCTATGCCAACATGGAAGCTGCCCGCGAGGTGGGAGGAGATTTTTACGACGTACGCGTGATTCGGTCTCCGCCGAATGATTTCTTGGGTGTCTGTATTGCGGATGTATCAGGGAAGGGAGTTCCAGCCGCTCTATTCATGATGGCAAGTTGGACTCTGTTGCGGGGAGCGACGATAGGACATAGAGCTCCAGCACATGTTGTTGAGGAAGTCAACAACATGCTCGAACAACAGAACGACAGCATGATGTTTGTCACTCTGTTCTATGGACTCTTTGATCCCCACGATCGGGTCTTTCACTATGTGAACGCTGGACACAACAGTCCGGTCTTATTTAGGGCCGATGGAACGGTTGAAGACTTGGAGACTTCACAAGGAATTGCATTGGGAATTCTCCCTGGGATGCAGTTCGCCGAGAACACAGTCAAGCTCGACAAAGGCGATGTTGTTGTGATGTACACCGACGGTGTCAATGAAGCCGAAACAATAGATGAAGAGCTATTTGGAATGGATCGACTCAGGAACGTGTTTGACGGCAAGCCTCCACCGTTGAATGCGAAGGAAGTAACCGACGCCATCTTCCAAGAAGTACGAGACTACGTAGGTGACTTCCCGCAGTCTGATGACATAACGTGTCTTGCATTTTGCGTAACTGAATGATGTCGGCCAGTTGCAAGGTTATTCTCGAAAATCGTCTTGACGAGCTACAGCGTTTCATTACAACGCTAACGGAGTTCGCGCGAGTTGGAAGTCTTCCAGAGGAAATCGCGTTTTCAGTCCAACTTGCGATAGACGAGCTGTTCACGAACATCGTTTCCTATGGTTACGATGACGACGAATCGCATCAAATTGAAATCAAGATGTCCATTCAAGGGAGAGAGCTTCGGATCGATTTGATCGATGATGCGAAACAGTTTGATCCACTACATGAAGCTGCTCAACCCGATTTAGATGCAAGCCTAGAGGATCGCAGAATTGGAGGAGTGGGGATCCATCTAGTCAAAACGATGATGGATGATGTTTCGTATAAGTACGAAGACAGTAAGAATCACCTCACCCTTGTAAAGAAGTTTTGACCATGAGGAGAAATCCTCGAGGATTTGCCGGTGTCCTACAAGTGCTGGCATCCCTCGCTCTATTGCTCATTGCCACATCGGGTTCCTCGGAATTGGAGAACTCCGATTCCGAATTGACGGTCACATCGCCGAACGGCACTCCGGGAGAACTTTCAGACGGTGTCTCTCCAGACGTTGTTTTATTTGGTCAATCCTGTGCGTTAGAGGGTCTAAACCAGGCTTCAGGGAAGGGAATGCGACTTGGTTTGTTGGCCGCTTTCAATGAGATAAACGAGCAAGGTGGTGTTCACGGACGACGAATTGAATTAAAGACGCTAGATGATGGATACGAACCCGAAAAAACCATTGCAAATACTTTGGAATTGATCGAGGACGATAACGTCTTCTCTCTCATCGGAGCGGTTGGGACTCCTACATCTCGAGCGGCGGTGCCACTGGCGGAAGCACACAAAGTTCCTTACATTGGACCGCAAACAGGCGCAGCGTTTTTGCGAATCGACAATCCCTTTGTCGTGAATCTACGTGCATCCTACGCTCAGGAAACCGAAGAAATGGTCGCTTTCTTAACGCAGAATGGTGGCACCGAACGTATTGCAATTCTCTATCAGGACGATTCCTTCGGTCGAGCAGGTTACATGGGCGCACGAGCTGCTATGGAGCGGCGAGGGCTCGAACTGCTTTCTGCTGGCGTGTATCGGCGGAACTCAATCGACGTCAGGACGGCTGTTCTTGATATTTTTGAATCGGACCCTGACGCGATCATCATGATCGGTAGCTACCAACCCTCCGCAGAGTTTATTAAGTGGTCTCGAAGAATTGGAATGGACGTTTTGTTCATCAATATCTCATTTGTAAACAGTAACGCGCTTGCAGAGTCACTTGGAGATGAGGGGAGCGGTGTCATGGTGTCGCAGGTTGTACCCTTACCTAGTGGCGACACACCGCCCGTTGCTCAGGCATATCGAGAAGCCATTACTGCAATCGACCCCGATGCGAAGCCAGAATTTATTTCGTTCGAGGGGTACTTGGTCGGTCGAGTTGCCATCGAGGGACTGCGGCATGCTGGTAGGGAGTTGAACCGAGCCAATTTCTTGCGGTCCATTCGCTCGTTGGAAGATGTGGATATAGATGGTTTTAGTCTCAACTACGTGGACGACAACCAGGGGTCGGATGAAGTATTCATGACCGTTCTCGCAGAGGACGGTAGCTTCCACGCCGTAGAGTCTCTCGCTGACATAACGCTTCCATGGAGAAAGTAGAGAAAAGGAAATCTTTCATCGAGCGCTTTCTGAGCTTGCGCCATCGGATTTCCGCTCGACTCGGACTTGCTCTTGCTGGGGCTGTGTTCCTAACACTCATTGCTAGTTTCGTTGGTTTGATCTATCTCGACCAAATCAACAAGGCTCAAAAGCGCGTGTACGAAATTAGCATGCCCGATATGGAAGCTGCCTTTGCGTTTTCGCTAAAGAGTGGCGAAGTTGTCTCAGCAGCTCCCCGTCTCACTTCGGCAACTACAGAAGAAGAACTGGAATCCATCCGTATAGAGGTAGAAATAGACAAACGGGACTTTCGTCTACAACTCGATTCCATTTTGGACCGAGGATTGGACCCGTCGCTAGTGAACGAAATCACGCGTCTTGGAGAAACTCTCTTACAGAACATCGACACCGTTAGTTCTCTTGTGGTGGACCGGTTTGTTCTCACGGCGCAGCTAAATGATCTGCAGTCGGAATTCTCGCTACTTGCAACTACGGTTGAGAACAATCTCATCTCCGCGATTGATATGCAACTGTTCTACTTTGTAACTGGCTATCGGAACCGCGAAACTCCCAGTGTTCCGCAATCGCAGCACTTCACTGTCGAGGAATTCAGCCGGTATCGGCATCTTGGAGAACTCCGACGATTTGCGACTAATGGCGTCGAGCTCTTGTCCAGCGCATTGTCGCTTCCCGATTCGCCATTAATCGAAACACTCAAAGACCGTTTTGAGACGAACGAATTTGGGGTTGCGAGGACTCTGAGTCAGCTGGAGAAGGATGAGTTCTACGAGAGCATAAGCCCAATGTTCAATAGATTGACGGAGATTGGTCTGGAGAACGATGGGATCTTTGAGACAAAGTCCGAGCTGTTTAGTCTTGACGAGCAAAAAGAAACAATCTTCGAGTACAACCGCCAGTTGGGAGCGCAACTGGTTGCAGACATCGAGGAGTTGGTGCGTACCGCTCGAGACGATACAGCGATGGCAGCTGCATCGTCTGCAAGCGCTGTAGCGACGGGGCGACTTCTGTTGATCATCGTCAACATTGTCAGCGTCATTGGGGCGGGGATCATTTCTGTTTTTTACATTGGCAACCGCATTCTGCGTCGTCTCGACCACTTGTCCGGGCGTATGCGGTCGATGGCAGACGGCGACCTTGAGTCCAGCATTACGGTGGATGGCAACGACGAGATTGCGGAAATGGCTCATGCGCTTGAAGTCTTTCGAAAACATGCACTTGAAGTACAGCGTCTCAATCTTGTGGAGAAACTTGCACAAGAACTGTCGGAAAAGAATGATGCATTGGAGAGTGCAAACGAGGATCTTCGAAGAGCCCAAGACCAAATAGTCATGCGTGAAAAGCTGGTCGCATTAGGCGAACTGACAGCCGGAGTCGCACATGAGATTCGAAATCCTCTGAACTTCATCATGAATTTCTCGGAGCTATCAGAGGAGCTGCTTGATGAAATCGTCGATGAACTCATGAGTCCTGAGAAGCGTGAAGCCGCCGATGGGGAAATCGACGATGAATTGATTGAGGAAAACATTGAGGACCTCACTTCTAACTTGAAACGAATCCGCGAACACGGTGGAAGAGCAAACCGCATCATCGACGACATGCTCAAGATGGGTAGAGGTACTACAGAGTTTGCGGAGTCTGACATCAACGCACTTTTGGACGAACACGCGAAATTGGCTTTCCACAGCGCACGCGCGGCGGATAACACCTTTGAACTGGCACTTGAGTTCGAACTTGACGAGTCCATTGGAGACATGAGGGTTGTGCCCCAAGATATTGGTCGAGTCTTCATCAACATGGTTACGAATGCCGGCTACGCAGTGAACGAGAAATTTCAGGAACTCAAGCAAAAAGACCCCTCAATCGATTTCATTCCTACACTCGTCTGCACGACGAAGAAAGTGGGAGACAGGGTGCACATCACGTTCCGCGACAACGGAACCGGCATGCCCCAATCCGTGATTGAACGAATCTTCAATCCATTCTTTACAACCAAGCCCACCGACAAAGGGACCGGACTTGGTCTATCTCTGTCAAACGACATCGTCCGGGAGCACGGAGGATCAATTCAGGTTACGTCCGAAGAAGGACAGTGGACTCAGATGGTCGTCGATTTACCTTCAGACCCCTCTGCATTCATAGCTGAAACAGATGATGAGGAAGACGATGAAGATTTACCTGCGGAGTCGCAGGACTAGAGGATTGTGGAGAGTTCCTTCGAAGGAAGGAGCTTCGCGCTAAGTAACTTTCGCGAGGGCTTCAGACTGGTCGGAAACGATATCGATGATTCGGTCAAAACCCGCAATCTTGATAATTTCGAGAATAGAGTCAGGCACTGAATAGAGCACAAATCCCACCTTGCGCTGTCCCAGAGTCTTGGCAATCATCAGGATTGATCGCAGTCCCGCACTACTGATATAGGAGAGATCTGAGAGACCAATAATTACGCCACTATCGTCCGTTTCGATGGCGGCGGTTACGTTGGACTCAAACTCATTCGCAGTCAATCCATCAATTCGTCCGGTCACTGTTACCGTAAGGATGTTGTTGTCTCGACTCGAATCGACTTGCAATGCTTGAGTATTAATGAGAGTGCTCCTTCGATGGTTGACTTACGGATGCATTGAACGGGAAAACCCTAGCGGTTTCTCCCTGTCATTCCGCTGGCAATTTCCAACGGCGAAATTATACGCATTGTGCATATTGCAATGTAGTGTTTTCACACTGCGGACTTATTTTCAAGTGCGAAGCGAGAACGTGCTTCGTTAAGTTCGTACATTGTATTGACATTAAGGAAGTCTAGAGCCATGTCAGACAAATCAGTCGCAGGAATGCTGTGCTGTTGCAACCACTCTTTCACAGCTCTTCCCCCCTTGATATAGAACTCCGACAACGACTCTCGTTCTTGCGTTCCCAGGATCATGCACAGGTTTTGCTGCTGTCCTTGGATCGAGGGTACCGAAACACCTCGACTTAGAGCATCTTCTGTCAAGCGATCTACTAGCGATCTCGGAATGAAGGGAACGTCGCCAGGTGTTGTTAAGACCCATTCTGTCTCGACCCTTGAGAACGACTCATGCAGTCCGGCAAGAGGTCCTTCCGATGGCTCTCCATCTACAACAACACGGTAACCTAGCGCTTCATAGAGAGCGACATTTCTCGAACAGGAGAGAATCAGGTCGCAAACTTGATCGCTCAATCGTTCGATCATGCAATCAACAATGCGTTTGCTGCCCAAGTCGATGAGAGGTTTGTCCAAACCGCTTAGTCGTGCACCACGGCCACCACAAAGAATGATTCCAGTGATATTGGCTTTCTCAATCACGAACGACTCTTTCACCATGGTAGAGATTAAAAGTCTCGTCTCGGAGAAAACCAATCAAGGTAATGTCCTGATCACGTGCGAGATCGATTGCCAGTGAGGATGGAGGACCAATGGAAGCAACAAGAGGAATACCGGCTATAGCCGCCTTTTGGAGCAGCTCGAAGCTTGCTCGTCCACTCAGTAGCAATCCACTGGTTCGCAAAGACTCCAGTCCCGATTCTCGGAATGACCCAAGGAGTTTGTCCAAAGCATTGTGCCTTCCAACGTCCTCTCGGACCCTGAGTATTTTGGCGTCGCTGTCGAACAAAGCACTGGCATGTAATCCGCCGGTCTTTGAAAACTCCATCTGTCGATTGCGAAGGTTGTTAGGTAGCAGCGTAATCTGGTCGGCAGAAATCTTGAAATCGGAAGGCAAGTGCGATGGAACATGAACCTTCACGGTTGCCAATGACACTTTTCCGCACACTCCACAACTGGATGTAGTGTAGAAATGGCGCAAGAGAGAGTCGGGATCGAACTGTGCGCCTTCGTGAAGTTGGATCGACACCACATTTTCTGCACTGGGCGCGTCGCCCCAATCCGCTCCAAGTACGGCTTCTTGAATTTGTGAATAGTCTTTGACAATGCCTTCGCTCAGGAGGAATCCACAAGCTAAGTCAAGATCGTCTCCAGGAGTGCGCATCGTGACCGAAAGGCTGTTTTCGCGAATTTGCCTCTTGTCAAAGTACCTAATTCGAATCTCTAAAGGCTCCTCGATCGTAACGAAGTCGTCGGTAGATTCGAGACGGGACCCGAATTTCTGTATCGGAACTGCGCGATGTTGATCGTTCAAGATCTCTCCGGAGCCTGCATCAGCCTCCGGCTGGGAGTAGGCTCTTTTGATGTTCCTCTCTCTCGAGGAATTGATCGTTCCAAGGGGAGCGATGGTTGGCAGGAATTACTTCAACCGCTGTCACTTTGTACTCAGGACAGTTTGTCGCCCAATCGGATTGATCCGTAGTGATGACGTTTGTTCCTGTAGATGGGTGGTGGAACGTTGTGTAGATGACTCCTGGACTCAGTCGCTCGGACACCTTGGCTCGTAGTGTGATCTCACCCATTCGGCTTCGTATCGCTACCCAATCCCCCGTACGAATCCCTCGAACCTCTGCATCCGCCGGGTGAATTTCCAGTTGATCTTCCTTTAGCCAAGTGTTATTGGGAGTTCTCCGAGTTTGAGTTCCCACGTTGTACTGTGCGAGTCTCCGACCTGTGGTGAGCAACAATGGGAATTTTCGATTGGTTCTTTCCGTCGTAGGTTCATATTCAGTGGTAACGAACAACCCCTTGCCTCGGGCAAAATTCTCTACGTGCATGATGGGAGTTCCCAAAGGCGCAGAGTCGTTGCATGGCCACTGCACACTATTGACTTCATCTAGGTATTCATGGGAAACACCAGCAAAGATAGGAGTGAGGCTCGCCAACTCGTCGACGATTTCTGAACTGCTCTTGAAATTCATGGGATAACCCATTGCGTTGGCAATCCGTTGGACAGCTTCCCACTCCTGTAGTCCACAAGCTGGTGATATGACGGGTCGGACACGGTTCAGACGACGCTCTGCATTGACAAAAGTGCCGTTTTTCTCGAGGAAAGTTGTTCCCGGTAGGAATACGTGAGCCATTTTGGCAGTTTCAGTAAGAAACAAGTCCTGGACGACCACGCAGTCCATCGACCCAAGCGCTTCCTCTACATGCCGAGTGTTCGGATCGGATTGAAGAAAGTCCTCTCCTTGAATGAACATTCCCTTGAATCGTCCGGCACACGCTTCGTCAAACATGTTGGGAATGCGAAATCCGGGTTCGGGATCAATTTCGACGTTCCATTCATCGGAAAACTGCTGACGAACAACGTCATCGGATATGTGCCTGTAGCCCGGCAACTCGTGGGGGAAAGACCCCACGTCAACGGCACCCTGAACATTGTTCTGACCACGAAGCGGATTTACCCCGACTCCGGGGCGACCGATGTTGCCTGTTGCCATCGCCAGATTCGCCATGGCCATAACCATAGTTGATCCCTGACTGTGCTCTGTCACTCCTAAACCGTAGTAGATCGCAGCGTTGTTCGCATTCGCATAAAGCCGTGCTGCATCTCGAATGGACTCTGCAGACACACTTGCAATCTCAGAGACGTGCTCAGGACTGTGCTCGTCTTGACTGATAAATTCAATCCACTCATTGAAGGAATCGATTTCGCAACGTTCTTGGGCGAATTCTCGATTCAGAAGGTTCTCTGTAACTACAACGTGGGCAATCGAGTTCATCACTGGCACGTTGGTGCCAGGCAGCAAGGGTAGGTGCAAGGTTGCTTCCACGTGCGGGGACCTGACCAAGTCGATCTTTCGCGGATCCAAGACGATGAGTTGCGCTCCCTCGGCAGCTCTTTTCTTTATCTGCGAGGCGAATACCGGATGACCTTCGGTTGGATTCGCACCAATGATTACGATGACATCCGCGTCGCGAACGGAGTCGAAGTTCTGAGTGCCAGCCGACGTACCAAACGTCTGCTTCAATCCATAGCCCGTAGGTGAGTGGCAAACTCGAGCACAGGTGTCCACGTTGTTGTTGCCGAATGCCGTACGCACCATTTTCTGTACGGCATATACATCCTCAATCGTCGTTCTGGAGGATGTGATCCCTCCAATAGATTTACGACCGTATTTCTTCTGAATTTCCTCGAATCGTCTTGCGGTAAACTCGATCGCTTCATCCCAATCCATTTCCGTCCATGGGTCATTGATTGACTCTCGAATCATGGGCCGAGTGATGCGATCCGGATGTTTGGTGTAGCCCCAAGCAAATCTTCCCTTGACACATGACGCGCCGTGATTGGCCATGCCGTCCTTGTACGGCACCATGCGCACGACTTGATCACCCTTTAGTTCAGCCTTGAACGAGCAGCCAACACCGCAATACGCGCAGGTAGTCAAGACAGTACTATCAGGTACTCCATGCTCGATAACACTTTTATCCATCAAAGTAGCGGTGGGACACGCTTGTACGCAAGCTCCACAGGCGACGCATTCGGAATCTATGAAACTATCGGCTGATGTCGCTACTTTGGATTCGAACCCTCGTCCGTCGATAGTCAGTGCATAGGTTCCCTGAATCTCCTCGCAAGCACGAACGCAGCGGGAGCAGACGATGCATTTGCTCGGATCGAACGAAAAGTAGGGATTTGAAGCGTCAATGGCTTCGCTGAGGTGATTCGAGCCTTCCGTATAGCGAACTTCGCGCAGCCCAACGGACCCAGCCATATCCTGAAGTTCACAATCGCCGTTAGCGGAGCATGTCAGACAGTCGAGAGGGTGATCCGATATGTACAGCTCCATGACATTGCGTCGAATCTTTTCAACGTTTGGGGTCTGGGTTCGTACGATCATTCCGTCTTGAACTGGTTCGGTGCAGGACGCAATCAGGCCGCGACGACCTTCAACTTCTACCAAGCAGACACGGCACGAGCCAAATGCCTCCATGCTGTCCGTCGCACAGAGTTTCGGCACCGGAACATTGGCAAGAAATGCGGCACGCATGATCGATGTGCCGCTCTCAACCTCTACCTGTCTTCCATCGATCGAGACAGTAACAGTGGGAAGATCCTCAGTGCGAGGTGCTGGTGTTCCAAAATCGGGTTCTACTAGTCTCAAAACCCGTTCCTTCCAAAGTCTTCGGGAAAATGTTTCATGGCACTACGTACAGGTATAGGTGTCATTCCTCCCATTTGGCACAAGCTTGCTTGTTCCATGACATCGCAGAGATCCTCTACAAGCTGGTAGGTCCGAATGTCCACTCCGTCCTTGAACTGACGCATCGTCTCCTTCCCTCGAACGGATCCAATGCGACACGGAGTGCATTTTCCGCAGGATTCGATTTCGCAGAACTCAAAAGCGTACTCGGCTTGCTCTCTAAGGTCAACAGTATCGTCAAAAACTACTAGCCCGCCATGCCCAACACCGGCCCCTATTTCCTCCATGTGCTCATAGGTCAATGGTGTATCGAGCTCCTTCTCAGACAAGTATGCACCGAGCGGACCGCCTATTTGAACCGTGCGAAACGGCCGACCGGACAGCGTGCCTTCTCCGAATTCCTCCACGAGTGTTCGAACGGGCGTTCCGAAGGGAATTTCAATGAGTCCGCCTCGCTTTACATTGCCGGAAATCTGAAATGGCATTGTTCCCGTGGAGGGACCGACACCAAGTCCTGCGTATTCTCTTGCTCCTATTTCAAAGATTCCTGGAATCGAGGCAAGCGTAATAACGTTGTGGACAAGCGTGGGTTTGCCAAACAATCCTGCAATTGCTGGGACCGGAGGCTTGTATCGAATTTCACCTCGTTTGCCCTCAAGGCTCTCGAGTAACGAGGTTTCCTCGCCGCAGATGTAGGCTCCGGCACCAACAAAAATTTCTAGGTTGAAGTTGAATCTCGAACCAAAAATCTCGTTCCCGAGCCACCGATTTGAGTATGCAATGTCTATCGCCTCAGACAGATATTCAAGCGCTACGGGATACTCAGATCTTAGGTAGATAAGGCCTCTAGACGAACCCGTTGCATATCCCGCAATGACCATCCCTTCAATGAGCTTAAACGGATCTCCCTCCATGAGCATCCGATCGGAAAATGTTCCGGAGTCGCCTTCATCGGCATTGCAAACGACATATTTCTGATCGGATTGGGTGTCAGCTACCGTCCGCCACTTGATATGCGCAGGAAATCCCGCACCGCCTCGGCCCCGCAACCCGGACGTTTCTATTGCATCGATCAAAGTTTCGGGTTCTGACGAGAGAATTGATTCGAGAGTCTCCGAGCGTGGTAGCGCGAGAGGATTGACGTTTCCCGCCCTATCAAAAACAAGCCTTTGCTGGTTCTTGAGGTATTTCTGTCCTGAAATCGGCCCTATGAAGCTGGAGTTCGATTCAGGAACACCGTCTGGTGGGAGGGATTGCAGTACTTCGGCGAGTTTCGAATCCGAAACGTTGGAAAACGTGTATTCCTTGTTTTCCAGCGAGATTTGTAGGAGCGGCTCCATCCAATGCAGTCCGAAAGAACCTACTAATTCGGTGTTAATTTCCCGGTGTCGCAACTGAACTTCGACACTCTTCGAATCAAGCGCACGAGCAACAGAGTCGTCGGACAACCGCGCTTTCACTTTCCGATTCCTTCTATAGAATCGATCGAGCCTCTGGCAATCAGCCGATCGTTAACCTGCAGCGAGGGTCCCACCGAACAAAGTCCCAGACAATACACGGGATCTAGCTCGATGGAACGATCATCGGACATGTTCCCAAGTTTTAAGTTGAAGTGGGATTCGATCTCCTGAGTCAATTTCCTTGCACCAAGCGCTTGGCACGCTTCCGCCTGGCAAACTCGGATTCTGGTTCGAGCAGGTAAGTGTGTTCTAAAGTCGTGATAGAAGCTTATGACGCCTCGCACCTCGGCTTTGCTGATGTTAAACACTTCAGCAACAACCGGAATATGCTCAGGATCGATGTAGCCGAATTCGTTCATCAACCTCCGAAGGGCTTGAATGAGACCGCCTGTAGCAAGTATGTAAGGCTCAACGAGCGTCCGTACGCTTTCTTCAGTCATTGCAATGGTTTGAATTTTCTATACATTGCCAGTCTCCAGTACAGGACTGGAGCAAATGGCACATTCAAAAACGCGGAGTTCGTTGTTCCGCGTGCAGGTTTGTGCCCTCGAACTCTCTAATTATGGCAATTCGGAAAGTTTCGGAGCGGGTGCTATCTATTGAGGGTATAGGCTTCCTGCCTATAAATGAGAAAGAGTTAGTATTGGATTGGGTAGTTTTATAGTCTGCGAGGGGTTCTGAATAGCTAATTCGGCATTTGTGGATTGACTGTACTAACACTTGGTTCATGTCTTCCCAATGCTATTCAGATCGATTTCGTCGTCTATAATTTGCGCAGGAAGAAACCCCAAAGCAAGGCACTCGCACCGCACTCCTGAAGTACCTATGTGCTCCGTGCCTTGTTCACCAAATTTATCAACTGGACTAATACATGAACCTTAGGACGGAACGTTTTTCTGCACTTCAACTAGCCATAGCGACAGTTCTGTTGCTGTTCTTCGGCGCGACTCATGCGCAAGAAACAGTAGAGGCTACAGAGATCAAGTCCTCGGAAGAGGCATCCGACTATACCCCGACGGCAACGATGGTTACGAGCGTTGAGGGTATCACTGAATACCGTTTGGACAACGGGCTACGAGTACTTCTGTTTCCTGACAACAGTCAACAGAACACGTTAGTGAACGTTACCTACTTCGTTGGCTCTCGTCACGAACCATACGGCGAAACCGGTTTGGCTCACTTTCTTGAGCATTTGGTGTTCAAAGGAACACCGAAGTATCCGGACATTCCATCGGAACTGACCGAAAGGGGAGTTTCGGCAAATGGATCGACGTGGCTCGACCGAACCAACTACTACGAGACGTTTGCTGCATCTGATGACAACCTTGAGTGGGCGTTGGACTTGGAATCGGATCGAATGGTGAATTCGTTCATCTCAAGGGACGACTTCGACTCAGAGGTGACCGTTATCGTTAACGAGTGGCAGATGGGAGAGAACAACCCGGGACGAGTGCTCTACAGCCGAGTCAAGTCTGCCGCTTTCAACTGGCACAACTACGGCAACTCAACGATTGGATCCAAGTCGGATATCGAAGGTGTGACACTTGAGCGCATGCGAGCTTTCTACAAGAAGTACTACCAGCCAGACAATGCCCAGTTGATGGTTGCGGGAAAGTTTGACCCCGATCGCGCCATGGAATTGATTCTTGAGACATTTGGACGTATTCCACGTCCAGATCGCAGCGGCTCGAACATGATCGATCCTACATATACCGCTGAGCCAGCTCAAGACGGCGAGCGAGTTGTAACGCTCGAACGAGTTGGTGATATGCAGTTGGTAATGATGGGATATCACATTCCTGCTGGTTCTCATCCCGAATATGCTGCACTAGATGTGATGGCATTCATCATGGGTAGCGGTCCCTCAAGCAGGTTGTACAAGAGCTTGATCGAAACCCAAATTGCGGTTGGAGCAGGATCTTTTGCCGAGCAATTTGCGGAACCCGGTTTGTTTATTGCCAATGCCGCTGTTCCTAAGGATGGGTCGCTTGAAGATGCTGCTGCAGGCATTGAGACGGTCATTCAAGAGATGGTGGAGAATCCCCCAACACAGGAAGAGGTCGACCGAGCAAAAACAGCCTATTTAAACAGCATCGAAGTTTCGTTCAGGAATCCGTTTCAAATTGGAAATAGCATGAGCGAGTGGGGAGCGATGGGTGATTGGAGGCTCCTATTCCTCTACCGCGATCGGATCGAGCAGGTTACTCCTGAGCTTGTACATGAGGCAGCCAAGAAGTACTTGAAGGCATCCAATCGAACGATAGGCTACTTTAGACCGGTCGACGAGACTCCGCCTCGTGTCGATGTACCCACCACACCCGATCTCCAAGAAATGGTGTCAGGCTACAAGGGACGCGAAGCTCTAGCGGAGGGAGAAGACTTTGAGCCTTCGCTTTCGAACATAGCAGGCCGATCCGAATTTACACAGTTGTCGAATGGCGCGAGAGTTGCTTTCTTAACGAAGGAAAATCGCGGGGATTCAGTCATGCTCAGAATCAACCTACGCACAGGCACACTGGAGACCAGGTGGGATAAAGGCTATGCCGCATCGATGGCCTCTGCAATGCCAATGAGAGGGAGCTTGAATTACAGCCGAACGGAAATTCAAGATGAAAGGGATCGATTGAAGTTGAGTGGTAGTGTGGGCAATGGTGGAATAACCATCAATACCGATCGACAAAACTTGGAGGAGTCTATTCGGTTATTTGCAGACGTTGCTAAGAATCCTTCTTGGGACGCTGCGGAATTTGAACTGGTTCGAAAAGCAACACTAGCCAATTTGGAGGCTGATCGTTCCGAACCTGGAGTCAAGGCGATATACGCGCTTCAAAAGCACCTTAATCGTTACGAAAAGGGAGACCCACGTTATGTTTCGTCCATTGATGAGGACATCGAAGGATTCACAAATGTGACGTTGGAAGATGCCCGTGAATACTACGAGCAGTCCATTGGGATTGGACCTGGCACAACCATCACGATTGTTGGTGATTTCGATCCCAAGTCCACAATTACTTTGCTTGAAGAAGAGTTTGGCGATTGGATGAGTTCCGTGCCTTACGAACGTGTGCCAAATGAATCGCAAGGTCATTCACCAATACGAGAAGCCATCGAAGCGCCTGACAAGGAAAATGCTGTGATGTATGCGGGTTACGACTTTCCTTTCAGGGATACCAACCCGGACTATGAGGCGATGGTCGTAGCATCCTACATCATGGGCGGTGGCTTCCTCAACTCCAGATTGGCTACACGAATTAGGCAGAAGGACGGAATGTCTTACGGCGTGGGTGGAGGATTCTCCGCACATCCGATTGACCAGCGAGGATACTTTAGCGGTTACGCCATTATGGGACCAGACAATTCTGAAAAGGTTGTCGCTGCGTTTCTCGAAGAGGTGGAACGTGCAGTTGCCGATGGATTCACTGAGGAAGAAGTTGAAGCTGCAAAGAAGGGACTACTAGATTCCTACCTGCGACAACGGTCTAGTGACGGCACGATCTCAAACATGCTGAATTCCGACATGTTCTATAGTCGCGATATGGACTTCCGTCAAGCCAGAGAAGACAAAATTGCGGGTCTCACGGCAGAGGAAGTGAGCACGGCATTTTCCAAGTACATCGATCCCGCCAAGATTTCGATCGTGACCTCAGGTGATTTTGCTAGCTTAATGGAAGAATCTGGCGAATAACCCAATCTGATTACCTAAGAATGGCGACCCCCAATGACTTCGGTTATTGGGGGTCGCTTTTTTGGTGAGGGACATTGGGATCGCAAAGGTCTCCTGACAGTTCATTTCTTGTCACGGCTGACGGCAAAACAGGTATCTACATCCGAAGATTCTCGACAGTGAAACTGAAGTACCTGGCTGGTTGCAACAACACGTAAGACTTTGGTTCGAAATTCCAGATGTAGGAGCAGCCATATTCTTCGGTAGTCATACCATTGATGGTGCACAAGCAGGCAGCGACTGGGCAGGATAGCTCGTTAGCAGAGAACTAGTACGGTCTTCAGCAGAACCAAAGAACCAAACGCCCACTTCCAGATTGCTGCCTAGTAAGATTCAAACTGCAACAACTGCTGCTGTGGGAGAAGGAACGAAGCAACCTCCTGAAGCTGTTCCATTCTTGTCTTGAACTACTAGCTGTGGCACTCCAAACAAGACAGGCGAAACGCCATAGGACCGAACTCGCGTTTGCGGAAACTGGCTTCGTAGTGCTTGAATAGCATTCTCATCCATAGTCTCCATTATGGTGACCATTTCAGTACCTGAAACATCGACTCGAGGCTGGTGTATTGCCTCTTCGACACTCATATCAAAGTCACAGAGAAACGATACGAGCTGATATACAGCAGGGAAAATAGTTCGGCCGCCACAAGCTCCAATTGCAAATCGTGAGCCGTTGGCAAGTTCTCCAATGACGGGGCACATATTGCTTAATGGACGGCGACCCCCAGCGACCGAATTAGGCCGATCGGGAACAGGGTCGAACCACATCATGCCGTTGTTCATGACTATGCCAGTCTGTGGCAGCATGATTTGAGACCCAAACGTCGACATGATCGTTTGTGTGTGTGAAACCAGATTTCCGTGCGAGTCGGCGGTGCAAAGGTGTGACGTGGCTCCCGACACTTTCCTTTGCTCACCGTCGCCTAGATTCTCAAGTCGATACGCATAGGCATCCAAGAGCGTCTGGACATAGGTTTGATAGTCACCTGCATGAGGAGTACCACGACCAGTCGGACTCATTTTGCTTTCGAGCTCGTTCAGTGTTCTCTTAAGTGTTGGACCGGCAGAACGCCTCCTGGGAGCGCTCAAAGTGTTACTACGGTAATTAGTGACCAACGGTTCATCGACAAAAGCTTCATACTCGACTAGGTCGCGTTCTCGAATTTTGGATCCTGCGTTCTCAAGATCAGATGCGATGAGTTCAGCAACAGAGCCTGAATAGTAGGATTCAGGACCTTCACGTTGAAGAGTTCTGTAGGTCGAGCTCAGATTTCCGAGAGGAACTCGGAGAGTCTCACCTTGAGCATTGAGAGCAGGAAGTGGAAGTCCATCCGGAAGAAATGTCTTGCTGATTTGCCTATAGTTTCGCATCAGTCGCGCGTTGTTTGTAATCATTTGTGTGGCATACCAATTCATAGGTAAGCCCACTTCGGCAATTCGACAAGCGGGCTCGATGACATCTTTCCAATCCCACGTACCGAATCGCTCAAGAGCAAGTGCCATGCCCTTGATGTGTCCCGGAACGGCGATCGATAGCGGACCGTGTACGTTGACATTGCCTTCAACTTCGGGCCAGTTGAACGATGAAGCACCGGTTGCACGCCCCGTCAGCGGATAGTCACCAGAAGCAGAGTCAAGTGGTGCTTTCATACCAAACTCCACTACAGACACTTTGTCTTGATCGGCAAGATAGATTGTCATGAATCCTCCGCCACCAACTCCGCTCATCCAAGGCTCGACTACACCCAAAGTAAGTCCAGATGCCACAGAGGCGTCAATTGCATTTCCACCTCGTCGCAAGATGTTTGCACCGACTTCGGATGCTACATAGTGCTGCGTGGCCACGACACCGTTCGGTCCTGAAACAGAAGGTTTACGAAGGTTCCATTGCTCAAGAAAGGCTGAGGGTACCGATATTTTTTCAGTCATGTCTTGCGAACTCAGGAGTGCCGATTGTGGTCTATGCTGATATGGTATGAATTGAACTGTGCTCGTTCGCTCAGTATTGACTGTTGAAAGGTCCGAGCACACTGTTCCTGCCTGAATGTGAGTTCAAGTGTAGGAGGAACAGATTTTCAACGCCAATTGTGTCTTTCGGGTCACAGTTGGCGAAATACAACGTACTGGCAAGCAAGCAAATGGGGTTAGGGGTGTTGGTGCCGACTTACAATGATCAAGCGACCCTAGAGAGTGCTTAAGGAGTCAGTAGCAGTGCATTCCTGTTGGTACTTCGTGTCCTCATGCCTGTCACTAGATCAATTGTGAGAATAGTAGACATCAGCATCGCTCTCGCTCTAGAGGCAGGACCTAGCGATGCGACTCTCTTTTTCAGAGCCGACACCTGTTCGCTACTGGATTGGGTAATGATCAGTGTCACGTGTGTAATTGCCGCGTTCCTAGTGGCTTCATCGATGTGGTTATTCAATTTAGGAGTAACTCGAGCTAGACTCACTCGGATTCGAATGGTAGTGACAATTGCTGCTGCAGTGCTGGCAGGGCTAGGTATCGTCTTCGGAACAGCTTCAATTATGAGGTGGGTGGATTGCTACTTGCTCTTGTTGGGAGACGCTTTCATTAATTAATTATGGCCAATCAAGAAGAAATGGCTGAAGTAAGGGTGTATTGGATCTACCAGTGTATTTTCTTCAGCGCAATGACCATTGTCACAGGCATTTGTTTCACCCTGTTGTACGGTGTCTCCTGGCCTCTCTTTGTACGGTTCGTGTTTGGAACATGTGCATTTGTCACAGTTTGTGTCTTTTGGACTACAGCGAAGAAATTCATCAATAAGGGTCCAAGAACAAGCGACTAATGGATGGTTTGTCGCCGATCTCTAGGCACTGCTGACCAATCTGGCGTGCAATAGAACAGACTGTAGATCACTCGCAACGACATGTCGCATGATTCATTGCCCCCAACCTGTTGGGTGGATTCTTGAGTGAGAGGCGACACTTAGCGGGAGAGGCGTAGGTATGCACGATGAATCTACGAAGATGGTTTGGCTTGCGACTACACGGTTCGTCTGCCTTCTAGCAATTCCTTGCCGCGTCATCAAATCGCTTCCATGTAGAGCTCATTTCCAAAACTTGTCCAGCTCGACGAGCGTCGTCGACTCTTATTGCGGTTAATCCTGCTTCGAGCGCATCAATAACCGAAACTGGTAACGGTGCATTTTCGTGTAGGTGATTTGACAGATCTGAAGCCATTTCCGCTTCGGCGCCATAGTGGACCGACATACCGTCTCGTTTGTATTGCTTGTCGAATTCGATCTCACCTGAATGAGAACTGTGGATGGCTAATGAGCCCTTTGCAAAATCACCTTCTGCCATCCCTTTGCTTCCAATCACACAGAAGCGTCGAATTGCGTTCGGAGCGTGAAGATTCGTGTGAAAAGACAGTCTCACTCCGTTTTTGTACTCAATCAACGCGGTCTGATGATCCACAATGTCCGAATCGCCACAAAAAGAACTAGACGTATCGTTCCAGTTGGAAGGCCACCGCTTGTATCTAGGTTCTTCTTCAAGATGTTGATTGCGTTCCGTGAAGAAAGAGCACCCTCCGAAACTTGCGACTCTAGAGGGTCGAGATTTCACAAGACCTGCATAAAGATCAAGATCGTGGCAGCACTTCTCGAGAAGAAAGCCTCCACTTAGTTCGCTCTTTCGTCTCCAGTCCCGAAAGAAAAAGGCACCGTGTGCGGGTCTTATGTGTTCCGAAGCGTCAATGCTCATGACTTCTCCAAGTGCATCTGATTCGTAGGATCGAATCAAATCCTTATAGAGGGGCGCATATCTCAATACCAGCCCGACCATGACGCGATCAGTTCCGTATTCGTTCAGCTTCTTCAACAGCCGAAGGGTTTGCTCTTCCGAAACAACTACGGGTTTCTCGCAGAAGATCTTCAAGCCGGCATCGAGAGACATGCACAAGTCATCGCAGTGAAAGACATTCGGAGAACCGATCATTACCAAGTCAATTGGTTCCTGATCCAACATAGTTTGAAGATCTTGGTAGCCACGAAGTTTTCGAGCGAAGTCTGAATCCATGCGGCGAAATCCACTGGGCACGTTAGCGGGGTCCGCGTATGCGACAGGTTCGAAGTCAGGAATGTTCAGGCGGAAGATCTCAGCCAAGTATCCAATTCTGTCGCCCAAACCGCAAAGTCCTACCTTCATCGAATCTCTCTCCAGTCAAGTTTTGTTCAAGGTACATATCGTATTCGTCAAACGGCTCGGGCAACTCACAGCGATCAGATATGTCGAAGTCACCGAAAACTAGGATAATTGGCGTCGAGAATTTACGCGTTTTACGAACTAGACAAAAGGAGAAATGGAATTGGTTGCCAAAACCACGCACCAAAAGGAAGTTGATCGATTCTTGGTCGGTCTTCGGAAACGAAATCCTTACGAAACTGAATTTCATCAAGCGGTAGCGGAAGTCGTTGAAGCGGTGATGCCGTGGTACTTGCAACACGACGAATACGGTAGAGAACAAGTACTTGAGCGGGTAACGGAACCCGATCGTATCGTGAGTTTCCGCGTTACTTGGGAGACAGACTCGGGTGCTATCGAAGTTAATCGCGGTTGGCGCGTTCAATTCAACCACGTGTTGGGGCCGTACAAAGGTGGACTTCGTTTCCATCCAACTGTCAATCAAAGCGTGCTCAAATTCCTGGGATTCGAACAGATCTTCAAGAACAGCTTGACTGGTCTACCAATGGGTGGCGCTAAGGGTGGATCAAACTTTGACCCCAAAGGTAAGAGTGACCGAGAAGTTATGCGGTTCTGTCAGTCTTTTATGTCCGAGCTACACCGACACATTGGCGAAGACATCGACATTCCTGCTGGGGACATCGGTGTGGGCTCACGAGAAATCAGCTACTTGTTCGCTCAGTACATGCGAATGCGGAATCGATGGTCTGGTGTGATAACGGGAAAATCCCTTGACTATGGGGGAAGTGAAGTTCGCCGTGAAGCAACGGGATACGGATGTGTCTATTTTTGCGAGAACATGCTCAACCACTTTGGAGACTCTCTGCGAAACAAGTCCATTGCAGTTAGCGGAAGTGGAAACGTCGCGATTTACGCGGCGGAAAAAGCACTTCAGATGGGCGGCAAAGTAATTACGCTCAGCGATTCTGGAGGTTTCGTGCACATCAAAAACGGGATCAACGAGGATCAGTTGAAGTTCGTTCAGGATCTCAAGGAACGAAGGCGAGGCCGTATTTCTGAATTTGCAGACAAATACCGGGGAGTGGACTTTCACGCCAACTTGCGACCTTGGGGCGTGAACTGCCAAGTGGCGATGCCGTGCGCTACACAGAATGAACTTGATGCGAAAGATGCCAAGTCACTAATTTCAAACGGCGTCGTTGCTGTGTCTGAAGGAGCAAATATGCCACTCACTGTGGATGCAGTTCACACGTTCGCCGACAAGAAGATTCTTCACGCACCGGGAAAGGCATCGAATGCCGGTGGAGTCGCTGTAAGCGGATTGGAACAGAGTCAGAACTCGATCCGTTTCAGTTGGTCGCGAGAGGAAGTGGATCGACGTCTTCGAACCATCATGTCCGAAATACATCAGCAGTGCATTCAACATGGTGCACAAATCGGGGGACACGTCGACTACGTAACCGGTGCGAACGTAGCGGGCTTCAAGAAGGTCGCCGATACCATGATTGCATACGGAGTTGTCTAGGGACTCGGCTCTTCACTTGATTATTCTCAAAGTGTAGTTGGGTTCGTTTGATTCCATTGAGATCCGGTTCGGAGAATTCATCCGCCGAACTTAGCGTGTTCTGCGTGAGCGCAGAAATATCTGTGCGATAGAAGTTTGCTCTTGTGTGGAGCCCTGTGATACTCGAGACATGACAGTGCCCTACACTAATACTGTACAAATGTTTATATAATCAAATACAAGAACAGACTAACTCGAAGCAATTGGTGCCCACTACCAAACTCAGCGAAGCCACATTGCCTGAAGACTTTACATTCGAGACAGCGAAGGAGCGGCTCTTAAGTCTGGATGAGATTGAGCCACTTCAATACCAGCCCAATTCAGTACATCACGTGCTCGACTCGTCACTGTACGAATCCATAAAGCATGTGGGCCTACAGAACCCTCTCGTTGTGGCAGAAGTCCCGAACGAAAAAGTCTTCGTCCCTATCGCGGGTGGAAATTCTCGGCTTCAGGTACTGTCTCGACTCTACGATGAGACAGGAGAAGAATCCTTTGCCACCGTTCAATGCGTTGTCTCTGAATGGCCTGGCTTGGCAAGGGCACAATTGGCGCACGTCATCACAAATCACGTACACAAGCGCTACAGTTTTGCATCCAGAGCGATTGCCATCGTACACATCGTGGATTCTGAACGTAACAGCAAACCATCGAAGACCATGCCTCAGCGTGATGCTGTTCTATTTCTGGTTTCGAATGGGTACCCCATTAGCCAGTCGGCTTTTAGCTACATGGAATATCTCGTGCATCGGCTTCAACCAAGAGTTTCCATTGAGGTACTCAATAAATTGAGCATGATCGACGTGCGCGAACTGCGTGAAATTGAAACCAAAGCGAACGAACACTGGCAAGACCAGATTGAACTGAGTGCGAATTTCAAAGAACTCTACGCACGTCTGCTTAAGGAGGCAGCATCACAAAGCACTGAAGTCGAAGACTTAATCGAGAGAGTCAGGTACAAGGCAAATTACCTGGGTGAGATTAGTGGCTTAGAGCCGTATTACGGACTCGATGAGCTTGTTTCGCACGATGATGGTAATCCCGTTGCATCGACCGATCCCGTGAACCGATCGCTAGGACCTGTCTTAGTCGAAAAAACGACCGAGTCTAATCGTGATGAGATAACGAAAACTTCCTCAAGCGATGGAGTCAATCAGCCTGATTGCAACACCACGCTTTCTTCAAACGACACTGTAAGCAAAGAGCGGGAAGTTATTGCTCAACGCACGATTGGTGAGCTTCGAGAGTCTGCTTGGACTGCGGCTTCACATCTGTGCAATAGCTATAACCTGAACAAATGTATAATAAATGTGTCAACGCAATTCGGGTACCAAATTGTTGCGAAGCCAGACTGTGACTCGTCGACGACACAGTACCAGTTATGGAACTACTTAGACGTTTTCGCTGGATCTCACGACCGACCGCTAGATGTGACTGTGTGGACCGAACTCAATGATGAAGATTGGAGGGCATTGATCGATCTATGGGATGCTGTCCGGTTGATTCGCAAAAACAGACGCACAGACCCACCAGAACCTCTCTCAAGTCGTGGCCCTACAGGATAAACTGACTGGAGAATAGGACATAGCAGAGGCTCGTTCGCTTGACTAATAGAAAAAATATGTCCGTATAGGTACGTTTTACAGATTAATCAAAGCAGTTTGTGCTGTTGGTGTTCATTCTCTCGTACACCGTAGTACCAATATTTCAGATCATGCCGAAACTTAGAGGTAACCAACACTCAGCTCTTACGAATCCTACCTTGTTCTAGCAGCCCAAGATCGAAAATTATCTCAAGAGGTACGTGTAGCTTCATCTTCCTTTGAATGACTTAGAGCGTACGCTGACAGAGGCAATTGGACCAATCTCTCGATCTAACCATAGCTTGTGCCAGCAATTGATCGCCTATGTTTGGCGCTAGCAGTGTGAGTTGATACACATGCCCAGTCAGTGACCTGCTTCGATTTCTATGGATATTCTCTTCATCCATTGAATTATTTCCTCATTTACTGTATAAATATACACTGTATAAATAATCAGTAACTATCAAATGGAAATCGGAAGGGGCTATTGTGGTTGCACTGCGTCTTGCAGAAGCCTTGGGTGTCAGTTCCTCAATCAGCGAAACCCGAAACGCGAGTTTCGAACCGTTGCGAAGCGATGTTTGGTTGACTCTTCAAACTACCTATGCGCAACTCTTGATTAGAGGTCGGCGCGCAAAGGGAAAAGCTCAAATCGTAGGTCTGATAGGTTTCGCGGATCGATTGAGGCTGATTTGGCATGCTGCACAGGCCAATGATCCGTTTGCAGATTGGTGGCTGGTCAAGATTCACGACGCCATTTCGACAGTCGACGCCCGAATCAGCTTGGAGCGTGAGTCAGTACAAGAGCTGTTTGACACGGGTAGGCCATTTATTGCCGTTCCGGCGCAAAATCGCGAACCATTCCGAATAAAGTTGCGATTTGCATCTCCCTACGCCTATCGAGCTGCACAAATGCTGGCGGAGTTTGACTCTCTCGCCTGCGAACTGTTAACTGCTCGTCACATCGGTCGATTGGCAAGGCGGGACACGACCTCGATAACTCATTCAGTGGCGTCAAAAATTCGCGGAGTGTTCAACATTCCCTTGCGATTCAGACACTTGGGGATTGATAGAGCAAATTCACACTCCTGGCAAGCAGACGGACAGATTGCAAAGAGATACATGGGAGTTATTCCACAGGACATATTGGAAGGCAAACGAAGAGCTGCATTTGCACCTCCGATTCTGTCCGGAGCGGGCGAGGCGCTACCTCCATTTATTGAAATCGAAGAAATTGTTCAGGAAAACGATACTTGACGATTTCTGAAATAGACATGCGTGGCCACTGCGTTTCAGTGGTAGAGGCGTCGTCGGGTCGTGAAATCGACGCCCAGACGAGTTTTCCACGGGAAACTCGTCCGACCCTACAAGCGTGCATGGGTTTGTCTCAGACGAAACCATGTTTCTGTCACAACTTCGACAGGATGTCGAAGATGTATTGTTCACCATCCAGGAGGAAGTGCGATGGCCACAATTGGGAGTGCGAAGAACTTCGCATTGCTAACAACCGGAGTGGGTTACATCAGCAGAATTCGAGAATTCGAACCTGCAGATGGTCTACCGACTCTGGCGGTGACTATATCCGCCCTCCGGGGCGTAGACGAGAGCGTTCGATACACGTACATCGACTGTCAAGTCGCTGGACGTACTACGCATTCCTACATTCGCCATCTGGCGCCCAATGTAGAGCAAGGCGACAAAGTATTGGTGCGCTTTCGATTGAACGGCCTCTATGCCACGACATTTACTTACCGACAGGGTCCCAAAGAGGGTCAAGTTGGCGTGAATTTGAAAGCGAGACTAGTCGGTATCGACTGGGCTCGCGTCAATGGCGTATCGGTATCAGAGATCGAAAACGTTGCTTAGCGCAATTGCAGCAGGCTTTTAGCTTGCAGCTTGAGTGCTTCGCTCTCTATATTCCAACCCGGCCGGGGAGTTCCACTTCCCGTCGGGGCAGGGGTCTGCCCGGCTTTTTCAACCCTCGGAGAAAGTCATGACAGACTTCTTTAACGACAACCCTGAGCAGAAGGCTCTTGATCCGGCTTACACTGGATCTCGTGCCGATGCCATTGCCAATGACGAAATATTCGACATTGGCGATATGTCCCGACAGGTCGGTTTCAGATGGCCGGTCGCATTGACCAAAGCCGTCTGGGACGACTGCGTTGTGTGGTCTGACGAAGATTCCAAGCGTCAGATCCCACAAACCGAGTATTCCCGTCTCTACGCTGTCGTCAGCAAATGCGCTGACTTCGTACGTACACGTTCTCCTTCTGCGGATCGCATGCGATTCCGTCTGGAGAGAGTTCCAAGAGATGGCAAGTCAAAGATCTCACGAACTGTTGTCCTGCAAGTGCTAGCGCACGGTGGAGACGATGGTGAGCCGGTCTTGACCATTCGGTTACCCGCGCAGTAGGGCACTGGGCCATCAGGGAAGAAATCCGTTAGTCTGGGTGCATACGCACCTGGACTAACGAGATTTCTCGTAGATCTTCTGTATCACAGCGAGCTATCAGCGAGTCTTCGGCCAAAACAGAGCGCGAGGCGACGCGTACATGTGCTGTTAGAAGTATTAGTGCCTACTTAACATAAGAAAGTGCTGTTAAATTCAGATTGTTAGTGGATTTTGAGCATGCAGACTTAATGCCAGGAAATCAAGCACTATTCTGAGAATCTCTCCACGTTTTGGAGACAATTTCTCTCGCACTTAGAGATAGATTCCCTAGAGTTGCATCCGAATGATGTTTCCGTGCCGCGCGGTATTCGTGGCGTGAACCTCTAGGATCCTTGAAGAGGTTACCGTTGAACGGCGATGGGTCCATCTTCTCAATTCGCTTTTCTGAAAAATGGTAAGTTAACTGCCGTAAACGGTTGTTGAGAAAGCATTTTTTGCAAACTGGACATACGAAAGGGTACCTACAGTTCCCATCGTGGTTTCTGGTAGAGAATTACACGAGCAGTAGCCTCGGGACAAGATCGCGCAAGCGCTGTCAGGTCGAAACTGCCTGAACTGGTCAAAAGCACTAACCTCAATTCGCTAATCAAATTCTCAAGTTCAGTGATGAAGCGGGTGTCGAATCAACACGGCACCCGCTTTTCAATTTGTACTCCTCTTTCTAGCTTGATCTCTGGAAGAAACTCGGGAACATTCTTGAGAATTAGAGATCTTTTTTGCGCCTGAGAGTACGACTGTGGATAAATCTCGACAACTTGCGCTAGGGAAATTCGTTCTATTTCTCTTGGCTTTCTGCACACTTCTCGCATCTCAACTAGACCATGTTCTATGAAACCGTTCACAATCCAACGAGGGCTCGCGTGCCTGTTTGTAGTGCATTTCTCGAGTTTAACGCTTGTCGCCGAGGAAGAAATTCAAGTGGGACGGTATTCCTCGGTTCAACCAATACCAACTTCTGCCCAACAGGATATTTTCCTGACAGTCTCGAGTGTCGAATTTCCGGATTCAGTGAAAACTGTAGGTGATGCAGTCGATTACGTGCTTGAAGAGCAGGGCTATCAAATTGCACACGGGAGTAAAGTGGACAAGAAAATGGAGGTTCTTCTTGCATTGCCACTTCCGAAGTCTCATCGTTCGTTAGGGCCCATGACTCTCAAGTCCATCCTAGAGACTCTCGCGGGTCCTGTGTGGTACCTCGTACAAGACCCCATTTATCGACTGGTGGCATTTGAACAGTGTAAAGACCAGTCGTCGAAGGAAGCCCAAGAATGATCATCCCCCCTGTAGCACTAGCAATTGGCGCAGTCGTAGTGGTCGTCAAGCTTCTCATTTCGGATCAAGTCGATAGTCCAAATGATGAAGAAATTGCACTGAAAGCTGAACGAAATGTACCTATCAATTCGCATTATGCTTCAAATTGTCGATTTCGCTCCGAGAAAATACCTTATCGTGACCTCTCTTTTACACCAAGCGAGAGAACAGACACCACGTCGAACACGCCTGACCAAAGTGACGAGGTTGCGGACAAGACCGAGGATTCCAACAAACTCATGGATACCGATGAAGGTCCCCTGGATCGATCCAAGCTGAAGTTTGAAACACCTGAAGACTCTGATACATGAAAACTTTCTTAATCTGTACCGTTCTTTCGCTCTTTTCACTGAATGCAAACTCTCAGTCTGTCACATCAACTGCAATCGTCGAGGTGGATAGGTTGGACACTCCATCCGTACCACTTCCAATCTCTGAGATCGATAAAGCTCAACTATGGGGTTTAAGCCCTCAGGAGTGGGAGCGGCACAACTTGCTGATGCTGGGAATTAGAGGTCGATTGAGTTCAGAAAAGATTTCTCCCATCGAAGTTTTGGGAATTCATGCTCAGTCCGAAGCGGAGAGGGAACGGTATGCGCAGATGTGGGCGCAACTCATGCTTGAAGATGCAGAACGTGTGCTGAAGTTTCAGCGAGCATACGATCAAGTAATAGCGGAATTGACCAAAGGGATACCGCTAATAGATCCCAAGAGGTTGCAAAATATCAATAGAAACAATGGTTTAAAGCTCAGTTCGGATGATCGAATTCTATTCTTTGCGACCTTAGATTGCCCTGCATGTTCGGTTGTATACGAACAAATCTCAAAATTGCAGAACGAAGTAAAAAGTATCGACATCTACTTTGTAAATGTAGAGGGAGCGGATCAACAGGCGATTCGAAACTGGGCTCAGGAAGTGCAGATCAGTCCCTCGGAGGTGCAATTAGGCAAGGTTTCGCTAAATCTCGATAACGGAACGCTCAGCGAGCTTGCACCGAATATTCTCACTGTGCCTTACCTGATGCTATTTCGAAAAGGAAAGGCACAAAAATTCCCACTAGAACTGGTTCCTTGATCGAAGATACTCAATCTCGAAACCATTAGGTCCAAGTCTTAGGGAATTGAAAATCCTGCTAGACGCTTGCACACGATAAGCCAAGCCCTGGTTCCAGAGAACCTCAACCACAAATCAGATACTTGAAATACCCTGTTGAAGCGCTTCTTCGCGCCCCCGTTGAGTTCTGGTCAGCTGGTATTTGTACCGCCGCATCCACTTTTCTCATGGTCATTCCTGGACATCTGCTACTGCCTCGATCATTCTGTTGGGTAGTCTCCATTGCACTTGCAGTTCTCGCGTTGGCTAGATTAGTCCAAGGGCTTTCGATTCTGCACTATCAGAGGAATCTCATTCGAAGTCGGAGCTGGTCGATGAGTCCAACGAAAATTCCTCAAAAGAACGGAATGGTTTTTCTTGGTGAAGGATTTCAATGGACTCAAAAACACACTCAGCGCCTAGCAGACACAAGACGACCAGAATGCCAGAGTTATCTGACTCCTCGCAGTGCGCTGCGAGCGATTTGTTCTGAA
The DNA here is from genome assembly GCA_009840545.1 of Gammaproteobacteria bacterium. Taxonomy (GTDB): domain Bacteria; phylum Pseudomonadota; class Gammaproteobacteria; order Pseudomonadales; family Azotimanducaceae; genus Bin55. The sequence goes on along the minus strand of VXNM01000014.1, from coordinate 112,646 downwards.
CAGAGTAAACAAGGATCGGCTACCTCGCCCATGCCATTGAGCGGGCGTCCTGAATTGCACGGTGTCGAACCGAAAAAGAAATCGGTTTGGCTCAATTCGGCGGACAGGGTAGGTCATACGCTTGTGCTTGGAACGACTAGGGTTGGCAAAACGAGGTTGGCAGAACTACTCATTTCCCAAGACATTCGCGACGGACACGTGGTTCTCGTGTTTGATCCCAAGGGGGATACCGAATTGCTTCAGAGAACCTATGCAGAGGCCAAGAGATGGGGACGCGTCGAAGAATTCTTCATGTTCCATTTAGGATATCCGGAGGCATCGTGTAGGTACAACGCAATTGGAAGGTTTTCGCGTATTACGGAAGTAGCCACGCGAATTGCCAATCAATTGCCGGGCAGTGGCAATTCAAATGCGTTTCGTGAGTTTGCGTGGCGTTTTGTGAACATCATCGCACACGCATTGGTCGCTCTGGGACAGGTTCCTAACTACATTAAGATTAGGAAATATATCAATGATATTGAACCGTTATTTATCGAATACACTCGAAATTTCCTCATGCGGACACAACCAGCAGGATGGGCTGCGGAGGTAAAGCAGCTTGAGCGCTCAATAAACCAGAGAAATCTCTCCTCCGCATTGAAAGGAAGAGATCGCAAAGCCGTCGCTCTCTATCAATACGTTCAATCAGTTGAGATCGAAGATCCAGTATTGGAAGGGCTAGTCTCGGCCTTCAAGTATGATCGAACATACTTTGACAAGATCGTATCCTCCGTCGGACCCTTGATGGAGAAACTCACAACCGGCCCAGTGTCCGAGTTGATTTCTCCCGTTGAAGGCAACACAGATCCCCGTCCGTTGATGGAATGGCTTAGCGTAATTCGAAATCAAGGAATCGTCTATGTTGGACTAGATGCACTATCCGATACTACGGTCGCAGGAGCAGTCGGCAACTCAATGTTTGCAGACCTTGTCTCAGTTGCTGGCTATTTGTACAAGTTTGGAGTAAACGGGGAGAACCAACCCTTTGAACGCCCGCCTCAAGTTTGCATCCACGCCGATGAATTCAATGAACTCATTGGAGACGAGTTTGTACCGCTCTTGAATAAGTCGGGCGGGACTGGATTTCAGGTGACCGCCTATACCCAAACGATTTCAGATGTTGAAGCTCGAGTTGGAAGCAAGGCTAAGTCGGGTCAGGTAACTGGGAACTTCAACACACTCATTATGTTGAGGGTCAAGGAACTTGCGACGGCTGAGATACTAACTAAGCAACTTCCAAGAGTGGAGGTTAGGGGACTAGCGAGCGCAACAGGAGCCTCTGACACTCAGGAAAGCAATGGCAAGTTCTCCTTTACAGCACGCAATGAGGATCGGCTCTCGGTAAGTGAAGAGCTTACGTTGAATCCATCGGACATAGTAGCCCTTCCTCGGGGACAGGCGTTTGCTCTTCTGGAAGGAGGATCATTGTGGAAGGTGAAATTTCCTCTGCCTCGCAATACAAACGATCCGCACATGCCGACAAATCTAACTGACCTTTTGAATGCACTGAAACAGTCCAACATCCGAAAGGACATCTCATCAATAGCTACAAACCAGTAGCATGCAATAGTCGGACTTGAGCACAGCTCCTTCCAAGAGATCGGTGGGCATAAGTCCCATCGGCGCACTTCTAGCGTGGAAAATTCAGACGCTTCTCAGCATCGTATTCGCCCTCTGCGTTGCGATCATTGTGGAGTTCGGCGGCATGGGTCGACTGTGGGAAGCGCATGACGGATCGCGGCTTCAAAACAGAACTGCGGAGGAATATGAACTTCTAGCAGCTCGCTCTTGCAATGGACTTGCCGTTCAAACTGTCGATAAAGTTCGATTGCTCTATCTTGGACTCGTGGATCTTGTGTTCGGAAGCTCAAGAGCCGAGTGGGAAATGAGAAGTAAGCGTCCAGCCGGGAGCCCCGAGTCGATGTCTCTTCCGGTGCGATTTCTCGACGACATGCATCGGGCCATTTCTCGGCACTCCCATACAACTGCAAGTTTGCTTCGTGAGATTTCGTTTCGTGTTGCTGCCATGACCGTTGGTTGGGCTGTGATGGCCTTTTTCTTTGCAATCGGCTTGACCGACGGTTTGGTGAGACGAGAAATACGTAGATGGTCAGGTGGCCGCGAGAGCTCCTGGGTATACAACACTTCCACCCGATTGTTGGGACCTATATCGCTAGTCTACACCGTTACTCTGATCGCGTGGCCGTGGACATTAGACATCGCTTGGACGATTTCAATCTTCGCTCTGATCAATGGACTGGCCTTGTCAATTGCGAGTTCAAGATTCAAGAAGTATCTCTAGAAATCTCTACTTTTGTCTGAAGAGTTTTGAGAAGATTGGAACCTTCTAAGGCTGTACGCTACAATACTGTACAAATAATCACTATCTATCGCTAGGAAACATTTCATTGATCACTGATTCAAGCATGAACTTTCTAATCACCATCAGGTGTTCACATGATCAAAACCAAGGAGGCCGAACTTACTTCGGCCGTTTTGATGTATGCGATTCGGTGCATCGCTGAAGGAGACTTTGCAGCTTTGAGGCAAATGCAAGTTGGCAATCGAGAAATCGAGGCGATGAAGCGCATCGGAATTCGTGATCTCTATCACACGGGTTCTCTTCGTTCGCATTGCGTATCGATTGAACTCAACCGAGAGGTCTTTTGGTCCATGGTTCGCTATATGAAGGACCAAAGCGAAATCGACGACCACGTACAGGTACTCATTGAGCGAGATGCACCGTTCGAAATGCTTCGTGAGTTCTACGGAATGAGTACAAGGGAATATACTCGTCGACGACGCGAGCGGGATGATCTCACCAATGCAGGTCGACCACACGAACCTACGGACGAGGAAGCTGATCGATTGTGGGATGAATGGAAGTCGATGACAGACCGAGACGCGAATGGGAGACTTTCAGATGTTGGTTCCTACATCAGACTTTCCAAGGAACTTCGCATTCCTCTGCGGTCCGTCTGGTTACTTACCGAACGTTGGATCGCAAACGATCAGGAATTGAGTCGTTCAAAGTCGAGTTGAGAGAGCTTAAGTGTCCATAGAAAAGGCCATAGCCGACAGAGACTGGGAATTACTTCGAACCCTCATACTTCAAAAACATGCAAAGAGTCGCCAGCACGTAGGCCTTGATGATTCAAGCGAACTGAGTGCTTTTCAACTGGTTGCGTTCTATGAATCGGAATACGCAGACGATCTGCTCACTGCTGGATTTACCTGTGATCTACATAGCGCTTGTGCCTTAGGTCGTGAGGACTTAATCAAGAGTGAGAATAATCCCGAACAACTCGGCCTTGAGGTAGAGCACCTGACGCCTATGGGTTGGGCAATCATCCGTGGTCAAAAGTGTTCTGTCGATGGACTGCTCTCGGTTGGCGACGATCCCAATCGACCGCTCAAGCGTGCTGGATTCTTCGTATGGGAGATCGAAGCGTTGAACCACATCGAGTGGTCACCTGTGCACATGGCTAGCGTACATGGTTACAACGAAGCAGCTCCAGCGATGGTTAAGAGTCTCGCTGAAGCCGGTGCGAACATCGAGAAACCGTCTCCACTAGGATGTTCTGCACTCAGTCTTGCTTCAATCTATTCGTGGATCGACGTGATGGAAACGCTGCTCGACCTGGGGGCAAACATAAACTCGGAGAGTCAACCAGAGAGCGACCTAGTTTGGAGCTTGTCCGCTCCGTCTCAAGCGTCGGCACGCTCGTACGGATTGACTCCCCTGATGATCGCGGTCGGAGAAGGGCAAGAGAAAGCCGTAGATCTGCTATTGAAGAGAGGGTGCGACATCCGGCTTCGAGATAGTTTAGGATCCACGGCACTGCACATTGCCGCAAATCCTTGGTGGAAAGAAAACGTAAAAATTGTTGAGTTTCTTCTCTCAGCTGGAATGGATCCAACCGTCGTCAATGGCAACAACGAAACATCTCTCGATTTGGCTCGTCGACGTGACTACCAGCGAACAACCCATCTCCTGGAATCTATGTCACACTAACGCCTGGTGACATCGACTGCACGCAGTTCGCGGTCTTCCGATCCGAACCTCGTCGGATCGTAATTCTCCGAGTCACCTAGAAAGTTTAACCATTGGGTAAAACGGGGTTTGCCTTTTGCTATTAGACTACGTGATTTTGATCAGCAGGCGACTCGTCCGTCGCTTGTCTCTGTATGATCATACGACGACGATGAAGAGATTACGCAACCGACCCAGATACAACATCACGTCCACAGTACTCTCACATCGAACGCAATGGCATGTGCTCGAATATTTCCAACTCCTTCTATGGCTGCGCTTGACAAAACTGTGAATTTGATGCAAACGAAAGGGCTTTCCCCGTGAATTCGGGAACAAACCTCGTACCCCGGAACGCAATGGTGGACTGCATCCTCTTAAGTTTGAGCCATTAACGAAAGGGACATATCCCGTTGACTGTTTCTACAATCATTCTTGAGAATTAAGGCGCAACAGATGCAAGCCCACATATGCTTCACCGAGCTCTTAGTCTTCAATTGAATGTGATTGGAGAAACCACAGAGTGTCAACTACACTTCGGCCTAAGTGCCACGCCAATAGATTGACTGAAAGTCCGCTATGGAAATGACCCTAATGAACCGTTTGTTGATCACCTTCCTAATTTCGATCATTGGAATGCCCGTCACGGCACAGGATGCTGAATGGTATCTCGAGGTTGGTGCTGGATTCATGGTGTCCGATACCCTGAGACAAGCCGGATTCAACGGTGACAACATCTGCTATCCGACCAATGCGTGTGCTAATCAACCAACGGGTTACAGGTGGTTCTACGACTTGGATGCAGATGTTGGTAGCAATCTTGAGGCTGCAGTAGGGAGGTCATTCGGCAAGTACCGATTAGAAATTGCTGCATCGAACAGAAAGAGCGACCTGAATCAATTGTTCGATAGCATCAGCCATTTGGATGGATCAACATTAGAGTCAGCTAGCACTGACAATTACTCGTACTCAGACGAAACCCGAATAGACAGCATATCGGCCAGCAGTCTGACACTTAACATCTACATGGACCTGCCACTCGCTGACTTGCCCGTCGACCCTTATATTGGAGCCGGTGCGGGCTTGTCCCGAGCAAAGCTGTCAGGCCTTTACTTCAGTTCGAGGTACGAGTGTGTTCGTGAACCGTGCGATGCAGAGTATCCAGCATCCTTCTACAACTCTCATCAGGTCGTCAATCTGATGGATACGGTCTTGAATGCCAATGTTTCGGCAGGAGTTGATTGGGACGTTCGAGAAGACATTTCTCTAGGATTGAAACTATCCTACGTCATGACGGGTAACTTGAAGCAACAGGCGGGCTACATCAATCATCCTATTTCGGGCATAGAAAACACGACCAAGATCAGCGAAATGAGTCGTTGGTCCTTAACGGTCCGCTTGCGCTATTGGATCGCTAGGTAGCACACCTTGATGCATTGCAAGCAAGTCTCGAGTATCGGACTCCGCTCGTCCAAGCTCTAGGATGCTGTGAACGGACCACGACTTCAGCGGCCCATGACGTCACGCTTCGCGGTCTAGAGCATGTTTGTAACGTGCAACTTCCGCAATGCTGCGTTTTCTCAACAGCTCACAGCGAAGCGTCCTCTTCAAAGACGCTTCGCTGGTCATGAATCTTTAGAAGATCAAGTCATTTCGTGATGGAATTGCTGTGATGAAAGCCACGTTCTCCTGCGACCGTCATAACTCCGACTAGGCGATATTCCTGATCGTCACTTGGTTCGTAGGGACAGAGTTCTCCAGCCGTCTCCGTACCATCCACGTCCAACCAAGGCGAATCCGCATTCTCTCGCGATTGCCACTTCGAGTTTGCGACGGAATAAACCACTTCATTGATGGTGGTATCAAAGACTGTCGCGCATTCGGTGTAGGTTTGATTGTTTAAGGTCACCGAGCCTGGTTCGACCACAAGGCTAGCCAAGAAATCGTATGGCAGGTTGGCGAAGAAATTGCTTGTGTAGTCGACAAGGACTCCATCAATAGCAAACTGTGCCACCATGCGGTACTCGTTCTCTTCACCTGGGTTGTAGGAACAGAGTTGCAAATAGGTCAAGGTGTCATCAATATCTTGCCATTCATCGCCCAAACTACGTTCTTGCCACTTAGAACTTGCAACCTGGTAACTAACGCCGTCAATCGTCCAACCGCTCGCGGACAAGCAACCATCGATTGCAGACTCGTCGCCAAATTGAACTCGGTTCGGCGAGGCTCGCAGAAGATCGAGTCGCCTGGGTTCGATAGTCGCATCTTCTACCTCTTCGTTCTCTTCAATGACGAGATTGCCAAATCGTTCAAAGATGAGAACACCGTGATCTCTCGTTGACGCATAGAGGTGTCTACCGTCAGGGCTCGCGGTGACTGACTTGGACTCGGTTAAAGCGTACCGAGGTACGATTCGCCCAAATCTGTCTTGAACTCGGAAGAAGGACCCTGCGTTCACGAAGTTGTCGGAGAGGTCTATCTCTTCGGAATCGGAGTCGAACTCGAAAACATAACCCCCGCGTCCGCAAATTACATCGGCTGCAAGTTTGTCATTACGTACGAAAACACCTCCGCAATCGGTTACCCCAAGGCTAAAGAAGTTCTCACTTGCTTCCCTGGATAGCTCGCCAGTTTCAAAGTCCTTACGAAGAACAGAAGCAACATAGGTGTCAGCTACAAAGACATACTCGCCAGCATGATTGGATCCAATCACTCGGGTGTTTCTGCCCGACATAGCGTGAGATCCGTTTCTCTCAAAGAAAGCACTTCCCACGATTCGACTGTCCAAGAAGATCGTACTGTTGGTGGTGCTGTACCAATCGTTCGCTCGTTGGGAAGGAAATATCGCGCGCCGCGGCACTGCGAAGCCACCCCAATAAACGAGCTTGCCTTCTGAATCGAATGTATAGACGGTTTGTTCGTTCGCCAAGGTTCGGTATAGAAAGTTCCCTTCCGGTTCCATATACAACGAGGGAGTACCGTATGTATTGCTAGTGGTCGTTGTTCCCAATCCGTAGTGAACATCGATCAGGGCCAGTTTCAGAGAGTCATCTTCATCCGGTTCGTACACCCACCACATATCGGCGTGATTCGCGTAGAGTCTAGATCTATGGGCATCCCACAGCAAGAAACTTTGTGGGTGAATATCATGGGATCGGTTCTCGTAAGTCAACTCGCCTGACTCAGGGTCTCGACTGAAAGTGTTCAAACCGGACTGCGTGGCGATATAGAGAGCAGTACCGTCTTCATTGAATACCGATTCCCCGGGTGTGGGAAGCTTTGCAATGTTTCCGGATCCGTCGCGACGTCCGTGCGCAATCCGTCCGAGATAGCGCAACCACTGAGGAGCGGAGCTAGGTTCCCATCGAAGAGTGAATGAACTTGAACTATGGCTAACAGTACTTCCTACACGGAGAACAATTGAAGTGCCTGCTTCTCCGTAGACGTAGACTTCGATTGGATATTCGCTGAAGAATCCCCCAGGACGTGAAACCATAATGAGTTCAAGATCTTGATTCTCTCCCGATCGATTAAACGCCGCGAGGCGGGTAGGTTGGAATGAAGACCCACCAACATAAAAGCGATACCAGCCCGACTCTTCAACTTCGTAGGTGTACCACAGGGAAGAGTGTCCTAGACCAGAGAGCCCATCGGATTCAGTAGTCGCGTACTGAACACTGCCGTCTTCCGATCCTCGTGGACCACTGAGACTGATCGCTCCGTCGAGCGTGTTGTTTTCGGGTGTAGCGCCCCAACTAAGTGTGGTGCTTGAGCTGACACTCGGAATGTAGGCCAAAAACTCGTGCTGTTTGCGGCCTATCGAAAACCAATACTCTTCATCCTGGTTAGCGTCTATTGCAAATTCCAGTCGGCTTGTTGTGTCGTCTGTTCTCATCGAAGGTTCTAGTTGCGAAAACGAACTGCCTGAAAAGACTGCAACATCTAGGGTTGCTTCGTTCCAATACCAGGTAAAAGTTCCTGCTGCTGGTGCTCTCCATTTCCACCATCGAGTTTGAATGCCGCTCTCCATCGGTTCATCGGGTTCCACGCTCGCGCCGCCACCCGTCGATACAAACTGACTGCCGTTTTGGTCGTCGGTTAGTACGTTGGCGAATTCGAACATGTCGTTGCTGCTAGCGGACCCTTCGACTTTTTCCCACGAAAGTTTGTCGAACTCCCATCCCCCGGAGTCGGAGCTAGGAGATGCAACCATGATGTGATAAGTGCCGCCTTCCTTCGCGGAAAACTGTATCGGCTCGCCTGGTCTACGCACATCGGACACTAGTCTCAGGTCTCCGACGGTGTCTCCAACAAAAGCCAGTACCTGCACTATGAGCGTATCTTCAATTTGGAACCGCCAACTTCCGTCTTCGGGGGCAGTCCACTCGTACCAAACTGTAGAAGCAAGTTGGCCATATAGTTCACCAGGCTCCAGCGTTGCTCCTAGATTGCTACCCGATGTCTCTCCACTTGCCCCTGCCAAGACAACGGCGTTAGCAAAGTTGTCGTTTCTTGGACGTTCTCCACTCATCCAGTTCAACGTGAGTGGTATCGATGCGTTGTTGTGGCTTACACGAACGCCGTATTCGTAGCCCTCGAGAGCGAACAACTGAGCGGACCAAACCGATGACGCGACTCTGGGAGACGCTGCAGGACCACAGCACCCCTCAGACAGTTGGAATACATCAATCGAAGGTGCATGCGAGTTGAGTAGTTCATCGTCCCTAAATCGCGGTGACACTTGGAATGTGACCAGTCCTGTTTCGTCAGGTTGCCACTTAAACCAGACAGAACGAGCAGGACGCAACCCAGTTGTGAGAACCGTAGGTTCTCCACCTTCAGTCCATGAGCGTAGCGGGTCGAAATCGAATGAACCTCGATCGCCGACGATGGGCACTGCTCCAAGGAACGCAGCGTTCTCGGGACTCTCAATTGCGGGACTCATGCTGTCGTCCCCCGCAGGACGAAATAGTACTGCTGTACTGTCTCCATCTCCGTTCCAAGAAGACACGGTAAAGTAAATCCATACGGGTTCGTCAAATTCCGTACTCAAGTGCACGACGACGTCTTGTGTCTCACCCAATGCGACTTCCCCAATGGTTAGGAAAGTTTGCTCCTCTAGCACGAGCTCAACTCCATCTTCACGTTGAACTTGGCCTCCATACCGTCTCGAAACCGTGCTATCGTTTCTCCGCTTGAAGCCAATCGTTCCGCACGCATCGCCATCCAAAGTTCTGCAATCAACATGCAATCTAGTGCCCGAGGAAACATAGGAGTCCGATGTAATCGTCAGTTCCACATCGTGGTCATGAGATTGTCCGTTTGGAGTCTCGAAGATTTCCTGACTTGGTTCGATTGAGAGTTTGGGAGAGGAATCCCCTTGGATAACTGTCCATGCAACGCCTACGCGTGGAGCCTCGGTATATACGCGGGCTGCTTCGACTTTCAGGCGATAGACGCCCGGTTCCGGATTATTCAAGATAATCCACTCGACGTTGTCGATCGTTGAACGAGACGAGTATTCGCCACAGGGACCTACGCCACAATCAGCCTCGTAGTCGAGCCAAAGGTTCATGTCGTTTAGCACCGCATTCGCGATGGTATCGGTCGCCTGTTCGTCCCATGTCATTACAACGTCGATTCGACTTGTTCCTTCGGGTACTTCGATGTCGGTGTAGGCGGTATCGCCATGCTCTACTTCTACTGCGACCCCTGAACTCGTCCACCCGTTCTCGGATTCGTTGTTGAGAATGCTAGTTCTTGCGGACGCCAAGCCCATGCCAAATTCCGCCTGAATGGAACCGGGGCCGTTCGTGTTGTTTCGAGGAAACATTGAGTCGGACTCAAACCAAGAATCAGGCTTGATTGCACTCGCCATCAGTTGAGCGCGAACCAGAGCGGGTTGCTCCCGGTGGTCGTGTGATGCATCCATCAAAAGTGCTACCACACCAGCAACCGCAGGAGACGCCATGCTGGTTCCGCTTGCAGACCTGTACGTATCCCAGGCTCCACCGCCTTCCGCGGAGACAACACTGACACCGGTTCCTGTGATCAAAGGTAGAAGTCGTCCATCTATTGACGGACCCCGGCTACTGAGAAAGGCTATGTCGCCACTATCCCACGCCATAGCGACGGCCAGGGAGTTCTTTGCTGCGCTATAGTTTGAGTAACCATATATGTTGGAGTTTGCGTTGGCCACCACGTAGACCTGCTTTTTGCTCCAGACCATTGAATCAAGCTTTCTAGCTCCCAATCCTCTGCTGTCGTTAGTCAAGCTTGTTAAGGCGAGGCTCATATTGACGACAAGAGGTTTGACGGGGTCTGGTGTGTTCCCATTGAAATTGCATGTCGTCTCTTCTCCTAAATAGTCCATCCCTCGGATGATTCCCAATGCATCCCCAAACCCGAAAGACGACAGCACTTTTGCAAATCGAATGTGTTCTACACTTGGAGCTACTCCTGCTAGACTTGGGAGAAAGTATCCACTGCCGGCCACGGTTCCCGTAACGTGGGTTCCGTGTCCATGATCATCGAACCAGAGATCGTCATCTTCAAAACCCACAAAGTTCTCGCCGCAAATACTCTTGCGCAGTTCTGAAATCGCGACGTGATTGGTGTTCAAGCCTGTGTCCATGACCGCTATCGGTGTTGATACCCCACTGATTCCCTCATATGCACCGTTTGTGTTGCCGATTGTTCGCAGTCCGTCTGCACCTAGTTGAGGGATTGCGGAGTCATGCGCAATCTCCACAATTCCAATTGGTTCAATCCCCTGGACGAAATCTAGTCTAGACACTAACTCCAGCTGCTTCTGATCGACAAGCGCAGCCATCGCACGAATTGATGAATCAAAGTAACCAGTTGCAACTCCAATTTGCTTGAGTTCCTGTCGGAACGCCTGTTGCATGTTCGAATCCATTACGGTTATGAATACGGGTAGGGGGTTTGGCGAGGAGTCATTCAGTTGTTGCTCAAGATGGGCGTCGAATTTTCTTTCAAAGGGCAATGCCCCAAGTCCGTTGACCCATGGAAGTTCGATGATCGAATTTAAGCTCTCGCGATCAGTAGACGCTTTGACCCTGACCAGATCACCGGAGAAACCTATCGCTTGCACATCCAAATTGGCGAGGGTCTGTGTCACGAATTCGTGATCTTGAGGACTAGTTAGTTGTAACCACGCAAAGCTCCAATCACGACCTGCAACATGTGCCGCTTCAATGAGTCGATCAAGAGCTGAAGGATCTTCCAACCAATCGATCTTTCGAGGTTCGCTAGTGAGATGGGGAGAGTCGGTTTGGGCGCGATCTGCCGATTTCTCGATCGTGATTTCGTGAGTGGTAGACACGGTCGAGTAATTGGGATCTGTTGTGGCTAATTGTGAGGGCTGAACGCTCGTGGAACGAGATTTTTCCTCTTTGGACGAGACCAGAGAATTGTCGATGTGTTGGGGTGCACCGGCTTCGTCCTCATAATTTCGAATTTGATTCGTCAATTCCAAACGAATGTGTTCAATGTGGTCTCGTTCGGCAAGAGTGGGGTTCCCGATGTTCAAACAGACGATCGCGATTGCTACAAGCGATGCGGCTGCAAACGAAAGGGACAGAATTAGCAGTCTGCGATTTTTCATTTGTCACTCAATTCGGTTTTGGATATGCACATCGACAGGCCACTTAGCGTGTCGCTTCCTGCGCTAGTGTTTGTCAAAATTTTAAGATTTATTCGTGCAAATTAGCTTGTGTTGCTCTCAAAAAAGCATGAATATTTCGAATTTGAAAACTATGGTCTGAAGACGTATAGAGAGCCGCTCTTGCTCAGGATGCCACTTGCTTTGATTGGTGTCTATAGCTATTGGGTTTCGTTGGCATCATTGGGGCTGAATGCTTGGCTCAAACGCGTCCATGAATGAACTCAAAATCGATGGGTGAACAACCCAAAGCGATCTTCGATTGTTGATTTCTTGGGGGCTGTGAAAGTCGCTATTTTCTTGAAGGACAGTCTAAGACTGGTGTGAGTCAACAACGGACGCGAAATATACGGGTGTTCAGCAAAAATCCCGTAAAGATACTGTTAAGAAAGCGGAAGTGCGGGATTTTGAGCGTAGACAGAATAATCCTCTTTGTCAATGGATAGATGGATGGAACAACGAAACCGCACCACTATGAACACGATCTAGTTGCGTCAAGTGTGCTTTAGCCAAGGCAAGTATCGGACCCATGTTGCGAAACCCGATATGCTCCTATGCAGCTGGTCTTTGCGTACGACACCTACATGTGTGAGGAGTCCTATTGGAGTGCTCTGTTTAGTCAGTTGATCGTTTTAAAGTAGATTTATAGGCACCCATATTGACATATAGGTTTAAAGTCTCGATAATTTTTTAGCGGGGTTTGTCGTGGGCAGTAGCTGCCATCACTAGCACGCGAACGTAGGGAGTGGGGCGAATCTCAAGGATGCAACGAGCGCAGGCGGCTCAGATGGCCCCGGTTACTAGTATCCTGACGACGACTGCCAATTCGACCCATAGTGCTTCCGCCGTGAACACGATGACCTCCTCGCAGTCGCGACGGCTTGCGACCAACGTTCCGCCTCAATATAGTCCTATATCTATCGAATTGCTTATGGTTCATGTCGATCTCATCGGCATTTTGCTTGAATATGTCGGTAAATCACGCTTACAACGACGCATGAGTCCCTGACAATATGGATCCATTGAACTGAATCATGCAATCCGGATCATTAGCTTTGGATGCATTTGATGTCTAAACCTGCAAGCGTTGAGTCCAAACAGGGATACTGTATAAATAAACAGTAAATCTGTACACTTCAAGGATTGAAATTCACTTCAATCCTTCATTCCCATCCACATCATTCCCCCATCTGTTGACCTATAGGGGGATCAATTGAGAAAAGCAAGTCTTCTAGGAATAGTAATCGCATGTGTCCTTTGCGTGGGAACACCCTTAGCTACGACCGACCGGGAGCAAGATGCACTCGAGAAAATCATCGAAGAATTGGAACAACTCAACGAACTGATCGACAAGGCTGAGCGCGAATCTGACTCCACAGAGCGCATTCGATTCCGATATGACTGGCTGCGTCGTGATCTGAAACTCGTAAAGAACGGGATTCAAGATCATCTCGACGCTCCATCCACCGAACCTAAAACTTTTGAACCCCTACAGGGAGACTACCGGCAGTGACTAGTCTGCAAGAAGCTGCATTTCAAGCAGGATCGGGTCTATCGGCCGATGCGCTGCTTTTCGCCATTGCTGGTTCAGTGGCTGTACTCGCAACCCTCTGGGTTGCTTGGGTTGCCCTTGGATCCTTTCGTGCTTGGCGTACCGGCGATATTGAAATCTACGACTTGCTCTGGCAAGTAGTTCGAGCAGCAATTGTGCTCATGATTCTTGGGTACTACATCCGTTAGTAGCTCCATTAAACAGTTTTCAACTTCACTTGAGGAATAACTCATATGTTATTGATTCAAAAACTCTATTTGAGAATTTACATCGCAATCTCGGATCTGTTACGCGCTGATTTACCCACGGCGGTTGCTCCAAGTACAGCTCCGACTGACGGCGATTGGATTGCTCTGATTTCTGGCTATATCAAGGACGGAAGCCTCGTACTAGGTCTCGCGATTGCCGCAGTGGGATTTCTCTGGGTGGCATACGTAGGATTCGCGAAATTCAACGAAGCGAGGCAAGGCAAAGCCGAGTGGGCTGAAGTGGGTGTGCTGGCCGTCGTTGGTGCAGTAGTACTCATTTTTGCGAGCTATCTACTGACGGAAGCAGCAGGAATCTTTTAGTCCGTGAGCGAAGCACTGGAAGAACGCGTAGCGGATCGCATGAACGAGGAACCTTCAATCTTCAAGGGTTGTTCTACGACAGAGCTTCTAGTCATCGTTGTCGTAGCTACTGTGTTTTGGTTACCTGTCTGCCTGATTGTAGGACTGCTGTTTGGCGCAGTCACGATGGGTCTCGGAGCGACGGGTGTCTGCGTTATAGGATCTGTCGTTCTTGGAGCAGGATTCTTCCAAAAAATGAAGGCTGGACGCCCTGATGGGTATTACCAACAGAGATTGAGGATAGTGCTGGCTGAAAAGAAGATTATGAGGTCGCCATTCGTGTTGCGGTCAGGGGCCTGGGGTCTCGGTAGAAACGAACATGCGTCGATATAGGCACGAAATTGACAACGTTCGATCTCACTTGAGGACGCTGTGGGCAGTGATTGGTATCCAGGTTGTCGTCATTCTGGCACTCGAGTTCTGTCTACTACGAGCACCCAACGACATCGTCGTCCACATCCCTCCGGATCTCCGTTCCGGAGCCGCGATCAAACCGGACTCTCCTGAACCCGCCAACATCTACTCCTTTGCTTTCTATATTTTTCAGCAACTTAATCGCTGGCCAGAGAACGGCGCAGAGGACTATGGCAAAGCCATTTTCAGCCTTGCACCGTACCTCACTCCCAAGTTCCAAACTGAATTGGAAAAAGAAGTTGAGCTAAAGGGAAGAAGAGGCGAGTTGATCAATCGCGTCAGAGGTATGCAAGAACGAGTTGGACACGGCTACAGTGAAATGCGAGTCGATGTCCTGAGTGAAAGTGTGTGGGTCGTCTGGTTGGACATGGAACTTCAAGAGTCCGTAAAGGGAATGTCCATCAAACGAACCCTGATCCGATATCCGCTTAGGGTGGTGCGCTACGCGGTCGATCCGGAGTCGAATCCCTGGAGACTGGCACTTGATGGCTTTAGTAGCGAAGGGCCGAGACGACTGTTGCCAGAGGAAATCGAAGGATCCATCAATCAAGACGAAGAAGGTGATGCAGTTAATGAATAAATCGTTGAAAAGAAACACAAAAGTGAGGCCGCGACGGAGGTGTAAACTCGTTGCTCTTTTCCTACTTCTAACATCGTCCGTCACGGCCTCCACTACGGATCTTGTCTGGGACAAGACTCCAATCCCTCTCGATCTCGAGGTTGGAGAGGAACGCATCGTCCACTTTGCGGAGCCGATGTCCGTGGGTCTTCCCGCTAATCTGCGTTCCATCGTTCGAGTTCAGTCGATTGGGAACTCGGTCTATTTCTTGGCAACCGAGACGTTTGAACGCCAACGAGTTCTCATGCGGTCCACGACCGATGGATCGATCGTCGTGTTTGATCTTGCGGCCGGCACTGAACCGGCCGTATCCAAGAACGTCTACGTCCGCTCGGCTCAGAGTTCATCGGATACTCGAGCGGCGATTAGAGATCTCAACTATGCGGTTCTTACACGCTTTGCGGCTCAGTTTGCCTACTCACCCCCACGGCTCGTTCGGGCACCTAAAGGTGTGCTTCCCGTGCCCATTCCAAAGTCTTCAAGAGGACTTGTGCGTGGTCTGAATGTAAGAACGGAACCTTACGCAGCCTGGAAGACGAACTCGGGGCTGTATCTCACCGCAATCAAACTTACGAATACCAGTAATGAACCTGTGGAATTCCATCCGCGTGTACTTCGAGGAAGATGGCTGACCGCGACCTTTCATCACTATCGACTCTTGCCCAAGGACTCTGGAGCGGATCAAACCTTGGTGTACCTCATTTCTAGGTACCCCTTCAAGCAAGCGCTAGAGCAGTAGAAATGCCTTGGAATATCAACAACAAGCTCTTGCCAATTGTTGCTGTGGTCACGCTGCTCGTGCTCTTCTTAGTCTTCATGAATTCGTGTGGATCTGGTGATAGAGCTCCCGCACTACTGGAAGCAGTACCTACATCTCCAAATCCTGATGCTGACTCGCCTGCGGACACCATCAAAACGCTCACGGCCAATGTAAGCGAGTTGATTTCCGAAGTGGACGCTTTGCGTAGGGACAACGCCGACTTGCATGAAGCCAGAGGAGAGATGGAAACTGTTCTTTCGAACCGAATCGCATCAAAGATCTCGGAGTATCACCAAAGCCAAAGTGGAGCAGGGCAGCGAGCCGAAACCGAACTCCGAGAATTATTTGACGAGATTGACGCTTTGACGGATCAGATTGAGGACCTTCGAAGCGATGGAGGCCAGTTCCGCGTTCCGATTGGATCGGGGTTTGGTGGACAATCTCAGGATGTGATTGGTATGGCTTCGACTCCTTTTGTATGGATCGATCCGATTGACTCGGTACGACAAGTCGGAGAGTTTGGAGAGGTGGATAGAGCGGCTGTGGTGCGACCCGTCTACACGATACCTCGGAATGCAACACTGGTCGGTTCTACGGCCATGACGGCACTCATTGGCCGGGTTCCGTTTCAAGGTCAAGTACGTGATCCCATGCCCTTCAAGGTCTTGACCGGCTTTGACAATCTCGCGGCGAACGGACTGTCCATCGACGGTTTGGAAGGAATGGTTTGGAGCGGATACGCAGTCGGCGACTGGACTTTGGGTTGCATATCCGGAAAGCTCGAATCAGTCACGTTTGTGTTTGACGACGGGACCATTCGAACGGTAGGGAGCAGTGGGGACGGAGGCTCGTCCTCCGGCTCTTCAATTGGCTGGATTTCCGACGAACACGGTGTTCCATGCATTGCAGGACACCGCAAAAGCAATGCCATGACCTTTCTTGCTCAGCAAGCTGCGCTCACGGCCACTCAAGCTGCTGCGGATGCAGCGGCTTCACTGGAGACTACTCAAGTGATGAACGCCCTCGGAAATATTTCCTCGCTAATCTCTGGCGACACAGGCAAGTACATACTGGGACAAACCGCGGCAGGAGGGGCACAATCGACAGCTTCCTGGCTTGCTCAGCGAGCCAGCCAAGACATCGACGCAATCTATGTAGAAGCAGGAAAACGAGTAGCTATACACATTGATAGTGAAATTCGCATTGACTACGAGAAAGGAGGAAGAAAACTCAATCATGAACAGACTATTGGTTCATTTGTTGTGCCTGATCTTGATTAGCAGCCTTTCGGGTTGTATGACGACCCGCAGCGTCGAATCTCCCAAGGGGTCTCGAACCGTGCAAGAGATCTACGAGAGCCACTTTGAAAGTGATACTACATCTCGTGGCGACAAGAGTAATTTGGAGGATTTTGACGACGAGTCGGAATTTTCCGCTGAACTAATTTCCGAGATCGAAACTACCTTTCCCGTCCTCGACAATCCTATGCTCATCATGTATGTCTTTCCACACGTAGCCACTGAGAGTCGAATTCCAGTACCAGGCTATTGGACAGCAATCCCAATGTATGAGCGAAACGAGTTTGCGGAACCCGGAGAACAAGACTCCAAGAAGAGTGCAGGGCACTGAACCTTCTCAAGCTGTTCACTGTCGGCGGCGGATCGAACAGCGCTAAAGCTCAGTCTGACAAGAAGAGCAAACCACCTCCTGAACCCGCAATACGACAATCTGATGTAAGACGGCAATACGAGAGATCTCCTTCTTTCACCGACTTGCTGCCGTGGGTGGAGTACCTTCCGGACTCGAAGAGTTTCCTGCTGGAAGACGGACAGAGTTTAGGTGCTGTTCTCGAACTTCAGCCGGTAGGGACCGAAGCACGCGATGAAAAGTTCATGGCGAACTTGCGGGATGCGATCCAAGTCGCTTTGACAGACTCAATACCGGAGCATGAGACCTCTCCGTGGGTGCTTCAACTCTTTGTGCAGGACCAGCATGATCTAAGTGAGTTGGATCGAAAACTGGGAGAGTACGGTACTCCGAAAGCACTCGACAGCGCTTACAACCGATTCTTTCAGAACGAGTTTTCCCAGCACATCAAGCGAATTACCGCTCCTGGAGGAATGTACGAAGACAAGGCCGTCACAGGAGCTCGATGGCGGGGGCAGATTCGAAGCGTGAGGGCAATTCTCTATCAAAGGTGGAGTCCTCAGGATCACAAGAAAGGAAAGCTCGACGACGCGGAGCAAACTCTCGAAGACACCCTATCTAGATTCTCAGCCGCACTTGCGGTTACTGGAGTCACTTATCGTCGTGGCACTCACGAGGAGTTCTATCGATGGCTTTTTCCTTGGTTCAATCCAAAGCCTGACACAGGATTGGATTCACTAGGCACACTCGAGAAACTAGGGATCACGGGCAATCCGGAGGAATTGCCGTTTGGCCATGACTTTTCTGAGAGCTTAGTGCTCTCTGTTCCCAATTCCGTCGCAAAGGTAGGAGTGTGGTGGTTCGACGGATTGCCGCACACGTTTGTGTCCATGCAGACACTCAGGCAAATTCCTCCAATTGGCGGATTGACGGCCGAACGCACCAGCGGCAACAACACGTTCGCATTGTTTGACCAATTCCCCGAACACACGATCATGTCCATGACCATAACGGTCAAGTCACAGACTTCCGTACGCAATCATGTTGGTCGAATTCGTCGAGCTGCAGTGGGGGATACCGCTAATGCGGAACTCACTCGCGAGGATGCCGATGCCGTTGAAAGACAGATTGCTCGTGGAAACAAACTGTACCCAATGTCACTGGGTTTCTACGTGAGAGGTGAGGACCTCGCTGACCTGAACAAGAATGTGACAGCCATTCACGCTGTGCTCTTGTCAAACGGAATTCAATCAATCGCTCGAGAGAGCGATCTCTTTCCACTGGACAGCTATATACGCAATCTTCCGATGGCTTACGACCCGCATTTGGACACTATTCGAAGACGGTCAAGACTGGTTTTCTCCAAACACGCGGCAAACTTGCTTCCAGTTTATGGTCGCAACAGAGGAACTGGTCACAGTGGCTTGGTTTTCTTCAATCGTGGAGCGGAACCTATCGATTTCGACCCATTGCATCCCGATGATCGAAAGAAAAACGCCCACATGCTGATTCTTGGTCCTACAGGCGCAGGAAAATCTGCTTTATTGGTTTATCTACTTCAACAAATGGTTGCTCGACACAGACCGCGCGTTTTTGTTATCGAAGCAGGAGGTTCTTTTACCTTGCTGGGTCAGCACTTTGCTGCACATGGTCTGAATGTGAATCAAGTTACGCTCAGTGCTGATTCCGATGTATCGCTCCCGCCTTTCTCGGATGCGGTAAGTCTGCTCGAAGAAAACGGAGCTGTAACAACAAATGAGGATGGTTCCGAGGACACCGCACGGGATCGATTGGGAGAGATGGAGATTGTGGCGCGAGTCATGATTACGGGTGGAGACTCGAACGAAGATGATCGGGTTTCCCGGTCCGACCGATTGCTCATCCGAAACAGCATTCTCGAAGCAGCCAGAAAGGTAAGAGACAAGAACACGGGCGATGTATTGATCGACGACGTCGTAGAGGCATTACGGGTCTATGCACGATCAAGCGACGTTGCGGAGACCCGACGTGTTAGAGCCGGGGAAATGGCTGACTCAATGGCCTTGTTTTGTTCGGGAGTCGCTGGGCGATTGTTCAATCGTCCAGGAACTCCATGGCCGGATGTGGACGTGACTATCTTGGAAATGGGACTGCTTGCGCGGGAGGGATACGAAGACCAGCTAACCGTCGCTTACCTGTCCATGATGAGTCACATCAACGACTTGGTTGAGAAAAACCAGCACTCGGACCGTCCCACGCTGGTCGTCACAGACGAAGGGCACCTAATAACTACGCATCCGCTGTTGGCCAACTACGTTGTAAAGATAACCAAGATGTGGCGCAAACTTGGTGCATGGTTCTGGATAGCGACACAGAATCTCGGTGACTTTCCGGATGCCAGCCGACGCATGCTCAATATGATGGAGTGGTGGTTGTGTCTTGTCATGCCCAAGGAAGAAATCGACCAGATCGCGAGATTTCGGGACCTCTCTGACGACCAGCGACTGCTCTTGTTGTCTGCCAGAAAGGAACCCGGTAAGTACGTTGAGGGCGTGGTTCTCTCCGACAAGATCGAAACTCTCTTTAGAAACGTCCCGCCAGCATTGTCTTTAGCCTTAGCGATGAGCGAAAAGCACGAGAAAGCTCAACGCCGAAAGATCATGGACGAATTGGGATGTTCTGAAGTAGAAGCGGCATATGAAGTAGCCAAACAGATCACCCAGGGATCCTCCTAGCGGTGAATCTCAGTTCCAATGGATTTGGCAATTAAGAGTTTAGACGCCCGCCTAGCGAGAAATCTATGCTGGTTCCGGATTGAGCTCAACCGGATACTCTAGTTCGCCAAAGCGCACTCGGTCTACTTAAGACTATTGTCACTCATGCATTACACTATGAGGTTAAAGGTACGTTGTGTCTCTCTAGTATGGAACCGACAGTCGGCTGTAGGCTTGAGGAGCACAAATCATGGAGGTTGCCTAATTGAAAAAGCTAATGGGCTTTGTGGGATTTTTGCTGGTTGCCGCACTGTTTGCGGGATGCAGCACGGGACCCTCGAAGCAATACACGATCACTGGAGAGTACATTTCCGTTGAACCAGATCCTGCATTCGTAGCCCCGGAACCGGAACCGGCAGAAGAAGCCGACGACGAATCTTCTTCAGACGATCAAGAAAGCGTCGCGACTGAAGGAGATGCTGAACAAGCCGATGAAGAACTGGCTATGGACCTTTCCATGGCAAAGGTTGTGGTCACACAAGAGATCACCACTGACGATGGAGAATCCGAAGCGAAAGAGATTGCCTCAGGCAGTTTTTCGGACGGTCAATTCGTCTTGAATGGTGAAATTGAAGAACCAACGGAAGTAGAGCTCTCGGTTGAGATTGGAGAAGATGATCCGTTGACAACGAAGGCCATGTTAGGACCGGGTGCCGAAGTTTCATTCGCATTAATTGAATACCAGGACGCGCGCTCGCCGCGACTGAGCCTTTATGGCGAGTCACGGAGAGCAATGGATCCCGGCAAAAAATATTCGATTTCTGGTGATCTCAGTGCGATCGACGCAGACTTGAGCACGGCAGTTGTCTCAGTAAGCGGGCCGACTTGGGACGAGGAAGGCAAAGAGGTATACACGACCTTTGGTTCCACGATGCTTAGAGACGGCAAATTCTCAATTGAAGCAGATGTCGACGAACCAGTAGTTGTCGGAATTAGCTTGAATGCTGGTTCTACCTACTATTCGGGTCAAGCCGTAGTTGAACCAAAAACCGAATTTACCGTATCTCCCTATGGTTCCAGCACAACGTTGCTGGTGACTTCTGGGACCGGGCTTCACGCAGAGCTAATCGAGAGTTGGCAAAGTGCAGACTACTTGGAAGCTATGGAAGCCTACTCATTGGCAAGTGCCGCCTATCGAGCAGAAATGGATGCTGCACGAGAAGCCGCTCAGTCGGGTGAGAGCGATGAAGCCAACGACGCAGAAGAAGCTGTAGAGACATCAACAGACGAAGCTGAGGCTGAGGAGGCTACGATCTTAGCTCTTGCTGATGGCATTCCACAGGTCGAAGAGTGCGAGCACGTAGATCTTAGCGACGTAAAGCCGGGGATTATGGATGGTCCCGCGATCGAGCCATCTCCTGCTAGAAAGGAACTGGACGATCGTTGGGAGACGATGTCCAAAATTCGAGACAGCGCTCTGGAAGGTATTGCAGAGAGTGCAACTGATCCATTCGTTGCCCTCATAGCATTGGAATTGGGCGCGTTCGGCTACTTTTCCGACAATCGAGATCAGGCAATTCGTATCTACGACCAGTTAGCGCCGAAGCTTGATGAGGATATTGTTGCGAGACGGCTCACTCCTGAACGAGAACGGCTCGTTGCAGCCATTGAGATCGAAGACAACGACAAGGGGTTAGTTCCCGGTCAGAAAGCTCCCGAGTTCACACTTCCCGATTTGAGCGGAGCTGATGTTGCACTCTATGATGTAGTTGCAGATCGAGACTTGGTACTCGTAGATTTTTGGGCGTCCTGGTGTGGACCTTGCATTGCGACTTTCCCGCATCTAAAGAAGTTCTACTCCGCGTTCAACGACGACGGTTTCGAAATCATTGCCATTTCCATTGACAGCACACACGAAGCGTGGGCCGATGCGTCAGAAGAGCACGAGCTTCCATGGATGAATCTTGGAGAAATCGTCGAATCGAACGGCGAAATCGCCAATGCCTATGGAGTTCAGTTCATACCCAAGGGGTACTTGCTCGACACCAAGGGGTGTGTCATTCAAAAGGACCTGCAATATGAGAATCTGCAAGAGGTCCTAGTAGCACGTTACGGCGATGATCCGTTGCTTCACGAGTCAGAAGATGGAGCGGAATCAAGTCCTACCGATCCTGATAGTGATGATGATGTAGGCGGAGAAAAGTCGATCTAAAACACAATTTTGCTTGGGCATGTTCGGACTCCGCGCTTCTTGCGATGAGGTCGGGCATGCCCTTTTTTTCTCACTTACTAGCACACCTACACGTGCCGTTCTTCATGCGCCACGTCGCCATGCTGTCGATCTAGTCCTCTTACCTTTGGAATACGTTGCTTTTGAACCTTGGGAACACGCCGTCCGAGGACGCCGTGATCGAATCCAGAAAGTCAAACTTCCAAGAAAATTCCTAAGGAAATGAGATCTACTCCGGAGAGTTCTCCAGATTCACACGAGGTTGAGCAACAGTTCTTCATTCGTCTGGGAATCTGAAGCAAACTCGTGGAAAGATCTAGGTTGGAACTTGATCGTACCGTGTTTCTGTGTTCGGAGCGTTTATTAGTACTTTGAATTGATCAAACGTACGAACTTATGGCACGCTGCTTGGCAGTGTCGCTATCATGCGCCTGAAGAAACTCAGTTTAGGGGGGTAGGCGGAAGATAAGCAACTCTTCCTCACTGTCATGACTACAGAAACAAGACTTGCCGGCATCACTCTGCCTTCCAAGAATCTAGAAAAATCTCTCGAGTTCTATCGAGATGTAGTGCAGTTTCAAGAGTATGTTGTTCAAGAGAATGCGGCTTTTCTTACGACAGGTAGTGCGCCTTTAGCCATCTATCGAGCTGGAAACGATTCTGAAATGGATGCATCAGGTCGTGGACTATTTATCAATGTGATCGTCGATGATCTAAGCGAACTCAAGAGCCGACTCTCAGCATTTGGAACCGACCCGATCAGAGAGTGGAAAGAGGGCGACGAGATTCACGTATTGGTTGCAGATCCCGATAGCAATCGGGTCGAATTCGAGTGTCATTCGGCAAACTAGAAGAGCCTACAAGGATCACTTAGATTCTTGATGACTTAGCGAGGTAAATTCTTGCTCTAAACGCGGTTCAGAGTATTGGGGTCGTGTTTTGGGAGAAGTAGCTCTTGATAAGAGACGCTACGAAAGACCGTTCAATAGCGTTCGTAGAGCCAAATTGGCTGCTTCGTCAGGTGTCAGTTCCGAATTCCAGACAGCAGTCCATGCGGTCCAAATGACCTGATCGACTTGTGCGACTGCCCATGAGGTCGGTACGTCCGTTGCAATTGCTTGCTCAGTCTTAAGTTGCTCGATCAGTGCTGTAGTCCAGTCCAGCTGCTCTTCGTAGTCCGACTGCAAGTCTTCGCCTTCCATCCTTTCGAACGACAAGAACGCAAAGCGATCACCGAGAGGGATCGCGCTTTTGAGCATGGCGTGTAGCCTTTTCACCGCAGGTTCATCGGGTATATCTGTGGCGCGGACAGCGGCGTTCATTTCCTCCATGCATCGAGCACTCAAAGTCTGGATAAGATCGTCCTTGTCCTGGAAGTGACGATGTAGAGTCGCTCTTCCGACTCCAGCAGCTTTCGCTATGTCAGTCATTGTGACGCCAGAATCTGCATTGAACAGTCGAATGGCAGCATCGAGAATTGCCTCAAGCGTCCGTGGCCGAATTGCGTGTCGAGACTCTTTACTCATTTCCAACTACAGGACCAACTGTTTTTTGAATGATTATTGTGACAGAATATGAGACAACTATGTATCATATTAGAATTTGCTGCTAAAAGGAGCCCTAAATCGTGACATCACAGCACTTTGATTTTGATCCAACTCGTGCATTGCCCGCAGCTTCTTATCGCGATCCAGCGTGGTTATCTGTCGAGATGGACCGCATTTGGCACGGCGACTGGGTTTTCGTGACAACAGAAGATGCACTTTCCAATCCAGGTGACCAGCTACCTGTTGTCATTGGCAATCAGCCTGTGCTCGTGCTACGAAACCAGTCGGGAGACTTGACAGCTCTATCAAATCTGTGCGCTCATAGAGGCACATTGCTCGTCGAAGAACCAACGAATGATAAACGGATTCAGTGCCCCTACCATGCGTGGACCTACGATGACGCGGGAAAGCTAATAGCGTGTCCATTCGAGACACCCGGTTCGATTGATAGGGACTCTCACTGCCTTCCGGTCTATCGAGTTGAATCTTGGCACGGCCTCGTGTTCGTTAGTCTCAATAGAGAAGTCGAAACGCTCAAACAGCGCTTTTCGGCTGTCGAGCCTTTTGTTGTTGAACGAGGCTTCGGTACATTACATCAGGGATCCGCACGTGAGATCAACGAGGTGTGGGAATGCAACTGGAAGATCGCTACCACCAACGCTATGGAGAGCTACCATCTGTTCAAGGTTCACCCGTCCACGCTCGAGCCGATCACACCTTCACGTACTGCGTACTACATAACCGGCTCAGCTCGAGCTACCGCGACAGGAGGTACTGTTACAGGAGGTGCGGACTACCTTCTCATTAGCCTACCGCCCGCGTTCGTCGGAGTATTCACCGACGAGAGCTTTTTCTGGTTGGCCGTGTACCCTATCGATACTCACCGATGTACTTTACGGGTTGCAGGAGCGTATGGATCGGAACAAGATGCAGACGTATTCCGACAGCTGACCTCCTTCCTCACAGATTCGATCGGTTCCTCGGAGCTGACCGCGTTTCTTTCCGAGGACAAAGCAATTTGTGAACGAGTACAACGAGGAATCGCTGGGGATTTCCGACCGGGTCAACTACTTCCGATTGAGCGAGTTGTTATGGATTTCGGCCACTACCTGAATTGGCGCATCAACAACGTCGAACCACCTACAGTGCATTTGGAGCAGAATTCATGAAACAAATGCGACCTCTAAATGCGCCACCAGTCAATCTAGCACCCACATGGATTGCGCTAGTAGTTGTTTGGATTGCAGTTCTAGTGAACCAGCCTTGGATATTCGGGCTCTTGTTTCTGGCATGGGCAATCTACGACATGGTGACCGGCGAGAGTTCTTTCGTACAAACACTGAATCGCAATGTTCATCCCATTGCGTTCTGGGTGGTTGTGTTGACATGGCTCGCATTCGCTTGTCTGTACATCGCCTACGCAATTTGGAGCACCTCGAGCTGACCATTGCATTTTGACTGTTTGCGTCAGTATGCATCTGGTCGTTATCTAGCCGACCGAGAGTCAATACATCTAACCTTAATCTTTACGTCGGCTTAAATCGCTAGACTTAGTCCCGGAATTCGTGGCACTTTCTGAGACAGTTCGTTAGCATAACCTGCTGTGGAGGAGGAATCTACGGTCATGTACAAGCGTAGCAAGTGCGAACCCGAGTTCAAGGAGCAGGCCGTTTCGCTTGCGTTGAATTCGCAGTTGTCGCAGACGCAGATCAGCGAGGAGCTTGGGATTTCCCAGAGCCTGCTGTCGCGTTGGGTGAGAGAGCACCGTGCGCGTTACGAGCGGGGAAGCGACTCGGAGGAGTTGGTCCGGTTGTGGCGTGAGAACGCCCGTTTGAAGCGGGAGTGCGCGTTTTTGAGAAAGGCTGCGGACTACTTTGCACACGCGTCCAACCCAAGGATCAAGTGATCTCGGAAGCGCCGTCCGCATCAACGACCACAACGTCGGGCTCTACAACGTGATACGACGCCGGGCCAACGCCGAAGCCGCTGTCCGAGAAGTCGTCTTGGATACCGAGGGTCGAACAACCAATGTATTACTTCAGGAAGACCGTTAACATACTGGCGTCCACAAAAAAGTGCCACAAACCCGACCATGACTTCATCGTCTAACAATAGCCAAACCCGATGGTCTACTACCGGCAAGCTTACACTGGCAAGAGTAGCTCTAGTCGTAGTCACTATTTGCGTAGTTTGGTTGTTTGTACAACAACTTGGTGCAAGTCAATCCGACGCGAAAATCGATGAAGAACTAATGGTGGCGACAAGCACCGAGGACTTAACTAAGAATCCTCTCGAACCCTTGTCAGACCAAGGTCCAGAGTTGGAGATGGAAGACGTTGCTGTAGTTCTAACGCCAGAACGGACAATCCTCAATGTTGACTGCAGAATGCTGTCTGGAAAGGGAGCCGCCGAAGATGTGGCTGTTGTCACAATACTTTCCGAGGAGGGTGCCGAATTTGCAGTCCTGGACAAAAATGGAACTCTAACCAGTGACAGACTGGATTTTAGACCTCACCACTTCCGCATTGGTCGTCGGCCAGATGGATCGGTGCTGGTGGGGTTTGCAAATCTTCGGTTGAACTCCGGAGTATTTCGACCTCCGGACTCTGACGAACCGCTTCGAATTTACCATGGTGATCACGTAGTCTACGAGACTAACAAGGCGTCCGACTTCGATATCGCAGTGGACGGCTCATCGTTCTTCGTGCTTGAACCTTCGCCGGGAGGCGAGTCTCGTTTGGTGATTAGAAACATGGGCGACGGCACTCAGAAAGAGATTGAACTGGGAACCAGATTCTCTTCTTCCAACGCCTTTTCGCCTGGCGAACATGTGCCGGTTTATTCAGCGGACTCCTCGGAGATCATGTTCACACCAGCCCACGCAGACGCTATGGGAATAGGCACCTATTGGATCTATCCCGTCGGAGAAGGTCGTGCACGAAGAATAACCGTCCAGGACAGTCAGGGAGCTTGGCTGACTTCAAGCGAGAACGGCTATGTTGTTGACCGGCCTGATGGGCTAGCACTGGAAGAGCGAGGTGACGTTTGGCAAGTAACTCGCAAGCGATTCGACCTTTCAATAGGTGGAACAGAAGTGCTTTGGAGCAGCAGGGTGTATGTCAAGAACCATTATGGGATGCTTTCCCTTTCGCAAAATGGCAGATGGTTGGGATTATCGGGATGGAACTACAAGGTTTTGGATACAAACACCGGGGAGACTGTATTCGACTTCCCACGGGCACCGGATCGAAAAGCTGTCTTTGCTCGGTTAGCTCCAGTTCTACCGGAGGGAGCGACGCTGGCAGACGTAGGTAGGATAGGAAATATTCGGTTCAAAGGAAACTCTCTTGTGTCGTATCGTATGGTTGGAGATGCCTCACCATGTAGCACCAAGAAAGGCGAAAAATACGATAACAGGAAATGGAGAGAGTGTATTCGAGAACTTCGATTGCAGGACAGGTACAGGACTTACTATGATGTCTTTGACATGAGTAATACACAGATTGATGGTCCTCCTGCCTACATCACAGAAGTTTTTGAAGAGTCGAATTGCATGCCTGCGAATTCTCCTAGAAGGGGACTCGTAGACCTTGATGGTCAATTAGCGTTCAGACCACAGCAGGACTCCAGTAACTAGTCCACAACGGCCAAGCTAACCCCGTTGTTCGTACGAATCAGGGCTTGTGTTACGCAAAGGACGTTAGATTGCCGATGGGCTCACAAGAGAATTCGCGATTTTTGGGATGATTCGGTTCGCTGAACTCAACCTAGCTCAATACTGATATAATAATCTTAAACCCAATCCTCCGCTCAAGTAGCAATGTGCGCAAACAGCTTCACTCTCGATCGGGGGTAGATTTCCTGGAACCTCCTAGGTAGATCGAAGATGGAACCTTCAACCACCCAATCCGCGTCCTTTGGTCAGATTGTCCGCAATCTCAAGGACAAGAGACTTTGGCGTATCTTCCTCATCGGTTGCGCAAGTGGCTATCCATGGGTACTTATTGGTGGAAACCTAACTCTCTGGTTGAGACAAGAGGGATTTGAGAGAAAGTCCATTGGCTTTATGGGCTTCGTGTTTACCGTGTACACGATCAACTTTCTCTGGGCTCCAATCCTTGATTCCGTCAAGCTAAATTTCTTCGGAATCGGACAACGTAAGTCATGGATCCTACTCTGCCAGTGCGCAATTGTTGCGTTCACGGTTCTCTTGGCCTTGATGGGGCCAAATTGGAATCTAGCTTTGTTCGTTGTCGCCGTGGTAGGCGTCGGTGCTGCTTCTGCAACTCAAGACCTTGCCATAGATGCGTATCGCATTACTGTAATTCGTGAAGAGGAGAAAGAAATGGTGGGTCTGGGTGCGGCAATGGCAACCGGCGGCTGGTGGGTGGGTTCCGGATTACCTAGTGGCATTCTCTTGTACCTAACCGATTTGGACGCGTTTACATGGAATAGTGTCTATCTTGTGGCTGCAGTGGCTATTGTCCCCATTACCGTTGTAGTCGCCTGGTTCTTTGAAGAACCCAAATTGGAGCAGGTTCATGTGGGACGGAACTGGTTCTTGAAGGTTCTCCTCGCCTATGTCGACACTATTAAAGACTTCTTTCGTCGTCATGGTGTTGAGATAGCACTAAGCCTACTGCTGTTCATAGTCTTGTTCAAGATTGGAGAGGCGTTTCTAGGAAGAATGGCGAAAACGTTCTATACAGATATGGGGTTTACGAATACTCATATGGGGACGGCAGATCTGATCGACACTGCAATTGTCATAGTTTTCTCCATTCTGGCTGGTATCGTTGTTCCTCGTTTAGGCATCTTTAAGATGTTGCTCATAGCTGGAATCGCCATGGCTGCCACCAATCTCATGTTTGCGTGGATTGCCGCGACCGGTCCGTCGGTGAGTCTTTTCTACTGGACCATCATCGTCGACGGGATTACAACCTCCGTTTCATCGGTGGCGTTTGTGGCATTCCTTACGTTCTACGTGAGTCACCTTCATGCTGCAGGGCAATACGGTGCGCTAGCCTCTCTAGGTACCGCAAGCAGAACTTTTTTGGGAGGTTTCAGTGGACTCTTGATTGATGGTCTGGGCGGGAATTGGTCGCTTTTCTTCGTACTCACTTCCGTAGCGGTTGTTCCATCCCTATTCGTACTTGCTCTCATGGCAATCAGGTTCAAGTCAAGAGGAGGTTTGTTGGGAAGCAAGGTTGGGTCCGGCACACCTTCGTCACCCACACCAACAGAAATCCGTAAAGCAGGGCCGATCACCAATTCAGGTAGATCTCGAAAGCCGTGAAGCGGGTGAATTTGGGGCTTCTTAGATCCAGTCCGCACATGCGCAACCCCAACAGCACGACTAGAATGCCGATTCCAAAGAGATCCTGCTGCTACTTCATAGGTCACAAACCTGAGAGTCCAGCGACTTTGAAACGTCCTAACGCGGAATGGAGAACGCCACCGAGTAGGGCAGAGCAAAGCACGAAGACCACGAACGTCACAACGAGGGATCGACCATCAAGAGAAAGTGTCTGGCTAGTAGCCACAAGTACAGTCCACACTGCCATCGGTGTTCCTACCAATGCTCCAGGGATTTCGCTCCTGAATGCCCCCACGATCGCCATTGCGGCTGATCCCACGAGAATCAGCCCGATTCCCTCAACAAAGTAGGCGGAGAAAATTTCACCAAATATCAGGAAGTGTCTCAGTTTGAAATGCGTTTCTTGTGGGGACCACGTTTTCTAGGCTTCGCATTCTCACTTTTCTCAAGCAAGTCCACAATCAAATCCACATCGTGCAACGTATCGGTGAGCCCCGCATACATTGCCGGTGGCATCCTCAGGCTGCTGTGAATCCGACAGAAATTGTAGAGAACGAAATATATGGAGAGCATATGGATGTGATTCTCGATTTTCTTGCTCAACGCATTGGTCAATCGGGTGAATCTACGCATCTATTCTCGCACTGTTAGATTCTGTCTTTACACATGGCTTGTCGATATGTGATCGGGATCGCGCATGCCGAAGATTTTTCGCGTCTTAATGCCGATGCACACACTAGGACTGTATCTGGTGGGCGCATTCTCGGGAGCCGGACCGTACAGCTTGATTGGCTGTACATAGTCAACATTCCATTCATTCGTCTCTCCAACAAGCTCCATGACCATCAGTGGTCACCTTGACTCTGTTGGCTATGTGACTGGGGGCATCCGTTAGAAACTCAATGGCATACTCGCTGTCCCTTCCACCGATCACGTACGAGACTATGAGCTCTGAATCCGAATCCAATGCCGTCCATGTCCGAACGTCTCCCGCACCTTCTGGAACTCTGCTGGCCTTCGCAACATTCTTCTGCTTCGCATAGCAGAACGACCAAATCTCATCGCACTGCACCTTCTTGCATTCCATATTTCAGGTCATGCGGTCATGGAACTCGGCACACACCGAGCCGGCATCAACTAGGAGCTTCGTAATTGTGTTGATGGACACATCTGAAATCTTGCTGATGGATCTCATCGAAGACTTCACCAAGCACTACAACTCAATGCTCACTGGCTGAGAGTCCTGCTCTGCTTTGGTGGGATAGCGAATATTCCCTAAGCAGTCTTGTGACAGCCAACGGTTGTGCGGAAGATTCAGTTGGCGTTGGGAGAGCGTTGGAGCTTGCCTCTATCTCTACACCTGTGTGCTTGGAGCCATGATAGCAACGAGATACAGTATCGAAGATGTTTTGCGTCTCGTGTCCCGCAGGGCGGGAGACGACAATGATGTCAACATCGTCGCCATCATCCTCGACTTCCACGGTGATTCGACCTTCTTCCAACAGCTCTTGAAGTACATCCTCCATGAGAGAACTGTCTCGGACATAGTTGATGCCTGAATAGTCATCGTAGTTCGTGAGAGTGAAGAAGTTATAGTCGTCTTCGTAGTCTCTAAGAGTTCTTCGGGCAACTCGATTGCGAAATCGAAATGTAACACGATCGTCAAGAGATCTTCTTTCGTAGCGGTACGGGTCAATGAGGAATGAGATGTTGGTCTGCAGCACTTCATTAGATTCGGGCCAAACGAAGCAACTGATGATGACTCTCAGATCCATGTTGTCCTGATCATTGACCTCGGGCAACTTGAAAGTGGACGTGGCCAACGGGGACAAGTATCCAAGCACATGGTTGCCACTATAGAATTTTAGGATGCCACCCCCTTCGGCTCGGTAGTAGTCGAATACAGGCTCTTCGGAGTGTTCTGCTAGCAGACTGGCACACGCAAGCGCAAGCACAGTCAGGACTGCTTTCTTCATAAATTGTGTCTCTGTGTCTGCAAGATCCGACAAAAGGTGCCGGGCCTTGCAAACGACACATGTGAGTAATGGTAGTCCCCACCTATTCGCTGAAAGCTGTTCTATTCAGTGGGAAACCCGACCAGGCGACCCACATGTAAAGTCGTTTGCACTGAGGATAGTAGCACCTAATTAGAGATTTAGTGCAAGTGTGGTTACGCTACTGGAAGAAAACGTGCGGCGGCACGATTCACGCTCGTTACCGCCGCATGTTAAATCGACGTCAGGTGTAATTGATGACCGATCTAAACTCTACTGAATTTCTTGCTTTAACAGATTGAGGTCCGGCAGGTTGTCAGCAATGTCTTGTACCGAGATTAGTCGACCCAATCAGCCGAATCACCAACGGCTAAACGAAGATGCGTTGTCTACCTCAAGTTGAAGCTTGTCCTCGTCTGTAAGGAAGCTTTTCGCCTCCTCGATCTGTTTATCGGACAAAGCTGGATTCCAATAGCGATTGGACAGAACAAGTGCCATTGCCGCTTTCGACTTGAGCTCCCGGGTATCAAAACGGTCCATGGAATTGAGCAATTCTTCGGCATTGGATCTTGCCCAAGTCGCAGCTATTGTTTCAAAAACTGCACTCTTCTCCTTTACAGAGACGCTTGGAAGCAAGTTGAGTGCTCGATCTACGTCCTTGTCTTGTACCAATGCTCTTGCAACATTCCGGTATGCCCCTAAGCGGGTTTGACCTTCCCGTACCTGCGGGAGAAACTCCAACGCCCTATCGATGTTTTCTTGCACAAGCGATGTAATGACTCTCAACTCCATTCCCACCTCGCCATCAGGAATCGGCTGTCCGATAGCGACTGTCCACGCACGTTCCGGATCAACTGCTGCAAGCCTGCCTATGACTCTGACCAGAAGTAGAGACTGCATGTCCTTGTTGGAGGGTTCATTCAGAATCCAATCCAATGCTGCCTTGGAGTCTCCTCTCGACCAATTGTCAACAAGGTCACTTGCAGCTTTGGTTTTAGTTGGTCCAGATTCGAGCTTTTCTATCAACTGAGCAGCTTCTCTGGGGGATCTCCAGGATATGGAATACAGTGCGTTCGTTGTAGCACTTCCTTGCAGATGGGAGGGTAGTGTTGAAACGCTATCCAACAGTTCGTATGGATCGGAATATGAAGCCCACGCTCTGATAGCGGTACCTTCCAACTCGGTCCGAAGCGATTCTTCTTCAATCTCCGAGAGTGCGGCTAGAGCAGCCTTCGGATCTGAGGTCGCCCAGGCTTCGATAACGCCCCATCGGGCTATGTTGTAAAGGTCTTCTTCTAGATTCAGTGCATATTCGAGTGCACCCTTCGGGTCTATTTGGACGGCGGCTCGGAGAACGTCACGAGTTACGTGAACTTCTATCTGGGAATTTGTGAGCGACTGAAAAATCTGATCCAATACACTCAGACCCCGTTTTTCGACCCAAGCGTTTGCTACGCGTGAAATACTCGTCCAGTTCTGAATGTCTCCCTGCAGTTTACTGACTAAATCGCTCCACAGTTCATCTGGGTTCTCGACCGCTTCTTCAACCTCCATCTGGGTGAATAGCGAAGTGGCTACTCGCTCATTTTCGAGGTCGCGGGCTATTGAAAGTGCCTGATCTTCGGAAAGATCCATCCTTTCAAGAAGGATCGCCTCAGTAGCCGAACCTCTGACACTCTCACTGAGTAATCGTGCATTTGCAACGGCTTCTTCTAAATCGGACCGTGCCCATTCTTGAAAGACAACTTTGACCAGTTTCCCTGAGTAGCGCGGTTCGCGTTTGTCGATTTCAATAGCCTGCGATAGCGCTCTCGATGGATTGATTTGTGCAAGTCGATGGATGATGTCTGACTGTAGTTCGAGGCTATTTGAGTGATTCGGAAGTTCTAGAGATTCAGCCAAGAGATCAATAACACGACGCTCATTGGATCGCGCTAGTACATTTCGTAGCGCCAAACCTCTTTCAAATGGGCTTTTAATGTCGACGATGTCATGAATGCTCCCTAGAGTTTCATTGGGTGCACCGATTGGGCTGGATTCATTGCTAGTTCCGTCTTGGACATCTGTAGTACCGACATTCTCAATGGTGGGCAATGAGCCGACTGAGTCTCCTGATTGGAGCTTCCTATCGGAATCAAGGACTAGAAAGAACACAGCATAGGTAATCCCAATACCAAAAAGAAATGCAACAACAGCTGTGGCAGTAAAGGCAAGTCGAGAACTTGAGGACTTCATTCGCTGTAGGATTGGGTGGCGAGCCATTCGAAATGCTATGTGTTACTGCGTGTTCCGTCAACAAGACAAAGCAAAGTGTCTAAGGTGGATTTTTGCCGGAGCTTCGTCCCGTTAAGACTTGCCGCGCACTTCTTTGGCACAATCCAACGGTCCGAAGTCGGTGCCATGTCTCTGATCGCAAAAGCGTAGCGCTCTCACCACTTCCGGTGCAACAAGAGCTCCTGAAGTACTCGTTTCCTTATTGAGCTCCAAGAAAATGATCCCGCCGGTTGGGCTGGGACCACAAGTTAGAGTTGCGTCCACAACATCATCGTTACACAGCTCCTTATACTCCTGTCCATCGCGCGCCAAATTTATCTGGGAAGTTTCTTTGAAGGAACGCGAGGTCACAACATGACCTCTGAGAAGACGTTCAGAATCAGCGTGTTCGACGATCATCTGTTCCAGCAGATCTGGTTTGTAGTCTAGGTCTTCATTTTCCATCGCGGCCCAACACAAGGGAGCGAACGGCAGGTCAGGGAGCCCCTTAGTCAGAGGGCCAAATCCACCGGACATTCGAGGATTGAGTTCCGTTGGCATAAAGCCTAGCTCAGTAATCACACCGTCTATAGAAAATGGTCCTCTGAAATTCACGTTTTCCCGAAGAGCGTTTCCAGCCCGTCGTGCCACTTCTCTCATTTCGACTCTATCTTGAACGTTAGGGTCATAGGAAGTGGAACAGCCGCCCCACAAGAATCTTGACTGGTCGCGATAGCGGAGCGTGATGAGCTCCACAGGTCGAAACACAGCGGTAGTAGTCGGGAACACAACCCCGTGAATACTCATGGGTACCCCCTCCAAGAAGGGAGCAATCCGGACTTGATCGGCGAACTCTCGTAGTTCATCAACGACACCAGTTATTTCGCCGTTGTTCTTTGCCCACCTGATACCGATAGCACCGCCATGGACGCCTTCTCGATTGTCGGCCGCCCAAACCGTACCCCGTCCTTCGTCCAAATCGGCTGCGATTTCGAGAATGTCATGTTGCGACACGCTTACGATTCGAGATCGTGCACGCTGAACTCCGATTGAGTCCCAAAAACTGTCGATGGTCGTCTTGTCTTCAACCGCAGTCCACTCAGGTAAGCGCTTCCCGTACTTTTCTCGTCCAGAAATCGACGAAATTTCTCCTAAAGTTGCAGCGCAAACCCAATTTGCTTCGCATTGCGGGTCCCATTGCTGAATTTGTTCGCGGATTCCTATCGGCAAATCAGTGAGTGAACGCTCAAAGGTACGAGTTGTTTCGACCATATTGCTACTGGCAACGATACCTAGGGTAATGAGGTTCAGGTCGCTAGGGAATTCCGTTGCGCTAGTTCCCTGATTACCTGCGATCAAAAGGGGAGGGGCCGCACCGAGAGATTCCAGTACACGTGCTACACCTACCATACCTACATCCACGTCAGCAACGTGCAACAACTTGCGATTTTTGTAGATGGGCCGCAATAGATTGCGGTAGTAGTCTATTGCTTCTTTCGTGCGCTTCACAGCGAAGTTCCAATTGAGTGTTTCCGTTCAAAACGAGCAATGACACCTAGGCGAGCTGGCGTCAATAGGTCTGTTAGGACAGCGAGTTTCTAGTTTCGTTCAGAAGTTCAGAGAAAAAATGTGATTTTTCCTCGGTGCGATCTTAGGAACGCAATTGAGTAGGAAGTACGAAAGCTTTGGGTGACTGCAAGACTAATGGATAGGCAACAAACTACTTTAGAAGAGGCAGTCGTTAAACCATTAGCGGTAACAGTGGCGATACGCCAAACGGTGACAGTCAAACTCTGTCAGAGTTGACAATCAGATCTCCGCATCGTCCTCGTCCGTCTCGTTCGCGTCTTCCTCTGGGGCTTCGTCTGGCTCTTCCTCTTTCAGCGTGGCAGAAAAGAACATCTTGCCTTCACCTATAGCGAAGGATCCGGACATCTTTCCGTTCTCAACGGTTCCTGAGTACAACACCTTGTATTCGCTATTAGCATCTTCTCTCGTGATTGAAAAGGAGAACTCTTTCCCGTCTACCTCCACTGATTCTGCTTTCAATTCGTCCTTGAGAGTGGTCACCGTTGCGGAGTAGTTGCCATCGTCATCGACGGCGAGTGTCATGCTCCACCTAGCATCTTCATTTGAACCGTCTTCGTCTTGATCGAGTACGTAAGTACCGGCAATATCCCCGAAGACTGTTGTGGACGTGACAAGCACAACCGACGCCAACAATAACTTTAATTTATGCACTCTGGACCTCCTTCAGGTCACAGTTGGTTTCGTCCAATGAGATCCCCGCAAGTTATTTGACCTATACCACAGTTGGGATTCAAGGATCCTAAATCATTGGATCGATTTTAGACATCTATAGAAGGGGCAAGTGAACATAGTTTGGTTGGATGTGTCCAATTGCATCAGGTTGTGGTGTAGTGTATCCACAAGTGTGCGAGAACTCTCTGAGTCAGTTCGGGAACATTGCTTCGCGACCCCAAGCGACTAAGTGGCCACACCGTACAAGCCAAGTTTTCCCAGTCACATTGTGAGATTCAACGATCATACCTGCAAAGGAGTAATAAGAGTGTTGTTAAATACAGGTACCAAGTTCTTGTTGAATTTTGGGAGAGCTTAACTCATGCGACGTCCGCGAAATTTTGGTTCCTTGCTTGTCGGAGCACTAGTCGGAGGGATTTTGGTTGCAGCTGCCGCGGTTGCACTCAATGTGCTCTGGCCAAAAGACAAGCCAGTCGGGATTGAGCAAAGTATATCGGGTACGTATCGGGTTCCACAATCAAGTGAGGATGATCAAAATGGCATAGGAGACGCCGTTGGGATTGGGGACTATACAAAGCTATTGAGTGTGACGCGTGACTTCGAGGGAACCAGTGCACTCTACCAAGCGCTAGCACGAATTGACCAAGCAGGTCTTACAGAGCTAATAGAGCGCTCCAAAAAAATTTCTTCGCCCAACCATCGTCTGCATGTTCAAAGAGCAATATTCCAAAGGCTTGCATCCATAAGTCCTCAAGAAGCTCTTCGTCTCGTGGAGGACATCGATTGGCAACATCGAGATGAGATTTTGGCACGCGTCTTCGCTGAGTGGTCCATTTCCGATCTGGATGCAGCGGTTGCTTCCATTGGCAAACTTGACAACAAGCTACAGAAAGTAGCTTTGGAGTCGCTTCTTTCGACTAGAGATGATCTATCGGATTCGCATTGGCAAGATCTCGCTCGCAGCTTTGAGGCGGAAGATCTGGCAGATAGGTTGATCAATGAGTCTCGGACTTTTGGTTTTCTCGAAGATCCGGAAGCGGCATGGAATGCGCTGACTGGCGATGGATTCGACTTAGTGTCTCAGCTCGATTTAGCTACTGGTATTGCGACGCAGTGGATGGAACAAAGTGGATTTGAGGTGTTGCCTCTAGTATTGGAATCAATAGCTGGCAAATCTGGTTACAACATCCTCCTAGAGAAGCTCATTGACAGTGCAACGGAATCCAATCCGCAGGGACTTCTTGATTTTGCTCTTGGATTGTATGACAGCCACCGAGTAACTGTGCTCGGTCGTATTACGTACGCATGGGGACGCAGGGACCCTTTCGCTGCAGTACAAGCTGTAATTGCATCGAAGCAAGATGTCCAAATGAGAGTTAATCTGCAGATGGTTCTGCGTCTATGGGCACTGTCCAATCCACAGGAAATGTTTGAAAAGCGCTCTTACTTGCCGCGGCCCGTGCAATTAGAGGGACTTGGCTATGCACTAACGGAGATTGCCAAGACAGACCCAGATCAAGCATTGCAACAATTGACAAACTTGAAAGGCGAATTTGACGACACCTCGACGTTGTCAAAGTCTTTGGTGAACGGGTGGGCTGAAGAAGATCCGAGTGCAGCACTGGAGTGGGTAACTTCCAACTCCTCGGAACTCGGTTCAGGTTTTTTGTACCTGATGTCTGATGTCTTGGCCAAACTAGTTCAATCCAATCCACAAGAAGCGTTCTCCATAGCAGTGAGTCAACCTCCACTTCCCTATGGAGAGGGGATCGAAGTGAGGCTGATTCGAGAACTCACTCGATTCGACTTGGAAACAGCTATCGATCTTCTGCCGCAGGTGAGAGAAGAATTCAGACAGAGTGTCTACTACCACATGAGCTACACGTTTGCAGAGAAGGGCCAGTCGAGACGCGCGTTAGAGCTTGTGGATAACTTACCTGAATCTGAGCAAGAACTTTACTACGACCGTGTCCTATCTTCGTGGGCTAGATATGGCACGGAGGACCTGTTTCAAGAAATCGAGAATCTTTCAAGTGAAGTCCTCAAGTCGTTGGCAGCCTACCACCTCGCACGGTTTCATGGAAGTACTCCAGTGCTGACCAAGGAACAATTGGACCACGCCAAAACATTCATGAAAGAAAGGGAACTTGAACGTCTCAAACAATGGCAAGACTAGATGTCGTTGGCTAGATATTTTTCGAATTACACGACAGTGGGAGCCTTGTGCCTGAATTGGACGATTCGGGTCTTAGCCAACCGAACACGGTTCTTCCCTAATGAATAGTGGCCACGTCTGTTTATAGGCAGCATTCTGCCAGAATCTCGCCCGAGGCATGGAACTAGTTCGTACATTCCTCAGTACTTATCCAATTCTGTACCTTTGTTGCTTCGCGGTTGGTGTATGGCCATGTTGTTCAAGCCAGGTCTGCTTGATCAAGTAGTGAAATTCAACGATCACATGTTCAAAGGAGTGTTGTTTAATACATGCACCGAGTTCTTGTTCATCGATTGGAGAACTTAGTTCGTGCGATTGCCTCGAAATTTTGGTCTCTTGATACTTGGAGCGCTAGTTGGCGGGATTTTGGTTGCAACTGTATTGTTTTCTGTCCAGTGGCTTTTCCCGGGAGACAAAACCGTTACAACTAAGCAAATCACATCAAATACGGGTCGGATCGAACAATTAGGGCATGCTGACCAATTTGGAAACGGCGATACCATTCGGAACGGTGACTACTCTAAGCTGGTAAGTGAAGCGTGGGACTTCGAAGGAACCATCGCTCTGTATCAGGCTCTATCTCGTGTCGACCAAGAGGACTGACGAAACTACTGGAGCAATCTAAGAAAATTCCCTCACCCACTCTTCGACTCAATGTTCAGGATGCGATCTTTCAACGATTTGCATTCCTAGATCCTCAGGAAGCTCTTGGCCATGTTGAGGAAGTGGATTGGCAACATCGTGATGCGATATTGGCGCGCGTGTTCGCGGAGTGGTCCATCTCCAATCTGGATGCAGCGACAGCTTCCGCGGACACCCTAGATAACAAGCAACAAATGGTTGCCTTGAAATCAGTACTTCAGACTAGGTACGACCTGTCGGTCTCGAATCGGCACAATCTCGTTCGTAGCCTTGAGACTGAAGAATTAGCCGCTATGTTGTTGAACGAGTACCAAACACTAAAGCTTCCCGACAATCCAGATGCAGCTTGGAATTCGCTAACTAGTGATGGGTTTGACCTGTTGTCTCAGATTGAGTTAGCCACTAGCATTGCGGAGCAATGGATGGAGCAGAGTGGATTCGAAGTGTTGCCCCGAATCATGGAGTCTATAGCAGGCAACCCGGGTTACGACATTTTTCTGGCGGGATTCATACATAAGGCAACACTGTCCAATCCTCAAGGACTCTTTGATTTTGCGCTTGAATTAGACGAAAGCATCCGAGAGGATGTGTTAAGTCGCATTTCTTATGCATGGGGTCAAATGGATCCGTTTGCAGCAGTACAAGCCGTGATTGCTTCGAAGCGGAATGCCTACTACAGAAGCGCTAGTCTCCGAGCGATTCTGCGTCAATGGGCAATCGCCAGTCCGCAGGATATCTTCAACAAACGTTCGTTGTTGCCACGGTATGTGCAATTAGAAAGTCTTGGATATGCCCTAGCAGAGATTGCTAAGTCAGATCCACAGCAAGCCTTGCGACATTTGGAAAGTTTGGAAACCGAATGGGTCGACATATCAATTTTGTTAGATTCGTTGGTTAATGGATGGGCTGAAACGGATCCCCATGGAGCGTTGGAGTGGGTAACTTCTAACTCTAACGAACTTGGATCAAAGTTTCGAGACATGTTGTCCGATGTTCTACTAGTACTGGTTCAGTCCAATCCACAGGAAGCTTTGTCCATAGCACAGAGTCATCCCGCATCACGGA
Source organism: Gammaproteobacteria bacterium (assembly GCA_009840545.1). Lineage (GTDB taxonomy): Bacteria > Pseudomonadota > Gammaproteobacteria > Pseudomonadales > Azotimanducaceae > Bin55. The sequence continues at coordinate 73,072 of VXNM01000014.1, read as the reverse complement.
GAGGAGATGGGATTGAAATCACACTGATTCAAGAACTTTCGCGCACGGACTTGAACACTGCCATAGACTTGCTGCCACAAGTCAGGGACGAGACTCGGCAGAGTGTATATCGCAATATGAGCTTCACCCTTTGCCTGCAAGGGCAGTCAAAACGTGCGTTCGAATTGGCGCGTGACCTGCCGGAATCTGAGCAAGAACACTACTTGGAAAGCGTGTTTAGGCACTGGGCTAGGTTTGACGAAGAAGGTTTGTTTCAAGAGATTGAGAATCTTCCAAGTGAAGAGCTCAAGTCGTTGGCAGCGTACCACCTCATATCAGAAATTGGAGATACCCCAGTGTTGACAAAGGAGCAATTGGACCACGCAAAGTCACACTTGAATGACGGAGGGATTGAGCGATCGCGGACGCGAGATGCGTTAGAAGGACTTCTAAATCGTCTTTAGTGACTTTTTCGTTCGAGTAGCATGGAAAACCTAGGGCACGGAATGCACGAGGCCTTCGACAACGGATGTGACTAGGTTTTTCCTCGCAAAGTAGAACCGTTATCGTGATATGAAGCGTACTTTCAAACTTTCATGCAATCTCACACGAACCCCTTTCGAATAGGCCAGATGCGTCATTGATCTTGTTTGCGATCGCATAGAATACAACGCAGTCAAGTCGGTGCGTAAAGTCCGCTGTTCCCGCCAAAAAACTAGGAATCCCTTATGAAGAAATGTTTGTTGTTTTGTGCTTTGATGTTCTGGTTCACGACAGGGTCGCAGAGTTTCGCAGATGTCCTTGAAGGTCCCAACGGGCCAGTTGAATTTGTTGGGTTGCAGGATTGGACTGCTCCTAAGTTGTTTGAGGCCATCAAGGAAACGGCAGAGGATAGGGGATTTCACGCCTGTGCGGCAGTGATGAAGAGTGACCTGGATTTCTCGGATGCGGCAGTCTTTGTGTACTTTGACAGCTTCGAGGATGGATCGTGGCAGGGCTATACAGTTGTAGTCGGTGTGGAAGACAGCTCGGGAGTTCAATACCGAACGCCAGGGAGTCAGACAATCGAGTTACCTGAGTCATGGCAGAAGCTGAAGAGTGCTGCGGAGGAGGATTTCAATACGGTATCCACCTTGGTCTACGCACGATATCTAGCAGACGAAGCAGGAAGCAACAACATAGAAGAACTTGCCGTACAACTCGGTGCGAACCCCGAGACGTCGGATGAAGTGTGGAAACTTGTGGGCAGTATCGAGGAAGAAACCGATACCGACCTAGCTCTGGAGGTGTTAGCCAAGGATGCATCCTGGTCATCGCGCTTCGTCGCGCTAGTAGTACTTGGACTAACACCCGAAAACGACGCTTCCTGGCATGGTCTAGCAGATTCATTGATAGATTCTGCCCCACAAGTCACGAACATGGCAGGTAGAGTGATCCAAGGACTGATAAGGTCCGGCAAGGCCTCGCCTGTCCAATGGTCTGGAGGTCGTGAAACTCTTCTGTCTCTCTTCGCTGGGACGAATCCTTTTGCTTTCAACGAAATATTGAGTACGTTAGTTGCGACCGAGATAGATCCGGAATTTGGTCGCGAATTGGTACTAGCAATGCCTGACTTGATACTCGCGCACGCTGGGGCGGAATACGAAAAGTTTGGTAAGCCAGCCCAGGACTTTCTTGCAGCTATAAGTGGAGAGGATTTTGGAAGAAATGTAAAGGCTTGGTCCGAGTGGCTAACGGGGACCGATTCTGAGCCCTAACAGCTTGGATAGGAATCAGGACATCGCCCTCACATAAACGGGTTGTCTTGCCCAATTGCGGGACAAGACAAGCCCCCAGTTTTAGGAAACTCTAACAACGTTCTTGTTCCTAATTTCGCCGGTCCGGATTTGAATGAAGCCTACGGTCCTTCACAAATCCATGATCGATCTTGTTTATCGACCAATGGACTTCAGTGCGAAGCCTCTGCAGCTCGTTCTCCTGTGGGTTTTCTAGTCGACAGCTATCAAAACTCTACGAGCAATTAGGCTGTTATTGTGAATTCACATCGCCATCGGTCGATGACTTGTCAGTTTCCTCTGTTTGTTCCTCACTTCTGAAACGATCCGCGAGCAGACTCTCGAGTTCTTCTGGCGAAACTTCTCTATCAAAGATCTTTCCTTCGGAATCCAACGCAAACTCCGTCGGAATCCACTGAACGCCGTAATCGACGGCTGTCTGTGCTAGCCAGCCATTCAAGTCTCCGACATTTACCCACGGCAGCTCCTGTCTTTCCGATTCACCCTTCCAGTCGTCGAACTCTTCGTCTATGGAGACGAACACGATCTCGAAGCCATCGTCTTTGTACTCTGAATGTAGTTCCTTTAGTTTGGGAATCGTTACGATGCAAGGACCGCACCAAGATGCCCAGAAATCTACAAGTACAAACTCATTCTCGGCGAGAACATCAGACAGTGCGACTTCCTCACCTTCCAGGTTAGCGAGAGTAAACTCGGGAGCGATCTGACCTTCCACAATACTCGAAGCATTGCCCGCTAGCTCGATTTGCTTCGCTCGAGCATTTCGCCGAGGCAACACACGTCGTGCGACTATGTCCTCGTCAAGTACGTTGGCAAGTTTGTCCCACATTTCCAACTGGCGAGATTCGGGCACGCCAATTTCCATGGCAAGTAATGCGACCATGGGATCTTTCATGCTCATTACAGTCGGAGACAGAACTGAGTTCTTGATTGTCTCCATTTCTTGGAAGATGTCGTAGGAGTCCGGAATCGTATCTTCTGTCGTGTCTGATGTTTCTTCTTGACCTTCAGCTGTCTCTTCCTCTGATTCTGTCGCAGCCTTCTGTTGTTCACTCTTGATGGTAGTTGCGTATTCGTCCAGCTTCGCAAGGTACTTGTCGCTGTTCTGCCAACTCTCGATTACCTTTGTATGCATGCTTCCGTTCGTTTCCGAGATTGCCATTAAGTCAGATGCTCTGTTTTGGTGAAACGAACTTGAGGTCGTGCTTGGCGAAATCTTGATACGTGCGCCAGGTTCGACCACGGCATCGACCACTCCCCAATAGGTGTAGTCGGGCGTACGCACGCTCACGTAGACGACGACGGGCTCTTTGACTATTCCTTCGAACAGAAATGTTCCATTGTCGAGAAAAATAGAGTTAGAAGTAGCCACGGTGCTTCCCTCGAGGGCCTTGCCTGATTTCGACCTGACTTCTACTATTGCAACTGACAAGTCTTTGTCAGTAATTGAGCTAAGATCTCCAGATATTGTGAATTTCGCCTTGGATTCCACTGACAATTCTGAGTTACCAACTAGGAGCAATTCGTCGTTGTAGCGTTCGGACGCATAGTCCAACACTACAAAAGAAAGGCTTTCACCCGGAGTCGGATTCGTTTTTAATGTCAGAGGTCTGTCGCCAAGTCCGACCACAGAAACCAACACATCAATCGGTTGGTCGATTAAAGCTTCGAGTGTAATTCGGCCGTTCTCGAAGGAGCCCGAAGCAATTTCCACATTCTTTAGAGTTCCATCATTTTTTGCATCCGTGTGCGAAATCACTACGGAAGGAGTTTGAAAGACTACAGCACTCTTCTCTTCCGTGGTTTGGTCCGCTTCCGATCGGTCAATTACCTTTAGGTCCGAACCTATATTGATCAATTCTCCGGTTATCGTGAACGGTTCTAGCTCATCGACATATCCGTTTGTTGCCAGGAACACGATTGTTGCAGAAGCAATGAGACGTTTCATGTACTTATTCTTCCCCTCTGAATATGGACATATGCATAATCTTTAGATCAATTACAGCACAAACTGGTTACACAAAACGCGTTCCCAATCTCTAGTTTTTGATCAATCATGAATCGTGGGTAAGCCTATTCCGGCTCGAGTCATCAATCTGGTAGGTACTTAGTGGTTATCGGGGTTGTTTGTCATGTAGCCGAAACTAGACCCCCAAGATGGGGTTTCCACGCCCGATTCGAGCATGATTCTCATTTCTTCTTTGAGTTCGGCCCTTCGTGTCGTGGCATCCGGTTCCTTACGAAACGGTGCGGGTACAAACGCTTCTCTAGGATTGGCGGGTTCGTGGTCTAAGGAAGACTTATCCAGTGCGGTAAGAACAGCAAGCTCTACCAAAGAATAAGGGTCTTCCTGATCGCGCTGAAAGCACATTGGTTCTTCGAGCACGATTGCTAGATTGGCGATAAATCGAGGTCGGTCTGTGGGATTGACAGCTCTTCGATGCAACATGTACGGATGCAGCAGTGCCAAGTCTCCGGGTTCTCCTGTGAGTTCGACGAAGTCGTTGCACTGCTCGATCAAGTAGGGAATCAAGTAGCCTGCGCCTTGTACGCTATCGGCATGAAATCCTGCGGGATATTCGAGAAGTAGACGTGCTACGTGCGATATTGAGTCTCGGGCAAGAAACGTGCCTCCGCTTTGGGGAAGAACCTCAGTGTAGATAGGCACAGTGAGGAGACCTTGTTCAGGCGAATCCAAGAAATGGCGAAAGTGCCAACCGTCTTTGTGCCAGCCGCCTTGCCTCGGACTCGGAGGTTCCCACTCTTTCTGGCTCTCCACGCCGAAATTGGCAATCACTCCCCCAGCGAACATGAGATGAGATCCGTTGTGAGGCAGTCTTTCGCGTCCACCAAGGACATCGCACTGAGCTAACGCCGCATTGGGAGCTTCGTCGTCTAGTTTGAAGTGAAGTTGACGACCGTTCGTTCGGATGTAACCATGGGGATGTCTGCGCCATGAATTTCGGTCTTCCGCGACAATGCCAAATTCATCGTGAAGTTCTGCCCAGGCGTTACCACAGATCTGGTCCGCCATATCCTGCGGAAAGGCGTTCTTGACAACCACAAAGCCGTTTTCCAGGAAACTATGGGCCTGTTCTGGAGTCAGGAAGTTCAAAGAACTGATCGAATGTTCGATTAAGGATTGCAGTCGCGGACTTGGTTGCATGGTTGTCACTATCGAGAATGCTCTCGTCTTTATCGGATGGTCACTATGTGCGCCAAATACACCAACGGATTCCGAGACGAGTAGGGCATAATACCCACAATAACTGGTTCTTAGTCAAGGAGGCGGTGCTTGAGATTCGCTCTCTCTGCATTGCTCAGTCTACTTCTCGTGAACCCGGTGTTGCCCGAGACTTGGAAAGGGCTTGAAGTTCGCGAGGAGTTCGACGACGACGATTGTCCCTCCTACAAGTCTGTAACCAAAGACTACCAATACAGCTCAAATACCGATCTTGTAATCGAACAGACCTTGGGCGGATTCTATTCCCCCTACGACGACATATGGTATGACGAAGCCACAGATGTCGACATTGATCACATGGTGGCACGCAAGGAAGCACATGAAAGCGGCCTGTGCAAAGCTACCGCCGAGGTCAGGTACGAGTTCGCGAACGATTTGTTGAATCTCACACTTTCTACACCCAGTGTCAATCGTAATGAAAAGAGCGATAAGGATGCTGCGGATTGGCTTCCTCAGTACAACAAGTGCTGGTATGTATTCACTGTGATCCAGGTCAAGAAGAAGTACAAGATGTCAGTGGATGGCGATGAACGAGATGCCATGCAGGAAGTACTTGAGAACTGCACGGCAGACGAAATATTTCTCGAACCGGAAAAACCCGAGAGTACCGAGGCCACCGCGGACTAGTCCTATTCGACTTTGGTATTCACCTGATTCACTAATTCGTCGAGTAAATCCGAAGACCGACGACTACTTTCGTATTTCGTCGTCAAACTGGTCTAACATGTAGGATCGATGTGCGATGCTGCTAGTTCGGCAGCTCGATTTCTAACACATAGCTAGTTCAAGACTCTTGGAGACCAATGCATGAGTGCTTCTACCGACCCCACACAGGAATCACGCTTGAGTCTCATTGAATCAATCAAATTGCTAAAGGACATTAGGCTTTGGCGAATTTTGGTGTTGGGATTCGCCAGCGGGTATCCTTGGATAATCATCGGTGGATCCACATTGTCAATTTGGCTCCGAGAAGAGGGCTTTTCCCGCACCAATATCGGCCTCTTGGGCATTGTCTTCACCGCCTACACTATCAATTTTCTCTGGGCTCCGATGCTTGATGCCGTCAAGTTCAAGTGGCTCAGCGGAATTGGTCAAAGAAGGTCTTGGATTCTGGTCTGCCAAATAGCCTTGGTTCTGCTAACACTGTCAATGGCGGTTTGCGGTCCGTCTCTCAACATCATTGCATTTGCACTCATGGCAGTTGGAGTTGGTTTTTTCTCTGCAACGCAGGACTTGGCAATTGATGCGTATCGCATCACGATCATTCGCCCTGACGAAAAGGAACTTATACCTTTTGGGGCTGCTATGGCGACAAGTGGTTGGTGGCTTGGCTTTGGAATTCCCGCAGCGTTCCTGCTGTATCTTTCCGACATGATGGCATGGAACTATGTGTACGGTGTCGCGGCACTGATGATAGTGCCAGTAGCCATTTTGGTTCTCTATTGGTTTGAAGAACCAGATGTACCTCCAGGATCCGTTTCCAGAGAGTGGTACACGACGGTCGTTGTCGAATACGTAGAGACGATCAAGGATTTCTTCGGTCGACATGGAGCTCTAATTGCACTAAGTCTTCTCCTCTTCATATTTTTGTTCAAGATAGGAGAGGCATTTCTCGGTAGGATGGTAGGTGTTTTCTATACCGAAGTAGGCTATACGAAGACTGAAATCGCCACTTTCTCAAAGCTGATCAGTACGACCATAACGATTGTGTTTGCCTTTTGTGCCGGTGCTCTCATGCCTCGTTTGGGAGTGTTCAAGATGCTCTTCATTGCCGGGATTGCCATGGCAATCACGAATCTAATGTTTGCTTGGATCGCGATGACCGGACCGGATCTCACGCTGTTCCTAGCAGCAGTCGTTACAGACGGCATTACCTCGTCGGTATCAACGGTTGCATTTGTAGCGTTTATTACTTACTACGTCAGTCATTTGCATGCGGCGGGTCAATACGGTGCATTGGCATCACTTGGTAATGCAGGGAGGACGCTGTTGGCTGGTTTTAGCGGGTTATTAGTCGATCAACTAGGTGGAGACTGGGCATTGTTCTTCGTTCTTACAAGCGTTGCGGTCGCGCCTGCACTGATTGTCTTGCTCCTGATAGCTGTAAGTATGCGGTGAGAGGGGAAGTCGGACGAACAACTTGAAGAGACAGCTTCATCTGTATGAGTCACAACGAGAGTCGTGCTGGCCAATACGAGACTCCTGATGCTTTTGAAGTCTGACATCACTAGCTTAGCGGGTTGTGGTGGAAAAGATAAGCCGGGGAAAGTGCCACTGGTCTCTTCCGCGCGATCCTTGCTAGCTAGTTTTCGGTATTGTTTTTCGCTTTATCGGAACCGTCTGATTCATCCAATTTCAGCCTGAGACCTTCGAGCCGTCCAACTAGAGCGGTTTCAGTCTCGAGTTCAGAAAATTCCTGATGGAGTATGTTGTTTGCGAGTTTGTCCAGATCCACATCGCTCTCACCATCTCCAAGGCAGATATATCCAGAACACCAACTGGTGCGAAGATGTAAATCAGATTCGCTGGCAACCTCTTCTGTTTTCTTGAACTGAGCAAAAATCACATATCTACGCTCAATTTCAAAGGGATAGGCCGCAAGCACATCATCTTTTGCAAGTGCTGAAGTTGCGACCAGCCGAGCTTTGACTCAATCCATTCGTTGCGGGCTTGGGCTGGAACCTCCATTTTCTACATGGAATTCCATTGACTAATGGCTGAGAACCACCGATGCTGGGTCGCTGTGACACTCGTGTTTCATAAGCGCTGGATTGGGTGCGATTCGACATGTTATGGACACGCACTGTCAAGCAAAAACAAGGCTTATGTAAAATAATGCGTCCAAAATCTGCTAGTTTGGATATTTCTCTGACAAGTTAGACAATTTTTCAGGATTGCAATAGTCCATGTTTTATTTTCTCTGTCAAGTCATTTAAACCTCTGGCTAACTAGTTGAAGAATACCAATGTGACTGGGAGATTCATGTACCGTGTTGTACTACCAAGTACCTGCCAAAGAGTCACCAATTAGCGTTCAAACCACATTGGCCACTTCAGTTTTCGGTTCTTTCCCACTTCACCTTCAAACTAGGAATCAAGTATGAAATTCGGTATTGTGTTTCCCCAAACAGAGATCGGTGCGGATCCCGACGACATCGCCCGTTTCGCGCATGCAGTGGAAGAAGCCGGATTCGACCATCTACTTGCGTACGAGCATGTTTTGGGAGCTAATACAGCAAGCCGTCCAAACTGGAGCGGACCCTATACATCTGAAAGCATGTTCCATGAGCCCTTTGTGTTGTTTGGATTTCTTTCCGCAATCGTGTCTCATCTGGAATTTGTAACTGGGATCGTCATTCTTCCGCAGCGACAGACGGCACTGGTTGCAAAACAATCTGCGTGTCTGGATGTCATCAGTCGAGGAAGATTTCGACTTGGAATTGGTACGGGATGGAACGATGTTGAATATGAAGCTCTAGGAGAGAACTTCCACAATAGAGGAAAGCGCAGCGAAGAACAAATTGACCTAATGCGTAAGCTGTGGTCAGAAGATTCCATCACATATCAAGGAAAGTGGCACAAAGTCACAGATGCAGGCTTGAATCCTCTCCCGATCAACAAAAGCATTCCCCTATGGCTAGGAGGAACTGCTCCTCAGGTCATTGATCGAGTAGCTCGCATGGGTGATGGTTGGTTCCCGTTCTTCAATCCCAATCTCCAGTCTCAAATTGAGCTAGTTAGGGAGCGAGCAGCGGAGGTGGGCCGCAATCCTGATGAGATTGGAATTGAGTGCATTCTTCCTGTTGGAGAAATGGGTAGCAACGAAAGAGATCGAATCAAGCTGTGCTCGGATATAGGCGTAACCCACGTTTCGGCCGTGACCATGGGGCACGGGTTCAAGTCAGTGGGGGAGCAAGTCAATGCGGTCAAACGCTATGGGGATGACGTAGTTTCCGGTTTGAGCTAATACGATTGCTACTACTGTCTGCTCTAAGCTCGAATATATAGATATCGAGGTATCGAAAGCTCGAGTATCGCTTGATCTACTGTCGAGGACAATCTCGAAGTCGCTAGAACACTAATGTTAGGCTACTTCTCGGTCTCGGGCAATTCCCAGGACATGGTCCATCAGCGATGGAATTCCCGGCTCATATAGGTTTCCCTTCCCCTCAGCCCACCATATGTACCCAAGATCCTCTAACCGAATGATCGGTTGTTGTGGATTGATATCAGGATCAACGCTTGCAAAAATTTTTCGAATAATAGCCACGTCGAGAACTGTCTCTTCTTGGAACGCCAGTGCTATGGCTTCGGCATAGGGCTCAAGTAAGTTTCTGGAAAGTTCTTGATATCGTGCAGCGTACATTCTGGTCACTTCTTGCCCCCAAGCAGGTTCCGCTGTGGTCAGAGTGTGAGCATCAATTTCGTGACTATCCCTTTCTTCAGCTGCATCCCAAATCGCATAACAAGCACTGTATGAAATGTGGGTAGCGTTGAGTCTGTTCAATTAGACGTGATTCGTCCGATGCGTTTAGTCGATTTTTGTACCCGGCCTCTTCAAAGGGCTGGAATAAAGCGGTGCGGGTCGATTCCTCGTCGAGGCGTTCCATTCGTATGCTTTGTGCTCTTTCCAGATAGGTGGCATCTTGCCGCTTGAGGTGCTCCGGGAGTCCGGGAGTCCCAGAAAAGATAACTGCAAATTTTGTTTTTCCTCGTCGGGCGGCGTCAGTCAATGAGAGGATGGCTGCCAATGTCTCTCCCGTGATGCGCTGGGCTTCGTCAATCATCAGCAGAACGGGCTTATCGTTCATTGCTGCAATGCATCTTTCCTCTCGGTCTTCCGGGGTTGTTTCGGTCATTTCTGACGTCTCAAGCGCACCGCCGACGCTGGTTCCGAGTGGTCCAAGATTTCCTCTCACCCGAGTAGTTTCCATCTGTTGCGATGGGGGGCTCTCGCCGAGAAGCTTCCGGTGTAACCGATCGGGAGTTCCTATGATTGGGGCCTGAACGAAGACAGGTTTAATCTGAGGACTCGTTTCCAATTTCTCGGTGACTTTGTGGAGCAGAGTGGTCTTTCCGTTTCCACGCGGACCGTACAGAATGGTTTCCTGATGGATGTGGCGGCCTTCGGCGAGGCGGTTGCTCAGCTCGTCAAACTGTTGTAACTCTTCGTCGCGACCGGCAAGGACTGGTGGAGGCCCCGCAACTCCCGGTGTGTACGGATTTTCACGTTTCATGTCTCTCTTGTAACCCGAAGCTCTTTGACGATGTGCAATTACTGTTTGTTCGGAAATACTTTGGAGATGTTGTCCAATTCAAGAATTACCGGATCCATTAGGGTCTTGAATACTCATGAGTTCAGATGACTCGTGATCCCGTCGTCTAGGATCGTAGTAGGGTCGGTGATTGGCAATGGCAGAAAGTGATGCTCTTGCTCTTTTCCTAGCAGTTTTGACGGTTCATGACATGGCAGCTTAAATTGTAATCCATGTGGTTTGATACGAACGTGGCAATATCAACCCCGTCAGTCATGTTGGTTAGGGCATCTCAGAACTACACAAGGAATCACTGGAGAATCCACTTTAGCTCCGATTAGCTAGCCTTGATGAGGTGGAACAATTCTGGTACCGGTGATTCATCCAAATTTGAAAACAGATTGATCAAATAATTCGGGACTGAATTTAGGACGTCTCAATCTGACGATTTGGCAGCATCTTCGAGGAGATAGTCAAGCAAACATCCAGTTTATGTAAAAAAATGGATGGCTAACAAGTCGTATTGAGTTAATTTTCTACCTAATCCTAGTCCGACTCAAACTATCAAGTACCCAAATTTTCTTAGCTTGTGTCAAGAGCAATGACCACCGTTTGAATCGACTCAAAACAGTATGTTAGGTGTGATCTGGTGGAAACAATTGAAGTCAATCTCATTGGCTGCGTGACAGATTAAGCCGTCGCTACCTCGAATTCTCCACAACCTGAGGAGGAAATAAGTATTCAAATGCAGGTGGAGATTTACAGAATCCGCTTCTCGTTCAAAACGCATCGGTAGAGATTGGATTTTTTCACACAGAACATTGGCTCAAACATTTGTTTACTCGTTGCGATGGGCGTACTTACACTTGTTACCCCCTTGAGTGCAAAAGACGTTGATACAGCCGAAGTCATCACCACAACGACCGGGGCGATGGCCAAGTGCTGTAAGTGGAAAGTCGTCGGCAACTGCTATTGGCTGAAATGCGGCCTTGAAGGATGCTCGGTCAAAGTCTCCCTTAAGGTTGCCCACTATCGACCGGATAGTGTGGTTTCAGTCTATTCCAACATGTCCAATCATCCGTGGAAGGAGGTGAAAGTCCTTTTAAAACAAGCTGTTGAGACTGCATTACCAAATCTAGATGAATCGGTTAGGCACTGGATTAAAGGAAACGGAACTGAGCCGGCACCGGAACTTCAGTCTAGTACAAGAAACCTTCGCTATTTCGAGAGTGATCTATTGGGTCATCCTCTTACAGATCTTGTATTTCCCGGTGCAAACTACATCTGCGACTCTGTGACGCGTCCGTTAGTCCCTTATTACCTATCGCTTCTTGATCTCTTGGCGTGGAGGAATCCAATTACTGAGAACCTAAATCGAGCTAGCTTGGTTCCAGGGCTACGAGAAGTAGGGAATTGGCCAGTAAACACTTGGGGTTCAGTCTATCCGCGGTCCGGATGGGTTCAGCAATCAAGTCCGCCAAAGGCGGCAGCCGTAATTGCTCAGCGTACTGCGGATATCGTCATTAACGGTGGTCAGTTGCGCGTGAGAAAGCAACTTCGTGGGGGCAGGGTGAACCTTTGGCCACCTTATCGAATTCGTGAGAACAATGCTTCGACAGCCAAGTGGCAGATGTTGCATCCGGTCAAGCAAAAGGATTGCACAGTCTTTGGAAAGAACGATCTAGCCGGAATCGCGGATTGGGGAGGCGGAAAAGTAGATTCAAAGAACACGTACATGTGGTCGCTCTGGCGTCCATACAAGTGCTGTCCTCGGCGAGGTCAGGTTTTCCTAGGTTCTGACGACATTCACGGATATCCATGAAAAAAGAATTTCTTGTATTAGCTCTACTGTCAGTTTTCGGTGCAATACACGCATCGGCACATGCGCCTAGCAGTCCGCCGGAAGACGGACTGTGGTATTACGAAATTGGAGGTGCACAACCAGTATCCGCACCGGCAAACCCCTCTGTAACTTCAGTATCGGTGGGAGGAAACGCACGATTGGGCTTAGGATACAGCTGCATGAAGCTTGATCCCGTAACCGCAGTTGAGAATACGCTGAACGAAGTCAAAGACGGAGTCGAAAACATGCTCAATGCTATGACTCAAGCCGCGACAGGCGCTATCGCATCGCTGCCTGCAATCATTCTGCAAAGAGCAAATCCGGGTCTCTATGACTTATTCCAAAACGCCCTTGTCCGCGCAGAGTACAAGGTTGACCTGGCTACCAAGTCGTGTGAGCAAATCGAAGCTGCAATCGGGAACAACAAGAACCCCTACGAAGACCTCATCGTGTTATCCAAAGGCAACGATTGGAAGGTTCAGATGGGAATCAGCGGAAACGATCCTGTAACGGCTCAGGAAGCTGTGGAGAGTTCAAACGGGTCGAATGGCCTGCCTTGGATTGGAGGGCAAGCAGGCGGCAATGATCAAAATCCCATCGCGTTGACCGGCGACATAGTCAAAGCAGGATTCAACATCGAATTGAATCGATCACCAAGCTCTCAGGGTCCAGTGTCTTATGACGCATCCAGACGGATCACACAAGTATGGAACTCTCCGGACGATGTTGCGAATTGGACAGTTAAAGTTGTGGGGGACCACGAGGTAACCACTTGCGAGGACTGTTCGAAATCGAGCACTCCCGGTCATGGGCTTGGTCCAGTGCTCGAAACTGAAGAAACTAATGTTTCCAGTGAGTTAAACACCATTGTTAACAGTTCGTCGCCTCCGAGTCTCATGAATCTCGCGAAGGTGTCTGCACCTGGAATCGCCATCACTAGACAGGTAGTCGAGAGCATTCAGTCGCTTCCACGGACAGAGCGTCACATAGTCGTCGAGCGTTTGGCTACGGAGATAGCCGTGGCTCGAACAGTTGAAAAGGCGTTTCTAGCTCGTAGAACTCTCAAGTCGGGCGGACAACTACCTGAAGTACATGCAAATTTGGTCGCGAAAGAACATGTTGAACAGATTATTAAAGACCTAGATAGTGAAATTGAACGCTTGGTCTTTGAGAATCGTATACGCAAGGAATTAGTCTCAGATACTGTCCAGAAGTTACTGATTAAAAACAAAAATCGCAACAATGAATGGCTCAGTGTTCCAGAATCTGGACGGAGGGATCCGAATCCTCTGCTCGATGGACGCGTGAAGTCTTCACCCTAGTATGCGTTCACTGAAACGGTTGTTGCTTATGTTCGTAGCACTAACAGTAGTGGCAGCGTTAATCTTTGTATCGTTCCTGGACTCTGAAAACGTCGTTCATTTTAAGGATGTTATTTCCGAAAACCATTGGAAATTCACATGTTTGCGAATAATTGCTTTCATGACGCTCCTAGGTGGAATGTATAGATTTCGTCGCTGGAACTCTACTAGAAGTCCGGACTCTGAACCTACCAAATCAAAGGCAGATACCAAGGCACAGCTTTTCCGTATCGGAATGTGGCTTCTAGTCGTGGAATTGCTTTTAGGTCAAGGACTTGTGAGTCGAATTATTGAACTAGCATCACATTGAGCGTAGACAGCTATTTAGAACTGTATTCGACGATGTTTGGATGGATGTTCTATGGGGTGATGTGGGATGTCTTGGTGGCGACGGGCATT
>VXNM01000014.1:0-59096 GCA_009840545.1 Gammaproteobacteria bacterium | reverse complement strand
CGACGGGCATTTCCCTTCGGAAGATCGAGCAGGAGATGTTAGTTGCACTGATCGTTGTGGTAATTGCTGGACAGCCCGTTTCGTTTACTCCTTTGGTTGCGACGGAACTTTCATACACCCCGCCGCCCACAATCAGTAATCCAAATCCACCAGCCATTGCGTTTGGAAGTTCAGAGAGCACCTTTGGCACTGAAGGTTTTGCGGGTGCGGACGCTCAAGTTGATGTTCCCATGTGGTGGTATGCAGTTATGGCTTTCACTTCCGGTTTTACACACGCTGTGATCGAAGGTCTGCCTCGTGCCAATGAGATTCGACATGCCGCTCAGCTAGTGAGGTTGGCAACAATCGAGGATCCGAGATTGCGGAAAGAAGTCGCAAATTTCTTTTCGTCCTGTTATGTACCTGCACGGTCGAAGTTTCTTAGGGATCGACCCTCCACGTCTGCTGTTGAATCCATTCTCAATCGTTATGGGCATGCGGATACTGATTGGATTGGGTCTCACGTCTACCGAGACACACCTGGATACTACGACACCTTTAGGGCCGCAAAGCCAGTTGAGGGCTGGTCTTACGACTCGTCGCGAGATACCGAATACGACCCGACTCGTCCACCTTCGTATGGCAGGCCCTATTGCAGGAATTGGTGGGCTGCATCCTCGACCGGATTGCGCCAGAAACTGGTGGATGCAGCCGACAGTTCCGCACCTGGGTTCGCATCTCTTTTCTATCGATTGGCACCTGCTTTAGCAACGGAAAAACGCCTTGACATTCTGGCTAGATCTGCCTTATTCCACACCCCAGATACTTGGACCAACAACGACTTAGGAAAAGGGGTTAATCACGCTGGAGGCATTGCCGGCGCAATTGAGAGGCACCTGCGAGGACTTGCGTATACGATCGGATCGATACCCGTCTTTTCTGTCTTCAGCGTAGTAGTAACCGGTTTGATTGCAGTTGCTCCGATGTTCCAAGCAATGGTTCTGATGGGAATCTACGCTCTATTGCCGCTTATTGTCGTGTTCTCCCGATACTCTTCCACAATCCTAATTTCAGGCGGACTAGCCATTTTCAGTGTCAAGTTCTGGACTGTACTCTGGTATCTGGCTCAATGGGTCGATCAGAACCTGATTGCAGCAATGTATCCCGATGTCGATATGTTGTTTGAGTTCGTTACAAATTCTTCGGAACACACCACAAAACGGATGGTGCTGAATTTCGTCACAAGTTGTCTCTACATAGGGCTGCCTATTCTTTGGAGCGCGATGTTGGCATGGGCAGGTATTCGCGTGGGGAATTCATTGGACTCATCGACCAACGTCTACACGAAGCATACCGACGATTCAGGAGGACATTTCGGGTCTTGGATGATGAAGAAACGGTAGATGGGTGAATGGATTATGAAAAAGTTCTTTTATTTCAAGGATTTGTACTCTCTATGAAAAGGCTTGAATACGAGCTCAAACAAATGACTTATCACAATCGAGATGGGAGTTATGCGACCCAAAAACGCAGACGCACCAGTCTCTCTCGTTTTGCCAGAGAACTTCATGAACTAGGGTTCAATCAAATGAGCGTTCACTCTTTGAAGCGCAAACACATTGATGCGCTACTCAATCTGTGGTTTGAACGGGGCACATCCGTGGGAACCATTAAGAACAATATGTCCTTTATCCGTTGGTGGGCAAGAAAAGTTGGAAAGGAAGACATCGTTCCTCTTGACAACCAGTCGCTAACAATTCCGAGTCGCAGTTTGATTCCGGATGAAACCAAGGCGCAATACCTTGGACAAGCCGAGCTCGATTCCATACAGGATGATCGAATTCGCTTGAGCATTGAATTACAACAGGAGTTTGGGCTTCGAAAGGAAGAGTGCTTGAAATTTACTCCTTCGTATGCGGACCGAGATTCGTTTATTCAGCTGAAGGGATCGTGGACCAAAGGAGGACGTGCGCGGGAGATTCCCGTCCTTTCTACGACACAACGGGATCTACTGAACCGCGTCGCCTCCGAGGCTGGAACAGGATCCATGATTCCAGCAGAGTCATCCTATGCCTTTTGGAATAGGCACTACGACAATGTGGTGGCCAAGAGTGGACTTTCAAATTTACATGGATTGCGACACGGATATGCTCAACGTAGATATAGAGTTTTGACGGGATGGTTGTCTCCGTTTGCTGGCGGACCTTCTCGAAAGGAACTCGACAGAAGTCAGAAGGAAATGGACACGAGGGCACGATTGCAAGTCAGCAGTGAACTTGGACACAACCGGCTGGAGATTACTGACGTCTACTTGGGGCGTTAGAGTGCCGCGGCAAGCCTCGAATTCAATAGTCCGCGAGTTCAACTGACCTGCTGGTTCTTGAACGGCTTCTGTCGGGTGATCGACGTTATGTTATGACTGTCGAGCAGGTACCGCCGTTGCTAGAATTTCTAAATCGCTCAAGAAAAGTGGCATAACACAATGGCGTCTATATTCCAGAAAGTCTCAGAGGTTCTAGGCAAGTTTCCGTGGAGGGCAGTCTCGCGGTACTTCGGGGAGTTCGCCATCGTCTTCGTCGGAATCTATCTGGCGTTTCTCCTCACGGATTATCAAGAAGAACTTCGCGAACGTAAGGTTCGCGTCAAGTTCTATGAAAACCTGATTCGAGAGTTTGATTCGCTAGCAGGGCACCTCGAGTTAGAAGAGCAGAAGTTACTTAAACACCTAGCGATTGTCGAGGAGATTGAAAAGGGCAACCGCGTGATTATTCCTGTAAGCGATCTGATTTTTGCTTTTCGGGGTGGGATTGTGAACGCTGCTTTTGAAGGTGGAAATCTTGAGGCTATCGACAGCCGAATACTCGGCGCAATCGTAACTGGCCGTCCAGCTCTCGAAACGCTAGACAGGAGCATCGAAATGTTCAATCAACTTACTACAGAATTGCTTCCGATTCAAATGGCAGACGAGAATTGCTGCTACGACGAAGAGGGAAAGTTGGTTCCACATTTGGAATGGTATGCTCGACTCACTCGGCAAATCTACGAACTTAACAGGCTACTGCAGATAATTGTTAGGGAACGGGCTATACCGGACCTAGAGCAATCCAAACAAGCACTCGAGTAGGTGGATCAACGAGCGACTGAAGTCAACGCGATCACTATTGATTTGGTGCTCGTAGCAAGAAGAAATTGAGAAAGTTTGAGCCTCCAGGGTTCAAATTGTTCGCAATAGAAGAACCACTCAATTCGGCCCGAGAATGTCGAGTATCAACCAATTTCTGATTGCTTCTGCAGGTATTACTAGAGGCGCATGCATCGAGATCACAGTGAAAACTCGGTCAGATTCAACCGGCGAACCAGCAGACTTGGTCTGTCTTGCACGAGAAACTTCACTAATGAAGAGGGTCCAGGGACGCTACTGATCGAGAGCATTAGTGTCCACACCTGAATTTTCTAGAGCGCCTCTCGGAGGTATGTGCAAACGCTATCTTGTAGTACGGTCCGTCTCCTCAATTTGGTTATTGGCCTTTAGCTTGCCCACTTACTTATCGGTTTGATTCCATGAAACGCTACAACTCTCTGACCAATCAACGCCAGCTGTATAGAAAGCAAGATGGAGTTTGCAATGGTTGCCGAGAACCTCTTAGTCTTCGACATTTGGCCGTCGATCACATCGTTCCCAGAAAACTTGGAGGAACACATGAATTGAGCAATCTTCAATTGCTTTGCGCATCTTGCAATTCAATCAAAGGTAAGCGTTCGCAATCGTATCTGACAAAACGATTGCAGGATAGAAATTGGATAAGTAGGCGTCCAGACAGTGCAAGAGTACACGCTAGAGTGTGGACTGGATCCCGATGGGTTGATGTGTTTGATTTGATTCTGTACATTGAGGATCCTGATTCATGCATTTCGAAAAGTATTACAGGAACGAAGCACCCACTATTTGCCAGTGATCGAGACTTTCATCTTGCATGTATAGACATGTATAAAGGATTGCACGAGTTGCTTGAGATGCTGGAGTCGGCAGATTTGCCCCAGGACTCAATTTGAAAACATGTGCTTCCTCGTCCCGCGGCCACTG
The DNA here is from genome assembly GCA_009840545.1 of Gammaproteobacteria bacterium. Classification (GTDB taxonomy): domain Bacteria; phylum Pseudomonadota; class Gammaproteobacteria; order Pseudomonadales; family Azotimanducaceae; genus Bin55. The sequence continues at coordinate 55,033 of VXNM01000014.1, read as the reverse complement.
CGCTGTGCATATCGAAACTTCCGCATCGCTCCACTCAAGTTGAAATCCGTGTAAAAACCCCCACCCTCTGATGCAGTGCAAATCTTGGTTATGCCAATGGTCGGTCTCCGACTCACACTTCTAAGTGAATCGAATTGTCTAAAGACATCTCGAAGGCTGTGGTGTTGTGTGGGAAATGTGGGTGCACTCTCATTATGGAGTTAGAGCATCTACGCGTACCAGGGATTTATAGTCTTCAATCCCGCCGCCTCGAAGGGAGCCGTGTCGCGAGACGCTACTGCCATAGCATAGGCTGACGCGGTTGCGGCGAGGCAAGATCGAACCCAAGTATACGACCTGCGAACATTGGAAGGATTAGATTTTCGAGGTCTCGGTCTAAGTGGTAGCGGCGGCGGCCCTTTGGCAAAGACCTCACTCCTTATCGTAGCTCTGCGACGGCAATGGCAGACAAGAACAGCGTTTCTAATGCTCGAGCATCGAGCCATGCCGAAACGAGAGGTTCAGGTTCATTTCGCATCGGCTCTGACACGACATTGGTGTCCCACAGGATCATTCGAGATTGATAGGCTGGTGTCGAGTCGAATCGCGCTGTTCAAGAGCTGCGAATTCTTCCCCCGTCAACTTAGCGCGCCGACCAATAGCGGTGAGTAGCGTGCCAAGCTCGACTCTCTCCTCTGGCACTACGGAGTCCCTCAAAATAGCGGGTACTTCAGCTTCGGTACTCGGTCTCTAAGAGCAGCCCGGACACGCAGCGCACGGTGAACCTCTTCTGGAAGGTTGGGTGCGGTAAGTGAAGCGATCAGCAAGACTAATTCATGATCACGCTTCTATATCTATGACAGCAAGGGCTCGCCATACAGGATCTTGGCCGGCGACGACAAGTGATTCGCGCACACCGACAGAAGCCGATGCGGGAGCAGAGGTTCCTAAAACCTTCGTTAGTAGCGGTACACGAACTCGTCGAGATACTTCTGCAGCTTGGGAGAGGAGACTCCGTGGAACGTGCCGAGCAGGAATCGCTTGAGATTCGCGATTGCGGTGTGCACCTTCGGTAGCCACTCGTCGGCTGTCAATGTCAAGAAAAAATGTCCCACTGTTGTCAACTTGAAATGTCCCACTTTTTCTTACATGGACATGCGAGGACGCCAACGTCACGATCTCGATGGGCTCGGTTGGCGACTGCTACGACAACGTGATGGCGGAAAGCTTCTTCGCCACGCTGGAGACCGAGCTGATCGATTGGCAGCCTGGAATTCGCTTTGCGGACCGAGCGCAGGCGAAGTCGATGATCTTCGACAATCTCGAGGGGTTCTACAATACGAAGCGACTGAATTCCGCTCTGGGATACCTGTCTCTTGTGGAATTCGAACGGCGACACGAGAGAGCGAGATGATCGAGAAGCAAATTGAAAAATGCAACAATTTTTCCTTTGCCCAGTAACATGTAGCAGGTTCAAAACAACCATGATTCCGAAGTTAAAACCGGTATGAAGTCACGTTCGCTCTTCTGGGGCATTATCGGGGGACTAAGTGGCGGCACTGTACTTACTCTCATGGGATTATTGCTCTACACCTCAATTACGACTAGTAATTCACACATTCTCGATGGAACAATTTCGTCCGCGGGTACTGCAACTGATCAACTTTCGTTGAATTTTTCGAATTTAGAGGAAATTTCCGATACCACGAACTTGGTCGGCAAAAGCCTGGAACTGGCGCTGTTCTTTGAAACGGCTACGTTTGATCAAATTCTTGAACTCTTGAACCAAACGGTCTCTTCGTTCGGTAATTTCCACACCTGGTATATTCAGGAATTCCTGGTCAAACAACTAGCTAGCATGGATCCACAAGCTACGCTTGATGCGATTCAGTCGATGCGTCCTACTCGACACCTCAATCTGATTTCCACTCTCTATTCCTCATGGGCCACACAAGACCCGGTCGAAGCGATTAGGAGTGCGGCTCGACAGGCTAGGCATATGCAACCAGCTGTAATCCGAGCAATCGCTTCAACGTTACCAATTCCCCTGTCTTCGGACATACTGCAACTGGCAGATTCACTAAAGATCGGTGGACTGTTGGACGAAGCATTGGCCGAAGTCGCCGCTAAACAGCTAATGCGATCCAGCCCTCAGGCAGCGTTTGAATCGATATTTTCCGACAATGTGGACGATGTACGACAAGAGTCCCTGCTGTCAGAGACCATCGGGACATGGATGTCAGAGGATGATGACGAAGCTCTCACACTGCTCTTGAATAGCTTTCGTGACGAGTACGCCAAAATTGGCCTTTTCGACGCTCGTGCCAATCGCTTGTTTTTGAACCTGCTGAACCAAATCGTTCAAGAATACCCACTCGAATTTTGGCAACTCAATCTAGACAACCCGTCCAATTTGCGGGACAGCTTGAATGATCACATATTGCGCGTTTGGGCTAGTCTAGACCCTCAGGCCGCCATGGAAGCGATATCGGAAATAAAAGGTTCTGAAATTTTCCAAGAGTCTTATCGAACGGTATGGACGACACGGGCTGAAGTTGAACCAACAGGCGCGTTGCAGGCCGTTCGACAAGTTCCGCAAGAGTTGCGTAAAACTGTAATAGCTTATGCCGTCAGGAGTCTGGCCAGAACAGAACGTTTGGAGCAGGCTTTGTCAACCATTGTCCAAATGAAGGAGCTAGGTGAGAATGTCGGTTTGGCTGTTCGATGGTTGACCAATACCTGGATAGAGTACGATGCGTCTGCAGCGACCGATTGGTTGTTGGAGACGGACTCCGTCAATGACACTCTGCGCAAAAACGTTCTGCAGGAAGTCTTGCCTGCTCTCTCTCTCACGGAACCTTTGAGAGCATATCGGATTGCCGTCGAATACGGTGATCCGGAAGCGTTCGACCAGCGATTCACGTTGGAGAACAGAGTCATAGAATCATTGGCTCAAACAGGGGATTTTGAACGCGCGACAGCGCTCCTTCAGGAAGTTGACGAATCTCTGCTTGTAACGGCTCGCAGCACGATAGGTTTGTCTCTTGTTTCCTTTGGCAAGATAGACGAAGCAATCGCACTCGGGTCAGAGCTCGCTCGCTCCGACCAACCCCAATATTTTCAAAATCTGGCAATCATATGGTTTCAATTGCGACCAGACGAACTGTTTGAAAATCTAGCCAAACTACCAACAGTTGAGTCACAACAATCTGTTGCTACTACCCTTCTGCAAGATCATCTTGACTATCGTGCCGAGATGTCTCAAGATGAAATCTCCGTGCTGGAGAATCTCGTTTCCGAGACCAAATCACAGTGACACCATGGTTGGGTCTTTGAAAATATGAGCTGCAAGGTGTTCGCGATGTTGAAATCTCGTAAACAACGATGACAAACTCAAGCAAGAAGCTTTTCCTCGCAGTGCTGGTATCCGCGGTTGTCGGTTGCACCTTGGTCTTGATTGTTTGGCAAATGTTCCCATTTGACCCAATTCATGGCGAACGTAATCTTGACAGAGAAGAAAGTGGCAGTGCTTCCCCCGTCGTGAGGTCCAGATTTGACCTGGACTCCTGGCAATCGATACTACAGACTACGGAAGAACCGCTCACTTTGGAAGACTACCTGGAATTGCTTGAAGAAAAGTCGAACGACCAACTAGTGCAGGTCGCAATGCAAACGTTCGACTTGGAACAAGACAGTCAAGTTCAATTATTGCAGGACTTGTTGATAGCAACGGTGACAGACAAAAATCCTGAGACCGCTTTGAACCTGATATGGAAATTTCCTTGGAATCGTCATCAAAAACTTATAAACCTAGTGGTAGCGACACTGTCAACAGACCCACTGGAAGAAGCTCTTGAGATTGTCCAAAGTTTGCCGCAATCCTACCAAGAAGATGCACTTAGAACGATGGTTGCTGGTCGAGATGATTTGTCCGAGCGTGATTGGAACGGACTAACCGAGGATGCTCAGGTATCCAAACTCGTTGTCAGACTGCTTCGAGAGGCCGAAGTTATCGAACAGCTAGATCAACCCGCGGTAGCATGGGAGCAAGTCTTGCAAGACGATGTTGACAACGATGAACAGATTGACCTACTTGTGCAGATTGCAATCACGCGAATCGAAGCGGAAGGTTATGAAGTCTTAAGCCATTTTTTCGAGACCATGTATCCGAGAGACCGAGTCGTCCTTGAGTCCGTCATGAGAAAAGTACTGGAAACAGCACCAAATAGAGTTTTTCAAGAGGTTAACAGTATGCCTTACGAAAGTAGAGATTTTGTTCTGCCCATTCTCATAGACGCTTGGGCAAATCACGATCCAAAAGGGGCGTACTTCGCGGTGACTGAATTTGGATATAACAAGCAACAATTTTTCTACGGAAAATTGAAAGCCGAATGGGCTAAGCAAGATCCAATAAACGTTTTGGAAAGCATGAGTCAGATTGAGCGAAGCGACCGAAGCTCCGCAGCATCGCTGGCAGTTCGTGAGTTGGCCAAGACTAATCCAGAGGAAGTAATACAACGTCTCGGGGAACTACGGAAAATTTTAGGTGTACTTGGTGAATATCTTGAATCGGAATTGATCATGAGCTGGTCTGAGCATGACCCGTTGGAGGCTATCGCGTGGATCCAGGAAGCTACTCTTCCAGGCAGTTACAAACAAGGCAATTTGCTTTTCTGGGCCCTAGTAAACTACATTCAGGTTGATCCTGACAAGGCATTCGAGATAGCATTCGAACAGCCCATAGATTCCTCTTTCGGCCAACGCGGTAAGGTGGGAGATTTGATTTCGTTTCTTCTGCTCAACAGTGGCAACCTCGACAAAGCGATCAGCTTGCTTGATCATCTGCCAGATGCCGCAATCTATGATGGATTTACAGCAGTAGGTGATGAATTGCTAGAAGAAGGAAGGTGGGCTGATGCCCTCAATTTAGCGGACGAACTAGATTCCGATCTGAAGAAAAGGTACCTCTGGGCAATTACTTTGTATGCCCCCCGTCATGGTGTCCACAATTTGATTGATCAACTCAAGGAAATGCCAGATGACGAGACTCGGAAATACATCGCGAGTGAACTTGTTCGTAAGCAAGAACGTCAGGGCGACGTTTTGACAGAGCAACAACTAAAAGTCGTTCGATCTCTACTGCCCGCCAGCGATGAAAGCTAAGATCTGAAAAACCCAAACATCCCGAACTCGTGAGTGTCATAAATTTAGGGCTATTTCCTACGCGCTCGCGCTTTCACGACGCGCCGAAGGACATAATTGTTGATGACGCAAGCCTGAGTCTGAAGTTGCCTCAATTTGATAGACAGATTATATCGGGATTTGCTGTAGAACCATGCTCCACCACATATCTGCGTTCATCAGCTACTGGAGACTGTCAATCCCGTGCTAAATGTACTCGGCATCGACTTTAGAACCCTTCCAAGTAGCCAAAAATCTTTCGGCTCGCTTCCGCTCGGGTGCGAAATCGTTGTCGCGGTTGACGATCGATTAACTCAGTTTCCAACATCGCAACAAAACTTTCGGCGTTGGCGGTGTCACAGCAATCGCCGACGGAACTCAAGGACAAATTCATGTTCGTGATCGCTCTAGCTTGCCGTTCATTCGACGCTGGAGATATAGCCCTGACTTCGACGGTCTGACAGGCTAACTAGTTGATATGTATGTATATGCCAAAATCGTTACGCACTGCAATTTAGGGTTTTCGCCCTGATTGGGCGTTATTTCTTAGTGGATTGCAAGGGTTGGGTGCGGATTTTGAGGTCGAGCGCTTGGTATATACCCTTTTGCATGAACGCTCGGTGCGGACGGCACCGTGTACCGTTTTTTGGTGTCGAGATCCCACAACACGGATTGTTGCATGGCGGCCAGCGAATGGTGAATCTCGGCGAGAGAGTAACTTTGACAGATCATGCGCGGCTTGCTGCCGCAATTGATCTCGTTCCAATGGCCAAGACAGTCGATATCGTGTTGCTTGGTTCTATTCAAAGTAACCGCTATTGGAGCACATTCAGAAACATGGAGTGGAGTGGTATGAGCGAAGGAGCTTCGCCAATGCGACGAGTTAGCTCGACAGCGTTGCGTCTACGACACCCGTCTAGTCTCAATCGGAATTGCTAATCGTACGGTGTTCCATCTGTATGGCTGAAACCTCGTTTGCCATCAGATCGAAGACCAGCTTTAAGATCATCGTTCGGGTAACGAACTTCGTCGCCTCTGGTTCTATCGCCAATTTCAAGAATCACAACATCTTGCTCCGTGCGATTGACCAAATGGTGCGCTTCGCCGTTTGCAGGAAAACCACAACACATTCCTGGTTTCAGTTTAATTTCAGTAGATTCCTTAACTAAAGTAGGTTGTCCCTGAAGCACGTACACCAGTTCATCTTGCTCGGAATGTGAGTGCATGAGAGCCGACATGGAACCAGGTGGCAGGCGAGAGAAATTGACGCCGAAATTGCGCAGTCCAAAGAAGTTCCCAAGGGGTCTTTTCTCCATCTCTCCGACACGAGTCCTGAATGGTTCAGGATAGTTTGATCCTTTTGGTCTTGAACGCACATCCTCAGCGAGGATTGCATGAGGTGTTGTGTCATTGCACATGAGTGATTTCCTTGAGCGTTGACGGTTTGAATCGAACAAATTTACAAACTTGGTTCATATTAAGCCTTCGAATGAATAACTTGGCGATTGTTGATTGTTGCCGCCGATGAACAGTCGCACTTCCGCCCACGGAGTACAGGTGTTCGCCAAAGCTTCGTCCTCGCTGTCGTCGACGAGTTCTCCGTTACCAGTACGCAGACTGTGAAACAGAGCAGTGGAAGCACGAGCAAATCCAGCAAACCCTGATATGTAGCCACTTTGGTTGTGGTGCAATTGTAAGGGTTCATGGTCAATGCACTGATTGATGGCGCACCACCCTGACTTTGCACAAGCTGTGAGATTGTTGCCTGGCAAATGCGCAATGGGCCCATCGAGTCCGTGAGGCGTAATGGAAAGATGGATGGAGATTGAAGGTAGAAACTCGAGCTCGTCTGGGAGATAGATGCAAGAGGTAACCACTACAGCTGAAGTCTCGAATAATTCTCGAAGTTCACTATCCTCTACAGGTACAAAACGCGTGTTCGAACTTACGTATGCATGCAGCAGAGAGTTCTCGACACCTGGCTCATCGCTGAGGAATGGTGGTTCACGGCGCAATGGATGGCCTTGCTTGTCTTCTACGAGAATCACATATGCTCCAAAATTTCCGAAGAGACGGTCAGCCCACGCACCGGAAAGGCGATCTGATAGATCAAGTACCCGAATGTTCTCAAAAGCCTTTGCCATGTCCTGCATGCCCTAAAGAAATTGAGCAATAACTGAGTGGAGATCGATAGGTTCGATAGATCGACGCCGAGAAATGGGAAATTCTGGGTCATCGAGGTTTATACGAGCTCTCGACCTGAGAATTCAGATTCCCTTTAGCAAGTCCGGCTAGCCTCAATGGCTTTGTGTATGCAAATGGCGATTTGGCATATACTCGAAACAGATTCCTTTGAAATGAAAAACTTAGTCCGCAAATTGCTGTGAAATCCTCTGCCAACAAACAGCTTGGATTCCTATCCCATGGTATTGCTTTCGTATTGGGCGTGGTGGCATGCGCTGGATTGTGGGTTGCGTGGTCCCTGTGGAGTCCAGCAACCACAGGCTCGGACGGATATGAGCAGGATATAACAGCAGATTCCATTCGCGCTGAATCTAGTGATTCAGCTGGGCTGGAGTCAGCATCGCCTGATCTCGACGCAACAACTGCAGAGACTTTCGAAGAGATTGCTCGTATAGAAAGCGGGTTCTCCAGAAACTTGTTCCTCTACAACTTTGTCCTCGACTTTGATGAAGCCCAATTGCTTGAGCTGATCAAGCGGGCCGACAGCGTTCCGGCTCAAATTCAATTTGAAACGCAAAGGGTCATTGTGGAACGGCTGTACGAGATCGATCCTGAGTTCACCCTATCTCATGCAGACACTTTCCCCACACCGTTGGTTCAGTTTCTATTCCACCAATGGGCGAAAAGCAACTTGGCAGATGCCATTGAGCGTGCGAAGTCTCTTGGCGGTGCGGCTAGAGAGGGAGCCTTGACGGCAATCCTGGCGCGAGGGCCTGAATTGTCCGATGAGCAACGCGTAGAAATCGAGCGTGAACTTGCCCATGCAGAACCTTTAACTGGAGTTGCTTCGGGGGTGCGATATACCGAGATTCAAGAGAGGGACCCCGACAAGCGATGGAACGAAGCGTTGCGCGAGGGTACATTTGACAGCGATCACATTCGAACTCTCGTAATCTCGGGTCTTTCCTGGATTAGACAAAGTGGATTCGAAGCCATCGACGAAATCAGCGGGGACCTAGAAAATGTACAAGTACGGGAGCAAGTCTTGACCTCTGAGCTTATTTCGGCAAGCCAGTTCTTGGACATGGAGGACATTTTTGCGAAGTCCTTGGAGCTAGAGAACGATCCAGACAAACAACTGCTGTCCTCTGTTGTGGGGTATTGGTCATCAAGAGACCCGAAATCCGCTCTTGGCGCGACGAACAACATAGAGTCCTACACGCTGCGCAACCGATTGCAGCAGGTGGTACTTCATACCTGGGCAAACAGGGAACCTCGCACATTGCTGGACGAAATTGACCGGATCCCGCAAAATCTGCAAGCTGTGGCTCGCAGGGATGCTCTAGACGCAATTGCGCAAAACGACCCTCGAGAAGCCATCTTGTTGACGCAAGACCTGAGCCCGGGTGCTAACACGACGAGTCTGGTATCGAGGGTCATTGCAACTTGGGCAGAACAGGACCCTCAGGCGGCATTGGCTTGGGTCATGAACAGAAGAGAATTCGAAGGTGGACGGCATCGACTGCTCTCCAGTGTGGTTAACGGCTGGTCGAAGCGCGATCCAAATGAGGCTCTCAACTGGGTTCTTGAGCAAAGAGGATATCCAGAACTTCGCCACATCCACATACCGAGAGTACTGAAGCAACTAGCCTACAGGAATCCTGAACTGGCCCTCCAACGCGCACTCGAGCAACCGATTGAAGAAAACCAGATTGGTCCAGAGCAGGCAGTCGTCTACCACATAGCGCAGAGCAACTTGCCGCTTGCCAGAGAAATGTTGCAACAAACTCGGGAGGGCATCACAAGACAAAACTCCTATGCCGCGGTGGGGCTTGCAATGGTACGCGCATCCCGTGGCGTTGAGGCCGTTGAACTTGCAAGTGACCTAAGAGGCCGCGATCGCGAAAAATACCTGGCATCAACTTTGTGGAGATGGGTAGATTTCGACGCAACGGGACTGCACGATTCGTTGAGCAACATTTCAGATCCGGAGATCAGGGCTTCAGCTGCTGCCGCTCTGATTGTAAGGGACAATGCAAGGGACATTCTGAACAACGAACAAAAGAAGTTCGCGACTGAACAACTAGGCGGAAGAGACGCATCAAGCGTCGTTCCCGAATTGCAAACCATCCAGCGCTAGCTCGCCAACAGGCAAGAACCTCAATCGTGCATGGTTGTGGCAGATAGCTAGCTTCAATGGAACCCCTAATTTTTATTGGGGCCAATTATGCCGCTGGCATACCGACGATTCTTACCGCACCAAGGTATTGCCATACTGTAACAAGTGGCTCATCCTACTTCTATCTGTATGTGGCAGTGGTCGCTTGGTCCCCATTCTTCAATTCCATTGAGCTCTCGAACCTTGACCCCGGTGTGAATGCCACAAGAGGCAAAAACATTGTCCAACTGAAGCGTTAAGTGCATTCAGTTCATAAAATTGGCTGCAAATTGGAGCATACGCTAGCGATGAAACTAATTGAGGCGACGAATCAACACTATGAAATTACTGAATTGCACTGAACATACGGTTTTTAACTCCGCGCTCGTGGTCCTTGCGTGGCTTTTCTTCGCACCGGCGTTGGCTGACGAGAACGAAGGCCTTGAAGAGGTAATCGTTACCGCACAAAAAGTGGAACAGAATGCGCAGGACGTCCCTATTTCCGTATCAGTAATTGCAGGTTCCTTCATTGAGGAGGCGGGGGCGAACAATATTTCCGATTTGAACGGCATGACTCCTAATGTGATCTTCCAATCAATGGCATTTGTTCCCAATTCCGCAAACATCTCCACTAGGGGGATTGGATTTTTCGATACCGACCCATTTGCTGACCAGAAGACACAAGTATTGATCGACGGAATTCCCCACGCCCGAATAACAGGATTGGGTCATGACCAGATAGATATAGAAAGGATTGAAGTGCTCCGTGGTCCACAGGGGACTCTCTTTGGCCGCAATAGTCTCGCAGGTACGGTCAACATCATCACCAGGGATGCTGGCTCTGACGCCGGTGTAACTGCGAGAGTCGCACTGGGAGAATATGGACTCGGCAAATTTGTGCTATCGGCTGATTCGGGTCAAATGATGAACGATTCGGTGCGAGCTCGCCTTACGATTTCACAACGGCAATACGATGGGCATGTAACCAACGCATTCAATGGCAATCAACTAGGTTCACAAGATTCAAACTCGCTTCGCCTGAAAATTGGGCACAGCCTGACCAATGTCGAAACCACATTGACTTACTACCAGGTCGATGAGGAAATGTACGGGATACCTAAATCAAACCTTGTTCAAGATCCCTTAGGCCGCCTGGACGGAGACGTCCATCTGATAGATCTGGATGTAGACGGATTCAACAACTCAAAAGAAGCTGGACTTACTTTGTTGTCAGACATCGATCTGGAGGCTGGAACAATATCAATCGCGGCGAATTCACACGATAGTGATTTCCTGCTATATACGGACCTTGATGGACGCGCAGGGACGTATCCTCCGGCGCCGGGGCGCAATCCCAATCTTAGGGTGAACATCGGTTTTGATATCGACCACTCACAAGAGAGTCTGGAAATAAGATTTCACGAAGCCTACAGTGATCGCTGGGAGTATGTTGTAGGTGTATTCGCATTTTGGGAGAAGTCTCTAAGGTTGTTTTACCAAAATATCGGCCCACCTTTTTCAGCGACATTGGAATTCGAAGATTCAGTTCTTACAACCATTGCAAAACAGGATACCGATAGCTTTGCAGCATTCGCCCAGACCGATTTTCATGTAAACGAACGGATCAGCTTGGTGGCTGGAGCAAGACTCACCAACGATACGAAGTCCGCAAATGTTGGCAACTACGGTCTACCGCCACCGGCACCACAACGGCCTCCTATCATCCTGGAAAACACTACGACTTGGGATCAACCGACCTGGAAATTGGGAGCAAAGTATGAATCTAGCGATTCGTTAATGTGGTACGTGACTGTTTCCACGGGATACAAGGCAGGCGGATTCACCAGCAGAGCAACAGTGGCGGAAAATGTCGGACCGTATGATGCCGAATATGTCAGGAATCACGAAGCAGGCGTTAAGGCTAATCTGTTTGGGAATCAAGTGCGCCTTTCCGGTGCTGTTTTCACTGCGGACTATGAGGAATTAGTCGGATGGGTGCGTCGCACAAATTCCACCGGAAGGGGTACCGAACCCATACATGAAAACCTTGGCGACGTAAGCTTTAGCGGACTTGAGCTTGATTCCACATGGTTGATCACATCAAGTCTCAATCTGGATTTCTCCATTGGCATGCTAGGTGCGGCATGGGAAGACTTCACCGTTGATCTGAACAATGACGGAATTGCTACAGACAATTCACATTTGGACATTTTTATGGCACCTAAAGTGACCGCATATGGCGCAATTAGCTACAGCACTGAATTGGGGCGCAATACGGTGGAATACTCTCTCGATGCACGATTTCAGTCTCGTTACAACACATCGGGAGAAAGTAACGAAGAAATCTACTATCGACCGACAACAACCTTGTTCAATGGATCAATTACCTTTGTATGGGGAACGAATGGCAGCATTTCACTATTTGGACGGAACCTTTCTGACAAATCCGCACCGAGAATAAACCAGCGCACATCCATCTTTCCCGTGGCCATCTACGAACCTCCACGGACTTTGGGACTGGAATTGCGACTCAGTTACTAGTCTGGGGTAGAGAGGGTGCGATCCAGCGTTCGATCAGCACCATGACCGCTGGCATGAGTGTGAGTAGGCTTATACCAGCAAGGGATAGCCCACCGACGAGGCTGACAACGATGTTCAGGAAAGGTTCAACGGATTCTGCCCTGTTGTAGAGCAATGGTAGTAGCCCAACAATCGTCGTAATTGTTGTGAGAAGAATAGGGCGCGCCCTAATCCTCGCAGCTTGCAATATGGCAGCTTCGACTCTCATCGTCGGATCATCTCGCCGAATTCTGTTGTACATGTCCAGAAAAACTAAGCCATCGTTAACCACTATTCCGGTGACAGCTACTGTTCCGAAAATCGAGGTCAGGCTAAAGTCGTAGCCAAGCAAGACATGAAGGCAAAAGACTCCCGCGATTGTCATTGGAATGGCAACCATCATGTACAAGGGCAGCAAAATACTTCGGAGTTGAATCGCGATTAGCCCAAACATTAGCAAGATCGCTGCGGGAAACGTAATCGAGAGCATATTTAGAATTTTTCGCGTATCACGTGTCGTTCCGTCAGGCAAGAATCGAAGTCCGGGATAGGTTTGTTGCAGCTCCGAGAACCATTTTCCGAGGATTAGGCCCCCGAGTTCCCTGGTACTTGTCGCAGAGACATTAAAGTTACTAGTTATTGAAACGGAAGGTAGTCCGTTCACTCGTTGGCGTTGCGCCAAGTCCTGAGTTTCTCGAACGGTGGCAACATCGGTGAAAGCGGCTAGTCGTCCATTGGGCAAATTGATTCGTTCATCTCGAAGGTCCGCCTGGCGTAAGCGTCTTTCAAACGGATAACTGGCCATGACCTTCAATTCGTCCTGATTCCGAATGAATCGTTGAGCTTCCAATCCAAAAAAACGATTTCGAAGTTGTATTGCCAACAATGCGGAGGTCAGACCAGATGCAATTCCCAGGTCCGTGAGATGTACTTCATATCGAAGCATGCCCTGTTCGAGAGTATCCCTAATTTCATAGATTGGTTCATGCTCGGTCAAGCGCTGTTTGAGTTCGGACGCCGCGGCAAGCAGTTGTTCATCGTCTGGGTGCTGCAGTACCAGTCCAATGCCAGCGGAGGAATATCCGGTCGGTTGCGGAAATGTGATCTCTTCAGCTCCTCGTATCGAGCCAATCGATTCCAGCCAGACGTTTCGTAGCTCCGCGACTGAAACTTCACGATCCGGCAAAGTGTTCAACCTGAGTTGCACGCTGGCAAGATTGGTACCAGGCTTCGCCTCCGACAATCCAGTCGTCGTTTCCATGGGCCTATGTTGTCCCACTATGGTGTTGATTGAATTGACTGCCGTTCCGCCTGTGATGAGATTGGCTTCTCTAGCCGCCTCAACAATTTGCTCTGCGGCTTCTAGAGAGTCTTCGAAAGTGGATCCGGGATTCAACGTCAAGTCAAGCTGCAGTTGCTGCTCATCCAATCGATTGCCGGTGCTGTTGAAGCGAAGTACATCTGACATAAACAGGGCAACGGCAATTGCTGCAATGACGGCAAATACCAAAATAATCGTGATTGGCCGTTCGATCGAAAATTTGATCGCTGGAGCCATTTTCGTTTCTATAAACCCATCGAAACCTTTCTTTGTGGTGCTTTGAAGTTGCGAGAGTGGCCACAATGCCAATTGTCCGCTTCCGGATACATGTGCGGGCAATAGAAAGAAGGCATCTAGGAGAGAAAACATAAGGACAGCGAAAACTAGGATGCCGATGGTAGAGAACATTTGTCCCAATGCACCGTCGAGCGGAATCAGAATCGCAAACATGAGCACAGTTGTGAGCACTCCTACAACAACCGGTGCCATCACCTCCCGTGCGCCCTTGATTGACGCCTGCTGTGCGGGCATGCCACTATCCCGATAGCGGGCAATGTTCTCAGCAACGACGATTGCATCGTCCACAACTATGCCAACAACGATGGCAAAGCCGATTACAGACATGATGTGTAGGGTTTGTCCCAGAGGAACCAGGAGAATGAACGATCCGATGATTGCAGTTGGTATTCCGATGGCTACCCAGCTACCAATACGCAGGTCAAGCAGCAATATGAGTGTGATGAAAACAAGAGCTATTCCAGTAATTGCACTCCCGGCAACGGCCGTCAGTGGTTTCTTGACAGCAACAACTCTGTCCAACCATGTGTCCAGCTTCATGCCAGGCGGCAATTCATAGGTTGTCAGTCTGGCTTCGACTTCTTCTCTCACCCTTTGCGGATTGATTCCACTCGGAGAGCTGATTTCTACAAACACTGCAGAAGCGCCGTCGACAATGTTTAGCAACGGATCTTCTGCAAAACCATCTTGCAAGGTGCCTATGTCTCCCAGACGAACAATCGAACCATCATGTTTGGCCATGACTACGATGTCTGCAAACTCTTTCGCGGTGTAATGTTTCTCCAGAGTGCTGATTACTGTGGTTCCCGAATCCGTTCCGAGGGGACCTCCTGACAAATTCACAGACGAACTGCGGATCCGTGATACCACTTCACCAATGTTGAGCTGATGCCTGCGCAAGCGGGTTTCATCAAGAGCAATTCGGATTTCTCGCTCTCGGGCTCCCAACAAGTCAACAAACGCCACACGGGGCAGCAATAGCAACTCTTGGCGCAATTCGTCCGCGGCAAGTCTCAGTTCGTCCTCTGTAGAAGTATCTGAAGTAATTACGAGCGACATCACTCCTCGCATGACTTCGTGTTTGACTATCTCGACTTCATCCGCGCCGAGGGGTGGAAAATCTTCAATTCCTTCAATTGCGGTTCTTACTTCCTCGAGTCGTGCAGTCATGTCCTGCCATTGCATAAACTCGATGGTTACCTCACCCAGACCCTCCCAGGAGTCAGAAATAATCCGTTCGACTCCGTCTACACCTACGAGGCTCTCCTCGATTTTGCGAATGACGTCTTCTTCAACTTCTCGCGGAGTTGCTCCATCGTACGGTACTGTTACGAGGACCGTTCGAAAATCCAGAGTTGGATATCGTTCTATAGTTATGGTCAACAACGCATATAGTCCAAAACCCAGTAATAGCGCGGTAGTGAGCCAAACGGCGATGTGGTTTGTCGCCATGTACTCAAACAAGGATCTCGGCATAGCTAAGGTCTTTTGTGCGTCGTTCACTTGACTACCAACAGAACGTGCCACCTATTCGAGCTCAGCGTCGAAATCGGATCGCTGCCAATCTGCCTTTCACTAGTTCTGACATCATTAGTACCGAAGGCAGAAAGAAGAGCAGTCCAATGCCAGCAAAAATCAGTCCAAACGTCAAACTGACCACTAGCGGTATCAGAAACTGAATGGATTCCGCATCACTGAACAGGATAGGGAGCAGCGCAATAACAGTCGTGAAACTCGTTATCAAAATTGCGCGTGCTCGTTGTTGTGCTGCGGCTGAAATAGCTGCTATTTCGGGAATATCGCCTTCCCTACGAATCACGTTGTAGCGGTGCATGAGCAATATCGTGTCATTGACGACGACGCCAGATACAGCGATTAGCCCGAAGATTGAAATAAGGGTTAACTCATAACCCAGAATCCAGTGTCCGGCAACAGCCCCTACAAATGCCATTGGTACCCCGGCCAATGCCAGCAATGGTTGAATAAAGCTCCGAAGAAACGATGCGATCAAGCCGTAAATGAAGAGAATTGCAATTGGGACCGAGATCAGGAGTGTATTCCCCACTCGTTGTAGCTCTTTCGACATTCCATGGCGACGTACTTGCAGGTTGCTATAGCGATTCAACAACGCCGGCAGCACTTCGGCATCGGTGTGTTGGGCAACATCGCCCAACTGGGATGCGCCCAAATCGAGATGGGCGGTAACAACAGCCGCATTTTGACCATCGATACGAATTCTCTTGGATGGGGTCTTGGTTTCCTGAATCTCCGCGACGGTATAGAGAGGCGACTGTCGACGGCTATTGGGCAGATAGATGCGTTCGTTTTGCAGTTCTGCAAAGCTGGCGCGACGATTTCCTGGATATCGAACCATAACCAGAATTTCCTCTCTACCTCGCTGAATGCGTTGGGCCTCTGCCCCGTAAAAGGCGTTTCTCAGTTGGGTCGCTACTGCAGCGGGAGACAGTCCCGCGGCATGACCGGTATCATTCAACCGCACATCCAGTCTACGGCTATCGGAATCCAAGGAATCTTCAATCCTGACCACGCCTGGCAGTTCTTCCCATGCACTCTCGACCATGGCTACTGCACTCTCAAGGACGGCGCGGTCAGCATGAATCAAAGCATAGGAAACTCGCTCTGTCGGCCGGTTGCTGCGGGTAGGGAAAGTAATGGAATCAGCTAGTGTTGCGCCGTCGAGCTCTTGTTGCCATCTGAACCGAAATTCTTCTACCGACACTGTCCGAACTGAAGCAGGGTTGAGCTTCAATTGGACCGAAGCAACATTGCTGAAGTAATTGCGATAGTCATTGCCTTCATAGGTATCTATCGGTATATGCGTTCCGGTGGTCACCACGATTCCCGCAACGGCATTGCCACCAACTTGTTGATCGACCTCCCGAGCGGCTGCAGCTACAAGATCAGCAGTCATATGGAGATCTTGCGGGAGTGCGTCTGCAGGTAGAACAAGATCGGCTTGAACAATCGTGTCGTCCAGGATATTAAGTGTTGGACTGTAGCGCACAACTTGGAACGCAATGAGGCTACACGTAACAAGGAACAAGATCACGACAGTGGCAAGTGGCCACATCGGCCGTCTCGCGGAGAATGTGATCATCGGCACAATTCGAGTCTCGATGGGGCCGCGCAAAGCATTCTGTACTCGTTGCTGAAGCAAAGACAGTGGCCATGTCTTGTGCTGTCTTGATTTCGATAGATGACCCGGCAATACGAAAGCGGACTCCAAGAGTGCGAGTGCTAACACCACAATGACAACGAACGGGATCGTCGAAAACATCTGACCGATCGCCCCACGCAATGGAATCAGCGAGGCAAAAGCGGCCATGGTTGTCAGCCCGGCCAAAGCAATAGGTGCAAGGACTCGCTTGGTGCCGGCTGCTGCCGCAGTTTCGCCAGTCAGTCCCTCGGAGCGTGCCGTATCGATACTTTCCGCCACGATAATCGAATCGTCGACAACTAGTGCGATCAATATGAAGAACGCAAAGAGCGTAATGACGTTGATAGAAAGGCTGAGAAAGGGAAACGCTATCAGGGATCCTACAAACACAACAGGAACACCAAGTGCAACCCAAATTGCAATTCGCAAGTCGAAAACTAGCAGCAAGACCAGAAAGACCAGAATCAAGCCGATGACACCGTTTTGCAAAACCAAGCTGATGCTGTCCGCAACTGCTAGAGACTCGTCTTCCCAGATGGATAGTCGGACTTCGTTTGGCGTGGGATAATTGCTGATGAACTGTCGCACCTTGGAACTGGCTTCCTGCGAAGCAATTCCAGAAGCTACCCTCACTTGCAGGAAAATAGTTGGCGAACCGTTCAGAGTCGCTGAAATACTCTGTTCGACGAGCCCATCGGTAAGACGTGCAAGCTCACCAAGTCGAATTATTGAGCCGTCAGGCTTAGAGATTACTGGTATATCCGCAAACTCTTCGGCATAGTCACGCTTGGCGAGAGTGCTCATGACTATGTCGCCCGATTTTGTGCGCAAGTCCCCACCAGTGACATTTACCGATGAAAACCTGATTGCGTTTACGATGTCCTGAAACGAGAGACCATGTCTGCGAAGAACTTCTTCGCTAATCTCCACATGGATTTCCTGATCGGGAATACCTAAAAGCTCAACTATTGCAATTCCGGGAACTAGTAATAGACTGTTTCTTATAGTCTCTGCGGCATCACGAAGTTCAACGGGATTCAACGAATCCGAACTCACCGCAATCTTCAAAACATTGCGCTGAACTTCGAGCTGGGTTACTTCTGGTTGATCGGCGTTGAGAGGTGGAAAATCTTCGACTCGCTCAACTGCCGTGCGCACATTGTTGAGAGTGTCAATGGGATTCGCCGAATCGTCGATTTCCACATCGATTGTTGCAAGATCCTGTTCCGAGATCGCAACTTTATGGGCAACACCGACAGCACCAATCAGACTCTCCTCGATGTGCCAAACTATGTCTTCCTCTACTTCAACCGGTGTGGCGCCTGGGTAGGGAACCGTAATTCGGATAATTCTTGGATCATGATTTGGAAAAGTCTCGACGTGGAGCTGGGTAGTTGCTACGAGGCCACAAGCGAACACTACGACAAGCAGTACATAAGCTGCTACAGGATTGCGGCAAAACCAATTGATGATTCCGGAATTGTTGCTAGACGCTGATGAGTGTCTATCGGCTGGATCGGGCATGGTTGATTCCTATGAGTGAATTCCGGCTCGTTGGGTGGGTTGCCCTTTTCTTGGCGTTACCGGTGCTGTATGGAGGTTGCTCTCACGGCAAGCCCTTCACGCGCTCCGGATATGCTTCCCATTACTACGCCGTCGAGAGGATCAAATGCAGACACCAACCATCCTTCGTCCGCAAAACCTAGAGATTCTGGAGTGAATGAAACCAGCGTTCCTTCATTCACAAGCCAAACCGAACCATTGATTTGCATAGTTGCTTCTGGTAGAACGAAAACATTCTGGTGCTGCGGCCCTTCAATAATCACGTCCGCAAATGCCCCTGGCCTTGGTAGATACTCAGTGTTTTCCTGGTCCAGTAAGAACAAGTACAGAGCCCCCAATCTAGTCTCGATGTCGACTCTTCTTGACACGCGTTCTACTTCAGTTCGATACGTTCGTCCATCGACGATAACATCTGCCGATCGTCCCAATATTGGCTGTAGCGAATCGAGGTCGAAAGAAGATATAGGTACACGTACTCGCAATTCGTTTTTCGCATATACCTGACCGATGCGCGACGAGTGAGTGGTGACTACTTGCCCCACCGAAATCTGAGTTGTCATGACATATCCGTCAAAAGGCATTCTGATTCTGGTTTCGTCCAAAGCTATTTCTCTTAACTTGATTCCGTTTTCTGCCATCTCGACTCGGGTTTTGGCCTGATCTATCTCGCCATCGAGATCCAGCCAGAGGTCAACCTCCCCATCTTCATTCCTTGAAAGTGAAAGTTCTCCACGCGATTGCTTGTCAAGTACCTCTCGCAGGTGCGCTTTGGCGTATGTCAAGGACAGTTTGGCGTTCTCGAGGGCTATTTCATACTCAGTTGTGTCAATCTGGACCAGGGTTTCGTCTTTGGCGAATTCACCTCCATTCCGAAAGTTCTCCGCAACATAGACGATGTCACCAGAAGCCTCGGGAATTACCACGACTTCACCGAGAGTGCCTACAGTTCCGGTCAGTGCAACGCTGTGCGCCGCGTTGGTCGTTTCAGGATGAATGACGTTAGCCGTAGGGTCGATTCGAGTCAATCCACCGCCGGAATCCAACTCGAGAAATTCGCGGCTTGGCGCACGAGCGAACCAAATCGCCGCGGCAATAACAAGAACAATCACGGCGAGCTGCAGAATCCCTTTCCACTTGGGAGTTTCTCGTGCACTTTTTGTTTCTTCAGTGGATTCCTGCATCGCATTAATCTCCGGGTTGAAATCCAAGTTTGCTTTCCTGGTTTAAGCACGAAAGCCAACAATGTCGGAAGACACTAGGTCAACCGTATTGTATGAGACCAGTTTAGGCTATTTCTAGGTAGATAAGCACAGTCGTTCTATCACCGATCGCACCGTCGCCATCAGGTTAGCGAGGCCAGAATTTAGCTGTGATTGGACTACGGAAGCGTGAGCTCAACTAACGTAAAAGGCGAGGTAGTGCTGTGCAATCGAAACTGAAGGAGTTGCTTTCGAAAGGGAATTACATACTTTAGTGCCGAAAGTGCTTGACAAAAGTAGATATAAGGTACTATAATAAGGACGACTGAATTCATGGGAATAGAAGTTGCCGACGAGGAAATGGGCGTTGAATCTGTCAACGGTGCAGGACGTGTTCTCGCGCCGCATCGTAGGCTGGTCCATGGCCTCGCGGGAGAAGGATGATCTGATGATTCGCGCGCTTGAGATGGTCGTCGAGCGACGGCGATACGAGAGAGCGAAATGATCGAGACGCAAATTGAAAAATGCAACAATTTTTCCTTTGTCCACTAGCGTGTAGCAGGTTCAAATAGATCATATTTGAACAATTTCACCAGTAACTTTAGTAGTATTTTTACAGTTGTGAATGAGCATATTCACATGAAGCTAACAAGACTACTGCCGTTTAGAACACAACAGGTGAGAATGATTTAAGGGTGGTCTTGCATAACGAACATGGCAAAGACAAATCATTCTTGACGTAGCTGAAACGCTACATATGGCGAGTCGTTCTGTTCTATGTCTGCCTTCCCTTGGCTCTGTTCAATCTCGGTTGGTATTTGATACTGATATCTTGAGGAGGTAACGTGTCTTTCGGTCCTGAACCAATGCTCACCCTGTTGGGTAAACAGTCCATGGAGAAATTTGTACAGGTTGCATATGATTTCTTCAATCCTGAGAACTTGAAAGAAACCTATGAGGCTACGGGAAAGACACTAGTAGACGGCGTAGATCCCGAACCACACTCATTGCAGGATTTTATAACGTACATTGAAGTATCCAATGTGCTTCCTGCCAATCCAAGCACCAGCAATGTTATTCAGTTGATTATTCTCATGGAATCATCTGGATTGCTGGCGAGGGTAGATCAAACCGTATCAGGAGTTGGTTTGTCGGACCAGTTTGAATCCGTTCCATCACATTCCCTGTCTTGAGTGTGGGATTGACGATTATGGATGGGAATTTCAAAGTGGTTGCACTACGAATCAAATACTGACAATGAGCGAAACTCAAAGACGCTAGAAAGTTGCAACTGCCATTTGGCTGTTTGTATCCCTTGGACTCATTGTGCTTCTGGTCATGGCGTTCAATCGAGATGGCGGTTCAGGTATACAGTCGAGAACTGCTAGAGCTGATCCGTATCCATGTCCCAGTGATTGGAACGGTTCGCACCTCAACTCGTTGAGGAAGTAAAACTCAGGTTAAAAAGTCCATCGAGCTTCAAGCATGTGGAGACCAAGATTACTGCCGTGAAGGTTGGATCAAGAGTCTTGGAGATGGCGTTCGACGCAGAAAATGCATTTGGAGTTACCCTGCGACCGAATGCGCATGTGAGATACGAGCTCGACTCGTGCGATCTAGTCGATGGAACACTGTACATTCAGTAGATGCCTAGTCTTCTTCCTCTTGGTCCTGTTTTTCTTCTTCTGATCCGCCAACTTGTCCATCATGTCGGCCAAGTCTCGCATTAGCTCGGCCGAATCTCGCAGACGCTTTTTGTCAGCCTCATCCAAGCGCTCGTCACTTTTCAGATTTTCTTCAGTGGCATCCAGCTTCGCATCAATTGAGTCCATCTGCTCGTAGAACTTTCGGACGCTACCGACGAAGGTTTGATCGTCGTCTCCGTATATGCAGAGACACAGTGCAACGGTGAATATGGCAAGTATGGTTCTTATGGAATGTGCAGTGTTCAATTGATCTCGAAGGAACAGGGTCGCAACTTCACTTTGTTTTACGTTGTAAATGGAGAGGAAATTGTCGTAGGTGTTACTACTACAATACGCAATACCCAGTGCCATGGGTTTATCCCAAACTCCTAGGACCACACCAATGAAGAACCTACTTACCTCCGCCACGTTATTGCTTACAGCAGCGATGCTCTCCGCTAATGTCTCAGCGCAGTTCCCTCAAGGAGCACAACCATCACCTGAACAGATGCAGGCGATGCAAGAGCAAATGATGAAAATGATGAAACCTCTGATCGAAGAAGCCTTCGATAATAGTGACGCAGACGACAGCGATTCTCTAGACAAGGATGAGATGCTGGAGTTCTCTGTAGAAATGTTTAAAGCGCAAAGAAAGTTAATGGCCGAGCAAGGCATGCCGGTTCCCGAACTGTCCGAAGCTGAGCTGAATCAGATGAAAGAAGAGGGGAAAGAAGAGCTGGATGAGGCGTTCAAGGAAGCTGATGCTGACGAGAGTGGTGATATCTCGCAGGAAGAAGTTTTCAAGGTCATATTTGGGGATGTCTACTC
Source organism: Gammaproteobacteria bacterium (assembly GCA_009840545.1). Lineage (GTDB taxonomy): Bacteria > Pseudomonadota > Gammaproteobacteria > Pseudomonadales > Azotimanducaceae > Bin55. Next base: position 32,901 of record VXNM01000014.1, on the reverse strand, counting down.
TGGAGAGGAAGAGGAAGAGGAACCGGAAAGCACCTCCGATGACGACGCCAACGGTTCGGAAGATTCTAAAGAGTCTGCGTCAGACGCATATTAGAGGTTGGGGGCTCGGCGTCTCCTAAAACCTCAGTTAGCCCCTGAAATGGCCGAATAATCTACAAATGACCCAGTCCACTTGGACAGATTATTCCGAGGCGGCGTCTAGACGAGCCCACACACTCGGTAATCGAGGACCTGTTCGCCTCGACAGCGAGTGTAAATTGGTGCCTGAAATCAAGGATGCGTATTACCGTACTGGTTTCTACGTATTCACTGGGGTGCTCGACACTGAAGAGATCGACGAACTCACAGATGAATTCGATGAAATGCTCGATAACGCACCTACCACTGTAAATGGAGACACCGACAGCCACGGTCGAAGCTCATCGTATTATGGCTATTACACCATGATGGAAGATGAAGAGGATGCTGATGCTCCGGCACACATGTATCTCTTGACGCATCCATTCATTTTCATGGAATCGACGCTTCGAGCGTATGGTCACCCAAAGATTCTGGCGATAGCCGAGAGCTTGTACGGGCAGGATTTTGTGCCTTTTCATGAGGCAATTTTCTACAAGGCACCGGAAAACGGACTGCCTACGCGCTGGCACCAGGACGGGCGGACACATTGGACGGAGGACGGTAGGGCTTTGGAACAACCGGACGGATCGGGAAAGTGTCATGGCTATAACATGAGCGTAGCCTTGTCACATTGCACCGCCGAAAACTGTCTTTGGGTCGTACCTGGCAGCCAACGCCGTTGGTTACTTGCGCATGGTGGAGAGTTTCCACCGATCACTGAGCGACTCGATGATGCGGTGCCCATGCTCCTCGAACCGGGGGACTGCGGCATTGTGAGTCGTAGTGCGCTTCATGGTTCGTATCCGAATCGCTCCGCCAATCGTCGTGTCACGTTGTTGCTTGGTTTTCACAAACGTGATTCCGCCATCGGAGCAAGTACCACCAATGTGCACGCATTCAAGATTCCCGGCGTGGACAAGAAGAAAATTACCTATTCGGAGGAATACGTGCTTAGGCGAGCACGTATGATTCCTTTGGCCATAGATGCCCGACGACAGTATCGACCTAGAGAAAAGCCCTTCAAGTATCGAGGAAGTTTCTTGGGCAACGCAACCTGGAACGAAGTGACACGAGCGGAAATACGCCGCGATGGCGAGGAATATTGGCAGCAAGACATCACGCTTTGATATTAAAAGCTCACGATGATGGGTGGGTCACGCTAGAGCATTTATGACCACCAATCGTATATCTCAATTCCTCTAGTTTCCTTCTGCTTCCTCTAATCTGAGAAAGGCTATTCACCTACCTTGGTTGCGTGTACTGACCGGGCGATTTCGACCGGAGAGTTCATCGCTCGTCCAGCTCATGCCGAAGCCATATACTCTCCTGAAATCTACGGAAATACAGACCGCCACAAATTTCTGTTGTGCCCAAATAGATTTCCGATTACATACAGTCTTGCATTCCGACAAGGATTGAGTTCACGAGCTTGCGGGCTTCTTTGATCCAAAGATCATCGGTCCAAATAGCCCGAGACATCCAAGTTCAAGCCGTTACACCACACAAACTCGCTTGAATTTGTGAAATCGTGCGTATAAGTATTGAGTATTCTCGAATTCGGTGAATCATCTCTCCCTTGTTGTAACCAATAAGCCATCAATCGAATCTAAAACTATGCAACCAAGATTGGAATTTGGAGCACCAGAATGCAATTCATCGCCCACAAACGGAACAATACAGGCAATGAGCGGTCTGAATACAGTGAGATCAGGGAAAACACCAAATCTACACTGCCAAAATCCTTCGACATGAGATCAATCGTGAAGAAATCCACCAAATTCAGCATTAGCCGGCACATTCTCGTTGTATTGCGTTTGAGCATGGTGTTGATTTGTGGATCTATTCTTGCCGATAGCCAGTCCGAAAATCCGCACATCTCGATCTCGGTATTTTCGACGGAGGTCGCTTGGAATTTGGATGACTCCAACTTGGACGTTGAGAGGTTGGAGAACGGACGTATAGCAGTACTAACGACCCAAGGAATACTCGAATTCGGGAATGGTTCACGGACCGAGGAGTTTTATCCGTTCAAAGCTCAATACAAGGCTGGTGTGCAATTCGTACGCATAAACTCAGAACTCTATGTTCTTGGAATGAAGGAAGAAGACAGTCTCTGGGGTTTCAATAATGACATTCACCTTCTAAAGTACGGCGAATCAACACCGACCAAAGTGTGGAGATGCAGTTCGTGCGGTGCTCCGCAAATCATAGATTTCTACGACGGCGATAGTCCCCTCTTAGTATTTGCCTCAACTGCGATTGGGAATCAGGAGTTGCGAGTTGTACAGCTTGGTTCTAATGAGGAATGGCGTGTAAATGCCGCGGGATACAACCTGCATTTGCAACCGATGGATGTAAACCATTCCAATACGGAGTTTCAAGACATATGTATTCATATGACCAGAGACCGACGCCATTACCCCGGTTCACACGAGCCTTCTAGCGTCCGACTTAGTGACATCGACTTTACACGGAAACGTAGTCACATCAAGGACTTCGGCTAATCTAGGAGACTCTACAGAATCTTAGAGCTTAGTTCCGCTCTCCACAGTCAAGGTTTTTTCGCTTAGTTCGTCTCTCCCTGGCCGGCCAAAGAACACCTGTCTCACTTGTTAGCGAGTGATACTATGCAATTGATGGTTGTGGAGGACACTCATGTCTGCGTTGAATGGAATGCGCGTGTTGGATATGACCCAATACGAGGCGGGAACTTCATGCACCCAAGCTCTTGCCTGGTTAGGTGCTGATGTCGTAAAGATCGAATCTCCCGGTCGGGGAGATCCAGGAAGAGGACCACAGGGCAACAGCGAGTATTTCGTCCTGTGGAACTCAAACAAACGGAGTGTTGCAATCGATCTAAAAAGCGACACAGGCCGACAATTGTTCCTAGATCTCGTCCCGAAGTTTGATGTTTTTGTTGAAAACTACGGACCCGGAGTCGTCGAACGGCTTCATATCGAGTATGAATCGCTCCGCCAGATAAAGTCGGACCTGATTTATGCGAGGATAAAGGGATTCGGCTTGTCCGGTCCCTGGTCGGACTATAAGTGCTACGACATGGTTGCTCAAGCCGCAGCCGGTGCATTCTCAATAACCGGAGAGGCCGACGGACCTCCGATGCGGCCAGGTCCTACGACGGGGGACGCGGGAACAGGCGTACAAATGGCACTTGCGATTTGTGCTGCATACATTCAAAAACTCACTACCGGTAAGGGTCAGTTCATCGAGTTGTCCATGCAAGAAGCGATGACTTATTATTTGAGGACCTCCATGTCAGGAAGCCAGTTTGGTCAACGTGCGGCTAGACGTTCGGGGAACGGGCAATGGGCTGGTTCAACGCTGTATAAATGCATGGGAGACGACCAAAATGACTATGTTTGGGTGATGGCTGTGACTCCAAAGATGTTTCAGAACTTGTGCAATGTAATCGGACGAATTGACCTGCTGGAAGATGAAGCCTATCGAGATAATCGGCACTTGGTTAAGGCGGAGATACAGAAGTGGACTATACAGCGAGACAAATATGAAGCCATGCGACTTCTGGCTGAAGCTGGAGTACCGGCAAGTGCTGTATTGAGTACAAAGGAACTTCATGAGAACCCGCACCTTTCTTCTCGAGGATTTGTACATGTGGTCGAACATCCCGATCATGGACCAATCAAGCTGTTAGGTATGCCTGCTCGACTTTCCGAGAGCAAAGTGCCGATTCGAGCAGCTCCAATGTTGGGTGAGCACACAAGAGAAGTCCTGCGCGAAGCTCTCGACTTGAATGGATCCAGTCTCGAAGAATTGTGTTCTGCCGGTGTAATTGGAACTAGCCAAGCTGCAGAAACGCGTCACTTCCACCATACCTAACCGACAACAATCGCACAATAGAGGAACACGCTTCTGAATCTATGACGGCAAAGGCTAGCCATACAGGATCTTGGCGTCGACGGCAAGTGATTGGCGCACACGGTCAGAAGGCGATGCGGTAGCTGTGGTTCCCAGAATCTCCGGTTGTAGCGGTACACAAACTCGCCGAGATACTTCTGCAGCTTGGGAGAGGAGACTCCATGGAACGTGCTGGGCAGGAAGCGCTTGAGATTCGCGATGGCGGTGTGCACCTTCGGCAGCCACCCGTCGACCTTCGAGGGAGACGTGGCCTGGGACTCGATCTCGATGCCCTCCTCGAGCGACAGGATCCCGTAGGCCCTCCAGCCGTCGGTGCAGATGTGGAGCTCTTCCCCGAGACGATGGCGGAACCCGCCAGCGCGATCAGCCGCTCGCGATACTCCTGTGAATAGTGTTTCGTGCCCATGTGCATCCTCCTTGGGTCACTGTGCACTGTCCTCTTCAATAGAAGATGCACTAGCAGTTCTCCCTGTTGTTGCTCGCACGAAACCGATTCCCAGAAACAGCAGTAGAACGAGGAGCACGCCGAATAGGAATCCGGTAATTTCAAGCAATCCACCAAAAAACCAATCAGACGAGTAAACGAATAAATATCTTACGAGTGCTAATCCGGTCAATGTGCAAATTCCGAGTAGCGAACATCCGATTAATAGCCAGCCTTGAGTTTTGCACCCAATGCTGCCTCTCAGGGCGAAGACGGTAATTGTCGCCGATGCCACCGACAGCTCAAGACAGCCAATCCAAATCCCAATTGGTGCTAGTCCGTCACCAAACCTAAACGCCATAAGACCTGCTGCCACAGAAAATATTCCTACAAAGATGGCGAATGCCGAGCCACCAAGTAATTGCGTGATTTGAGGTGGTGTCATCGCTGCCTGTGTGGTGCCACCGACAAGGCGGCTCTTAGAGTCCCAACCAAACCCACAGTAATGGACGCAATCTCTGTGCACTTTAATCTTGATCTTGCGGTAGACGAATGGCATGCTGCAGGGGTCTGCTTTTTTTGTTCGATATGGTCAGAGTTGGCCGTCAAGGGATCTTGAAACTTGCAACTTTTGAACCTTGCTTTAGCGCGCATACTTGATCCTCTACACATCATAGTCAGTGAAATCCATTCCAGGTCCTACTGCTCGTGTAGAGCCTAATCTTCGTTCGTGCTAGTTCTGCTGTTCTCACCCGACATGTTGAGAAGTGTCGTCAAGAGTCTCTAAGTTCGCAACAGAGTACTCAAAATTCAATCATGTTGCTAGGTAGACTAGACAAGAGAGCAATTTGGTGGGTTGCGTTTTCGACTGTGATTGGGTGTTTTGTGTTAGGTTGGATCTTCAATCGCGAGTGGACTAGTGATCAGTCAAACCGAGTTTCCCATGGGTTAATTAACCCCCGCGGAAACTGAGTCAAAACCGATTGATGATCGCAGACTCGAAGTGCATGACAGCAGGGTCAAGGACTGGCTGTGCGGAATGTTCTACAAACCGAAATGCTGAAAGAAATCGGTCTACGCTTCAACATAGATCCGAACTCTGATACTGCAATGGGGGCGGCACAGAGTTCGAGATATATTGGGTCTTTTCGTGTTCTACGGTCGATAGCTCATTAACTTGGAGCCGATGAGACTGTTTCGTCGACATATAGACCGACTTTGGATACTCGTGATTTGCAGTGGGACAACCATATTAGTGAAACTCGACCATGGTTGGACTCGTGTGAGAGAATGCTTGGAAAGCCAAGTCGCTTAACGGGCGGTCAAGTGGCAATCGACTTGGCATTGTCACTAGGCGATATCGGTGCAGAATTCGATTGGGATTATTTGGTGGAAAGAGTATGTCACCAGTTTTCGTCTGATCAAACCTCATGTCAGACGGCTATCGACGAGATCCGAAAGAGTACGGATTGGACCGAGAAACGAAGACTTCAGGCTCTGGATGTATTTGAGACCTGAGCTCTCGAATTAGGCTTATATGACTAGCGATAGACACACCGAAACTCTGGACCTAAAAGACTCATAAGATCTATAATTTTTTGAGAAAGTATAAGTTTGATTTGTTGCCACATCTGCCGCAAATCAGGAGGGACACAATGAGGAATTGCTGGTTTGCACCACTTGCCTGGTGCATTGTTCTAACGACTGCTGTCGTTGCCGACGAAATGAGTTTCCCTGAGATTGAGGGTGCTTCCATGGACGGCGCGCCCGACCTTCAACCGCCATTTCTGGTCATGGGCGGTAAATCGCCGATGAAGACGGAGAAGCATGGATTGGCGGCTCCCGCTCTGTTTGATTGGGACGGCGATGGCAAACGGGACCTTCTCGTGGGGGAATTTGAGACAAATTCTGGCGAGTCGTTCCCAATGGGCAAGGATGGTTCGACTGTTCGAGTTTATAGGAATGTGGGTACCGACAACGCCCCAGTCTTCAACGAGGAGTTCGAGTGGGCGCGGGACACCGAAGGAACGATCATGGAAGTCGAACAATGGTGCTGCATAGGATTCACTCCTTACTTCTACGACTTAAACGACGATGGCTACGTCGATATGATCACGGGCCAATATCACCCCGGAGAGGTCACTTGGTTCAGAGGTAGTGCCGATGGCTTCCTTCCCGGAATCAAACTCCAGCAGGAAGGTGACCCGTCGTCGAATTGGAGTTCCCTAATGGGAGGAGACGAGCCCCCAAAAGATGAGATCGTAACGTTCGACTATTGGGTCTACTCTTCCGCGGCCATGGGAGACTTCGACGACGATGGCGACTATGACCTCATATTTGGAGGCGGTGGTGGACTGCGCATGAGTGAAAACATCGGGACTCCGAAAAGTCCGAAGTTCGGCAGACGTCAAATGTTGCTCGATGTAGACGGCAATCCTCTCGTCGTCCGTGAACTGACCCCAGAAGAAAAGGAAGAACTTAGTCTTTTTGGAGTGTCCAATCCGGATGGAGACGGAAAATCGTCACCCTATGTAGTTGATTGGGATAGAGACGGAGTGTTGGATCTCTTGGTCACTGGCAGCTATACGAAGCCCGGCGACCCCGCAGTAATGTTTTTCAAGGGAGTCAAGACCGACGACGGGCATCGATTCGAGACAGGTGTGGACCTGCTAACAACCACCGATGGTCGCAAGGCTTTGCCAGGAAGTGGCCCCCGCGTGTATGTCGATGACTGGAATGGCGATGGTGTTCATGACCTCATAATTGGAGCCAGTGTAGCGACCGTCAACGATGGTGAGTTCTCCGACGAACTGTCGTGGGAATGGGAAAGTGTCAACAAAGTGGAGGCCGCGGGCAAGGACCCCGGTCGGTATCCACCTCGCGAACGCCCAACCGCAGAAGGGCTTCGTGAGGACTTTGGTGCCAATTGGTCAGGAACCGATGAAGAACTTGAAGAAATGGTTCAAATGAATGTCGACTACTGGGAAGAAACCGTAGGAAGACTCTACAAGGAAGGCAAGGGTCATTGGCTAACTATGAGACACCAAGGGCGCATCTATGTCATGCTTGGTACAGAACCCAATACGTCTGCAAGTGACGAAAGCGCGAGCCTTTGGGCCCCGGACGTCAATTCGATAGTGCAAAACACAAGCACCATGTCCAGGTTCACACCAGTCACGCTCGAACTGAATCTTCCCGAAGAGGTGAAGACCGAAGCACAAGCTGAAGTCTCCGTTACGTTCACGATTGCGGAGGGCTGGTACATCTATGCACCAACAGGCCGCAATTCTGAACACGGGATGGCCGAGACCGAGGTTAGTTTCACGGTTCCAGGGGAAATCGAGAAAGTAGGAGATGTAAAGCGACCCATACATCAATTCAAAGGAATGTACGACATCTTCAATGGGCCTACGGTGGACATCAGACAACAGTTCGCAACGGAGAACACTGAGCCAGGAACGTACGAGTTCGCTGCGGAAGTCACGTTTCAAACATGCAAGGAAGACTTGTGCCTTCCCAAGCAAACCGAAACACTAAAGGGTGAGCTTGTAGTTTTGGCTACGCAGTAAATCTGCACGGAGACTTCCTGGCGGGTCGTTTGTTTAGAGTGGGCATTGAGACGCTTGTTTTCTAGCGTCTCCGAGTGCAATCAATGAGGTGCTGGAGATCATCTGGATTCCTCAGCAGGTCTCTTGCAAAAATTGCAGATTCAAGTCCACACAAGCCCTGAGCATCCTGCAAGTTACAAACTTATCCGATCCTAGCTGGTTCTCCTACCTTGATCCAGATAAATCTGCTGAAGGTACCGCAACAGACACTGGAGGATTTTGGTCTTCAACTACTGTCTTTAGCGGCAAAATTTACGGATGGAGTTGCAATGTTCACTTCACTGCATGTAGGCTTGAGTCTCAATCCGAGCTTGACATGGGAGTGTGCTCCAATGTCCAAGGTTAGTGATTGCAGTCTTGGCCAGGTACTGTCACTTTATCCGAAAAAGGTTTGGCTTAGCACCATGCGTGGAAGCTTCGCCGTATTCCTTGATTTGGAGTGAATCGTGGAAATGTCCATCAAGAATACGTCCCCAGAATCTCCAGTGAACTCAGTAACTTTAAGGGGCAGACCGCTGTTTGACTTTCCCCAGCAATAGAGCCTTTCTCTCACTGCGGAATCAGGTTCTGACAGTAAGCGATTTATCCAAGGTTCGGACCTAATCAGTTGTTTCAAAACAGTCTTCGAAGATTGAGACTTGGTGATCTTCTGGGCTGCCAACTGTCTCAATAGATTGGATGAACCAGCAACCGCCATTGTTGGACCTTGGTGTTTGGGTACATCCTGTAGCAGCAAGAATGCACGTATGGCGTAGCAGGACGATGTGCGTGCCGGTGCATCAATATGCCAAGTGTCTGAGCCAAATGGAATTGTTCGCTGACCGTCGTTCGAATCAGGAAACAACATCAACGGTATTCCCCAATTTTTGACTTTACAACTTGCTCCGTGCCCAAGCAATTCGTCCACAGCATCGCATAGCAGTGGAGATGCCATTCGCCTGAAGGTGCCCGTGCGCGTTAGCTCTTGAAATCCGGTAGGTCTGTATCCTGGTGGCCAAGTGTTCGGATCATTCTTGGAAATCCCTTGTTCGTTTTCGAGGAAATTCCAAAGACTATTGGTTATACGACTAGCAACTTTCGGTTCAACACAATTGGTTAGTTTGAGCAAACCATGTGTCTTGAATTCATCGACCTGCTTGGATGTTAACTGCATGTGAGCGACTTTGTGGCATAGCATCGATCACTCTACTTCAAAAAGGCTTTTAAAAGAAGACGGGGGTGGGGGCTGGAGAAATCATTGGTGCACATGGCATTCGGTTGCACTGACTTTCCGAATATGCACATGCACGCGTCGATATTCTCAGTTTCCGATGGAAATTGAGTGCAGTTGATTGTTGTATTGGAACGTTCTGAGTGTCGGTCGGAAGACGGCAGGGAACTCCAGGTGGAGCAGTTGGAATCGTGCGATGTGGATGCGTTCGCAAGGATTTCATAGGCTCAGATGTCGTGAGATCTCGGCTAGCGACAGCGTTGTAGAGTTGGATACAAGACGTCCGCTCGAGCCTAGGTTTGGGAAGCTGTGGAAATCCGAGAAATGTATAGATTTAGGATTCCGAAATTGGCAAAATCAGCTAACTAATCAACCTCAGATTTCCATGCTCAATCCGGTGGAACGACTCTTAGGTCTTGTACCTGGTCGAGACGCACAAAAAATGTCTAGATTGCAACATCAACGAGAATCTTCGACTCTTTTTGCCTCAGACACTTTAGTCCATTTGATGGCGTCTGCATACAGTGTTGCAGGTGTTGATGAACCTACCAAATCTATATCGACGCTTCCTTCCACCAATTCGAATTTCTGTATCGAATTCCAACCGCTCCTCAATGAGTTCTCAGCTATTGAAAAGTCTAGAGATTCATTGCCATTCGATAGGGTCATGTCGTATCGCTGCGACGTGGCTAAAGAGTACGGTATGTGATATTCCAGTAGCCACCTACCCGTTGACGGGATGTCTGTGGCAAACCTAACGCGAGGTACGCCACTTCTATTCACCGCAAAGATGTATGTCTTGCGCAAAACACCGAACGCTTGGTAGTACTCTACGCGGTGCCACGTATCCACAAAACTTCGCTCTCTATAAAGTTCATAGCTTGGGAGTCCCTGGTCTAGTTCAACTGTGAGTCGAGGTTCGAATAGTCCACCCAAATATAGTGGCATGTTCGATCGCTTCATTCTTGGATTCTTCTGGACTACATCGAAACCTGGATCAAGATCATCGACGACTATGCCAGCCGAAGCTGGAGTCCAGTCGCTTTCCTGCACGAATGGATCAGGATTTACATCCAGGGGCTCTGATTCACTTTTCGGACTAAAGGAAACAACGTCTGAACTTCGATTCAGCGAGAGTCCCATCAAGAGGCTTACGGAGTCGAGAGGTTTGGATGTGACAAGATTAATGCGTTTTGAGGACTCTGCATCCATGATTACGCCGGGTGAGTGCTCAAATGCTGTTCGGTCTGAATATAAAAATTGAACATAACCAGCTATAGGCCGTACATTTCTTACTTCCACAGTAGACTGAAATTGAGAATTCCCTCGTTCGTCGTCGGCGATTTGCATTTGTGAACCTGACGAGTAAACGTAGCCAGGAAGTTCCTTTGAGGTGATCCAATCAGTCAAGAATGGGTCGACAACCAAGTCGTGTTTCTCTGCGAGCTCAAGTAGGTCGTCATAGGTAAACGTCGTCCCTGCATAGCTACTTCGAACATCGGACAGCCAGTTCAAGATCTTAGCCCGGCCGTTTACGGCTTCCAATCCCGCAGCAATTTCTTTACACTTGAAGAGCAGAAGTGCGATGTCCTTTTGACTACCGTGTGGTGATGGCAAGTCTGCTAGGCTATGTGCCTCGGCATGTTCCCAAACCGAGGGGCGATTTCCCACCAAGGGAGCTTCTTTTTCACCCAGTCTTAGCAAGGGTGAACGATATCCGTCGACATGTCCAAAAGGATCTGCTGCGAAGTAGCCAGTAATTGGATTTAGGACGACCATGTCATCGATGTAGAGAGTCGCGTAAATCGAAAAAAAATCCCACGTGTAAGTTAGTTGTGCGAGTACCGACAGTGCCACTTGGTTCAATGTTGCGGCATAAGGACCCGACGCTGACGTTGCTTGCGTCCAAAAGTGGTGGGGAAAGGAAGACCACGGACTGTCCGTACCCACAGCGTCTTGAAAAACACGCCAAACAGTATTAACCTGACCACTCCGTATCTGTTCGTCCGTATAGCCATATTCTTCCACCATTTTTTCGTATGCTCTCAAAGCATGCCGAATTGGAGCAGTTGGATAGCCGTGCTCCTTGAGAAGCACAACTCCCGGAAGGGTGTTCGCCACATCCATGCGCCAACCTCCTCCAACCAGGCGAAGTCGGCTCGGCACTTCCACCATTGAAAGAAAATCGCTCGGATATCTAATACCCTGCTCAGAGAGAGGATTGAGGATGTATCGAATGTTGCCCGTGATCGCAGCGTCCAAGTTCTCGGCCAATACGAGATTTCTCGCGTGACGCTTGTGCAGGGCTATCGAGAACTTTATGTCGTCGACATCCAGCGACACTTCTTTAAAGTTTGAAGCTAGCAGACCGATCTGGGAAACCGGTCTTTGCGTTTCAACACGATGAGTACCGTTCTCAAACTCCGGTACTGCTCCACTCGCAATGAGATCCCAGTCCTGTCGTTCAAGATCAACCGTCAAATCAACCTCGAAGAAGTCGTCCGTCGCGCTGCCCGATGACAAATTGCGTTGAACGGGGCCTGGAATGGGGTACCAATGCACTCCGGGCAGCAAACCGACATACTCTCTCCTGAAGATGGATCCGTCGGTACCAAAGAGCTTCACAGTTCTCGCTCCTATGGCTGGGTCGGCTTGATAGTCCAGAGCACTATTGAAGTACGCAAATCGGGGATTGGGAATTCCGTCTGCTCGGATGAGCATGGTGTGAGTCGATTGTGTTTCCAACGGATTCGAAGGAAGCACTTCCAATAGCCCGTTCTTGAAGTTGAATTCGACGGAGTCCTCGTTAATCGCTAGTTCTTGAATCGACATGCCGGGGTTGAAGGTGAATACGAGCTTCTGAATCGGATTTGGATCGACACTGAAGCTGAGATTCAAGTCGATTCGCAGGTTCTTTCCTGGATCGATATTCACCTTTCCCGAGATTTTTGTTACGTCGATACCTCCGTCCCACACGTAGGAATCGTGAAATTCGCGCCACTTCGCAACTTGCCCCTGTTTGTGCGTCGTGTCGGCAATCGCAAACGTAGCGAGTGCAACGGTCACGACCAACAAGATCGATGCGAGGCTGAAAGTGAATTGCCGACTCGACCCGTCAAAGCGGTTAAAGACCAAAGTTGTCAACAAAACCAGCAAAACCGCACCCACGACGCCGACAATACGCACCAAAAGGGTCGTGAACGATGTCAGTTCGGGGACTATGTCGGATATGTAGAGTGTGTGGTTGGACAGACTTGAGAGGACGGGCAGAAGAGAGAAGGGCGAACGCAGCACAATCAAGTAGTACACGAACATCGCGAGAGCGCTGATTGCGAGCACTAGCACGCGCTGTTTGAAAACACTTCCTACACAGATCACCAAGGCGCACCAGCAAATCAACGTTGCGGGAATGTCCACGACGAGCAAGTTGAAGAGGGAGTGGGTCTGGATGGGTTCCGCGAAGTGCCATCCCAAAGCACTGGCTACAAGACCGAAGACGTGCAGCGCCAGTATGTTCGCCCCAACCACCAACCAAAGCAAGGTTGACATGCCCACCAGCCGACCAGTGAGACTTTCAAGATTTGATACTGGTTTGGCGTCGAGTACTTCTAGTATTCGGGAACGGTCATGCCTTTGGCTTGTATCGAAAGTGAGAAAGAGTAGAGCCAGATGAAGCAGCAGGAACATCGAGGGATCGATGTTGCTAACAAGGTACTTTGGTGTCGCGGTGACAAAGGGAACGTAGGAAGGTGCGATGTAGACGAGAAAGATGCAGGCGGTAGCGTAAGCGCCGAGGCTTACTAAGGAGATTGCCGTGGCGATCGTCCAGAATCTTGCAAGTCGCCGCGTTGCAGCGATCTCCAATCTAGCTACGGAAAGTACACCGAGTATTGAACTCTTGAATCGCACCCACTGGTTCTCGACGGTTGCTTACAGATATAGAGTTTAGACAAGGTCAAAGAGTTTCAAAGACCGGAAACTTCGTACCCAACTCTGGCATCTTGAAGGCAAGTTGCGTGCCTTTGATGCAACACCGTGAATTAGTTTGAATTGTCGTTTTTACGTGCTCTGGTCTTTTAAAACGGACTGAAGTTGCGGACAAGCCAGCTAGCTCCAATAACAATGTATGAAAATGGCTCTTATTCGCACAAACTTCCCTTCGAGCCTTGAATCGCAATCCCAGTGGGTTCGAGTCCTTGCAATAAGGCCTACAGGGATAATCGCACCTGAAATTTAGGCTAACAAAACCTATAATTCTTCTAGTTTAGGAAGGATTGATTTGCTGCCATACCTGTGGCAAATTAGGAAGGACACAATGAGGAATTGCTGGTTTGCACCACTTGCCTGGTGCATTTTTCTAACGTCTGCTGTCGTTGCCGACGAAATGAGTTTCCCTGAGATTGAAGGTGCTGCCATTGAGGGCGCACCCGACCTTCAACCGCCATTTCTGGTCATGGGGGGTAAATCGCCGTTGAAGACGGAAAAGCATGGATTGGCGGCTCCCGCTCTTTTTGATTGGGACGGGGATGGCAAACGGGACCTTCTCGTGGGGGAATTTGAGACAAATTCTGGCGAGTTGTTCCCAATGGGCAAGGATGGTTCAACAGTTCGAGTCTACAAGAATATCGGCTCTGACATCGCCCCAATCTTCAACGAGGATTTCGAGTGGGCGCGGGACACTGAAGGAACGATCATGGAGGTCGAGCAGTGGTGTTGCATAGGTTTCACTCCGTACTTCTACGACTTAAATGACGATGGCTACGTCGATATGATCACGGGCCAATATCACCCCGGAGAGGTAACTTGGTACAGGGGAAGTGCCGAAGGCTTTCTGCCCGGAGTCAAATTACCACAAGAAGGCGATCCCTCCTCGAATTGGAATCCCTTTATGGGCGGAGATGATGATCCACCTGATGAAACTGAAATGTTCTTTTATTGGGTTTACTCTTCAGCGGCCATGGGAGACTTCGACGACGATGGCGACTATGACCTCATATTTGGAGGCGGAGGTGGACTGCGCATGAGTGAAAACATCGGAACTCCGAAGAGTCCGAAATTCGGTAGACGTCAACTGCTGCTCGATGTAGACGGCAATCCTCTCGTCGTCCGTGAACTGAGTCTTGAAGAACAGGAAAGACTTCAACAAATGGGAGAGTCAACGCCAAGCGGAGACGTAAAAACCTCACCTTATGTAGTTGACTGGGACAACGACGGAGTCCTGGATTTGCTAGTCACCGGCAGCTATACAAAGCCCAACGACCCAGCTGTAATGTTTTTCAAAGGAGTCAAGACCAACAACGGACATAGGTTCGAATCGGGTATGGATTTGTTAAGAACCTCAGATGGCAGCAAAGCTCTGCCGGGAAGTGGTCCCCGCGTGTACGTCGATGACTGGAATGGCGATGGTGTTCATGATCTCATAATCGGAGCCAGTGTAGCGACCGTAAACGGAGGTGAATTCTCCGACGAACTGTCGTGGGAATGGGAAAGTGTCAACCAAGTAGAAGCGGCCGGCAAAGATCCCGGTCGGTATCCACCTCGCGAACGTCCAACCGCAGAAGGGCTTCGTGAGGACTTTGGTGCCAATTGGTCAGGAACCGATGAAGAACTTGAAGAAATGGTTCAGATGAATGTCGACTACTGGGAACAGACCGTAGGAAGACTCTACAAGGAAGATAAGGGTCACTGGTTAACCATGCGGCACCAGGGTCGCATCTATGTCATGCTTGGTACGAATCCCGCCACCTCTTCTGCAAGTGACGATAGCGCTAGCCTGGGATTCTAGGCTTCGACACGATACTGCAAGACA
This sequence comes from Gammaproteobacteria bacterium, assembly GCA_009840545.1. Lineage (GTDB taxonomy): Bacteria > Pseudomonadota > Gammaproteobacteria > Pseudomonadales > Azotimanducaceae > Bin55. Next base: position 17,836 of record VXNM01000014.1, on the reverse strand, counting down.
CAAGCAACGTGCGAAAGTTCACACCTGTTTCGTTCGTACCGAGTCTGCCCAAAAGAATCTAGACTTCAGCTCGAGCCGAAGTCTCTGTTACGTTTACGATTGCGGTGGGCTGGTGTATCTACGCATCAACAGGCCGTAATTCAGAACAAGGGATGGCTGACATGGTGCTCCATTCGACACGACACGCTAACAGCGGATTTCGAACACTATTCGAAGGTCTAAGCTAGGGCCTCACACTTGGAAGAAGAAAAAAACGTTGTGCAACCAAGTAACTGATTACCACTCATTTAAGAAGCAACTGCCCGAGTTGCTACGCTCGCAGAGTGGAAAATTTGAGGTGTTTCACAAACGTGACCTTGACAGCACTTTGGACAAAAGAACCGATGCATTGCGGTATGTCCGTGACGAGTTCGTAACGACCCCGCCTGCAGTCATTTCCTGTGGGTTGCTATCTATCAAGCACCGGTTTGGCGTCTCAGTTTGGCAACATGTAAGAAACGACCAATTTGAACCGGCGATTCTTCGGGTTGTGCGTAAAGCCGTCGTAGCCTTGTTCCCAATTCACAAACGGAGGGTCCTCGTCAAGCAGATTAAGAATACCGAAGCTCAAGTCTAGACCAGCAATTTCAGGCTTCCACCTCGACATTACGTCCAAAGTCATCTGAGAGTCGATCTCATTCCACTCGGAGTCGGCTTCCGTGCGGTCTTCATAAGAGGATATGAAGTTCAAGTAGCCCACCACTCGGTAATCATCACGCTCCAGCGCCAAAGACATCCGCATCTTTAATTGAGGTATGGGAGGAGCAATGGGATTGGGTTGGTTCAGATAGCCTGCAGCCTCTGTTTCGGCAACAATCGTTTCACCGAATGCGATAAGTGGTCGTACGGTGTACGTGTTCACCCGAGTCCCTTCCCAAGAAAGAGAAATCTCTCCGTACTCCGTGTTCCAGAACTTGGAGGCGTGGAAGTCGATGCCGGTGGTTTCGATTCCCGGCCAGTTGACTAGGTCAACTCTAACCCTTTCTATCGCAACACCACTACATGGATGGAATCCGCCTGGGCAGCTAATGTTGGCTTGAACAAACGATCGCGTTGCGTCGTCCACATAGAGTCGCGAAATGGCTGCGTGAGGAATGGGGCCTATGAGATCCTTGAAGTCGTATGACCAATAATCAGCTGAAAACTCCCAATCTCCTGAACGACCCACAATACCAATGTTGTACGTGAGAGCGGACTCTGGATCCAAGTCTTCCGAGCCGTATGTATCCACGGGCTTGTAAATGTCTGCTTCGGCTACGTATTCCAACGTTGTTAGCGGTTGCGTGTTCAAGTCGTCAACTGATGGAACGCGAAAAGTGGACTGCAATGAAGATCTGAGGGAGAAGACCTCCGAGATGTCGTATCGGACTGCAACTTTGGGATCCAGACTATGGGCTACACCATAATCCTCAAAATCAAGTGCAAATTGAATCTTCACTTGGTCGTGCGGATTGCTTGCAAGCTCGGCAAAAATTCTGTTCACTGTCTGGTCCGATTCATACGGGAACGTACCGACTGTAAAGGAAAATAAGCCCGTTGTTGCTGCACATGCGCGATCATTGGGCACGTAGCAAGGATTGAGTGATAGATCAGCTGGTCGATTTGCAACTGAATCCACATTAAACGAGCGATATTGGTAGCCTACTGCGTATTCGAGCTTTTCCGGAATGATCTCTCCGCTGAGGATTCCATCGATCACGAAAAGTCCTGCAGTGCTGTCTTGAGTTACGGTCTCTAGAATCCAATCGATCATCGACGGATCATTTGCTACTGAAGAGTCGTAATTTGGATTAGGCTGTGTGGAATAGAGGGATCCGAACTGCTCAGAGTTGGGCAAGCCCACACTGAAAGGATTGTAGTAGTGACAATCGCCGGTACCAGGCTCTACCCCTGCAGGAATGGTTCCCAATCCTATGTAGGATGGGGACGTAGAGTCGGCAACGACACCCACTCCACAGTCAGGACCACCATAACCTCGAAACGCGAGGAATTTTCGATATCCGTACTCTCCACCGGTTTCCATGTGTCCGTCCGAAAACGAATACGAGATCGCAATATCGTAGTTGGCGGAAAACTGCTCCAATTCGAGCACCCCATCTACAGATCCCGCAAAACGGTAAGTTTCGGAATTACGCGAAAAAATACGACCACTGCCACCGTTTCCACGTAGTCGTCCGTAGAAATACCAATCTTCTGTATTGCTACATTCATCAATGATGTCGCCGAACGTGTTACAGAACGAAATTCGACCAGGATGATCGGTTGCGACAAGCTGAACGCCATCAAACTGAGAGCGAGGCGGATACGAAGGTGTCGTTAGCCAATCGGGAATATCAGCGTTGGACCAGAGCATTTCAAAGTGCCATCCCATCCCATTTTCCAGCGTTCCATTTCCTTCCACAAGAAATCGATTGTTAATCATGTCATCGATGATGTTGTCAAACTGCGCATATCTGAATCGACAAGTATTGAACTCTGGATAACTCGGAAACAACTCGAGGTGGCCACCGAAATTCTCACATTCTGGATCTACGAAATGTGGAAGAACTTGTAAGGTCGTAATGAACCCTTCGATATCGGTCGGAACAGGTTCGCTGGGCACGATATATGCACCTGGATTCCCCCAAAAAGACCATCCACCATCTCCGGAAAAGGGTCGAACGACGTAGTTTCGAGCAGTGGGTGGTAGTTCGGACCGTTGAGTTCTTTCGAAACTAACAACCCAATGTCCCGCATCAAACTGACGCCCCCATATTCCGCTCATTGTCATGTCGCCGGCGTCCGCAAATTGGTCGATATTCAAGGCGAATTGCGTTCCCTCGAAGTCTCCTCGAGTCCTGAAATCAACCACTCCAGCGATCGCATCGGATCCATAGATGGCGGCTGCTCCTTCTTTCATCACTTGGACTGTTTCCAATGCGATACTCGGAAAATTGTTCACGTCGACAAATCTGCCGCCGAAGATTTGAGCTGGTATGTAAACATGACGCTGGCCATTGAGCAAGACTAACGTGCGAGACGGACCTAACCCACGCAAATTGACGCTTGTCACATTCTCGGGAACGATGTTCGCTTGTGCATGGTTGTACCAGCCCTGCCGCTCACCGAGAACACCCAGAGAGGCACTAATATTCTTCATGAGATCGACGAGCAGTGGCGAGCCTTGATCCTCCATGGAATCCCTATACACACTCGTGACCGCGTATGGAGCATCAATTGCCGATCCGGCGATCGCCGTACCGACTACGGTGACTTCTTCGATTTCTTCGGAAGCGGATTCATCGCTCTCATCTGGAGTCTGCGCGTTAGCAATAATGGCTCCAAACAATGTACAAATGAGCAACCAAGTCAAACTCGTTTTTGTTCGATTGCTTCCAATCCTTTCTCTGTGAAAGAATCTTTCGTAACTTGAAGGTAGTGGGGTAGAAGAATTGGATTCCATGTGCTAAATCCTCTGTAGCGGAGCGGGAAGATGTGCTCTTGTGAAGATCGACAAGCGACTTCCTAGATTCCCAGGCACTAACATAGAGCTCTGATTGGAGTCACTCTTGATTGATTCTGTGGTGTCATGCGCAGCCATGATGACGTAAATGTCATCATCGGCAGTGACCGAAGGACACATTGTGGTTTTCAGTGCGACGGTGCGACTGTTGATCCAACCCAAACCAAGAATGCGATCATGCACTCAGTGACGATCCCATTCAGATGGTAACAAAAATACTTGTCATGCAGCCGACATGATTGAACCGAAGCGACCAGAATAGAAAACAGTCCAAACAGTGAGAAAGAGCTGTCGCTTGAACTAAGGAAAGGAAATCGCCAGTGAATTACGACTATGACCTATTTGTTATAGGAGCCGGATCGGGAGGAGTTCGAGCAGCTCGGATGTCTGCAGGTTTCGGTGCGCGAGTTGCGGTGGCCGAGGAATCTTCTCTCGGCGGGACCTGCGTAAATGTCGGTTGTATCCCGAAGAAACTGTTCGTTTACGGTTCCCACTTTAGTGAAGATTTTGAAGATGCAGAGTTCTATGGTTGGGACCTTCATCCGACTCAATTCGACTGGCGACGGCTCCGGGATAACAAAACGGAAGAAGTCCGACGATTGAACGGGATATACGGCGAGTTGTTAGGCGATGCAGGAGTGGATGTCTATGGAAGCCGTGCAACATTCGTAGACGATCACACACTACGAGTAGGCCAAGACACAATCACAGCGGAGCATATTCTGATCGCAACCGGCTCACGGCCCCACGTACCGAGACTTCCAGGCAGCAAGTTTGTAATTTCGTCTAATGAAATGTTTTACCTACCCACTTTGCCAAGACGTATCGCAGTTGTTGGTGGTGGATACATCGCGGTCGAGTTTGCAGGGATCATGAATGGGCTAGGAGTGGACACAACCTTAGTCTACCGTGGACCCTTGTTCCTGCGCGGCTTCGACGAGGGCATACGGAGCTTTGTCAAGACAGAACTTGAAGGAAAGGGTATTCGCTTGATGTTCAACACCACGGTTCAATCGATTCGCAAAGAAGGAAACACAAGAATACTCCTGCTGAACGACAACACCGAACTTAAAGTGGATCAAGTTCTCTACGCAACTGGAAGAACACCCAATACTTACGGCCTAGAGTTGGAAAAAGCGCAAGTTGAGACCAATTCAAACGGAGCAGTAGTAGTAGACGAGTCCTACCAAACTAGTGCAAACAACATCTATGCATTGGGAGACGTCATAGATCGGTTCCAACTCACGCCAGTTGCAATCGCCGAGGGAATGGCGTTTTCTAACTCTGTATTTGGTGGCGAGTCTGGAAGCGTTGACTACTCTTCCATTCCGACGTGTGTCTTCTGTCAACCGAATATAGGAACAGTCGGTCCTACAGAGGAGGAGGCCACATCACAGTTTGATGACCTACAGGTCTTTGAATCTACTTTTCGTCCGCTAAAACACACAGTCACCAAGAGAAACGAACGGTCGTTAATGAAGTTGCTTGTCGATGGAGCAACTGATCGCGTGATTGCCGCACATATGGTCGGTTCCGATGCAGGCGAGATTATTCAAGGTCTAGCTGTTGCAATTACTGCAAAGGCAACGAAAGCTGATTTTGATCGAACTATCGCTATTCATCCGACTTCTGCGGAGGAGTTTGTAACCATGCGAAGTAGAAGTAGGTAAGGCGACATCCGGGTCAGATATCGGTTGTGTGGCATTAATTCAGATTACGGTTGGGTGTCAATGTAATATTTAGATTCAATTGTGTGCTAGTTGCATCTTGCGTTGTGTTCAACACGTGAGACTGCTGCGGAGCGCAAAGCGTCAAAGTGGGGGAGCAAGATGCAAGCGTTAGGTGACTTTCTAGATTGGTTGGACAGTCTGTTGGGGTCGGCTCTCTGGTTTCCAATAGTTCTCTTGGCTGTTGGAGTCTGGTTTACGATCTATTTGGGGTTCCCCCAGATTCGCTATTTCGTTCGAGGATGGCGTATCTTGCTGGGCAAGGAATCTAGGTCCGATGCCGAAGGAGATACAACTCACTTTCAAGCGTTATCGACCGCATTGTCGGGAACGGTAGGCACGGGAAACATCGGTGGGGTCGCCTTTGCACTGTTTTTGGGTGGTCCCGCGGCATTGTTTTGGATGTGGGCAACGGCGTTCATCGGAATGACTACAAAGTTCGTGGAAGTCACCCTCTCGCACAAGTACCGAGTCAAGGACGACAAGGGTGAAATGGCTGGCGGGCCCATGTACTACATGGAACGCAAGCTCAACATGAAGTGGTTGGCCGTAATTTTCGCAGTCGCCACCATCTTCTCAACTCTTGGAAGCGGCAACCTTCCGCAAAGCAATAACGTCGCGCAAGGACTTGAAGCATCGTTTAGCATTCCACCGTGGGCGACCGGACTGGTCTTGTCCGGATTTCTTGCCCTCATTATCTTGGGTGGTATCAAACGAATCGCAAACTTTGCGTCTCGTGTTGTTCCATTCATGGCGGCCGTTTATCTTGTCGGGGCTGTTGCGGTGATCGCTATGAACTTGGACCAGATTGGTCCTTCTTTCATGGCAATCTTTTCGAGTATTTTCTCTGGAAGTGCTGCAGTTGGCGGATTCCTCGGTGCGAGTATCGCTTATGCGTTTACTAAAGGAGTAGGGCGTGGACTCTTCTCGAACGAGGCTGGACAGGGATCAGCACCGATTGCACATGCGAGTGCGAAGGCTGACGATCCGGTTCCCGAGGGATTGGTCTCACTGTTGGAACCGTTCATCGACACTTTGGTTATTTGCACCATAACCGGTTTGGTGATCTTGTCGTCGGGAGTTTGGACAGAGAAATTCGAAAACAACTTCGAGCGTCTTTCGACGGAATTTATTGCGGGTACTTATTCAGATTCCAACCCACAACACGTAGAGCAACTTCGCGCCCACATGGGATTGAGTCCACCAACTGGAGATTCAATAAGTACCTACGAAGGACCCATCTCCGTAACAGACGGTGTCATTCAAGACTCAGACATTACGGTAATCCACCATCGCTCAATAGCAGAGGATGTTCGCGTATCACTTCGCGGAGAACCATATACAGGCGTCGTGGAGGTCGCCAATGGCATGTTGCCGGTGGAGTATTCCGTTAGCGGAAAGTCACTCATACACTCGGTTGCGCTCACTGCAGAGGCATTCAAACGTGGATTCTTCGGCGATTTTGGACAGTACACGGTAACCATTACATTGGTGCTCTTTGCGTTTACGACTGCAGTAACTTGGTCGTACTACGGAGATCGGGCTATCGTATATCTCTTCGGAGTCAAGTATGTGTTCGCATATCGGCTAGCCTACACGGTCATCTTTTTCCTTGGAACGATTTTGGAGACCTCACTTGTTTGGAAGTTTTCGGCGGTGACTCTCGTTTTAATGGCATTGCCTAATCTTGTTGGTATAACTCTTCTGAGTCGTGACATGAAACAGACAACACGGGAGTTCTTTAGAACCGGCGGCGAGAAAGACAAAGCAGCGTGACTGACTTACCGGGTCAGACTCGCAATTCTGTGATCTCGGAGATGGATCACTATCTATAACTCAGATGTGTTTCGTTGGAGTATGTCCAATGAGTAAGGAGTTTCTGCTTGCCGTTCATCACCTACGCCTAGATTGATGCAAGAATCGAACTTTGTAGTAGTTGGTCGGCATTCGGACTGGGCAGAATGCAACCTATTGATCCGACATTGAAACAATCTCAATGTTCCGGTAGATATTACTCGTTCGACTTGCTCTAACATACGCAACTTCAATCGGCGGGGGTACGCGTAACTGAGGTTTTACTCGGCAATCGCCCGCTAGCTGTGAGAATTTTGCGGACAGTTGTAGGAGATTCAATGAGGTACTTGCGATTCTGTGCATATCTTTGGATAGGTTGTTCCCTAGCGGTAGCCGCCGAAGAACCGATGGAGGAACTTACAACATCTGAGTTTCGTTGGGTTTCCTACGTCCAACTGATCAATCCACACTTTATGCCGGTGAATCCTTTATACATCTTCAATCGATTTGCAAGTCTCGCTGTCGACAACAGTCTGGGGCAGCTTCGCGTTCGCGGCGCTGAAGCAAACCATCTCGGAGTTACGATCGATTCCTATGACTTTGGCGACCCCGTTTCAGAGTTCAACTTTACCAATCTTTCCTGTGTAGGTATCAATAGTCTTGTTCTCGATCCCAACGCCACCGCAGGACATCCAGCAGGCAATCTAAATCTTAGCTCCCGAACTGTGGATTCGACGAGTTGGCTGAGTCAATTCGGAACCGATGAGACACAACGGCATCAGTTGTCCACTACATTGAATACCCGTCACAGTTTGACGCTCAGGCACGAACAGACGAAGGGCTATGACATACGCAATAACGGTGATCTCGATGGACTCAAGGTACAGGCAGCACATTATCACTACGCCGGAGATAGGCAACAGATCACAGCGCGGTACTCATCAACTAAGCAGGATTACGATCAAGGACGAGCACATACGACGCAAGCCCTATTTGGCACGACTGGTTTATTAGCGAAAACTACTTGGCGCTTCAGCACCAGTCTGACAGATGTGAAGTGGTATGAATCTTGGAACAACACTCGAGGTACACGTACTAAGTTCGCTACCGAAACTCCACTCTCTGCACATTGGCACTTTGATCTGGATCTTGTTTTTGACCGAAACTCTGCTCGCGTGGCTAACCAACCACAGCTTCAGTCTTTCTATCGCACTTACATTCGACTCCACTACCTGCGTCCACTTTCTAATTGGCGCATTGGAATATCGAAGGAGTACATTCAAGAGCAGGAAGTGGACGGTACACGCCATGCCATCGATCCAACAAAGCTAAATGTGGCTTACAAAGTTGAAAACTGGGTGTTCTATTTCGACTACGCAACTCGGACGATTAGTTTCCCGTCTATGACCGATCGCTACGGCTGGGGTAAGTCTTGGCTACCAAATCCAAATATTCGCCCCGAGCGTGGAACCAACCTAGATATAGGAGTACAGTGGTCTTACTCTTTGGGACGGATTCAGTTGACACGTTTTTCTGCCAATCTGAAAGATAAGATTACCTTTGGTCGACATTCAAGCTGTGCTCCCGAAGATCTTTGGGGTTGCAACTACAGTGAAAACAGTACTCGTGGTCGAAATCGTGGCGTAGAGCTGACGTGGTCGCACAACTGGCATCCGACTCTAGCCACTCGTTTTGCATGGCTAAATCTAGATTCTGAAGAGCGCGCTACGCAGAATGACCCCTTTCAACGTTCACTTCGACGTCCGGACCATAAGATGACACTCGTTCTAACGTGGCAACAACACCCTTGGTATGTCGAACTTATCGGAACGAAAGTGTCTGGCGCTATGGATTTTGGAAATCGGCTCTTATCCGCTTACCAAACGTACGATTTGCTTCTCACACGACAACTCACACGACGACTTACGTGGAGCTTTAACGGCTTTAATCTCTTGGATGAGAAGTATCAACATGCTTTTGGCTATCAAACTCCACCTCGCCAACTGAACACGAGCCTTCAATTCACTTGGTGACTAAGCAATCGAAGAGGAGAATGAAAACACTTAGTATTTCCGACATCATGCAAATCGCTTGAACCGGATCATTCAATGGCTCCGGCTTCGTACAGTTCGTGTATTTCGTTTTCATCTAATCTCAATAGAGTCCGCAGCACGTAGTCGTTGTGCTCGCCAATGCATGGAGGTGCTGAGAGCACCATTTGTTGTTTTGCAGAAAATCTCGTCGCAAACCCAAAATGAATGACATCGCCGCATTCAGTGTGATGGAGGACTTGCTTGAGGTTTCGCGCTTCGACTTGAGGATCGTTGAAAACATCCAGTGGTCGCATAACGACGGACGCAGGAATTTCGTGAGTTATAAGCAAAGCTTCGAGGTCTAAGGGATCCCTGTGATGAGTCCATGAGGCAATTGCTTGATTGATTCGTTTTCGATCATTCCAACGTTGATCGAAACCGTCGTAGCGTTTGTCCCTAAACTCAAAATCTGGGATCAAATTTGCAAGAGCTCGCCACTGCCCAGAAGTCTCCGCAGAAATGGCTATGTATCTTTCGATACCACTGCATGCGTACACGCCTTGCGGACATGCATATTGTGAGTCGAATCCCTGAGCTTCTGCTGTATTTCCGTTGGCATCTTGATCCAGAACGAGCGGCGCAAGAAACATCATCGAGCACTCGGCCTGAGCAAGATCTATGTGTTGTCCTAGTCCAGATCTACGTCGTTCGTAGATTGCTGCAGCCAAACTGGCGATTCCGAATTTCGGAGCCACGACATCGGTATAAGGGGAGGCGACTCCGCAGGGCTCGCGGTCGGGCCATCCCGTTATGTAGTGGAGTCCGCAAAATCCTGCAGCTTGCTGGCCGAATCCCGCATAGCGACTAAGAGGTCCTGTTTGCCCGAGCATTGAAGTGCTGAACATGATGAGTTCTGGACGATTTTCGCTGAGAGTCGCGTAGTCGAGTCCAAACCGCTTCATGGTGCCAGGCGAGAAACTCTCAACAACAACATCAGCCCAATCGCACACCTTGCGTGCAAGTTTCCGTCCTTCACTGGTCGAGAGATTGCACTGCAGACTTAGCTTTGATGTTCCGTAGAGAAAGCTCCAGTAGCTGCGATTCAATCCAGGTTGGCCATCAATGAAGGGTGGGAGAGTCCGCGACAAGTCTGGTCGCGTTTGCGACTCTAACTTTATGACGGTCGCACCATGGTCAGCGAGGCACTTGGCAATCGTGGGACCTGCCGCAACCCATGAGAAGTCGGCAACTTTGATCCCCTCAAACGCGTTTCCCGAGCGACGAGAGGAACCCGGTGTTTTTTCAGGTCTATGTTGCCATTGGATGTCTTCAATTTCTGTATCAGTTTGAGCTTCGTGACGAAGCGGTGTGCGCGACATTCGAACCCAATTCGCAGGATGCCGGATTCCGTCGAATGTCTTGAAAAATCGCCTCGTTGTAAACTGCGGAAAATTGAGAAGATCCTGGGTTGTATTGAGAGGTCCTAGACGTAGGTCACTCTCTAGGGCCCAGTCTACTAATTCCAGTTTGCTCCTACGACCAACATATTTCTTCAGCAATTCGCCAACAGCCTGGAGATGCTCTCTCGTTAGCTCTCCCGACCGATAATGCGGAACCCAATTGTTCCAGTCGAAACTATCCAGTGAGTCAGTTGATTCGCCAAGTTGCTTTGCCTCTTCGACGGCGTAGCTATACATCGACCTGGTTTTACCGGAACTTGCACCAGGTGCGATCGTCACGAGCCCATCTTTGGCCGCTAGGATTTGGGTTCCCAATCCACGACCGTGAGTCGCCCGATCATCACCGACACCAGGAGGGTCTTTTGCATCGCAGACTGGTGATCCTTGAGCGTTCATCAGAGTCCACCACATCGTTTCCTGAGCTGAGTTGTCGAGAAACTGACCCAATCCGGATAGACATCTCTCGTTGAGTGCTACGACAATATCCGCAGCGACTTGGGCACTTGCATGCAAGAATGCTTGAGGAAAGCCAACGGGTAGGGGAGGTCTGTCTGGATCACCTTGTAGTGAGATTCTTCCTCCTGCTGCTTCGATGGTTAGGTCGGTAGCTGGCCAGAGGGCTTTGGGACCCTCTTGTCCGAAGGGAGAAATTGCGGCATAGATTAACGAAGGATTTTCTTGACTCAACTGTCGGTAGCCAATTTCTATCGAGTCTGCAAAGCCGGGAGAGAAACTCTCGATAACAACATCTGCACGCTTGACTAAACTCAGAAATTCTTTCCGATCCTTTGGGTGCTTGAGGTCAAGATCTAGCAACTTTTTACCCAAGCGATAGGCAGTATTGAAGAGTGAAGTTTTGTTACTAGCAAATGGCGAAAATGCGCCGCGGCAAGGTCCTTGAGAACAATCGACCTTTAGAACATCTGCGCCCAGATCGGCAAGCAATCTTCCTGCAAGTTCGCCTCGAAACGAGGTCAGGTCTAGTACGCGAATTCCTTCAAGTACCGCGTTCATCCTTTGCGGAATTTGGTTGTTATTGGACCTAACAAAGTCTTATATCGTTATTCCGAACCAGCGGATTGCATGATGTTGCTTCGGCGATGCCCTCGTTCTCCATCCACCATTATCGATCCAACCAATCGGTACTCGAGTTCCTCGTCGGCGTCGATGGGGCACAGCTCTCCTGAAGTTTCGGTTCCGTATACATCGGACCATGCTGTCTCCGCGTTTGGACGGGACTGCCACTTGGAATTGTAGACCGTGTAGGTCTTGCCTTCTATGTCTGTGTCTGCAAGCATCACACAATAGATATAACGACGGCCGTTGAGCTCTATTTCTCCATCTGAGACTTCAAGCTCGTCAAGCAGGTCGTAGGTTAACCGAGCAAATAGGTTACTAGCGTATTCATTCGTTTCGCCGTCAATTTCAATACTCGCGACCATTCGGTACTCGAGGTTCTCTGTGGGAGTATGGGTACAGAGTTGAGATGTAACTTCCGTATCCGCCACATCGGACCATTCTGATCCATGCTCTCGATGTTGCCATTTTGAGGAGTCCACGGTGTAAGTGACGTCATTGACCGTCCAGCTATTTGATTCCAGACATCCTTCGTGCACCGAATCCTCGCCAAATTGAACCATTCCGTCGCCGACTCGCAGAAGATCCAATCTTCGCAACGGCAAGTTCGTGCTATCACCAAGATCGACAACATCGTTCCCGTACCGTTCAAATATCAAAATTCCTTCTTCGCGGGTGGATGCATAGATGTGCCGTCCATCAGGACTTGCGGAAACCCCGTCTCCGTACCAAAGAGTGTAGCGATCTGGAACAGATCGTCCGAACCGATCCGGAATCCAGTCATAAAGAGAGTCGACGAATTTGTCTGTGACATATGCGTCGTTAGCCGTCGGATCGTATTCCACAACATAGCCACCGTAGCTGCAGACTATGTCTAGCACGTATCGACCTTTCCGAACAAAACTCCCTCCGCATCTGTCTAACTCGGATGCATAGTTGTATTCCGTCAATATATTTGCTAGTTCGTAAGGATTTGATTGGTTGTCGAATACACGAAAGTCTGTTCTTGTCGATATGAAGGTGAATTGATTGGAATAGTCATTTCGCATCAGCCAAGTTCCCCAGGACGGCAGATCGGATTCTGCCACCTCTTCAAAGAACGGACTGCCAAGAATGCGCTTCTTCTTGTAGGCACGAGATCGTTCATAGTTCATACCGTACCAGTACTGTCCATCGTACGACGCAAAAATACTTCTTCTCGGATCTCTATAGGCTCCGAAAGGCTGAAGATTGCCTGCTGATGAGAAGTCATACACGCGTTGTGAAAAGTACCCCAAACGGAAGACGTGGTCTCCGTTACTGTCAATTGCCATAGTGGGCACTCCCACCTCATGTGACGTGCGAGCCCAATTCTCTTCCTCGAAAGAAGCAACGAGATCCAGCTTAATTGGATTTTCAGGTGAGATAGCGTAAGTCCACCAATTAAAGTCTTGATTTACATAGAGTTTGTTTCTATGGGGATCCCAAATGTGATGGCTATCTTGGGGTACGTCCTCAATGACTTGCACGAGAGTCAATTGACCGGTCTCAGCATCTCTACTGTATGCCTGCAATCCATCCAAAGTGGTTACGTACAGACCCGTTCCATCCGTATTGAAGGAGATTTCTGCTGGATTTCGAACTCTCGAAATGTTTCCTCCGCCATCTCTTCGACCATACGAAAGACGTCCCGCGTAAGTGAGCCAGCTTGGAGCGTCGGATCTTTCCCATCGCAGAGTAAAGTTCTCCCTCGAATATCGCAATTCAATGGCAACTCGCAAGAGAGCTTGCATACCTTCTTCCAGGTATACATAGACTTCCGTCACGTGATCGCGCTGACCGGAGAAACGTCGAGACGCCATGACGAAATCCAATCCTGTGCCTTGGCTGTCGCGAGTGTATGCCGCAATTCGAAATCTGTTCGAATCGTATGATTCGATCCAAAACTTAACCCACCCGGCCTCCGATGCCTCATGTGAGTACCACATCGATGAACTACCAAATTGAGCCCATTCGTCGCGTTCTGTGGTTGCATATACGGTCGATCCGTAAGTTTCTCCTGTATCTCCCACTAGATCGGTTGCAAATTCCAACGTGTTGTTTGCGGGAGTGGAGCCCCAAAGCACATTGCCTCTTGTGAATGTTTTGTAGAATGCGTACAGGGAAAACTTCTCTCGCCCGGCAGAAATCCAATATTCTTCGCCTTCCTCAGCTTTCAGCAGAAACTCATTTTCAGCGAACAAAGAGGGATCCAGCATCGCTGGCTCGAGACTAGCTAAAGTAGAACCTGTGTAAGCAGAAGCAACTTGCTCGTCGTCGCCAGTCCAGAAGAAAGTGAATGTACCATCATGAGGGGCAGTCCACTTCCACCACCGAGACAATATTCCGGTCGATTCAGGTTCGTCTGGTTCAACACTTGGCCAGTTGTCGTGATTGATGCTGAACGATCCGTATTCTCCATCACCGAGGTCGACTGCATCGCCGAACATGTCGTTTCTGTCGTTGCTGGCTTCAACTTTGTCCCATGTAAGAGCGTCATAAACCCAACCGCCGGAATAAGCATTGGGCGAAGCGACCATAATCCGATATATCTGGTCCTTTTTTGCATTGACTAAGATCGCTCCCCCAGGATTCTGAAAATTCGATACCAGTCTCAAATTAGAAACATCGTCTCCCACAAACACTAGCGTACGAACAACCTGCGCGTCTGGTATCTGGAATTCCCATTGACCGTCGTCGGGGGCGGTCCATGAATACCAAACCGAAGACGAAAGATAACCATAGAGTTCACCCACTTCGAGGGTTGCGCCTAGATTGTTACCAGAAATTTCTCCTGATTCTCCACTTAATTCAAAAGCGTCTGCAAAGTTGTCGTTGAGTGGGCGTTCACCCTGAAACCAGTTGAGCGACAAGGGAAGGGATTCGTCAGCAACGCTAACTCGAACGCGATAGTCATAGCCCTCTTTGACAAATACTTGAGCCGACCAGTAAGAAGAAGCCAACAGTCTTGCTCCAGCAATGCCACAGCATGAATCAGTCACTTGATAGATTTGAACTTTGGGAAACCTCTCGGTGAATTCTCGACTGGTTGGAGTCGCCACAAAGGACTCAAGACCAGATTGATTAGGAATTCGTTGATACCAAACCGAGCCCGCTACGCGAGCTTCATCCCATCTTGCATCTTCATGCAGACGTTCTCCTTGTTCCATGGAGCTTACCAATAGGTCAAACTCCATGCTGCCCGTCGGTTCTTCCAAGACTATTGGAGTATCAAAATTGTCGTGCGACGGAACGCTTGCCACGGCAATTTCGTCAATTGAACCAGTCGGGCGGACTAGGAACGAGGTGTGCGCTGATCTGCCGTTCCATGCCATTGCCTTGACGTATACACGCATGGGCTCAGAAGACTGGGCGTAGAGTTCCAGCAAAACATTGGATGGATTTCCTTCTGTGATTTCTCCCAAGACAAACTGATTGCCGACTTGAGCAACTCCAAGACCATCACTACGCTGAATGAGCGCGGAATGCTCTCTTTCTATAAATCTGTTTGTGTAGTTCAGGCGTCCGAGAGCACATGCCGCTCCATCCAATGTGCGGCAATCGATATGCAAGCTAACCCCTTTGGCTACAAACGAGTCCGTCGAGACTGTCAAATCCACATTGTGATAGTGTTCTTCCCCGATTGGCGTTTCATAAACGTCTTGACTCGCTTCAACTGTAAGTTGAGGTGCCGAGTCACCGCGAATGATGGTCCAGGCCACAGCGGCGCGCGGAGCATCGCTATAGACACTTTTCGCATCGATCTTGATCCTATAGGACCCTGCTTCCGGATTCGAAATGATGACCCATTCGACATTGTCAATTGTGGAGAGCGACGAGTATTCGCCACAAGGTCCCGACCCACAATCTGCACCCACATCGACCCAGAGATTAAGATCGTTGAGTACATTGTTGGCAATGGCATCTGTGGCTGGTTCGTCCCAAGTCATGACGACATCAAGTCTGCTAGTACCTTCTGGAACGTCAATGTCGTGGTAGGCGTACTCTTCGTTCTCCATTTCGACTGCCGCGCCGGAGCTAGTCCATCCCCCCTCCGAGTTATTGTTTAGGATGGTCGTAGTGGAGGAGACCATTCCCATGCCGTACTTGGCTTGAACACTGCCTGGTCCGTTGGTGTTGTTTCTGGGAAACTGGTTTTCAGTTTCAAACCAAGAATCCGGTTTTACCGCACTAGCCATGAATCGAGCTCGTACTAAAGCTGGCTGTTCTTTGTGGTCTGGCGAGGCGTCCATCAAAAGCGCGGCGAGTCCAGCAACGCTGGGAGATGACATGCTCGTTCCGCTGGATCTTGAGTAGTTGTCATAGTTACCCCAACCTGCTGCAGAATACAGCCAGACTCCTGTAGCACTCACAAGTGGCGTTAACCGATTGTCTACAGTTGGTCCAAGGCTGCTGAATCCGTGTATCTCACCGCTGTCGTACGATGCTCCCACCGGAAGAGAATTCTTGGCAGCACCATAATTCGAATAGCCATACTCATTGGAATTTGAATTGGCTACGACATAGAGCTGCCGATGTGTCCAAACAGTCGAATCGAGTTTCCGAGCAGCAGCCGAACGGCTATCGTGGTCGAGTCGTGATGAGGAGAGACTCATATTGACAATCAACGGTCGGATTGCCTCAGTTTCGAGGCCGTCGAAAACGCATGACGACTCTTCCGAGAGATAGTCCATCCCTTGGAGTATGTCGAGCGATGTTCCCCGACTGTTCGAATTGAGAACCTTTGCAAATCTGATGTCTTGGACACCAGGTGCCATGCCGGCATACTTGGGCACAAAAAAACCATTTCCGGCAACAGTACCCGTGACATGCGTACCGTGTCCGTTTGCATCAAAAAACAAGTCTGAGTCTTCATTGTCGACAAAGTTTTTGGCGCAAATGCTTTCTCTGTATGTGGAGATATCCACGTGATTTGTATTGAGACCTGTGTCCATAACAGCAATTGGCGTTGATGTGCCAGTGAATCCCGAGAAAGTGCCTGGCAAACTACCAATAGTTCTCATTTTGTCTACACCGAGAGCTGGCACCGCAGTGTCGTGCATAGCTGTTACGATGGGAATTGGTTCTACCGATTGCACGAAGTCCAAGCGAGTCAGATCATGAGCATGACTTGGTTCAATGACCGCGGCGAAAACGCGAATCGAAGGGTCGAAGTGTCCAACCGAAATTCCAAGATTCTCTAGCGACTTCCGGAAGACTGATTCTTGCTTGGAATCCATGACTGTAACAAAAACGGGAAGTTCTGTACCGGCGACAGCATTGCTGATCTCCTCTTCGAAGGATCGTGAAAGCTTTTGTTTTGGAGGAACACTTCCTATGCCTTCGACCCAAGGTAAGTCTCCTATCGAGTTGAGACTATCTTTGTCGTTTGGAACCTGAAGTCGCACTAGATCTCCAGATGAACCCAAAACGGTTGCGTCATATTCACTCAACTCTCGTTGCATCAGGTCCAGGCCCATTGGCTGTGAAATTTGTATCCAACTATAAGTTCGATTTCTCTCGCCTGCATGCTCGATAACTTGGTGAATTGAATCCTGCGAATTCAACCACTTGCGGTTCTCCCGTTCGATCTGAATACCTGAATCTTCGAGCGATGTGTTGGCCGAATACTGCTCCTTTCTCAGCACAGGAACTACTCCAACGACAGCGTAGCTGTCTGGCATCGTCGACGGAACATGAGACTTCGTAATCTCTGGTGGCACACGAGTTTTCCTGGGAGGAAGTGGGGCACCTCGTGCATCGTCATTTTCATGCTTTCGGAGTTTGAAGCTGCGAATTTCCCTTACAAGATCTTTCTGTACCTCCGCATTGGCATTTGCAATGGATTCCGCATCGGACAGTTCCTTTTCATGCTTGTTAAGCGAGAAAGTGACGAGCAGAACCAATGCAATTGCACCAACAATCAGCACTGAAGTTAGGATTCTTCGACGAGATATGTCCATCTTGAGCAATCAAACTCTGTGGGATTGGCGACCTCGGATTATATTTGCGCTGGTGGCAGCCTCGATGTCTGGTTGCCTACTAGCCAATGCAAACCTCGACGGCCTCGCCGGGCGTAGTAGTATCAATAGCAAGCGCGATCTTTCGCACATTTCGTCTAATCTGCGTCCAGTTAGCCCCCACACTCGTTGCCGAGTTCGCATTCACGAAGGGAACAGGTTGGAC
>VXNM01000009.1:2558-529426 GCA_009840545.1 Gammaproteobacteria bacterium | reverse complement strand
TGCGTTATGATAGTAGCTGGAAGGAGTGTCTTTCAAGCTCTGCTTTGTCTTGACCATATCGTATGCCGCTGTATCCACAAGCACGACGCCTTGGATTCTGGATCGGTTCAATCCTGCGTTTTCCAGAAATTCGTCACTCAAGGTCAGCAAACTAACTAAATGCGCTCCAGCTGAGTGCCCCATCAAGTAAATTCCGCCAGGGTCGCCGCCGTATCTCTCAATGTTGTCGACAATCCATGCAAGAGCCGTTGCAACGTCGTTTACATGACTAGGATGCCTGACGGTATCGGAGCTCAATCGGTAGTTTGCACTAACTACCACGTAGCCGAGACTTACAAGATATGGGAGCTTGTTTGAGTTGTACAAGAACTTATCACCGAACGCCCAGCTTCCTCCGTGTACGAACACAACCACGGGAGCATTAGACGCGTTCTTTGGCACATGTATATCAAGGCTAGTTAGCGCAGGGTTTACGCTTTCGGCAGCTCGATACTGAATGTCGAGAAAACTCTTGAAGTACAGTTTGTTAGGATCCGAGTTACTACATTCAAGTGATGTCCAGGGCATCAATACGAGTAGTGAGATTAATGCGAGGGCTTTTTGTGATTTCATAGACAAGAGGGACTGGCAGGTCTCGTAACAAACACTTCCAATACGTCATGTTAGCGACTGATTTGTTAGATGTGAATACACCAAAAAAGGAGCGTGTTCATCTTTGAAGTGTATGAGGCGATGTGATCTATTGCGAAGGGACTCTTGTAAGTGGTGAGAAATACCATAATTTCGCACTTACCCGTTCAAGTTCGATCGCTTAGGAAAAGCGCTAAGAGACGGATTCGAACCAGCTTGCAACAAACGTTCTGTCCACGACTAATGTTGTAGCACTTGCTACACAAAATTGGAACTAGAAGAAGGGAAATTGGCTGGTATTATCTGATCCTATTCTGGAAATGGACTTCCAAACGGACGGCTATCCGACGTACTGCTCTAGAGATGCTCAAGGAAGACAAATAGCATGTTTAATATCGAACCCGTGACCCAACGATTTATTCTCGTTATTGGGATCATCGTAGTCCTCATGATCCCACTTCTTACAGTCATGATCCTAGTTTTTGAACGTAAGGACTACTACGAGGATGCCGTAACAAACGTCGCCCAGGCATGGTCTGACAATCAGGCATTTGCGGGTCCTCTAGTTGTGACTGAGACCAATCTTGATTCAATGGGCGACACATCTGACATCAATACCGAAACCTTTGTTCTCATGCCGAGCAAACTGACTCTCACCCACAATTCCTCGCACGAGATGCGCAGT
Source organism: Gammaproteobacteria bacterium (assembly GCA_009840545.1). Classification (GTDB taxonomy): domain Bacteria; phylum Pseudomonadota; class Gammaproteobacteria; order Pseudomonadales; family Azotimanducaceae; genus Bin55. Next base: position 528,111 of record VXNM01000009.1, on the reverse strand, counting down.
CGAGGAATTTATCGAATACCTGTGTTCAGTGCAGTGGTCTCGGCTACGGCCATGTTTTCACCTGTTGACGCGGACTCTTTGCCGGGAGAGATTCAGAATGCGTCCATCGCCATAGGAGTATCGGATAGTCGAGGAGTTCGAAGTGCAACAATTCGATGGAACGATACGGAGCTCAAGGAACAATACTCATCGCAGCTGAGAGGCATCGGAAGTGTCGTTAGAACAGAACTCAGTAAGGAAGAATTGTTTAAGGGAGGTACGGTGAGTGTCGAGATCGAACTTCGTGGGACCGGACGGTTTTCGGTTCTTCCGGTCGGAGACGAGTCGGTCGTACACATGAGCTCGGACTGGCCGCATCCCAGTTTTGATGGTCGATATCTACCGGATGAACATGAGGTGACCGAAGACGGTTTCTCCGCATCCTGGACAACACATGAGCTTTCGCGCGGTTTTTCGTCTCAATTGAGCATCGGAGAATTGAACGATGCTCTATATGCGATCAGTAGTCCTTCTCGCCGTCAAGCAGATCTTGGCTATTCAATGCTCACCTTGAACACGCCCTATCGAGCCGTGGAACGATCAATTAAGTATGGAGTCTTGTTTGTCGTCATGACTATGGTCGGAATCCTCTGCATTGAATTGCTTACCAAGTCGCCAATGCACATTGTTCAGTACGGAGTTGTGGGTGTTGGATTGGTACTGTTCTTCCTAATTCTGTTGTCTCTGTCGGAACACATTGGATTTGCTGCGGGATACGCAATAGCCGCAGTGTTGCTCGCGTTGATGAATACAACCTATGTTTGGTTCGCGAGCAGAAATCGGTCCGTTGCAATAGCGATGTCTTCGATCTTGATTGTCCTTTATGTGGCTCTCTACCTTGTTCTTCAATTGAACGAGTACGCGTTGTTGGTAGGATCGGCCCTGTTGGTCTTCCTGCTCGCTGCGCTGATGTTTGCGACTCGCAACCTTCGAGTCGGCGATTCGGCGGAGAACTCCTAAGTCCCATTCGGCGAAAGTCTGAACGATTGAGCCACACAGGAACTCTTTTCAATTTGCGGAGTAGTTTCTGGTAGTTTTGGAGCTTTCAGCTCCACATAGATCAAGAAACACTGCCTTCCAATAGGAAGCGTGTTGCGGTTGCCAGATCGCATACTGCGCTTGTCTTGTTTGCAACAATGTTTGTGGTGCGACAAATCAGTAGTGTGTTTGTCGCACCAAGCATTTCTGAGTTTTCAACTGCAAGTCGAAATTCGTCGACAGTCGGATTCGTAGTCAGTTTTATCTCAATCGCCCAAAGACGGGAGTTGAATTGCACGAGCAAATCAATTTCGCGACCATTCGCGAAGCGCACGTGAAATGCGTCAAATGACCTCCCCAAATTCGTAAGCGACGAAAGCAACTGTTCTATAACATGTGCTTCCCAACTTTGCCCTACACTGGGATAACTAAACAGATGTTCAGTATTATCGATTCCGAGCAGTGAATGCAACAGTCCTGAATCACGCCAATATAGTTTGGGACTCTTGACGAGTCGTTTTCCAATGTTCTTGTGATACGCAGGCAATCTCCGAAGCAAGTATGCCCCTTCCAGATAGTCCACATAAGAATTGACCGTGTGGTAAGACAGCGACAGGCTTTTTCCCAACTCACTTGCATTCCATATTTGGCCGTTTCGATACGCAAGCATTTTCATGAGACGCAAGGTTGTAGATGGGCGAGCGGACAATCCCCATTCCGGCAAATCTCGGTATGCCAAGAGTCGAATATAGTTGGACTGCCAGTCGAGTAAGTCCGAGTCGTTGCAAACTCCCCCATCAAAGTAACCACCGAAAAACCAATGCCGGTCTCGTTGTTGATCACTGGTAAGCTCAATCTGATTGAGAGGACTCATTTCGACTAGAGCCAGTCGCCCCGCAAGAGATTGGGTTACTTGATGCATCAGGGCGGGAGAGATTGAACCTAAAAGCAAATACCGGCCGCGGAGAGACCGATTCTGATCAATCTCTCCACGTAGTCGAGGAAAAAGTTCGGGCCAACTCTGTGCTTCATCCAAAACGATGAGTTGTTCACTGCTGGAGAGGTCATTCCACGCAAGATCGAGGCGCAAGCGGTCCGATTCTTGCTCGAGGTCGAAGTAGTTCTGCGAGAGTGCCTTTCCAACCGTTGTCTTACCGCATTGCCTTGGACCGACAATTGCAACCGAAGGATACTCAGCAAGACGGGATTGAACCAAGCGAGTGACCGTACGAGGCATCATGAGTGTGCAAAATAGAATAGTTTTTCTATTTTGCACACAATTCTACGAAAAATCCATGTAAATTAGAAACCTTTTGCTATTTGTGCATTTTCCGCTAACTTGTCGCAATTTCAGTTGGAATAAATAGGGTAATTGTCGTGTATCGACCCTAGTCTCGTGTAACCATAAACTTCAAACTCAAAGTGGTACGTCGACCACCTGCTCGTAAAGTCGATGCTGAATTCCTGCTCCCTGCGACAAATTCAGTCTTCATATCCGATGCCGTTTCGTATCTCGGAGATGCTTTCGGTTCCTTGCTTGTACCGGTATTCTCGTTCCATCAAAATGGAACCCAATGATGGTCTAGATTAAGGTGATCAAGTGCAATCAGTACGGCTCCTCACCTGAAAAAAGCTATGGAACAGTCCGAATGGAGGTTTTGGATTGCGACCCATTTGTCGCGAAGTGTCAGAAGGACAACAAATTTAGATCAATTGGGTAGGCTCTATATAATTTCAACTGACTCTAGCTTAGTCCGTGCATTCAACCGTACGGGTACTAGTAGAATCGAACCACCGTTGAAAGTCTCCACGCATTTACCTCAACAATATGGATTCAATCAACCGACGCCTATATCGAGTTCAGTTTCATAACGCACGACAGATCTATGAGGTCTACGTGCGTGAAGTCTACTCAAGCGAAATGTACGGTTTTGTCGAACTGCGTAAATTCGTTTTTGGAAAGCCCGCTCAGGTAGTAATTGATCCGTCGGAGGAAAAGCTGCGAGTGGAGTTTGGGGATGTCGACAGCACATTGGTTCCCATTCACTCGGTAATTCGAATTGACGAGGTAAAGAAGCAAGGAACTCCTAAGATATTGGAGTCTGATGGAAGCAACGTGACTCCATTTCCCCTGCCGGCACAGGATCGAAAGCGTTGATCGCGCCAATCTGCTATAGAAAAACATTCAGATTGTCGGACTGAAACGAGGTGTCTCAAGAAAGGTCGGGCGTAGTAGTCGTAGGAGGTGGACACGCCGCCGGTCAACTCGTCGCAAGTCTTCGGCAAGGTGGATACACCGGCTCTATCAAGATCGTCGCGGGCGAAGATCACATTCCCTACCAGCGTCCACCATTGTCCAAACAGTACTTGCAAGACCAGTGCGGGCTGGAACGAGTCTATCTTCGTCAAGCTAAGTTTTACTTGGAAAAGAATATCGAGTGTATTACTGGGAAATTTGTCGCTGAGCTAGATGCCGATTCCAAGGTCTTGGTACTCGAAGACGGACGCAGAATTGGCTGGGAGACACTAGTCTTAGCAACGGGATCTTCGAATCGCAAACTCTCATTAGCAGACCCCAATCTTCGAGGAACGTGCTCTCTCAGATCGATTAGCGATTGTGACGAAATCAAACGGCAGCTCCGCCCCGGAGCCAGAGTTGCAATTATCGGAGCTGGCTACATAGGTTTGGAAGTTGCCGCCTCGTGTAGGAGTCTTGGCCACGAGGTGGTCGTGGTGGAATTATTGGATCGGGTTCTCGCTCGAGTTGTAACTCCTGAACTGTCCGAGTATTTTCAAGCATTGCATGAATCCCAGGGCGTCAAGATTTTGAACGACTCAATTGTTAAAGCAATAGTGAGAGGTGCAAGTAGCGAGAAGTTTGAATTACGTCTGTCAAATGGCCTAACGATTCCATCAGAAGTAGTCCTTATCGGTATAGGAATCGAACCCAACATTGACCTTGCCCAACGTGCAGGAATCTCTTGCAATGACGGTATTCTTGTCGATGAGTATTGTCGAACAGAAAACGAGGACATCTATGCAATCGGCGACTGCTCGAATCAGAGAAGCGAACTCTTGGGTCGGTCGATTCGCCTCGAGTGTGTTCCTAGTGCAATGGAACAAGCTCGTTGCGCTGCAGCATCCATCGCTGGCAATCCAACGCCTAATCACTCAATCCCCTGGTTCTGGTCCGATCAGTTCGCTGTGAAGTTTCAAATGGCGGGCTTTTCAACAGAAGCCGATTCCTCTGTGAAGCGGGAAAGTCAAGAGAATGGTTCGTGTATGTACTTTCATTTCAAGAACGACGTACTCTTCGGAGCCAGTGCATTGAACAGCCCAGGCGAGTTCTTGGCTACTCGTCGATTGATTGGCAAACGAATATCTCCAGATGTTCTTGCAGATTCAACTGTGGATCTAAGGTCGCTTCTCTGATCTGGATCCTAGATTTCGCCGAAAATTCATGATGAACTACGGCGCATTCAGTCTAATTGATAGCCGGTTCCTCAATTGCCATCACAGTTAGGATGAAACCGTAGGTTTCGGCAGTCTCGCGTAGCGAGTCGTAGCGTCCAGAGACTCCAGAGTGTCCCGCGCCCATTTGCGTTCTCAGGACCAGCGGATTCTCGTCTGTCTTAAATGCGCGAAGTTTGGCAACGTACTTGGCCGGTTCCCAGTAAGTGACCCGTGGGTCGTTCAATCCAGCTGTAACAAGCATGGGGGGATAGTCTTGGGCATCGATCTGATCGTAGGGCGAATAGGAACGAATGTACTCGAATGCCTCTTTGTCCAAGATGGGATTTCCCCATTCCGGCCATTCAATGGGTGTGAGAGGCAGCGATTCGTCGAGCATCGTATTGAGTACGTCTACAAACGGAACGTGTGACACTACGGCACCCCAGAGTGCAGGGGCATCGTTTGCTACAACGCCCATGAGAGTGCCACCTGCACTACCACCTGAAATGGCTATTTTCCCCGCCTCGGTGTAGTCCTCATCGATCAGATATCGAGCCACTGCTATGAAGTCGAGAAAAGTGTTCGTACGCTTACCCAACTTTCCATCTTCGTACCACTGAAATCCCATCTCGCTTCCTCCCCGAATGTGAGCCATCGCAAAAACAAATCCGCGGTCGAGCAAGGAAAGGCGGTTAGTTGAAAAGTAAGGATCTTCACTAATCCCGTATGCGCCGTAACCCTCAAGATATAAAGGTGCTGAGCCGTCTAAGGGGGTGTCGTTTCGATATGCGATGGACACCGGAACCTGAACGCCGTCGTGCGAAGTTGCCCATCTCCGTTCGGTCGAATACAACTCAGCCGAGTAACCACTAGGAATCCTCTGGGTCTTTCGCGTGACTCGTTCACCTGTCTCGTACGCGTAGTCAAAGATCATTCGGGGTGTGACTAGCGACGAGTAGCCAATCCTCAAGTGAGAGGGGTTGTCCTCTGGGCTGTAATAGAACCCTGCGCTATAGGCTTCTTCTGGAAAAGAGACTCTCTCAAACTCTCCTTCAGTGTTAGACAACAAAATCTGATCAAGACCTTCCTCCCTTGCACCCACAACAATTCGATCTCGGAGTGCTTGCATATTGGTGATGTAGCGATCATCCGATGCTTTCAGAACAGTTTTCCAATGATGTTGTTCGATGTGTTGGTCTGATGTGGTTGCAAGCCGAGAGTTCTTGTGGGTGTCGTTTGTGAGTATTACTAGCGAGTCCAGTCGATGGTCGATTTGGTAGTAGTGGTTTTCCTTACGTGGCACTACAACGCGAGGTTGCTGGGAGAGATCATCGAGTCCAATGATTCTCACTTCGGAGGTTACGTGATCACTGGTGGACAATCGTGCGAATTCTCGGGAAGTCGTTCGTCCAATACTGACAAAGAAACCTCCGTCGTGCTCCTCATAAACGATCTGGTCTTCGGTTGGATCGGTTCCGAGTATGTGAAGAAGCACTCTGTTGGGCCGGAGATTGTCGTCTAACGTTACATATAAGAAGCTCGAGCTGTCGTTAGCCCAAACAATGGAACCGGTAACGTTTTCAATTTTCTCAGGGAGAAACTCCTCGGAATCTACATGCTTGACCCTTAGGACATAGCGTTCGCTTCCGTCGTGGTCAGTGCTGTAGGCAATTAACTCATCACTAGGACTGACAGCCATGCTACCTAGCGAAAAGTAGTCTGAGTCCCCAGCAAGTTTGTTTTCATCTATGAGCACTTTTGCATTCTCACTATTGGCAGGAAGAAGGTCTGCTCCTGCCGAGGCAAACGGCCAACGAATGTGCACGCGGTATTGTTTACCGGATTCGTACTTCGATTGGTAGACGTACATTCCGTCCTTTGTAGGTACTGTCGCGTCCTCTTGGTCTAGACGCCCTTTGAGTTCTTCGAAGATCCGCTCCACTAAAGGTGAGATGGGCTCAATGAATTTCTCAAAGTAACTGTTTTCCTGACGCAAGTACTCCAATACATCTTCGTCGTCAACGTTTGGATAACTCGCATCCTTCAACCAGTGGTAGGGATCGGAAATTTCGAATCCGTGGTATGTTTCGACATGTTCTCTTTGGTCCGCTACAGGAGCGTTTGGCATGGTTGAGTCCTTGTTCATCTGGCTGCATGCTGTAGAAAGTAGGGGAACGACAATTCCGAGTATTGCCCAACAGATCCCAGAACGGATTGGCTTAGGCGTATGGCTTCGGAAAGCTCCGAACGAGTAGGATACATTTGTACGTGCGTCTTGAGTGTCGAGATTGTTCGATTGATTCATTCTGGTAGCTGCTTGGTTGGTTGAGTGGTTGTGTTTAGTTGCTCAGAATCAATGTCAATTGTGCTTAAATCGGAGAATGGGTGATGCCACCACACGGTGATCGGTTGTTTAGATGGCTTGCAGATCGTCCTGTGGTTAGTTTGGAGAACTAACGGAATTCGGTGCTGCCAGGGGCTGACTTGCTAGCAGCTCATATCTCAAGGATTGCAGAATATACTGAAAGGTGTATGGCGATGGTTGAAGAAGACTCGAGACAACTGATGCATACCAAAAGGCATACGGGTTCCTCTGGATTGTCGTTCATCAGTTTGTGAGCGAGGTAACCGACAGAGTTCAATGACATATTGCTTGGGTATTTCAACGCGTGAAGGATTGGTCTTCATTTCCGATTCACGTACCAATGCAGGTGTGGATCACATTAATACCTACAGCAAGATGCATGTGTTTAAACACGAACGCCGATTTCTCGTCTTGTTGGTATCGGGCAATCTCGCTACTACACAAGGCGTCGTAGCGCAGGTCGAGCGTGACTTGAGGGAACAGTCTCGAACGTGTTTGGCTAGTGTTTCAACATTGGATGAGGCTGCCGAATACATCGGTGAAATATCTGTAACGGAACAGAACAAACACGCAAATAAGCGACTGAAAAAAGACTTCAGACCCGAAGCGTCTTTCATATTGGGTGGACAGCTCATGAACGATTCTCCGGGTCTCATTCATGTCTATCCAGAAGGAAACTTCGTTCACGCAAGTCAATCGACCCCGTTTCTTCAAGTGGGAGAAGTAAAGTACGGGAAACCAATACTTGATCGCATCTTGGTGGAGGAGACAACTGTGTCCGTTGCGGTGATGTGTGGACTGGTGTCTATGGATTCAACGATGCGAAGTAGTGCTGCGGTAGGCCCACCCATTGAATACTTGGTTTACATGAACGACTCGTACGCCGCCGCAATACATCGAAGCCTTGATGAGGACAATGAATACTTGCTGACCCTAAGACGAATGTGGTCGGAGAACTTGCGAGGCGCATTCAAAGCACTTCCGGACGCACCCGGTCTCGACTCTATCCAATCTCAAACGCGCGCAGAGATCCTCAAACTCTAGTCACTCAGAACATCGAATATTGGTGCTGGCTAGAAATGCATGATGCCGCAATTTGAGCGATCACGTAGAACATCGACTGAGCACGAACATGGTTCTTTCAACGCTCTTAAGAAGTGGATTGGCGTATCTGATAAATTGTTCTAGCCATGAACGCTTCATTGACTCACGACTCCATCCACACCGATGGCTGAATTAGAAACTCTTTCCAATATTTTTGAGGAAGAACTCGATTGGATTCCACCTAGACCTGAGAGTGTGGTTGTGTGCTCTCGGTGTTCACACGTCTTGGCGGATGCAGCTGATACTCACGAAATTCAAGGAGCGATTGAGCACGAATTCGTAAATCCCTTTGGAGTTGTCCATCACTTTCGATGCTATCGACATGCACTTGGTTGCTCCACAAGAGGGACAGCACATCATGCGGACACTTGGTTTCCGGGCTATCGTTGGAAGATGGCGACCTGTGGGAATTGTGAGGACCACTTGGGTTGGTTATTTGCGTCAGGAGATAGCTTTTTTGGTTTGCTCGTCGCCAAGATTGTCACGCAGAAGTTGGATCGTAGCGGATGAGTCAACCGCAAGCGTCGGACTACGACGTCATTTCTTTCGATTGCTACGGAACTCTGGTCGACTGGGAGTCTGCAATCGTCTCCACTCTACAGGAATTGTTGCAATCGCACGACGCAAACATGAACGACGACGTGGTTCTGGAGTACTTTGCCAACTGGGAACCCGAGGAACAGATTCAGGGTGGGACGTACAGGAGTGTGCTGCGCCGTGTCCTGGATAGATATGGATTCCGACTGGGTTTTAAACCTCGAAGTAAAGACTACGACACGTTTGAGGAGTGTGTTGCAAGAGCGGGCGCGTTTGAAGACACGATCGACGCACTTGAATCGCTACAGAAAGGCTTCAAATTGGCTGTGATTACAAATACCGATAACGATCTGTTTGCGATCACACGAGAAGCTCTTAACGTCGAGTTCGATTTCGTAGTTACAGCCGAAGACACTGGATGCTACAAACCAAACACCGAAATGTTCAACGTTGCTGTTGCCGAAATTGGAAAAAAGGACAGGTTGCTACACGTAGCACAAAGTGTCTTTCATGACATTTCGCCAGCCAATAGCCTTGGCATCGACTCCGTGTGGATCGATCGGACTTCTGGACGACCTGGTGCTACGAAGCAAGTCGACGAGAAAGCGAAGTGGACCTACACCAACCTACAAGAGCTTGTCGATCAACTACTCATGAACTCGTGAGAACCGACTCACCCCGACAGGGCTCACATTGCAGACTTTGCTCTAAGTTTTGAATCAAGGTGTTGAATTTCTGACGGGGACATACCGCCTTGAACGAGGCATTCAGTCGGCAGAAGTGGTGAGGAAAGAAGCATCTCCTTCAAGTTCGTGTTTATGTCAAGTGCATCTCCATCGCGGTTCTGATGTAGGCGATTCAACGCATCCATTGCAAATCCAACTACAAAGATGTTTTTCTCGTTTTCGATAATGTGGCACAAGGCTTCGCAAAGAGGTTTCAACGTACTACCCAATAAATGAGGATCGTGCGAGCACAAAATCACAATAGACCAAAGTACATTCTCACGAACAGCTGAGCGAACGGGTTTGAAACGAGCGAGGCCGTAGTCAATTCCGATTCCTTCACAGATATCGCATTCGTCGGTAGGTCGAACCATCTTGATGCTCCTGCCTTGTGCTCGATCCATTGCCAAGCGATTCACTTCTACTTCTAGGCAACGGAGCATGGACTTTGCAGACCTTTGAACCAGTGTGCGATCGAAGTCTTGACCAATGGATCTTCTGACGAAGCATCCAAGGGCTGAGGCCGCCACACTTCGAACGTAGACGGACGGATCGTTCAGGAGCAGGAATTCAATGCGCTCCAAGACCTCTTGAGAAGTCTCACCTGACTCCCCAAGGCAGAAAACAGCTGCTTTGCGGATCCACCTGACAGGAGAGTCAACAGCTCGAAGTAGCACAGGAGTAGAGAGAGAGCCAGAAGCTGCAAGTCCGTAGGTTGCTGCGCGTCGAACGCTCTCTCGGTCACTATGCAGAGCATCCTCCAACACCGACAATGAAGAAGGCTCTTCAGCGTGTTTGGCAAGAACATATGCTGCGCCGAGCCGACTGGGCTCGTTTTCGTCTCCAAGACCCAACATTTGCTCGCGTAGCACTTTGAGTTCAGAAGCTGAAACAGCTGGACGTGGAGTTTTCTGAGATCTGTGTTCTCGGTCACTTGAACCAGTGTGCATCCATCTCCAGTGGTAGTTCCAAGTCGCCTCCAATCCTGCGTCCAGCGACGCTCGGTTGACTCCTGTCAGCTCATCGGATCCTAATTTACGCCAATTGAGAGAGGTAGGTTTGGGTCCATAGGACTCCGTAGTTCGATAAAGCCAAAAGCGCCACATAAATCGAGGATTGTCCCTCCAAGATTCCCAGGCATCTCGTCGATGGTTTCCTCGGTGGAGCAGATTGTGAGAATAGAGAACGATGCTTCCTGCTTTGAGTGGTCCCACTTCAAACGGTTGATTCAGTGGCCAGTTCAGACTGAGTACTGCATTCCGCAAGCGTTCATCATGGTCGGTCTGCCTGTTTGTGATCTCTTCAACCGAATACGGTGATTTAGGTCCAGCTACAGGGACTCTTTCCATACCATCAAGCTGGTAGGCAAAGTCGAGATGATCCGCACCTGCAAAGTTGTCTTGATTCTCCTCGTGATTGAACGTCCAATACTGTGAGTAGGGCACAGTTGCGGTCGGACCCATGTTCCCGAGAACTTCCTGCGGGTAGTACAAGAGCTCTGCTTGAACAGCATGGTGGTGTCGATGCTTTCTGGCATTGAACGGACCATTGTCATCTTTGTGCCAGTGTTGGTCGTGAGAGCCGCTCATAAAGGGAGTGTTGTGAGTAAATGGAACAATCGCCCAGTTCTTTCCAAGAACAGCGTCGCACGCGGTCTTGACGCCAGGTGAACTCAGTACATCGAGAATTTGGGGTATCGAGCTACAGTTAATTGACTTGCGAGCCCTCAATTGCGCTACTTCTGATTCAAAAATGCTCTCGTGTACACTCGTTGGGACGCCAAGAGATTCAGGAGCCAACACAACCAGCCCACGACTACAGTAGTCGCGAATGATGTCGTGTTTAGCGAGTGGTGTATATGCCAACATCTGACTGGAACTCAACAAGTTGTTAGGCAAGAAATCTCTTCAATGAGTGTTCGAATAAAACCTTGACATCTGCATGTGAGGGGTTCCACGAATTAATGACCTGTGACTCGATAGCACCAATGCCAAGGCTCATAAATTACATCGAACCGATTTCCACGAGGATATGAGAGATAGAATCCAAATTGTGAAGCGTTTCTCGTTAACCACTTAAATGCGTCGGTTTGTTCGAATTCCTCCTCGAGCGGCGCAGCGTGTTCGCTGGTTAGGTCTAAAGCACATCCGCTTTGGTGCTCGCTAAACCCTGGAGCAGCAACTCGCGTCAAGATCTCTTCGATCAGTTGTCCTTGCTCAAGTAGTCTCTCTATTAGCGAAGTCTGATAGTCGATTGATCGATATGCTGAGACAACTTTCACATCGATTCCCTGATCGCTAGCCCCATCCCGCATACGCGACCACGCTTCAGCTGCTATTGCACGCATTCTCTGGGGTCTGCCAAATATGTCGCAACCTATTGAGACGAGGTCGTTTGGTGTGACTTGAAGCACAAGTCGACTACTACTCTCGTAATTGGCTGGAATACCTAGTCTGTGGTGAGTCCTTCGAAGTTCTGCGTCCATCCGGCTATGAACTATTGACTGCTAGCTCGCTAATTCAACAAGAATCTGGTTCAAGATCCAACTATGCCACCATCTTTGCGCGATATGGCCACAGTGCAGTCGCGTGGAATTGCATTTGTTCCACCAAGATCGGGAAAGGTATGTCCGGTGGTTGGGGAACGTGCTTCTACTCCCGGATGCTGAATGTTAATGAACATCGTTCTACGGTCGGGAGTAACTGCCAATCCAGTGATTTCGCATCCACTGACGCCAGTGAACAATCTTCGAATTTCGCCTGAATTGGAATCCATGACCAGCAATTGGTTATTGATAGTGCTTTCGCCATCTGTTTGGGTACCATCCGTTTCCACGAACAATCGACCGTCCGGGTCTGCCCAAAGTCCGTCGGGGCTTGAAAACAGACTCTCCGTGTGTTGTGTGTCCCTGGCTAGTGTAAATACATCCCAAGTAAAGGTCGTCCCTGTGTGATCATCACTGTCACGCCATCTCACGATGTGACCATGTATGTTTGGAGCCATTGGATTCGCGGCGTTGGGTTCAGTTCGACCAGCATTGTTGGTCAACGTGCAATAGACGTCTTGGTTCGGGGCGATGGCAATCCATTCAGGTCGATCCATGGGAGTTGCTCCAACGACCTTCGAAGCAATACGAGGAAAGGTCAATATCTCGGCATCATCTGCGAACCTCTCCGCCAACGAACTGACGTCCGTCGAGAGCTCGAGCCAGTCACCGGTGAAGTCGTCGTTGAATCGAGCAACGTATAAACGTCCATCTGAAAGCGGCGAAATTCCTCTCCCCAGAGTCGTTTCGTAGTCAGAATTACCCACAAACTTATAGATGTGTTCGCCTCCAGAGTCATCTCCCATGTAAACGACGACCCGCCTATGCCTGCCCACAGCAACAGTAGCTCCTTCATGACCAAATCGACCTAATGCAGTATGTTTTACCGGTCTTTGTCTAGCGTTCCAGGGATCAATCTCTACGACCCAACCAAATCGATTGCTCTCGTTTGCAAAACCATCGTCCTGAAGATCAAACCTAGCGTCAAAGTCATGCCAACCATAGAATGAGCGCCCCACCAGGTTGTAACGTTTCTGTTCTTCGGTTGGTTCAAATTCCGACGACGTGGAGCCAAAATAGAAGGGCCAGTTTTCCTCACATGTCAGGTATGTATTCCACGGCGTGTGTCCCATCGCACAGTTGTTGAGTGTGCCTCGAGGCATGTTATTGGCTGGATTTTGCAAGAGAGCGTGGTTTGCTACCGGACCCGAAAACTCGACAGGAGTGTTTACATGAATGCGTCTCGAATTGTTGCCGCCAACGACCTTCCATTTCCCCCCAATACGTTCGATGTTCAGGATTGATACACCGTGTGCATGTTGCGACACACGTGCTTCATCGAGATTTTGTGGGACTAGCTTTCCGAAAATCACTGTAGACGATCCAAATTCGTGATTGAGTGCAAGAGCACCTTTGGTGTTGGGGCGTTTTGGGTCTGGAAAGAACCACATACCGTCATGTCCTATCCCGATTTGCTGTGCTTGGTCTTCGGGATTGGGCGGCCACGAGAACTTTGGACCGGAAGGATCGATGGGATCCCCCCAAGGGAGAATTAGATCGTATTGATAGTCGTCTGAAATCAGCGGCCACTGTTGATTCGCAGGAGTTGTTGCTTTTTGCAGACTAACGGGACTAAATTGCATCAATTCGGATGGGCCGTTCGAGTCTTTGTCTGTTGCGCCACGAAGTCCGTTGTTTGTAATAGCGCACCCGAACATCGTGAAAAGAGCTGCGCTAGCCGTTCCCGTCAATACTGTTCGGCGAGAAAACGCGTCTTCGACTACCTGATGAAAGGGGGATGATTGGGATTGATCGTCTTCGGGGAGAGTTTTCATCGTGATGTTGAGCGTATTGGAATTTCAAGCACGGAGTGTTGAGAAATTCTATCGATGTGGAGTAGGTACACAACGAGCCTCCAGCTGCATACCGTCTCTCCTACACGAACTTGGAGCCAAACAGTGGCTAGAAACTTAGTTTGGGAAGTTCTTGAACAGTACTAGTGCTCACCATCACAGTCGGTTTTCCAATTGGGGTCGCGAAGTGTCCGTAATCCAAATCCGATTAAATTCCACACTCTGTCTGCATTTCATAGGTTTGTAGAGTCGCTGGTTTGAATGGACGAAAACACTAAGCTTTTGAGAGCTTAAACCAATGAAAAATTTATTTTGCGTGATTGCAGTTGTGCTCATGGCAGCACTGCTTGCATCTTGTAGCTTTGAGCCCCCAGAACCATACACAATCACCGGCGAACTCGTTGTCGTAGAAAATAACGAGCCGCAAGAAGTAGCCCCGGATGGCTCTTCGAACGATGAACCCGAGATGCGCCTAGACCCAACCTCCGTATCGGTGACGGTTTCCTATGAGGCAACGAGATGGAATGGAGATGTTAAGACAGTTGAACTCGCCTCGGGAGACTTTTCCGAGGGAACTTTGGAGTTGACTGGAGTAGTCGACAAACCGACCACTGTCGAGATCGCCGTTGATATTGGTGAGGACGAGCCGCTGACGGCATCTGCTGTCTTGTCCCCTGGTGGCAAAACAAGATTTGCAGTGTTGGACTACTTGGGGTCGTATCCTACGGACGAATTGGCCATGATGGGAAGTTCGCGCTTAACCAAAGATGCCAAAAAGAAATTCTCCATTGCTGGTGATTTCAGTTCAGTTGACGAGGATCTGTCACATGCTGTCTTGACTGCTTCAGCATTGCAATATGACGATGAAGGAAAGGTCAAGGGTCTCAGTCTAGGTGCGGTATTGCTTGAGAACGACACCTTCTTGATTGAAGGGGACATTGATGAACCCGCTCGTGTACAGGTGTTTTTGTCTGCACCAGGCAACTCTTACTACGCATCAACCCAAGACATATTGGTGGAGCCGGGTTCTGAGATCACTGTCTATGCGCGTGGTAGAGCGCCAGATTTGCTAGCAACATCAGGAGTTGGCATGCATGCCGCTCTAATCGAGAGCTGGCAGCAGACGGAAGAGTATCTGTCGACATTCGACAAGTACGCCGAAGCCTACGCACAATTCATGGCTGATTGGGAAGATCAACGTCAGGCCGCTCATTCAGGCACCGAAGAAAATCAAGATACAGACGATAAAGTAGCTTCAGACGAACAGATCGCTTCCGATTCAACGGAATCTGACGACTCCACAGAAACAGAAATCACTTTGGCGGCAGAAGCCGATGAGGATAGCGCAACTGACGGAGAAGACTCGGTCGTTATAGTGTTAGAAGATCCCCAAAAGCCAGCGGCCGAAGGTTGCGAGCATGCTGTATTGGCAGCCAGTCCGTCCGCCAATTTTCGGACCTCGAGCTCTATTGGTCTACCAGAGTACTACAAACTCCGGCAGCAGCTCGATGGAATTCAACAGGCTGCTCTGCAAGCAATCAGTACACAGTCCGAGAGTCCGATCAAATCACTGCTCGCAATGGAGTTAGGAGCATTTGGTGCCGAGAATCGAAGCGATGCGCTACCGGTGTACGACAGGCTCGTTACTTTGTTCGACGAGGATCGCTATGTCAAGCGCATAAATCAGGCTCGAGATCGGGTAGTTTGGTTCATCGAGTCTGAGGAAAACGACGAGAGTCTCATTCCTGGCCAGAAAGCACCGGAATTCACCCTGGCAAACTTGGAAGGGACGGAAGTTGCACTGTACGATGTTTTGGCTGAGAAAG
This sequence comes from Gammaproteobacteria bacterium, assembly GCA_009840545.1. Lineage (GTDB taxonomy): Bacteria > Pseudomonadota > Gammaproteobacteria > Pseudomonadales > Azotimanducaceae > Bin55. The sequence continues at coordinate 512,686 of VXNM01000009.1, read as the reverse complement.
AGTTGGTGCTCATCGACTTCTGGGCATCTTGGTGTGGACCATGCATTGCGGATTTTCCTGAACTTAAGAGACTGTACAGTGCGTACAACAACCTCGGTTTCGAAATCGTCGGCGTGTCGATCGATAGTGCATTTGAGGATTGGGAAGGAGGATCGACAGACCACGAACTTCCTTGGATTGACCTTGGCGAGATGGACGGATGGAAAGGAGCTACAGCTACCTCATACGGTGTTCTTGCTATACCCAAAGGATTCTTGCTCGACTCGAAAGGTTGCATCCTGGAGAAAAGAGTACGTCCGGCACAGTTAGAAGAAGCTCTTCTCGCTCGATTCGGAGAAGTGCCCGAGATGACGGATCCGTCCACAGAGAGCGAATCGGAAATCGAAGATCCAAGTTCCGACGAGATGGGTGGCTAGAAGCTACGAACTAGAACAACAACTGAACCTCCGGCGTATCGCGCGTCTCAATCACAGACGGAGTGCGCCGGAGCACTCTTAAGTTGGATAGTCCAACTAAGCTTTAAGTGGATTGGATAACTGCGCTCTTGAAAACGTTTCTTGTCAATCCGAAGTGAGCACTGTGTGCTTATTGACGAAGAGGTTGAAGACTTAATCGAATCCTTGCGAGACTTCAATTCTGTGTATGTCGGCAAATCTACGCGCGACACTTTCCCACGAGAAATTTAAAGACTCGGTTCTGACCACTTCGCGATCCAGAAGTAGAGCTTGCGAGACTGCTTCTTCCAGATCCGAATCCATGACCCCACTAACTCCGGGGCGGATCACATCCAGCGGACCGGTCGTGGGAAAGCTAGCAACTGGCGTCCCACATGCCATCGCTTCAATCAGTACGAGACCGAATGTGTCTGTCTTGGATGTGAAAACTAGACAGTCTGCTTGTGCATATTCATGTACAAGACTTTCGCCTTTCCGATAGCCTTTGAATTCGACTTCAGGGTACGCTTCCTGGAGTCGATGGCGGTCGGGTCCGTCTCCTACGACAGCCTTCTTGGCATCAATAGCAAGATTCAGAAACGCTTCAATGTTTTTTTCCCTACTGACCCGCCCTACGTAGAGCAATAAAGGCTTGTCACGGGATTCGCGATCTTGTGGTCGAAATCGTTGTGTATCCACGCCTCCCCCGACCACACGGAGATGAGCCAGCCCTCGCTCGGTCAATTCATCAGCTTGGTGCTTTGATTGAACAATGGTAGTTTGGGCGGGTTTATGAAACCAACGTAAATAGCCATATCCCCAACTAATAGGAGTACCGAACAATATGTTTGTGTATTCCGGAAATTTTGTGTGAATTGCGGTGGTGAACGGAACTTCTCTCCGCGAGCAATAGGAACGCGCAGCGAGACCGAGTGGTCCCTCGGTGGCAATGTGAACCTGCTGCGAGGGATCTTGTGCCATGTGTGAGCGAAAACGCCATGGTGTCAGGGACAATCTAATCTCGGGGTACTTCGGAAGCGGAAGCGTAGGAAAGAGACCCGGATGAATAACTTGGGAGTCAATTCCCAGCCGACCCAAAGACTCGACCAACGCAGACAAGAGGATTACGACACCGTTCACTTGAGGGTGCCAAGCATCAGTGATGATCAGGATCTTGTTCTGTGCGTTCAAGATCGAAGGAAAGGACTATCTAGATGCGGCTATTCGATGCTGCAGCGATCTTGCGCTCGCTTCGTGAAGGTCGGGAACGACGCACGCGTAGCTTGGTTACGTTTGATGTTGAATCGGTATCACGATATACGACTATCTTGCCGCTGTTGTCCTCGAGCAAAGCAGTACAACTCTCCACCCAGTCTCCGCAATTGAAATAGTCGACTTCACCAAACTTGGAGTGTTCGGCATGATGTATGTGTCCGCATACAACCCCGTCGAAGTTCTGACGTTGGCACTCTTTAACCAGAGCAGCCTCGAAATTGCTGAGATAGTTGACGGCTGACTTGACTTTACCCTTAACCCAAGCTGAGAGCGACCAGGTATCGTACCCAAACCGTTCGCGCCACCAATTGAGCCAGCGATTCAATCCAAGCAGGATGGAATAGCTAATGTCACCGAGCACTGCAACCCATCGGTGGTATCGCGTGACGACGTCGAATTGATCCCCATGTATAACGAGAAGCTTACGTTCGTCGGCAGTTGTGTGAGATGCCTCATCCACCAGTCGTAAGTCCCCAAACTCTGCATTTGAGTACTTGCGCAAGAGTTCATCGTGATTGCCTGTGACGTACGTGACTTTTGTGCCTTGCTTTAGATGGCGTAATAGTTCTCGGACGACCTCCATATGAGATTCGGGCCAATAGAAGTTCGACTTGAGCTGCCAGCCATCGATGATGTCGCCAACAAGATACATGTGGTCGCACGTGTGCGTTTGAAGGAAACGCAGTAAGCGATCCGCTTGGCATCCCTTGGTACCTAAATGTACGTCAGAGATAAAGATCGTGCGAAAGTGACGAACTTCCTGCTCTCCGCCACTACGAAGCGGTTCTCTCAAAACAGAGGTTTAACCGAACGAGTTCTAAGTATGAATCGGAATTGTACTAGAACTTCTCCCTTTGAAGGCTTACATAGCTCTCACATCTGCAAACTTATAGCGACCGGTTGATCTTTCTGCGAGCGACCTGTTTAACTAGTTACTACGCAACACTCTTCCGCCGGTCTCTCCAGTTAACTCGTCGTTTTCCAAGACAACCGTACCATTGCATAGAGTCGTGTGATAGCCCGCAGCTCGCTGAATGAACCGTGGGGCCCCGAAAGGAAAGTCATTTACGATTTCGGGCATTCTCTCTTCCAATCGGCTGATATCGAAGACATTGATGTCTGCGCGTTTCCCGACTTCCAGGGTTCCTCTGTCGTCCAGACCCAGAACCTGAGCGGGAACAGCAGCAATTCGACGTACTGCTTCGCCGAGGGAATAGACTCCTGTGTCTCGATGCCAATGAGAAAGTATGAAGGTAGACCAACCCGAGTCAATCATCTGGCTTACATGTGCGCCCGCATCGCCTAGGCCGGGCATGGCCCACTCGGTTGTAATGAGCTTCTGAAGTGAGTTCAAATCCACATTGAATCCTCTCATGTGGAATAACGCCTTTCCATCGGTCTCGTCAGTCAGGCGTAACCACGTCTCGACAGGATGCTCGTTTTGCTTACTTGCAAGATGGAACAGGCTTTCGTCCAGTTGATGGGTGTACTTGGGTCGTGGATTCGACCCCATATAGAACCATCTCTTCATCCCGTTAAGCATTGGATCGCCTTGCGCTTTGACCTCGTCCACAAGATTCTGACGCATTTCCGGATTTCGAATCGCCGCAAGCCGTTTTTCGAAGTCCATCTTTCGCAGTAAGTTCCACGATTTGGTTCTAAAGAAATTGCTTGTGGACAAACCACCGACGCCGCCTCCTGATCGGGGAACGGTTACCGATGTGACATTTAACCCTTCGTCTCGCATGGCCTTGACGCGAGCATCGAGGCGTTCGGTTCCGATTTCAGCTGCGCTGCTGAATAGTGCTCCACGTGCCGTTTTAGCTTCGTCTCGAATGAGATCCATCTCCGCATCGAAGTCGCGGAAGTCTGAGACCGTCTGCATGAGACCTCCGTGTTTTCCTACTTCAATGGCTATTGCTCTGAGTTCATCTCGGTCAGCAAACGTACCTGGGATGGATCGACCGTCTGGCAGACGATGACCTGGCAGTCTATTCGTTGAGAACCCCACTGCGCCCTCTTGAACTGATCGTCCAGCAATTTGAGCGATTTGTCGAATTTCATCGTCAGTTGCAGGTTCTTCTACGGAACGTTCGCCCATGACGTTGAAGCGAACGGCGCAATGGCCAACTAGTCCACAGATATTGATCGATGGACCCAATTGCTCGAGCGAATCCAGATATTCCCCGTACGTTTCCCAATTCCAAGGAAGCCCATGAAGGATTGCCTGTTTCGGGATGTCCTCAACAGTCTCCATCATCCCGGCCAGAAATTCTCTGTCTTTGGAATGACATGGCGCGAACGTAACACCACAGTTTCCGAAGAGCGCAGTAGTAACCCCATGCCAGGAGATTGAGGTTACTTGTGGGTCCCAGCCCACTTGTGCGTCTAAATGTGTATGTAGATCAACAAACCCTGGTGATACGCACAATCCGTGGGCATCAATTTCTCGCTTTCCTCTTTCCCCTACTTTGCCAATTGATGTGATAGTGTCTCCGTCTACAGCAACATCGGCGGAGAATCCCTCCCCACCTTTACCGTCTATAACAGTCCCACCTCGAATTACTACATCGTGACTCATCCCAAACTCACCTCCAAATGTCGTCAATCCTATTTTGCCTAATGACCCCTCAAATGCAAACCTCGTGCATTTGGCCAACAAATCGAGCTTGATTGGAGAGCGAATTAGCGATAGTTGATAGTTCAAATGAACCAGTAGAGCCCATTTAGCAAAATCTGCGGTTTGTTAGCATTTCTCTAGACGGTACAGAATCTTGCGCGGTTATAAAGGAACCACACACGCGGCGATGACTGCAAGCATTGACATTCACAAAGAGTCGCTCCACTTTGCTTGTGCGCACTTCACAATATTCGGTAGCGATCATCGAGAGAATCTCCATGGCCACAACTACTTTGTACGAGCGACTGCTTCGGGTCCTATCGACGACAATGGACTTTGCTTCGACTACAACACGCTTAAGAACGAGATCGAGTTGATTTGCAACAAGCTGGATGAGACTACGTTGTTAGCATCAGAGTCGCCTTACTTGAAGTTCGAGTCGGACGATGACTACGTGACAGTTATCTTTGGAGACGAACGATTGCTGTTCTTGAAACGGGATGTGTTGCTTTTGCCGATTCGCAATGTCACGGTTGAGGAATTGGCCACGTGGTTCCTTGACCAATTGACTAGTTGCGATGTGTTCCCTGAACTCGCTATGACCGAGCTTGTCCTGACGATTTCTTCGGGTCCAAGTCAGTCAGCAAGCGTCTCTTGGGTGGCCAATTGAGCCTCGCCATTGTTAGCGGTGCCAGCGCAGGGATTGGGCTAGCGACCGCAAAGCTCTTTCTGGCGGAGGGATTTGAGGTCATCAATTTTTCTCGAAGGCCGTGTCCAGATTCGCAGGTTCGGAATTTCTCAGTTGATCTAAGTAGACCTGACTTAGTTCATGCAATCGAGGCGATCCTTCGGGACATACTGGAGGAAACAGTTCGGTCAAGTGTGCACTTGGTTCACAACGCTGCACGGTTGGAGAACGATTCCGCGACACGTACTGACGACGAGACGCTCCAAGCAGTAATGCAAGTCAACGTTTTTGCACCTAATACGTTGAATCGGTGCGTGATTCCGTATATGGGGAAGGGTTCTAGCGTGGTGTACGTGGGATCGACACTTTCCGAAAAGGCCGTTCCAAATTCATTTTCGTATGTAACGAGCAAACACGCCCAAATCGGCATGATGCGTTCGTTGTGCCAAGATCTTGTCGGTACGGGGATTCACACAGCTGCCGTTTGTCCTGGATTCACAGACACTGAGATGCTTCGATCACATGTGCCAGACGACGTCCTATCGAGTATTGCTGCAATGAATACCTTTGGTAGGTTGATTGCTCCGGAAGAGATTGCTAAGACAATTTATTGGACAACTCAGAATCCTGTGATCAATGGCTGTGTAATTCACGCGAATCTTGGACAAATAGAGAGGTAGCAAGCTTGTCATCCACACCCAATTTTCGGCTTCGAAGACAACGAGTGTTTCTTGTTCTGTCGGGGATTTTCTTGGGCACACTTGCTGTGCTAAACGTTATTGGCATTAGCCGATTCGTCGATCTGTCGTTCACCATTTTTGGTCTTGAATTTCCGATGATTATTGCTGTGGGAGTACTGCCTTATCCCGTGACATTTCTGTGCACTGATTTGATAAGTGAGCTCTACGGTCGAAAACGAGCCTCAGACATGGTGTGGGTTGGATTCATTGTGAATCTCTGGGTTGTCTTTTTCCTTTGGCTTGGAGGCGTACTGCCCGGTGTGGGTGTTGAGGTCGATTCTGCTGGAAACATCGTTAAAGACGCTGCAGGCAGGGAACCCGTCTTCTTTGAGATTCGAGCTTTGGCATTCGGAGCTGTGACTGCCTCCATGATTGCGTACTTAACAGCTCAGTTCTGTGATGTACACCTTTTCCACCTGTGGAAACGGCTGACGAAGGGTAAGCACCTTTGGCTGCGCAACAATGGGTCCACTCTAGTAAGTCAGATGGTAGACACAACATCGGTAATATTGATTACGCACTTCTACGCGCATGCGCTATTCATCGATCCCGGGCGCGGACTTTGGACCCAGTTGTTTATCTACATTGCTTCCGGCTACGTCTTCAAAATGATCGTAGCAATGGTTGATACCGGTCCTGCATACTTGGCGGTTCATTTACTTCGGCCGTACCTAGGCCTAAAACCAAACGAGGAGATTGACCCAGGAGACTTCGAAACGACGGTTGAAGTCACACCTGGTGAAGGCAAGGAAGAAGCAAATTAGCGACTAAGAGAAGAATAGTCTCTCAAGCTATGTCGGCAAGTAGCGTTAGCGACTCTTGACAGTCAGTGCTGGATATTCCTCGAATACCCAGCCTTGTGGCTACCAAGTGTGTCATGTTTAGTTTCTCTCGGTATTCACTAAGGAGGTCTCGAACTTTACTTGGATTTCCGATGAGAGCCCAGTCGTCAACCGACGGATCCGATAGCGCAGAGTCCGCGGTTCGATTGATCGCAATATCCTGAGCGACACGCGCTCGAACATCTCGTATTAGTTCTTCATCCTCAGAAACTAGAACTGACCGCATGATCGGGATCTCGAGTGGACTTGTCACACCTGCCTTCTTGCTCGCTTCGCGGTGGATTTGGTAGTTTTGTGCTAGACGAGACAGGCTTTCTCTAGGGGAGGCCAAATAGGGAAGACCAAGGCGTCCGGCCTGTGAAAGCGCAAGCGGACCGAATGCTGCGACCCAAATTGGCGGATGAGGCTCTTGCAGAGGCAGTGGAGAGATTGTCACTGAAGACTCTGAGGTGGAGGGGGCGACAGAGTCTCCGTGCCAAGCCCCGATCATTCTGTGATAGCAGTCTTCAAATAGTGATCGCTTTTGCTTCGCGGGAACTTCAAACGTTGTGAAAAGTGCATCGGAAGCGCCGCGGCCGACTCCTAGTGTCAACCTGCCATTACTTAATCGGTCGAGCACCGCGACTTGCTCTGCTGCGAGTACGGGATGTCGGAGCGGCAACAAGTAGGAAGTGGTTGCGAGTCGAATACTACTCGTCGTAGCTGCGACAGCGGCTAAGAGCAAAAGGGGATCGGGAATCGCTCTTCCCCTTACGAAGTGGTGTTCTGGAAGAAAAAAGTAGCTAAATCCCAACTTTTCCGCGAATTTTGCTTGCTCGCAAAGTGCTCTTGCGTCGTTAGTGTCGGATATTGACCACGGAGTTATGCCGAGTTCCACGTTGGCTTCGTCTTCTCTTTTTCGTCTTGCACCATCTGGCGTTGAGGGAGCATGTTACCCGGTTAGACAAATCTCATCAGATCATGAAGTCACTGCAGAGTACAAGTGTCAGGAACAACCGCGAAACGTGGCAAATAACGACAACTCTTGACTATTTTCGTCAGTTTCCAGGAGTCAGACAATGAACGGGATGTTACAGTTCGATCTAGCACTATTTTTTTCGGAAAGTAGTGGCACGATTCTTGCTTATTAGTGATTCGTACAAGTCTCCGACGTGCTGGTCTCCATGGACTTAGGCAGGTCGAATGTACCTGTACAATGCATCGACAATTATTGGCTGAGGTTCCACATTGGCTGAACGGATTTCTTCGGGTAACGGATCCTCTAACGCGCCGGCGATAGAGGTTGAAAGTGTTACTCATAGCTATGACAAGAAAAGTAACGTCTTAAATGATGTGAATCTATCTTTGGGGACTGGTTTCTTCGGTCTTCTTGGCGCAAATGGTGCAGGCAAGAGCACTTTGATGCGAATAATCTGCACGTTGTTGCGGCCCACCGAGGGAAACGCACGAGTGTGCGGCTTCGATGTTGTCGATGAATGCCATAAAGTGCGTGAACGAATCGGCTACCTTCCGCAGTCCTTCAGTGCATGGAGACTGCATCGCACCGAGGAGGTCGTAGATACTCTCGCGGCACTTTCCGGAATGACCAATAAGAAGGAACGCCGTCGCCGTGTTGCGGAGGTCCTTGAGGAGGTTGGATTGTCCGACGTAGCCGATAGGAAAGTCAAGAAACTCTCCGGCGGTATGGTTCGACGCCTTGGTGTGGCACAAGCCATGGTCCACGAACCCGAGGTACTGGTTGTGGACGAACCTACTGTCGGTCTGGACCCGGAAGAGCGAATGCGATTTCGGCAGGTCATGACCAACATGGGACAGGATCGAACCATTTTGCTTTCTACTCACATAGTTGCTGACTTGGGAAGCGGGTGTTCGCAGATTGCTCTAATTGACGACGGTACCGTTGCATTTCAAGGTTCGCCAGCTACATTGCTTGGTCAGGCGAAAGGACAGGTCTTCGAGGCAACTGTGCCGTTGGAGAGTTCGAACGTCGTTGAAGAAAAGCACGAGATCGTTTCACGAACCATTCAGGGTTCTGATGTCACATTCCGAATTGTGGTGAACAATCCGGGGGAATTGACGTTTGACGCGACCGAAGTGGAACAACCGAGTTTGGAAGAAGCCTATCTGGCATTTATGTCCAAGCGGGGGAAGCTGGAAGGCGCCCGACAGGACGAAGAGCACAACGCTCCTGAAGCGACTGAAGATAAGAAGGGTCGTAGACGCCGAAAGAAAGAGAAGGACAAGGAATAGTCGTCTGTGAAACTGGGCATGGTATGGTCGGTCGCTGCGGCTGAAATGCGGTCTACCCGAAGACTCGCAAGAACTTGGGTATTTATAGTCGTCGCGGTTCTTCTTTGTGCAGGTCAATGGTTGAACTTGTCCGCGGCGCACGCTTTCTCGTCTTACATTTCTCCAGCCGCTGGACTCCTAGGACCGCGTTACTTAATTGTTGGGCTAAGTGCTTTGGCGCTGATGATATTCAACATCGGAATCGTGTTCTTGGCCTTTGACGTTCGTGCACGAGATATTAAAGATCGCATCGGAGAGGCCATTGACACTCGCCCGATGTCAAACCTCTCATTACTCGCGGGAAGACTGATTGGGATCATTCTGGTTACGAGTATTGCAGTTCTTGCGATTTTTGCCTTCATAAGTTTTTTTGGGTGGCTAGCTGAGACAGCAGGATGGATGATCGGCAGTTCAATCGAGCCGACGAGTGTAATCAGTTTCCTACTCTTCGACATCATTCCGAACTTTGCTCTATGGGGATCTCTGACCATTTTTCTTACTGTCGTTCTACGCAATCGACTCTTTGTTGTGGTTGTAGTGCTGGTATTGATGGTCGGGATGTTCTACGTGCTTACAAGGCTTCCTTACTTCGTGACCGCCGCCCTGTCCACATCTTCCTTTAACCAAGTATTCCCCTCGGACTTATTACCTCGTATTTTCTTCGCGGACGTGATGATCAATCGGATTGTGATGTTGCTGCTGTCAGCGGGGTTCTTAGTATTGGCCGCAGCACTTCATCCCAGACAGGAGCCAGTGGGTCGACGACCAGTGTTCTTGGGGGCTGGATCTTTGGTCCTAGTTCTGGGAATAGCAGGAGTTCTTGGACTCTATTTTTCAGAATCTTCAAAATTGCGTCAGGTGGAGGAATGGGCGGCACTACATAAAGCACATCAGAACGCTTCTCAAACAGACATTGAGAGAATCAAGGGAACTGTGACGCTACAACCTGGCCGCCGAATAGCCCTCGACCTCTCGATCACGATAGTTTCTAACGACTTTGGAGCAACCAAAGATCTTCTCTTTAACTTGAACCCTGGATACAAAATTCGGACACTGACTCTGAACGGCAAGAGATTAACTTCGAACGACTACCAATTTGAAGGAGGACTACTGACAGTAGCGCGTGAAGAAAGGTCGACTTCTACAGAGGAATTGCAGCTTGTTGCAGATGGCGTTCCAGACTCGTCGTTCGCATATTTGGACAGCGCTTTGGACTTTTCCGAAATGGATTATTCGGATTTTGAGAACTTGTTCTTCTACGGACAAGAGAATTACATTTTCCATTCAAATTATTTCGCATTGATGCCTGGCGTAAGTTGGTTACCAACTTCGGGCAGCGCTTATGGAACAACCGATTGGGAAATCAGACCACAGGACTTCTTTGAAGTAGACCTCGAAGTCGATGTCCCCAATGGTTGGCTAGTGGCAGGACCCGGAACCCGTCAGATACTTGATGAAGGAGAGAGAACTCGTTTCAGGTTCATCCCTCGCATTCCCATACCGGAAGTTGCACTCTTGGGATCGAAATTTGCTCACCGTTCGATGGCTGTAGGCGGCACGAATTTTGAACTGCTCTTGAGCAAGGAGCACATGAAGAATCTAGATGTTCTCGAACCGATGGTGCCTGCACTGGAGCAATGGATTGAAGACAGACTGGTAGAACTGCGCAAGGTCGGTCTTGACTATCCTCTTGAGACTTTGACACTTGTGGAAGTGCCAGCCTCGTTGAGAGTTTATGGCGGTGGATGGCGTATGGACAGTGTGTACTCTCCGCCAGGTATTCACATGCTGCGCGAATCGGGGCTTCCCACCGCACGTTTTGAGAATTCGTTACGGCTGGGCCGAGAAAAAGTCGTAGACGATGATGATTTGGCCCAATACTTGCTATGGATTGTTGGTACGTTCTTTGAGAATGACTATCACGGAGGAAATCCCTTCATCAGCCTTTCGAAGAACTTGGTGACCTATCAAACTATGCCGGAAGGTGCTGGTGCTACAGCTCTGGCGTTTGTAGTAGACGAAATCGCGAGTAGATTGGCATTTGAGAGGACGAGGACGGGTTACTTTTCCATTCACATGGCGATGTCCCGCACCGATTCGAGCCAAGCTATGGGGGCTGTTGCCGGTGCCGGTTTTGTCAGCGGTATGGGGGAATTCAATTGGCGTGAGAGATTCTCCAATTTGCCGTCTGTCTGGGACAGCGTGTTAGCACAGTCTCTGAGTGGAATCGATTATCACTCCGACCCTCGGGAGGCCTACCATGCACTCCTTCTTAAGGGGAGTTCGATCGCAGACTCAGTGCTTGAAGGGTTTGAGGAAGAGGAAGTCGGATTGTTCTTGAACGAACTGACTTCGCGCTTCAGCGGGCGCTCCTATTCGGACCAAGAGTTTTTCGATACTGCCTTGGATTTGGGATTGGATTTTCAATTGCTGCTTGGAGATTGGCTGCACGGTACCGGATTGCCTGGTTTCATCGTTGCTGATCAGAGTGTGGAGCGATTACAAGATACAAGCACCGGCGAAGCGGTCTACCAGACCAGCTTCATTCTTCGAAACGATGAGCCTGTACCTGGTGTTGTCTCCGTGGTGTATGAAGGGCTATGGGGTAAGAAGCAACGCGAAATGAATCGAATGAAACCGATCCGAATAGACGGTAATACTTCGGTTCGCATCGTGTTTCAAAGTGATACTCCTGTGCATCAAGTGTGGGTGGACCCACACTTGTCGTTAAACCGTGAGTCTTTGCTGGTGAACATTCCACCAATGAAAGATTACCAACCAACTGATTCCCCGCAGTTGCCCTACGTGACTGAAGTGGAATGGAAGGCTCAGGATGCAATGGCTGTCATAGTGGACGACTTGGACTCGGGATTCGCAGTGGAGACGGACGATGTGATTGAAGACTCAGCTATGCCTGGGTGGTTAGGATACTTTCTGGCGCTGCCGGATCCAGAATACGATCGCGGATTACCAACGTTACGCAGCACCTTTGCTTGGAGTTTGCCATTCCCCATCATTGGCGATCGATTTTCTCGTTGGTATAGAGATGCGGAACCCACAAGCTATGGCAAATACCGTCACACGTATGCAGTCAATCCATCGGGATCCAGCCTTTCAACTTCTACATTCTCCGCACAGCTTCCTTCACTGGGTAGATGGAACTTGGAATATCACGTGCCAAATTTCAAGAGAGAGAAGAAGGAATGGGACTACGTTGCGTCAAACACGTATGGCTATCGAAGATTTATTGACTTTGGCAATCATCAGATCGAAATTCAAGCCGGAAATGGTGTCAAGAGCATTGAGTTCGACGTGGAGTCTGCGACGGAAGGTTGGAACGATCTCGGACAGTTCGACGTCGAATCGCCCGAAGTAGCTGTCGTAATCACACAAAGCGATGACGTCGGAATTGCGGATGCCGTGCGGTGGACGCGTGCCGAAGAACCAACAAACTAATTGGATAAATCAACAATGCCGATGGAACGAACAGTGAGAGCGACATTCTTCTTAGTCTTAGTGGCAGGACTCGCCGCTGGTTGCAATCCAGCTCCACCACCTCCAATGCTCGAGGTTCGGGCTCCAGTGGAAGTTGAAACTGTGGAATTGGGGAACGTAGAAAGCGTTATCGTCGCGACTGGAAATCTCCGTACGAAGGACAGCGCTCGGGTTAATGCTCAAGTACAGGGAAGAATCTACATTGAGCGTGATGAGGACGGAAATCGTTTTACTGAGGGTCGACAGGTGCGCGCGGGCGACGTCTTGGGTCAAATCACCGGTGAGGAAGCAAGGCTGCAGATTGCAATGGAGTCAGCTCGTCTCTCGCTACAGAATGCTAGAGATGAACACAATCGACGTACACGATTGTTCGAGCAAGGCCATATATCTGAATCAGAACTCAAACAGACGGAACAGTCGCTACAACAGGCTCAAGATGCCTATGACCGAGCCAAACTTAGCGATGAGAACACTCAGATTATTTCTCCAATCGATGGCGTAATCCTAATTCTGGCAAGGGATCAGAACGACATTCCCATTGCAGATGGTCAGCTAGTGAGCAGCGGACTCTTGGTTGCTCAAATTGCTTCTCTAGATGTACTTGAAGCAGACATCGATTTGATTGGTCCCGAGTTAAGCAGGGTAAAGGTGGGTCAGCCTGCACGGGTTAGCCACTATGCTTTTTCCGACGTGGACATAATGGGCAAAGTTGTCCGACTCTCACCAACGGTTAACCCCCAGACGCACACATTTAAAGCCGTCATAGAAGTTGACAACAACGAACGAGTTCTTCGTCCTGGAATGTTTGTTCAAGTTGACATCATTACAGAGCAGCGTCTTGAAGTTCCTGTTGTCAGCTACGAGTCTGTTTCCCGAAGGGGTCGCGAGTCGGTCGTCTTCGTTTTGGATGGACAGAGAGTCAAACGCACAACAGTCCAACTCGGACTGGCAGATGACGACCATCATGAAGTCATTGAGGGTGTTAAACCGGGAGACCAAGTCGTCGTTAGGGGCCTGGAAATACTAAGAGACAACGCGTTGGTTCGTGTGCTCGGCGGCTAAGTGAATTTCTTCGAAAGCCTTGCGGGTCTCGCAACTAGGAGACCCATCGCAATTTGCGTATTAGCTGTCTCCGTTGGGTTGGTAGGCGTGCTTGCGTTCAATCGACTCCCAATCAACCTTCTTCCTGACCTTCAAAGTCCCACTGTAACTGTGTCCGTTCGTTCAGGCGACAGGCCTCCTCAAGAGATGGAACGCCTCTACGGGGAGTCACTGGAGTCCCAACTATACAGTGTTCGAGGTGTGGTGGACGTTGAACAGGTAGCCCGGACTGGGCGCTTGATAGCTACCGTTCACTTTGATTGGGATACCAACATCGATACCGGTCTTATCGATGTTCAAAAGGCTGTTGGTGGATTTGAATCTAATCCACAAGTTGACGAAGTACTCGTAAAGAGGTTCGATCCAAGTCAGGAACCGATCTTGATTTTGGGACTGGTTGCTCCCTCTGGAGACCCTGATCTTGTCGAACTTCGCCAAATTGCTCGGCGACAGCTTGCAACTTCGTTGGAAGCTCTTACAGGGGTAGCGGAAGTTCAGGTGACAGGCGGGCGGCAACGTGAGATAAGCGTCATTTTCGATGAGTATCGTGCGAGTGCGTTTGGAATCTCACTGGGTGAAATAGCAGGAAGAATCAGTTCGGAAAATCGCGACATAAACGCTGGAGTTTTGGAAGACCGCGGCAACGTGTTTACGGTTCGAGGTCGCATGCGATTCGAGGACGCCAGCGACGTCGAAGACGTAATTGTCAGATACATGAACATCGAAGGTAGCTCACGTGTTGCAGTGAGAGTGAAAGACGTAGCCGACGTGGTTCCCGGAGTTGTCGAAATCGATCACATTGTCATGGTGAACGGACAGGAAGGCGTAGGGTTATCGATCTACAAGGAAGCTGGTGCGAATACGGTTTCCGTGTCCCAAACTATCACCGAAGCCATGACTGGTTTGAGTGAGGACCTACCGGACGTCGAAGTTCATATGATCACCGACAACGCAACTCTTGTAGTGGATGCACTCGATGACTTGCGTTTTGCCGCGTTGGTAGGTATTGCGCTCGCCATTGTTGTTCTTGCGTTCTTTCTTCGATCTATTGGGGCCACATTTATCGTTAGTCTTGCGGTGCCGGTATCGATTCTCACTGCAATATTCTTCATGCACTTTGGCAACTACAGTTTCAATATCGTCACTCTAGGTGGTTTGGCGCTTGGTGCTGGGATGCTCGTAGACAACGCGATTGTTGTGGTCGAGTCGATGTATCGAAGAATTCGAGCTGGTGATTCTCCAGTGGATGCAGCCCGTAAAGGAACGGGGCTGGTGGCAGGTGCGATCACAGCCAGCACATTGACCACTTGCGTTGTATTTATCCCTGTCTTCTTCGTTCAGGGGCTTGCTGCTCGATTGATTGATGGAATCGCGTTCACAGTTGTGATTTCGCTTGTCGCCTCCTTGGCTGTTGCTGTGTTTTTCATTCCAGCTCTCGGACAGTGGTTTCTCGAGCCAGCGAAACGAGATGAACTAGGTAATGTTGTGGCAGAAAAAGTCCACCCCATACGTAGAGGATTGGAGAGCATGGTGTCAGGTTTTCTGCGAGTGCCGTGGCTCATAGTATTGATCTCCGCCGTGGCCGTGGGAGGAGCTGTGTACGGACTCTTGGGTCTAGGCACGGAACTCTTGCCGCCCTCCGATCCGAAACAATTTTCAGTGCGAATAATTGGTCCAAGCGGTCAGCGCGTGGAATCCACGGCGAAACTTGTCGAGGGTATTGAGTCGTCAATTCGCGCAGGTGCGCCCGAGTTTGTAAATGCTACATTGGCAGAAATTGGGAGGCTGCCAGATGACGATCGAGTCATCCGTGAAGAAATGACGGAGGAAAACACGGCTCGGTTGATAGTGCGTTTGACGGACGAGGCTCCACCGGGCAAGGCGTTTGCTGCAGCGATGTCCGATGACCTTGACGAGATTCCAAATACGGAGATCGAGTGGGAACTCAACAGGTCTGCGTTGAGCGAGGCTTTGGATACCGGAATGGCTCCGGTGGTAGTCGAGATTTCAGGTAATACGCTTTCTGATCTCCGGGATATCACCGAAGAGATCCGAGTAGCCATGGTTGCGCTTCCTGAGCTCTGGAACGTGCGCTCTTCGTTTGAGGGAGGACCGCCGGAACTCAGAGTGCGTTTAGATCACGCTGTTGCGGATGCTCTAGGAATAGACATGAACACGGTCGCGAGCGTTCTTCAATCCAATCTCGATGGCCAAAACGTGACCTACCTCTCGGTGGGGGACGAAGAATATCCAGTGATGCTAAGGATGGAAACAGTTCACAAGGAGGAATTAGATGATGTGGTATTCCTCGCTAGCGGAGGCCGCAAAGTAGCCATTGGAGAAATAGCAAAATTCGAAGAAGTCACAGGAGCTCGAGAGATATTTCGAAGGGATCAACGCCGGGTTGCTCAAGTGACTGCGTTGGTAAACGAGGGATTCACGCAACCACAAGCGATCAATTCGGTGAACGAAGTCTTGAAAGACAAACCTTTGCCGACAGGCATGACCATAGCGCTTAGAGGGGAGGAAGAAGAGCGTGCCAAGACTTTCGGGGAGCTTCAATTGGCGGGCATTCTGGCTCTGCTATTGGTCTTGTTAGTACTTGCTGGTTCTTTTGAATCGCTGTTGCAACCCATAACGATTCTGTACGCCATTCCTGTGGGACTAATCGGAGTCGCTGGAGCACTAGTACCTTTTGGTGAGCCCATAGGCGTGATGGTTATGTTGGGTTTGATCGTCTTGGCTGGAGTCGCCGTGAACGATGCAGTACTCTTGGTTGCTACCGCTCGCCAACTAATGGCTGACGGGAAGGAGAGAATTCAAGCACTGTCTGAAGCTGCCGGAATCCGCTTGAGACCAATAACAATGACAACGCTTACAACGACACTGGCTCTAACGCCATTGTTGTTCGGCGGAGGCGAGGGCGCAGTACTGCGACAACCAATGGCCATGACGATTATTGGCGGGCTTGCCGCATCGACCATTGGTTCGTTGCTCGTGCTTCCGTGTCTATACCTAATTCTCGACGACATTGGAAGATTCTTCGGTCGTTTTAGGCGTTAGCTCTCTTGACATGAGGTGTAACCTACCTTATATCTGGTAAAGCAGTTCAAGCTTACTTACACTATGCGGTCGCGATCCATCATGGTGTAGATGCGATTTGTAATCACAATCGCTCAAGGACCCAGTCAGACGTTGATCGCGAAATGTGATACGAGGCATCAACAAAGAGGAAACAAAATATGTTTGGTAGGAAGAATCTTCTAGGACTCCGTTTGCAAGTAAGTGCTCTGACGAGTTCTTGTCTTGTAGCACTGGTTGTTTGCCTTTTGTCAGTCAATGCTAGTGCTGATACGAAAGAAACATCAGCGCAACAAGACGCTGAGAAAGAAAGTCAAGATGATCAACCTGCCGCGAGTGCTCCATCTTTTCTTGAAGAAGTAAGGGTTGTAGCTCATCCGCTGTCGGGCGCAGGCGTGCGAGCAATTGGCAACATTGATGTGGTTTCAATTGATTACAACAATCTTGATCGCGTTCGTGTCGAGAACTTGGCTGATGTCATTGCTTCAGTACCTGGAGCTCGTAGCGCTTCTTACGGGCCTGGCGTATCTCATCCCGTGATTCACGGTATGGATGGACCTCGGATTTTGGTTCTCTATGATCGCTTGCGACCGATGGACGTGGCTAGTTATCCTGGAGACCATCCGCCTCTTGTCGATCCCTTTTTCGCGAAGCAGATTGAAGTCCTGAAGGGACCAAACACGCTGCTTTTTGGTTCAGGTTCCTCAGGTGGTGTTATCAATACCGAGACTGGCCGGATCCTTAGCGAAGTGCCCGAGGATCCCACCAACTATCGCTTCGAGATGCGGACTCGTGACAACGGTGGAAGAAATTTTCTTGCGGGAAGAGCGGACATTAGTGTTGAGGATCTAATTCTGCACTTCGACACTTTCTACCGGCAAGCGGACTCGTACGAGATTCCTGGTTGTGCGCTCTCGGATCGGCTTGTGCATCACCGTGAAGAAGAGGAAGAGATGCACGAGGACGAACACGAGGACGAACATGAGGGTGAGCACGAAGATGAACATATCGAGAACGAGTGTGGCACCCTGCCCAATAGTGACATCGAGAATCGTGGATTGTCCGCAGGTCTCTCTTGGGTGAGAGACTGGGGATATGCGGGTGTCTCGGTTTCGACCTCTGACGCAATCTTTGGCATTCCTGTGGAACATGCCCACCATGAAGAAGAACATCATCATGATGAAGAGGAACATCATGAGGAGGGCGAAGAAGAACATGAGGAAGAAGAACACCACGAGGAAGGACACGAAGAAGCAGAACGTGTTGTCATTGACTTGGACTACATTCGTTTCGACTCGGAGCTGGGCTTGAACACACCATTCCAGTATGTGGACGAGTTGACATGGCGATTGGGTCTGAGCGACTACGTCCACGATGAACTTGCGGACTCGGTTGTTGAAACAACGTTCAAGCGTCGCGATGCAATGGATACACGGCTTCTACTGACTCTAGAGAAGCTCAACGATTGGACTCATGTGGTCGGGGGAAACTTCAATAGCAGTGAGTTCGTCTTCGCGTCGGAAGGAGTCAACTCAGACCCGATTACTACATCCAGCTTTGGTGCTTTTTGGGTGGGTCATACGGAACGGGATGGAACTCACTACCAAGTCGGGTTAAGGCTTGAAAGTGTGACTGTCGACTACGAGCCTGAAGGCGACAAGAACTTCAATCTGTTCAACGTTTCCGGTGGATTTTCCCGCTCGCTGCAACCGGGTCTCGTTCTCGACGGATCTTACGACTACTCTTCTCGAGCACCCTTGGCCGATGAGCTCTATGTCGAAGGAGTGCATTTGGCGATTGGAAGCCACCTAGAGCCGAACCCGAGTCTAGAGAACGAGAATATTCACTCTCTCAACGCATCGCTTGAATTCGAGGAGGGCTCTTTGCGTGCCAAAGTAACTGGATACCTTCGGTGGGCGGACGGTTACATCTATGGCACTCCAACAGGCGAAATTGAAGATGAACTGCCCGTATTTCAGTACACGCAGGAGGATGCTTCCTTTATGGGTAGCGACATTTCATTGAACTACCTGCTCTACGAAGGCAACGGCTGGCTCGTTGAGACGCTGCTCGGATACGATTTCGTCGAAGCGAAAATCGATCTTCCGGGAAATGACTCTTCGCCACGGGAACCTGCGGACAGGTTCAGAGGAGTAGTTGAGGCTCACCGAGGAGACCTAATCTTGGCAGGCACGATTGAATACCATACGGAAGTGAGCGATACGGCTGACAATATTCTCCCCACGGATGCTTACACTGACATAACGCTTGACGTTGAGTACAAGTTCGCATTTGCAGACAGTTGGGCGCGAGTGTTTTTGCAGTGCAAGAATCTTCTGGACGCAGAGCGACGACCACACACGTCTCCGGTCAAAGATCAAGTGCCACTTCCTGGACGCTCGATAGAAATCGGATTCAATCTACAAAACTAATTGAACAGTGTTTGATGCAAGACCAGTCTCAATAGCATGGTCGCTAAGAATTGGAAAAGAGAAAGGAGTGGTTTAACCGAGACTGTGTAGACGTCTGCAAGTAAGGGTAGTCGGTTTCAGCACCACCACACGTGACGGCTGAGGCATGTCCCGCATCGTACTGAGCACTGGAGACTCGGGTTCGAGAGTTTCCCGAGAAGGTTTGTGTTACACCTTGGCGGCCTTTAGGATCTCCTCTCGCAGGTAGTTTGCGGTGTGAGTATCCAATCCTTTAAGAGCGGTATTAGACGCTGTCGTATAGATCGATAAGTTGCTCAAACCATAGCACCGATCCAGAAATCCTTGATTCGACTCTACATTTTGGATACAGGAGAACGGTACTACTTCCACATTTCGAGTTAGCACGCCTTTCTTGAATAGCACATCATCAGAACGTAGGGCCACTCCACGTAATGGAACCTCGATCAGTGGATACACCAAACCCACCAATACAACACTTCCCCAAGATAGGAAAAATAGAGTTCCAATCAGGTCTACTATGGTTTGCTGGTTAGCTTCGATGAGCTCAAAGAACATAAATGTGGTGAAGAGTATGGCGAGCGGCCACGCGAATAGAGTCATCGGCAATACGCCTACGATGTTGCGTACATGGCACCTAAACCTCAGCCAAGTTACTTCTTGAGACCGTGGCAACGACTCGATATGGACAAATCCACTTGCCTGACTTGTTGAGTCCACGGGAGTTTCCAAGTGGTGGGGCACGTCGTCTGATGGACTAATCTCATCTTGAATCGGTACCTTTATCTGTCCTCCAACATAGTCCCGCAGTCTTTCTGCAACACCAATATCCAATCCATCAATCGATGTGCCTGTTCCATCTGCAGTCTTCACTTCTACTGATCTTAGTCCCATTGCCCGGTCCAATGGTCCGCTACAGCTTGAGACTTGTTGAACCCTTGAGATTGGAGCCACATGCTCCCATCTATCCAGTACACCTCCTTTGTGGTAGATGCAATCATCGTTGACGGCATACCTAGTCTTCAATGCATTCAGAGGCGCATAGCACGCACGCAAGATCAACTGAATTCCCAAAATACAACTCAGGGCAAAAATCGGGTATTCATCGAGTGCGTATGACCACTTGACCACCCATCCGACAATCCAAAGAATCGGTGCTACTCCAACGAAGGTTGTAACCAAGACCCTTACAACGCTCTTAAGAACATACTTTCGCGACAGAGCGTTCCACGACGAGTCTTTTCCCAACGGGTCTGGATTTGCCGATGTCTTCAATCCGGTAGTCGGGCTCATGTCCATGAGATGTTTCTGGTTCTGATTCTCTCTAATACGTTCGTCCTATATTCATTGGCTTTGCACACATTGAGATACGGGATGGAGATGTCTCCACCTAAATAGAAGAGTGACAATTTCGATGTAGCACGCATCCTTTGAATCATGTTTTGGCTCATGCGGATTGTCTGTACCTTTTCTACTTGTACGAGCTTGACATTGCGACGAAATACACCGCCTCTTCTGGCTAGGAAGTCCCTATTGACTACATAACCTGTCTTTATCCATTTCAGCCAAGAGGCTAGCCCGAAGAAACATGGAAGCAACAATGCGTAAGGCCACAAGAACTGGCGAAAGTACGGCACCACGGTTGAAACCGCCAATAGACAAAGTGGAGCCCAAATCAGGACTCGGTGGATCAGCTCAACGAAAAAACTCACGATAGAGATGCGATGGTAGTCTCTTGCTTTGGTATGCAAAGACGGGATTTTGATATCACCGTCATAGACTTGTTGAACAATAGTGTCTGCTGTGGTTTCATCCACAAACGGTACGCGAATCGAGTGATCTTCTTCGCTCTCAGACTGCTCGAACAGCAATGTCCCTCGACCAAACCAACGTTCTCTATTGGTCATGGAATACGTGATGACTTGGATGCGTCGTTTTTCGATTCGAGTCTGGTTTTTTGTAAAGAGGCCGCGAGCGACTACCAAGTGCGAATCCTCGTCCGATAATTCAAACCCATAGTTGGAGGTTGTCCGTCTAAAAGTGGTCGTTAGGAAGAATAGGAATGTAAGTGCTACGGCGATTGCGGCTAAGAATGTGGCCTCCCCAGGTTCAGACTCAAGAAACTCTAGCCCGACACTATTTGCAAGCCACGTCGTCACGGTGTCGAGATCTGACATTGCTTCGTGAGGCAGTTCAGTAATCCAACCAACAACTCTGTCTCGAATTCCATCGTCGTTGCTATCCGAGTTCCGGGCAAAAAGGTGGCGAAATAGGATGTATAAAGATCCCAAACTGACCCAGCCTCCAATTACCGACGCAATCACTCCGCGGGAGCACAAGACAGACTTCAGGAGATCGAGTATTGAGAGTCGAAACAGAACCTCACGACTTTGCTCCATTTGAATTTCACTTACGTGATCCTCTACCGAATCCTCTCCAATAGACGGCGAGATATTCGGTGGCATGTACTGAGATCGCCCATGATCCTCACCTGTCTTCGCTTGCAGTTCCTGAGCAACGGAGATGGGTATGTTGGGAATTGAGACTTCAGCATCAGCCGAACCTGCGGTGTCCAGCGCGACGGAGCAAAGGCCAATCCTTCGTTGCAATGGGTCGCGACTTATGCTGACTGCTCGTACTCTGGACCATTTGACGTCAGACTGAGCTTTGTGAAAAATTCCTGACTTGACTGAAATAGATTCTGAAGTTGACTGCCAGAGAAATGAATAGTATTTGCAAAGTGCCCTACCGAGATTAAACACAAACACAATGGAGAGTGTTATCAAGATAGACCATTTCCACCCAAGACCACTATCTCTCGCAACGTATAGAAGTGGACCAGATGGAATTGCAACTCTTAGGAAAATCGTTCTGACCGTTGCAAATATCCTTCCGGGTCGCAATCCAAAGTAATACAGTATGGAGAGTGGCGAGGTTCTGTTCCACTTACCTGTTTCATCGCAACTTGCTGCTAAATGATCCATCAGCTTGGATTGTCAGGTCCTAGGTACAAGTTGATTTTCTCAATTTTTACTTTAGGTTTTGTTAGATTGCAGCACTGGAACGCTATTGCAACGATTAGCGTTCTGTTTCCCTATCAGAGTTCGGCTCCAGATACAGTTTCAAACGCTCGTCTTAATCGCCTTATCAAGCTAAGAGTTCAGATTCATTCGAATACGAGAGTGAATTCTCAATCACACTAGTTACGAGCAAGGTGCTTGTACTCAATGCCCCAAGTTCTAGGGGCGTTCAACATGCTTGTCAGGTTATTGAAGTCTATCGATCCAATCATGGATTCGTCATTCAGAATGTTCCGTACGAAGAATGAGACGCGATGTCGTGAGCCTGTGAGTTGAATCCCAACTCGTGCCCCACCTTCAATCGCTCCGTCGTCCCGATACTCAAGACTCTCATACAAGGTGAACCTTAATGCACTCCTCATCGCCCAATCCGTAGCGACTTCGAAGTCTCCAATCTCAAGCGCTTTCTCGTAGCGCACCGAGAAGTTAACAATTCGCTCGGGCGAGTTGTATAGATTGTTACCGTCAATTAGGTACTCACCATTTGGTAACTGTGGATCCGTAACTGTACAGCCGCTCAACAAAGATGCAGAGCCGCAACCGTTTACAGAAAGGTCGGAGTCGCTGAGTTCTGTGAAATTGAGACTCAATCCGCCGGTTACTAACCAAGACTCGTTCAAGAACCAGTCAAACTCGATCTCCGTGCCAGAACCTACAAGCGTCGCGACATTGATGAGTTCGCTGACGTTTGCTACCCCGCCAATCTTTGTAATTTGAAAGTTATCCACGCGATAGTTGTACAAAGCAGCGTGTAGGCGAAGACGGTTGTCAAGGGTTAGTGCTTTAGCGCCGACTTCAACCGAGAGGTTTGACTCTGTGTCGCCGACTGAAACGGTGTCCTGAAAGAGAAGGCGACCTTGGATGGACGGAGCTCGGTGGCCTCTCGCGACTCGCACGTATCCATTGACACCCTCTGAAATCTTTGTGTTCGCACTCACATCCCAAGTCATGACAGTATCGCTTGGACTCACACTGATGGGACCGATTCCTTCAATTCCAAGAAAGGAAAGAGGAGATTGAGTGCGTATCGCAGTGAAGTCTTTGCTGTCCGAAGACAATCTTATGCCGGCTGACACGTCCCAATCTTCTTGGGAGATCAAGTCTATGGTTCCAAAAAGGGCGAAGGCACGAGTGTCTTGTACTTGATTTACATAGCCGTTCAGGGTGTGAGGGACGAAGACAGAGTCAAAATTGTAAGTTTCGATTTCTAGGTCTTCCAAAAAGGCGTAAAAGCCTACTAGCCAATGGCGTGAACCGACTTTCCCTTCTAGTCGGAGCTCCTGCGTGATCTGCAAGTGATTGTCCAGTGTATCGGCTGTCTGGGCGTCGAAGGGAATTCCCGGCCCTGGTCCTGAAGGAAGTATTCCACCAAACACGGACCCATATCCACCATCGACATCGCCTCTCGAAATCTGGTCCAGCACTGAGTGGATGCCGGAAATTGAGACCAAAGACATACCACCAAGCGTGTGCTTCACCGTGG
Organism: Gammaproteobacteria bacterium; assembly: GCA_009840545.1. Lineage (GTDB taxonomy): Bacteria > Pseudomonadota > Gammaproteobacteria > Pseudomonadales > Azotimanducaceae > Bin55. Next base: position 489,108 of record VXNM01000009.1, on the reverse strand, counting down.
CAAACAGCCCCAACTGTTTTGACTCTTGGAAGTGTTGGTCGAAAGCGTCTAGGCTCACCTTGTCACGACTAAATCCATCGACGAACTCTCCTTCACTTCCCGGTCGAATGGCGTTTGCATAGAAAATTGTGGGTGTTCCGTCCAACGCTCGACCATGAAGATTGAGAAGGACGTTGGTTTTCTCCGTCGGTTGAACGTCAAGAAGGAGACGGAATGCGTAATCTTCAAACCCGCCTAGAGCATCGGAAACCTCTCGTTGCGGTGTTGTGTTGTCGATCCAGTCTCCTATAGAGTTTGCCATGAAAGCAAAGCGAACGTTTATGTTGCTATCGTTTAGGGGACGATTGAGAGCCATGTCCGCTCGCAGGTGATCTCGTGCCCCCAAGGACAGCCTGAATTCTGATGAGGAGTGGGGTGCTGGTTTCCTTGAGTCGAACTTTAGAATTCCGCCAGTGGTGTTGCGCCCAAACAATGTGCCTTGAGGACCCCGAAGAAGCTCCAGGCGTTCAATGTCGAACAGAGGAAAGCTCTTGGCGGCAGGATTTTCGAGAATCACATCGTCGTAGATAAACGAGATCGGTTGAGATGCATTGAGGTCAAAATCTACATTTCCCATTCCTCTCACGTAGAACCTTGGCGCTAGTCTTCCGTTGGATGACTCGATGTGCAGACTAGGCAACCGATTTGCGAGACCCAATACGTCGATTCCACCTTGCAGTGCTTGGTCGATGTCCTCGTCCAGCATCACTCCAACAGACATTCCCACGTCCTGAATTGACTGATTTCGTTTCTTTGCAGTCACGACAATTTCCTCAAGGACTTGGGGAATTGCACTGAAGGAGAACAGCAGAAGTAGGAGTGTAATTAGGTGTCGCATTTGGAAGGATCTCGATCCTAAGAGTGCAAACCATATCAAAACGGAGCAATGCAAAGGCTTAGGTAAGTATGGTCTTGCTCTTGTGGGTCTCACGACTCCGGACCTTGCTCAGTATGAACTCGACAAGACTCAATCACGTCCTTGTTGGGAGGATTTGCAGGGCATCATCGAATCATTCCCGTAAATCACAAGCTGAACCTAGAGAGCAATTCGATGAAATTCGATAGAGAAGTCGCGCTTCATTGTCGGAGCATTGGCTCTTCTTGTGCTGTGAAAAACTCACGTATTGGAAGGATCTGTGGTATCGACTGGAACCACTTGAACCGTTCCACTGTTTCCGTCTACGGTGAGAAGGTCATCTGTCTGTATCTTTCTCGTCGCGTCGCCTAGTCCAAGTACCGCAGGAATTCGAAATTCCCGCGCGATGATGGGTCCGTGTGCAAGCATTCCTCCTATGTCAGTCACAAATGCTAATGCCTGAGTCAATAACTGCGTCCATGCTGGTGGACATACAAACACCGCACCTGAGATCACTTCTCCAGCCGAATCGGGACTAGGAAGAACGCATGCGGTGGCAGTCACGATCCCAGGACTTACGGCGGAACCATGAAATTTGTTCGAGTGTGGCGACGTCTCTTCTTAGGAAATGGAAAATCGGGGTGGCTGCCGATTCTCATTGGAGGATTGAGAACTTTTCGAGACTCACGTAGCTCTCTGAAGTGGCGCGCCCGGGGCCGCGTCGCCGAAGTCATTATCGGGTCGCCGGGGTAATGTTGACCTACTTCATCGTTGGAGCGAAAGTCTGTTGGGGAGCGACGGAGGAGTGCTTGTAGTCCAATTCGCCCAGTTTTCTTGTCTCGACGGCCACACGCACATGTGAGCGTACTTTCCTTGGATGTTCACTACGTGGGTCTAGTGAAACAAGATGAACTCACTATCAAAAAAATGCGGCCCACTTTATGTGGGCCGCACCATCAAAGGGATGCAAGTGGGCAACCTAGAGCTACCCGCATACTTGCTACATCATGCCACCCATGTCGGGCATTCCACCGCCAGGTGCAGGAGGTGGTGTATCTTCAGGCATTTCGCTGATCATGGCTTCTGTTGTGATCATCAAACCAGCAACCGATGCCGCAGCTTGCAGGGCTGCTCGGACAACTTTGGCGGGATCTGGAATTCCAAGCTCAATCATGTCGCCATATTCGCCTGTAGCTCCGTCAAATCCGTGATTGTTGTCAAGATCCCGAACTTTATCCACAACTACGGCTGGTTCCGCACCGGCGTTCTCAGCAATCTGACGAAGTGGATGACTCATGGCTCGGAGTGCGATCTGAATGCCGACGTTTTGGTCTTCATTCTCGCCTCTGAGAACATCGATTTTCTGCAGTGCTCGAATGAGTGCAACTCCTCCACCAGGCACAATACCTTCTTCAACCGCAGCTCGAGTTGAATGCAGCGCATCTTCGACGCGCGCCTTCTTCTCTTTCATTTCGATTTCCGTAGGGGCGCCAACCTTTATGACTGCTACGCCACCTGCAAGTTTTGCCAACCGCTCTTGGAGCTTTTCGCGATCGTAGTCGGAAGTGGTGTCTTCAATCTCTTGACGAATCTGTTTGATTCGGCCTTCGATTTCATCTTTCGCACCGGCACCGTCCACAATTGTGGTGTTTTCCTTGGTACTGGAAATTCGCTTGGCAGTTCCGAGATCGTCAAGTGAGGTTCCTTCTAGAGTCAATCCGACTTCTTCGGAAATGACCTGAGCACCAGTGAGTGTCGCTATGTCCTGCAACATGGCCTTGCGTCGATCACCGAAACCTGGTGCTTTTGCAGCAGCAATTTTTACGATCCCACGCATGTTGTTCACAACCAACGTGGCCAGAGCTTCGCCTTCAATGTCTTCGGCTATGACCATCAGCGACTTGCCAGACTTGGCTACAGACTCCAGAACTGGAATCATGTCTCGGATGTTAGAAATTTTCTTGTCGCACAACAATATGTACGGTTCTTCCAATTCCGCAGACATGGAATCTTGGTTGTTGATGAAATAAGGAGACAAGTACCCGCGGTCGAATTGCATTCCTTCAACCACATCAAGCTCGTTTTCGAGCCCGCTGCCTTCTTCTACGGTTATGACCCCTTCCTTACCAACTTTTTCCATCGCCTCAGCGATGATCTGGCCAACGGAGGAGTCGCTATTGGCAGAAACCGTTCCAACCTGTGCAATGGACGTGGAGTCTTCGCAAGGAGTGGACATGTCCTCAATTTCACTTACCGCCGCGGCTACTGCTTTGTCAATTCCTCGTTTGAGGTCCATTGGATTCATGCCAGCGGCCACTGATTTCAGTCCTTCAACCAAAATGCCTTGTGCAAGCACCGTTGCAGTTGTAGTGCCATCGCCGGCTTCATCGGAAGTTTGACTTGCGACTTCCTTGACCATCTGTGCACCCATGTTTTCGAACTTGTCCTGCAGTTCGATTTCCTTGGCTACTGAGACGCCATCCTTCGTCACGGTGGGTGCACCGAACGATTTGTCGAGGATCACATTACGTCCCTTAGGACCCAACGTAACCTTCACAGCATCCGCAAGAACATTGACGCCATTGAGCATTCTTGCTCGAGCGTCGTCTGAAAATTTGACTTCCTTTGCGCTCATGTGTATCTCCTGTTGCTAGTGCCTAGTCTTCAACGACGCCAAAAATTTCGCTTTCCTGGAGGATTAGCAATTCCTCTCCATCAAGCTTTACTGTGTTGCCGCCGTACTGACCGAAAATCACTTTGTCACCGACTGAAACGTCGGGGGCACGTACATCGCCGTTGTCGAGAACTTTGCCTGGTCCAACTGCCAGGATTTCACCTTGGCTTGGTTTTTCCGAAGCAGAATCCGGCAGTACGATACCGCCTGCCGACATCGTCTCTTCGTCGAGACGGCGTACAACGACTCTGTCCTGAAGTGGTCGAATATTCATGTGTCTGTCTCCCAAGATTCTCTTGAAACAACGATTAGCACTCTCGATGGGAGAGTGCTAATCGTTGCGTATGATAGTGGCAACTTTTCTGATTTCAAGTCAAAAGTAGTAATTTCTTGAGTATGGTTCGAAATCGTTCGAGTCGAGAGGTCGAAACCCGTTCAGTGAGAGCTTGTTCCTAACGGCGAATGAGTGGCCTGTGGTTCTGACAGGTTCTACCCATACGGTCAAGTCCAAATGGACCGAGGTCACAGTGTTTTGAGTTTTCGAGGAGGATTTCCGAATCCCAATTTAGTTCAGTACATCGAAGGCGTGACTGTACTTGACAACAAACTCTTGATGCTCCAAGGTGTCATCGTCTGTGCCCAAGCCGAAGTAAGAATAGACGATGTACAACCCGGAATTGGCGTTCCTTTGCCACCGATATCGTAAATTGACTGACCAAATATCGTCGATGCGATTGCGTTGAAGCTGTCCGAAGATTCCACTCTGCGGCGTAAATGAATACGCAAATCCCACATTCCCATTCGCCACTGTGACATCCTTTTCCAACGTAGGGAATCCAATTCTTCGATGTTGGTATCCGACACTGAAACTCAATGATTCGTCTTGTTGGTAGCTAAAGAACGCATTTGTGTTTAAGAGCTTTCCGTTGTAGAACCCGCCGTTAGAGAGAAAAGCCCCGCCTCGAATTCGATGGGTATTTGGAAGATTTCCAGCAAGCACGAATTGTTTGGTGTTGTACTTTCCAGGCGGTATGAGTACACCTGCCACTGGAAAAGGATCCCGAACCTCCTCGTATTGAAAATCGACGGCTACCCATCCGTCCGCCCCGTTGTCCCACACGGGCCAAAGTTCGAGATGGAGCCCACCATTCTCCAAGTAGCCATCCAAGTTTCGAGTCATGCTGACTGAGTAGTACTGGTTCCACTCTTTAAGACCAACAAAGTCGTCGACTGCATGGGTGTAGCGCAGTACTCCACCAGTTGTTCGCATGTTTCTTCGAGACACAAAGCCAACTTCAGGATTGAATCCTTTGCCTACTTCATGTATCCATGCTTGGTATTTCCAAGTTGGTGAGCTATGGTTCACGTAGACATTGAATGCGTGTTCGTCCGAACTGTAAGCATCGCTTCGAGTTGTAGCCACAAATGTGTGGATATCGGTGCGTTCTCCAATCCCAAAGGAACCATTTATGCCCCACGTGTCGCCAGTCGAAAGGTTATCTCGCCTTCTTGAACCGAGAAAGCCTACCGAGGAACGATTCTTCAAGTCTCTGCTTAATCGCAGCACTGTGAAATCCGACTTATCGTCACTTGCGTGTGAGTCGGATCTCATCTGAAGAAACCCCAAGTTTGTTTGGTCTGCGATCTTTCCAGTGACACGAACTCCCCCATCGATCCGGAGGCGTTGCCCATTTGGTGCGATTCCAATTCGTCGACTGTGAAAAAGTTGAGTTTGCCAAGGTACACCCACCGTAAACAGTGCTTGGTTTTCCAGAAAGAACGGACGAGTTTCTGGAAAGAACAGTGCATAACGACCAAGATTGACCTGAAGCTGATCCGATTCCACCTGAGCAAAGTCGGTGTTGAAGGTTGCATCCAACGTCAAGCGGGATGTAATCGAATACTTCACGTCAAATCCTGCATCATTTCCCTGGTCATGGTCGGAGAAATCTGACTGAACTTCGCCGGTCCTAACGTATGGAGTGAATCGAAGACTTCGATTCATGGCGGGTACACCAATGCCATGAATCCGACCCGCTAAATCGATTCGATACATGTTGAATTGAGCGGGTACGGGAGACCAATAGGATATTTCGTTGTCAGCGATCGTTACGCGTGCAATGTTTACTCCCCATGTTTGTACTTTGTCGTGTCCATAACGCAACGAACTAAATGGAATTTCCATTTCTGTACTCCAGCCGAACGGCGTGCGACGTGACTCGACCCGCCAGGTGGTCGACCAGTTCCAGTCGGTGTTGCCGCTAGAGAGAGCTCCGTCCCAAAGCGGCCCATTTGGGTTGGTTGCAAACACAAAGCCGGTACGTCCGTTCAAGAAGGTATCCAGAACTATTGCAACAGAATCTGATAAGTCGCCGTTGCTAGATACAACAATTTGACTTGGATCGTCCTCGTAGCACAGGAACGCTATGTGTAGTGCCGATTCAGTGTAGCCAAAGTAGACCTCTGTAAGGTGGGATGCTGGTTCTCCGTTTTCTGGGCGCAATTGACTGAAGTTCGAAATCGGCGTTTCGGCTTCCCATACTGGATCGCCCCGAACCTTTCCGTCTAGTTCGGGTTTCGCCGACAACGCTATCGCAGTCGTTTCGGCCCGAAATGTAGGATCGGTCTGTGCAAGTGTCACGCTGCACGAGAGTGTGAGTAGCACTGCGAGGATCCGTTCGAACATGGAATGCCTCCGAAGCACAAATCGAAACGAGTTGACCGAGCGATTGAACGACGGTCGAGGAGCGCGTAAAGGCGCATTGTATTGAAACATACAAAGAAATGTCCGAATTTCTCCTTCAATGGTGATCATTGCTCTCCTTGACGCCCTAAGATTTAATAAAGTTAAATTACATATTAATTTTATTATACAAAATACCCGTATGCATGCATTTATACAATAATTTTCACTTAATTTATTAATCAGTACGAATTGTTATTCCAATGAGAGTCTCATGGTTTTGAAGAACTGAATCAAGAGTGCAGACCAGAACCGAGGTCGTATAATCGCATTGCCAATAGTCCGAGTCGAGATTTGACTAGGACCATGAAGCATCGCTCTAAGAAGGTTCTGCTTGAAGTCGATGGTCAGTTCCCTTCTTCCCAGTCGCTCTGAGTTTCGAGTTGAACTAGATTGTTATCGTCATGTCCAATTCTGATGCTTCCATCAGTAGGGAGGTATTAACCGATCCATGCAGCGTATTCGAACGGCCGTAATAGTATCGCTGGTGATCGGGACTCTAATGTTGTCTGGTTGCCAGATGCTGGTGTCTCGGGTAAGTAACGACTTTGCCCGAAGTTTGTCCACGGCCATTCTGAACAACGAAGACCTACGGGTTGTAGAGGACGGGGTACCTGCTTACCTCATTCTCATTGATGCGTTGCTACTTCAGAACGAATCAAACGCGGATCTAGTACTTGTGGCTTCGCAGATTTATGGTTCGTATGCTGCCGCATTTGTCTCTGACCTTGAACGGAGGAAATTCTTAACCGAAAAATCTCGAGAATTGGCGTTCAAAGGAGCGTGTTTGAAGCAGAAGTCACTATGCGAAATCGAGTCACTTCCGTTTAGTGGGTTTGAATTGGCAATCGACCAGCTTGGACATAAGGATGTGTCGGTGATATACGGTCTCGCAAGTGCTTGGGCAGGATGGCTTGAAGCGCGCTCAGATGACATGAAAGCCGTCGTGCAATTGCCAAGAGTTAGATTGCTAATTGAAAAGATGTTGAAGTTGGACGAGACATACGACAATGGCGCACCTCATATGTACATGGGTGTGTTTGAGTCGCTTACGCCACCTTCGCTAGGAGGACGTCCTGAACTGGCACGTAGGCACTTTTTGAAAGCTCTCGAAATAAGTAATTCTCAAAATCTGTACGCCAAAGTGCTATATGCACAAAATTATGCTCGGATGATGTATGACAGGGAGCTCCATGACTCTTTGCTGGATGAAGTGCTCGAAGCGGACCCAAGGGTTGAGGGTTATACCCTCCAAAACAAAGTCGCCCAAAAGATGGCACAGGAATTGAAACGAAGTGCAGACGAATACTTTTAAGACTCAGTGCTTGAAATTGTCGTTTTGTTGCGGCATATGCACGATTGCGCTCTTCGCTCAATCGGACACTACCCTGAAGGTAGCAACACTTTCTCCGGAAGGGTCTGCGCTCTTGGTTGAATTGCGGGAGGCTGCCAATGCCATCGAAGAGGAGACCGAAGGCAGGGTTCAGTTTAAGTTCTACGCTGGTGGTGTCATGGGAGACGACTTTGCTGTCAAACGAAAGATGCGTGCCCGCCAGTTGAACGGTGGAATTCTTCAAACTAGTGTGTTTACGTCCGATGTCCCAAACCTTAACGTTTACAACCTTCCGATGCAGTTCAAGAATGTGGACGAAGTTGCGGCGGTCCGTACAGACTTAGACAAAGTCTTGCGTGCCCAACTTGAGGAAGCAGGCTATGTCTCTTTCGGATTTCTTGGGATCGGTCTCGCTTATGCAATGGGATCGAAGCCGGCAACCACTGTTCAGGAAACAAGGCGATTGAAAATCTGGGTTCCAAAGAACGATCCCAGTACGGAACTCATGCTCAGTGCATTTGGAGTCAATCCGATTCCTCTCTCCACAGTGGATGTACTCACCGGACTTCAAACGGGTCTGATCGACACGGTGGCTTCTCCACCAGTAGCAGCAGTGACGCTGCAGTGGCACACACATATTAAGTACATGCTTGACGTGCCGTTTCTGTATGTGTTTAGTGTGTACGTCCTTGACCAGCGGTCCTTTCGAAATATTAATGACGACGACCAAGTGGTTGTTCGCAATCACATGGACAACGCAATGCTGAACGCGGAGCGGAAGGGAATCGAAGATCATGCATCAGCGTTTGAGGCAATGCTGGACCAAGGTATAGAACTGCTTCAGCCGAACGAAGATGCGCTGTCTGAATGGCAACGCAATGCTGACGGTGCTGCTGAGGAGTGGGTGAACAAGAAGCTTGTGACTCGTTCTATTTTCGATCAGTTCAAATCCTCGCTCCAGAAAACCAGAAGGAGCAATGCTGACTAGGATTCTGAAGTATCTGCGTTGGTTTGAGTCAGGTCTTCTCGTAACGTTGTTTCTCGTCATGCTACTTGTGGCATGCGCTCAGGTTGTTGCACGAAACTTTTTCGGAACCGGTTTCCTCTGGGGCGACGGGTTGGTCCGAACAGCCGTTCTTTGGACCACCATGGTTGGTGCGCTAGCAGCGATCGGTCAAGGTGGTCACATTCGAATCGACGTTATCGAAAGACTTCTGCCTGATAATTGGTCACCGGTTTTGAACGCCGTCGCTAACCTGTTTGCCTCGTTAATCTGCTTTGTCGTCGCATATTTTTCGTGGGACTTTCTTGTTTGGGAGTTTGAGGATCGAAATGCCGGAATTGGAATCATTCCCTCCTGGGTTCTTGTTTCCGTAATTCCTTGCGTGGCATTTGCAATGGGTGTACGTCACGCAATACAGTCGTTCAAGCCACGAGAAAAGTGATCTTACTTGGATTTGCAGCACTGCTCATTGCGGTCCTATGTGGAGCACCTCTATATGTCGTGATTTTGGGCACAGCGATTCTTGGATTTTTGGCTTCCGATGTTAGTCTGGTTGTCATCGGGATCGAGTTGTATCGCATAGCAGACACTCCGCTGCTAGTCGCACTTCCTCTGTTCACTTTCGCAGGTTACATACTCGCCGAAGCGAACACTTCTAAACGCCTTATGGACTTGATGCGTGCATTGTTTGGATGGATGCCCGCGGGACTGGCGATTGTGGGGTTTGCTACCTGTGCGATTTTCACCGCGTTGACAGGAGCTTCGGGCGTCACCATAGTCGCTATTGGCGCATTGCTGCTACCTATGCTAGTTCAATCAGGCTATTCCGAGCGGTTTAGCTTGGGACTCGTCACGAGTTCTGGAAGCTTGGGACTCTTGATCCTACCAAGTGTGCCGCTCATCCTCTACGGAATTGTTGCTCAACAAGTCAATGTTGGAGAGAGCTTCACGATTCGAGAACTCTTTTTGGCCGGGTTGGTTCCTGCTCTTCTAATGATCATCGCACTATCGATTTGGGCATCAGTAAAACATAGAAGCATCCCAGTGACCAAGTTCAACGCACGTCAAGTTGGGAAAGCGATTGTCGCGGCTCGATGGGAACTGCCGTTGCCGATTGTCATTTTGGGTGGAATTTACTCGGGGTTCTTCGCGATTTCCGAAGCGGCTGCAATTACGGCCGTCTATGCGCTAATCGTGGAAGTTCTTCTCTACAAAGAGGTAGCGATAAAGCGATTGCCTGCTGTCATTAGAGAGTCGATGATCATGGTGGGGAGCATCATTCTGATACTGGGATCAGCTCTGGTACTCACAAACTACTTCATTGACGCTCAGATTCCACAACAGCTCTTCGAATTTATCAATGTACAGATCTCAAATCCAATTGTCTTCCTGATACTCTTAAATCTCGTACTTTTAGCGCTAGGCGCGGTACTGGACATATTCTCAGCTATTGTAATCATGGTGCCATTGTTGCTTCCGGTAGCGGCTGGCTATGGTATACACCCTGTGCACTTGGGAATCATCTTCATGGCGAACATGCAAATCGGTTACTTTACCCCACCGATTGGCATGAACCTGTTCATCGCCAGCTACCGATTTGACAAGCCCATTGTTGATCTCTACCGAGCGACGTTGCCGTTTATGGGAGTACTTCTAATTGTTCTCGTTCTCATAACATACATTCCTCAGCTGTCCTTGTGGTACCAACACTTCTAGTGTTCGGATACAGTCGTTTCTGGTGCGTTTCACTAAACAAGAACAAAGCCAAAAGCAATACCATGAGCACTGAGAAATTGTGACCTTAGGAGGCGATTCGACGGTGAGCACGAGTCAGAGAATTGAACTGCGTGGAGTCAAATACTTGATTTCGGCGCAGCAGATGGATCGCGCAATTGAATTCTATCGCGACACAATTGGGCTGCAAATTCAGACGCAGTCCCCGTTTTGGAGCGAGCTCTCCCTGGGCAACGCGACGGTTGCTCTACACGGTGGAGGGGATGGAAAGTTTAGAGAGACAGGTCTGTCGTTTACAGTCGGTGACATTTCGGCAGCCTGCGATGCCGTCGTTGAAGGTGGAGGCGCGGTTCGAATGCAACCTGAGGATCGCGGTGACGAAGGAATTTACCTTGCTATGCTCACAGACACCGAGAATAACGGCTTCATGTTTAGCCAAGAGAAAGAACCCGGCAACTAGTACTTTCTCACTTTGATTGACACCGATGGGTGTGTTGCGGCGTGCCCCTTTGTCTGGGATACAGTTCAAGCATTGAGCTTACAAAGTGCTCTACCGAAATCGAGGATTTTCTTCCTTCACCTGCTCCATCCATTTCTTGTGGCCCTCTGGGTCGAGAATCATGGACGAGAAGTATGTGAGCATGTCGCGATGGTTTCGAGGCAGTTTGGCTCGATTCATTTCCTGTTCACCAGCGGGACTCGAGATGAACCGAAACGACTGCGTAACTGAATCGTCGTACCCCAAGATCTTTTTGGCCTCTTCATTCACTATGTCCAGCACATGCTCGAGATCTTCGACTTCTAAATCGAGCTGCTCAGGTTCTAGTACTAGGTTCGACCACAGAGTGCAGAGGAAGAGTTGGTAGCGATTCTTGTCTACGAATGATTCGGCAACTGCGGAGTTGTTGCGCATCTGATCCAGGACCGGACCGAGCTTGACTCTTAGCAGATCAAGGTCCAATGAAGTTGTCCTCTGCTAAAGCACGAAGCTCTGAGTCCTCAATGCGTTTGCTGGCGACATGAGAAAGACAACGCTGGTTTTGTTTGTTCGTGATGCCCGGGAACCATCTCGATAGAGACACATGCATTGCGATAGTCTGGCAAGTCCAAGATCGCGCGGATTGGTACTTTGCGAAACATATCAAGGTGTGAAGCAGGAGCTTATCCGAGATTGACGATCATTTTGCCGGTATTAGCGCCTGTGAACAATCCGATGAACGCATCAGGCGTTGATTCAATTCCCTCATATACAGTTTCTCGATATTTCAGTCGACCACTGATGACCCATTCAGTCATATCTCGCATAAAGTCGGCTCTTCGTTCGTTGTAGTTCGAGACAATGAAGCCCTTCAGGGTGAGTTGCGATCCGATCGCGTTAGCGAGATTGTTTGGTCCAGGAACCGGTTCGGTTGCGTTGTACTGTGAGATAGCCCCGCAAAGCGGCAAGCGACCGTTAGGTCTCATGCAGTTAAGAGCAGCTTGCAAATGGTTGCCTCCCACGTTGTCAAAATACACGTCGATACCTTGGGGCGCACCGGTCAGGATTTGGCGTTCTAAGTGTCCGTCGTGATAGTCGAAAGCGTGGTCGAATCCCAGATCCTCGGTGAGATGCCGAACCTTTTCGGCAGATCCTGCGCTTCCTACAGCCTTGCAATTCTTGATTTTTGCGATCTGTCCTACTGCACTTCCCACAGCCCCGGCCGCACCGGAAACGAAGACTGTCTCACCTTCCTTCAACTCTCCCACATCGAGCAATCCAACATATGCAGTCATGCCAGGCATTCCAAGTACACCCAAGTAAGCGGAAGCAGGAGCTCTCAGTTCTCCTAATTTTCGTAATCCTCGCGCCGAGGACACAAACCCTTCGCGCCACCCAAGATGACTCTCGACGTAATCTCCTTCCCGATAATCGGAGTGGTTCGATTCCACGACTCTCCCAATGGCTCCGCCAGTCAGAGTCTCGTTGAGCTGAAATCCCGGTACATAAGATTGCCGATCAACCATGCGACCCCGCATGTATGGATCGACTGTCAAGCTCACGTTTTGTACCAACACCTCCCCTTCCTTTGGGTTTGGCAGATCTACTTCGACAATCTTGAAATCGTCGGCCGTGGGAAGTCCTGTCGGTCTCCGAGTAAGCTGTATTTCGCGTGAATTCATATGTTGATTCCCATGTTTCTAACAAGCCAATTTTTCTGGTGTTCGACAGGATTACGGAAGACTTGGATCCAAATCCACTAGATCTGCGGATCGATGTGCTCGTACCGAACGACAGAAAACTTCATTTGCGCAAGTGAGCCTAGCACTTCATGGGCATAGGCGTCAGGAAATTCTATATGTGTAGCGTCCACATAAGTTTGATTCCAGGTGGGGTCGACGCTGCGCAGGCGATTGTCCTGCAAACGAACTTGATTCCATGCATGAATCCCAAACGACTTCGAAGACTTGTCGTACGCAAGTCCGTACACAGTTCTTGACTGAAGTCCTGAAGCCTCAGCCAATGCGCTTAGCAAGTCTGCAATGTCCGAACAATCTCCAGTCTTGCTGCGCAACGTGGAAGTCACAGATTGAGGAGTATCCGATTTGTTATAGCTCACATAGTCATGGATGAATTTGACCATAGCATTGAGTTTCTCGTCTTCACTTGTGATTCCATTGGTTATCGACATGGAGAGGCGGCGAATTTCCTCAGATGTGGATCGACCATCGGCAGGCAAGTCATCATAGAGGCGGGCTACGTCATGTGACTCATTGGTTGTTGTGTGGTCAACAAGCAGCGTGCCAGATGGAGTCAGGAGATCGCGCCAAGGTCCGGGATCTCCCTGTGCGAAGGTAACCGATAGTTCAAGCAACGACAGTTCGGTGGGTCGTGGAAGTGTTCCGCTAACAGGAACAGTTGTCGCTTGCCTCCCGAGTTTAGAGATAGCCGGTGTGTCAACTTGAGAAAGATTGTCAACGTAACGAAGCGTCAGTCCAGAAGGATGGCGAGAAATCTTTAATTGCGGAATAGAGCGTGAGGTGTCATATTCGGACTCAATTCCCTGCGAGGATCGAATCAAGACGCTCGAACTTGTTAGATGTACGGCAGTCCATTCAACTACGACTGACTCTTGCTGATCCAACTTAATCGTAAGTAGAGAGAGCTGGTCGCCAAGTGCGATCTCTTCACCAAGAAGCCACTTTTCGATTCCCAGGTAGTGGTGAAGCGTGTATTCGTGAGGAAGGTTGCTGGACAGAAAGTCCCATCCTTCTGCTGATAAGCCCAATTCATTTCGCTGAATATTTCGTGCTTCGTAAGCACTACTTCTATTGGAAGCAAATTTCTCGATTTTGGCATGATCAAGCAAGTGGGGCGCAGATGCGGAAAAACTCAGTGTTTGCCTCGCCGTGAACGTCGTGTTTCGCATGGATGTGAGCGTGAATTCGTGGGTGTAGACCAGCTGGTTCTCTTCGTTGACTCCCCCCTCTGTGATGTGAGTGCCGACGGGAGTCCCTTTGTATTCCATGACGTAAGCCTGTTCCGTGAACTTTGCTTGTGCGAGCGTGTCAATGCTCGGAATCTGGCCTGTTTCGGAGCAACCTAGAAGAAGTGCGACGATCGATGTGCAGATGCCAAAAAATGTCACGGACCGAAGCCCGGCGAAACGAGGGCTGGACGTCAAGAAACACCTGAACAATTGTGTTGTTCGCATTCAATTTACAGAATTCGCGAGAATCCTGCCATTCCTACAATGAAACCATGAAAAACGAAGACTTGCGTGACTTCATCCGCAATCGGATACGGGAGGACATCGCTGCAGAGCGGATCCCAGGCAGCGTGACCACTCGTTTCCCACCCGAACCCAACGGCTACCTGCATATTGGACATGCGAAGTCCATTTGCCTCAACTTTGGTATTGCTAACGAGTTCGACGGCGTAACCTACCTGCGTTTTGATGATACGAATCCACTTACCGAAAGTCCCGAGTACGTAACCGCGATTCAAGAAGACATTCGCTGGCTAGGATTCGACTGGCAAGAAAACTTGACGTTTGCATCAGACTACTTTCCCCAACTGTATGCGTTTGCTGAAGAGCTGATCGAACGTGAAAAGGCATTTGTCTGCGACTTAAGCCAGGACGAGATTCGAGAGACTCGAGGCACTTTCAGTCGACCGGGAGTAGAGAGCCCTTATCGGAACCGTCCCATTCAAGAGAACTTGGATTTGTTCCGCAGAATGCGTAAAGGGGAATTTGAAAACGGCACACGTGTCTTGCGAGCCAAGATTGACATGCGTTCGCCCAACGTGAATATGCGAGATCCGGTGCTATATCGGATCATACATGCAGAACACCATCGCTCGGGTTCGGATTGGTGCATCTATCCCATGTACGACTTCACACATTGCATTTGCGATGCGCTGGAGGGAATCACACACTCGCTCTGCACTCTGGAGTTCGAAGACCATCGGCCGCTTTACGATTGGGTGCTCGACAATATAAACATCAATTTCCATCCTCCTCAGATCGAGTTTTCGCGATTGAATTTGGAATACACCTTAATGTCGAAGAGAGTGCTGAACAAGCTAGTCCAGAGTCGCGTCGTCGAATCATGGGACGACCCGAGAATGCCTACTCTTGCCGGTCTGAGGAATCGTGGTATCCCTGCAGCGGCTGTCCGTGAGTTTTGCCGAAGAATCGGTGTCACAAAACAAGACAACCTCATGGAGACTGAACTGCTCGATTACTGTGTCCGTAATGAACTGGAACAGACTACGCCCAGGGGCATGGCCCTGCGCAACCCACTTCGAGTCGACATTACAAATTTTGAGGGGGAGGAAGTTGAACTGTCGGCCAATTGGCACGCCAAGAACAAGGAATTGGGGTCGCGAATCCTCACTTTCGGTTCTACGATCTTCATAGATCGGTCAGACTTCGCGGAAGATCCTCCACCCAAATACAAGAGGCTAGTTCCAGATGGAATTGTTAGATTGCGCTACGCATTCATCATTCAGTGCGAGGAAGTTATTCGGGACAACAATGGCGAAATTGAGTCTCTGCGAGCTCGCTACTTTCCTGAGTCGAGGAGTGGCGAGGATACAAGCGGGCTTCGACCCAAGGGAGTGATCCAATTCGTATCAGCTCAAAATGCTGCCACAGTCCAAATCCGAGACTACGATCGATTGTTCAACACTCGAATCCCGGGAAGAGACGAGCTTGAATCCGAATTAAACCCCGATTCAAGAATTGTTTATGACGGAATGGTTGAAAAGGCGGTTGTGGATCACACCGCACCTAGCTTTCAGTTTGAGCGGATCGGATACTACCTTCGCGACCCGGCTTCTACAACCAGTCTTCCTATATTTCACAGGACAGCAAAACTGTCCGAGGGTTGGAAACCGAAGTGACGGATCTTTCTCAAGACGCAGTTGTGGAGGCGGCGTCTCGGATTCGCTCATATGTTCATCGCACTCCTGTTTTCACATGCCATACGCTTAACGACGTGGTGGGATCAGAGCTCTTCTTCAAATGTGAGAACTTTCAAAAGGTAGGTGCGTTCAAGGCACGAGGAGCTCTAAACGCCGTGCTTTCAATTGAAGACGATACAAGTGCGGTTGTAACGCACTCCTCGGGAAATCATGGTGCTGCATTGGCTTGGGCGGCTAGTCTTCGTGGCATGGACTGTTATGTCGTTGTGCCTAAGGATGCTTCGAAGTTCAAACGTGCATCCATGAGACGCTATGGAGCCCGTTTAATAGATTGTGGTTCCAAACTTGAGAGTCGAGAAACCAAACTTGATGAATTTCTAGAGCAGAACCATGCTCGTTTCATTCCTCCATACGACGATCCACACATCATTGCTGGGCAAGGAACTGCAACATTGGAACTCATGGACCGAATTGCTAATCTTGAGCAAATCTGGGTTCCAGTTGGAGGAGGAGGTCTTGCATCGGGTGCAATCCTCGCAGCGAGAGGTCAGGCCGAGGTCGTTGGAGCGGAACCTGAATTGGCGGACGACGCCTTTGAATCCATGAAAACTGGTAGACGTGAATCTCCGCGTGAGCCGGTCACCATCGCGGATGGATTGCGTTCTTCATTGGGGGATCAAACCTTTGAAATTCTTTATCAAGCGCGTACAACAATAGCCTTGGCATCAGAGTCCGAAATCGCCAAAGCCACGCGAATGGTGTGGGAACACATGAAAATCGTGGTAGAGCCATCGAGCGCGGTCCCCTTGGCCGCAATAATTAGACATCCCCACTTGGTGAAGAAGAGAATTGGCATTGTGTTGAGCGGTGGAAATGTGTCCTTTCCAAATACTTTTTGAGGACTGAAGTGATGATTGAGTTCGAAGAGAGTCTCGAGGAGTCTCGAAGACAAGCTCTTGCGCTTCCAAACCGTGGTCCGCTTGTCTTGAATGGAAACGGGTCCGTCGACCACGCGATCACTGATGCCTATTGGAAATATGGTTTCTACGTGCTAGAAGACGTCGTTTCCACTGTGGAGATTGATGACTTGAACTCTGAATTCCAGGACTTGCTTGCACGATCTCCCTCGTCCTCCGGTGCTACCACCGATTCGCAGGGTCGACCTCTTGAATTTGACGAGACTCAGAGAACGCTGTTTCGTTTCGCGCGTCCCTTGACCGATCCTTACGGCGAGACGGATGTTGGAGGTGGACGTTACCAAGTACGGATGTCGGAACCCCCTGCTCCAAAGTGTTCTCCGAAAGAGGTCTTGCTGCAAATTGGTGGGATATTGCAATTTCTTGATGCAGCATTGAGAATTTATGGACACCCGCGATTGCTTTCATTAGCGGAGGCTGTCAACGGGCCAGACTTCACTCCCTTTACAGAAACCATGTGGATCAAACAACCTCGACTGGGGGCAGCAGTTTCGTGGCATCAAGATGGCACAACCCATTGGAGTAACCCCGATTTGGATCAGGGTTCGCATGGATTTAACTACATGCTCAATTTGAGAGAGACCACACCGAGCAACGCGCTTTGGGTGATTCCCGGTTCTCACAAGCATGGAAAAGCTAATTTGAAGCAAATGGTGAAAGACTCGGGATCGGAGAGGTTGGAAGGCGCACTCCCAATGTTGTGTAAATCGGGCGACGTAGCAATTTGCAATCGACAAATCGTACATGGATCGTTTCCAAACACATCGGCTGATCCTCGCTACACGCTTGTTTTTGGGTTCCACCGGAGAAATTCGGTCCTGGGTGTGCAGGGATGGGCAAAAGAGCCATTTACTAAAGAGTTCGTTGAGACGAGCTGCAGATTGATTGATATTGCAATTGCTGCGAGACAGCAGAAGTATCCTCTGGAACAAAACTATCAATACAAGCACTCAACGAACCGCTATGCTTCTATTTTGGAAGATCAACCGCAACGTATCGAATTGGCGAACTATCAGCGTTACGCCATTGGCATTTAAGGTATCTCTTCGAACACAAGGAACTGTTGCTTAAAGTTCGGTTCCAAGTAGGTCGAGTATCAGCAGGACAGATCATATTAGTGATCTTCCTTTTGGTTCCCAGCGGTGGGAACTGTGCAACTCTCGACCCTGCGAAATTGGAGCGTGCCGCAAGCGAACATCTGCCAAGAATGCAACCTCCAGCAAGACTGAATGTACAATCCTAATCCTTAAGACTCATCGCTGCAGAATTGCGAATCGCAAAGGTTGCACAGCAGCAATCCACTTGATATATACGTTTGGTGATCAGGCTTACCATTGGTTTGAGGAGTTGATGTGGTGCTGGAGTTCGTGAGATCTGTTAGCTCAAATTTAGGAGAAGTAGTTCAAATGAAGAACCAACTTGCAATTACGGGATTACTCGCTTTGGCAGTGTTTATTGCTGCATGTAGTGGAAATCCTCAGCGTCCGTACACAGTGTCGGGCGAATTCATCGTTGCTGAACTGGAAGAAGTGCCGTCATATATACAAGAAATGATCGATTCCGGAAGGATTGAAGTAGAACCGCCAATCGACATATCTGCTGTAACAGTCTCGGTCGTCCGCGAAGTGACAAACGATGATGGTGAAGCGTCGGACGAGGTTCTGGCGTCCGGATCGTTCGAAGACGGAACAATTGAACTCGAAGGAAAGATTGCCGCTCCAACCGAAGTCAGCATCTCCATCGATGTTGGATCCGACGAACCTATGAAGTTGAATGCCATTATTGCCCCGGATCAGGGATTAGCATTCAAACTCATCGATCAAGTGACTCCAGCTAGTTATGATCAGCTCATGTTAGTGGGAGAGTATCGAATCCACGAGGAAACGGAGGACAAGTACGTGATTTCCGGTGATTTGAGTGACCTTGAAGAAGACCTAGCCTTCGCAGAGGTGCAAATCTACGGAAGCAAGTGGAACGACGAGAAGCAGACAACCACGAATTTCACTTTAGGGCCAGTAAATCCAATCGATGGGAAGTTCGTGTTTGAAGGTACTGCCAGTGATCCAATGGTTGTCACCGCATATGTTCAAGCAGGAAGTGCGCTCTACAAGAACGTTCAAGTGATCGCTGAGGCTGGTGTAGAGGTGGGTGTCTCTATGGACGGATCGACTCTGGTCGCAACGGCACCCAAGGGCTCTCAACACTATGCAGTGGTCAATAGTTGGGCAATGGACGAGGAATATCTTGCGAAGGTTAGCGCATACGAAGAGGCATTCGACGCCTTCCAACAAGAGATGGAAGCACGACGGGCTGAGGCCGCAGCAGCGCAGGAAGAGGATGCTTCTACAGCCGAAGGTGATGCGACTGCAATGGAAGGTTCAGAGGACTCAACAGAGTCTGAAGCAGTTGCAATAGAAGAAGCCGAAGAACCGAAGGTCGCGAGTACAGACTTAGCTCCGGCAGCTGAGGGTTGTGAGCACATTGACACAAGCGACTTTGAGCCGTTAGACCTCTGGAGCTACGCGCAGGCTGCTAACGAAGATGCACCAGAGCATGTGAAACTTCAGGTCGAATTAACGGACTATCGCACTGCGGCCTTGCAACGAATTGCCGGGGATCTCGATAATCCTATAGCCGCGCTCTTAGCTGTAGAAATGCGTGCCTTTACGTCCAATGAAGACCAATTGGCAGCATTGGACAAGTTGGCCACTTCATCACTCGACTCCGAACTCATAGAGCAACGAGTAGTACCACAGCGAGATACGATCTTTGCGAGGATGGAAGCTGAAACCAATGACAAGGGCCTTGTACCAGGCCAAGTGGCTCCTGAATTCACGCTTGCTTCGTTGGACGGCGCCGAGGTTTCCTTGTACGAGACCATTTCGAAAAATGATCACGTCTTGGTTGATTTTTGGGCATCTTGGTGCGGACCGTGCATTGCAAGCTTTCCAAAACTGAAAAAGCTCCACGCGGCGTTTAACGACGACGGGTTTGAAATCATCTCAATATCTATTGATGAGACTTTCGAAGAGTGGGAACAGAAATCCTTAAGCCTTGAACTGCCCTGGATCGATCTCGGTGAAGTAGACGGCAAAGAATTCCAAGGAACGACACCTGTCGCCTACGGTGTCGGGTGGATTCCAAAAGGCTATTTGATTGACAGTAAGGGTTGCATTGTTGACAAGGACATGCAGGGAGAAAAGCTACAAGAGCTACTTGTTGCACAACATGGCGACAAGCCCGAGCTACAGGAGGAGGTTGAGGAAGAGGAAGCAGAATCTCCTGATGACTCCGAGACGGAAATCGACGAGGTGTAGCATTTAGTAGATTGCTTGTCTACTCTAGATCGCGGCACTAAAACAGTGCCGCGATCTATGATTCCGCATCTGCAATTCCGACGGGATATCTTCCGGATATGGAAGTGCCATTCTTCGTTACTTAACGTGGTCTTCCGAGAAACTCCGTTTACGTCAGAACGAACATTCGCATATCCTTTAGAGTCGCTGATCCACGGAGCGACATTGTTAAGTCTCGTGGCAAATTGTCTCGTTCCAACCAACTAACGTACGGAACGTTAGCCGGCGGTATTGGGAACTTACATTCCCTTTCTAGTATCCAAGAATAGTACGCACTTCATTCGCCATGCGAGATCAACCAATCCCAACCGGAGGATTCGTCAAATGATTAGGAGACTTGCTTCTTCAATGGCATTAGTGGCTGGATTGTTCTGCCTGTTTGGAACTTCAGTTCAGGCTGTTGACTTGGAAGACGTTTACCTAACGGGAGGAGTCGTTCATTGGCCGGAATTTGGTTCTTCCAATCCTCGATTCTCTTTTGCATTCCCGACAATCGCTCCGTATACGCGCACTACTTTCTCAGAGTCGAGCTCTCAGACCAGCTTCAAGATTGGCGCGGGCTACTCCCTTAACAACTCATGGTCCATTGAAGCAGTCGCAATTGTCGGCATGAATCATGAGACCCACATTCCAAGCTTGTTTGATGGCTTCTACCCAATTATTTCTGAAGTGGTTGGAGACGTTTTTGATGATGATCTCGTGATTGATTACGATCTCAGCGTAACACACAGTTTGAAAGCTTCCATTCTGAGAATCAACCCGGTTTATACGGCTTCCCTCCAACGAAACTTTTTTGTGTTCGGAGCCGCTGGGATTGCTTTCATTGAACGCGACGTGAAAACGTCCATCAGAACGGAGTACAGATTCGACGATGAATTAAGCCAACCGATTGATATTCTCTTCCCTCCATCTGTATGGAACTCATCAGAATCCGATTCCACCGCAAATCTTTTTGCGTCTGCCGGGCTCAAATGGAGTCCGAATGGTGGGCGATCTGCGATTTCGATTTCGTACTCGAACTACTTCGACACACCGGGCGATGTTACAAATTCACTGGAATTGGACTATCAGTGGAAATTCTGAGCACCACGGGATCAATCACTTGCATGAGTTGGTGGTTCTTGTGAAACATCGTGAGACTTGGACTCTCCCAACTCGGTAATTCAGCGAGAGACAGCATTGATGTCCGGGCTTGGACTACAATCAGAGCGGTCTTGGAATATGGAGTCGGCACGGTGTGCTGAGGAGTTTCATGGATTCAAGACTGCGTCTTAGCGTCGACAAAGTCAACTAACCTACAGGGTCAATAGGAGTCCATAAATGAAAAGTAAAACCACGTATTTTCTGACCAGATTGATCGGAACTATGCTCGTTTTTTGCGCTGTATCCAGTTCAGCTGCAGCCCTCTTCCCTTTTTACGTTGCTGGGGGTCTAGTCCACTGGCCCTCGTTTAGCAGCAGTGTTGCGGCGACTCTCCAAGACTCGCCAGGTGGGATTTCCGCAGATTCCATTCGGGTGTCTAACAGAGACACACGATTCCGGATCACTGTTGGATTCTCTTTTAATGAAACGTGGTCAGTGGAAGCATCCTACATTGCGGGCCCAAGACAAGACGGGACTATAACGGATCTCCCAATACCGGATTTTGAGGGTGTGTTTGCGTTGGACGTTGAAACCGAGTTGGAAGCAACCGTTTACCGACTCAATCCAGTGTACGAATATGTTTTAAGGGATCCAATTTCCGTACAGTTGAAAGCAGGCATTGCGAGAATTCAGACTGAGGGAACTGCAACGACCACTACGAGGGTGCTTGAATCTGAAGGAATCCAGCTGCCAAGTCAAAAAATCTCTGAATCCATGAATGAAACGAAGGCTTTTGCGGCTTCCGCATTAAAGATAAATTTTCAGGACGGCAAGATTGCCGTTGTTGCATCGCTTGTTCAATACTACGATCCCCTTGAGGGACTGGACCGAGCTCTCGAGTTGGATCTGCTGTGGAGATTTTGACGGTGAAGCTCCAGACCACTGAATAGCGTACCTTTGCCACGCTGATTCAACAGCGGACTCGACCAAAGTGAAGTCAGCCATGCAAACCAACGAGACATGGATCTTGAAGGTGCTACGAGCTAAGGTCGGAATCTTGGTGTATGCAATCGCCGCTTTAGCACTAACCGCATGTTCGACTCCCAACGAGGACACGGTAGCACTGGGTCACGTCGCCGCTCAATCGAATACTTCTCCCCCAACAAGCCAAGGAATAAACTTCTTTGACGGTTCTTTCGAGGACGCTCTAGTACTCGCCGCTCAATCGGAGAAGATGGTCTTTGTAGATGTCTACACAATTTGGTGCGGCCCATGTGTAGTGATGCAGGAAACAGTGTTTCCCCTGCCGGAAGTTGGAGAGTTTTTCAATGCCAGATTCGTTAACTACAAGCTTGACGCAGAGAACGAGGAGCAAGACGGTCCGGAGCTTGAAGCTCGTTTCGACATTGAAGCATATCCGACGTACTTGATTCTGGATCACAACGGCAACGAACTGCATCGCGCTTCGAGTGCCTTACCTAGTGATCAGTTCATATCCATGGTAAGTCGAATGCTTGGGGAGTCTGAATCGGCGTTTGAAGAGATGCAGAAGAGATACGATTCGGGCGAGAGGTCGACGGAGTTCATTCGGCAGTACCTCTTGGACGCAACCGTCGAACTTTCCTTGCGTGAACTGAACAACCAAGATATCGACAGTGTAAGGGCATACTACGAGGAGGGAGAGAAGTACAAGACGATCGCTAGCGAGTACTTTGCAAGCCGACCATTGCTTGACCTTATCAACGAAACCGATATTCAGCTAGTCATGCACTTTTGCACAGGGGATCCTCGAGGGGAGGAGATTGTCGAGTTTTTGATCGACAACTACGACGAAGTGCTTGCCGTCTCATCGGAGGCGGCCATGAGTCAGCTTATATTGGAAGCTACGTTGACTTCAGCTGCAAAAACTGCTCAAGCAGGAGACGAGAAATTCACCGAGTATATTGATGCGCTCGACTCCTATCCTTTAAGCAAAGCTGTGGACTACGAGCGAAATCGTGATCCAAACAGTCGTATGTTGCCGGAAAAGCTAAGGTTCTCATGGGAAACTCCCTATCTGCTTGCAAGGAAGGACTTCGACGGATTGATTGAGGTGTACGAGGGAAGGTTCGAGAAGTGGGGAGACGCAACTACTGCTACTCACTACAGCTCAGCAGCATCGAAAATCATTCTATCGGAAGAATCGGTTCACCGCAAGGTAGCCTTAGAGTATGCGGAACGAGGCTACGAATTGGATCAAGATGATCCTTTTGTTGTGGCTACCTACGTTAGCGCACTGATGGGAGTCGAAAGGAAAGGCGACGCGCAGAGCATCGTTGAAGAGTATCGAACCGGGTTGACTGATTCCAATATCGATCAAGACAACCTTAGGATTTTCACTATCTTGATACCCAAGGAATTGAAAGAAACCAGCAAGAAGCCTTCGGTTGTTGAGTGAAGGCTACTGGGTTCCCAAGACAAAGGCTCAATGTATGCTATGCACCAATCCGCCTTCCGGACTCTATACAGAACGATATATTCGACTTACTATCTTGTGTTTGCTTCATGATCGCAGTTGTGATGGCTGGGTGAAGCTCTTCTACCGGCTTAGTCTTTGAGGTAGAAACGAGTCCCGCAAATATCTACTTGCTGATCGTTCACGTAGCAGCTACGTTCCTTTGCTCGTTCGAGAATTCCGGGGCGATTGGCGACGGAAATGTCGAGACCGCCTAGTCCGGGTCCACGGCCATCTGCTGCCTCGACAAATCTCAAAGTTGCATTGTTGAATCGGATGTGAATCTCGCCACCTACGATACTCGCGGGTTCACCTGACACTTTGCTCCAGAGTTCCGCAACTCCAGCGGGGTCATCGCTTTGAAGCTCAACTCCTACATAGTCGACGGTTGAAGATTGATCTACTTTGTCTTCCCACTGCATGCCTCCCGACGGCATCCACCAACCGTTGAAGTCGTTTGGTTTCATCCAATCAATCTCGAAGAAAGAGGAAACCATGTCTCGGGGATGGATTTGACAAATGCTCCAATCGAGGCGATTGCTCTCGTGCGCGATGCGAACTTCATTGTCGAGAGCTCGTTGTCTGATCGCTTGTTGCTCTTCTTTGCTTTGAGCTTGGCAAATGACCATGTAGCCACCGTCTCCACCCCTTCTATCAAGGAACCTTCCACCCGCAGTGTTTTCCTCAACCGGAGCAACTACCTCCAGGAAATTTCGACCGATGCACATGAGTGTGTTTTCCAATCCAAAAGCACCGACTCCTGGGTCGACAAAACAAGACTTTATGCCCAATACGTAAGTCAGATCGTCAATAACCGGACGCAGCTCTCGTGCTACAAGGCAAATTTGTCTCAGTTGAATCGTCATTTTGAACTCCTACAAATTTGTGTAACCGAGGTTCGGACTATGCCTCTTGCAAGTATTGCAAACACTCGGTTTCCAAGAGTAATTCGCGTAGCTTCTCGTGTTCTGAAAAAGAACGATACTTCTCCCGCAATGCTGCGAGGGACTTTGCATGATATTTCTGTGGTCTTTGGGTCCATTCACCGACACTCAATTCAACCGAGAATTCGTTCTGTCCGCTATCGATCGCTCTACTATTCGCGTCACTCCAGCGCAGAAACATTGAGCCGACTTGCGTGGCTAACAGCGGACTCAAAGTGGAACTTAATGAGGACCACTCATCAAAGGGGCCCAGTGAAATGGGATTGAGCATTCTGTCCAGCCATGCTTGGATGTTTCGAGTCTTCGAGATGATCTGAGCAGGCGTATGGTCTCGATTTGCATTGTAAATCTGTCCCCACAGTCCAAAGTCGGCGAATGAAGGACGATCCCCAAACAAGTAGCGCCGAGACTCAAGATGCTGATCTAGCAATTTCAGTGAATCTTGAAACGAAGCCTCAATCAGCGGAGCCGTGGTTTCATTTGATCCAACAAACCAAACACGGCCCACCATACGTTCTCGAATACTTTGTGATGCCTTCGCAATCTGATCTTCATCGGCATTTGGATTGACCATTGCGGCAATTCTTCTTGCACATCCAATTTGGTCAATCTCTCTCGCCCATCGAAGGTGAAACATCCATTTGTTTCCCCACTCATCGCCGAATTCCTCAAGCAAAATCGATACAAAGCGACAGACTGGTTCGGCGGGATGGATTGAAGGCTCTGGAATTGTGGCCTCCATGCGCTCAATGATAGGAGTGGAGTCTTGAATGCCGGTGCTGTCAGGAGTGACGACCAGTGGAATGAGAGGAAGCTTGGCATGTTGTGCGAACAGCTCGGCGGACTCGGCTCGCGTTTTCCACGTATGGGGGATGTTTTTGTAGCGGAAGTAGGATCGGACCTTAACGGAGTAGGGCGATTCCTCCGCACCGACAATTAGGTAGTTGGATTCGGTCACGTACGAAGAACGTTTCTGCCAAGTGGTAGCAGTCGTTCAGGACTCGAGACTATTCCGCTAAACTCGATTCAAAGCAAGCGAAGCTACGCTCTCGTACCCGTTAGCGGGGCGTTTCCGAACATTCCAAGCTGGACATTTCCGCTCATTTCGTCGCCGTTGACTTCTACAGAGAACGAGAGTTTCATCGACATCGGCTCGGAGATTTGCGCGGTCCAGGTTAGCTTGTTGCCATCTACCGCACCATCGGTGATTTCAAGCGTTCCGCGATCTCCTGACATTGCTCCAGTGAAGCTGTCGCCATCAGAACTTACAGTAAGTTGGCCACGTTGCTCACCCATTGGTGTGTTAACTACTGTGTTCCAGGTACCGTCTACGTCGCTCATAGTTTTCCTCTATTTGGTGGACAGCAAAAGACGTAAGCGTCCTGCGCTGTAAATGACTCAATCATTTCACATTATAGGTCGTTGCCGACCCCCGGAAATTGCTTACTCCGTGGTATGAACGCGTTGCGATTTGCCGAAATGACATGAATGTCCAACGGAACGAATGGCCCAAGCTCTTCAAGCTGTTGTGAGTTGCCTACTGATAGGAGTAAGGAAGATTGTCATTCCCCAAATGGCACGCTAGATCCCAGAGACCCCTAAGAGCTTCAAGCCCGCGGAGTGGTCCGAAAAGGGGTCACTAATACAAACTCTGTGGTCGGGAATATTGACAGTAAGAGTTTTCATTCAAGTGGTGCAGAGTATTTTTGGCAATTGGTAACAGGTAGACATGTTGTAAAGGCATCCATTATTCCCAAGGATTCAACACCAACTTCGACGCAATATGTTTCCATTACGGTACATTGAACAGTCAAAGGACATGCTGGATCTTCGCAACGTCTTGTTACGAAGCTCTAGGGAATGCTAAAGTTCCCAATTTATTCTGGAAAGAGATCTGGAGAGTTGTGAAAGCGTGGATTAGGGAAGTCTTGGACTCAACGGGACGGGGATTCCTCACAACAGTTGCTGACAATGTTCCTCACGTCGTACCAGTGGTCTTCGTTCGGCTCGGTGATCTGATCTTTTGCCCGATTGACGGAAAACCAAAGTCGAAGGCAATACTCCGTCGGGTTCGTAATCTCGAAGCTAACCCGCGGGCAGCTCTTGTACTCGATCACTATTCAGAGGACTGGGAAAAACTGTGGTGGTTGAGGCTAGATTGTCAGGCTTCGATAAGAGCCATGTCACCTGAAGTCGCCAGATTGCTAAGGCAGAAGTACAAGGGCTATGAGACTTACGATGTGGGTTCGAGTGTGATCAGGTTGTCTTGCCACAACTGGAATTTCTGGAGCATGTCAGGGAACCACGAGAATCTAGCCGGAGTTAGCCGGACGACTGACTGCAGGAAAGAGCCAAACGAAGCTGAGTGAGGAGAGCTTAGTCTCCTAGCTCGGGTATAGCTATCTTTACTACATCTGACAAGTTTTCAACGAGACTGACCTCTATTTCACCACGTACGTTGTCAGGTAGCTTTTCGAGCTCCGATTCATTATCTTTGGGCAAAATCACGTGACGAATTCCTGAACGGTGCGCCGCCAGGATTTTCTCTCGTATCCCGCCGACGGGAAGAACCAATCCAGTAAGAGTCAATTCTCCTGTCATTGCTATGTCGTCTCGTACAACTTTCTCGCTGTAGGCACTGGCAAGCGCAGTTGCCATCGTGATGCCCGCAGACGGGCCGTCCTTCGGAACTGCACCTGCCGGAACGTGAATGTGTACACCTGAGTCTTCAATAGCTTCGCGGTCTATATGCAGGTCCTCCGCAGCAGCCCAAATGTAACTTCGTGCGGCTTTTGCTGACTCTTGCATCACTTGGCCGATATGACCGGTGATCGTGACCTTTTCGTCCTTCGCGGTAAGCGATGCTTCGACATAGAGGACATCTCCGCCCGTTTCAGTCCACGCCAATCCGGTTGCCACACCATTCGTAAGAGACTTGCGACTTCGATCTTCCTTGTATTTTTCAGGTCCGAGAAGATTGACAATCGTGTCGACATCCAAAGAGTCCTGATCGCTTTCGAGCATTAGGCTGTTCTTTGCCCTCTTTCGAGCTATGCTCTCAATAATTCTCTCGAGAGAACGAACTCCTGCTTCGCGAGTGTAACGCCGAATCAAGTGCTTGAGGCCCTCACCCGTAAACTTCATGTGTTTGTCCTTCAGTCCCGCATTGAGTGTTTGCCTAGGAATGAGGTAGCGCTTCGCTATTTCAAGCTTCTCAAGTTCGCTGTAGCCTGTGAGCTCAAGGACTTCCATACGATCGAGCAGTGGACGTGATATTCCCTCCAGCGTGTTTGCCGTCGTAATGAATAGCACCTTTGACAGGTCAAAGGGAAGATTCAGATAGTTGTCTCGAAACTCCTTGTTTTGTGCTGGATCTAGGATTTCCATCAGTGCGGCTGAGGGGTCACCGCGAAAATCCGCGCCGAGTTTGT
This sequence comes from Gammaproteobacteria bacterium, assembly GCA_009840545.1. GTDB lineage: Bacteria > Pseudomonadota > Gammaproteobacteria > Pseudomonadales > Azotimanducaceae > Bin55. The sequence goes on along the minus strand of VXNM01000009.1, from coordinate 461,034 downwards.
CGAGTTCGTCAAGCATGAGCACTGGATTACGAACTCCGCAGCGACGGATTGCTTGCAAGATACGGCCTGGCATTGCACCGATGTAGGTTCTTCGATGTCCGCGTAGTTCCGCTTCGTCGTGAAGTCCTCCTAGGCTCATCCGCTCAAACTTTCGCCCCATTGCTCGTGCAATGGACTGTCCCAAAGAAGTCTTACCCACACCAGGGGGGCCCACAAAACACAAGATTGATGCCTTTGCATCAGGATTGAGTTGTAGCACCGCCAAGGACTCAAGAATTCTGTCTTTTACTTCTTCTAGTCCGAAGTGGTCCTCGTTCAGAATGTTCTCAGCGTGTTTGAGGTCGAGATTGTCTTCCGTGATGATGTTCCACGGCAATTCCGCGACAAGTTCAAGGTAGCTTCGTGCGACCTGAAAATCTGCGGCGTTCGGCGACATACGGGAGAGCCGCTTAACTTCCCGATCCACCTCTTTCTGTGCAGCCTCGGGTAAGTTGGCTTGACGCAGTTCGTCCTTTAACTCCGCAATTTCGTCGTCGCTTTCGTCTTCTCCTAGAGCTTGTTCGATCGCTCGCTTTTGCTGCCGTAGCATGTGCTCGCGCTGTTGCTGTTCGAGCCCTTCACGGGCCTGGCTCTGAATTTCTCGTTGAATTTGCGTGACAGAATACTCGTGCTTGAGCGACGCCATGATCGTTTCCATGAGTTTGTCGGTGTCATCAATCTCAAGGATTTCCTGCGCTTGATTTAAGGTGAGGTGTTGAGCATAGGCAGCTAGACGGTACATCTGAGTGACGGGATTCTTGAATTGCCCGATGAACTGGTTAAAGACCTGCTCGCTCTTGTCAGGGTTGATAATGTCTGTCAGTCGCTTCGTGAGATCCAGTGCTGCCTTGTGAATTCCCGTTGCTTCCGCACTAAGACTATCTGCCTGACTCGAAAGATCGGGTAGCGCTGTGTACTCAACAGCGAGGTACTCGCCTACTTCCACGGGATCCCCGAGTCTGACACGGGCAACGGCTTCAGCAATTAACTGTACCCCAACTTTTCGTTTTTCGATTCGTGCTACTTTGCAGAGAGTTCCAACATCGTGAAGATCTTCACGATTAGGATCTTCATTGTCTTTCTCGAGTTGAAGGGCCGTAATGATTTTGTGACCATCAGACATTGCTTCATGGATGGCATTCATCGACTTCGTGCGCCCGACGATGATGGGGACTACTTGGTCGGGGAAGACGACCAAGTCTTTCAGCGGTAGTACTGGAAGATGTGACATTCAGAAAAACCGTTGCTCTCTGGATCTATATAGGGTCCCTTGATTGAGATTTCAAGACCAAGCGTTTGTTGAGGTAGAGTTAGTTTACCTATGAGTGCTAGGGCATTGTTACCCGCGACACTTTGAAATGCTACATTCTGTGTCAATTGAAATCGATTTGCCAAGGCTGGATCGGATCACGACCGTTTTCCAGTATGACTAGCAATTGCCTCAATTAGTTCAATTCTTGCCCGTTCACTTCAAAGCTGAAATTCGCCGAGACTTGACCTGTCTGTCCGACGAGATTCTTCACATAACGAAACCGTGTAATGGCTGCAATTGGGGTTCACTACGCCTAAAGAACAGTTGAGTTCAGGTGTGAAATAGTTATGCTTGCAAGGTGCCTTAGGCAGCACTTGGCACCTGGTTCGTTTGCATTTGGAAAATCCTTGACCTCATGGTCGCATCGCAAGACAATCGTTCAACCGTTACCGAAAGAGTTGATTTTGAAACGTTTTTACCCTGTCTTAAAGACATGGTTCGAATGCAACTGCTGCACAATCGGGATGTCCATCCTTCGTGGGACACTCAAGGATATCCGTTTTACAGAGCAATATGGACCGAATGTTCTGAATTATTGGATCACTATGGGTGGAAGTGGTGGAAGCATCAATCTACCGACATAGATCAGGTCAAGCTTGAGATTGTGGACATTTGGCACTTTGGTCTCTCGATGATTGTGATTGAGGAGAGATCGATCGATCAAGTTGCAAAGGAAATGATTGCAGGACAAGCTTGTAGAGATCACGTTGAATTTCGGCATGCTGTCGAAGCGCTTGCGAGAACGGCTCTTGATGGGTCATTTGACGTCAAGTGTTTCATGAACACTATGACTGCGACCCCAATGACACTAAATGAGCTCTATGGGATTTACAAGGGAAAGCACGTCTTGAATCGGTTTAGACAAGCAAACGGCTACAAGGAAGGTTCATACCAAAAAATGTGGAAAGGACGGGAGGACAACGTCCATCTCGCCGCGTTAGTCCGGAACTTAGATGCATTTTCGGAAGAATTTCAATCCGTATTGAATCAAGCTCTTACCGAGACATATATTGAATCTGGCGAGAATCCTGAAACACCTTGACAATCCCAAGAAAGCCAGACCTTTTCATCACAACATAGTCGCCGAATACGTGCGTTAAGGTCGGTTTATCGAACAAGTGCATACAGACCTGCAAGAGTACTGTTATTGCAAGGACGAACAGTAATGAGAGCGTTTAAACCATCATAGTTCTATCACTCGCTTGAAGTTCTTGGCTGTAAAGTTCGCTTGGCTGTGGATTCGAGTCTAAGCTCTTGTCGTAGATTTGCAACCTAGAACAAGATTGCCACAATTCCAAATGGAGATTTCTCTTGATGAAGGCGATCCGGAGATCCTATAGACAAGCGAGTATGTAGGACCAGAGGTATCAAGAGTTCGCGAGTCTCGTTTTTGTGGTTCGAAGTACTAGCTCACACCTTGCGTGACGGTGTCTACGGCCGCAGATAGGGCTTCGACCATGGTGTCTAAGTGCGATTCGTCCACCGTCATCGGAGGACCCATCAAGACCACGTCTCTAACAATTGAAGTTCCTGCGCCATAAAAATGAACGCCATTGTCGAATGCAGTCTTGATGACTTTCGCAGTTACGTTTTCTTCAATGGGATAGCGTTCTAGTGTCGAACGATTCCTGACAATTTCGATAGCTTGAAGCAGCCCCTTGCCGCGACACTCCGCCACGTGAGGGTGGTTCGAAAAAGCCGCTTGCAACTTCGACTCCAAGACAACACCCATCTCTTTAGTACGTTCCACGAGTCGCTCCTCGTCCATGATTTCCAAAACCTTACATGCCGCTGCACATGCAGGTGCAAACGATCCGTAAGTATGGAACATCACGCTGAATCCTGGTGCTTGTTCAATGGGTTCGGCTACCTTGTCGGTAGAGAACAGTGCATTCAATGGGGAGTATCCAGCAGTTAGACCTTTCCCGCTCACGAAGATATCGGGTTCAAAAGGCCAATGCTGGTAGCCAAAAAGCAGCCCTGTACGACCAAATCCTGTCATGATTTCATCGATGATGAGAAGAACGTCGTACTTGTCGCAAAGCGCTCTTGCGCCTTCCCAATAGCCATCCGGTGGAACCATTGCACCCCCGCTAGCTCCAGCAATCGGTTCCGCAAGGAATGCTGCTATCGTGTCGGGACCTTCCTCGAGGATCGTACTCTCCAACTCGTCCAAATAAAACTGAGTCGGATCGTTGCTCTCGCATCGTAGAGTGTAAGGAGTAGGAGCGATCGGAAATCGTTGGAGCGTGTGCTTAACGCCGACTTTGCGAGATTCGTGCCCGCCGATGGAAATTGTCGCAAACGTAGTTCCGTGATAGGAAATGTCGCGACCAATGATCTTGGCTTTTTCCGGTTTGCCTTGTGCAGAGTAGTGCATGACAGCAATGCGCATCGCAGCTTCAATCGCTTCGGAGCCTCCACAAGTCAAGTGGACCCGAGTGAATTCTGGCCGCAACCACTTTGTCGTAAGAAGATCCACGAGATCCTCACGTTCATCGCAGTGCCACGGTGGCAATACGTAGTCCGTTTTCAATGTCGCGTTCCGAACAACATCCGCCACTTCGGTTCGCCCGTGTCCGATATTGCAAACGATTGCACCGGCAGCACCATCCAGAATCTGGCGACCTTCTTTGGTGTAAATGTAGACACCTTCCGCTCGGGAAATATGGGTTGGTTTACCGTTCTGTAAGAAAGGCCAATTTGACATTGGAGATGCTCGTGGACTATGGGGAGAATGAAAAGGCTAAGTCTATCACCGCGAGCCGTTGCCAAAGAAACTCTAGCGTGCAATTTCTCGTATTGTTATGCAACGAAATTCATAGTCCACGATAGGACCAACCAATTGCTTGAAGTTTGACGATGGACAGCGGCGATTCGGCATATTGAGTAGCATTAGAGCAACGAACTCCAAGAGTCCAGCTTGAACTGGACAGTTTAGGCAGAGGAGCTTCACAATAAACATGTCTGAAGTTGAAGGAATTGAGTATCAGAGCGTGTGTCGATGGATCGTTGAACACGTTCCGTCTGTTGAGCCACCTCTCGATTTCTCGTTAATCGCTGGAGGGCACTCCAATCTGACATTTCGTTTTGTTGACTCGAAAGACGATGTGTACGTATTGCGACGCCCACCGCTGGGACACGTCCTTCAGAGCGCACATGACATGGGACGTGAGTATCGAATCATTTCTGCCTTGGAAGATACCCGAGTTCCTGTACCAAAGACATATGGTCTTTGCGAAGACGCGAGTGTCAATGGGTCCTCCTTCTACGTCATGGACTTTATTGAAGGAAGCGTTCCGCATAACGCCGATGTTATGGGTGAACTTTCCGACGACGAACGACAATCTTTTGGGACTCACGTGATTGATGTGCTTGCTCACCTTCATCTAACCACTCCAGATGACGTTGGTCTTGGTCAGCTTGGTCGTAAGCAAGGCTATATCGAGAGGCAGCTCAAACGTTGGACGCAACAGTGGGAAGCTACCAAGACGCACGAGATTCCGGACATGGACGAGACACTACGTCTTCTCCATGCAAAACATCCCGAGCAGATTGGAGCGTCAATCGTACATGGTGACTATCGTCCCGGGAACATGATCATCCGTGATGGATCCATGGCTGCTCTCTTGGATTGGGAACTGTGCACTCTAGGAGACCCCTTGGCTGATGTTGGCTATCTCTTAAACAATTGGGGAGAACCCACCGATATACCGAAAGATGGTTCGCCGACAAGTATTGGTGGATTCCCATCGCGTGCCGAGATTTGTGAACGGTACGAAAAACTCACGGGAAGAAGCCTTGCTCAGATTAGCTACTATCGAGCATTCTCGCATTGGCGTTTAGCTGCCATTGCACAGGGTGTTTACAAGCGTTACTCGGTCGGAGCAATGGGAGATCAAGAGTTTGACTTGGAAAAGTATCAATTGGGAATCGTCGCGAAGGCAAAGACAGCGCGTGAAATGCTTGAGGTGAGCGCTTAGTACCAAGTATTGCGTGAGCAACTCTCACGCCGCATCATGACGCAACCGTCAATTTGTTGCTCTCAAGCTGTCCGAATTCGATTCCTATGATTCTCGGGTGGGAATGTCGAGCTCCGCGTGACGATTCCTGCAATTGCCTTGTACAGCGACTAGACAGACAAAGAGGTTAAGGCGGACATTGTTGAAAGCGAGTCACCATCTGTATAAAGCAGAATATAGATCATTTGTGTAACTACACTGGGGAATTGCGGTCTAATTTCGGTGGAAGATTTCTGTATACGGAGCAATGTAGATTCAGGAAAGCAAACTGAGTCCGGAGAGATATGGCAAACCTAACCATTACCGAAGAACTGATTGTTCTTTTTGTTGACGAGAACGAGGGATCGTTCGTACACATCGACCCCGATCGATTGGATTGGGCGATGGCTGCTGGTGTCATTGCAGATCTCTTGTTGCTACACAAAATCAATGCTTCGGGCAACAAACTGTCAGTCATTGATGATGCTCCAACTGGCGAGTATCTCCTAGACCCGACTCTTTCGGACATCGCTGAAAGCAAACGTGATCGAGACCTGCTCTTTTGGTTGAAACACACAGCACTTCGAGCGGAAGTGCTCCGCGACTTGGGGCTTCGACGCCTTGTTTCCTGTGGTGTTTTGCGAGTCGATGAAGACGGAGTCTTCAAGCGTTCTCGGTGGGTGCGCGACACTCGGAAGTACCCAAGTTCCGTTGACTCAAGTGAGATCGAGGTCCGGACGCGTTTGATGGAAGTTCTCCTTAGCCGAAACGAGGCGAGTCAGAGGGATTCGACGCTTATAGCGATCGTTGAAGCCTGTGACGGATTCAGCGAACTGATGTCAAACGACGAGTATCAAGAGATTGAAGCTTCGATTGAAAGCACCATTCACTCGGACTCCAATCTGCAATCTCTCGCCGACACTATCCAGCGAGGGATTCGTATGCGTACTCCCACTCCGACTGTACGCGGATTGCCGGTGATTGGAAACACAATTGAAATGGCGGGAAACGTCGGGCAGTTTCTCACGGAGCAATACCTGAAACTTGGACCCGTGTTCCGAGTAAAAGTGTTGAATCGGGAGTACACCGTCTTGGCGGGCGCAAATGCGAATAATTTCGTTCATCGTCATGGCCGGGACTACCTCCGTTCAAAAGAAACTTGGCAAGACTTTGACCAAGAGTTTGGAGCGTCCCGATCGATGGTAAGCGTAGACGGCGACGATCACGTCAAACTAAGAAAGTGCATGCGCAACGGCTATTCCCAACGTGTCGTGTCCGATCAACTCGATAAAGTGGTTTCCATTGTCAAGAGAGAGATCGGCAATTCCAAGGACGACAAGCCCAGGCGTGTTCTGTACACCATGCAGCGTCTGGTGTCCGAGCAAATTGGCATTCTGACTACAGGAGTATCGCCTGCGGACTACATTGATGATCTGATTCTCTTTCTCGAAACGATGCTGTTAATTCGAGTCACAAAAGCGCGACCGAGTTTGGAACTTTCCCGTCCGCGCGTAAACAGGGCTCATCGACGAATCAAGCAATTTTCCCAAAAGGTGATTGAAGCCCACGACCCCCATTTGCGCCAAGACAGAAGTCCAGACTTGATTGACATGTGCCTCAAGATGCACCGCGAAGATCCCGCTCTGGTGCCTGAGACCGACTACACCTTGACCACACTGGGACCATACTTTGCAGGCTTGGAAACCGCTGCAGTCGCTACTTCATTTCTCCTCTACGCGATGCTTACACAACCTGAACTGATGGAGCGGTCAAGAGAAGAGGCAGAGCAGTTCTTTGAAGGACACCTTAACGGAACGTCTGCACTGGCCACACTGGACGTTATTGGTCGAGCCATGATGGAGTCGTTGCGAATGTGGCCGGTTACTCCATCAATTGTCCGAACTGTCTCGAATTCCTTCGATTTTGAAGGCTATAGGATTCCGGCAGGTGAACAAGTGATGATTGCGACAAGTGTTCCACATCTCTTGGAGGAGTATTTCCCGAATCCCACTGAGTTCGATATTGATCGCTATCTGCCAGGTCGCGACGAGCATCGCCAGCTTGGAGCATTCGTTCCCTTTGGTGTAGGTGCACATAGATGCCTTGGCGCAGACTTCGCTCAGCTGCTTGTCATGACGAATATCGCGACTCTCATCCACTTTTTTGACATAAAGATGGGTTCGTCCAAATACACCCTAAAGATCAGGCCCATACCAACACCTCATCCAGATGATGGCTTTAAGGTGTACTTTGAACCGCGGAAATCCCGCACGAGTACCAAGAAAGTTCTTCAAGCTCAGACTGTTTGATTGAAATTTTCCATCGATCTACGTTTTCCCGCAGGTTGGGCCGAGTGCGCCCAAACGTTTTCGGATGATCCACGGATTAATCCATGGAGACAAAAAACGTAACCCCAAGAATCGGAATAGGTACGTTTCAGAGGGCGGTGTTGGGCACGGTGAGTCAGCACTCTTAGTCTGCTCAGTTTGACTTCAAAGAATTGAGCTCTACCGTATCCGCGGGTTTTTTGCAAAAGAGAACTTGAACCGACTTCAACGCCACTTGGACGACTCAGTCTTCAAGTCACGGTTCATTGCTGATCTTTACCACCTTGTCCAACATCAACCCAATGGTTTGACCGAGCCTAGCCCTAATTTTGTCGCTCTCAATGTCGTTTTCGCTTCGACTTGCACTCCCGCTACTAGACACACGTGCGAACACCTCTATGTCGCCTTCGGGAAACTCGGTCTCAGGCAGCATGGTGTCGTTTGCGGAAAGAGAAAGCGATATCGGCAGGTCGCTCACCTGAACTCGCTTGACGACCAATGGAGGTCCGGGCGTATCGATTCGTCTTCCAATGATGAACACTGGCCAATCGTCTTCGGCCTTCAAACCTTGGTTCAGTGCAACTGTGACAGCAATCGAGTCGCTAGCGACACTTTCTGACAATCGCATTGAAACAGTGGCATTTGACGAAGGACTTACCCAACCACTTTGAATTTGACTTGCTTGTGCTACGTCGGCGACATTCGAACTTGGAGACAGACGAGCAACTATTGCAACGCGATCGAAAGAAGAAAGATTTCTCCCGGGAACCATCGACACAATGTCATCTAGTAGCAATGCGTAGGTACCAGGGGTGGCATTGGCTCGCCGCACGACAGCAATTGGAGCAGAGCCGTCGTCAGTGTGTGCGAACACGGTGAGCCATTGGTGAGGTGTCCTTAAGTTTTCGATATGCAGATTTACTCGTACCCCGACATGGTCTGCTTCAAGATTGCTATTGACCCTTGACAGGATGGGATCAAACAGCTCGACAACGCGTTGTCCGACTGGTTGACGCAAAAGTCTCTCGATAAATTCACGAGCCTTGGAGAAATCATTGAGCGCATATGATTGGAGGGCAAGTAATTGCAGAATCAAAGGATGATCCGGTATTTGTGCAAGAATGCGATCAACAACAATCTGTGTCTCGTCTGTAATTCTGTAACCATCAAGTTCGAAAGCCGCTTGGACGCGATCAACGTCGGAGATCAGTGAGTTAGTACCTCTCTTCTCGGCCAACTTGTGCTCTCGCACAACACTCTCATAATCCTCTTTGATGAAGTAGACATTGATCAAATAATTGGCAGACGCCATGTCGCCGTGTCTAGAAGAATTTCTTGCTTGAAGCTGTTCAATGACCTCGTTTAGCTCTTCCTGGGTGGAAGCGCTTTGTGCTTGATCACGGATGCTCTCCAGACGAATAGCAAAGGGGTCTCCCCAAATGAAGTAGCCAGCAAGGGCAAGAACCGCAAGAGTTGCAGCCGTTACATAGGGGAACCAGCCACTCGACATGCTAGGTGTTTCAGAAGTAGTTTCGGAGCCTACATCGTCCAGCAAGATCAGATCGATGTCCGATGCTTGTTCTCTTTCGTCCGGCTCATCAGAGACTTGCTCGTCGGAGAGATCGGATTTTCGTTCTTCGTGGATGACCAAATTCGCATCCCGTCGCGTCCACCTTTTTCGATTGAGGTGGTATTTCGTATCAAGGTGGATCCAATACCCAACAATTGCAAGAACAAGTACGAAGACTAAAAATATCACGAAGTCAGGTCGCGCAATCGTTCAATTTCTTCGGCTGTAAGAGCGACGGACGACCGCCTGTCCTTGAGCCGAAGAATGAGCCAAATACCGGCCAACACAAGAAGAACCGGTGTGAACCAGAGCATTAGGGTCTTAGGTGTCAATCGGGGGTTGTACAGAATGAAGTCGCCGTACCGATCTCGCATGTATGTTCGAATTTCTTTATCTGTCTTGCCTTCGCTGATCAGCCTGTGCACAGCTCGTCGCAGATCTTGCGCAATGGGAGCGTCGGATCCAGCTAGGTTTGTATTGAGACACTTCGGACAACGAAATTCTTCGATCAGTCTCGAATATCGATTAGCGTCCGATTGGGAATCGAACTGAAAGTCATCCACCCCAACACCGACACTCAGTGCGAGAACGAAAAACGCAGATGCAAACATTCTCAGTCCCAACTCGTTAGGATGGGAACGATCTGGTTTGTCCAATCTTCCTCTGTTAGAGGACCGACATGCTTGTATCGAATGACACCCTTCGCATCCATCAGGAAAGTCTCAGGTGCCCCGTAGACACCAAGCTCAACACCAAGATCGCCACTTGAATCAAGAATGCTCAGTGAATAGGGGTCACCGAGCTCGAAAAGCCACGACAGGGCATCGTGCCGACGGTCCTTGTAGTTGATTCCGACGATGGAAACGTCGTTGCGCTCCGCGATTTGACGCAAGAGATTGTGTTCGGTCCTGCAAGCGCTACACCATGAAGCCCAAACATTGAAGAGTCGAGGTTCTCCGAGAAGATCACTTAGTTGAATAGTTTCTTGAGAATGGAGTGAGGGAAGTTCAAACTCAGGAAAAGACTTGTTCAATAATGAAGACGGATGGATGTCATGCCGCCCAACATCAAAACCGATGGTCAAGATAAATGCCAATGCGAAGAATCCCAATAAAGGGCTAGCCAACAGGATTTTTCGTTGACGCCGGGTCATTCCGACGTTGCTGCCTTAATAGCGTCACGTCTAGCTAAGCGCTTGTAGCGTTTGTCCAGACAGGCAACCATTGCAGCGATTGCCATGACAAAGGCGCCAAACCAAATCCATCGCACTAGAGGCTTTTCTTGCACACGAACACCCCAGGACCTATTGCCAATCGGTTCCCCTAGGGATATGTACAAATCGCGAAATAGACCGGGAGATATTGCGGCCTCTGTGGTGATTGTCTGACGCAGACGGTAGTTGCGTCTCTCCGGATACATACTCATGCCGCCGTTCACACTGAAGTGGGCTCGGTCAGCGATGTAGTTCTGTTCTTGTGTTTGTCCAACATCAACAAGCTCATAGGTGTTGTCATTGAGAACTAATGACTGACCAGGTTGTAATCGAGCATCTCGTTCGTCAGAGAATGCACTAGTGACAGCCACTCCCGAAATCGCGATTGCAAATCCTACGTGCGCAACAACCATCCCTACAAAACCTAAGGTCAGAGAGTTACGTTGTCGCCAGAGTGATTTGCAGTGCGTTGCAACGATCCACAATGCGAGCGCTACAGCGCAAGCCACGCCAAAATTCAATGAACTCCAGAGTATCCAAGGTAGGACCAAGGCAACAACGGCGGAACCAGCTAGCAGAATTGAGCTCTTCTTTACGAGCAACATCGGTGTGTTTTTCCACTGTGATATGGGAGCAAGAGCCAGAAAGAACGCCAAAACAAGCATTAATGGCAAGAAGATTCGATTGAAATAGGGACCTCCCACTGACAGTTTGTCTCCATCGTTGAACCATTCATAGCCGATGGGATAGAGGGTCCCGAGCATGATCGTGATGACGGCAATTACGAGTAACGCATTGTTGATGAGGAGTAGGAGCTCTCTGGACATCCCCCAGTATTGGATTCGGCTTCGAATGGTCGAAGCTCGCACAAAGTAGAGATAGAGCGCACTTCCTACCACCACAACCAAGATTCCGAGCAGAAACAACCCACGTTGCGGGTCCACAGCGAACGCGTGCACGCTTGTCAACACTCCGCTCCTAACGAGAAAAGCCCCCACCAGACACATTGAAAACGTTAGCAACGCAAGCAAAATCGTCCAATTCTTGAATGCTCCACGCTTTTCCGTCGCTGCAAGGGAATGGATGAGAGCTATGCCGGCCAACCAAGGCATGAAGGATGCGTTTTCTACAGGATCCCAGAACCACCAACCACCCCAGCCTAGCTCGTAGTACGCCCACCAGCTACCTAAGGCAATTCCAATCGTGAGAAATCCCCAAGCCATGTTCACCCAGGGTCGGGTCCACCGTGCCCACGCGGAATCAAGTTTGCCGGTGCACAGTGCTGCTATGCCAAAACTGAACGCCACCGCAAATCCTATATAACCGATGTAGAGCATGGGAGGATGAATGACTTGACCCGGGTCTTGCAGTATGGGATTGAGGTCAGCACCTTGAAGAGGCACATTGGGTACTAGTCGATCAAATGGATTGCTAGATGCGAGTAGAAAGAGGAGAAAAGCGACGTTCAGAAATCCCAATGTTCCTAGCACATATCCGTGCAAGTCCAATGGAAGATTCTTGGATCGTAGTGCAACTGCAAGTGTCCAACATGCAGTCACAAGTGTCCACAATAGAAAAGATCCTTCGTGAGCACCCCAAGTTCCACTTACCTTGTAGTACCAAGGAAGCTCGGTGTTTGAATTGTTGGCTACATAAAGAACAGAGAAGTCATCTTGCAGAAAGCTCAGGATCAATAGTAGAAACGCAATTGCTAGAGCTCCAAATTGGAGTTTTGCAAGTCGAATCGACATTTCCACCCATGAATCTTGGCTGGTAAAAGCACCCCAGAATCCGGTTGCAACGATTCCGAACGCCGAAGCCAACCCGAGAATTGCAGCAAAGTGTCCAAGCTCAGGGATCATTTGCTTCGTGTAGTTCTCTCAATTCCGGCGGGACGTAATTCTCGTCGTGCTTTGCAAGCACCTGATGAGCAACAAAGGTCCCGCTAGGTAGCAACTGGCCGACCACAATGGCTCCCTGACCCTCCCTAAACAGGGTGGGCAAGAGTCCCTCGTACTCAACGCTGAAAATGGAGCCTTCGAGATCACTCAGGTCGAAAGTCGTCTTGAGTCCCTCTTCGTAGTGTTTCACACTATCCTGAACAACCATCCCGCCGGCTCGTATTTCGCGTGCAATTGGGGCGGTGCCGTCAAGTACTTCAGCGGGAAGATAAAAGTGGTTGATGTTTTGTTGAAGTGCGAAGATCGCCAACGCGACGGTAACGGATCCTCCACAAAAGAGAAACGTTAGTATCAGTATTCTTCGGCGTCGCAGGGTGTTCATTTAACGTCCTCATCTTTAGAGAGTTTGCGCTTTAGATTCCTAAGTGAAAGTATTGGATACAGCCCGAGCCCAATTAGAAACACAATGCCCAAGAAGTAAACAGTCCAAACATAGACTCCGTGGTCTCCCATTGCGAGGGCTTCCATCACAATCACTTGTTCCCCAACCAAGTTTGTGCCCACGAAGTGTGTTGATGTCGGAACAAAACCCGCGAACGCATCCACGCCAGAACAACTCCTGCAATATATATGTAGAGACTAGCGATGTTTATGAGCAATGGAATGAGGAACACCATAGAGATAGCACTCTCTTCGGTCAGCGTGATGCTTGCCGGCTGGTGGAGCGTTTGGAACCACTCCACGGAATACTTGATTATTGGTATGTTAATCGCACCGGCAATGGCCAACACACTCACTGCATATGCTGCTCGCTCAGGACGCGAGATGGCTTGGCGCAATGCAATTTGACCAAAGAACAGAAAGAATAGGATTAGAACCGATATGGTTCGAGCATCCCAGACCCACCACACTCCCCAAGTAGGTTTTCCCCAAACGATTCCCGATATCAATGCCAACGCAGTCGTAATACACCCAATCGGTGCTACGGAAGCCATGAAGATGTCGGCCATTTTGGTCCGCCAAACGATGTACACCACTCCAGCCACAGCAGAGGCGATGTAGACAATCTGAGATAGATGCGCTGCTGGCACATGAAGAAACATGATGCGAAAACTATCACCTTGAAGCTTCTCAGGCGGAACAAAGAACAATCCCCACACGCTGCCAACTATTAATCCCAGGATTCCAATCGTATAGAGGCAATTCACCCAAATTCGTGCTCCGCGGAAAAAACTCTCGGGAGACAACATGCGATGCATTGTGTCAGAGAAGAAGTTCACGTCCCTAGCTGTTGCGCGATCTGTTAGGTTTCAAGTTTCTGAACACCGAATTTGGGGAAGTACGACTTACTGGTCTTGACTGAATCGAAGAATTGGTGCAATGGAAATTGGAATTGCCGTGATCGATCCAGATAGGATTGCCAATAGACCCAAGAAAGGAGGGACATATTCTGCATTGAAGTGAAACTGTTGACAAACACCGATACCAAGAAGCAATACGGGTATGAACAAAGGCAGTACTAAGAGTGTGAGCAAGACTCCTCCTCTTCCTGAGCCGACAACAAGTGCAGCCCCGATAGCACCCACGAGAGTTAAAACAGGAGTCCCCGCCAGCAGGGTCAATGTGAGCATGCAAAGGGTCTCGAACGAAAGTCCAAATCTTAGTCCGATTACTGGTGCAATAATGCTGATGGGCAAGCCAGTTACCAACCAATGTGCCACCAACTTGGCTATGGTGGCTGGTAATGCTGATTCACTCGATACAAGAATTGTCGCCAGTGTTCCTTCCTCGTGCTCTCGGCGAAATAGCCCCTCCAATGCAAGCATGTTTGCAAAAAGCGCAGTGGTCCAAACGACAGGAATACCCGTGAGTTCTCGAGTTGCGTGATCGTTGCCAAGAACCAGGGCAAAAATCACCCCGACCAACACAAGAAACATGAGTGGATTGAGCATTTCCGTTCCCGTTCGTAGAGCAACTGTCAGGTCGCGATGAAGCGTTGCAAGGAATCTCTTCATGTCTTGCCTAACTCGAAACGTTTGTCGGCTTTCGATGCAAACGACGAATGCGTTGCAACAATAGCGGCTCCTCCAGACTGGCAATGAGTCTTTACCGCTTGACCTAGCAATTCTTCGCCTTCGGTGTCGAGTGATGCTGTAGGTTCATCAAGTAGCCATAGTCGGTGGTTTGAAAGAACAAGCACAGCCAATGCAGTTCTCTTGGCTTGACCCGCAGATAGATCTTTAACGAGTGTGTCGACGTAGCTTCCAAGACCAAATCGTTCCAGCACTTCTTGGGTGCTGGCTTCTGTGATAGTGGTGTTCGACATTGCAATCGACCAACGGATGTTCTCTCGTACGGAAAGCAAGCGTGCGACACCTAGTCGATGGCCAACAAATCCAAGACCCTTTGTATGACGTACCACCTGGCCCGAGTCGGGTTTGAGAAATCCGGCGAACATACGTAATAGGGTTGTCTTTCCTGACCCATTTGGACCACAGACCTCGACGAGTTCATAGGGCTGCACAGTCGCGCTCAGTCCCGCAAATAGCTCTCGTCCTGAAGTCTCGTAGAAAAGTCTGTGTGCGGTAACTAAGGAGTTTGGCAATCTTGGCTACCCTTGGGCATGCGCCGGAGTTCCTCGGTTGTCCAAATGTGAGCCGATTCCGTGTCGGTATCGTAGGTAATTTGCACAGTCCCTTTCCTGAGCGAACTCAAAATTCGTTCACGTTTTTGCTCCAAGGTACCGTCCGTTACTGTGCTATCACGTGTGATGAACTCATCGATCAAGTTTCTCAAGGCTTCGTCCGACAAGTCCCCGAAAGGAATCTTAATCATCGCGCTCAATCCGATGCATTGGTAGCAGCTTGGACACTCAAGAGGCTGATAGCGGACGTGTTCGTGCCGAACGGATAAAGACGATGGTCTCCCATATGTGAAGGCTTGATGTTCCGGATTGCTCGAGCAATACCCTCTACACGACCCGGATGCGAAAGATCCCAGGATTGAATCATTTTCTTTAGTTCGCGCCTTTGAAGTTGCTCCTGGCTTCCGCACAGGTTGCAGGGAATGATTGGATGTCCAATTAGCCTTGAATACTGTTCGATCAAGTGCTCCCTGACGTAATACAAGGGTCGGATTACGTGATTGAGGCCATCATCCGAAACGAGATAAGGAGGCATCGACTTCATGGTGCCGCCGAAGAACATGTTGAGAAATAGAGTCTCAACGACGTCGTCCATATGGTGCCCGAGCGCAATCTTTGACACTCCAAGTCTCTGTGCACATGTGTACAGAATTCCACGTCTTAACCTTGAACAGATCGGACACTGAATCTTTCCTTCAGGAGTCAGTTCTTGCGTAATTGAGTATGTGTCTTCTTCAATGACTTCGTACTCGACCTGTTTTTCGAGAAGGTACTTTGGAAGTACCGACTTGGGAAACCCTGGATGTCCCTGATCTAGATTTACCGCGACAAGAGAGAAATCAACCGGAGCATTTCGGCGTAGTGAAATGAGGGTTTCGAGCAGAGTGTAGGAGTCCTTGCCTCCAGAAACGCAGACCATGACCCGATCGCCGTCTTTGATCATTTGATAGTCGGCGATGGCTCTTCCTACAAGACGTCTGAGTTTCTTGGAAATTTTGCTGAGACTCGCCAAACCACTTCTTGTGTTGGATGCTGTGCGCCTACTAGCGGAATTCTCAGTTGGTCCTGATTCGAGCATTTCCTTAACTTCGTTCTCGGCTTGATTGTTTGCTGGGTGAGGACCGATTGTTTGGGTCTACCGGTTGAGCTTTCTTGCCTATATGGTATTGGTTCCGTTCTTGTGCTATCGCCATTTGTTTAGCGCGCTCGCGCAGGCCCTCGCGGCGTTGGTCCGGGATTTCATTCCAGCAGTGGGGACAACTGATCCCCTCCTCGTAATGATCAGTCTCTCTATCCTCTCTAGATAGCGGGCGACGACACGCATGACACTGGGTGGCAGTGCCTTCTTGCAAGTCAGCATCTACCGAAACCCGTTTGTCGAACACAAAGCACTCCCCGGTCCAGTGCGACGAATCGGGTTTGGATGCGAGATAGTTCAATATCCCACCGTCTAATTGCGTCACTCTCTCAAAACCGGATTCGTCAAGAAGTTGTGCTGCTTTTTCGCATCGGATGCCTCCTGTGCAATAAATGCCAATCGGATTTCTCTTCAACTTGGGATGGGCGTTCTCTGCCCAATCTCGAAACTCGCCAAAGGAATGTGTTTTTGGACTAATGGAACGCTCGAAACGTCCGAGCCGCACTTCATACTCATTGCGTACATCCAGAATAGAGCAATTTGGATCATTGAGCATTTTGTTCCAATAGTCGGAGTCGGCCTTTGGTAGTCTCGGTTTGCTGAAGTCGAACGACTCTCCAAACGTCACGATTTCTCCACGCACTCGCACGATTAATTGGTCAAATACATCGGTTGTAGGTCCAGACTTTGAGCGGTTGATAAGAAGGTTGCCTAGACTCAGAGAGCCAAGTATCTCGTCTAGACAGGATTCGAGGTCTTTCTCTGAAGGTGCTCCAATGGAAGCGTTAATGCCTTCCGTTGCCAGAATGATAGTCCCTTTGACACCTCTATCACGGCATGTCTGCTCAACTGAAGCACGCAGTTCTTCAAGCTCGCGAAGTTGAACAAATTTGTAGAAAGACGCAATGAACACTGCATCACCTGAAGGCTAGCCTGCTTTTGATCCACCTAAACACGGTGGAGATTTTGGTGCTTCTCCAAACCTTTTTGTCCAGTCAGCGTCGGTGTACAAGTGAAGGGCCAGCGCATGAATTGGGCCGCTGATTTCTTCTGACAACAGTTCATGGATTACCCTGTGCCTCTGAATCGCTCGAAGTCCCTCAAATCTTGACGACACCAAGACAACCTTAAAGTGAGACTCCGACCCCGGAGGAACGTTGTGATTGCCGCTCTCGTTGACAACCTCCAGGTGGCTCGGATCGAGTGTAGCTAGTTTGGACTCGATTACTTGCTGAACAGTCATTACTTGAACTTGGCTACCACAGCGGTGATATTGTCGGTGCTTCCGTGTTTGTCTGCTGTCTCGATCAGGCTACCTAACAAGATAGGGAGACTGTGCGAGTGTGCATCCATGATTTCGCGTATTTCCTCATCTGAAATGAAGTCTGATACCCCGTCTGTACACATCATAACTACGTCGCCAGGTTGAAGCTCGTGCACAGTGATTTCCGGTTCAACATGCTCGAAGGGACCAATGCATCGTGTGACAATATTGCGATTGTGTGCCACCCGTGCTTGTTCCAACGTGAGTTCTCCTCGGTCCACAAGGTCCTGCACAACTGAGTGATCTCGAGTCATGCGAGTGAGCTCCTTTTTCCTCAGCAAGTACGCTCGGGAGTCTCCAACATGCCCCAATGTCGCGTTATATTCATTTACGACGATTGAAACCAGCGTCGTGCCCATCCCTTGAAAGTCAGTGTAGATTTGACCTCGCTCGTGAACTACCAAATTGGCACTTGTTATAGCCTCCACGATGTCGTTGGAAGAAATAGCTCGACTCTTGCTGATCGCGTGTAGGTGATCGGACACCTCATCTACTGCGATTCGGGCGGCAATATGACCAGCGGATGTACCTCCCATGCCATCTGCAACCGCGAGGAACCCGAACTCGGGTCGGAGCGTGAATACGTCCTCATTTCGGCTTCGCATGCGCCCGATCCAAGTTCTACCACGAGATTGCACAGCTTGTGTCGAAGTTAATTCACGCAAACATACCTGCACTAATGATAGTGTTTGACACACGCAGGGATTCTTTGAATTTTGTTCAAGTATTTATTCGATTGGGTAAGGTGATCTTCAGCTAGCGGAAACCTGTTACTCTCCACAAAGCGGAAGAATTTTTGTATCTTAAAATTATTGTCTTCAGCTAACGTACAACGGATGTAGAGAATCATGCTCGTATTGCTGTCCCCTTCGAAAAATCTGGATTTCAAGACGAAGATAGCGACGAGAAAGCGTTCGGAACCCATGTTCCTGAATCAGGCGCAAGAGCTCATTTATGAGCTGCGCCAACTCGATGCAAGTAAGGTGTCCAAACTGATGGGTATCAGTGGTGAACTAGGCGAGTTGAACGCAGAACGCTATGCAAACTGGCAGCCCAACACCAAGAATGGTCGGCAAGCCGCACTTGCGTTCCGCGGGGATGTCTATCTCGGGCTCGGGGCGAAAGATTTTTCGGAACGTGACCTAACTTCTGCCCAACGACGGGTACGTATTCTGTCAGGACTATACGGTGTGTTGCGCCCGCTTGATCTTATTCATCCCTACAGATTGGAAATGGGGACTGGTCTCAGGATTAACGGTGGTAGAGACCTTTATGGGTACTGGAGCTCGACGGTTACCGACCAACTGAATTCCGAACTGGACAGCGAACGCAACCCGTTGTTGGTGAATTGCGCATCAAGCGAGTATTTTCCTGAAACAATCCAAAAGCGCATCAACTATCCAGTCGTTAATTGCCG
Organism: Gammaproteobacteria bacterium; assembly: GCA_009840545.1. Lineage (GTDB taxonomy): Bacteria > Pseudomonadota > Gammaproteobacteria > Pseudomonadales > Azotimanducaceae > Bin55. Next base: position 442,148 of record VXNM01000009.1, on the reverse strand, counting down.
TTTCCTTCAGAAACACGGTGACGACTATAGGTTCATGAGCTACTTTGGGAAGAGGGCACGAGGACTAATGGCGCGACATCTTGTCTTGAACCGAGCTAGCACAAGAAAGGAGATCAAGGCGTTCAATTCCGAGGGCTACTACTTCTCTCCTGAGCGATCGACTAAGGGTAACCTCGTTTTCTTACGAGACGTACGACCAAACCCAGCGTCCACATAAGACTAGCCTACCGTAAACTGAAGTTGCGACTAGGAATCTAAGTCTGCTCCTTATTGCTTCTTAAGACTTTCCTAGGATTCTGTTGCAGTTTCATGCGGGACGGCTGAGTAGTACAAGTCTCCCAGTTGCGCTTTACGCAGAGGAACTTTCGCTCTAGGACTCAGAAGCATATTCAACATCTGTACGCCGAATGAGAACGCCATCGTGATGTAGATATAGCCCTTCGGTACATGCGCTCCCCAACCTTCGATGACGAGGACAACACCTATGAGCACGATAAAACACAGGGCAAGCATCTTGATGGGTGGATTGGAGTCAATGAACTTACTGATTGGAGCGGCGGCAAACATCATCACCAGGATTGCAATGACGATGGCGGCAATCGCGACACCCACGTATTCAACTAGCCCAACTGCAGTTATCACTGAGTCAAGAGAAAAGACGATGTCTACCAATGCAACTTGCACAATCACTCCTGCAAAAGTTGCCGTTTTTGCGGATTTGCCAGCAGACTCATCGACGATTTCGAGAGAATTGTTGATTTCTCTAACACCTTTGAAGATGAGAAATAATCCGCCAATGAGCAAGATGACGTCTCTTCCACTGAACGCATGTCCTGCTATTTGAAACCACGGTGCTGTAAGCCCCATCATCCAACTCAATGAAAGCAGTAAGAGAACCCTTGCAATCATCGCCGCACTCAATCCGATAACGCGACCCACGTTCCGTTGGCGCTCCGGAAGCTTGTTAGTCAAGATTGAGATGAAGACGATGTTGTCGATGCCCAGTACGACTTCGAGAACGGTTAGGGTCAGAAAGCCCGAAATTACTTCGTAGCTGAAGATTAGCTCCATAAGTGTGTCCTTTCTACACAGTTTGGACGTCGTAGGGATTTGCTACCATCTTGCACCTCCTACACGGCCAAATTAGGCGCAGTCATGGTAGACGAAAGTCAGCAATCACAAGACGCATTGGAAGCTGCTGTATTCCGCCGGTTAGTCGAGCACTTGAAGGAGAGAACCGATGTTCAGAACATTGAGCTCATGAACTTGGCGGGGTTTTGTCGCAACTGTCTTTCTAAGTGGTATGTTGCCGCCGCAGACGATGCGGGAGTTGAAGTTCCGTATGAAGACGCTCGTCGAATGGTCTATGGAATGCCGTATTCAGAATGGAAAGATCAGTATCAGAAAGAAGCTTCGAAGGAGCAGTTAGAGAAGTTTGAGTCGGAGTCAAGAGACTGAAAATCAATCTCAAATCAGTCCAATCAACCAATTTGTAATGCGTGGGATCGATGGCCAAGAACCGTAAAGTACGAAAAGGCTGGCGCAAACACTTGCACACATTCTGGAGAGAGTGGCGTGCTTTCGTCGTTTTTGTGATTCTCATGTTGATATTTAGATCTGCAATTGCAGATTGGAATCACGTTCCGTCCGGAAGCATGGAGCCAGGAATCCTTGAGGGCGACCGACTTGTTGTGGACAAAATTGCCTACGACATACGATGGCCATTCACTCTGACGCGGATAGGCAGATGGGATCATCCGAAGCGGGGTGATATCGTTACATTCCCCAGCCCTAAGTCAAGAGATCTGCTAATAAAGCGAGTGGTTGCGGTTCCTGGGGACACAGTACAGTTGGTACAGAATCGGCTGATAATCAATGACGTTCCTGCAACATACGCGCCACTCTCAGAAGAAGAAGTGGCTGCGATACCGTTGCGACACCGTGATGCTTACCACTTCGTTTATGAAGAACTGCTTGGTGACCGTAGGGTTGTGATGTGGGCAAAACGACGTGTGGGTGATCACGCGCCTTGGAGCTGGGGACCCATTCAGGTACCCGAAGGAACGTACTTTATGATGGGAGATAACCGCGACAGGAGCAGCGATTCTCGTGCAATTGGAGTCATCGAGAGAAGAAGGGTTATTGGCCGTGCCCATACCGTAGCGTTCTCGCTTGACATTGAAGGCAACTTCGTTCCGCGTCCTAGAAGATTCTTCAAGGAATTGCTTTGAAACTTAGTTTTGGGCTACGGCATCCTCTTCTAGTTGAGCACTGCTTGTAAGTGGGACTAGACCGTTCTCGGGGGAACTGCTTCGTACACATGGAGTCAGAGGAACTAATAGACACTGACATTTCGCGTCTAGCAAGCATTGTGTAACATGAACCGAGTTGAACCTGCGAACCTGAGTTTTCGGCAGGTGAACGCCGAAAGGAGCTACAAATAAACACATGAAACAAGGAAAACCGATGCACAAGATGAATTACTGTTTGCGAACGTTGTCTTTGGTCGCAATTTGTAGCTTTAGCATCGCGGTTTGGTCAGAAGGTTACAGCTCCGAACTAAAGCCTGTTGACGACCACCCGCGGACAGCGAAAATGATTGTGGACCAAGTTCGCTACAACCATTTCACGCAAAACACCCGTCTCAACGACGAAATGTCGTCTGAAATCTTTGACGAGTACTTAGATTCACTCGACTCGCGACGAATGTTCTTATTGGCCAGCGACGTCGAGGAATTTGAAGAGCATCGTTTTCATTTTGACGACTCACTGCGACTTGGCAAGCTCGACATCGGATTCGAAATGTTCAACCGGGTCCAAGAACGCCAAGTGGATAGGTATCAATGGTTAATCGATCGATTGAAGAAGGGAATTGAATCGTTTGATCTTCAAACTGACGACATGATGCTGGACAGGCGCAAGGATGTTGAGTGGCCGAGAGACGAAGCCGATGCCGACAGACTCTGGGAGCAATTGCTAGTCGACAGAATCATTCGCCAGAAACTACGCGACGATGATGTGACAGACGATGCAATCATCGAGGACTTAACTGGCTTCTATGAAAGGGGTCTTCGATACGAATTGCAGACGAATTCGGACGACGCGTTTGGGACCTACATCAACGCATTCACTCGTTGGTTTGATCCGCACACAGAGTACCTCACTCTAAGCCAAGAAGATCACTTTAACACTCAGATGTCGCTGTCACTCGAAGGCATCGGTGCCCAGCTCCGCTACGATGACAAGTATGTGCAGATCCAACGCTTAATTCCTGGCGGTCCAGCGGCTCTTCACGGGAAAGTCATTGAAAACGACCATATTGTCGCCGTAGGGCAGGAAGCTGATGGACCAAGAACCGAAGTCGTAGGCTGGAGACTTGATCAGGTGGTTCAACTCATCAAGGGACCGAAAGGAACGACTGTCTATCTGGAACTGGCACAACCCAAGTCCGAAGAACCAAACCGTGTTGTAGCCATCGTGCGGGATACCGTAAAGCTTGAGAGTCAAGCTGCAAGCAAGCGAGTAATGGAAGTTGACAACGGAGACCAACAACGCCGAATAGGGGTTATTGATCTTCCGTCCATGTATGTGGATTTTGAAGCGAAACGTCAGGGCAAGGCGGACTACCGAAGTGCGACCCGCGACGTTCGCAAGCTAGTTAACGAACTATTAGCCGAAGATATCGATGGACTTGTAATCGATCTCAGGAGAAACGGTGGCGGTTCACTGGAAGAAGCGCACACACTCACTGGATTGTTTATTCCCACTGGACCTACCGTACTAGTAAAACCTTCCCGATCTCGAGTTTCAACCTATCGTGACACTAATCCCGAAGTCGCTTGGGATGGGCCTCTTGCCGTGCTCGTTGATCACAGGTCGGCTTCTGCTTCGGAGATTTTTGCTGGAGCTATCCAAGACTACGGTCGCGGATTGGTGGTTGGTCAGCAAACATTCGGCAAAGGAACGGTACAGCAGTTGGTACCGGTTCGCCGAGGTCAACTAAAGATCACCCAGGCCAAGTACTACCGAATCACGGGTCAAAGTACGCAACACCTAGGCGTGACTCCTGACATCGAGTTTCCAAGTGTAGTGGATAGTTCGGTGACAGGTGAGAGCCGGTTTGATAGCACACTAGAGTCTGACGTCATTGAGGGTCCCACGTACAAACCCATCGATGACTTGACCCAGTACATCGAAGAGCTTGACGAACTACATGCAGTTAGAACGCGCGAGGACTCTGATTTTGTGTACTTGAGAGCCTTTGAACAGCGCATTCTGGAGGACGAGAAGAAGTCTGAGATTTCTTTGAATCTGAAAACGCGGCAACAGGAACGCGATGAATATGATCTGTGGGCTCTCGGAGTCGAGAATGCACGTCTAGTTGGAAAATCAATGGGTCCTGCGGAGTCTCTCGAAGATTTGCGAGCTATTCAGGAAGAAATCGACAAAAACGAACAGGATGACCCGGATTCCATACTTAGGGAAGTAGGCAACATCCTAAACGATTTCATCAACCTAAAGGACTTGTTGGCGCTGACCGAATAGGGTCAAGACTTGCGAGCTGCTACTCGTTGAGGGTTCTTCTTGATTGGCACTGTGTCTCAACGCTTGTATGAGACAACTTTGTCGAGCGGAAACTTCTCAATGTCTGGAACTGTGGTATTTTCCTTCGGATAGCCGACAACTAGTAACAAGTACGGTCGTTCTCGTTTAGGGCGCTCCAATACCTGATTCAAGAAGCCCATCGGACTGGGTGTGTGCGTCAAGGTAGCCAATCCCGCGTTATGCAACGCACAGATTAGAAAGCCCGTAGCAATACCAACGGACTCAGGCATGTAGTAGTTCTTGATCCGCTTGCCTTGTTCATCGATTCCATAGCGTTCTAGAAATATGGCGATCAGAACCGGCGCCTCAATAAGAAATGGCTTGTGTTCGTCAGTGCCAAGTGGCCGAAGTGCTTCCAACCACTCGTCGGGAGCTCGACCGGCGTAAAACTCCCTCTCTTCCTCTTCCGCCGCCTCTCGTATTTGCTGCTTTAGCTTAGAGTCGGATATGACCACGAAACGCCATGGTTGTCGATTTGCGCCGCTTGGAGCAGAAGCGGCTGCTTTGAGCGCATTCTCAATCACTTCGTCCGGTATAGCCCGGCTCTCAAAATCTCGAACTGTTCTGCGCCGGAGCAAGTCCCTATAGAACTGATTGGATCGTTCAATCATTTCAGAGGTGGCGTACTCGCGAAAATCTAACTTCAAAACGGATCTCCAAGTCGTGGTAGGAATTTGGTTTGTGATTCTCTATGAACAAAGTGAAATCTTAAGGACATTGGAGTAGCTACCTTTGAGTGGGTAAGAATCTTGTAGAAATTCAGCCTAGATTGCACCATACAATCGATGACGTTCGAGCAAAAGGAATTCACAATGATCCAAGCATTTCGCCATGACTCGTTCACCCTTATGAAACGGCTCTGGAAAGGAGCTCTACATGTCCTAGCTATTGCAAGCTACATTTCATTGATCATCGGCATGCTTGTAATCGGAAGCTGGCTCGCTGGATTTGTGACTCTCGGTTTGGTGTTGCTAGCACAGTCTCTGAGGTACATCGCAAGTGCTATGGACAGAATTGCACATTCGATTTCGCAGAAAGAACATAGTGGAGAAGGTGCAAAGGGTTCCCAGCTTACACCAATTCTTTCAGCGATCTTTGTCTGGATTTTGATTCAAGGCTGTAACGCCGCTATTGCTTTGTATGCGTTTAGTTTGGCTGGCTCACAAACACTGTTTCGAGTCCTAGCTGTTCTTTTTTTTGTTGAGGCAACTTACCTAGCCCTCAGATTTGTCAACAGGACGATTGCGTATGAACCTGCAAGTTTCGGTATAGCAGACAGAAACTTTCTGCGTGCTGGACCTGATTCCTACGAAAATCTTTCGTCAAAAGAGAAGGAACGCATTGAACGCAGCCTGCACCGGCTTGAGGAGATGGCGAATCGAGGAGACATTTCAGAGCGTGCGTACTTGCGAGCTAGAGATAAGTACTTGGTTCGTTACGTAATGGAATATGAACCTTCCGATGTAGACATCATCGACTCCCGTGAGTGATTGAATCGGAAATTGAATGTAGTCTCTTGTTCGATCCTCTCTCACAGCTCCGACAAGAGACGACTGCCGAAGACGGATCTCACATCCTCACAAGACCTACCGATCCCGCGCAATCAATAGATCGAAGCGTGTATGTATTAGAAGAGGCTTTGTTCTAACAAGAGCTGATCTACAACTCCCTTAACCTCTTGTGAATGGAACCTGGAAGGATACTTGCGCCCCAACAATTCACGCACTTCAAAGAGATTTGCGAAGTCATCTAAAGACACTACTCCTAGTCGTTTACTCAAAGAACCGCCATCATAGAACGATCGTACTACCACGATCTCAAACGGCTCGACTCTCTGTTCTTCGGAGTACATGTTGGTGTCGTTTGGCATTTAAATTGAAGTGGTGTTAGCCATTCCGGTCGACGCACCTGTTAGGTTCAACTTGCATTCTTGGTGCGGTTAGCGGAATCTATTCCTGTCAGACAATTGAGAGTACTTCGGGCGCTCCGAGCTTGCATCGCCGGTCAAGGCTTGTTTGCTCTAGCTAAAGCCCCCTATTGTGTAAATCGGGTCTCTTCAATCATCGACGGATCTACCCATGGAGGGAAGAACGTGGCTTTACGACGATTTAAGCCTCTTGGAAGTCCAAGGAGCGGCTGTTGATCGTTTTCAAAATCAAGTCTTCAAATTTCCCCAACGGCATGGTTACTTGCTCTCTTATCCCGTAACGTCTGTGGGTTACCGTACCGTCTTCCTGCTCTCGGGCACCGACAATCAGCAAATTTGGAATCTTTGACACCGTTCCTTGACGTATTTTCTTTGAAACTGTATCCGATTCGGGTGCTAATTCAGCCCGAACGAAGCGGGACCGCAATTGGTCAACAATGCGTTTGCCGTACTCATGAAACTGTTCGGAGACAGTAACTACTTGAACCTGAACAGGGGCAAGCCAAGTGGGAAATGCTCCGCCGTAGTGCTCAATCAAGTAAGCCACCATTCTTTCGTGAGTAGAGAGTGGTGCTCGATGTATGCAGTAAGGTACGTGCTCTTCTCCGTCCGGTCCAATGTAGGAGAGATTCAAGCGAGACGGAATTGCGAAATCCAATTGGATAGTGCTCACAGACTCGTCTCGTCCCGTTACGGTCGGAAACTGCACATCGATTTTGGGACCGTAGAACGCCGCCTCTCCGATACCTTCAGCGTAGTCCACGCCCATTTCGTCCATTAGCTCGGTTATTAGTGCTTCTGACCGATTCCACGCTTCTGGATTTTCTACATACTTCTCCTTCCGTTTTGGATCATCGGGATCGTATTTCGAGAGTCGTAGGTAATAAGTCTCCAATCCCAGAATTCGGTAGGCTTCGTCGTAGAGTTCCATGATCGCTTGAAACTCAGACTTTATCTGGTCTTCGGAACAGTAAATGTGAGCATCGTTCATGCACATGCCACGCACTCTCAAAAGCCCACTAACAGCACCCGATTCCTCGAAACGATAGACGTGTCCGTATTCGGCAAGCCGAACGGGAAGCTCTCGATAACTCCTCGGTTGAGCGGCGAAAATCTTGTGGTGGTGCGGACAGTTCATGGGTCGAAGCATGTACGCTTCCTTGGTTACTTCGCCGTCGTCGGTTTGCTCGGTCAGTTCCATCGGCGGATACATGTCGTCGGCGTAGTAAGGAAGGTGTCCAGTTTGAAAGAACAGGTCCTGTTTCGCAATTTGGGGTGTGGCGACTCGTTGGTAGCCTGCCTTGAACTCAAGCTCAACGGCGAGTTTCTCCAATTCATCGCGTATGACGGTACCGTTGGGCAACCAAAGAGGGAGACCACGTCCAATATCGTTGTCGATGGTGAAAATTCCCAGCTCCCGCCCCAGCTTCTTGTGGTCGCGCAGTTGTGCTTCCTCATAGGCTTTGACGTATTGATCGAGCTCATCTTTTGTCTTAAAAGCCCACGCATAAATTCGGGTGAGCATTTGATTGGCGGAATCGCCACGCCAATATGCACCAGCAACGCTTCGAAGCTTGAATGCGTCTCGTGGGATCTCTTTCGTTGTGTCGACATGAGGCCCCTCGCACATGTCAACAAAAGGTCCGTTTCGATAGAAAGTTAGTGAATCGAGTCCATTCTTCTCGCACAATTCGACTGCATACTCGCGTTTGTATGGCTCGCCCATTTCGTCGAGTCTTGAGAGGGCTTCGTCCTTGGCCAGCTCTTCACAGTAGAAGCGTTGGCCACTCTTGAGAATCTTGCGCATTCTGCGCTCGATCTCTGGAAAGTCTTCGTCGGTAATTGGTTCTGACAGTGCAAAGTCGTAGTAAAAACCATCTCTGATCGGAGGTCCAAATCCCAGAGTAGAGCCTTCTCGAATGCTCAGTACTGCCTGCGCTAACACATGGGCTAAGCTGTGTCTAATTCGATAGAGCGCTTCGTCCTCAGCGGAGAAGTCTCCTTGATGTTCGTAAGGCATTTCTCTCAGAATCCGTGCGACCGCGAATGGAGGTCAGCTTGCTTCCTTCAAGACGTTATCGAGGACGTATTGAAGAATTCCGCCACGACGGAAGTACTCGATTTCATTGTCGGTGTCGATTCGACTCAACACCGGGGTGATTTGTTCCTCGCCAGACGACCGCTTTACCGTCAATTGAAGAGTTTGGCGCGTCGCAATCGTCGATTCCCCTGGTACGAAGCCAATGCTAATGGATTCGGACCCGTTTAGACCCAACGTCTTTCGAGATTCTCCTTCTTGGAATTGAAGAGGAAGCACTCCCATTCCGACAAGATTGGATCGATGAATTCTCTCAAAACTCTCGGCTATAACGGCACGTATACCCAAGAGTCGGGTTCCCTTGGCCGCCCAGTCCCTGCTTGAACCTGTACCGTATTCCTTTCCAGCGAATACGACGAGAGGAGTGTCTTCCCCGGTATATCGCATGGCTGCGTCGTATATGGAGACTTGATCGCCGGTGGGAATGTACTGGGTATATCCTCCCTCTACTCCCGGCACCATTTCGTTTCGGATTCTGATGTTCCCAAATGTGCCCCGCATCATCACTTCATGGTTGCCACGCCGTGACCCGTAGGAATTGAAGTCTGCTACTTGAACTCCTTGCTGCTGCAAGTACTCCCCTGCAGGGCTAGCAGGTTGAATCGCTCCTGCGGGAGAGATGTGATCAGTTGTTACAGAATCACCTAACAAGGCAAGAATTGAAGCGTCCTGAATTTCTACCGATTGGTCGAGTTCTTGACCAACCGAAAAGAAGGGAGGTTGCTTGATGTAATGAGAGGGAGACCACCCGTAAGTGGATGTTAGTTCTGTCTCAAATGCCTGCCACGCTTCGGGTCCGGCGAATACATTCGAGTACTCGCGATCGAACATGTCTGCGGACACTTGGTCCATCAAGGATCGAATTTCATCGTTGGATGGCCAGATATCCCTAAGAAAGACATCGTCACCGTTAACGCTCTTGCCCAACGGATCCTTAGTGAGATCTATCCTTACCGTTCCGGAAATGGCGTAAGCAACCACCAGGGGAGGAGATGCCAACCAATTGGTGCGGACCTCCTGGTGAACTCGTCCTTCAAAGTTCCGATTACCCGATAGCACAGACGCAACAACAAGATCTCCTTCACTAATGGCTTCCGATACTTCCTCTGGCAGGGGTCCTGAATTGCCGATGCAGGTAGTGCAACCGTACCCAACCAGATTGAAGCCAAGCGTGTCGAGCGACTGTTGAAGACCGGTGCGGTTCAAGTAGTCTGTAACGACCTTGGAACCCGGTGCAAGAGAAGTCTTGACCCACGGACTAGTTCGAAGTCCAAGTTCTAGTGCCTTTTGCGCGACAAGTCCTGCACCAAGCATGACTGCCGGGTTTGAAGTGTTGGTGCACGAAGTAATTGCAGCAATTACTACATCGCCGTCTGCTAGTCTGTAGTTAGTTCCTTTAACCGGGACTTCGGGACGTGAAGAAGAGGGAGTCGACGAGCCCTGTCTAGCAGCAAGGTCGAAGCTCGCCTTTAGGTTTTGAATGGAGACTCGGTCTTGAGGTCTCTTTGGTCCAGCTAGAGATGATTCAATAGTGGAAAGATCGACTTCAACGGTTGATGAAAACTGTGGTTCTACTGATTCACTACGCCAGAGGCCTTGGGCTTTGGAGTACGAGTCCACCAAGTCAATCAACTCTTTGGGTCTCGATGTAAGCTTCAGGTAGTTGAGCGTCTCTTCGTCAACGGGAAAGAATCCGCATGTCGCTCCGTACTCTGGAGCCATATTCGAAATCGTCGCACGGTCGGCAAGCGAAAGCTCCGCCAGACCTGGTCCAAAGAACTCGACAAAACAACCCACGACCCCAATGTCTCGCAATACTTCGACAACTCGTAGGACTAGGTCAGTAGCCGTTACTCCTTCGGCTAGTGAGCCCGTCATGCGCACCCCAACTACACGGGGGATCAACATGGAAATTGGCTGTCCAAGCATTGCCGCTTCGGCTTCGATGCCTCCAACCCCCCAACCTAACACTCCAAGAGCATTGATCATCGTCGTATGGCTATCAGTTCCCACCAGCGTGTCCGGGTAGGCCACTGAGGATCCATTCAGTCCTTTTGTCCAAACTACCTGGGCCAGATATTCGAGATTGACTTGGTGGCAAATCCCAGTGCCAGGGGGAACAACTCGAAAGTTCTCAAACGCAGACTGACCCCACTTTAGAAAGCGATATCGCTCTCGGTTTCGTTGTATTTCCAGCTTCACGTTTTCTTCGAATGAATCGGAAGAGCCAAATCTGTCCACCATAACTGAGTGATCGATAACTAGATCCACCGGAGTCAAGGGATTGATCAAGGACGCATCGTGCCCGGAATCCACAACCGCATTGCGCATGGCCGCGAGGTCAGCTACGGCGGGAACGCCGGTAAAGTCTTGCATCAGAACCCGTGCCGGCCGAAAGGCGATTTCGCGATCGCTTGAAGATCCATTGCACCAATCTGCAATTGCTTTGATGTCATCGGCAGTGACCGAGTTTCCATCCTCAAAACGGAGGAGATTCTCCATTAGAACTCTGAGAGAAACGGGCAATTGAGATATTTCACCAGCACCATTCTCGCCCGCTCGATTGAGGTCGAAATAGGAGCAGCTAACATCTCCGATTGTTAGAGATCTCTGACTGTCGAAGCTATTCGTACTCACGAGGATTGGACTCGTTGGTTGATTCTTTTTGAAGGGAGACGGTGCACGATTGGGTGGTTGTTCGAACGATTCAAGGAGCGCATTTTACGAATGCTCCCCTTTGTCACGAACCGCGAGAGTCTGGAATTGCGCTCCAATACGCCCAACAACCTGCCGGACCAAGCATTAGCATTCCAACATGACTACGAATGGGAAAAAAACTAAGAGTCAAACCACACACTGCTAATTTAATCGCGACAGTGAAAAACCATCGAATTCTTGAGCTACTAGTGCACCAGAACGCAGGAATTGGAGCATTTTTTGTCTCTGAATTGGAGAAAACGTCTTCCTTTGTGTTCATAGAGGTAATCAGTCGTGATTGTCCCTCTGTCTCCTAGGTTAGTTCGATGTTGCCGATGGGAAAGTGTCGACTCTAGTCCAACGGATGGCGTCCGCGTAGAGCGTTGTCGCCGCTGGCGAACCGACAATATCCAAATCGACGCTTCCCTGCTCAAGAGAAAAGGTCTGTATTGAATTCCAACCCATATCCATAGTTCCTGATTCTATTGTGAAGTTGAGAGACTCAACGTCGTTTTTGAAAGCCAATTCATAATCAACTGACTGACCCCAAGAGATTCACCTCTCGGGTATGTGATATTCGAGCAACCATGTCCCGGATGAAGGCAGGTCTACTGAGAATCTGGCACCAGGGATTCCGTTTCTAGTCCAAACAAATGCATAAGTCTTTCGGAATACCCCGTAGGCATCTGAGTCTTCCAATCGTTGCCAGATGCCTATACATCGATCTTTTTGGTTCCACGACCAAATAGGTAGCCCTTGATCAAGTTCCATACCAAGGCTTGGTTCGAAGAATCCACCTAAGAAGCAGGGCATATTCGTTCGTTTCTTTAACAGATTTTTTGAAATGTTGGAATCCAGGATCAAGATCATCGACGACTATGCCGGCTGATGCTGGAATCCAGTCACGCTCCTATTCGAATTCGGCAGGACTCACGTCAAGTTGTCCTGTCTCCTCTGGTCCTAATAATCCTACTTTCGTCTGTCGCGCGAATGAAATTGTGTCACGATTGAGACAGAGAGCCCTGTCTCAAGGTAAAAAGCGCTAGTACATTGGCTGCTATGACTAGCCAAAGTAACGTGGAAATGCCTGTTAACCGTCCCGCAAGACTTCAAAATTTGTGATCGGCTTTGAACCAAGTACCTCTGCGATACGTGCCCGTTCATGTCGATGGCGCACGTCGAATGCCAAAAACAAGAGCCCCAATTGAAGCAACAAGAACATCGAAGGATCATTGTTGCTCAATAGATAACTTGGTGTCGCTGTGACAAACGGAACGTAAGAGGGGCTATGTAGACAAGAAACAGGCAAGCTGTTGTATAGGCACCGATGGATACTCCGGAGCTAATCCAGACAATCTCCCAAAACCTCGGGAGACGCCGAGTAGTCCGAAACTCCATGCGAGCGACGGAGAACACGTTGTCCAGCCAGCGACTCGTCCTCACTCAGATTTACTCAACTCTCGACATCCAAAATAGAGTCTAAACGAAGTCAATTCGTTACGGCGTAAAGCGCTCCGAATCCACTGCGATTGGATTCACCAGAAACTTCCATTCGTTTGCGAGTACCCCTTTGCATGGTGCAGCCGTTGCTAGTGTGTTTGCTGGACCTAGAAGTCAGAAGAATTGAGGGTCAAAAGCGCACTAAGAAGTCCAGGTCTTGTCAAAAGCAATAACATTAGTCAACCGAGAACAGTTCCCCGTGAGCAAGTCTGAGTGAATTAGTCATGGTTCCTGCTTGGTTAAAGACGGCATTCTTTTTTCTCTTGGGTCTGCTAGTGGGCGTTGCCGTTGTGGGGGCTTTTTCGTTTGTCTATTGGACCTACATTTTTCCTGAACCAAAGATTGCAACGCCAATTGAAACGATCTTTCCAGAAGATGTCGAGATTGAAGAATCGGAAAGTCAACAGAGTGAGAATACCGAGCAACGTCCAGGAATTTCGGAATCAGTTTATCTTGAGCTCTTAAGACTGAGCCAGTTTGATCGCTCCAAGGCTCTGCACGGTCATCTTCGTAATGCAGACCTCGACTCCATTTCCAGTCTTGTAGAACAGGGTTGGACCATAAATTTCTTGAGCCTGCATCGAGAAATTCAAGAAGCGGTCATTCGACGCGTGGCGCAGCTTGATCCAACCGAGGCCTTGCATCGGGTAAACGACCTTTCCAAGTCTGCTCGAAACCGATTGACGATCGCAGTATTCGATGAGTGGTCAAGCCAAGACTTGGAAGAAGCGATAGCTCACGCAAGCTCTCTTGCTGAAGAGGACCAACGCAGTGCATTGACAGGAATTCTGCTCTCGAGATTCGAACTGTCAGATAGCCGTCGCCTCGATCTGTTGCGCCAACTCGGCCATGAGCAAGTACTAATGGATAGTCAGGCATTGACAATGGCTGGAGAGCTAGTTGAGGACCCCGCATCGGCGTGGAGTGAATTCCTTGTGCGTCATGGCGGCGATGTCGCTAGCTTGAGCGACGCTCAACTCGTACTGCTCAGACACATTCTGAGCTCATGGATTGATCTTGGTGTCACGACTGACGTGGCAAGCGCAATTAACTCTGCGTTGGAAGGTAGCGGCAATGAGTCAGCAGTTCAAATGCTCCTCGAGACGCTCACAAGATTGGATCCATCGGTCGCATTTCATGCTACGTCTTCAATTGAACATAGTGAAATGCGCACGCAGATGCAAAGGCACATTGTTGCCGAGTGGATTAATACGGATCCTCTTGCTGTGCTCGAGGGTTTGGAACTCATCCCAAGCGAACTTCAGGATTGGAGCAAGAAAGAAGCATTGGTCGCACTATCTGTGACAGCACCCGCCGAAGCAGCAAAGCGACTTGGGATTATCTCGAGTGACGACGCTAAGAGTGAAGTCGCTCGGACTATCGCGGGCTATTGGGCAGAACTGAACCCCGAAGCTGCACGCGATTGGGTGAAGTCTGATACAGAAATCCAGGATCTTCGTTGGGTACTGATGTATCGCATAGTTTGGGTAGTTTCTCAAGACGATCCAGACAAAGCTCTTAAGTGGGCTCTCGAAGAACCCGTCAATGAACAACAGAGAGGACGGGGTCTAGAACCAACTGTGATTCGCAGTGTAGCCCTTAAAGGGGACTATGAAACGGCAATTTCAATGGCGCAGAAGGCCCGTGACATTGAAAATCTGCAATGGTGCTATGTTTCGATTGGGCAAGTTCTAACGGATAGAGGCAAGAGTGACGATGCTTGGAGTTTGTTGGACGACATCCCCGAGAGGTTTCACAGCCTCTATTGGACTCAAGTTGCATACAACTGGGTACGAGCTGAGCCAGATGCCGCCTTTGAGAGTTTGGAGAATTTGCCCTCGCAAGAATTGAAAGAACATGTGGCGGGCGGCTTGTTCAACCACAATCAAATGACGCATATGTTTTCGAACGAACAAATACGCTCGCTAAAGAAATACCTACCCGAGATGTATCGGCATCTCATTGAGTGATTGACTAGATGCAATGACCCTATATACATCCAGGGGGGTTCTAACGCGGAACAAGGTTGATCATCCTAGATCTCCCGAGTCAGCTTTGGTTTAGCAATTGTTGTCTTTGGGGGATTGCATTAGCAGGACTTAGAAGTGAAGTTGGAATCTCAGTCGGACCCTTTGAGAATCAGACGAAGGCTGGCGTTTTTGGCCGGCTTGACTGTCGCGGTTATTGGAGCGGGTGTGGGGGTGAATCTCTTTATGGAAAACCAAAGGTCCGACTCTCCTTCGCTTCAAAACGGGTCTGATGCGGAGCCTTCTTTGATCACAGGAATAGAAGTAACCGATGACTCGGTTTTGATTAAGATTGACATCGATGGCCTTCGACCTCTTCTCGAGGATGAGAGCTCCTATGAGCGAGCAATCACACTACACAATGTCACCGGCAGTCGTACTGGTACTGAGCTAGAGCTTCTCGAACTCTTTGCAAATGCGGAGGACGTACAGCCAACCCGTCTTCGGGATGAATTACAACGTGCCATAGTTCGACGAATCGCTAAAAAGCGACCGCGGAACGCGTTGGACCAAGTAGCAAGTCTTGCTGAAGTGCGCAGAGTTCCTTTGATTGACATTGTTTTTCAAGAATGGTCTGTGACCGACTTGAACTCGTCGATAGAGTTTGCAAAGAGCATAAAGGGTACGAGCCAAGTCGCTGCGCTGGAGGGAATTCTCGGTTCACGAATTGATCTTCCCGATGACGCGCGTCGAGATATTGCTCTACAACTAGGCAATGAGCAATTTATTCTCGACCAATGGGCTGCCCAGAAAGTTCAGGATGACTTCGATGATCCGTCGGCTGAATGGAGTGAATTTCTCACCATCCATGGAGTCGGCTTCCAAGAGTTAAGCCCGAATCAAATTAGTCTCCTTGCAAGCATCGCACGTTCATGGATCGAACAAGATGGATTTGGTGGAATGGCTCAGGCGATTGGTTCATCACTAAACGACTATGACGCTAGTGTCTCGGTGGTTGAGCTGCTGTTGAATCATCTGGTAATCCATGATCCTCGTGTTGTACTAGAGGCGGCAGGAGGTATGAGCTCCGAAGTCCGATCGATCGTCGTGCGAGCATTGACGAATTTAGCGAAGATAAACCCGAAAGCAGCATTTGAGATTGCATCTTTGATGGAATCTGGGGGTTCTGATGTTGTGCTACAACGAGCTGCGATTGGAGGGTGGATCGAGACCGACCCCATAGGCGCACTCGAATCTCTAGCTAGGTTTCCAGATGCCTTCCAGGATTGGATCAAACAACGTTCATTGATGAGCATGGTTCGAACAATGCCAGAAGAAGTGCCCCAGTACATTCACATTGTCAGTGATGGGACTCAGATGGAAATCATCGTGAACAATCTCGCGATAAATTGGGCGCGCAAAGATCCCTTGGCAGTCTTTGAGTGGCTGCAATCGGAACCAAAGGCTCAGAAGTGGCGTGAAGATGTACTTGGTACCGTTATCGAGAATCTAGCAAGGAAAGATCCTGAGGAGGCGGTTCGTTTTGCACTTGAACAACCTCCTCGAGAGTACGATGGGGTTGGTTGGGAAGTCTTGGTAGTGTGGAACATCGCGCACACAGATGTCGATACTGCTGTGGCTTTGATTGATCATGCTCGAAACGAGCAGACACGAGAAAGCATGTATCGCTCTATCGGACAAGTCCTGATAAATCAAGCTCAGTTTGAACGTGCAATGGACTGGGCAGAGAACTTGAAGGAAGATAGGCGAGAAGAGTACCTCGAGCGAGTTGTTACTTCTTGGGTATGGGGAAACCCGGAACAACTGTACAAGAAAATGGATAGCTTGCCTTCGGACAAACTCAGGGAAATCGCTGCTGATTGGCTTATCGACGCCAATGTGCACCAAAAAGCTTTATCAGAGGACCAGATCGATGAACTTTGGAAGCACTTGCCAGAGGAGTCCACTGAGAACCAATAGCGATCGATGAATTGTCCCGTGGCACTGGCGTCGTCCGAGGCAAGACTTAATCCAACTTGCTCGTGCGTTCCGTGAACCGGCTGGTCAATCGGCAGGAGGGGAATCTAACCCAGAAGCAAACCCTGCATTTCTGGGATCGCTTACACCAACGACCGAATCATCAACCCAACCCACTGTGTTGGCGTCCCCAATGGCTCTGCGTTCGCGGATTTCATGCCCTTTTCTTCGAAGCTGATCGAGCGTTTCGTCTTTGAATCCACTACTTTCGATCGTAACAACGTCCGGCATCCATTGGTGATGAAACCGAGGTTGCGTAACGGATTCTGAAATGGACATTCCATGGTCGACTACGTTGACGACGATCTGTAGCACAGTCGTGATGATCGTTGAACCGCCGGGTGAGCCTGTCACAAGAATGGGTCGGTTCTTGGCAACGACAATTGTAGGCGTCATCGAGCTGAGCATGCGCTTCTTTGGTTCGATGGCGTTCGCTTCTGCACCAAGCAGACCAAACTGATTGGGTACTCCTGGTTTTGAAGAGAAGTCGTCCATTTCATTGTTGAGGAGGAATCCTGCTCCCTCCACCACGATTCCGCTTCCATATCCGCTATTCAGGGTCGTGGTGAATGCAACGGCGTTGCCAGCGGCGTCGACCGCCGACAAGTGGGTAGTTTCTTCATGTTCTTGGGGCAGGGGCAAATCTCCCGCTGCAACCTCTGACGAAGGAGTTTTCTTTTCCTTGTGCAAATCGTGAATTCGGTGAAACGCATATTTCTTATCTGTCAACGTACCAATGGGAACCGGGTAAAAATCCATGTCTCCTAGATGCATTGCTCGGTCAGCATAAGCTCTACGTTCCGCTTCGACCATCACGTGCATGGTTGCGGGATTGGCCGACCCCATCTCGCCGAGGTTGAATTTCTCCAACATGTTCAACATTTGTACCAACAAGACGCCTCCTGATGACGGAGGCGGCATACTGAGGATCTCGTATCCGCGATAGGTACCCCTAATCGGTTCCCTCCAAATGCTCCGATAGTCTTCGAGGTCCTCGAGTGAAATCAAGCCGCTTCCACGTTCCATTTCCGCCACGATGAGCTCAGCTGTCTTACCTTTGTAGAAACCGTCTTTTCCTTGATCACGGATTCTCCTGAGTGTTTGAGCAAGGTCCGGTTGTATGAAGAGGTCTCCCTCTTCGTAGTTGCTTCCATCTTGCTTAAGAAACTTCTTGCGAGATCCACTTGTACGCGACCATACGCTGTTGCGTCCACTGATTTGACGGGCAATATCTGGTGGAAGTTTGAAGCCTTCGCTTGCCAAACGTATGGCTTCTGCCATGACTTGCTCGCGAGTGAGCTCTCCAAATCGACTGTGCACATCAAGCAATCCAGCCACGGAGCCCGGTACGCCAGAAGCCAGATGACTTCGTAGTGCTTTCTGCGGGTCGTACTCGCCATCGTCGTCTAGAAACATATCCCGGAATGCAGCATTCGGAGCCATCTCGCGATGATCGTTGGTAACTACCGTTCCATCCGCCATTCGAATGACCATGAATCCTCCTCCGCCGAGATTTCCTGCAGAGGGGTAGGTGACAGCAAGCGCAAAGCCGGCTGCAACGATTGCGTCAATCGCGTTGCCACCTTGCGCGAGTGCCTGCGTACCAGCTCGTGAGGCGAACTCGGATCGAGATGTCACAACCCCGTATTCTGATGTAACCTCATTTCCAATAGCGTTAGTCTCGGTCAGCAGCGCGAAACAAACTGTCGCGCAAGCAAACAGTGCTGGTTGTCGTTGGAATGTCACTTGTTAGGGATCCTCACAGTATTTCTGAATCGTCATAGAGATTCATACACGGTCTTGAATTAGCGATAGTAGGAGAACTCGAAAAACAGCCCCGAGTTTCCGCCGCTAGTGGTGTTGTTATCCAGTTGTGTAGCGCCAAATTCCTCATTGGTGTCTCCAACCAAGATTCGAAATCCAAGTGCTAGGTTGACGTTGTCGGTGGGTACGTAGGAGACGTTTGTTTGAACTAGAAAACTACGATCACTTGCATTAATGAGCAACGAAACGGATTGATTCCATAGAGGATGCCAAGTCACACTTGCACCAGTGGCAATCAGGTGTTTGCCGTATGCGAAGATTTCCCCTCGTTGGATGCCTTCTAACAATCGAGAAGGTAGGTTTGCTGTTTTCTTGTGCCTAGAAGACACGCCGAAACCGTTGTAGAAGTACTCGACGAACGTATAGAGCAGTCCTCCCATGACGCCAAAGCTGTAATCCATGTTTGCAACTGCCGAGGTCGTGCAAGATCCGAAGTCTCCGCACGTCAGGACAACATCGGTGCGAACCAAGAATGGTCCAAGTGGGGAGGCGATAGATATACCACCAATGGTTTCGCTCCAGTGTTGGCCCAGAATGAGGTCAAACTCACTCTCACCAGAATGAAAATAGCCTTTGAGCACATGGGTGGATGCATCGTTCGAGCTAGTGGAGTCGCAATTTCGAAATGTGCTCAAGAATTGGAGCTCTGCTCCACTATTGAACAAACGTTCTAGTACGAGGGAATCGTTTCCTGGTTTGAATTCTCTATCGATTGCAGTTGGAGGGTACGCGTTAAAAACATCGAGAGGCTGATAGACAATTCCCCTTCCCCATGAGACTGGCAATCTTCCGATCATGAATCTCCAGTCCTCCGAGCGATAGGAGAGTCTCAGTCGATCTACAAACATTGAAGCAGTGTGTCTACGGCCGGATGTCAAATTCTTGGACAAATTCCAGTAGCCGCTCGCTTGTAAATTGGACTGGGATGGGTTCACCATTTGTCCTTGAAGGTAGCCAACATTGCTTACAAGACCATGCGCGACTCCGTGAAACTCAAAACTCCAACGCGGGTCTCGCGTTTCATACATGTAGCGAAAGTTGCTTTGAAGTTGCAGCAGATCAGACTTGTCGAATTGCTCTTGGATTACATCGTTCGAGGAGAGCGCAGTATGGTCGCCTGAAAGTTTGAAGCGCAGCGTACTGTCAGCGGAAACACCCGCACAAACCGTGAGGGAGATCACGCACAACAAAAAGACTCTTCGTCTCATGCAGCGTCTGCCTGGCGAATCTTTCCGTCTTCAAGTTGTATGGTTCGTGTGGAGTAGCTCATGACAACAGAGTCATGAGTAGCGATCAGAATTGTGGTCCTATGTTCACGATTTATTGTTTGAAGCAGTTCGCACAATTCTCGAGTCGTTGTCGAATCAAGATTTGCACTGGGCTCATCGGCAATGAGCAACAGGGGACTTCCAACGAGCGCTCGAGCTACAGCAACACGTTGCTGTTGTCCGCCTGACAGTTCTCCCGGTCTTCGATTAGCTGCATCTGCAAGGCCCACTGAATCCAACACTTCTAGTGCTCGAGCCTTGCGATCCTTTGGCTCTACTCCCTGTAATTGAAGAATGAACTCTACGTTCTCGCTGGCGGAGAGCACTGGAATCAAATTGAACGCTTGAAACACAAAGCCCATACGTTTGAGACGAAGATCAGACAGTTCGTTGTTGGAGTATGTGGATAAATCTTGGTCTTCAAGGGTGACTGTACCTGAAGTAGGCGAGTCCAATCCACCTATCAAGTGCAACATCGTCGACTTCCCGCATCCGGACGGACCCACGACACAAACGAATTCCCCTCTATAGATTTCCACGGTGACTTCTTGCAGTGCATGTACGGCCACATTGCCCTGACCGTATACGCGGGTCACATCCTTGAGTTGTACGACGGCATCGGTCATAAGGTCAGTACCTGTTAGTGTCTCAGAGCATCCAAGGGATTCATGCGGACAGCTCGCCGGGCGGGATAGAAACTTGCCACAACCGCAAGAACTACGGACACAAGAACGACTACCAGTACATCGTGAGCAACCAATGCAGGCTTCATCTGAGACGACATACCCATCATCTCCACTCCAGAAGCGAAGGCACTTAAGTCAATACCGTTGTGAAGCCAAGCGAAGATCAAGAGGCTGCCAGTTACTCCAAATACGATACCCAACAACATGAGACACACGGACTCAGAGACTACTTGAGCGATGATTATTCGAGGTCGCATTCCTACCGCCCGAAAGAGACCGAACTCGCGAATTCGTTCCAAGACTGCAGTGATCAGTGTATTGACTAAGCCGAATACCAATGCTCCAAGAACTATACCCAACCAAATGTAGATGACCAAATTAACCGTGTTGTACATGAAGGCAACGATGGGATTTGCTTGTTGCCAGTCGAGAACGTCGAGTTCGAGAAAACTGTCTCGAACCTGCTCGAAGTCCTCCTTCTGTGCATAGCGAGTCTTCAGTCTTATCGACACTTCAGTTACTTTCGAAGAACCGAGTAATTCTTGAAGCGCATTTCGACCTGAAAATACCAGTGATTTTTCGAAGCTCTCGGACTCGGCATCGTACACACCTGCGATTCGGAATCCAATTTCCTTAGACATTCCGTTGGAGTCCAACGTTGTGATGACGATTCTTCTTCCGAGTTTTGTTCGGAGTTCTTCGACTAGAGCCCGTCCGACAAGAATTCGTGAGTCGGATGCACTCTTTAGCGACTCGCCTTCGAGCTCAAATCTAGAAATGATTGAAATGTGCTCTTGATCTGGATCAACTCCGATCAAAGTAGCTCCTCGTGTCTCTCTTTCGCTCATGATGACCGCTGGAATCGATATACGCGCAGCCCAACCAAGTACGGGCAATCCTTCAATCGCACGTTCGACACCTCTTGGGTCGAGTACGAATCCACGCTCCATTGACGGATCATCACGATAGTTCGGCGCATGCATTTTGATATGTCCCGACAGGTTCTCTACTACTGAATCAACCATCTGCACCTGCATGCCCCGAATCAAGCTGTTGAGAACAATCACACCTCCAATGGCGACAGTAATGGCTACCAGCAGAATTGAATTGCGACGACGTTGCCTCCACAGGTTGCGCAGACTGAGGTTCAACACAAGCTTGAAGTTGTTCATTGCAGCGCGAATTGAGCCAGTTCTCGAGAAAGTTGCATTTGTCTATTCCTGATACCTCAGGGCATCGACTAGAGACAAACGATAGAGTCGGATCGATGCCAGCATGGTGGACAGAACCATTCCTATTCCGATTGAGATTGGTGCTACGAGAATCACCTTGAGATCAACCGCGGGATAAATGCGATCAGGGAGAAAGAGAAGGCCAGCAAACTGGTCCATCCCCATAGAGTCCATCCCGACGCCAAAATTGATCAATGGAAAAAGTGCGCAAGTACTGAGCCCGTAGCCGATTGCAACTCCAAGCAGCCACATTAGAAAGGTTTCGGTAAGGAACATCCCAAAAATCGAGCTGTTACGCATTCCAACGGCGCGAAGCATGCCGAATTCTCGAGTACGTTCGAACATTGTCATGACGAAGGTATTGGCGATCGACAACACAACTATCACGGTCAGCGTGCCGTAGACGATTCCATTGCTGATCTTGTCTAAACGGATGCTCTGGCTGATCTCAGGCATCAACTCCCGCCAATCAAGAAGAGATGCGGTCGGTGGGACTAATGGGGCAATTGTTCCCTGACTGCGATCTGGCAACATCGGTTGATCAACCATGATCACTACCCGATGCGCTCCGTCACCAAGCATTAGCGCGTCATTGATCAGTTCCCTCGGAACCTGAACCAGAGACCGGTCGAGCGTGTCGTTTCCTGTCTCAAAGACTCCTGACACGGTTGGCGCAACGAACGCCACGCTACCGTCCACATCAGAGCACAAAATTACGATTTCGTCTCCAACGTCGACACGCAGATTTCGTGCAAGAGCACTTCCGATGATTGCTGAGTTCGGGTCCTCGAGATAGGTACCTCGGCTCACTTGTTCCGACAGGTGTGACGTGGACGGGTCCACCAAGGGATCAACTCCAACTACGAGCGCGCCATAGCTTCGTTCGTCCTTGGTTACGAGACCAAAGGTCTCGGTTCGACTAGAGACCGCATTGATCGCGGGGAGGGCTAACAACTCGCCTCTTAGCTTGGTTGAGTCTGAGACGAACCGTTCGACTCGAGGGTCATCGCTGTAGTCGTCGCGTTGGATCTGCATGTGTCCACTCGAAAATCGCGTGGAGACCTCGACCATGGGCTCGTAACTTCCTGCTTGAAACGACATTCCGAGTTGGACGAGAAGTACCGCAAAGCCAACGGCACCCGCAGTAAGCAGGGTGCGGCGTCTATTGCGCCAGAGATTACGCCATGCAACCGTTACAGAAAGCAAATGTTGGATCCTCAGTGAGAAGAGTCGTGACTGGGATTCCTCAACCTGAATCCCTTAGAGCAAAAAGAGTGAACT
This sequence comes from Gammaproteobacteria bacterium, assembly GCA_009840545.1. Taxonomy (GTDB): domain Bacteria; phylum Pseudomonadota; class Gammaproteobacteria; order Pseudomonadales; family Azotimanducaceae; genus Bin55. Next base: position 419,026 of record VXNM01000009.1, on the reverse strand, counting down.
TCGAGTCCGGAATGTCGATATCGAAATCCGCTTCTTCATATACGATCTCGGTCCAACGATCGTGCGCTTCGCTCTTTGTAATCCGCATTCGCTTAGGAATGGTACGTCCGTCGAATTCGTCGATTTCGAGTGTTTCCAACCACTTGACCAGGACCATTTCTTGATCAAAGTAGGAATGCTTAAGGAGGACAAAATCATCTCGAAGCTCAAGCACTTCCTTGCCCCATACGATGGCAGCGTTCTCTTTGGGAACAGCTTCGATTGTGTAGACGGTGCCATCGTCAGTAATGTCGATCTCGGTGAGACTTAGTGAATATTGGTTAAGCAAATCGTCTGAACGTGCGAGATCGTTGTAAGAAAAATCGGACCCAGCCCAGTCTTGGGACATCATGGATTTGGGCAGACGAACCGTACGTTGAATCTTCGGTGAATAGGTCCACATTCGTTCTCCCTTCCTAAGTGTTGCTAGTCCAGCGTCTCGCGCTGGCGCTGTGAATCGGATCAACGCATCCTCTCGTCCTTGCGTCCAGACTAAAAATGAAGAGGTGCGCTGCCAGTCAGGCCTGTGGATGGTCATAGTGAGCTCAGAATAGGACGAGAGTCCCCGAGTTTGATCGAGTACGCGAGCGACCAATTCTTCAGCGGTTAGATCAGACTCATTGGCGACTAGCAGTTCTCCGCCTAGGGAGACTACTGCCACGAGAGCGATTGGTACGATACCTTTCATTGTGGTGAGACCAGACTTAAAACGGGTCTTGATGCATACATGATAGAGAGTAAATGTACATGGCCGGACGCGCATGGAACAGACTTTCTTGTGATCGAGATTCAGCGCGAATGATGCTCCACTTTGTGAGGCTGTTTGAGAAGAAGAGGACGAAATGGGGATAGAACCCGGACATGAGCAACACTACGCACAACACGGATTTGCAATAGTTGAAGAGTTCTTGACGTCTGAAGAACTAGATGGCGCACGCAATGAGTTGAAGGAAGTTCTCCCTGGATGGATCGAATATTGTGACGACCCTAGCGATGAGCCGCCGACTTGGACTCGAGGGTCGCGTCGTCCGGTTTGGAGGTTCCCGTTTCCAGGCACCTGGCTGAACCACATAACTTTGCATCCCGAACTCAGAGCTCTAGCGAGCAAGTTTGCAGGAGGTAGTGCTTTGTACTGTGAGCAGGGCAACCTTCATGCAAAACGCAAAGGAGACGGTTCTGACGTAGACCAAGCCATGCATTGCGATTACGGAAACCACACACTAGCTTATCCTCCCGACGTACCGGAATACTGGCAGACGGCCTACTTGCTTTACTACACTGATGTGACTGTGGAACACGCACCTACAGCAGTATGTTCATGGGAACACTATCCCGAGAGTCTGCGAGTGCCGGCGCACTTCACACGCGATCAGAGACCCGAGCTCTATGAAAACGAAGTAAAGGTCGTAGTGCCGGCAGGTGGATTGCTGGTCTACAGCATGCGGACCTTTCACCGAGGTACACCGTTCTTAGCTCCGGGCGGCCGAGTAGGACAGTTCATTACATATTCACCGGCCGCCTGGAGATGGCTTGGAATCGACAGTTGGTCAGCGGAAGCCATACGTCCAGACTTTAGAAAGTGGATTGAAGCAGCAACAACTGACGAACGTGAACTGTTTGGTTTCCCGGCACCTGGTCACGAATATTGGACAGAAGAAACTATTGAAGGAGTGTCTACCCGATATCCTGGGATGGACATGGAGCCCTATCGTGGCGCAAAAAAGCGCGTCTGATGGTCATAATTAACCAAGTGAGAATGTAGTTCGGACGGAACGGTAGAGAGTATGGGCGTGTGCATCGATAAGTCCTCAGTCGTAGCTCCTGGTGCTGAACTAGGGACTGGCTGCATCATCGGTCCATTCTGTACGATCGGTCCCAACACAAAGATAGGTGAACGAACGTATCTCCACTCTCATGTTGTTGTTGATGGACATACAGAGTTGGGTGCGGACTGTACGGTGTTTCCTTTTGTCACGATGGGCGTCCAATCCCAGGACCAGAAGCATATCGAAGGTACAAAAACCTTTACCAAAATCGGCGATCGCAACACTATTCGAGAGTACGTGAGCATTCATAGTGCAACGGAGGAACAAGGTATCACAGAGGTTGGAAACGATTGTGCTCTTTTGGCTCATTCGCATGTGGCACACAATTGCAAGGTTGGCAACCACGTAGTCATGTCTCACGCAGCAACCTTAGGCGGCCACGTTGTCATAGGCGAGTATGCAAATATCGGAGGCTTGAGCGCAGTGCATCAGTTTTGTCATGTCGGACGCGCCGCAATGGTGGGCGGCATGGCTCGTGTTACCCAGGATGTCTTGCCGTTCACAATCGCAGAAGGTTTTCGAGCGACCATGAGAGTAGTCAACAAGATTGGTATGGAGCGTGCGGGCTACGACACTACGGCAATACGAGAAGTTCGATTGGCATTTCGAACACTATTCATGCGCGAGTTTCGCTTGGAAGAAGCCGTGGCGGAAGTCACCGAGAAACTCGGTCACAGAGACTATATTCGCATCTTTCTCGATGCAATAGCATCATCTCAACGGGGATTGGCCCGGCCAGACTCTGATGCTCTGGAAATTAATACGGACACATAGCGGACGATTACATTGATCGGTGCCAAGTCAATCACACATCTAGCACCGACATCCAACCACTTGGCAATACAGAAATGAACGGATCATGACTACACGTTGGGGAATAGTTGCAACCGGACGAATCGCCCACAAGTTGGCTGTTGCAATTCAGCAGTCTGACACGGGACAGTTGGTTGCGGTGGGAAGCCGGACACAAGAAAGTGCGGATGTATTTGCTAGCAACTACAACGGCGTTACGGCGTATTCCTCGTACGATGAGTTAGTTTCAGCTTCTGATGTGGATGCCGTCTACATCGCCACCCCACATCCCCAACACGCGGAATGGACGATCAAGTGTTTGAACGCTGGAAAAGCCGTGCTTTGCGAAAAGCCCATGGGTATCAGCCATGCGGAAGTCATGGCGATGGTTCACGCAGCTAAGTCGAACAACTGTTTTCTGATGGAAGCGTTTATGTATCGGCTACATCCACAAATTACAAAGGTTGTGGAACTCCTTCGGAACGGTGCAATCGGATCAGTCCGACACATTCATGCGACGTTTGGATTTCACGCACCGTATGACCCCAAGTCAAGACTATTCGCGAATGACTTGGCAGGAGGGGGGATTATGGATGTGGGTTGCTATCCGGTTTCGATTTCACGTTTGATTGCAGGAGAAGAACCCCACACGGTCGAAGGGACTGGAGTACTTTCCGATGAAGGCGTCGATTTGTATGCAGCAGGGATGCTGTACTTCAAAAACGGAATCACGGCACGAGTGGCAACGGGAGTTGGCCAGCAACTCGACAATACAGTGAGAGTCTTTGGTACCCAGGGAAGCATTCAAGTTCCTTGGCCTTGGCGCTCACCTCAGGAGTGGGAATTTGAACTGACCAAGCAAGGCCAGAAAGAGGTCATTAGAGGAGACGCAAGAGAAATCTATGTAAGTGAAGTCGATGAAGTAGATCGTTGCTTGAAGGAAAGTGCGGTCGAATCTCCTGCCATGACTTGGGACGACTCAATGGGAAACGCACGAGTCCTGGATGAATGGAGAAAAACCGTTGGAGTCAAATTCGAAGCGGAGTCTTTAGCTAATCGTCCCGTACCAATTCATGGCAGTTCTACTGCTCGCAAATCTGACACCATGCGTTATGGGAAGCTTCCAGGAATAACCAAGAACATCTCTAGGTTGGTTTTTGGATGCGACAACCAGCCTAATGAACTGCACGCTATGGTCATGTTCGACGATTTCTACGAATCTGGCGGCAATACGTTCGACACGGCGTACATCTACGGTGGAAATCGTCTTGAACAGTTTCTAGGTTTATGGCTTGAGTCTCGGGGCATACGGGACGAAGCCGTGGTCATTGGCAAAGGCGCACATACTCCGCACAATCGCCCGGAATTCGTCGAATCACAGTTGATTCAGACCCTGGAGTCTCTTCGAACAGACCATGTTGATATTTACTTCTTGCATAGGGACAATCCAGAAGTACCGGTCGGTGAGTGGATCGACGTATTGAGTGACCAACGCGAGTTGGGAAGACTTTCGGTTTTTGGCGGATCTAACTGGTCGCTGGAACGCGTCAAAGAGGCGAATGACTGGGCGGAGCGTCACCACAGAACTGGTTTCTCCGCCGTGTCCAATCAGTTTAGTTTGGCGCGAATGAATGAACCTGTGTGGCCTGGATGCATATCGGCTAACACCGATCAATATCGGGAATTTCTCAAGAAAAACAAGCTAGCGTTATTTCCATGGTCCTCACAAGCACGCGGGTTCTTCACGGATAGGGTTGATGAAATACGCAAGAGCAGTACATCATCGAAAACCCAGTATGGTCTACATCCTTCTGATTCAGAAATTCAGAGATGTTGGTTTTCAGAGGACAACTTCGAAAGAAGGACTCGAGCGTATTCCTTAGCTAAAGAGAAAGGTGTCGAGCCAATTAATATTGCCCTAGCCTTTGTCTTGGCTCAAGCATTTCCGTGTTTTCCCTTGATAGGACCGCGGCAGCTCTCGGAAACGCACAGCTGCCTGACGGCTTTAGAGCTGGATCTTAGTTCGGAAGAATTGAAGTGGTTAGATGACCCCGAGAGTAATAACTCAACGAGTTGACGTTGAGACTGAATTTTGATGTATGAATCCATTCGAGTCAAATTAAGGTTAGAGGTATCAACAGAGCGTCTCATCGAAACAGGCGTGAAAGAAAAGGTGGAACCAATGAAAGCAATTAATACTCACAAGAACACGGCTCTGTCGAGTCAATGTGAAGTGTTTGGGTGTGCACTAAACGTGCTTAGAAAGATCAGAGGGGTCACGCTGGGCTCAGCAGTCTTGCTTTGTACCCTTCTGTTGGCCGGATGTTCAAAGGACATTAGTTCAGAAGTAGAAGAAAGTGCAGATCCAGTCGCTGTGGAGGCTGAATCTGAAACCGAAGGAATGAAGTTCTTCAAAGGCACTTTCGAAGCTGCACTGGTACAAGCAGAGCAAGAACAGAAAAAGGTGTTTGTAGATGTCTATACAACTTGGTGTGGACCGTGCATCGTCATGCAAGAGACGGTTTTCCCCCAGCCCGAGGTTGGTGAGTACTTCAATGCGAGGTTTATCAATTTCAAGTTTGATGCCGAGAACGAAGATGAAAATGGACCCGAGTTAGCCGCACGATACGACATACGCGTCTACCCGACCTACCTGATTCTCGAACACGACGGCACTGAAATCAGCAGAGCAAACAGCGCAATGTCGGGTCCACAATTTGTGACGCTAGTTGGACGTATGCTCGGCGAGAAATCTGGGAATTTCGACGAAATGCAGAGTCGCTTTGAGGAAGGCGAACGTTCCAGCGAATTTGTACAACAATTCCTTATGGATGCAATTGTTGAGTTTTCATTGAGTGACGTGAACAGGGACGATATGACAGCGATGCAGGCTTACTTCGAGAGAGCCGCCAAGTTCAAGCAAATTGCCGCTGATTACTTCACGACCAAGACATACGTCGAATTAGTAAACCCAATCGATGCACATTTAGTCCTCTACTACAAAGACAAGACGCCGCGCGGGGATGAACTAGTAGAGTACGTGCTTGGAAACTACAACGATTTCTTGGCTGTTAGTTCCGATGCCGCGATGAGCCAATTCGCTCTAAGTGCAACATGGTATGCAGCACTTGACGCCGCCCAGAAAGGAGACCAAAGCTATGTGTCTTACATAGAAAGTCTTGAGCTTGATCCTTTAAAGCATGCCGCCGAATACGAACAAAATAGAGATCCCAATAGCAATTTGGTTGGGGAAACATTGAGTAGTAGATTGCGGTTGATTTACCTTCAGAGCATTGAGGACTGGGACAGTATTTTCAGTTACTACCAGTCAGTATTGGAGCATTCGGATAGCACTCCGACCGCTCGGTCTTTCGGTGGGGCGGCTCGAAACCTCTCAAGGTCTGACAACCCAGATCATAGATCTGCAAGTGTGGAATATGGAAAGCGTGCATTCGAGTTAGACAGTAGAGATCCTATGGTTGCGGCTGACTACATTGGAGCACTTATGGCTTCGGATAAGACAGACGACGCCAAGAGTGTTGCACAGTCATATCGATCCGGTCTCACGGATTCGGCAGCAGATCAGGACAAACTAGAAATATTCGACCGGATCACGGGCTGGGTTCTAAATCAACCACAAGAATCTGACACTAACGACTAAACACTTGAAAGGACATGCTGCGACACGTGTCTGTTGTCTCTACCTGTTAGCGATCTGATCAATTGACGGGTTGTGCCACAACCCTTGAGCACTTGCCTAGCTCCGAAATCTCGAGCAACGACTCATTTGCGTCATGAGTGGAACAAAGCAGCAAGTTACGTTAGTTCAGGATAGGGCTCCACCGCCGGACTACTACGCACAAAACCTGAGTGTATTGGTTCACTTCGTTCTTGAGCAATACCACGATTTGTTAGACAAGTCAGAATTGGATTGCGCAAAGGCTATACTGGACATATCACCAGATGGATTAAGACTACTTGCTCGGATAGTTGGTCGCAAAGGACCAGTCTTCTTTGTAAATCAAATGAACTATGGAGAAATTGACGATCGGGATGCAGCACTATCGGAGTTGGAGTCGCGCGAATTGATCAATACGAACCCTTGTTTGCCTGCGGACGAATTACTCGCTCGAGTGACGATTCCGCAGCTTAGATCATTTTTTCCGAGTGTACCCGGCGTCTCTCCGAAGTCGCGCCTCATCGAATCGATCGTGGACTCAAATACCGAGAGCAGTATTCGTGCCAAATTGCAGAGCAAATTTCCGTGGTTCTGTTTGTGTCAACCGGAGATTCTCGATCTGTTCCGATTACTGTTCTTCGGCGATCGTGTATCGGACTTTAGCTCGTTTGTTGTTCGCGACCTCGGCATCGTGGAGTACGAGTCATACTCTTTGAATAGGAGAGACCGGCAATTCGCGAGTCGCGGCGAACTCAATACCTATTTGGAGTGGGCTTCATTGAGTGACGCGATGCATGAAAACGAAGAGAGTCACACTGTTGACCAAGCCGATGTCTACATTGAAGCATTGAGCGGAGATCAGAAAAATCGAACTATCGACCGATATCGAAGCCGAATTCTCAATAGTTTGGGTCGTATTTTGGAGCGCGCAGAGTGTCGCCGATTGGCAATCAAGGCATATAGGCGATCAAATAGCCATCCAGCTCGTGAACGTATGGTACGAGTACTGTACCGATCGGGGAGACGGCAAGCAGCGGAAGTGCTGCAAGACAGAATTCTTGAGAATCCGTGGTCGCGCGAAGAGGAACAGTTCGGGAAGCACTTCCCTTCACGGAGGAGACGCGCAGACAAGTTCGTAGTTGACACAGTGGACATTCGGGAGAGTCCCGCGATTCCCATCGAGCAACATGTACTGCAGCACTTGTGTGAGGACGGCACTGTCGGCTGGCACCTCGAAAATGCTCTTCCCCTCACTCTGTTTGGCTTGGTTTATTGGGACTGGGTGTTTGCGTCCGTGCCCGGCGCATTTACCAACCCCTTTCAAACCGCACCGCGCGATCTGTTTTGGTCAGAATTTATTGACGCGCGGCAACGACATTGCAAAGATCCTGTGAACTCGCAGGTACCTTTAGTCACTCGCGTCCTAGAAACGGCAGAGTCAAAACGCGGCAAGGCAAATCGACTCGTTAGTTGGGATCTCTTTCCCGACGACAGATTGGAACGCATCGTCAATGCGCTTGGCGAGTCATCCCTAATCCGACTAATCAATTCCGTTAAGTCGGACTTGAGGCAATTTAGATCTGGCTTTCCCGATCTCACCGTGATCGATGAGAACGGAAAGATTGAATTCATTGAAGTCAAAGCACCGGGCGACCAAATCCAGCGCAATCAAAGGATTTGGCTAGAGGAATTGGCATCAATCGATGTTCCGGCTCGTGTAATACGATTTGTTACGCCCAATTGAACTCGTCCATTTCTGTCACCGACCTTGCTGAGTTCGTTCATCGCAACGGTGACATAGACCACACTCTTGACGGACGTGTCGACCCTATAGAGGGATTGCTAACACAAAAGTCGTACCAGGCCGATGTAATTTCGACCAACCCCAACTACGAAGTGGAAATGAACTGTCGCACTGCGTATTCCGCGCACGGGGTATTGCTCAAAGTCTCCGGACGCATCGATGGGGTCATGTTGAACCCCATTCCAATGGTCGAAGAGATTAAGACGTCGCGACTTCCACCAGATCGAGTCTTCAATCGTCACGGCTCGGTACATCAGGCACAAGCAAGACTCTATGGTGCGATTTTTGGCAAGAGCAAGAATCTTGACAAGTGCGAGATTCGATTGACATATGTGGACCCTGACTCTCAAAGAAATCATTCGATATCTGAAGTTCTCTCGGCCGACGACCTTTGGGAGTTTTTTGAGTCGACATGCGATACCTATTTGGAGTTTCTGTCTGGTGTGCTCAATCGGGCAGATGCGCGTAATCGAGTCGCAATGGTTCAGGAGTTTCCATTCGATAGTGTTAGTGAAAATCAACTCCGAGTTGCTCGTCGGGCATACAAGTCAGTGCGCGACAAGGAAAACATGATGCTCGAGGCTCCAACAGGAACGGGCAAGACGGTTGCCACGTTGTATCCATGTGTCAAAGCTATGGGCGAAGATCTGATCGATCGAGTGATATTTGCAACGGCTCGGACGACAGGAAAGCGAACAGCTATCGATACGATGCATGCACTCCAGGAACAGAACGAAAACCTCACCACGGTTGCATTGATTGCCAAGGAGCGAATTTGTTTTACTCCCGGCGCTACATGCGCTCCCGATCACTGCGAATTTGCGAAAGGACATTACGATCGGATTGCTCGAGCACGCCAAGACCTGCTTGCACGCAAAACAATTGATCAGGCTGACACGGAGCTTGTTGCTCGTGCACATAAGGTGTGCCCGTATGAACTCGCCATGGACGTTGCTGAATGGGCAGACGTGGTCGTTGGAGACTACAGCTATGTATTCGATCCACTAATCGCACTGAATCGGTTGCAATCTAGGCACTTTCGTAGAGTTTCACTGCTCATTGATGAGGCGCATCGGCTTGGAGAGAGGGTAGTGGACATGCTCTCCGTAAGTCTTCGTGAAGAGAGCCTAATTGGAATCGTCGAATCCAGAGCGAACATGGCTATCGAGAATTTGATTCGTCGTTTGATAAACATGTTGAATGCTATCGCTTACAACTGCTTTGGTGACAGTACAGAGGCTGTTGTGCCAGACATACCTGACGAACTGTGGAGCACAGCAAGCGATCTCCAGGAAGAACTGTTGGATATTGATCTTGACACTACAGATAGTGCACTTTTCGAGTGTCTCAGCACCATGACTAGGATCTTGAATGCAAAAGACAGGTTGTCGGACGAAGACTACTGTTGGATTATTAGCAGCGATAACGAGTTCATCACTCTAAGACTCAAATGTCTGTCTCCCGGCACCTGGATTCGATCTGTGGTCAAGGAATTTCGGAGTAGTATTCGATTCTCGGGAACGCTCTCACCTCCCGAAGTGTTTGCAGAAAGTCATGGATTGGAAGGATCCTTTCAGCGTTCTCTGGTGGAGCCAGACAACACCCGCTATGGGGTTATGTTGGTCCCTGACATATCTACGTACTGGAAAGACCGGCCAAATTCCGTTCAGTCACTTGTGGATGTGGTCCGAACGGCAAGACAGTCCCATGAGTCAAATTGGTTGGTCGCGTTTCCATCTTTCGAATACTTGGGCATGGTGTATCAGAGTATGGGTGACGATCCTTCCATCAAGCTTCAGGAGTTCGATATGTCCAATGAGGATAGAGCGGACTTCATTTCTTGGATCTCCACAGGATCTCGACGTGCCGCTTTTGTGACAATGGGTGGAGTGTTTACCGAATCAGTTGACTTCGACAGCGATGCGTTGGCTGGTGTCATCGTTGTGGGTCCGGCAACGCCTCCATCTAGTTTGGAACGGGAGATGATCCGAGAATCTTCAGATCTTGGATACGAACTAGCTTACCGCCAACCCGGACTGACACGAGTCGTTCAAGCGGCTGGGAGAGTTGTGCGCCACCTGAAGGATAGGGGAGTTGTATTACTCATTGATCCTCGGTTTACGCATCGAGAATTTCAATCGTATTTTCCGCATCATTGGCTCCCCAGGGTTGTTCGTTCCAATGACTTAGATACCGAACTGCGAAGATTTTGGACATCGACATAGTCCAGCCGCTGTTGAAGCTTGGTCTTCCGCACATCACCTGACCTCAAAAACAGCCAAGCTTGAGTTCTTCATCAGAACGGATGTCGGATTGCACTTGACCGAATCGAAACTCTCCGATGAACAATGCTGTGAGCAGATAGCTAACGAACTCCACATAAAGGCAACTGTTCGAGATACAGTGGAGTTGCGGCATTGTTTGCGAGGTTTTGGAAATGACATTCGGGATGTCACAATGAACGGCTCTCCATTCGACGTTAGTGATCTTCGATGGACGGAAATAAATGAGGAAGGCGACTAGGTGTACAAACAGCCTCGTATGAAGTGTTGCTCGACGCACAACAGAATCGTTGAGGTGAAATATGAGGTGCGACGTTGAGATTTGAACACCTTGGCAAAATCAATGTAGCATACTGCCTTCTCACCTTCAGTATTGACACCGTCTTCATTCCTCAGGACCCGCATGAACCGAGATGAACTACAGCATGCTTTGCAGGACTTTCACGGTCTTGGAAACATTGAGAAACTAGATTCCGACGACGCTCTTCGAGTTACAGAACAACCAAGGCTCGTCAGCCGATTCTACGATGCGGTAACGTCCTTTTACGAGTTTGGTTGGGGTGCAACATTTCATTTCTCTCCGAGACGCCCGGGAGAAAATCTCCGGTCGTCTCAGCAAAGGCATGAAGAAGGAATCGCGAAACTCCTTCGGATCGGTCCCAAAATGATCGTAGCGGACGTCGGGTGCGGAGTTGGTGGTCCACTCATAACCATCGGTCGGTCTACTGGAGCGAAAATCGTTGGCATCAACTTTAATGCCTATCAGATTCAGCGTGGCGAGAAATTGATTGATCAGGCGGGACTAGGCGATTCGTGCTCATTTCTGTACGCAGACTTTATGGATGTTCCGTTGAAGGATGGCACCTTCGATGCCCTGTACTCCTTCGAGGCAATTTGCCATGCGCCGGACAGAAAGAGGACGTTTTGTGAACTCTTTAGGTTGCTAAAGCCAGGTGCCGAAGCCGCATTCATTGACTGGACTCTCACAGATAAGTTTGATGCGTCCAACACTTCACATGTTCAAATTCGAGCTCAGATTGAACGCAACAACGCAACACCAGACCTTCTGTCAGCTGACGAATATGTCGCAGCGGTGGAATCTGCTGGTTTTGAGGTGGTTGAAAAGCTGGATCAACAAGTTGTAGTAGGTGATCCGTCCACTCCTTGGTACATGGCGTTGGAAGGGCGCGATTTTTCAATATCTTCAGCTGCTCGCACTCCAGTGGGACGATCTTTTACAGCTGTTCTGACACGTATTCTAGAAAGGTTGAAGTTAGCTCCGAAGGGTACTTCCGAAACATCCCGAATTCTGAATGCTGCTGCCGATTCGCTCACAGAAGCAGGCAAACTCGGAATATTTACGCCCAGTTTCCTTGTACATGCTCGCAAACCAAGCTAGCAATCAGCTAGATACAGGGGAACTCGCTGCACAACGCCTCGCTGTATCTTTACTCAATTAGTCCGAGCTAGATCGGTGTAGTTCATTGGCAAAACACTGACTTGCCACTCTTTCGCCAACGTTAGGTATTTCTCTAACATTTGGGAATTATGGACTTGGTGTTGTACTATTTGGGACTCCCGAGGCACCTTTTTGGATTGGGTGCTGGTTGGTGACAAATGTTTCCGTACGTTTAAAGAGCAAGTAGTGTGGATGCAGAAGTAAGACAAACTGATCGTATCTCTAAGTCTAAGCAACTCGCGAGTAGCCCTGCGATTGAGTATCAGACTCATGCGCTCAGCCGCGTGTCCCGGACTTTCGCATTGACGATTCCTCAACTGCCTCCTGACGTACGCTATGCAATCGGGAATGCCTATCTCCTTTGCCGCATCGCCGACACGATTGAAGATGAACCGGAGCTTGATGGGTCCTTCAAGAAACAGTTTCTACATCGGTTTGCCGATGTTGTACGTCGCAAAGAGTCGCCGGATTCATTCACCACAGACCTTGCGCCTCTGCTCTCTGAAGGAACAAACAGAGACGAGAGAGATTTGGTGGCCAATACCGAGCTTGTGATGGGCTTGCACAAGCAGATGCCACGTTCTCAAACTGATCCAATCGAGAAGTGTGTTGAGACCATGTGCCGGGGTATGAGCGAGTTTGTAGATACAGGTTCCGAGGGACTTCCAGATCTCGAACAGGTAGATCGTTATTGTTATTTCGTTGCCGGCGTCGTGGGTGAAATGATCACCGAGGTGCTCTGCGACTATTCCGATGACATTGCGTCTCGAAAAGATGAACTGTTCTCTCTGTCATCAAAATTCGGTAGCGGCTTGCAACTTATCAACATCATGAAAGACCATTGTGAAGATAAGAAGCGAAGCGTCTGCTGGTTGCCTCGCAGTCTATTCTCCGGTCAAGCCGAAGCCGCTCAAGCCTCGCAACGGGGTAGCTCCAGCGCAGATCCGAGAATCGTTAGGCTTCTTGGGGTTGCAAGAAGTCGTCTTGAGAAGAGTTTGCGTTACCTCACTCTCATGCCGAAACAGGAAATTGGTATTCGTCGCTTCCTTGGATGGACCCTCGCATTTGCCAGCCTGACCCTCCGTCGAATCCACGACAATCCCAAGTTTCGAAAGGGAGATGAAGTCAAGATTTCGCGTCGACTAGTGTACAGTTCGGTTGCAGCGGTCAACTTTGCACTTCGTTCAAATCGCGCATTGCGTTGGTTGTTCAATACAACGGTGCCTACTCTATCTGCCATCGAATCTCTAGTCCGCAAAACTCGTAGATGACTCAGACTTCGGGGAAGGATTCCCTGGCAGAAGTCGAGAACGACGAGCTCCGCACCAGCGGAAAGCCAACGATTCGTGTCCTGTCATTCACCACACTTGTCGTGGTTTGCTTGACTGGAATTGGACTGGGCACTCGATACTACTTACACCAGAATCTTAGTCTCGTACATACGATTCTCATCCTGTTCTTTTCTATTAACGTACTGATCTGCTACTGGGAAGCGTGTCTGTACCTTCAGCGATCCCGTGTCGAAAAACGAACCGTGTATTGGCGAGAACGGAAAATCAAAACGGGCCGAATTCCACATATTGAGTTCTTTGCATCCAAAGTTCCGTGGACGCAGGTCCTGTCTCCTTCACTCTGGGCTGATGTGTGGGCAACTTACTCGCAATACGATCCGTCGTTTGCAGATCGACGGACGTACGGTTTCAATGTGGACACGGCCAACGGTTTCTTGTCGCTTCTTCCAACACTGTTGCTTTACGCATCATTTACGGTCTATTTCCTACCCCCGCGTGTGGCGGGAATCCTTGGACTAGCCATGTTTTGGCAGTGGGTCTACATGACGAGTGTGTACTGGATCAGTTTCTTCGTGGCTAATCGCCAAGTCGAAATCTCTCGACGTGACCTGTACCTCTATGTCCTAGGAACAAACGCCCCCTGGGTCCTTTGTCCGCTCTTGGGACTCTTTGTCTCCATTCGCATCATTTTGGATGGCAACTACAGTGTGCTGGGATAGAGTCCGGTCAAATGGAAGGCTCGTAAACGACTAATGCACTAGTACTCGAATCCGATGCAGTACGATCTCTCCTGTTCCAGAGACGAGCTACAAGTCCTCAACTGGCAGCAGGTCTCGGGAAAGTCCCATTCTGTGCGCATTGTGGAAGTGTTGGAGAGCCACCTCGTTTCGCCCAAGCACAATCTCCGTCTGTGTCCCTCGTTCGGCGGTAACTTGCATGTCCGCAGCGATCGCGTAGTCCTCATCTTCAACAACTGATCTGAATCGCTTCATCCTATCCTCGTATGCTGACTCGTGATCTTTGAAGTACTTTTCGACGTTGGGGTCGATGTACCACGCATGAATTGTCCGTGACTTGGAAGGAGAGTTGTCCAGAGGGAAGATTCGCAAGAAATCTACTCCAAATAAGTCCACCAACATGATGACGTTGGGATAGAAGAAATAGACCGTGTAAGTTATTTGCTTGTAAGGCCATTTCTCTCGAATTGGCAACAGCAATCTCATTAGATTGAGCTTCTCGTTGGCAATAACCATGCGCAAGTTTTTGTCAAAACTGTCAAATGTCTGCGCGTTACCCACGACCTCTTTGTCCAAGGTCTTAGTGTGTAGGACGTTTAGATGGTAAATCTCACCATAGGAATCGACACCGATCTTCCAGTTCATCCTTGCATCGATGATTTGCGTACCTGCGAACGAATAATCTGGAAAATTCCAGTGAACCAAGTCGCGTTGAAGACCGCCAAGACACTCGCTTTCATCTAGCGGGTCTCCTGGAGTCGGTCGTACCCACAATGTGCCATGAAATTCCGCAGAGGGCAATTCGATGAGATGTAAGTCCAAGCTCGAGACGTCCCCGAAGTGATTGCTCTTGTTCACGGACTCCAATTTGCCATCGATTGCGTAGGTCCATGCATGGAATGGACAGGTAAAGCGCATTTTTGAACCACGACCCTCAAGTACAACTTGACTCCCTCGATGCCGGCAAGCGTTTGCGAATGCTCGAAATTTGCCTTCTTCATCGCGAACCATGAGGATGGGGAGACCTGAGGCATTGTCAGACCAATATGTGTAGGGTTTAGGAAGTTCAGACGAGAGACCCATGCACAAAGGTGTGTTTCGAAACAATACTTCGCACTCTTGTTCAAGTAATTTCGGGCATGTGAAGTCTGACATCGGTGCACGCATGATGCCACCAGCATCTGCAGTTGTATCGTTCGCAATGTGACTGGTAAGGACATCCAGTATGTGAGTGCGTTCAGACTTTTCCACGAGTCAAGGTTCCTGGATGTGGCTCGGAATGCAGCGTGAATTCACAGTGTAATTTGCTTCGGAATGTAATACAAGCCAACAAAATATCGACTTGCTGAGCTGTTTCCTGGAATCGCTTCTATTTGGCAGGCTTGTGGCTAGTTGCAAGTTCTAAGGGCGAGTGGCTGTCGATTTCCCAACTTTGCGAGCCTCGCGACGTCGCTCGTACAGGCTAAGTGCATGAAGCGGGAAATACTGTCGATATAGAGCGTAGTCCAACAGTGCTGTGCGAAAAAACACTCCCACCATATCCTGTCGCTCCCACGAACCGTCATCTAGTTGGCTATCAGCTAAGAATTTTGCGCCGCGAGAAATCGCAACCCAGTTGGATTCGCCAGCTTCGAGCAGACCAATCAACGCCCACGCTGTCTGAATTACCTGGCTCTCGTCATGTGGGACAAAGCAGCCCTTCCAGCATCCGCTGTGGTGCTCACCCCATCCTCCATCCTCACGTTGTTTCTCGAGTAGCCATTTGCATGCAAGACGCAGGGCAGCATCACTGGGATTGGCACCAGCTGCTTTCAATCCTCTTATTCCAAACAAGGTACCGTAGATGTACTGCACTCCCCATACTCCACGCCAGGATCCATTGCTTTCCTGGGACTGGCGGAGCCATTCTTCACTGCGAGAAATGGAACGGTCGAAAGCTTCATCTACAAGAGAGGGGAAGTGAGTACGACTGCTAGCTAGGGCTTCCAGGCAGGAGGCCGTGCACTCGACATAAGAATTTTCGGTCATCGACTCACCGAACATTTCGGCCGGATTGAGCCATTCGAGACTGGACCGAGAACGTCGAGCTTCGTAGCTCCCGAATCCGCCATCGTTGTTCTGACCACGTAGCATAAATTCAGTAGCTTCGCGGATTGCCTCGGGATCAATTGCGTTTGGTCTTGTTGCAAGTACTCCTAATATCGCCTCAGCAGTGCAGTCGGTTACGGGCCAGCCGTGCCATATTCCTGCAAAACACCAGCCACCCTTCGGGTCATTTCGATAAGCTGAACTAAATCCGTCGAAACTTTCCCGAATTTGCTGGCTTACTAAGAACTTGGTTGCTCGGTCGAGGGCATCTGGTACGCCGCCCGCTTTTGGAGTGTTCGCGAGCGCTTGCAACGCAAACCCTGTGTCCCAGGAAGCGCTTCTTGCACCTGTTATTCGAGTGCCATCTCTTTCGTCTTCCCAAATCCATCCTTCGATTCGGACTAGTGCTTTCTGACAGTCGATATCGTCTGGATCTTGCAACCACAATGCAAGAATATTGAGGAAACCGCTAACTGGAGAGATGCTTGTGTGGTCGGAGCTGTTCATCTCCCAGCGAACTCTTTCGACCAGTTCGCTAACACACTTATTTCGAAGTCGTTTACTGTGGAATAGTTGGTATACCCGACCCAAGGCATAACAAATTCGTAGCCGAGCAGTGGGTGGCGAAAATACTTCCTCGCTTCGGATTCGGTTCTTCGACGACCTAAACTTGATGCTGTCGAACTTGTCCGGATAGAGCTCGTCACGCAACTCTTCAATTACCCGCGTAACAGGTACCTGAAATTGGCTCGAGTACACAACAGACATAGCCATATAGATGAGACGCGTGTGACAGTACCAGTTTGATGGGTGCAACGGAATTCGATGAGGGAGAATCCACAGTTCCGGCAGCACTGCGTTCAATCCTTTCCAATCGTAGAGGTTCAAAATGGCTAGCCAGAACTTGCCCCAACTTGGTATGGCAGTCACATCCTCGGTTCGCAAAAAGTGTCCAGCCTGTGCGATTAGCGGGTCATCTTTTTCGACATCGAGCAAACGAGCAGCAACGTATACCAGCGTGGTAACAAACAGATAGGGATGCGAGTGTTCGTGTAGACCCCACGTTCCGCCCTCTAATTGAGTACGTTCGAATTGTTTGAGCACAAGACGTCGCCGACGAGGCTCGAGAGGTTGGTTCAGTACGAAGCTCAAGAGCACGTATTGAGCCGTAAGCATTGGACACCAAAGCATTTCGCCTTCCCAGCTGCCGTCTTCGTGTTGAAGCGAAAGAAGCTGCTCAATTGCACTTTGAAGAGCTTCACGGCCGTCGGGCTCTGCATCGTGCAAAGCGTTGGCTGCTTGGGGCTTGATGTCGTCCGATTTAACGGAAACTAGTAGTGATCTAGACAATCTGTTCCAGACACGTTCGGGTTTCTTCCCTGTGGCACTGTCTGTTGCTTTAAGAGACTGGAATCCACCTAGAAAATGTCCTACCCGAGACACTAACGCTCCAGTAACGTCTCGTGTCCGTCGCCATTCCTTAGACTTGAACGATCTCGGATAACAGCTCGCAATAGCACGAGCCATGATTGAGAAAAATGTCAGTCCTAATCGAATAATCGATACGTTCTCGCAAGCAAGGAGATTCATCGTGTGTTTTCGAATCTTTGAGCTCTTCCGCCATCGACGATAGGTTGCCTGCCTAACAGCGACTGATTCCGGACGATGGTCGGCAAAGACTTCGTAAAGACCAAATGCGAGGCGTTCGGGAGCGCGGACAGAATCCAGCCTCTTAGCGGTGAACTTGCGAAAATCCTGAGTCTCCGCAATATCCAGTGCGTCGCTAAAACCAAGAGTTATTCCGACCGCGGTCAACGGGTGATAGTGGCCTGCGGCATCACCAATTAGCACCCGACGAGAATTTCCGTAGGTGGCTCGCGGCAGCAATTCATTGCCTGCAGCTTGAAACACCCCATCGCGGAGGGCTGTAGAAAACGATTCACAGATCGACTCTGGCAAGAGATTGGCGTAAGACTCCGATAGCATTGACACCCGATCACGGGGAGTCCAGTGATCCAAAGGTACGTCAACGATGATGCGGACCTTATCGGTACCCAAACGGAACATGAGAATGGGACCGGGTCCGCCGATGATCACATGCCCGTAACCCTCATACGGGAGTTCGACTCCTTCGAGAACGACTCCGATCATGCGCGAACATGTCATGCGTTCTGTAGGCAGTCCCAGCGACTTGCGGACGACCGAAGCGCGCCCGTCTGCGCCGATTAACCGATCGATTGCAAGTGACTTCTGATCGCCGTCCATAGAAAATGTAACTCTTCCATTCTCGACTGCACGCACTCGAGCGCTTTCGTAACGGTCTACTTCGGTACAGTCTTCGAGAGCGTTGTGAAGCTTGGATACGAGAGTTGCATGTTCGCACGCCATGCCCGTAGTTTCTCCGGGATATGGGAGCTCAATGGGTTCCGAACGGTCTTCCGGAAAAACCACGAAACCCGTTCCCGGGCTGCTATGAGGCGACGCGTCCAAATGAATACCTAAGTCGCGTAGCATGCGAACTGCAGGTGGATGCAGCCACTCGCCAGCTAATCGTCTAGAAGCCTTTGGATTGGCTTCAAGCAGAGCTACTCGTGCGCCCTTTCGAGCGTGGGCTAAAGCACAGAAGCTACCGACAGGCCC
Organism: Gammaproteobacteria bacterium; assembly: GCA_009840545.1. GTDB lineage: Bacteria > Pseudomonadota > Gammaproteobacteria > Pseudomonadales > Azotimanducaceae > Bin55. Next base: position 400,388 of record VXNM01000009.1, on the reverse strand, counting down.
CGCACCAATGATGGCCACATCGTAATTAGCAGAGACGGATTCGATCAATGAAAGACAGTTTTTGTCGAACGACTACGGTAATGCAGTTCGCATGGCAATTTCGGTCCGGTCACCCAACTGCCGTAATTCGGACTTGGAAATGGCGCTTTGAGAGAAAAGTCAAAGCGATCCATCAAGACAGTCCATAGCGCTTTTATCTGCAAGATCGCGAAATTCTTGCCCATGCACCGATGCTTGCCGCCTCCGAATCCTATCAGTGCTCCTACATCTTCGTTTGCAGGAGCTTCAAATCGATCAGGATTGAACCGATCTGGATGTGAATACAAACTTGCAAGTCGGTGGGAGACGGCAGGAGAAATCATTGCCAAAGTGTTTTTCGGCACGATCTGATCCCTGTAATTCAATGGCTTCATTACCTTGCGGACGAGAATTATTAGTGGTGGATGGAGGCGTTCACATTCCCTGACGGCATTCTCCATTACTCGTTGCTTTTTGAGACCCTCAAATGTCAAGACACCGTCTTTCCCGAATATTTCCCCTATTTCCTGCCTGGTCCGACTGAGGTAGGAATTGTCTCTCACTAACTCGAGACCGGTCCACGTGGCAAGAATCGCACTTGTGTGTTGGCCTGCAAACAAAGCCGTCAACAAGATTCCGGTTACTTCGTCTACCGTCAATTTCCTTCCGTTCTTGTAGCGTGCGTTCATGAGGGTTTGCATGAAGTTATCACTCTCAGTTTCTGAGTCCGATTGTTCGTTCATGATGCGAGTGAAAATTTCGGTTATCTTCCGCCGCGCCTTGTCCCGCCGGCGATGCGAGGGAATCGGAATCCGAGGAAAGAAAAAACCCAGCGTATTGATTCCATTCTGAAGTTCGTGATATGCATCTGCGAATTCTTCATCTACTTCGCGTCGAATTTCCTCCCCCAAGAAGCAGCGACTGGCGATATTCACCGTGAGTTGGTTCATCGCTACAGGAAGATCCAGAACTCCTTCTGTCCCCATTCCGTCTGCGAAGGTGCTTGCCTCTTCGAACATAATCGCTACGTAGCGGCGCATAGAGGATTCACGCAGCGCGGGAAAGAGAAAACCGAGTTGTTCAGTCATGACTTCGGGTGCAACGTCGTATGCGACACCTCGCCCAAAGATCGGGACTGTAAATTTGTAGACAGACTTCGGATCAAGTTGATCGTCCGGTGCCTTGAAATACGCTTCGTGCGCCTCTAGTCCACTGAAGAGAACGAAGTCACACGGTCCGATTTTGAAACGGAAGAGATCGCCGTGTTCGTCATTGCCTTTCAAGAGCAACGAGACAGGATCCGTTTGAAATTCTCGAAGATGCCCAAGAAGCGGCAGCCCGCCTGCCATTACTGGTACTCCGTTTCCTTGATTTGGTCGTTCGGTTCGTGTTTCTTGAACCTGGTCTGCCATCAGCTTTCTCAATGGACAAAGGGGATCATAGAGAACCGCGCACGTTCTACGTAACGGTCCCAAAGTTCACCGTACTTGGCACGGCACCGCCGCTCATCGCGCCATGATCGATGCAAGAGCAATCCTACTAACCATGCCAACAAAAGGAAAGGGATCCAAGACTCAAAACCCGTGGTGAGAACAAACGCAAAGTACACACAGATCTCGCCGGTGTAGTTGAGGTGGCGGCCAATACCCCAAAATCCGGAAACTAGCAATCGACCATCCAAAGTCTCGGCGGGACGTCCCCATATTTTTGTTTTCTTGTCCTGTTTGAATCGGTGCTTTTGTTCGTTCGCTCCCCGGAATAGCCAGAACCCAAACAGGAACAAGAGCACAAGTGCTCCTCCAAAGATTGGCGATAGAGTTCCTTCAGCGTGCACCAGCGACCAGCCAGCAATGCAATAGAAGAAAGGAACTAGAACAATGTTTCCCCATACCAACATCCAGCCGAATCGTTCGCTGACGATGTCCCATGTGTGCACCATTCCGTACTCAAACTGAAAATAGTTGAAAACGTACACAAAAGTGAAAATCTGATAAAGCACCATTGCGAAAGTCAATTCGCCGTACGTCTCAAACTGTACGACAGCAAACGAAATGTTGAAGAGCGCAAGCGCGATCAATGACGGACGATAGCTGAAGAACTTTAGGTCAATTCCAAACCAGACCGGGTTGAGATCCCTTCCTAAGAAAAACTCTCTCAAGAAGCCCTTTGGGGCTTCACCGACCGTCGCGCTCCCCAAGTAGAGCCAACCTGCAAGGGCAAATGCAAAAACATTTGCCGCGATGAGAAGGGCGAAAAAATGGTTGTAGAGAAATGCAAGTGAGAACCAACCCAAGACTTGTCCCATGCCAACAACGAGAACGGTAATTAAGAACAAAGTAAGACCGTTTAACTTGAAGACACGAGTGTCACCTTGGTCCTCTGCCAATTCAATTTTTCGTCCAGGCAAGAGAACGGATCCAACCAGAAGGACGATGACGAAACCAAGCACAGTTCCCATCGCCAACAGCATCGAAGTACCAGTTAGCACCATGTACTAACCTCAGGGTCGACTGGGCAGTGCAACGGTCTCCTCACGATCCAGCCACTCCTGCCATTTCCGAACAGTTAGTGTCTGAAAGGCGTTTACCGCGGGATTCAGCTCAACAGGCGGTGCATCCCAATGTTGCTCGTAAGCCTCTTGTTCTGCCTCGACCGCAAATCGGTCTTGATCGAGCAATGGTCCGATTAAGAGTCGATTCGAGATCTTCATGACTCGTTTCATTGCGAAATGCGGAATTCGTACGGGTAAGAGTGGAATCTTCAACGACTTGAAGTAAAACAGGAAGAACAACCGCGTGGTCCTTTCGTCGACTGGCAATACAAAGAGCCAGTGCTTAATTGCGTTATCCGTATTGGACCATTGATACGGATATTGATAACAGAGCTCAATGTGACTTGTGTCGATCTGGTCGTGTTCGACAAACCGACCAGAAATACGTCCTCGACCGACCCGAGAGTCATAGGCAACATGAACGCTGTCCTCTATCGTCTCGCACCGTGTAAGGTCAGCACCCTCGAAAGGACGGTACTTGCGGTGCAGGTGTGCATGAGTGAAGTCGCTAACGTTGTCAATCACCATCGAATGATGGGCTGACCAAGTGAAGGCTAACGGAACACAAGCCCACGGTTTCGGACCTTCCAGCTCCGGAATGTCGGGGATCTGTCGTCGTTTTGCCACATCCGGATCACCCGGAAACAGCCACACCAAACCGTAGCGTACCTTGACGGGATAACTTCTTAATGTGAGTTTAGGAAAGCCTCGCCCAAATCGATCGTGTGGAATCTCAACACATCGTCCATCTTCGTCATACTGCCATCCGTGGTATGCACACACAAGGCGACATTTATCGACGGTTCCCAGCGACAGTTTTATCTGTCTGTGCGCACATCGATTTTCGACTGCGTGAAACGAACCATCTTCGGATCGAAAGAGAGCGATGGAGTGTTTCCAGAAAACGATCTCCACGACGGATCCTGGCTTGATTTGTCGTACTTCCTCAACTGCATACCAGTAGTTAGGGTCCAAGCCTGTGGCCCGAGCCTGTTGCCGCAGTCGTTTTGCATCTTCGAATGCTGGCGGGCGATTTGCACTAATTCTCATGATTGTTTCGGACCTCCATCCCTAGCTTGCTCATCTGCTGTGGAAAATGGTTCCACTGGAGCTTTAGCTCGGGGATTTGTAATCGAACCTCGAGCATAGTGAAATGCATAGGCTTCTTGCACTGCTGACCGGATGCTCGTAGGCTGGTAGCCGAGTTCATGTTTGGCTTTTTCAATGCTAGCGTGACGACACAATTGGAGCAAGCGAATTGCGCCAGGTGTGAATCGTTGAGGAAAATTCGGATGAAATCGGCTCAGGTAAGAGCTTGCTACTTCAGATAATACATACATGATAGGTGTTGGAATACGCCGGTGCGTACGTGGAATCCCTGTCACTTCCTCGTACAGGTCCAACATGTCGGAAATGGTTTTGTACTCGGTTGCGAAAATGTACTTTTGACCTGTTCGGCCACGCTGCATACACAACAAGTGCCCTTCAACTATGTCTCGTGCCGCAACAAAGGCAAACCCACCATCTACGTACGCTCGAACTTTGCCACTGGTGTATTTGCATAGAGTCATTCCAAGTCTAGAGGGCAGGTAGTCTGCGCCTCCGACTACAGCACAGCAAGTGGCAATCACAACGTCCTGGCCTAGAGCGACAGCTTTGAGGCACTCATGCTCTGCCAGCACCTTGCTACGTTCGTAGGGCATGGTTCTTTCCATTGGGTAGAACTGCATAGTTTCGTTACTCGGAGCGGACGGATTATCGAGGTCGTAGCCGACTGCACTGAAAGATCCAGTAACCACAACCCGACCAGCGTTTGCCTCACGTGCGGCTTGTAGGACGTTTCGAGTTCCCAATACGTTAGTCTCGTAGATTTCCCGCTGGTGTGCACTATTGCCGTCGATAGTCGAAATCTTAGCCGCACAATGAAACACAGAAACACAGCCATCAACTGCTGCAAGTGTCGAATCAAGATCCCTTATGTCTGCATAGACTCTTTCCACATCGAGCCCATCCAGTGCTTCATTGCTTTCCAAGCGCCGTAAGAGAACCCTTACGCGAGTTCCATCCTGGAGAAGGCGGCGTACAAGATTTGCGCCGACATGGCCGGACGAACCAGTCACAAGGACGGGTGGGTCAGTAGAGTCGGAAGTTGCAGCCTCGGAAACTTCAAGCTGTTCCAGTTCGGATGGCATTAGGGCTACCTGGAGACTCTTGACAGTTTTGTGTGCTTTGCAGCAGAGTCGTACTCACGGTACATTGCTGCCACTTGCCTCGAAGGCAAGTGCCTCATAGCCCATTGCTTCAACAGCGGAAACCACTTGCTCGGGACCGTCTGGGCAAAGCGCAACCACGGAGCCTCCACCACCACCTCCAGTCAACTTTGCGCCAACTGCACCATGTCGACGAGCAACTTCCACTATTTCTTCGATTTCTCTTGTCGAGACCTGCAGTGCGTTGAGAAATCCTTGGCAGAGATTCATCAACTCTCCAAGGTCGTCCAGCGATCCGTCTCGGGCCGCTTCTGCACCAGCAAGAGTTAGCTCGTCAATTTGATCAAAGACTCGCTCGTAGAGTGCCTTGTTGCATTGCCAAGCTTGCCTCACTCTAGCCACCGTTTTGGCAGTGAGGCTCTCGTTGCCCGTCATCGCGATGACCAACGGCAGAGGTTTTGCAATGGTGAGATCTTCAAACGACGACTTGCCACTTTGGCTCGGTCCGCGGAAGAGAATTGGTTTGCTGTAAGTCGCGACGGTGTTATCGACGCCTGAGGGAGTACCGTGAGCTGCCCGTTCGCAGTCGAATGCAAAGTCGTTGATTCGCTTGTCATTTAGTCCGATTGCGAAGTGCACGTCAAGAGCTCGAATCACACTCACCGCTAGGGCTGCAGATCCGCCTAACCCCACGGCTCGAGGAACGTTTGGAAAAACTTCGATTGTCATAGAACGATTGGTCAAATCGAGACGTTGCAGCAAGAGTGCAAGGATTCCCGCAGCGCCAGCCGGATGCTCGTCCAGAGTCGGGACTCTTTGCTCAACTCCCCATCGAGGTATGACGAGGTGCACACCGTCTTCTGCATCGACAACACGAGATTCAACGGCCAACGGAATTGGAGCCGCCAAAGCAGAACGCCCGTATACAACGGCGTGCTCACCCAAGAGTATTACTTTTCCGCTTGCGGAACTGCGGGGCTCGGTGTCCGCAGATTGAACTGCGTTCGTCTTTTTCTGAATTCGGCTAACGATCTCCTGGGCATTCCATACCTTGATTTCGCCACTTTCGATCAGTGCATCCACAACCTCGTCGAATAGTTCCTCAGGTACTTTTGCTGTTGATGCAACACTGCGGGCATGCAGCGTCATGTGGTTTTGCTGAATTCCTGCTGTAGACAATGACCTCAACGCAGCATAGTTCTGCGCCAAACCAACGGCCCCAAAAATGCCGGCCAATTGAGTTGCACTTGGATTGCCTAGTAGACGATGATTGAGACGAACCGACGGGTTAGTCTCCAATGAGCCACCTACAGTGCCCACCTTTACAGGTATTTCAATTTCGCCTTTGAGATGGCCGTTTTCTTCTTTGTACCATCGGGTGAGAGCACGATAACGCCCAGATCGGGCAGCATAGGCGTGTGCCGCTGCTTCGATTGCCCTAAAGTCGTTGCCTGTGGCAATTGCGATGGCATCGACACCATTCATGATGCCTTTGTTGTGGGTGGTCGCGCGATAGGGGTCGACAAGAGCAAGGTCGTTGGCAAGTACTATTCCGTCGCGGACGTCCTTTCCAGAATAACCCTTCATTGTTAAATTTGCGACTGGAATTCGAACATGTGCCCGCACAATCGCACGATCGGTCAGGTTCGAGAGGATTCTTAGAAAGACTCTGCCTCCAGCTATACGTTCGATGAGGCTGGCGACGCTCTCGCACATGCTGTTGACAATGTTTGCGCCCATCGCCTCCCGAGTATCGACTAGCAAATGCAATACAAGCATGTCACGTTCCGGTGCGCCTTCCTGTCCTCCTTCTGGTACTCGGTGATGGAACACCTCTATTCCTTGCGCACCACCTCCTCTTGCAACCATTTTCGGATGTAGGCTGTTTGCAAGGCTGACGATTTCTCTCTCGCTGTCGAGAAGAGCTTGCCTTGCCGAGTCGACATCAGTCAGATTCACAACTTGAACCTGTCCAATGAGAATTGGGTCCGAGACCTCTGTGCTAAAGCCGCCGGACAATCGGGCAGTTCGGGCAGCGCCGGACAACCCCGCAACAATTGAAGGTTCCTCAACCGACAGCGGCACGATAACCTCGCGACCGTCGATTAGAAAATTGAGACCGAGTCCAAGTGGTAAGCCAAAGACACCGACTACGTTTTCGATCATCTTGTCAGCCACGTGGCATCTCAAGGTATGCGTTCCGTGTTCAAGCGCTAAGAGATCGTCTTCAGTCAACTCGGTGTGCGCTCGCAGGGCATCGATGCGATCTCTGATGCTCAACTTGAAGAAATTGGGGATTCTCGACCTTGATTTTGATGCGGTATCGAGTGTCATGCTGTAAGCAGTCCTGAAGCGCGACTGATCGGGGCCAATGAAGTAGGACATTCTACAAGTTTGTTCGAGAATTGGCTTGAGCTAACGGCGACAAGTCGCTGCAGTCAGAATCTTGACGATTCGTCTTGTTAGACTGCCCTCGGTGGCCGAATTTGATCTCTAAATTCGGCCCGCAACCGCTCCCACTCGATTCTTAGCCAGGGAGTGAGAGCAGAAGATTGAGTTGAGATTTTTTTGTCTAAATCACTTGGAGTGACCCACTGCCAATCCTCGATTTCCGTAGCGTTGACGAGTGGGGCTTCATCGGTGTGGCTAACAAATACTGAACAAAGTTCGAATTCAGTACCAATATCAAGAAAAGAAGCCTTGTATTGAAACTTGAACAAGAAGCACGGATCGACCGAGAGCCCCAACTCCTGACTAGCTCGACGTACAACAGCTTCATTGATTGACTCTCCGTTTCGCGGATGGGAACAACATCCATTAGACCAATATCCGGGCCAGAGCCGTTTAGCGGAGTGCCTGCGTTGGAGGAGAGTCTCGCCTCGTGAATTGAAGACAAACAAGGAGAACGCTCGATGCAAGGTCCCGTCGCCGTCATGGCAGGTTGATTTGTCGAGAGTTCCAATCTGCTGGTCGTCGCTATCGACAAGAATCAGAGGCTCGTCGTCACTCGAGACGACTTCGAGTCGAGTTGAATTGTTCACAAATCAAGTATAGACGTTAAGTATGCGGCAAAGCCGATGGAAGCCCTGATCTAACCTCAAGCATCGCTTTTTGCAGGATTGGTTGACCAAGTCTTCAGACTACAATTGCCCGACAACTTTCGGTCTCTCTCAACACAAAGATGGGAGTAGGAGGGCATTTGGCAAACCCAGCAGCTCAATTGAAGGCAAAGATACGCAAGAAATTCACAATTATCGCCCTCTGCACGGCAGTTGTTGTCACGAGTGCGGTCTTGCTTCATGTCATGTTTAGTGCTGATGTTTCCAATCTCACAATCGAAATATTGGCTGCTGTGGTTGCCGTTGTGATGGTCGTTGTTTCCGTCGCAGTGACCTTACATTTTCAAGTGGAGTACGAGGCGGAAAAGGAGTTCAAGACCGAGGTCTTCAAAGAGAAACTACAGAAGTACTACGAGCTCTTAGCGACTTTTTCGAAGGCGGACGATGACGATGTAATTAGTTCGGATGAGTTGAATGAGATGAAGAATCTTGCAAGAAGTGTTGCATTGATTGCTCATCCTGATGTGGTTGTTACGTTGTCAAACTTCCTTGAGAACGTAGAACGATTTCAAAAGTTCTATATACGAGAGGATGAACTCTCGAACGAAGTTAGAAGTGAACTCAAGGGTACATTTCGTAACTTGGTCATCAGAATGCGGACCGATCTCGAGGTTGTTGACCAGTTGCGCAAGAATGAAGTGGAGCAGGCTATCGGAAAGTTGGTCGCGCCAACTAAGAGAATGGACGAAAACACAGACATTGCAGTCAGCGCTAGCCGGTCCGATTAGTGTTCGTTCCCGAGACTAACCAGTCAGTTTTAGCCAGCGAATATACTGTATTGTTCGCTAACTCTTTCCAAGGTTGCTCCAAATGAACTCGTCGGATACATTTCGGCATGAAACTCGAGAATGGCTGGAATCGAACTGTCCTCCAGGTACAAGGAGTGGAGGACCTGATCCGTCCCTAATCCCTGGTCCACAGGACCGAAGGAAGGATTCGCGTCTTTGGCTTGATCGAATGATCGAGAAGGGTTGGACTGCTCCAACTTGGCCGGTCGAATTTGGTGGGGGCGGTCTCAATACTGACCAATATATGGTCTTGATTGAGGAAATGCGAAGGATCGGTGCTCAAGTTCCGCTAGGTGGAATGGGGATTTCGCTTATCGGCCCGACACTTCTAGAGTTTGGTACTGACGACCAAAAAGAACGACATCTACCACCGATCGTCCGTGCAGAAGCCACATGGTGTCAAGGATATAGTGAGCCAAATGCGGGATCTGATCTTGCATCGCTCCAAACCCGAGCGGAGGACAAGGGCGATCATTTCTTGGTCAACGGATCCAAGATTTGGACATCCGGTGCTCAATATGCGAATTGGATCTTTGTTCTGGTTCGAACTGATCCTGACGTACCTAAGCATGAAGGTATTAGCTTTGTGTTAATGGATATGTCGCAAGAAGGCATCACTGTGAAGCCTATCCGTTTGATCTCTGGGGAATCACCGTTCTGCGAGACTTTCTTCGACAATGCCATCGCCAGAAAAGAAGACTTGGTTGGAGGGTTGAACAAGGGCTGGACGGTCGGCAAACGACTCCTTCAACATGAGAGAGGCAGTATGGCTTCGTTGGTCGGTGGAGGAGCATCTCGAGCCCAAGGTCCTTCCTTGGAGCAAGAGGCACGAGAATATGCCGGGACAAGAGACGGGCGGATAGCAGACGACTCTTTACGCAGTCGGATTGTCGCTACCAATATGAACTCACACGCGTTTCAACTGACTCAACGAAGAACAGTTGAAGAAACAGAAGATGGCAGCACTCCTGGACCACAGACATCGATCTTCAAGATGTATGGGACAGAACTTCAGCAGACCCGCTCGGAGCTATTCTTGCAAATTCGAGGATCCGCAGGTCTCGGCTGGAGAGGTCAACAATTTTCAGCGCGCAATCTGGGTGACACCCGCGGATGGCTGGCGGGTCGAGCTTCTTCCATATATAGCGGAAGCAACGAGATCCAAAGAAATATCGTCGCAAAGCGAGTGCTAGGACTTCCAGACTAGCAATCCAGAGCATTTCTGCTGTGTGTACATTTCTAGTGCTTCTGTAGGTGCCTGCATGACGAGTTTCTTTTGGTCTCTAAACACCATCCTGTACTGGGGTTGCGGTCTAGCTTGAGGACAATTGATCAGCCACACTGATCACGTCTATCGCCTCATAAGACAATTCATTGCAGCCATCATGGTGTCCCCGAGCCCTGTTACCGACAGCAAAAAAAAAATCCGTAAGAGCCGCTGAGAGACAAACGACAAGTAGATGTCTCCGCTTTGGCGAGTGTTGTTTTTGAGGTTTGGCAGCCGCAGCTGATTTTGGAACCTTGTAGGGGTCGTCCCGCTCTTCAGTTGCCATTGTGATCGGGACAATTTGAAATGTAATGTGACGATGCTAGCGTACCTAGCGTTGCGGCAAGGAAGATGCTAGAGAAAGGCGGTTCAGCCTTGTGCTGATAGCGAGGTTTGGTGAACCAGCAAAGGAGAGCCTGCTTGCCTAATCCATCGCTAGATTTCAGGTCCATACTGGGTGTTTTTCCAACCGATGGTGTAGCCACAAGGTATTGTTTGAGGAAACTGGTCAGTCTCATACGCTTCTAACGAAATCATCACGGACTTGTCAAAATCCCCGATTTGTTCGCCTAGGGCTGATATGGAGAATTGTGACGTCGAGTGCAAATTACCCAAGATGCTTTCTCTTGTCCATACGTGCGGGATACTGAAACTTCGGTTCACTACATCTTGAAATCCGGCCTGCATGAGGCGTGCCGTGTCATGATCCTCGCCACGCCATCTTCTTGAATCGTCCTGTCGCATCTGACTTGTCCATCTCTTGACAGCATGACGTAGAGAATCCTGCCAAGGCTGCGACCCATGCAGAATTCCATAACAACCAGCAATGGCAACGCATCCGCTACTTGTTAGCCAATTCCGGATATGCCCAAGTACCAAGTCTTGGTCCAGTCGATGAATTGCCTCTCCGATTGTTACCAAGTCGACCGAATCTGCTTCGATTTCATGACTCTCCGCTCTGGCTTGAACCCATTGGACATTCTTTAAACTTAAAGCGCGAGCTTTGGCTGCGCCTTCTCGCAACATTTCAGCATCGATGTCGATAGCTAAAACTTTGCCCACGATAGGTGCTAGTCGCAGTGCGAGCCGGCCTGGCCCGGTTGCCACGTCCAACACAACACACGTATTGTTTAGGTTTGCATCTTTTTCGAGCTGTGCGATCAAGCCTCCAGGATATGGCACGCGAAACCGGCTATAGAATTCAGCAGTTGACTTGAAGGACTTCAGTTCCATTCTCCCAATTCAACGATCGTACAGTGGGAATTGTGGCTCTCTTCTAGGTACTAGTATGCTATCGGTTTTTCCGCATTTCTATGGAGACTTCAGCCACGTTCGGTACTCGCGGATTTGGTAGCTGGCTACCTCGATTCTCACCATGTGGCAGAGGTGCAGTCGACGGCCCAGCATCGTCGAGAGCGTCACGTCGTCTCCAGACAAGTGTCCCAATTCTTTTCAACATGGGCATTCATACCTCCACAGTCGAAAAAAGGTCTGAAACAGGAAGCCACCGACGGATGTTCAAGACGTTGCAAGAGCGGTGGTGCAAGACTCTCAGACTGTGTCGGAGTATGGACGATTCCGCATCCTGAATTGAATAAAATCTCCCCGATTTTCCATACATTTATCGACAGAAGAGCATTCCACTGTGACCTTACGAATCAATTCAACAGCCCCAGACTTCGTTGCATTTTCCACTCACGGAGAGATCTCATTTCACGAATGGATTGGCGACCATTGGGCGATCTTGTTTTCTCATCCAAAAGACTTTACTCCTGTATGCACAACAGAATTGGGCTATATGGCCGGACTACAAGAGGAATTTGCGAATCGCAATTGCAAAGTCATTGGTCTGTCCGTCGATGCTGTGGACCAACATCATGAATGGCTAAGAGACATCGAGGAAACCCAGGGTAACGCTGTGACTTATCCTCTCATCGGAGATCCGAATCTTGAGGTAGCTAAAGCCTACGACATGCTTCCAGAGGATGTGATCGATTCGAGCAAGGGGCGTACTGCTGTAGACAACGCAACTGTTCGTTCCGTATTTGTGATTGGTCCCGATAAGCGGATCAAGGCCATGCTTACCTATCCGATGAGTACCGGAAGAAACTTTGACGAAGTGCTACGACTCTTGGAGTCCTGTCAGTTGACGGCAAAGCACCAAGTGGCGACCCCAGTGAATTGGAAATCTGGAGAAGATGTGATCATTGTCCCGGCTGTCTCGGATGCCGAGGCTAAGTCTCGCTATCCAGATGGTTGGAAAGCGCCAAGACCCTATCTCCGAATAGTTCCTCAGCCAGAGAAAGACTCCCTCAACTAGCAAGAAAGTTTTAGGTCTTTTCGCTTGCCAGTTCAATTTATTGCAGTTTGAGCAAAGTAGCTTAGTACTGGCTATTCGTAGATGAAGCCAATTCAGATAGCACTTCTCGTAGCAGTAATCCTTGTCATCGTCTGCTTCTTTGCGTTTGGGCTAACAGAGTACTTTTCGCTTTCTTACCTACAGGAACAACGTCTGCGGTTAGTTGACTTTTATCGTGACAACCCTGCAATCACGATCTTGGTGTTTATTCTGCTTTATGTCGCACTGACTGGATTGTCTATTCCAAGTGCGACGGGCCTAACACTTCTCGCCGGTGCGATTTTTGATCTTGTAGTTGGGGTTTTGGTGGTTTCGGTCGCGAGTGTATGCGGAGCGAGCATCGCATTCGTGATTGCACGTTATCTATTTAGAGAACCGGTTAGAAAGAAATTCCCTCAACAATTGGCCACCATTAATAAAGGAATTGAGAAAGATGGAGCGTTCTACTTGTTCGCGATACGCTTGGTTCCTGTAATTCCATTCTTTGTCACGAATGTCGCAATGAGTCTCACCACGATCAAACTTTGGACTTTTTTTTGGGTGAGCTCCATTGGCATGCTTGCCGGAACGACTGTTTTCGTAAATGCTGGAAGTCAGCTCGGACAACTCGAGTCGTTTTCAGGCATCCTATCTCCAACACTTGTCGGATCACTAGTTCTGCTCGGAGTTTTCCCATTGTTGGCGAAGTGGTCGTTAAACTTCGTGCGCAACCGACTCTCTACCAGAAAGAAGTAAATCGAAATTGGACTGCGGGTTACATGGTCGTCGCAATTCTTGTTTCATGCGACGGATTGCTATAGTCGCTCAATATGGATTTTTGAGTGATCGCGATAACCATTAGTTGCTTTGAGAATTTGTTCCAGAAAGGGACTTGACCGAGCAGGAACGTTGTTAATCTCCTCAATCGCGAAGGACTTCTCGTCGGTTACTGCCGAAGACATCGTTGCGAACAAGAGATGCAGTCGATCATCAGATTCATCGGTGAAAACGTACAGTCTCCGACCTTGCGCAGTTGAACTGCAAACCACCTCTCCATCGACCAATCCCAAGTAGTTGCCCACTCTTCTTGCGGGCAACTCCGGCCAGTCAATCCCCAATCCGCTAGGAGAAATCGCGTCGTAGGCTGATATCCACAAGGTTCCTGAAACGTCGTGATTTCCGAGCACTCGAATCGCATCGGTTCGAGCAAATTGAGGTCCCGAGAATCCAGACACAAACAAGCCCGCGCTAACTTCGCCCGACAATTCCATCAAACGAAAGGCTTGAAAAATTTCTCGCCAACGAAAACCTGCGCCCTCTCTGTTTGCCGTCTCTCTGGTGACCACACCGTAACGGTCCAAGAGCACTCTTGCTCGCTCTTTCTGGTTTTCTAAGCGTTCTAACTGTTCGTTCGGTTCAGGTTGGGAGGTGGTGAGGTACCACACTCCGGGCCAAGAGGGACGCATCCGCGACCTGACTATGCGCCGGTGCGACCTGTAGTTTGGAGACGAGTTTTGAGCTATGCGTAGCGGACTGTTGAACTTTTGCTTGATCCCTGAACGTAGAGGTGTAAGACTGTCAGAAGAAATGCTGCCATTCCAAATGGCGTTCCAGAAAGCCCGATTGAACTCTTCAAGCGAGATCGAGCTGTTCTTTCTTAATTGGGCAAACGTGTAGCGACCGCTGGGATCGACGAATGAACTCTCAATCTGCTGAATATCTGAGTTCGGTTGGGCTGTGAATGCGATGTCTTCGTGAAATCCGAGTGCAATTTTCTCTCGGTCCGTTCCACGCCAACACGTCTCATGAGAGTTGAGACTCTGTTCAATCTCGTCAATCGGAATATCGCCCAACCTAGGTAACCACACGTCCCGTAACCAAAACATGAGGGGTGCAGAGTATCCACGCATGTATTCAATAATGCTCAGAGGCGATGGAGTCTCTTCGTCTCTCGCCCCGAAGTCCTGCCACGCGATGAGAAAGCGAGGCCATTGTCTTACTGAAATGGGCTCAACCGAGACTCTGTTTACGGACCGTTGCAGTCGAAGGAGGATATCTAGGTTTTCGCGATCACAGATCAACCGTTCTTCTCGATCGCTGACCAGTACGTCGTCAACTAGGACTTCGCTTGCAATCAATTCATCCACGATCGAATCCATTTGCTCTCGTTCGATCGGAATTAGCTGAATCAATCTTTCGCGTGAATGGGGACCGTAGAACTGAAGTGCATTCGCTACGGCCTGCGTCGGATTTTCTTGAATCAAGGTTTCGTTTTCAGGATGAGTGTAGCCGGACCAGTTCTCGGTCTTCAGCTCTGTCAATACAAGAGGCGGTTCGAGTTCATCAAACCACTCGTCACTTGAAATCCAAACTCGAGCCTTCACCCATTCTTCCAACTCCAAGGGATCTTCAGGTTCGTAATTGAGCTCTCGTCGCTGAACTTTGCGTTCGAATTCATTGATAACAGAACGCTCGAGTGTTGGACGAAGTGTTGGATTTTGAATTGCAGTATCGATCAGGTCACTTGTAATGCCTGAACTCTGCCTCTGCTCTGGTTCGTCTTGCTCATACATGTACCTACCGACTTGGTCGTAGTTGATGCCCATTGCGAATGGGCTCGGTAGTTTGTTTCGAACGACGACAGTCTCGATTAGACCTTGAGCGACACTTTGAAGAATCTGTTCTGTTGCCTTCAGGTCGAATTCGTCGTTTAGGCATGTTCGCCAAGTTTCCAACAGTATGGGAAAGTCATCGTAGTCCTGGGCCGCGGCCATGAGCTTCTTGGACTGCATTCGAGTCATCCAAAGCGGAACTCGTTGATCGAATCTAGCTTTGTTCAATAGCAGGGCACGTCCTGCACACTCTCTAAACCGCGCCCCAAAAAATCCGGATCGTTCTAACGCTCTGGACAAGCGTTTCTCGAAGAGAGCAGGGTCGAGAAACTTGAGGATGGAATTTACATCCGCCTCTTGCTTCAATTGAATCGCAATACTGTAGTTGTCGCAAAAAATGTCAGGTTCTGTTCGATATTCCTCTCTCCATGCTGCACCTAAAGCAAGTGCAATTGGATGATTAACACGGCCTCCCCAATTGGTGTGAAGAATTACTTGCTCATCGCTTGCGCCGGACACATAGCCTCCGGGTCCCACACCTACCAGTTCAACGACCAAGTTGTCCTTGTGAGGGAGCACGTGAGTACTTTCCCGTTGTCGAATCAATAGATCCAAAAGGTGTGCGGCCGCAGATTCCTCAAATCCTCGACTCAACAAGAGGTTTTGCAGAGCGGAACTATCTTCTTCTTGCAGTAGTCTGTTCGCGTCTCCTAGGAAATCACCCACCAAGTTAGAAAAGTGAAAGTCACGATTTAGAGACTCAGAACGAAAAAATGGGACAGTAGGGGAGGATGAGCCAATGGAGCGAACATTGACATCATTGAGTGTTATAGATGTGACTTCCCATTGTTGCGTGCCAAATGTCAGCCGCTGCCCAATTTTGGCTTCCCAAACATATTCCTCGTCCAGCTCTCCAATTAGTGCTCCTGAGTCCATATGACGCAGCCGGTAGTACCCTCGATCCGGGATGACACCTCCGGAGGCATAGAGAGCAAGTGCAGCGCCCTTACGGGCAGATATTTCTCCTCTGGCTCGATCTAGGGCAACTCGTGGTTGCAGACTCCTAATCCGGGCTTCTTCGTATCGTCCCGTCAATAGTCCTATTACGAGATCGAACTGTTCTCGTTCAAGTGCCGAATAGGGGAAACTACGTGATATTGTCGAGTAAACCTCGTCCACCGAACAGGGGCTTGCCACCACGTGAGAGACAACGAGCTGAGCCAGAAGATCTAGTGGGCCGATCATAGGTTGCAGCGGTTCGATATCGCGTTCGTCGATAGCTCGAACCAGTGCAGCGGCGTCAACCAGGTCACGTGCATGGGTAGGAAAGAGCCGCCCGCGAGATGTGTCTCCAACACGATGCCCGGAACGTCCGATTCGTTGCAGAGCTGAAGAGACTCGCTGAGGCGACTGGACCAAGAGCACTTCGTCAAGTGCGCCGATGTCTATCCCCATCTCTAACGAGCTAGTTGCGACTATTGATCGTAATTCTCCTTGTTTTAGTCGTGATTCAACCTCCTCCCGGATTTCACGAGACAGTGAGCCGTGATGTGAATACGCAATCAGTGAGTCGGAGAGGGAGTTCAAGTCATGGGCGATCCGTTCCGCCATGCGACGAGACTCTACAAATACAAGCGTAGAGTTGTTGCTGTCGATGGCCTCGTGAAACTCCTTAACGAGATGTTCCCAAATTGGTTGTGACTCTTCGTATGCGCGAATAGCACTTTCGGGCATATGCACGGTGAGTGAGATTTCCTTTGCAGCATCGGATTCGACCATCCCTACTGTTCGGGCATTTCCGTGTTGATCGAAACCTGCCACATAGTCTGCAATGACCGAGAGAGGACGTACGGTCGCAGACAGAGCGATGCGCTGGAACTCTCCCGAGAGGTTGACAATACGTTCCAGACAGGCCATGAGCATCGCTCCGCGACGATTTTCAACCATGGCGTGGATCTCGTCCAATACGACAGTTTCCACGCGATCAAAGAGACGCTGGCTGCGTTTTGCCGTGAGCATGAACATCAAACTCTCGGGTGTAGTTACCAAGATTTCCGGTGGACGACGAATCATCCGGGCTCGAATTGACTGTGGCGTGTCTCCACTTCGCGTCTGAACGTGTATTGAAGGAAATGTGACGTCAGAGCGGTCGAACAATTCTTGTAGTTCTTGCAACGGCTCGATCAGATTGCGGTGTATATCGTTGTTGAGAGCTTTGAGTGGAGACACATAGACAACCCGAACCCAGCCAGTTTCAAGGTCACCTCGAACAAATCGATCTATTAGTGAGAGAAAAGCGGTTAGTGTCTTGCCGCTTCCTGTCGGAGCCGTGATCACCAAGTTCTCTCTCTCAGCGATTCTGGGCCAGCTACGCTCTTGAACTTGAGTGGGAGTTCCGTACTTGCGGTTAAACCACTCTTGAACGAGAGAATGGAACCCAAACTCCGTTTGACTTGTGTGTGCAGTCACTGAGGGATGCTAGAGGGACCTACTCGCACTAGACTCGGACGGTTCGAGTGCAAGACACGTAGATTCTCTAGTACCAATCGTAGTCGACTGTTCCGCCTGCATTGCACAAAATACGGGTTCCGGTCATGTACGAATTTTCGGCTGACACAAGAAACCGCACAAGGTTTGCGACTTCTTCTGGTTGGCAGACATGACCAAAAGGCGACACGTCGTCCAACTCTCCGATGTCCAAGATTCCTGCTCGTGCACGCATGAGACGTCGTCCCATTTCTGTATCCACCAATCCAGGAGCGACGACATTGGCTCGAATTCCGTGATCGCGTTCTTCTTTTGCAATGGTGTAGGCCAATATTTCTAACGCTGCCTTGGCCATGTTGTATGGTGCACCATTGGCAATCGGATCTGAAGTAGTCGCACTGGAGATCATGACGATGTCAGCACGTTCAGCGTGACGCATTTGAGGAATGAGCATTCGGCAAATCGTATGTGCGGCGAATGCATGGACTTGCATTACTCTCTCCACTTCGGCGGCGTTGGTTTCCGCTACGGAAAGTCCGCGACTTGCGATGCCCGCATTGTTCACAAGTATGCTGGCATGACCAAGATCCGTGTTGACTTGGTCCACGAGCGACTCACACTCGCTTTCAGCTTCCAAATGGGCGCAATAGGCATTTGCTCGAACGCCTTCTCTTCTAAGATCTTCCACGGTGCTCTGCGCAGCAGCTTCGTCTCTGCGATAGCTGAGAGCCACGTCAGAGCCAGCTGCGGCCAAAGCCATCGAGATTGAGCGACCGATTCCTCGTCCGCCTCCCGTGACAAGCGCAATTCGACCGTGTAGGGAAGTCATTAGCGTCCTTTGAACTGTGGATCGCGTTTATTTAGAAAAGCCGAAACACCTTCCGAATTGTCTTCCGTCTTGCCTGCTTCCGATTGTAAGCGAGCTTCCATGTCTAGCTGTTGTTCGTATGCGTTGTGAGGCGATGCCCAATACAACCTTCGAATCATTCCAAGAGAAGCCGGTCCTTGGGCAAGTCTTACAGCAATTTCCATTGCGCCTTCTATCAACTGTTCGTTGTCTTCGTAGAGACGGTTGATTAATCCCCATTCCAGTGCTTTTTCCGCAGGTAGCCGTTCTGCGAGCATTGATAGCTCAAGAGCTCGTCCCCATCCAATCAAACGAGGCAAGAGAAATGTAGACCCGCCGTCTGGGACAAGTCCAATCCTTGCAAATGCCTGCAAGAAGAAAGCGTTTTTGGATGCGCAGACGATGTCGCCCATCAGTGCGAAGCTCATTCCAACGCCTGCGGCAGGTCCGTTAACTGCCGTCACGATGGGAATGTCCAAGTCTCTAAGTGTGAAAAAGAGAGGGTGGTATCCCCCTCTCAAAGATCCATCAATATTCGACGTGCCACCTGAGTCGGAGAGATTGGCTCCGGAGCAGAAACCCCGACCGACACCTGTAAGTAACAAACATCGAGCTTTACTGTCCGGTCTTGCAATACTCGCAACTGCTTGCTTCAATTCTCCGAGCATTTCATTCCCAATAGCGTTTCTGACATTTGGGTCGTTGAAGCGGATAATTGCAACTTGGTCTTGAGTTTCGCATTCAATCTTGTTGAAATTCACCGTTCTGCTTATATTCCTATATCAAAATCCCTGAATGGATTGTGCATGAAGTGGATGTCAGTGTGAACTACCCGTTACGGTTGTGCCGTTTTGAGAGTTGAACTAACACCGACAAAAGTCCGAAGAATCGTCCAGGAAAACACGGAGATCTGCGTCCAAGATGTCTCCCTGTTGGGTGCTGGATTCGACTTTGAGACATACCTGGTAAATGACGAATGGGTGTTTCGATTCCCGAATACACCAAGCGAAGCCGATGCTCTTGTGAACGAGAATCATGTCTTGAACGGTCTTTCAATTCCGACGACGACTCCCGTATATGAGCATTGGTTGAGTAGACCAACTGGATATCCCATGCCAGTCGCTGGTTACAGAGTTATTCGAGGCGAATGCATGGAGGCGTTGGATCCTGACTCTTGCGACACCATTCAATTAGCTAAAGATCTTGCGAAAACTCTTCAATCGCTACATGGAGCTTGTGTCAACCACAAGAGACACACAGTGAACCTTGATGATTTTTCGTCGAAAGAGGTCGTTGGGAGTTTTGATCCCGTCACAGTCGGATTAACAACCAAAGAGCAATCGACTGCAATTCAGTTTGTTGAACAGTACCGGAACAACAACAAGAAGATACGGTCCACAAGGATTCATGGAGATTTGGGAGTTGAGCACATAATCACCAAAGCAAGTCGATATCTTGTAGGTGTCATTGATTGGTCGAATGCGACGATCGGCAATAGGTTCAAAGACTTTATTGGCTTGTGGGGTTGGGGAGGAGATCACTTTGTGCAAGAAGTGCTGTCACACTACCAAGACCGGCCTCAGCACATCGACTGGGCGTTCATCCGAGTTCATGGTTTGATGTATTGCGTTCACCGACTTAAGCTAGCCGTATTGCACAATCACAACTATTCGTCAATCTTGTGCAATCGACTTCGAAAGAGAATCAAAGAGACTAGAGGAATGAGTCCAAGCGATCTGCCATGACAGAGCCCTTCATTGAAATCGAACTTGCTCGAGACCGGGATGCTCGTTCGATAGCTTTGATTGCGCGTGACGAAATTGAGTATGGTTTGGGATGGCGATATCGCCCCGAAGCGATTCGAGGTTTCATGCACGACCGCGAAACACTGGTTCTCGTTGCGCGAAGCCATGAGGATAGTAGTAGCAAGTCTGATGTTGCAGGATTTGCTGTCATGACTTACAGCGATATCGACGCACACCTTCTGCTACTAGCTGTTTCGCCTTCACACCGTCGTAAGGGAATAGCGCAAAGATTAGTGGCTTGGCTGGAGAAAACAGCACTATACGCCGGCGTTCAAACGGTTCATCTTGAGGTGAGGCAAGACAATGATCCGGCACTGACGTTCTATGAATCTGTGGGATATCGAAAGGTCGAGTTAGCACACAACTACTATCGAGCTCCAGACGGAAGGACGGAAAACGCTTGGAGAATGCAACGGGTCCTATTTGAAATTGAAACTCCCAGCGTGGGTTCGGATTCCTAAAAAACTGAGTCGGTGTAAATCAACTATGTGGCGTGCTACCCCAGTAGTTCTAGAGCACGATCGATCAATGGCTTCATAGATAGTGCAGTTTGTTCCCAACTTGGATCAGGCCGCTTCCCTCGTCGGTGCAAACTCAGGTTGAACCCAGTAATGATCGCAAACTTGTAGGCAGCAAGTGCTCTGTACCACGCAATATCCGGAAGTTCCTGTCCGTAGGCTTGGACATATAGATCGGAGAGTGCCTCTGGATTCAAGAATACGGGGCGTTTGCCCGAATCACCTTGAAACCAAGCTTCGGAATCGCTGAACGTACAAATCCAGCCGACGTCATTGAGCGTGGCTCCAATACCAGTCAATTCCCAATCAATTACGGCAAGCAGAGTTCCTTCGATGTCACAAAACAGGTTGGAGGTCTGAAAGTCGCCGTGGAAAATCCCCGTTGGTGCGGAACTTGGCAACTTGTCGAGTAGCTTCTGTCGGCATTCAGGTACACGAGAGAGTAGGTGAGGATCGGCGGATCGCTCGTAGAACCGATCCCATCTCTTTACATCTTCATCAAACGGGACCGGGTCGCCGAGATATGGAGTCTTTGAGGCGTCTACTTTGTGAATATTGGCTAGTGCGGTCATTATCTGACGTGCGAGATCATACTTTTTTTCGTCCGATAGTGTTGATGCCCACTCGTTCGGACCGATACGCAGAACATCACCTACCAGGAAGGGTACGACAAAGTAAGGGCAACCAAACCATTGAAGATCATCGCCTGACCATTTCACGGTGCAGTGAGGAACGTTGGTCCCGTCCAGTGCATTGAGTACCTCTACCTGGCGCAAGACATCTGCGGTGCCACGCCAATTGACGTTGGGTGGAGGCAATCGAATGAACCATCTATTTTGCTCGTCTCCTGAAGTTACAGTGAAACCGTAGGAGAAGCCAGCGTGACCCGGCATTGTTTCAACGTCTCGAACTTCAACAGACGAGTCTTCGTAGTGGTGCTGACAAAACGGAACTAGCTTCTCTTGAAGTTCAATCGTCTTCATGGTCTAAATTGGAGCGGGACCCGGATATTGATCGCGTAGCATCCATTTGAGAATCTTGCCGCTGGGGTTTCGTGGAATTGACTCCACAAATTCAACCTTATAAGGAATTTTGTAGCGAGCAATCTTGCTCTCAAGAAATTGAAGGACATCCATCTCGGTCAAGTCCGTACTCTTTCGCACGACGATTGCGAATGGACTCTCACCCCATTTCTCGCTTGGCTGGCCTATTACTGCACTCTCAGCAACATCTGGATGCTCTTGAAGTACATTCTCGATCTCTGCGGGATACACATTCTCCCCGCCCGAAATAATCATGTCTTTGATTCGATCTTGTATATAGATGAATCCCTCCTCGTCTTTGCGAGCGACATCGCCGGTATGAAGCCAACCATTCACAATGGTTTCCTTTGTCGCAGCGGGACGGTTCCAATACTCGACCATTATGTGTTTACCGCCGACTAGAACTTCACCTGACTCATTGACATCGCATTCAATACCGTCGGGACGGACAATACGAACATCCGTGTGAAAAAACGGTTTGCCTGCAGAACCTATCTTGCGGATGGCATTCGCTTCGTCTATTGCACTAGCCGGTCCGCAGGATTCGGTTAGTCCATAGCAAATGACTATGGGTACCCCTAGCTTGTCATAGGCTTCAATTAGGGCATCCGGTACAGGGGCTGCTCCTGTAAGCACCAAACGCAAAGAGGAAAAGTCAAAGCGTTGAACGTCCCCCACCTGGAGCATGAAATTCAACATGGCTGGGACCATGAGACCAAACGTCACTCTTTCCTGCTCAATAACTTTCCACGCTTGTACGGGGTCGAAGCTGTGCATGACCACAGTCGGAACACCCTTGTAGACCATAAGAGTAATTGGGGTTAACGCACCTACATGAAACATGGGCATGGGTGAAAAGTAGCGGTCTGTCTCGTGGATATAGAAAGTGCCCATGAAAGTGAATATTGCCCAGGCAACGGTGTTGTGCGTGTGAACCACACCTTTAGGTAAACCGGTTGTGCCGGATGTGTACATGATGTAAAGCAAGTCGTCGTTGCCGATGCCTAGGTCTGGTTCAATCACGGCACCTTGGTCACGATACTCCTCGTATTCCTTTGCGAACACGGCGACCGATGTGTCGTGGCTAAGTTGGATCCATTGTTGAACGTCTGTCTTGTCCCCTCGAGAGTAGAGATCTTCGACGACAGGCAGAAAGGTGTCATCAAAAATCAGCCTGGTGGTGCCGCTGTCCTTAAGAATGAACTCCAGCTCATTAGCCACGAGACGCCAGTTGAGAGGGACACCCACAGCTCCAATCTTTGCGAGAGCGAAGTACGCTTCCATGAACTCCGCACAATTCCCGAGCAAGAGTCCGATTCGTTCTCCTTTCGTGACACCTTCGGACAAGAACGCGTTTGCAAGCCTGCAGGAACGAGCATTCAGTTCAGCAAACGTGAGTCGTTCCAGAGTCACACCGTCGACAAAGGCATCGCGATCGGGACTGAGCAGTGCACGTCGAGTGAGCCAAGCTCCAATATTGGTTTTCACGGTTTGTGGGTTGTTTACTGATGACTATTCGGTGGATTGTATGTTGCGCTTGATTCGAGCCGCATGCAAGGGGTGAAGAGTTGGTTTTGGGCGAGGAATAGCCAGACACGGGAACCCTTACCTCATACTGCACATTCTTTCATCATCTTCACTGTGTTCATTCCGGCATCTTCTAAAGCTTTGTTGTTGAAGTGGTCAATCCTCATCCGCGCCTAAAGTTACGATTGGACTTCCAACGAAATTAGATGGGTACATATTCAGGTCCTTTGAGTCGATGTAGAGGGGGTCTGTTGACATCGAAAATGAAATGTTGCTAAAATCTGTACAAAATCTGTACACAGGAAGTGTAGGCGCGATTCGTACAGGAAACGAACCAGGACGGTACAGTGCAAGAACAACTCTACAAGATCGGAGCAGTCGCTCAAGAGACTGGGCTAGCAGTCGAAAGACTGAGGGCTTGGGAACGGCGCTACGGATTCGATCCAGCGCATAAAGTCAATCGAACTAGGTACTACGACAAGGATCAAGTCACCAAGCTTTCGTTGATAAAGGATCTGCTTGAGCGAGGTCATTCCATAAAGCAGTTGGTGAGTTTAACCATCGACGAATTGAATGACTTGGCTGACACGCGTCCCTCGGTGCTCGTACATAGCCAATGTTCATTAGTAATTGTTGGTCCCGCCATACAAGACATGGAGGCAAGCGCTTCATCGGAAAGCTGCGAAATTGCTGCTCGCATGCATACGCTGGACGAGTTGGAATCCAATTTAGACAGAATCCAAAACGCAGATGGGGTAATAGTCGAAGTGGACAGTCTCGATCCGAAAAGACTCGAGGGTTTACAGGATGCTCTCTCGATTCCGTTGATCGTAGTTTATCGTTACGCAAGTACGGGTGACTTAACAGAGGCTGCAGCTAAGGAACTGTCTTTCTTCAAACTTGGGGAAATCAGTTGGAACGAGCTTCTACTGACTGCCACACGTCAACTAGGCATTCTTGAGCATTCAGTGGCTGGCGAGAATAGATTCACTGATGTGGAGCTGTACCACTTAAGCCGGACTAGCTTCAAAGGCAATATTGCACCGAAAGATTTGGTCGATATTGTTCTTGCGCAACGTGCCTTGGCAAGTCACGTGAATCGTCACACGAACAACGCATTTGGGGTGGAACTGGCCGGCGTGATTCAGCTGTCGTCTTCCACAATGGAGACTGCGCTAGAACTTGTGGCAAAAGAATATGAACTTTTTAGTTGAAAAAGAGTTCGATTTAGTGTACAGTACATGAACTGGACAGGCTTGACCTAAATTTCGATTTGGTGTAGCATCCAGTTTCGAGGGTAAAACGAATGACGCAAATGCGTGAAAAAGACCAAACGACCAAACGCTCTACAAGGATGTCTCAAGCGTCGAGTCGCGTGGTTCTTTCAAATGCGACTTCCAGCAAATGAAAAGTCACGTCGTCATGAGTTTCCGAGGCGGAAATAGACACAGGAGTGTAAAGGGCCATGGACGTCAAGACAAGAAACATGGAAGTTTCCTCGCACGACATGGATAGGCTCCTATTTCCGTCGTTTGACGCACTGCACCTCGTGTGGTGCGAATTGCATCAAGGGGTATTGTAGCAACTTTTGCTCGAAGCAGGAAGCTTCTCACTGCAATGCCCCTCGTGTTTCTTAGACCGTCTGTTCGCGTTTCCCACTCAAGCAGTCAAGCGAACTATCACACTTAGGTAATCGCGACTCTGAAGTCGCTCGAGTAAGCCTGGCACCCGTTGCCAATCGGTGGACAGGAAGCATCGCTGGACTTTTTTTTGCCCGGGAGCATGTGGTTAGGTGATCCCACTAATGAAGCGCTGAGTGCTTCAAACCTCCATCTCTTCACGTGAAGCTTAGCTACCCTTTGGCTAAGGAAATCGTTCAAGACGCACATTCACCGAGGTGTTGGGTCAACTGTGAACGATGTGCACAATAACAAGAAGCTCGAGTTGATCAGATTTGTGGACGCTCTTACAGGTCAATGACCTGATGCAAGTGTCCGACTACGCTTCATTGAATTCAGACAACGAGAATCCATGCGCCTGAAGGCCATCAATCTTTCAGGATTTAAGTCGTTTGTCGATCCGACAACGATTGATCTACCTCGTGCAATAAGCGTGTTTGTTGGCCCGAATGGATGTGGCAAGTCCAACGTAGTGGATGCTGTACGTCTTGTCATCGGGGAGAGTCAGGCAAGCCACATTCGAGGTGACTCACTCTCAGACGTAATCTTTAACGGCACCGATTCACGATCTCCAACTGTGCAAGCCAGCGTCGAACTGATTTTCGACAACGCAGATCAAAGAATTGCTGGACCGTACGCAAATTACTCGGACATATCTATGCGCCGAGAAGTTTTCCGGGATACTCGTTCAAAGTTCTTTCTGAACGGTAGAACGTGTCGACGAAAGGACATTCAAGATCTGTTCCTGGGATCGGGGTTTGGCGTGAGAGGCTATGCCATTGTCGAGCAAGGCCTGATCAGCCGTTTAGTTGAAGCCCGCCCCGAGGAACTGCGTGCCCACATTGAGGAAGTGGCTGGAATATCCAAGTATCGTGATCGAAGACGAGAAACTGAGAAACGAATTCGGATCACAAATGAGAACTTAGAACGCGTCCGAGATCATAGTGCCGAATTAGCCCGGCACATTTCAAGGCTTGATCGACAAGCAAGAGAAGCAAAACGATTTGCTGAACTGAAGGAACGTGAGCGGCTTGCTCAAGCTCGGGTGATTGCACATCAACTTCATTCACTTGGTGCAACACTAAGCGAACAAGACAAGATCGTTACCACCACCCAGATCGAGCTTCAGAAACTCCAGACTGCACTTCAAGCAACGAGAACAAACATTGACCGCCTACGAGAGGAGGAAGTCTTAGTCAACGAGACGTTCAATACAGTTCAAGGAGAAGCCTTCGAAGCAAGGTCGCGTAGTGGGCGTATCGAAGAGGACATATCTAGTCGACAGAGTCGGATTAGCGACATCGAAGACGAAGCTTCATTGCTTACTGATCGACGTGACAAGCTTGAGGAAGAATTCAACGAAGACAGGAATGCTCTTCTTGAAATCGAGCGAAACCACAAGCAAGTTGAGCGTGCTAGAAGTGATGCCAGAGTTCGGATGGATGATTCGAACAAGCTCGTTATCGAGGCTCAGAACGCATATGACAGCTGGCAGGGCAATTGGAATCGATTGCTTCAGGACATCAGCGACTTGGAGCGAGAGAAACAGTTTGCGCAAGCAAGTCTGTCGAACATCTCCTCGAACGAAGATGAACTCCAAAGACGAAAGATCCGAGCACAGAGTGACTTGGACCTTGATCTCGACGACGGGCCAGTCGAATCAATTGGGAGAGGACTTACAGAAGCTGAAGCACTTCGCACTCAGACTCAAGAGATTCTCAACCGACGCGAGCAAAAACTAGGAGAATTGGAGCGCAAGCGTTTAGTAAGTGAAGAGTCGCGAAACGGACTTGAGCAGCATGTAAATGCGATTCGACACCAATTGGCTGCGCATGTTGCTGTGTTTGAACGGGCGGTTGGTCGAGACGCAACTCAAGAAAACACGGATTGGCTGAGATCGAGATCACTAGCCGATAAACCCCGACTTGGGGAACAGATTGAGGTCGAACCGGAATGGCAACGAGCGCTGGACGTTGTATTGGGCGACGATGTAAAGGCAATCCCATTGCAAGATCTCGAGAAACAGGCCCAGTATTTGAATGAAGAAATCCAGGACGGATTCATCTTGGTGGAACCTACATCGATCCTACCAAAATCATTCAAGAATTCGTTGCTGTCCCGCGTTACTGCAGGACAGGAAAGTGTTGCTTCACTTATTGGGGATGTCTTTGCATACGAAACACTGAGTGAAGCGCTGTCTGTTCGCCCTTCGTTGCAGGATCACGAAAGTGCTGTAACGAAGGAAGGCATTTGGGTCGGTAAGCGCTGGATTAGATTTCCTGGGGAAAGTGGTGACGAGCGTAGCGTCATGGAACTTCGCACGGTCATTGATTCACTTGAAACACAAGTGGAGAAGTTGGACGCCGAGTACGAATCTGTACGACAAGATCTTGAACGCGATCAACAGCAAATTGCAGATCTGCGCGCTGAGGCTCGCAATCTGCAAAACGAACTAAGTGAACACTCTGAGACTCACTCAACCTTGCGCCTTGAATTACAACGCAAACAGTTGGAATTAGCGGAGACTAGGGAAAAACACGAAAGAGCGCAGTCCGAACTCAATCTCATAAGTTCAAGAGAGGAAGAATTGTTCTCGGAGTCGGAGCGGCATACTGTCACAATCGAGAGATGCACTAGTCAATTGAGTGTGTTGGAAGATGATCGAGCACAACTGGATCCAGACCGAACCAAGATTGTGAGTCAGGTCGAGGTTTCACTTAGTGACGCTCAAGAGGCAGGTGAGAAGTTTCGGGAGCTTGATGTGCGATTCAACACGATGCTGTCGACTCAAGAGTCGCTGCAACGGTCGGCAACACGACGACAAAGTGATATTCAAGAATTAGATCGGCAGATTGAAAAGCTTCAATTTGCGCGAAATGAGACCGCCTCCGAGATTGAACAGCTCAAGATTGAGCAATCAAAAGCTCTGGATGCATACGCTGAAGTGGAGAGAAGATTGCGTGACGTACAGGTCGAACGTGATCGACTGTTGCACAGCATTCGAGAGAACTCAAACAACTCAGTTCTTCAGGAGCGTCAGTTACAAGAAGCTCAGCAGGAACTCGACTCTCATCGCGAAAAATTGATTCAGTTGAATGCAGACAAAAACCATTTGTTAAGGGATCTCGCCGCAACCCGACACTCCTACGAGGAAGTCTTGGCCGAATTGACCGACCGTGATGACGAAGTTACGTTGGATAGAGCATTGCACCGAATATCGAATCGAATCGCTAGGCTCGGTGCGGTAAACCTTGCAGCCATCGAGGACTTAGCTGCATTGCGAGAAGAACAAGAGCTGGTCACACTGCAGGTCGAAGACTTGGAACTCTCCCAACAAACACTTCTAAGCGCAATTCAGAAAATTGATAGTGAAACACTCAGCATGTTTGAGAGCACTCTCCAGAACGCCAACCAACGACTGGGCGAAGTGTTTGGCAAATTATTCGGTGGAGGTTCGGCTCAACTTGTAATGACGGACGAAGATCCGTTGACGGCGGGCGTTGCCATTCGTGCTCAACCACCTGGGAAACGTACAAAAAGCGTGAATCAATTGTCCGGAGGTGAAAAGGCATTGGCGGCGATCGCATTTATCTTTGCCATGTTCGAACTCAATCCCAGTCCCGTATGTGTTTTGGATGAGGTGGATGCACCCCTAGATGACAACAATGTCAGTAGGTTCACGCAACTTATTAAAGAAATGTCTGAAGATGTTCAATTTTTGATAATTTCGCATAATCGGGCTACAATGCGTATGGCCGATTCCTTAATCGGGGTAACTATGCAGGAAGCAGGAGTATCCCGACTGGTCTCCGTCGATCTCGAAACAGCGTTCGAGTCGGCGATGAATTGAACAGGTGGAATCGCATATGACCAACTTTAGAGGTGATAGATATGGATGTCTTTCAGGTTCTTACTCTTTGTTCCCTTCTTGGTGTCATGTTTATTGGGGTGCTCGGCTACGGCATGTACCGCAATTGGCAGCGAAACCAACTGGAACTAATTTCCGCTCCATCCGTCGATCCTGATGTTTCAGGTATCAACGACTCGACGCAGCGCATTTATCCCAACATACGGGTAAGCAGCAAACCAAAACTTAAGACGGCTAAGACGCCAGTTGCGATTGTTGATGGGACTCAGCCTCCAATAGGCAAACCCAAGGAGATAAAGTCTGACCCAAAGCGAATTGAAAGCGGGAGATCCGCACATGTCGCGGGGACTAAGAAACCTCTCTCTAAGCCTCAACAGCCTGACTTGGATACGACCAATGCAAAAGGCTCACCGCAACAGCAAAATGGTAAGAGTCAATCGGAAGTCAATTCTGAACATGTAGCCGAAACCAGTGACAGTCCGCAGGTTTCAGATTCAACGCAAGTGACAGATGATGGTCTTGACGCGTTCAGGTCTCGTGCCGATCGTGCGGAAGAGAAAAACGGAAAACAAAATTCGAAGCCCACGTTCCTGCGAGTAAAGACTTCTTCACGTCTTGAACGAAAGCCCCCTCAGGCATCGAAACGGCGCAAGTCGAAAGCTGTTGCCAATTCCAATAACGGAGCTAGAGACTCTGCTAGTTCAGGAAATTCGGGTGAAGACTTTGTCATGTTCTTTGTCTTGGGCGACCACAACAACTCCTTCAGGATGAACGAGGTTGGTCAATTCTTGCTGACGCGTGGTCTTGCCCTGGATGAGCTCGGGCTGTTTTGTCGTAAGGATGGAGACAGCGGTGAGGTGCTCTTTAAAGTGGGCGATGTATTCTTCCCTGGAACATTTGAAGCGGATGAGCTTGAACAGTATCGGACGGGAGGCATTTCGTTAGCAATGAAAATTCCCAACGTGAACAATGCCCAAGTTGTCTTTGAACAAATGCTTTCGCTCGCCAATGAGTGTGCTGAGAGATTTCAAGGCACTGTCAAGGACGAGAACTACAACAGCATGAGCAATCAGACGCTTGCGCACTATCGAAACCGCGTTTCGGATTTCCGCAGAAAGCAACTTACCATGTATGCATGATCGATCCTAGTGGCTCGATATGGTCACCAAGGAACTAGCTGAACGCATAAAGACTCTGCGCGAGCAGATTGAGTACCACGACCACCGGTACTACGTCCTCGATGATCCGGAAATCACGGATGGTGAGTACGATGTCTTATTCGACGAGCTGGTTGAGATTGAAGCGAGCAATCCGGATCTTGTAAGACCTGATTCACCTACGCAGAGAGTTGGAGGACAGGCTAGCGGAAAGTTTGAATCAGTCGAACATGCTCGGCCGATGCTTTCGCTCGAAAAGTGCACATCCACGAGCGATCTACAAAACTGGACTAAACGCAACCAAGACCTCTTGGACATTGCGATTGACGAGTACGTTTGCGAGCCCAAGATTGACGGAGTTGCTGTGGGCTTGGTCTACCGGGATGGCGTTTTCGTTCAAGGTGCCACCCGTGGCGACGGTACCGTCGGCGAAGACATCACTGCCAATGTTCGGACCATTCGCTCGATCCCACTCAAGCTTAAGGGCACAGGAATCCCGTCGCTCGTAGAAATCCGTGGAGAGGTATACATTCCACTGGATGAGTTCGCAGAGTACAACGCAAAGGCGATTGAACGCGGCGAAAAGCCGATGGTCAATCCAAGAAACGGAGCTGCTGGCAGCCTTCGACAAATTGATCCTCGGGTGACAGACGCACGTCCACTGTCAATGTTTTGCTATTCGCTCGGTAACGCCAGCGATGAATTTGACCCGCGCACCCACGAAGATGCACTGGATGCGTTTCAGTCTTGGGGCTGCAGGATTAATCCCCGGGTGACAACCGTCAAAGGACTGGATTCGTGCAGCAAGTACATCCAAGAGATTCTCAGAGTTCGATCCAGTCTTTCCTATGAGATTGATGGTGTGGTAGTAAAAGTCAATGATCTGGTCATGCAACGAAATCTGGGGAATTTGTCGCGGCGACCGCGATGGGCAATCGCATACAAGTATCCCCCAGAAGAAGCTACAACATCTTTAACTGGAATTGAATTTCAGGTTGGAAGAACGGGCGTGCTAACGCCCGTTGCCAGACTAGATCCAGTACAAGTTGGCGGTGTCACTGTTTCGAACGCAACCCTTCACAACATCGACGAAATTGAGAGACTGGGACTCAAAATTGGATCCAGAATCGTCATACGTCGAGCAGGCGACATCATTCCTCAGGTCGTTCGTGTCGTAGAACAGGGCGAGACCGACATACAGCCGCCGACTGAGTGCCCCGTATGCGGGACAGCAGCCGTACGATTGGAGGATGAAGTTGCGTTACGGTGTCCCAGTGGCCTGCAGTGTCCCGCTCAATTGAAGGAGTCAATACGGCATTTCGCATCCAGAACCGCTTTAGACATCACTGGACTCGGGGACAAGCTCGTAGCTCAGCTTGTAGATTCGGGGAGAGTCAAGAATCCTCTAGATCTTTTCGGACTAACTGTTGAGGAACTAGCCGAGTTTGATCGGCTTGGCGAGAAGTCAGCCGCCAATATTGTCCAATCGATCCAGGCTAGCAAGTCAACGACATTCGGCAAGTTCATTCATGCACTTGGAATTCGCGGTGTAGGAGAGACCACCGCTCTTACTTTGGCTACCCGCTTTCAAACGCTTCCTGCACTAGTCGAAGCGGAACAAGAGACGCTTGAGCTATTAGAAGATGTTGGTCCCATCCTTGCTTCGAATATTTTCACTTTCTTTGGGAATGAAGACAATCGAATAGTCGCACTTGGTTTAGTTGAGCAAGGAATTGAATGGCCCATTGAGGACGTGGTACACGACAGACCTTGCGAAGGTCAGACTTGGGTACTCACAGGCACATTGGGTTCTATGCCGCGACAGGATGCCAAAGCTGCTCTTGTTCGGCTTGGCGCAAAAGTGGCCGGATCAGTTTCGAAGAAGACGTCTGTTGTTGTAGCAGGCTCTGAGGCTGGTAGCAAGCTGGCGAAGGCAATTGAGCTTGAAGTTCCAGTACTAGACGAGGAAGAATTTCTAATGTTCCTTGAAGATCCTTCCACTAGATCCTGTTAGCGCATAGTCCTTGCTTGATTCTGCTCCATGCAACTCCTAGTTCAATGGGTTTGCGCGACCAAGAAAGGGAAGGCACTTACGTTAGTAACATAGTTACTTTCCTGTCTTGAATCAGTTCAATAGTTAGATGCAGCTAGAGTTCACCCGTGAAGAATTGTTGACGGATCACGAGTATGCACGACCCAACGTCCTAAATGGGAGGCGCATGCATGGAGGATTTGACGAATCAGGCACGTACATCCCTCCCAGAGCCCTTGTAAGGTCCGTTGCTATAGCCAATTGGACGAGGGCACTACGCGAACAAGGAGGGGATTTGCTCGAAGCAGATTCGAGCCTGCTTTCTGGTCCTCGATTGCCCAATGTTGAACAACAAAGACTGTTGATTCGTGAAGGCATGAGCCGAGTGTTTTGGAACGGCTTGACGATAACCGGAAAAATTGAGGGACGTGGCCGCATGCTGGCAACCATGCCACTTCCACCTCTTCAAGCTTGCATAGTTGAGGACATTTCCTCGATGGCTTTAGGACACCTACATAAGGGATTGATGTTCGCACATGGCATCGATGAGGGTGGCGAGCCCGAAAAGCAAATTGGAGGCCATGATGTAATGTGGTTTGTCGCTCGCGACCTTTCGCTTGGAGAATCTGCGTGGCCAGACGTTGATCCGCCCGCAAGTATTTCGCGACCCGACTCGGGAGAGCGGAAAATGCCTCAAGTTGCGCCAGAAATCGAGGGTCTCCTGGTCTTCCTGATGAATCTCCTTCTCATAGAGTTTCGCGCCGAAATTGGATTTGCCGCTACCCAAGAAACCCTTCGTACACCAGGACTGTTTCCAGAGCGAGAAGAGAACGCCAATATTGCAGCGGAAATAGTCGAGCGAATTCGCACAGACGAGAGAATCCACGTCGAGTCTCTAAGACTGTACCTGGGCGAACTACGCACCTTGCACATAAGAACTGTAGATGGCGGTGAAATACTGGGAACTGAGCTGATTGACCCGTATTGGAGCAATCTGGTTGCGTGGGCGACCGGAGATCAGCCCATCATGGCAGCCCGTCAGACATATGAAGCGGTTATCGAACTAATCAAAGAGTTGCCTGAGCACGAACGTGTCCAAAATGAATTCGACCGTTTGATAGACGCTGGCATCCTCGAGCACCAACCGACGTAGTACCTACTTTTGGCATTTAGCGATGCCCGTTGCAGTGGCTAAAGTCCTAGGATGTGGATTTGTACACTAGTAGCTAACAGCCATTCCAGCTCGCACGTCATTGTTTATTCCATATTGTGGAATGGGATAGCGCAAGCCATTGCGAGAAAGCTGGTCCAAACCCTCGATTACACCTGGCAAGAAAGACGGAGGGATTGCCATCAACAATTCGTCTTCCATAACCCCTCCGTAGCGTCTTTCTGCAAAGCACGGTATGGAAAGGCTCGGTTCACTGGTAACGAGTGCGCGGCCCCAACTGTCCGCACAAGCGCTTTCTCCGACGCATCCCCACTCGAGCTTCTTAAAGCCCGTCCATTGCAATCCATTGATGAACAGAATCATTTGAGCGGGGGTTGCGTAGATTAGGCAAATATCTGGTGGATTTAGTCGCCCGGATACCAGTGGACTCACTGCCATTGCCTCAAACTTTCCGTATGGAACAACGTCCATTGATTCTTGATGGAGTGCTGCTTCGTGTTCATTCTCGTACCAGACTCCAGCCATGTGCTTTCCTGACAACCACTCCGTATCCCGTGGACCGAGCCCGATTACGGTACGGCATTGAGCTCCCACAAGATCTTCTGCAGTGATGCCGACAGTCCAACCGTTTCGGCAGGCCTGTCCCACTATTTGATCCGTAGTGTGTATGGACTTAGGTCTCCGTATTCGTTCGACCTTTTCCATGTCTTCCTTTCGCTCGAACATCTTCAAGCCGATCGGAGTCGTACGGAGCCTCAACAGTCGGTTCAAGTCCGCTATGAGTTGTGGCCAATCAATGTGTTTTGTGTCGCTAGCGATCTCTTGCATTGGGGCAATAACTCCTAGTTTGTTGGTTATTCGTTGACCTTTATTGGGGAGAAGTGGGGTTCACGACGCTCGACAAACGACTGCACACCTTCTTTGAAGTCGTCAGCTTTGAGACTCTCGTCCATCCAGACTACAGATTCCTTCATTGCTGGACCTAGTTCTCGATTTAGGTGACGGAAAACTTGTCGTTTCATCATCATGATGGAATTAGGAGCACAAGACTTCGCTAGATCGTTCAGGTATCTAACGGCATCCTGGACGCATTCGCCCGACTCGCATAGTTTGTTGGCGTAGCCAATGCGAAACGCTTCCTCTCCTTCGAACTTGCGTGAGGTCCAGAACAGGTCTAAAGCGTTTGCTGGCCCGATCAATCGCGGAAGCATCCAGCTAGTTCCGTGTTCCGCAATCAATCCACGTTGCGCAAATGAGGTTGTTAGCCTGGCATTTCTATCGACGAAGCGTAAGTCTGCAAATGTTGCATAACTAAATCCAAGTCCAGCACATGCACCATTAATGGCGGCAATTAACGGTTTTCGTAAGGCCAGAAAGTACGAGGGGCTACCTGTGAAGTTGGGATCGTTGTCCGGATTTCCAGGACTGACGTTCAAGTTTTGGTACGACGATCCTAAACGACGCCCAGCCTCAGACATTTTTCCAAGTGCATTCATATCCACACCGGAGCAAAATCCACGTCCTGCACCTGTTAATACGGACCCAAGGATTTCCTCGTTTCGTTCAGATTCGTCCAATGCGTGCCGGATTTCGGCTTGAGTGAGATCAGTCAGTGCGTTCAGGGTTTCTGGGCGATTCATCGTTATGATGGCTGCGGCGCCATCGACGTTGTATAGGATTTCCTTGTACATGTGGCTTCCAATTGAGGATTGCGTCCGAAAATCATAACCCGTTGGGTTATTTGGGGTAGCAACACGGTCTAATGGCTCAGAACTTTTTTGGCAATATGCCTATGTCCATGACGGGCCAAACACAAGACAAGTGCCCTGACCATGAAGTGTGAGTGAAGGTAGTGACCCCTCAAAGAAAGTGGATCATCATTTGCGTGGTTGTTGTTCTCTGCGTTTGGCTGCTGCTGGACAATCTAGCCATCGGCTCCAACTTTGGACGCTTCGTGTTGAGTCGCGAATGGCAAAGTGCTCCCCTCACCATAATCCGACTGAACACTCTCTATGACTATGTAGAGACCGATGACTACCTTGCCGGTGTTCACACACCTCTAACCAATCTTGTGGAGAGTCATGGAGGAAGGGTTCCAAGGGTATCGGCTGCGAGATTTGATGAGCTTTGCAACTCGAGAACTGATTGGCAGCAAGTGTTTGTATACGAGGTCGATCGAGGCAAAGACTTTTCGGACTTGGCAACAAGCTTGCGTTATCGAAACCTACAGTCTGCCAATGCGTCCATTCTTCGTGATTCAGTGGAGATCGCAATCCAGGCAGAATGGGACTTAGACTACCAACGTTCATATTTGATGTTGCTCATGGAGACACAATATGCTGATCAAGCTGACGAGGTGGCATCAGTTATTGCTAGCACCCTTGAAGAGCACAAGGAATTAGAGGTAGTACTTGCAGAGAAAACATTGACATTAACCGGAAAGAAAAACTTTGACCCTAACCTCATTTCGGTCATTTCATTCGTTGATATCAATGATCTTGACAGTTGGTTGGGATCGGTGACCACACAGTCCGAAATGGCGATATTGGATGGAGATCTTGATCAAGTGCAGGCGTTTCTATTGACCTCCTTGAACTAGACTAAGCAGCGGCTTGTTCATAGTTACAATTAGCTTCTGATCGACAGATTTCGAAAATTTGTCGTGCTCCCGACGGAGGCAATTGAATCGGCAGTGAGACCGTGTCCTCCAGGAACGCCAGGGGCAAGGGAGCTCATTTGATGCAGGGCAGGAGAAGCTCAAATGCCAATGATTCTTACCGAAGATCAGAACATCCTCAAAGACACGGCAAAGGAATTCTGCGGCGAAAAGGCTCCCATTTCCCAGCTGAGAAAACTGAGAGACGACGAGAGTCCAACAGGATTCGACGAAGAAACTTGGAAGGCGATGGTAGAACTCGGGTGGGCGGCAATTCCATTTCCTGAGAACTATGGTGGGTTGGACTTTGGATATAAAGGCCTTGGTGTTGTAACTGAGGAGACAGGTCGAACTCTTGCTGCCAGCCCGTTGTTCAGCACTGTGTGGGTTTGTGGAACTGCCATCGACCTAGGCGGATCGGACGAACAGAAATCGGAACTCTTGCCAAAGATCGCGAACGGTGAAATTCTCATGGCTTTGGCTTTAGAAGAGTCTCACAAACATAGCCCGTACGGTGTCTCACTCCGCGCTTCAGGAGACGCGGACGGATATTCGCTTTCGGGCAAGAAGACGTTTGTCCTCGACGGCCATGTCGCTAATAAGCTAATCGTGGTGGCTCGAACTTCGGGTGAGGTAGGTGACCGCGATGGATTGACGCTATTTGTCGTGGATAGGGAAACCGATGGAATTGTCGTGACGCGAACTTTCATGGTCGATAGCCGAAATGCCGCAAATATCGAATTTGAAAGTGTTTCGGTTGGCGGTGACTGTGTACTTGGTGAGGTTGGTTGTGGAGCGGATGTGCTGGATCCCACATTGGACATCGCTCGAATCGGCATCTCGGCAGAAATGCTTGGAAGTGCTCAAGAGTGCTTTGACCGAACTATCCAATACTTGAAGGAACGAGTGCAGTTTGGTGTACCAATTGGTTCTTTCCAAGCTCTAAAGCATCGCGCCGCAAATATGTTCTGCGAAGTGGAACTCTCAAAGTCGGTAGTCCTCGAAGCTTTGACAGCACTGGACGAAAAGCGGGAGGCAAGCGACGTTGCAGTCTTGGCTAGCCTAGCCAAGTCAAAGGTCGGCGAAATGTTTCACACAGTGTCTCGTGAAGGAATTCAGATGCACGGCGGAATTGGCATGACGGATGAGTTTGATATTGGATTCTTCTTAAAACGCTCTGCAGTCACAGAACAGACCTTTGGAGATGTGAACTTCCACCGCAATCGTTACGGAGAACTTCAAGGGTATTAGCCGCAAAGTTCATCTTGAGTTTAAAGTGTGACTTGCCGCATGAAGTTCTCTGTTCAACGAGCATTGTTCTTACCTGTCTAAGTGGACCGAGCTATCAAGTCCATACAAACTAGAGGTATTTCGACCCTATGAGCGAGAGTCAACAGATCGACAGCAATGTACCCATCAGTGAACGCTTTGCCATTACGAACGAAGAAATCCGTGCAAAGTATGCGATTGATCCCAGTCGAGATCCATCAGACATTCCCATTGAGCAACTAGATCCGTCACATCCAAGCTTGTTCGAATCCGATACCGTCCACCCTTATTTCGCTCGGCTACGTAGGGAAGATCCCGTTCACTACGTGAATGACAGCATGTATGGGCCGTTTTGGTGTGTCACAAAGTACCGTGACATTGTCGAGATGGAGAAGGCTTATGACACTTTCTCGTCTGAGCAGAGACACGGAGGAATTACGATCGGCGGAAAGCCCTACGACACCGATCAACCGGACCCCACGTTTAACCTGCCCATGTTCATCATGATGGATCCTCCGAAACATGGGGAGCAACGAAGCGTAGTTCAACCTCTATTCTTGCAACGCTCACTACAGCACATGGAGCCGCTGATCCGCGAACGCGTGGTGGACATATTGGACTCAATTCCTGTGGGGAAGGAGTTTGATTGGGTCCCAACGGTGGCAATCGATTTGACCGCACGCATGTTGGCCACACTGTTTGACATCCCCCAAGAAGATCGCATGAAGCTAATCCATTGGTCCGATACTGTCCAGAATGCTGCGAATCCATTGGTTTACTCGTCCATGGGGGAAGCATTTCAAGAGTTGTGGAAGTGTCACGAGTACTTTGGAGAGGTTTTTGAACGACGAAAGCGGGAGAGTGAACCCGGGAATGACTTGATCTCTTTGCTCGCTCAAGGTGAAGCCACACGCGAAATGCCGCCTAACGAACTTTTGGGGAATATCCTTCTCTTGATAGTCGGCGGCAACGATACAACACGCAATTCCATTTCCGGTGGCGTTTTGTTCCTCAACCAATATCCTTCGGAATACGAGAAACTACAGGACAATCCAAGTCTAGTACCCAATATGGTTTCGGAGATTGTTCGATTCCAATCTCCAATTGCCCACATGGCGCGCACCGCACTTCGAGATTGCGAGTTTGGGGGTAAGTCAATTCGCCAAGGAGACCGGTTCGCGATGTGGTACATCTCCGGAAACCGAGACTCCGACGCTATTGAAGGTGCGGACACTTTTCGGATTGACCGTGAGAATGCACGAAATCACTTGGCGTTTGGCTTCGGCATTCATCGGTGTGTCGGCTACAGACTTGCCGAGATGCAGTTGAGAGTTCTGTGGGAGGAAATTGAAAGCCGATTTGAACGTGTGGAAGTAGTTGGAGATCCCGTCTACGTTTGGTCGAGCTTTTTGCACAGCATTAAGAGTCTACCGGTCAAAGTACACTCCAAGTAAGAGTCTGCAAGTCGAAACCGATCCAATCCGGTAAGCTTTTTTGGCGAACTGCAACGTTCGCACTACGTCAATAAACGCGTGGCAAAAGGCTTTGTGTAATGGGTTAGGGTTGCTCGCTCCCTAAAGTTTGCGGCCGCTTCAGGAGGTGGTCTTCGTGAGATCTGCCATGAGTTCAATCCGTCGTACCAGGTCACGAGAAGCATTAATCCGTTTTGCTTAGATCTATCTACTTCGCAGAACAATGCTTGCGGTTCGGCTTGATATTCCTCGGCAACCTCGAAGTAGGTCCAAGCTTCTGCCGACAGTTCCGCAATTCTATCGACGTCCTTGTTATGTACTCCGAAGAACCGGAACACATACAGACCTTCTCGAGTCACGGCGGATTCTGTAGTCGGTCGCACCGTCGGCTCCAATTCGATGGAGCGAACCGACTCGATGCGTTCTACTTCTCGAAGTCTTGCGTCGACGGCGGAGGTATTTCCAGTGGTCACAAGGAAAAACTCGTTTGAGCCCAAACCGAACAAACCGAGAAATGCTCCCCATCGGTGGGCCGGGGCCAGCAAAGAGTCGTTGTCTTCGGAGATGTGAAGATAGGTCTCTTGAAATGAAGATTGTGTCTTGATGTATTGGAAAGTAAAGGTCATTTCAATCTAAGGTAGGCGGCGATCGTGAGATTGCTGCTAAGAATAATCGACTGTTAGGCACTTGTACTTGATGATCACCGATGCATCTCAAAACCTACGGAGTAACAAGTGATCCTCGGTCGTATTCTTCCACTCTTGACTTGTCTCCGGAAGCGGAGATGTCGTAGACGACTCCGTGCTTTCGGCCGGACTCGTACGGTATTTCCCTTCTACTACCATCTGGTCGAAAGACTACGATTGGACCTGCAATGTGGCGACCCCTCATTGGGATGTGTGCCTTATAGCCGTTAGTTTGAGTTTGTACTTCGATCCCGCTCTTTTCGCCGCGATCGTATGGAGTTTCCAAGCAGAGACCATTTGGCTCGGTAGATGACATCGGGCCATGCCACGATACAAACTTCCATGTATAGGGTCCCAACCTCCCATCTAGCCACCTATACACATCTACTCCTTGCATTTCCTCATTAAACCACGGAATGTTGTCATGCCAACAGCGGATGCTTGTGTTTATTTGAAATCCTATCCTATTGGGGAGACGGCCTCGATAATTGCCGTCTGCCGACGATTCAATTACAAAGTGATCTCGATTGTCGCCGCCTGCGTAACGCGTTTCCTGTCGAAAGCCGTCTGCTGCAATTAAGACAGACATTCCGATTTTTTGCCCATGTATGCTCATGCTCCGCATGCGGCTTTCCTCTTGATGCAAGAAATGGTATGAGTCGGCTACGTCTTCCATGGCAATAATGGATGTACCGTGAACCTCTCCCTCGGAGTACGGGCTGAAACTGCGCCTCCCGTAAATGGGAAGTA
This sequence comes from Gammaproteobacteria bacterium, assembly GCA_009840545.1. Classification (GTDB taxonomy): domain Bacteria; phylum Pseudomonadota; class Gammaproteobacteria; order Pseudomonadales; family Azotimanducaceae; genus Bin55. The sequence continues at coordinate 360,518 of VXNM01000009.1, read as the reverse complement.
GAAAGACTTCTACACCGTGTTTGGGTCCGTTTAACTTGCGTGTGATAGTTCGTTCTGCTTCCATCATGTTGACACGGCCATCAAACAAGTAGCTGTGTTTATCTGGATGGTATCTTGACCTAAGTCCAATAGAGTCGGCTCCACTTTGAGGCAACAAACTCAAGACTTCGTAGCCGATTTTTATTCCAAAATCGTAGAGAGTCGTAAGACGGCTACCATCAGGCCAGGATAAGACAGAAGCTTCATGCTGCAGTCCATTCACCCAAGAAATGGTCTCACGTTCCCCAGTCGCCCAACTAAAGACTGACTCTCCGTGGACCACTCCTCGTGCCCATAAAGTTTCCTCGAACTCGCCGAGTGTATTCTCCATGACCTGTCGCCCGTGTTTCCTACCTTCAACCCAGGGAATTTCATAGCTAACGGTCAATTGTTCGAGTGGCGAAGTCAGGGAAGCTACTTTGGTGTAGGTCTGCGACCCATGTTTCAAGTCATTCAAGTAAGGGATTTCTGCGGCGTCACCGTTGTTGAATTCCGCTTTCCAAATTCCCGATTTTGCTCCACTCTTGTAGCGACCTTCGAGCGTGGTCACGTATTTTGGCAGGAGAATTGAGCCGCTCTTAAATCTGTCCGCCACGTCCGTGTCCTCAGCATTCAATCTGCACTCTGTATGCGTCAACCCAACACAAGGAACTGAAAGCAGCTGGAACTTCCAACGTCCCTGTTGTTTGCCCTTGCGCCATTTACCCTCTCCAATAGCAATCCTCAGCTCAGATTTTGTAGTCCATTGCCATGTAGTCGTTCCTGATCCGGAGAGGCTTCCATTCGCACACTTGGATTGACCTTGGAATGAAATGGATGTGTTTCTAGCGAATGCAAGACTCCATTTTGTGTCTTCGGTACTTCTCTCGAGTGCAAGCCAGCAAGAGTCGTCGCTTGTAGAGTTCATGCACTTGGATTCAGCATTCTTGTCTTCTTCTGATGTGTGAGCAACGTGGAATCCAGCACTCACGACTCCAACGTACATCGGCATAGCTTCAGAAAGCTCTCGAAAGAGGTTTTGACCTTCCCAAACACCCTTCGCATGCAGTTGGCATGAGTTGTTTTGATCGCTACTAGAGTCGATACCGGCTTGGTGCTCACCATTGATGGCATCGACAGATCTAGTTTCGGCATAGCACTCAACTGTAAATACGAGAAGTCCAATATAGAATTGCAGCACACACGAACCAGAGAATATGCGTCTTAGCGGGAAACGTTCGTCCATGGTTTTGTTCCCAATCGGGGGCGCTGCTCATGCTATTGGTCAATATTGCAGGAATGGATGAAGAAGTGTGGATTTTTGCTTGAGTCTCCGTTTATGTTGATCTATCTAATCGTCGACGTAGATACAAGCATTGATGAGAACGGCGAAACTCCGAAGACGTTTAGAGGAGTATGGATCAACGGGCATAACAAATAACTGCCCTACGGTGCTTTCGATTGGATTTTGTGAGACCTAGGAGAGTGCGTTCAATCTCATTAGGAGTTCTTTTCGTTGACTAAGACACATCCATTCAGTTCGATGGAGAAGCTACCTCCGCTCGGATCTCTTCGATCCACAGCGACAAGGCTTCTGATTTGTTTCGTACTTCCGCTGTTTCTGTTGGTTGGTTGTAGTTGGGAACCGAGAATACTAGACAAGGAAAATGCGCAAATTTACTTGGTAGACATTGCTCCGAACGGGGAGGAGGTCGCCGCAAGACACTCTTTTGATTTTGTGACTACAAGGAACATTAGCACTAACGAAGAAATCTGCAGCTGGAACACAAGCTTGAAAACGCAAGCACCACACTACACACACGATGGTGAATTGTTGCTGCTGGACCGTTGGAGCGAACCCCCCTCAACATGGTTTGGGTACTCACACGAGTTCGTTTTTTTTGATACAGAGACGTGTAAGCGGCTACGGAAATTTCTGGTAAAGGGACTAAATGTGACGGGTTCGATTGAGTTTTCGCGAAACGGAAAGCACATTCTTAGAAGTTCCTTAGACTGTGACAATGGAGTTGTACAGATCCAACAAATCGAGTCAGATACAGGCAAATCGGTGCGAGAGTGGACTTACTCAGGCTCGAATCTTTGTAATGTTCCGTTGTCTTCAAGAAGAGTAGCGCTGTCTGGAGATGGAACGACATTGGCTATTGGCCTCTCGCAGCATACGTCTGAAGAGCATGAAGAAGAAGTCGGAGATAACCATCTCGGCAGAGTCATTCTTATAGATCTTGTGTCTGGTGAAGTCGTTAGGGATTGGATAGAAAGTGATACTGTTGGGATTGGCACAGTCGACATCTCGTTCGACGCGAAAATTCTGGTTATTGGATTTCGTGACGGAACTGTGAAATCGCTTCATATACCGTCGGACACATTCAAGTCCATCGTCAAGCACAGCTCAAGCGTAGTTGAATTGATAATTTCTCCGGGTGATGAGTTAGTCTTTTCCTCGTCAACCGAAGAAGCTGAACGGCTTGTTGCGCATCGATTGGATACGGGTGAACAGGTTCACGAGTTTGTATTTGATGCGAGGATCCATGATTTTGATATATCCCGTGACGGCGAGACACTTGTAGTGGGAACGGGAAGTGTCATCGAGGTTGTGAATCTGAACACAAAGCCTTAGGTTCCCACAGTTGAACCCCGTACTCTTCAATGAGTCCCCACATTCCCACAAGGCCCAACAACAACCTTAAGCCCGACTAGTAGCATCTAGCAATCTCATGAATAAGTTGGACACTGACCGACACAAGCACACCGCACGTGAATTTTGGAAGAACTTCAAGTGGATAGGGGTTGGCTTGCTTTTGTACTTTCTGTGCGACATTCTTGGCGACGGGTTCCGACCAATCTTGAACAAATCTGGAACAGCTCAAGTAGATGTCGAAGGTGGGTGGGTTCAATTGATCGATTCCCTGTACTTTTTTTCAAATCGGTCTCGAATTGGTTTGTGCTGGTAATTGGAGGAGGAATAGTCGTAGCCTTATTGATCACAGCCCTTGTTTCAGCAATCCGTAGACTATTTCTAAAGTGACACGCCAAGGGACGTCAGGATCAAAATTACTCACTGTGCTTCTGTTCGCTGGTGGTGCAGTGTTGCTGTTGGTTGTGCCATTCGTTGTTTTTGATGTTGTCGATACGTTGATGTCGGGTGTCTTCGGCATACTTTGCTACATCACACCGTGTGACATCACAGGAATTGTCACTTGGTACAAGACACTTGTGCTAATTTTTGCCGCTATTTCGACCGGACTCTTAATATATTTCTTTGCCAAGAGTGGCATAGTGACAGTAGAAGTTGGTGAAAACAAGGATTCAAGCACTTAGCTCGGAGAACCAGCAACAGTGAGATTTCCAAGCTACCACATACGGTTCACATTGATATGTGGGTTTCATACGAGAGTGCACTGTCTCAATAAGCGGTAGCGGTCACCAGGACATCAAACTCACGGTATTGACTAAGAGGTGTTGAGGATTCTTGACTTTCGTTGTAGAAGCTGGTCCCTTCCATTTGTATTTGGGCCATGCAGACAGAAAGTGCCAACCATCTTCACTGAGGTGGTTCGGGTTCTTCTTCGGGAACCTGTTCGATTTTTCTGATCCATCCGTCTCCCTTGGACAACAGGTACATCTCTCCATGTCGATCAACACTGACGCGAAGATCCACACGTCTCAAGTGAGGTGAGTGTTGCAAGTAAGTATTGGACATTCCCGCAACATCGCTCATGGTGCCTTCTTCTCCGTTAAACAGCAGCTGGAGTTCGTAGATCGTCGTCGGTTCTCCCGGTATTAGGACGTCGTCGACATCGTCAGTCTCGTCTGGGTCCGATTCTTCATCTCCGTCAGTCGTAGGTTCAGGTTCGGTTTCAATGTAGAGCACTCGTCCCCGAACCAATTCGGTAAAGACATACTTTCCAACGAGTTCTGGTACAGACTCACCTCGGTAAACGAACCCTGATCCAATGGCGAAGCCCTCGTCGTGATCGTACTGTGCGACGGGATACACGAAATCGTTCTCTTCGGCTTCCAAGTCCACTTCGTAGACGCCGCCCAAACCATCCTCGGTTTCGATTCCATGAGCAGTCGCAAAGGTGCCTTTGCGTTGTCGCCATCCGTAGTTTGCACCGACTGATCCAAGATTCACTTCCTCTACTTGGTCTTGTCCGATATCGAGAATGAACATTCGTCCATCTGTGTCCCAGGAAAAGTGCTGTGGATGACGCAGGCCGAACGCCCATAGTTCTGGAATGGCTCCTTCGATTTCAGGATTATCAGCAGGAATCTGGTAACTCTCCTCGGTCTCGAGATCGTCAATTAGGGGATCTATGCGCAGAATGGCACCGAGAGGAGTTCCTACGTTTTGCCCGTGATCTCTCGGGTCGTGTGAACCGCCTCCGTCTCCGAAGGAAATGAAAAGCATTCCCCAGTCCTCGTGTCGAGTTTCTGTCGCTTCGTCGTCTCCCGTGCCGTCGTCTTCGGTTATGGTTGCGCCGTCGCCCCCATCAGAATCGTCGTTCTCGTCGGTTTCAACAAGAGAAAACGGATTAAAGTCGATGTTTCCAATGTTGTGATTGGGTCTGAACTGACCGACCCTCAGAACTTCTCGGCGCGATCCAAAGAACTCCAGTGCCGTTGGATCTACCGCGGTCCATTCGTAAATCACACTCTCCTGAGCTGAATTGGTTTCTTCGATGAAGTCTGCGGTTCCGCTTTCTGGATCTGCAGTGAAAGCGGTATAGAACTTTCCATAACCGGGCGAATCCTCAACTGCAAATTCATGATGAAACGCGAAACTCATAAATCCTGATTCGTGAGGAAAGACATCGGGGTAAAAGTCCACTTCCATGTCACGTAAGTCCAGGTATACAGTTGGCTCACTTCCCTCTTCATCAGTCACATAAAGAATTCCACGAGTGTCATTGAAGAATAGCCTTCCAGACTCATCTGGAGGAGACTTCAGATACTGAATCCGAGCGTAGGCGTCATTGGTACCGAACGGAGCTGAGTCGTCCTCTGATTCAGGGGCTCTTACGAATTCGACAAGATTGACCTCAATGTCTCCCAATTGAATCTCGTCTGGTACGGGATCCTCGAGAGCTGTTGGGTTCTCGGGATCAGTTTGAGCGTGACCACAGGTATTCGACAGTATGGCGATGCAAGCAAGTGTGGAAATGCAAATTTTTGGTCGGTTCATTTCAGCTGTTAAATGCGAGCGACAGAACAGTACTCAATAGGAGGCCATGGGACGTATTGGGCTCAAAAGAATACTTTAAACAAGGGCAATTTCATAATTGATACTCATACCCTTGCGTTGCTGATTCCAGATTACACCGAAAACGGTGATTCAGCCAATTCTCAATCCAAAGCCACAAAGAACGGGATCGATCAGTTCTATGGTTCGTTTGAGTGACTGACGGAGTTCATCGGAAAGAACTATTTTTTAAAAACCAACCTGCAGTAATCCCCGTTTCTAACCGGTAAATTCTCTTCTCATAGGCCGGCCGACGGCGGCAATAGGAATTGGGGTCTTGATCTGCAACATCGAATTCATTGCTCAATTAAACATTGTATCACGAAAAGTATACTGTGAAACCAGATTTAGGCCAGAGTTGCAAGCGTTTTCAAAATTCTGGCACTTCAAGATTTCCGAGGAGATTCGCTTAGGAACGCTGGTTGGTCAGTCTCCAGCGAGCCTTTCCTCGATAGTCAAGGATACGGACTTTGTGCAGGACTGAACCAACCGTGTCGATACATCAGCGTGTGCCCTTATTTCTCTTGCGACAAAAGCAATACGCCCGTTATAGCTCCACGTGTACGGTCTTCAAAAATCATGATGTCGTCAAGATTGTCGTCATTTAGTCGAAACCGCAATAGATCGTGGTATTTTGGGTCCGATTCAAGTTGGCGAATCACAACGGGTTCAACGTCAGCGATCAGATCCTCATGAGATATCGTCTCGAGATCGGAATTGAATACCTTTCCGATGTCGATGGAAACTTCCCGTTTGTCTTTCAAAATGTCCAACATGTCGTCGAATTGCGACAAGTCCGCAAATAGTGATTCTTCGATTGCATTGAAGTAAACACGAACCTCGCCGGATTCAATTGCAATTAGATCGGCCTTGTACACATCGTCCAACTGAGCGTCAAGAACCGGAGCTGGTGGTTCATCTTCTTTCGTCGAACCACCACTGTCTAGGCGTATAGTTGCATTCACTTCGTTTTCTCTTACAGACACTCTCGCGCTTCGGACAATCATTGGAATCAGTGCTGGAACCCTAACATTTACAAGCAAGCGTCTATCGGGGCGACGAGAGTACATTCCTTTTGATTGGTGGAACACTAGCATTTCAAATTTCAGGGTCGCTGGCACAACCAAAGTCAACAATACTTTTCGTACTGAGACATGGGGAGTCTTTACCGCTATGAGATCTGATGTTCCGTCGCCATTGATGTCAGCAATTGCACCGACAACTGTGTTTTCATTAAATCGAATTACTTGCGTTGGCTTTCTGGTATCGATGCCGTTCTCATTCGCAATGTAGGTAAGTACACGGTTGGGCTCAAGTATTATCAGGTCAACCAATTGATCCTGATTCACGTCCATAATCTGCACTCGATTTGGGGCAAATCGAAACAGCGCGAACAAGTTTGAGAAGTCGATGGAGTCGAAATTAATTTTTTCTGAATCCTTCTCGTAGTTGACCTCGTAGTCGGGTATTGAAGAGAAGTAGCCAGTCTCTGTGTCCTTCCCCAATGCGATGCGCACAGCACTATCGTTTTGCATGACGACATCCATTTGAGAGTCATTGTCAATGTCGCGAAAGTCTGCTGAACTAGCGCTATATCGCTGTCCGACACTGCCAGCTAACTGGTTGGCAGTAATAGTGGCTTGAGAACTTGACAAGAGGGGGATTCTTGACGTGCGTAAGAATTGGACCCCCTTGTCCAACTCAAGAATGTAAAGGAAGTGAGTTGTCGGAAGAGCTAGGTCGTCTATGGAGTCTCCATTGATGTCAATGCAAAAACGTGTCCGATTCGTGTTCGTAGGCAAATGAATTGCTGGAACGGGAATGGAAACCTGTTTCGATTGGTACAAACCGTTTGAAAATTGCCATATTGTTAGATTGGAATCGGAACTCACAACAAGGATCGAAAAGTGTTCGTCTTCAGGGGACAGACGCGCGATGTCCCATACAGCGGAGCTCTTGGGGATGGGGATGGAATGATACTTTGACATGTCAATCCCAATTGGGTCTTGATGTACGACGCGCAACTCATCGGAGAATTCGAGAATAAAGTCCTGCCGTGTGTCGGCATTGAGGTCAATCAAGTGAACTGTATGAACGTTAGCAGGTATTGAGAACGGCGCTATGGCGTAGCCATTGAGCGTGCTTGGACTACTGGATGCGGCTTGATCAGAGTAGACAGAAGGCACAGCTGCGATCAGGAAGAGCATTGCCAACCATCGTGTGCAGCTCGAGTTGAAATTGATTCTCATGGTCGGGAGATAAGCAGAGTCACTGCTGTGCTGTGTTCAAGGACCAAGTCGAGCTCTTGATCGCCGTTTACGTCATCAGACCGAGTGGAAAATACTGCAAACTCTGGTGTGAACTGCCAAAAAGGCTGTGTAGCCCTACTGTTTGATTCGTCTATCCGAAGTGCTTGAACCGTACCATCGCTCTTGCATTCAAGAATGTCTTTCACGCCGTCAGAATCCAAATCAAACCGCAGTGTGCTTGGCATCAGGTTGCGCAATGAGTCAATGTTGATAGATTGTGTTGATGTCATTGTTGGCTTTCTATCAAAAATTCCTTGCCCTGCCTCATCGAATCCGAACAACAGCAAGTTACGGTGAAGTTCGATTTCGGTCAAAATCTTTCGAAGTGGCGTCGTTACTGTATTTATGAGCATGTAGGGTCTCTTTCCCTCGTGGAGAGCTACAAATTCAACAAGTACAATCGTGCCGTTTACACGGATCACCTGCGAGGGAGGATCCACTCTAAACTGGCCGTGATCGTTGGTCAGCAATCGGACTGTACTAGATGTAATTCCACTGTTGATGACCACAATATCGAGATCGCCGTCGCCGTCGAAATCGTCAAATGCCGACGCTTGCTGACCGCCGTAAGGAATCTCGTAACTCACTAGCTTGAACAAGCTAGGTGTCTCAGAGTGGTCGTCAACTCTGTTACGGGCTTCGTCATGTGCGATTGATGGGTCAGGTTTGAGATGGCTTAGCTTGATGCCGGTGGATGTTTTTAGCATTAGATCGACAATCCCATTTCCATCGAAATCTCTCGCTATAGCCCCAGGTTGCCACGAACCGTAACTGATTGATCTAGTCCGTTGCTCGTCACGGTTGATCTGCCGAAATAAGCCTTGGTATTGTGAGCGAGAGAAAATATCGATTTCCTTCAAACTTAGGTTGCCGGCCTGATCCACTTCCGCAATCGTGTTCGTGACGCGCGACCTTGAGGGGTAGCTGGTAGGTTCGAGCCAATTTACTGTTCCAGTCGTAGACTTAGAAATCGCGATGGATCCCATTAATCCAACGTTCTCTCCGCTTGAGTTTAGAAAAATTCCGTAACGACCTGGTCCTGGGAGTATCAGATCTGGCACACCGTCGTTGTTCATGTCTACTGACTCGACATAGAGAAGTTCTTTGGAATCCGGGTGACGAATAAAGAGCTCCCAATCTGCCAAGTGCTCGAGATTTCCAACGTAGCCCTGAACATTTGCTGAAAAGCTGTAAATTGCGTCAGCTGTGATCCAAACGATCTCAGTGCCCGGAGAGTCACGTACATCCATCAAAGCGAATCCAATTGCTTCTGTCTTGATGTCGATTTTGAGTGGAGAATTGGAAAACCTCTCGTTTGCCTCCTGCAAATATATGTGCAGTTCACGACCCGAGTTTCGAAAGTACTGAGGTATTACTGCATCCTTCAATCCATCGCCATCCACATCGACAAAGATAGGATCATGAGTTGCGTGGGAGGTGTCGACGACCCACACGCCGTACGATAGATTGGCCATTAGTGGTTGAACACACGAAATAAGGAGGAGCACCCAAATGGTGCGCATGAGGCTCGAGCCTTTTACACCTTCGCCAATCATGGATAGGTGCTTTCGTCGGGTCGGGCTCGAGACGTATGGATATTGAAGAACAGAAATATCTGATGGTGTGTCTCGAAATCAGTAACGTGTCTTCGATATATGGGGAGGAACTCTGGAAACTGAAAGATGACTTTCTTGGGATCAGGACGGAACTCGTACCGAAAAAGAGGCCAAAGTTGTACTCGGGCTATGTAGCGCCCTGGATTCCACAAGCGAACTTGCTTTTCCAATCGTCTTCCATTCGACGTAATTGTTAGAGTCACGTTTGATCCAGGCGCATAGTCTTCAATCAGTTCACGCACCAATTCTTGTGCCGATGTGACCTCTTTCGAGTCAATTGCAGTGATGTAGTCTCCAGGTTGGATGCCCACTGCGCCAAGTGGACTGTTGTCTTCCATTCCCACTACCTCTATGACTGCAGCGTCACTTCCGTCTGAAAGTTGAACGATCTGGGTACGGTAAGCCGCACGGCTTGCTATTGGATCGATTCGGTAGAGCTCTCTCAGAGGAACTGAGCGGTGTGACTCGCGGGCGATCACGGTGGCTTCCAACGCCGCTGTGCCCCGACGAATAACAAACAGTAATTTTTGATCGGGGCGAGATTTATCGGCAATTGCACTGAGAGTGTCCACGTCACTTGTTTCAACTCCGTCGACACTAAGAATCACATCATTGATGTAGATTCCGGCAAAATCTGCTGGACTGTTGGGGTGCACATCCGACACTTTGAGCCCCGGTAGGACCTCAATGTTGGCAAACGAATCGCTCTCATTGGGGCGGACTTCTATTCCGAAATCCACTCGCGCGCTAGCCGTTTCGACGATATCCAGATCTAACTTTTCAGGTGAGAGTTCAACCGATGGAGGGATCGGATTGGATTCAAAATGGACACAGCCGGAGAGTGCCAAAATGGTGCAGCAGATTGTGATATATCTCATGCTCATTCCTTCAATGAATTTGGCTCAAAGTCTTCGTCGAGTGGTTATGAAGTAGATCAAGACGCAGAATCCAGCCACTTGGACAATGGGGATCCACATGTTCAGACGAATGGTGCTGTCACTTATGTACACGTCGGAGAATCCTCGCACAATATCGCTCACCTCACGCAGGTAGGACGCATCGAAAAGAAGGGGCGTGAATGTCAAGAAACAGTATTCCGCGAGTGAGCCAAAGTAAGGCTGGAAGAAACCATAGACCACCAAAATTGCAAGTGTTATCACGGTTGACTGGACAGGTGAGTTTGCACAAACGGACACCAACATTCCCAAAGCGATAGACGCGGGTATGGTGATGAGCGCTAATCCCAAGCCCAAGAAGATCTCGCTCTGAATCTCCATTTCACTAATCAGTTCGTAGCCGTCCTCTACAACTGATTCATACGACCACAGCGATCCTGCGAGAAAATAGGCAGCGGCAAGAGCGAAGACCAATGCAACAATTGTCAGCAAGTGTACTGTTACTACCTTGGCAAAAACGACAGCGTGTCTGCTGGCTACGCGGGTGACCAAAAGGCGGACCGTTCCGGTGCGACAGTCGTTGGCGAATGTCCATGCTGTATAGGTCGTTACCACAAGAACAATGCAAGTCAACGTGACTAACATGCCGTCGACAAGATTCCCATACCCAGTCGAGTAGTCTCCACCAAACGGAACTTCAACGTTGGCGAATTGTTCGCGGGCTTCGGCAGTAACTTCTGCAACTCGGCTCATAAACAGATAAATGATCGCAATAGCTGAGGGCAAAAGAATTGCGAGATAGGTAGAGAAACTGCGGACCGCAATCCACAATTCCGATTTGAGGCACACCCAAAACCCTCTTGCTCTCACTGCGGTTGTCCTACTTCTTGGTCGATATCTTGGTTAGTGATCGAGCGGAAAAGGGAATTGAGAGATTGACGCACTACTTCCAGTTCAGACACCGAAATGCCGCCTTGCACTAGCAACCTATTGAGTTCCGCCGAGGTCAAGTCTTCAAGACTCAGCTCAACTGTGTCATCGCCAAGGTGTCTAACCAGGTCGATCTTCTGGTGTGCCAAGACCAACTCTGCAATTTCTGCGCATTGTGGCGATCGCACTCTCACCGAGAGCGAATTCGACGCCAGCAGATTCTCGATTTTGTCGTGGAGAGCTATAGATCCTTCATGCAAGATTGCGATGTGTGTACAGATCCGCTCGAGATAAGGAAGTTGATGGCTCGCCAGCAAGAACGTGGTACCACGATCCTTGTTTTCGTTTTTTATGATGTGTAAGACGTCCTCCACGCCTTCCGCATCTAGTCCGATGAATGGTTCATCGAATACGACGAAATCCGGCGGTCCAATCAGTGCTTGCATTATTGCTGTACGTCGCTTGTTGCCGAACGAGAGTTTCTTGGTCTTGAACTTCCGGTACCTTGTCAATCGAAAAGAGTCCTCTAGCGTGACCGGCTCGGAACTGTGGTTTCGCAGAACGAATCTCGTGTGCATGGAACTCTGACGTACAGAGAGTCCCGGGTAGAGGCACGGCTGATCGAAGACTGCCGCGACCCTACCTTTGAGTTGGAAGATGTCTTTCGGACTTGTTCCCAAGACACTGATGGTTCCGTCTTGAAATCGCTGTAGACCAAGCAAGCACTCGATGGTAGTAGTTTTGCCAGATCCATTGAGCCCGACTAAACCAACGATTGAGTTTGGCTCGATCTGAAGGCTTAATCCATTTAAGACATTGTGAGAGCCATACCGCTTATGCAGACTATCTATGGAGAGTGTGGTATTAAGTGATTGGGAAAGTTCAGCGCACATAGCGAGGAATCAATTGGCAGGCGCTAAGAAGATTGTGTGTTGTAGGTCAAACCGCGCGAAAGGCTTGGAAGAGGCTTCTCCCAAGTCACACAATTTATACGTCGAAGTGCCAAGAGTGCCATGTGCTGAATTGATTCCGCCGCAGGTCTCATACCGTGGTCATGCTACTGAGATTACATTGCGGCGTTAAAGTTCACACATGACTGATGATGAATTAAGGGAACTAGAGTAGTTTGCGGCTTCGAGCCTTCCTGTGGAGACTGCCACATCCTTGTAGTCGCACACGACTACAAGTCTCACAAAACGCTAGTTCTGTGTCCAAACCACATGAGCATCTAGTCCAATCGCTCCCAAAACTGTGTTAAGCCACTTCATAGCTCGAATCAGTTCCGTTACCCGATATTGATAGATTCGAAGAACTCAACCTTGTGTCCCACGGGATCAAACAGAATTGCGTTGCGCTGTCCATACACTTCGTCGGTTGGTTCTCTCCAGAACGTGACACCCTGTTCAACTAGTCGCCGCCAAGTCGCATCGACGCTGTCGACTTGAAAGAGCAGGTCAATTCTGCTGGGTTCCGAGACTGGCGGTCCGTTCTCAAGGCAGATTCGGCACTCTCCTCCACCAGTTAATACAGCGATCTGTCCAGCAGTTTCATGCTCCACCCGCAATCCTACGACTTCGACGTACCAGTCACGTACTTTTGGAATGTCGCCCACTTGTAGAGTCACGTAGTTTAGGACTGTCATTCTTTCTCTCTATGTCTCAAACCGCTTGTACAGAACAGAACGAAAGAGCAACCTGCCGATTGTCTTGTTTGCGCCCCTACAATTAGTCGTGCTTTAACGTACTCCAACAGCAGTATAGTTAATCCCTCTAATAGCGTTGTTGGGCTAATCAGAACTCTAGCCTGCTCATTGCGAGCCTGATTTCGTTGGAAGCCTGACAACTTTGTCAGTAATTTCTGATTCGAGCAAGACTTGTCGGATGATCATGCCGATAGACAAGAAATTTATCAAAGTCGCGGGCGAGCAATTGGCTTACGTTGAGATGGGCAGCGGTGATCCAATTGTGTTTCAGCACGGAAACCCGACATCAAGCTACGTTTGGCGCAATGTCATGCCGCGATTGCAGAAATACGGACGGTGCATTGCACTTGATCTTGTCGGCATGGGAGATTCTGACAAGCTCGAAGCATCTGGCCCGACTAGCTATTCATTTCATGAACACTCTCGTTTCTTCGATGCTGCACTGGAGGAATTGGGCGTCTGTGAAAATGCCGTATTCGTGGTGCATGATTGGGGTTCTGCTCTAGGATTTCATTGGTGTCGAAGACATCCTGAATCTGTAAAGGGAATCTGCTACATGGAAGCGATTGTGAGGCAATTGACTTGGGAAGAGTGGCCAGCCCTTTCACGACGCATGTTTGAGGGTTTTCGATCTGACGCCGGAGAGTCAATGGTTTTAGAGAAAAATCTGTTTGTTGAACGTGTTTTGCCCGGATCTCTAATCCATCCAATTTCCGAAAGGGATATGGATGAGTATCGGCGTCCTTTTCTGGACGCGGGCGAAGATCGCAGACCCACGTTAACCTGGCCTCGAATGATTCCGATCGACGGTGAGCCGGAAGACGTTTGTAGCTTAGTTGACGAGTACTCGGAATGGCTATCTAATAGCCCGATACCCAAGTTGTTCGTCAATGCCAAGCCTGGCGCAATTCTAGTTGGCCCACAGCGAGACTACTGTCGTACTTGGCCCAATCAAGTGGAAGTATCCGTACAAGCAGGTCACTTCGTTCCAGAAGACGCTCCCCTTGAAGTTTCCGCTGCTCTCATTGATTGGTTGGAGGACCTGGCAGAGCCCTAATCCATGAACAATGGATAATGCACGGCAATCAATCTGGATACGACAAGAGCTCCTGTCAATGGAAGTTCTGCGGAGAGGCAATCGAATGGAGAGGGAGACCGAAGATGCTTGAACGATTCTTAGTACCTGAAGAGATAGCGGTTCGAGTAGACCAAAAGGTAATGCGTTCGGCGGTAGAAGGAATATTTGTTGCTCTAGGAATGCCTGATGAGGATGCTCGAGCAGCCACCGATGTCTTAATTTACGCGGACATTCGAGGAATTGATTCCCACGGAGTGTCGAACATGATGCGAGCCTATGTCGCAGGGTTTCGCGCACAACAGATAAATCCTCGGCCAAACCTAAGTCGGACTGTTGATCACGTAGCAGCCATTTCCTATGACTGCGATCGAGGTCTCGGTTTGGCTCAGAGCAGAGAGATGATGGAAGCTGCTTGCGAAAGAGCCCGCCAAACTGGAGTTGCGGTCGTAACAGCGTACAACGGCAGACACTACGGGCCTTCGGCCTATTACGCTCATATAGGCGTGGACAACGACATGGTTGGAATCTCCATGACAGCAGGAGGAGTTCTTGTCGCGCCCACTTTTGGAGCTGAGCGTCTTCTTGGACTCAATCCTCTGGGCGTGGGCGTGCCAACCGACCAAGAAGTGCCTTTCATCTTCGATGCATCTATGAGTAGCGTAGCTGGTAACAAAATTGAGCTATTGAAGAGAGTAGGCGGTAACGTCTTACCTGGCTGGATCAGCGATTCTGACGGAGATCCAATAATGGCTGAAACGCAAGTTCCCCAGGATTTCATGATGCTCCCACTCGGTGGAACACGAGAAATTGGTTCCCATAAAGGGTTTGGCTTGGCAGTGATGATCGAGGTGCTTTGTGGAATCCTGCTCGGAACCGGAGGTGGGCCTTTCCGTAGAAAAGGAGTAGGTCACTATTTCATGGCCTATGACATCAGCAGGTTTTCGGACTTGAGCACTTTCAAGTCGGACATGGATGAATACCTACGTGCCATTTTGGACTGCCGACCCGCTCCTGGTGAGGAACGAGTAATTTACCCTGGTGTTCCGGAGCACGAAGCAGAGCTCGATCGCAAAGCGAATGGGATTCCATATCACCCAGAAGTGATCGAGTGGTTTCGCAAGATTACAGCAGAGCTCAGTGTAGAGCACGAACTACCCGGCTAGAAACAAGCCTGCGTGATTGAGGAACCGCAAGCTAATAGGTGGCACTCGTGTCGATGCTTTGCATAATCAGAGACATTAACGATGTGTTTGACGACGTGTTAGTGTCGCCATAAATCGAACAGACACCGGAAAACAAGAGCCACAGGAGAAAACAAATGGCAATTCAACAAGGCGATCGTCTTCCCGAAGCGACCTTGCATGTAATGAAGGACGGACGACCAAGTAGAGTATCAGTTCAAGAACTAACAGCTGGAAAGAAGGTTGTGATTTTTGCGGTCCCGGGCGCGTTCACGCCAACCTGTTCCGAGCATCATCTTCCTGGTTATGTACGTAACAGTGAAGCAATCAAGGAGAAGGGAATCTCCGATATTGTTTGTGTGGCGGTCAATGATGCTTTTGTCATGGATGCATGGGGCAAGGAAAGTGACGCTGATGCGATCGTCATGGCGGGAGACGGAAACGGTGAGTTTTCCAAAGCCTTAGGACTTGAAATGGATGGAAGTGGATTCGGAATGGGAATGCGTTCGCAGCGCTACGCGATGGTCGTGGACGATGGAGTGGTGACAACTCTAGCAGTTGAAGCACCGGGAGACTTTTCCGTAAGTAGAGCAGAATCAATTCTGGATTCCCTTTAAGGATTTGCTCGAGGTTGGACGATGGCTAGAGAGGTAGGGTTGGAATGAAGATCTATGGCTTTGCTCAGAGCCGAACGTTTCGTGTTCTTTGGATGGCTGAAGAGCTTCGGCGAGCTACCGGCTTTGAGTACTCGCATGACAGTCGAGTCTTTACCACAAACGAAGAGCGAGAATTCCTCCTTTCAATGAATCCGATGGGCAAGGTGCCAGTGGTCAACGACGACGGATTCGTACTGTGCGAATCCATGGCCATAAATCTCTATTTGGCAAAGAAGCACGATTTCTTGGCTCCGAGAACGTTGGAGCAGGAAGCGACTACATGGCAGTGGTCGTTTTGGGTTATGACGGCGGTCGATGCACAATTGCTGCAGTATCTAAGGTTCAAACTCGGCATCATGGGCGTTCAAATAGACGAGGAACAAGCGGCTAACGTGCTAGAAACGCTAGACAGACCTTTCAATGCACTGAATTCTGTGCTGGCTGACAGAACTTATTTGCTTGGAGACCAATTCAGCGTAGCCGACCTCAACGTGGCGAGCGTATTCATGTGGGCACAAATGGGCCAAGTACCCATGACGCAATACCCTCACCTACAGAACTGGGCGTCACGCTGTCTCGGACGAGACGCATTGAACTTCGCTCGGATTTAGCCTAGCCGAGTTTGAATGACCTTTTGCTTTTCTGGCTCACATACTGCACATGTGAGCCAGGTTTAAGCAATGGTGTTTTCTAAAGTCTTTCCGAGCTGCCCGTGCTACTGGCCGCGCGGATCGCTGGCTTGAGCGAAGTCATCGAGCGAATCCAAGGCTTGTCGGAACCGACATGCTGTGAAATGTTGTTCGCAGCACGTTCTGCCCGAGTCCTAGTCTCGTAAATGCCTAGCAGAATGACGTAGTATTCCTTCCCACCTGAAACGATGCGTACGCCCCTCGGATCAATTAGCCAGGTTGCGTCAGCTGCGTACTTATTAGCCTTCTTCATGTCACTGAACGCCGCTAGCTGCACAGCATAGAAGTTATCTGGAAGATCTTCGATACGAGTTGGTGTCTCAGGTCTATATGACAGCCACAAGTACTCCGGCTCGTCAGTATCGGACTGTGTTACCGCATTTGTAGGTGTGGAAGTCTGCTTTATGTTCACGCCCGACGCGGGATCATATCCATGAACACGAACGGACGACGGCTGTAAAGATGGATTAGTCGCGGGTCCTGTCGCAGCAACCTGCGTTGAACGAGAGGTGTCGACTTGAGCGATTTGAGGACCAACCGTCGAATTGGCGTTATCGTCGCCTGAACCGTCTATTTTTTGGCAATCCCAGTCTCCGTTTTCTCTCGAACCCGTACACTCCCATTCTCCGTCTGCGCCCATTGACGCTTGAGACGGATTGACAGGAACATGCCGGAAAAGAGAGCAGCTAGAGAGTGAAAAGGCAAGCAAGGCTACTACGAGCCACGTAAGCTTTCTCATTTGTGTTACCTCGTGAACATCCATGTTGAGATAAGTCTGCTCCTAGATATTAACATTTTTTGAGCGCTTGAAGCCTTGAACCTTCAGATTTCTAGGTGATTGCACCGCACGGGGATTGTTAGTCTTTGTGTCGCCAATATCCAGCGACTCTGAACCATGTAAATGGGATTGTGATAAGGTATGACCGTTTTTGAGTCCACTACTAGTTCGTCTTAGTTGGGGAGCCATGTCCTCGTGTCGATAAAAATAGCCCGTACAGACGCCACTTTGGGTGCATATATATCCAATGTTGACTTGAGTCGAATATCGGATTCCCTAGCACAAGCCCTCAGAGAAGCATTCCATGAGTTTGGAGTGCTCATCTTTCCCGACCAACATCTTTCAGCTGAGTCTCAGGAAGCCTTCGGTCAAGTGTTTGGACGCATCGAGTACCTCGATCCTAAGAAGACGAGGAAGTCTGTCTACATATCAAATACTTTGAACGAAGGTAAGGTTATGGAGCGTTCGAAGTATTCCAAGAGCCTGCTTCGGGGCAACGAAGGATGGCATACAGATAGTTCCTATATGCCACTGTCCGCTAAAGCTTCTTGTTTGTCCGCTGTGAAAGTTCCAAAAGACGGCGGCGGAACTGGCTGGGCTGATATGCGCGCCGCCTATGCAGCATTGGACGAAAGCACCAGGAGAAAAATACAAGATCTTTCTGCCTTGCATTCACTCTACTACTCGCAGTCCAAGATTGGGCACATTGGAAAGACTGGTGAGTCATACGGATTTCACACTCGAGGCGCGCCTTTACGGCCACTTGTTAAGATTCATCCCGAGACAAAACGAAAGTCTCTGTACATTGGTCGACACGCCTATTCGATTCCGGGAATGGACGAAGATGAGGCTCGGAAGTTGCTGAATGAACTGCTTGATTTCGCATGTCAACCTCCGAGAATTTATGAGCACAAATGGAACGTTGGAGATCTAGCAATTTGGGACAACCGATGTGTCTTGCATCGAGCGCGACCATACGATGTCACGGAACCTCGAGTATTGCGACATGTCAGAATTGCAGGAGAACCAGAGTCTGAGTCGGCACCAACTCAAAGAGACGTACGTGCAAGCAGTTTCGAGGCGGCTTGATGTTGGAAACTTGTCGTATTCCCACTTGGGGTTGCGAAGTTTCTCGCGATTGCTCAACGAGCGCTCAGTAAAGCAATTTGAAGCGTAGAGATTTTGCAAGCGATAAACTAACAAGCACAATTTCAAAACAGTCTGATGTTAGCGACACTTGATCAATTCAAACGTATTCCGCGCATTTTGCGTTTGAATATTGCCGGCCAGCCCATTGGTTGGATTACGTGGCAAACAGCCGTGTGTCTCTACACACGTGAAATCGTGCGCTGGACCCTGGGTGAATCGGTTCTGCGTATTCGCGGAGGGTACTCTCGATTAGACGGCAAACGCACAATCGTAGATGTCAACAGCATCATCGCTTGCGATGGGGAAGTGTTTACTGACTTCAAGGCTATACCTCCGCTAACCAATCGAGCACTATTTGCTCGCGACCACAATATCTGCATGTACTGTGGCTTTAAGCAACCGGACTCGAACTTAACGCGAGATCACGTGGTTCCGAAATCGCTTGGTGGTCTCGACAATTGGGAGAACGTTGTTGCGGCGTGTAAGCGATGCAATCATCGAAAGGGCAACAGACTGCTTGACGATTGCGATTGGGAGCTGCTGGCATTGCCGTATACGCCCAACCTTCCCGAGTACTTGGCTCTTACCAATTCAGGAAGAATCTTGGGTGATCAGATGTCTTTTTTGGAAGCCCAATTCAGTAGCGGTCGCCGTCGGCGAGAATCACAAAACGTTCTCTCCGGTCATACCTAAGACTCTAAACGTCTCGTCGCGGCGTCGTTGAGCACTGATGCGACGCAACAAGTAACACGTTCTGCGGTTTTCAAGTCAAGAAACTCATTTGGCCCGTGCGCATTTGAGTGCGGTCCCAATACTCCTGTCACCATAAACTCGCACTGGGGAAATCGGTCGCCAAGCATTTTCATGAATGGAATTGTTCCACCGGTACCCATTCGTCGATAGGGTTGGCCGAAAAAGGTTCTCGAGGCTCGATCCAGAGATTCATGGAGCCATGAAGCAACAGGTTTGGAATACCAACCTGACTCTGCGGCATCGCACTCGAATCGCACGGCAGCTCCTATTGGCGGATCACGTTCCAGTTCTCTCTGAACGAACTTCGCAGCTTGACTTGCGTCCGCGTTAGGAGGCAGGCGAAATACCATTTTTGTTGAAGTTTGTGGGCGAAGCGTGTTACCTGCGACATCAGGAAGTGGGGCTCCTCCAATGCCGACTGTTGCGAGACTGGGATGCCACGTATTGGCGATAAGGAGCTCGTCTAGCGGTTCATCGACTGGTTCGGCGTCCTTGGCCCAAGGGTATCTCTCGATGATTGTGGAACCAAGAGTTTCTGCGACTTCGGAGCTCTGAGTTCTTGCCCAGCTAGGAATTTCCGTGTAGAGCCTTTCATGCAATCTCCCCGTCTCGTTTTGCTCAATTCGATCGTACAGAGAACGAAGAAGCCTGAAGCTCGACGGAACTATTCCGCCAGCGCCACCGGAGTGAACTCCCTCCGTCAAGACATCGACTGTGAGAGTTCCACTCAACATTCCTCGAAGCGATGTAGTTAGCCATAGTTGGTCGTAATTACCACACTCTGCATCAAGACAAATCACAAGATCGGGCTTTCCGATTTCGTCGGCAAGTAGCTCGATGTAGTGAGGAAGGTCTGGACTACCGCTCTCTTCGGAACCTTCTATGAGAATCACACACCGTGGGAGTGCGTTACCTTCCCTCTGCATAGCCGCTATGGCCGATAGACATGAGAACATCGCGTAGCCATCGTCGCCCCCGCCCCGACCGAATAGTCTCCCGTGCTCAACGACCGGGATCCAAGGACCCTTTCCTGGATGCCAACCGTCAAATTCTGGTTGTTTGTCGAAGTGTCCGTACAGAAGAACGTTTCCTTCACCTCCATTAGCAGCAGGGACGTCCAGAAACAACAATGGAGTCCTCGAAGGAAGCTCGACTATACGCAAGGAGAGCTCCTCGATTTCAAAGGTTCTAGCGGAATCAGCGAACAAAGCAGCCGCTTTGTGCATATGACCATTCTCTTCCCAATCTGGATCGAATTGAGGCGACAAGTTTGGAATCTTTATGTATTCCTTCAGTGTGTCAAGGATATAGTCGCTCCAATGTGTACTGATGGTCTTTTTGACTTGCTCGAGGTTCATGTTCATGGGGATTTCTTGAATTGTGAGCCTTCTTGAGATATTGCAAATTAGTGGCTAGGTCTGTACGTTTCGAGTCCCTAGATCGACATAAATTGTTGATTGCGGTTCATGTTTTCTTGGTTTATGGTCTCTACAGACGCACTGCACATTACGAATCTGACTAATTCCTAATGCTAGACCAGCGTGTACCGTTTGGCGTGTCCTCAATTTGGATGCCATTTGCAGCGAGTTCATCCCTAATTGCATCAGCTCGCTCAAAGTCTCTATTTTTTCGAGCTTCATCACGTTGGAGAACCAACTCTTCAATGGCCGAAACGTTCAACTGTGCGGATGCTTGGAAGTATTCGCTAGGGGTCATATTCAATAGACCCAATAGCCACCCGCCAGCAAGTAGCTGGTTTCTAAGGTCAATGCGTTCCTGATCGTCATCAGAGAGATGGATTTGCTTTGCAATGTTGTGAAGTTCAGCCAATGCCCGTGGAGTGTGAACATCGTCGGCTAATGCCTCTATAAGTAATGCAGAATGCGATTCTCTTGGAGCATCTTTAAAGACATTGCAAGCCAGTTCTGGTGAACCTGTAGTTTCACTAACTAAGCGAAGACTTCGATACAAACTATCGAGACTACTCACCGACTGTTCGAGAAGTCGCTCGTTCCACACTAAACTCTGCCGATAGTGTCCCGTCAAGAAAGCGTAACGAATTGCTTCTCCACTGTACTTGTCTCGTAAAGCCTTGATCGTCAGAACATTGCCAAGACTTTTCGACATCTTGCGACCACTGATGTTGAGCATTCCGTTATGCATCCAATAATTGACGTAGTTGGCACCATCTTCAACGCACTTTCCTTGTGCGAGTTCATTTTCATTGTGCGGGAATAGCAGATCGCTACCAGCTCCGTGTATATCGATGGTCGATCCCAAATGTTCGTGAATCATTGCGGAGCACTCAATGTGCCAGCCGGGTCGTCCTAGGCCCCACGGACTATCCCATCCAGCGACATCGTTTGATGGTTTCCAAAGGACAAAGTCCTTGGGGTCTTTTTTGTAAGGGGCGACTTCGACTCGTGCTCCATCGATCATGTCTTCAAGAGTGCGGTTTGAAAGCGTTCCGTATTCCGGAAAGGAAGCTACATCGAACAGAACGTGTCCGCTCGCCACGTACGCGTGTCCACGGTCTACAAGGCGTTCGATCATTGAAATTATTTTTGGAATGATCAATGTCGGGCGGGGTTCAACGTCAGGAGGAAGCACGTGTAGTGCTGCGGCATCCTCATGGAATGCGTGCGTGAATCGTTCTGCAAGTTGATCAAACGGTTCATCGTTGTCGAGAGCCGCATTAATGATCTTGTCGTCAATGTCCGTGATGTTTCGTACATAGGAAACCTTGGGGTAGACAAGACGCAAGAATCGTACGAACACGTCGAACACAACCGCACTTAATCCGTTGCCGATGTGGACTTGATCGTAGACCGTCGGCCCACATACATAGATGGTCACTTCGTTGGGGTCCATCGGCTGAAAGAGCCGCATACGGCGATGTTTGGAATCGTATATGTGGATATCCATGACTTACTATGGCTCGGGCTTTTCGAAGTTGGCAAATCTCAAGAGAGTGCCGTACTGTCAAGGTACGGCGAACTGCTGGCTTGGCAATTCGCCGATGGTTTGAGTCCGAATTTAGCCGGTGGTTCCGTATCGTGCATTCAGATAGTGGAATACAGCTCGAAGCGCCATGGCTTCCCCGCCGAACGGATGCGCTGGTCTTGTTCGAGTGTTGCTACCCATCAAGTCGAAATGGACCCATGGAGTCTTGTCGACGAAGTGTTCGAGAAACAAGGCCGCAGTAATAGCTCCACCCATGCTCTCCGATCCAATATTCGACAGGTCGGCAAGCGACTTCTTAAGAAAGCCACGATAGCCTGCGTACAACGGCAAACGCCAAATCGGGTCTTTAGTGACATCACCGGCTTCAAGCAACGCATTCGCAACTTTATCGTCGTTCGAGAACATCGCGGAAATTTCCGAGCCAACTGCAGTTCTTGCAGCTCCGGTCAGAGTCGAGAAGTCAACCATCAATTCTGGTTTCGATTCGGCTGCAAGTGCAAGTGCGTCGCACAAAATCAATCGCCCTTCCGCATCTGTGTTACCCACTTCTACTGTCGTCCCCTTGTAGGTAGTAATTACGTCCCCTGGGTGATAGGCGTTACTTGACACAGCGTTTTCGACAGCAGGGATTAATGCGTGGAGCCGAACGTTGAGTTTGCGGTACATGATGAGCTGAGCAAGCCCGAGTGTGATTGCTGCCCCCGCCATGTCTTTCTTCATTTCACGCATTCCTGCAGCTGATTTGAGGTCCAGTCCTCCCGAGTCGAAACAGACTCCCTTACCTAGTATTGCCACTTCAGGAGCACCTTCGGGGCCCCATTGGAAGCTCAGGAGTCGTGGTGCAGAGTGACTTGCCCTTCCAACACTGTGAATCGTTCGAAATCCTCGTTCGAGAAGATCATCACCACAAACTACATTGAGGTCGACGCCAAAACTGTCACAAACTTTTTGAACAGCTTCTTCTAATTGATCGGGCAGGAGATCTCCTGCAGAAGTGTTTATGAGGTCTCGAGCCAAATTCATTGAGCTCAGTTCTTCATTTACAGACTCATACTCCGGGTCCACGTACAGACATACATCATTCTTGGAGTTTGGTTTCTTGGTCTTGTATTGAGTAAATTCATAAGCTCCCATGCCCCAACCGAGAGAGAGAGCGTAAATAGATTCCGAATCGGTGTCTTCAAGGAAGTAATTGCCTGCGGGTAGACGCTGAGATAGCGACCCTATGCTCTCCACCGAGATCTCGCTTCCAATTCCTGCTACAACTCTTTGCGGGAAACCAGACTCATCCGGAACGGTGAAGAACTGATTGGCGTTTCCTTTGAATTTTGAGCGGTCGGCCCAAGCCAAAACGAGCGCACTTTGCTTTTCTCGCCAATCCTGCAAATCAGAGGTGGAAACGAGTTCGATAGGAGTGGCGTTTTCGGGTGTAGCGAAGACTAGCATGATGAATCCTTAGTCACAAAATCCGAAGCTGAACTGTAAGAGGGCGAATACTACACTAACAAGCGGCTAAACGCACTAGCAACTAACTCCTACAGTTGAGCGCTGAGTCGGTCTGCTCTATAGCTTGAGCGCACCAACGGACCTGCCGCCACATCCTGAAAACCGAAGTTGAGAGCTGTTTGGCGGTAATCTTCGAATTCGTCCGGACGCACCCAGCGTGAAACGGGCAAGTGATTCTTGGTGGGTCGCAGGTACTGTCCCAATGTCAAGAAGTCGACGTCGTGGGATCGCAAGTCTTCAAACGCCTGTCTAATTTCCTCGTCGGTTTCTCCCAAGCCAAGCATCAAGCTGGACTTTGTCCGAACTTCGCTTACGGACTTCGCGTGAGCCAGTACACGAAGCGTCTGATCATATCCAGCGCGTGGATCCCGAACTCGAGAAGTCAGTCTCTCGACAGTCTCCAAGTTTTGCGCAAAGACTTTGACCGGAGTGCTCACTACAACTTCCACTGCGGCGAAATCGCCGCGAAAATCGGGTGTCAGTGCTTCAATTGTCGTACTTGGGTTTTGGTCGTGAATCGCAAGAATGCAGGCAGCATAGTGAGCAGCGCCGCCATCTTCAAGATCATCCCGGTCTACAGAAGTCAAAACAACATAGCGTAAGTTCATCAGTGCTACGGCTCGCGCGCAGTTTTGGGGTTCGTCGTGATCCAACCAACCCTTAGGATTTCCCGTGTCCACAGCGCAAAAGCGGCATGCACGAGTACATACAGATCCCAATAACATCAGTGTTGCAGTACCGTTGCTCCAGCACTCGCCAATATTGGGACAATGCGACTCTGCACACACAGTGTGCAGCGAATTCTCGACTACTGATGATTGGACATTGCGATACTTGGGTCCATGAGGCAACTCAACTCGCAACCACGGGGGTTTTCTTGTCGTTGCATCACAATCGGCAGTTGGAATGAGTTTGCGTGCGTGAGAAGCAGAAATGCCATCTCGAATTGCAGTGAACCCATGGCGAGTTCGGTATTTCTCTCCGCTTGAAGCTGAATCGCTCATTCAATTGTTTGTCAGATTGTGAGTGTAGTCCTACTCTCAAAGATCAGATCAAAGCACTCCACTGTGTTCGACGGAAATCTAGCGTTAATGATATGAAGATCGAATGCTTCTTGTTGCCTGCTGAGTATTGTCTGTCGATTGCGGTCACATTGCTTTATTCTTTACTAACCGTTGTGGTCATACAAAGTGCTTAGTCTTTCGTTACCCGAAGCGATCCTTGCGTTTTTCGCGCCAACGCTGATTTTTCTGATGCTGCTGGCTATGCACATTGTGCTTCCCGCATGGCGGGTCACTGGTTATGTACGCGACGAAGCAAGCAACGAATTGCTGAAATACCGACTCAATGGATTGTTGGTGTTTGCGATTGCGGTTTTGGTTTGGTGGTTCGAAGTAGGGGGGATTCCTAGAGATTGGTTGTTTAGAGCGACTTTCTATTCCATCGCGGGATCCTCAGTCTTGGCCGTTGTGCTTACAGCAATACTGGTGGCTGGAGGCAGTACTAAACAGAGTGCGAAGAAGGGCGCATCGGTCTGGGCAGGTCGTGTCTTAAACAAAAGCTATTTCGAACATCTGGATTTCAAGATGTATCTCTACATCTTTGGCGGAACGGTTCTAGCCCTCAATGCGCTTTCGGGTGTTGCTTACCACTGGGAACTGTATGGTTTTAATTCCAATGTGGGTCTCTTCCTCTATGCGGGAATGTGGTTGTTCTTTGTGACCGACTATTTCTGCTTCGAACGAGTTCAGCTCTACACCTATGACATCATTCACGAGCGACTTGGATTCAAACTCATTTGGGGCTGTCTCACTGTATATCCGTATCTATACGTGATACCCCTGTGGGGTGTTACGCATTTTCCAAGTCCCGAATTCAAAGGAAGTATTGCGATTTTGACTTACGGCGGTCCGATCCTTCTATTCCTGTTTGGATGGACCCTTTCGCGTGGTTCTAATCTGCAGAAGTACACATTCAAACGCTGGCCTGAGAGGAAGTTTTTAGGGGTCATGGAGCCAGAGGCAATCGCTAGTGCCAACAGACTGATTTTGTGCAGCGGCTTTTGGGGGGTCTCGAGGCACGTCAACTACTTGGGTGAATTCCTGATTGCCTTGGCGATGGCGTTAGTACTCGGTCATTTTCTTAGTTTTTGGGTCTGGATATACCCCATATTCATTGTCGGCCTCTTCGTTCATAGACAACGCACAGACGACGTCTTTTGTGCAGAAAAATACGGTGTGGCGTGGGACGAATACTGTAAACGAACACCTTACCGCATCATTCCAGGAATCTACTAGACTGCCACCAAAGACTCGTCAGTAAACCCACAGCTCTTTGTAGCTTTGATTAGCTGGCAAGCTACGAAACTGTACGCCGGCTAATGATTCGTGCCTACAATTCTGTGCTCGGTGCAGTTACCGGCTCTCGAATAGGACCAGTCGACGCATTTTCTTACGCATAGATCTCAATCGATCGCAAAGAGTACTTGAGCTCCTTGCTTATTGGAACGGTCACATACGAGGTAGGCGATAGCTTGTCTTATCACTTGAAAAACGCAGCAGAATGAAATTCTTGGATAAAGTTCGACAACTCTGTGCCACTGTCGCTGACGCCAACTGGTTTGGTCACTTGGTTACTGGACTCATCGTGTTCAATGCGATCATAGTTGGCTTGGACACATCGAACTACTTGCACACTAGGCTAGAGCACGTATTCCTATGGATCAACGACATCGTCTTGATCGCATTCATCATTGAAGCACTCATCAAAATGATGTCCACTTTTCCTCGGTGTGACCGCTACTTCCGAGATGGTTGGAACATCTTCGACTTCACGATCATTGTGTTTTGCCTGATTCCCGCTACAGGGCAACTTGCAACCATCGCGCGATTGGCACGTGTCTTGCGGGTACTTCGTCTCGTTTCAGTGTTACCCCATCTGCGGGTCTTGGTCACCGCACTGATTCATTCAATCCCAGGAATGTTCAACATAGTGCTCTTGATGTCGATCATTTTCTATGTGTATGGCGTAGCCGGATATCACTTGTTTCACGAGGTCGACCCAACACACTGGCGAACTCTGGGCATTTCGTTGCTTTCGCTTTTCCGTATTGTGACATTGGAAGACTGGACTGATATTATGTACACTGCTTTGGAACACTATTGGTGGGCTTGGGCGTACTTTTTGAGTTTTGTAGTGGTCGGTACGTTCGTAATCGTCAACCTATTTATTGGAATTGTCATCACCAATGTCCAAGAAGCGAGAGAAAAGTCACTGGAAGAGCTGAAGGGGGAAGTCTATTCAGATGACGTGATTGCAGAGTTGAGGCAGACCCGCGATGCATTGAAGCGCGTACAGGACGAGTTAGAGCAACGAGTCCAGGTTCCTCGAAATTGATGTGTCAAAAAGACAGTTTTGTAGCCACTCTATCACCTGGAAGCTAGATGGAATCGCAAATTCCAATTTGCGTTCCGTCTAGACGTCCCGAGTGTGGAGTTTTTTGTTCTTGGTCAACAACATGAACTGGTTGCAACATCCCCATGTTCGGTATTCGAAGGAAAGCACCTGTTCATCCCGGGGATTTCGTCAGGTGGGAGATTATTGATCCTCTCGATCCCACGGAAACTGATGCGGCGAAAGCGCTCGGCGGGCGCGAACCGCACTGGCCGCTTTTCTGAATGGAAAGCCCGCTCTTCACCCGAAATGGCATTGCGGATCGAGAAAGCGGCAGTCGCATCAATGAATACTCTTATGCGGATGCAATGTAATTACGACATTGCTGTTAATCGCAAGGGAGAGGATGAAATTGAAGTGGAACGTTTCGCGACGAAGGCCTAGCTGTGAGGCACAACTACCAATGTGCGTGTCACGCCGGTTGTTTTAGGCCACATCTTGATACTGCAATGTGTGAAGCGTGTGATAGATACCTTTTGCCTCTAACAGCTCGTCGTGTGTACCTAATTCAGCAACTCGCCCGTCATCAAGAACCAACACTCGGTCCGAGTCCTGAATCGTCTGTAGCCGATGTGCAATGATGATCGAGGTCCTTCCTCGGGTTAGTGTCCTGAGCGCATCCTGAATCAGCAGTTCCGTCTCACTGTCGATGTTGGCTGTCGCCTCATCCAAGACCAGAATTTCGGGGTTGGTCGTCAATACGCGAGCGAAGGCTAGCAGTTGTCGCTGACCCTGGGACAGATTCTGTCCTCTTTCGGCAAGTTCCGAGTCGTACTGATCAGGTAGAGACATGATGAAGTCATGAGCGTTTGCAGCCTTGGCTGCGGCTACGACTGAATTTCGATCAACATTCGGGTTCCCGAGCGATATGTTGTGATAGATGGACCCAGAGAATATGTGGAAGTCTTGAAGGACAACGCCAATACGCTGTCTCAAATCGTGCGTATTGATCTGGTTGACATCGATTCCGTCCAGAAAGATCGAGTTGTCATCTAGGTCGTAAAACCGGCTGAGAAGCCGAATGAGTGTGCTTTTTCCTGAACCGGTTGCTCCCACGATTGCCAGTTTCTCTCCGGGAGCAATCGAAAACGAAACATCCTTAATAATCGTGTTAGCTCCATAGCTAAAGACTACGTTTCGAAACTCCACCGAACCTTTGAGACGAACGGGTAGCCGTACGGGTTTCTCCGGTTCGTGATTAGCTTCATCCCAATCCAGAGCTTGAAAAATCCTCTCTCCACTGGCCATCGCTCGAAACAGAATGTTGATTTGCTCTCCGAGAACCACAATGGGATGAAACAGCATGTCAATGAATCTCGTGAAAAGGATCATTCCACCGAGCGAGATCTCGTCTTGTATCACTTGACCACCGGCATACCAGAGAATCACTCCAATGGCGATTGAAGCTACACTGTCATTGAAAGATGAGTAGAGAGTTTCGAGCCGCATGGAGCGTGACTCGAACAGTAGATTGTTGCCGTTGATTCTTCGATATCTGCGGAGGTTGTAGTCTTCTCGAGTGGATAATTGAACTACTTGCAGACCACTGAGGTTCTCTTGCAGGTTTTGATTGAGTGCCGAGACGGACTGTCGCACCAATCTAAACAATCGCCTTGTGTAGCGTCGGAAGACGAGCGTGACCACCACAAGAATTGGCAGATACAACATCAAGATAAGAGACATCTCGATGTCGACTGCAAGCATAACGGCTAGTGCAAAGAAGAACGGCATGAGCTCTCCCACCAATGACCCTAGCCCCCGCAGAAGTTCGTACAGCGACTCAACATCGTTCGTTACCCGTGTCATGACCCGCCCAACAGCAACGTTGTCGTAGAAGGTGAATGGGCGTGTCTCCAGATGCTTGAAGAGGTCGTGCCGCAAATCGCGTAGTCCATTGATTACGGTTCTGGTCAACGTCATGCGATGTATATGTGATGTAAACGCCCAACACAGCTGAGCTATGACGTAAAGGGCACAAGCAGTGAATAGCAACGACCAGCCTGTATTGGCAGCCATCCATTCAGTCAATCCGATCAAGCCGAAATCGGGAGCAATTGTTGTTGGTTCACTACGAAGAATGTAGTCAATGACAACAACTGACAGAATCACAGGTAGAGCAATAGCGAGTAGGGAGGTAATGCAGACCGAGATCAGGCTGACACTAAGTGTCCTCCAGTAGGGTCGCATCCAACCGAGTAGTCGAATCAACAATCGAGTGTTAAGTACTGCTCCGGAAAGTTCTGCATCGAACAATCGGTAGTCTCGACTGTTTCTCGCTGCCTCGCTCATGATGCTGTGACGGTAGCAGCAGCGGAACCGATCGGTTCGTCGCTGCCTTCGCGTTGAATGCGTTCGAGCTCCGCATAGATCCCGTTCAGCGAGAGGAGTTGCTCGTGAGTCCCCGTCTCCGCAATTTGCCCGTCTTCGAGGATCACGATCCGATCCGAATGCCGTGCAGTGGATACGCGATGAGATACCAACAACGTCGTCTTGTTGGCACGCATTGTCGACAAGCTGGACAGAATCTGTTCTTCAGTCTCTGTGTCTACGGAAGAAAAGCAATCGTCGAGGATTAATACAGGAGCGTTTCGAATCAGCCCTCGAGCTAAAGTTGCCCGTTGTTTTTGACCGCCAGACAATGTAACTCCGCGTTCGCCAACAACTGTTTCCATCTTGAAGGCCATTTCTTCGATAGACTCGCTCAGACTTGCGGCCTCTGCAGCGAGCCAAACTTGATCGATATTTCTGCGGGGTTGGTCATAAGAAATGTTGGAACGAAGTGGCTCCCCAAACAGGAATGTGTCCTGAGGGACGTAAGCTACCTGAGATCTCAGACGATTTAATGGGTAATCGCGGACATCAAATTCATCGATGAATACAGAGTCTCTAGGTGTGTCTAGCAATCTGACCACCTGTTTAAGCAAGGTGGTCTTTCCAGAGCCGATTCGTCCCATGAACGTTATGACATCTCCACGACGAATTGAGAGATTGATATTGTTGAGAGCTCTTTTCGATGCATCTTCGTACGCAAACGTGAGTTGGCGAAATTCAACATTTCCTCGAATCAACTCCGGTGCCCAGGGCGACGCTTGATCCTCAATTTCGGGTTCCGCATCGAATACTGCGAAGAGCCTGCGAGAGGCAACAGCAGCGCGTTGCAACATGCTGATGATCATTCCGGCAACACGAAAGGGTTGCACAATCATGTTCACGTAGAAAAAGAACGCGGTGAACGCCCCGATGCTCAGTGATCCTTGCAACACGGAATAGCCTCCATATCCAAGGATCGCGATTGCTGAAGCAGCGGCCAATGTTGGCATGACCGAGTGCATGATCGAGTGGATTCTCGCATGGGAGTAGAAAGCATCGGTATAGTCTTGGTTGCGTACGTCGAATCTATCAAGCTCTTGGCGTTCCAAAGCCATCGCTTGCACTGTGCGTATTCCTGAGAGGTTTTCTTGAACATGTGACCCGAGAGCGGACAACCTTTCCTGTACCTGCCGCGAAGCAACTCCCAGTCGAAGAGATGTACGCCATGTGTAGAAGAGAAGTATGGGAAGCGGGGGCAGGACGAATAGAGTTAGGGCAGGTGAAAGAAAGACCATGCATGTAAAGCCAATCAAAGTCGCAAAACAGAAGATCACAACCATCGTTGTGCCATTTCCAATCAGCCGTCTGATGAGTTGAATGTCGGCCACTGCCCGGGTCATGAGATCTCCAATTGCATATTGGCGATAGAAAGTCGGACCCATCCTCTGAAGTTGCTTGTAGAACGCGTGACGCAGGTCATACTGCACGAGAAATCCTGCCCGACGAACTGCAATGCGAGCCCAACTCACTATGAGAAAGCGAGCTACCACCGCTCCAACAATTCCAAGAATCGGCCACAGGAGGTCAGATTCTCCTCTCGTCAAACGGTTGATTCCGACCATGAGACAGAGGGGCACTGCGGCTTCAAACAGGCGAGCAATAAAGAAGAGGACTATTCCGCCGAGTAGTCTTCCCTTGTACTTTCGTACAAAGGGGACGAGTCTCAAGAGATCACGGAACATTCTGGACAGTTGTCGAAAGCGACGGAACTAAAAGGAAGCGTTGTTTGGCACTCGGGGAAAGGGAGCGATGTCGCGAATGTTATCCATACCGGACATGTACATAACAAGTCGTTCAAAACCAACACCAAAACCAGCGTGGGGCACCGATCCATATTTTCGGAGTTCTTTGTACCACCATAATTCTTCGCGCATCATGTCATTCATGCGTGAATCCAAAACGTCGAAACGTTCTTCCCGTTGGCTGCCACCAATAATCTCGCCTACCCCCGGCACGAGAACATCCAATGCGGCCACCGTCTTTTCATCGTCGTTGAGTCGCATATAGAAAGCCTTGATCTGGACCGGATAGTTGCATACAACTACAGGAGCGTCCGCAATTTCGGTGAGATATCGCTCGTGTTCCGTCTGTAGATCCAGGCCCCACTCAACGGGAAACTCAAACTTCTGCTTAGACTTGTGCAATTCGCTGATCGCATCGGAGTAGTCCATTTGGACAAATGGGCGATCAATTACTGCCTGCAACCGATCTCGAACGGTCTTGTCGATTCGGCTCTGAAAGAAGTCGATATCGTCTGGAACAGCCTCCAATACAGATTTGAAGACACACTTCAGAAAGTCTTGGGCGAGGTCAGCATTGTCTTGAAGATCTGCAAAGGCTATTTCTGGTTCAACCATCCAAAACTCTGCGAGATGTCGACTCGTATTGGAGTTTTCGGCCCGGAAAGTTGGTCCGAATGTATATACCTTGGAGAGCGCAAGGCAATAGGCTTCTACATTCAGCTGGCCCGAGACTGCCAGAAACGTCTCCTTTCCAAAGAAGTCTTCGTTGTAGCTGCTCAGTTGGCGATTGGCGAGGTCCAGCGTGCTAACCCGAAATAGGTCTCCAGCTCCCTCGCAATCGCTAGCTGTAATGATGGGAGTACTGATCCAAAAAAATCCTCTGGAGTTGAAGTACTCGTGAATTGCAATCGCCGTTGCATGTCGCAGGCGCGCAATCGCGCCAAATGTGTTCGTTCGGGGTCTTAGGTGTGCAACGGTTCTTAGGAACTCGAATGAGTGCCTTTTCTTGGCAATTGGATACTCGTCTGGGTCATCAACCGTTCCAACCACCTGAACTTCCATTGCTTGCATCTCTCTGTCCTGGCCGCGCCCACTAGACTCAACAACTTCGCCGGTCACACTAACTGCTGAACCAGTGGTTAGCGATTGGATCTGTGTGTAGTTGGGCAAGGACCCGTCGGCAACGACCTGGACATGATCGAAACTTGATCCGTCGTGAACGGACAGGAACGAAAAACCGCCTTTAGAGGTGCGGATTGAACGCAACCAACCACGAACTGTAACGGTAGTGTGGATGTCGACTTCGTGGTTTAGTACTTGCCGAATATCTACGAGTTGCTTGGACATTGCTCGTTGAACGCTAATGATAGGAAGCTGCTGAAGGGCGAATGCAGAATTTGCATATGTTAGCCGGATAGCGCGTGGACTGGTCGGAAGGTTTGGTGTTCAACCTTGGTGAACCATCCACAGGAAAGCGTAACTCTTGCAAAAAAGAACCGTAACGAAATAAACTTGCTCTGCATCTTTGTCATATTGAACGCCTATGTAGCCGCCTTATAACCGCGTGTTGCATTGGGCAGAGAACATACTTAAGAGGAGATGTAATGATGCGAACAAAAAACATAATTGGAATTTTCGTAGCCATTTGCATTAGTGTTGCGGTGGTACCCGACGCTACCACCAAAACGGAAACAGCGCCAGACAGCGTAGAAGGAAAGATCGAATTTAGTAAAGACTTCCAAGTCTCTCTTGAAGACTCCCTAACGGGTGAACTGGGCGAAGCCATGGTTGAGTTAGTGGGAGTCGCAGCCGATTTGGGGTTAGAGATCCTCGACCAGACACTGTCTGAGGATTCGGTCAACGCAGCACTCGAAAAAGCTTGGACGACTCAAGCGGAACCACACGACACCAACCGGGACGGCGGGCTGAGTCGAGACGAAGCGTCGAGAATTCCCGATTTCAGACTTGACGACGATGGAAATGAGCTTTCCGATGAAGAGTTTGATGAGTTGTTGAACGAGACATTCGAGACTGTCGATCTTGACGAAGACGGCAAGATAACCAAGGAAGAGACACAGAACTACTTGAAGTCCTTAGTCGACAATGCGAATGAATGGATCGATACAGCTAAGGAAGGTCTTGAACTGAAATCAGCTCCAATGTTCGAAAGCAAAGAGACTCCATTGGAATCTGGATCCGACAAGTAGGTATTGCATCTTCGAATTCGAGTAGGTTTTCTGGTCTGAACTCGATAGCAGTTCACAAATTCCCGTTCACAGCCTGAATTATTGGAGTCTCGGCTTCAGAAATTCGACCAATGCGCACAGAAATAACTATCTGCTTGGCTAGGGGGCGAGGCGGGTAGAGGGTGTGCTTCCGTACCCGCTTTCCTCATAGATTCTTGCGATCATCGTGCTCAGAGTGAACCAAAGCGCTTAATATAGTCTAAAATTGGACTTAGCATATCCATTATTCGACTTAAAATGGACTTTGTAGGGCGTTTTTTTGACTTTCCGGATCAGAGTTGTTTTTTGCTTGGACCACGCGGAACGGGAAAATCAACCTGGCTTAAAGCTCGAATTCCGGATGCCACCTACTTAGACTTGCTGAATCCTCAATTGCTTCGGGAGTTAGAGGCATTTCCAGAACGACTGCGAGACCACATTGGAGTCGGCAATAACCCGCACACTGTTGTAATCGATGAGATTCAACGTGCACCTGGCATTCTTCCTGTCATTCATGCGGTACTAGAGGCACCAGACTCACCTCGATTCATCATGACTGGATCCAGTGCGAGAAAACTGAGGCGTAGCGGAACGAATTTACTCGGAGGACGTGCCCTTCAGAGACATATGCATCCGTTCATGGCAGCCGAACTTCCAAGTTTTCAATTGGAACACGCGTTGGTACATGGAATGATTCCTCTGATCGTTGCTTCTGAGTCTTCATGGGAAGTGCTCCAAGCGTATATCAATCTATATGTGGATGAAGAAGTGCGTACTGAAGCTCTCACTCGAAATGTAGACGCATTTCTTCGTTTTCTTGAAGCCGTTAGTTTCTCTCATGCATCACTGCTCAATGTCAGTAATGTTGCCCGCACATGTCATGTTCAGCGAAAAGTCGTTCAATCCTATATCTCAATCCTGTCCGATCTACTCTTGTCTTTCACCCTGCCTGTGTTCGAAAGACGCGCCAAACGGGCTACTGTGGTGCACTCAAAGTTCTTCTTCTTTGATACTGGATTATTTCGTACCTTGCGTCCTACAGGGCTGATTGATCAACCGGAGGAAATTGGTGGTCTTGCTCTGGAAGGACTGGTTGCACAGCACTTACGTGCTTGGTCTGAGTACCGATCCGATGGGTCAGACATCTACTTCTGGCGGACACGCGCGGGAAGCGAAATCGATTTCGTTGTATATGGAGGTGTTGATTTCATTGCATTGGAAGTCAAGAATGCGAGTAGCATTCAAGCGACAGACGTAAGAGTTCTTAGAACCTTTGTGTGCGACTATCCGGAAGCGTCAAACGTGTTGTTGTACCGAGGGGAAAGCGCTAAGGTTGTTCGAGACGTAACATGCATTCCAGTGACAAAATTTCTTCAAAACCTGAGGCCTGATCGAACTATCAGTGAAGTCATTGGCCTTAGCCTTGCACAAAATAATTGAGACATTCAATCTTCGAGACCAGACTGAGTAGAGCACGTCCAGAACTACTCGGATACTTGAACCACAATTGTGTTTGCAATCAGGTCATGTATCATGCGTTTGTCCTGCCGAAATATCGATAGCACGTCTACGAGATCAACTATCGCGTACAAGACAACGTTTATCGACATAAATGCATCAAATACAAGGTATCTTCTCAAAATAATTTTGGAGAGAGGAGGAATTTCTAAAGTATCTTTGTCTCGTATGGCAATGTTTAACAACATTTTTCCAATTGTTTGACCACGTTTTGACAGAAAGTAACCGTTTATCAAAAAAAATAATGATACTGGTATTATGATTTGTAGGTAAACAATTGGGTCTAACAGATTTATTGACAAAGGATTTATGTCATCGGGTATTAGAAATCTATCAAGTTCATCTATAGTTCTTTCTAATTCGTAACCTTGAATTGCAAGAAAAAAGAAGTGACATACTAGCAAAATAAAATAAAAAATCAAGATTAAAATGATACTATCAATTAGCACGGCACCTAGCCTCTTTCCTCGACCAGCCAGTTTGATCTCGCTGGTATCGTTGGTATCGTTGCTCGTTCGTAGCTGTGCGGACGGAGTTGCATAGGGATTAGCGAGAAAGTAGCCGGTAGCGGATCGTGGAGAAATGGTGTCCAGGTTGAGATACAAGGCGTTTGTATTCATGCTCAAGCGCTAGACAAAAAACTAGCGACGACAAATGACGAGATGAGATTCTAGCAACTTAGGAAGCCGAGCGGTCGGTTCAGTACTTAAGAGACTTCCAAAATCTATTGGAACTACGTCCATGCGAGGATTAATTGGTGCTTCCGTTTTGGGCTGTCTTCAATTTAGATCATTGCTACGAATGTTCTGACGCGGGGCCCGCTTCGTGGAGATATAACTCGGCGAAAACGAAGCTGGTCTATTTTTCTTATGTCGAATCACTTGCCTTGTGATAGATTCTTGCAGAGAGCGATGAGTGCTCTTCCTCTAGAGTCGACCGAGTGAATCCCGTGACACCAAACGAGATATTTCCTCAATTCCTCATCGGAATGGCAGCCGGAATAGTCCTTGTACTGGCGTTGAGCGGTGCCTATTCCCTTTCGTTTTAGCCAGCAATCAATCGCCAATCGAAATCAAACCGGACCCTGCTCACTCGTCAGATATGTACACGAAGATCGAGAGCCTGCCGACTGACTAGGTCCAGGTAAACCTAGCCTCCAGATTAGCAAGTGTTGGTTCTGTCTTTAGCTTTGTAATTACTGAACAGAAAGAGGGGCTTGCTCCACATGTTCCAGATGCGTTGCAGGGTCTACTGGACTGACAAGACACACTGCAGGCTAGTTGGGGTCATACTCGACCCACTATTATTCTCGAGCCTTTACTTTTGTGATTGGCGGAACAAGTCGTTTCTCAGGTAATCCCGGCTCTCTTCATGTACCAATATGCGTTGACGAGTCTCGCATATAGTTCTGAAGGTAGTGAATCAACCACCAAGTGACATGCACGTCTGCAATCATTGAGTGCTTTCGTGCGCTCTTCGAGATATTTCGCTGCCCCCAACACTGCCAGTGCTTGATCGATGTTTTGTACACGGGTTTTTAGTGTCTCATTTGGTGTGTTCTCACGAAGACTCGCGAGAAGGACACTGTGGCGAACAGCCAAGAGTCGCAATGCAGACGGAAGATCCTTGTCGTCATCTCTTAAAGATGTGATCAACACTACAAGAGCTCGTTTTCTTTGTCGAACCAAAAGTTCCTCTGCTGCGGCTACGTAGTCCGAAGCCACCGTTCCAGTTTGCAAGTCATAGGTGTGGCGCAATAGAGAACCGACAGCTGAAAGTCCGGTTTGACTAGGTATCCAGCGGTTTTCCTGGCCGAAACACAGAATTGAGACTCGGTCTCCTTGGCTGAGAGCAATATAGGACAACAGCGTCATTGCATCCAATGTTCGGTCGAAGAGCGATACTTCTCCATCGTGACTATGCATTCGCCGACCTGTATCTACCAGAAATAGAAGTTGCTGTGATCTCTCTTCTTGAAATTCGCGGGAAATGAGGTTTCTGCGTTTCGACGTTGCTTTCCAGTCAATTCGATTTAAAGGATCAGCTTGTCGGTATTCTCTGAGCTGTAGGAATTCGAGCCCTTCTCCACGTCGAACTTGCTTCTTAATCCCCATCTGATTGGTCTGGTGTACCAGTAGCAACTGTAAGTACTTGGTTATTTGCGAGAAATCTGGATAAACTCGCACTTCGTCGTTACATTCGACGTGGACAATCCGTTGCCAAAAACCAAACATCGAATCTACAGCAAGATCAACAAATGTAAATTTGAAGTCGCCACGTAGAGTCGGATTTATTGTGTATTCGACAAGGTGTGTGGATTCGAGCTCAATTTCGCTTGTTAGCGGGAGTCCGTTTGGGCTCAATTCCAATGGGCAACGATCATTGATGGCGACTCTGAGTCTTTGGTTCAAATCATGCTGGATATACAGACGCACCTTGGTCGATTGGCCAAAGGCGAGGGTGTTAGGTACTCTTCGTTCTACGACCAAATTGCCACGCTTCTGAAGGGTGAGGGCGTCAAGTAGAACGACGAGCATTCCAACCACCATCAACACAACAACGATCGAATGATATTCTCGAAATATTGACGCTGCCGCGACAAGCAGAATTGCTACAACAAGCAACTTTGTCGGCTTCACGTACGTGGTGCCTCGACGCTTTGAATGACACTATTAAGGACTTGATCCTTGGACATTCCTTCAAATTGAAACTCTGGACTCAGTGCAATCCGGTGTCGTAATACGGAAACTGCAACTGTTCGAATGTCATCTGGAACTACGAATGTACGACTTGAGAGTAGCGCTTGTGCTCGAGCGATGCGTACTAGAGCAATGGCTGCTCGAGGGCTAGCCCCTTGGCTAATGCCCTCAAAGTCTCTAGTTGTCCTGACAATACTTACGGCATACTTCAAAACCGCTTCATCTACCAGTATCTGAGATGCAACTTGCTGTGCGTTGCTTACATCGGTTGCGTTCGCCACTGCTTCGATCGTCGACGTATCCAAGTTGTCCGCAGGTTTTCCCGTAGTAACAAGATCAACAAGGACTTCCTCATGATTCTGACTGGGGTACTCAATGAAGACATTTACCATGAACCGATCCAATTGGGCTTCGGGTAGCGGATACGTTCCCTCAAATTCGATCGGGTTTTGCGTCGCCAAGACCATATAAGGGTGATCGATCTCGAAACTTTCCCCCTCGATGGTTGCTTGTCGTTCTTGCATCACTTCTAACAATGCAGATTGTGTCTTTGCTGGAGCCCGGTTGATTTCATCGGCGAGAAGAAGATTGGTGAAGACCGGTCCTTTTCGGATCACGAACTGTTCCTCTCTCATGTTGTACTGAGCGTGTCCCGTTACATCGCTCGGCATGAGATCAGGTGTGAATTGAATTCGATTCGTTGAGCATCGAATGCTCGTTGCCAAGGCGCGAACGAGCAGGGTTTTGCCGAGGCCAGGCACGCCCTCTAAGAGAACGTGACCATTCGCGATCATGCAATGCAAGACTTGCGCCACTACGGTTTCTTGCCCGATAAGGATGGTGTTAACGTTTTGTGCTATACGCTCGAATACCTCTGCGCAGGCAGCTACGTCGTTCTGACTGGCTTGCTGAAGTCCTTCTGAAGTCATTGGGCTTCTCTACTGACGAAAGAACCGGACATTGACTCTTTCCCGATCAATTGGAGTGGACAATTATGGCGATATACGACATAACAGTTTTTGGGTAGTATGGAACCGGGTTGCCCTTCATACGATTAAGAGAAAATTTGGCACGAATCGTGTTGTCTCACGAACTCCAAGTCTCCCAAAGAACCCTTACTGTAGCTCTGTCTCGTTTGATGTGGATTGATTGTTCATGCGAGACCAATGGGGTAATCTGATCGCTATTGTTTTGGAACATGTTAGATGAAACATAACGGGCACAAGAACGGACAATTGCCTATGCTAGCATTGGCAAGCTACTTGATGGCTATCGGGGACTTCAAGATGCGACGTGTAGGTACGCCGTGCTCAGTACTCATTCTTTTGGTTTTGACTGTCCTAATGTCAGCATGCGCATCGATCTACACTGCTCCGGATTTTGGGAGCTATAAGTTTGCACACTCGAAGATTGCCATCCTTCCTTTTGATGTCACGATCGAAACCAATCCTGAGAGTGGAGACCTATCAGCAAGAGACTTGCAGGAAATGGAGAAAGAACAAGGCGAGACCTTTCAGCGAGTCATCTACACTCAGTTCTTGCACGGACAGCAACGAGGTCGATACACAGTGGAGTTTCAAGACATTGACAAGACAAACACGCTTCTTAGCCGAGAATTGGAGACGAACACGACACCAGAAGAGTTAACAGCACTGACCAAGGCGGAGATTTGCAAGATCTTGGATGTGGACGCCGTTATTGGAGGAAACATGTTGCTAAGTCGGCCAATAGGCACAGACAGGGCGATGGCATCAAGGTTTCTGATTGGTCTGGTTGGTAACACCAACAAAGCGTTCATCCGAATGTCCATTTATGAAGGCGATGAGAGCAAACTTCTTTGGAACTACGAACACGTCGCTAAAGGCGGATTGCTAAGTTCTCCAGAGTCGGTCGCACGTGCTGTAATGAAGGGGGCTGCGCGTACATTTCCGTACAAGCAGCAGAACTGAGATCCTTCCTTAGACTACTGACTATTGGTTCTCCTGCCAATTGCCTACGAGTCAGCATCTTGCTATCGAAGAATTGGGCAATTTACTTTTTTCGTCGTCTAGCCTCTTGAGTGGAGACAGGAGTCTAGCCTTTCTTGTATAGTGCTTGGACGAGTCTGACTTGTTCAATTAATTCCGATTCTGACGGCGCACGTTTCTCTGGCTTCAGAGCCTCCCTGAGTTTAATCTCAGAAATTCCTAGTCTCTTTGCAGTGTCAGAGATTATGCGGTCTCTGAGATCCAAGGGATGGCCACGCAATGCATTTGTACCCAACGCGATCAAGTATGCCCGCAGATCCCCATTACGCCACGCAAACTTCGCTGCACTCGTTGCGTACTCGTAAGCACTTCTCCTAGGACTGCTCACTTCGTACGCTGGTGGAGATTGCCTGATATTCCACACAAGTATCAAGACCAAAAATGCCAGTGCTACTCCTAGGACAGCGTGGGGCGCGTTTTTCCAAATTAATTCAAAGAGAGAAGGAAATGCTCCCATCGGCAAGATCCATAGAGTACGCGGGCTGGGCCTTGTACTAGATTG
Organism: Gammaproteobacteria bacterium; assembly: GCA_009840545.1. GTDB lineage: Bacteria > Pseudomonadota > Gammaproteobacteria > Pseudomonadales > Azotimanducaceae > Bin55. The sequence goes on along the minus strand of VXNM01000009.1, from coordinate 320,494 downwards.
CCCAAAATCGGAAACGATGGAATACAAGATGTAGGCATTGTCGTAGCAACTAACGTAGCTGTTGGTCCATTGGCGTAGTTCTCTCACAAAGAAGACCCGGCCCGATCCGTAGTTCAACTGCAACATTCCAACACCCAAAGTCAATGGTCTCAGCCCTTGTGCTACATGGTCCAGATCGAAGATCGACTCGCCTATAGGATTCGCTTGCATTTTGAGCGGTGGTCTGTTGGCGAATGTAATTTCCTGAGACTGGTCTGGACACTCCGGCATCGTAGTTGAGATATACGATTCAGCTTCTACTAACTCCTTGCGCATGAGATGGACACCAAGATTCATCGGGAATAGTTGTTGAAATGAACGTTCCGACTCTTCCTCGTCCCAAACGCCGGTGACTCTGTAAATAAGTGTTCCGCCATCACGAACCCATCTCTCAAGTACCGAGCTTTGTTTAGCGGTCTCGATGGTGTAAGGCCCGTGCCTTACAACAATAGTGTCGCGTGTCGACGGAATGACTTCATTGAAAAAAGGAAACTCTTGCTTGACATCGAGATTACGACTTTCAAACAGAATCGAAACTGCTAGCCAAGGGTTTAGCCGTGCTTCTTCGGTAGATACTCTGACTTCAATCCTCTCCTGGCTTCGATACCACCAGATGGCAATTCCAATCACGGCTACAGCTGCTGCAGACAAAATGATGTATATCAGTGCCTTACGCATTTAGATTGAACTTCTCCGTGTAGATACGACGCAATGCATGAAAGTCGCTTTCCGATACGGGAAGGCGCGCGTAAGCCAATTGTTGCCAACTAGAAGCGATATGGTCAAAAGCCTCCGAGAGAGCGGGAGCGGTTTGACGAACTGCTCTCATACACGATGCCTCGGTGTCGCTCGGATTTATGTCGCACTTGTGCGTAGTAATGAGTGTGTAAAGTGAACCTCGGTAGAGTAGGGACATTGCATTGCGGAATTGGCCATCGCGCCAGGCGTCGCTTGCAGCGGAGACAACATCGTCTGGAAGAATCAGTTTTCTCTTGAGATTTGGAAACCTCTGCTGAACGGCTACCTCTTTCTTGCTCTTTCGAGCGAATGCTTGACGAATGTAATCGGACAGCACGATCTTGATCACTAGCCAGAGGATTACCGCAATTAATAGTGTCCAAAATAGAGTGCGCAGGAACATTGCAAGTGCTATATTGGTTGTCCGACTCGAATCCACTCGCTCCTCCTGCGCTTTGTTACGCATCTCGGTCTTGCTTATGCGTTCGCTCAGAACTACGTCGTCAATTTCCGCAGCAACGGAGTTCCTATCTTGTTCTAGCTGTGATGTCAAAGACTCCTGTGCATCTGACGGCATGCAATACATTGCAATCAGCACGACACCCAACAACGGTGCAATACGTCTAACCAATCGCTGAAATTCCAAGTCAAGGTCCCATCCTTCAAGTTCCACTCTGCGGTTGAGGTAGAGTGCAAATCCACAACATACATAGAAAGGAGCTACACATGCGAATGCCACAAACAGCGCAGTCAAAACGATTTTTGGGCCCCAGAACGAAGCCAGAAGAAAACTTAGCAGCTCCTGTAGAGCAATTTCAAGAGCAATGGCAGGGTCAGTTTCCACCGGCGACAGCAACCAAAGAGCCATCAAGAGAATAAATAGCACAATTGCGATTTCAAAGAGTAAACCCAATGAATGCAACCCCAAGTATGCACCTTGAGTGTTTTCCTTTATGAGTGAACGGCGATTGCTAACCCGCCCGGAACCCAATGCGTGGTCTTCTAGAGCAGCAATCGGGGTAAGTGTGCTCCGCCCAGGAAAAAAGCGGAAAAAAGTAAGCCACAATAGGCAGTCTGGAGCAATGAGATTCCGTCGCATTGTGGACCAGTGAGCATGCTCGTCGAATATCGAACTAGCCACTGTCATCATCGGTATACGTTCATACAGTGGTTTGAACCACCAAAGCATGAGAAAAGCAAGAACTGTGTTGGGCACGAACCAGGTCACCACGAAGATGGGTACAGCTACTACCAACCAACCAGCAACTAGCCGCCACCAATAGCGCCGGGCAATTAGCACCCCGAGGTCGATCGCTTCAATGCTTGTCCGCGGTCGGATTCTAATTTGAGCCTTGTCGAACTGCATTTCTACCAGCTAGAACAAAGTAACTGACAACGAGAATCCAGAATCCAATTCCCACGCCGTACTTTAGGGTCGGTGGAAGGCGCATCGTAGACCAAAACGCTTCAATGAACGCTGCGAAGAAAAACATAATCATGGCTCCAAATACGAGAATGACCGCAGTTTTCCTTGCTCGACGAATCGCTGTCGATCGTGCCACCGAGCCTGGGGCCAGCATAGCTTGTCCGAGCCGGAGTCCTGCAGTTCCCGATATAGCGATTGCTGTTAGTTCTAAAGCGCTATGTCCAGCGACGAACGAGAAGAGGGTTTCGCTGTAGCCGACCAAGACAAGATGTGTAAAGATTGTTGAGAGTATCACGCCATTTATTACAAGTACGGCAACAGTCCCAATTCCAAAGAAAATCCCTGTTGCCGCACAACGTAGTCCTATGGAAGCGTTGTTGTAAATGTAGTAACCGAACGCTCCAAGCCTTGAACGCACCGGTCTGTTCTCACTTTGCACGAAGCCATCGGGGTCGTACATCTCTTCTACTTCTGCGATTTGATAAGGGGACAAGACTGACTGGACATATTGGTTGTCGACCACAATGAGTGATGCAATCCCAGCTGCAGGAACCAGAAAGGCACATGTTGCAATGAGTAGCAGCCTCCAGTTCCTACGCACCTCCTCCGGAAAATTTCTAGTCACAAATTCCACGCACTTAGCGACCCATCCGGATCGATTCTGATACACCGCATTGTGACCACGAACCGTCAGGTCGTTCAAGCGATTGACCAAGGCGTTACTGTAATTTCGGCTGCGAGCAATTGCCAAATCGCGAGCAATGTCTCGATAGAGCCTTATGAATCCGTCGACTTCTATATCCCGTGCTTTTGACCGCTTTGATTCATATGCGTCTAAGACCGAATGAAGCTTATTCCAGTCTTGTTCCCTGTTTTCGACAAAGTAAGCTTGTTTCACAAGCTACCACGCACGCCGTTTGCATATTCCAAGACAGCCCGCACTGCTGCATCACCTGTCAATCCGTGGATTGGTTTCAGTATTTCTGCGAGTTCCTGAGCTCGCGGACCGGATAGCGAGTCGACACGATCTTGAAAATCGGTGAGGGCAGTTTCTTCTGCACGGGTTAACTTCACTGGAATCGTTGTTCCAGCCTCTAATTTTGGTCTCTTTAAGCCCCGTCCCGTTTCGGTATATATCACGATGGTGTCCGCGAGGTGGTCACCGATTCGTTTGAATCCCTTGGACATCGCCATACTCACAAGCGCTGGAATACAAAGCAAGCCTATATCGACTATGCGAAGTAGGTTTCTTAGCAGAGAGGACGCAAGTCGGATTGGCGTTCCATCTGAGTTCACAACTTTGAGATGTGCTACGTTCTTTCCAGGTGTCCTGCCGTCATTGAATATTTCAAAAGCAACTCCATAAAACCAAGTTATTGCAAATGCACTTAACAAAAATAGGAACAATCCAATTTGCTCAATTGGGAACAAGACTATGAGCATGCTGGCTACTATGAGGAGTACAAGTTTGATGAGTTCATCGATCACAAAAGCGTGAGCACGGGCACAGATTCCGGCTGGACAGAGATGAATGATCGCACCTTCGGGAGTTTCCAATTGTTCACGAGTGTCCGTTATCACATTCTCGAGCGGATGCGTATATGTCATAACGGTTCGTCCTGACTCTTCAAAGTCCTGTGAACTGGTCGACTCAGCTCGATTTTGGTCTTGGAGTGGGACAATCATGGACAGCCAGTCATTTGCAAGAGTGTGTTTTAAGTACCTCTTCAGACCTTTGTACGTTGCTGAAACTTTGAGAGATCGATGTCGTTACGAAACGGAGAGTGTTTCTCAATGTACTCGATGTCGTGTTCAACATATTGCTTCTCTTCCTCGAGAAATTGTGCGACAGCATAGCGAAAGCTATTCTCAGCAATGAAATGCGCCGAGTAAGTAGTCTGAGGAAGATAGCCACGTGCGATCTTGTGTCCACCCTGTGCGCCAGCTTCTACTCGTTGCAGTTTGTGTTCTATTGCGAAGTCGATCGCTTGGTAATAACAAGTCTCAAAGTGTAGAAATCTGTGATCTTCGATGCATCCCCAGTTTCTGCCGAAAATCGCATCGTCGCCGACAAAGTTTATTGCGCCAGCTACGTACTTACCATCACGTTTACAGAGTATCAGCAATGTCTGATCCGGCATCAAATCCGACACTAAGCTAAAGAACTCGCGATTCAGATAGGGACGACCCCATTTGCGGTAACCAGTATCTACATAGAACTCATAGAACGCATCCCAATGGTGCTCTTTGAGGTCGCTTCCTGTAATCGATTCAATTGTGATGCCGTTTTGAACAGCTCCTCGTCGTTCGCGTCGTATGTTCTTTCGCTTCTTGGAGGACAATTCCGACAAGAAGTGATCAAACGAGTCGTAACCTGCATTGTGCCAATGAAACTGTGTGTCGATGCGTTGCAGCCATCCGAGTTTTCCAGCTCGCTCCCATTGTTCCTTGGGCATGAACGTAATGTGGGCCGAACTCAGTTGGAGCTTTTGGGTGACTTGGGCAATAATATGGAGTAATTGGTCCTCTACGCGAGCTCGTAGACCATCCGACGGCGCGAGTAGCCGCGGACCTGTAGCGGGTGTGAATGGGATACTCACCTGTAATTTCGGGTAGTACTGGCCTCCAGCACCATACCAAGCATTTGCCCAACTGCCATCAAACACGAACTCTCCCCTAGAGTGCGATTTCACGTACATCGGGACGATGCCTAGTGTTTGTCCGTGAGATTTGAGCTCTATATGAAAGGGTTGCCAGCCGGTCTCAGCAGACACGCTTTCACTTTCCTCGAGAGCACGAAAAAAACGATGGTCAACAAACGGGTTGTAAGGTTGGTCGATCGGATTTGCGCATGCATTCCATGTCTCAGCTGGAACGTCACAAATTGAATGCCGAATGTGACCCTCTAGCTTGATTGAAGCATTACCCACGGCTAGTCAGTCAAGATAGCTCTATTTGGGAAGATACAAGCACCTATGCTTGCAAGCTTTGGGTCAGCTCTTGGTCGGGACCTATCGCGAATTCTCCGCCGGGCCCAATGAACTGGTGAACCATGAGCCGTTGGATTTCAAGCCGCTCTCGCTTAGTGGACTGTGCATAAGCGTCACTTTGACGGTATGCTCTGAAGGCGACACTGGTGTCGTTTTTTGGAAACACATACATGGGGGTCATCGCTTGAAGCATGGCTGAACGAGGTTTCTCCGTTCGGTTGACACCCGCTCTATGCCATGTTCGAGAATCGTACAAGATGATGCTTCCTCCCGGTGCCTCGACAACATCAGCTTCCGGTCCCGTGTACGGTAGCCCTTGCTGCGAACGGTAGCCGCGCCGAGCATAGCGCCGAGCTTGCCCCCATTCGTCTGGTGGGGGTCGATCAAGCGAATGAGAACCAAGCTTAAATGCTGTTGCGCCTCGTTCTTTGCAAAAGTCTGAGACACAGACATTGCGTTGAACGCCCAGAACCGTTTCACCGGACGGCGTCGGAACCTGACCTATGTGTCCTGTTCCCCAGTGATAGGGAAAATCGGAGTGCCATCCCTGCACATCACGCTGTCCGTCGTCCTTGGTCAACACGGCCATAGCCGGAGAGTGAGATAGGCGGACATCAGGTATACCCATGTACTGACGAATCAGCCATAAGGAAATAGGTTCGGCCACGGTTCTCGCGACTGCGACATCTTGTGCTATGGCATGGGCACGAACGCGTGTTCGGCCTTCATAGCGATCCGTACACGCCACAAGCTCGAGTCCTTCAAGCGTCTTGGGGTCCAAAATGCATGCTAGACAGACCCAACCATTGTTGTTAAGTAACTCCAGATAATGCGAAGGTAACTCGGCTGGACCGTGAGTTTCCTTAAATTCTGGGGATTGGGAAGAATCTGAACTGGGATCAGATTGAGAAGGTAGGTCAAGGGTAAACCTATTGCTCGAACCTGAAGCGATTTTCTTGACGATGATTCCAGTCGCGACGTGGATTAGTTCGTCTTCCCCATGCTCGTCCCAAACGATACTGTCGTCGCCCTCGCTTGTACATTTCAATTGGCTTCCATCGTAGGAAGCAAAACTTCCATCCATTGCTTCCAAGAGCCGGAAATTGCGAGAGGGACGATCTATAACAACCTCTCGTTCCTCAAACATATTGCTTGCAGGCATTTCGAAATAGAAACGAACTAGCTCGCTGCGCCGCCTTCGGACGCACTTGTGGTTTGAAGTTCGACAAATCGTCGGTAATGACCGCCCGGTCGATTGAGAAGCTCCTCATGACTTCCTTGTTCTTGGATGGTACCGTCTTCAAGAAAGACGATCTTGTCAGATTGGGCAATCGTGGAGAGCCTATGAGCAATGATTATTACAAGCCGATCTTTTGCTGCTTCATGCAAAGAATTGACCAGGTGTTCTTCCGTTTCGGGATCTAGCGCTGATGTTGGCTCGTCCAGAATCAAAATTCGAGAATCGCGGATGAGTCCTCGAGCAATGGAAATTCTCTGTTTTTGTCCGACAGAGAGTCGACTTGCGGTCGTGGCTCCGAGTCTAGTCTCGTACCCTTCCGGTAGGGACACAATGAAATCGTGGATTCCTGCGATCTTAGCAACTCTTTCTACTTCATCTTGCGAAGCATCTGGGTTTCCATAGCAGATGTTGTCTCGAATTGACTCCGAGAACAACTGAGTCTCCTGAAATACGTAGGTAATTTGGCTTCGTAAGCTGTCTAGAGTAATGTGATCTACGTTCTCACCGTCAATAAGGACCTCACCCTCGGTTGCCTTGTGGTAGCGGGGAATCAAGTAAGCCAGGCTTGTCTTTCCAGCCCCAGTCGGACCTACAAATGCGACAATTTCACCAACATTCGCTTGCAAATCAATATTCTTCAAGGCACGCCTTCCATCGGGATACTCAAGACCTGCACCCTTCACTTCTATGCCCTTGGAGATTTTCCCGAGCCTTATGTTCCCCATGTCGGCTTCGGGTTCTATATCCATGAACGCAAACACTCGTCGCATAGCCGCAACGTTATCCATGAATCGAATCCAAAGCCATCCAAGCGCCATTGCTGGACCTCGGAGGTAGCCGAAAAATAGACCCAGCGCGACTACATCTCCTGGTGTCAGTTCGCCATGAATCACTTTCCATATGAGATAGAAATTGAATGCCAAGAAGGTCAAATGGCTCAAGACGCCACTTAAGCCAATGATGACGTACCAAAGGAGTGTGACCCTTCGGAAGCGAGAAAAGGACTCCTTGCTGTCGCTGTCAAACCTACCTTTTTCTTCTGTGTTTCCTCCTAAGCTCTGTACCGCGAGGACGTTGTCCATGCCTTCTTCGATCGTTGCTGTAGTTATCGCTCCGGCTGCTCGGGCTGCTTGACCTCGACGTCGCACTATCCGACTAAACAAGCTTGAGATTAGGGCCCACGCAGGAAAAATTATTACAGTAAGAATCGCCACTTCCGGAACGCTTGGATAAGCATCCATCAGCGTGAAGTACGCCTGAAGGAACAGAATGGTCGACATGATCGGAGTGTGAGTTACTTCGTAGAAGATCTCATTGATTTGTGGTGTGTCGTACATCACTCGATAAATGGAGTCTCCGATCCTCTGTTCTTCGAGTTTCGTCATAGAGAACGAAGTGATACGCGCGAACAAATTTGAACGCAGAGTGTGGTTCAAAGACTGGTTCAATCGCATGTGCAGTTTGAACTCAGCCCATCCGTAAAGTCCGCCAGCAGTACTGTGTCCACCATGCATATGGTTTTCGACTTGTGTTGCATAGTCGTGACCTTGTGCCAGACCCGCGTCGACTTCATCCTCAAATCCTTGCGTATATGAGCCGATGAACACGATGAAGACCACTCCGACCACTGCAAACCAAATGACTATTTCAATTGGCGTCGCAAACTCGAGTGCGGAGACGAAAGGCATGACATAACTGGGATATCCGGATGCCTCCGAAATGGGAATCCTCAGGATTACATGATCTGTTAGAACTTTGAGCGGCCATGGAAGAAGAGCCAACGGCAGGGCATAAGAGCCTAGTTTCAGAAAAAACTTTGCAAGATATCTACCCCAGAACAGCCCGATGTACTTTGACGCCCTGACGATAATTCCAAAGGCTTCGGCAGCTCCAATATCAGTCCGAGTGTCTAGTCCGCTCGACCGTGCGTCGAGTTCAGCTTCTCGCTCGCGAAGCGATTTCCGGCGAATTTGGGATTGGTTCGGATCCGCCATTACGCTGACCTTCCTGATACGTTGGTAAGGTTGGACTCAGTCTCTACGAATGTCCGGTAGCGTCCATCGGGTAATCGCATGAGTTCGTCGTGGTTTCCGCTTTCAATGATCTTGCCGTCTTGCAAGTACAAAATGTTGTCTGCTTGACGAATCGTTGAGATGCGGTGTGTAATCAAGAAGATCGCACGTCCCTCCTGGTCTTCATCGTCCTTCACCCACCCAATTAGATTCTGCATGACCTTGTGTTCAGTGGCTGCATCCAAAGCTGCTGTTGGTTCGTCGAGGACGAGTATCGGAGCATCTCTAATAATTGCTCGAGCGATAGACAACCTTTGTCGTTGTCCCGTCGAGAGCTTGCCTCCGCGGTCCGATAGCACTGTGTCCAATCCGTTAGGTAGCCCAGTGACGTATTCGTCTACAGCAGCGATTCGTAATGATTCCTGCACTTGTTCGTCAGTTGCGTTGGGAGCAACGTATCGAATGTTGTCTCGGACCGACATTCCAAACAACAGGTTTTCCTGTAGTGCAATGGCGATTTTTCCTCTCAACGTTTGTAATGAGTAGTCTCGAATGTCCTTTCCGTCGATGCTGATCGTGCCAGAATCTGGATTGAACAAACGCAAGAGGAGAGCCATGAGCGTACTTTTTCCAGAGCCGGTAGGACCGATAATTGCGGTAACGGATCCGCGTTCTGCACTGAATGAAACATCATTCAGTACAGGCCGGTCGTGTTCGTAGCGAAAACTCACATTGGAAAACGCTATGTCGTTATTGAACTGGGTAAGCGGAACTGCGTCAGGTTTATCCTGTATGTCAGGCTCGATATCCAATATGTCAAACACCCGTCGGAGGCCCATCGCCATGTCCTGTGCTGTCATCCAATTGCGCAACAGTCCTCGAAGGTTATTTGCTGCGCTACGGAATTGCCCACTTGACCAACGAAAACTCGCGAGGTTCCAGACCACAAAGCTGACGCCGACAAGAGCGATTAGGTCGAGAGCCCAAGTACTCGATTCCTGAAATGCCCAATAAGCCATCATGGTTTCGCCCAGGATCATGAAGCAGGCGGTAGCAGTAAACATCACGATCGTGATCAACGCTATGAGGTTTCTGACGCGGTAAGCGGCGTTGAAAGCAATGATCGAGTCACGCTCAAATTTCTTTTGCACTCGATCTGACGTTCCAAATGCCTTGATCAATTTAATGGCACTAAACGCCTCTTGCACATTCGACGTGACATCGGACGTGGATGCCCGGTAGACCAGTGAGCGGACGCGTACTCTTGGCATGGCAATATGAGCCCAGGTCAATGCGGGAACAACCAGCAGCGCAGCAAAAAGACCTATCCATGGACTGAGCAAGCTTACGAGAAACAGCGCGACGAAGTAGTTGATGACCGAGCGAGATGCGTCGACTAGCTGTCCAATCACATTCGTAACCATGGCACTATCTTGGTAGATTCGAAAGATCGAATCTCCCGTCCTATGATCACTGTGGTAGCTAATTGAGAGTTGATGCCATCTTTCAACAAGCGCTATTCGTAGATCTTGATTGATTCGTTGCAAGATCCACATTCGATAGTAACCGTTGGCGTACCCGATGAATGTATTTGCAAGCAACAAAATTACTTCCAGCTGAATATACAGGTATAGGAGATCTATCCGTTCTTCGGTAGAAAGGGCGGCTATAGCCTCTGAGGAGAGTTCCGGAAGCCCCAATGTCTTGCTGAGTCCAGGAGCAAGAGGTTCCCCCTGCAAGAGACTCTGATTCAGTAAGTCCGCTATAATGAGACCAAAGAAAAACCCTATTGTCGCTTGTGTGAATACGACCAGATAGTAATAGCACAGGTGTGTGCCGAGTCGCAAACGAATTTCGAACAATCCGCCCCTGAGCCGATATTGAACCATCCAACCGAGAGCGGCGGATACCGTAACGGCAACTCCATAGAAACCGTCCCACCAACCCTCGATCAGCAACATTGCGTTCAAGTTCACGAAGAAACCGGATAGGACGGCCAATAGCGCTCCTATCGATTGTGTACGACCTCTTGAATAAGTCATAACAAACATCGAAAGGCACAATGCGGCTACGGGAGCATAAAGCAGGATCATCGGCCATCCCAACGACGGCTCAACCCATCCAGAAAGAGGGCCGATCAGAGCGATGACTATGACAAGAAACGGAGCATAGCCAAATCGGAAACCCGATCCAGCGACATTGTCTGCAACTTCGTCTCCCATGCCTTCGCCAGGCGTAAACCAACGTCCAAGCAGCTGTGGTCGAATGAAGGGCCATGAACGGAGAAACAGCTTTAGAACATCGATAAAACCGCTTTCGTCATCGCTGACTCTTGCCATTTTTTCCGGCGGAAGTTCGCCGGGACCAAATATCGGAAGGGCTCGTGAAGCTCTGAGTTCGGTTTCCCGAAGATCGAAACTGTCTTGCATACAGAGAAGCCTAGTTCATGCGAGATATCTTTATAGGATCGCGAATTGGAAACGCATAGATTTGATGTGCTTGGTTGGCACACACCTCGACCAACAAGTTCAATGAACCATGCACACTAATCCTCCATCCAAGTCTAGCTTACCATGCCAAAGCACGCTCTATAGGAACGAAACCAATTCTGGGAGGCCGAGATCCAATTAAGGGTTTTCCTCTGAGTCACTTGTACACATCGAACTGACTCGATTGGAAGCAGAAACTGCAGGTTGGAATGGAAACAGCAAAGCATCGTTGAAGTAATAGAAAATCAATCCGTTCGGCATGAGAAAAACCCGTACGCCGGACAACCCGCTCATGTTTGGCACCCAAGTTTCACAGTCCTCCAAGTCATCGACGAAGTTGTGAGCAGGAATAGCCCACATGCCGTTGTTGTATCTCCATCCACCGACTCGAGTGTCGACGCCCCGATCCGAGGCGAGTTTTTGCAGTGTGGCGTCCAAAGTCGATGTTTCGAGCAACGACTCTTGGCCAACCATTCCATCATCCAGCAACATGAACTTGGCAAGCTTGACTATAGAGTCAGTGTCCCACCACATACCGTATCCACCATATGCTCTTCCCGTATTTACTTGATCGGCTTCATTGGTTCGGCGGGTTGCCAAGACTCCGGGAGAAAGTTGCAGCTGACTGTATATGCGATCGGTTACGAACGCAAACGAGTCACTATAGCCGTAATCATTGGTTTGCAGGAACCGATCCAGTGCCGTCACGAGAATGTATGTATCTGCAGTCTGGTAGATGAAGCGAGTTCCGGCTTCCGCGCCATTTTCCCAAGACAATGCCTCTTCAAGTTTTGCGGCAGAGTCAATCAGACCATAGAAGTTTCCCGGGGCCGGATCGAGCAAAGGCGAATCCACCTCGAAGTTGCCGGACGTCATGTCAACTAAATGGTCAAAGGTCACGTTGTCCCAAATTCCGGGAGAGTCTTCAGCTTCCGGCAAGTAGGCGAATACGTACTCATCGTTTACGGGTGTTTCCTTGCCCAGAGAAAGGTGCATGAGTACGAGGGGAGGGAATACGGACTTTGCTGTCGAGAACGAAGTTAGTAGCATGTGATCGCAATATGGATACGGTTCGCTGCGCGTCCTGCAATCGGTTCTGTAGTGGACTCCCTCAAAGAAGATTCCCGCTACGGCCAAATCATCGTCTAGAGGCAATCCGCTCAGGAAGTCTTCTGCATTGACTTCATACTTAGCCGTGAAGTCTTCGAACGACGCTGTCGTCAATCGGTTCTCAGTCTCCTCAAGAAATTGTTGCTGAATGTCTGCTGAGTCATCTGCAGAATTGAGGACAAACTCGACGTGCACGTCTCCGTTCATGTCAAACTTGTGAAAGTGACAGGTTTCCTGATCTATTCGGACCGAGGCCTGATCGATTTGAGTCTCGTCAAATCGAAACTTCAGTAAGCCGTTGTGCGTACAGCTCACCCAGCGATGAATCAAAGTGAACGGAAGGCTCGCCCAGTTTTGGTCGCCGTCAGACCACGACTTCCCGGGGCTGACGATGTAGTCAAAGAGAAAGTGTGTCGTGATCTGAAGAGAACGAGATCGGGGAACGACTGAACGACCAACTGTAATTACGTCGAATTCCATTACCGGAAGGGTCGGTCCCGTAGATGGCAACCACGAGTCCTTGTGATGGTCGACAACCACCAAGTCTGTTCCGATGATCTTGATGGTTCCTTCAAGCGGTAGTGTTGCGGGTTCGTCAAGCGGTGCGTAGGGATTGGCGTCACTTGCTAGAGTCACAGCACCAATCAAGTAGGTGGCTAGAAACGGCGTGAAGTATCGAGAAACTTGGAGCTTTCTTGGAGTTGTTGATTTATGCAATTCAGCCATAGGTTCGACCTTCGTCCTTGTAATAGCGATATGTTGCTAGTGCACCAAACAGAAGCGTATAGCACGAGAGAACAAGAACATTCCAGAGCCAGGACGGGTGGCTTGCAGAGTCTATTACGCCGAATGCAAGTTGGACAGAATGATAGGAAGGTAGCACTGAGGCGATCGTTTGAAGATAAGTTGGTAAGTACTCGTAGGGCACAACAATCCCACCGAGAAACAATTGAGGCAGATATACAACATTGATGACTGCGTGGGCTGAGTTGGGCCCAACCAAATAGGCGATTGCCAGACCCAGAGTACAAAACGGAACAGTTGTTAGTACAAGTATTCCGATTAACTTTAAAACCGTTTCAACGTTTGTAACGACTTGACCGGATGACAAGGCGATCGAGAGTATCACTGCTACTACTATGCAGCTGAAGAGAATCGACATCATGGTCTTCGCTAGGAAGTACATGAGCGGTGGCATAGGACTTACACGCTTAAGCAGTAGCCAGCCTTGTCCCCGTTCAGTTGCCACGTAGACCCCAAATCCAAAAAGGCCGACTCCAATGACTCCCATGCAACTTGATGCCGTGGCCCAATAGAGTGTGTGCTGAATGTGGGCTGGCTCCCACTTCATTCCAAGTCCAAAGAACAGGAACATGCCCACTGGGAACACGAACAAAGAAACTGAGAATGCAGGAATGCGGAGACACTTTAGGAACTCCAACCACGACTCGTAACACGCAATCCGCAACAGATGCGGCAGAGTGTGTCGGTGGGTTTCGCTCATTTGCGACGACTGGTCTCTTGTCCAAGCAGGTGAAGGTATGCATCTTGCAGTTGTGCAGACTTGACTTCCAGACGGGACAGTGAGGAGTCCAAACCTAGCCATGCTCGAACAGTTTCTTCCGGCGAACTGACGATCAATTTTGCTCGGTCCGCTATCACTTGAACGTCAAGCACACCGGGCAACTGCTTGAGTTTTTCTGCACTAATCTTAGTAACTGCAGACACGACAGAACTACCAAGTATTGATCGAATGTTCTCAGGAGTTGCATCGACCACGATTTCTCCCCGATCAATCAATATGATGCGGTCAGCGAGAAACTCTGCTTCCTCCAAGTTGTGTGTATTCAGTAAGACTGTGCAATCCTTCTTGGCGAACTCGGAAACTTGATTCCAAAACGACAGACGAGTCTCTACGTCCATAGCCACTGTGGGCTCGTCAAGAAAGAGCAATTCTGGATCACCGGCAATAGCCAATGCGAAGTGAAGTCTCTGTTTTTCTCCCCCGCTTAATGTTCCGTACTTGCGTCGCTCCAACCCCGTCAAGTTCGCGAGGTGAATGAGGTTTTGAAAATTCAATGGTTTCAAGTAGTAACAACGAAATAGTTCGACGTGTTCTCGAACCGTCAATGTTGCTGGAACACCTGTCACCTGTAGCATTGCTCCCGAACGCAACCTCACTCCAGTGGAACCGGGCAGATGGTCAAAGACCGAGATGTGACCTGAGTCGATCGAGATCGACCCCATGATCGTCTGGAGAAGAGTTGTTTTTCCTGCTCCATTCGGACCAAGAAAGGCTGTAGTGGAACCCGCTGCAATGGATAGGGAGATTTGGTTGAGTGCAACCAAGTCGCCATAACTCTTGGTTGCCTTGTCGATTTTGATTGCAACTTCGGCGTTCACTCGGTTGCTAACCCGTGATGGGAAAAGATGCTTAGTCTAGGAGCATTGGCAAGCACACACCAAGCCCAGGTGTGTATTGCCAGGAGTCAATTTTTGACTTTCGCTATAACGTCCATGTAGCGATCCAGGATAGGAAGCACTTCGTCTCTAGGGGACGAAGGAAGATTGAATACGACCTCATCCACACCCTGAGCGATGCGCCCCTTGATGTTTTCTATATCTGGAAACGCTCCAAACAACGCTATGTCCACATCTTCGATCTTGCGACCTCGTTTGGACAATGCTTCGTCGAGCTTGTCCATGCTTCCTGACCCCAATCCACCGATTGGTAGCCATCCATCAGCGTAGTCTGCAATTCGATCGAACACCCACTTGGAATTTGCACCTATCCACACTGGAGGTCCTTCGGGACTAGTGGGTTTCGGCCATGACCAAATTGGATCGAAATCCACATATTCCCCATGAAACTCCGCCTCGTCAGAACTCCAAATCTCCCGCATTGCCAAAACCTTCTCGCGCAAGATGGCCCATCGATTTGAATAGCTCGCGCCATGGTTCTCCATCTCTTCGCGGTTCCATCCAGCACCAATGCCAAAGATGACTCGTCCACCAGAGATCATATCTAGGGATGCGACTTCCTTGGCTGTGGTAATCGGGTCCCTCTCAATCAAGAGACAGATTCCAGTGCCGATTCGAAGGCGCTTCGTAACTGCTGCGCAAACGGCAAGTGCTACGAAAGGATCATGGCTGCGCCAATACTGTCTAGGTAGATCTCCACCTCCAGGAAAGGGTGTCTTTCGACTAACAGGTATGTGCGTATGTTCTGGGAAGAATAGGCTGTCGAATCCACGCTCCTCCAATGCTTGGGCTAAGTCTGCCGGCTGAATTGCGTAATCGGTTGGGAACATCGATACGCCAAATTGTGCGCCTTTTATTCCTTTGAACGCCATGGATTCTCTCCTTAGTTACCAATACTCAAAGAACCCTACGTCATGGGCTTGTCTCAAGGGTGTTGGTTGGGTTGCCTCGACAGAGTCTCGTAGTTAGATGGTCGAGAGACAGGCCGCTAATCTGAGAGCCCCACTCTATGGATGCGTCTAACACCGTTCCTGAACTTCTCAGATATCACACCGTTGCTTGGTGCTTCTCTTCCCTTCATCCAGCAACTATACTCCGATGTGACTAGCATCATTACAAAGCCGCCGAACAGAAACGCGAAATAGCGGTGCGCATGGTCGAGTTCGTACCAATGGTTGGCTTCATGCGCAATCGCGATTCCATGGAAGAACCAAGCAAACATTGTGAACATCAAGATGGCAGCGAATGCGCCGAGTGCACCGAGCAACCACTTGTACTTTAGCGGAAAGCAACTGAGAAACGAGAACGCACTGCCAACTGCGAACATGCACGCCATCCAAGGTAGGTAGACGTATAGGCATGCAATGAGGGCGAGCGCGATGCCCAGCACTCCCATCAAAATTCGCATGAGACCTGTGTGTTGTCTGTTTGTTTCACAGGACGGTTCTCGTATGAATTAAGTTAAATTCCGGTTGAGTCTCTTTACTTATACCACAAGTCGGGTTTCGTCCCGTAAACCGAACTTCGTGGTGTTCCAGAGGAGGTTACTTCTCTCCCATTAACCATGTTGCGATTCTGCGCATCTAATTGATCGAAATGTAAGGGAACTTCTATAGCCAATTGGTGACCAAGAAGAAGATGAAGCAATTGATTGTTGCTAAGGAACTGTTCTAGTTGTTAGTTCGTGTACCTGCTCGCCGACCGATCCTATTCGTATCTCCACGGTCTCTATCCTTAGGGTTCTCCCAAGTTGCGAGCAGGTACCTAAGTCCCGGTGAACTTTGACGTCCCTCCCTCTGATCCCATCAAGGTCACCGGGACACACTTAAACTCCTAACCAAGCCAGACTTCCTACTCTTCAAGTTCTCTTCTACCAATGTCCCGTGTTCTGCATCGAAAGCCACGGTTCCTGTGGAGCTAAGGGAGATCCAGATTGAAGTAATTCCACCGATATTCCATCGGGGGATCTCACGAATGCCATGTAGCCGTCCCTTGGAGGACGGTTGATCGTAATTCCCGCCTGCATCAATTGATTGCAGGTCGCGTAGATGTCGGCAACTCTATAGGCGAGATGGCCAAAGTTTCGTCCTCCGGACAGTTCTTCAGGGTCCCAGTTATAAGTGAGTTCAATTTGGGCATCGCCATCCCCTGGTGCTGCCAAAAAGACAAGAGTAAACCTTCCTGCCTCGTTCTCGATTCTCCGGAGCTCCTCAAGTCCAAGATGCTTGCAGTAAAAGTCCAACGACGCATCAAGGTCTGTAACTCGAACCATGGTATGAAGGTATTTCATCAGTTAGCCAACTCACCCCTGTCGATTGTCAATGCTAGCAAATTGTCAAATCGCACAACTCTACTCGTACTATTGCACTAGTAGACCGTCACGCTTGCTTGTCGAGATCGGTCGGCACCTAGTTTCACGATTAGAGTCAGAAGAATGGATCTTAATGAAAAGGTTTGCGTTATTACTGGAGCGGCTAGTGGGATAGGCGCCGCCTGTGCAACAGCATTTTCAAGCATTGGGGCAAAAGTGTGTGTTGCGGACATCAATATAAGTGGAGCACAAGAGGTCGCTTCTTCTTTGCGTGGAGCGTATGCAGTACAGTGCGATGTAGGATCGGAGAGCGATATCAATCGACTAGTTGCTTCCTGTTCCGAACGGCTGGGTCCAATTGACCTATTCTTTAGCAATGCAGGCATTTCCTCAGGCGGAGATCCGCTCTCCTCCGAAATCCAGGACTGGAATCGCCAATGGAGTGTGAATGTCATGGCGCACGTCTATGCGGTTCGAGCCGTTTTGCCCTCCATGCTCGACCGAGGGTGCGGGTATCTCTTGCATACGGCTTCGATGGCGGGAATACTTACAACTCATGGCAACGCGACCTATGCCACAACGAAACATGCAGTCGTGGGTTTGGCGGAATGGAACTCAATCACCTATCACAACAAAGGAATCCGAACTTCATTGCTTGCTCCATTAGGTGTCAACACTCCCATGCTTGGAAATTCTCGATCTGCCTTTGCTAGCAATGCGGCTGGACCGATCCGCGAACCCGAAGAAGTGGCAGATATGGTCGTCAACGCAATCCAGGAGGAAAGGTTTCTCATCTTGACCGACGACATCGCGCAAGTCTGGATGGACCGCAAAGCGGGCGACTTGGAACGATGGTTAAGAGGTATGCGACGACTTCAACAAAAGATCGAAGACGCACATTCAAAAGGAATCTAGCTCGCGGCGAGGAGATGTCTATGGTCGGAGTGGCCGGATTTGAACCGGCGGCCTCTGCCTCCCGAAGGCAGCGCTCTGCCAAACTGAGCTACACTCCGTCCTGGCTGGATTTTATATTGATCTCTTGAGTCCACGAATAGTTCGACAGTTCCGTCGGCGATTGACATTCCGGATGTTTGGAAATGCACGCGCTATCCGTGATTACCCCATGGAAATAGCGGCAGGGCAGTTCACCGTGTACATCTCTAGTGCGTCAGCAAGAGTTTGTTATCACTAGCTCATTCGACACAATGCGACGTTTGCCAGCGCTTCTAGACCACGGCAGAAAGGATTGGTTGCGAGACTGTCCAAACAGCTAAGGCACCACTCAGTTTGTTGCTGTGCTCGCTCACGTACATAGTCGAGCGCACCCGAACTCCGTACAGCACGGATTACATCGTCGATTCGTTCTGCTGACTGAGAATTGATGGCATCTTTAATCGTCTCAGATTCGGCCTTAGAACCATGAGTCATGGTGTAGATTAGGGGAAGGGTCGCTTTTCCCTCAGACAAGTCGTCTCCAACGTTTTTGCCCATCGATTCACTCGTTCCGGCATAGTCCAGCCAATCGTCGATTAGTTGAAAAGCAAGTCCAAAGTGGAGTCCAAAGTCTTGAAACAGTCTGGTTTCATCGGTTTCAGCACCCGCAAGAACAGCACCAGTATGAGCCGCGGCTTGAAACAGCATGGCCGTTTTGCGCCGAATGATGTCCATGTATTCCATCTCTGATAGTGACGTGTTGCCGACATTTTGGAGCTGGAGAACTTCTCCTTCCGCTATTGCATTTGTAGCCTCGCTGATGATCTTCATTAAATTCATGGAGTTGATCTCTACCATCAGTTCAAATGCTCGCGAGTAGAGGAAGTCTCCCACTAACACACTTGCTGAGTTGCCCCAAATGGCATTTGCAGAACGGCGGTTACGTCTACGAGTCGATTTATCGACGACATCATCGTGCAATAACGTAGCTGTATGGAGAAACTCGACGAGCGTGGCAAGCTTTATGTGATCGGTCCCTTTATACGAGCACATTCGAGCAACCAACAAGACAATGAGAGGGCGTAAGCGTTTGCCACCGGACTGAACGATGTATCCGGTTATCTCCCTAACAAGTGGTACATCTGAACGAAGTTCTCGCTCTATCAGTGTGTTCATCGCATCAAAATCATCAGACGTCAATGCGCGCACTTGGTCGAGACTCGGAAGTGTCAGAAGCTGTGCTAGATTGGTACTCATATGAGAGGAGGAGTGGCGTAGGGCACACTTTACCTTGTCGCAAAGACAATTGCTTAATCTGCGCGACTAGTTAAGTGAATATGGTACAGGTTCTGCGGTTTTGGGAATTTTGCTTGCTCCGAAACACAACAGAAGCATAGAAAATCGCGCGTTCTTCGCGGTCAAAATTAGAAGATATCGCATTGTGGAAGGTTGGATCGGAGAGTTTCACTTGAGTCATGACTAATCTGGTCGATATTGCTAAAATATGCGACCTTCATATTGATACATCCTAGTCGGCTTCAAGTCTCAAGAAGCCATGAGGGGATGGAACTTAACCTGGACGGAGGACGGCTGAGTGTACGCTGTGTTTGAGAGTGGTGGAAAGCAGCACCGTGCTTCGCAGGGCGACTTCTTGTCTCTTGAGCTTCTAAAGGCTGATCCCGGAGATGAAGTTGCGTTTGACAACGTGATGTTGGTCAGCGAAGGAGAGGAGGTCAGTGTTGGAAACCCCTTTCTACCCAAGAGTCGCGTGCTTGCAACAGTCGTACGGCATGAACGACTAAAGAAAGTCCGAGTCATAAAGTTCAAACGTCGTAAGAACTATCTTCGTCGGGCAGGGCACCGACAGTGGGTCACTGTAGTTCAAGTAACTTCGATAGAAAACTGAGAGGATCGATTTAGTCATGGCACACAAGAAGGCAGGCGGCAAGACGCGAAATGGTCGAGACTCCCAATCAAAGCGACTGGGAATCAAGAAATTTGGAGGCCAGACAGTTCGCGCTGGCAATATCATCGTTCGCCAACGAGGAACCAAATTCCATCCCGGTGAGAATGTCGGTTGTGGCAACGACCATACTCTGTTTGCGAAATCTGACGGAGTAGTGCAATACAAGAAGCACGGAAATCCGCTTAGAAACTACGTTAGCATCTCTCCTACCTAATTCAACCAGTTTGCGTTCGGAACGGACGCGAAAGTAAAAACTGTGAAGTTTGTTGACGAAGTCACCGTTTCGGCTATTGCTGGACGAGGCGGCGACGGATGTCTCAGCTTTTTGCGCCGCGCCAACTTTGCAAAGGGTGGTCCCGACGGCGGAAACGGCGGAGCAGGAGGAAGCGTGTTTCTGGTAGGAGATTCCTCGCTAAATACGTTGGTGGATCTCCGTTTTCAACCTCAGCTCAAAGCCAAGAACGGACAGTCCGGATCGAGTTCGGTCAAAAAAGGTGCAAATGGCCAGTCGCTGGATGTGAAGGTGCCCTGTGGCACAACAGTGATCGATGACGAAACTCTTGTCGTTATTGGAGATGTAACGGGTCCGAATCAACGGTTGAGAGTTGCCGAAGGCGGAAATCCAGGTCGAGGAAACGCTTCGTTCAAGTCGAGCACCAACCGGTCTCCCAGGCAAACAACAAGAGGTGGCGACGGGGAGCGTCGGCAGCTTCGTTTACAGTTACGTGTTCTGGCTGATGTTGGTCTCCTAGGATTGCCAAATGCTGGGAAGTCGACATTGTTGAATGTTGTTTCAGCTTCTCGACCTAGAGTCGCAGACTATCCATTTACGACATTGCACCCTTCATTGGGTGTGGTAAAACCAAACTCAGACGACAGTTTTGTGATGGCCGATGTACCCGGCCTAATTCGAGGTGCTTCACAAGGTCAAGGGCTGGGCATAAGGTTTTTGCGTCACTTGACTCGTACATCGATACTCTTGCACCTAGTTGAAGTACAGCCTATTGATGAGAGCGATCCCATCAAGAACTTACAAGACGTTGAAAGCGAGCTAGATTGCTACAGCCAGGAACTTTCACGTACGCCGATATTTACCGTATTGACCAAGATCGATCTAGTTCCTACAAGCAGGATCGAGGAGACGGTTGCGGCTGTTCGAGACATCAGGCCGGGACGACCGGTGTTCGCGATTTCGGCAGTTACAAACGCCGGAACGGGGGACCTTATGAACTTTCTCGCAAATCGGGTCCACGATGCCAAACATCAACTGTCTGACAACGCGAAGTATGAACGGGAAGCTTTGGATCGACGTGAAGCACTGGCTCAGGCCGTATTAGATCGATCCTTGGAAGAGAGACGAAATCTAGAACTCGGTTCCTCTGCGCAGACAGATCCTGTGGATGTTGTTTACCGCAGAAATTGACTCAGAATCCAGTTTGGAAAACGATCCAATACCATCAGAATCTTCAGAGACAGCAACTCTTGAGCCACTCGATCAGATTTTTGTTGTCGAGTATCTAATCAAGTCGTTCACTCTTTTAGAGGAGGAGTTCTTTGCCTAACGGAGGCTCAGATTGTTGTCTCACCTGCTGGTTCAATTCCACAAACCGAGGCTATCGAGATTGGCGAAGCCATCGAGATGATTCAATTTCACCTCACTGTGAAATCCGAGGCTTGGATATTGAAGATTCAGCTTATACCTACTGTGCGAACCATCCTCATCGTAGGCCGAATCGAGATCGAACACCACTTGGGCCTGTTTTTCAAGGAGATGCCTTCGGGCACCGCCAGTTGTGGAAGCAAGGTCCCTACACACCCGAGGTTCGAGAACACCTGCTCGACATAGTGCGGGACACATTTGAGAACCGACCTTCTAGTGGAAGGGCTTCGACAAGTGGAATTGAGTACGCCTTTGGTCCCTCAGCTCAGTCCGTCGTGTTGTCAGAACTCGTTCGGCTGAAGGAAGTAAGATTACTAGAAGTCCTTCGTGGCTATGTGAAAGCTGGCACAGAAGAATCGCGTGGATCCGCAGCTGACTTGCTGTCGAGAGTTCAGACAGACTAGGCGGATCCTTGAAGAATCAAGAATCCCTACGCAGTATAAATAGTTGGAGGTGCCTCTAACTTTGCGGGGCTAGCAGCCTAATTTTCTGGTTTAGCCTCGACTTGTGTCGCGCCGCTTTGTTCTTATGTATTAGATTGCGGTTAACCATAGAGTCGATAATGGGTTCTGCGTCCTTGAATGCCGCAGACGCCGCTTCGTAGTCTCCTGAGGCAACCTGTGCCTCAACACGCTTAACAAATGTACGAAACTTTGCACGCTGGCTCATGTTCCTGCTTCGATGAACACTGGCCTGACGCGCTCGTTTTCTCGCTTGTGCGCTATTTGCCAAGTAACCTTCCTCAAGTTGACGTGGGTTTCCTGTCCCTAAGCTTAAGAGACAGTTTGCAGTGCGCCATTGTACTTACCCAAGTGTACTCACAGCTGTCCAACAAGTAAGGTCCACAAAATTTGGTGGTTCATGTTCTCATGTGCCGCAGCTTTCGCGACTCCGTGCGAAGGATTTGCTAGTGCTAACATTTAGCAATATTCCTGCACCATTGCGCGCACATGTGTTCTGACGAATTCCGTCGGCATGTGCTGTGAGAGAAACTCTAGTTGGCAAACGACAGCGACAGAGAAATCGAGCTTGACTCAAAGTCGCTTGGCCAAAGAGGCATAACCGTTGCGGCCCTCACAGGGTCTTCACGTGTCCTTGGGTTAGCGCGAGACGTCGTCCTCTCTTCGTTTTTTGGCGCAGGTCCAATTGCAGATGCTTTCTTTGTCGCGTTCCGAATTCCAAACTTCTTCCGTCGTCTTCTAGCCGAAGGGGCATTTTCGCAAGCCTTCATACCGGTTCTCTCGGACTACCAAGAGAAACGCTCGCGCGAAGAATTGGAGGAGTTTGTTCGAACAATAGCGGGGAACTTTGGTGTCGTGCTCACCGCTATATGTGTCCTGGGCGTTTTGCTCGCTCCCGTTTTTGTTTTGCTCTTTACATTGGGAGCATGGCAAGGGGACGACAGACACGATCTTGCTTCTGGGCTTTTGCGCATCATGTTTCCGTACCTGGGACTGATTTCCTTCACTGCTTTTTTGGGTGCAATCCTAAATAGCTTCAATCGCTTTGCGGTTCCCGCATTTACTCCGGTACTGCTCAACGTCGCTCTAATCGCAGGCGCACTTGCTGGTTCGCACGTTTTCGACCAACCAGTCTTTGCTCTGGCATGGGCAGTGATTTTTGCCGGGGTATTGCAATTTGCATTCCACATGCCATCCCTTGCAAGTCTCAGACTACTGAGATTGCCCAAATTCAATTGGCGATCGGACGGAACAAGAAGAGTCTTGAAGATTCTTGGTCCCGCAGTCTACGCAGCCTCCGCGGGGCAAATCAACATATTGGTTGGAACCATACTTGCGTCACAGCTCGTAGTCGGAAGTGTTTCCTGGCTTTATTACGCAGACCGGCTGATCGAACTGCCTGTGGGAATGATTGCCATAGCGATTCAAACGGTAATCCTTCCCAATCTATCGAAACTTCACCAACGAGAAGACATCGGAGGGTATCAGGCTAGCCTTGCTTGGGGACTTCATGTTGGAATCTACGTCGGAGTACCGGCTACGGCGGGTTTGTGTTGCATCTCCGTGCCACTGATCGCAACGCTGTTCTTTCATGGCGAATTCGATAGTGACGCCGTCTTCAAGGTCTCCTACGCGCTACAGGCTTTTGGTATAGGAGTCTTGCCCCTGATGTTGGTGCGAATTCTTGCTCCTGGCTACTACGCTCGGCATGACACCGTGACTCCTTTCAAGTACGCATCAATTAGCGTTGGAATCAACATTCTTGTCAGTCTAAGCTTGTTCAAATTGATCGGACACATCGGAATCGCGCTGGCGACGAGTGTTGCCGCATTCGCTCAAGCTGTATTGTTGCTTAAGGGACTTGTGGCTCGTGGCGACATCTTGATCGACAAACAGTTAGCGAAAGTCGTATTGCAATCGGTTATCGCTTGTGCCGGAATGATGATTGTGTTGCTCATATTGGTTCCCAGCAATGAATTCTGGTTAAGTACGACAATATGGGTTCGAATTGGTTGGCTTGGCCTTCTCATTACCTCGGGTATGGGAGCCTACTTCATGATTCTGGTGCTTGCGGGCGTGCGACCCCGCCATTTCCTAGGTCGTCTGTAGAATCTCGTTATGGAAATCATTCGTGGATTGCACAACATCCGAGAACGGCACCAAGGATGTGTTAGCACCATCGGGACCTTTGATGGTGTGCATCTTGGACACAAGCAACTTCTCGCGTCCACGCGAGCACGAGCTTCCGAATTCAATACGCGTAGCCTGTTAGTCACCTTCGAACCACAACCGAGAGAATACTTTCGCGGTACCCTTGTACCTGCCCGCCTCACTAGATTTCGAGAAAAGATGGCCTTGATTAAACAGGAGGCCATTGATCAAGTACTTTGCATTCCATTCAATGAACACACGCGGAGTATTCGAGCGCAAACCGTCGTTGATGAGTTCTTTGTGCGTATGCTCTCTGTACGTCAATTGGTTGTAGGAGATGATTTTCGTTTTGGCTCTAACGCTGAAGGAAATTTCGACATGCTGCAAACAGCTGGCGAGCAACATGGATTTGGAGTCGATCAAATTCCGACGCTGGAATTGGATGGCCAAAGAGTCTCGAGCACGCTAATAAGGGAAGCTCTTGCTAGTGGTGACTTCACGTTGGCTCGCAGACTCCTGGGTCATAGCTACTTCATGATGGGGTCAGTTGTCAAAGGAAGACAGATCGGCAAGACGCTGGGAGTCCCCACCGCCAATATTCGATTGCAACGTTACCGTAGCGCAGTTGAAGGAATCTTTGCAGTCACAGTCGAAGGACTTGACAAAGATTATCTGGGATCGGCCTACGTCGGTACGCGACCCACCATTCAAGGCAACGACCCACTGCTTGAAGTGCATATCTTCGATTTTGACGGCGACCTATACGGTGCACGTCTGAAGATTACTTTTCACAGGAAATTTCGAAGCGATGAGGCATTCGAGTCAATTGAGGACCTTCAGGCGCAAATGTTTCGAGATCTCGAAAATATTCGAAATTGGTTTGCATCTCAGGACGAATTGAGGACGGTATCGGTTTGAGCAGTAAGAAGTCCCAGTTTTGGATTGAGAAGTTTCAATCTTGGATGGAGGAGTCGCTGTCTTCAATTGTGAAATCCCTGCCTTGGTTTGCGTTGAGCGCAGTGATCATAGTCGCCGACCAGGTGTCCAAGGCTGTTGCCGTCGCAATGCTCTCGTTTTCGCCGACACAGATTCTCCCCTTTCTATCGTTAACGTTGGCGTGCAATACAGGTGCGGCATTTAGCATTCTTGAAGGCTACGGCGAGGTCTTGGCGATACTAGGAATCCTAATGTCTGGATTCTTTATTTACGCAATCGTTCGTTTGCCGGAAAACCGCCGGATGGAAGCTTCTGCCTTTTGCCTAATTCTTGCGGGAGCTGTGGGTAACGTAATAGATCGATTGACGCGTGGATGCGTCGTTGATTTTGTTCATTTGCACCACGGCGAATGGAGTTTTCCGATCTTCAATCTCGCAGATTCCGCGATCACTATCGGGGCAGGACTCTGGATATTGTCTCTACTACTCAGCCGAGAATCTGCAAAGTCCCGACAATCAGGCCACAAGACTCTAGACGAAACCTAAAGACCTACTCGTTGCCACGTGCCGCCACTTCAGGCGGTAGGGGAACGTCCAATTTAGGTGGTGTGAGCCTCTCGCTTCGTGATCGCTTTGGTCGGTCGAGTATTCCGAACGACATGGTATTGAGGAGACTTCGGTCTCGACTGCGAATCCGAGGCTTTAGGACTAAATTGCCATCTTCGTCAAATCCTGAGAAGTCTGGAAAATTCACGGCAAGGACTTCCAGTGCATCATCTGCAGCGTGGGGCAAGCCGAGACGATGGTTTGCTTCTACAAGCACAGCTAAAGCACGTGGAACCGCCGCAGAATTTGGAAAGTTCTCCACTACAGTTCTAGCACGATTCACAGCGGATACCCATGCATCACGCTGAAGATAGAACAAAGCGACATTTAGTTCAGATTCAGCTAGGACATTGCGCAAGTAAATCATTCGAAGTTGGGCGTCCTTTGCATACAAACTGTCAGGATAGCCTGAAAGAAACGTCTCGAAATCCGCGAAAGCTTGCCGGGCACTGGACACGTCGCGCAATGGTTCTGGAGTACCCAGAAGCCTATCGAAAAATCCCCTATCTCTTTGATAGCTGGATAGTCCTTTCATGTAATAGGCATAGTCAGCATTTCGATGCTGGGGGTGTAGATTGATAAATCGGTCGCAAGCTACGATGGCGCTATCGAAATCCGTTCGCATGAAATTTGCGTAGATCAGTTCGAGCTGGGCCTGTTCGGCATACCTTCCAAACGGAAAATGAGACTCAAGCATTCCCAGTCGATCAATCGCGTCGATGTAGTTGCCAGCCAGCAAGCTAGTCTGCGCATGTTCGTACAAGATGCGTTCAGACACATCATCTTCGTCTTCTTCACCTTCAACAGACGATCTGGACGCAAAAGGGTTGAGTATGCAACCTTGCAACAGCCCAAAAACAAGTAGCAATGTAAGAGTGTTTCGCAATGCGTGGCGTTGATTCATAATTCTTCAGCTATTTTAGTAGTACAACTGACTCAGTGAGCACCGATCCTTTCACAGCCGACCTACATATTCCTGTGTCGTACAAGGGACAAAGGATAGATCGAGTGCTGGCCGAGCTATTGGATGACGCATCGCGGTCCGAAATCAAGAACTGGATTCTGTCTGGTTCGGTAACCGTTGACCAGTGCATTAGAAGACCTTCGTATCGCGTCAAAGGCAATGAATCGATTTCGGTTAGAGCGCATCGTTCCAATGTACTGGATTGGGACAGCCAACAGAATGTAGAGTTCCGGGTCGTCTTCGAAGACGAGCACGTCCTGGTCATTGATAAGCCGCCGGGCGTTGTAGTTCATCCAGGTGCTGGAAATCCCGATGGAACCCTTGTCAACGGATTGATTGCACATCGTCCGGATCTTGCTCAGCTACCCAGAGCGGGTATTGTCCACCGACTAGACAAGGACACGTCAGGCCTGCTAATCGTTGCGACCAATCGTCACTCCGTAGAGTTCTTGGTAGACGCTATCTCCAATCGTCGTGTAGCGCGAGACTATTTGTGCGTCGTGGAAGGCTTGATGGATACCGTACAGCGAACCGATCTTAGAATTGGTAGACACCCCGTTCATCGGACCCGGAATCAGGTTCGCGAAGATGGACGTGAAGCCCTGACAACCTTCCTACCCTTGGAGTCTTTTAGACTGCATACGGCGGTCAATGCCAAACTTGGTACGGGCCGAACGCACCAAATTCGAGTCCATGCCGAGGCCATTCGTTTTCCCATTGTGGGCGACCAAACCTACGGCGCGCGAGGGATTCTTCCGAAGACTCCTTCGAACCAACTCGTCCAATTGGTGAGAAATTTTCCACGTCAAGCACTGCATGCTTCAGACATTGAGTTTGTGCATCCTTCAAGTGGAACAGCCATGCGTTTTCATAGCGAAACACCGAAAGACATGCAGTTACTCCTTGATGTACTGCGCGAAGACCGAGACAGCTTTCTTGACTCTTAGTAGCGTTTCCTAAACAATAGTGCACTCTTTCCCGAAGGGTTGAATGGCTGGCCCATGACAGAAATGCTGTCAGGCGGCGAGATGCTCATCCGTGCATTGCACGAGGAAGGTGTCGAGTACATATTCGGCTACCCCGGCGGTGCCGCTCTTCACATTTACGACGCTATCTTCAAGCAGCAGGCGATCGAGCACATTCTTGTACGCCACGAGCAAGCTGCCACACACATGGCAGATGGCTATGCGAGATCCACAGGCCGACCTGGCGTTGTGTTGGTTACGTCGGGTCCGGGTGCAACGAATGCCATCACGGGAATTGCTACCGCGTACATGGACTCAATTCCAATGGTCGTGATCTCTGGCCAAGTTCCCCATGATGTGATTGGAACGGACGCTTTTCAAGAGACCGACATGATTGGTGTGTCCCGTCCAGTCGTAAAGCATAGCTACCTCGTGGAAGAAGCGGCTCGAATACCTCATATTGTCAAAGAAGCCATATACATCGCCACATCAGGGCGTCCCGGACCGGTAGTGATCGACATACCAAAAGACACTACAGACCCTAACGAATTGTTCGAGTACGACTTGCCTGATACCGTGGAACTTCGATCCTATAAACCCGCAATAAAAGGTCATGTCGGTCAGGTTCGGAAAGCAGTTCAAGCCTTATTGGACTGCAAGCGTCCCGTTATATATGTCGGAGGAGGAGTCGTGCAGGGAAATGCTGCACCTGAACTATGCTCCTTGGCATACAAGCTCAACTATCCCGTTACCAATACGTTGATGGGTTTGGGAGCATTTCCGGGTGGAGACAGGCAGTTTCTCGGCATGTTAGGAATGCATGGAACGTACGTAGCCAACAATGCAATGCACCATGCCGATCTGATCTTGGCAGTGGGTTCGCGCTTTGATGATCGTGTAACCAACAACCCATCCAAGTTCTGTCCTGATGCGACCATCGTTCACATCGATGTCGATCCAGCCTCGATCTCTAAAGTAATTACCGCCGACATACCCATTGTCGGGCAGTGCAAGCCTGTACTCAATCAAATGTTGAGCAAACTGGACGAGGAGCTCAATGGAAGAGAAATCGACAGTGAGCCAATTGATGCGTGGTGGGAACAGATCGACTCTTGGCGTGAGAGTTTTGGACTCGACCACGATATGTACAAGACCGAGTCTGATTCTGGCAAGCTGCTGCCTCAGCAGGTTATTCAGGTCGTATACCAAGCA
Source organism: Gammaproteobacteria bacterium (assembly GCA_009840545.1). Lineage (GTDB taxonomy): Bacteria > Pseudomonadota > Gammaproteobacteria > Pseudomonadales > Azotimanducaceae > Bin55. The sequence continues at coordinate 291,805 of VXNM01000009.1, read as the reverse complement.
ACAGACGGCAAAGCGTTCGTAACAAGTGACGTCGGCCAGCATCAAATGTTTGCGGCGCAATACTATAAGTTTGAACAGCCTCGTCAATGGATCAATTCAGGGGGACTGGGCACGATGGGTTTCGGTTTGCCCTCGGCGATGGGAGTTCAGTTTGCTCATCCACACTCAACCGTGGTCTGCATAACGGGTGAGGGTAGTTTCATGATGAACATGCAGGAGTTGTCTACTTGCTCTCAATATTCACTACCCATCAAGATCGTCAACTTGAACAATCAAGCACTTGGCATGGTCAAACAGTGGCAAGACATGCAGTATGGTGGCAGGCATTCGCACAGTACCTACGCCGACTCACTGCCTAACTTTGTTGACTTGATCAATGCATTTGGCCACGTGGGGCTACGTGCCGAGACACTTAGAGAACTTGACGAAGCAGTTAGTCTGGCGTTCAGTGACAAGCACAAATCGGACCTTGTGTTCATCGATGCGCTCATTGATCCCGATGAGCACATCTACCCCATGTTTGTCCGCGGAGGTGCAGTCAACGAAATGGTCTTGAACAAGCACGATTAATCATGCGGCACCTTCTATCTGTATTGTTAGAAAACGAAGCTGGTGCACTCTCGCGGGTGATCGGCCTCTTTGCGCAGAGAGACTTCAATATTGAGACTCTTACGGCCGCACCCACGGAGGACGAGACTCTCTCGAGACTCACCTTGGTGACGACCGGCGATGATCGAACCATTGAACAAATCACCAAGCATCTCAATCGGCTCATTGAGGTCGTAAAGGTGATCGATCTCACCGACAACGAACACATTGAGCGTGAGCTAATGTTGGTTAAGGTTCGAGCCGAAGCGGACGCTCGAACTGAGGTCAAGCGTACTTGCGACATTTTTCGCGGGCAGATTGTTGACGTAACTGTGAATACGTACACAGTTCAGTTGATCGGCCCAACCGACAAACTCTTGGCGTTTATTGACGCGATCGGAACTTCAAGGATTCTTGAAGTAGTACGGTCCGGAGTTTCAGGAATTAGTCGAGGTACGAAAGTACTGAGCGTGTAGGCAAGGGAACACGAGGAGCTAAATGCAGGTTTACTACGACAAAGATGCCGATCTCTCGGTTATTCAAAACATGAACGTCGTTGTTGTGGGATATGGCTCTCAAGGTCACGCCCACGCAAACAATCTCCGCGACAGTGGCGTTGAGAATCTAACCGTAGGGTTGAGATCGGGGTCTGGCTCAGCGGAGAAAGCGACACAAGCTGACTTTAAGGTTGAATCTGTCTCTGATGCAGTGAAGAGAGCAGACTTTGTGATGATCTTGGTACCCGACGAGAATCAACGGGACCTCTATAGATTGCAAATTGAGCCTAACTTGCGCAAAGGAGCGACGGTAGCGTTCGCTCACGGATTCAACATTCACTTCGAGCTCATTGAACCACGCGCGGACCTCGATGTTCTGATGGTTGCGCCGAAGGGTCCCGGTCATACAGTGCGGGCTCTCTATGAAGAAGGGGGAGGGGTACCTGCATTGATCGCCGTTGCGCAAGATGCTTCGGGTAGAGCGAAAGAGATAGCGCTTTCCTATGCAATGGCTATCGGTGCCGGACGTGCAGCAATTATTGAGACTTCGTTTCGGGAAGAGACCGAGACTGACCTTTTCGGGGAGCAAGCGGTTCTTTGTGGTGGTGCGGCAGCGTTAGTTCAAGCTGGCTATGAGACTTTGACCGAAGCTGGGTACTCTCCTGAAATGGCTTACTTTGAGTGTCTTCATGAACTAAAGCTAATCGTAGACTTTTTCTACGAGGGAGGAATTTCCAATATGTGGTATACGGTGTCGAACACGGCGGAGTACGGGGGCCTAACTCGAGGATCGAGAATTATCACTGAGGAAACTAGACAAGAAATGAAGCAGATCCTCAAAGAGATTCAAACAGGTCAGTTTGCTAGAGAGTTTGTAGCAGAAAACCAGGCTGGTGCAACCACAATACGAGCGATGCGAAGGATTAGCAAAAATCATCCTATTGAAGAGGTTGGTTCAAGACTTCGTGGCATGATGCCGTGGATCGAAGCAAACAAGCTCGTTGACAAAGCTCGAAATTAGGATTAGAGCAACGCGAACCCGATCACTAGAATCGCAACATAGCTAATGCGGTCATGACGAACCGCAGGAGTTTGTCACTAGCGAGTCACTAGTCACTTCGAAGTTACACTCGCGCCCGTTCACTACTTTTGAAGACAACCAAGTAAGTGTGCGGTTGAAACCAAGAGTTACTTGGACGCATCTACGTAGTGTCTTAATCGAACGTTGAGTTGGCCCTTCGCGGGGAAAAGTGATGAGTATCCATTCACTCGTACAGAAGTTGTGGCAAATTGTGTTCATCAAACTCGACGGTCAACATTGCGGGAACTGACTATGAAACGAAATGTACTAGCTAGCCTTTTTGTGAGCTCTTTGGCATTTGCATTGCTCACTGGAATGTTTAACCCCGGTGCCACTGTGACAAACGCCCCCCTACGGTTGCAAACACACTTCGCTTCGAATTGCAATTGATTTGGAAACAGGAGAGAAAATCGAAGTGTCGTCGGACGAACTGAGGACCATGCCCCGCCAAGTTGTGGCAGAAAAATCCACTTCCGGGGACTTTTATGTAAGCCATGAATCCATTTGGAGCTGCGCGTTCTACTACATGGATGAGAGGGGGCGTTATCAAAGCCACACTCTTTCACCGGGACTTGTAGCTGACTCTAGTGACTACGAATTCGACGAGTTAGTGGAGATTTATTCGTCGTGCATAGATGGACTACTACCAATGCAAGAAGGGAAGAAAGGAAAGCCAGTTCTGTCGGCATCGGGCCTCGAGCAGGGCGAAGTGAAACTAGAAGGGGTCTCGTGCTTGGGTCTTGAAGGGTATGGCGACTATAACGACGGATCGAATTCCGAGTAAGGACAAGAGTGTGCTCTTTGTGACTGCAACAGTCCTAAGATGGAGCCATGACACTAGATCAGCAGTGACTTAGTAGGTCTAAAGACTGTCCTATATTCGCTCGATTTCCGGGGGAATAAGCCTCTATGCTGACATTGCTATAGAGATTTCAATATCCCAGATCGCAGTTGCAACAGTCTGTCCAATGAGATCAAGCTTTCGCACAGTGTCGATGCGGTCGGCAACAGAGTCCAATTGCTTTCTTGGCAGAATCTCGTTGAGGATGCCCGAGGCGTGTGCTAGACAGAGCAGTATTACGTCGCGCGGAGAGGGAATCGCATCGGAAAACAAAACTTCCAAGAGCCGAAGCTTGGTCTCTTTTTCGACTGTTCCGTCGACTACGGGGTATCGTCTGGAGCGAAAAACCCAAAGTATTCGTTCATCCACCTGCTCCACAATTCCTCGACTAATAAGTCCTTGAAGTGCTTCTTCGCGAATTTCCTCGGCTCGCTCAGCGGTCCGTTCGACCCAATAGCGAATGTTGTGCTCTTCGGATGAAGAGGCAATTTCAGCTAGGACGGCATCCACCGTAGGTTTTCCCAGTGATTCATCCTTAACCACGTATAACCGATCAAGATCGCTGTCAATTCGTCCTTGCTCGGCAAGTTCCATGAGTATTGCTCCGCTCAGCGAATAGCGCCGGGACCATTCGGGAAGTCGTACAAACGACCCATCGTGATCGTGCAGGAGTAAAAGCATGATTTCTTCAGCAATGCTTAGGTTGGAATTGCCAGCCATGTGTTGTCTTCCGATTTGGTCGGTACCCAATCATTGTAGTTTCTGAACTCATCTTCAAAAGAAAAATCCATTGAGAGTTTGCTGAACTCGCTTCAATGCTTGCCTTGATCGACTAGCTTCAGCAATACTCTAGGTGAACTCAACGGGAGGCTTCTAGTCTTTATTAAGTATGAACCTCGATTTAGTTTGCACACAATTAGTGCTCTGCGTTCCGATCTTGAAGCTGCTCAGACCTAGAATGGGAGCGTCCGTTCCGATAGCCATTCTTGTCGGGTCTTCAACCACGCATTAAGAGACAAGCCCACTGTGACTCTAGCCTCAAAGTTCCAGTCTCGTTGAGCGAATTCCCGAGATGCTAATTTCTCTCAGAAGCGTTACGACTCTGATTTCGTATCCCTTCGGTATATGTGCAAGCTACGCACTGTTTGCTTTCCTCTCGAGTTTTTTGGCCCTCGAAATTGCCGCGTATGTTTCCGTGTTGTTTGGAGCGGCAGTGGTCACGCTTCACGAACTTGCGGTTCCATATCGCAATGAATGGAACCCGACCTGGTTCGAGATAGCCAACGACACAACTTACATGATTGTCTGCCAGGTCTTTTTCGAAAGAGTGTTGACACTTGCTGCACTGTTCATAGTCGTTCGCTTAGCCACAATCGCCTCCTGGCAGGGCGTTGGATTCTGGCCTCACGACTGGCCCGTTTGGCTTCAAGCAGGCGCGATTCTAGTCATAGGAGATTTCCTACGTTATTGGCTGCATCGAGGATTTCATCGATTTCCATGGATGTGGAGATTGCATGCGGTTCATCACTCACCCGAACGTCTGTATTGGCTCAATGTAGGTAGATTCCATCCTCTCGAACAGGTAATCCAGTTCATCGCAGATGCATTGCCTTTTATTCTTCTGGGCGTTAGTACCGATGTATTGAGTGTCTACTTTGTGTTCTATGCGGTGAATGGCTTTTACCAGCACTCCAATTGTCACGTACGGTTGGGGTGGTTGAATTGGATTGTTGCCGGTCCGGAGCTGCATCGTTGGCATCACTCTTTGGACTTAAGAGAGTCCAACAACAACTTTGGCAACAATCTAATAGTATGGGACCTACTGTTTGGCACACGATACCTTCCACAAGATCGTGAGGTCACCACACTTGGAATAGCAGCGATAAACTATCCGATGGACTTTCTCCGCCAGTTAGCCGCTCCGTTCCGTGTTCGGCTTCCCCTCGAATAGATAGATGCCGGCTTCACTTTCGTATCTTGTTTTCAAAACGGCGCTCAAGTACAAGCAAAAGCCGCACTTCGAAGAGTTCATCCGCTCAACAAGGGATCCAGAATCAGTTCAATGGCTCACTCTCAAGAACATACTTCAAGTAAACCGCGAAACGGAGTATGGCAGGGAGTTCGGATTCGAACAAGCAGATTCCCCTGAGTCGTTCCGAGAATTAGTTCCTATATCAGAATTTGAAACGCTACGACCGTTCATCGAACGCCAACGAGATAGCGACGTTCGTGCATTGACTTGGGATCAGCCGATCTACTACAACCGAACGAGCGGCACCGTAGGCACACCTAAGGATGTTCCGGTTACTCAACGGAATGTGGATGAGATCCGATCGGGATCCCAATTGAGTGCATATGTACTAAGTCAGCAATCGGACATTCTTGAAGGAAAAGTACTAGCTATAGGTGGTTCTGCTGTTGAGGCTAGGACTATAGACAACGTTCCTATTGGGTCTGCGTCCGGAATGTTGTATCGTCAGCAGTCTCGATTTGTTCGTAGCCGCTATGTACTTCCGCCCGAGGTCTTTGACATCGATGATGTTGAATTACGCTACATTGCTTTCGCAATATATGGACTGGCTCGCCGCGACATAACTACGATCGCAACCGCCAATCCTTCCACGTTCATACGTCTAAATGAGGTAGTACAAGAACACGCAGAAACATTGCTCAGGCACATTTCGGCAGGTACTTTGCCTGATACGAATGTTCAATTGGAGTCCCGTCAGCCGGATCGGGCTCGTGCCCGAGCGCTTGAGACAATACTTGAACGTGACGGAACGTTGGCGTATCGGAGCTTCTGGCCCGAGTTGAAAGGAGTTGTGACTTGGTGCGGAGGTAGTTGTGGTTTCGCCTTGTCAAGACTGGTTCCCATGCTGCCGGTTGACTGTAGGATCTATGAATTTGGCTACAACTCAAGCGAGTTTCGAGGCACGATTAATGTAGATCTTGAGTGCAACTTGTGCCTGCCAATGTTTCATCACTCGTACTTCGAATTCGTCGAGTGCGGCGACTGGGAAAACGGGCGCAAGAAGTTTCTCGGCTTGCACGAATTGGACGAAGGCAAGCTGTATTACATATTTGCAACGACTTCGAGTGGACTCTATCGCTACAACATCAACGATATAGTCCGAGTGTCGGGCTATATCAATGCAACACCAACGCTAGACTTCGTCCAGAAAGGACGCGGAGTGACCAACATCACAGGTGAGAAACTTACAGAGCACCAGGTTCTCGAAGGCGTAGGTTCGTTGCGCGAGGCGTTTGGAATCGATCCTGAATTCTTCGTCATGCTTGCGGATGAGGAAAAATCTGAATACTTGCTTTGCATGGAGCTGCCTGGTGCGCATAAAGGGAGTCAGTTTGCCTCACATGTAGACACTAAACTGCAGCAGTTAAACGTCGAATACCAATCGAAACGCAAGAGTGGTCGGCTCGGCCTCCTCAAGTTCTTGCAATTACCCGTTGGAGCAGGAATTCAGTATCGACACGAACGAGTCCAAGCGGGTCAACGAGACGCACAGTTCAAGTATCTCCATTTGCAATACCTGAGTCAGATCCCCCCGGTACTCTCTCGTCTCATCGAGCATTGATGCAACTAGCCAAGCTGGTAGGTTTCACCTTTCCGGTCCCGTTCAAGGTGGTCTTCCGACATGCCTCCGCCTCCCGCAGACGTGCGGAAAATTTTGTGGTCTGCGTCACGACCGACAGTGGAGTCGTCGGTTTTGGAGAGGGCTGTCCGAGGTCGTATGTGACTGGAGAAAGCATCGAGTCTTGCACTCGATTTCTGCTGAATCATCAATCCTCACTTGAAAATTTGGTTGTGGACCTGAGGACACTAAAGCAATGGATTGAGACGAACAAGCACGAGATCGATGCGAATCCGAGTGCATTTTGCGCCATCGAAATGGCAATTCTTGATGCGCTTGGAAAAGAGGAGTCTAAGGCTATCGAAGCGTTACTTGGTCTTCCACACGAATCTGGTGTTGTTCACTATACAGCTGTTTTAGGGGACGCACCGTACGCCGCTTATTGGTGGATGTCCAGACTTTACATTCGCAACGGTTTTTCGGATATCAAGATAAAGTTGTCAGGAGATTCGCTAAGAGATCGGCGGAAGCTGCAACTTTGGCAAAGGCGCATTACCGATGGACTCAGAGTTCGTCTCGATGCGAACAATCTGTGGACCAATTGGGAGGAATGCATAGAGTATCTTCGTTTGCTTCCTCAGGTTTTTTGGGGTATCGAAGAGCCTTTGCAACCACGAGACTACTTCGGAATGCAGCAGATTGGTTCCAGATTGGGGATCAAACTGATTCTCGACGAGAGTTGTACTAGAGTCGAAGATCTCGACAACGTGTGTGGAATTTCGTGGGTTCTCAATCTACGTGTTTCCAAGGTAGGAGGCATTCTCAGAGCAATTGAGCTAGCGCATCTCGCCCAGCAGAATGACTTGGGCATTATTGTCGGTGCCCATGTCGGTGAGACAAGCCTCCTAACTCGTGGAACTCTCGTTGTGCTGCAGTTTCTAAGAAATAGACAGGTTGCAGTTGAAGGAGCGTTTGGACGGCATCTGCTAAGTGCTGACCTAAGTGATGAAGTTATTGAGTTCGATGCTAATGCAAACATTGATCTGGACAGCTTGTACGTATTGCGAAATCCTGGCTCAGGTCTCCATGTCGATAAAAGTAAGCTCCAATCACTTTGACTCTTATCACTTAAAGTACAGGTGATTTGCAAATCCGGCTCGGAATCACGATCGAACGAAACTCAGTTAGTAGCTATACTTTGCACAGAGAGCACATATGTCTTAACTTGAGTCGGACGAGACTTCCTACAGTCAAGCGCGTTCTACACGGCAACCTGCAACTGGAGCTATTCAAGATGCAAAGGTATCGACCGTCTAAGCAGTCTTTGGAGGTATAGATCAGTGTTAATCAAGACAAATCGGGAAATTCCCTCTTCCGAGATCACGCCAGAATCAGTCTATGTTTCTCGCCGCAAGTTCATGGGACAGAGTGCATCAGCAGCGGTGTTAGCGGGCATAGCTGGATCAGCTTACGGATTACCGGAAAATTTTGTAAGCGAACAGGGCTTTGCGAAAGGTGAACCGATAGGAGAGAAGATCACACCGGAAGAATATGCTACTCGCTATAACAATTTCTACGAGTTTGGTACGGGGAAGGAAGATCCTTCAAAGAAGGCACACGTATTGACAACTGAGCCATGGTCATTGGAAGTTGGTGGAAGAGTTGGAAAGCCAGGGAAAATAGAACTTGAAGATGTCCTGAAGGACATCGATCTCGAGGAACGCATTTACCGACTGCGTTGTGTTGAAGCCTGGTCAATGGTTGTGCCTTGGATTGGATTTCCGGTCAAGAAGTTGCTGGAACGGTTTGAGCCCCTTGGGGATGCAAAGTATGTCAAGTTCACTACTTTGTACCGTCCGAAGGAAATGCCTGGAATTCGCTCCATTTTTTCGTCAGTGGATTTTCCGTACGTCGAGGGATTGCGTTTGGACGAAGCAAATCATCCTTTGGCAATATTCTCTATTGGGATGTATGGAAAAGTGCTTCCGAATCAAAATGGCGCGCCCTTTAGATTGGTAGTCCCGTGGAAATACGGATTCAAGAGCATCAAGTCAATTGTGAAGATCGAATTGACTGAAAGAGAACCTCGGACTACATGGAACAAGTCGGCGCCCCACGAATACGGCTTTTATGCAAACGTTAATCCCAATGTCGATCATCCACGCTGGTCGCAAGCCCAGGAGCGGAGACTTCCGACGACAATTTTCGGCCGTAAGATTGAAACCCGAATGTTCAACGGCTATGACGAAGTCGCTTCTCTCTATGAGGGTATGAATCTAAAGCGCAAGTACTAAGAGGAACCGCATCTCAGATCTAGGACAGATGTGAACGCAGTTCGTCCGTCTCGGCCTGGACCAAGACTTGCTTGGTTGAGATCTAGAACTGCAAAGTGGATCGTTGGCATCCTTCTGTCGATCCCTTTCCTACTGTTACTAAACGATGTACGTATCGAGCTGGTTCAGCCGGGAGCTGGCTTGGGTCCCGACCCTGGCGAAGAGCTTGTCGATCGTCTTGGAACTTGGTCGATACGTGTCCTGTACCTAACACTGTTGGTGTCTTCGGTATCCAGGATATTCAGAGTACCCGTATTGATTCAACACCGCAGAACATTTGGTTTGTGGGCATTCACCTATGTTGTGCTTCATCTCGCGGCATATTTCTCGGCACTAGCCGGTTTCGACTTCAATGTTGTCCTTAGTGATTTCACCAAGCGTCCCTACATAATCGTTGGTCTCTCCGCGCTGTGTCTGTTGATTCCACTTGCAATCACTTCTACACGAGGTTGGCAGAGGAGACTTGGAGTAAACTGGCGTCGATTGCATCGAATTGTCTACGTCGCAGCTCTGCTTGCACTGATTCACCTGTGGATGCAAGAGAAAGCTACATTCTTCGACACGTTCCTCTACGGTTCGATTTTGCTTATTCTCTTCATCGAGAGACTCGTTGATATAGTTCGACGAAAAAGAAAAAAATCTCCAACTGCAAAGGCGGTCGAAGGAACGACTTAAGACAGTACGTAGCTGTAGGATCTCTTCAATATGAGGCACAGAAATTGACTGATTTGACGAAAAAGAACGCGGTTCCGACCAGCGATGATGAAAAACCCTTGAGCGACGATGAACTTCGTGCGCTGCTAAAGGAAGTCCCCGACTGGAAGCTGGAGTACTCCAATACGCGTGAACTCTGTTTTTTGACTAGAACCTATTCTTTCAAGTCCTATGAGGTGGTGCTGTCATTTCATCAGAAGGTCGGATTGCTCGCCGAAGAGCAACAACACCACCCTGAAATGGTTTCACAGTACGGTAGCGTCGCAATACGATGGTGGACACACACAGTTGGTGGAGTGCACATGAATGATTTTGTACTAGCCGCTAAGTGCGACCAACTGTATCAAGAAACCCTAACGTAGTCAGAAGGTCGAAGAAGCTTTCACTGTTTCTAAGTGATTCGTTAGAGCCAGCAAAACTAACCGTCTCAAACGCGTCAATTCGATATCAAGCTGTTACGAGCATGAACCGACTTAGCGAGTCGATTGAGACACTTTCGTGTCTGTTCCCACCCAAGACAGGCATCAGTAATGCTCTGTCCATAGACGAGATCTCGGCCATTTCCGATGTCCTGCCTTCCCGCAATGAGGTGACTCTCGATCATCACACCCATGATGCAGTGTTCTCCACCCTCCAACTGATTACACAGTGAATCGCATACTCCAAGTTGATTCCGGTAGTCCGAATTACTGTTTGCATGGCTCATATCGACCATTACGCGGTGGTTGAGTCCTTCGGAACGCAATATGTCGCACGCACCCTTGATTGACTTGTTGTCATAGTTTGTAGCACCGCCACCACCTCGAAGGACGATGTGACAGTCCGGATTGCCAGCTGTTGCAAAAATTGCGGCGTCTCCAGACTTGGTAACTGATAGAAATCGATGTGGATAAAAAGCGGACTTTACTGCATGCGCAGCAGGTCTTATGTCGCCTTGGGTCGTATTCTTGAATCCGACCGGACACGATAGCCCAGAAGCGAGCTGACGATGAATTTGGCTCTCGGTAGTTCTAGCACCAATTGCGCTCCAAGAGACATAGTCTCCCAAGTATTGCGGTGTAATTGGATCCAAGTACTCGGTAGCTACACCTAACCTCAGTTCCGAAATGTCTGATAGAAGCTGTCGGGCGACGAGAAGCCCTTCGTTAATTCTGAAAGATCCGTTCAAATGTGGATCGTTCAATAATCCTTTCCATCCGATCGATGTACGAGGTTTCTCGAAATATACCCGCATCAAAATGCAAAGATCATCCTCTAGCTCGTTTGCGGTTTGGCTTAGCTTGTGTGCGTATTCGAGGGCAGATTCAGGGTCGTGTATCGAACACGGTCCGACAACAATCAGTAGCCTCGAATCCGTTCCCGCAATAATGTCGCCAACTTGCTGTCGCAAAGAGAAAATCAGCTCTGACGATTGCTCAGAAATCGGCACTCGCTCCATCGCACTCTTCGGTGCGATGACTTCTTTCGTTCCAATGATGCGAACGTCATCTGTGTCGTACAACATTTTTTTGGAAAATAGTCCACTGGGTTCGGGCGCGAAACTAATTCATTTAGCGCCGAGTCTGCGAAAAGCAGCGGGAATTGTATAGGAAACGCGATTGGATCAGGCAAGAATCGAGTGGTTGCATCGCCTCGGAATCGACGTCTGGAGGTTGCGTAAGACCAACGAGTCAATACCCGTTTCTGCTCTAAAGCAGTCTAAATCTGTTGCGGTACGAGCAAAGGAATCAGCTTCCAAGATCGAAGAGAAAATCGATGAGAGTAAATCTTCGGTCTTTACAGCGCTGCCACCAACAGAAAGGTCAATGTTTGTTTCCAAAGAGAGCGAAAACCAGCCGGATCATTCAACGAACGAAGTCATTGGAGCCGAACAGCCGTCGTTCAAGTTGCAGTGTCTTTTCGTAGGAACCTGCTTGGTCGTGTTTAACGCAGGAGACGAATTTTCAAACGAAATGGCAAGGGGCATTGGGAATGCACTATCCAAGTACGAGTCAGTGTCACACCAAAGTCTGGACTTTGTGTGGCCTCCAGCGAGCAACATGGACTTGCCAAGGGAGAGCAGTCACGTTGGTTGGGAGAGCGCACGTCGAGCATTCAACTCTTTGATTGGCCGTCAAGATTGGACGACTAACATTCTTGTTGCCGTGGGGTCCGATGCGAACCAAGTCACTGAACGTATTCGAAACACAGAATACACTGTCCTTAAGCTTGACGAATTTCCGGCGAGCGCGCAATCCAAGAAAGAGCTATGGCAACGCATTCAAGAAATCTTGTGACCCGACCGGATGAGAAGGACCTTCGCGTGAGCCCAATCACCACGGACGACCTTCCTGCTGTATACGAAATCGAAAGTCGATCTATGCCTTTTGGCTGGAGTAGCCACATATTCAAGTCATGTCTTGTCGGGCCGTATGAGTGCTGGAAAATCGAAAAGCACACACGTTCCCAGTGGGATGTGATCGGTTACTACGTTCTCTATCTCCTCAATTCGCACGCCGAGCTATGCAATTTATGTGTGGATGTTGACAAACAGAAATCAGGTTACGGCACTCAATTGCTGAAACACGCAATTGAACGATGTGAGAGAAACGGTATCGAATCCCTTGCGCTAGACGTGAGGAAATCAAATCTTGTGGCTAAAAAGCTCTACAACGGTTTTGGATTTAAGAAGGTGGGACTACGAAAGAGCTATTACGCGGCGGCGGTGGGTCGAGAAGACGCCGAGGTCATGGAATTGTGTATTGGGAAACCCACCCGTCGGGACACTCGAGTAGTTTGACTCTTCGGTTTGGCCAACGCTGAGTCATTTCTCAGCCTTATAATCTCGCGTTTTTTTGGCGTTCTGACATGGATATTCAAGACTTCGTTGACCGTCGCAGGACGTTTGCAATTATTTCGCACCCTGATGCGGGGAAGACCACCATCACCGAGAAACTGCTCCTACTCGGCAACGCAATTCAACTTGCAGGAACAGTAAAAGCTCGAAAGTCTGGTCGCCACGCCAAATCGGACTGGATGGCGATGGAAAAAGAACGTGGGATTTCGGTCACGACTTCTGTAATGCAGTTCAACTATGAGGATTGTGTTGTAAATCTGCTGGATACTCCTGGTCATGAAGACTTCTCCGAGGATACCTACCGAACTCTGACCGCGGTCGATTCAGCCGTCATGGTCATCGATGGTGCCAAAGGGGTCGAGCCACGCACTCGAAGACTGCTCGAAATCTGTCGAATGCGAGACACCCCAATCATCACTTTCGTGAACAAACTGGATCGAGAATCGATGGACCCGTTGACAATGCTAGAACACATTGAAGACGAACTACAAATCGAGTGTGTTGCAGCGACATGGCCTCTAGGCTCAGGTCGTTCCTTGAAAGGAATTTATCGCATGGACTCTGACGAACTAGTGGTTTATGACCGAAGCGCTGGGAACTCGGATAGTGGACCTCGAACAATTGCGGGTCTACACTCGGCAGAGGCGCAGGAATTACTGAACTCAGACTATGAAGCAACAGTAGAGACTATAGAGCTGGTTCGAGATGCTGGACATTCCTTCGAATCCAAAGAATACTTGGCGGGTCGGCAATCACTCGTGTATTTCGGAACAGCTCTGCAGAACTTTGGAGTTGTAGATCTACTTGACCGATTTGTCGAGATTGCTCCGGGGCCACAGGCGAGAGATACCAATTTGGGAAATGTCTCACCGTACGAAGAAAAACTCTCGGGGTTCGTATTCAAGATTCAAGCGAACATGATTCCGAAGCATAGAGATCGAATCGCTTTCATGCGGATTTGCTCTGGGAAGTACACAAAGGGCATGCGCATGCGTCATGTACGTCTCGGGCGAGACATCAAGATCTCAGACGCTGTTACATTCATGGCAGGAGACAGGACCCAGGTCGATGTGGCCTATGCAGGAGACATCATTGGGTTGCACAACCACGGAACAATTCGAATCGGTGACACGTTTACGGAAGGTCAAGACATTGCCTTCCGAGGAATTCCGAATTTTGCTCCGGAAATATTTCGTCGTGTTCGAGTGCGCGACCCAATTCACTCAAAAAGATTGAAGAATGGAATGCAGCAACTGGCTGAAGAAGGGGCAACACAGGTATTTGCACCACTCAGTAGTCAAGACATGGTAGTGGGTGCTGTCGGTTCCCTTCAGTTCGATTTGGTTGCTTTTCGACTGCGGGAGGAATATGGTGCAGATTGTGCCTACGATCCGTATCCGATCCATACAGTTAGATGGGTCAGTGCTGACGATCCAACAATTCTGGAAGAATTTCGCAGTCGCTTGCGGTCGCAGTTGGCATTGGACGGCGACAATCAACTGGCATTTTTAGCCACCTCTCGACACAACCTGAGACTAATTGAGGACAAATGGCCCGATGTGAGGTTCTCGTCAACACGAGAGCATGCCTCTGTTGCCTGAAGTTCCTGTTGAACACGCTATCAGATTACATAGAATCCGACCAAGCAAACAGTAGCGTCTAAGTTCCTAGGACGAAATTTGGTTGAGTTCAATTACGGCTCGGAATTACCTCTCAAGGACGAATTGCTTCGTTCCGTCGAGCCTAGTGTTTGTCCTGTAAACGTAGCAATTGCGGTCGCTGGCATTGTAGGATCGAACGATGTCACGCGGACGGTACGCAAAGACCTAGAAGTGCTTGCGGATTCCGTCAGGAGCCACGACATTGTGGAAGTGATGGACGCATTCAAAACGGAAGGATTCCCGAGTGACCCCAGCCTCCTGAGCGAGATTGATAGGAATCGGATCGACGTGGCGCTTCGCCAAAAATCAGGAAATCCGATAACGCTCGCCATGATTCTCGCTGGAGTTGCTAGCCAGATCGACTTGGATTGTGTTGGCATCAATTTTCCCCAACATTTTTTGGTGAGAATTGACCGAAAGCTCATTGACCCCCTGCACATGAGAATCGTCACACCCGCCGAAATGCGAGCATGGGCAAAGCGCAAGGGCATTGATCGAACACCACTATTTTCCAGAGCCACAAATCGCGACATTGCTCTACGCATGCTGAACAATGTTCGACTTGCGTTGGGCGGCCGAGACAGACACGTGGATGCTTTGCGAGTTTTGGACTACAAAGCTTTATTGGCAGACGATAGTCCCGAAGTACTGGTCGAGAAGTCTGAGGTCTGGCTGGATTTGGGCGATAGTGGCATGGCTAAGGAATTGCTGGAACAAGCCTTAGAACTCATCGAGTCACCTTCCTTCAAGGACATGGTTCGTAAGAGAATCCATCTGTTGAGGGGATCGAAGGTCGAGCTTAACTAGCGAATATAGCTACTAGAGGACTTCACTCCAAGTCGTACGGCTGCATGTCAGAATACGGGTTGGGTTGTGTCAGATCAATTGATTTGCCGTAGCCAGGTACCTCAATGGAGGTTGAGTCGAAGCTGAGGTCTCCACCTTCCAAGACTTGCTCGCCGAACTTATAGATTGAAGGAATCCCATCGGAAGTTGCGCGTTTGTCGTAGTCTTGTACTGCATCCTTCACACTCTCATTCCGTATTCGGTGGGCAGTCATTGCTTTCTTTCCATAACGGGACTGGAGCATTCGAGAAGTTATTTTGGGTGATAGGACCACGCCTGTAGCATTGTTTCCACCAAACCCCTTTGAGTTTACAAGCGCGACGTCCAATCCAATTGTTGGGTCGATCTCAAAGTGCTCAGAACTCAAATGCAAGTGGCTGTCGTACACATCATCTGCGATGTGGTCGATCGTAGCGATTCCAGGAAGCCACCCGTAGACCCAGGTTCCCAGTATGGATGTCATTTGGTCGCCGGATGCCGCTGCAAGCGTGTGTCCCAAGTATGCTTTGATAGCTGCAACGGGCCACTTCTCGATTCCAAACACTTTGGCCATTTCGTTGAGAATGTGGGACTCGGTCACACGGTTTTGAGGAGTTCCTGTCCCATGAGCGTGAATGCAAGATCGGTGTCGAACAGCATCGTCGCCCAGAATTGATCGCGTGAGAGCTAGTGCCTTACCCACTGTTAGGTAGTTGCCAACACCGGGTCCCGGTATCGACTTCTTAAACCCGTCCGCATTGATGAAGACGGATGGTACAGACCCATAGATCTCTGCTCCAAGTTCAACGGCAAGCTCATCGTCCATGAGCATGAGATATACCCCGGCTTCCGCGAGGGTAAATCCGGCATTGGATGAGAATGGTCGGCAAGCGCGACGATTGTCAGGTACGTCCGAACCATCCAATGCCATGAGAGCCTCATCTTCGGCGACCGCTCCCATAATTCGGTAGGCTTCAACTATTTCTGGCGTGATTGGAGCTTCGGCACCTCCTACCATTGCAACTCTCTTACCTCCGTTTCGAATCTCGTCCACGCCTTGCTTGACGTTATAGAGAAAGGTTGCGCACGCACCAATGATTCCTCCAGTTGCACCGACAGAACCAAGGACATAGGCATTTACAAAGTCAGCGGGCATTTCAGAGAGCCCCAGCGCAATTTGCTTAGACGTCGGTCGTCTACCCCTGTAGGGAGCTTGAAGCATTCCGCCGTTTCCATTTGCGTCGAGCTGACCCATGGCACTGCCGGCAAAGACAGCAATCTCGTCTGGACCAACGTGACTACGAACTTTTTCCCACGGAATGCCAAGAGAGTGCAGAGCATCGGAAGAGCTAGCGATGGTGACTTGTAAGCCGCGAGGATGATTTCTAGAAGGATAGGTTGCAGCTGGATCGAATCCCGTAGGCAGCTGACCAGCAGAAGTCACACGAGCTTTGCGCTGATCCGGAAAGAGTACTGGAGTCTCTTCAGTCACCTCGACTTCGATTTTGCCGTTCTGAGTCGACTTGACCTTCCAACCATCGGGAATCGTCTCGGGGAGTTGCCGGACCGGTATTGAAAACTCAATGGACTTACCGTTGTTGGGATGAATTGTGGACGCCTTTTGAAAATCGCAATCATTGATATCGAACAATTCGATCTTTCGGACTAAAGTGTGGTCGAGGATATAGTCGCGACTGGCTTGGTCTTCATTGTTGGGCAGTATGCCCATCAGACCTTGCAAGGACCGATATGTCTCATCGGCTGCAACCGATGGTAATGCATCAATTACAGTTCGGCGGTAGGCATGATGGCAGGACACACGTCCTGCTGGATTTATCCCTCCAAAACCGACAATCACAGGTAGTCGACTCACAGAATTACCTCTCGTCCGATGCGAAACTTCGAATAAAGTCGGTGGTTGCTAGCGTTTGCGACAGCTCTTGCTAGCTGTATAGCATACAGTGAAGGCGCGAGCACGTCCGCACAATGGAAGATCAAGTCGTACGATTCCCTTCAGAGCAACTTTGCTCCTGGTTGTCTTAGATTGGGAATGAGTTCTGCGAAGTTACAGGGTTTAAAGTCTACGTCAAGTTGCTCACGCAAGATGCCATTCCAGGCCAATCGACATGCACCTGTCGAACCTGGGACGGCAAAGATCACTGTGGAATTAGCCAATCCACCAACTGCCCTCGACTGAATTGTCGATGTTCCAATGTCGGACAGAGAAAGGTGGCGAAAGATTTCTCCGAATCCTTCAATCACCTTATCGAACAAGGGACGAAGGGCTTCAGGAGTACTGTCTCGACCACTAAAACCGGTGCCTCCAGTTGATACAATGACATCGATTTCACTATCGGCAATCCAATTCGACACTATCGCTCGAATGCGATATACATCGTCCTTGACGATTTTCCTTTCGGCCAGCATATGACCGTCCTTTTCGATAGCGTTTGCCAAAAAATCTCCAGAAGTATCGGTGTCGACTGTTCTTGTGTCCGATACAGTCAGAACTGCAATGCGCATACTTCCCATTTGCCACCGTATCCCTAACCCGGTTGCTAGGATTTGAATCTACGGACATAATGATAATTCCATTGTTGTATTGAGTACGACATTGACCAAACGAGATTTATCTCGAACGGGAATTGAGATCTTTGGATACGGAACGACTATTTCTTAGCGCTGAGAGGCAAGCCAGGGAATTCAATCTATTTCCGACTGCCGATCCGGAATCTAGCTTCTCGGTTCGAGGTCTCTTGAGCCCAACTGAAATTCAGGCGCAGCTTGATGCGCTTGAACGCATGGATATTGACAGCTATATCGA
The DNA here is from genome assembly GCA_009840545.1 of Gammaproteobacteria bacterium. Lineage (GTDB taxonomy): Bacteria > Pseudomonadota > Gammaproteobacteria > Pseudomonadales > Azotimanducaceae > Bin55. Next base: position 274,015 of record VXNM01000009.1, on the reverse strand, counting down.
AGCCGTCGTTTCCCCTGCTGAGTTGCCCAATAGGCTGCCAGCTTCGGATGCCATTCAATTGTTGGGAAGTGTTACTCAAGCGACCAACAAAGGAGCATACTTCGACGCACTTGTCGAAATGGATTTTGAGAGCGATAGTCGAGTCGTCGGCTTTGTTGCACAAGATCGAACCTACCGCAATGGAGAGTGGGGACCTGAAGAACACTCCATGGCGGCGGAGTTCGTTCAGAGGTGTGCACGTAGAGCCATACCCATTGTCAGCCTAATGGATACGCCAGGCGCTGCTGCGGACGAAGTGGCAAACCGTGGCAATCAGGCACACAATATCTCTCGGTTGATTGCTGTGATGTCCGACGTTGATGTACCTAATATTGGCGTCATATTTGGCATTGGTTACTCGGGAGGAGCCATTCCGCTTGCCGCAAGCAACATGATTCTGTCAGTTAGGGACGGATTATTTAGCACTATTCAACCTCGTGGTCTAGCAAATATTGCGCGACGTCTGAATCTGTCCTGGCAGGAATGCGCAAAACATGTAGGGCTGTCCCCCTATGAACTCATGCGCCAAGGCAATATCGATGGAATCATTGACTATGTCCCTGGTGAGACTGGCGACAAGCTCGAGAATTTCAGACAAGCAATCGTCACCGGCATAAGCTCGGTCGAGGCTAGTACGAAGGCTTTTGTAGCCCAAGAAGAGATGTTCTTATCAGAGTACAAGCACGTCCTGGATCGATATCTCTATCCGACAGAACGAATGCAACAGACTGAAAGCGCATCACTCTTCGAGTTTGTTGAGAACCCTACTGACTACTTGAATGTCTTTGGATTGGCGTACCGGTTTTCGCGATATCTACGTGTTCGAAGACGAATCAAGTCGACTGGAAAGGGCCAATACGGTCGATTGGCGCAAAGGGACATCCCGGAGGGAGAGCTCTCTGTCCGCCAGGATCAGGATAGACGCCGCACTTTTCTCAAGTGGTTGCAGGATCCTGACCGAATCGTCTATGACGACGCATTGCGGCGAACATGGCGTACCTATCTATCTACCAAAGCGGCTGCTGGTGAGACCCGAGGGCGATTTGGGAGGTTCTTCCTAGGAGAGCCACGCAAGAATTTTGAAAATGCCCGAAAAACACTGCTATCTGTTGTAGGGTCCTATCTCGTCAATCGGTGGAAGACGGATGCCGCAGGGAACCTGCTCTCGCTCATTGACTATCTGCAAAACGAGTCTGCTTCACGGGACTTGATCGAATCGAAGGATATTGTCAGTCCTCACATTATGTTGCGATCCATCTCGACCGACAGTGAACTAGGACCGGTTCTCCGAGAGCGATTTACTCATTACGGTAAGAAATTACTGGGCCGGGTAGGCACCGAGGAGATGACGGAGGAGCAACTCTCAGAGCTCCTGGCTATCGAGCTGAATTTGGTCATTTCGGGGGACCATGTCGTATTGTCAGACTCGACCGCTCCATCAGAGGGAACGGCACTGGTGGTATCTAAACCATCCACCTCATACAACAGAAATCTGATAAATGAGCGATTTGGCGACCACTTTAGAAAGACAGACACAGCTGTCGTCGAACATCAAGAGTCCACGGAGCCAGCGGTTGAAACCTTGCTGGACATCATTCGAGATCCCGACTTGAGGAAGTTGTTCATTAGCGAACTCCAATACTTGCTTATCTTGAATGCAGTTTATGACGAGACGCTCACGAATCTAAAGTCGATTGCAGTTGAAGCCAAAAGTACACAGTCACTAGATCGAGCTACTGTCAGGAAGCTTCTTCGTGATTCGGTTCGTTCGTCCGTTCGGGCAAGTCTAGGCAAAGGCTTGGCGGAAGAAGTCGACGTAGAAGAATTCCTTGATAGTTTTTCGGAATGGTATTTCCGTTTTCAGTCTACAGTTGGACTACGAAAATTCCTTATGGCCGTTGAAGAGTGGAAGAAGGCGAGCTATCCGTATGTGTCTGACACGCTGTTTGTTGTGGTTACCTTTTTCTTCGAGCATCTGGTTGTTTCGTTGCTTACCAATGAGTTGGAGGGCAAGAGATTCAACGGTCGGATCAAGCCACGGAACATCGGTCGAAAGAAGGACTTTTGGAATCGTTTGAACAATGCGTATAGAGATCTTCAAATCCAGGAGGTTCTCACAGAGTACAAAGGCACCCGAAGTACGACTTTTGAAGCTTTTCGTGACATGTTTTTCGATGACTTTGAGGAATTGTTCTCTGACTTGCTCAGCAGTGACCCATGCGAATTTCCAGGATTTCGGATGTCCATTGAAGCAGCACTGGAACAAGAAAAGCCCCCTTGTGGGACTGTGACCGGCGTCGGCAAGTTCAAAGGTATTGAAGGTGGGCTGCGCGTCGGAGCGGTGATCTCGAATTCCTCATTTCAAGCTGGCGCATTCGATATGGCGAGCGCAGAGAAATTCTGCCGGCTACTTCAAACCTGCGCCGAAGAGAGATTGCCCCTTGTTTGTTTCATTTCTTCCGGAGGAATGCAAACCAAAGAGGGTGCGGGTGCGCTGTTCTCGATGGCTGCCATTAATGACCGCATTACGCACTTTGTAAGAGACTACGATCTCCCAGTGATCGTCTTTGGTTATGGAGATTGCACAGGAGGTGCACAGGCAAGTTTTGTTACTCACCCGCTCGTCCACACCTACTATCTGTCTGGAACTAGCATGCCATTTGCGGGCCAAATCGTCGTTCCCAGCTATTTGCCTCTCGACTCCATCCTGTCGAACTATCTGGTAGCTGTACCTGGCGCAATGCAAGGATTGGTCAAGCATCCGTTCCACGGAAATCTCGACGGAGATCTCAGGGATGTTGATCCAGAGATACCGCTTCCTGATGTCTCCATCACCGATGTTGTAGCAGGTGTCATGGAGGGCTCCCTAACCGCGGTACGCACAGCCCAAATGCCCGTAACTCGTGACCAATTCAGCGCACTGGATCTGTACAAGCCCATAAAACGGGTTCTCGTTCACGCACGTGGATGCGCTGCAGTGAAAATCGTTCGCGTCGCCCAAAGAATCGGCGTTGATGTCGTACTGGTTCAGTCTGATCCAGATATGGAGTCGTGCGCGGCAGACATGGTCGCCGATCAAAACAAGGTAGTGTGCATTGGCGGAAGCACGCCTGACGAAAGCTATCTCAATGCCCGTTCTGTTTTGGCCATTGCGAAGAGTGAAGGCGTTGATTCGCTTCATCCGGGCATCGGATTCCTCTCGGAAAACAGTCAATTCGCAGAGCTCGTCCGGTCGAACGGTATCAATTTCATTGGACCACCCGTTTCCAGCATGGAGACGATGGGTAACAAATCCAATGCCATCAACACTGCCATGAGTTTGGGAGTTCAGGTAGTTCCCGGCAGTCATGGAATCGTTGCGGATATAGACCAGGCAGAGGAAATTGCACAGGAGATTGGCTACCCCATCCTCATTAAGGCTGTTCATGGTGGAGGTGGGAAGGGAATTCAGTTGGTTGAGTCGCAAGGGCAGTTTCACGAGTCGTTTCAACGAGTGTCAGTGGAGGCAAGAGCGGCATTTGGAAGTAGCGACGTCTACTTGGAGAAATATGTAGAGAAACTTCGTCACATAGAGGCGCAGATACTTCGAGATCAATTTGGGAATACCAAAGTGCCTGGCATCCGCGATTGCAGTGTGCAACGAAACAAACAGAAAATATTTGAAGAATCCGGTTCCACAATGCTGCCGGAGAAATATCTCGAACAGATTCAAAGGGACAGCGAAGCAATTGCCAATCAGGTTGACTACGTAGGCGCCGGCACTCTTGAGTTCATTTACGATGTGGAGGCCGATTGTCTCTATTTCATGGAGATGAACACTCGATTGCAAGTCGAACATCCCGTCACGGAGCTTGTGTCGGGAGTAGACATTGTGAGTCAGCAATTCACCATTGCAGGGGGCTCAAACATTGAGAAGCTAAGGGTTGAGCGCAATGGCTATGCAATCGAAGCGAGAGTGAATGCAGAGCGATTGGTGCGAGACGCAGACGGGAACCTGGTATTTCGTTCAAGCGCTGGGCAGATATCCAAATGCAAGTTCCCCAAGGATCCCAATGTTGAGGTGATTTCGATTGCTGCGGAAGGAAAGTTCATTTCCCCTTACTACGACAGCATGATCGCACAGGTGATTGCACGTGGAGCCAATCGCAAGACCACGGCTCAGCGGTTGATGAAGTACCTATCCAAAGTTCAAATCGAAGGGATTGGTACCAACATTGCATTGTTAAAAAGTGTCTTACGGGACTCAGTATTTCTAGAGGGAACATATACGACCGACTACTTGGAAGAGTTTCTGGTTCGCACCGATGCGGATGAGCTCATTACCGAGATGGAAGCGACGATGGGTGATCAGTCAGCGGGCATCGACGCAAATTCCATTGCTATTGAAGGAAGCGACGAGCTCAAAGTTCTCGCTCCAACAACCGGCATTTTCTACTTGAAACCGACGCCAACTGAAAACGACTACGTCATTCCGAACGAGAGCATAAAGACGGATCGAACCCTATGTCAGATTGAGGCCTTTAAGGTCTTCACCCCTTTACAACTTCGTGACCTCAATGTGGACTCAAACCCCTTGTATCCCGAAGATCTGGAATACAAGATCACACGAATAAATGTGTCGTCGGGTCAGCAGGTCAATGCAGGTGATCTTCTCTTTGTTGTCCAACCCAATAATCAAGCCGCCGCACCGTGAACTAGACCAGAGATACCTTTTGCGACGCAAAGCAATCCAATGGCATCCATGGCCCAGGGAACGTATCTCTGAAACGACTCTTCCGGCATCCGATGAAGAATCCTAGTACCTAACCAAGTTCCTGCTAGTGCCAACAGGACCGCAGGCAGTAGCCATAACGGATTGAGCTGAGCCTCCAGGTCGGAAAGGCTAATCGATGCATAGAGGTAGTAGGTGGTCTTACACACATGACCAACCGTTTGCGTAAACGCCTTAGTGGCCACTATTTGAAATCGGTTTAGCGGCGACGATTGGTAGAAGAGATCCAAGAGCGGACCCGATGTTCCCTGTGTGAGTTGTAGTCCGACAACCGAGCATCCACAAAGAAATGCAACTCTTGGTTTGCGTATGTCGACGGACAAGATGTGATTAGGAATTAGGTGTGCGACCAACGGAGTCAGGCCCAACAGAATTAATACTAGGTTTTCGTTGGGTACAACGCTGAAGGTAAAAAAGACCCCAATTGCTATGAGAGATCCCAGCAAATATCCAGGTAGTACTTGGTAGAGCATGTGTTCTCTAAGGAACCAGAACCTAGCTCCGTTCGCAACACTTTGGACGATTCCGTGCAGAATCATGGCGTGAGTCACGGGCGTGAGCGTCACAAGAACAGCCATGAGGACGATGCCGCCCGCCATTCCGATCATCCCGGACAGCACGCTGGTGAGAAATACCGTGACGAGGATTAGCAACAAGAGCATAAGTAACGAGAGTTGGGCGGGCAAACCTGCCAGCTAGTACAAGTTACTAGACAATGCTGGTCGGCGTTGTCTTCTATTACGTGTACTCTTCAGTAGGAGTCCACTGAATCGCATCGGCCAAACGTACGGAATTCCTTGGTTCGACGGAAACGAGATCTAGTTCGACGACGGAATCGCAGATGTTGAACTCTCCGACGTTCATCCAACCCCCGAAGTCTGGAATTCCGGCTTGTATCGTCTTCTCTTGTTTTGCGTGTCGAAGTTCAAAGTTGTAGCTAGTACCGAGTCTCTGCATGATGTGCAAATTGGTTGGAAACCAGTACGATAGCGACCACTCGCCCCTGACCGGAATTTCAGCGGAAAACGCGCAGTTTCAACACTTGGATCAAACGCCACGATTGCACTCGGTCGGTATCTTCCATAGGTTCCCGACCAAGGATCCAAACTAATCTTCCAGTCCGCTCCTAAGCCCTGCTCGCAACGCGCATAGTGCTCTATCGCCCAACGCGACAGCAGGCCCTGGGAAATCCCCAGCTCCTCGCTGATCTGCGTCTGCGACAACCGCGAATTCAACGCAAGCGCAACGGTCTGCTCCTTGAACTTGGGTTCGAAACTTCTACGCTTGGACATGGTCGTGGACTTCCTCCTCCACAGCTGGCTATGCTAACGAACTGTCTCAGAAAGTGCCACGAACTCCACCGATCAGCTTAGTTCTCATGTAATTGAGTGAAAGTTCAACAGCATTTGTGGGTTGCTCAAGAAATGGAACGTATTGCTCTGTCATTGCTCCCGACATTCTCCCATCAAGGATGTCAAATAATGCATATCTCATAATTTGGTTGAAGAACATCTGTTTTACTTGCTCTTCATAAACCTGAAATGGTAAGGTTGGAAGCCGCATGTATTCTCGCTTAAAGTTGGGAATTCCGGATCGAAATGGCGCACGAATGGTTGGAAATCTTGTGGGCGATTCACGCCAAGACGTGGAAATTGGAGTGAGCGTCAAGGCGGTGTTCGAGCATCACACAGGAGATCATGGAAGCTACATGCTCGTTCAATGGAATATCAATTGGGACTAGATCAGATTCAAAGAGGGTGAGAACAAGTACTTCGTTAGAATCCAAATGAGAGTAAATTCGTCACCAAGCGTTTCAGGAGTTGAGCATTTGACAAGAAAAGATTTGAAGTGGTTTTGAGATTGTCGAAACTTTTCTGCAATGAAAGTGTCATAGAGTGACCAATAACACACTCAAGGAACTCAATGATGAGACGCTAACTTTCACTTGGGCTGATGGGACTGTTTCTTTTGGGAATTACTGCTTTAAATAAACAAGCCTTCTGATCAGCACAAAAGTGGCGGCAAAACCACCGATGAGTCCGAACGAGATGCAAAGAGTCCACTTCGGACTAGGCCGAAATAGGAGAGATCGGCCCTTAGCACAGCCGGATCTCGATCCTTCGTGGATATCAAGGCAGAAATAGTCAGCCAATCCCTTTTAATCCCGGAGGCAGTATACCTGTTTATTTAAAGCAGTAATTCCCTTTCTTTTCGGATTCGCGCTTGCAAGCCCCGATGCAAACGCTAGGATCATCTGGCAATGCGTTACCGTGACAAATATGAGCACGGGAGAGGTGTCTAAAGGATGCAAGTACATCAATCTTGAGGAGTAAGGGGCTGCGCATGAATATTTCGAGCACTTGAATTGGCTCGATCAGTACATTGTGAGCCAACAAACTCCCTGGATCGATCCCAACCCGTTCCCTCCTTGGTATTCAGATGATCCCGATTACGATTGCCCTAGCGGACATACTTGTGTCGTTAACAACAACCCTTTTGGACCTGCAGATGCAGGGAAAGCATGTTCTTTTACTTTGTCGGATGGTAGTACAGTTTCGGGTGAGATTTATGATGGAAGATCCCAATTCGGACAGATATTTTGCGCACCTGATACGGACGGTGACGGAACAATTGATATAAAGGACAAATGCCCGCACGACCCGACCAATTCCGACACTGATTGCTTCAACGAGTATCCGGATTGCACCACCTTAGTTAGGGATGCAATTAATCTCGCCGCTGGATCATCCACCCTGACCGGACTAATAGTAGGTTGGGCTGGAGGTTTTCTTAAAATAACTGTGCTTGCAACTGCGGGCAGTGTCTTTATCGCTGGTGGCGTTATCATCGCCGTAGTTGGAACGGCGTATTGCATATTCAGCGATGTAGAGAATAACAGTTTTTGATTGTCTCGATAGTAGAACACGGCTAGTGTAGAAAAATGTTTACAGAAGCGATTGTTCAATTCATGCTTTGTGGTTGGATATTGGTAATGATTCCCAATCTTATGTGGTATAAGAAGTACACAAGAGACATCAGAGGAAAGGAATCCAAGCATGTGGACATTGCTATGGCAGCAACCGCATTGATCTCGTTGTTGATCATCCTCTGGATCGCCTATCGAGCAATCAACAATGTCAATGCGGTTGACTCTACAGTTGCAGACTATTCTGTACTTCTCGCACTTGGCTTGTTGAGTCTGGTTTCAAATATAGTCTGGTTCGCAAAGTATCGACAAGCTAAAGCCTTGCTTTCAAAGCAATCTAGTGCCCCTGATCTAGTTCCGAAGGAATGCAAGAGTAACTAGCCAAGAATGCAATTATCCAGTTCAAGCCAGCTACGTCTAATCAAGGTTTCTAAGGCAATCTGTTGATCTGGAAATTTAAGTGAAGAAGAAAAATATGGTCGCACCAAAGTTGTATGAATCGAAAGACTCAGCGTACCTCTTCATTCTAGCACTGCTTACGGCTTTGCTAGCTTGTGTTGGTGGCTGTTCTAACGATGAAATGATATCTGAGCCTCAAAGTCAAGTGCATTCGCAGACAGACGCCAGCCAAAATTTAGGAGAAGCTTCAAGTGAGCACGCCAAATCAAAAATTTCGATTGACGTTGCGGCTCTTCTGCGATTTAATCGGGAGTCCACACGCAGTCTGGCATTGCGTCTACAGCTCGGTACCCTAACTCAATCCTCGTTGCAGGACGTTTTACTGCAATCGACGGATCTTCCTTCAAACCAACTTCAGCTAGAAGTTCAAAGTTTAGCCATTAGGGAGCTCGCTTTAATCAGCCCAGAGTCAGCACTGAACAGCATTGAAGGATTCCCTCCAGAATCCCGATCCATGCTAGTGCGAATTGTGTTTCAAGTCTGGTCTATTTCGAACTTAGATCAAGCAATTCAATCTGCCAACGATCTCCAAGTATTTGAAAAGTTAGCAGCTGTTGAGGGTATTTTGTTGTCCCGAGACGACCTATCCGTAGTAACTCAACAAGATTTGGCTAGGGAAATCCTGGGCGAAGATTACTCTGATTTTCGTATAGACGAATTGTTTCTAGACGAAACCATTGATGACCCCGAGTTGGCGTGGAGCGAGTTCATTTCACGGCATGAACACGAACTAAAACAGTTACCAACACTACATATAGTCCATCTAGCAAACATCGCCGGTGTTCTTGAAAGCTCTATGGGAGCTGCGGTTTTCGATAAGATCCAAAGAGACGTCCCAAGCGGGCCAACCCGACTCGGCGTCATTGTCTCGGTCTTGGACAAGATTGCTCGCAACGATCCATCTCGTGCATTCAAGATTTTGACAGATCTTAATCCGGAGGGAATGCAGTTTCTTGCGGCGCGAATTGCATCGACATGGGCGCAGTCCGATCCAGAATCTGCATTAAATGCCGTAGCTGTCTTAGAAGCAACCGGATTGCGCACTTCTTTGCAGCATGCAGTGCTTCTCACCTGGGTTGAGATTGATCCTTTTGATGTGATGGACGAAATAGAGCGGGTGCCTCCAAACCTTCGTGCTCTTACGGGTAGACGAGCCATGACATCCATCGCTTTTTCCTCTCCTCAACAGGCTTCGAAGATGTTGCATAGACTTGAAGATAACAGAAGCAAACAGATAGTCGGGGAAGCTATTGTTACAAACTGGGCTCAGATCGATTTCCAAGCCGCACTGAATTGGGTCCAGACGAGCCCACAGATTGGTAATAGCAAAATGAGACAAGATCTAATGGCTACTGCGTTTGCTACTCTTGCCCGATCAGATCCTGAAGCCGCATTCAAGTACGCATTAGACGAGGAAGTAGGCACCTCTAATGTTGGTCTAGAATCTTCAGTGGTTCTGGCGGTTGCGGTGCGAAACCTCGATAAAGGCATTGAATTGCTTTCACGTGTACGTGACGAAAGAACGAAAGAGCACGCAATCCATTCGATTGGCGAGAGTTTGGTAAAAGTCGGTGAGTCTCAAAAGGCATTGGAACTTACAAATCAGTTGCAACTGGAAAATCGGGGTAGATATTTGGAATCCTTGGCTCCATCATTGTTGCATAACGACCCGAGTGTTCTAGCTGATCATGTGGACAGTCTCCCATCTCATCAAGCGCGATCGAGGACCGCAGGATTGCTACTCACAAGGTACCGAGGCAAATCTCACGTCTTCACAGATGAACAGATCGAGAAATTGAGAAAGTATGTTGACGACGATCCGGAGTACAAAACTCTATTTCAATAGTGTGTAAATGTTGAATGTTGATCGATTGATTGAATTGTGCAGATTTTGTAAATGTCTTGTTTGCAAACAACATGGTCTCATCCCTCCTTGCTGAGCTTCTTCCTCTCACAAAAAATAGCTATTTAGACTCTGTCCGGATTCTACATCAACAAGGTTTGTGGCACTTTTTTTGGACACTAGTATGCTTGCGTTCTTCCTTATATAATATATTGGTTGATCGACCTTCGGTATCCAAGGTGACGTCTCGGACAACAGCTTCGGCACCGGCCAGGCGTTGCATCACGTTGTAGAGCCCCACAATGTAGTCGTTGATGCGGACGGTCGCTTGCCGACGCGTGTCGTTGCGACAGATCTCCCGCAGTTCCCGCTTGAGCTGACTGAAGAAGCGTTCCGCCTTCCCCGTTTCATCGTTGCTCAACAAGAAACCAAATTCCGTTATTTCTAACAGAATGACAATCTGATGGAGATCAATACACTATGAGCTAGACTTTGCAATCGAAAGGTCTCCATAGAAGTAATTCCCTCAAGAAATGAAGTATTGTTGTAACCTAAAGCTGGTGAAGATGTAACAGGTTCAGTCATACTGCATTGCCATAATCATTGACTGTTGAAATACGATACTCAGTCCGACAAGAAATAACTTGTAGAGATAAGTTCGACGGATCTCAGTCAATACACATCGAAAAGCTGAAATCGCCGAGATCACTGACACTTTCTAGCAGAGGTAGTCAGACATCCTACATTATCGGATTGCTTACTGTTTGGGAAGCAATCGTCTCTCTAGATATCTCGGCGACGTGAGCGAAGATACAGACGAATCACACTGCTTCGTACTTTTGCGACTCTCTTGCTTCACTCACGAATGTTCTTGTAATCGAGACTCGGTCCCTGCGCTACGCTTCAATTTGCTTCCTTTTCTTTCGCGCTTCCCTCGCTTCCTTGCGTGCCCGCTGTCGTTCACGGTACCGTATCCAAGTGTCGAATGGTGGCCACAATTCGGGTTCAGAGACGGCTGACCACGCCGCTTTAGTCCAACGCGGCAATGCAAATGCAAGCCAAAGAGACCATGCCAACATAGCCAGCAAGAAAACCCAACCTGGCAACGAGAACACCCAAGCGGTTGGCAGAGTGGATCCGCTGACATCGGCGAACCAATTAAATTGTTCCCAGCTCGAACCATTGCCGGCAATGTGCATCTCAGGATTTCCCAAAAGCGCTGACGGTACCAATGCAACAAGTGCTACAAGACCTAACAAACTCAAAGCGATGAATGCCAACTGCTTGAGGTAGTAGAAGAACTTACGGCTGTCGATTTCCTTCTTGCGGGAACGAACCCAGATGGCTAGAAACCATGCTCCAACGATGAGCAACGCCCATAGATTTATGAGGGTGGCTCCTAACGAGAATAAGACGGCATCCATGGTTGTGATGGGAATATTTGGCAATCGGGATAAGCCAACAGCAACGATGAGTACCACAATAACAATTGCCCAAAACATGACAGCCGCTCCGAGAGTCGGACCACCCAAAAAGAGAGTCCACCGATCGAGTGGATAACGAATGGTTAGATCGATGTTGCGAGCGCTTTGACCCAATTGCACTTCCGACGTGCTGAACACTAGACCCGCTCCAGAATCCTCCAACCATTCGACTTCGTAGGAATGGTGCCCGGTCTGGACAGGCAACACGATCCTCGACGAAGCTGGAATCGGTTGATCTTCTCTTCCAACAACAATGCGCTGGACATCGGCACCATCGGGAAGATCAACTTCCATGTCTGCTGATTGGGATGCAAAGATCCGGAGAACTAGGTTGGCTTCATGCGAACGATTGCCCACTAAATAATCGACTCGTGCAGATTCCACTGTTAGAGTATTTCCAGGTACGGGTTCTGGTCTGGTCAAGTCCAAGTAAAGGGTTTCCTCAGATCGTGGAGAGAACACCGTCTGGTTGAAATCGGACTGAATTGGAGTAATGCCTTCATACTCAAACGACCAGAAATCAGAACCGCGAACCGACCATTCTTCCTTTCTTTCGTCAAGTTTCGGGGCTGTTAGCTGAATCTCGCCATCGAAATAAATCTGACTAGACCAAGAGTGGCTGCGCTGATTTTCAGCGAAAGCCAGTGTTACTTGGTCATCCTGCACAGTGCCTCGTGTATCGAGTACAGCTTCATTGGGCAACAGCGGGATCTGAACTGTGAAGGCATCCGTAAGAGGTGCGATACGTGTAACGATGGTGCTCACGGTAGGCTCGTACGTAAGACTCAAACTCCGCTGGACCAGTACATAAGGTTGGATAGATTGTGATGCAGCCAGCAAAGAAGATTCATCTTGAACCTCGCCAGGAGTTTGTCGGGCCAACGTAATTTGCGAGGACTTCAATTTTCCTTCGACAAGTCCTTCTACCAACCAACTCGGAGCATTGATGTCTATGCGACTAGGCTTAATTGGAAACGCTATGTCGAACTGTGTGAGAGCGGATACTGTTGCTGTGATGCTGACGTTATGGTTGCCGCGATCAAGCAGCACAAAGGTCTCACCATTCGGCCCGCGACTGAGGGGGCTGGCCGTCTCGTTGACGAGTATGGAATCGGGATTCCAGGAGTTGTCACTCTTAGGCAAAGCTACACCGATGCTGTCTTCAGCATGAATTAAGAGATTGAGTCTCAGTTCATCTTCGTCTACCGTAACTTGGACGTCCTCAACGAATATGCAATCTGGTAGACAATCGGGTGGTTGAGTCAATCGATGTTGCAGTTGCTGCAGTATCCTGGAATCGGGAACCGAAGCCCAAGAGTCAGTTGGGAGCAGGACTAGCAATGCAAGCAATGGCAGTACACCTTGCAGGATTTTTGGTAGATGTTCTTTTGCAGTTCTCGATCTTATGGCGACCAGAAAGCCAATTGTTAGTAGCGCTAGCAGTGCTCCCAACGCCGCAATGATTCGAGTTGCCCATGGAGGAAGAAGTACAAGCGAAAATGATTGGTCACTCTGTACAGGGCCAGACCACTCAAGGTTTGCAGAACGCCACTCCCAAGATGGGAGCCCGGGACCAGTTTGGATTGTGACGCCTTGTGAACTGGTTCCAAAGTCGCCTGACAACGAAGGAGCACTGACTCTGATCTGGTCTGTTGGAAGATCGTCTGGAAGATCCACCACGTCAGATTCTAAAACTATGTCCTCGGGAACTGGGAGACGACTGCCGGTAACCTGCAAATATTCCTTCGGTTGAGCCTGAACACTTCGATTCGTAACTCTATATTCTTGGTCGAACTCTGCTTCAAAAGCCATCCCTGTCTGCTCATGCGCAGACTCGATCACGTTGTGTCTGTCGTAGGGTTCAAACTGAGGGAAAATGGCATACCGGGCGGTAAATGCAGCGTGGTAGATCGTAACTACAGCTACGATCACGGCCAGTATCCAGTAAATGACGGTTGACGCTGAACGAAACCACTCGGTCTTGACAAGACTGTGCAAATATACGATGCCCGCCAGAACAAGCCAACCCACCGTTGGCAGGAAGTTGTCCTGGTAGGTTAGAAGAACGGCGAACGCGACGAGCGTAGCCCATATTGGTCCTGCAAATCGAAAGACTAGCGAGACAAGCAGAAGGCCAATAAACAAATCCCAAATAGACCACATTGACAACCATGAGTTTTCCACTTTGTCGACGCCGAAGGTACCCATAAGACGCCATCCAGGGGGTAGATGCAACATTGCGCCCAAAGCGAAAGAGTCGACGTCCCAGCCATTCGACGACATACGACTGGTTCGTTCCACCTCGCTTACAGCTCGGATTCGAGACGCTCGTTTATCTATGTTGATGCCAGGTCGAGTCTTGCTCTCTGGATCTTCGAAAGTAATGAGCCGTAGTTCATTGTCGACTAACACCTTACCCGGCAGGTAGTTAGCAGCGATGCGTAGTTCAGTGTCTGTTGTAGCAAGAATTCTGTCGGCTACAACGAACGAACTTCCATCAAAGTTGAGCCAGAGGTCGCGAGAAATTGCAAACTTTGCGGGGTTGGGATTGACATTACCACGTTGTTCCTCGACTAGTGTGATGGGCGCACCATCGGTGACGATATAGCCATATACGTCACTCCCCAACATGGGATTCGGAGCTTTGACTTGGCTCAAATTCACACGAGCCGGGCCTTCCACGCTAACAACTCGAAGCTCGCGGTTGGGTTCGAATCCCCAGATCTCGTCCGGAGGCCAATCTTCACCAGCTCGCTGGTAGGCGAAAGAGTTGATTAGCCGATTCGCTCGTGCCCTGACGGAAACGACATGTTCGCCTCTGGACACAAGGACGCTCAACTGTCCCTCGGAATTGATACTGGCCGGAATTTGGGACAAGACCCCGATCAAGCTGAACTCCTCAGGGAGAACGTTGCCTAGGTCAACTACTCGGGGATTGCCGCCAACAGCAAGTTCAATGTAGGTTGTAAGACGCTGGGGAATTCCGTCGGTTAGTTGCCGAAAGACTTTTATACCCAATGTGTCTGCAACGGGTTCAGTGGCCTCAGTCCTTTGAGTTAACCAGAGTCTCTTGTGGTCGTTGTCCAAGAAGGGGCGCAGCTCTCCCTCAGTGTCCACTCTCAACTTGACAATCGCAGCTGCGGGAAGGTAGAGGTATTGGGGGGCTGCATTCACGTGCCAAACCAATTCTCCGGTAACTACATGCCTACCGACGGGCAGTGTCAATCGAGGGGTTCCATTACCTCCCCCCAAAGTAGCAACTTCTCCATTTAGACGAACGTCTTGAGGGCGGTGTGCATTGGATCTTGGAAGTTCCAGGTGGGATTCTGCAAATACATGAACACCAATTTGAAAGGAGGCACCGGTAGGTTCCTCGCGCCGTACATCTACAACAACTTCAGAGACCCACATGCAGGTTTGTATTCCCTCGTCTTGCGAATCGAAGGGACAGTGGTAGAGGTCTTCGTTCTGAAGGACCCAGTCGACCCAAGGCTCTAAGACTTCGGGAACATAGACATCTCTGGCTGTTTCTGCAAGTGCAGCACTTGTGCAAAGCAAAGCTGACCCAAGCGATGCTACTAACACGCTCAGGATTGCATTGATGGTTGATGTTGACTGTCTTGTGGATGGGGAACGGAGCAGAGTGTGCACGTATATTGCCTCGCGATCCTAATATCTCGGTATGACCGCAATAGTAACGCTAAAGTTCTTACTTGGAACTGGGCTTTGCGGTCGTAGCTCCCGGGTACATCGCTTTCCAGTGGAACAGACCGGTCAATGAAGAGGAGCTTTGCAAACTAGCAGTCGCAAGTAACCGCAAACGACTCTTTCCTATTGATGTGGATTGGAACACAATCCCTCGATGCAAACCAAGGCTTACACTGAAGACTCTCTTGCGTACTATCCGAAACCCGATCTCTCGACGTGGAGGGAACGCCGATCGCATCCGTCGAGAATCCTATGCCTGCAACTCCGGAATTGGAGCGAATTGCGAGTGGCGCGAAGTCCGTCTCATTCAGGACAAGGTGTACGAACATCGAAGACCACTTTGGGAAGTTAGAGATGCGTTGGCGGCAGCAAAACTGAATCGAAAGGGCAACAAAGACAACCGTTGAGACTCCATCCGTCCGCTAGAATCACCCCAAATCGGGATGGAATCCCCCGTCGTGACTGTTCGAATTCTGCCTAGGCCTTTGGGTTCGCGATGAGTACCACTTTACCTAGACTCTTGATGTTCATTGCACTTTCGGGTGCGTTTGTGTCCTCAAACATTGCACTCGCCAGTAACAATGTGGACGGAACCTTGCTTGGGGAAGTCACATCAGGTGATGTTGTGCTAGAAGGAGCGGTCGTCTCGGTTCGGCATCTCGATACGGGGCAAAGTCGATCTACAATCACCTCAACAACAGGATCCTATAGTTTCTCGCGCCTAGTTCCTGGTGAGTACGAAATAACCGTAAGAGCAGACGGATTCAAGAGCGTTTCTCGCAAGACAGTCGTCTATGCAGGTATTGGAACGCCAATTCACTTTAGTCTCGAGTCTGGCGAAATAGAAGAGGTCGTAGTCACCGGTGCTAGGGAACTACCTGTTGATTCCTCATCTGTGGAGAAATCAACGCTGCTAACAGCTACGCAGGTCGAGCTGCTCCCTGTCTCCCGGAATATCGAGTCTGTTGCTTTGCTAACTCCTGGCACCCTGTCAGGTGACAGAGCATTTGGAAATTTGGTGTCGTTCAGCGGCTCTTCAGTTGCCGAGAACGTCTACTACATCAACGGCATGAATGTCACGGACTTTCGTAGAGGATTAGGAGGTAGTTCGATTCCCTTTGAATTCTACGATCAGTTCCAGTTTAAGTCTGGTGGGTTCAGCGCAGAGTACGGGCGTTCGACGGGAGGAGTCTTGAGTGGCATAACTCAGCGTGGAAAGAGCAATTGGAACGTCCGCACTGGGTATATCACCACACCGGAATTTCTACGCAGCTACAACCCCGATATTCCTCACCCGAGTAGGGAAGGGCAGCACGTTTCTTTCTCTAGTCGTGACAAGTCGTACTCCAGTCAATATTTTCTCTCAGCGGGAGGCCCACTAGTCCCCAATCGACTTTTCTTTCACGGAATATTTCTCGGACGCGATCACAGTTCGGAGGACTATTCTGAAAGTAATCGCTTGTATAAGTCGAAGAGTAAAGATCCTTTTTGGGGAGGTAAGGTTGACTGGATAGTCGGTGACCGACACCGAATTGAACTGACAGCGTTTTCAGATGAAACGACCGGCAATCGGTCGACATATGACTGGAATAGAGCGGCAGGAGTCGTCGGTGAGCACCTTGGTGACAACTCTTCGAATCGGGGTGGTCAGAACTTTATCGGCAATTATGTTGGGCGACTTGGAAGCAACTTTACAGTCTCTCTGTTAACCGGCCGAAATCGTTATGATCGAACCAATCAGTCAGCCCAAGACAACACTTGTCCAGCTGCTATTGACTCTCGAAGCGGGCAGATTATTTCCATCGGCTGCTGGACAAACTTGACATCTGGATCCAGTCTAGATACTCGGAGGCTTTATCGAGCGGATTTTGAGGTTGCCTTTGGGTACAGACACTTGGTTCGTTTCGGTTTGGACCACGAAACCAACACGTCAGAAGATTCCCGCCAATACTCAGGCCCTAACGGGGGTGAATACTTCCGCTACTACACAGTCACGCCGGGTGCAACTCTAAACAACGGAGGTATCGTTCCCAACGACATAACTACGCTCGTCCGCTACCGGTTATATCGGCGAGGTGGAAGTTTCAAGACAACAGCTCGAGCTTGGTACATTGAAGACCTCTGGACAATTTCGAGCTCGGTTAGTGCCCGTATTGGACTTCGTAATGAAGGATTCGTGAACAGAAACGCTAATGGTCAGACCTTTATCGAAATGGAGAATCAATGGGCTCCTCGACTTGGCGTTGCATGGGATGTGCAGGGCTTTGGAACATCGAGACTTTTTGTAAATCTCGGGCGCTATCACCTACCAATAGCAAACAATACCAACGTTCGTTTGGCCGGAAGAGAGCTGTTTTCCCAAGACTGGTATACGTTAGGTAGTGCGATTGCTGAAGATGGAAGCGTGACGTTGGGTCAGCGGATCGGACCCACAACCGTGTATGGGGATGGATCAGTGCTTCCTGCCGATCAGGTCATCGATACAACCGTTAGACCAATGTACCAGGACGAATTCATTATTGGTTATGAGACCGAATTCAGAAGTAGCTACCGAGGTAGCCTGACCTACACCCACCGTGTACTAGGTCGAGCGATTGAAGACATCACGATTGACGAATCGGTCGGCTTGCCGGGAGAATTTCACTATATCCTTACAAATCCAGGGACCAGTGTGAGAACTCGATACGATGTTGATAAGGATGGCATAGCTGAGTTGATCGAGCTGAGTGCGGAACAACTGGGATATCCGAAACCTGTCCGTAAGTTTCACGGATTGACCTTCGCCCTGAAGAAGACCTGGGAAAACGACTCTTACGCCGATGTGACTTATACCTGGTCACACAGTTACGGAAACTACGAAGGTCTGGTTCGTTCCGACAATGGTCAGACGGATGCCGGGATTACGACGTTGTTTGATTTTGCCGGTTTGATGGAAGGAGCTTACGGAGATTTACCCAATGATCGACGTCACTCTGTAAAGCTTCTTGGTGTAGTCAGATTTCTCCAGTCATGGCAAACCAGCTTGTCAGCTTCCTACATGCACGGGCGACCTCGGAATGCGTTTGGAGTACATCCTTCCAATCCTTACGCGGCTGCTTATGGAGCTGAATCCTTTTACCGTCAAGGCATTTTGACCCCTCGAGGTTCCCTGGGAAGAACTGAAGGCATCTTCAATGTTGATATGGGTCTTCAAATCAGGAAGGAACTGTGGTCCCACACCTTGCGTGTCAAATTGGATGTATTCAACGTATTGAATACCGACGGGATTGTTGAGGTAAGGGAAATAGCAGATCAATCGACAGGTGCTGCTTCTCCTACTTTTGGTTTACCAGCAGCTTTTCAACGGCCACGCACAGTTCGACTGTCTATCACGTACGACGTGAGCCTCTGAGGCCTTGCACACTAACAAACTATGAACGAGCAGCTTAAAGTCCTTGCTCGATCAATCCACCAAAATTGTGCTGAAACGAGGAGTCAGACCATCCAGTCAGCGTCTAATGACTCGAGTGGGTACTTCGGTCCCAATGACTACATCTCCTGGTGCGTAGCTTTCGTGGAATCGAATCGAATTTCGTGATTGCTCCAAAGCAGCTAGGTCTTGTCGCGAAAGAAACTCCTCTGCACCTTCGACTTGACTTTCAGAGAGGACGCGTCGCCACTGATTATTGGTTATCAGCCAAAAGGCCGCATACGATTGGAAGTCGGTACTGCTCAATTGGGAAAGAGATTCGTACAGGCTCACGGGGGAGACACTCGCCCACGTGCTCAATATAGAACGCGTGTACCGTGTCTTTGTAGGCTCACTCAGGTCATTGGCCAATCTAATGGCTTGATCGGTGTCACCTTCCCGCACAAGAGCGGATCCGACAAATTGATATGCACTCATTCGTGTATGTCCGTCTCTTACATGCTCCAACATTGCACGTGCTCGTGCCAAATCGTGCTGTGAAACCATGTTGATTACGTTGGCCTCAAGTCCAATTCTGCTCTTTCCTATAGGCTGATCCAACGCTGTGTCCAGTGCCAACTGAGGATTATCACGAGCAAGCACTCCGAGCACGACGTTGAGCATGTCGTATTGGGCCCTCCCTAGTTGAGGGTTTGCAAGAATCCACTCAAGCGCGCTCACGGAGTCCTTCTGTGACCAAATCGAGGCGATCGTGTGTGCGACTCCCCTGCTTCCCCATCCACTGTCCAATTCCGCAAACAAATCAGCAGCTTCTTCCGGTGAGTCGTTGGCTATCGACACTAGTGCGGTATTTTGCGCTTGTTCCCTGAGCTTCATTGGAAACCCATCTAGAACACCCAAGATTTCTCGTGGCCGGTCCGTTGCCCATCTATACACCACATTGGATTGAAGCGTCGAGCGAAGACTGAACGATTCCACATTGTTCACAGCTTCAAGCGCAACTGTGGGTTCCAAAGATGCCCATCGAGCCACAAGACTCGAGAGGATCGTCAAATCTTTGTCGCTGCCCATGGAGAGCGCAAAATCGAATGCATGGAGTGGAACTGACGCAACAAGCTGGTCTAGTATCGGTCTGAGAACCTGGTTTCTTGTTTGCCAATCGGTCAGGGATTCACTTATCTCCCCAAGCGCACCAATTCCATCGACTTCAAGCCATGCTTGAGCTACCTTAACGAAGAGACTCACTTGGTCCTTGTCGGGGGAATCGTCGCTTATCAATGATTGCCATGCCAAGTGAGGGCTGCTGATTACTCGTTGCACGTTGGAGTGCGAGATCAAGTCAATGGCTAGTTGTTCGTTGTCGGCACTTCGCGCAATATCTCTACGCACGCTTTCGGACAGGTCGTCTCGCGCCAAGAGAATGCCCCGCAAGGCCGCGGACTTGATTGCACCCGATGAGGATTTCGCATTCGCGACAGCCTCATCTAGATCGATTACTGCCCATTCTTCAAAGACTCTGGACACAATCGATTCACGGTCGAAACGCATTAGTTCTTTGATATAGGCAAAGGCTTGTTCAGGATTGATCGCTGCAAACTTTCGGAATATAGTTTCTTGCGCCAATCGTCGACGACTGTCAGGTTCAATTGCGTGTGACTGAGCGATCAAGTCGATCAGCATTGCTTCGTCCGCGCGTGACACCAGATCGTGAAGTTTGCGAGACTGCTCGAAAGGACTGGAATAGTCCTCAACATCCTTTAGACTACGGACTTTGTCTCCATAACTAGCATCATCACTAACATTTCCTGCATCCGCAGAATGAGTACTCGCCTCGATTTGTGAATTGCTTGCTTCGAATGCACTCGCGTCGGTACCTTCGTCGGATTTCCCACCAAAGTTTGAAGCGAATTGCAGAGTCGCCAATGCTGCGGCACCTATAACAGCACCTGATGCGAGAAGGATAGGAGGTCGGCGGAAGATCGGATCTTTCATGGAGCGCGCTATTGGTATTGAGGAACGATAGTTATGATATCGCCGCAGGAGCGCTTTGCGGTTGTCATGTAGCCAACTGTTGCAAGCGAGACAGCTTACTCACTATCTGCTATGCCAAAGCACATTTATTGCATGATCCGAAGTTGTTGATTTGCGGCGTTCTCAACTTCCACGTCGTGGTGTCGGTCTTGCGCTAGACGCATCTCTATTACGCGGCCAAATGACAGTTCCTCGCCGTACCTGCACACGACCTCGTTCAACAAGCTGAGCATCTTGCTCGTTGAGAAAAGACTTCGCGTGGGCTAGTTGCTCATCGGTCAATCGTCTTCCCCTCCAATTTGAAGCAATCAAAGTCATCGCGGCGCGAGACTGCACTTCGCTAGACGGAAGTCGGTCCATTGATTCAAGAAGGTTGTCTGGATCCATTCGCGACCACGTGTTAACAATCGACTGCAAATATTGCGTCTTGTTAGGTTCGACAAATTCCTGAGCTAGTTTTAGTGCTTGACTCACGTCTCCTTGTCGCACCAATTCGTTGCCTACGTTGCCATAGGCCGCAACCTTTGTCCGGCCATCACGTACTTTTGAGAGCATGTCGAGAGCTTGCTGCAAATTTGTTCGTGCAAGGTAAGCAATGACAGTAGATTCAAGCCCTTCGCGATTTTCGCTTACTGGTTGGTTCAGTGCAGTGTCGAATGCAAGTTGGGGATTGACTTCAGCAAGCTGATACAGTACTTGACCTAGCAGTTGTTGCCTCATGTTTGCAACAACTGGATCTGTTAAGACCCAATTCAGGGCAGCGTGAATGTCGTCGTTCACCCAGATGGAGGTAAGATTCCATGCGATATTTGACCTCGCCCGATTGCCTTCCACGTTCGAAAGAAGCTGAGATGCCTCGACTGGATCGTCTCTTGCGATGGAAATGATTGCCCCTTCTTGAGCCATTCTCTGAACGTTGTCGGGGAGTTCTTTCAATCTCTCTAGCACTACATGAGGATCATCATTTGCCCATTCTCGAACAACCGTTTCCAACAATCTCTGCTTAACTTCTCCCGAGTCAAGTGTCGAGACTGCCGCAAAAGCACGTTCGGGATCGACAGCGACCCAAGCTTGAGTAACTATGTTTGCAATTGACCAACGACCGCCTTGATCATTAACCACTGCTTTGTCAAATGCACTTTCCAATTCATCATGAGACATTCGGTGGATGGTCGAACCTAAAACGATGTGACGGGTCGTCCAGTCTCTAAGGGAATCTTGCATGGATAGCAATGCACCAAACCCACCTTCTTCATACCAGGCTTGGGCGGTCTCGACAAGCATGACAACTTGGGCCATATCCTGTTGGTCATCGTTGACCAAGATGTTCCAGGTCGCTTTCGGATCACCACTGACTGTAGAAAGTTGTGATTGAGCAATTAGGTCAAGTGCATATTGCTCGTTTCCAAGCTGTCGTGCGATACCCCTCCGCAGATCATCTGAAAGGTCGTCCCGAGACTGCATGATTCCTCCAAGAGCTGCCGTCTTCTTGGACTCATCTAATTTGGCAGCACCTGCTATCGCGTTGTCCAAACTGTTTTGTGACCACTCCGCGAATATGGCTGAGATCACGGATCCGTGCCGGTGCGCCGGAAGTTTCTCGACACTAGCCAGTGCTTTTCTAGGGTCTATCGAAGCAAGACGCTGAAAGATTGCATGTTGGGTACTGTTTTGAAGGCTTGTGGGCGAAATTTCTGTCGACTGTTCTACCAATTTCGCCAATTTGGACTCGTTTGCATCTTGCAGCAATCCATAGAGTGCTACTTGTTGAGCAAACTTGCTTCCCACGCCCTCCAAGTCCTTGAGATTCTGAATGCCGGCGAGAGTCGTTATATCGGTGGATGGGGTTGTTGCATTCTTATTAGACGGGGGACTAAGTGGTGAAGCGTCTGCTGTTTCATCTGCAGACTCGATTTGATTTAACGGAAGTCCGAATACCAGCAATCCACCTACGATAACCACAGCACCCAAAATGCTGCAGACAAGAACAACTGTAGTGCGTCCAAGTTTCTTGTTTGATTTCGTCATGGGCAAATTCTCGCTATTGGGCTTGGTGTCACTACACCATTGATTTCAGAGACCAGTTCTTGGTTGCTCTAGTTGCGCTTGTTCTAGAAAGCTTCCGGTACAGCAGTATTCAACGCACTGATTCTAAACGACATTCATGAGAGGTAACGGACAAGCTCCGCAAGGTTTTCAACTCTCATCAGTTTCTACGAAGTCACATAAATTTCCCGTCGATTGGATTCGTAATCCGTCGTCGTAGAACATTCTTGCGATGCTACGCTTGGTGTAAAGCGCTCACTTACCTTGTGCAGTGACATGCGACGACTCCTCGGGCACCAAGGACTGAGGTTGCTTTGGTGCGAATTCTTCCCAAGTTAGTGCTCGGAATCGAAAATAGTCTGGTCTACAAGTGTCGGGATTACCATAATGATTGAGACAACCGTTCGATTTCGGTTCGGAGAGACAGCACCAAGCCAAGCCCATGCAACAAGACACGAGCTCCTCAGCTTCGGGAATTCTTCCGGAAGTAGCTGATCAAGAAGAGACTATTCAACGACTAAGGGCAGAAAATGCTCGACTGCGTTCTGACTTGGAGCACCTCGTAGCCAAGTCACTTGCTACAAGTTCAAGCGACTCTTGGACGACCGCGATGAAGCGAGGGATTGAGTATTCGGACGGTCAATCTCACACGAGCTCAATCAGTGCGGGCAGGCTTCTTCGTCAGTTATCGGGAATATCCAAAGAACGAATGAAGGCGGGGAAAATTCGAAACAGCAACGATTTCGAGTACTTGCCTCGACCTTCCACCGATGAGACCCAACTGGAATCTGACTTTGTTCGTTGGGGATATTGTCTAGTACAGGACGCTATGAGTCCGTCTCAGATACAGCGACAAATGGACCGACTCGTCGATCAGGCCCAAGCAGAACGACAGCTAGATTCGGCAATTATGACGAGCCGCAACGATAGAGCTCAGCTCGTGAACAATCTAGTACTCAAAGGCGACGTCTTTCGAGACATCGTGGAATTCAAGGAATCCGCAGCCCAACGAGGACCTCTTGTTGACCGACTATTGACCAAGATAATGGGAGAGGGTTTTGGTCTCGGTTGCGCACATGGGTCGATTGTTCATCAAGGCGGTGGTCTGCAAGAGCTTCATATAGACCAAGGATTGCTTCCGCTACCGTACCCACCGTTTCCATTTGGCTCGCTGATAATTTGGTGTTTTACCGAATTCAGCCTCGATAACGGTGCCACGTACATTGTTCCCGGTTCCCATCGGTCTTCCGATGGCACCACGGTGTTTTCGGTTGGAGCCAATTTGGTGGACCTAGTTGATTCAGAACCCGGTCTGGTTGCAATTTGTGCACCAGCGGGTACATGCATTCTCACTGACACTCGTGTCCTGCATTGCGGTGGGAGGCGAACAGCCCCGGGAACTCGATACGGCTTGAGATGCCACTACAACAGACACTTCATTCGTGCGCTACACGAGCAAAGCGGAGCAAACCATCACGTACCTGACGAAATCTACGCCTTGCTTTCAGACCGTCTGAAACACATGATGGGCATTACCCACAGCAACCTCAACCCTATCGGTGAACTCTCGTGTAACGATCTGTCGGACGACGACAGTTGAGATTGAGGAGATGCTAGATTGAAATCTGCTCATTGATTAGATTGACCAGGCAACGTATCCACCGTGGATCGGAATTCAGAGAGGAAATCAATTGGAGTTCTTCGCCTCCTAGAGACAAGAACAGCTCTCTCGCCTGAATTCCGATTTCTTCTAGAGTTTCGAGGTTGTCAACTGTAAACGCCGGACAGACAACCGCAATTCTCCGAATTCCCTCTGTTGCTAAGTTCGAAATCGTAGCCACCGTCGAAGGCTCCAACCACTTGAGCCTTCCCAAACGAGACTGAAACGAGACAGAGTAAGGCAATCCTAGATGCTTGCCGAGAAAGTTCGCTGTGTACATACACTGATGGCGATAACAGGTTGCATGAGATTCTGATCTCACTTCGCAGCAGTTCTCGTTCTTCAAGCAATGATTGCTGGTTGGGTCAGCCTTCGTGATGTGTCTTTCGGGCAAACTATGGAAACTGATCACGAGGTGCTCGACGCTGTCCGTGAGCTCTTGTCGTGTGTGCCTCAACAGTGCATCTAGATACTCAGCTCGGTCGAAAAAAGGCGGGACGACCGAGAATTTGCGATCACCAACTAGCTTACGAGCATGTTGAACTGTAGTAGTTATGGTTGAGTCGGCATGTTGCGGAAACAGCGGAACAAGAACTATGTGATCGGCTTGCGGTTGTGCTTCTATGGCGTCGCGTAGCGATGGCTCCCCATAGCGCATCGCGGACACAGCCGGAGTTCCGACGTTTCTCAGCTCTTTTGCGATTTCTTCTGTGAAGTATCGCAGGGGACCTTCTTCGCACGACCAAATCGACTGATACGCACGGGATGAACGTCTACTTCGAGTTGGTGCGATAAGTCCTTTAACTAAGAACTGTCGAACGGGACTCGGAAGATCAATGACGTAGGGATCTGTTAGGAATTCGATTAGAAATCGCCGCACGTCTCCTTGGGCGGGAGATGCGGGAGAGCCAAGATTGGTAACGATGACTCTCAGACTCATTTCGATTGTGTCCTCATAAGTGACCAATTAGTCTAGAGCTTTCGAATTGGCAGGTAGCTTAATGAGCCACTTGGCTTTGTCTGGAGAACAAATTGACCTCGTTCTTCTGGGTGCGAATTTCCGACTAGACCCCGTTGCGCACTTTGTTTACTACTTGGCATAGGTATACCAACGATGTATCGAGAGTCTCGGCACCTGTCAATTTGATAGTTCTGATCGGTAGGGTGGTATGAGCCAGTGTTAAAGATAATGCACGCATGTCCAATATAGCCAAGAGTGTACATCTGAAGTGAAAGCCGTTGTTCAGCACAAAGACCAGCTGTCTTGGGATGAAGTGTCCGACTTATATCCAAAGAGAGGAGAAATTCGAATTGCCGTCCATGCTAGCGCAGTCAATAGAGCGGATCTATCCCAACGAGCTGGAGGCTATCCGCCGCCTCCTGGTGCGAGTTCGATATTGGGACTGGAGTGCTCTGGTGTGGTGGACAAGGTTGGGGAGGGCGTAACCAGCATCGACCTGGGCGATCGGGTATGTGCACTCTTGTCTGGTGGGGGCTACGCAGAAAACGTAACCGTACCTGCCGGGCAGGTTTTGAGAATTCCAGGAAACATTGGCTATGATGCCGCCGCCGCACTTCCCGAAGTATTCGCTACTGCATACTTGAACCTTTACATGGAAGCTCGGCTGCAACCTGGGGAGACAGTACTCATTCATGCAGGCGGCAGTGGCGTCGGAACTTCGGCAATACAGTTGTGCAAGTCTTTTCAGAATCCTTGTTTCGTCACAGCCGGTTCTAGGGAGAAAGTCCTTAGATGCCAAGAACTAGGTGCGTCATCAGGTTGCGTCCGTAGTGATGAGGATTTTGTTGGAGCTGTGACCGAGTGGACGCAAAGCAAGGGTGTAGACGTGATTTTGGACCCTGTTGGAGCATCGTACTTTGAGAAGAACCTCAAAGTTCTGGCGACCGATGGAAGACTGGTGGTCATTGGATTGATGGGAGGTGGCGATACAGAGATCGCCCTCGGTCGCTTAATGGTGAAACGACAACGAGTCATTGGGTCGACTTTACGCGCTCGCCCCATTGCCGCAAAGGCACAAGTCATGGATGAATTGAAAAAGAGGGTGTGGCCGCTGATTGAGTCAGGAGAAATACAACCCATCATCGATCGGATACTTCCGATCGAGCAAGTAGACGAAGCCCACAAGCTGATTGCTTCAAACTCGACTTTCGGAAAAGTCGTGCTCCGAGTACGTTCTTAGCTCGGCAATTGAGCAGCTTGTTGACGGAGAGTCTCGCGCTGCGACCTAAGAGACACAGCTTTTTCTCTCTGAGTGTTCACAATGTTTGGCGGTGCCCGTTGAACAAAGTTTTCATTGTTGAGCTTTGCCTCGACTCCGGCAAGTTCTTTATCAATACGACTCAGTTCCTTGTTTATGCGATTGCGTTCTGACGCAATTTCCTCCGCGTCTATGAAAGGAACTGTAATCTTGAGGCGATCAACGAGCTGAACAGACCCTTGGCCGTTGCCATTTTCCCCGTCGGCCCACGAGAGTTTGGATACATGAGCCAATTTGCACAGCAGCGCTTTGTTGTACTCCGACAATCTGCGGTCTTCTGCGGATCCTTCGCTCAGGGCTACGTGCACGTTTTTTCTTGGAGAGATTTGGCGTTCACCTCGAACGTTACGAATTGCCGTAACAACATTCTTCAGCCAGTCAATATTCGACTCCGCTTGACTATCGAAAGGAAGATCTTCGGTGGTCGGATACCGTTCGAGCATTAGTGAGGGAGAGTTTCTTCCCACAAGATCTGCAACCTGTTTCCACAGTGTTTCGGTAACAAAAGGCATTACTGGATGTAGGACTCTTAGTAGTAGTTCAAGCACCTCCAATAGCGTGAACTTCGCTCCGTTCTTGACATCCTCTAGAACACCCTCGTCGTAGATTAGTGGTTTTGTTAGTTCGAGGTACCAATCGCAATATTCGTGCCATACAAAATCGTGCATGTGTTTTGCGCAGAGGTCGAACCGATAGGTATCAAATGCTCTGCGACAATCTTCGATGAGATTTCTTGTACGAGACCGAATCCAACGATCTGCAACCGAGAGTTCCATCGAAGCGTTGGGTTCGAATCCCTCACAGTTCGCCATGACGAACTTTGTTGCGTTCCATAGCTTGTTGCAAAAGAAGTGGTAGCCCTCCACACGGCTGACATCCAGACTGTAGTTGCTGGCGGGCGAAGCAATGGCGCATAGCGTGAATCTCAGCGCGTCTGCACCGAAAGCTTTTATTCCTTCAGGAAAATCGCGTCTAGTTGCTCGTTCTATTCGTTCAGCCATGCGAGGCTGTGTGAGATCTTGCGTGCGTTTCGCTACAAGACCTTCAACATCAATCCCATCGACGAGATCAAGAGGGTCCAGACCGTTTCCTGCCGTCTTGGACATTTTCGCCCCTTCGGCGTCCCGTATCAGTCCAGTAATGTAGACCTTCTTGAACGGCACTTCGTCGGTAAATCGCAAGGTCATCATGATCATGCGCGCAACCCAAAAAAAGATGATGTCGTGACCCGTGACAAGTACGTCTGTCGGGTGGTACTTGTGCAGTTCGGGTGTGTCTTCCGGCCAACCTAAAGTTCCAAACGTCCACAGCGCGCTCGAAAACCATGTTTCTAGTACGTCTGGGTCGCGTACGAGCGATACGTCTGCTGCAAGATTGGCCTTTTCCCTTGCCTCCGATTCGGTACGTCCCACATAGATATTCTGATCGGAGTCGTACCAAGCTGGAATCTGGTGGCCCCACCACTGCTGGCGGCTGATACACCAATCGCGAATCTCCCTCATCCATGCGTAGTAGACGTTCTCCCAATGTTTAGGTACAAATTCAATGTGTCCTTCCTGGACGACATGAACCGCTCTTTCTGCAAGCGGCTGGACATTGACAAACCATTGATTAGTTAGGAGCGGCTCAACAACTACATTAGACCGCTCCCCACGGGGAATCTTGACGGAATATGGTTCGACTGAGTCAAGGAGACCAGATTCTTCCAAATCTTGAACTATGGCACGACGAGCGTCGAATCGATCCATGCCCCGATATTGTGGAGGCGAATTTTCGTTCAGGGTTGCCGAAGTCGTAAAAATGTTTACTTGATCAAGTTCATGGCGCGTTCCAATTTCGTTGTCGTCGAAGTCGTGGGCAGGGGTTATCTTCAAGCACCCTGTACCGAACTCCATGTCAACATGATCATCCGCAATTATTGGGATGCTCCGATTTGCTAGTGGCAGATTGACATTCTTGCCGAGGATCGAAGCGTAGCGTTCATCCTTGGGATTTACCGCAACTGCGGTATCGCCCAACATAGTTTCTGGGCGCGTAGTCGCAACGACAACGTAGTCTTTTCCATTTGACGTCTGAATTCCGTCGGCAAGTGGATACTTGATGTGCCAAAGTTGACCCTCTTCGGACTCCGCAACAACTTCGAGGTCAGATAGAGCCGTCTTGAGCTCCGGATCCCAATTGACTAACCGAGTACCTTTGTAGATGAGTCCATCTTCGTAGAGGCGAACGAAGACCTCGGTTACAGCTCGCGAGAAACCTTCGTCCATCGTGAATCGCTCACGTGACCAATCTACAGAAGCTCCCATCCGCCGCATTTGCTGGGTTATCGTTCCTCCCGACTCTTTCTTCCATTCCCAGACTCGGTCAACGAATTTTTCTCGCCCTAGATCAGACGGCGACAGACCTTGTGCTCGCAGTTGCTCCGTCACGACCATTTGCGTCGATATGCCTGCGTGATCTGTACCCGTCTGCCACAAGGTGTCGAATCCAGACATCCGACGGTATCGAATTATTGCGTCCATCAGGGTTTGTTGAAACGCATGGCCGACATGCAAGGTTCCCGTCACATTGGGAGGGGGTATAGCGATTGAAAACGGCTTGCCGTCACCGCTCGGGTCAAAGTAGCCATTCTGTTCCCACTCTGCATACAGATCGGCTTCGATCGACTTGGGATCGAAAGAACCTTCGAGTGGGTGCTTTGTGCTCATTTCTCTTCAGGTGCTGGTGGCGACGGAGAGTTCAGAGAGTCTGCGTCTTCGTCATGTACTTCGTAAAAGAGTTCATAGTCAAGTGAACGATATTGCCTGTAGTGCTCTCGTGCTCGAGGTCGTTCCGTGGCAAGGACTATCTCACATGTCCGGTGAAATTGGCTGGCCATGTCCGGAACGTTGGATGTTGTATTAATCAACACGTCTCCAGTCCCGTCAAACTGAGCTTCAGCGTTAAGAGTGACGAGACATGACTCGGAGCCTCCTGCCAGTACAACATGAGGAACAAATCTATCGGAGGGATGTTCCCACAGCATTTCGTCCAATTCTTTCAAGTACTGTTGGTTTGGAACCAGAATATGCGCCCGTGATTGTCGATAGCAATAATCCGCGGCCAACTTGCAAGCAAATTTCTGGCGTGAGTCTTCATCGTTTGTTTCTAACAAGTAAAAAGTAACCGTTGCCACTTATAAATATTCCTTAATATGAAGCTTTCGGATTGACTTGCTCTACGGGACTTTGATTGCGACTTTGAAGTGTCGCATATCACAGCAACAGAGAAGTATTTTAAGTAACACTCAAGATGCGCACTGTATATAGATACGTGGCCAAGGAGCTGCTCCTTGTACTGTGCGTCGTTTTTGCGATTCTGATTTTCATCGGTGTCGGTTTTCGTCTTACTGGCTATTTGCAGGAAGCGGCTAACGGTCGATTTGATGCTGATGTACTGTGGACTTTGATTGCACTTCGTCTGCCGGAGTTTGTTCAAATCGTCTTGCCTTTCTCGCTATTCCTTTCAATAGTAGTAACTCTGGGAAGAGTCCACGCAGACCAAGAGTTCGTTGTGTTGGTATCCGGAGGAATGGGACCGCCCAAGATGATTCGATGGCTCATGAGCATTGTCGTTCCGTGTTCTCTAGTTGTTGGACTGCTTAGCCTTCACGTGACACCGCGAGCGACCGCATCAGTTGTGGAATTGGTGGCGGACCAAGCCATTTCTTCCGAAATCGCGGCAATCGTTCCAGGCAAGTTCCGAATGTTTTCGGGCGGACGACGGACGATTTATGCAGAGAGTATTGATCGGGACAGCCGTACGCTATCGGGTCTCTTCTATTCCGAGACAAGTCGCGACAAAACGACAATTGTTGTCGCTACGACTGCGCAAATCCGCGTTGGCACACTGCCGGGAGAACGCCTGCTCGTGCTAAAGGATGGACGTAGGTATGAAGGAACACCCGGAAAGAGAAATTACCGAGTAGTAAATTTTGAAGAATTGGCATTGCGCCTCGAATTGGAGGAAGCACTTCCCTTGGATCTCGAACTGGAATCGCGTCCTACCTTCGAACTCGATTTCAG
The DNA here is from genome assembly GCA_009840545.1 of Gammaproteobacteria bacterium. Lineage (GTDB taxonomy): Bacteria > Pseudomonadota > Gammaproteobacteria > Pseudomonadales > Azotimanducaceae > Bin55. Next base: position 243,296 of record VXNM01000009.1, on the reverse strand, counting down.
TCAACCGGAAGATGTCCAGGAGTTACATTGGCGAATCGCGCTACCTCTCATTACTCTGCTTGGATGCTTGTTCGCTTACGGAATATCGAGAACCAAGCCACGGTCTGGTCGCTTCGGACAGATCGTGCCAGGAATTTTGATATTCGTTGCTTACTACGTACTGCTTGTGGTAGCTCGACAAGGCATGGCTCAGAGTGAGTTGCTTAGCACCTTGGCATTGTGGCCAGTCCATGCTGTAGTTGGACTGGCAGCAATCTACATGATCATCAAGCAGAGTAGGCCAGCGTGATGATTCGAAAGTTCGACCTGTATATTCTCCGAAGCTTGACCTTGAGTATGTTAGTGGTCTTGCTGTGCATTGTTGTTCTGATGAGTCTCTTTGGATTCATCGACGAAGCTCAAGGTACAGGCGAAGCTCGCGACTTTCTCTCAGTTGCCTTGTTGGTTGTCTTGTCCATTCCAATGCAACTCGGAGAAATGGTTCCCTATGTCATCTTCCTTGGTTCAGTGATTGGACTAGGGACACTGAGCTCAACATCAGAAATAACTGTTCTGCGAGTGGCTGGCGTTTCACAATGGCGAATAGCAGCCTCAGCCTCTTCCGCTGCAGTACTCTTCCTAATAGTCATGTGGGTTGTTGCTGAGTTCGTCGGACCGAAGGCTACTGAGTTGGCATCCAGTTTCAATCCCACCGAGTCTTCCACCAAAGTCGGACGAGGATACTGGTACCGCGAGGGCAACATCTTCACATGGTTCCGCGACATTGAAGAAACTGGTGAAGTCACGGAGATAAAGCAGTTCGAGTTTGATGAGCAAAAAGCACTTGTGCGTGCTACTGAGTCAGCGCATGGAACCCCACTTTCAAGATCTCATGGTTGGGAGTTGATCGATGTACGGGAGACATTCTTTGATTTGGAATCCTCAACAACGCAGCTCTCGAGCGAACGTCTATGGAATCTGGAGAGCAACTTTCCTTCATTTCGGGCTCGTGTGCGTCGAGATCCTGAAGATCTCTCGATTTTGGATCTACACCGCCACATTGATTATCTGAAGAATGAGGGATTGAACTCGGGCACGTTTGAGATTGCATTTTGGTCGCGATTAACTACGCCGGTAGCGGTGATTGGACTAGTTCTTGTCGCGGTGGGCTTCGTACTCGGACCACTGCGGGAAACCGGTATGGGCACTCGATTAACCGCCGGTATTGGTGCTGGGGTGTTTTTCGGTTACTTGCAACAGACGTTGGGGCCGTTGGCTCTGTTATACAACCTGCCAGCTGTGTTGGGAGTATTTGTCCCCATCATTTTGATGTGGGCCGCTGGAACCCTGCTACTAAGACGCCTCACTTGATTGCGTCTCTTTGGAGTACCTAACAATGTAGCTATCGGAGAAGATGTCGGGCCAGGAACGACGCAGCGGGTCGAACCAGATCCAGTAGTACCCCACCCCCAGCGTAAGAAACGAAGCCATCGCGCCGCAAAACCGAAAAAATGCTTTTCGAAGAGTGAACGGTTGCTCTGATTCAAGTCTTAATCTCCACGCAAGCATACCGATTGTCTGTCCTTTGTGAATCCAGAAGAAAGCAAAGAAGACAAAGAGCTCAATGAACAAAAGACTTTGCACCCAAGCCCCCACCACAGAGTCACCTGTTAAAGTTACAAGCAATACGATCGTGAAAACCCAGATCGCCGCAACAATAATGGTGTCATAGAGCATCGCAGCCAAACGGTATCGAAAGGGTGCACGTTCTCCCCCTTCGACGGCGTACACGGAATCCTCAGCCGTTTCATCGGGATTCGATCCGGAGCGTTGCTTGCCGTCTAAGTCCATGGAGTATTTCGAGAAAAATTGTGCGTTGCGGTGTCTGCTTGAACGATAGACCAGTTACGTCATACATCAAAACGCTCAAACAGCAAACTATCATACGCCCTCAATCGGTGGGGATAGCAAACTAATTGGATTGGCAATGCACGAACGAGTGACTCGAAGCGGACTGCGGGTGGCCGCGATTTTCGACGAATTTGTAAACGAAGAAGTGATTCCAGGAACGGGCTTGGATAGTGAGGCCTTCTGGCAAGGATTTTCCGATATCGTTAAACAGTTCACTCAGCGAAATCAAGAGCTACTTCAACGACGTGATCAGTTGCAGCGGAGGATTGACGACTGGCACAAACAACGAAGAGGCAAACCGATTGACGGTAACGAGTACAAGCAGTTCCTTGAAAAAATTGGATATCTGGAACCGTCTGGCCAGTCTTTCAAGATTCGAACGCAGAATGTGGACGATGAAATTGCAAAGATTTCAGGTCCCCAGCTTGTTGTGCCAGTAATGAACGAAAGATTTGCGCTGAATGCGACAAACGCTCGATGGGGAAGTCTCTATGACGCTTTCTATGGAACCAATGTAATCCCCGAAGAGCCAGGCCGAGAACGAGGAACCTCTTACAATTCCGCGCGCGGTGAACTCGTTGTGACTCGCACAGCCCAAGAATTGGATTCAATTGTCCCGCTTGAGGGTGCATCGCATCGAGACGTGTCCCAATACGAAATTCGGCGCACTCCCGAAGAATTGACCCTAGTCGCCCATGTGGATTCTTCGGAATACAGTCTCAGCTCCACCGATCAATTCGTTGGATTTGACGGAGAGCCCGGAACTGATCCCAAGTCGATACTTCTTCAAAACAACGGGCTTCACATTGAGATTCAAATAGATCGTTCGCACGAGGTTGGTGCGGACCATTCCGCGGGTGTCAAGGACGTGGTTCTCGAATCCGCGATTACGACTATTCAAGACTGCGAAGACTCTGTAGCTGCGGTGGATGCAGAAGACAAGACAGCTGTTTACCGGAATTGGCTTGGTCTAATGAAAGGCGACCTTGACGCAACTTTCGAGAAAGACGGCAGAACTGTTCATCGAAAATTGGTGGAAGACAGAGACTTTACGTCGGCGTCTGGGAGTCCAATGACCCTCCCGGGGCGCAGTCTGCTTTTGGTAAGAAATGTCGGCCATCTGATGAGAACGGAAGCAATTCTCGATCAACAGGGAGAAGAGATCTTTGAAGGAATCCTAGACGCTGTGGTAACTAGCCTGTGTGCATTACACGACATACGGGGATCCAACGCGGGATCCAACTCGCGCATGGGCAGTATCTACATCGTAAAACCGAAGATGCATGGATCGGAGGAGACGCAGTTCACTTGTGACCTGTTCGAGTCAGTGGAGGACTTGCTCGGTTTGGAACGAAATGTCATCAAAATCGGAGTGATGGATGAGGAGCGCCGTACCAGTCTGAATCTTCGCGAGTGCATTCGAGCCGCAAGAGACAGGATCGTATTCATCAATACTGGATTTCTTGACCGCACAGGCGACGAATTGCATACCTCCATGCATGCTGGACCAATGGTTCGTAAGGATCCCATGAAGCAAGAGACATGGATTCTCGCTTACGAGGACGCTAACGTAGATGCTGGTCTTTCGACAGGATTTCCGGGCACTGCTCAGATTGGCAAGGGTATGTGGCCAAAACCCGATGAGATGAAGGAGATGCTGGACGCGAAATCAGGACATCCCAATGCTGGAGCCTCATGTGCTTGGGTGCCTTCTCCAACAGCCGCAACGCTTCATGCGCTGCATTACCACAAGATAGATGTACAAAACCGACAAGCGGACCTTGCGAGCAGACAACCGGCGAGGCTTGAGGACATTCTTACCATTCCGTTGGCCCGGGGTGAGAATTGGTCGGCTGAAGAGATTCAGTCCGAATTGGATAACAACGTCCAGGGAATCCTTGGCTATGTCGTCAGATGGGTGGAACAAGGTATCGGTTGCTCCAAGGTGCCGGACATTAACAACGTAGGCCTTATGGAAGATCGTGCGACATGTCGGATTTCCAGCCAGCACATAGTCAACTGGTTGTTACATGGAATAGTGTCACAAGATCTGGTGCTTGAATCTTTGCAAAGAATGGCCGCAACAGTAGACAATCAGAACGAAGGCGATCCAAATTACCGAAATATGGCTCCTGAATTTGATAACAGTATTGCCTTTCAAGCGGCTTGCGACCTGGTTTTTCGAGGTTTGGAATTGCCCAACGGGTATACCGAGCCAGTCTTGCATGAACGCCGCAAGGAAGCCAAGCAGAGGTACGGAGTTTGATCGAACCAATTCGTCTTTGCTAAACGCGACCTACCACTTCTCTCCGTAGGGACGAATAACGCTATCGAATGTCCATGCGGATTTTGGCTGGTGTACAACCGACCAAATATGATCGGCTATGTCAGCAGGATCAGCGAAGAATTCGTTTGGTTTGTCAGGCATAGACTCTCTAGTCCACGGCACGGAAATTACTGCATCGATAGCTACATAGGCAACATGTACTCCCTTAGGACCTAATGTTCGAGCAATTGACTCTGCCAGTATTCGTTGCGCCGCTTTTGTAGGAGCGAATCCAGCAAAGTTGGGTAATCCTCGATATGCTGCGGTGTTCCCAGTACACACCAAAGCTCCACGGTTTGCGTTCACCATGCTTGGAGAGGCCAATTGAGCCAATCGAAGAAACGCCGAGACGTTTACCTTGAAACCTAATTCAATCCGATCGACTGGTAGATCTTGAAACTCACCGAAACTGCCGAATACCGCGTTGTGAATCACCACTTCAGGGTGCCCAATGTCTGTTTCGATTTGTTGATAGGTCGCTTCCAAGTCTATGAGATTGGCAACATTGCATGGGTAAGAACTAACGCCTTGAATGTCTTTCTCCAACTGTTTGAGTCGATTCTCGTTGCGAGCGATCATCGCCACGCGGTAGTCTTGCGAAAAGCGTCTAACAATTGCTGCCCCAGTACCGGGGCCGACACCAGTGACTATGCATCCTTTTCTTTCCATGCTGTGATTCCGAATAGCATTTTGAATCGCTAGATTTTAGGTCTGACTTGCATCTGATGTGACAACCAAGACGTCTGTGAACTTGAACTAAGTGTCTCTTCTTGTGAGACCTCTTAAGTGTTGAATGGAACGCTTTGAGGAGCAAAAAATTGACATTTTCACATCTTAGTCAGTCAAGTACTTAGCAAATTGACGACTATATGTACAAGAGACTCGTCAACCACGTTCCACCAGTTTCTTTCTCCTCGGAATTCGCGGAGTGGGGAAGAGCACGTGGGTGCGCCAAGTACTACCTGATGCCGTTCTAATTGACCCTCTTGACGAGGTCATGTATCACGATTTGCTAGTTGATATAGGCCTGTTTCGCAATCTTGTTTCAAAATCAAAAAGAGGCGATTGGATTGTTGTCGACGAGAGACCCTACATAGCTACATTGACCTTTACCTTCGTGAGGCAGTTCGTGCAGAAGCACTAGTGAGAAATCTTGGTGGTTTCATGCGATTTTTGCCGGTTGCCGCTCTGATGCATGGTCAGGAAATCAACACGTCAGGTCTAGCCCGCGACGCCGCAGTGGCGCGATCAACCGTGGAAGGCTACCTGACAATTCTGGAGGACACTCTACTTACTTTTCGACTAAGTTCTTACACACCGAGGCTTCGAGTTCGCAAACGGCGCGGAAGCAAACTCTATTGGGTAGACCCTGATGGTGCGGGCGGCAAAACGCCAGTTCAGTCCGATCGGGCCAGAGGAACGGCGTTCACTTTTTAAAGGATGGGTGCTGAGTATTTTGCGTATCCACAATACCATCGCGCCGGTATTCGACGACATCGCTTACTGGTCACCGGCTAACTCGCAAGTCGAAATTGACTTTGTACTTCGACGCGAATCCAAGATTTTGGCCCTAGATGCAAAATCGATGAAACGTTACGACACTTAGATGCTCAAAGGTTTGCGGGCTTTGGGAACTTTGCCAGCGTTGCACAAGAGAATACTGGTCTACGCTGGAGAGCCGAGCTTTCGAACCGAAGACGGAATCCATGTTTGGGCTATTGGAGAACTTCTAGAAAACGTGGCAAACGGCACTTTGTGGGACTGACTACACCGTCGAGTTAGCCTGGAGAGATCACAGACCAAGTTTTGATTTTCCTATCGCTTCACGTTCGTTGAATTTCTCGCGCACCTAGTGACTCGTCGCAATCGGGAGCCGAGTAGTCCGTGCTCACAATATAATTTCTCTTCGGCCTGAGTGGCGAAATTGGTATACGCGCCAGACTCAAAATCTGGTGGTGGCAACACCGTGAGAGTTCGAGTCTCTCCTCAGGCACCACACACCAAGGACGCTGTTAGCTAGACATCCAACTCCTTCCACCTACACAACCTGTTCGTGTAGGAGTTGCTGATATCTTGTAAGCGTTGCGTCATGCTTCTTCCAATCAGGCATGTGACGATTCATGAGTTCATAGAACTTGGGGCCGTGATTCAGTTCTTTGAAGTGGCACAGTTCGTGAAGAACGACCATGTCGATGGCTTGTTGTGGGACTTTAACCAAGTGTGTATTGAGATGCATAGTTCCCGATGAACTACAGCTTCCCCATTTAGAAGTCATGAACCTATGTTTCCAGGTGGGAAGTTGCTCTAGTAGATTGGTAGACGTACAAATACGACGCACCGTTGCGTAGAACACTGTATTTGCTAATTGTCGATACCAATCATGAACAATCGCTCGAATGGGTGCGTCCTCCGGAGCTCCGACCACCACGCTCGAATCGTGGTAATTGACAGTTGTCTTGTCTTGCTTACGCACTCGTAGTGTTGCTGGTGATCCAAGAACATAGAGGACTCGTCCAGACTCATACTGTGTTGGATAGACAACAAGATCTCCGTTCTTGTGCTTCTGAATTTCCTTTCTCAACCACGGTTCGTTCCGGAAGATGATGATTCGCAGTGCCCTATCGGTGGTTTTGCGAGGAGCATCGACAAACAAGATCCCGTCGGGGTGGTAGGAAAGCATGACTCGTGATCGTCGTCGTCTTCCGACGCGCTTGTGGATCTCGATTCGCCGATCGTCAATGACGAGATAGTTGAGTTTATGGATCGTTAGAGGTAGTGGAGGTTTGTAAACAGACTTTCCGCGCATCATTAGAGCCAATTATTCGGAACTGGGTCGAATGCCAGACATCCGCCCATATAGTATACAAATAAACAGTATTAGTGTGCTTTAGTCTATCGGATCCAATACAACGACCGGAATTTCTCGGTCAGTTTTGGATTGGTATTCGGAATAGGTTGGGAAAACTCCACACATTATTTCCCACAGTTGAGCTCGTTCTTCTCCGTTGCTTGTACGTGCCTTCGCATCAAATTTCTGTTCTCCTACTTGAACTTGAACAGCTGATTGGTTGTCCAGATTTAGGTACCAAGAGGGGTGTGATGGGCTTCCGCCTTTTGATGCAACGACAACGTACGCTTTCTCATACTTCCCGTAGATCAGGGGTATAAGACGAGATTCTCCTGTTCTGCGTCCGGTCGTGGTCAACAACAATGTAGGGATTCCGTTCCAGATGTGTCCTCTCGCTCCGTTGGACGACAGGTACTCGTGGACATGTTCTCGCATCCACCTAGGCATCGTTGAGTCATTCATCTTCATTTTCTCCGAGTTGTTTTGTTGGTTCTTGCATTGTTGCAGGACTCGTCGATTCTGGTCCGTAGCGTTCTACGAGTACGGGGCGAATAACCTCAACCCACACTTCGTAGCCCTCGCGGTTGAGGTGAAGTCCATCTCCGACAAATAATTCTGGGCGCACAAATTCTTCACCCTCCATCATCGGAGTCGCAATGTCGAGGTAGCAAAGATCCTCACGGTTCTGTGAGCGTTCCTGCAATCCAGAATTCACTTTCTCCATTTCTGGCCACATTTCCTCTCGTCGAATCGAGGGCTTGATCGCAATGAAGCAGACATCAGTTTCAGGCAATTTCTCATCGATGTGCTGAATGAAATCGTCATAGCTCGCAAGGATTTCATCAGGCGATTTGCCCGCGGCAACATCGTTGTCTCCTTCATAGATCACGATTGCACGAGGCTTGTAATTAGTTACGATACGGTCTCGAAATTCATTGAGTTCATGCATTTGCGATCCGCCGAAACCACGGTTTATTACGGCGAGAGGAGACATGTCTTCCGCTAACTTTGACCAAAATACAATGCTGGAGCTACCTGTGAACAACACTGCACCTTCGGGTGGCATGTTTGTCGCATCTTGTTCCTCAAATTGCTTTATTCGAGATTCCCAACGTGACTCGCCTTCTTGGGAGCTTGCTGGTAGTGAAATAGTGATCATGAGTGCAATGCCAAGAGCCCAAGTTGAGAGTTGCGATCTATTACGACGATTCGCAGAATGAAAATTGCTGAAGTCGAGCTTGACTCGGTGTGGAAGGGACTTAACGGGCACTCTGGCTAAGTATTGCGATCTCGTGAGCATTGGACAATCCAGAAAGAACTCAATGATGTCGAAGAAGATTTTTACAAAATCTGATTTCGACTACTTACTTCCCCCGGAACTGATTGCATCTCAACCTGCACAAGAACGTACTGGAAGTAGACTCTTGGCTGTATCGGGAGGTAGTTTGAACCATCTCCAGTTTAGTGACTTACCTAGCCTGTTGCTCCCGGGTGACGTGGTTGTGGTTAATGACACTAAAGTCATCAAAGCTCGACTTGTTGGTACTAAGAAAACCGGTGGTCGAACGGAAATCTTGGTCGAGAGAATTGAGTCGGAGTTCGTTGCCCTTTGTCACGTCAAGTCGAGTCGTGGATTGAAAGAAGCACACGAAGTTGAAATTGGCGCATACTCGGCACGTCTTGTTGAACGGGTGGAAGATTTGCATCGAGTTGCTTTTGATGCGCCAGTGGCGCAGGTCTTGGACGAACACGGACATGTACCTCTTCCGAACTACATCCAGCGTAACGACACCCCAGAGGATGAAGAGCGCTATCAGACGATCTATGCAAGAGAGGAGGGTGCCATCGCCGCTCCAACCGCAGGTCTTCACTTTGATGCCGAACTCATGCAACAAATTGAGAACATGAACATTCGTGTGGTTCCGATCACGTTGCACATAGGTGCGGGAACCTTTCAGTCACTACGTGAAAATGATCTATCGAACGTATCCATGCACTCGGAACGCTACTCGATTCCGCAATCCACACGCACCGCAATTGACAATTGCGAGGGAAGAGTAGTCGCGGTTGGTACGACAGTTGTCAGGACACTCGAGAGTGCAAATGCAACAGGCAAGGATCGTGGCGAAACACAGCTGTTTATCTCACCGGGGTTCAAGTTTTGCTCCGTGGACACGCTCGTAACCAACTTTCACTTACCCGAATCGACCTTGATCATGCTGGTATGTGCATTCGCAGGATTCGATCGCGTGATGCACGCGTACAAGGTTGCCGTAGAAAAAAATTACCGGTTCTTTAGCTACGGCGATGCCATGTGGTGCGAGAAGCATGAAATTTGAAGTGCTTGAGCGAGACAATCAGGCGCGAGTCGGCCGACTGGATCTTGTTCATGGATCTGTTGAGACACCCGTCTTCATGCCGTGCGGCACTTACGGCTCCGTTAAGGGAATGACTCCTAACCAATTAGAAGACGTGGGAACCCAGATGCTGCTGGGCAACACATTCCATTTGTGGATTCTCCCCGGAGACGAGATCATCGATGCTTTGGGCGGATTGCATGAATTCATGCAATGGCATCGACCGATTCTTACGGATTCAGGTGGTTTCCAAGTGCATTCCCTTCGTGATCTTGCAAAGGTTGACGATGACGGAGTCACATTTCGATCTCCTTACAACGGCGACCTTTTGAGACTCACTCCAGAAAAGTCGATGTCGATTCAACAACGGCTGGGCTCAGACATAGTGATGGCGTTCGACGAATGCACGGATTTCCCGGCCCCGCTTGCAGATGTCCGGAAGTCGATGCTTCGATCAATGGATTGGGCGAAACGGTCTATGGATTCCTACAACGGTCCAGGAACACTGTTTGGAATTGTTCAAGGAGGTCTGTTCGAAGACTTGAGAACGGAGAGTATGGAAATTCTCCGTGAAATTGGCTTTGATGGTTACGCGGTTGGCGGTTTGTCTGTTGGAGAGTCGCCCGATGAGATGTTCAGACTACTGGATTCCTTTGTGCCAAGTATGCCTCCAGACAATCCACGTTATCTCATGGGTGTTGGAACTCCGCTAGATCTCCTACGCGGAGTTCAGCTGGGAATTGACATGTTCGACTGCGTTTTACCGACGCGAAATGCTCGTAATGGGTATATGTTCACTTCGAAAGGGGTCGTCAAAATTAGAAATGCTCGCTATCGCGACGACCCAAATCCAGTGGATTCGAGCTGTTCGTGCACGACTTGCTTGAAATTCTCTCGAGCGTACCTACATTTGTTGGACAAGAGGGGCGAAATGCTGGGACCGACTCTCATGACAATTCACAACTTGCACTACTACCACCAACTCATGAGTGGCGTTCGAGATGCGATTCGCAAGCAAACTCTGGCTGAGTTTGTGGGAAACACTTGTAGCCATTGGGATTTGTCGAACTTCGATTCAGATTGAACTATGTCGCGAACATCTCTGCACAATCAAGGACGCAGACTTGCCGCATCGTCAGTTGTCGTAGAGTAAGATAGTTCGCTGGTTGTGGTCCGTTCCCTAGCACACAGCCAACGGTCGATAAGCGGGAGAAATAAATGAATCTGGTTGATACCGTCCATTATGCAGCGCCGGCAGGTGGCACTGGTGGTGGTTGGATAACGATTGCGATGCTGGTGGGCATGGTTGCGCTCTTCTACTTCCTGCTGATTCGACCACAACAAAAGCAACGAAAAGCACATCAAGAACTCGTGGGCGCACTTTCCGCGGGAGATGAAGTAATCATGGCCAGCGGAATGATGGGAATCATCAAGAAGGTTGAAGATGACCATGTCGTCGTACGTGTGTCAAAAAATGTCGAACTTCGTTTTCAAAAAGGTGCTGTAAACGCTTCTCTGCCCAAGGGCACACTCGAACTCTAAATGCCCGAAAGTAAAGTCTTCGGACAGAATCTCTTTGGTACCCAAGGTACCTCAAGGGCGAGAGGTGGTGTTTCCGCCTGGCGCTATGTCGTGTCCGCGGCGATCGTGTTGGTTGGGCTCGTGTACGCCTTGCCCAACCTATTTCCCCCTGATCCTGCCATTCAGGTCCAGACAGACAATGCAGTTGTAGCTGATACTAGCGCTCCATTTCAAATAGGGGACTCAACAGTTCAGCAGTTTGCTGACTACCTTCGTGCTAACGGGGTGGAGGTGAAATACGCGGAACGCGTTGATTCGATAGCTCTAATTCGACTGAATAGCAGTGCCGACCAATTGCGCGCCAAGACATTGCTGGAAGAACGTCTGAATCCAACTGGAATGGACCGCCAGTTTGTCGTTGCTTTGAATCTTGCCGAAACGACCCCCGATTGGCTGGAACGAATCGGGGGCAAACCAATGACTTTGGGATTGGATCTAGCAGGTGGCATTCACTTTGTGCTGCAGGTTGACATGACACAGGCTATAGAGTCCCAACTTGAGGACGAAAGTGACAAGATCCTCTCTGACTTACGGGACGCTGGAATCCGCTATGTCGCAGGTTCCAACGAGTTCATAGACCGTTCATTGCTAGTGTATTTTGCTACCGCAGATAGCCGATCTGCTGCTTTCTCAATTTTGTCCGACCAATATGGTCCTCCCGACTATGTGTTTGAAGACGTGGACAACGAGACAGGTTTCGCCATTCAATTAACGATCACGGAAGACAGATTGCGAGAGGTTGAAGATGTTGCGATTGAGCAGAACCTCACAGGATTGAGAAGTAGGGTGAACGAGCTCAATGTCTCGGAACCGTTGGTTCAGCGGCAAGGTAGAACTCGAGTAATTGTGGACTTACCAGGCGTACAAGATAGTGCTGAAGCTAAACGAATTATCGGCAAGTTTGCGACACTTGAATTTCACCTTGTGGCCAAAGCACAAGACAGGCCTTCTCAGATCGAAATTCTGCCCTACCAAGGACGTGAAATCCGAATCAACAAACAAATCATCGTAACGGGTGACAACGTTATCAATGCTATTCAAGCTCGAGACCCTGAGACAAGTCTTCCACAGGTGAACTTCACTTTGGACAGCACAGGCGGCGAACGATTGCACGACGTAACTTCGGAAAACGTCGGTCACTCCATGGCGATTGTCTTTATCGAGCAAAAACCTGTTGTTACGAACACAATGGTGGATGGGGAACTGACGCCTGTGACAAGAATAGTCCCGGAACGTCGCCTTATCAGTGTTGCCACCATAGAGTCTGCTCTAGGCTACAAGTCGCGAATTACTGGACTCGATGTACAAGAAGCTCGAGAGCTTGCACTTCTGCTGAGGGCGGGAGCTCTTGCAGCGCCGATGTACTTTGTCGAGGAACGTACGGTGGGGGCTTCCTTGGGGGCGGAGAATATTGACCGTGGCGTACTCGCCGTAACTATTGGGTTCGCTCTGGTTCTTATCTTCATGCTGGTCTACTACAAGGTTTTTGGATTTGTAGCGAACATCGCCCTGACTCTTAACCTCGTAATCCTAGTGGCAATCATGTCCATGCTAGGGGCAACATTGACCTTACCGGGTATTGCAGGCATTGTCCTAACAGTTGGTATGGCGGTCGATGCCAATGTCTTGATCTTCTCGCGAATTCGGGAGGAATTGAAACACTCAATGCCGCATGTGGCTATTCCGGCGGGTTACAACCGAGCGTTTTTGACTATCTTGGATGCAAACCTCACGACTCTGTTTGTAGCGCTGATTCTGCTGACAATCGGCAGTGGTCCCATTGCTGGCTTTGCAGTAACGTTGTCCATTGGGATAGTCACTTCGATGTTCACCGCTGTTTTTGTATCTCGAGGTCTGGTGCATCTAGTCTACGGGTATCGTCGAGTTGAGAAGGTGTGGATCTGATGAACATCGACTTCATGTCCAAGCGGCATTACGCACTAGTGGTGTCTGTGACTCTGTTGGTGGTATCCGTTGTTTCGCTTGTGTTCTTCGGCATCAACCGTGGATTGGGATTCACCGGCGGCGTCTTGGTGGAAATTGGATTCGAGTCGCCAGTCGAACCTGTAGAGGTTCGTGCGATCCTGGAGCAAGCTGGCTACGAAAACACGGTGGTGCAAAACCTCGGGTCTGAAACAGAGATTGTGATCCGAGTGCCGCCTGGGGAAGACACCAGCGTAGATCAGTCTCAGGTGGGGGACAGTATCCATTCGATGTTAGTCGAGCGCTACGCTTCAGTCGACCTGCGGAGATCCGATTATGTGGGACCGGCGGTAGGCAACGAGCTTACCGAACAAGGTGGATTGGCTCTGCTCATCGCCCTTATTTCTGTGATGATCTACATCATGTTTCGGTTCACGGGAAAGTTTGCCCTAGGTGCAGTCGCAGCTCTGATTCACGACGTTCTCATTGTCGTTGGGATCTTCTCGGTCTTCCAATGGACATTTGATCTCCCGGAACTGGCGGCTTTGCTTGCCGTAATTGGCTATTCCTTGAACGACACCATTGTCGTGTCGGACCGAATACGAGAGAACTTCAGGTCAATAAAGAGGGGTACGGCCATTGATGTCATCAATCGCTCTCTCAACCAAATGCTTGGCAGAACCTTGGTTACGTCCTTGACAACTTTGCTGGTGTTGCTAGCACTACTCATTGCAGGGGGAGAGCAACTAAGAGGATTTGCATCCGCGCTGACTATCGGTGTGATAGTCGGTACTTACTCGTCCATTTACATCGCTGCAAGCATGCTGGTAATGCTTGGGATTCAAGGCGAAGACTTGGCCGTTCCCGAGAAGGAAGGTGGAGATCTCGTGCGACGCTAGAAACCGGACCTAATTTCGGTTTACACCTTGTCGGGCGGAGACTCCTTCTTTCCTGCTCAGCCTTTGCGTCTCAGAACCAAGGTGAGTCTTAATCATTGCGGTGATCGTTTGATTTAGTCTCGGATTCGCAGCAACAATTATTGATTCCGATTCCACCTGCTGAGGGATGTTTGTCAAGAAGCCACCCGCTTCCTTGATCAATAGTGAGGTGCATTGAAGCACTCTGTCTTGCGGATTTACAGTTGCCACCAATGCGTCGATTCTTCCTCTTGCCACCTGGGCTACATCCAAACCCATTGAGCCGCATACACGAACATGCTTGATTGCATCGTTGAGGGCTGACTGTACTCGTTGCATGCCGCTATCTTCTAAGGCTCTTAATTCTGAGCAATCGGCGTACGCAATCACTGCGTCTGACAACGCTTCGATTCTCGACACCCGCAGCCGATTCTGGTTGACCATGGCTGTTTCATCTCTGGATGCGTAGTACTCCTCGTCTTGTAGGTAGTCGTAGACAATGGAGTGTTGAAGAATTCGGCCCTCAAAAATACCGATAACTGCACAGTAGTTCTGTAACGAACGCAAGAAATTTGTTTCGCCATCTAACGGCTGTAAGAGCCAAGTAGTGGAGGATTCCTCAGGCAATTCCGTCGGATCTTGTGCAATCTTGTGATCGGGATATGCGTTTCGAATTGACTCTTGAATGTTCTGGAAAAGGTAATTGTTTGTCGCTAATGTATATTCATGCAATGCGCGACGCCCCATGCGGCTCGCTGGGGGTCGATCAAATGTTCGAAGCAGGCTTTGACCGCATTGCCGAGCGGCTCGCAAACCAATGCGAACGTGTGGGTGCAAGACTGTTCCCGAGGACTTAACGGTGCGAATGCTAGCACGTATGAGGAGTATCGAGCGCTATTTGATGCACGTAGCGTGAATACTCGACAGTCATGTGTGAAGTACAAATTGTTCTAGTAGAACCGTCCCATCCAGGAAACATCGGCGGAGCCGCGCGTGCAATGAAGACGATGGGATTGTCGAAATTGGTTCTTGTCAAACCCAAGCGATTCCCTGACCCACAAGCCGACTGGCGTGCGGCTGGTGCATTGGATGTAGTCGAAAGCACGGTAGTTTTCAATACACTTGAAGCAGCACTAGCTCCAAGCGTCCTAACCGCTGCTACAAGTGCAAGGAGTCGTCACATACCGTGGCCGGTTATGAACTCTGCCGAGTTTGCGGAACATGTTCACAAAGAGTATTCGTCTACGGACATTGTTAGTGTTGTGTTCGGGCGCGAAGACAGTGGTCTGACAAACGATGAACTAAACCTGTGCAATATGCAGGTACAGATTCCATCAAGTAGTAATTACGGTTCACTGAATTTGGCCATGGCTGTACAGGTGGTCGCGTATGATCTCTTTCGAGTGCGCAGCCAAGCAAGTCCCACAGAGAACGCGTGGGATCGACCGTTGGCAACGCATCAGGAACTCGGGTCGTTCTTCGCTCATCTGGAATCTGTGCTAACCGAGATCGACTTCTATGATCCCGAAAACCCTCGAGAGGCCATGACAAGGCTTCGTAGACTGTTTAGTCGTACCGATCTCGATCAGACTGAAGTTCAGATTCTGCGCGGAATACTCTCACACATTGAGAAGGCGACACACAAGAACTAGGTACGCAACACCACTTTGGTTCATTTGTTGCTTGTAACATAATTCAGAGTGACGAACCTCACTTAGCGGAGTGACTAACGCCGTGGATCACAGATCCAGAGCACTATACATGGACTATGCCGCCACAACGCCGGTAGATCCTCGTGTTGCTCATCGGATGAGTTCTTGCCTCATGATGGATGGGAATTTCGGAAATCCCGCCAGCAGTTCGCATGTGTTCGGATGGGAAGCGGAAGAGCTCGTCGAAAAGGCCCGTGTCGAACTGGCCAATCTCATTGGAGCAGATCCTTTGGAGATCGCTTGGACCTCTGGAGCTACCGAATCCGACAATCTTGCAATCAAAGGACTGGCTGAAATCGATGAACGAAACCACATTGTGACTTCTTCCTATGAACACAAAGCTGTTCTAGATACATGTCAATACTTGGAGCATTGCGGTACCCGTGTCACCTATGTCAAGCCGGACAATGAAGGCTTGGTCCATCCAGAATCGATCGAAAAGGCGATTACCGACGATACATTTGTTGTTTCTGTAATGCATGTAAACAACGAAATAGGAGTTGTTAATGACGTCCAGTCGATTGGCGAAGTGTGCCGAAGTCGAGATGTAGTGTTTCACGTGGACGGTGCACAGAGCGTTGGAAAGATTCCAGTTGACGTAGAGCAAATGAAGATTGACTTGCTCAGCATTTCAGGTCACAAGATATATGGCCCCAAGGGGATAGGCGCGCTTTACATACGGAGAGAGCCTCCGATTCGCATCGCAGCCATGATTCACGGCGGCGGTCACGAACGGGGCGTGAGGTCTGGGACTCTAGCGACGCACCAGATTGTGGGAATAGGAGCCGCAGCGCGAATATGTACACAAGAGCTAGAGACTGAGAGTGCAAGAATTCTGAGATTGCGTAAGCGTTTTTGGTCTCATCTGCAGCAAGTTCCTGGTGCCACTCTCAATGGCAGTGAATTGCATCGGGTTCCCGGGATTCTCAACGTAGCATTTGATGGCGTACAGGACGAGTCATTGCTCATGGCACTTGACGACGTTGCTGTTTCATCGGGATCGGCCTGTACATCAGCCACTGTGGAACCGTCGTATGTCCTTCGTGAACTCGAAATACCTCATGAACTGGCAGCTAGTTCCATACGGTTTTCCATCGGAAGGTTTACTACCAAAGAAGACGTGGACTACGCTGCTAGGCGCGTATCCGAAATTGTGTCAACACTGCGCGAAGGTACAGAGCAGTTCGTACAATAGGATGCGCTAGTCTTGTTGGTTTAGACAGCTTCTTTTCACGTGGGGCTCGTCGCTCGTGTGGGCCACAAGACTA
Organism: Gammaproteobacteria bacterium; assembly: GCA_009840545.1. Lineage (GTDB taxonomy): Bacteria > Pseudomonadota > Gammaproteobacteria > Pseudomonadales > Azotimanducaceae > Bin55. The sequence continues at coordinate 226,474 of VXNM01000009.1, read as the reverse complement.
CAGTCTCCACTTCATTCAAGAACTCGCGAAACATCGCAACAGAATTCCGAATATGTCAATTGAACGTACATTGTCCATTATCAAACCTAACGCGGTGAGAAAAAACGCAATCGGAGACATCTTCTCCAGATTTGAATCGGAAGGACTAAAGATTGTTGCCCTGCAAATGATTCATATGTCCTTCGAGCGGGCGCAAGAGTTTTACCGGGAACATGAGGAAAGACCCTTCTACAGGAATCTCTGTGAGTTCATGAGTTCTGGTCCCATATGCGTTCAAGTTTTGGAAGGCGAAAATGCCATCAAACACAATCGAACAATCATGGGAGCTACAAACCCCGCTGAGGCTGCGCCTGGCACAATTCGAGACAAGTATGGAGACAGCCTCGATGAGAACGGCGTTCACGGTTCTGACTCTCCTCAGTCAGCCAATCGCGAGATTGAGTTCTTTTTTGCTCCGAACGAGATTCATTCTCCAGGCTAGGAATGTGCCCTCCGGATCTAGTCGAAGAGCGAACAAACCTGTTCGGTGTATCGAGAGAGCAGCTGGCGAACTTTCTGCGTCGAATTGACGACCGCCCCTATCGCGCGAATCAGGTACTGAAGTGGCTTTACCACGAACGCGAACTCGACATTGGGGCCATGACGAACTTATCCAAGATATTTCGTGCAGAACTGTCCTCCCTGACGGATGTCACATTGCCGACCGCCCTACACGAATCTGTATCAAGCGATGGAACTGCAAAGTGGATCGTGGAGACAATAGATGGTGGAGCAGTTGAAAGCGTATTAATCCCGGACGGAAGGAGAAACACGCTGTGTATTTCGTCTCAACGTGGTTGTTCGCTGGATTGCGCATTCTGTGCTACGGGTAAACAGGGATTCGCCGGAAACCTTCGCGTTGAAGACATGGTGGGCCAAGCAATACTCGCTCGCGACTGGCTTGCACAAGATGACAGTCGAGGCGAACTTACGAATATCGTATTCATGGGAATGGGCGAGCCTCTCATGAACTTCGAGTCTGCTATGACAGCAAGCGACATCTTCATGGATGACTTAGCCTTTGGATTATCGAAACGTCGCGTCACAATCAGTACCGCTGGAGTCGTTCCTCGGATATTGGATATGTGTGGACGTACAGAAGCTTCGCTAGCGGTCTCCCTTCACGCCCCAAACGACGAGCTACGTGACTATCTAGTTCCGATCAATCGAAAATATCCGATTAAAGAATTGTTGAATGCATGTCGCGAGTACTTAGCGTCTTTGGGAGATCGGCGGATAGTGACTATTGAATATACGCTCATTCACAGCGTCAACGATTCAGACGCGTTGGCCCTGGACCTTTCAAGACTGTTGCGCGATTTTCGTTGCAAGGTCAACCTTATTCAGTTCAATCCCATAGAGTGTTCAGATTTACAGAGACCAAGCCTGAATCGTCTGCAAAGTTTTCAAAGAGTCTTAATGGACAACAAGATAATGGTTACTCATAGAAAGACACGAGGATTGGACATAGATGCGGCTTGTGGGCAACTCGTGGGCAGTTTTGCAGACAAGACTCGACGGCGGGAACGCTACCGCGAATTACAAAGCACTTCAGCATTGTAAAATTACGTTCGCTACGGTTCAGTCCGCACGATAGTGGTTTGGCGATGTTCAAACGTCCCATGAACTCGCACTTAAGACACACACTCAACATCTATCTTTGTCAAATGGTTGCCGTTGGACGTTAATGTGAACGACGAAGTTCAGAAACAAGCTGACGACAAGTCGTCTGACGCCCCAAAGGAAACGAAGGCTCGGTTAACTGTTGGTCAACGACTTCGAGCCGAACGAGAAAAGCTGAAAGTGACCTGGGAGGATGTCTATCAAGACACTCGTATTCCGGTAGTCCACCTCGAAGCAATTGAAAACGACAATTTCGAGGACATACCTTCGGAAGGCGTCTTGAAAGGGTTTGTCAGGAACTATTCCAAGTTTCTAAAACTCAATCCCGACGAGGTTATTGGTCAACTTACCGAGAATGACCCGCGCAGGGAAGAATTAACTCCGGTGAGTTTCGGAAGATCAATCAAAGGCGGGTTCTTTCGAGACATGCAGGGTAGTGCAATCATTATTGGATTGGCTGTATTTGCTCTCGTCATTCTCATTGCCGCCGGTGCCATTTGGTGGTTTGGAACCAATCAAGGAGAACGGTTGGGAAGTGTTAGCGAAGGCTCCAACGGTCAGATCGAGGAGAGTGAATCAGTTTCGTCCGAAGATGTCAACGACAGTGGTTCAACCACTTCGGGCTTGCAGTCAGAGGATTCTCCTCAACCACTTGACCCTATCGACGAGCCCACAATTGGATCAACGTACGAAGATTCATCCCTTCAATCTCTCGACGCGGCAAATGCTCAAGTCGACGAGGAGGAAACTTCCGAAGATGGAGGAGAGCTATTCAACCAGCCTAATCGGGACAATCCGTCCAGTATTCCATTCACCGATAGCGAATTCGGCTCTCCAGCGGGGGCCAATTCGCAAGGTTCAGAGGAATCCGAGCAACAGAACTCAATAGGAGACGTAGAGAATCCTACTGAAGAACAAAGTCACGACCTTGAATTCACGTTTGATGACATTTCCTGGGTGCAGGTGACGGATGGAACGGGAGCTCAACTTGTAAACGGCGTTCAGGAAGCGGAAACTGAATTGAATCTAGATGGAGAGGCACCATTTGAAGTGAGGCTTGGAAAGGCATCTGCAGTAAAGTTGCTATATCGTGGTGAAGAAGTTGCACTAGGGCAGTACACGGAACGCAACAACACCGCTATCTTCACATTACAGCCGTGAAACAGAAAATCCAGCCGGTCCGGGGTATGCGCGACATACTTCCCGAAGATGCTGCACGGATTGCGCTGATCGAAGATGCTTTTCGTGATGTATTGATTCGATACTCCTATGAGGAGATTCGACTGCCGATCGTTGAACCCAAGAATCTTTTCGATCGAGGTCTTGGAGAATCAACGGATGCCGTGGCAAAGGAGATGTACTCGTTTCTCGATAGGGACAATTCTGAATTGGCATTGCGGCCTGAGGGTACGGCTTCCTGTGCTCGGGCGATAATCAATCACAGCATGGCTCATGAGGACAAGCCGAGACTGTGGTACGCGGGACCAATGTTTCGTCACGAGCGACCCCAAGCTGGGAGACATCGCCAGTTTCAGCAAGTTGGAGCCGAAGCGTTTGGATACTCGGGACCTGCTATTGATTTTGAGCTAGTCCATGTCGTAACCGAAGTATTTGAGAGGCTCGGATTACTGGATTCTGTAACGCTACTCATAAACAACATCGGTGATGCAGCAGCCCGATCACAGTTTAGGGATGCATTGGTCGAATATCTAAACCCGTTTAGCGACGATCTAGACACGGACAGCAAGCAACGCCTGATCTCCAATCCTCTACGGATTCTGGATTCCAAGAACGAGACAACGCGATGTATCTTGAAAGAGGCACCCCGTCTCAAGGATTTTGTCAGCGAAGACTCAACTAAGCGATTCGAGACGGTTCTTGAAATGCTGGATGCGGCACAGATTTCCCATGAGATAGCCGATCAGCTAGTTAGGGGGTTTGACTATTACACAGACACCGTTTTTGAGTGGGTTACCGACCGGATCGGAGCACAGGACGCGATCTGCGCAGGGGGACGCTACGACGGACTCATAGAATTACTAGGAGGCAGACCTACTTCCGGTATTGGGTTTGCTGCCGGAATCGACCGAATTGCACTGCTGCATAGTGCAACACAAGAAGAATTGGAGTATCGAAGCACGGACGTCTACCTTATTGCCCTAGGTGAAGAACAACGGTCGTACCTCTCTGAGATTGCTAATCGAATTCGGCAAGGTACCAATCTGAGGGTTCGTGAGCACACCGAACCTGGTCGAATGGGAGCAAAAATGCGTTGGGCGGACAAGTCGGGTGCGATTTGGGCTGTCATTGCAGGCGAAAGCGAAGAGTCGGAACGGAATGTATCAATTAAGTGGTTGCGAAGCGACCGAGAACAAATGCGCGTGCCATTGTGTGGAATGCTTGAAGTTCTAGAGGCAGCGTAGGAGAAAGATCTTGGCAGATTTCTTGACAGACGAAGAACAAGCCGAACGTATACAGAAAGCTTGGCGTCACTACGGAGTGATCATCGTACTTAGCGTCGTGCTGGGTATTGGTGGTGTCGTGGGATGGAACTTGTTTCAGGATCACCGCGCCGACGTTCGGCAGGAAGCTGCTGACCTGTTTGCCGAATTCGAGAACGCTCGAGGGTTGATGGGTCCAGTGGACGAGATCGCTCAGTCTATCGAAGAGCAGTACCCCAATTCGAGCTATCGAATGTTTGTCTTTCTGTATAGAGCAAAAGATGCGGCAGATGAGAACGAGTGGGAACAGTCGCTCAGTCTCCTCGAACAAGCTCTGGAGTTAGCCAGCGACAAGACTTATCGCGACCTGATTCGTTTGCGAATAGCCCGCGTCCTATTTCAGCTAGACCGTTTGGACGATGCCTTAGCTACGATTACTCAAGTGGGAGAAGGCTATGAACTATCGGCTCTGGAATTGAGAGCTGACATATATCGGGCTCAAGGCGACTTCGAGAACGCTACGACTAGCTACGGAGAAGCTGCCGAACTAGCGGGGTCGTTTGTTGTTCGAGAGCGGATTTCCGCAAAATTGGCGACTATGCCCAGAACTCCAGAGACGGAATTGGAGTCAAACATACCGTCTGAACCTGAAGAGTAGTCCTTGATGAACTCAAGCGTTAGAACTGCTAGGATCGTCGTTCTAGGATGTGTGGTCCTGCTCCTAGTAGGATGCATCGGACCTCTAAGTGGGTTGAATAGATTCAATCCGTTGACGAATACCAAGCCCTCGGCAGACGACTCTGAAACCGGGGGTCCAGCTGAGCTTGTTCAGTTTGTGCCAGAGGTCGCAATAGATCGAGTCTGGTCCCGCAAGATTGGTAGAGGGCTTGGCAAGAAATTTATAGAGATTACTCCTGCAATTGTTGCAGAACGTGTTCTCGTGGCCGATGCCTATGGAACGGTCATGGCTTTAAACCGGTTTGACGGCAGTGTCATTTGGAGAACTCGGGTAGGGAGACCCGACCGCAAGGGTTTGTTTGACCTCAACAATCGAAGCGACCCATCATTTGTGGCTGGAGGAATTGGAGTTGGCGAAGGTCTGGTGTTTCTCGGTACTGTTCGGGGAGACATCATTGCCTTGGATATCGGTGACGGCAAAGAGATTTGGCGTACTCAGCTAAGTGGAGAGGTTCTGGCTCCAGCAATTGCGGATGAAGACATTGTTGCTGTGCAGACGAGTGACGGAAAGCTCTACGCACTGGAGGTTGCCAATGGAGAGATTCGTTGGGTATTCGATACACAAGACCCAATTCTCACTCTGCGTGGTACCGGTTCTCCTGTAATAGATCGTGGTCACGTATTTGCAGGTTTTGCGAACGGGTTGGTCGCTTCTGTCGAAATTGAAAGCGGGTTTCCGGCATGGGAGCAGCGAGTTGCACTTCCAGAGGGCACTTCCGAACTTGAAAGAATGGTGGATGTAGATGGACGCCCACTAGTCCTCGAACGGGCGGTGTACGCCGTGAGCCACCAAGGGAAGCTAAGAGCATTGTCAATAGCGGACGGTTCAATACTGTGGGAAAAAGACGAACCCTCCCACCACTCGCTAGCCGAAGGCTACGACCTATTGTTTGTAGTGCGAGACGACGATGTTGTAGTTGCTGCAGAGCAGAACGGTGGCAATGAGGTCTGGCGTCAGGAAGGTCTGTTCAAGCGGGTGCTCTCAGACCCGTTGGCTTACAGCAACTATCTTGTCATGGGCGACGAGAAAGGCTATGTGCATGTGTTGGCTCAAAGCGACGGTCGCATGCTTGGCCGTTATAGACATGGAAAGTCCTTGCGATCTCCAATGATTGAGGAAGCGGGAATCGTCTACGCGATGAACAAGAAAGGCAGACTGGCAGCGCTACGGATTTCGCGCATTGAATGACCTCACACAAATCCGGCGTCGTGGCAATTGTTGGCCGTCCCAACGTTGGCAAATCAACACTGTTCAATCGCTTGTGCAGAAATCGTGATGCACTGGTTCATGACCGAGCAGGATTAACCCGAGACCGAAAGTACGGTACAGCTCGTGCCATCACCGACGCAACGGTGACTCTCATCGACACCGGAGGGCTTCATGACGAAGGTTCGATGTCTTCGCATGTTGACGATCAGGTTCAAACGGCAGTCTCCGAGTCTGATTTAGTTCTCTTCATGGTTAGTGCGCGTGAAGGATTGACCGCACAAGATATTCAGATTTCAGAAGAATTGCGTCGCACAGGTACTACCGTTCTAGTTGCGGTCAATAAGATCGATGGAGTCTCTCACGGTTCCGATTTCGCAATAAGCGAATTCTCTCCGATTGGTTTTAAAGATTGTCTTCCAATCTCGGCATCAAACGGCCATGGACTCCAATCGTTGATGGAATCGATAAGTGCCCAAGTTCCAACCAAGGAGTCGCCAGACAATGGTGAGACAACGGCGTTACCAGTTGCAGTTCTAGGTCGCCCGAACGTTGGAAAGTCCACTTTAGTGAATGCTCTGGTGAACGACGAGCGCTGTATTGTTAGTGACAAACCGGGTACAACTAGAGATGCCATCCGTGTAGTTCTCAATCGAGACGAGATGTCGTTTGCATTCACAGACACGGCAGGAATACGCCGTAGAGGAAGTGTGAGCGACGTAATTGAGAAGTTTTCCGTCGTCAAGGCGTTGAATGCTTTACGCGGATCCGACATGACTCTCTTAGTCATCGACGCGAACGAAGGTATTGTTGAACAGGACCTTCACCTAATTCAGTTCGCCGTTGAAGCTGGTACGGGGATAGTTCTTGTAGTCAACAAGTGGGACAAACTCGATTCAGAACAGAGAGTCACCTGTCGACGTGAAATTAGCAGACGATTGAGATTCGCTGATTGGGTTCAGATTCGTCACGTGTCGGCACTGAACCAAGAAGGAATCGAAGTGTTGTTTGACGATGTCGCTCGAATCCACGCAAGTGGCACGATCGAAGCCTCGTCAAGCGAGTTAACCGGAGTCCTAAACGAGCTCTTGATGGCTCATTCTCCTCCAATGGTTCGGGGTAGGGCTATTCGGCTTCGCTACGCACACACAATCGACTCGCATCCTCCCAGCATTATGTTGCACGGGAATCAAACAAGTTCTCTTCCTGCTAGCTACAAGCGATACTTGGAAAACGGATTTCGAGAAGCTCTCAACTTGAACGGATGGCCAGTAGTCATCAAGTATCGGACTGGCAAGAATCCCTTTGAAGATCGCCAAAATCGTCTGACGCCGCGACAGCAACGGAAGAGAGATCGACTGCGAAGGCACCGGAAGTCGTTGTAGTTCCGCCCACAGGGGTCAAGACGCTTCAAGCACATGGGATGTGAGCTTCAATGCTGAACTCCACTCTACATCCGCTCGACTCGAAGAGAGTGACGTCAATTACTGCTTGAGAATCTGAAGGTACTTGCCTGCATTTTGAAACGTATGTCTCAAACCGAAGTAGACAATCGGCAATACTGTTGGTATGTCAAGTAGAGCTCGGAGCCCAATCGTGGACATTGTGGATTGGAAATCCAGCAAGTTGCTGAGCCAGTGAACACAGATCAACACCAGTATTGCAAGTAACACAACGACGATATCCCTGAGGGCTCTACTTCAGACGGTCGGCTTGTTTAGTCTGTCGAGTCTTCCGATTTGACCTCTTCCATCAGTTTGCCTACTTCCTCTATTAGGAGTTCAACTTGATCTGGAGTACCGGCAAAACGTAGTTCCTGGGATGCGCCAACAAAACGAAAGTGGGTTTGGGACTTGTCTAACCGTTGCGTATCCCACTCATTGAGGTAGGTCTTCGCCAATTCGACTTGTTCATCAGTAAGCGTATTGAGTGCATGGAATTGTGACGACAACGCGTATGCCGCTTTTGACCGTAGTTCTGGTGAAGGAAGTTCATCGATTGAATTTAGCAGCTCCAACGGGTCTTGGAATGCCCAGTTTGATGTCATGTTGCTGTAGAAGGCTTCTTGCAGCTGTTCTGGAACTTGCGCTGCCAACTTAATCACGGATTTGGCGTGGCCCTGATGGATTAAACCGTAGCCGATCGAATCGTATGCAAATTGAACTTGGGAATCACGTAATTGAGGAAGAAGCTTTATCGCTTCAAAAGCATCAGATTTGGCCAGTTCTGCAATCACAAATGCTTCCCATCCCCAGTCTACAGGCTGTTCTAAGGCTAGCTTCATTGCAAGATCAGGCTGTTCGTCCACAAGAACGCTAATGGCTCGACCGCCCAAGTATTTTCGATCTTCATCGGGGATCGGACCATTCAATACCCAGTCTAGTGCTTCGAGAGGGTTGCTTTTGCTCCAGTAGTCAACGATAGATTGGATGATTTCGCTGTCTGAGACATTGAGCGTATCCAGCAACCGTACTGCTTCTTCGGGATCGCTTCGAGCAGTTTCGATTACGACATGCTCTTTGGCAATTTCCTGGACGTTCGAAGGAAGTGCTTCCATATCTGCAAGCAACTGTCTCGGATCCCTCGCAGCTACCTCCGACAAGACTTGTTGCAGCAGAGAAACGCGTAGCCAGGTGTCCTCAACCGCATTCGCTGCTTCCAATGCTGCCATCGCATCAGATTCTGCCCAAGCAAGTACTGCACCCAATGTATAGTTGTTTCGTTCGTTCCCCTCCAATGAGAGCATGTGTTCGAAAGTCTGCTTCGGATCCCGCTTTGCTGATTCGTAAACAAGCGAACCGAAAACTGCCCATTGCAAGTCTTGGTCCAATTTGCCAGATTCCTTGATCTCTTGAAGGACGCTTATCCCTTCCTCTTGCACCCATTCGTCACCAATATCGATGAGAGCTCCCAGATTGCCTATGGATCCGCCGGACTGGTGAACCAATGTCTGCCACGCTTCTCGTGGACTCTGTGTTGGAATGCGTTGCGTCGCTTCGTTAGAGAAATGGGATCCCAGACTACCGAGTGCGTCTGTTCCATCGATCTGATCCCGAAGTTCATCAGCCGATTCATGTCCAGAGGCAAGAATCCCTTGGAACGCCCAGGATTGCATACTCTTTTGTAGGTCTTCCGCAGAACTGACTGCTTCGTCGAATGCGTTTTGTGACCATTCACCGAATACTGCTGACACTAAGTTAGCTTGAAATTTATCAGGTAACCGTTCAATGTGAGACAAAGCTAGTTGCGGATCAATCATCGCAAACCGCCTGACGACTGGAATCTGCAAATCAGACGCAAGAGAGGCCGGCTCAATCTCTACGGATAGAGTTAGCAAGTCAGCCAACTGAGACGTACTTGCCCGATCGAGAATTCGAAGCAGCGCTAACGACCTCGCCAAATCGCCCTTCACCTGTGTCACGGCAAGAAAGTCTTGCTCCAAATCATCTTTATCTAATGAGGCTATCGCTCTAGTTGAATCTTGCTCGCCGTTGCCCCAAAACCAAGCTACCGCCCAATAACTAAATGCGCCGGCTGCAAATGCAACCAAAGTCAGTCCAACAATAGAGAGTAGGTTGAGCTTGATCGGTTTCATGGTCGCCAGTCTTGAAGTCTAGAAGTCATGGGACTCAGATTCTACGGGATGGAACCAACCTTCTCATGGTATGGAATCGACTTCACCATGCATCATCTCTGTAGATTTATCAGTGCATATTGGCTTGTAGTGCCAGTTGAAACGAAGCAATTTCACAACAGGAAGATGATCCATAGTGTCTCTCGTGAGTATCAATCTGCCGGACACAACGGCGCACTACGGACTTAGCTAAGAATCGGCGTTCAGGACTGATGGAAGATGGGATCCATATTTACGGGAGGTCACTGAACATAAGCCACGACTAATCCACGATCATCCACGATGGTATTTTGAAAGTAAAAAATGTCTCCAGGTTGCCCTATCAGGCAGTGACTTCAGTCTGGAGCCACTACGCCTGTGCGAGTCTTGCGACAGCTTCTTCGCGAGTAGGAATTGCATCCATCAGACGCAAGAATCCGGCAATTTTCAGCACATTTAGGACTTCTTTGGATACAGAACAGAGCGCGAATTGAACCTTTCGAGTCTCTAGCTCTTTGGCAACTAACAAAATCGCCCTCAATCCTGCACTTGCCATGTACTGAGTGTCAGCGAGGTCGAGCACAACACCAGCTGCAGTTTCTTCGATGGCGGCTCGAACTTTCGCTTCAAATTCCATTGCGTTCTCACTGTCGATACGGCCTGAAGCAGCGACTATCTGAATCTCGTTCTCAAAGCAAGAGTGGATATTCATCGTGTTGTAATTGGTGGATTTTTGGCGGAAAGAGTCAAGTCACGGCGGTCGTTACAACAGGATAGAGATGCTGGAGGCGTCGAAAGATATTAGATGTCGGGTCTTAGCTCGGTGCACGAGAGCTTACATTCCTACAAGAAAACTCGATTCCAAAGACGGATTACACAATTACTCTGGCGATGCCTTCTCTTTGGATCCTGCCAATCGATTGGTGACAGAGATGAACACTGCAGGATCAACTTTAGTCCCCTGCAGACTAATCGTCCAATGCAAATGGGGTCCTGTCGAACGTCCGGTTGAGCCGACCGTACCAATCTTCTCACCGCGTCTGATTTCTTGGTCCTTTTTGACAAAGACTTCGTGCAGGTGACACATAACACTGACAAAACCTCCTCCATGATTGATCACGACGGTATTTCCATTGAAGTAGAAGTCTCCCGTGAGCGCGATGGAACCTGGTGCCGGAGCCAATATTGGTGTACCCTGGTCAGCCGCGTAGTCGATGCCAGAGTGCGGGTTTCTTGGCTTTCCGTTGAAGAATCTCCGGCTCCCAAATACTCCTGAAATCGGTCCGGAAACCGGAATGAGAATTGGAAACAAGTCTGTTCCCAATTCGGTTCGCAGGTCGTACGCCTCTTTCATTAAGGCACTCTCTTTTCTAATACGTTCTAGAGTTTCCTCTGGAGGAGTAACCATGTCCTCATCGGAAATAGTTATGTGCTGCTCCGGATACTTCTTGGATTGAATTAGAAGCGGGATATCTTCAATATAGTTCTGCCCTAAATGAACACGAAGCTGCACTTCTCCGGGTTCTTGATCGATAGGAATTGCCACGATAGCTATGTTGTCTACAACGAGCTGTTTCTCGTCGTTGAAAACCGCGTACTTTGCACCCACCGGTAACTCAACAGCAATGACTCCACCATTGACTCCTTCGAAGTTAGCGTATAGTGAAGTAGTCAAGATGCAGAACAGTAGGGTTAGAAGAGATCTACTCACGTTTCTTGGAAACAATTCCTTTGACTTCCGCTCGCAAAGACCCATCGGCGAGATGGGCATCGATGTCTGCTCCGACTTGGACATCAGTTGTTGAACGAATAACCTGTCCAAACTTAGATTCGGTAGGTTTCGACACTACAGCAAATCCCCGATCAAGAACCGACAGCGGGCTAACCGCATGCAGGTTTCGACCCATACTAACAACTCTTTCTTGGAGTTTATCCAGGTTAGACCTAGCCAGACTTACAAGTTGCCTCCTAGTTCGAGTCAATTGTAGACCGCTTTCAGCTAAGCGATTGGAGGGCGATTGTCGAAGAAGTAGCTGTTCTGAGTGCGAGACTCTTGTATGGCGCAAAGCCATGACCCTCTGAACTGTCCGATAGAGTCTCTGCCGCGCATCCCCAACACTAGAATTCCATGCTGTTAGCTTTTCTCGAGGATCTCTCATTCGGGATTCCAAATTGATTGTCCGGTTCCGGAGCTCGCCTGTTGAAGTGAGTGCCAGTTCAACCAATCTCTGCTCGAACGACGAGAAATAACCGTACACCTCTCGTGCATCGGGTGTGACCAATTCTGCTGCTGTGGAAGGCGTGGGTGCTCTCAGGTCAGCACAGTAATCTGCAATTGTGTAGTCCGCTTCGTGACCTACCGCAGAGACGATCGGTATATCGCTTTCGTAAATTGCCTTCGCCACTTGCTCAGAGTTGAAGACATAGAGATCTTCGAGCGATCCACCTCCTCTTGTCAAGATCGCCAAGTCTGGAAGAGGGTTCATGGTGTTGACGCGCTCGATGGCATTGCAAATCTCCCTAACCGCGGCTTGTCCCTGAACCGCGGTTGGTTCCAGAACCAGTTCAACAATAGGAAAACGCCGATAGATATTCGTGAAGACATCCTGTACTGCGTCCCCTTCCGGCGAACTGATTACGGCAATGATTTCAGGAAAAGCAGGTAGCTGCTTCTTGAGAGAATCATCGAACCAACCGAGCGCGAGGAGTTTTGCCCTGAGTTCTTCAAACGCTTGACGAAGCGCACCTTCGCCAACGGGTTCGATGTGGTTTGCAATTGCCTGGAAGTCACCACGTGCTTCATATATCGACAGTTCCGCACGAATGCGGACCAGCACACCGTCATCGATACGGCTTCGAACCCGTCTCGCACTGGATGCAAACATGACGCATCGCAAGGACGCGCGATCGTCTTTGAGCGTAAAGTACCAATGGCCGGATCTGTGCTTTGTTAGTCCCGACACCTCTCCCTCTATTAAGACCAGAGGAAATGCATCGCGGAGCAGATCACGAACGGATGCATTGACATCGCTAACGCGAAGAACGGGCTCGTTCCAACCTGTGCTGTGAGAGTCTTCGTGTTCCACGGTCGAGTCTTTGAACCTGATTTGGTTACTCTGGAGTGCTACTTCAATATGTGGGCTATTGTCTCAATTCTCAGACAGTGTGCTACGAGCCAGATTGCCTCGAGTTGCTAATTTGCGCGTCTAGCGTCAAAAAAAATTGTGTTGACATTCAATTCGCAGTCAAAATCGGTTCACAACGCTCGTCTTTGTCGCTAATATGCGCAATTTGGTAGGAGGTGCGAATTTGGTCAACATCACCAACGAAGCATATACCTTCGATGATGTCCTTCTCCGACCGGCTTATTCTGAAGTACTTCCGCGTAATGTCTCAACTCGAACACTGTTGAGTCGAGGCATTGGACTCAATATTCCACTTGTCGCTGCCGCAATGGACACCGTAACGGAGTCTCAACTTGCAATAGCCTTGGCTCAGGAAGGGGGAATCGGCATCGTTCACAAGAACATGTCGATCGAATCCCAATCCAACGAAGTTCGTTTAGTCAAAAAGTTTGAGGCGGGAATCATCCGGGATCCAATCACGATTAGATCCGATGCGACGGTTCAGGAGTTGGTTGCATTGACCACACAACACCGGATTTCCGGCGTTCCCGTGGTGGACGGAGACGATTTAGTTGGCATTGTCACCAATCGTGACATTCGATTTCAAAGCGACTTGGACGCTCTAGTTTCTAGCGTGATGACTCCTCGATCAAAACTGGTGACTGCCAATGACTCAACCTCGGACGAACAGATCACCAGACTCTTGCACGAACACAGAATTGAGAAAGTGCTGTTGATTGACGACGCTGGAAGACTTACTGGCATGGTCACGGTCAAGGACATTGAAAAGGCAAAGGCTTATCCGAATGCTTGCAAAGATTCTCTTGGACGGCTTCGTACTGGAGCCTCGGTAGGAACCAGCCCAGAAACTGATGACCGAGTGTCTGCATTAGTCGAAGCTGATGTCGACATCATTGTTGTGGATTCTGCTCATGGACATTCCAAAGGCGTACTCGATCGAATCAGTTGGATTAAGCAAAAATATCCCAAGGTCCAGGTCATGGGAGGAAACGTAGCAACTGGGGACGGTGCACAGGCGATTATTGACTCGGGTGCCGATGCTGTGAAAGTTGGCATAGGACCTGGAAGCATTTGTACGACTCGTATCGTCAGCGGTGTGGGAGTGCCACAGGTCTCCGCCATAGCGGAAGTATTCAACGTCGCTCAGAATGAAGAAGTACCTGTTGTTGCCGATGGTGGAGTTCGCTACTCCGGAGACTTGGCCAAGGCAATTGCAGCGGGCTCTCACTGCGTAATGATTGGTTCGCTGTTCGCAGGAACTGATGAGTCTCCAGGGGACATCGAACTTTACCAGGGAAGGACATACAAGAACTATCGAGGGATGGGATCTCTTGGAGCGATGGGATCTGACGAGGGATATGGAGATCGATACTTTCAAAACGAAGTACAGAAGGCCGAAAAGCTTGTGCCCGAAGGCGTCGAAGGGCGGGTTCCCTACAGAGGACCAATCGGCCCAATAGTTCATCAATTAGTTGGTGGATTGCGAGCATCGATGGGGTATACCGGCTGCAGGAACATTGATGAACTACGTACCAAGACGAAGTTTGTAGCTATCACTTCTGCAGCCATGGCCGAGAGCCATGTACACGACGTAACAGTTACGAAGGAAGCGCCGAACTACCCGGCTACCTAAGACTCCGTAAATCACCTAGATGACTAGCCACCCCGTTAGTGTTCACGAGGGGCATGACGCAATCCTCGTCATCGACTTCGGATCTCAGTACACCCAACTGATCGCGCGTCGATTGCGGGAGATCGGCGTGTATTGCGAGATTCACCCTTTCGATCATGAATCTGATCTCGTTGAAGAGTTTACGCCAAAGGGAATCGTGCTGTCCGGTGGTCCAGAGTCTTTTAGAGAGACTGAAACTCCGCGGATTCACGAGTCGCTACTCCAAAGCGAACTACCAATGCTTGGTATCTGCTACGGGATGCAAGCCATGGTTGGGCAATTGGGGGGAACTATTCAATTGACGGGCAAGCGAGAATTCGGATTCTCCAAGCTCAGCGTTTGCAGCGAGAATCCACTGCTGCATGGATTGGAAGAGTCTTTCAGTGTGTGGATGAGTCACGGAGACCACGTGACGCAACTACCTGAACGCATGAATATTAGCGCTACGACTCCGAGTTGCTCAATAGCAGCGTTCGTCAGTGACGATGGCACAAAATTCGGCATGCAGTTTCATCCCGAAGTGACACATACGCAATACGGCCTTGAAATGCTTCGACGCTTCGTATTGGATGTCTGCGAGTGCACACCAACATGGACTCCATCTCAAATTGCTCATGAACTAATTGAGCGAACCAAGACAGAAGTTGGGACCGAAAAAGTCCTGCTCGCACTTTCTGGTGGAGTCGATTCGAGCGTACTTGCTGCTCTCTTGGAACGCGCTATTGGAGAGCAACTGACTTGTATCCTGGTAGACAACGGACTGTTGCGGGAGAATGAAGCGGAAGCCGTCGAACGCCGGTACCATTCGACGAACGCATTCAGTTCAAAGCTTGACATTGTCGATGCGAGTTCGAGGTTTCTCGACGCACTGGAAGGAGAAGAAGATCCGGAAATCAAACGGAAGATCATTGGCAAGACCTTCATAGATGTCTTCGAAGAGGAAGCAAGTAAGTTCCAGGATGTGACTTGGCTTGCCCAAGGAACAATCTATCCGGATGTTGTCGAGTCGGCTGCAACCAAACACGGTAAGTCCCACGTGATTAAGAGTCACCACAATGTTGGTGGGTTGCCCGACAGGCTCCACTTGAAAGTGCTTGAACCCTTAAGGGAATTGTTCAAAGACGAAGTGAGGGCGCTCGGTTTGCAATTGGGCCTCCCCGATGAAATCGTGAATCGCCATCCATTCCCCGGTCCAGGTTTGGCAGTTCGCATGGCAGGACCATTTAGATCCCCATATGTGGAACCGTTGAGAAAAGCGGACGCAATATTTCTTGAAGAATTGCGTTCCAGCGGATGGTACGAGAAAGTCTCACAAGCTTTTGTAGTATTTCTGCCCGTTCGTTCCGTCGGTGTAGTTGGAGATGCACGAGTCTATGACCATGTCGTTGCGTTGCGGGCGGTGACAACTGTGGACTTCATGACAGCTGATTGGGCAGATCTGCCACATGAGCTGATTGGAAAGATTGCTAATCGAATCGTCAATGAAGTGGAAGGAATTTCACGAGTCCTATATGACGTTACGAGCAAACCTCCGGCGACTATCGAGTGGGAATAATAGGGATGCACCGTAGGTTACTCAGCGCTATTGAGACGGTTTGATCGATCCAAAATTGATCGTTAATCGCAACAATCTAATGCAAGCCAATTGTTAGTTGAATTGCGAATGCGCTCATGACGATTGCTTGGGTATATTGAACACATGAAATTTGCTTGGAGCAAAAAGGCTTAGGAAATGGCTCACCAAACACAAGACACATTGAACTTCGCATTCATTGGATCGGGCGGCGTCGGCAAGACGACATTGGTAGAGTCCTTGCTACACAAAGCAGGAACAATAAACGCGCAGGGTTCTGTTGACGCGGGCGACACAGTGTCCGACTTCTTGCCAGCGGAAAAGGAAGCCAAACATTCCGTCGATCCATCGTTCATGTGCTTTGCCTACGAGAGCAAGCATCTCACGATCGTGGACACACCGGGATTTCACGATTACTTGGGTCGAACACTTTCGGTACTTCCCGCCGTTGAGACTGCAGTCCTGGTGGTCGATGCAACTGCGGGTCTAGACACGTACGCCCAACGACTATTTGCACGAGCCGGCGAACGGGGTCTATGTCGAATGATCGTTGTAAACAAGATCGACGCAGAAAATGCCGATGTTGCGGGATTGGTCGAGCAACTTCAGATTTCCATAGGATCCGAGTGTCTTCCGATTAACATTCCAACGGATTCCGGTACAAACGTAGTGGACTGCTTCTTCGAGCTAAGCGATGCGGCAACGGATTTTGACAGCATCGAGTCTGCACACGAAAAGATCCTCGATCAAGTTGTCGAAGTCGACGAAGACCTCATGGAAATGTATCTGGAACAAGGCGACGACCTGCCAAAAGATCAGCTGCATTCTGCTTTCGAAACAGCACTACGCGACGGGCACCTAATTCCTATATTTTTTGTCTCTGCAGAAACAGGCTGTGGCGTGTCAGAGTTCTTGGACATAGGCTGCAAATTGCTGCCGAATCCAACGGAAGCAAATCCGGCTCCGTTTCGAAAGTCAACCACTGCCGGCGATGAAGAGTTTAATGTAGACTCCGATTCTTCGGCTTCGTTGCTGGCGCACGTTGTTAAAGTTTCCATTGATCCATTTCGGGGAAGGATGGCAGTTGTTCGAGTTCACCAAGGGACGTTGAAATCTGGTGCTCAGGTGTATGTTGGATCGGACCGAAAACCGACAAAGATTGCCCACATCTTTCGATTGGTCGGAGGAGAGCAGGTCGAGATCGATGAAGCGGTTGCGGGCGACATTTGCGCACTTCCCCGTATGGAAACCGTCAACTTCAACGGCATCCTTCATGAGTCCAGAGACGAACAGAACATATTTTTAGACCCCATTCCCATTCCCAGTCCTGTTCTTGGCAAGGCTGTTCACGTTCCCAACGACAACGAAGCACAGAAGGTTTCCGAAGTCTTGAACAACATTGCACTTGAGGATCCTTCATTCCAAGTGGTTCACGTCGCGGCTCTAAACGAAACAGTGATCCGAGGTATGGGGGAGTTGCATCTGCGTGAAATTGTGGAGCGAATCGAGAAGCAACAGGGCATCAGAGTCGAAACGGACTTTCCATCCATCGAGTACAAAGAAACTATCACAGTACCTGCCGAAGGTCACAATCGGCACAAGAAACAGACAGGAGGAGCAGGACAGTTTGGAGAGGTTTACTTGCGGATTGAGCCAATGGAGCGAGGAAGCGGCTTTGAGTTTGTCGACAAGATTGTTGGAGGAGTAATTCCCGGTCAGTTTATTCCAGCCGTGGAAAAAGGGGTCAAGCAAGTATTGGATACTGGTGCCATTTCTGGGCACGAACTCCAAGACGTACGCGTCACGGTCTATGACGGTAAACATCACCCAGTCGACTCGAAGGAAATCGCATTTGTTCAGGCCGGTAGAAAAGCGTTCTTGGACGCCGTGGCTAAGGCGCGACCAATTGTCATGGAACCTGTTGTCAACGTGTCGATCAATGTCCCCAACGATTGCATGGGAGATGTCACGGGAGATCTGGCGTCGATGGGAGGTATGGTCAATGGTTCTTCAGTACTGGCAGACTCCACCACAGATATTTCCGGGCAAGTTCCGCTTCGTGAAATGCAGACCTACCACTCTCGACTTAGTTCGATATCGGGTGGAAAAGGCAATTACTCGATGGAATTCAGTCACTACGCTGCCGTCCTTCCGATGCTACAGAAGGAACTTGCATCGAACTTCACGGTTGAAGAGGAAGACTGACGCTCGTCGATGGACGATCTTCAGTTCATGGGCAGAGCTCTTGCTCTTGCTCGGGAGGCAGAGTGCAACGGCGAGGTACCCGTTGGAGCCGTTGTTGTCCTTGGTGGAACTGTTATTGGCGAAGGTTTTAACTCCTCGATTTCAGCGAACGATCCTACAGCACATGCGGAGTGCGTAGCGATTCGCAATGCTTGTAAGAAGGTAGGCAACTATCGAATAGTTGAAGCGACTCTTTACGCTACGCTCGAACCGTGTCTTATGTGTGTTGGAGCCTTGGTACATGCACGCGTGATGAGGCTGGTGTTTGGTGCAAAAGAACCGAAGTCCGGAGCTATCACAAGCAATTTAAACGCACTTGAATTGCCACACCTAAACCATCGAGTGAAAGTTACTGGCGGTGTGTTGGAGCTTGAGTGTCGAGAGGTGCTTCAGACGTTCTTCGAAAACCGTCGGAAAGTCGCTGAGCCGGCGTAGTGCTAGAGGATTGGCGGCGAGCGAGTCGTCAACTTTGCTGTGTCCAGCACTCGATGGTTTCAGCAGGTGCGTTGTGGTGTTTCATGAATTCTTCTAGCTTCCTGTCCATTTCTTCAACAACGTTTGAATGGATAGCTGCCACATCCTGCGTTGCAACGGGGTCCTCACTTAGGTCGTAGAGTTCCGGTGTACCTGAGTGCCCGACCGGTGCATACCCCCATCTCTCATTTACGATAAACGGAGAAACGCATCTCTTGGGGCAGTCTCCATTCTCATCTGGTACTACATGAGTCGCCGTCACCGCAAGCTCCCGGTGCTCGCATCCTTCTTGCTGCAGTGCGGCGGCAAAGCTTCTTCCTTCGATTGGTGCTCTTGTCTGGCTTGTGTCAAAGCCCGCTAAGTCGCTTAGTGTCGGGAGGATATCTATTGGCTGAGCAATTAGCGAGAGATTCTGACCTTGAGGAATGGCCCCGCCAGCAATGATGAACGGAACATGACCCACCTCTGGATAGATTGGCCAATACCTTTCATCGTGATCACAAATATTGCTCTTTCCAGTGCGGTTGTGTTCACCGATACTAGTACCGTGATCGCTGGTAACCACAACGATCGTCTCCTCCCAAAGACGTAGATCGTCCAGTTTTTGCAAGATCCTGCCAATGTGTCGATCAACAAGTTCGGCCTCAGCTGCATAGTGTGCCCATAGATTGTTGAGTTCTGCTTCTTCGTAGTCAGTGGCAGGTCCATAGTTGCAGTGAATCATTGGAGGTCCGGAATAGTCAGGGTCGTAGCGTTCCACCATGTACTCTGGTGCATCCCACGGTTCGTGCGGGTCGAAGAAATCGACCCATAGAAAGAACGGTTGTGCCTTGTAGTTCTCTTCGAGCCACCGAATGGTCGTCGCAGAAGTCTTGGCGGAAAACATGTGCTCTTCGGTGTTGTAGTAGCGATTGAGCCAACGATGTTGGTCGGCTAGCGTTCGACCGTTCCACATGGGTCGCTGTCGAGTCTTTGAGGGTGGGGTCGCTTCAGAAATTGGATCGTTGAGATGTAGCAAGTGTTTGTCCCCTTCCTGTCCGCGATGCTGATACGCCGCAGTGAATGCTCCTTGAAATCGATTGTTAAACAAGTGAGGGCAGTCGCAGATCAACTGGGTTGCATAGCCTTGGTGACCCAGAATTGTCGCGATGTGGTTGGGACCACTCACATCGATCGGCTGCCATCCGTAGTGCGGCCAGCCGAGCACTCCTCGCGCCAGATCGGTTCGATGTGGGATTGTCGGAAAGCTCCCGGCATAGAAATTCTCGATGCTTGTAGCTCGTTCACTAATAAACGAATCGAGCATTGGAGTTCGAACGGGTCTTTCTGCGTAATCGAAAAGATTGTCGTAACGAAATGTGTCAGAGACGATCAGAACTATGTTCTTCATATGTCCTCCTACGACGGGACGTGGTTTGCAATTGGAGCGTCTTCATCATCCTAGCCAGTTTGTGACAACAGTAGGCACATACCCACACCTATAGCACCCAAAACCACAGGTTCATTGAAATCCTCGATGTGTCTTGGAATTTATGTGCTCTTACCGTTCAAGGTCGCTACTAGCGGGTTCAAAGAGTCGGAAAATATCGATTGACGTTTTCTCTGTAATCTGAGTATGCATCGCCAAATACCCGATGTAAATGCGGTTCTTCAACTCTAGTCACTTGCAAATGGATCCCCATAGCGGCAATTAGCCAGCAGAACATGGTCGTGAAATGCGGAACAAGAATGACAAATCCAATTCCCACTAACAACACCCCAACGTAAATGGGATTCCGACTCAACGAGAACAGCTTCTTCGTTATCAGTTCCGTCTGTTCTGAGTCATCGACTCCAATCCGCCAAGAACTTCCCATTTGGAACTGAGCGATCATGGTGAGGATGGTCCCGATCGCACAAGTTCCCAGTCCGAAGATCGATCCAGCGAATCCCCAATCCCAATGCGGGTTCAAGAGATTCAAAGCGTTCAACAACAACACGAGCACAAACAGGCCAATTGCTGTGAGTTGGAGATAGAGGGCGAGACGTGCACTCTTCGACCTAAATTGCTTCGCTACACGTAGTCCATGATCACCGGTGCGAATGCGCTGAATCGTCATTCGCAATCCGGTGATGAACACCACAAGAAACACAAAGCAAACTAATGCAAGCATCGAATGGTTAGCCGACTTGGTTCTGAATTGGTTTCAACTGGTAAATTCCCTGTCTTCAGTTCGCTAAACCTTGGATTGTTCACTATAAGCAGTCGCATTTCTATTGAATGGATGACGACTCACATGTTCGTTGTTGTGTATAAAAAATCTCAGGGGCACATCGACTGCATGAACTAGTCCAATTCGTGGAGATACTCGTACATGTGTAGCGGAGATGGGTAATCCCTTCAATACAAACAAGGGCTCTTCGGTGAGATCACTTCCGTTCTGGGTACGGTCTATTCCCAGTGCCTGAGCTAGTTTCCCCGGACCATTAGCAGTGTCTCTCTTCTGTTTTGGACGGTTTCGACGATCGGACATGCATTTGTAACCCACGAGTGGCTCCAAACCGCGGATCAATACACATCCAGGTGTTCCTTCGGGTTCCGTGATGAAGTTTATGCAGTGATACATCCCATAGATGAGATAGACATAAGCATGACCGGGTGGACCCCATTGAATGCGCGTTCTAGGTGTTGGACCGTTGTAAGAGTGTGCGGCGGGGTCTCCGGAGCCGAGATAGGCTTCAACTTCCACGATTCTTCCGGCTGTGGGAGTCTGTCCCACTGTGCTAACAAGAGTGCAACCCAAGACATTGCGGGCAACAACGGTCGTAGGTTGACCGTAGAACTCTCGTGGCAATGTTTGATTGCTAGCTGGTTGGGTCTTTATCAAGTCTTTCGAGGTCATGTGTGCCATGATCACTCCAAGGTTTGTGTTGAATCAGGTCCAGAAACATGGTTAATAAGGTGGGATGAGTTGCTGTTCAAGAAAGAAAAGCAACTCATTCCTCTTCGCTAGTCATAGAGATTCTTGGTGTGAGTCTATAACGTTGGCTTACGTTCTTTGACACGTCACCTTGGTTGATTCAGGAGTTTGAGAACGAGGCTTGATGATTCGTACAGGTACGTTTGTGTTCAATAGGCGGTTCAATAGTCACAAGACCTACCGCAAAGAGCATGTGTGATACAAGCAAAGTGAGTCGAGCCATTGGTGCGTTGGTCGGTTTGGCAGTTGGTGATGCCTTGGGCACTACGTTGGAATTTGCTGGTCGAGACCAATGTCCGCTGCATACCGAAATGATGGGTGGAGGTCCGTTTGGATTGCAAGCGGGAGAATGGACTGATGACACCAGCATGGCTCTCTGCCTGGCAGATTCATTGCTTGCAAAAGGTAGGTTCGACGCTAAAGACTCGATGGACCGGTATGTGAGATGGTGGAGAGAAGGGGAAAACTCGTCGAACGGGTCGTGTTTCGACATAGGTATCACGGTTTCAGGTTCACTCTCTCGTTATGTGCATTCTGGTGATCCTTGGTGCGGATTGACAGACCCGAGCACCTCAGGTAATGGCTCGCTTATGCGACTAGCTCCCATTCCTATTTTCTTTCACGATGACACAGATCAGGCCAGCGCGATGGCAATGGCTCAAAGTCGCACTACACATGCTTCAGACGAATCAGTTCAAGCATGTGAGTACTACTGCACGTTGATTGTGGAAGCTATTAATGGCGAGTCGAAGGAGCGAATATTGCGAAGTAGAGAGTCGCAAGCGAGCGAGAAAATCCGACAGATTGCTCGTGGCAACTGGAAAAGCAAGACTCGGGATCAGATTGAATCAACCGGTTACGTCGTCCACAGTCTCGAAGCAGCCTTGTGGAGTGTTCACACTTCGAATTCCTTTGAAGGAGCATTGGTCAAAGCAGTTAACTTGGCTGGAGATGCAGATTCGGTCGGTGCGATTGCGGGACAACTTGCAGGAGCACTTTGGTCCTACGAAGCCATACCTACCCGTTGGCTGCAAGCATTGACACAACTCGAGCACCTTGTTGGTCTTGCAAAGAAACTGTATTTGGCTCGGGCACCAGATTCTGCTATTTGACTTGCCCGTCCTGTAAGCAAGTCCTTGCATTGGATTGGAGGCAATGCCGGTCGAAGTTTAAGTTTTTGAAGCTCGGACATTGATTAGCAACAGTCCTACCATGAATTCTCGATTCATTCAGCCGTCGTTGTGTTCTGGGAACACTCGGAGTTCAACTGAGACTGCTTTTAAGAGCGACACGTTCTACGGCCCTTGTGGATGGAGCAAGTACCGGATGTTCTTGGCTATCATAAGACTGTAGTTTCAAAGATTGCACACGACATGAGCTTAAATCTTAAGGTCAATGGAGCGACACATTCGCTCCCGGAAATCGACCCGCAAACTCCGCTTCTGTGGGTGCTTCGAGACACCTTGGGGCTTGTTGGAACCAAGTACGGCTGCGGGATCAGTCAGTGTGGTGCATGTACTGTTCTATTGGATGGTAAGTCCACCAAGTCTTGTATCTTCCCTGTCGCATCTGTGGGAGATTCGGAAGTTACAACAATTGAAGGGCTGGCTAGTCCAAGCGGGGAGCTCAACGCTCTTCAAAAAGCCTGGGTAGACCTCGATGTGGCTCAATGCGGATACTGTCAATCGGGTCAAATCATGGCTGCGGAATCCCTGCTGAGGACGAATCCCAACCCTGAAGACGAAGAAATTGATTCTGCTATGGCTTCGAATATTTGTCGCTGTGGTACGTATCTCCGCATTCGTCAAGCGGTAAAGACTGCAGCAAAGCAAAATCTCTCAGATGACATGGGAGGTGAGTAATGACTAGCCTAAGTTATGCGGGAATAAGTGAACTTGCCGAAGCAGTTAATGGGCAACGCCTTCACAACAGCGCTCTGGACGAGTTCCGAGTCGTCAAACTTGA
This sequence comes from Gammaproteobacteria bacterium, assembly GCA_009840545.1. GTDB lineage: Bacteria > Pseudomonadota > Gammaproteobacteria > Pseudomonadales > Azotimanducaceae > Bin55. The sequence goes on along the minus strand of VXNM01000009.1, from coordinate 202,779 downwards.
TCGCAGGCAGTTCCTAAAGCTCACTGGGGTTGTCGGCGGAGGTCTCATGTTAGCTTCCGTCGCACCAAGAGCACATGCGCAAGATAGTGCAACCTTCCAACCCAACGGATACTTGAAGATCGATTCTGATGGAATTCAGATTTTTGCAAAGAATCCTGAAATTGGGCAAGGAGTTAAGACTTCCCTACCGATGATCGTTGCAGAGGAACTTGATGCCTCATGGTCCGATGTCCAGGTTTTGCAAGCGCCGATAGATACAGGCACCTATGGCTATCAGTTCGCGGGCGGGTCGATGTCGATTCCGACAAACTACGCAACGTTACGTAATGCAGGTGCAACCGCACGCTCTTTGCTGATCCGGGCTGCCGCTAACAAGTGGAACGTCGACAAGGCGACTCTTGCTACCCAAAACAGTCATGTCGTGGACTCGGCAAGTGGACGCAAGTTGTCGTATGTAGAGTTAGCAGGAGATGCTGCAAGTCTTCCGATGCCAAGCGATGGCGAAGTTGCGTTGAAAGATCCCAAGCAGTTTCGATTGCTCGGTACGCGTTTGACCGGTGTGGACAACGAAGCGATTGTCAAAGGTGAACCTCTCTTTGGAATCGACCAGTCTCTTCCGGGGCTCAAGTACGCCGTCTATCAAAAGTGTCCAGCGATCGGTGGGACAGTTAGTTCTGCCAACCTTGCCGACGTAAAGAAAATGCCCGGCATCGTCGATGCCTTTGTGCTGGAAGGAAACGGCAATGCATCTGAGTTGTTGCCTGGTGTCGCGATCGTTGCAAACAGCACCTGGGAAGCCATGCAGGCCAAAAAAGCACTCCGAGTCGAGTGGGACGAGTCCGATGCATCGAAGGACAATTGGGAACAAGCAAGCAATGAAGCGGATCGACTAAGGCTCGAAAACGGACAGCAGCAAGTAGTCAACCAAGGCGATGTGGATGCTGCATTGGAATCCAGTGCAGGAAGCGCAAGTGGGTTTTACAAGTATCACTTTGTTAGTCACGCACCCCTAGAACCCCAGAACTGCACGGCGTCATTCAAAGACGGCGCATTGGTACTGTGGGCTCCCACGCAGACTCCTCCACAAGCAATTGGGTCTGCAGCCCGGATAGTAGGTGTTGCCCCGAATAAAGTCACGCTAAATCAAATGCGATGTGGCGGTGGATTCGGTCGACGCTTATACAACGACTTTGTGTGCGAAGCAGCAGCCATTGCAAAGCATGTTGGTGTACCAATCAAGTTGCAGTGGACGCGTGAGGACGACATTGCCTACGATCTCTTCCGTGCGGGTGGATTCCATCAAATGGATGGAAGCGTCGATGCGGACGGCAAGATTACAGGTTGGCGTGATCGCTTCATCACTTTCACGGCCGATGGAAACCGACCGGTAACGGGTGGATCCTTGGATGCAAGTGTATTTCCGAACGGTTTGGTTCCAAACATGCGAGTGGAACAAACTAGCCTCAAGTGGACAAATCGCTGTGCCGCTTGGCGTGCGCCCGGATCCAACGTTTTCGCGTTTGTTGTACAGAGCTTCCTGCACGAGCTTGCGGATGCTGCAAATCGCGATCATCTCGAAGTCCTGCTTGAAGTACTTGGCGAGCCGCGTCGATTAGGAAGGATGCACACTGGCCGTGCTAGCGGGGTTGTAAAGCTAGCTGCCGAAAAAGCTGGATGGGGACGAGAATTGCCCAAAGGACATGGATTGGGAGTCGCGTTCTATTTCAGCCACCAAGGCTATGTAGCGCAAGTGGCAGAAGTTGGTGTTGGCGACCCAGAAGGTGCGAGACAGAATCGAAGCGGGGAATCTGTTCAACAAAGGAAGCTATACGTTCATAAGATCACTACCGCAACGGATGTGGGACCAATCGTCAATTTGAGCGGAGCAGAAAACCAGGTGCAGGGATCTGTTATTGATGGACTCTCGACGATGATGGATTTATCGGTCACCTTTGAAAACGGGCGTGTTCAAGAGACAAACTTCGACAGGTATCGTATGCTCAGGATGCCTTCGACTCCGCAGGTGGCGGTTCACTTCATCGATACAGGAGAGTTTCCACCCACTGGACTTGGCGAACCGGCATTCCCTCCAGTAGCACCGGCGGTGTGCAACGCAATATTTGCAGCAAGTGGTCACAGAGTTCGCACTATGCCGATCAGCGAAGAAGGGTTCTATCTTGCATAGGGTAATATCGGCGGATTGACCATGCGGCGATTGGTTAGTACTAGTCGTCGCTGGATGCTCAAGCTTAGATTGCATCCTCATGAAACGGGGTGTACAGGTGTTCCTTATTGCTGCCACAGCTAAGTCGTAAGATGTGAACGACACATACGCAATCTATCCGCCCGTAGATTCTGTGAATGGCTAGCGTCTTCGTTTATGCTGGCAACCAAGGCCTGAGTCCAAGTCGACTTGAGAGAGTTCGCACTCATTTAAGAGAAATCAGTTCGAACGAGGTTCGAGTTCAAGCACGCTATGTACACGTAGCAAAGTTGACTCGAGCACTGACTGATCGCGAAGAGCAGATCGCTTCCGCGCTTTTGACCTACGGACCTCGGTCGCCGGATCTTGATTCTTCGCTTGAACTCCGCTGCATCGTAGTTCCGCGATTGGGAACCATCTCTCCTTGGTCCAGCAAAGCGACCGACATCTTTCATCTCTGCAGTCTTGATGCCGTCGAGAGGATTGAACGTGGCGTGAGATGGTTTGTAGAACCATGGATACCAGAATTTGCTTCGGCGGTCCATGACCGAATGACCGAAACGGTCTTAACAGACGAGCCTCTTGATTTGGTCTTTCAAGAGCCTACACCGCGCAACATTCAGCAAATTGAACTAGGAAAAAACCCTCGCTTGGCACTTGAGAAACAGAATCTCGAGTTGGGTCTTGCTCTTGCAGACGACGAAATTGAGTATCTGATCCACGTCTACACCAAGCTTAAACGAGATCCCACCGATGCCGAGCTCATGATGTTCGCACAGTCAAATTCCGAGCACTGTCGGCATAAGATTTTCAACGCTTCCTGGCTCATTAACGGACAACGTTCACCGCAATCGTTGTTTCAGATGGTTCGAAGCACAACAGCGGCAATTAACGGACGAGGCATTCGTTCTGCATACCAAGACAATGCTGCTGTGATAGATGGTCTTTCCGAGGGAAGATTTTGTGCTTCGCCAACGAGTCTCAGCTATTCCCACGTGGAAGAACCCACAGATGTCTTGATGAAAGTCGAGACTCACAATCATCCGACAGCAATTTCTCCTTATGCCGGTGCAGCCACTGGATCAGGGGGCGAAATTCGTGACGAGGGGGCGGTTGGCTCAGGATCCAAACCAAAAGCTGGTCTCGTGGGTTACACGACGTCTCATCTCGAAATTCCAAGTGTGCGGCAACCATGGGAGCTTCGGCTAGGAATTCCAGACAGAATGGCATCTGCCTTGGAAATCATGACTGACGGACCGATCGGCGCTGCGGCATACAACAACGAGTACGGTCGACCTGCATTGCTTGGCTACTTTCGCACTTTCGAGATGAAGACAAGCAATGAATCCGGTTTTCGGTGGGGCTATCACAAGCCCATTATGATCGCTGGCGGAGTCGGTTCTGTCTTTCGTTCGCATGTTCAGGCCGACTCAATCGAGTCAGAGTGTGCTCTGGTTGTACTGGGTGGTCCGGCCATGCTAATTGGTTTGGGTGGAGGAGCTGCATCCAGCATGAGCTCGGGCGAGTCATCAGCCGACCTCGACTTCGCATCCGTGCAGCGGGACAATGCGGAACTTGAACGGCGCTGTCAGGAAGTAATAGACAGGTGTACGGCATCACTCGAGAAAAACCCTATCGCATTTATTCATGATGTAGGTGCAGGCGGGCTCTCCAATGCATTTCCAGAACTTATTCATGACATTGGCTTAGGAGGCAAGTTCGAACTTCGGGACGTGCCAAATGCGGATCTTGGCATGTCGCCTATGGAAATCTGGTGCAACGAAGCTCAAGAGAGATACGTACTCGCCATCCCTTCAATGAAATTAGCTTTCTTTGAGGAAATCTGTGAGCGTGAGCGATGTCCCTACGCTGTCGTCGGTCGCACTACAAACAGTCCGCACATTGAAGTCAATGACCAGTTGCTCAAGAATCGACCTATCGATCTAGATTTGGACGTTTTATTCGGCAAACCACCGAAGATGCAACGAGAGTTTGAAACACGACCTCGCGTTGCTATGGAACTAAGACTTGGTCAAGTTCGGATTGAAGAAGCAATCAAACGCGTACTTCAATTTCCTTCAGTGGGGTCAAAGAAATTCTTGGTCACGATAGGCGATCGAAGCATTACAGGACTGATTGCACAGGAGCAGATGGTAGGTCCGTACCAAGTTCCGGTCGCCGATTGCGCGGTGACCATCGCTGGCTATCGAACCTTTGGCGGCGAAGCGATGTCAATCGGCGAGAGATCTCCAATTTCGAATATCAGTCCAGCATCGGCCGCAAGAATGGCAATCGCTGAATCTCTCACCAATCTAGCTACAGTTCGAGTCAATAGTCTTGACCGTGTAGTGCTTTCGGCCAATTGGATGGCTGCAGCTGGAGTCGCAAATGAAGATCAGGCACTGTACGAAGCTGTAGAAGCTGCTACTACCTTGTGCAAAGATTTGGGACTCGCAATTCCAGTGGGTAAGGACAGTCTATCGATGCGTAGCCAGTGGGAAGAAAGTGGATCACGTCACGAGGTTGTTTCCCCGGTATCTCTAATCGCTTCTGCTTTTGTACCCGTACCCGATGTTCGTCGTTTGTTGACCCCTCAATTGTCAAGTGTCGAAAGTGAGCTCTGGCTTGTGGAACTCGGAACTAAGCAAAGACTTGGAGGAAGCGCATTGGCACAGGTTCATTGCCAGCTTGGCAATGAAGCACCGGACATCGATGACTCAAGAGCGTTCAAGGCACTATTCAACTTTGCTCAGCAGATACATGATCGAGACTTGGCGCTTTCGATGCATGACCGATCGGATGGCGGACTGATTACGACTCTGCTGGAGATGGCATTTGCCGGTCGAATTGGTCTCTCGATGGAAGTTGCAGGCCTGTGGCAGGAACAGCTGTTTTGCGAGGAAATTGGGTTTGTGTTTGAAACGCTACCGTCTAGATCCTTGGAGATTGCAGGTCTTGCCGAAGACTTCGGTTTGCGGATCCGGCAAATTGGCCGAACTACCGCTGGGAAGGATGTGAGCATTCATGTCGATGGCGACTTGGTGTATCAGGAAAGCTTGTTTGACTTGGAAAAACTATGGTCGAAAACGAGCTACTTGATGCAGAGGTTGCGCGACGACACTCATTGCGCAGACAGCGAATACGACCTCATTGGAAGCGATAGCCCTGGTCTCAACGAATCACTGACGTTTACCGTTGACGACAGGCCCCGTCGTTCGACACCCACAACTTCTGTTCTGCCCCGAGTGGCAATTTTGCGGGACCAAGGAGTGAACGGCCAAATTGAAATGGCAGCAGCTTTTGATGCAGCAGGGTTTGCATGCGACGACGTCCATATGACCGACCTGTTTGAAGGTCGAGTATCTTTGAATTCGTACCAAGTACTAGCAGCCTGCGGAGGCTTTTCGTACGGAGACGTACTAGGAGCTGGGGGTGGGTGGGCGAAGTCCATACTCTTTAGCGATCACGTGCGTGACAAATTTTTAGAGTTCTTTGAGCGATCCGACACCCTTTCGCTCGGCGTGTGCAACGGCTGTCAAATGCTCTCTAGGCTGAAGTCGCTGATTCCAGGTGCTGGCAATTGGCCAAATTTTGAGAGAAATGAATCGGATCAGTTTGAAGGTCGAACCGTACAAGTAAGAGTCGAAAGTACTAAGTCACCTTGGTTGAATGGAATGACCGGTAGCCAGATTCCCGTGCCTGTTGCCCATGGAGAGGGACGGGTAGCATTTGCAAATAGCAACGAATCCCAACTACTTGCCCAGAAAGACCAAGTGGCACTTCGCTACGTCGATGGGTTTGGCGAATCTACTATGCGATATCCAATGAATCCCAACGGTTCCACCGATGCAATAGCGGGAACAACATCTGAAGACGGAAGAGTTTTGATCTTGATGCCACATCCCGAACGGGTGTTTCGGTCTGTGCAGAATTCATGGGTCGACAGAGCACAGAGTAACCAGGATTACAGCCCGTGGATACGGCTGTTTCTGAATGCGTGGAACGTCTTAGAGTGAATCTGCTTTATCAATTGTTGTTGGAAAACGGAATCGCTACTTTCGAGCAATGCCACTAACATGCGGTACAAGACATGTATGAATTCGAACTGAACGTTCTTGTGTAGTGCGATGGTCCTGTCAACGGGATGAACATGTAATGGCAAGAACAGAAAACCCATATTTGCCACCGACATCGGACTTAATAGACACTACCTATGTTGGGACTGCAGATATTGCGGCCTCTCGCATGAAACGGCTGGGGGCGGTACTCTTGGACTTCACGATTCTCATGGTTCTATTTCTTGCTGTTTCGCTCATCGCCTTCGTGTCTGATCCGGCCGAATTCCAGATAGAATTTTCAAGGGCATTGGAAGAGGACTCGTCATGGTTTGATATTAATTTGCTCGATGGAGCTAACTACATTGGTCTCGCTGTTAACGCGGCAGTTTTCTTCTTGATTAACGGTTATCTCTTGGCGAAACGTGGACAGTCTATTGGGAAAGTTATTATGAACATTGCCATTATTAGTGTAGACACAGCTAAGGTTCAGCCATTCGGAAAGCTATTAATGTTACGGTATGCTCCAATATACATGCTCCAAGTGGTCATGAATTTTCTCTACTTCTTCGTCTTCATAGTAGATGCCTTGTTGATTTTCAGGCGTGATCGTCGAACTCTTCATGACACAATGGCTGGTACAACGGTGATTGATTTGAAACTTCAAGAGCGTTTGCGGAACGAAAGGAAAAGCGTCGAAGTCACTGATTCAAACCGGGATAATCTATAGGGTCCCCAAGCAGACTGTCGTTAATGAGTACAAGCCGAATTACTGCACGCATTTGTATGCTCATACATCGAGTGAGCAGTAGGTGTTTGGTTTAAAAAGTCCGCACTCGCATCGAATCAGAGCTCCCGAATAGATTCAGATCTTTGCACAAGGATAGAGCTCTCTGCATTTGATGCGTAGCGAGCGAGTTCGAGGGTACACTTGATGGTGTAACGACTTGTGATTCTTAGAAAACCAGACTAGTGACTACCATCGGAACACCTCTATCAAGTTGCGCGACCCGTGCGATGTTGTTGGGTAGTGGAGAACTCGGCAAAGAGGTAGTCATTGAACTTCAACGTCTTGGAGTCGAGACTATAGCGGTCGATCGCTATACCAATGCACCCGCAATGCAAGTCGCACATCGTAGCCACACCATCAACATGCTTGATGCGACTCGACTCTCGTCGTTAGTCGTACACGAGAAGCCAGATCTGATAGTTCCCGAAATTGAAGCCATTGCGACTTCTGTACTCGTTGAGTTGGAATCCAAAGGTTTTCGAGTGATTCCGTCCGCAAATGCTGTTCACTTGACCATGAATCGCGAAGGAATACGAACATTGGCAGCTGAAGATCTCAAAGTGCCAGTATCAGACTATAGGTTTGCCGATACCGTGCAATCATATGAGCAAGCAGTACGGGAAATTGGTATTCCTTGCGTAGTCAAGCCAACAATGAGCTCCTCTGGAAAAGGGCAGTCGGTTGTGAAATCGTCGGACACTGCGCTCGACTCTTGGAATTACGCTCAGGAAGGAACGCGTGGTGCTGCTGAAAAAGTGATTGTCGAAGAGATGATCGACTTCGACTACGAAATCACTTTATTAACCGTACAACATGTTGGCGGAGTTTCCTATTGTGAACCCATTGGTCACTGTCAAGTTGGTGGAGACTACCGCGAGTCCTGGCAACCTCACCCGATGACACCGGAAGTTCTTGAAGATTGCAAGAACATAGCCGAAAAAGTGACGACAGCTCTGGGAGGTCGGGGAATTTACGGGGTTGAGTTCTTCATTAAGGGTGAGCAGGTCTACTTCAGCGAATTGAGCCCGCGACCCCATGACACAGGCATGGTGACGATGATAAGTCAGGATCTGTCCGAGTTTGCTCTGCACGCCCGCGCAATTCTCGGTTTGCCGATTCCAAACATTCAACTTTACGGTCCATCTGCTTCTGCCGTGGTCATTGTCGAGGGAGAGTCGGAGAGCGTTCGATTTAGTGGATTGGGTGATGCTTTGGAAGCGGAGGGCGTTCAAATTCGATTGTTTGGAAAACCGTCAGTAAATGGTGAACGTCGGATGGGAGTGGCGCTTGCGACTGGGGATTCAATTGAAGTAGCTCGGACTCGAGCGCAAACAGCGGCAAGCCAGATTAAGTACGAGCTGTAGGTGGAGTGCTGAGCGACTCGTTCTGATTTTGCCTCTGAACGATCAATGCTCTACTAAGACTTCCTGATTAGGTCGATTGACCCAACTACAGAACGTAGGTCTTCCTGACGTCGTGTGAATCGCAATCTGTCAAAGTACTCCAGCACATCTATGACGGGCATCCGTCCGATACCCGACGCGTCTCGAAAGTCCCTTACAGAAAACGGTTTGTTCTGAGCAAGTTGTGTGGCAAGCTGTCCTAATTCCTCAAGTCTACTTTGAGTGAAATAACGCTTAGGGGTCACCTGAATGAACAGTTTCGATTGGGACATACGTTTCATTTCCAATTCAAGCTGGCGCAAGGGAATCTTGAGCCCTTTTGCAATATCGCCAGTGGTTGAAGGCTGCGACGCATCAATGAAAGGTAGCACCTGTTCGTAGAGTTCTTGGTTGTACGTGGGCCTAGCCACCGAATGTCCAGGTAGAAAGTATTTGCCTGATCGCAAGAGAATCGTGCCATCCTCAATTCCACAAGCCAGAGCAAACATCGCCGTTTCGCGATCAAGCTTGCACTGATCAACAATGAAATTCACCGATGCGCCAAATTCGTCAAGGTGAAGAGAGTGATGTTCAGTGAGGGCTTTCGTTACCTGTCGTCCGATGGTTCTCAAGCTCTCTTGAGCGAGATAGCGTCCATTGAGTGTTCTCAATTCCTTTTGATTGTCTAAATCCACTTCGGAAGCGTCTGAGAGGTTCCATTTCCTGAGAAAGTCTTCGAGACGTACCGCTTTGAACATTGCTTCGCAAAGCAATGCCTTTGCCGGTTGCTCCTGTAGGACGAACGGAGCGATTTTGCTTAGATAGTTGATTCTTTGGTCATGGCGACGACGGATATTCGGCTGTTCTACATCGACGACCAATCCTCCTCCCAATGTATATTGCAAGTCCGCATCGCGAATAATCAGTCGGTCTCCAACTACGACATCCATAGCATCGTTGGTCACGACGTCAACGAGTCCGTTCTCGCCAGGATTGAGATGGTCGGTCAGAGGAAGCAATCTTCCAAGCGAGTGGCTGGTCGCGTGGTAGACATGTACGGGAGACCAAGAACGAATGCTGCGCGGAAAATCAGCAAGTACTGACAAAGTAAGCGAGAATTCTTGAGACTTGTGTGTGCTTGTGGGAGCTCGAAGCCAGTCGCCTCTTGAAATGTTAGCGGCCGTTTCTCCGGACAGCTGAATGCCACAGCGGTCGCCCGCTTGCGCGTGGTCACCTGGAATTCCATTAGTGACGAGACTCCTCGATCGAACAGGCTTACCGGATCGTGAAATGATTAGCTCGTCTCCCGTCTGCAATTTTCCATCAAATACCGTACCTGTTACCACAGTGCCGATTCCTCTTGGGCTAAAAGAACGGTCGATTGCAATTCGGGTTGAACGTTGGCGATTCTCGAAATTCAATTGGGCGGCGGCGTCCGACAAGTGTGCCTGAAGCTGAGAGATACCTTGAGCGGTCATTGACGATGTACTGAGAATAGCGGAACTATCAAGGAAGGTTCCCGCAACTAACTCCCGTACTTGCTCGGTCACATGAGAGACTTGCGATTGGTCGACAACATCGATCTTCGTGAGAGCAATTGTTCCTTGTGTTAGTCCAAGCAATTGAAGGATGTTTAGGTGTTCTCGGGTTTGCGGCATAACGCCATCATTTGCTGCGACAACAAGCAATGCGTGTTGCATGTTCGCGATTCCCGCAATCATGTTGTGTATGAACTTATGATGGCCGGGTACGTCCACAAACCCTATTCGGTGACCATCAAAGTCGTGATAAGCAAACCCTAGGTCTATGGTTAGCCCTCGACGTTTTTCTTCCTCAAGACGGTCAGTGTCGACACCAGTGATTGCTTTGACCAATGCGGTTTTGCCATGGTCCACATGGCCTGCTAATGTGACAATCATTCAAGCTGCTGAAGGGTGTCTACGAGTTCATCCAATGGTTGTGCACCTCGCATGTCCAACAGAATTCGAGACTTGCTTCGACGACCGAGAACTGGAGGACTCAAGCTGCGAAGTCTCTTTTCAATCTCTCCAAGAACGCGTTCACTCTCATGTGTGATTGATATGGCTATGCTGGACAGGCGGGTATCGGGTTGAGCCCCACTTCCGATCACCGAATGTGTTTCCGTCACTTCGACCTTTGCATTCGACAGTGCATTCCTCAATAACTCTGCGACAAGCCGCGCTCGATGCTCGAGTTGTTTGGTTGAGACAGTCAGATCCTTGAGAAGCTGAATATTGTTTTGCACAGTCGTTCCATCTTCATACGCTTTGAGTGTTTCGTCCAAGATGGCTAAGGAAACCTTGTCCAATCTGAGCGCTCGCTTCAGTGGGTTCGTATTGAGCCGTTTGATGTACTCGGCTTTGCCGACAATGATTCCAGCTTGTGGACCGCCCATGAGTTTGTCTCCGGAGAACGTCACGAGGTCTACTCCATTCTCAGTGGAATCCTGAGGTAGTGGTTCCCTGGGAATTCCCAATTTCTGCAAGTCCACTAACGCGCCGCTGCCCAAGTCGAGTACAAACGGAATTGACCTTTCCCGAGACAGTTCTACAAGTTGCTTTTCGCTAGCGCTCTCGGTGAATCCTTGAATCGAATAATTGCTCGGGTGTACCTTCAATAGAAGGGCAGTCTCATCGGTTATGGCATTTGCGTAATCTGCGACTCGGGTACGATTTGTGGTGCCGACTTCGACTAGGTTGCAACCTGCGCGCGTCAAGATTTCCGGCAGCCGAAAACTCCCTCCAATCTCAATCAGTTCTCCTCTTGAAACAAGGACGTCGCGCCCCAAGGCAAAGGTGTTTAGCACGATGAGCACTGCTGCTGCATTGTTGTTAACCACTGCGGCGGATTCTGCTTTCGTCAAGCGAACCAAACGCTCTCGAATTACTCCTTCACGCTCGCCTCGTTTGCCCGAGTTCAGGTCATATTCCAAGGTCACAGGCTTTCCAACAGTTTCGATAGCACGATTTAGGAGTTCTGCGTTCAACACCGCACGTCCGAGATTGGTGTGCAGGATGGTTCCGGTTAGGTTGAATACTGGACGATAACCCGAATTCCTGTTCGAGTTGAGCCAAGAAGTAGCGAGAGCAGCATATTCCTCGTTGCTAGAAGGCTGAGCAAAACTCTGCTCAGCCTTTCTGACGATCTCTTGTGTTGCACGAATAGCGTCAACAGCGTTACCAAATCCCCATCTATCGACAATGGGGATCATCGGTTCTGAACGTACGATTCGATCCACCGAATCAAGAGTCTTGGACTTACGTTGTTGCGACATGGGAGTTCCTAGTTGCTTTTCCATTCCGTGCCGTCGCAGAATGGGTATGGTACGACTTCCGATCGGGGTGAAGTAACTTGTGGAAGGATCCTTTCCTCCAGAATTCTGCGGTTGCTTGGGTTCTAGTGAATGTCCTTGCTTCAGGTCGTGCAATGGGTTGTCAAATTAGCAGAGTCTTATCATTGAATAAATCGGTGGTTCAATAGTTATCGCTGAATGTCGTACAAGTGCATATGTCGGAGGAATAATGACTGATTCTAAGAGAGTGTCCTTCATCGGTTTAGGAGTCATGGGGTATCCCATGGCAGGGCACCTTGCTAATGCAGGTCACGAAGTCACGGTGTACAACCGTAGTTCGGAAAAAGCTGCTCAATGGCTAGAAGAATTCAATGGAAAGTCGTGCTCGACTCCTCGTGAAGCGGCTTCCAACGCCGAGTTTACTTTCATGTGCGTTGGAAACGACGACGATGTCCGAAGCGTTGCGCACGGATCGGACGGTGTCTTTGCGGGAGCGCAGTTAGGATCCGTTGTTGTCGACCACACCACCGCTTCCATGGAGTTGGCTGAAGAGCTAGATTCCGCTGCGAGGGACAAAGGATGCTCGTTTTTAGATGCGCCCCTAAGCGGCGGTCAAGCTGGGGCAGACAACGCCCAGCTGACGATCATGATCGGGGGAGATCAGGATACGTTCGATCGTACCTTTCCCGTCTTAGATGTCTACGCCAAGATTGCAAAGCTCATGGGAGGAGTCGGAGCTGGACAACTGACGAAAATGGTCAATCAGGTATGCATCGCCGGAATCCTTCAGGGACTGTCTGAAGGACTGCACCTTGCCGAGAAAGCCGGAATGGATATCAATGAAATCGTTGACGTAATTTCCAATGGTGCGGCACAGTCTTGGCAAATGGATAATCGTGCCGCGACTATGGCCGACAGAGTGTTCGACTACGGATTTGCTGTCAATTGGATGCGCAAGGATCTTGACATCGCTCTTCGAACCGCAAGACGCTATGGTGCCCGCATGCCGCTCAGCGCACTTGTCGACCAGTTTTACGCCGACGTTCAAGCGTTCGGAGGCGGAAGATGGGATACCTCAAGTCTGATCGAGCGACTGCGTCGCGTCGAGGAATGATTAATCCGTAAGTCGGACCCAAAGAATAGATTTATGCTGCTCTGCAACCTCTTCGTCTTGATCTGAGTCCAACCCCACGTAAGCAACAAGGGAATTGATTGGGTTGGCACCATCAATGCTATCCATGCCTCCTAATCAGTTTGGAATCCACACCGGGACTCTACCCATTGAGGAAGGCTACTCGGGAGACTGCGTTGCACCGGTCTGATTAATCTGTAAATCGTACCTATAAGAACATGTTTACGCAGCTTCTGCAAGGGTCGTATCGTCGGCGTCCGCGCTAACCGGCTTTGGTTTTGGTCTCAGTGACTGTTTCAATGTCCTGGAAATATCCATTAGGTCCCTCAAATAGGCCCATTCTTCATCTGACACTTCCGAGAATATGGGAGGTACTCGGACCTCTCTATTCTCTTGGTTGCAGACCAGCTTCTCACAGGCTTCAAGGTAGCACACTACAACATCATTGCTGATTTGACCTGTACTAGTGTCGGAATAACCAACAACGGAGTAACCAATTGGGCTTTCGTCTGTCGGTTTAATGCGACGTGTGGATCCTGTAAGAGTGGCTAGTTGCAACGCAAGTTTGCGTGCATAACGTCGACGCCGGTTGAATTCGGCGTAGGTTGTCACGCGATTGTTGACCGGTATGGAAGGATTGTAAACCGGTACCACCGTACGTTTTGGACGTTTACGCTTTCGCTGTTTTCCCACAGCTGGTCGTTGTTTCTTGGTTAGTGGTTTCGCCTGGGTTGGGTTAGTGTCAAACTGTCTCAACGCCCTGATCATTGCATCTAGTTCAGACTTCTTCACGTCGAACAACAGTCGTACCGCCTGCAGTTCGATGTCGCACGAAACATAGAGCTCATACTCAAGCTGATATCTCAAGTCATCGAAGTGCAACGATTCTGAATCGCACGATTGGACAACTTCGGTGAATAATTCGTCGAAGTTCTCTCCGAACTCACCAAATTCATCCCAAATTTTGCTTCCAGTTTTTTCTAGTGCCCGAACACGTTCGACTTGTGGTCTTCCCCATCCTCCGTACAGCGCTTTGGGCAAGAGTGGAAAGAGCTTATCTACTGCATAAACCATTTGGTTGTACGTCGACGGACTGATGGGCAATCCGTTTTCTCGCAAGAAATTTACCGCATCCAGCTGCGAGAATTCAGTACCGTCGCTCTCCTGTTCTTTGGATTGCACACAATTCAAAACCGCTCGTGCACGCTCAATGAAGGATTTCCTAGTTCGTACGTCGTCTTGGACCGCATGCGACAAGATTCGTCGTGACGGGCGAGGGCTTCTCCGCGAGACGCAATCCACCATCAGGAATCTTGGATCTTTAGTTTCTTCGTACAACGACTTTAAGATTTCGAGTCGAGTTTCTCCTCCTCCTATCAGCTTGCGAGCCTCAGGATTTCTCGCACGATTGATTACCAAGGGTTCGAGCAGGCCGGTGTGTTTGATCGACTCTCGAAGTCGTAGATAGTCGATGCCTTTAGCCAGATCGTGCTTTTTGGAAGTCATGAATCGATTTAGTCTCCTCCAATATACTGAATATAGGTACAGTATAGGTGATGTCTACGTTTGATCGCAGTTTTTAGACAAGACTGTAGTTTCGATCTACAACTTTTCGCTCAGAGACTTGAAGAGGTTTGTCAGTAGATCTAGGCGAAGACAACAGTGACGTTGCATACTACAGTTGTCAACTTGAGCTGGCAGAACCCTCTCGACTCTCGAACATCTGTCTCATTCGTTGGTTTGTGGCTGCATGATCGCCTTTAACAGCGAGCATTCCCCCATCGACAACGAGATCGATACCAGTGACCCAACGACCTTCATCGCTTCCAAGGTAGACACACGCCATTGCGATATCCCAGGCTTCGCCACCGGGTCCTGTCAAAGGCATAACTCCGCCAGTTACATTGCGAACGAATCGATTGATGCGATTGGTCTTGTGGTCTGCTGTGATTTGTTGCCCATGGGTGTGTCCACCCCAAAAAATTGGAGTCGCTATTGCACCTGGACTGACCGCATTCACCCGAATTCCGAATGGACCCAATTGCATAGCAGCGGCTTTGGTGTAGTTGGAGACCCCAGCCTTTGCCGCGGAATAGAGCGGGTCGGCGGCCGGTTCCGCCTGGTGTGCGCCCTTGGATGAATTGTTGATTATCGACCCGGAACCTTGTTTTCTCATGATCGGCGAGGCGTGTTTGGTCGCGACCATAATCGATCCGAGCAAGTACCACTGCGAGTACTTGAAAGTCTCTTCGTCAACGTCCTCGATATTAAACGCATGGGGACGTCCAGGCATGTTTGATGGACCGCCGGCATTGTTAAAGAGAATGTCCAGTCTTCCCCATTTGTCTGCAGCAGTTTGTATGACCTTGGCGATCTCTTCTTCGCTCAATACGTCGGCCTGTACAAAAACGGCAGAACCGTCTGGTTGTCGATCCTCAACTTGCTTACCTAGTTCTTGGTTGCGACCGCAAAAAACCACCTTGGCACCTTCCGCACAAAAGGAGTCCACTGTGGCTTCACCAATTCCACTAGTCGCTCCCGTGACCACGGCCACTTTTCCTTCAAGTCGATTCATTTCCTTCTCCCTGTGTGGTTCGACCACGCTCTTCGCGCTGCATATAGTCTAGTGTCTGTCGATGGTTGACGGGTTTGCGACACTTTCGTAGACACATGTTAGATAAACTTTCAAATTGGTGGCATCTCGCATGCTGGACCGCCTGCGGCACCATTGCCACGTGGTGAACATCCAGGGGTCAAGCTACCGAATGCGGGATTACCGGGCGAAACGCAAAGAGTAGATCGAAAAGCAGGAAAACGAAGAAAAAAATTCTCAGTGGTTAGCTCCTGAAGTTGACACAATTGGGGCATTTTTTCTGGATATTGACAGCGATTCCTGCTCGGCCCGTTCCGAGGAGTGTCCTTGCCCAAGCTTCAGAAATACCTCGGCGAGTTCGTGTACCGCTACAACCGCCGATGGTGGGAACCTTAGCTGCCGCATCGGCTTCTGTCCATATGCGCGAATCACTTGGCGACTCCCGGCAAACTCCTGTATAGTGAATTTTCGATATCATAGATACAGATGCGTGTTGAATAATTAGGCTAGAAGCTCTTGCTGAACGACTTTGTCAGACGACGCGATTCTAAGCTCATGAAATCTCAGGAGAATTGCCATAAGGGGAAGCACCGTGAGTAGGATGAAATCAGCTTTAAGTTCTTCAAAACGAGAGAGCGCTTACACAAGAAACCGATCGTCGCTCTTGGTCAAAACTATTTTTTGCTGCGTGTTCACATTCCCTATATGGACTGCATGTTCCAATCCGCAAATAGCCACGAGTGAAGCTACTGCAACCAAGCATGATTCCGAAGTCATGGAATCCTCAAACGGGATTAAGTTTTACGATGGATTGCTCGAAGATGCTTTAGCACAAGCAGAGCAAGAAGACAAGCTAGTTTTCATTGATGTGTACACAATGTGGTGTGGTCCTTGTATCGTTATGCAAGAAACTGTTTTTCGATTGCCGGAGGTGGGCGACTACTTCAATTCGAGATTCATCAACCTGAAACTCGATATGGAAAACGAAGAACAAAACGGACCGGAAATCGGTACACGGTTTAGTGTCGGTGTAGTTCCAACGTATCTAATACTAGACACGGACGGAAGTGAATTGGGACGTGCGTTGGGTGGTGCGTCGTCAAGCCAGTTCATTGCAATGATCAGTCGAATACTTGGGGAATCTACATCTTCGTTCGAGGAAATGCAGGCACGCTACGAGTCTGGCGAACGCTCATCGGAATTTGTTCAGCAATACTTAATGGATGCAATAGTAGAACTTGCTTTTCGAGAGATCGACAACAAAGATAGTGATAGTGTGAGAGCCTTCTTCGATGAAGGTGCAAAGTACAAGGTAATAGCCGAAGAATATTTTTCCAGCAGACCTTTTTCGGAATTGATCAACGAGACAGACGCAAATCTTGTCTTCCACTTTCTCGAACGCTCCAGACGCGGAGAAGAGCTCGTTGAATTCGTACTTCAACACTATGAAGAATTTCTTGCCGTATCTTCCGAATCGGCGATGGCTCAATTCACCCTGAACACTACTCTTGGTGGAGTCGCGAATGCCGCTCGAGCTGGAGACGAAATATTCGTTGAATACATCGAAGCACTTGAGTCCTATCCTCTCAAGAAAGCTGTGGATCATGAACGCAATCGCTATCCCGAAAGTAATCTTCTACCGGAACGCATGAAGTATTCGTGGGAAGTTGACTTCCTAATGGCGAAAGAAGACTGGGATGGAGTCTACAAGATGTACCAGCAGCGGTTCGAAAGCTGGGGTGAGAATGCAACCGCGGCACATTACCAGTGGGCGTCCCGAAACCTGTTACAGTCGGAAAACTCAGTTCATCGCGAAAAAGCGGTCGAGTATGCAAGAAATGCATTTGAATTGGACAACAAAGACCCCTACGTGGCCGTTTCATACGTTTCAGCTCTTACAACGGTAGAGAACCAAGAGTTGGCTCACCAAGTTGCCGACAAATATCGGGCGGGATTGTCCGATTCCGAACAAGATCAGAGCAATTTAGAAAGATTCAACGATGCAACATCGTCAATGCTAGGTTCAGAAAGCGATCCCTCTAGTGAGGAAGGCTGACTCTAATTGCATTTGCACGTGGAGGTACCCGTTCCTCCAAGTACGTAGTCAATGAGTCGAATAACAAGAACATTCCCAAAAACGGTAGGGTCGTCAACACTCAAGTAGCTTACCCAAGTCGACCGTTACGCACACTCTTACAAAGTAGCTGCACGGCCTGATTTGAACGCCTTCCAATAACAATCAGCTGCCATCTGTACGAGATAGAAGGGTTTCCTATAGGAAACGTTCTGCAGTCCAGATAAATTCCGCTTGGGACAGAACACCGTCTTCGTTGGTATCCATATTCTCAAATCGATCGTTTTCTTCTGACTCTTTCCCACTTGCCACTTGAGTTGATTCGTTGCCGTTCAAGCCGGGATAATTCTGAAGACGCAGAGCATCAAGAATTTTCATTCCCGTTTCAAATTCCACTCGGGAAAGTTCAAAATCGCCATTTGAATCCAGAGCTTCAAAAACTGCGAGTCTCAACGCATTTTGGTCGTAGTTGTCCGCCTCTTCCTGAACTTGTGCCATATACCGCTCCTTGGCTATGTCTAAAGCTGCTAGTTCGCCTTCGTAATACTCTTTCGACCGCTCTCTAGCGATATTCAGTGCAGCAAGTTCACCTTCATGTCTCTCGTTTGCGCGCTCCCTTGCAGTTTCATGGGCGGCGAGTTCACCTTCGTACCTCTCCGTCGAGCGTTCCCCTGCAATATCTATCGTTGCAAGTTCACTCTCGTATCTTTTCTTTGCACGCTCCTTGGCAATCTCCTGAGTGGCGAGTTCGCTCTCGTATCTTTCCTTTGAACGCTCATCGGCAACATCTTGCGTTACCAGCTCGCTTTCGTAGCGCTCCTTAGATCGCTCCTCGGCTAAATCGTGTGAAGCAAGTGCGCTTTCATACCTTTCTTTTGCACGTTCTCGGTTGATCTCTTGTGCTTCAAGTCTCGTCTTGTGTCTCGCTAGTTCGTTTTCTTTGGCGACTTCTTGTGCTGCAAGTCTGGCTTCGTAGCGAAGGATTGCAACTATTCGTGCCAATTGTCTCTGGGTTGTTACAGATGACGGTTTCTGCTCAGCCGCAGCATTTGAACTCTCAGTTTTTGTACTCATCTGTGCGCCAGAGGCAGCTTCGGTTTCACTGTCGGCAAGGGATGCTGTCGTGAGCAGAAAAAGTGATATCGTCAGCAAATAACCCAATGCTGTTTGCAGCTCGATCTTTTGCATGAATTGGCAGTGTTTAAAAGATCTCTTCATACTCTTTGTCCAGGAAGTCCATAGTTGGTTACATGCGCAGTTTCATTATGCATGGAAATTTGATTGAGCTGTAGCCGAGAGCACCTGACTCTTACCATTCAAGAGACTAGCTTCGGCAACACCTCTTCGTCATGTTGTCGAAATCTGAAGCCTGCAGGTGACTCGATTGTTTTCGTTGGAATTTGGAGGGTCTATTTGATCTTTGAAGCCAAATATTCTTCAAGTTCGTCTGGATTTAAGTCTTTTTGGAGTATGTTGCCCTCTCGATCAAGAAGATAGCCTTTGGGAACAAACTGAACGCCATAAGCTGTCGCTGTGTCGCCGTCCCATCCATTCATCTCGCCTACATCAATCCAAGGCAGGTCCTGTTCTTCCGATGCTTGTTCCCAGTGATAGGAATCATCGTCGATCGATATAGACACAATCTCGAAGCCGCTTGTGCTATAGGTGGTATGTAGCTCTTTCAGCTTCGGAAAAGAAGCAATGCAAGGACCGCACCACGAAGCCCAGAATTCGACGAGTACCAGTTCATTGTCCGCGAGAACGTCATAGAGACTGGTTTCTGTTCCATTCAAATTCGAGAGTGTGAATTCGGGTGCTTTTTGTCCAGGAACAAGATCCGCATCGTTTTCCTCACTCTTGATGTGCGAGACCAGTTTGTCTCGAGCTGGAATCACTCTTTGTGACACAATCTCGTCATCCAGCAATTCCGCTAGCCTGTCGTAGATCGGAAAAGCTTCGCTGCGATTCTCCGAAGTCGGAGGAAACGCTCCCATTTCCAGGGCAAGGAGAGAATCAAGAGGATCCATGGCATTCTTGGCAATCGATTGCAATTTGCCAGCGCGTAGCTCGTTTAGTTCTTTTTCAAGAATCAGGTGTGGTTGGCTCTCATCTCCGACGAAATCATTCAGTTCCTTGATGGCTGCATTCACAGCATTCCAAAGAGTTGTTCGTTTGTCTTCAAACTCCGTCTCAGCCACGTTTAACCTATCTTCAAGTTCAAGATATTCACTACTTTGTCGCCAGCTTTCAATGATCTGCGCATGTCTTCCCGTTCCTGATGTGGCGACGAGCTCGTTATGCTCTCCTTGAGGGTGAATCAAAATCTCGGCGCCAGGTTCGACGATAGCGCTCGTTTGACCGAAATAAGTCTCAGCACTTGAAACACCGGATGCTCGAAGGGTGGATACCGAGATCTGAACTACAGTTGGATGCGGGGCTTCGCCTTCAAATAGGAACAAACCTTCGCTGGGAATCATATTTCCGGAAGAGATCGCTTTGAGAGAACCGGCATTGTCGCGATCTAATATCAGCACATGAGCTCGCGACATGTCTTTGTCAATTGAACGGAGGTCACCTGAAATAGTGAACTTGTACTGGGGATTCTTCACCCTTTTCGAAACACCGACCAAAGCAAGACGCACATCACCATCCTCCACCATCGCAAAGTTAATCTCTTCGCCGCCCGGAGTGATCGTTGTATAAACCCACTTTCTTTGGTCCTCAAGTTCCACGATTGAAATTCTTACGTCAGTGGGTTGTTCGATTTCTCCCTCGAAGACGACCTTTCCGTTGGAAAATCGACCCGAAGCCATTTCCACCATTTCGGTTTTGCCATTACCTGTAGGGGATTCGTATGCAATTCTGATCTTGGCCTTAGACAAGTCAATCGAACGGATAGCCTCTGATGGTGCAGCACCTTCTTCTCCGTCCAATTCGACTTCACTTGGTATGTACGTACCGACGATCTTGAAGGAATTCGAAGAGTTCTCAGTGGCATGGATGTGCGTCGGCGGCATGAACACCATACCGAACGAGACAGCTAGAATTGAAAGCCGATGCATGACCCCCTCCTAAATCGAGAAATTGGCTGCAATTTTAAGTACTTGAACTCTTGGGATTCTCCTAGCCACGTAGTAAAGAGAGAACTAAACAAAAGCAAGTATTCTGCCTTGACAGGACAACCACTCGAACCCACAATCTAGATGTAACTAAGACAGACTTGGTTACATCTACTCTCTGGCTCGAATGGAAACCAGCTTGACCTGCGAAAGCGGACTCCAATTGGGACTGGAGAATAGAGAATTCGGAGGGACAATAGGATGAAGAAAGGCCTCATAACTCTCGGACTTGGAGGAGTTGCAATTGGAATGGCATTGGGAGTCCTTGGATCAGTTGTCTTCTACAGCTTGACTAGTGCTAGTAAGTCCAACAAATCTGACCAATCAGTTGAACTTGGTCGCAATGGGCCAGGATTGGTGAGTGAACTAACCAATAACGAGATCGCTACTCAAAAATCGGAATTTGATTCCACTAGCCGGTTCGATTCTCCAGACGAAACGAAGTCAGAGTTGAAGTCTACCAACCCATCTCAGGTCTGGAATTCTCTCGTGAAGGACGATAAAGAGAATATTGCTCAAGTAGACGCGTTCTTGAAAGTTGGTGCAGATTGGGCCAATCTGGAAGGTCTGAAAGTAATTGACACTGTCCGAGATACTCTGGGTTCCAGTGCTGTAGCGGACGCGGTTGTACTCTCCATACTCTACGATGCCTTTGAATCAGATTCACAAACAGCTTTTCAAAGTGCTTTGTCACTGTCGCCGCAATCGCGCAAGGATGCTCTTGCTTCAATCGTCAGCATGTGGGCCAAAACAGACCCAATTGCAACCTTAGCAGCATTGAACTCAACCAATTTGGGAGCAATGCGCGGAGAGTTGCACCAATCTCTTATTGATTCGTGGATTGAAAGCAATCCGAAAGATCTTCTTGCCAATCTTGAACACCTCCCCGATTACCTGAAACGGAATGCCCAACATGGTGCAATGCTTGGAGTTGCACGTACGACTCCGCCCGATGCCATTGAATTCCTTGCGGAATTACCGAATGATCCCAATGACGACCGACGATATGACCTTGCTTTCGAAATAGCTGAACATTGGTCAAGGATCAATGCTTACGCTGCACTTGAATGGGTATCGTCTATTCCATTTCCTGGCGAGGGCAACAAACGCCCTCAACGAATGCTTCTCACCAAAGTCTTAAGAAATCTAGCCGCTTCGGATCCTAATCTCGCCTTGCAATCGGCGCTAAACGATCCGATGGGTAGATTTGATCACGGCTTGGAGCCATATGTGGTATCTAAGGTTGCCCAAATAGATGCGGAGAAAGCGATTTCGATGCTCTCGAATGTCAGAGATGGTAAGACAAAAACAGCTTCATACCGATCTGTGGGTAGAGCTCTGTCCGAGAATGGTAGGTATGAACGTGCTGTAGATTTGGGACTGAGTCTATCCGAGGAAAATCAATCGAACTACTACTGTGCGGTATTCAACGTTTGGGCAAGATCGGATCCCGGTCACTTGCTCAAATCGCTCGAAGAAATGCCAACCTCCCTCGTGAAGTCGCAAGCGGCCTACAACCTTCTCGCGTCCCATCGAAGGAGCGGCTTGCTAAACGACAGAGAAATCGAGAATTTACAAGGCATTGTCGATGGTTCTGGTCACAAAGTGACGTTAGCTGCTACGTCATCCTATACAGACAGCAGTTTGGATTATGACGCACTGCTACTCCAACTTGAACTGGAGTCAAATCTCAATGATGGCGAAGATACCGTCTTTGTATTGAGCGGTAATTAGCCCTATGAGTACACAACTTGATCGTTGGTACTTGGCATCACCTCCGAGCGAGTTACATTGACCAAAATATCGCAAGAAAGGCACAGAGTTGCGATACGCGCCCGAGGTCATTCACGCTAGTGTTTTCTATCCTTCTGCCTGCCGATCACACATAATCATCCGTTTGCACCAAATCTGTCGCGACACATACCTATATAAGCACCCCAAAGTGTTTTTTTGAGCCGGCATTGTCAAAGTTTCCCGTCTGCTGACAGTTTCTGCAGCCAATTGTCTGTTTGCCCGGAGTCTATTGTTTCAAGGCTAAGTGAGAAATTACCTCCAATGACCAAATCGGACGTTTCCTGCGGAGTGTCGCTCGCCATTATTGTTCCGTTTTCGAAGGACATTGACGCATGCATGACGCGGTCGCCTTCGATGTCCCCACTCGATTCTGGACCATCCGCGAATGTTTGCATGGTTTCAATGGTCGTTTCGAACACTGAGCCGTAGGACTCCATCGCCTCCCGGCAAACTCCTGTATAGTGAATTTTCGCTGCAACCTATACCGACGGAATTGGGTGCAGGAACTCAGTCACATAGTTGATAACAAGATCAACACACAAAGCAATTTCTAGCAGAATCTTGGAGGTTCGCGCATTGAACCGCGTTCCGGAGGTTTGAGTTCAACGAATCTGATCGGTTCAAAGCACTCACGAGTGAACGTTGTCAGATTTCTCACTTGCTAGGTTACAGTTCTGACTGCGTCGCACAGAATCTGGCGAGCTTCTTCCTCAATGGGGCTATTGTTTTGTTCGGCACGAGTTCGTAAGTGTCTCTCTACACTTGGCCGATTCTCTTGAATGTTGCTGGACGAGACCTAACGCAGGAAGATTTCCCATCGACACATGTCGATAGTAGGAATTTGATTGAAGGATCGCCGTTCATAAGTTAGAATTATGCATTTGAAATGCATAATTCTAACTTATGAACTCATTATATCTTTCTAGAACGCTTGAACCAGTACTTCAGCAAGTTGCTAAGGAGTTCCCCGCGGTTGTTCTAACAGGTCCAAGGCAATCGGGCAAGACGACGCTTCTAAAGCATGTGTTTGGAAGCAATAGTCGGTATGCCTCACTGGACACTCCAGACGTTCGAGCTAGAGCCATTCATGATCCGCGAGGATTTCTGGAGTCTTTACCGCCTCCGGTCATACTTGACGAGGTTCAGTATGCACCAGACCTCCTGTTTTACATTAAGGAATTGATTGATTCCAAACGTGAACAACGCGGTCAATATCTGCTAACGGGGTCACAAGACTTACTACTCTCGGAGACAGTCACTGAATCGCTTGCGGGAAGAACCGCTGTTCTCAGGTTGCTGCCTCTCTCAAATCGAGAGGCAAAGGCGCGGCCCCAAACTCCGCTCGTTTGGGAACAAGGCACTGAGCCAAAGCCGAAAGAGTCTCCCAGCACCCTCCAAATGTGGGAAGTGTTTATACGGGGAGGCTATCCCGAGCTTGTTTGCGACCGTGATCGAAATGTTGCTCGTTGGCACGCTAACTATGTTCGAACGTTTCTAGAACGCGATGTCCGTTCGATCCGGCAAGTGGGCGACCTCACGCAGTTTCAGGACTTTCTTCGACTATTGGCGGCTCGAAGTGCACAACTTCTCAACATTACCTCCATCGCACGAGATCTTGGCGTCGCTGTCAATACGATTAAGGCATGGCTTTCTGTACTGGAAGCCAATTACCAAGTCACGGTTCTTCGTCCACACTTTGCCAACGTGAAGAAACACCTCGTCAAAACTCCAAAGGTCTATTTTTCGGATGTCGGCACTCTGTGCCATTTGGTTGGGCTTAGTGACCCTCTCCATGCTTCTGCTGGTCCCATGAGCGGAGCAATCATGGAAACTGCAGTCCTGTCGGAATTACGAAGATCCCTAATCCATCGCGGACTTGATCCTCATATCTACTTTTGGAGAACCAGTGCGGGTACCGAAGTTGACTTCATTGTGAGAACCAACAAGGGTCTTGTGCCAATAGAAGTGAAGACAACCGGAACCCCGCGTCCGGCTATGGCGTCAAGCATCGTGCAGTTTCAGCGTGATCTTGGACCAGAAGCAACTAATGGCTATGTGGTCCATTCAGGGAACACGACCCTTGCACTCAATTCCTCAGTAAAAGCACTTCCTTTCTATAGTCTTTAGCAACGACATTCGAATGTCTTTGTCTCACGACCAAAACCCGGAAAAAACAGCTTTTCCCTTTGATTAGTTTCTTGAAATACTTATGTGGTTAGACAAGGCAGAAAGTACGTGGGGGTGACTCACATATGCAGACTGAGAAACTCAATCAATTTGATAACGGATAGGAAGCGCTTTCAGTCCGCCGACGAACACTGATTGTGAGTACCTTGGTTCTCCATTCAGCTCGACATGTTTCACCCTTCGGACAAATTCACGAAAAAACGCACTCAGCTCCATCCTAGCTAAGTGTTGGCCAAGACAGAGATGTACGCCGTGCCCGAATGCCAGGTGCTTTGAATCGCTGCGATCGACGCGAAATTCGTAGGGACTGTCAAACACAGACTCATCTCGGTTTGCAGACGGGTACCAGAGTACGCACGAGTCTCCCTCTGAAATGCTGGTACCGCTTACAACGACGTCCTTCGTTGCAGTACGCATGAATTGGCGTACCGGAGTGACCCAACGAATCATTTCTTCCACCGCCGATGCCATATAGCGGTCCGGATCTTGTCTTAGCTTTTGCATTTGATCGGGATTTTGGACCAGAGCCAACAAGCCACCGGCAATCGAGGAACTTGTGGTGTCGTGTCCAGCCGTTGCGATGATCGTGTAGTAACCGTTGGTTTCAAGTTCGGGCATTGGCTCACCATTGATTTCGGCATTGGCGATAACGCTTGCTACATCGTCCGTCGGATTCTTCCTGCGAGATTCGGTTAGCTTTCGAAAGTATGTGTTGAAGTCTTCCACTACATCCATAAGAGCTGTCTGTTCGAATGATCTCCTCGTATCTGGATCTGAACTTCCAAAGAGTTCTTGAGTGAGTTTCATCATCAGGGGTTCGTCGCTTTCTGGAACTCCCAGAATCGACATGATGACTCGAATCGGATACCAAACCGCGATGTCCTTGACGAAGTCACATTCGCCGCCGTGCTCCCACAGCTTGTCTACGGAGGTCACAGCCAGTTGATTCACTGTGTCTTCGATCTTTCTTAGGTTTCCTCTCATGAACCAAGGCTGAGCCACAGTACGGTATTGAAGGTGGTCGGGTGCATCCATGGTTATGAGAGATCTCACGAGGTGTCTTCGACCAAACATTTGACTGACCAAGACTTCCAGCAGTTTGGGAGCAAGAATTGGTCGTGGGTCGTTGATGAACGTCTCTTTGTCGCTTTCAACGTTCTGAATGTCCTCGAACCGTGTTAGCGACCAAAACGGGTCGTAGCCCTGTGGTTCGATCTTCCTGATCGGATCGTTATTGCGAAGCCACTTGAACTGTGCGTTCACCCACTCCTCGTTTCCCCAATTCTGGGATTTCACCAACTCGTCATCCAATGCGGGAGACGATGTAAATACAACCGGATCGTCCATGGTGGGAGTTTCTCGTAACGGTGGGTCTGTTAGCCTGAATCCTTCATTAGACTAGCAGATAGGTGCAATGTGTACGAGCAATTGTTCAAGCTACTCGCATTGCTTGATCCAACACGTGCCCCATATTGCTAGCATTACCTAAGACGCGCCTTGATTAAGTCCCACGGCTAATTCCGATGAGCAAGCCCAACATTCTCTTTTTAATGACGGATCAACAACGCTGGGACGCCATGGGATGCAGCGGAAACTGGGTAAACACCAAGAACCTCGATCGAATCGCCAATGAGGGCGTCCAATTCTCAAACTGCGTCACAACAACCCCAATCTGCATACCTGCTCGAGTTACGTTGCAGAGTGGGCTTTACGCCCACAACACACACGTTTGGAACAACATCAACTTCACCTTTCCGTCGAATGCACAGAGTTGGATGCGTGTAATCCGAGATCTTGGATATCGAACGAGTCTTTTCGGCAAGACCCACCTACACCCTCATAGAGGCGATCTTAGATTGAAGGAAGGCTTGTTGCATGAATACGGATTGGACGATGTCAATGAGATTGGAGGTCCTCGTGCAAGCGCTGCCGTCATGAGCCACATGACAAATCTTTGGGAAGAAAAGGGACTGTTAGAAGCATATCGTACTGACTATCGAGATCGATTCGCTACAAAACCGCACGTTGCACGAGTTTCAACTCACCCGCTTGAGTACTACGCAGATGTGTATGTTGGGCAATGTGCCAAGAGTTACCTTGAAGAGTACGACCGAGATCAACCGTGGTTCTGTTGGGTGAGTTTTGGTGGATCGCACGAACCGTGGGATTCGCCTGAACCGTATGCCAGCATGTACGACACCGGCGACATGCCACAGCCAACCAATCGCTTTGGCAATTTCAGTGAACGTCCAAAGGGATGGCTGGACTTCTACATGGAGAGGAGCACTCCTCACTTTGAATCAGGCGATCAAGCGGCTATGCGAGCGAACTATGCGGGAAACGTAACGTTGATCGACGACCAGATCGGTGAAATCCTTTCTGCAATCAAGAAAAGGGGAGAACTGGATAACACGGTGATTGCATTCACGTCCGACCACGGAGAAATGAATGGCGATGCGGACCTCATTTACAAAATGAATTTTCTAGACGGATCAGTCCGAGTACCTTTGATCGTGCGGACTCCAGCGTCAGCGAAGCAAGGCCATGGATGTGTGAATCACAGCATGGCTGAGAACTGTGATGTGGGTCCAACTCTCGTGGAGCTCGCGGCAGGAGAGATCGAGTACCGGCAATTCGCCAAGTCCCTGTGCGCAGCGATGAATGGACACGACGTCGTACATCGAGAATCTGGTTTGTCGGAGTTTCGCGGCGAATTCATGCTTGCCACCAAGGAGTGGAAAGCCGCTACCAATAGAGAAGGTCAAGTCTACTTGCTGTTCGACCGGATTCGGGACCCAGAAGAAGGCAACAATCTCGCTGGAATTCCGGAATTTTTTGATGTGAGCAATGAGTTACGCAACCAGATCCTTGAGCGGGTCGCATGTAGCCAATTGAAGCAACCTTGGTAACTATATGATTTGCGGAATCTCCTTGGTAGTTACCATTGAACACCCACGCCAAAATGGCGATGTATACTGCGAATGAAGTGCCAATGAACGGCAAGACGTGGTGAAAAGAGCAATTTCGCAATCATGACAATCTCAATAGAACCTTCCGGAGTCTCACTCGGCGCTACTGTCACCAGTGTTCGCTTGGGAGACCTTGACCCATCAGAGTGGG
Organism: Gammaproteobacteria bacterium; assembly: GCA_009840545.1. Classification (GTDB taxonomy): domain Bacteria; phylum Pseudomonadota; class Gammaproteobacteria; order Pseudomonadales; family Azotimanducaceae; genus Bin55. The sequence goes on along the minus strand of VXNM01000009.1, from coordinate 175,017 downwards.
CGACGATTGAGGAAGCGTTTCATGAATACGGAGTACTGACTTTTCCAAAGCAGTTTCTCAGTGAAGAAGAACAGATCGGATTTGCCAAGAGATTCGGCGAACTTGAGCACGTCTCCGTACCCATTAGCAATCAGCGAAAAGACGGTTCGGTATTGCAAGACGACGCACACAGGTTTTGGATTTTGCGAGGAAACGAACGTTGGCATCATGACAGTTCATTCATGCCGTTGGCTGCGAAAGCTTCGTCTCTAACGGCGATGGTGGTTCCATCCAGCGGAGGGCAAACCGAATGGGCGGATGCTCGAGCTGGATACGATGCATTGGATTCGACTACTAAAGAAAAACTTAGTAGTTTGTGCGCCCGACACTCTAACTATTGGTCTCATGAACAACTGGGACAACCTACACATACCGGTGAAGGCTATGGATTTCATACGTTTGGCGCACCATTGCGGCCTCTCGTCAAGATTCATCCCGTTACAGGACGCAAGGCGGTCTATTCTGGACGTCACGCTTACGGAATTGAAGGATTCTCTGCGGAACATTCATTCACTTTCCTCAAAGAGTTGATTGAGTCAATTGCTCAACCTCCTCGGGTGTGGGGAATAGACTGGGAACCTGGTGATTTCGCGATCTTTGACAATAGATGCATCATGCATCGGGTCCAGCCGTACGACTATTCCGAACCTAGAGTCATGCGTCATACTCGTGTTGCGGGCGACCCACTTACTGAATTCGCTCCGACAGTTCGAGATGAGCGAGCAGACAACTACAACCCATCAACATTCGCACAAGAGGCAAGAGTTGCAGCGGATCAGAGGTCTATTGCATGAAGTTTCGTGTGCATCGCGCAACTGAGAGCAACTAAAACCTAGAATTTCTTCCTTTGATTCCACGAAATTAACGACATGTCCCTAACAGCATTTCGCGAAGAAGCCCGCTCTTGGCTGGATCAAAACTGTCCGCCTACCATGCGCTCGTCTGGTAGCTATACGTCTGGTGGGCGTAAGGTTAGATACCACAACCCGGAGACCAAGACGTGGCTTGACCGAATGGCAGAACGAGGGTGGACAGCTCCGACTTGGCCCCGAGAGTACAGTGGAGGCGGACTAAGCAAGGATGAAGAGCGAGTCCTCGCGGAAGAGATGGCTCGAATCAATGCGAGCGCACCACTTTCAGGACATGGATTGACCATGATTGGACCAGCGATCTTGGAGTTTGGGACGAGTGAGCAGTGCTCGGAGCACCTGCCTCCAATTGTGCGAGGGGAGATTCGATGGTGTCAGGGTTACAGCGAACCGGGCGCGGGGTCCGATCTTGCCGGTCTACAGTGTCGTGCCGATGAAGACGGTGATGAATTCGTAATCAACGGATCCAAGATTTGGACTTCAGGAGCGGATCAGGCCGATTGGATTTTTTGCTTGGTGCGAACTGATTTTGATGCTTCTAAACACGAGGGTATTTCATTTGTCGTATTCGACATGGATTCGCCTGGAGTTACCGTTTCCCCAATCGAATTGATCAGCGGTTCATCTGAGTTTTGCCAGACGTTTTTCGACAACGTGCGAATTCCAAAGAGGAATCTGATTGGAGAACCGGGTCAGGGTTGGACAGTCGGAAAAAGGCTTCTTCAGTACGAACGCAGTTCGATAGGAGGGCGCGGAGCGACAAGGCAACGCGTTGTTACCTTAGATGAAACTGCCAAGCAATATGCAGGAGAAGACAAAGGAAAGATTGCCGATGACGATCTGAGGCAACGTGTCATAAATTTGCTGCAAGACGATCGTGCGTATCAGCTGACGATCCGCCGGTCCTACGAGGAAGCGCAAAACACGCAGGCTCCAAGTTTTCTCTCTTCCTTCTTCAAGTACTTCGGGACCGAGCAAAACATGACGCGTCAAGACTTACTCATGGACATTCTTGGCACGTCGGGTCTTGGATGGAAGGGTTCTGGATTCGACGGCTCCCAGCTGGGAAGTACTCGCGGTTGGCTGCGATCCAAAGCCAATTCGATCGAGGGTGGAACTTCAGAAGTTCAATTGAACATCATCGCGAAGCGTGTGTTGGGACTTCCCGATTAGTCGGTCTAGCCTTCTTCAAGTGTGAACACATCGCTATTCGTAAGGAATGTGTTCCAAACATGCGTCGGCTTAGTTTGCTTGGGATCTTCGAATTCTCGTGCCAGTATCCACATCGTATGAATGGCGGGCGTTGAGCCTGGCTCCAATCTCCCCGAAAATGTCGTAATCGCCCGCAAGTCCTGCTCTACGGATTGAAAATTGACGGAGAAAGAGACCAGATTGTGGTTTCTTGTTCCAATCACAGGATAGGAAATTCCTCGGGCAGCACGTCCCTTCGTCGATACGAATTTTCCCGAGATTATTCCATTCACTTCTGATTCGATAGTTAGAACCGATCCGTTTTGGTTGACCCAAGAGCCAGTTACATCCATTTGAAATGCTCCTTTCTTTCGTCTTTGATCACTAATTCAAGGCGAAGATTCGTGCTCCGCTAGCGTGCTAAGGCAAGATAGCACATCGCCATTGAGAGAAGCCAACCTCCAGCCCATGTTCGGCTTCTGACAGTGTGTAATGCCCGTTTTGAGGAACGAAAATCGTTGTACCATGAGGAAGAATCCTTGAGAGCATGCACACATGAGGACATATTCCTTTTCCACTACGGTCGGCTGCTTGGTGGCGATTTGTCTCGTCGCAATCGGTGGTTCAGCCAAATCTGAAGACACAGAAGAAACTTCAATTCTCTACCACGATGCTCATCTTCATCTCACCAACTACATTCAGGAAGGTGTATCGATGGAAGACACTCTGGAACTGGTGGGAGACAGAGTAGGTCGCTTCACAGTGATGGGAATTCCTCTTCAGCAAAAGTGGGACTACTTCGTTTCAGGCGAGAGAGCTCCCAACTACTACCTCCGTTCTGCTGCATCTCTGTACTACTACTCGTTTATTGATGCGATGCTCGCAAGCCAATACATGAAACTATCAGAAGATCAGAAAAAACGAGTTGACCCAATGATTACTGGATTCAATCCCACTGACATGTACGCGACTGACCACATCAAACGTGTGCTATTGGCGTTCCCGGGTGTGTTTTCCGGAGTCGGTGAATTCAGCATCCATAAGGAGTTTGTATCTTCCAAAGTAACAGGGCATGCGGCTAGTCTTCACAATCCGGCATTGGACAAGATATTTGATCTGGTGGCTGAAATCGGTCTCGTTGCTTTCCTTCACTGCGACATCGACAATGTGAGACCAGGTGTAGTTCCGGATCACTACGAAGACTTGATGAAAGTTCTGAAACGGCATCCCGATGCAACGATTGTCTGGGCTCACACTGGGCTTGGGAGATTTGTGGGACCTAGTGTCGAACACGTAAGTCTCATGGATCAAATGATGGACGATCCAGATTTGAGCCATGTCGCCGCCGACATTTCCTGGGATCTGGTCAACGACTATATGGTTGCAGACACAGAGACTGCTCAAGCTTGGGCCAACTTGTTGAACGAGCACCCGACCCGCTTTCTCTTTGGCTCCGATGCGGTCGCTCCGAGCAGCTGGGAGGGGTATAACAAGTCCTATGAAATTTTGACAGATCTTTGGGCGTTGCTCGACTCCGAGACCATGCACTTAGTGACGGTTGGAAACTACGAACGACTTTTCGATGAGTCCATCGCGAACGTTCGAGCTTGGGAAGAGAAAAATCTGAAAGCAGAATAAGGAGCTCCAGCAAACTTACCGAATTGCTAGGATCGCAAGCTACATTGCCTAGTGCAAAGACACTTAAGGTGTTCGACTTCGAGACTAGACTTTCGTACCAACTCTCGAATTGTGAGACTCTCGAGCAGAATCCGATGAACAGTTGTTGGCGGATCTGTTAGGCAGATCTTAAGAACTTCTATCCACAAGTGAAGCCACGAATTCCGACTAGTCACAAATCCGAGACTCGTACAAAAATGCACAACGTGGGAACTCAAGCAGATGTTGGATGTGAATTGACCGGTGGCGCACAAACGCATAACATTCGAAGAATTCGTTCCATAGCCTGAACTCATGAATTCTCGTAGATCGCAAGGCACCTCCGTTTCGTTGCTCGGACTCGCTTTCGTTCTTGGCATTGGTGCGGCGAGCGCTGTCTACTGGCTTCTCGTCGCTCCGGCTGACAACGACCAATTGGCAGATACTGAAGATCAAAGTTCGACAGTTCAAATTGATAATTCTGCCTATGAGCAATCTGCGCCTACAGATGACACTAGTGCTGCAATATCACCTAAGAAGGTTCTAGGTGATCTTGACGATCTCGATCAATTCAAGAGCTCGTTTGAGAGAGGCTTGGCTCTCCGCAATCTTCTGTTGAATTCAGACGAGGCTCAGGTCGCCGATCTACTGAATCAATCAGAAGACGTTTTCTCAAACAATCAGAGGAATGGCATACAAACTGTGGTCATTCGAAGGTTCGCCCAGCTCAACCCCAAGCTAGCACTTCGACACGTTCGTGAAATGAGCGAGCGGAACTATCCTGCCCGATTCGTAGGTGTCGTCTATCAAGAATGGGCGCATTCCAATCTTGATGAAGCCATTGCGCATGCAAGGACATTAGACGACGACTGGAAACAATCTGCGTTGCACGCAATTGTGCAAGAAAGGATTGACCTGTCCGAAGAGGTCCTTAAGTCGATTGCTCGAGACCTCGGCGACGAACAGATCGCCATTGCGGCGATAGCGCGTCAAAAGCTTGAAGACGCAATGGAAGATCCCGAGAGAGCATGGAATGAATACGCTATCAACATGCAGGACGATAGGCAACACATGTGGAGTATCTTGCAAGTAGCGTCGGTTTGGGTTGAACAGAGTGGATTGGGTGTTCTGGACCAGATATACCAGTCACTAACCAACGTGGATATGCGTCAAAGCGTAATGCATCATGTACTTCAAGACGTGGCTGCGTCCAATCCGGCTGAGGCATTCAGGATTGCGTTGACAATTGAGAATGACCAATATCATATGGTTGCTCGGAACGTGATATCTACATGGGCAAGATCCAATCCGCAGGCTGCTCTAACGGCTGCATCCTCGGTCGAAAAAAAGACCTTGCGTAGAGAGCTGGAAGAGGCAGTCGTCGATACGTGGGCTGATGATGAGCCACATAGAGTATTGGATAGCATCGATTCATTGCCACGCTATGTTCACGCCAGCGCTATAAGTAGCGCTTTAAGTCAAATCGTTAGAGAATCTCCGGAGGAAGCTGTAAGTCTGATTGCTGGCATGGAATCTAGCGCGACCAGGCTGTCTGCTGCAAATACAGTTGCCAGAACATGGTCATACCAAGATCCAAAGGCAGCGCTTGATTGGGTTCTCAATGAACCTAGTGTTGAAGACTTGAGACCTCAGTTGCTGTCTGAAATCTTGTACAGGATTGTACATGTTGATCCTGAACTTGCGATGTCCGCGGCACTTTCACAGCCCATAGAGGAAGGCAAGGAGGGCATGTGGAGGGGAATGGGGATGGAATTAACCGTAATTTCTAGTTTGTCCTATATGGACTTGGACAAAGCGCTTGAGCTACTTCCTAGGGTACGAAAAGGTCCAACGAAGCTTCAAGCGTACCAAATGGTGAGTGGAGCATTGATTCGAAATGGAGACATCGACGAGGCACTGAACATGGCTCAACAGTTTCCCGAGTCTGAAAGATCCGATTTCTATGTTGCTGTAGGCACAGCCTGGGCCCGGTCCGATCCTGAAGGGTTGCTCAATTCGATGAGCCGATTACCGACCAAAGAGGCTAAGTCGAGAGCTGCAATGTCGCTCATTTCCTATAACAGCTATCAAGAATCGCTGACCAACGAGCAAATCGAAGAGGCCAAGAAATATCTCACAGACGAAGATGCTAAAGCACTAGAAGAACAAGATGAAGGTCACATGTTCCTTGGCTTCTGATTCTTTGTATTGGCACAAGTAACAGAACACGAACAGGTTGCTCGACTCCAAACCAGATTGACCGGCGGAACTTATACAAATAACATTCAGATAATTCGTCCCTTAGCCTGAACTCATGAATTTTCCTCGATCGCAAGGCACATTATTTTCGCTACTCGGACTCGCTTTCCTCCTTGGTATTGGTGCTGCAAGCGCTGTCTACTGGCTTCTCGTCGCACCGGCCAACACCGATCAATTTGCAGACGCTGAGATTCAAAGTCCTCCAGCCATGACTGAATCCGTCGCGTATGAGCAACCTGCACCAACAGAAGAGTCTGGTACTTCCAGTTCTACTTCAGCGATTCCCAGCAGTCTTGACGATCTCGAACAAATCAAGAGTGCGTTTGAGAGAAGCGTCACGCTGCGCAACCTTTTGGCGAAATCGAATGAGGCCAAGGTGGCAGAACTATTTGAGCAAACTTTGGATGCCCCTCGAAACAGCCTAAGAAGTGGTATGCAAATGGCTGTTGTTCAAAGGCTTGCACAGCTCAATCCCAAACGTGCATTGAGACTGTTGGGTGAGATGGACCCGCAGTTCTATCCCGGCCAATTTGTCGACAACGTATACCAGGAGTGGGCACAGTCCAATCTCGATGATGCCGTTGCACATGCTCGGACACTAGATGACGATTGGAAGTACTCTGCCGTAAACGCCATTGTGCACGCAAGGAAAGATCTTTCCGATGAGGTTCTCAAGTCGATCGCACGTGATCTAGGGAATGAGGAAATTGCAATTACAGCCATCACCGCGCAAAAAATTGAAGATGCAATTGGAGATCCCGAAAAAGCATGGAACGAGCTTGTTCTTGAAGTGCAGGACAATAGGCAACACACGTGGAGCATTTCGCGAGTGGCTTCGGCTTGGGTTGAGAAGAGCGGACTGACTGTCTTGGATCAAATCGAACAGTCGTTAACAAATTCGGAAGTCCGGCGATACGTGATGAGTAACGTTTTGGGAACTGCTGCACGTACCGATCCTGCTGGAGCGTTCAAGTTCGCGTTGAACCTAGAGAATGACCCACACAATTCGATTGTTAGAAGCGTGACACTGACCTGGACAATGTCTGATCCACAGTCCGCTCTAGTAGCTGTCTCTGAAGTTGAGAAAAGGACCTTGCGCTCGGAGTTGGAACGGAATGTGGTTAGAAATTGGGCTTCTAACAAGCCACATGAGGTGTTGGATCAAATAGATGCGATGCCGGCACATGTTCAAGGTACAGCGACTTCGACGGCCATCGGGCAAATAGCGCATGATTCTCGTGATGAAGCGATCCGTTTGGTACTGGGCTTGGAATCAGGTGATACACGGACTGCAGCAGCGCAATCTGTTGTTAGTACTTGGTGGTATGCCGACTCTGAGGCTACTCTTGATTGGATACTGAACGAACCCGCTATTGCGGACATTAGGCCTCAATTGCTCTCTGGAATTATGTACGGGCTTGTAAGTAGTGATCCCGAGCGCGCAATGTCCGTGGCTCTGTCGTTACCAATCGAAGAGGGCGAAAACGGGAGCTGGATGGGAATGGGACTGGAGATGCAGGTGATTTCTCAACTTACATATTCAGACTTGGATAAAGCAATTGAGCTACTTCCTCGTGTGCGTAAAGGTACAACGAGGCTTCAAGCCTATCGAATCGTGAGTGGCGCATTGATTCGAGATGGAGAGATCGATGAGGCACTGAACATGGCTCAACAATTTCCCGAGTCCGAGCAATCTGAATTCTATGCGTCAATAGCCTCAGCATGGGCCAGCTCCGATCCCGAAGGAATGCTTAATTCAATGAACCGATTTCCAACCAAAGAAGCTAAGTCGAGAGGCGCAATGGCGCTTTTATCCTACAACCGTTATGAAAAAACGCTGACCGACGAACAAATCGAAACGGCTCGCAAGTACCTTACCGACGAAGATGCGAAGGCCCTTGAAGAAGAAGGCGAACGCCACATAATCCGAGGTTGGTGACTGATCTTTAGTCTGCAAGTTGGAACACACAGCCCAGTCGACTCCGAGAATAGTCTAGATAGATTGCTACGGGGCTGCTTGTGCCCGGGGTAATCGAAACTCCTGAAGTTCGTCTGCCTCGATCCAAGCCCTTCCGCCGGTTGCATCCCAAAAGTTTGGGAATTACTGCTTTAAATAAACAGATACACTACCTTTGCAATTGAACGGGTCTCGACGTTATTTCTGTCCTAATGTGGAAGAGGGATCGAGTTTTGGCTGTGCCACAGACCGTTCTAGACGCCTATCGAAGCCTATTCACGAAGTCCAGGAGGACTCTTAGTCTCTCGATCGGACTCATCCGTGGTATTGACGCGACATTTTGCGCTAATCAAAGGGCTTGTTTATTCAAGGCAGTAATTCCCTATACTATCGACTGTGTGTACGCCTCGTACAATGGGCGTACCAGTGGTGTGTTGACGTAAATCCGCAATTGCTTTTGCACTCAAACCGAGTTTTGCGAGCTCAGGTAGCATACACTTGATGTAATCGATTCGTGTGGCGTAGGGTGGAGATGCCAAGCAAGCGTCGAACGAGTGTCGATAGGACAACATATCCAATGCTCGTCCCATTCGAATGTTCGCTAGTTCCGATGGGTCAGACTTCGTGACATGCAATCGTGAGCAAAGATAGCCAGTCCGTTCGAAAAAATTTGCACGAATTATTGCTGCACTTGGCCTGAGTCTCCTGTGGTGAGAGCTTGGAGCCACAATCCATGTCGGATTAGATCCCCGAAAGCGACGAAGCAAATCGACAGCCACTGCGAAGAGGACGGTGTAGAAAAACGCTGTGAGTAGAGGTAACCGTGAAGTCGCCAACTCGTCACCCATAGAGAGGTCTATTTCTAGATTATCATCTGTCGCTGTTACCATGTGAATCGCACGCTGAAACTTTCTGATCTCATTGGTGGCTGTAGGTCCCATACAATCGGATAGTGGTTCGCATTCGCGTTGTGTTGGTACTGTACGCTTGGCAATGTCAGTGATTTCTGTTGCTATGGGAATTAAGGCAGGCGCCAAAGATTTTGGCAATTGCCTGGCCCGAGCCACAATAGACAGCGCTGGATTTACGTCGATTCCCATCGACCTTATGTTCTTTTGCGTTGCTATAGCCGTCGTCGTTCCTGTTCCGTTCCAAGGGTCCACAACGAAATTTGCAGATTGGAGATATGAATCAAATACGTCAGAGACAAAAGCTGACGTAAATCCAGCAAAGCAAAGATACCAATCCTTGAGTTGCTCTGTAGGTTGTTGTTTCGGCGACGTTAATGTGACCACGAGAACTGTTACGACTACCGACGGTCAATCGACATTGTAAGATCCACGCACATTCAAGAAAATGGAGTAATTAGAAGACTGCAAGTGTTGGTATACACGACGACTTCTAGAACCGTCGGTCTCGAGTGGGTGTAGTTTGGCTCACTTGCGTCATTGGAGAGGCAATCGGAGTTCTCCGGGTGCTAACATTGCCCCCTGAGACTCTAGTTGTTGGTCAATTCGCACCTTTACTTTGGTTGCATGGCTTACAAAGCATCTGGAGGTTTTCGTCTATGGTCAACCCTCCTTCCTTCCAGGGCAAAATATGGTCACCTTCCATCTGACCATATTCGAAGACTTTGCCGCAATCTGCGCACTTGCCGCCCTGCCTCTCGTAGGCTACAGTTTTTTGAGCCCTGCTGAAAGTGCGCAGATTAAGGTGACGTTCATCTCCGTCAAGAACATATAGGTAGACACCCGATGGCTTACGAATTACACTCTCTACTCCCGGTTTTTGCAAACTCAACAACTGCCTGATATCTTCTTCAAGCTTATCTGGGTCCACGTCGTCATTCTTGTGTTTGGCATATACAGAACCCCAATCGACGTCTCGCATAATTGGCCTTTTCCTAAAGAATGTGGTGCTTACCCATTCGATAACTGTTTGGAAATGTAACCACAGCCCAGTCGCGTCGACGTCATGTTGATGTAGGCTCATGTAATCATCAATTGTTCCGTCGGTGGCCCACTTGATGGCGAGCTCCAAGAGTTCCTGCCTTATTGGAGTACCTTTTACGTATGCATCACCGATTTCCTTAGCCGGGCATCCTGGTTTGCTGAAATGACGCTTAGCATCCGTCAGCCAAGAGCCGGGATATACCGCATTTCGCAATTCCTGCTTTTTGAGTTCTTCGCCGGGAATGTTGACGATCTCGAACCATTTCAGTTTTTCGCTGGTTGGACCATCGCATACATAGATAGTGAGTTCGTAACCCCTAATGTGTTCCTGAACGTCATCTGGCTGACTGTGGAAGTACTTGCCTTCTATCGAGAAATCCCCATTAACATATTGGCCTATTGAGATCGTTCGTTGTTGTCCGTCCAAGACCTCGAAACGTCCGTTGGGCTGTGTCGCCCAATACATCACGTTGAGCGGGAATCCAGCCAACACGGAACGAATTACGTCGTCGCGCTGTTTGCCACTGTAAACGAATTCGCGCTGATAAGGTGGTCGAATGTCGAGAGTGCCGCTAAAACCGACGACGCCGTCGCTTCCGTCGTCGTTATAGCCATCTACAAGTTCGCCGATTGTGATTTTTTTCGGCTTTATGCGCATTCGATTGGTTAGTTCTGTTTTCATGGTTGTCTAATGGGATACCTATTGCGAACTAGAATGCGAGAATACGGTACCTTGACTTCTCCATCAACGATCATATAGAGATCGCCGTCTACGGCGCCGCGTCGCTGAACGTATTTCCGAAAGGATTTGTGCTCCGGTTTGTAAGGCCGTACACCAGCCGCTAGACCCAATCCCGCAATCCCAATGCCAAGTAATTCAAACTGATCTGGATTGTACTTATCCATAAACGTAATCGGCACGCCCATGACACCGCTGTAGTCAGCAGGAATATGTTTTGTTTGATCGACATTGATAGCGTCATAGTTCTCATATGTTGGATAGCTTTCAGGTGAATATTTCCTATAGAGAATCAACCTCTCGTGGCGTTTCTTGATGTCGAGGTTAGTAAACCAAACCACGCCAGAAACCCTGATCATACCTTCCTTTCGATCGGAAGCTGTCGCATAGTCATCGTAATGGCTTATAAAGTGACCAGCTCCACCTTTGAATCCAAATCCTAACCATACTTTATTCTCCATTATCAAAGGGAAAACTTCCTTGTACTTAATCGCGTTCTGATGGCCAATGACTACGAACTTCTTGTCAAATTCCATGAGCTGGGCAATATATTCCCTAAACAAAGAAAATGGTGGATTCGTGACAACGATGTCCGCCTTTTTCAGTATTTCAATGCATTCTTGGTTGCGAAAGTCGCCGTCACTCTCTAGTTCTCTAATGCCAATGTCTTGAATGTTGGGAACGCGTTCACCAGCACGAAATCCATCATATTCCAGCATAATCGCACGTTCGGCATCATGTAGCGAAAACAGATCGGGGTTTTGATTTTTGTAGCAAGTAGTGACGAGCTTATTCAGGCCTAGATGTTCAAAGCTGTGACTAAAGTAGTGGAAGAAGTTGCTTGCTCGTGGATCGTCACAGTTGCAATAGACTGTCTTGCCTTTGAAGTGGGACTTGTAGTGGCGCAGTTCGTTTTCAATATCTGCTAACTGCGTGTAGAACTCGTCGTTCTTGCTTTGTTTCGCTAAATTGAGTTTCTTGTTTAATGCCACGAGGTATTCCTTTGCTCAGTAGTAGAGAGCACCACAATGCACTCCAATCTAAAATTCAGCAACTGCTACGAAGGTTTTGCAAACATTTGTGCAATATGTTCAGTGATAGAGTTTCTCAACTAAATCTGCCTCGTACAATCAACTTTAGGAGTTCAATTTAATTTGGTTTCAAGCTCGATATTGAAATTGCTTTATCTAGACATACATAGTCAGGCTGTTCATAGATCTGCTATCTGCGTCAAGGTGATGGGGCACGCAAATCTTAGGAGTTACTTGTTCCTCTCCCGAAGCATATACATCCTCATTCAGTGCCTTCTACCTACACAACTCTCCTGGAGCCAACATAGTCGGGTGATTGCCCAATACTCGCGTCTTACAGCCTCCACAACACTGACCTATAGTCTGCCGCTTCTCGCGAGCCCGCATGTTGAGTCGTCCCGTGCACGCGATAGCGTCACACAATAGTAGCTTTTAATCTATCCCAACTGGACATTAAACTGCATACTTCGCAACCTGTTCCAAACTCGCACATTTTAGACTTGGACATTCCCAAGGGAGCAGGTTGTAAAATCCGGACATGAAACGCACGGGATGCCGCCGGCAACTAACAGCTCTGCAGGTCCATATACAGCCAGTCCACAGATTCCACCAATTTGTAGCAGAGCAGACGAGTGACTAAGTCGTGCTTCGATGTTGGAATTATTGCTGCTTTGCCAGAGGAACTGGGCTATTTAAAGGAAATGCAAAACAAATGGGAGTCAATTCGATTCGAAGGTACCTATTTTTACCATACGGAGCTAGTTGGCTTGTCGGCAGTATGTTGTTTGGCTGGCCAAATGGGCACGTCCCCTGCGATGAGTATGGCGAATCGGCTGTTGACATTTGCCGAGGTCAGAGTTCTTGTTCTTGTGGGGATAGCTGGAGCAATTGGTAGTGATGTAGGGATTGGAGACGTTGTAGTTGCTGATGAAGTAAACGAGTTTCAGGCAAGTTCAAAAGCACAATCTACATCGAACGGATACGAAGTTCAGTATTCGGGTCGCCACTGGCCTCTTGAATTTGCGATCAAGGAATGCATTAGACATTTTCAATTCTCGTGTTCCATTGGCTACACCAACTGGCAATCGCTTGTAACCGACGACTATAGCACGATTCATGTACCGAATAAGGCCAACCTGTGCTCAACACCAACGAAATTGCACCTCGGGCCAATAGCTTCTGGAAACACAGTTGCGGCCTCTAGCGCTTTTTTGCGGGAGATTCGGCGAATAAACCGCAAGTTCATTGCAATCGATATGGAATCCGCAGGAGTTGCGTATACTGCAAGTGAAAGAGTTCAACCAGTGCCATGGCTCGTCGTACGTGGTGTATCGGATCGTGGTGATGAAGAAAAGAAGAGTCTAGACGACTTTGACGGTGTATGGCGTCGCTTCGCTTTCCGAAACGCATTGGGTCTATTGAAATCGCTGTTTTCATGGTCCCATTTTCGCGCTGCATGTGGGCTCTGCTCTATTGAAACGTCGGTGAACGAAAACAGTATTACGAGAAAACTCATAGAGCTGGTGGAATCCACAACCGGAGCAGCGTGGCTCGTTGGTGTCGCGTTTGGGTTGTATTCTCATGGACCTTTCATAGCAGAAACCGGAACATTGGTTCCGTTAGATGTGAGCCGGCTTCGACTTTTGGATTCAAAAATCGACGAGTTAATCATTTCTTCGATCGAGCTTAAAGAAAGTTGTCTAGCTACAAATGACCTTCCACGTGTTGCGGCAAGATTCCAAACGCTAATCGACGAGTATCGGCACCAAGTCTGCTCAACCAAAGCAGATTTGCTCCTAAGCGATTTCGACCATGTGGTTAGAGAAATCGTTTGCCCGACCTCGGACGAGCAGGTCTCTTTAGTAATAGAGGAGACCAATCGTCTGGAAGAGGATGTGGGTGTCGAAGCAGTAGTGGAATATCTCAAGAACCACTGGAAGGAAGACATTCGATTTCGCCAAAGGTATATCACAGCACTTTTTGACTCTCGAAATTGGAAAACAATAGTCAATACCCTTCAGGACCTGGATTCGGAGCGGCTGGCACGCGAAGAATTAGAAGCATTGTGTCTTGCCCACGCCTACTTGAGTGATTTCCACGCAGCAGCAGATTCGCTTCAGGTCTATGTGCTAAAGCACGAAGACGCGGCAGCTAAGCTCTTTAGTCAACAATTGATTAGACAATTCACTGAACTTCGCGAAACGGATAGGACTAGAAGTGACTAAACAGTCTCACGCCATTGATGTGGATCTGGAGCTGATTCTCCCAATTCTGGCTCGTGCCATTTACACATCACCATTTGCTTTTTTGAGGGAAAACGTACAGAACGCTTTCGATGCCATCCGCATGCAGCAATACCGCGAACTCATAGAATCGCAAAACCATGAGATTTCCATAACCTTGAATGAGGATCGACTTTCAATTACTGATACGGGAATCGGTATGACCAAAGAAGATCTTGTGAGTTACTACTGGAGTATTGGCAAGAGCGGGAAGCACACCTCAGAGGCCAAGGCAGCTGGAGTTGTTGGGACTTTTGGAATCGGGGGAATGGCTAATTTTGGCATTTGCACTCGACTAGAAGTGACATCGCGAACTAGAGATGTGAACGACGTTGTTGTGAGCTATGCGGAACGCCAAAACCTATCGGCCTCAAGAGATTGTGTTTTCTATGACAATGGACCAGCGGATCATCACTTCGGAACGACGGTGACGGGCAGGCTCATGCAAAGCATCAACTTGAACGAAGTACTGAACTATCTGCAACCCATTGTTCGATTTCTGGATCTCCCCGTATTAGTCAATGGAACACGTATACAGCAAGAGGAATTTCCTACTGTAAAGAAGGAAGATGGGTGCGAGCGTGTGTCTACTAGCGGTTCAGCGACTGTCACTATGTTCGTACGTGCACTTCAAAACGGCCAGGCACAGATAGAAGTCGAGAAGTTACAGTGGGATGGAAAGGAAGTCGATTTAAGGGCCGTTTTCGAAACAAATTCAGAAACTGTCGCTGCCTATCAGCATGGTTTCATGCTTGCAAATGTTCCTGTCACTTCGGTTTTCGGCATTGGCGGCGTTGTAGATAGCGCCATGCTTAGGCCAACAGCCGGTCGTGAAGCAGTAACTGACGCAAGCCGAGAGCTCGTGCAAAGTCTCCTAGCAGGTGTTGAAAGAGGATTGGCGGATCACATTTCAGTTACCGAGGGATTGGCTGATCGGTTTTCTTCTTTCTACCGTTACATGACAAGGACAGGTTTTTGCGATCTTGCTGGTCCTGCTACCGTTCGCGTACACGGGGGTGCGAGAAGACCATTGAGCTCCTTGCGCGGCTTTCCAATAGACAAGATCTACTATGCTCGAGATGGCCATGATCAGGCAATCATGCAAGCGTATGCAGAAAGACAAAAAATTGTTGCTCTACTCTCAAGAGACGGGCATCGGCAAAGAGTTGAGCGAACATACTTGGAAAATTACTGCAACGCCCAGCCGCTCGAAGACAGCGTAACCTGTGTTCGAATAGTGGAGAAGTTGAGCTTTTCTCAATCAGTATTGCAGTTTCAACTTCAATCGAGGTTGCGGACCCAGTTTTTGATTGACGGATTGCAAGTTAAAGCGGGAGAATTGACGCACGGGGCCATGCTTTGGATCCCAAGAAAAAAGGGAGGAGAAAAGATACTCTTTGTAGACTTTAGGCACGCTCAAATCAAACGACTAATAGAGCTAACTGACTCGCTCTCGTTTGACTCTGTTTTCGATATTTTTATCCGAGATTTCGTGTTGCCCCACCTTGAGAATTCTTTCCCCGAGTTGAGAAAACGAGATTTTGACGCATTGCTGAGAAAACTCCAGTCAACCGTCGAGCACTTTGAGATTGATCCTAGGGACATTAGCAGAATTCGACAACTGGCTGCATTTACAAACATGGCTCCAGAACACGTTGCAGCCGTATTTGGAGCGCGCAGATCGGGAATACCAAGACCAACTTCTATAGGCCGGAACGATGTTGTGTCAGTTACTCAGCAGGTTAACGAAGCGGTTCAACAGGCCAGCGGAATGTCTGTCCAATCCATTCGGAATGAGTTGGAGCTGCGTTTTCTCGAGACTGAAGTAAACGCGAAATTGCTGGATGCGACAGAAATTCAGGCCGAGATCGGGTTGGCCCGTTACTACCTTGCACTTACTAGCGACGCCCACGTTCTATATCGACGTATTTTTCTTGAACGAAAGCCTGCAACTGATTTTTCTTGGGGTGGACACCGAGCAGGATATCTCTTTTATAGCCATGGACAGTCGGTAGTGTATTACGATATTCAATTTGAGGAGCTGTTGGGTGAGATTGGACATGACCGCGTGGGTACGCGCACTCTTGATCATAGCCCTCTGGTATTAAAGAGCATGGTATTTCTGCCAATTCCTAAGTCCTTCGAACAGCACGTTATACCAAAGAACAAAACCCTAAGATTTACCATTCAACACCAAATTATGGGAGTTAGTAGCGTTGTCGATTACAACAACTGAATGTTAGGCTCGGTTGTTCAATTGGTGTAAATTTTGCTTGCCTTCCCAAAAGTTTTACGTACTCACGTCAAGTACTTCTCGTAGACTAGCTTTCACGGAAAATATGAGCACTTCATCACTAACAACCTGTATATCTTCTTGAGTGACAGGAAATTCTGAGTTTCCGACTAATACAGTTGCTCCTCGAAACTCTTTCTGTGAATCATCAACACCTGGTACCGTTTCTCCAAGAACATCGACAATTTGATCAATACTTCACGTCGAGGTTCGTGCTGCCTTGAAGACTGGAAACCCATCGGGTCCCCTCTGCCGTCTTATGACACTGGGATCGTCGGGATCGATCTCAAATTGATACTCTCCATCCTCAGCAACCCAAATATCCTTCGGTTATCCAACCAGCTAAATTGAGTTCGAGAGGAGCATAGGGCAATGAATTCCCAAAGTTTGCATTGAGACCAAAAAGGCCCGCTGCGAATCTGTCCTCTCCTAGCTCGACAAGATTCTTCAAGTCAATCCCACCTAGTTGGCCATGGACGCAGCCAAAACCCCAGTGTCCTTCTATAACTGTGGGAATGACTTGTCTATCCAATACCCACAGATGCATGAACTCATGCAAGGTAGGTCCACTACCGAGGAAGTTCCTAGATGGAAGATGCATGACGCCGCGAAGGGCTTCTTCAGAGTAGTACCAATCTCCGTAATCAAAAATCCCTACGCCTGTACCGAGTTCATCGTTACGAACTAATGACATCTTGCCGTAGTAGCCAACCTCACCATCTTCGAATTTGTCCCTTGGTACGTTTGAAATGATGAGAAGTACATCGAACACATCTCGATAGTTCTTGTAGAAGGTCTTGCATATCTCGAAGTTCAGCATTTTGTCGTACTTTGTCAGTGACCTTGAAGTTTCCATGACTACTAGATTGTCGAGATGGTGCGTAATCTTGGCTTCAGCTTGGGATGTCTTCAGAATTGTCAAGCAACCTGACAATTGGGTTAGAACCAAGACCACGATTGATGTCCGAATGAGATGTCTCACTTGAAAGCGAGAACTCTTAGCGGTGAGAAGGCAGTCCATTTTGGTTTTGGTTACCCACTAAAACCGACGCGACAGGAGCTTCAACGCTTCTTCCGATTCCGATGGGCTGGTTCTACAACACTAGTGTTGGTTCTTAACGAGTCAATTGAGCGGAACTCGAAGCTACTACAAGAAAATTTTCTTCAATTCCTCAACTACACCCTGTAGGGACTAAACCAAGGCGACATCCAGCGGGTTGAATTCGGATAGTCTGGACAATCCTTTGGCCAGAATTTGCTTAGGGACTCCAAGGAATCCCTCAGGTCTCTAATGACGTCCGCTCCATAGCGTTTGCGCCATCGGGACTCGATCTCATACACAAGAGAAGAGTAGGAGTCGCGTGCACGCCTTGCTTTTGGAGAGAGATACACGGTTCGAGAATTATCCGACGGTTTGCCGCGTTCCAGAACAATGTTCATGTGGCGTTCGTGAAGAGATCTGCCGTTACCAGTTATTCCGCCGGCTGATCGTACGGTTTCAAGCGGCACCCCGTCATCGCCGATGTACCGAAACAACGACAAGATATGGCCCAACCGTCCCAGATTTTCCATTTCATACTCAATTGCAAAACCCGTTAGAGCTTGCGATAAGAGTGCGGACATGGGTATGTTGTTCGAGTCATCGGGAGAGACTCTTGGAACGACGGGCCACTCTTCACCTCGGGCGGGGATCCTGGGCGGACCCGGTTCAGCCGGTAGAAATGCTCCGCCAGTTAGTGCATCGTCAGCTGGTCCATAGCCGGTAATGTAGTACGGATACTCGAGTTCAAAGCCGCTAACAATTTGGCTCAGTGCTGAATGGAGCTGTCCATAGAGTTTCGAATTGGTTGTTCTCCATTGGTGTTCGATGGCTTTGATTCTTCGTTCGGCAGTTTGACGGACTCTTGCGCCAATATCCGTTAACCGAACGAAGACCGTTGTTCGTGCGGAAGTCTTACGTAGAGTCTCGATCCATCCCAGCGACTCACACTCCCTCAGGACGACTGTTCGAGTTCGCCTAGAGATGATCGCTCGCTTGTTTACTTCCGTTTGAGGAATTAGGTTAAGGTCCAGGATGCGCAGCATGTTGGACCACACAGGAAGGCTGGGAAGATCTATAACTCTGGTAGCCGACGAGTACTCTTGCGTGAATGCTGTCAGACAATGGCTCAGAAGAATCGGTAAAGCTATGTCTCCGAGCTCTTTTGCTCTTACTGAACGAGGTTCTGACATCTCCAACTCGGATGCGTACCTAAGAGCTCTTGCCAGTCCCGTTGCTTGCCTAAGGGTGGAGTTCAGGCTCAAGGATGGGATTGTTAGATTGTCCAATTCATCAATGACGCGGGATTTTGTTCGCTCTGCCGCATAGATCACAAGCATCCGTTCAGCGGTTCCATGGGAGTTTTGGGCAAATTGAACTGAAACCAGATAACAGTCACCGTTGCTTGATGCAGCAGGTTCAGACTCACTCAACTGGTAGCTCAAGACTCCCGGAAGCGAATCCAGAACCTCTCGAAGACCTGTTTCCCAGCTACTCACGTTCTTGGGATAGACCCAAGCGGAAGTTCCACACCATTCGCTTGAATCGGTCGATGCAGTTTGTTTTCTGGCGTGCGTTTCAAAAAACTGGGATCCAACCAAAGTAGCAACCATCCGACCACGAACGGTATGACTCGTTCGGCGATAGCGCCCACAGTATTGTGAAGCGAATACAAAAGAACAGTTAGCAGGAATCCGGCGGCCATCCACCCCATGTTTCCAACAGTCAGAGCCAGATGCTGTTCAAAAAGCGATGAGAAGATGGGACCAATGACGCCCAACGCAACTATTGCGGTGACTGGCAAGATAAGCGCAGCAACGAACATTACGATGGCTTGCAGGGAATCCGTAATGCTTTCAGCCCAAAACCCATCGAGGCACCTATAAGTGAGAACAACTGCTGCGCCAACGACAATTGCAACTTCAGTCGGGATGTTGAATTCGCTCGCAAGGGCCGTGCCAGCACCGTCGAATTGAGCTGCGATATAGAACGAAAAGCAGAAGACGATCGCGATTCCCGAGACCAAGATAGCTGCCTTTCTTTGCCACCCTGATACTCCGTCCACAAGGAAGTCAGTTAACGTCACATGCTTGCCTTTCTCGGCGGCTCGTTGGATTCGGGGAGCAATAAAGAACCATGCGACGATGTGTCCAATGATTGTTCCGGGCAAGAGCCAAATCGCGGAGACTCCAATCGAGAAAGCAATACCGGAGAGGCCAAGAATTGACCATGCGGAAGATGCGCCAGCGGCATACGACAGGCTGGCGATAATACCGCCCATCTTCCTGCCCCCGATCAGAAAGTCATCATGCGTTTCGCTTCGTCGTCTTGCCCAGAGTCCAATTCCAATTAGCAACGCTTGATAGCTCACAAGAACAGTCAGCATCAGCATGAGGACGAGCTCCTGGAGATGTGGAACATCGCACTTAGATTCTTAGTCGACAAACGGTCTTTTGACTTAGTGAATGTCGTATAGATGTTGGACGTTTTCGTAGGTGATCTTATTTCGGTCCGAATCTGCAATCCCTTCAAACAATTCGTCAAGGACATCGAGTGAACACGGCCATGTCGAATCAGTATGCGGGTAGTCCGAGCCCCACATCAGATTGTCCAAGCCGATGAGATTTCGGGTTGCCAATGCAGGGCGATCATCTTCAATTGTCGCGAAAAACTGACGCTTCCAAATTTCGTGTGGAGAAGCACCCGTATAAGGTTCACTCTTATTTCTATATTCCCGCTGAAGTCCTTGATCCACACGATCCAGCCAGTGGGCAATCCATCCGGCATTGAATTCGGCTACGACAATTTTGAGTCTAGGATGTCGTTCGCAGACTCCGCGGCACATAAACTCGACAATCGTTCGTTGAACCGTGGATTGAGTGGCAGCGTAATCGGCTATGCCGTCACGGTGAACAGGCTTCGTTCGAAATTCTCGTGGACGATAGGCTGCGCAGCCGACGTGCATTGACAACGGAAAGTTAGCTTCTTCGGCGAGGGACCAAATGGGTTCGTAGGCGAGGTCGAAGTATGGACGATCGGAAGGAGAGGTACACGGAATCATGCCTCCCCGAAATCCGAGTCTAATCACTCGTTTCAATTCGATAACCGCAGAATCAATGTCTTGGATGGGCAACGCGGCCAGTCCGTAGAGGCGTCCATTTGACGCCGTTGCGTAGTTGTGCAACCAGTCGTTGTAGTTCTTCTGAAGTGCTACAAGCAAAGGAACGTTTTTCATTCCAAACATGCCGAAGTAACCAGGATAGAGAAACTCAGCCGCTAGACCGTCGACATCCTGGTCTTCATATCGATGTGCGCCGTCCAGCAATCCTTTGCGCATGCCGGCATATCCCTTGTTGAACAAGGCAACAAGTTCTGGATCCTGCATATGAGCCACTTCGGGTTTTCTGCCCGTTCTGCGTTCAAGAGGCTCATTTCGAGCAAGTCTGGTCGCAGCCATGCCCATTCGGGCCACACTTACTCCACGCATACCATACTTGGGTATGACTATCGCATCGACTTGATCGCCGACGTTCATTATTCGGGGCGCTTCGTCGCCGAATCGATCAGCCAGACCAAGAAAGACGTCGGGACTTTCTACAACATGAGAATCAGCCGAGATAGGTTTCAATTCTCTTGGCTCAAACCCAACTTAGTAAGGAGAGGCAGCTGGTTGGGGACCCGCGTCAGGAGATGCTTGACTAGTAGGGTCGGAAGAGCCCATTCCTGTCATATAAGGATTTACTCCTTGGAAACTGGTAGTTAGCCAATCTTGAAATGCAGCGTCTCGGTGTTCAAATTCCTTGTCAAAATTGCACTGGAACGATCGCATATGAGTACCGGCCACGCGAGTATTCATACAGTTCATTCCTGTTGCCTCGGAACCATACCTCTCGATAAGCGCATCTACAACGTCCTGAACCTTTGGTTTCAATCGTTCTGGGACTTGATCCATGAGATCCTGATAGGTTTCTCTCATCAAAGCTGTCGAACGAGGCGATGCAGATGTTCCTAGCCATCCTATTCCTAAGGTGACATCTCTTTTTATATTGCCTAAGCCATTCACGTAGATGACTCCCAGGCGATACTGAGCTACTTTGAATCCTCTTTTTGCAGATGCCAAGAGGTACGGAAAAGCTTTCTCGAACTGCTTGGTTCGATAGTAGAACGAAGCCAATTTGTTAATGCGGTGGAACTCATTTATCGTGAATGCTGTAAGAATGTCCTCGCGCACTTCGGTGGTAACCAGTTCTTCCATAGTGGTTACTTCGGATACATCAGCTCTTAATACTTGCGCGTCTGTGTCCACATCGGGCAGATCGGAGACTGAACCTGATGGCAAATTTACTGTTGCGAAAGAAGAGCCTGTAAGGAAACCAAACGCAACTAGGGCACTGGACAAAAGAGTCTTTCTCATTTTCGAAATCCGTTGAGTGCTTTAGGAATCGATCAAGGGGTGAACTGTCCCATTGGTTCCTGAAATTGTATCTGTATAGTTGAAGAAGTGACTGTTCTTATTCACAGATCATCTCAAGCCAACCAATCGCCGTCTCGACTGTTGAATTAGAAACCCACTTCAGAACTAAAGAAGGTCAATCCTAGTCTTGAGGATACTCTCGTATCACATCTCCCGTATACAGCTGACGCGGACGCCCAATCTTGTAACCCTTTGAAATCATTTCATTCCATTGGGCTATCCATCCGGGTGTTCGTCCAACGACAAAGATCACTGTGAACATGCTTGTCGGTATTCCGAGTGCTTTCAGAATGATCCCAGAGTAGAAATCGACATTGGGATAGAGTCTCCTTTGGATGAAGTAATCGTCACTTAGTGCTACTCGTTCCAAGTCTCGTGCCATCTGCAATGTGGGGTCTGATTGAATGCCAAGTAGCCCCAATACTTCTCGATAGGTGGCTTGCAGTACCTTGGCCCGCGGGTCATAGTTCTTGTAGACCCTGTGTCCAAACCCCATGATCCTGATTGGATTGTTCGGATCTTTAGCCATCTTCAAATAGGCGTCAATCTTGCTTGGATCTCCGATTTCCTCCAGCATCTGCAGCACCGCTTCGTTCGCGCCACCATGAGACGGTCCCCACAGTGCGGCGATTCCAGCAGCGATGCAAGCGTATGGATTCGCATCTGTTGACCCCACCAAACGTACAGTTGAAGTCGAGGCGTTTTGTTCGTGGTCGGCGTGTAGAAGGAAAATCCGGTCCATGGCATTTGCGAGTATTGGACTCACCGAATCAGATTCACTCTCGGAAAACATCATGTGCAAGAAGTTCTCTGCATAGCCTCGATTGGGGGCTGGTGGAACAAATTCTTGATTTCGCCCGTGACGTAGTGTCATCGCTGCCAACATTGGAACCTTTGCAATGAGTCGAATGGCGGTTGTCTGTCGACACTCGGGATCGTTGATGTCGATTTCATCGTGGTAGTGCGCCGACATAGCTCCTACTAAGGAGCACATCACACCCATGGGATGTGCGTTTCGAGGAAAGCTCGACAAAACCGACATCAGGTAGTCGTCGATGACTTGCTCACTTTGGATGGCAGATTGAAAGTCGGCAAATTGATCATCGTTCGGCAACCTTCCATAAATCAAGAGGTAGCAAACTTCCAAGAAACTGGATTGCTCGGCTAGTTGCTCTATGGAGTAACCGCGGTGTCGCAAGACACCTGCCTCACCATCGATGTAGGTGATTGCAGACTCGCAACTAACGGTAGAAACGTATCCGGGGTCATACGTAAAATAGCCGAGTGAAATCAATTTCGCCACGTCCACCACGTCTGGTCCCACGGTTGGGGAATATACGGGCAGGTCGATCGACTCTCCATCGACTGTTAGTCGAGCTTTTTTATCGGCCATGCATTGCGTCCCTTCCCAACCCTAGGAGGCGAACTCGCTCCTATTTTCGCAAATCCCACTGAGACGGATTTGGAATTTCACGTAGGTCATTCATTATGGACTAGCAAGTCCGCCCACTTTTCTAGTCGTTACACTATGAGACATGTTCAAGACTAAACTCATTTCGAAGACGACTAAGGCCAAGAGTTGAAGGATCTGCGCCCCGTCTTTCTCGACTTGTTTGCGATTCGGTTGCCTTTGCCCGGTATTGTCTCAATTCTTCACAGGATTAGTGGAGTGCTGCTCTTCATCGCTTCGCTGTATCTGCTCTACTTGTTGGCTACTTCATTTGGTGGCGAAACCGATTTTGAAAAACTAAGGGTGGATCTTGAAAGCCCTCTTCATTCAGTGCTTCTTTGGTCAGTTCTTTCGTTGCTCGCTTACCACGTTGTCGCGGGAGTGCGCCACATATTGATGGACTTGCACATTGGAGAGTCTTTGCGGGCCGGACGAGTTGGAAGTGCTCTAGTATTGGTCTTCTCGCTTGCGCTCTCAGTACTTTGCGGAGTATGGATGTGGTTGTAAACGCCACGAGCTTCTCCCGAAGTGGCCTTACAGATTTCTTGCTACAGCGGGTAACTGCAGTCGTCCTGGGCCTGTATGCCCTGTGCATCATCGGATTCTTGGTAGCCAATCCGGATGTCGACCAGATTCGATGGGTGCGCTATATGACATCGCCGGTAATGCTGGTGTTTGGAACGCTTACGATTCTCTCGTTTGCAGTGCACGCATGGATTGGAATGTGGACGGTTGGGACGGACTACCTGAGCGAGCACAAGATGGGTAAGTATGCATCGTTGGTGCGGTTGCTGTATCAGGGATTCGTTGTTCTAGTTGTGTTTACGTACTTGTTGATTGGACTTGGCGTGTTGTGGCGTCTACCCGCTATTTTTCTATGAAGAACCTCCGAACACTGGATTTTGACGGACTGATCGTCGGAGGAGGCGGGGCAGGACTGAGAGCGGGTTTACAACTGGCGGAGTCAGGCTACAAGACGGCCGTACTCTCCAAAGTCTTTCCTACACGTTCGCACACCGTTTCGGCTCAAGGCGGCATCACCTGTGCCATTGCGAGCGAAGATCCCGATGATGATTGGAGGTGGCATATGTACGACACCGTCAAGGGATCGGATTACATCGGAGACCAAGACGCGATCGAGTACATGTGCAGTGTAGGTCCTCAAGTTGTCTACGAGCTTGAACACATGGGGCTGCCGTTCTCTCGTACCGAGACGGGAAGGATTTACCAACGACCATTCGGCGGACAATCCAAGGACTTCGGCAGGGGAGGGCAGGCTTCACGGACTTGTGCGGCCGAAGATCGGACAGGCCACGCACTTCTCCACACGTTGTTCCAAGCAAACCTTAAGGCGGATACGACCTTTCTCAACGAGTGGTTTGCTGTCGACTTGGTGAGAAATCAAGATGGAGTCATCGTCGGAGTCATTGCAATTGAGGTTGAGACCGGCGAGCTCGTCTTCGTTCGGTCGAAGGTTACACTCCTGGCCACAGGAGGAGCCGGAAGAATTTACGACAGTACAACCAATGCGTTAACCAACACTGGTGATGGGGTTGCGATGGCTCTGCGAACCGGTGTTCCGGTTCAAGATATCGAAATGTGGCAATTTCACCCCACAGGTATTCACGGGATGGGAATTCTTGTAACGGAAGGCAGCCGAGGTGAGGGTGGCTACCTCATAAATTGCGATGGCGAGCGCTTTATGGAGCGCTACGCACCGACGGCCAAGGATCTTGCGAGCAGAGATGTCGTATCAAGATCAATGGTTATTGAAATCGACGAAGGTAGAGGTTGCGGTCCGAACAAGGACCACGTGTATCTCAAACTGGATCACCTGGGCACGGAAGTTCTGAATTCAAGGTTGGGGGGAATCATGGAACTCTGTAAAACGTACGCTCTTGTCGATCCTGCAGTCGAACCTATACCGGTAGTTCCGACCTGCCACTACATGATGGGGGGCATAGCAACGCAAGTCAGCGGACAAGCACTATCTCAAGACGAACAATCAGATGACGTTCCAGTTCCAGGGCTCTATGCCGTTGGAGAGGTAGCTTGCGTATCTGTTCATGGTGCAAATCGTCTTGGTGGCAACTCTTTACTTGATCTAGTAGTTTTTGGACGGGCTGCTGGACTGCACATCCAAGATGTTCTGGGACAAGGAATCAGTCAAAGAGATGCCTCCGCTAGCGACTTGGAAGCTGCTCTAGCGCGAGTAGCCAGGTGGGAAGAATCTCAGAAGGGCGAAAACCCGGCTGAACTCAAAGCGGAGTTGCAAGCTCTAATGGGGAGCAGCTTCAGTGTGTTTCGCACCGAACAGAAAATGCAGGACGCGATTTCTAAGCTGGAAGATCTCCGAAGTCGGATCGAAGCGGCGCATTTGACGGATAAGTCTGAAGTATTCAACACCGCACGGGTCGAAGCGTTAGAGCTGGATAACTTGCTCGAGGTTGCCGAAGCAACAGCAATTGCTGCTGAAGGTCGGAGAGAGAGTCGCGGTGCTCACGCTCGCGTGGATTTTGAAGAGCGCGACGACGAAAATTGGTTGTTCCATTCACTCTACTTTGCTGAGGATCGATCCTTGCGAAAACGTGCTGTGAACTTCGCACCTTCGACAGTCGAACCATTTGAACCGGTTAAGAGGGAGTACTAGGAGTGCAAGTCAGCATTTATCGATTCATTCCTGATAGTGATTCCGAACCCAGGATGCAAGACTACGAATACGACCTTCCCGATGATCGCGATTTGATGGTTCTTGAGGTATTGGAGAATCTGAAGGCGCAGGATCCTAGCATCGGCTATCGCCGTTCGTGTCGAGAGGGTGTGTGTGGTTCCGATGGCATGAACATCAATGGACAGAACGGACTCGCATGCAAGACTCCCGTATCTGAGGCGGTTTCGAGAGATCGTCTTGTATTACGGCCATTGCCTGGACTTCCGGTGATCAGAGACCTTATTGTGGACATGTCGCAGTTCTATCGACAGTATGAACGCGTAGAACCCTTCCTGACCAACGACAATCCAAGACCTGCACAAGAGCGGCTCCAATCACAGGAAGACCGCGAGAAGTTGGATGGACTATACGAATGTATCCTCTGCGCTTGCTGCACGACATCGTGCCCGTCTTTCTGGTGGAATCCTGACAAGTTTTTGGGTCCAGCAGCACTATTGCAGTCCTATCGGTTCTTGGCCGATAGTAGAGATACGGCAACCGAAGAACGTTTGTCAAAACTCGATGATCCATTCAGTGTGTTTAGATGCCGTGGCGTGATGAACTGCGTTAATGCTTGCCCCAAGGATTTGAACCCCACTCGAGCAATCAATGAAATTCGAACGCTGCTCATAAAGAACGGCACGTAGATGTTCGACTTTCACTGATGTCTCGAGCGAAACTAGACGGAGTAGTTGTTCATGGCTGAGTCTTTCCTACAGCGAATGGAATCCAGTTCGCACCTGGATGGAAGTAGCGCTGTGTATCTCGAAATGATGTACGAGAAGTTCTTGGCAGACGCGAACGCGGTACCAGAGGAGTGGCGTGAATACTTCAGCACCCTTCCGTACTCGGATGCCAAGACGATCGAGATTCCCCATAGTTCGATCATAAATCACTTTGAGCGACTCGGCAGGAATCGACTCAAGGCGCAACCTGAACGTGTCAGTACGGACATCATGTCCGAACATGAACGTAAGCAGATTCAAGTGATGGAATTGATCGATGCCTACCGTGCCCGTGGACATCGAAAGGCAAAGGTCGATCCCCTCGGCAAATGGAAACTAGATCAGGCCCCCGATCTTCAATTGGACTTTCACAATTTGAGCCCAGCCGATCTCAATACTGTGTTCCGGACAGGATCGTCAGATTTGTTCGAGGACGACGGGCGACCCCTGCACGAAATTATTTCCGCGCTGGAAGAAACCTACTGCAGTTCAATTGGTGCAGAGTATGTTTATGTGACGACTGCGCAGGAGCGTAGATGGATACGCAGTCGCTTGGAGTCTGTTCACTCGCACATGAAATTTGAAAGGGATCACAAACGACGGATTCTCGAACGTCTCACCGCTGCGGAAGGGTTGGAGAGGTATCTCCACACCCGGTATCCCGGAACAAAACGTTTCGGCTTGGAGGGAGCAGAAAGCCTGATTCCGCTGCTGCACGAGATAACTCAACGTGCGGGCATGTGGCAAGTACGAGAAATGGTAATCGGAATGGCCCATAGAGGTCGTTTGAACGTACTTGTGAACATTCTGGGCAAGGAGACTGAAGATATCTTCGAAGAATTCGAAGGAACGGCTCCCGAGGTGTCCGCGACAGGAGACGTGAAGTATCACATGGGATTCTCGTCAAACTTAGACAGCGTGGGCAAGCAAATTCACCTGGCACTGGCGTTCAACCCCTCGCACCTCGAAATTGTCGGACCAGTAGTGGAAGGATCTGTGCGGGCACGACAGGATCGTCGCAAGGACAGAGCGGGAGTGGAAGTCACGCCAATCTTGATTCACGGTGATGCGGCAATTGCGGGACAAGGCGTGGTGATGGAAACCTTTCAAATGTCGCAGACCCGAGGCTTCTATACAGGTGGGACGATCCACATCATCATTAATAACCAAATTGGTTTCACTACGAGTCTAAGAGAAGACGCACGATCTACCGAATACTGTAGCGAAGTCGCAAAAATCATGCGGGCACCAATCTTTCATGTCAATGCGGATGATCCCGAAGCAGTAGTCGCTATCGCGCAGCTTGCGATGGATTATCGTGTCGGCTTTGGCAAGGATTTCGTCATTGATCTCGTGTGTTATCGGCGGCGTGGTCACAACGAAGCAGAAGATCCCATGAAGACCCAGCCGCTGATGTATCAGCAGATCCGCCAGCATCCAACCACAAGGACAATCTATGCGGAGCGATTAGCACAGGAAGGTGTTGTATCCAAGCAAGAATCCGACCAGTGGGTGTCTAGTTTTCGGGATCGACTCGACAGAGGGGAGACAGTGGGCCTCTCGGTTGTAACGGAACCCGACCAGTCTATGTTTGTGGACTGGAAACCATACTTGGGTCATGACTGGGATGCTCCCGGCGACACAAAGATCCCCATCGCTAGACTACAGGAAGTCATGCATCGAGCAAATTCAGTTCCGGTGGGAATCAGATTGCACAAGCAGGTGGAAGGAATATACGTCGATCGTCGGCGCATGGCGGCTGGAGGTCAGGCGGCCAATTGGGGATTCGCAGAGATGGCTGCATATGCATCTCTATTGGATGAAGGATTCGATGTTCGAATTACTGGACAGGATGTGGGAGTTGGGACGTTTTCTCATCGCCATGCGTGTATCTACTGCCAAAAGACAGGAGAGCAAGTCATTCCATTGCAACTTGCGTTTGAGGAACGTAGATTTGATATCTATGATTCCCTTCTCTCCGAGGAAGGAGTCTTGGCGTTTGAGTATGGATATGCGACGACCTCTCCCAAAACACTGGTGATTTGGGAGGCGCAGTTTGGAGATTTTGCCAACGGTGCACAGGTTGTCATCGACCAGTTCGTTTCTAGTGGCGAAGCCAAGTGGGGTCGCGCATGCGGACTTGTTATGCTTCTGCCTCACGGATTCGAAGGTGCGGGTCCTGAGCACTCTTCTGCGCGGCTAGAGCGTTACTTGCAGCTCTGTGCTCAGCACAACATGCAAGTTTGCGTTCCTTCGACTCCTGCACAAATGTTTCATATGTTGCGGAGACAAATGATTCGTCCCATGCGACGTCCACTGATCGCCTTGACCCCAAAAAGTCTGCTTCGACACAAAGTTGCGGTTTCCTCACTGGACGAGTTAGCAGACGGTCGATTTCAAAATGTGATTGGCGAAATCGACGACTTAGATTCCAGTCGAATAGAGCGGCTAGTGCTGTGTGCTGGAAAGGTGTACTACGACTTGCTTGAACGTCGAAGGAACGACAACGCTCAGGATGTAGCAATTGTCAGAATGGAACAGCTGTATCCATTCCCACGGGATGAACTGGCAAGAGTGATTCAACGCTACGAGAATCTGCAGCAAATGGTTTGGTGTCAAGAGGAACCCCAGAATCAAGGGGCTTGGTACTCCAGTCGGCATCACCTGGTCCGAGTTCGCGACGAACAACGACCGCACCTTGAATTGATCTACGCTGGTCGAAAGCCCTATGCGGCGCCTGCAGTTGGTCTGGCATCGAGACATGTTCGGCAACAAACCGAGATCGTAGAAGAAGCTCTATACGGTATTACGGAAGATTGAAGTGACAATCCAAATTTCAGTTCCAGCCTTTCCCGAGTCCATATCCGAGGGTGAGTTGTCGAAGTGGTACAAGAACGTCGGAGACTATGTTGAACGCGATGCGTTGCTGGTCGATGTGGAGACCGAAAAGACAACCCTTGAGATTCCGTGCCCCGTTTCGGGAATTCTTGTGAAGATTCTGAAGGAAGAGGGCACTACGGTTGAGGGTAAGGAGATCATCGCGGAAATCGAAGAAGGCATACGTCCAACTGTTAGTGAATCAACCCAGGAATTTCAAGAAGCGACCCCAAGCGAAGAAGATTCCGAGGAGCGCGAAATTGTCGCGTCGCCCTCTGCAAGAAGATTGGCTTTAGAGAGTGGCATTGGATTGTCCTCGGTTATCGGAACCGGGCGTGGGGGAATGATCACTCGCGACGATGTCGCTGTTGCCGTTCGGAACCGTAGCGAAACTGCTGATCGGCCTGTACAAACTGTCGAACAGGATGATCGCGAGGAATCGCCCACTGAGAGCGGCGAGCGCGTCGAGCGGCGCGTGCCCATGACGCGCCTAAGAGCAACCATTGCAAACAGATTGGTAGAAGCGCAACACAATGCGGCCATGCTGACTACGTTTAACGAAGTCGATATGGATCCAATCATGCGCATGCGACGACAATATCAGGAAGAATTCCAAGCTTCCCACAATGGAACTCGACTTGGATTCATGAGTTTCTTCGTCCGAGCATCCGTTGAAGCGCTCAAGCGCTTTCCACTAGTCAACGCTTCGATTGATGGATCCGAAATCGTCTACCACGGTTTCTACGACATTGGAGTGGCGGTGAGTACGGATCGCGGGCTAGTCGTACCCATCGTCAGAGATGCAGACGCACTTGGTATGGCTCAGATAGAAGATCAGATTTCTGCGTACGGCGAGAAAGCTCGATCTGGAAAACTTGCTATTGAGGACATGCAAGGTGGAACGTTTACGATTTCAAATGGTGGAGTGTTTGGTTCATTGCTCTCAACGCCCATATTGAATCCTCCGCAAACGGCGATTTTGGGCATGCACAAGATAGAAGAGAGACCTGTTGTAGTGGACGGCGAGATAGTGGCCCGTCCCATGATGTATCTTGCCTTATCCTACGATCACCGACTGATCGACGGACGGGAAGCCGTACGATTTCTAGTCGCCATAAAGGGCATGCTGGAAGACCCCGCACGAATACTGTTAGAGCTTTAGAAATAGGAAAGTTATGAGTCAGACCTCAGATGTAGTAGTAATCGGTGGAGGTCCCGCAGGTTACGCATCGGCAATTCGTTGCGCCCAACTCGGTTTTTCAGTCACCTGCGTTGACAAGTCCAAGAATTCCTCGGGAAAGCCCACCTTGGGAGGTACTTGTCTCAACTGGGGCTGCATTCCATCCAAAGCGCTACTTGACGTCTCTCACCGGTACGATCAGATGTCCAAGTTGGAAACGATGGGCATTAGCGCAAAGAACTCTGCCATCGACATTTCGAAGATGCTGGAATACAAGGATTCGGTCGTTGAGCAGTTGACGAAAGGAATTGGACTACTGTTCGACGGAAATGGCGTGGATTTTGTTCATGGCGTTGGAAAACTCTTGGACGGACGCAAGGTCAGCGTGACAATGGCCGACGACAGCGTGGACGAAATTCAAGCAAAGCATGTGATTCTCGCCCCGGGATCAACTCCGATTGAAATTCCAGCCGCGCTTTTGGACTATGAGTACATAGTCGACTCTACAGGAGCGTTGGAGTTCAATACGGTTCCGGAGAGGCTTGGAGTGATAGGCGCTGGAATCGTTGGGCTCGAATTAGGAAGCGTTTGGGGTCGTCTTGGGTCTGAAGTCGTGATCTTGGAAGCCCTGGACGACTTTCTTCCCGCAACTGATCGCAGAATTGCGCGGGATGCTCTGCGGATCTTCAAGAAACAGGGTCTAGACATTCGACTAGGTGCGCGAGTCACAAATTCCGAGGTGACCGACGGTACTGTGAAGGTGTCTTACCAACTCAACAACGAAGATCAGGTTCTCGAATGCGATCGATTGATTGTGGCAGTCGGCCGAAGACCTTATACCGAGGGATTGCTCGCCGACGACAGTCGGGTCAATCTGGATGAGAGGGGCTTTCTTTTCGTCAATGACTTGTGCCATACCGATGCGCCGGATGTCTACGCAGTAGGCGATGTGGTTCGGGGTCCGATGTTGGCCCACAAAGGAATGGAAGAAGGTGTCATGGTCGCTGAGCGTATTGCTGGTCAAAAGCCTGTGGTCAATTACGACACAGTGCCTTCGGTGATCTATACGCTACCGGAGGTTGCCTGGGTTGGTCTCTCGGAAGAGGAACTCAAAGCAAACGGAGAGGACGTCACTTCGGGCATGTTCTCTTTTGGTGCAAATGGGCGTGCAATTGCGGCAGACGAGAGCGATGGATTTGTCAAGATTGTTTCGGATACGGAGACGGATAGGATTTTGGGCATGCACATTCTCGGCGCACAGGCTTCAGAACTCGTCGCTCAAGGCGTGATTGCAATGGAGTTTGGCGCAACAGCCGAGGATTTGGCTCTGACAATGTTTGCGCACCCATCGTTGTCAGAAGCTGTACACGAAGCAGCCTTGGGAGTGTCAGGAAGCGCAATACATGCTGTGGCTCGAAGGAGAAAATCCTGAGCTTCACTGTCAGCGTAGTTTAGTTGTGAAACCCACGTTCAGTACGTATAGCAGCCTTGCATGGAGTTGGTAGTTAAGTGAACCTCCATGAGTTCCAGGCAAAAGAGTTATTCAGGGAGTACGGTCTTCCCGTTTCAAAAGGGGTTGTTGCAACCACAGTAGAAGAGGCCGTCGACGCGGCTGAACAGCTGGGTGGGAATCGCTGGGCGTGCAAGGTTCAAGTCCACGCAGGAGGACGAGGTAAGGCGGGCGGCGTCAAATTGGTTGAGGGACCTGATGGCTTACAAGAATTCGCTTCATCCTGGTTGGGCCAACGACTGGTCACGCACCAAACCGATCAGCTCGGACAACCCATAAACCACATTTACATCGAAGAGCTTGCCGACATCGATCGTGAGTTCTATTTGGGACTTGTCATAGATCGCTCCTCTCGACGGGTGGTGGTGATGGCATCGACAGAGGGCGGAGTGGAAATCGAGAAGGTCGCTGAAGAGAATCCGGAGAGAATTCTTAAGGCTGAAATTGATCCGTTTGTAGGCGCACAACCCTATCAAGGTCGTGAATTAGCGTTCGGATTGGGTCTGCGTGATGGCCAAGTTCGTCAGTTTACAGAGGTATTTCTAGGACTTTGCCGATTGTTTCACGAACTGGACTGTTCCTTGGTCGAAGTCAATCCTCTTGTCGTGACGTCCGACGGTTCGGTACATTGTCTCGATGCGAAGATCAATATCGACGGTAATGCTCTATTCCGTCAGTCTCGTTTAGCGGACTTGCGCGACCCCAAACAGGAAGACGAACGCGAGGCTCAAGCATCAGAATTTGGTTTAAGTTACGTTGCCTTGGACGGCAACATAGGTTGTATGGTCAACGGCGCAGGATTGGCAATGGGAACCATGGACCTTGTGAAGTACTACGGTGGAAATCCTGCCAATTTTCTTGATGTGGGTGGAGCAGTAAACAAGCAATCCGTTGCGGAAGCATTCAAAATCATACTGGACGACTCCGATGTCAAGGCCGTACTGATCAACATCTTCGGCGGAATCGTCTCCTGCGTTGTTATTGCCGAAGGAATTGTGGAGGCCTACAAAGAAGTCGGCGTAAGCGTTCCGGTTGTAGTTCGTTTCGATGGCAATAGTGCGGCAGAGGGACGTGCATTCTTGGAGTCCAGTGGGCTGGATATCATTGCTTCAACGACTTTGCAAGATGCCACGCAGAAAGCTGTAGATGCTGCCGGATCAGTCTCGTGAGCATTCTGGTCGATCAAAATACGCGTGTCATCTGTCAAGGGATAACTGGATCTCAAGGCACAATGCACTCTCGGCAGGCACTCGAGTACGGAACCCAGTTGGTTGGCGGAGTAACTCCAGGCAAAGGAGGGACAACGCATCTGGGAGTACCAGTATTTGACACGGTCCGTGAAGCAGTTGCAAGCACCAGTGCTACGATATCGGTCATCTATGTTCCAGCGCGGTTTTGCTTGGACTCAATACTGGAAGCGTGCGAAGCGGGAATTGAGCTCATCGTCTGTATTACGGAAGGTGTGCCAACCCTTGACATGCTCAAAGCCAAAGCCATTGTTGACAATGCAGGCTCTCGGTTAATAGGCCCCAACTGCCCTGGCGTAATCACCCCGGGGCAGTGCAAGATCGGAATCATGCCAGGAGACATTCATGAACCCGGTCGCATAGGCATTGTCTCCCGTTCTGGGACTCTGACCTATGAAGCAGTCAAGCAGGTTACGGACAAGGGGCTTGGCCAGTCAACTTGCGTAGGTATAGGAGGAGATCCCATTCCGGGAACCAACTTCATCGACGTCATTCGCCTGTTTGAAGAAGACGAAGAAACTGATGCGATTGTGATGGTGGGAGAAATCGGTGGTACAGCGGAAGAGGAAACTGCAGAGTACATCCGTGGATCGGTGGCTAAGCCCATAGTTGCCTATGTCGCGGGTGCAACCGCCCCGAAGGGAAAACGTATGGGACATGCAGGAGCCATCATCGCGGGAGGTAAGGGTACTGCGGCGGAAAAGTATGAAGCACTTGATCGTGCTGGCGCAGCGACAGTCCGCAACTTGGCCGGCATCGGCGACGCAATAACAGAGTGCCTTTCGTAGTTAAGCAGCCAATACCCCATCTCGAAAAAATAGGCGCACCGAACACAACAATTCAAACTTGAAAGATGGTGGTGGAATCGCTATTACTAGCGAATTGTGTCAATCATCCCGTTAGCTATGACAACCGAAACTCGCGGATTTCAAACAGAAGCCAAGAAACTTCTCCATCTCATGATCAACTCTCTGTACTCGAACAGAGAGGTATTTCTTCGGGAGCTCATCTCAAACTCCTCGGATGCGATCGACAAACTACGATTCGAAACGCTCAAAAAACCCGACCTGATTGATGGCGAGCCTGAGTTGAAGATTTCCATTGATTTTGACGAAGATGCCAAGACTTTGACTGTCACAGACAACGGAATTGGTATGACTCGCGAGGAAGTTATTCAAAACCTGGGAACGATCGCGAAGTCGGGCACAGAGGAGTTCTTCAAAAAACTCTCGGGAGACCAGAAACAAGACGCATCATTGATTGGCCAGTTCGGAGTGGGTTTCTACAGTTCGTTCATGGTTGCGGACGAAGTAGTCGTTCTAACCCGAAAGGCGGGTACGGACGAAGGAACCCGTTGGGTCTCTTCGGGCGAGGATGAATACTCGGTATCTGATGTAGAGACCGAACGTGGGACGCGGGTCACTTTGAAACTCAAGCAAGACGCACAAGAGTATTGCGAAAGGTCTTCGTTGGAGTCTGTCGTTCGAAAGTACAGTGATCACATTGCTGTTCCCGTCGACATGCCCAAAGCTGACTCCGAAGAGAAAGAGGATGGGCGGGAGACGATTAATTCCGCCAAGGCAATGTGGACTCGTTCCAGATCTGAGATTAAGGACGACGAATACAAGGAGTTTTACAAGTACATATCTCATGACTGGGAAGATCCCGTTGCATGGAGTCACAACCGTGTGGAAGGTCGACTGGACTACACCAGTCTTCTCTACATTCCCAAACGTGCTCCATTTGACCTATTCAATCCCGATTCGCCGCGTGGATTGAAGCTCTACATACAGCGAGTCTTCATCATGGACGAAGCGGAGACATTCCTTCCGCTCTACTTGCGATGGGTCAAGGGTGTTGTCGATTCAAGTGATCTACCGCTGAATGTTTCTCGTGAAATGTTGCAGGACAGCGAAGCTGTCAAGACGATCCGATCAGCGCTAGAACGAAGAGTCTTAGATCGTTTGGAGAAACTTGCCGCAGACGATACAGAAGCCTACGAGAATTTCTGGGACGAATTTGGATCAGTCTTGAAGGAAGGTACTGTCTTCGACAATCCGAATCGAGATGTAGTACTGCGTCTGTTGCGGTTCACGACGACACAAGATGAGCCTGATCCTGAAATTGGAAGTGCGAAGCAACGCACTTCTCTTAAACAATACGTTGAGCGTTCGCCGTCTGATCAAGCGCAAATATATTATGTAGTGGGCGATAACGAAAGAGCTGCACGTAACAGTCCGCACCTAGAGGTGTTCCTGGGACAGGGCATCGAAGTTCTGATCTTTGGCGATCCCATTGATGCTTGGATGATGTCCCATCTGACAGAGTTT
Source organism: Gammaproteobacteria bacterium (assembly GCA_009840545.1). Classification (GTDB taxonomy): domain Bacteria; phylum Pseudomonadota; class Gammaproteobacteria; order Pseudomonadales; family Azotimanducaceae; genus Bin55. Next base: position 139,207 of record VXNM01000009.1, on the reverse strand, counting down.
GATGGGAAGAAATTCCAGGACATTACGCGAAGCGATCTGGATTTGCCCGAAACTTCGGAAAGAGAGAAAGACGAAGAAAACGAAGAAACTGAAGTAGATGATCCTTTACTCGAGAGAATCAAGGCAGCGCTTGAGGACCAAGTAGACAGTGTCTCCAAGTCCAAACGACTCGTTGATTCTCCTGCGTGCCTAGTACTCGCAGAACACGACATGGGATTGCACATGCGAAGGATCATGGCAAGTGCGGGAAGATCGATTCCTCCGTCGAAACCTCAGTTGGAAGTTAATTTGAACCATACTCTTGTCAAACACATGGGTGAGGAGAAAGATGAAGCGAGGTTCAAGGATCTGGCCCAGTTGCTGTATGAACAAGCGGCGTTTACTGATGGCTCTTACCCCATAGATGCAGGGGCGCATGTGAAGAGAGTCAATCGCCTTCTTTCGGAACTGTTGGCATAGGAATCGGACTATGTCCGTTGCGGTTGTAGGTGCGGGAAATTTCGGCACAGTAATTGCCAATATTGTTGCTGGAAACGGATCACGTACGCACTTGTGGATGCGCGACGAACAGCAACTCAAGGACATTCGCAAGTACAACGAGAATCGTCGTTACCTGCCCGGACATGCCTTGCATTCCAACATCGTGCCAACCTCGGACCTGTCGGACGCTTTAAACGCATGCAAGCTGGTATTCGTGACAGTTCCGAGCCAGTCGTTCAGAGAAGTCGCTAGAGAGATAGGTTCGTGCGTGCGCCCGGGAGCCTATTCCGTGAGCGCAACTAAAGGAGTCGAACCTGATTCGTTCAAACTCATGAGCGAGATTCTGGCAGAAGAGCTTCCTCCAGGATCGGTTGGAGTTCTAAGTGGTCCTAACCTGGCAGAGGAAATCGCAGAGGGCAAGTTTGCCGGTACGGTTATCGCTAGCGGCGATTCAGAGCTCCGACAACTAGTCCAGAAAAAACTTAGTTCTTCAACGTTTCGAGTCTATTCAAGTGACGATGTATACGGAGTTGAGCTCGGTGGAGCTCTTAAGAACATTTATGCGATCATTTGTGGTTTAGCGACGACTTTAGGGGTGGGTCAAAACGCAATTTCGCTCGTAATAACAAGAAGCTTGGTTGAAATGAGCAGATTTGCGGAAGCAATGAAAGCTAATCCCTACACCTTCTTGGGTTTGGCAGGCGTTGGAGATCTAGTTGCAACATGTACGTCACCACATTCTCGCAATTACCAACTGGGGGTCCATGTTGCTTCCGGATTGTCGTTGGATCAAGCAATGACACGACTTGGCAAACTTGCCGAAGGCGTGAACACGCTCAAGGCGGTCTATAAGCGAAAGGAAAAAATGTCACTCTACATGCCTCTTGTGGACGCCCTGTATCGAGTGTTGGTGTGTGGTGAAGACCTTCAGACAGCAATCGTCGATCTAATGACTACCGAGCAAAAGGACGATGTGGACTTCGCAGCTGACTTTGCGGCTTCACCTCTCTTGTGATCCTCCTTCCACGTAAAGCGACTTCAATTCTGCTGTTCGGCGGACTGGGCGTGCTCTTCATGACAGAGATGTCTCATGCAGAAGTGCTGCTACTCGATGCACTTCCTAGGTCTACGAGCGTGGATTCTTATACATCTGAAGATGTAGCACCCTATGACTTCATCGCTGGACCAGTCGAGAGGATTAGACGCGAGATAAATTTCGAACGTGTAATTCGAGTAGACGGGAGGGTCCGATCTGAGACATATGAAATGTCAAACAGCACGAGTCGAGAGGACGCTATGGACTGGTATCGAGAAGCACTAATGTCCGCTGGTGGAGAGATTGTCTTCGAGTGCGAAGCGCGCGATTGTGGACGAGCGGCTATTTGGGGAGGCTCAATTTTCAAGCTTCGAGTGCTTTCAGCCTTCGATTCAAAACAGCACTACCTGGCTGCTGCACTAAAAACCGAACAGTCGACTGATCTTTTCTCGATATACGTCGTGGAACGGGGAAATCGCAGGGTGTACGCACATGTCGTTCAGGTGACTGTAGATGGGGAAGTAGATCTAGGAACGAATCTAGATTTTTCGGGAACACTAGCCCGACATGGGCAAGTAATAGTTGAAGGAGTCGTTCCGGACAGACAAGGAAAGTTAAGCGATGATGCATTGAAACAGCTTAAGGTGCTCGCTAACGAGTTGTTAGCATTCAGCGGGAGCATCTATGTTGTGTGCCACGTCTACGGCTCTCGATCTTCAGACCTATTGCTTGAACAATCACAATCCTGTGCTGAATCCGCTGCACAGACATTGAACGACGAAGCCGACATTGAAGTAATTCCGTTTGGCGCTGGACCTTTGGCACCAAAAGAGGGTGGCGTTCCTCAATCGCGAGTTGAAATTGTCGTACCTGCTTTGCTACGCCGTGAACCTTAATCAACGAGTGGTACTAGTTTGGCGCATCTCCTGCTCGATTCTTTTGTTTCAACCTTCCATCTATGTCTGGTAACACCTTTGGACAAGCATTTGCGGTAACCACATTCGGTGAGTCCCACGGCATTGCAATGGGAGCGATTGTTGATGGATGTCCTCCGAACTTGGAGCTTTCCGAGGCGGACTTAATGATCGACCTTAATCGTCGCAAACCAGGTCGATCGCAATACACAACACAGCGTTCCGAAGAAGATCAGGTGGAGATTTTGTCCGGTGTGTTTGAGGGGAAGACGACTGGCACTCCAATTGGGCTTGTTATCAAGAACACAGATCAACGTTCTCGCGACTATTCACAAATCAAGGATGTTTACCGTCCATCGCATGCCGATTTCACCTATGACAAGAAGTATGGAATTCGAGACTATCGAGGTGGCGGAAGAGCTTCGGCACGAGAGACGACCATGCGTGTCGCTGCGGGAGGAATCGCAAAGAAGTACTTGAAAGAGAATTTCGGTACCGAGGTCCGTGGCTTTCTCGCTCAAGTTGGCGAAATCCGATTGGAGTTAAGGTCTTTGGATCATGCAAACGAAAGTGTGTTCTTTTCGCCGGATCCTGGTAGAGACACCGACATCGCCGAATTCATTGAAGAGCTTCGAAGTGCTGGAGACTCGATCGGCGCTAAGATTGGTGTCATTGCATCCAAGGTTCCCGTAGGTCTTGGGGAACCTGTATTCTCAAAATTGGATGCTGACTTGGCATCCTCACTGATGGGCATAAACGCAGTGAAGGGCGTGGAGATTGGTGACGGATTTAGCGTTGTGACACAACGCGGATCTGAGCATCGGGATGAAATGTCTAGCGATGGATTTCAGTCCAACCGTTCTGGGGGAACGCTTGGAGGAATTTCTACGGGCCAAGACATACTTGCCTACATTGCATTAAAACCAACCTCGAGCATTGCGACTCCAGGAAAGAGTGTAGACCGATCTAACACAAATGTTGAGGTAGTTACAAAAGGCAGACACGATCCCTGTGTTGGTTTGCGTGCTGTTCCAATAGCGGAGGCGATGGTTGCATTAGTACTGATGGATCATGTCATGAGAGATCGTGCGCAAAACTCTGGCAGAGCGGATCTAAAGCCAACGAGAGAGTAAGTTCTCTCCCATACTGATTACTAGCAAGGCGACTTAACTACAACGTCTGAGATCCCGGTCGACTAACTGCTTGGTCACATCGAACCTAGCGCTTTGCACTCCCTCGTCAACATATTCGAAAGACGAAGAAATCTAACCTACTGTTCCGCCTCATAGATGTCCGGATGAGCGTTTCTCTTACGAAGTCGTCGGTGGAAGATTTTCTGGCGTTCAATAGTCGCTAGCGATAGGACTGATCTGCACCTGAAACATCATTCGGCTGTCATGAGATCGTAGCATTTCAAGCGTATTGTTAGTACGTCATCTGTTACCCAGCAATCATCCATGAAACCAACTATCTATTTACGAGCACCGATCCAAGTCATTCTGATGGCGTTGCTTGTGTCAATTCCGGCTTTTGCGATTTCAGCACAAGACGGAGAACTCGAAGGTGTAGTCGTCGACAAAAGCGGGCAAGTCAGTTTTAGTGGTGCGCTCGTACGACTCGAAGAGCTCGATTTAGAGGTATCCAGCTCGACCAATGGGGCGTTCAAATTCAACAACGTTCCTGAGGGCGAGTATACGCTCGTTGTGCACTACATCGGTGCCAGCAAAGTCGAACAGACGGTCAAAGTAGAAGCAAATTCCACCAAGAACGTAGAGGTCTCAATCGGCGCAGACGTCGAACACCTAGAAAACGTCATTGTGTACGGACAAGCGGCGGGAGCAAGTAGTGCGCTTAATCAGCAACGCGCAGCCGACGGTATCTTGTCCGTGTTGACTTCAGATGCGATAGGACAATTTCCGGATGCAAACGTAAGCGAAGCGCTACAACGCGTCCCTGGAGTTTTCATAGAACGCGATCAGGGCGAAGGAAGATTTGTCGGCATTCGCGGACTTGAACCCGACTTCAATTCTGCGAAAGTCAATGGAGTGAACATTCCCGCACCTGAGCGAGACCGTCGCTCGGTGGCACTCGATGTGATTCCTTCGGATCTCCTAGAAAGGATCGAAGTGCGAAAGTCAGTCACTCCAGATCAAGATGGAGATGCGATTGGAGGAGCTATCGACATCAAGGGATTGTCCGCGTTTGATAGAAGAGGACAACACTTTGCAGTAACAGCAAAGTCAGACTTCAACACGCTCCAAGGAGAAACGAGTCCCAAAGTCAACGCAAGTTACACGAACATCATCCCAGTCATGATTGGAAACCTAGGAGTGGCGATTGCTGTTTCGTGGCAAGATCGCCGATTCGGGTCGGACAATGTCGAAACCGATGGAGGATGGGTGGCTGACATCGAAGACTCAGGTTTTCGAGGTGCTGAAGAGTTTGAGCAGAGAGACTATCAGATTACTCGGAAACGCCTGGGATATGCGTTGAATCTCGATTGGTTTGGAGAAAACGACACGCATCTCTACCTAAGGATGCTAAAGAGCGACTTTTCGGATCAAGAGTATCGCCAACGTATTGAGTACAAACTATCCAAGGGAGACTTGGCTTCCATAGACTCGAACTCGGCTCGATGGACTGACATCGATATGGATCGCGAGCTGAAAGATCGTTTCGAAACACAAGACATACTCTCGGTCGTTGCTGGAGGAGAAAGCGAGATTGAAGAGTGGAATGTGGAGTATGAGTTGGGCTATGGAAAAGCAGCGGAAGAAGAACCCAATCGTTTCGACACTCAGTTTTCGGAAGACGACGAAATTGAGGAGGCAGGATATACGTCGATGGGAAGTACCCCTCGTTTGTTCTATTCCGCCAATGGCGCGAACCCAGCCAATTTCGAACTTGACGAGTTAGCGGAAGAGAACAATTTCACGAATGACGAACAAACGACCCTACGTCTCGACTTCAAGAGAGAGGTCACAATCAGCGAATTTGACGGTTACGTCAAGTTCGGAGTTCAGCAACGCTTTCGAGAAAAGACGGACGACATCAACGCGATTACATATGACGGAGGATTTCCTGGCGATCGAACTATGGCGGACTTCGTAACAAGCGACTCTCTTGACTACGATCTCGGATCGTTGGGTCCAACAATTGATGTGGGCAGTCTCTCGTCCTACATCGCTGAAAACAAGAGCAGGTTTGATATTGACGCAGACAACACAGCTCTTGATTCAGCTCGAGACTACAACATTCAAGAGGATGTATTCGCAATCTACGCCATGCATCGTGTAAACATCGGAGACTTCCGAGTCGTATATGGATTGCGACACGAAGCGACAAGTTCAGAACTGGACGGGTTTAGCGTTGTTGAAGCCAACGGAGATCCCGAAATTACACCCATTTCCTTTGGCAAGGACTACTCGCATTGGCTTCCTAGCGTTACAGTTCGCTACAAGCAGAGCGACCAAAATATTCTGAGGTTTGGGCTAAGCCAGTCAGTTGCGAGACCATCCTTTGGAAAGATCAATCCGTCACCCGACAAAGTAGAAATTGACGACGAGGACCTGGAGATCGAGGCGGGAAATGCAGCTCTCGATCCCTACGAATCGATCAATCTGGATCTTACCTACGAGTACTATCCCGACGATCAATTGAGCGCGTTCTCAGTAGGTTTCTTTTCCAAGTCGATCAGCAATTTCATTTACGTGGCTGACGTAAGCGACGTTGTCGACTTTACTCAGTGGACTCAAGGCGTTGATACTTCGGAAGTGACCGACTTGGACATTGTGCAGCCTTTGAACGGAGACACTGCATCGCTTTGGGGAATAGAAGCCAGTTGGACGAGCCGTCTGAGTGAACTTGCCGACCCATGGAACAACATCATTTTGTCGCTCAATGCAACGTTTACCTCGAGCGAAGCAGACTTGGGTCCCGGTATTAGTCGTGGCGGAGACATTCCGTTGCCTGGACAAGCAAAATTCGTTGGCAATGCAATCGTCGGTTACGAAAACTGGAATTGGGATTTCAGACTCGCTCTAGCATTCAAGGGCGAGAGAACACTTGAAGTGGACCTGTCGGATCCCGAAAACGATTTGATTCAAGAACCTCGAACACAGCTTGACTTTACCGCTCGGTACGACGTGGACGAGAGATGGCAGATTTTCGTGAATGCTACAAACCTCACGAATCAGGCTTACTACTCGTATCACGGAAACGAGTCGTTTAACGGACAGTATGAAGAGTATGGTCGATCCTTTGCTCTGGGAGTCACACTTCGAAGCTTGTAAGCGCTTTATAGGAGCGGTAGGGCACATAATCGCTCTACCGCTTCTGACGATCGTTCTTGGACAGTCCACGAGTGTATTGGCGGACTACTCTGTCGTCATACCCAGCGTTGAGACAACGAGCGTGTCTAGTACTGAGGACGCCGCGGATGATCCAGCTATATGGATTCACCCTTCCAATCCTGAACTCAGCTTGATTCTGGGCACGAACAAGCAAAAGGGTTTGGAGGTGTACAACCTCGAGGGAGCTAGAGTTCAGTCGCTTGACATTGGAAATCTCAACAATGTCGATCTAAGGCAAAGAATTCAATGGGACGGACGCGTCATGGACATCGCCGTGGCTACCAATCGTTCAACCAATAGTTTGAGCTTGTTTTCGATAGATCGTGAATCAGGCGAAGTGGAACACCTGACGGATGAATCAATTGTGCTTGATTTACCGACTCCCTACGGAGTTTGTCTGTTCAAGAGCGGGAGTTCGTTATTTGCGTTTGTAAATGACAAGAACGGAACTTTCGAACAATGGGAGCTAAAGCCTGACGGTGCAAGTCGAAAAGCGCGGAGTTTCTCGGTGGATTCTCAACCCGAGGGGTGTGTAGCCGACGATGAAACGGAAACTCTCTACTACGGGGAGGAAGAGTTTGGAGTATGGAAGCGAAATGCGGACCCAAAACTAAACTCCGAAGCCACCCTTGTGGTTTCGCTATCCGAAAGTGCTCTTGTTGCAGATGTGGAAGGAATGGCCATCTATCGTACAGATGAGGCAGACGGTTACCTTGTTGTGTCCAGCCAAGGAGACAGTTCATTTGCCGTATTCGAGTTGGATGGTGCGAACCCATACATCGGCTCGTTCAGAATTGGAGACTCAGGCGAAGGAGGTATCGACAGCGTCTCGGGGACTGATGGCATCGACATTACCAATGCCAGTCTATCAACGGAGTTTCCACATGGAATGCTTGTCGTTCAGGACGACGAGAACTCGATGCCACAAGAGAATCAGAATTTCAAACTGATTGATTGGCGAAGAGTGTCCGATCAGCTCATGCTAGGAAAGTCAGCTGTAGGGGACTAAGCGCTTCTGCGAGCAAAGCCCGTTACGAGCAAGCCCGTAAGGTTGACTTCGTACTAGGATACGAATCGCTTCGGATCTCCTATGACTCCTTGATCCCGCAGTTCGGAGAGTTCTTGTGGGTTCAGGTTCAATTCCTCAGCCAACACATCGTCCGTGTGTTCACCTAGTCTCGGTGGACGCGTCATGTCAACGCTCGATTCGGACATACGAGGAGCGAATCCTAGCATTGGAACAGACCCGTGTACCGGTAAGACCATTTCCTCGACAAAGCCCCTTTCTTTTAGATGATCGTTGTGATGGAGCTCTGCCGTATCGAGACATGCGGAACAAGGTACGCCAGCAGCGGCAATTGCCTCCATGGCTTCATACTTCGTTCTAGTCTTGCACCAATTGCAAATTTCTTCGTAGAGGGCATCTCCGTTCCGGGCACGGTCTCCATAGCTAACAAATCTCTCATCCACCAACAAGTCCGGTCGATCGATTGCCGCACATAGACCATCCCAATGATCGTTGTTTACCGGCATCAAATAGATGTAGTCGTTGGGACCAAAAGGCTTGCACGGATAGATGTTTACCGGAGGAAGTCCCCCTCTATTGCCTGTCCGTGGCGTGGCTCGAGTTCCCCATTGCGATCCAATGAAGGCTCGTGTGCGCACGTAGTAGATCATCGCTTCCTGCATTGACAGTTCTATGACCTGTCCCAATCCAGTTCTTTGGCGTTGAATGTATGCGGCAAGAATCGCCATGGCAGCCTGAACTCCGGTACCAGAGTCACCTGTAGTGGATCCTGGCATCATCGGAGGTCCATCGGGTTCACCCGTGATTGAAAAAGCGCCAGCCGCTGCCTGTGCAACCATATCCATGCATCGATAGCCTGAGTAGGGACCCGATGTGCCGAATCCCTTAATTCGGGTGTAGATGAGCCCCGGGTGAACTTTCGCAAGCGTCTCGTATTCGATATCTAACCTCTCGACAATACCGGGACCGTAGTTCTCTACGAACACATCGAAATTCGGAACAAGTCTCAGCAGTAATTTCCGTCCTTTTTCGGTACGGAGGTTGAGTGCGAGGCTCTTCTTGTTGGCATTCCAAGCGCAAAAATAGGGGGAATAGTCACTCTGACCCGAACCTCGGACCCCTCTACCAGGGTCTCCGTATTCGGGAGCTTCAATTTTGACGACATCAGCGCCCATCCAAGCTAGTGCTTGGGTACAGGATGTGCCCGCCTCGTATTGCGTCATATCGAGGATTCGCAAGCCGTCCAATGCTGCCATTCAAGCTCCAGATTCTTTGGGTATATGCGACTGCCGAGGCAGTCGTCGCGCAAGTAATAGTTTATCGCACGAAAAGTCTCGCTTCATTGCATAATAGGGGAGAGAGTCCGGCCCCGCATCCCGTCGCTTCCGTAGTCGTACAGAAGCGAATCACTTTCTCGGAATTCACTCTCCCCGTCTATCCATGGCACAAACAATTTTGATTTTGCGTGGGTCGTAGTCAATGAGCGACGAGTCTTACGACCCTAAGGAACTCTTTCGCATCAAGACGGTGCGAGAGCTAGTCGCAATGATCCCGCGAGTCTTCAAGGTCTCGTGGCAAGTGTCGCCGCCGTTGATCATTTTCTTGGGATCGATCACGATTGTGACTGCCTTGGTTCCAGCAGCAACCATCTATATCACGAAGGTCATAGTCGATCTGGTATTCGACAGTCAAAGTATGGAGATGCAATGGGGAATCGTTGTCGTGCCACTTGCGGTGATATTCGCGCTCTGGATTGGATCAAGCCTTGTGCGAGAAATATCTTGGGTCGCGGAGGATCAATTGTCGGAAAGAACGTTCAATTCGGCAAACGAAATGCTCTTGCGAAAGACTTCGAAACTCGATTTAGCCTTTTTTGAAGCACCGAAGTTCTTTGATCAATTAAGTCAAGCAAGACAACAACAGTATTCGCTTCAACGCCTTCCAAAAGAGATATTTGGTTTCTTCGAGATGGTGATCTCTATGTCAGCCATGTTTGGGTTGGTGTCGCTACTCCATCCGTTCGCGTCTGTGATTCTTGTGGTTTCAGTCATTCCTCGGTTCTTTCTACAGAGACACCTAACGCGTAACTTTTATTGGATCGATTCATCCTTGATTCGCAACCGAAGACTGTCCGGCTACATGGAAGGCATTCTCACGGGCCAAGGAACAGCCAAGGAAGTGCGAGTCTTCGGTTTGGGAGACCTGTTTATTGATAAGTTCTTGAATTTTCGATCAAAGTACATCGATGCGTACAAGAAGCAGCATCTTCAGTTCATTAAATATAACGTCAGTTTGGATGTACTCACGACACTGGGAGTGGGTGCTGTGAGCGTTTACGCGGTATTGGAAGCTGTTCGGGGCGAAATATCTCTTGGAACTCTCATTGCGGTGTTCAGCGCTGCACAGCAGATTGTCTCACTAGTTGGTGGACTCGTGTATCGCCTCAATTCAGTCTATAGGTTCTCACTGCAAACTTCTCGTCTGTTTGAACTGTTGGATCTTGATCCGAAATCAATCGATGGTTCGTTGGAACCTCCCCGACAGAGACCAGTTTTTCTTGAGCCGAATGGAATTGGAAGAGGTATCAGCGTTCGAGGCGTGTCATTCCGGTATCCATACACGGAAAAGGAAGTGCTGAGAGATGTCACATTTTCCGTGCCGGTTGGATCCAAAGTGGCTATTGTCGGCGAAAACGGTGCTGGAAAGACTACCCTCGTCAAGTTACTCACACGTTTCTATGATCCAATTGCGGGATCAATTCAATTGGATGGCCGAGACTATCGCGACTACGATCTTGAGAGTCTAAGATCCAGCATTGGCGTTGTTTTCCAAGACTTTAACCACTACAGCCTTACAGCCGGCGAAAACATTGGAGTGGGATCCGTTCGGAATATTGAAGACAGACCAAAAGTCGAACAGGCCGCAATTCAAAGCGGTGCGAATGTTGTCATTGATAAGTTACCCCAAGGTTACGACACCATGCTAGGACGTACATTAGATGAAGGAATAGATCTCTCTGGAGGAGAGTGGCAACAGATTTCAATTGCTAGAGCATATATGAGCGATGCTTCTATCTTGATACTAGATGAACCGACATCGGCCCTAGATTCCCTGAGAGAGCAAGAGCTCTACCAAAAGATATCTAGACTCTCCTCCAACAAGACTGTAATTTTCATTTCTCATCGATTCTCGACAGTTCGAATGGCAGACATCGTTGTGGTCATAAAGGACGGAAAGTCCGTCGAAGTGGGAAGTCATACAGAATTAATGTCCAACAAAAATACATACTATACTATGTTTCAGACACAAGCTAGAAAATACCAATAAGTAATGATTTTACTACCAATTAACCTCCACAGCGATTATTTAGAACACAACATCAGATGGTAATAAAGAACTGACCTAAATGCAATCAGCGGTATCTAGTACTTTCCCTGAATTAGAGACAAAGTCCTTATTAGAAGTACTTAGTCTTCTTCCTAGAACACTTGCTTTTGTTTACCGGGCATCACCGTTCCACTTCTGTATCTCCACTGCAGCTGGAACAATACAAGCTGGACTCTCTGCACTATTACTATGGCTTGGTAAAGTTGTAATCGATCGGGTGGCAAGGGGCTTAGAAACAGAAGTCGACTGGTTCTACATTCTTCTTCCGATGGTTGCAATTGTTGCATGTAGGATACTCCAATCAGGTGCATCTTCAAGCTCTCAATTCGTTGATTTCATGGTAAGCGAAAAGGTAAGAAATAAGATTCACGTCCTCATTCTCAAAAAGGCAGCAAGTTTGGATCTTGCATTTTTTGAAGCCCCCGCTTTCTATGATCTGCTTTCTCAGGCACGTAGAAATATGGGGTACATGCGAACTGCAATCCGTAACGTGCTGGGACTCTTACCTCAGACTTTCATGATTGTTACCATGTTTGGTCTCCTGACTATTCTTCATCCACTCACATTTTTGTTTTTGCTAGTTAGTCTATCACCACGAATACTTCTTGAAGGATTTACTGCACGGGAGAGATTTAATATAGATTCAGTACTTACTCGTAATACAAGAGTAACCAATTATTTTGCAAGTCTGTTGTTCAGTAAATCTTCTGTTAAAGAGGTCAGAGTATTTAATTTGGGTAACTATCTTGTTAACAAATTTTTCGAATTTCGGGAAGTATTGATCAAAGCTAATTTCAAGTTGAATGTTAAACTTGTCAGAGTCGAACTATTATTTGATCTATTAGGAACTGTCGGGCTGTGTCTTGTGTGGTCGTACGCTGTATATAAGGCTAGCATTGGGGAATTGTCCATTGGTGAACTCTATATGGTATTTGGTGCTGCCCAAAGTAGCAAAAATTCAATTCAGGCCTGGTTCGGACAAATAGGGAACGTCTTTCGAAACTCTCTATATATCACACGGTTCTTCGAGCTGATTGACTTGGATCCTCGGACGGTTGCGGGAGCACTTGAAACTGACCCTAGAGGCCCGAGAGTGGCGTTGCCTACTCGATTTGGTCAAGGAATCGAACTCAAGAACGTTGCATTTCACTATCCTGGAACAGACCGGCTAATTCTGGAAGACATTTCGTTTTCCATACCGGCTAACACGAAGCTTGCTATCGTCGGGGAGAATGGAGCTGGTAAGACTACATTGGTCAAGTTGCTCGCTCGATTCTACGATCCGATCCATGGTTCGGTCTGCTTGGACGGGAGGGACTATCGTGACTATGACCTAAAAGAATTGAGACAGAGCATCACGGTGATATTTCAAGATTTCGCGCGTTTCCATATTTCATTAGCAGACAACATTGGCTTGGGAAGCATCGATTTCTTGTCGGATTCTGTGAGAATTCAGGAGGCCGCACAAAAAGGCGGAGCGCACGAATTGGCGACGGGACTGCCGAACCAATACGACACCATTTTGGGAAGGAGGTTTGGTGAAGGCGTTGATCTCTCCGGCGGTGAGTGGCAAAACGTAGCGCTCTCGAGGGCGTTCATGAGCGATGCGCAATTGTTCATTCTTGATGAACCTACAGCGGCATTGGACTCTTTCAAAGAGGCAGAGGTCTTTGATCGTTTTTCGGATCTCACAGAAGGTCGAACCGTTCTGCTCGTGTCCCACCGATTCTCGACCGTGCGAATAGCGGACTTAATTTGTGTGATCGAAAACGGGCGTGTCATTGAGTACGGAACTCATGAAGAACTCATCCGGTTGAACGGAAAATACTGTCAAATGTTCGTCGCTCAAGCCGAGAGATATCGCTAAACAACTCCTAGAATCCTAGGCATTCCATGGCTACGGTCACTTCGATTGTCGTCTACTTTGACCGCCAGTCTCATGTTTTTCTGAACCCTCAGGTTTGTAGTCCCAATTGATCTGCGACGACAGTGTTATTGGGTCTTATACGATATTCATCAGCAGCTAGGATCAATTGCATAATAGGAGAGAGTTCGGCTCTTACGATGAGACCGTAGCTCTCCCCGTGCAGGCTTGTGCTTCAAACATGTCTCTTGTGCTTCTTCCCAAACTTCGACCGTAATCAGTGACCGAAGAATCGTACGACCCCAAAGAACTCTTTCGCATCAAGACGATTCGCGAACTTGCTGCCGTAATTCCGCGTGCTCTGAAACTTGCGTGGGATGTATCCCCGCTCTTGATCGTTTTCGTTGGCGGCATCACGCTGGTGACTGCGTTTATTCCAGCGGCAACCATTTACCTTACAAAGGTCATTGTCGATGCCGTGTTTGAGAGTCAAAGCCTTGGGTTGCAATGGGGGCTAGTCGTCGTTCCGCTTGCAGTAATTTTTTCGCTCTGGTTAGGCTCGGGATTGATCCAAGGCGTCATGGGTGTTGCGCAACAACACTTGTCTCAACTTACCTACAACTCCACCAGCGAAAAGCTTCTGCGCAAAGCTTCGCAGCTCGACTTGGCGTTTTTCGAAGCCCCCAAGTTTTACGACCAATTAAAACAGGCAGAGATGCAGCAAGGAGTGATTCAACATTTTCCCATTCAGATATTTGGATACCTGCAAACGGTGATCTCACTGTCTGCAATGATGGGACTGATCTCGTTACTCCATCCATTAGCGTTTGTGGTTCTGGTAGTTACGGTTCTTCCGAGATTCTTCTTACAAGGATATATGACTCGTCGTAGTTTCCAACTCGGTTCAGAATTTACGCGCAACTGGAGGCAGACCTCTTACATGGAAAGCCTTCTCTTTGAACAGGAGAAAGCAAAGGAAGTTCGCATTTTTGGATTAGGAGACCTGTTTATTGGTCGATATATGAGCTTCCGTTCAAAGTTCATCGCTGCGAACAAGAAGCAAATGCTTGAGTTCATGGGTTACAACTTCAGTTTGGACGCGCTTTCCGCGTTAGGCATTGGGGCTGTGAGTGTATATGCGGTAATGGAAGCTGCACGAGGCGAGATATCACCCGGTACCCTTACTGCGGTATTGAGTGCCGCTCAACAGGTTGTCGGTCTCGTGGGCGGTCTCGTCGGTGGCCTAAATACAGTTTATAGAGCTTCACTGGAGGTTTCTCGGCTGTTTGAACTCTTGGATATCGATCCACAGTCAATTACAGGAGCATTGGAACCTCCGCGAAGAAATCCAGTGTTGCTTGAGTCGAACAGGATTGAATACGGTATCAGAGTCGAGAATGTGTCATTCCGATACCCGGGAACTGACAAAGAAGTACTGAGAGGAGTCACGTTTTCTGTTCCGGTGGGATCGAATGTGGCCATCGTGGGAGAAAACGGTGCTGGGAAAACAACCCTTGTAAAGCTGCTAGCAAGACTATATGACCCGGTAGGCGGATCAATCCTTCTTGACCGTCTCGACTATCGGGACTATGACCTCGAATGCTTGAGAAGCAGCATCGGCATTGTGTTTCAAGACTTTATTAGATACGACTTAACCGCCGCCCAAAATATCGGGGTGGGGTCGGTTAGCAAAATCGAAGATAGAGAGAGAATAACGGAAGCTGCGATACAAAGCGGTGCAGACGCAGTTGTAGAAGGATTGCCCCAACGCTATGACACAGTGCTAGGACGAACTATGGACGAAGGTGTAGATCTTTCTGGAGGAGAGTGGCAACAACTCTCAGTAGCCAGAGCGTATATGAGCGAATCACCAATTTTGATACTAGACGAACCGACCGCCGCCTTAGATTCTTTGAGGGAACGAGCACTATACGAAAAGATATCTGAACTATCCGATAGGAGAACGGTTATTTTCATATCTCACAGATTCTCGACAGTACGCATGGCAGACATCATTGTGGTCATTGAGGATGGGAAATCCGTTGAAGTAGGGAGTCATGAAGATCTAATTGCTAGAAAGGGTAGTTATTTCAAAATGTTCGAGACTCAAGCTGAGAAATATCGTTAAACAACGGAAAAAACTATAGTGGATTCTGAATTTCATGACTAAATAGACTTTGAACAATGTACACTGTAAGAAATAGGCACAGATGGCATCAGTAGACATCAATCCCTTTGAAGATAGTGAATCTAAGTCAATACTTGAGACACTTAGTCTACTTCCCAGAACGATCAGTTTTGTCGTTCGTGCCACACCAATTTACTTTCTACTTTCTAATACATTGGGACTTGTACAGGCTGGACTTGCCGCACTGTTGCTCTGGCTAGCAAAAGTGGTTGTTGATCGGGTAGTAGAGAGTTTAGGATCAGAGATTGACTGGTCGTACGTTCTGTTTCCTATGATAGCGATTATCGTTTGTCGCCTTATCCAATCGGCTTTTTCTGCAAGCTTTCAAATCATCAACTTTATGATGTCTGAAAAGATCGAGAACAAGGCAAATACTCTTTTGCTCAACAAGGCTGCCAAACTAGACCTTGTATTCTATGAATCTCCCCAGTATTATGATCGACTATATCAAGCTCGAGAAAATATTGGGAGCTTACAAATGGTAATTGAAGAGCTAATGGTTTTGGTTGCTCAATTATTAACATTAGTTGCTATGTTTGGCTTATTGTCCGTACTTCATCCCTTTGCTTTTCTTATACTAATTGCAACAGTATCTCCACGAATTCTTGTTGAAGGCTATACATCTAAACGACAATTCGAACTAGAGATAGAACTTACAAGAAACGGGAGAATAACACATTACTTCAATAGACTTCTGACGGAACGAGAATACGTCAAGGAGGTCAAGGTATTTGGATTAGGAAGTTACTTGATGAGCAAGTTTCTTCAGCTACGCGATGTAGTAGTCACGGCATTACTTAAGCTGAATATTCATTTTGTAAAGGTGCAAGTGTTGTTTGATATGTTGGGTTACTTGGGTCTTTGCTTGGTTTGGGTGTATGCAGTCTACAGAGCCGGTCAAGGCGAACTGACTATTGGAGACTTATTTATGATTTTTGGTGCTGCACAAAGCAGCAAAGATGCGCTAGAAGCGTGGTTCGCGCAATGTGGAGGAGTATTTGGGGCGTTTCTTTCTCTCTCTCGATTCTTCGAATTGGTGGACTTAGATCCCCGATCAGTCCCGGGTGCGCTTGAGATGAACCGTACAGGTCCTCGGGCTTCGCTGCCTGAACGTCTCAAGAAAGGAATCGAATTTAGAAACGTTTCATTTCACTATCCAGGAACAGATCTCGAAGTGCTGAAAGAGATATCGTTTTCCATTCCCGCTAATTCAAAGCTTGCCATAGTAGGAGAAAATGGAGCAGGGAAGACAACGTTAGTCAAGCTGCTTGCTCGGTTTTACGATCCGGTTGATGGCTCGATCTGCTTGGATGGTAAGGACTACCGCGACCATGACCTGCAAGAACTGAGAAAAGGTATTACTGTGATATTTCAAGACTTCGCGCGTTATGACCTTTCGGTTGCGGACAACATTGGCGTAGGAAGGGTCGACTTCTTGACGGACCGTCAGAGGATCGAGCAGTCAGCTCGAAACGGTGGTGCGCATCAGATGGCAATGAAATTGCCGAGCCAGTACGACACTGTTTTGGGTAGGACATTTGAGGAAGGTGTCGATCTATCGGGTGGAGAATGGCAAAACGTAGCAATCTCGAGAGCATACATGAGCGATGCTCAGCTATTCATTCTGGACGAACCCACAGCGGCATTGGATGCTTTCAAAGAGGCCGAGGTCTTTGACCGCTTTTCACATCTCACACAAGGTCGAACCGTCGTTCTGGTCTCGCACCGTTTCTCAACCGTTCGTATGGCGGACCTAATCTGTGTAATCGAGGATGGACGGGTCATTGAGTACGGAACTCATGAGGAACTGGTTCGACTAAACGGAAAGTACCGTCGGATGTTTGACGCTCAGGCGGAACGCTACCGCTAAATTTCACATGGACTTTTCCAGTTTTCGTCAATTTTGGTACTATCGGAATTGGTTGAATGGAGGGGTAACAATGATTCACATTTTTGATTGGCAAAGGGTCACGAACACACTCGTTCACGGTAGGACGGATTAAGAAGCAAGATTGACCACTGTCCCCGCCGTCTCTTTGGCGACGGTGATGGTCGGTCTCATGTGTTTCTAAGCTCTCTAGCTTGTAGTCCAGATTGCTATGCACTTCGTGTTGCTGCGTCCCAATTGGAGATGCACCACCGATATTTGGCACGTCCTAGATTCTCTGACTTCCTTGCTCTCAATGGAATCAACCGTACTCTGCTGTCCTGCAGAAATCTTCGCCTCTCCTTTTTCGCGTTTAACGCGAGTCGCAAGACTGGCTCGGTGATGCCAGGAACTCCGAACTCACTTCAAAGTGTCGTCTGCACCATAGCAGTAGCCGCTTCCTGTCTTGCCTCTCTCCACTACCAACCATTTGCCGACCCAATGCTCCTGTAGCGCCCAACAGAAAGGCGGACACCATGCTTGAAACTTTGAAAGAACTGGCAAATGCAATTTACGTCAGAGTTCGTGCTTATATCCTCCCCTTGTGGAATCGCGTCGAAGCATGGGCAAAAACTGAAACTTCTCGTGCGCTGGTCAACATCGATGAGGCACCGGAAATCACAGCGAGGCGTATGGGAAGCGTTATCGTACGCTCCGTACCGTTCATGTGGCCCATGTTTGTCCACATCGTCGCATTTTTCTTGCTGGGCTTGTTCCTTACGTTTCTGTTTACCTTTACGGGGACTATGTCATCTGATATGTGGGACAACAAGATGCTTGTAAACGACAAGATGCAACCAGTTCAAGCATTTCTTGTGCTTGTCGATGAGAGTTATGTTCGCCCCGAGTTTCTTAGCGGTGAACGTCGAAGTGACTATCAGTTCGAAGAACCTAGGTCGGACCCGGCTGTAGCAACAATCTTAGAGTCCTCAGAAGATTTTATAGAGGATCCGGAGATAGATGTGCACTGGGCCGAGTATCTATCTGCACGATGTACGACATTCGTCGGAGAAAGGGTGAGTTTTGATCCGGAAATTGATCTCTGCAAAGATCAGAGACGGACAGTCCGCAACCGTATGTTGGTTTGGTTTGCAATAGGAGAAATCTTTGGAATTGTTCTTCTGGCACTTTATCGTTACTACCCAAGTTGGGTTTGGCAAAACGTAAATCACTATCTTCGCGTAGCGATGGTGGAACGATTGGAACATTTGTCGTTGACGTTTCACTATCACAACCGTTCGGGCGATGCTATCTACCGGATTTATCAGGACAGTTCCATGGTTGTCAATGTTCTGAATGAGTTGGTAGTAGGGCCTTTGGAAGACATCAGAAACATGTCGATTGTGTTTGTGTTTCTATTTTGGTTCGATCCTATTCTTGCCTGGAGCGTCTTGGCGTGCTTTATTCCTATGGCAATTATCACTGCGTATGCAACTCCCATTATTCGAAGATTGTCAGTCGCGAATCGCGTTCTCAACAGTAACTTCACTTCACGCCTGCAGGAGACCTTTGCCGCGCTCAAGGTCGTCAAAGCAAACTGTGCTGAACCCATTGTGCTAGAACGATTCAACCTTGACTCGCAGAAAGCACTGGATGCTGCCCTGTACTTACGTCTTGGGATGATAGTGCTCAGCTTGATTGTGGCGATTGTCGGAGGACTTGTTGCCTTAGTATTGGAATTCACAATTATTCGGTGGACGCTAATAGAGAGAGAGACCGCAATTCCCACTTGGGCGCTTGTTTTCATTGGTTTCGGCATTTGGAACTTAGCCGCTTATCGTAACGCCAATGGACGAGTGGACGGAGCCATTGGTGCAGCACGAGGTTTTGTCCGACTGTGGTGCATGCTACAGGACCTTTTCATTGGATTGGAACGAGCTTTTTACTTCTTGGATCTGGAACCCAATGTTGTTAGTGCTTCATCGCCTAAGCCATACCCAAAGAAAATTGAGTCTGTTACGTGGAGTGATGTTCACTTCGAATACGAAGATGGATCCAAGGTTCTACGTGGAGTAAATCTCGAAGCGAAACCGGGTGAAATTACTGCCATTGTCGGAAGCACAGGTTCGGGCAAATCCACTCTGATGACGCTACTGTTACGACTCTATGACCCCACTAGTGGAATCGTGTCGATCAACGGGACCGACTTGCGAGATTTCAATTTAGATGACGTTCGATCTAACACTGCAATAGCCTTACAGAAAAATGTACTGTTTACAAGTACGGTTGCGGAGAACATCTCATTTGGCAACCGTGACGTGAGTCAGGATGACATAGTCGCTGCTGCAAAGATTGCCTGCGCAGACGAATTCATCCAGGAACTGGATGACGGCTACAGAACTCAATTAGGAGAAAGAGGTAGCAAGCTTTCGTCGGGTCAACGTCAACGATTGACGATTGCGCGGGCCGTTATTCGAAACGATCCTTTGCTAATACTGGATGAGCCCACAGCCTCTCTGGATGCAAAGACGGAACACCAAGTGCTTCGAAACCTCTCTGAGTGGGGAGAAGATAAGGTGGTGTTTCTAATCACGCATCGACTTTCGACAATTAGAAACGCCGACAACATTGCATTTCTAGAGGAAGGTGTGGTAGTTGAAACAGGTTCGCACGAAGAGTTAATGTCACGACCAGAGGGTCGATACCGCGCTTTCGTTCAAGCGGAAGAAGTTGGAATCACAGGCACTACCGGTGGATCGGGAGGCTAGCTGATATGTACAGGTTCCTGCAGAAAATCGTTCGAGCGCGGAAGGTTAACAAAACCACCGATACTACACAGCAAGATCACTCTCTCATCTCTGGATTTCAGGCCGGCGCTAAATTTGACGATCAACTAGACCTCGATCACGAAATGACGCAACGGGAAGCGATCATGATGATCTTGCGAGGTGCCACATACGTCAAGGCAGTATGGGGTTTATTCCTTACCAAGTGGATGATGGGAGTCGTCATGATTGTTCCAGGACTCTTTTATCCTTGGTTCGGAAAAATCATAACCGATCACATTATTTTGGGAGTTCCGTTAGTGGTGGGCGAGGCCGCTTTTCCTCCACACATGGACTGGCTGCTCCGAATACTCGAACCGATGGAACGAATCGAAATGCTCATATTCATTACGATTTGTTGGTTGATTGGAATGTTTTTTATTGGAACTACGATCGGAGGTACCGGGGCAGGAACATATGGCGGAAGAGATAACGCAAGTAATGCGGAAAATGCGATCAGTGGGGGTGGTAGTGGGGCTGGGGGACTTTACGGAATAGCGGAATGGTGGATCGATGTTCGCCTCACGCAGAGATTTGTAAACAGTTTGCGTCGAGACTTGTACTACAGATTGGTCCGTGCCCCAATGACCACCATTGACGACCATCGCACGGGAGATTCCTTGTATCGTACACTCTACGACACCCCCATGGTGTACACGTGCCTTACGGAAATCACCTATTCGCCATTTTGGACGCTTTGGAGTTTGGGTATCGTGTTCTATTCGCTTTGGTGGACCTACGCGGACGTATCGATACAGCTTGTTGGACTCGTTGCGTTGATGATGCCAATCACCATTATTACGACACTAGCTCCGTCTAAGTGGATTCGCAGAGTGACTCAAAACCACCGAGCAGCCGCGGCCGCTACCACCAATACATTAGAAGAGACGATGAACAATATCGGAGCGGTGCAAAGTCTCGGTGCGATGAAGCAAGAGAAGGAAAAATTTGCTCAACGCAGTGGACATGCTTTCTGGCGAGCGCGACTCCAAGCAATACCTTGGACTGGTGTAGAAATGATCATCGAAGCTGCAGGTTGGCCAATCGGCTTTTACTTGTCTTGGCTCGTTTCCAACATGGTCATTGACGGTATTCTGACCGTTGGCGATTTTGGAGCAATGTTCGGTATGTACATGTTGCTGCGTGGACGTTTCATTGGAATAGGACGCATGTGGCTGAATCTTCAGGATCAAGCAGCAGCAGCTCGACGCGTATTCGTCTTCATGGATCGAATAACGGACGACGAAATGCACAACGATCAGAACAAACTACCCCAAATAACCAGAAGTGTGCGTCTTGAGAATGTTGATTTCACATACCCAAACGGACACGAAGCTCTCAAGAACATCGATCTGGAAATGCGAATGAACCAAGTAGTTGCGTTTGTCGGCCCAACGGGATCTGGAAAGACAAGCTTGGCGTACTTGATTCCTTCATTTATAAAGCCGACCAATGGCCGAGTTCTGATCGATAACCATGACGTGATGAAAGTCGATCTCAAATCCCTGCGGGATCAAATTGCTTACATTTTTCAGGAGCACTTTTTGCTTTCCGAATCCATCCGATCGAATCTCTTGTTTGCAAATCCGAACGCGTCGGAGGAAGAACTCATCAAAGCGTTGGAAACAGCTCGCTGCATGGAATTCATCGAAGATTTGTCCGATGGGTTGGACACCATCTTGGGGCAATCCGGAGATACTCTCTCAGTAGGCCAACAACAGAGACTCTGCATTGCAAGAGGATTGGTGCGAGATTCCAAGATTCTTATCCTCGACGAGCCTACAGCGGCTCTAGACCCGTTTACGGAGAATGCTCTGGTTAGTTCATTGCGTGAAGCAGCGAAAAATAAATTGGTAATCGTGATTGCGCATCGGATGTCTACGATACGACAAGCTGACCAGATTGTGTTCATCGATGAAGGTGTGGTGAAGGAGGTGGGTGACCACGAGACGCTAATGAATCGAACCGATGGCCCTTACCGTGAGTTTGTCAATTTGCAGACCTCTACGGCTCAATAAACCGACCACGTAGCTGGAGAGTGTCTCACCACTTAGGACTCCGACGACTCGAGCTCTCCGGAGCGGTCAATGGGCAACAGTTTTCTCTACGTTGTGCGTGTGGCCTGTGCTGGGTCGACTGAATTTGCTTGGCTGGCCGGTAGGACCACTGCAAGCAAGCTGATTGCGGCTGTTACTGCTACGACAACTACACTAGGCACAAAGCTCAATTTCTCGTAGTCGAGATTCGCCACGAGAAACATATTGAGCAGAACCGCAAGAATTACTCCTAGAACAAGACCCATTCCAATCACCAACGCATACTCGACGAGTAAGTTGCGCATGATGTCGAATTTCGTTGCTCCAAGGGCACGGCGTATTCCTATGTGCGCCAAACGTCGACGAATTGCGAACGTGACCATACCGGTCAATCCACAGACAACAACAAAGATTAAAGCAGCCGAGGTTACACCCAAAAGCCAAATCGAAGCAATTGCTGACGTGTACAGCCTTTTCAGTGCTTCCTCGATAGTCACCACTTCACGTACCAATCGATCGCTGTAAATGTTGGGCAGGCTTTGCTCGAGCTCCCGGATGACCTTGTCGCGAGATCCTGGCGATGTCCGTACAAGATAGGTTGAAGACTCTAGAGCTTGCTTATAGGGGACATACGATGCTCGATTGATTCCGGACCTGTTCTGCCACGGACCATGACAAGTTGAAACAACTCCGATAACGGTCAAAGAGTTCGTCATATGAACTTGTTTTCCCACTACTTCATTGACCGGGATGTCAGGAAACAAGTGCTCGGCCAGTTGTTCGCTGAGCAGAACCAACTGCGGAGCTGTACCTCCATACGGCACGTACCAAGTCACTTCTTCAGGGAGAAAGTTCCGACCAGCCAAGAGCTGAATTCCCATAGTGTCTAATCCGTGCTCGTCGATCATTCGATACAGACTTGGTGTACCTGAAATGTCGTCACTTGGGTCTATCTCAACTGAGTAGTTCCAACCCGATGCGGAGTAGGGAACCGAAATTGTCTGGACTGCATTAACAACCTCAGGGTGTTTTCGAATGTGGTCTAAGTCGGTGTCGACCACGCTGGATATTTCCTCAACCGAAAGATTTTGTTCGGCGATGAGTACATTGATATAGAACATGTTCTCGTCGTCGATCCCACTAGGTTGGTTAACGATTTCGAATTGCCAGCTAATCCCGACGTAGAGATTCAAGAGGATTGCGATTACGACTGCGCCTTGAGTCGCAATCAGAACTGCGATAGTCGTCCGTCTCGACAGAGAACGAAGTATGGGACCTATTTCAAACACGCCTACAGACCTTTGAGTAAAACTCCCGGCGTGTCGCGACTACCTCTCCACGCAGGATAAAGGGCGGTAAGGATGCTTGCAACAATCCCGAGCAGTATTGTTACAGCAGTTAGTAGCGGATCTAATTGAGTCAAGTGCAATGCGCCATCCTGACCTCGAAGCAGTACGCGAATTCCTACGAGTCCGAGCCAAGTGAATGCGAGTCCAAGCAACCCACCAGCAAAACCTATGCATCCGGCTTCCACCAGGAATCGCCAAAACAATGCCCGGCGCGATGCTCCGAGTGCCCGATGAATCGCCAATTCGCGTGTTCTAGAGAGAAACTTGGCAAGTAGCAATCCGACGGTGTTGATCAAGCACACAATGAAAAACAATAATGCGATGATTGCGAATATGGTCAATCCGCCATCTTCCTCCCTTGAGTAGTCAATCCACTCGTCGATTGTGTGGATTGCATTGTTAAGAGGTCGTTGGAATCTCCCAAACTGCTTCTGTTCCATCGCATAGGAGTCCAAGAAGCTCAAGTAGGTGTCTCTTTTCGAGGAATCTTCCAGTTCGGCCCAGAATTGGATCCATACGCACTCCGAAGCCAAGAATCCATCCCGTCCGGGCGGACTTGGTTGCCAGCAGTTAGTGCTTCCTACCCGCCGAAATTCCAACTCCACAGCAGTGGAAAAGGGAAGAAAAGTTTCTTCAGGCGGGGAAAAGGACAGATCGTAGATCCGCGGCACAAGGTCCCACTTATCCAGAACTCCCACGATGCGATAGAGCTCATCATTGAGACTGATGTGCTCTCCAACCGAGTTTTGATCGCCGAATAGTCTGTCGTTGGTGCTGCTGGAAAGAACGACGACTTGTTCACCGTTTTCATCAGAACTAGTGCTCCAAGTGCCACCGTACTTAAACGGGGCATCAAACATTTCAAAAAAGTCGCTATAGACCGCTCGGCCGCTGACTTCGAAAGGATGGAGAGCTTCGCGTACGGGACGCACAACACCTTGCACACCAAACATAGCAGTTTGCCGCCACGCCGCCGTAGATCTCATTAGAGCGGTGGCGTCGGTGTAAGTGAGTTGGTCCGGCCGAGACCTAGGGTCATTCGATTGTCGATCTGGATTTCCCGCATCCAGCTGCACTCGATAGAGAAAATCGTTCTTCTGAGGCAAGGGATTTTTGCCAATGGAATAACTAATCGTCATGATCGTCATGAATGTCCCGATTCCGAGGGCGATCGCCAATGCCATCAAGAACGACAGAATGGGGTGCTGTCGAATCGCTTTGGAAGCGAGAAACGAGTCGTAGCCAAGCATAGGTATTGGACTTTCTAGTTTGCCCGGAGGATTCCGTCGCGTATCTGTACTGATCGCGACGCGTGACTTGCCATCGACTCTTCGTGTGTAACCATCAAGATAGTGGATCCGGCGTTGTGTAGTTCCAGAAGCAAGTCAAACACGCCGTTTGCGGTATTGCTGTCGAGGTTTCCGGTGGGCTCGTCCGCGAGCAATAGGCGAGGACTACCGACGAGAGCGCGAGCAATTGCAACTCTTTGTTGTTGCCCGCCGGAGAGTTGCCCGGGCAAGTGCTTCATTCGTCCCTTTAGACCGACCGTATCCAATGCGGACTCTACTAGTTCCGAGCGTTTCCAAGACGGTACTCGCTGGTACCGCAGTGGAATATCGACATTGTCAAATATGTTGAGATCCGGAATCAGATTGAAGTTTTGAAAGATAAATCCAATCTTTTGATTTCTCACCTGGGAGCGTTGCTTGTCGTTGAGCTGCGATACATCCTCTCCGTCCAAGTCATAGCTTCCTCCGTCGAATGACTCCAAGAGTCCCGCTACATTTAGAAATGTAGTCTTTCCGGACCCGGACGGACCCACAATCGCGACGAATTCACCTTCCTCGACTGAGAGATTTAATTCGGCAAGTGCTCGGGTCTCGACAGTCGAAGTGCGGTAGCGCTTCGAGACATTTCGCATCTCTAGCATGAATGCTCTCCCTTTTTGTAATTCAAGAGGAGTTCTTATCTTCGGAGCAGAACTGTATCTTTGCCATCGAACACGCTGATATCAGAAATTACAACTTCATCGCCGACATCGACTCCGGAAACAATGGCGACTTCGTTCAGACTCTGGGCACCCACCTCGATGTCCCGACGTTTTGCCAATCCATCTTCCACTACATAGATGGTCCTGTAGCCGCCAGACTGCAAGAACGGACCGGATGCGACGATATTGACGCTCTCGTGTGTGGCGATTAGAAGTCTCACAGTGACTCGTTGATTGCGTCGCAGTCCATCTGGGGTTTCGTCCACAAACTTCACTCGAACGGAAACCTGATTGTCGACTACCTCCTGCGAGATGGACGATGCAACGCCTTCGTAGACAGCGGATCCAATTCTGATTTCGGCTTCGATTCCTGGCCTGATGTCGTCTGCATATGTTTGGGGGACACTCGTCTCAAGCTCAAGTTGACTAAGGTCTACTACCGTAAGCAGTTCGCGACCAGGTGCAACCCATGTCTGGCGCTCAACGAGAATGTTTCCGATAGATCCCGCCAATGGTGCCCTAATCGTGAGTTGATTGACATGTTCTTGAAACTCACTTAGTACGAGCTCTTGTTGGTCGCGTGCAAGCCTAGCAGCCTCGATTTCGAAGCCAAAGCTCTCTTTGTCAAGTACTTCAAACTCCTGGGCGTGTTCCAGGCGTAACTGGGCTGACTCAAGATTGTCCATGGCTTTTCTATACTCAAGATCGGAAATTGCACCAGAATCAAACGACCGCTGAGCTCTGTCAGCTTCTCTTCGTGCAGCAGTTTCCTCCACCTCGGCAAGTTCGCGATTGCGTTTGTTTGACAACTCCCGCTGCTTCATGGAGTTGGTAGTTCGATTCAGTTGAGCGTTCATAAACACCAACTGAGTCTTCTCCCGCTGCAACTGAGAGCTCAGAAAGGGATGAACTATGGTGCCGAGTACTTGTCCTTGAACGACATCCTGCCCCACCTCGACTTCAAGTGTCAAAACACCTTGCTGCTGTGCATAGACTGAGGGACTTGCACCAGGAACGACACGACCGTCGACTGAGATGTCGCTCACAAGATCTCCGAATCGAACGGTGGAGAAACTTAGGCGACTGACCGCAACACTTTTTTCAGACTGATTCCATCGCGAAAGGTGCGGATAGGCGAAGATGCCAACAACGACTAGAAGTAGTACAACAACTCCACCAGCGATGTAGATCTTTTTGCGGGACGGAGGCGGAAGTTGTGTGTCTTGAGACGAGGTATCGGCAATCTTCATACTTTATGTGGGCGTTTCCATGAAACTCCCTATTTGTTTCACCTGTTGGTGAGAAATCAGAGCTGTTGCTCGATCTCTTGAGACGAAGCAAGAAATATGCCACCCACCTAGTTGACAAGAGCTCAAAGGCTATCTCTGATTTCTGGTGAAGAATCTGTCAATGAGCCGAAGTCATTGGGTCAAGGTCACTTCGAATGTGGACCGCACTACCACGTCAGGCATGTTCGCTCTGTCTGTTAGCGCTTGATCCTCAATTGACCCATGAAGTCGCGTTTGCCAATTTGGACGCCCTTCATGCGAAGAATGTCGTACGTCGTAGTGGCGTGAAAGTAGAAGTTCGGCAATGAGAAAGACATAAGGAACCCCTCGGCAGTGAACGGGATTTCCATGCCACCCATCTTAAAAAACATACTCTTTCCAAGAAAGCCATTCACTTCCTCTTCACTGAAGTCGTTGACTCCTTTAAAAGAGTCTTCGACGAGGGAGATCAATCCGGCATAGTCCAATTCGGTTGGGGTTGGAGGTCCGAACTCACCCTTTTGGACTCCCTTGAGAGCTCCCAAGGAGTGATGTGCCACCGATAGAACTTGGAAACGAAACGGCAGCATGTCTTCAATGAGGCGAACATCCAATATCTCCGAGAGTCCGGCACCGGACTCCTCCAAGTGGGACTTGCCTTTATCCAAGAAATTGAGTGTAGAACCAAGAATTTGCTGATAGGGTCGCACGGTGGCATCGTAAAGCGAGAAAGACATCGGCTATCTCCAAGTAGTTCCGTTCTAGGTTGGTTGGAAATTATAGGAGTCAATTACAAGACTAGTGATAAGGTCTCAGGTGCGAAGCTAAGTTGAACTGAATCATTCGGTCGCTTGGCTTAACCATGGTCCCGAAGGCCGCCAGCGTGGAGTTCAAATTAGAATGAAATAGTCACCTGTGGTTGGATATAGGAGAAAGACTGTGAATCGAATACCGGTGTTGGGGTGGATTGGAAGCATTGTTCTCAATTTGTCGCTTTCCATACCCTTCTGGTTCATATGGTCGGTATGTGGTGTTGGCAGGCATTTTTTCACGAATTTGCTTCCTGAACCTTTCTTGAGGCCAAGTCTGTGGGTCATACTGGGGTTGTTTATTTGTATTGAGATAATCCGCAGTCTCCTGTTTCCCATGACGTTGAATCTACGTAAAGAAAACGAAAAAGACGACTGACTGCAAAGCAAAAACTCAGATTACTAGAGCTTTCGTTTCTATAATCTGCATTCCTTGGGTGATCTTGCCTAAGACTCCCGAAAAATTCCTCCCGTAACGGGTTCAGATCGAGTATGCCGCGCACCTTGTACGACAAAATCTGGGATAGCCACCACGTCGGGACGAGAGAGGACGGCCTTGACTTGCTCTACATCGACCGACACCTTCTGCACGAGGTAACCTCTCCTCAAGCCTTTGAAGGTCTTACCTTGGCGTCGAGAAAGCCTTGGAGACTCGATGCGAACTTAGCGACCGTCGACCACAGCATTCCCACTACTGACCGGTCTGAAGGAGTGAAAGGAATCGCTGATCCAATCGCAAGGGAGCAAGTCGAAGTGTTGAATACGAACTGCGATTCGTTCAACATTCGATACTTCGACATGTTGGATCACCGACAAGGTATCGTACATGTAGTCGGTCCGGAACAAGGTGCTACCTTGCCTGGAATGACCATAGTGTGCGGGGATTCGCACACTTCAACCCACGGTGCGTTCGGTGCACTCGCACATGGAATTGGCACATCTGAAGTAGAGCACGTCTTAGCTACCCAATGTCTAGTTCAACAGAAAAGCAGGAACATGTGTGTTCACATTCAAGGACCGTTGAATGAGTCCTGCAGTGCCAAGGACATCGTTTTAGCACTTATTCGACAAATTGGAACTGCCGGAGCAACTGGGCACACGATAGAGTACTGCGGAGATGTCGTATCCAGTCTTTCGCTGGAAGGGCGTATGACAATCTGCAACATGTCCATTGAAGCGGGTGCTCGAGCGGGACTAATGGGCATTGACGAGAGGACAGTTGTCTATCTGGAGTCGCGTCCTTTCGCACCAAAAGGAGGACTTTGGCATGAAGCGGTTGACTACTGGCTTCAGCTGAACACCGACAGCGATGCCAATTTCGACACAACAGTGGAACTGGACGTGACAGAGCTTGCACCACAGGTCAGTTGGGGAACGAACCCTGAGTTGGTCATCGGCATTGACGAGGTGGTGCCGAGTTCGGACGACTTTAGTGATGAGGCGAAATCGGAAACCGTAGGTCGCGCCTTGGAATATATGGACCTAACTCCTGGAACACCCATCTCGGAAGTGATTCTTGACAAAGTGTTCATCGGTTCCTGTACCAATGCTCGGATTGAGGACTTGAGGCAAGCGGCGTCGATTGCGCGTGGAAGGAAAGTGGCTTCCAACATCAAGAATGCCTTTGTGGTTCCGGGATCTGGGTTAGTCAAGAAGCAGGCCGAGCAAGAAGGACTCGATGAGGTCTTCAAACAAGCAGGTTTCGAATGGCGTGAACCCGGTTGCTCTATGTGCCTTGCAATGAACAATGATCGTCTCTATCCGGGAGAACGGTGTGCTTCTACGTCGAATCGAAACTTCGAGGGTCGTCAGGGACACATGGGGCGAACGCACCTGGTAAGCCCGGCAACAGCTGCCGCCAGCGCAATCGCTGGCAAGATTGCGGACGTGCGCGAGTACCTATAGCGGAGAGTCTAGATGCAGTCTTTTCGCAATCACGAAGGTGTCGTTGTTCCATTGGATAGGGCTAACGTCGATACTGACCAAATAATTCCAAAGCAGTTTCTGAAGTCTGTGAAGAGGACCGGGTTCGGGGAGAACCTGTTTGATGCTTGGAGGTTCCTGGACGAGGGCGAGATCGGAAAAACAAATCGTCAAGAGAACCCGCAATTTGTACTCAACGACTCACGATACAGGAATGCTTCGATCCTACTTGCCAGACGAAACTTTGGTTGTGGTTCAAGTCGTGAGCATGCAGTTTGGGCTTTGATGCAATATGGCATTCGTTGTGTGATTGCACCATCCTTTGCTGACATCTTCTACAACAACTGCGTCAACAACGGGTTGTTGCCTGTGCCATTGCCAGAAGAGAAGGTCGCACAGATTTTCGTCGCAGCCTCTAGTAGTGAACCGCTGACCGCCAATGTTGACTTGGAAAATCAAAGAGTCACTTATGAGAACACAGAATCCATTTCGTTCTCAATTGACTCAGGATCCCGAAAGCGTCTCTTGGAGGGAATGGACGAAATTGGATTGACATTGCGGGAGACCGACAAGATTCGCAAGTTTGAACGACAGCATCAACGCACGATGCCATGGCTATTCACGGACAATCCATGACCGAAAGTTCCTTCGACGTATTGGTGCTCTCTGGTGACGGTATAGGAGCAGAAATAATGCCCCACGCGATTCGCGTGATGAACGCCGCAGTCGATGATTCGATTGAGCTTCGACTGGAGTATGCCGACTTTGGGGGTTGCTCTATTGACCGACATGGCGTGCCGATGACAGAAGAAACTCTGAGACAAGCGCAGGAGTCGGATGCGGTGCTTCTAGGTGCAGTAGGAGGACCCAAGTGGGACGACTTGCCAGTAGACCAAAAGCCCGAAAAGGGACTGCTAGGTCTTCGGTCCGGACTGGACTGCTTTGCAAACCTTCGACCCGCATTGACATTTGGTCCGTTGTCCGAGGCGTCCACATTGAAATCCGAGCTTGTTTCGGACTTGGACATACTCATCGTTCGAGAACTGACCGGTGGTGTCTATTTCGGTGAACCACGAGGAATAGAGACTCGAGACAACCTGAGACGAGGGTTCAACACGTTTGTGTATGACGAGTCTGAAATCGAACGAGTGTCCAAAGTTGCTTTTGAGCTGGCTCGTAAGCGTAGCGGAAAGCTCTGCTCCGTGGACAAAGCCAATGTACTAGAGGTCACTCAACTGTGGCGAGATGTTGTGTGCGAAGTGCATTCGGAATACACAGACGTCGAACTAAGTCACTTGTACGTTGACAACGCTGCAATGCAATTGGTTAGACAACCGAAGCAATTCGACGTTATTGTCACGGGCAACATGTTTGGGGACATCTTGTCCGATGTTGCAGCAATGCTTACTGGTTCGTTGGGAATGCTTCCTTCGGCATCGCTCAACTCAAGCAATAGAGGTCTATATGAGCCCGTGCATGGCACGGCACCGGATATTGCTGGGCAAAACATCGCCAATCCATTAGCAATGATTTTGTCGATAGCGATGATGTTTCGTTACAGCCTTGACGCGGCTCATGTTGCCGAGTCCATCGAAGTTGCAGTGCATCGAGTGCTTGAGCAGGGTCTCCGTACCGGAGATATCATGCCGCTTGACCCATCTGCCGAGTGTTTGCTGGTCGGAACTGATCAGATGGCTGATGAAGTAATTGGTCAGTTGAAGAGCTCGTGATGGAATCGTTGAACGTTGCGGTTGCCGGTGCAACTGGTGCAGTTGGCGAAGTTCTGTGTGAATTGCTAGAGCAAAGAGAGTTTCCTCTGGGTGAATTGCGTCTCTTGGCAAGCAGCCGTTCAGCAGGCAAACGGGTTTGGTTCAAGGATCACTACGTCCGCATTGAAGAACTAGAAGACTTTGACTTTGCCAACACCCAGATTGCGCTATTTTCCGCTGGAAGTTCTGTATCCAAAGTACACGCACCAAGAGCGGCCGAATCTGGTGCTGTAGTCATCGACAACACTTCTCAATTTCGCTATGACGATGGCATTCCTCTTGTTGTTCCTGAGGTAAATTCCCACCGTATCAAGAATGGACTAGACCAAAGAATCATTGCAAATCCAAATTGCTCGACCATTCAAATGGTGGTAGCACTCAAACCCATTTACGATGCTGTAGGAATTGAACGGATCAACGTCGCTACCTATCAGGCTGTTTCAGGAGCAGGCTCCAAAGCAATTCGGGAATTGGCCTTGCAAACTGCAAATATATTGAATGCAAAAGAGTTCGAACCAGAGGTCGAACCGGTACAAATCGCATTCAACGCCATACCCCAAATAAACGACTTCAAGGAGAATGGCTACACCCTCGAAGAGATGAAAATGGTCTGGGAGACCCAAAAGATCTTTGAAGATCCCAATATCAAAGTTAATCCCACGTGCGTTCGTATCCCAGTGTTTTATGGGCACTCCGAGGCTGTTCACATAGAGACCTGCGAGAAGATCTCGGTTCAAGAGGCGCAACGGCTGTTGCGGGAGGATGAGAATATTGAGCTCATCGACGAGCGAACCCCTGGGGGATATCCGACAGCAGTTGTCCACGCAGCTGGCAAAGATCCCGTTTATGTTGGTCGTGTTCGCGAGGACATTTCGCATGATCGCGGCCTCAACCTCTGGGTCGTGTCGGACAATGTTCGAAAGGGAGCAGCCCTCAATAGCATTCAAATTGCGGAAAATCTCGTTCCACTCATCGCCTAACTGCACTCTTCTTGAGTGAGTGTCGAGTCCTTGTTCTTGGTCAGATGACTGCCGCGAAACTCCACCACATTGCCCTTGGAATCGAGTACTTGGGCAAGAATTTCAATGGAAGCCAATATCAACCGCAGCAACGGACGGTGCAATCAGTACTCGAAAGCGCACTTTCAAACATTGCTGATGAGAAAGTCGCAGTCTCATTTGCGGGAAGAACTGACTCGGGCGTCCACGCCACTAGTCAGGTCATTAGTTTTAGGACAGATGCGGAGCGGCAATCTTCTGCATGGATTCTGGGTACTAACTCGCTGCTGCCCGAGGATGTTCGGGTTCACTCCGTTCAGCAGGTAGACAGACAATTCGATCCTAGGAGATCGGCTAGGTGGCGTCGATACATCTATGTTCTAGGAATGAGTCCAATAGTCCCGGCAATTGAAAAAGACTTGGCCCATTGGGTTCCTTTCGAACTGGATGCGGAACGAATGGACGAAAGTGCACAGTGTCTTATTGGAGAACAGGACTTTACTTCATTCCGAGCAGCAAATTGTCAGTCGCTAACACCGTTTCGATGCGTACACAGGATTTCTGTTCGTCGATTCTCCGAGTTGGTGGTTCTCGACATCATTGCAAATGCATTTCTCTTCAGGATGGTTAGAAACATTGCTAGTGCGTTGCTCGGTGTGTCGCGCGGGGAAGTCAATAGTTTGTCGGCACTGCTGAGTGCTAAGAATCGCTCGTTAGCTCCTCCAACTGCACCTCCGATGGGCCTCTATCTGGCGCAAGTTGCCTATTCGGAATCGCGAGAATTGAGTTTGTTGCACACTCCTCGACTGTTGGGTCCTACCGCTAGCTTACCTAGTTTTGACGCTACGGACTTTCCAGATGTCAGACCCACCGGTGTAAATTGACTAACGCTAATACAGGAACCATCACCCCATTCGAGAATCAGAAGAGCGGTACTGGAGAGGTTCTGACGAGTTGCATGAACTGAGTTGAAATTTTTTTGTTAGACATCAATCAGACTACTCGTTGTACTTCAAGAACAATTCTCCACAAGACATAAGGACGAGAGTGACACCTCAGCTGGCTCGATGGCTAGATTGGATCGTCGAGGAACACCACAAGCATAAGCCAACCGGTCTACATCGAGCGAAGATTCTTGCGCGTCGTCTTCAACTAACGAATCCTGCTACGAAATCAGTCATTGTCGCAGGAACAAACGGCAAGGGATCGACCGTTCGCTATCTCGAGCAATTGTTGCAAGGCTGCTACCTCAAAGTCGGCGCGACGATTTCTCCCCACTTCGAACAGTACAACGAACGCATCCGAGTATCCGGCAAACCAGTTTCGGACACAGAAATCGTTCACTCGTTCGAGACCATTGAACAAGTCAGAGAAGGAATTCCATTGACATACTTCGAGTGGGCAACACTAGCCGCACTCGACGTATTCAAACGCGAGCAAGTTGACCGAGCGATTCTCGAAGTGGGACTTGGGGGAAGACTCGACACCTGCAACGTTGCGGACCGTGACATTACTGTAATAACAAATATTGGATTGGACCACTCTCACATACTTGGATCAGATCGAGAAACCATCGGATCTGAAAAAGCAGGAATCCTTCAAGCAGGAGTCCCTTTGGTCTATGGAGACGAAATTCCTGTGGCTTCGGTGTTGAGTCGTGCACGCGAGCTCGAGTGTCCTCTGTATCTGGCCAACCATGAATTTGGTCATGCTAAGACTTCAGAGGGATTTTGGTCGTGTTGGGCGAAAGACAGTGAGTTTGAGACTTCGTTCTCATACAAGTACCTGCCAACGATGCCGGATTCGGCCGCACTGGCGCTACAGACCGTCGTTGTTTTGGAAGAAGAATTCGACCAAATGAGAACGACCGATTTGAGCGAGGGCGCTCTTCCCGGCCGAATGGAACTCATGCGCTACCGAGATCGGGACTGGTTGTTGGATGTAGGACACAACCCAGACGCCGCGAAGTACACTCGAACGCAGTTGGACCTCCTGTATCCCAGCCGAGATATTGGCTTGCTCTTTGCATGTATGGAAGACAAGGATGCAGCTGGAATATTGGAAGCCTTAGATCTCCCAGACCGTAGAGTTTCAGTCACGTCGACATTAGGACATCGTGGGCAAACTGCCGAAGAACTTGCAAAAAAGTTGTATCCTAAGTCTGTACGAGTTGAACCCGACCTTGAAGTTGCGTTAGACTACTTGGTGGGCTCAAGCAGCCCGCACGGCTTAATTCTGGTTGCAGGATCGTTTGAACTGGTGAGTCGTGTCAGAAATATGATCACGATCGGCATGGAACGCCGAGGTTGACATGACAGAAAGAACGCGAAACAGAATCATCGGTGGCGTATTCGTAGCCTCCCTGCTGGTTATTGTTGTCCCCATGTTCTTCGACAAACCCGTGGAGCTCGATTTCGACATTCCACCAATGGAACAGGCGGACTTAGACCATTTCGAGCCTCCCATACTAGATGTCCCGGATCCACGTCAGATTGATCGAGCCGAGCAAGTGGTTTCATCCATAGTGGAAGACGGATATTTAGCAGAAACTGGCAACCGTGTCGGAGAACCCGTTCTGATCTTCAATGCCGATGGAGCAACACAGTGGGCCGTGCAACTTGCCAGTTTTGCCAATCTAGAAAATGCGGAGAGTCTTAAAGCAACTGTCGAGTCAGACGGACACAGAGCGTGGATTTCAAGTGCGATGGTCAACAAGAGCAGAGTTCATAGAGTCGTTGCGGGTCCCTATATCAAGCGCGAAGACGCACAGAATACAGTTGCTCAGTTCCACGAAAGCTATCAAGTAGATCCCATAGTTGTGGGGTTCGACTACTAACACCGGAAAATATGGAAGCTCTGACCTTCAGCGCACTCGACATTGGGCTTCTTGTCGTAATTCTCGTGTCAAGTCTGTTTGGCTGGCGCAACGGATTCCTCAGCGAGCTCATCTCGCTAACAAGCTGGGTTGTTGGTGTGATTTGCGCCATTATTCTGGGCAAGCAACTCGGGGACTGGATGTTTTCAAGTATTGCCTTAGATAAGGCGTGGATCCCACAAGCCGTTGGATCGACAATCATATTGATTGTCGTGTTGGTAGTTGGTGCGTTTGTTCAGTCACTTGTCAAAGAGTCGCTTGTGCGCATTGGTCTCGAAGGTGTCGACAAGGGTTTAGGATTCCTGTTTGGAATTTTGAGGGGATGTTTCATTCTCATTGCAGTCGGTATAATTTTCAATCTGAAGTCCACTAACAACGAAATTCTCAAAGATTCGTTTTTGCTCACCCACCTCATGCAGTTCGAACACATTGTTCGCGACATTTGGGAACTATTTGTTAGTTGGATTTCAACTAGTCCCCCGCAAGAAAAATGACTTGAGATGTGTGGCGTTGTAGGGATTGTTAGCAGTCAGCCAGTAAGTCAGGAAATCTACGATGCGCTACTTGTCCTACAACATCGAGGACAAGATTCCGCCGGAATCGTCACCGTCACGTCTTCAGAAGACCGATGTTACATGCGCAAAGACAACGGTTTGGTCAGCGAGGTGTTTCGGCAGAAAGACATCGACACACTGCGAGGCAACATCGGACTAGGACACAACCGATATCCCACAGCAGGAAGTGCCAGCTCATTAGAGTCACAGCCTATGTATGTGAATTCCCCTCACGGAATTTTTATGGCGCACAACGGCAATCTAACAAACACCAAGGAACTACGTCGTTTCTACTTTCGCGATGTGATGCGGCACATCAATACCGCATCTGACTCTGAGACACTTCTGAACGTCTTTGCGAACGAGCTTGCACTCTCGGCTTCAAAAACGGTCGATCCCAGCCACATATTTGAAGCTGTTCGCGGCGTGAACGCAGTGTGTCGCGGTGCATACGCCGCGGTTGCTCTCATCGTAGGGGGCGGAATTGTTGGATTCCGTGATCCTCGTGGTATCCGACCATTGGTTGTGGGTTGCAGACGAAACGCAACCAATGACTATATGATTGCAAGCGAGTCTGCAGCTTTGCATGTCTTGGGCTACGACATTGTTCGGGATGTTCGTGCTGGAGAGGCCATATACATTGACGAGAATGGCCACATGCACTCCGAGATTTGCGCGTCGGAGACGCAACTGACTCCCTGCATCTTCGAGCATGTCTATCTTGCTCGTCCCGACTCCGTCATCGATGACATTTCAGTCTACAAAGCGCGATTGCGAATGGGAGACAAGCTAGCGGACCAAGTACTGAACTGCTTCAGCCAGAAAGGACACGACATAGATGTTGTAATCCCCATCCCGGAAACGAGCCGGACGGCTGCAATTCCAGTCGCTCACCGGCTCGACGTCAAGTTGAGAGAAGGATTTGTCAAGAATCGCTACATCGGTCG
The DNA here is from genome assembly GCA_009840545.1 of Gammaproteobacteria bacterium. GTDB lineage: Bacteria > Pseudomonadota > Gammaproteobacteria > Pseudomonadales > Azotimanducaceae > Bin55. Next base: position 102,749 of record VXNM01000009.1, on the reverse strand, counting down.
AACATTCATCATGCCCGGTCAATCCATGCGAAGGAAGTCGGTTCGACAAAAGCTTAATGCAATTCGGCTGGAATTTGAGAACAAGAATGTACTCTTGATCGAAGATTCTGTCGTACGGGGAACTACGTTGCACGAGATTGTTCAACAGGCAAGAGACGCGGGAGCTAACAAGGTGTATGTGGGCGTAGCTGCACCCCCTGTTCGCTATCCAAATGTGTTTGGAATCGATATGCCGACGAGCGAGGAGTTCATAGCGAATGATCGAACAGAGGAGCAGATCGCCCGAATTATCAATGCCGACATGCTTGTTTACCAGACTCTAGACGACTTAATCGATTCAGCGCGGGAAGGAAACCCTACTGTTGATGGATTTGAATGTTCAATATTTGACGGACATTACAACTGCATCGACGTGAACGAGGACTATCTTCTTGAGCTATCGGATCATCGCAACGACACATCCAAGACCCAACGTGATCTTGAATCTTCTCAAGAATCGTCTTTGTTCGAGTTGCAAGGTTCGTAGTCCGTTCGCAAGCTCAAAGTCCTCAATTCACGGTTATGTGAAGAACAGTGGTTGTTGAACGTGTCTCCTGAGAAGTTTCTTAAAGTGCCCACACCGCACACGTGGGTAGAAGCTGCGGCCAATCAAGAAGATCTGCTGTTGGTCGATCACGCACACTGCGAACGGAAAGCCGCAAGTTCGGCGTTGTCACTCATTTATCGCCACGCCGGTAGAGCTGATTTTTGTACACGTCTGTCGCGTATTGTTCGGGAAGAAATGAGACACTTCGAGCAAGTATTGGTGCTCATGGAGTCAAGAGGGCACCAATTTCGACCATTGAGTCCAAGCCGGTACGCAAAGAGTTTGCACACGTTCGTTCGAAACCTTCCGGGAGAATCGAACTCAGACTTGTTCATTGTCGCTGCGATTATTGAGGCTCGCAGTTGCGAACGATTTAGATGTTTGTTAGACGTTCTTGCACCACAAGTAGCGGATCTTTACGTACGACTGTGCGATTCGGAAGCTCGACACTTCCTTTCCTACTTAGAGATGGCAGAGGAGGTTGCAGACCAACAAGACGTTAGTTCACGTACGATGAGCCTCCTGATGGAAGAAACCCGCCTTGTTACAGAGGAAGATGCGCAGTTTCGCTTTCATAGCGGACCTCCTTCGATCTCAAAACACTGAAGAGTGAATTCATCGCGGAACCAGCCGCACCAACCGCATCTTTCCCAGGAACCCAAGACATAGCGAGAAAGGCCCTCACCCAAGTCATGCAACCCAGGTCGGTGCGTGTGACCATGAATGACGGTGGCACAGTCGTATTGCTTGAGCGCGTCACGCACTGCGTCTTCTACGACGTCTGTGATTTGGTCGGGTTTGTTGGCGTTCGATTCTTGACTTTGCTCGCGGACATTCTGTGCAAACTGTCTTCGCGAGGCCAAGTCTTGGGCGAGGAAGTTCTCCTGGAACTCTCTTGAACGAAACATTTGTCGCATTTGCTGGTAGGCAATGTCGCTTGTACAGAATGCGTCTCCATGAGACAGTAAGTAATGTTGACTGTTTAGATCAACAATCGTTGGATCTTCAAGCAGCTTTGCATTGACATCAGAAGCAAACTTTTCGCCGAACAGGAAATCCCGATTTCCATGCATTAAGTAGAGTGGAGTACGTTTGCCGTACTTCCCCAAGGTATGTCGTACCAAGTCTGCAAATTGGCTATCGTCGTCATCGCCGACCCAAACCTCCACAAGGTCGCCCAAGACGTAGATGTCTGCATTTGCTTGTAGTGCATCACTTAAGACTCGGTCAAGCGCGCGGAGTCTCGATTCATGTGTGAGATCGAGATGGATGTCCGATACGAATAGAGCAGTCATTTCTCTAGTGCTTCGACGGCGTCCAAGAGATTCTGAAGTATCGATACTCGCGTCATCGGACCTACTCCTCCAGGTACCGGAGTAATCCAGGATGCGACTTCACTGACATTTTCGAAGTCCACATCGCCTTGCAATGACCCATCTGCCTGTGTTTGAATTCCAATATCAATCACTATGGCTCCGGGTTTCACCCAATCGCGACGAATCAAGCCGCCTTTGCCCGTCGCTGTAACAAGTATGTCGGCTCTTCTAGTATGCCCTTGCGTATCTTTGGAGTGTCGATGACATACTGTCACCGTACATCCAGCCATTAGGAGCTCGAGACACATTGGTCTTCCAACGTGGTTTGACGCGCCGACGACAACGGCGTTTAAGCCCATGAGATCGGTACCAGTATGACGCAATAGAGTCATGACTCCTTTGGGTGTACAGCAGCGGTGAGCCGGTTGACGTAGAGTCAGCATTCCTAGGTTGAACGGAGTGATTCCATCGACATCCTTATGCGGAAGGATGTGCTCGATGACTTCATTCGTGTCGAGAGAGTCAGGAAGAGGAAGCTGAAGAAGGATTCCGTGAACGGTCTCGTCGCTGTTCAATTGTTGAATGTACCGACCAAGATCCTCGGACTTGACTGAGGAGGGGAGATTCGTGACATGGCAGATGATCCCTGTCTCTTCGCAGTCTCTTCGTTTCAATCGTACGTAAAGTGATGAAGCAGGATCGTCACCGACCAGTATCACTGTTAGGCACGGTTGAATAGAGCGTTCCGAACGTAGTTGATGAACGCGTTCTTTGACATTCTGACGTATTTGTCTCGCGATAGCGTTACCGTCGAGAACTTTCGCGTTCATTCGGTGTCAAGTGATAGCAGATCGATTTCGTGCCGTATTTTGCATTATTGGTTTTTTTCTTGTTTCCAGCAACGAGTAGACGGCTAAATCGCTTGCATGATGCCACGTGACCAAGTAGCATTTAGACGGGAAACATGCTAGATTTGAGCATCGACGGGGTATAGCGCAGTCTGGTAGCGCATCTGCTTTGGGAGCAGAGGGTCGGGAGTTCGAATCTCTCTACCCCGACCACCAACTCACATTGTGAATCAGTGTTGCGCCCGTAGCTCAACTGGATAGAGCATCGGCCTTCTAAGCCGGCGGTTAAAGGTTCGAGTCCTTTCGGGCGTGCCAGTTGGCTTCTTGGTACACTAAGGACCGTCCAAGACTGCCGAAGAATAGAATTCGACGCAGTTAGGGCCTTTTTGCGATGGTGGATGTAGCTCAGGTGGTAGAGCACTGGATTGTGGTTCCAGCGGTCGTGGGTTCAAATCCCATCATCCACCCCATCGTAGTTCCACCAAGTAGACAAAATTGACTCAACTGTAATCGATGCAATCTACGATTAGACCAACTGGTCCCATCGAACGGAACCTCCATGTCCTCGTTGGAGCGGACGAACTCAGCGGGGAAATGGAAGAGCAGATCAAGAGCGTGGCCACTAAAGCTGTGCTACCCGGATTCCGTAAGGGAAATGTTCCGAAGAATCTAATTCGCGAACGCTACGGTAGTGGCATTCTTGCGGAGATTAAGGTCAAGAAGACTGAAGAATCACTCAGAGATGCAATCGGAAAGCACAACTTACGAATTGCTCACATCTCCAACTTAAACTACCTCTCTGAAAGAGATGACCCGAATCTAGAGTACTTTGTGGACTTAGTCACAGAGCCAGACTTAATCATTGATAATTTTGAAGACTTAAATATTGCAAGACCGATATCTGACATATCAGAAGAGGATATTGACAATCAATTGAAATCACTTTTGGATCAGAAGAGTGAAATTGACTTTGTAGAAGGTCCGGTTGAAATGGATCATGTCGTTGAGTATAGAATTAAGGATTTGGGATCTGTTGTCATAAAAGGAGTAGAAGGATTACCAAATGTACAAGATGCCCCTTATACTATCAGAGTAGCAGATAGAGAAAACTTTAAGGGCGATGAAATTTTAACTATTATATCGAATGAAATTCTGGGAAAGTCAAGGGATGACAAGTTTGTAATTGATCAAGAAGTAGACATTATAGATAATAGTGTCAATGTTTCCGAAAGTGAGACTGAGGTAGCGTCTGCGACCGAGTCGGAAGGCGAAAGTGGTCAGGACTCACAAGGAAAGCTTCATGTGGAAATACATGTGGAATCTATTCAGAAGAGGACTCACCCTGAACTAAATGAGGAGTTTTTCGAGAGTCTCGGACAAGACGTAAGCAACGAGGAGGAACTGCGTACTAGCTTAAGGAAATCGTTGGAGGAGTCGTTAAGCAGAAGGGCCGATTCGTTGGTGTATCAGCAGATTATGCAACAGCTTGTCGTTATGAATCCTGTGGACATTCCACTCGGATCTTTTCAGAATTCAGGCAAAGACGCTTCGATTGAGGAATCTGACCTTCAGGGACATCGCACTCAGCTATTGCAGAATTGGATAATTCAGCAATATGCGCTAAAGAACGACATTCAAATAGCTCCGGAAGACCTGAACAAAGCACTTATGGTGCACCATCAAGTTAGGTCTGCTCTTGGCCAAAGTACTGACATCCTACATACAGAGGAATTTCAGAGACGAACCCATGCAGAATTGTTGACGGAAAAGGTTCTCAAAGACATGGTTCCCAAACTGAATATTGAAGAACAACCGACGTCAGTAGCCGATTTTCAGCAATCCAAGATCGACGAAGAGCTGGAGAGCAGAGAACCCAGTGGAGGACCGTTTACTTGGATATCTCCTGTATCGGAAGATGAGATTAGGCAGGGAAAGGAAGAAGTTGATGCATTGCGGTCGCGTCTCGAGGCAACGGAAGACACAGAATCTGAACAGGATGTCGAGCCGTCGATAGACGAAGAGGACAAGAAAGGTGGAATATTCAAACGACTTTGGAATCTTGTAGGAGGCAAGAAATGACGGACGAACTTCAAAACTTCAATTTTGTTCCAGTTGTACTTGAGCAAAACGCCCGAGGAGAGCGGTCGTACGACATCTTTTCGCGCCTGCTTAAGGAACGAATCGTCTTTTTGGTGGGGGTGGTCGACGATAATGTAGCCAACGTAGTCGTGGCCCAGTTGCTGTGGTGCGAGTCGGAAAACCCCGACAAAGATATTCACTTGTATATCAATTCGCCCGGAGGTGCGGTGTCAGCTGGCTTGTCAATCTATGACACCATGCAGTACATCAGATCGGATGTTGCCACAACATGTGTTGGCCAGGCTGCGAGCATGGGAGCCTTTTTATTAGCCTCTGGTGCCAAAGGAAAGCGTTCGGTTCTTCCAAATTCTCGAGTCATGCTCCATCAACCGAGCGGAGGCTCTTCTGGAGTAGCAGCTGATATCGAAATTCAGGCCCGAGAGATTATGTTGATGCGAGACAAGCTTAATGAGATTCTCGCACTGCATACAGGTCAGCCTGTGAAGAGAATTGCTGAAGATACCGACCGGGATTTTTGGATGAACGCGCAGGAGGCCTTGGACTACGGAATCATAGATAAAGTGCGTGAAACTCGAGTGACCAGTTAACCGTGTTTATGTCGAGCTTGCTGATTTGGTGAGATGAATTCCGTGACCTCGTTCACAATTGATTGACAAGAGCTGTTGCGGTAATCGTTTTGGTTAGTTCTAATTCTCGTAAAATACTTAAGAGTGATATCAAGGCATTTAAAGACAGGCGACTTTGCATGCGGCTCAGTCCTAATGTGAGGGTTCAGTAAAGGCGGAATTCATGGACAGAATCGGTAACGGACCTCCAACTACCAAGACAGAATGTTCCTTCTGCGGGAAAGCTGCGTACGAAGTGCGCAAACTTATCCAAGGACCTACCCAATACATTTGCGACGAGTGCGTATTGGAGTGCATGGCGATGGTCGAACAAGACCTCATGCACCAAACGGAAGAAAATAGTCGGCAAAGACTGCCGATCCCGCAGGAGCTTAAGGAGAGTCTTGACGACTACGTGATTGGCCAGGAGTACGCAAAGCGTGTACTTTCCGTCGCGGTTTACACTCACTACAAACGTCTTGCTTCCAATGTCAAGAGTGAGGTTGAACTGTCCAAGGCCAATATCTTGCTCATAGGTCCAACTGGATGCGGCAAGACGTTATTGGCGGAGACGTTAGCTAGGCTCTTGGATGTACCTTTTGCCATTGCCGACGCTACTACTCTGACGGAGGCTGGCTACGTAGGCGAGGATGTCGAAAACATCATCCAGAAACTGCTACAAAAGTGCGACTACGACACCGAACGAGCAGAGAGAGGGATTGTTTATATCGACGAAATAGACAAGATTTCTCGCAAGTCCGACAATCCTTCAATCACTCGTGATGTTTCTGGTGAAGGCGTTCAACAAGCGCTGCTGAAGCTAATCGAAGGTACAACGGCTTCGGTTCCACCGCACGGCGGACGGAAACACCCTCAAGGAGACTATTTGCAGGTAGACACTACTAACATCTTGTTTATTTGTGGTGGAGCGTTCGCTGGACTCGACAAAGTGATCAATGATCGAACCCGTGAAGGAGGAATAGGATTTGAAGCAACGGTAAATGGACCAAGCGATGCCGACATTGACGAGACTCTTTCCATGGTCGAACCCGAGGATCTGATTCGATACGGGCTAATTCCCGAATTTGTCGGAAGATTGCCCGTGGTCGCCACGTTGACTGAGCTTGATACGACTTCGATGGTTCAAATCCTCACAGAGCCAAAAAACTCCCTTACCAAGCAGTACACGGAACTATTCCGCATGGAAGATGCGGAGATTGAGTTTCGGCAAGATGCACTGATGGCGATTGCCGAAAAAGCCAAGGAACGAAAGACGGGCGCTAGAGGTCTTCGGTCCATCATGGAAGAGATTCTGTTGGACACGATGTTTGACCTTCCTTCAAACGACAATATAGCCAGAGTTGTGATCGATGCTAATGTCGTTACCGGTGAAAGTGATCCGATACTGGTTTACCAAGACAAAACGATTCCAGAGCGAAGAGAAGCGAGTGGCTCCTAACGGGACCATGCACAATTGCTCTCTGGTACGAAATCAACGCGACCACGGTTGGTCGCAGTGCCTTCCATTCGAGGAAACGGAGATACACGAATGAACAAATCTGAACTTATCAACCATGTCCGAACCGAGACGGGTCTGAAGAAAGACGAGGCTTCGGCAGCATTGAACGCAGTTCTGGGAGGAATTGCGAGTGCTCTTAACGAAGCGGACACGGTTGCACTGGCCGGATTCGGAAACTTCTCAGTCAAGGATCGTCCCGCTTATACGGGTCGGCATCCACAAACTGGCGCAGCGATTCAGGTGCCTTCTCGTAAGGTTGTCCTCTTCAAGCCGGGCAAAGCCCTCAAGGAATCCGTCAACTGACCTAGTTGTTCGCGGATGTCTGCGAGGATTCAATTCGTGGACCTCAACATTCGTTTGCTGGCTAACTGAATGAGGCTGCTTCTCTAACCCGAAGCGGAGTTTTCTATGCTGCAAAAAATGCGTGCGGGAGCCCAGACTCTTGGAGCCAAGATTCTTGCCGGCATCATTTGTTTCGTGTTGGTTGTCTTTGGATTCGGAGCCTTCAATCTCTTTGCCGTTTCCGAACCTGCCGTTGTTAAAGTCAACGGTGATTCCGTCACGGAAGACGAACTGCTGCGATCAGTGCAGGTTCAACGTCAGAATTTTCGAAGGATGTACGGTAGCGATCTCGATCCTTCCTACGTCGAAAGCGTCATTAACAACCAAACGGTTCTTAGACAGTTGATCAATAATCGACTTGTCAGACAAAAAGCAGAACAAATCGGCTTCGAATCGTCAAAGAAGGAATTCGTTGATCGGCTTCAGACGAATCCCGCTTTTCAGCAAGATGGTGAGTTCGATCCTGAGCAATTCGTACGGGTTATTAGCCGAGCGGGGTTCTCACCCCAATCCTACGAGGCTAGCGCTCGAGAAGACGAAGTGATCACTCGCCTCGTGCGTACTTTGGAAAACACTTCATTTGTGACTGAACGCGAAGTTCGCGATGCTTCTTCAATAGCAGGTCAGACTCGTGATATTGCATTTGTCACATTCGTCTCAAATTCTTTCTTGGGGGACTATGAGCCAACGGACGAAGAGGTTCTTGAGTACTTTGAGGAAAACAGTGGGGACTTCATGACCCGGGAGGAGTATGAAGTGGCTTATGTCCTACTGGACCGCAAGGTGTTTGAGACCGATCTGGTCATTGACGACACCGATGTGCTCGAATCTTATGAGGCTGAGAAAAAGGTGGCTGAATCCAATGCCGAACGCAAGTCCTCGCACATTCTGCTCCATGTAGGTGACGAGCGAACTAAGGAAGACGCCATCAGTCAATTGCTCGAAGTTCGCCAAAGAGTGTCTGACGGTGAGAGTTTCTCAGAGATTGCAGAAGAAATATCTGACGACGTAAGTACTGCTGTCAATGGGGGAGACTTGGGATTTGCTGGGCGAGGCTACTACGTGCCAGAGTTCGAGCAAGTACTGTTCAGTATGGAAGCAGACGAGGTATCGGAGCCATTCGAAACGGAATTCGGCGTTCACATCATTCAACTCCATGAAATTCAGGAAGTGGAACGTACTCCATTTGAAGAGCGCGAAGCTCAAATTCGGGAGTCTATCCTTGCTGATTTGGCAACTCCCGCATATGAAGAGGCAATCGCAGAGCTCGACAGAATTACGTTCGAAGACAACCTTTCATTGGAGCCGGCCGCGACAGCATTGGGGCTTGAAATCCAGTATCAAGCTGGAATTAATCGGAGCAACGGAGAACCTCCCTTTGATGCCTATCGTGTACGCGACGAACTGCTGGACGGAGATGTCCTTAACATTGATGCAAACAGTCGGCCCATTGAAGTGTCTGATAGCCAAACTCTCGTGGGCAGGATTGTTTCTCGAACCGAGCCAAAGCTTCGTCCCGTGGATGAAGTTCGACCACAAATCGAAGGTGGGTTGAAGTCGATGAGAGCTAGACGGCTTGCTGAAGAAGCACGAGACGGAGCATTGGCAAGTCTAGAGGAAACCAAGGATTATTCGTCCGTGGCTAATGAGTTCGAATTTGAGTGGACTACATATGATGCGACTCAAAAGAACAACACCGAAGTGAATCGGAATATCCTTGAAGCCGCCTTCGCTGAACGATTGCCTTCAGACGAAGAGCGCAAGATTCTCTCTGTCGACGTTAGTCCCATCGAGTTTGCCATTGTCGTTGTGTCTCGAATGGAACTCGGAGACTACAACGAACTGCCACAAGCACAACAAACACAGGTTCGTGACGAACTCCTTGACGGATTGAAGACCAACGGATTGGTTTCGTTCATCGACTCGCTGCGAAGCGAGGCCACTTTGAAGTACCAAGTTCAAGAGTTCGCCGAAATTCCATAGTTAGTTGATCCTATTCTTCGTAACGAATTGAAGCTTTGAATCCCGTTCGGATCTATACCGACGGAGCGTGTTTGCACAACCCAGGACCCGGCGGTTGGGCCGCGTTGCTCATCACAGGCAACGACGAACTTGAACTCTCTGGAGGAGCTCGGCACACAACTAACAATCGTATGGAGATGATTGCCGCGATCAAGGGGTTGGAGGCTTGCCAGAATTCATCCAAAGTTCTCTTGTTCACGGACTCGAAGTATCTTCGCGATGGAATAACGGTATACATTCAATCTTGGCGCAAGAACGGTTGGCGTACAGTTAAGAAATCTCCGGTGAAGAACATTGAACTGTGGCAACGCTTGGATGAGCTTGTAAATCAACAGGAAGTTCAGTGGCGTTGGGTCAAGGGTCACAGTGGGAATCCCGAAAACGAACGGGTAGATACTTTGGCACGTGACCAGGCCCGCAAATTTCAAGAATTCTTGGGACAATGCAATGAGCGCTAGTCGGTTTTTGGTACTAGACACGGAAACCACAGGCCTGGATGTTCACGAGGGGCATCGGATCATTGAGGTGGGATGCGTTGAAGTGAACAACTTCCAGATTACTGAACGAGAATTTCATGCGTACGTGAACCCGGAACGAGAAATCGATCCAGAAGCACAAAAAGTACATGGTCTCTCGCTAGCCAGACTGTCCAACGAACCGGTGTTTACGGAAATAGCGTCTGACTTTCTAGAGTTTGTAAGAGACAACGAGGTAGTCATACACAACGCTTCCTTTGATATACCGTTCCTTAACAATGAGCTCAAGCTCAGCGGTTACGAGGAACGTGTGGATCAAGTTTGCAAAGTGGTCGACTCGTTAGAGATTGCGGGGCGTAAACACGCGCGTCAATACAACAATTTGGACGCATTGTGTAAGCGTTACAACGTGGACACGACAACTCGCGAAGAAGCTCATGGAGCTCTAGTAGATGCCAGATTGCTCGCTCGGGTCTACATCAAAATGACTGCAGGTGAGGTTGGCTTGTTCAGTGACTCAGAGTCGCAATCCCAAAGGAAGGAGCATGCGTTGGACCCAGCCGCGTACAAACGAATGCGTCCCATTCTTGTACGTGCAACGGACGAAGAAATTGAGGCGCATGAAGCATACATTCGAGACCTGCAGCCTCGGCTCCAAGAAAGCGAAGGCCCTTAGCTATACACTCAATTCTGTACTAGGTCATCCTTGGTATAGGAAAAACGTCACCATACACCATCCGGTAATTCCCATTGTCACAAAGTATGGAAAAGCCATTTGCACCATTCTCATGTACGAGAGATTGATTAGAGGTGCTAACGAAGTGGTGAGGAGAAACAAGAACGCAGCCTGGCCGTTCGGAGTGAGAACGCTAGGAATATTCGTTCCAGTATTTACCGCAATTGCGAGAATGTCAAACAAGTGACGGTCGATAGCCCCGGCTTGGTATGCAGCCTCAATTTCCTTTATGTAGACGGTAGCCACGAAAACGTTGTCGCTAATTGCCGAAAGTAGCCCATTTGCGATATAGAACATTCCCGGCTGTTGGGCTGCTTCCAGAGTAAGAACCCAAGTAACAACTGGCGCAAACAAGTGCTGGTCGTGAATAACGGCGACGATGGCGAAAAAGACGACAAGCAACGAAATAAACGGAAGGGCCTCACCAAAGCCATCGGCGATCCTATGTTCATCAACGATTCCATTGAAGGCAGTTTGTACGACGATGATCATCAAACCAACGATACCTACTTCTGCAATGTGAAATGCCAGTGCTATAACAAGCAAAATCGCCGCGATTGCCTGTATAACTAGTTGGGCTTTCTCACCCGATGTGCGATTGATATCTTCCTTATTCTCGAATTCTTGCATTATGTTTCGAATGGGATTGGGAAGCTTCGCTCCGTAATGAAACCAGCCGGTTAGTTCGAGCAACAGGCAGGTACTAAATCCCACGACCATCACTGGGATCGTCACGATTGCCATTCTTAGAAAAAACTCGATGAATTCCCACCCCATTACCTTGGCAATAAGGAGGTTTTGCGGCTCTCCCACGGTGGTCATCACGCCGCCAATTGCAGTACCCACAGCCGCATGCATTAACAAGCCGCGGAGAAATGCACGAAATTTCTCGAGTTCCTTCTCGCGCTCCAACCTAGATTCTTCGTCCTTTGGCGGGTCGTCCGCCTTTACCACTTGGTTGTAGACGTGCCAGAATCCCAATCCCACACTAATAACAACCGCTGTCACCGTCAGAGCATCGAGAAATGCCGACAGCACCGCGGCAACGGAACTGAAGAGTATCGCCAAGAGAATTTGCGACCGTACTCTAACAAGTATCTTCGTGAAAATGAACAGAAGAAGCTCGCGCATGAAGAAGATCGCGGTAACCATGAACAGCAGGAGAAGAATTACAGGGAATCCGGTCACTATTTCCTGATACACGTGCTTTGTGTTGGTCATTCCCAATGCAATGGCTTCGATGGCTAACAAGCCGCCTGGTTGTAATGGATAGCACCTGAGAGCCATCGCAAGCGTAAAGATGAACTCCAACACGAGAGCCCAACCTGCAACAGTGTGCATATGCGACAGCGCAGCGCCAATAAACGAACCTTCGAATAGAGGTGCAAGAGATGCCATCCACCAAAGTATTGGATTGAGGATGAGGAACGCAACAATTGTCTGCTTGTACCAGGTGGGGGCAGACCCCAGAAAATTGGTTGCAAATGTCTTCAGTCCTAGTCGAGGCGAGGATCCAGGGTTTGAAATCGAAATGGGGTCAGACAATGTAGTTTTCCTGAGTAGGGGTTACTGAAGAGCGTTGTGAGGTATGCGCAGCTATTGTGAGCCGATCAAAAAATTGTAGCAAGGCTGTGTAGATGAGGAATTGCTCATACGAATGAGAGTCTCTACCAAGTGCTCAACAAAACAGAATTCCCGCCCTGCGTGTAGAATCGCATTGGAATTTCACAGTATGCATGTACGCTTGGATGTGAGCTGGAGACCTTGAAACGAGGAAGTTCAAATACAGCTTTCTGATGGTTAGCGTGCTGCTGGTCGGGCAGGAGTCCTGTAGAACCTCGTCCATTTGATCGGGAGCTCCAAAGAATATCGGGACTCAAGACTTTGCTTGTCGACACGTGGCAAAAGGAATTTGCAGAAATCCCGACTTCCACGCCGACCAGAGTCTTGACATGATGGAGATTCAAAACGGCAGGGCAGTTTTCAAATCCGAATCGGTGTGGCAATTGATTCCTAATATCCTAGCTGTTCTGTACCCCAAGGATCCAGAAGGTTACGGCGCGACTCCTGAGCTAGGCACGCGATATCGAATTCAGGTCGCGTTAGAGAAGTTGGATGAATTAGAACGCGCCACACAAGCTACTGAGTCGAAACGATAGAAACAAGAACTATGGCTAGTCTAGAGTCAGCCAAAGAGGTGCTTGACTCTCGCCACCGCATCATTCGTCAATCGTTCGATCCTAAAAATTGCATTGCTGTCTTGCTAGTTGTAGCTGGCAGTGTTGCGGGATCGATTGATGTTCATGAGAGCACTTCCGGATATTCGGCGGAAGTAAGTCCTTCGAACATACTGCTGTGGAGAGCGGGGCTTCTTTCTGATGAAGTGCCGCCAATCAATCCTTGGGACACAGTAGTTAGAGACATCGACGAACTACTAGATTTAGACACAGACTTTCACAAGTATCGAGCAATACATTCGATGGTTCGGAACACCTCTGATGCTCGGCTCGACGAAATGCTCCAGCAATCGAAGAAGGTTGAGGACCGAAGTCTTCGTCGAAGTCTGCAGCATTACATCTTGAACCAAATGGCGCGCAGACAACCCGAGAGGGCTCTGGACGTCGCTCTAAGTTTTCCTTCTACTGACACGAGATTCTTAATCAGTGGGGTGTTTCGCGGCTGGGCAATTTCAGATTTGGAGGCAGCTGTTAACCGAGCCAAGAAGCTTGAAGAACCGAATAGAACCATCGCACTAGAGGCGATTCTAGTCTACGGCCACAGGATGGCTATGGACCAAGATCGTGATCTTCGGCTCGAACTAGGTGAGGACATATACGTCGACGATCTACTTGAAAAGTCCTACTCCCAACTTTCCGTTGAGGAATTGGAACGAGCTTGGCATTCGATGATTGACAGTCCCTTTCTTGGCTATTTTCGAACCTCATCGCTACGGGACATTGCCGCTGCATGGCTCGACATCTCAGACTACCAATTCCACTTCATCTCTACAATTTGTCGCTCGATGCCAAACGTCTATGAACGATCCTGGGTCATGGACTTCCTCTTTAAGCAAGTTTCAGAAACCGATCTCCTACCTGCTTTTGAACTTGCCGTTGAATGCCATGAGAGTCAGATGGATGTGCCTTTGATGACCGTCGTGATGGCCTGGGGGCATAGGGACCCCTTGGAAGCATTGAAGGCCATCTCGAAACTGGAGCTCACGAATCTGCGTTATCCATTACGACGAATTGCCATTGATGAGTGGGCGCGTACTGTTCCAAACGAGATTCTGAGAAGTCCCAGTCTTCTACCGAACGACTTACGGGAATGGGGGGTAGCTCGTGCTGTAAGCCACATTGCGAGGAACTCCCCGAGAAGAGCGGCCCGCTTGATATATAGGGTACATGTAGATTACGTGGATTCGGTCGAACTCCAAGTCACTTCTTATTGGTCGGACTCTTCATGGATGGCACCATTGCGGTGGTTCGAGTCTAGATCCCGGAAAGGAAAAACTTCGGTTGACTCTTGGTTTGAAGTGCTTCGTAAAGTTGTAGCAGAAGATCCAAAACGTGCATTCAAAATTGCTCGTCGTAATTCACACACCAATGATGAAAATGGCTTGGAGTTCATAGTCGTGGTCGAAGTGGCAAGGAAAGACGTACAGTTAGCTAAGTTGTTCCTTGCTCAAATGGGTGATAGTCGAGCCAAATTTGTAGCGGGTCGAGGATTGGGAGAGTTTCTCGTTGACCGAGACCGTTTCAGTGAAGCAATTGAGTTGCGAGATCTGCTCGCAGAGAGCGAACGAAGCGAGTATTTGCAAAACCTGTTTGATTACTGGGCGAAATCCGATCCAGTACGACTATTCTCGTGGGTGAAAAACACAGACCGTTCGAACCTGAGACACCGTGGTGCTCTGGCATTGGAGAAAGCTGATGTTCGGCGGAAGTCTCTTTCCGATGTGGAATTGCAACAGATTCGGTCGCTGCTTTAGAACTGGAATGAAATTCTGCTAGCTAGCAACGGACTGGATGTTTGTCCGTGCACTCTCATAGCAAGATATCGAGACCAGAGCTGGCTCGGACGAATCCAGATTCGAACTTGGCAACACCTCCCCGCCAGAGGCTCGATGTATGCAGTTCACAACACCACCCTAGGGTTGGTTGCGTCTAGCTCTTGAATGGATTCGAGACCTTAGTCATTAAACTACTCTCCGCTCATCGCTATCGGGCAAACAGATGTGGCTTACAGATCCAGATAGTTTCGTCTCACTAGCACGGGAACCGGAGGATGGCACCCCAGGGGACTCGCACTGCTTTGTGTTTATCGATGGCCAATTGCTTTCGATAGTGGAGTCCGGAGTTCCGCGACCAGTCACATCCGATGAGTTTCGCTGGGTGGATGCAGAAATAGTTGCCAAAATTTACTTGGGAACTTGGCGCAATGTACACTGCTATGCAATCGAGGCTCGGGGAAATCCAGTAGCTCCCTACGTTCTCGGAGACCTGAACAGTTGGCTTGGTCGTGTAGAGTCGAGCATGTTCTACTTGGCTGGTCGCGCCAAGCAAATGGTGGATTGGAACAAGGATCATCTCTTCTGTGGTCGTTGTGGCACGCCCACCGACGACCATCCTACCGATCGTGCAAAGCAATGTAGTAAGTGCGGATTGATCAACTATCCACGACTCAGTCCTAGCATTATTGTGCTTGTACGACGTGGAGACGAGGCGTTGTTAGCGCGTAACTCCCGTTGGCGACACGGAATGTTCAGTACGATTGCGGGCTTTGTCGAGCCGGGAGAGTCCATTGAGCAAACCGTGCACCGCGAAGTATTAGAAGAAGTTGGATTGATGGTACAGAACCTTCGCTACTTGGGAAGTCAGCCCTGGCCATTTCCTAATTCGTTGATGTTGGGATTTCACGCAGACTACCACTCTGGAGAAATAGCATGCAACGACGAGGAAATTGCTGAGGCGCGGTGGTTTCGTTACGATAACCTGCCAAATCGGCCAGGTTCTACAGCAATATCGGGATGGTTGATTGATAAGTTTGTGGATGAACAGAAACGATTGGCTAGCTAGCGTAGCTCCGGTCGCTATTCGGGGGCGACGGAACCACGTTGGTGTTGGAAGATTGACATAATGGGAAATATGAGGGTCAAGTATCCATTGGATCGAATTCTGCCATTCAGAAACACGCTTGCTAGATCAATGTGCCCGACAAGAAGATCAAACGCTGTAGACCAGGTATCAAAGTCGAAACATGCAATTCGTACATCTTCGGCAGATTTCACATCAACGCTCTCGATAGCTCCCCTTGACGTAGAAACGACAATTGCTTCGTTCTTCACTTTCAATAGAACAGTGATGTCTTCGGCGAAAGACGCAATGGGCCGAGAATGCTCTCTCAAGCGTTCGATGCACTGGTCTCTATTCATTACTTAGACACAATCCTCTAGTGTTGGCATAGTAGTAAGACGAATTTGAAGATCACAGAATTTACACCATTCACAGCTGGACCACCGAACCTATGGAATTCTTTCTAGATTATCTTTCCTTCTTTCTAAAAGCAGGGACCATTACGGCAGCCATTCTTGCAGTAGTCATGGTAACTATCGCCACGAGCGTCAAGCGGCAGCACCGAGACACCTTTGGACATCTTGAAGTACGACACATCAATGAACTTTATGAACACATGGAGTCAACCCTGAAGCATGCGTCTTTGACACCTGCAGAGGCGAAGAAGGCACGGAAAGCCAAGAAGCCCAAGAAACCCAAGAAAGAGACGAAAGTGGCCAAAGAACAGTCGGCTGACGAAGTATCTACAAGCGACACCAGTGACGACGGTTCAGAGTCAAGTACAGACGAATCCAAGGAGAAAGAAGACAACGACAAACGCAGTTTGTATGTGCTTGATTTCGAAGGTGATCTAGAAGCGTCAAGAACTGCAAACCTAAAGCACGAAATTTCCGCTGTTCTCACACGAGCCAAGAAGCAAGATGAGGTCATCGTTCGGGTCGAGAGTGCAGGAGGAATGGTTCACTCTTACGGCTATGCCGCATCTCAGCTATTGCGAGTGAAGAACGCAGGAGTAGCGTTAACAGTCGCTGTGGACAAGGTCGCAGCAAGTGGGGGCTATATGCTTGCGGTTGTCGCAGACAAGATTATTGCTGCCCCCTTTGCGGTACTTGGCTCAATTGGTGTCGTAGCAGAACTGCCGAATCTCAATCGTCTCTTGAAAAAGCACGATGTGGACTATGAAGTCTTCACAGCAGGTCAGTACAAACGTACCCTTTCGGTATTTGGAGAAAATACGGATGCAGCCCGATCCAAGTTCAAAGAGGAAATAGAGGACACCCATGGTTTATTCAAGGAATTCGTTGAAGAGCACCGGGACAATGTCGATCTCGAGGTGGTTTCGACTGGGGAATCATGGTATGGCGAGCGTGCTGTCAAGATTAATTTGGTGGACGTTTTGCAAACCAGCGATGAATACATCATGAATGCTTGCAAAGAGGCCGAGGTCTACGGAGTGTCGTGGGTCATGCCCAAGAAGCCGCTTGCCGAGGTCATTGCCGGTACGGCCGCTACGATTCGAAGAGGCTGGAATCGAATCACGGGATCGATCCAATGACTTCATTTCAAGCACTTCGTGTGGAGAAGAGCGATGATGGTTCTTTCAAACGGACCGTGCAGGAACGGACGGTAGACGAACTGCCTCCAGGAGATCTTCTCATCGATGTTCGTTATTCGTCGTTGAACTACAAGGATGCTCTATCTGCAACCGGTGCACCTGGAGTAACTCGCAACTATCCGCATACTCCAGGGATCGATGTAGCTGGTGTAGTTTTGGATTCACAATCGGAAGGGTTTCGTGAAGGCGATGAAGTGATCGCCATCGGCTTTGATTTGGGAATGGACACGGACGGCGGATTCGCTCAACGTGTCCGAATTCCGGCTACATGGGCTCTCCCATTGCCTGCTGGATTGTCCCTACGAGAGAGCATGATTCTAGGTACTGCGGGATTTACCGCGGCACTGTGCATTCACAAACTCGAAGACGCCGGAATGCGCCCTGGGCACGGACCGGTTCTTGTGACGGGTGCAACAGGTGGAGTTGGGAGTGTCGCAGTTCATCTACTGAGTTCGTTGGGCTACCAAGCCTTTGCGGCTTCCGGCAAGTCTAGTCAAACCGAGTTCCTGAAAGCTCTAGGCGCACACGAAGTCTTGAGTCGCGAAGATGTTTCGAACGACTCTCACCGCCCCCTTCAACGTGAGAAATGGGCGGGTGTTGTGGATACAGTGGGTGGCGACATGATGATGAATGCCATTAAGGCACTGAACTATGGCGCGAGCCTCGCGGCATGTGGACTGGTCCAATCACCGACGTTCACGGGAACTGTTCTACCTTTTATTCTTCGGCATGTAAATTTGCTGGGTGTTGATTCTGTAGAGTTGCCGCTTGATCAAAAAGCAACTATTTGGGACAAACTATCGTCGAATTGGAAAATCGACTCGCTCGAGTCTCTGGCAACGGTGCTGTCACTGGAAACACTTTCAGATTGCATCGACAAGATCCTTGAAGGAAAGATGGTTGGAAGAGGACTCGTCGATCTCTCACAGACTTAGTGATCATTAGTCAACGCGCAATCGATCCGAAATCGCTATGGGATTCTTGTACTTAAACACAACCACATACGACGAAGTGAGTATGGTTATTACGGTGGCTCCGAGCACGATGAGCATGCTGGACTCGCTCATTTGCATCGTAGCTAGATAAAGGACTAAGAGCGAGAATTCGCTGCATTGTCCAAGCCTAGAACCGATTTCCCAGCTAGTCTCAGAGGATTCTCCTTGCCATCCGATCAGATATCTGAAAACAATGGGTTTCAGTACAACAAACACCGCACCGAGTACTAGCACCTGCCAAATCAATTCCCAAAGCAGGCGAGGATCGACGCTAGCTCCAACGTAAAAGAAAAACAGGACCAAGAAGAAGTCTCGGAGTGGTTCCAGAGTCTGTGCGATTCCCTGTGCAGCTTGGGAATTGGCAAGCACAACTCCGGCCAAGAATGCGCCTACTTCGACAGGCATTCCTAGTAGATGCGCAATCCACGCAACTCCCATGCACCAACCCAGAAACAGGAGAAACGTGAATTCAGTGAACACATCAAATCGGCGGAGAAGCGGCCAAAATAGATACTTAGCTCCAAAGTAAGCCACTGCGACGAGCCCCGGCAGACCCACAGATGCAATCAACCAAGAATGCCATGTGAATGAGCCTTCCAGCCCTTTCATGTACAGTAACGCAAATACTGCCAGAAGGTCTTGGAGAAGAAGCAGTCCGATGACAATCTCCCCGATGTGCCGGTGATGTAGAACCGTATTCGGTAATAGTTTGATTCCAACGATGGTGCTGGAGAAAACAACTGCAATCCCTGTGATTGCGGCTTCCAAAGCCGTGAATCCAAAGAGAATCCCGATTCCTGCTCCCACTACGAAGAAAATCGCAGTGCTCGCAACCACCGTCACGATGGATTGACGCAGCACGTTCTTGATCTTTTGAGGTGGTAAGTCCAGGCCAACAATGAAGAGAAGAAAAATGATCCCGATGTGGCCGAGGTCCGATAGTGCCTGGTGATCCGTGACCCATTGCAATCCATGAGGTCCAAGTACGCACCCAACGACGATATAAACGACAATCAACGGCTGTCGGCAGAAGAGCGCGAGCGACGCAAGTACCGCGCACGCGACGAAAATGAGGAGCATTGAGTCAAGCATGTTGTTGTCGACTAGATCGTTGCGCTCATGCCGAGTGTCCTCTGGACAGTGATGCCTTAGCACCGTTCATAAACGAGAGTATTACCGCGTTTTGCGACAACGTGGATTGAGTTGGACTCCCTCAGGAAATATGCGGCTTTTTGAGCCAACGACCTATTGCCTCTAGTTTCTACTGCCAAGTCCTCTGTCGTAAATTGATTTGGCAGGTTAGGGAATAGCTCTAGCAACAATTGCATTGACGAGCAGAAGGTACGGGTTGAAACGACTTCAACCAGTCTTCTTTCCACGATTACCCATCCACGCCTTCGCCACGCACGTCGTTTGTCGAACCTACGAAACTCTTCTTCGTGTACAAGTACGACGTCGAGCTGCATTCCATCTACATCTAACATAGTGGGGAGAGAGACCAATTCATCAAACACATCGTGGACGATCCCCTTCTTGGGAGAGAGCCGTCGAGAATATCCCCCATCTTCAGTGCTTTTTACAATGGTTTTTCGAATTGCGACTGGATGAACCAATGTAACATTGTGAGTCTGAAGCAGAGCGGGCAGTTTCCTACGGAGCGCACCAAAACCTCGAGTTTGGATTTCGACTATCTGATCGTGTTTCAGCACATCGACGATGTAGTTGCTCGTGCGTCTTTCTATTTGCGATGGATCATCGGCATAGAAGAGTTTTAGTGAGAGGTGTAGATCGCCCTCATTGAGAGTCCCGATCTTCTGAGCGGAACTTGATGTGCTTGATTTGGCGGTCATCGAGTTAGATTCAGACAGATTAACTGTACTTTCTGTTTTGTTGGAGTTCTGAGCATGAAAAACATCGCGATTTGTGATATTTCTGGAATATTTTGCTAGACCCTACATCTCTCAAGACATATTCTTATGCAACATGTTAGTGCACGCCAAATGACATCTATGTTCACATCGAGCCTGTGGAAGCGTATGAGATCAACTTTTCTAACCTGTCTGCGAATGGCGTACTGGAGTCCAAGCAAGTCCTTTTTTCAACGCAACTTGAGTTCCTGTGTATGGCTTTTCATTTTTGCTCTGGCGCTCGGATCAACTGGAGTTGGAGCCACAACGAGTGGATTGAATCGAACTCCTGTTCACATTCAGCGAATTGGTGAAGATGCTGCCATTCGGATTGATGGAGAAGTGGCCGAGTCTGAGTGGTCTCAAGCTACATCGATTGACGACTTTAGGCTAATCAACAGAGAGGTCGAGAATATGCGACCTTGGGAATTGGCTACGACCGTACGCATGTTCTATAACGACCGAGGGCTTTATGTCTCGTTCGATATGGAGCAGCCGGAATCGACTTTCGTAAAAATCCACTCCGCGCCCGATGGCGGTTCTCTGAATCGTGACTTCGTAACCATCGTACTCGACACATCTGGTGAAGGAAAGTACGGTTTCTACTTCACGCTTTTCTTGGGCGGAAGCAAGAGAGATGGAGTGTTGCAACCAGAAAACTCGTGGCAAAAGAGTTGGGATGGTGCGTGGACTGGAAGAACATCACATCGCAGTGATGGTTGGTCTGCCGAATTCTTCATTCCCTGGTCGATTGTCAACATGCCTCTGTCCGACAAGGAACGCACCATGGGACTGTTCTTGTCCCGAAGGATTGCAGGGGTCGGAGAGTACTACGCATGGCCCGCGATTCACGAAACAGAAAGCAAATTCCTGTCGATCCTGAAGCCCATTGTGATGCGCGATGTCACACCCCGCCAGCAATTGAGCTTTATTCCGTTTGTGTCTACAAAAGTCGATGTGAACAGGAGTGATATCGAAAAGAACATTGGAGCGGACTTGTTTTGGAGACCGTCTTCTAATTTCCAATTGACTGGAACTGTGTTACCGGATTTTGGAACTGTTGAAGCGGATGACGTGATCATCAACTTGACCGTTTTCGAGACTTTTTTCCCCGACAAGCGATTGTTCTTTACTGAGGGGTTAGAAGTCTTCAACCTCCACGGCGGAGGAGGGCTAGGTGGTACCGTCCCGTTTCACTCACGGAGAATAGGTGGTCCCCCTTCCATACCCGAACTCCAGTCTGGTGATCAGCTTGACTACTCAAGATTGTCGCGAGGCTCTGACCTTCTAGGAGCAGCGAAAGGAGTTGGGCAGAGTGGAAAATGGCGTTACGGTCTGCTTGGCGCTTGGGAAGACGATACCACCATCGGAACTACGGGAGGCATCGCTCCTTACTCTTTGAATGTGCCTGGACGCGACTTCGGTGTTGTCCGACTAGTCTATGAGGACGTGCTACCACAAACCTTAAAGCTAGGAGTATTGACTACAGCGCGTTGGGATCAAATTTCAGGAGACGACTTTTCCTACACATTCGATGGTCACTATGCTGACGAATCGGGCAACAAGAGTGTGTCGGCTCAGCTGTTTGTTTCGGATGTAGACGGTCAAGACTTGGGTTACGGAGCATCGGCGAATTTCTCTATGAAGACTGGTCCCCGCATGAGCCACTCGTTCTCTTGGAAGACCATTGACGAGAACCTGAACCTAAATGCGCTTGGCTACAACTCAAGGAATGACCAGACTCAAGCTTCCTATGGCTTTAATCACACGAACTACTCTCCCAAGATGCAGAATCTGCGTGCCATTGGTACAGGGATATATGTTGCTGGAATTTGGGATCCTGAAGGAGATCAAACCAACTCACATCTCTCTATTGGTCGTGACTACTCGTTCAAGAATCTCAATAGACTGAACGTACAGTTCAGCGTATCTCCTAGCCATTTGAACGATTCTGTGGCATATCGTGTTGAAAAGTTTCGAACCGATCTCTCCTACGACATCGTAGGAGCTTGGGTGACTGACAACACACAACAGTTTTTCTACTCATTGGATGGAGGATTTCGAAAAGAGATTGTGGAAGGCTATTTCATGTGGGGTGGAGCAGGAGTGGGTTATCAGCCTGTCGAATCCTTCCGGTTGCTATTCACGGTGTCCAAGGGATTCCGAGACGGATGGCTTCGTTATCGTGGAAGAGGCAGCTATACACGGTTTGAGTCTTGGGGTCCAAGACTTGGCTTATCGTCGGAGTACTTCGTGGGACCACTTCAGCAAGTCCGATTCGACCTTCAGTGGCAATCGTTGCAAGGTAAGGGGTTAGAGTTCTATACGGTTCCTAACGGATCGACGAAACTGGTCTCGACAGGCGAGGCGACGTCGGAGCGCAGGGATGACTTTGCCGTCTCCCAGATTAAGCTGCAGATACGCTATAGATGGGAAATTGCGCCCATGTCGGATGTATTCCTTGTATACACAAAGACAGCTTCAATGAGAGGAATGACCAATAACAGTACTGGAGAGACTCTTTTCGACCTCTTGAGAGATGCAGACAACGAGAACTTCGCTGCGAAGTTCCGCTATCGATTCGGATCTTGACTTTGGTTGAGAGGGGAACTACTAAAGAGGAAGGAAGTTTGTGAGAATCCCCGAGTTCCTATTTTGTGTGCTCAATCCAATGATGCGCATGACACTACATTCACCAGCACATTTTGTCTTCAGCGACAGCATCTTGGTCGTCAAGTACACTGGCCGAAAGTCTGGAAGAGCTTACGAAGTCCCTCTCCGATATGTCGAAAAGAATGGAGTACTACGGTGCTATACGGACAAGCGTGCAGGATGGTGGCCCAATCTACGAGACAATCCGAGTGTTACATTCAGACTTCGAGGCCGGGATATTCGATATTCGACGCGAGTACTAATCAACGACCCTGAGACGCTAAAGGCTGAATTGCACGAGTACTTGAACAAATATCCAGACGATGCCGTATATCACGATGTCCGACTTGATGCCAACAGGAAACCGCTGGAATCGGACATCAATATCCGTGCGGCGAATGCGATCGTGATTTACGCCACACCTGCTGATCCATAAGCTACCTATAGGGATCTTTAGAGAGAATTTCTACCAGAGGTCCGCTATCTCTTTTGGAGCTTTGTTTCTGACTAAGTCGGCGAGAGTCTCCCCGCTAGGCGCAGTAATCTCTCTATTTGCACCTAGTTTCAATAAACACTTGGTGGCTTCGACCCGCTCGCGCGTCATCGCGAACACAAGAGGAGTCATCCAGTCGTCTTCGAAGCTGTATTGAGTAGCTCGCATTTCCTTGAGAGTTCGCTCGAGAGCGCTGCTTTCGGACTCTACTATTTCTTTGATGCGAACGGTTCGATCACACAGTATTGAGTCAAAAAGATCTAACTCAAACTGACTCAGAAAATCTCTACATTCATCCCGTCCAAGTGCAAAAGCCCATTGCAATGGAGTTGAGCCGTGAACGTCATCGCGAATGCCCAGATCGCATCCGATCTCTACCAGCCACTTGACATTGTCGAGGTGTCCGCCAAGTACTGCTTGATGCAGAGGTGTTTGACCCTGCATCTTGTTTAGATTGAATCCAAGTGCGTGGAAGACCTTCAATCCCGTGAGGTTTCCCTCACCAGCAGCCCTTCCAACTGTGTCAGCGAATTCATTCTCGGCTTGCTCGACAAGGTTTGGATTGCCTTCAAGCAACGCTCGGGCCTCGTGAACGTTGCCGCTCATACAAACAGCAATGAACTGCTCCACTTCAGGCAGTTTTTGACGATGCGACCCAAGCGTGGCAAGTTCTTCTGCAAACTCCAGATCGCCTCGCTTGAATGCGATGGTGAAGTACGAGTCGCCAAATCGGTTTGTAGCGGCGACGTTTGCTCCTGCGCCAATCAACAATCGGGCGCGTTCAATATGCCCTTTCTCGATTGCCCAACGTAATTGATAGTCGAGTATGCACTCCTTGCTTGGGACCAGTTGTTCGCCGTCTTCGTCAAGCCAATTTACGGTGTGTTTGCTATTCAAGCCGTGTTCTAGCAGTAGTTCAATCCAATACTGGCCTGGTTCGAACATCCGGTTGTAGAGTGTTTGTCCGTCGTTTGGATCCGCTCCAGCTTCGAGAAGCAACTTCGCGAGATCAATGCAGCGTTGGTGTTCCGGTTGGTTGGATGGTCCCATCTCGCCTTCTCCAAATGCACCAGTTAGAGCTGTAAAACGGTATTGCCCGCCCCACATGTAGTGAGAGTTTGCGTCCGCACCGCGTTCCAAGAGCACTTTGGCAACGTCAAACGTTGAGTTTTCAGCGAGATTCAGCCGGGAGTAACAGGTATAAAGCAGCGGCTCCCAATCAAAAAAGCCACCTCGCTGACTGACAAGTTTCGGATCTGAATCGAGCAGCTTTACTACTACACTTGTGTTTCCTACAGCCGCAGCATGATGAATGTCACGTTCGGCCAATGACGGATCTTCGAGAAGCATCTCTCGTGCCCGTTCTCGAAGCCCAGGACGATCCGTGGGACAGTAAGTTAGACAAGAAAGATACAGGAAATCATCGAACTCTTGGTTTTGCAAGAGCACATGAACTTCCATTTGTCGCCACGAGAAAAAGCCGTACGAGATCGCCAGTTGATTTCTTGCCTCTTCTCTGGTTAGAGAGGAATCGCGGGACTGTTTTTGCCAGTCTTCAGTTTCTTCGCTGAGAGTTGTTAACGTCTTTCCTCTGCGGAGCAGTTTGTGCATAAAAGGCTTTAGCCTCGAAAGTGTGGCTATGATTTGACGGGTTTGCGTTTTCTGGAATCTTTACGCAGGAGCTGAAAAGCTCAGCCATTTTACGGCCTCCTCAGCAGGAATTCCGCGACGATTGGCGTAGTCGATGAGTTGGTCGTCAAGAATTCGTTGCACCGGAAAGTATTTTGATTGAGGGTGCGAAAAGTACCAGCCAGCCACCGTTGCTGCGGGTAGCATAGCGAAGTTCTCGGTTAAAGTCGCACCTGTTGCCTCTGTGGCATTGAGCAGCTCAAAGAGCGTAAGTTTCTCTTGATGATCGGGACAGGCAGGATAACCGGGTGCTGGTCGAATACCCTGGTATTTCTCGTCTATGAGCTGACTATTATCGAGCGTCTCGTCGGGCATGTAGCCCCAATATCGCTTTCTGACGCATTCGTGTAGGTATTCGGCGAAAGATTCCACGAGTCGGTCCAATAGTGCTTTAACCATGATTTGCTCATAGTCGTCTGCGTTCGATTCCAAGCTTAAATTGGATGATGCGGTAACTACGAACCCTCCAACATAGTCCTCCATTGTTCCAGGTGCTACAAAATCACTAAGACACAGATTTGGTTGCTCTTGACTGTGCTGTTGACGCAGATGAAAGAGTGTTAAGCGAGGTCTCTTCCGATCTGAGTCGGCCCAAAGTATGACATCGTCGCCCTTGTTGTTGGCGGGCCAAAAACCGACAACACCTTTCAGAGACACTGTGTTCGTTAGTGTCATTTTCGCGAGATAATCCCGTGCATCGGAGTAAAGGTCTCGAGCGGACTTCCCCACAATAGGGTCGTCCAGTATTTTTGGGTACTTTCCAACGAGCGACCAAGATTGGAAAAAAGGCGTCCAGTCGATGTAGGGTTCGAGTTCGGAAACTGAGTCTATTTCAATCTTGGTTGTTTCCAGAACGTTTGGACAGGGAGGGAGGTACGAATTCCAATCGAATTTGAAGCCGTTGTTCCGAGCATCTTCCAGAGAACGTAATTTTCGTTGTGGAGTCCGTTCACGTCGTTTCCTAATCACCTCGTATTCTGATCGAGTCTGTGAGACAAATTGAGACTTGTCCTTATCAGAAAGAAGCGCAGCAGCAACGCCGACACTTCTGGATGCATCTGGAACATAGACGACCGGACCCGAATAAGCGGGCTCAATCCTCAGCGCGGTGTGCGCCTTCGAAGTAGTGGCTCCACCGATCAGAAGTGGAATCGAGAATCCAAGTCTCTCCATCTCGCTCGCAACGTGGACCATTTCGCTGAGTGAAGGAGTGATGAGGCCGGAAAGTCCGATGATGTCGGCATTTTCCTTCTGCGCGGTAGCGAGGATTGTTTCTGCTGGCACCATGACGCCTAGGTCAACCACTCGATAGTTGTTGCACTGTAGTACAACTCCAACTATGTTCTTACCAATGTCGTGTACATCACCTTTTACGGTGGCCATGACGATGGTTCCCTTGTGTTGTATCGATCCCGTTTGCGTCTTTTCCGATTCGATAAAGGGAACTAGGTAGCCAACTGCCTGCTTCATCACACGGGCACTCTTGACGACCTGAGGTAGAAACATCTTGCCAGACCCGAACAGCTCACCAACGGTGTTCATACCATTCATCAATGGTCCCTCGATTACCTCAATTGCGCGGTCATACATTTGTCGAGCAGCTTCAGTGTCCTCTACGATGTACTTGGTAATACCGTGAACAAGCGCGTGGCTCAATCGTTCTGGAGCACCTGATTCTCGCCATTCGAGCGATTCTTCGGTCCTACTGGAACCTCGACCGCTGTAAATTTGCGCTAGCTCTAACAGCTGGTCGCCAGCGTCGTCGCTTTGGTTCAAGACAACTGCTTCGATAGCCTGTCTTAGGTCTGATGGAATGTCTTCGTATACGGTCAATTGCCCGGGATTGACAATTCCCATCGTCAATCCTGCTCTTATAGCGTGAAACAGAAATACTGAATGGATGGCTTCGCGGACTCGGTCGTTGCCGCGGAACGAAAACGAGACGTTGCTTATCCCACCCGATGTGTGGCATTCAGGAAGATTCTTGCTCACCCATTCACATGCTTGTATGAAGTCCAATCCGTAGTTGCGGTGCTCTTCAAGGCCAGTCGCGAGTGCAAATACATTGGGATCAAAAATAATGTCCCAGGGATCGAATTTCACTTCGCTTGTTAGCAAGTCGTAGGCTCGTTGGATGATCTCTATCCGTCGTTCCAGGCTGTCAGCTTGACCTTGTTCGTCAAAGGCCATGACGATGACAGCTGCCCCAAATTCCTTACACGTCGCTGCCCGACTGAGAAAGAGCTCTTCTCCATCCTTCAGAGAAATGGAGTTCACAATGCACTTACCCTGCACACATCTCAACCCAGTTTCAAGGACGTTCCAATCGCTCGAGTCGATCATGACTGGAACACGGGCGATGTCGGGCTCACCGGCTAACATGTCGAGAAAGGTCTGCATCGCTTTTTCACTATCGAGCAAACCTTCGTCCATATTGATGTCAATAACCTGGGCCCCGTTTATCACCTGATCTCGTGCTACTTCGAGGGCGGCGTTGTAGTCGTTTTCTGTAATCAAGCGTCGGAATCTTGCAGAACCGGTTACGTTGGTTCGTTCACCTACGTTGACAAACAGCGACTCTTCGTCGATTCGGAGCGGTTCGAGTCCTGATAGCATTAGCGCTGGTTCGCGTTGGGCAAAATCTCTTGGTTTTCGTCCCTGAATCCGATCGGCGAAGCTCTCAATGTGTTCCGGTGTGGTTCCGCAACATCCACCTACCACATTCAAGAATCCAGCTTCTACCATTTCGCCGAGAACTTCAGACATGCTCTCCGGGGTCTCGTCGTATTCTCCTAACTCATTGGGAAGACCGGCGTTGGGGTGGACGCTAACAAAGGTTGGAGCGATTCTTGACACCTCTTCGACGTAGGGCCTCAGAGCTTCTGCGCCAAGGGCACAATTCAATCCTGCGATTAACGGTTGTGCATGACTAATGGAGTTCCAGAATGCTGCACATGTTTGACCTGACAGAGTACGTCCGCTGGCGTCGGTAATGGTTCCCGAAACCATAACAGGTAGCTGGCGGCGTTTATTTCGAAACGCCGAATTGATTGCATAAATGGCTGCCTTGGCGTTCAAAGTATCGAACACAGTTTCAATCATCAGGAAGTCGCATCCGCCTTCGATGAGAGCGAGTGAGGCTTCTTCGTAAGCCGCTACAAGATCCGCGAACCGCACATTGCGAACGGCAGGATTGTTGACGTCAGGCGAAATACTTGCTGAGCGAGTCGTTGGACCGAGTACGCCTGCAACGAAGCGTGGCTTGGAAGTCGTGGATCTGTCTTGGGCGGCTTCGCGCGCAATTCTTGCAGACTCTAGATTGAGCTCGTAGACATACTCTTCAAGACCGAAATCAGCTTGCGAAATTCGCGTCGCCGAGAAGGTGTTCGTCTCAATAATGTCCGCACCAGCGTCCAAGTAGTGCAGGTGAATATCCTTGACCACCTCAGGATTGCTGAGGGAGAGAGCGTCTCCGTTCCCTTTGAGATCGAATTCATGATCAGAAAATCTCTTGCCTCGAAAATCTGATTCTGTGAGGCCGAGACGCTGCTGCATTGTGCCTGTCGCACCGTCGAGTAGCAGAATTCGTTCTCTCAGTGCGCTTTCAAGAGGCGACGCCATGTGCTAAGAATCTGGGTGAAGTGTGCGAAATGGTATTGATTTGGGATTCTTTGCAACTTGAAAATTGCTGAAGTCGCCCCCATCCCTATTCATGTAACGCATCCCACTCTAATAGGGGAATCCTGCGTTGATTTGCTATAGTACTTAGTTATGGAGCAATTAGTAGACATATCAGAAGCGGCTCAGGACTATCTCGTCCAACTGCTATCGAACGAGGAAGACGGATGCGGCATTCGTATATTCGTAGCCGAACCGGGCACTCCAAACGCTGAAACCTGCTTAGCCTACTGTCGACCAGGCGAGCATCGCGACGAAGATCAATCGTTTCAGTACGACAAATTTACCGTGTGGTACGACCAGAAGAGCTTGCCTTTCTTGGAAGAAGCAGTGGTTGACTTCCGCGAAGACAAGATGGGGGGGCAAATTACTGTTAGGGCTCCCAATGCTCGCGTACCCAAGGTTGGTCCGAACGCGTCCATAGAGGAACGTATTAACTACGTCTTGTATAACGAGATTAACCCCGGCCTCGCCGCACACGGTGGCATGGTGATGTTGGTGGACGTTATCGACGGAGACACTGCGGTTCTACAATTCGGAGGCGGCTGTCAGGGCTGTGCGGCGGTCGATATAACTCTGAAACAGGGTGTCGAGTCCACATTGCTAGCACAAGTCCCGGACCTGAAGGGAATAAAAGACGCTACAGATCACACATTTACGGACAACGCCTACTACTAATTTCTACATGGGTCTGCGTCGCCCTTCCGTAAGCAACACATGAACTCTCAAGCTACCTCCACGCGGCTTCATGTTAGTAATCGAAACTGTTGTGTTGGTTAAATTTCAAGTGTTCACTCCATACATCCAGTTCAGTCTTCTCAATAGGGTGGAATGCCATAGAAAGTTACTGTGACTGAATTTCTTCCTTTCCATTTATGAAAGATCCCGTCTTCATCCAGCATGTCATGATCTCTACGGTGTTTGGTGCCGGTGTTGTACTGTTCGGTGCTGGCTACGCAATTTTCTTGGCACTTTCAAGACTACAAGGAATGGCACAAAAGAGACGCATGCTGGGATGGGTCGCGATCGCTTGGTATTTGCTGCTGGTTTTCTGTGTCTTCGGACTCGTGCAGACCTTGCATCTTCGTGGCTGGTGGCTGGGACTTGTGGCACTGATGCTAATTGGCTATTACGTTGGTCCTCGGTTTATCTGGCGTCTCTCTGATGAAATGCATTCCAATGAGTAGAAACTGACTTTCAAACTATTAATATGTCGATGACGGCGTATGTTGCGAGGTGTTCCAAATGACAAGCGCTGAAGTGAGCGCGCCGTGGTGGGCAAGCGAGGGCTTTTGGCGCAAGTGCGCCATATTTGTGACTGCCTTCATGGCTCTAGTATTAATCATCTTGACCTTTCATACGCTGGTTGTAATTGAGGCTGGAGGTGAATCAGGCCGAGTTCCAGCATACTCTGTAATTAATCATCGAATCGGGTTCGAATTTGACAGTGACCGCAACCACGCTGTTCCAACGATAGGCCCATTGGTACCTCTGTTCGGAGAGGTTCTTTCTGAAGAGGATGCCAAGGCACTTGTTAATCACGGCAAACTGACAGTTCAAGCGCGAAATTGCATGAATTGCCACACTATCTTGGGCAACGGAGCTTATTACGCGCCCGATCTCACAAAGGCTTGGCTTGATCCTGGATGGGGCAATGAGCAGGCCCGCGAACTCTTGATGACCATGTTTCTAACCGATCCGGTGGCCAACAAGCGCACTTTCGGTACCAACCGAACAATGCCAAATCCAAAATTGACCGAAGACGAGGTCAGAGGTGTGATCGCGTACTTGAAGTGGATGTCCGCGATTGATACCAACGGATTCCCCAATGGCTTCACGCCGTTACCCCAAGACGGTCCGATCTTGGAACCGGAGGAGGTTGTGCAGTGAAATTAGGCGCGATTAACTACTCAGAACTGACTGATGCTCAACGCCTAGCCGTCAAGTATTTCGTCGTCGCTATGGCTCTCTTTCTTGCGCAAATGCTTTTTGGAGTCCTCTCCGCAATTCAGTTCGTATTGCCCGACTTTCTGTTTGGTGTGCTGGATTTCAATGTCAATCGCATGGTGCACATCAATGCGATGGTTGTATGGATGTTGTACGGGTTTACCGGATCAATTTTTTGGTTGATCGAGGATGAGTCGGGCGTTCCGCTAGTCGGTCAGAAGATAGCGAATATCACTTTTTGGGTCTTGACCGCGGCGGTAGCGGTGGTTGTTGTGGTCTTTCTGTTTGTTCAGTCGGGTCCGGGCGAGCAAATGACCCTCTGGTTGATTAACGAGGGTCGGGAGTACATCGAAGCTCCGCGTTGGGCGGATATTGGAATTGTGCTTTGCATGCTCGCGATTTTCTACAACGTCTGCGGAACGTTTCTTAAAGGCAAATGGAGCGGAATTTCCGGCGTGTTGGTGCTTGATCTTGTGGCACTTGCAGGACTCTATTTGGCAGGTATGTTCTACACAACCAATCTACCTATGGATCAGTATTGGTGGTGGTGGGTCATTCACCTTTGGGTTGAAGCCACATGGGAAGTGCTTGTCGGCTGCATCATGGCTTGGGGACTCATTGCGACGTTAGGTGCAAATCGACGTATTGTCACGACTTGGCTTTATATAGAAGTTGCATTGATGTTTGGGTCCGGCATCTTGGGCCTGGGACACCATTACTTCTGGATCGGAACTCCAGAGTATTGGTTAGGTGTCGGCGGCTTTTTCTCAGCGCTCGAGCCCGTCCCGCTTGTTGCGATGGTCGTGCATGCTATCTATGACGCCGGGAGGCACTCGTTCCGTTCCAACAATCACCCCGCATTGGCTTGGCTGATAGCACATGCCTTCGGGAATTTTCTGGGAGCAGGTGTCTGGGGATTCATGCAGACGCTTCCACAGATCAATCTCTACACACATGGAACACAGTGGGCTTCCTCTCATGGCCACTTAGCGTTCTTTGGTGCGTACGTAACCATAATCGTTGCATTCATTTACCTCGCCGTTCAGAAGTTGCGGGGAGATGTCTGGATGTCGAGTCGTCTGCCATACAACGGATTCTTGTGGAAGGGCTCACTGTTGCTGACACATGTCGGAATGATTGGAATGACCATCGCTCTATTGATCGCAGGCTACGAACAGGCGTTCGTGGAACGCGCTCAGGGAGGATCTACTTGGGCGGCTTACTTTGCAGGTCAGACTCAACCTTGGTTCATTCAAGCGATGTGGTGGCGCTTAGTGTTTGGAGTACTCATGACCGTAGGCGTGGTAATGCTGCTGTGGGATTTCTTGAGTATTGGTGCTGGGGAGACTCGCACAAAGCTCGACGTCAGACGTGATACTGCACCTGCTATCGAAGAAGACTCCGGTGTAGGTGCGACAGAAACACAGTCTGCTTAACTTTCTAAAACAGTCGTCTCACATGGCGAATTAAAATCGGAGGTGCTCCGTGCGGAAGAGAATGCACGTAATCGCGACGACAAGCATGGTCCTGTTGCTGGCTTTTGCAACTCTTGAGTTTGGAAACTCGACAGCGCAGGAAACAGAACTTGAAGGCGATGCAAAAGCGGGAGAATCCAAAGCGACAACTTGTACAGCTTGTCACGGAGCTAAGGGTATTTCCTCGAATACGCTATGGCCAAATTTGGCAGGGCAGCAGGAGGGCTATCTCGTAAAGTCAATTACAGACTTTCGCGATGGGATTCGCGCCGAGTTGACAATGGACCCGTTTGTGAAAGACCTGACAGATCAGGACATAGCGGACTTAGCGGCTTACTTCAATGGGCTATCTCCTTGTCCTTAGCGGAGTGTCCAGTTCGGTGGTAGTGCTGAGAGTCCGCAGTTCAGGTCGCAATCCGATCGTGCGACATATTCTGATCGAGAGTCCAATGCTTGAATACAAAGGCCTAACTTGCTAGGTCTATCGACTTGTAGATGTCATCAAACAAACCTGAATTAAGTCGCGTATTGATTGCCAATAGGGGCGAGATCGCAATCCGAATTGCTAAGTCGGCGGCGTCTCTCAACATTGATTCGGTAGGGATATTCTCATCCGTCGACAAGGACGCATTGCATACGAGGTTCACGACTGAGGTGGTGCAAGTCGGATCGGAGAACCAATCGGTTGAGCCCTACCTCGATATTGACGAGATCATTCGCGTCGCTACGGAGACGCGGTGTGATTGCGTTCATCCGGGGTATGGATTTCTATCGGAGAGCTTCGAACTAGCCAGAAAGTGTGAAGCCGAAGGCATACAGTTTGTGGGCCCGAGCAGTCGTGCACTTCAGCTATTTGGAAACAAGATTGCAGCAAGAAAACTAGCAAGTGACCTTGGTATTCCTACGATTCCGGGAAGTCGGGCAGCAATTGACTCTGTTGAAGAAGCACTGCTAGCTTCCAATCAGATTGGCTATCCCGTCATGCTCAAGGCTGCCGGAGGGGGTGGTGGAAAGGGAATGCGAATCGTCGAAACTGACGAGCGCATGGCCGATGTGTATGAGCGTTGCCGCAACGAAGCGCGCAGCGCTTTCGGCAACGCTGACGTTTTCCTTGAAAAGTATCTCCACAGACCAAGACACATCGAAGTTCAAATTGTTTCGGATAACGAAGGCAATACTCTCCACCTCCATGAACGTGATTGTTCGGTTCAACTGCACAACCAAAAAGTCATAGAAATTGCGCCCGCACCCAATCTATCCGAACAATTGAGAAGTAAGCTCTTGAGAGCTGCAGTTTCCTTGGCTAGTGCAGGTGATTACAGGAATGCCGGGACGTTTGAGTTTTTGGTACTTCCCGAGACTGAAGAGTACTTCTTTATTGAATGCAATCCTCGAATACAGGTTGAACACACCGTAACAGAGCAAGTTTCGGGATACGATCTTGTGGATATGCAGTTTCGAATTGCCAGCGGGGAATTGCTCAAGAGCTTTGGCCTGACCAGTCAAGACGACGTGGCGGAACCCGCGAGATTCGCTGTTCAAACGAGAGTTGTTGCACGGAGTTCGGGTCAATTTGTGGCGTACAAGGAGCCTTCAGGTGCTGGAATACGCGTAGACAGCTGTGGACACGTAGGTTGTCGATTGGAGCCCTTTTTTGACCCGCTTTTCGCAAAGGTTATCTGTACAGGACCACCTCATGCAGAAGTGCAAGACGTATTAGAAAAGGCTCGAAGGTGTCTGGATGAGTTCTATGTAGACGGCGTTTCGACCAACATCGGGCAGCTCAAATCGATTTTGGAACATCAAGAGCTTCGAAACGGAGATGCCCGGACAACGTTGCTCCAAGAACACCCAGGGTTGCTCAAGCCTGGTCCAGAAACAAAGAGCTCTCTGTCTGAGCTCTTTGCGCGTCATATCAACGCATCTCCCCTGCCAAGTATGACTTCAGAGTTATTCGCCGAAGAGTCAGCAAGACTCGGCCTCAAGGTCGAGTCGAGTGATGTTCCTGTGAGAACGCCTATGTCTGGATCGGTAGTGGAATTACTTGTCCAGGAAGGAGACAAGGTTCATGTCGGCGATCCTATGCTTGTGGTCTCCGCCATGAAAATGGAGTCTGAGATCGAGGCTCCATCATCAGGCACAGTCACTGCTGTTCAAGACTTAGCTACTGGCGACTCCGTGGATGCGAACCAGATTGTGGCGTCTATCGCACCTTCTGACGGAGAGATTGCCGCGAAAGGTAAGCAAGACTCATCGCGATCTTGGATGCCTCTGTTGGACGACATTTCTGCCATGCAGGGGTTTGCAGCAGCTCGATTCTTGCCTAGTTCGGAAGATCCAGGAGTAGTACGACAGCGAGACCGAGGAAAGCTCACCTGCCGAGAGCGTATAGATCTCTTGTTGGACGATGGATCGTTTCGAGAAATCGGAAGCGCTGCGGGTTTTGCTTCCTACGACGAAGACGGCAAAGTTTCGGCTTTTACACCCGCCAATCACGTTGGAGGATGGGGAACGATCGAGGATCGCAAATGCATTGTGTGTGCGGATGACTTTACGTCACGCGGTGGGCATGCTGATGGTGCAATTGGTGCAAAGAGCGGATATCTTGACCGACTTTCGCTTGAAATGCGGGTGCCGAGCATCCGGATGCTGGACGGGTCCTCTGGAGGAGGAAGCGTTGCAGCCATGGTTCCTGCCCAAAAGAAGGAAGGTGAGAGCAAAGCAAAAGAAAGCTCGGGAGCTATCAAAGCGGGAAGACCCCGCGTGGCTGGAGGTGGAGGCTCTTACTTGCCAGGACACTTGGGTAGCAATATGTTTGCTGAGCAGTTGCATACCGTACCGGTTGTCAATATGTTGCTGGGAAGCGTCGTTGGAATTGGTGCCGCAAAGGCAGTGTTGGGTCACTTCTCTGTAATGGTTCGAGACATCGCCCAACTGTTTGTGGCAGGACCTCCTGTGGTAAGTCACGCAATGGGTTATGACATCACAAAAGAAGACTTAGGTGGATGGCACATTCACTGTCGAAATGGGTCCGTCGACAATTTGGCGGAGACAGAGGAAGAAGCTGCACAACTCACCCGAGATTTTCTGTCCTATCTCCCTTCGAGCGTTTATGAACTACCTCCAATTCACGGCGGTGAAACTGATTCCACGAATAGGCAGGAGGAAGAACTTTTGACGATTATTCCTCGCAAACGAACAAGCACGTTCGACATTCGAAGAGTGATCAACTTGCTAGCCGATCGAGGTTCGTTCTTCGAGATTGGGAGTCTGTGGGGAACCGATCAGGTAACAGGATTTGCTCGATTTGGTGGTCACCCTATGGGAGTGATTGCGAGTGACAGTCAGCACGCCAACGGAGGCGCATTAACTTCTGCAGGATGCGAGAAACTCACACGACACTTGGATCTTTGTGACGTTTTCCATTTGCCGTTGTTGAACCTAGTTGACAATCCCGGCTTTGCAGTGGGACTAGAGCACGAACAAACTGGCACGATTCGCAAAGGTGGCGAGTGGATGATCGCGTTTGCTCAAACAAAGATACCGATTTTCACGGTGTTGCTTCGTCGAAGCTTTGGCGTTGCAGGAAACAACTACGCGACCCCTCGTTCTCGGCCATCCATGCGAGTTGCGTGGCCAGCGGCTGATGTAGGAGGGATTCCACCTGAGGGAGGAATTGAGGCGGCATATAAGCGTCAATTAGCGGCGAGCGACAATCCTGAAGCGCTTCGCCAGGAACTCATGGCGCGAATCGAAACGGCTCGTGGACCTGTAGGACCTTTGTCCAGATTTCAGATCGAAGAGCTAATAGATCCAAGAATTACTCGACGGCTTGTGTGTGAATGGATAGAGGATGCGTACAGATACATAGCTCTACCAGATCAATTAGGCCCACGATCTATTCAGTTCCGTCCTTAAGTGCTGAGACATTTTGAGACTCAATGAATCTTAGGTGTTTGAGGATGTCAAACCTACAAGAGCGAAGGCGAGTTGTATGAGTCCTGTGGGTCAGTTTGGGTCTGGGATACAGAAGTACTCAAGGATCGTCGCAGTGGCTATGTGTCTCATGCCGGTCTGTATTGCAGTTGCCGAAGAGCGGGAAGATCGCGCGGAAGAATTCCGTCCCGTTGAAGTGCAAATTGAGGAAAAAGCCAAGGCTTTTACTCTGCCCGAATTCAAAGAGGCAGTGCCTGGTGCCTATCGAATTGGAAATACGGAAATTACGGTTGAACTGCACACTGAAAACATAAGGTTCAAAGCGACTACGGGCAATATTGAGCGTGTTCAGTGGGTTTCCGAGACAGACGAGTTCGGACGCTTTGTCTACAACGAGGATAAGAAGAGATTTGAGCGACTAACTCACTCTGTGAAAATAGTTATGGAAGACTACGACAAGCTAAAGGACCTTATTGAGGAGACAGAAGCCAAGAGCGGGAAAGCCTTCCCTGAGTTGGGTTTTGCAATAGTCAACTTGCCGAAGAAAGTCCATCCGTTGAAGTTTTCAAAGAAGGTCGAGACTCGTGACGACGTCAAGTCGTCCACTATCGAAGTGGAGACTCCCAGGCAAATTCCCCACTAGTCACTCCACGAAAAACTGCCCACCATTAACTCCGCGGCGCTTGTACTGCCGACCGAAACTCGTTGGTAATCTTTACGAGTAGAGTGCATCAAAGTCGTTCCAATAACCTGGATAAGTCTTGTTAACGCAATCGGGGTCAACGATACTGCAGTTTGGTATCTTGCTTGCAAGTACCGAGAGTGCCATGGCCATGCGATGGTCCCGATATGTCTCGAAACGAGTGGCAACTGGAAGTGAGGGTTCAACCAGGACTCGATCCGAGTCTTCATGAACAACCACCCCGGCCTTTCGAAGCTCTTTCGAAGGACACGCAATTCGATCGCATTCCTTGAACGGCAAGCTGGCCAATCCTGTAATTGAAGTAGGAGTTGGCAAGTAAGGAGCAAGCGCCATCACTGTCAAGGCCGCATCTGGCATTTGAATCATGTCGACAGTTTCGAGACCCCTCAATGTTCCATTCCCCTCAACTGTTGTTGAGTCCAGAGTCTGACTCAGACGTGCACCTAAATCTGAACACACATTAAAGAATCCGCAATCACCTTGGCGCGATTCAGAACCTAAGTTTCGAAAAGTAACTCTAGAGCCATGAAGCGTTGCCAACGCAGCAAAGTACGATGCAGCCGAGGCATCTCCTTCAATCCTAAATTTACCTTCATCGTAATTACCAGGGGATACCCAATACCCCTGTTCGTGTCGCTTGGGCACGTATCCGCGCCTTCGCATCTCATTGATAGTGATGTCTATGTAGGACGAACTTACTTGTTGATCTGTAAGCCTAATGTTGAGCCCCTCTTCAAAAAGTGGTCCTGCTACAAGGAGCGCGGTAAGGTACTGGCTCGATACGCTAGTGTTCAATTTGACTGCACCTCCCGTCCGGTTTCCACGGATCGTGATCGGAAGAGTGTCGTTCGAGCACTCGATTTGACAGTCCAGACTTCGGAGAGCGTCGAGCAAGTCTTTCTGAGGTCGCAATCTAAGTGATTCGTCACCTACGAATCTAGTCTCGCCCATTCTTAGAGCGGCAAACCCGAGGAGCAGTCTGAGCGACAAGCCGCTCTGACGTAAATTTAGCTCCACATCGCTAAGCCAGTCGATCTGCTTAGGGTCCACATTGAATTGGTCTTGCTCTATATCCACGTGAGCACCAAGTCGCCGGAGGCAATCCACCATTGTTTCGACATCGTCGCTTGGAGTACACCCGAGAAGGGTGGTGGAGTTTCGACATAGGGCTGAAATAACCAGCTGACGCAAGATAATCGACTTGCTGCCAGGCAGATTCATCGATACTTTAAAAGGCCGTTGAATAGCTGAGACCTCTCGTGTCTTAAGACT
The DNA here is from genome assembly GCA_009840545.1 of Gammaproteobacteria bacterium. GTDB lineage: Bacteria > Pseudomonadota > Gammaproteobacteria > Pseudomonadales > Azotimanducaceae > Bin55. The sequence goes on along the minus strand of VXNM01000009.1, from coordinate 64,762 downwards.
ATCGTTCATGATGACCTGTTAGATGCTTTCTGGCTATTTCTTGGGTGCGTGGCATCGATCATTCTAAGACGTGGTTTGGGCCTCCGAATAAAATCAGTCTCCTCGATTGATTGAACTAGGAATTAAAACATGGCGGAAGCGATTTCACCGGACATTGAAGCCGACCTTAACAATCTAACGATGAGTGCAGAAGCAGAGCCGCTGCTTGCTTCCGTAAAGAGTTTCATCGAATCCGAGATTCAGCCTCGAACTCCCGAATTTGAAGAAGCAGCAGCCGAACACGGAGATCGTTGGAGCCTATCTCCGCGACAGGAACGAATTCTCAATGATTTGAAAACTAAGGCAAAGTCAATTGGCCTGTGGAATTTCTTCCTTCCCGATGCAGAAACAGGAGAGGGACTTAAGAACCTCGACTATGCGTATATAGCAACAGAGTTAGGGAAGAACCCTATCGCTTCCGAGTCGTTGAATTGCAGTGCGCCAGATACCGGCAACATGGAAGTTCTCGAAAGGTACGGTTCCGCCGAACAGAAGGAACGATGGTTGAAGCCACTGTTAAACGGAGAGATCAGATCCGCCTACGGCATGACTGAACCCAACTTGGCATCCTCTGACGCCAAACAAATTGGTACTCGAGCTGTACTGGAGGGAGATGAGTGGGTCATCAACGGCGAGAAGTTCTACATCTCCGGCGCGGGAGACAAACGATGCAAGATCATGATCTGCATGGTCAAGACCAGCCCCGATGCAGCTCCCCACCAGCAGCAGTCTCAGATCTTGGTTCCGTTGGATACACCCGGTGTAAACATCATCGAACCAATGACAGTGTTTGGTCACGACGACGCTCCACACGGTCATATGCACATCTTATTGGAGGACGTGCGCGTACCAAAGGACAACATGATTCTTGGAGAGGGTAGAGGATTTGAGATCTCACAAGGTCGGCTAGGTCCTGGTCGTATCCACCATTGCATGCGGTCCATTGGACAGGCTGAGCGGGCACTGGATCTGATGGTTCGACGAGGAATGTCGCGCGAAGCCTTTGGACGCCCACTGGTGAACTTGGGAAAGAATCTCGAACTGGTTTCGCGGGCGCGAATAGAAATCGAAATGATGCGACTGCTTGTTCTCAAGGCAGCCAAGGCGATGGATGTCTTGGGCAATCGCGAAGCACGGGTTTGGGTTCATATGATCAAAGCAGTCATTCCTGAGCGTGTTTGCCAGATTATTGATCAGGCAATTCAGCTGCATGGGGCGACAGGCGTTTCCCAGTGGACGCCACTCGCAAGAATGTACACAGGGCAACGGACGCTTCGAATTGCTGATGGACCAGACGAAGTTCACCATCTTGTTGTCGGACGTGCTGAATTGCGCAAGTATGATGCCGAGTATGGTCGTTCGGGCTAAACACACAACTAGATTCAGTACTTGAGGTAAGAGAATTGAGCAAGAAGTACGGGTTTGACGACGTTCATGCGTCGCTACAGCGATGGAAGGACGACGAGTTCATTGCCATGGGTTCATGCGTCATCTTCGATGGCCAGGAGATCGTCGACGAGTACACCTGCGGATTTCAAGATCGTGAAGAAGAGATCCCGCTAGCACTAAACTCCATATTTCGATTGTTCTCCAATACAAAACCGATCACCGCGATTGCAGCAATGACTTTGTGGGAGGAAGGAAAATTCCAGCTGGATGATGAGATCGCTGCTTATCTCCCTCAATTCAATGAGCTTCGCGTGCTTAAAGAAGGTTCAACGGACGTCTCTGACACAGAACCATTAGGCCAAGCACCCACCGTTCGGCAGTTGATGTGCCATACGGCAGGATTCTCCTACGGACTCTTTCTTGAATCGCCCGTCGATGCGCTCTACACAGAACGGGGCGTGCTGCATCCTGCCAGTACGTTGACATCGATGGTCGAGACGCTCAGCGAGATTCCATTGGCCTACCAGCCCGGGCGGCGTTTTCAGTACAGTGTTTCATCGGACATTTTGGGCAGGCTCATCGAAATCTGGTCTGGGCAGACTTTCGGAGAGTACATAGCCAAGAACATCTTCGAACCCTTGGATATGGGTGATACGGATTTCTACGTACCTGAATCCAAGCACGATCGATTTTGCTCTCTGTACGCAGCGGCAGACCCGGAGGATCCATTGAAACCGGGTCTTTCAAAGACACCTGACCTGTTTGGTGACTATACGAGACCGAGACCGTTGGAATCTGGTGGCGGAGGGCTAGTTGGAACAATTATCGACTACTCCAAGTTCGTGCAAATGCTAATGGGAGGAGGGGAATCCAACGGAGTTCGAATTGTTTCCGAAAGTACGTTGAACATGATGCGAACGAATCAACTCCCGGATGGAGTTGCCTTGCAATTGCCGAGTTGGGTAATGCCCGATACCGTATTTGGACTTGGTTTTGCCTTGAAACAGAAGCCTGCACAAGGCGAACCTCAAGAAGCGATCGACGAATTTCACTGGGGCGGCTTAGCAGGTACCCATTCTTGGATGTCGCCCAGAGGCAATCTGGCGGCGTTAGTGTTCACCCAGAGGATGCCCGGTTTTTGGCACCCCTATAGCCACGAATTCAAGAGGCTTGTCTATCACGCAATGGTGAGCCCTTAGCAGAGTATTGCGGGGAACCTGATGAACCTAGTCCACTACATTTTGCTAAAGCAGGCACGAAGTTCGAGCGCGAATTGTTCTGGGTTCTCGAACGCTGCAAAATGCCCACCTTTCTCCAGTACTTTGTAGTATCTGAAATCCTTGTATACGGCCTCCACCCATCGTTTGGATGGCTTAAAGATCTCCTTGGGAAAAATGCTGCATCCTGACGGAACAAGGACATCCTTTCGCGAACCTCGCCCGAAACTCTCCCAATAAATTCGTGCCGATGATGTGCCAGATGCCGAGAGCCAATACATCATTACGTTATCTAGCAATTCATCGCGAGAGACCGCGTTTTCGGGGTGACCGTCACAATCCGTCCACTGGTAGAACTTCTCAAGGATCCATGCAGCCTGTGCTGCCGGTGAATCCACCAGTCCGTAACCCAAGGTTTGAGGACGGGTACTTTGTTGCTTGGAGTAGCCCGAGTCCCAATCTTGATAGAACTTGGATCCTCGTAATGCTTCTTCTTCCTGCGGAGTGAGATCGTCAAAGGTGTCTCGTCGCGGTCCGACTGACGGCATATTTGTATGAATGCCGAGACAGCTATCGGAGTAGTTAGCCGCAATTGAACCACTTACAGCCGCACCCCAGTCTCCCCCTTGGACCAAGAATTTGGTGTAGCCAAGACTGCCCATAATTTCGACCCAGACATCTGCAATCTTGTCTACGCCCCATCCAACCGCTTTAGGCTTTCCCGAAAACCCAAAACCGGGTAGCGATGGAACGACGACATCAAATGTCTCATCTCCTTCTTGAAGCGGTTGAACGAGAAGATCAATCAAGTTGAGAAACTCGATGATTGAACCGGGCCAACCATGAGTGATGAGAAGAGGACGGCTCTTAGCGGCTTGTGACTTCTTGTACATGAAGTGAATGTCTACACCGTCTATGGTTATCAGGAAATTGTCAAATGAGTTCAGTCTGTCTTCGGTCTTGCGCCAATCGTATGTATTGAGCCAATAGCCGCATATGTCTTGCACGTAGCTGAGAGGAATGCCCTGTGTCCAGTCGGAAACGAGCTCTCGATCGGGCCAGCGAGTCCGATCCAGCCGATCCATTAAGTCAATCAAGGTTGCTTCGGGAACTTCAATCGTGAATGGTCGAGGAGAGGGCATGTTCTAATCCTTATTGTTAGGGTTTATTTGTCAGGTTGAACGATCTCATGTTAGACGAGCTTGTCGCGGACGAACTACGAGATGCTACTCAAGAAATGTGGCTAACTAAGAAGCCGTGGCTAGATGCTGCTCTATCAAACTCACAATTCTCTTCTTCTTGAGTCGTCGGGCGTACTCCAATGCCGTTTCATTCCCCTTTTGGAGCTTTGTCTTCTTGGTTCGAAGGTTCGTATCGACATGAGTCTGCAAGACAGCATGAACAATATCGGCTTTTCCACTCGAGACGGATGTGTGCAATGCAGACTTTCCAGAGAAGTCTTGTGCGTTGGGATCAGATCCGCTCTCAAGCAAGAGCAGGGACATGTCAACGAAGCCAAGCATGATTGCTCGATGCAAAACCGTTCCACCGAAATACCCTGCAGATTGATCTACGTTTGCACCCTTCTGGATCAAGAACCGTGCGCAATCCACCGAGTTACGTTCGACGGCGTGACACAACGGCGTGTGACCATGAAAATCAAATGCATCTACTATCGCACCGGAAGAGAAAAGCACCTCGCATACTCTGAGATGGTTCCCATGAGCTGCATGGTGAAGCATCGTTGTTCCACGAGCAGTAGGACTATTCACAAATGACGTGTCTTGATCAACTCTCTGCTTGATAGCTTCGTAGTAACCAAGAGCGGCTTCGTGATACGGTGTGACAACACATCCCTTTTCTCTCAGGAATTCTGCGATTGTGGAATTTCCGACCCACGCAGCGGCATCAATGAGGGACGAACCGCCGTGGTTGTATTGCTTGGGATCGGCTCCAGCTTCGACAAGCTGGCGTACCAACGCCAAATTCCCAACTGTTACCGCTTCGCTTAGTGCCGTGTGTCCGTGCGAGTTCCGAGCGTCCACGATATCTGGTCTCTCGGCAAGAATCTGACTAACAAGCGACCGATCTTGGTTTAGCACCGCGGCGACAAGTGCTTTTCGTGCATCACGCCTACCAAGAGTTTGGTAGTTCATAGAGAGGCTCGGGACAGCTATAGCTCAAAAACCAACATTACGTTACCGGGCATTTGGCCAAACAAACCATAACCGGACAGCACAATCAATTGATCACCTGCTATGACGACGCCTGGATTGTCAATTGCACCGCCATGAGCTTCTATTCCATTGACTGTCTCAAATTCTTTCTTGGTGTCGTAGGTCCACACGATCCGCCCATCTTTTGCGTTAAACGCGTGCACCTTACCGTTCAAGGAACCAGCGAAGACCAAGTCGTTCGTAGAACTTGCTGCTGCAGAGAATGAATACTGCCACGGACAATCAGGCCAAGAATTGCCGCGCCTTCTCAATTCGTTCCAATCAACTTCGCAACCACGTTCTGCCCTATATTCCCAAATAGTTTCGCCGGAATCAATATCAATGGCGTAAACTCCAGGCTTTGCGTCGGGCACACCATCGGGGTCGGCTATAGGTACGAAAAGCGTGTTTTCCACTACTGTCATACCCCAATGAACACCGCCCAGGGCGCTCCCATTCGAAAGCTTGTTCTGCCAGACCAGCTCCAGATCGTTGTCCGGATCAAGTGCCCAAACGTCTCCGGATTTTTGACCTGCCAAAACTAGGTCGTAACCCAAGTCGGTTGTTACCAAGATCGGTGAGGCTCCGAAGTCAAAGTCAGGTCCTGCGTCTTCAGGACAGTTCTGAGGATTTCTCGATCCGCAAGCCATATTGAAAGCATCGTCTTTATAGCCTTGAAAGAACGAAGCGACTTCTCCAGTAATCAGATTGAGCGTGACTATCGAATCCGACTTATACGTTGAGGGTCGTGAGGTATTCTCACCGGTTCCCACGTATAGAACACCCCGTTTTGTATCTATGGCTGGTGTAGTCCAAACTGGAGCTCCCGAAGGACCGTACATCTGAGTGCCAGCATCATTCTTCTTAGTGGGTCTAGCCGGCGGAGTCATTGGAGTTGACCAAACTGCTTCTCCGGTCGTTCCTGCCAACCGTTTTACGATTCCATGGGACTTACAACATTCATGTCGAAAATTCATAGCAGCCGCAATCTCATATGCAGATACGGGGATGTACCAATCGTCTTCATAGAAGACAGGTGCACCCGTGTTCATATTTAGGGGGGAATCGCCAACTTGCTGCAACCAGATTAGCTCACCTGAAGTGGCATCAATAAGGTGGGTTCTGGCTCCAAAATCGCCAACGGCCACTTGCAATCCCTGTTCGGTATTTACCAGGTGAGCGGATGTTCTCAAGGGTTTGTCGGAGTCATAGGTCCATTTGATGCAGCCGATGTCCCGATCAATGGCATAGAGTGTTCCACTTGTTGTGGGCAAGAAAATCGTATCTGCCGAAAGTGCAGGCCAAGACCGGACTTCTCCTGTGTTGGGGATACCGAAGGCATACTTGAGCCGCAATTCGGAAATGTTAGAACTGTCGATAGCACTGTTGGACTGATTCCGAGTGTTTTGAAGATCCACGCCCCAGTGGGAAACCACTACGTCAGGCGAAATCGGGCGATCAGAACACTTTTGCGAAGGATCTATGGACTGTTCGTCAGTCGTGTCCAAATGTGCTGCTATATCGGCAATCATGTCGTGTGTCAATCCATCGGTATGGATAGCCATGCTTCCAGATGTGAGCGAGTATTGAATGCGTGTCTTTCCCATAGCGCCAATGGCACTACGATGCGGGGTCTTCACGTCCACTGGATTGTCATGACATACTGCACAACGTTGCTTGTAAATGTCCTCCGGTCCTCCGAAAACAGATGTCGAGCACATCAGGATCAACAGGGACCCCCATATCGCAAAGTGATTCATGCTTGTAATTGTCGCTAGCAAGACGTTCTCATTCTAGAACAGGTCCTTTTGCCAATTGTGTCGGCTACAGAAAGGTCTCGAAACTTCAGAACTTAATCCTGTGCGTACTCGAATAAGGTATTCGCATACAAGCTAACCGCCGACAGCACAGATTTGTGACAACACACTGGCAATGCTCATCTAAAACGAAGAGAGATCGGGCGAGCCTGGAAACCTACAAGCCATGCCGTCGATTGCAATTCTTGAAAGCTCTTGTGACGACAATTCTGATCCCTTTAGATAAGCCTTGAAAATACTGTTAGATGCTGGAATTTCGCGCCCACTTAGTGTGATTCGTATGATATGAAAAAATCAAGAATCTTCTCTCTCGGACATCTCCAAGAGGGAATTCGGCTTTGGTAGGGACACTGTGCAAGAATCCAGTTCAAAATGGTCTAGGTTCAAAAAGGAAGATCTGAAAGCCGGCATATCGGTGGGGTTTGTTCATAGCCTAGGTATCGGAATTTCCTTGTTGGGAGTCACCAGCATTGTCTTTGCGGGGGGTCTGGAACCGTTCATCCGTAGCGGAACGGAAATTTGGTTTCTCGGCACAGCAATACTATGTGTGATTCTTGCGCTGACCAGCAAGTTTGAGTCCCCGTTAGCAACAACGCCGCTTCCGGCGGTTGTTGTTCTGGTGGCTATTGCGCAATCCATTGACCTATCTGGCTTCGAGCTATTTATCACATTTGCTTGTGTGATTTTTTTGAGTGCGGTTCTCAGTGGAATCCTGTTCTTCGTATTAGGAAGCCTGAAGCTCGCTAACGTGTTTAGATTTGTGCCTTTCTCTGTCTCCGCGGGAGTGCTAACAGGAGCGGGAATATTAATAGCACTGTTAGCAATGAAACTTCTGGGGTTTAACTGGACTTTCGAGTTTTGGGGATCCCTTCAGGAACCTGTAGTTCTTGCGCGGGTCCTTTCGGGTCTCCTCCTGTTTGCTCTTTTCTTAATTGCAAACAGGTTTTGGGGCTCGTTTTGGACTATGCCCGCCATTTTCCTTCTATTTTGCGCTGCGTTTCATTTGTGTCTGTTCCTGCTTGGTATCTCAATAGATGAAGCAACTAGTGCGGGGTTTTTCGTAACAGCAGATTGGTCAAGCCGAGGATGGCCCTTCTATGAGCTTTCCAACATTCAAGCAGTAAATTGGATGGCTGTTGTCTCACAGATTCCTAATGTGTTGACGCTGTTCTTTGTCTTGCTTGTTCTCACTGCTGTGGGCTATGCACAACTGGAAATTACAACACGAAGAGAATTCGACTGGAATTCGGAGTTTCGTCTTCATGGTTTCGCCAACGTAGCGTCAGGTATTGGAGGGGGAATTCCTGGTGGCATGGTTGCGTCTATGACTATCCCCAACATTGCTTTGAAAGCTAACACGCCTCTGAATAGCATGGTTGTCGCAATCGTGATGGTTCTGTTTGTGATATTCGGAATCGACTTGTTGCGATTTGTTCCACTAGCCGCATCTTCGGGTTATCTCCTGTTCATTGCTTACTTGCTCGTTAATGAGTGGTTGCTCAGGAGCAAAGGGCGCCTCCAAATTCCCGACTACTGCATGTTGCTGTTGATTGCCACAACAATTGTCTTGCGGGGTTTTCTGGAAGGCATTGTGTTGGGTCTCGTCCTTAGCCTGGTGTTTTTTGCATATCGGTTAAGTCAAGTCCCGTTAGTTGAGGCCAGCTACAGCATTCGAGAAAAGCGCAGTCCGCAAGCGAGATCCATACCCGATCAGTCGATCTTGCGTGTATATGGATTGCGTGCTCGAGTATTTCAATTGCGAGGTTACGCTTTCTTTGGAAGCGCATTCGCACTTGCAAAAAGACTAAACCAAGGTCTCAAGTCCGATCCCCACCCAGTATGTGTAACTCTCGATTTCATGAATGTCACAGGATTCGATCTCTCTGCCCTCGATAGTTTGCGCGGCTACATTCGCAACGCACATGCAGAGAACATCACGACGATTCTCAGTAATGCCTCAGAGGACATTCACAGGGAACTCGAACGAGACCTAAGTGCTGCCGTTCGGGAAAGACTGGTCTGGGTCGACAGTGAGGAATCCGCCCTTGAACACGCTGAGGAATTGGTCTTGGAGTTCTACAATCAAGACGCAGCTCGAGATCCGACCATTCGAGATCTAGTACTCCGAAGCACCTCGGAAGACTTGACGGAGTACCTCAATCGTCAGGTCACTTTTGAGGATTTGGCTGAAGCTCTTAGTACAACCTGCGGCACGTTGGAATTCTCGGACCAAGATCCCATAGCAAGTGCCGACGAGCCCCAGAAGGGGCTTCAGTTGCTCGTGGCTGGCCGTGCATCGGTTAAGGACTCCGAAGGACGGGTTCTGTATCAGTGTGATCCGGGAGCGGTTATTGAGCAGGGGAGTGTGTTGGATCAGCGGGACGCGTCATTGACAACTGTTGCGGAAGGTCCATGTCGCACTGTTTTGGTTACGCCCGAACAACTTGCCTTGCTGGATACGGAGAATCAGAGCTTGGCTATGTCGCTGTATCGACATCTCGTAGCATGGAGTTCCAGAAACGACGCCGTTGCTTGAGAGCTGCAAAAGACTAGACAAAGCAGGCTCATGACGCCTAACAAGAGGTTGCAACCGGGAAGGTCGTTCGTTCGCGATTGCACATGAGACCGGCACAACCCAAGATGCTCTCGAGTTAATACTGGCTTACAATGCCAAACACTTTGTTTCACTTACTAAATTTCAAGGTAGCGTTGTTGATGCAGAAGGTACTTTGTTTCTTGGCTCTGATACTTTGTACAGCTTCGTTTGCCGATGGGTTTCGAATTGGTGTTGGTCTGACCAACGACCATGTGGATGTCCAATTTGACTTGGCACTAGCAGAACCCATTGACGGTGGTCCTAGTTGGAGGGGATTCTTGGTCGAAGATCAAGACTCGACCAATGCGCCAGGATTGGCCATTGAACTCGGTTACCTCTTTTCTGCGCCGTGGCGATGGTGGGTGGAACCTTCCATTGAGTACTCGTTCGCCTTTAAGGATTCTGGCGCCAATCGATTTACCGGAGCTAGTGCAAGCGATGCGGGAGAACCTTGGTCACTTGGCAGATACTCCAGCCTCATGTTTTCCTACAAAATGGGGAACGACCACCTCCAGTGGAATATATCAGGAAGAACAGCTACCCCATACTTTGGAATCAGTCTAGGTCGAACCAAGAATGAATTTGGCGTGTCTGGACTGCCCGGAACGTCGCCCTATACTGCCTATGGGGATACCGGAATGGCGGGCTTAGGTGTGCTGATCGGAGATGCAAAGAAGAAAAGGACGTTGGATGTGGGCTTGTATTGGGAACTATACCGGCTATCACGTAGCGTTGATTTTCCCGAACTTTCCGATGTCGAATTCATCAAGTATTACTTTCAAGTGACCCAATGGAAAATGAGTGCTTCCTATTCGTTTTCCATATGAAGAGTGTTGCTAGCTCTATTGGGAAGTCTAGCCTTCAACATTAGCAAAGAAGAACCTGAGCTCTCTTTACGAGTTTAATTGAACTGGTCCGATGATCGGGCCACACGCCGATAGCTACATTAGGGTGAGGCTCAATCCGATAACTCAAAGGTTCGGTTGACCCCTACAAGCTCGAGAAGTCAGCGCATACCTCTCAGAATACGAGCTGATTGCTGTCTCTTGTACGCTTGAAATCCAACCAAAGACCCGACAGATGCCAATCTAACGGTTATAGGATGTTGTGATGTCCGAATCTCGGGGATAGCTGACCGAATAGCGTTGAACTATCTTCCACGACTCGTTCGGACCGACTGTCTTGATCCATGCAAGTCTACCGGGGCGATCATCAACGTCTTTCTTGTCCGGCGGTGTGGCGTCGCTGTGAACTTCTACTTCCACATCATCGTGACGTGAGACAGGATAGTAGTCGAGTACTTCAATACTTGACGGCGTTGAACGGTGATTTTGTATCGTAACGAGAAAGTAGGTTTCCTCAACCTTTCGATTTCTAAAGAAACCTTCTCTTCCTTTTGTGCCGCCTTGACTTTCGAGAGTGACCCCTATCATGTCGTCTCTTCCCAAAGGCAACGATACTTCCTTGTTGGGATTGATAGTAGAGACTATGACCTTTCCGACGTAGCTTCCGTCCACGAAACACCGCATGTTGCCTCCTGGTAAGGGAAACTGCCCGTCAAATGTGAATTGTGCGGCCAGGTATCCTAGGTCATCGTGTCGAGGAATTACAGTGGTCGTGACCTTGACATCGTTGAATTCATAGGTACCTAGTCCCACTATTCCGTGTTCTGAATTGTTGTTGTCTACCGACTGAGGTTCGTTGGGTTCAAAGACAGTCGTATAGGCAAACGAGGCCGTTTCTACCGATGGCGCCGCCTCAGCGAAATCGGCGTCCGAAACACTCAATGTTTCTCTCGGACGAGAACCCACACCAGCCATTGCTACTGCAGAGACTGATTCTTGCTTGTCGACAAAGTGGCTGAACAACTGAGGTGGATTAGCAATGCGTCGAGGATTTGCTGTGGTTAGGGTCAGCATTACTTCATTCCAAGGTTCAGGAGATCTCTGATACACCACCGCATCGTGAAAGATGGTCACTTTGTTGGTATTGCTATCCAAGTAAGCAGAATAGCGCGGACGCCAGCTAGAGGTTCGAACGAAATAGGAGACTACAAACTCAGTAGTGCTTGATTGCGACGCCACTATGCCTAGCGACAGATCGGTGAACCGTCGTTGTTCGCCGCCCATTGCACCTCTCTCTTTCTCGAGACTATCCAATTCGGTATTGGAGTTTCTTAATTCAATGCTTGTCGCTCGCTTGGCTTCTAGAGCGTTCTTGCTTCGATTGCGAACTAGATTGAGAACTTCGTCAGCGATATCGACGCTGGTGGCTACGTCCGTTGATTGGTGAATATTGTGGGTTGGGTAGTGTTCAACCAACTTTTGAACAAACTTCAATTCCATATCGATGGATTTCAAATCGTCTTCATGAAGTCTGATTTTCTGGTTTAGAGCTTCGATTCTCTCATCAATTTCCAAGATAGCCTCGGAAAAGGGCTCGGTGGTGTAGCGGGTAACAGTACTGGTGTCGACCACTCTAATGTCGCTTCCGCGCTGCGATGTATATGCGTCAAAGTCGGAAACTTGAGACGGTATTCCTTGAACGATAATTCGGGAGCGTCCTTGGGGTACGTCAACTTTGAACTTTCTAAGAACTTCTGCCCCATTGATGTACACCTTGACTTCGGATATTTCGGGTTCGACCACAATCTCCGATCCATGGAGATGTCCAGGTATTAGCAGAAGAATACCTAGTGTTAACAGTAAGATAGGGCGCTTTCGATCAAGTAGTACCACAGTTTCAAATCTCCGCAATAGTTGGTGTTCGCAACTTCTGCTCAACCCGGATTATTAAACGATTTGGATTGATCCAAAACGGTCTTCGTTCAGGAGAAGCTTCTCGTGCAAATGGATGAGCGCTGCAAATGTTGGACCTTTGTTAATTCGACGGTTTGCTTCGAGGAAGGTTCCCAACAGTGCTTTTGACTCTCTGTCTTGAAATCTATAGAGGCATTGTAGAGACTCGAGTGCACTCTCTCAGCACTTTGCCCTCATGGCGCAGGCCATTTGGTTTAATTGAATCGGTATCGATCCGAAGGTAACTTCGGATTGGATTTTTTGGTAGCACTAGGAGAAATGGCTATGTCCGACTTCAATAGCATTTTGTACGAAGTTGATCGCGGAAGGGCTCGAATTACCCTTAATCGTCCAGAGAAACTCAATGCTTTGTCGCTGAGTCTGCAGTCAGAGCTGAATGAAGCTTTGTGGGAAGCCGACAATAATACCGACGTACATTGCGTGATTTTGAGAGGAGCAGGTCGGGCGTTCTCGGCAGGCTACGACTTGACGGGTGCGGATGGTAACGTTCCCGTGTCGCGAATCCAGTCTTCAGACAACAAATACCGTGGGGGTCAAAGCATCGATGACGACGCTTGGCAACTGGAACGTGCTCAGCGCTATCGAATGGCGATTTTTGACATGCACAAGCCTGTCATTTGTCAAATTCACGGATTCTGCTTGGCTGGAGGTACAGACATAGCTTTGATGTGTGACATGATCATCGCGTCTGACGACGTACTAATTGGATTTCCACCAGCCCGTGATTTAGGAGCACTACCGAACAACATGTGGATCTACCACGTGGGTCCACAGTGGGCAAAACGTCTGAATCTGACCGGTGACATGATCAGTGGCAAGGAAGCTCAGCAGATTGGTCTCGTTATGAAGGCAGTACCCACAGAACATCTAGAAAACGAAGTAGAGCAACTTGCCGATCGACTCACTCGCATTGATCCCGATTTGTTGTCGACTAACAAACGGATTATCAATATGGCCATGGAATTGATGGGTGCTCGTACATTGCAACGAATGGCTTCCGAAAACGATGTACGGGGACACAATACGCGTGCGGCCGATGGGTTTCGAAAGTCGGTCCAAGAACTGGGACTACGGGAAGCACTTCGAGCACGAGACTCAAAGTTTGGCGATGGCCGAGTTCGGGTCAATGGTCCTGAGCTGCGTGATGAACAAGGAAGACTCATCGATTGATGCTCGACTATCAACACAAAGGTTCATTTCCGAGTTGATTGCGACGACTAGTACAAGCTCACACATGTGCCTCTTGCGTAGTTTTAGCGAAACTATAATTCCTGCTCCGCTCCGATGCGTTCGAAGTCTAGGTTGACTCGTGGAATTCGAAGATCAGCGACCTCTGTGAGAGAAAGATGAGTGGAGAAACAAACTCTGGTAGACACCTAGGGATCTACCTCTGAAGACTGCAAGCACGCTTTCAACCGCTTAATGGATACGATCCTTCAACTCTTACTGAAAGGCATATCGCAGGGGTGTGTCTACGGACTGATTGCTCTCGGGTTCGTGTTGATTTACAAGGCTACCGAAATGATCAATTTTGCTCAAGGCGAATTGATGATGATCGGAGCTCTCATTGCAGTCACATTTACCGAATACCTGCAATGGAACTATTTTGTTGCAGTTGTCCTAACAATTTTGGCCACGGGATTCATCGGGCTGCTGCTTGAACGCTCCCTGCTTCGACGAATGATTGGAGAACCTCCCTTTGCGGTCCTTATGGTCACTATTGGTTTGGGCTTTGTTCTCCGTGCTCTCGCGGGCATGATTTGGGGACACGACCCTCAAGAATTACGCACGCCTTATTCGGATGCCGTAATTAGTATGGGTGACGTCTTTGTCGGTGTTTCGAATCTCGTAGTGATCGGAGGAACAATCGCTCTGTGTATCGCTCTGTTTCTATTCTTCCGTTACACTCGGATTGGAATTGCCATGCAGGCATCGTCCCAGAATCAACTGGCAGCGTACTACCTTGGAATTCCCGTCAAGCGAATAGTCGCTTTCACTTGGGCATTGTCGGCTGGAATTGCTGCAATCGCCGGAATTCTGTTCGCCCCGCTCACCGCAATAACTCCCAACATCGGGTTTTCAGGAATCAAGGCTTTTGCAGCCGCGATAGTCGGAGGATTCGGCAGTCTGCCAGGCGCAATCATCGGTGGATTAGCTATAGGAATTGTTGAGCAATTCATGCAGTACAACTTTGGAAAAGGACTGGGTGACACGAGCGCGTACTTCATGTTGCTTCTCATGTTGCTAGTGCGCCCATCTGGGTTAATAGCTTCTACACAAAAGAAGAAAGTCTGATGCGCTTCGTACTCAAAACCAACTATGGTCGCGACATCGATATTTTCAAGCATCGTGCTCACGCAAGTTGGTATTTCGTGCTGATCGCAGCCTTGCTGCTAGCACCGCTTGTGCTTGATGTCTTCTACGAGAAGCAACTCACCGAGTTGTTTATCTGGGCGATTGCTGGAGCGGGCTTGATGTTATTGACCGGCTATTCCGGATTAGTCAGTCTGGGTCATGTAGCGTTTATGGCACTCGGCGCATACATTCATGCAATTTTGTATTCACGTGGATGGCCTTTGTTCCTGAGCATCCCCACTTCCGCATTGATTACGGGCGGAATCGGAGTTCTGATCGGTGTCGCATCGTTACGAATGACCGGTATCTACTTGGCCATTGCGACTCTCGCCTTTGCGATGATTGTCGAGAAAGTAATTGCGCATTGGCCAGCGCTTACTGGGGGGCACTCGGGATTCCGCGTCGACGATCCAGCAATGTTTGGTTACTCGCTCGACTCTTCAACGGCTTACTACTACACGTGTCTAACAGCGCTCGTCCTGGTGTTCTTCGGGGTCATAAACTTGCTGCGATCTCCCACAGGTCGATCATTCATTGCTGTACGGGACTCCGAAATTTCGGCACAGGCAATGGGTGTGAACCTACTTCAGACCAAGACGCTTGCGTTTGCACTTTCGGCAGGTTTGACAGGGCTCGCCGGAGCTCTCTACGCGCACAGAATTGGATTTTTGTTTCCCGATGCGTTCACGATCATGACTTCAATCATGCTTCTGATGCTCGTTGTGGTCGGTGGTTTGGGTTCTTTACACGGGGTCATATTTGGAGCATTCTTCATAACGATTGTGCCCCAGATCATCGCAATCGCCCGCGACTGGCTTCCGACCGGAATAGCTCAGAGTGGAGGCCTTGAGCCGTTGGTTTTTGGTGGCGTCTTGATCTTGTTCCTTGTGTTCGAACCACTTGGAATATACGGACGTTGGGTCAAGATACGCTTGTTCTTCAGCCAGTTCCCGTTGTACCGCAAGAAGACCTTCCTTCGTCAGAAGTCTTACCTCAAGACAGAGAGAGTCCATTAGGAACATGTTGGAAGTCACTGATGTTTCTGTGAGCTTCGGAGGCGTTCATGCAGTGCAAGATCTCTCCTTTCAAGTCAATGAAGGGGAAATATTTAGCATCATGGGACCAAATGGTGCTGGGAAGACCACAGTCTTTAACGTCATCAGTCGTTTCAATGATGTTGACACTGGCAAGATCTCCTTTGAGGACGAAGACATAACGAAAGTTGCACCCCATGTCATAGCAAGACGAGGAATCGCCAGAACCTTTCAGAATGTTGAGTTGTTCGACCACGAAACGGTTCTACAAAACCTGCTGATTGGACAACACACACGACGCCAGACAATGCTGCTATCCGAAGTCTTTTTCTTGCCGAAGGTTCGAAAGCAAGAGCTGGAGTTCAGAAGCAAGGCTGAGGACATCATCGACTTGCTACACCTCCAAAGCTATCGAGAGAAGACTGTAGACTCCCTTCCATTCGGCATACGAAAAATTGTCGAGGTGGGACGAGCCCTGTGCTTGGATCCCAAGTTGCTGCTTCTCGACGAACCTTCGTCCGGACTAAACCCAGAAGAGTCTGAGGATCTCTCGTTTTGGATCGACGACATCAATGAAGAACTAGGTGTCACGATTATGATGGTGGAACACGACATGAACTTGATCGGACAAGTATCGAATAGGGTCCTTGTCATGGCGGATGGACGGCATGTTGTTACTGGTACGCCGTCGGAAGTTCAGAGCCACCCCGATGTGATCGATGCGTATCTCGGTACTTAGGTCATGGAAGAGAACCAACTAACTGTTCGGAATATCGAGACCTACTACGGTCCGATTGTTGCAATTCGCGGCGTATCTCTTGAGATCCCCAGAGAATCCATCGTCACCGTATTGGGTGCGAATGGAGCGGGTAAGACAACGGTGTTGAAGACCATTTCAGGGGCGATGGCTCCACAAAAGGGAAGTGTCCATTTCCAAGGCGAGGAAATCACAGGAAGGGAACCCGATAAAGTCGCGCGAATGGGAATTGGGCACGTTCCGGAAGGTCGAGAGATCTTTCCTTTCTTGACTACTGAAGAAAACCTAATGATGGGTGCTTTTAGCCGTCGAGGACTAAGCGTGGGTTCAGACCTAGAGCTCATCTACGCGTACTTTCCACCGCTTTGGGAAAACCGCAAGCTAACGGCCGGTTACTTATCTGGTGGGCAACAACAGATGTTGGCTATTGGTCGAGCTCTCATGCTCGCTCCCAAGCTCATGCTCCTCGATGAGCCGTCACTTGGTTTGGCACCCAAACTGGTAGGCGAGATCGCTGAGATTATCAAGACAATCAATGATGAACAGGGAGTAACCGTTTTGCTTGTTGAACAAAACGCCAAAATGGCTTTGGAGTTGGCAGACTACGGGTACATCATGGAGAACGGTAGAGTCGTGATGGAGGATACCTGTGAGAGATTGTCCCAAGCAACTGATGTCCAAGAGTTTTATCTGGGAATGAAGGACAAGGGGGTGCGAGGACAACGCCGATGGAAACAAAGGAAGACATGGCGATGAGTGTAGAGATTGTGCCGAAAGAGGAGGAATCGGTACCACAGCTGTTTCAGGGCAAAGTAGACAAACTAGCTGAAAAAGTAGTAATTCGAGAGAAGGACTTTGGAATTTGGAACGAATACACCTGGTCCGATTGGGGCGAACAGGCACAGCTTATTGGTCTGGGACTAAAAGCTCTAGGACTTCAGAGGGGAGACACCGTTTCGATAGCCTCAGAAGTGAACAAGGAGTGGATGTATGCAGACTTGGGCTCTATATGCATCGGGGCAGTGTGCAATGGCGTATATCCTACCGACGCTCCAAATCAGGTGGAATACCTGATCAACGACAGTGAAACCAAGTTCTATTTCGCGGAAGACGAAGAACAGCTAGACAAAGTTCTTCAGATTCGAGAACAGGTTCCTACGCTCGAGAAGGTCATTGTCTTTGACATGGAAGGACTCAGAAACCTCGATGACGACCTATGCATGTCGCTTGAAGCACTTTGCGAACTAGGGAGCCAATATCGGACCGAACATCCTGATGCATGGTCGGAGGAAATCCGTGCTTCAGATATCGACGATCTTATGATCCTGACGTACACGTCGGGTACTACAGGTCCCCCCAAAGGTGCAATGATCACCCAACGCAACATGAGATTCATGATGAATTGCGCTCAAAACTGTTTCTCAATGAGTTCCAATGATCGACAACTTGGGTTTCTTCCGTTAGCGCATATTGCCGGACGCATGTTCTATGTCTTCTCGGTTATCCAAGCTGAATCCGAAGTTCATCTTGTGGAGAGCTTGGAGACCATGAACAACGATATCCAAGAAGTGGAGCCGACCGTCCACTTTGCGGTTCCCAGAGTTTGGGAAAAACAATACTCGGCAATCACCATCATGCGGAAGGACTCGACAGCTCTAGGTCAGTGGGCGTATGACCAGGCCATCAGTGTGGGATATCGTCGTGCCTCCTTTCTGAAGGAGTCGAAGAAGATTCCTCTTGGACTCGCAATTTACTATGCTTTCTTTAATTTTGCTGTGTTGCGCAACGTTCGCCGCGCACTCGGGATCGATCAATGTCGGTGGCTCGCGACCGCAGCAGCTCCGATTGCTCCAGACCTGATCGAGTGGTATTGGGCACTCGGAAGACCAATGTACGAGTTGTACGGACAAACTGAATGTACCGGACTCGCTACTTGCAATGTGGAGTCCGCCCATCGAATAGGAAGTGTTGGCAGAGCGATCAAGGATGTGGAGGTTGAACTCTCGGAAGACGGCGAGATTCTGATTCGAAGCCCGGGTGTAATCCGGGGTTACTGGAAGCAGCCGGAGAAGACCGCCGACACCATCCGTCAGGGATGGTTGTATACAGGCGACGTAGGTAGGATCGATGACGATGGATATGTGTACATTGTGGATCGCATGAAAGACATCCTGATTACGGCCGGTGGCAAGAACATTACTCCAAGCGAAATCGAGAATCAGCTCAAGTTCTCACCCTACATTACAGATGCCGTCGTCGTTGGCGATCGACGACCCTACCTAACATGTCTAATCATGATCGATCATGAGAATGTGACGCACTTTGCTCAGGATAATGATGTGCCGTTCACGAACTACACGAGCCTGTGTCATACTACGGAAGTAACTGACTTGATTGGCAAGGAAGTTGATCGGGTCAATTCCATGTTTGCACAGGTCGAGACGATTAAGAAGTTTAGATTGATCGATCAGCTACTGGATGCGGAGGACGAAGAGCTGACTCCCACGCAGAAGTTGAAGCGTAAAGTTGTAAACGAAAAGTACAGTAGCTTGATCGACGAAATGTACTCCGGAGGTTGAAGATATGCGTAAATCCGCGCTTGCGATAGCAACAACTCTAGTGATGCTCTTGATTGTCGGTTGCGCTCCTCAGTCCACTAGCTCCTCGACAGGAAAGTCTGTCCAAGGTGTAACAGACGACGAAATTCTGTTTGGTTCCCACACCGATTTAACTGGACCCATAGCCTTCTATGGAGCTGATTCCGTGAACGGTGCGCGCATGAGGTTTGAGGAAGCGAACGAGAAAGGCGGCGTACATGGGAGAGAAATCCGTTTCGTTGTCGAAGACACTCGATATGAAGTACCCAACACAATTCGAGCTGTGGACAAACTCATAAATCTCGACAAGATTTTTGCTATGTACCTTGCCTTGGGTACTCCAAATAATCTCGCGGTCATGGACGACTTATTCGACGCAGGAATACCGAACCTCTTTCCCATTACCGGTTCTGTGCAGATGGCAGAGCCATATATGAAGCTCATGTTCACGCAGCGCGGGATCTATTACTACGAGATTCGAGCAGCTCTGCGGTACTTTGTAGAGAATAAAGGCAGGTCGACGCCTTGTGTCGCACATGTCGACAACGACTTTGGAAAAGAAATCTTGGATGGAGCTGAAGACCAAGCGGCCGAAATGGAGTTGGAAATCGCTGCAGTAACTGCGCACAAGAGCACAGAGACAGAATTCACTGCATCTGTGCTTAGGCTACGCGACGCAGGATGTGACTTGGTACTAATGGGAACCGTGGCAACTGATACGATCGGTATTCTCACAATTGCCAAGGAAATCGGCTGGGAAGATGTGGATTTTGTTGGCTCGAATGCCGGAGCTCCATCCGTAATTGCGGAACTGGAAAGTGGAGTAGGCGAAGGCTACTACGCGTTCATTCATTCTCTTCGCATTTATCCAGACACTGAGACAAACCAAGAAGCGGTGGATTGGTTCAACCGATATACGGAGATCTACGGCCATGAACCCGACGTAACTGGAATGGAAGGCTACAGAGGCGCAGATTTGATCGTGATTGCACTAGAGAAAGCTGGTCGAGACTTGACGAGAGAGAAATTTGTGGAAGCACTGGAATCTATTGGTGAATACAAGGACATCTTTGGCTACACATTGCACTTTTCGCCTGAAAACCACAATGGTGTGAAGGAATCCGTGCTCGGGGTAATTGAGAATGGAAGATGGGTAGCTTCTGACGAAAGTATTTTGATTAACTAGTACCTGCCCCGCAGTTCTGCGAACTAGTTCTTGGAAGCCGATACTCTGGTGGGATTAGAGAGCTTGATCCTGTGAACGATCAAGATCTGCTAGAACGGGTCGCAAACATCAGAGTGTGGCGGCAATACGATCAGAGAGCACCACACAAGCCTTTACTCATCCTCTGCGCTCTCGGGCGACTTCGCAATCGCTTAAATCGACTAGTTGCATATTCCGACATTGAGCACACTTTGACGGAACTGCTAGGGCTATTCGGACGTCCTCGCAGGAGTCACCATCCCGACGATCCTTTTAAACGGTTGCCTGGAGACAATCTGTGGGAACTGCAGTTTCCCGCTGAATTGGAAGGAAGACCCTCCACATCCCTCAATCTCACTGAATTAAGGAAATTCAATGTGGCTGGCGGGTTTCCACAGGAAATATACGACTATTTGACCAATCGAAATGACTTGGTTGAAACGATTGCTTCTAGACTTCTGGCAACGAATTTCCCAACTACCTATCACGATGAAATCCGCAGGATGGTTGGCTTGGACGTGGAAGAGACGACTGCTACAACAAAGAAGAATGTGCGAGATCCACAATTTAGGGAAAACGTACTTCGTGCATACGGTCGCGAATGTTGTGTCTGTGGATCTAATCTACGACTGGATAACTCACTATTCGACTTGGAAGCGGCTCACATCATGTGGCATTCGCATGGAGGTCCCGATGAAATCAGCAACGGTCTTGCGTTGTGCGGATTTCATCACAAGGCTTTTGATCGAGGTGCATGGGGATTGCTGGATTCGGACTACTCCATTCAAGTATCTTCCGAACTCAACGGGAGCGGCCAAGCGATGGAGATGCTATTGAATTTTGAAGGACAGAATCTTCGGTTGCCTAGAAAGCCCTCGCTCCATCCAAATACTGACTATATTCAGTGGCATCGCCGAGAAGTGTTCCGGGATGCGCTGGCGTAGAGGATTTTAGAAATCGAGCTATCTAATACTAAGTAGTTCGTCTTGGCTCAAGGCCCGCAGCTATGTAAGCTGCGTCGATCAATTCCATTTGCTTTATTGCGTCTTCAGCATCCGTGGGCAGTTTGGTCCCATTCTTCACAGCGTCGACAAAAGCTTCCAATTGATAGGAATAAGTTGGTCGACGGGTTAGCTCTTCATCGCGGATTTTTTCACCGTCAATTGTCAGCTCGATTTTGTTTCCATGTTGTGGAACAAGTGGGTTTTGCACCCGCAGGGCTCCGTTTTCGCCGGTTACCAAGAGGTATGCACTGAATCCAGGATCACACATAGATCCGATAGTGCGTGCCTCTGCACCATCACTAAACATCATGCTCACTTCGAGCTTCATGTCCACCTGCGGATTGCCTGTGGTGGCTGCTGCCGCAGTTACCTTGGGCTCTTCACGCATGATGTGTCGAACCCACGATATGGGGTAGCAACCCATGTCCATGGTTGCACCTCCGCCGGTTTCATGGTGCATACGAATGTTCTCTGCATTGGGGGTACCAACGGTAAATTCGGCATGCAACTCTCTAATCTTGCCCAGCACACCGGAGTCGAAGATTTCAATCGCTGTCAGGAAAACTGGGTGATATCGATAGTGGAAGGCTTCAATGAGCACCAGACCGGTTTCTTCCGCGACCTGAGCCATTTCCCTTGCTTCGTCGGCATTCATCGAAAAGGACTTCTCGCACAGCACATGCTTGCCTGCTCGGAGGGCTTTGATTGAGTATTCGTGATGCAGGTGAATCGGAAGAGGGTTGTAGATGATGTCTAGTGTTGAATCTGAGATCACATCATCGTAAGTGTCATGAACAGTCGGTATGTCAAAACGTTGTGCAAATGCGTTCGCTCGAGACTTGTCTCGAGCTGCGACTGCTATAACTTCAACGTCTTCGTTTTCACTTGCGGGAGCCATTAGTGCAGCTGGAGTGATGCCTGCAGCTCCTAAGGTTCCGATTCTTAGTGTTTCTGACATTTCGTGCTTCCTTCTGGGCGGTATTTCTTGCGGCATCTAAGTGTCATTCAATTGAAGAAGTAACACTTGAACTTGCCTTCGGGGCGTATGCGCTGGAAGAGACGGTTCCAGTGAGAATTTCGAAAGTATATTGAGATCAAGTTATAGGTCGATTATTCACCTTAGGACTTGCTTGATTTCGCTATAGAGTTTCCAATCGATTCATCCCTAGCATTAAATGCGGGATTGAGCTATTTATTCCTGGATATCTTGTCGTGTAATGGTTGTTTCTTCTTGACACACCGCCAACGCATCATGCTACGAACGAGCAGCCGTTCCTTTGGCTATGTCTAAGCAAGAATTACTGCTTCTTGGAATCGAAGGAGATGTCTCCTCACCTTGAACCTGAACAGAAAGCAGGACGAAAACTGGAAAGAGGATTGCAAGAATTCGGTTCATAGTGCAAGGAAGAGAGCGAGGGTGCAGACATTCACAGAGTCTTCTCTTGTTACATTTGGTTTGTCTCTGCTTTTTCAGTCAATTCGCTGATGAACGGTTCAGTTCAGAGTGTAGTGCAGTTCAATTCCACGTATCCCACTGTTTGACCAACAATACACCAGTCTTGTTCAATTGCTGAGAACTCGCTGCGTCTAATTACTTCTGTGTGAGGCTATTTTTGGTTCAGTTGACGGCGTCGGCAGTGGGTTTCCAAAGATCGTCTTTCTCGGCTAGGCGCACTCTAAGTCTGTCCAATCCGACCATACAATGACTCTTTTGCCAGCACGAGACACATGGTTGAAGAGAAAACTGTAACCCCACTGTCAGGTTGGATTGCCTTGCCTGCTCTGCTTCTATTGATCGCTTTAGCGCTTTTATCGATTGTCACTCTGAGTGTCGTTCTCATCCTCATAGGAGTGGTGTCGTTTTTCTTGCTTTTGATTTTTGGAATACCCGGGTTCTTCACCGTTCAACCCAATGATGCTCGAGTACTGTTATTGTTCGGAAACTACGTAGGATCTGTGAGGACATCTGGATTCCATTGGGTCAATCCGTTCTATACCAAGAATTTCATTAGTCTCCGCGTACGAAATTTTCAGACAGGCGAGGGAGCGATATCTAAGGTCAATGATCGGGATGGAAATCCAATAGAGATTTCCGCGGTAGTGGCGTGGAAGGTAGTTGATACTGCTAAGGCAAGCTTTGAGGTAATTGATTTCGAAAACTATGTTGAGGTACAGAGTGATGCGGCTTTGCGTAATCTCGCAACGAGGCATCCCTACGACTCTCCGGGAGATGCAGAGGTCTCACTGCGTCGCAGCACCGACGAAATTTCTAGTCAATTGCGCGAAGACATTCAAGATCGACTTGAGAAAGCAGGTGTTCTGGTCGAAGAAGCGCGAATTAGCCACTTGGCATATGCGCAAGAAATAGCTGCGGCAATGCTTCAGCGACAACAGGCGCAAGCGGTTGTGGATGCCCGTGCTCGGATTGTTGAAGGTGCTGTGGGAATGGTCAAGAGTGCGCTGGACTCGATTTCAGCGGACGATATGGTGCAATTGTCTGAAGAACGGAAAGCCGCAATGGTTGCCAATTTGCTTGTCGTATTGTGCTCGCACAATAGCCCTCAACCTGTCGTAAATACGGGATCTCAATGATTTTCGGAACTAGCTATGTTGCACCATTTCACGGAGTCGATTGAGACTTAAATACGTCGAGTTCGAAAAATAGTCAGTTCAGGACGAACTCAAAGGCAAGATTTCCGACAAATACTCTTAGCTCAATTCAAGAAAACCTAAACACAGTTCAAAAGAGGTGTTTGCCAAACAGTAGGAGCATGGTTCTCCTCGGCATTCGTCCGGCTGAAGGTCATCGGAGAGGTAAAGATCCGTACCTATGCAAATGGAACAGACTAGAGATCGATTTGCTGTAACACTCGACTCTCTCGATGAGGCCGTTGATTCCATTCGGCTTCATGGGTTTGTGGTGCTCAAACAGGCATTGCCGAAGAAACCACTCACAATAATTCGTCGCCGAATGGATCAAGATACGAAGGAATTGCAGGACTACTGCACTTCGATTGGTGGTAATCCGCGTGAGAGAGGGCATTTGCAACAAGGACCACCGCCACTTTGTGATTTCGTATTCAGAGACATTGTGATGAACCCATTCGTCTTGAATGTATGTGTCAAGCTGCTCGGAGAATCTCCCACGTTAACGTTCTACAACGGCAACACAAACTGTCCTCGCAGCGGCACTCAACATCTGCATATGGACAGTGCACACCGTACACAGGATCCTGATCCTGTCGAACGGACATGGTCTGTGGTGGTCAATATTCCACCTGGTCCTATGGATACTTCAAACGGTGCCATTGAACTCTGGCCTGGATCCCATCTGGTGCGGACACCTGATGGAAACCGAGCAATCAGCTCAGAGCAAATGTCGCAGCGCAAGAAGAGCCATCCGCCGATTCAGCCGTGCACGGAAACCGGTGATGTATTGATCCGAGACATTAGGCTGTGGCATCGAGGTGTTCCTAACCGATCTAATCGGCCACGGCATATGATCGCGTTAGTCCTTGTCGATGGGAGTTCAGAAGTTCGAGGGCGCCTGCGATTTCAAAAGGGCTGTGAGCTTGAACTTGAGGGAAATGCTGTAAATCCTAATGCAGACTACGTTGACGAAACGATCGATTACTTGATCGCACCAACTAGACGTTTGTACGACTATCAGCGACAGCAGCGCAAGCTTCGTTCCCAAATTAGCTAGCTAATAGACAATCTAGGACTGAAGTTCAGCACTCAATTTTTCTGGAACGGGTTCAATACCCCAGCCAGGAGTGTCGGGTAGATGCAAGTATCCATCTCTGTACAACGGTTCATCGCTAAAGACATGTTTGTCATCGGAGACACGATCAATGTCTGTTTCCATGATCTTTAAGTTTGGTACGACTGCGCAGAAGTGTCCGGCCATTAGGGTTGCCAGGTGTCCGTAGTAATTGTGCGGGGCTACATTCACTTGATAAGCATCAGCTGCCGAAGCAATCTTGAGCGACTGCCATATCCCAATCCACATGGCATCAATAATCGCTACATCTAACGCCTCCTGTTGAAAGAAGGGCAAGAATTCAACAAGCCCGGTTAAAGATTCGCAGCCGCTCACGGTAAACGGACTTTGACTGCGAATGGTTGCTAGCGCTGATGCGTGTTGGGTGTCGATTTCGACCCAAAAGACATCTAAGTCACGAAGTTTGCGCAATATCGACAGATAGCCTTCGGTACGACAGTTGTAATTGAGGTCGAGCAGCATGTCGATATCTGGACCAGTACCTTCCCGTAGGGCGGAAAGATATTCATGCAGACCATTCAAGACCTCTCTGCTCGGCGTTCTGCCATGTTCGTCCGGTGGAAAACCAAATCCGGGCGACCATCCGACCATTCCATTAGGAGTCGCTCGAAAGATGTTGGTTTTTAGTGCGCTGAAACCACTATCGCGTACTTCTTGTCCCAACGCTACCACGTCGTCTAGATTGTGAATGCCAGGTGGAAAGTACTCCGGCCGAGAAATCCTCCATGTGCCACAGTGTGACCAGTAGACACGTACCTTGTCTCGCACTGCACCACCTAACAACTCATAGCAAGGGATGTCGAGGAGCTTCGCCTTTGCATCCAATACTGCGTTTTCTATAGCACCATTGGCTCGGGGAAGAACTCCAGTGGGCGATTGCCGAGTCGACGCAGCGAGACGAGCATAGATGCGCTCGTTTTGCATGACATCCTGTCCGATGACTCGACCTCTTGCACTTTGTATTGCTGCTGTGACACCGACTGATGTCCAGCTCTCATCGTATTCGCTCCACCCGATGACTCCGTTCTCCAGAGTCAGTTTCACAAAGTGGTAATTCCGCCATCCTGACTTGCAGTGGAATGTCTCTAGGTCTGCGATTTTCATTTTTGGATACCTTCAACGACTACGGGCTTGTTAGACCGCTACGAAGTCTCCTTTATGTGGATTCGAGGGCCGCAACAATCAGTGAACGAGTCTGTGATGTCATATTACTGAGGGTTTTAGGTTCGTAATCGGAGATTCGCGGTACATGAAGGTGCCCCAGTGGGAATTGTCGGTTCAATTTTGCTTGAAGCAAGAGAGTTCTATATGCGATTTCATTCGAGAGAAACCCTCCGCCCGAACCGTTAACAGCGGTCTGCCCCGTGATTTCCACTAGGGAGGTAGCGTCGAAATCACCGTTTTCCTCCGTACTTACATGTCGGTTGTCTACAACCTTCCAATCTCCTTTCTCCATGGACATGGAAGTAGCCGGCAAAGAGAATTCAAGAAACTCGGGTCCATCCATACATGGTGTTGGTTTGTTGTCAACTGGACCGATTCTTCCCCGATTGTCTGGAGCACTGGACGATCTTCGTCTTCCAGGAAATCGCTCCAGGTCGAACCGATCTCGTCCCATGCTAATGGTTAGCACTAGTCGAACGGAACTCAAAAAAACAGGTTTGAAGGAAGATTCGACGATCCCAGCATCGAAGTCGTCATACCGGACTGGAAATACAGCCACCGCCACCGGGTGCCCACAAATCCTCTCTCGACAAAGTGAGAAGGCAATGACTGCCGAAGGATTAGACTGAGCGAGATTGTTGTCGAGAGTGAATGGGTCGAAGCAACTCAAGAATATCGGCTGTTTCTCTGCTTGTGCTCGGTCCGGTGTGTCATTTAGGCGAATCCGACTCTCTCGTTCGAATAGTTCGCTCGCTTTGAGTATCAATTCTGGACTTGCACTCAACCTCGTAGACAGTGCGGTTCGAATTAAAACCAGTCCCATTAGACGCGACCAGTAAAGAGATCGATCATCGACTATTAAATCCGCACTGTTTGGTGTATTGATCGACTCTAGAAGCAAAGCACGACCAAAGCGTGTGGCAAGTTCAATTGCGTTAGTCGCCTGATCGGCGAGCGCCACATAGAGTTTGCTAAGAAGCGGATCGAACCTGTTCGCGATATCGGGAAGTTCTTTTCTGGCACTAACGAGTCGTGATTCTTCCGTGTCTAGCGAGGAGTTGGACTCGTGCAGTATTGAATCGAGGTCGGGAGGAAGAGCGTCGGTCTTCACGTTGACGCCCGCTTGTATGAACTAGGCTGCTGTTTTCTTGCGGCTATCAAGCCAGTCTTGGATCCGATTCCATGCTTCTTCCAGTTCATGTACTGGTTTTGCCAGACCTATCCGAACGTAGTTTCGCGTACATTCTCCGGATGCAGAACCCGGAAAAACGGAAACACCTGTTTCATCAAGCAATTGTCGAGCAAACCTATCTCCGTTCTCGTGAACGTTAACCATAACAAACATTCCGCCTGCAGGTTGTTCCGCGCTCAATCCCTCGATACATTGGATGCGGTCCAGTGTGTAGTTTCGCCTCTGCTTGTACTGTTCGACCATTTTTTGCACTCGTTGGGTATTGTGTTTGAGAGCATATGTAGCACCGTCTTGAATGAAAGGACTTCCGCAGAAAAATGCTCCGAGTGCAAAGTCAGCTAATCGTTCACTGAATTCAGGGCTGCTCGCCGTCCAGCCAACGCGCCAACCACTCATGGCATGGGACTTTGACAGACTGTCCACCACAATTACGTTTTCAAGGTGTTCAACAACGTTCAGCATAGAGACGTGCTTCTCTTCAAAACAAAGTAGCGAATAGACTTCGTCTGAAATCAGCCACAGATTGCGTCTGCGGCATTCCTCAGCAAGACGCTTCAAATCGTCTGCTGGCGTGACATTTCCCATTGGGTTCGAAGGCGTGTTTACGATCACTCCAACAGTACGTTCGTCGACCGCGCTTAGTAGAGCAGCGACGTCCACCTCAAACTTGGGAGCTTGCATCGCAACAGTTTTGAGTTCGACGCCAATCGCCATACAAGTTGGTTCGTAACCGATGTATTTTGGCTCGCTGGTTACTACGTTGTCACCGGGATTTGCAATGCAGCTTAGTGTTGCATGGATTGCTCCTGTGGCACCGTGAAAGACAGTGAACTGGTTAGGATGCCGTTGGAAGCCTGAGGATCGAGTCTCCAATCGGGCAAGTTCAATCTTCAATCGTTCTTCGCCAGCGGGAGACGTATAGTGAGTGCGGTGCTGCTTAATTGCTTCAATGAGTCCTACATTGATGTAGTCTGGAGTATTGAAGTCCGGGTCGCCTAGGGAGAGTGGAATGATCGATTCGCCTTGGGCAAGACGCTGCATAGCGTCAGTGTGAACTGCCCAAGCAGAGTTATCTGCGAAACTGAGACGCTGAGAGACAGAGCTAATTGGCAGTTTAGACATACTGGGTCTATCGTAAGACAGGCTGGATTCGAAATACTCCTGATTTTCGCGAGGCAAGTGCGCCTCGGATGGTTTTGTTATGTCGTCTCTCAATTTGGTGTTTGAGTTCCTCCCTTAATACGATCAATTTGACCCATTAGCACCGAATAAGTTTAGATTGCAACACGATCTTGTACCACCATTGATTGAACTTTGATGTACTTATCCCCAGAATCGGCTCAATTGATCTAGCTCTAACTCGAAGGGTTGAGGCCTGTCGTACAACCCATCTTGACCAGATCCTCGGATCTCGACAATCCCAGAGGATCGAAAATCTCTGAGTACAACTCACATTTTGTTTGTAGATCACTGAACTCTTCATCAGCTAGCAGTTCTTGCCTGATCGACTCCCATGTGACCACTTCGTCGGTCATTCGAACACCTCGGTCTGAGACGGTGTCGAACACAATGCTGGACTTGCCGGCTGTTCCCCAGCTGAGCCATTCCGGATCCGCAGAATTTTTGCCCTTGCCAGGGCTTCCGTTACGAGCGAAATTGGTCCAGTATGTCATCATTTGGTCGGACAGCTCATGCTGATCCGCTTTGTCCGGATAGATCTGCGTATTCGCTAGAAAGTCGTCGTGACCGAATACAAAGGCAATTTCCAATCCGTGCGCAGCTCCTAAAGCGATGCTCAAGTCGAAGAACATCACCGTGGGCTCTTCGTCCCAGTCAAATCGGTAGGCATAGACGTTCTCGTTGCCCGCATTGGTCATTTGTACTGCAAGCGAGTCGACTCCTCGGGCTTTCCATTGCAACCCGCCGTAATGCACACGTTTTCGGTAGTCGACTTTGTTCTTGAGGGAATTGAAGACGCCAAGAAAAGTGCGAACGAATTTCGGATCCTGAACCATGAAAAGAGCAGGCTCGTCTCGATTGGACCCGAGGATTACGGGGATGTCAGTTGGTAACTTCGACACATTCAATGGTTGTTCAGGCAAGACAGTTCCATCGGCAATTAACGTCGGGATGGGAACCATCCCAAACGCGCCGGGTTCTACGGCTGCTACCAGTTCCGCTGCACTCTTTCTACGCAAAGTTGTTGCGAAGTCCTTCGGTCCTAGAGTTTCCTGCAAGTCGTCAACGTTCGTACGACTCTTGGCGGATCCGTCAGTTTCGAACCATCGGGATACTAATTCTCTGGAACTATTGGGATGACCGTTGTCGGCCAAGTGGTCTGTAGCACTTTCTAACGGTGTCGAACGTAATCCTCCACTTTGGATGATTGCTTTGTGAAACAAGCCTTCAACCAGTGGAGAGGCCATAAGTGCAAGTACGTTTGCTCCTCCAGACGATTCACCAAAGATCGTTACGTTGCCTGGATCTCCTCCAAATTCGTCAATGTTGTCTCGTGTCCACTCCAAGCTACGAACTATGTCTAGCAAGCCGAAATTTCCAGACTTGACCTTTGCATTCCGAATCAGCTTGGGATGGTGAAACCATCCGAGAACGCCAAGTCGATAGTTAATCGTCACTACGACCACTTTGTATCGAGCTGCGAGAATCGATCCGTTGTATGGACTTCCAGAACCAATGCTGTTACCGCCGCCATGGATCCAAAGCATGACTGGAAGATCAACTGCATTAGGTGGAGACCAGACATTCAAGTAGAGGCAATCTTCGTTTCCGACTATTGAGTCTGGAGAACCACCTTGACCTGTTGTGAGCGCTGAAGTGTATTGAACACAGTCGGAACTTGGTCTGATTGCTTTGATTCTCTCAGTAGATCTACTTGGTCTTTGTGGTGCTTCCCAGCGCAAGTCTCCAACAGGAGGCTTGGCGAACGGAATTCCCATCCATGCCCGCGAACCGAAGTTGTCTATGAAACCAACGACTTCCCCGGCTTCGGTACCTCGTAGAGTCACTAAACTGGGTTCAGGGTCAAGTTCCTCAATGTTGTCTTCTGGTAGCACGAAGAATAGAAACACTGCGACAACGACAACAGAGACAATGATCAAGCCCCAAGCAATTTTTGAGATCATGCAAGCGGAATTGGGTGTACTGTTAGATGGAAGATGCTACACAAGATTTTAGTTCTCCGATAGCGAACTGAAGCACTTCGTGCCCCTCGCATGATACTTGCCTTATAGCAAGGACTTGAAGCTCCAAAATTGGCGCAGAACCCTTGCTACTATCCTCAAAATGCAACCCTCGGCAGGAATTTCATTGAGGTTGACTAGACGAAAGCAAGGAGAGTCAATTGCTACGGTACCTTACTGTTAATGAGTAGTAAGGTCCCTGCCATGGAACGAGGGAGTCGGAACGCACAATCCGACCACAACACGCCTCAAACTGGGCAGTGTCGGGAACTGCATCAAATGCGTTGACTACGCTCACGGTAGCACTGTAGTTGCGGGTAAACGGCAATTCGAATCGCATATCCCATTGCCACTTCGCATCAAATTCCTGAATTGTTGAAAGAGAACTGTTACTTGCGTTTTTGTGAGAACCAAATCTGTTTGCTCGCACCATCACTTTCATCCCATTTCTGAGTAGGTGATTTAACGAAAAGACGCCACGATACTGGGGCCAAGTGTGTTCAAAGTCAAAAAGGCCTTCCGCATTTACGAGCAGAAACGTAGTTCCATCGGACCTCGTTTGAGGGTCCTGGTCTGTGATTTCGATCTTGTTCCAATTTAAAGCGCTAGAAACACGGGTCTCTCCCAGACTTGATGCGAACTCATACTCTCCAACTAGTTCAACACCCATTGATCTGGTTGCCAACGCGTTAGAGAAATAAATGACTTGCGCAATTGAATTAGCCTCTGCAACTCCCAAAGCACGAAGATCCCTGAGCGCAACATCGTCGACGACAAACGGCGAAGTCAGAGTGAGTCTGTCGTTGAGATCTACTATATAACCGTCCAGCGTTATGTGCCATTGACTGCTTGAAATGGGTGCAATTCCAAGAAGGGATTGAGGTCCTCGTCCTGGAGTCGAAGCAATGATGAGTCCCGCAGTGAAGTGTCTTGAACGTTCTGGATCTAGTGGTTGTGAACCAAAATACTCTGAAACAGGATGGCTTGTCGGAAAAATTCCTTCTGCGACAGGATTTCCATCTGCATTGATCCGTGTACTCACGCTGATGGTTGAAATCTGACCAATAGTGGGTGCTCTGAAGCCCGTGCTCAGTGAGGACCGAACGGCTGTTAGATCGGAGAGGTCATACTTAGCAGCAAATTTGGCGGTAGTTACAAAACCATAGGCACCAGCGTCTTCGAGTCTGAGTGCGAAGTCTGTCGTCAACTGCGGACTAGGCGACGTTGCCAGATCCAAGTAAAGAGCGAAACCGCCCCTAGAACGATCCGTAGAGTATCTCGGAGAGTACCCCGGAAATCCGTTTGAGCCTACTGACATGACGTTATAGATGGGGTCGCCAGCAATACAGTTCCCTCCTGGGTGTGCGAAGACACTGGGGTCGGACGCAATGAGTTCCGCATGGCCATCCAGCCTACAGCCAGACGTAACTAAGTCGTCGTTTGGATCGGCATCCACCTCTTGTTGGGTTACGTCCCAGTTGAATGGATCCAATCGAGCAAATATACCTGCAGAGTAGGATGCTTCGTCTCCAGCAAGTATTTCATATGAGTCATTGCGGTATTCGAGTCCAAATGCGACGAAAATTGGATGTGCGTACAGATCGGTCCATATCCATTCGAAGTCTCCGTTGACCGCCATTTCTGTGGAGACCAACTCGCCGGGTCGGAAGTGTGTCGGCGAACTTGGTCCCATCGACGGATTCCATGTGTTTTCCAACTCGTAAGCCATTGCGCTTCGGCCATATCTGGTGCTGACATCCCAAGTGAGAAGTTCGTTGGAATCTTGTCTTATGCCGAAGACCCAAGATGCATCGCTGACATTGCCGGTAAATCTTGGGGTGAATCCGCCAGGAAAACGATCACGCGGGTTGTAAATCGATCCATCTGCCAGTCGAATGGGATTCAGTTGACCTACTCCCGGTCGGCGGTAGAAGAAAGACCCACTACTTTCGCTGTCGCGCAACGTCCCAAAACCGTACAGGTGTGCGCCTTGAAAAGCGTCAAATTCAACGGGCAGTGAAAAATTTGCCACAAGTTTGAAGTCTTCTCGACTCGGTTCTCCCCAGACTTGTTCAGGAATGGGGAGGTTTTCCTTGTACTTTGGAGTGAGATCGTCTGGCAGACCGTCTGCGCCCCAGACCAAACTTAGCAGCCTGCCGTCTGAGTCTCGTATCTCCGTCAGTGAGTCGGGACCAAATCGATCCAAAATGCCGTCTCCGTCAGTATCGATAGCAACTTCAGCACTTTGCTGAGGCGTCAATCCACTGCCACCTCCCACAGCTAGGTCATATCTCTTTCCACGAGATGTTCCTCTTGAATCGCTGAATTCACCCGACAACGTTAAAAATCCCTTTAGAAAATCGACTCCTACGTTTCCCGCAAATCGAACGTCTCCCCCTCCTTGCGTGTACT
Source organism: Gammaproteobacteria bacterium (assembly GCA_009840545.1). Lineage (GTDB taxonomy): Bacteria > Pseudomonadota > Gammaproteobacteria > Pseudomonadales > Azotimanducaceae > Bin55. Next base: position 31,966 of record VXNM01000009.1, on the reverse strand, counting down.
CACCAGCCGTGGCAACAAATGAAGTCGTTTTGACTTCTTCCCTGAGGTTAAAGTTGATTACTCCGGCTATTGCATCGGATCCATACAGTGCGCTAGCTCCGTCCTGTAATACTTCAATCGACTTGAGAGCACAGGCTGGAATACCAGCGATATCAGGACCATGGGTACCACTCCCTCCTGGTCGAACAAGCGCACCCTTGTGACGGCGTTTTCCATTGACTAACACCAACACCTTGTCCGAATCCAGCCCTCGTACGAAGGGAGGACGCATAAAGGATGCTCCATCCGAAATGGGTTCCCGCGATACATTGAAGGAAGGCACCAGGCGTTGTACCACGTCGACCAAATCCGTTGCTGTCGCGACACTCTCGACATCTTCCTCAGACAAGAATTGAACTGGCACAGTGCTGTCTAGCGTTGTTCTGCTCGGAACGCGAGTTCCAACCGTAATGATCTCCTCATCGATGGTGACTACGGTTGATTCGGTTAACGCCGGTTCTTCTGCGAGGACGACGTTTAAAGTTGTAGCAAGGGTTAGCAGCACAGGGAGAGCGACTAGTTTCTTGATATCGATTGGGCAAGTTTGAAGCACGTATTGAGTCAATGTCATCCTCTGTTTAGTGGTGAGAGTAGAGCGTCAGTGGGACCGAGTCGTTCGCGATTTCTAACAAATTGTATCGATGCCGGCAAGACTGGTTCAATCGCAGTTTTTTTGGTTCTTGTCGGGACAATCTGCGATCGATTGGAGTAACCGATTCAAGAATTGGAGCACGGTTTACCCAGCCGTCTCTTTGCGTTGGGCATGTAATAAGATATTGCAAAACACCAACTTAAGGACCCTCGTGACACAAGAAAACCAGTGGGTGAAGGCGATTCGTTGCGGATCGTTGCAAGATGGCCAAGCCGAAGCAATTGCAATGCCGAACGGAAGAACGGCGGCGGTTTTTTTCTGGGACGGAAGCTACTTCGCAACGGACAACCAATGCCCGCATATGGGGTTCCCATTGGTCAGGGGGAGTGTCAAGAATGGAGTACTCACCTGCGATTGGCACGGACGCGCCTTCGATCTCGAATCCGGTGGTTGCTTTCATTCTCAATGCGACGACTTGGATGTCTTTCCCATCAAGATTGAAGACGATTTTGTTTGGGTTCAATATATCTCCGACAGACCACCCAAAACTCAAGCCAACTTGAGACTGCTTTGGGAGGGTTTGTTAGGCGATGACAGATGGACAATGTCCAAGGCTCTGGCATTGCTCCTGGATACAAACGTAGATGAGCAAGAAGTGGTTGATCTCATTCTCAGCCATATGGGACGCCACATTGCTAGTTCACATGGTCCCGAAGGTGGCGAAGACGTATCGAGGCTTGTAAACGGTGTGCATGTTGGTCGGCGTTACACAGGTGAGGACCGGCTTATAGCACTGACCACTGCTGCCAGGTCAGCGGCTGGCGAAGCCCACGAAAGGACCGAAATCGTACCCATGCCGCCGCCGTACAACTGGGATCAAACAGCCAGATGGGTGAAGGAATTCTCTAGAGACCGACAAGGACATCGGATTGAGCGCTGCCTTTTCACAGCACATAACGAGGGAGATTCGAAAAAGATCATTCCGTTGCTTTACGACTGTGCGGTCCAACCCTATTTCATGGGTTTTTCACAAAACCTCATCTCATTGGCTTACTTGGCTGAACTTGTGAGCACTTTTGGATGGGAGAACTCCAGCGAGCTCGTATTTTGGCTTGGTGCCAACTTGGTCGGTCAGGGAAGAAGCGAGCCAGAGAGATTCCGCCGAGATGCAATTCGGCACATGATTGAACTTGAGATCGACAGTCTAGAGATTTCGCAACGGTCGAACGGAGCCGAGTTCGATGAGAGAGGACTTGTGAACTCGTTATTGGATGTGGACATCGTCAAGTCCTTCGATGCACTAGCAAACGAGCTACGAAAGGGCATATCCATCAATCGAATCATTACCACTTTGGTGCTACTTGCGGCAGATCGCATGGCGCGCTCCCCTGTCTCTGTTGATGCAGGATGGGAGAATCTGACCGTCGAATTGAACGTAGCATCAGCAATGCGTCGGGCAATTGAACATGGAGGCTTCTCGATCGTAGCAAGTGGACTGTTCCATGTGGCCTATCAAGTCTTTACCGATCGCTGGATCAATATTCAGGAACGAGACATCCGGGGAGACCTCGAGTCGGTTGATAGTCCAGGAAAGACTGAAGACTCGGCGCTTGGGGTGATTCTCGAATCCGTGAATACTCTCAACGTTGACGCTGTAGGGTCGCAAGTTCTTGGCTATTTACAGGCGGGTCATAGTGGAAACCGGCTATTACACGAACTTGGTCGAGCCATTCTTAGAGATGACTCAGGGCAGGACGTCCTTCCCACCTTAAGGACAGTGTTTGAGGAATGGGAAAACTGTAGTGGAGACGATGAACAGTTAGGTTCGATGCATCCAGCTCGCTTTCAACTGATTGTTGGACTGGCACGATACGCAACCGACATTCGATCAAACACTGAAGACACTTCGGCCGCCTATGCCGCCTCAAGGTTTGCGCAAGGCAAGACAACAATAGAGATCTTTGAGTAAATCGAAAATGAGCAAAGCAATCGAAAACACAAAAGAATTTGTACGCGTCGCGAGCACTGATGACCTTCCGCCTGAAAAGGCGATGGCCGTTCGCGTTGGCAATCGAAGTGTTGCGTTGTTCAACCACAACGGACGTTTCTATGCCACCGACAACCAATGTCCGCATATGGGCTACCCACTTATTCGAGGCCGGACAAGAAACGGTGTCTTGCAATGTGATTGGCATGGTTGGAGCTATGCCATGGATGGAGGAGGGTGCTTTACCGGAGGTTGCGACGATCTCGACACATTTGCAGTACGCGTCGAAAACGGAAGCGTTTACGTTCAAGTAGCAGGAGTTTCCTCGAAGCGCACGGACTCACACTATTTGCTTTTGAAAGAAGCGCTACTCAGTAGAGACAACTGGATTCTGTCCAAAGCAATAGCCATCATGCTTGCGCAAGGCGTGTCGGAGGAAGAAACGTTCGACCATCTCATCGAACACTTGGGAAAGCACATTGCATCCGACCATGGTGCAAATGGCGCGTTCCTACTGAATCAACTTCTTAATGGCATTGCAGTGTCTCGCAGGCTCGAAAAGGAGGATCGGCTCATTCCGCTAATGATTGCAGCCAAGGCAGCTTCGGGGCGTGCAGGAGATCGTATTCGACCGCAGCCATTACCCGGGGATCTTGATTGGGAGCGGTTGGCGAGCTGGACTCGCATGTTCTCAAGGGACCGTATGTGGGAAGGTATCGAAAAGTGCTTGATCACGGCAAGGAACTGTGGAAGCAACGACTCAAAGATTATTCCTCTCCTGTACGACTGCGTTCTTGAACCTAGTTTCCTCATGTTCAGCCAAAACGTCGTGCATATTGGTGATTTAGCTGAGCTCATCGATACATTTGGTTGGGAACTCTGCGGTCCTATGGTTTGCAATTTAGGAGCTAAAGTTGCGGGTAGGAATCGAGGAACACCTCAGGGAGACACAAGAGACAGCATCGAGTTTCTCAATGAAATTCAGCCTTTGATTGAGAAATTCTCAAACGAGCCAAGTTCTCTGGCCAAACGATATGACGAGTCGATGCTGGCCGAGTGTCTGTTCAGCGGAGATTTAAAGGCTACCTTCAATGGCGTTACCCATGCATTTGAGCAAGGTGCTCATGTTTCGCAGCTTGTCGACACTATGGTCATGCTCGCTGGTGATCGCATGGCGCGAACTCCAGCGAGTTTCAGCCCCGGTTGGTTCAATATATCGAACGAAATGCAACTTTCCTCTTCGATTCGGCGAGTGTTGAAATATGGAACCTACCAGAATGCAATCAACGCGACTTACTTTGCTGCATGGCATTTCTATCAAAATCGATGGTTGAATCTTCAACCTAGTGACCTGTTGCGTATTGACGACGGCGCACCATCACAACAAGAAAACTCGACGGAAGCATGTAAGGAAATTGTTGAACACATCGAATCCATCCGAACCGCTGAGGTCGCAGGACAGGTTCGAGCTTACTTGAGGTCTGATTTCGATCCAAACGAACTACTTACAGAATTAGCGTTGACCATTCTTAAGCACGACACGGGAACCGATTTGCTCGGAACGTTGCGCACCGTCTTGGATGAATACGGGCAATGCTCATCACATCCTGCACGTAACAAACTGTTAATTGGCATTGCTCGATTTGCCACAGATGTTCGACAGAGGAACGATAACGACCGAGCAACTCGCACAGCGCGAAGATTCGCACGTCGAGAAACGGCTGACGACATGTTCTAGGTGCTTAGTTGTTGGTAGAAGACCCAACTAGCTCAAGAATTCCGTCAATCACAAGTAGACCTATGGTTGATGTGACCATCTCCACAATCTTGCTTGATTGACTGGTTACCGTCATTTGTTGCACTAGTGAAGAGACTGTTCTGGGCACCGCACAATACTGAACGACTTCTGCCACAAAATCGCTCACTGCTAAATCTACACGGTCCTCACCACGAATTACTTTGCTCCGCGAGAATCGTGCGCCATCAAGTACCACGCTGCTTGCAACTTTAACTCCGGCTATACAAACAACAGTAGATTCAAGAAGATTTGCGTTGTTCAGCTCGACTCTCCGACGATTGAGTCCAACATCAAACTTGCGAAGTTCTTCATCAAACTTGTCGGGTGTGGCAGCGTGGTGTAGTACCGAACGCTCATAACCTGCTACGTTTTGGCCCGAGACCGTTCGAATAAAGGCCTCTCGGGGAGCGTAATTCTCGTGGTTGGTGATGCGTCGAGATTCCCAGAAGTAAGAGTCAACCGTTCGGTTTCCAGAATAGAACAAAGAAGTGAGTTCTCGGAAATGCTCATACTGTTGACGGTAGAGCCCCTCGTAGGATTGTGTAGCTTCAGCTACTAATCCAACATCGGAAAGCGAAGTGTCCACTAGGGCGGCCGCTAGAAACGCGCCACTGACTGCAAGATGTACTCCAGTGGAAAACAACGGATCGATGAAGCATGCTGCATCTCCTACAGATACCCAGCCGCATCCAGCGAATCTGTTCGACTGATAGGACCAGTCGCGTGTGACAATGGATCTGGAATTGCAGTGTGAACCAGATAGTAGGTCACGTACGATCTTCGATTCTTCGCGGGCCGTAGCAAAAACGTGCTCAGTATTTGTCCTTCGAATTGCTTTTACGGTTGAGTCGCGATCAGCAACCAGCCCAACGCTGGAAACGTTGTTCTTGAGTGGGATTTTCCATAGCCAGCCATTTGGCACAGACTCAATCAGAATGTTTCCACGATCATCGCCTATAAGGTGATTTGCGCCTGAGAAGTAGTTGTAAATTGCGAGATTTACGAAGTCTTCATCCCAGTTTCTTCCTTGAAGTTTCGAACTGATAAGGCAACTCTGTCCAGTTGCATCAACTACGAATGAGCCTTCGATTGGCTCGTCTTGAATTCGAACTCCAATAGCCCTGCCCGAGTCAAATATCACTTCGTCAACCCGTGTTTGCTCATGAATCTGCACTCCAACTTCCCCTGCATGCTGCAGCAGGAGTTGATCAAATTCAGGACGATTGACCTGATACGAGTACGGAAATCGGGTGTTAGTCTCTCGGAAGTACCACGTCCATGGTTCAGTTTCCTTCCCCCAAACCATCGTTGCTCCAGCCTTCTCGACGAATCCAGCCCTTCGGACAGCATCAAGGGCACCGGAGAGTTCGAGCGTGGCTAGCGTTGCCGGAAGTAGCGACTCTCCAATATGATCGCGTGGAAACTTTGCTTGTTCAAACAGGAAGACGGTATAACCGCGTTGGGCCAATAGTGTGGCGACTGTGCTGCCCGCAGGACCGCCGCCAACTACAAGTATGGGAGCGGAGGAACTCACCTATGTCTTGCTAAGGAGATTCGGACTCCGAGGAATTGTCAGGCGAATCGCTTGTGTTCGAATCCACTATACGTTGATTAGTCTTGGGATCGACTTCAAAGGGACTCTTAAGCTCCAATTCGTCAGCAATCTCCCGTACAGCGGGAATCACATCCGAACCCATCAAGCGCAAGCTTCGCATTGAGTCTTCGTGTGACATCGCACCATCACCGTCCCAGAAGAAAATCGAACCAGGTCTCAGAGTCTCCAGTACATGTTTAACCTTGGGGATAACCGTTTTAGGGGTTCCCGAAATGATGCTGTACTTCTTGGTTTGATCGACGTACGTATCAAACTTCTCCGGTTTCTTTTGCTCTGTGGGTTTCTTGGTCTCAGACTTATGCTGAGCGACTCTGCCTCGCGAAGCTGCCGCAGCAAAACTCCTCATAGTTGGCAAGAGATTGTTTCGTTGCGTTAGCCCAGGCAGGTTCTGAATGAAGGGACGTACGACACCTTGGTTTCCCTCCAGAAACGGATTACTCGGTCCCTGTACGAATTTCCGACCTGCCTGCTCCGCTAATTCCTCCGTTTCGTCGACGTGAACTTTAAACAAGTAACCGCGATGCTGCGTTCCGGTTTCGTATCCGTGTTCCTTAGCAACCTCCGTGTAGTACGCATAGGACTCCTTGGTTGGTTCTAGCTCGGTGGCCAACATGACATACGGATAACGCTTCTCGGCGGCCCAAGCCACCGTGTTGCGACTCATGACTCCCGGAATCCAAATAGGTGGATGAGGATCCTGATAGGGTCTAGCCCATGGATTGACATATCTGAAGTGGTAGTGTTCACCCTCCCAACGAAATGGCCCTGGTCGTGTCCAAGCATCAATGATGAAGTCGTGCGCTTCTTGAAATCGTTCCCAGTTGTAGGGTGCGACCGCGTTGTGCGCGACGCTCTCTCTTCCTGTGCCCCGAACCCATCCAGTGACCAATCGACCTTCTGAAATCATGTCGATTTCCGCAAGCTCTTCAGCGAGAAACAAAGGATCGTCCCAAATCGGCAGTATGTTCCCAAGTAGCACAATCTTGGACTTGTGCGTGATCCGCGCCAAAATTGCTGCTTCGAGATTCATCACTCCTCCCATGCAGAACGGCGTGGAGTGATGCTCATTGAGCATTAGTCCGTCAAATCCCATTTCTTCGGCGTAGATTTTCTCGTCGAGGTAGCGGTTATAGAGTCGAGCACCAAGTTTTGGGTCATAGGACGCGTTAGACATCGTCAGATCCGTGATACTTCGTCCTGTTGCGCCGAAGTAGCCCGACTCTGGATCCTGATAGGGGCGTTCGGTGAAGTGGCCGATGAACATCTATACGGTTCCTCTCTTAGCTACATCTTCTCATGTGTTCGCAAACTAGGTCTGCCACAACTTTTGGTTCTTCAAATTCAACCAAATGGCCCGCGTTGGGCACTAATTCCAACTTCGCGTTGGGAAGAATTTTCTCGAATTGCTGAGCTAGGGATCGAGGTGCCACTTTGTCCTTCTCACCATACACAATGAGGGAGGGACAAGTGACGTTGGGCAAGAGATGCTGCAATCGACGGTTGTGCATGTAGGGCTTCCATGAGACCCGAGCGGTCATTTCTCGAGACAGATCCCACAGAGTTCGTATCTGCGCGTCGGGTTCTTCGCCAAAGTGCTCAACGTACGTTTGTCGATCTCGAAAACTCTCTTGAATGTATTGTCGGTGCGACAACATCATTTGATCGAGGATTTCGCCTTCATCGGGATAAAGTCCAACTGCTCCCATCAAGACAAGACGTGCAATTCGAGATGGGCTCATTGTGGCCAGCTCCGCGGCAACGTACCCTCCGAACCCAGCGCCAATCAGCGTGACAGGACCTAGCCCAAGAGTGTCGATCGCGATTCCGATGAGGATCGCGATATCACGAACATCACGTGCCCAGACCGGTCGGGTGGATCCTCCCCATCCCGGCATATCAGGAATGGTTGTGCTAAAGCCTGTCGCTATAAGATTGTGATGAAAGGGCAGGGCTCCCGGGCTTCCCCAGCTGTGGTGAAGATAAACAACCGGTTCGCCGTGGCCCGCTTTGATGTAAGCGACATCACCTGTGGGTATCGTGATCTGAAGTTGTTCGAACTCGCTCGAACCTTGCACAACCGGTCTCCTCCCTCTGCACAGTGTACTTGTTGGTGCAACGAGCGGCGACACAAGGGTGGAGGATGGTTTGGATGCCGTCCTGTTATCTCTCTTGGTTGCGTAATTTCTGGCAACAAGTCAAGCGATGTTGAACTGACGGCGTTACAAGGGGCAAGTAACTTGCTCCATGTGTTCTATCGTCTAGTTATTCTGATCCAAGAACGTACGCTCCATTGTGCGCATTGCACGAAGCTTCCGATGGTCACTGATTGGATCTATACTTGTACTGAGCTCGACGATTGCGTCCTGAAATGTATCGGTGTCGGTCGTTACCCACAGTAGGGACTCGTCCACCAAGTTTTTCCAATTCGGTTCAACGCCAAGTTCCTCCAACCCCAATGCCACATCAAGAGCGATTTCCATTGCCCGTCTGTGGTCAATTGTGGGTACTTCAATCCTCTCGATCAACCCGATCTCGTCCCAGTGCGGAATCATCCGCATTACCGGCAAGGGACTTTTCCAAGCATATTTTCTGTGAAGTTCGCTATCCATAAACGACAGACCGATAGCCGTTTCGTCAATCATGTCCACCGCCAGAAGCAGAATCGAGTGATGGATGGATCGAATGTCCTCCCGCTCGTAGTACTCTTGCATAAGGTTAGAGAGAGGAGATGCGGAGAACTTCTCCAAGTAAATCGACTCGTCGAATCCTTCGATCATTCGTTGGCAGCGGGCTTTCACCCAGTGATCCTGCAGTGAAGCTCTCCTTCTCTTCGTATCAATGTAACCACATAGATTCTGAAAGATTCCGTAACTGACAAAGGATTCTGAGTGACAGTTCTCTCTTCTCGCCGATCGACTCCAATAGACTTCCTCGCTCCAACAATCGTTGCGATGAAGAGCCTCTAACACCCTTTCTATGTCACCCACTGGATCAGCGAAAATTCTTCGGAAAGTGATTGTCGTTCCAAAGCTCATTTCACTATAGGCGTACTTGCCAGCATCCTCATCGAGAAATTTGTACTCCAGCGCATCTAAACACTCTTGCGGAATCATTTTCTCGTGTTCGATTTTCCACCACTGCACCCCTGTGCATGCAATACTGGGATCACGGTGATCTTTGGCACTTTCGGCATTGGACGAAAGTGTGGCTAGCTCAAGTTGTTGATCGCGAGAACTAATGGAACCCAAACCGACACTCCCTTCATTTGCTTTCTCGGTGCCAACCTCAACTGCCGCTTGCCTCTCGTATCTGGAAGATCCGAAGATGAGTGCACCGCAAATCATAATCAGGACGAAGAGAAGAAGAACGACTAAGAAAGCAAGTTTCCAACGGGCAAGCAATGAGAGATTTAGTCGCATGTCACAGTTTTTCCACCTGCATTATTGGGATGGGGACTCTCTTGTTGTGGATTCCTTTGTAAAATTTGTGACTAAGACACGACACTCTCGGTCCCGCTGCAAACACATGGACTTTACCATGGGCTTCCGTCGCGGTTGGTTTTCAGGATCAAGACCGAAATTCAATACAGGCTCTTCGACTACCTGCTCGAAATTCACCTCATGACAACTATCCGACAGGACGATCTTGCCAAGAGCATTTGCGATGCCTTGCAGTATGTCTCGTACTACCACCCACCCGACTTCATTCAAGCCATGACTGAGGCATGGGAGAAGGAGGAATCCCCTGCCGCCAAGGATGCTCTACGACAGGTCCTTGCCAATTCGCGTATGTGTGCAATTGGAAAACGCCCCATATGTCAGGACACTGGAGTCGTAAACGTGTTCCTGAACGTTGGTATGGATGTGCATTGGGACGCAAGTCTGCCGGTAGAAGACATCGTTAACGAAGGCGTTCGGCAAGCCTATCTGTACTCGGAGAATCCGCTAAGAGGGTCGATGATGGCCGACCCCGACGGCAAGCGGACCAATACGAAAGACAACACACCTGCCATCATTCATACCAAGCTGGTGGCCGGCGACAAGCTGGAGATCGAAGTTGCCGCCAAAGGAGGAGGAAGCGAAGCAAAGGCAAACTTCAAAGTGCTCGAACCCTCCGAATCAGTTGCGGATTGGATACTGTCTGTAGTGCCCAAGATGGGTGCAGGTTGGTGTCCACCTGGAATTCTTGGAATTGGGGTTGGTGGAACTCCAGAAAAAGCCATGGTCCTTGCAAAAGAAGCAATGATGCAGCCGATCGACATACATGCCTTGAAGGAGCGAGGGGCGCAGAGCCACGCAGAAGAATTGCGACTGGAGATTTTCGACCGAGTTAATGCGCTAGGTATTGGTGCACAGGGATTGGGAGGCTTGACAACAGTCTTGGACGTAAAAGTCTTGGAATATCCCACGCACGCTGCCAATAAGCCAGTTGCGGTGATCCCAAATTGCACCGCCACTCGACATATCAAGTTTGAACTCGACGGAACTGGGCCGGCGGTATTTACTGCCCCGGACTTGTCGTTATGGCCAGATATTGAATACGAACCCAACGCAATCGCTAGACGCGTAGACCTAGACGGAATAACCAAACAGGATGTAGCGAATTGGAAGGCTGGAGAAACATTGCTTCTTTCCGGAAAGATACTTACAGGACGAGATGCTGCCCACAAGCGACTGTGCCAATACTTGAACGAAGGAAGATCTCTTCCCGTTGACTTCACCGACCGCTTCATCTACTACGTTGGTCCTGTGGACCCAGTACGGGAGGAAGTAGTTGGACCAGCCGGTCCGACCACTGCGACCCGAATGGACAGATTCACTCGACAAATGCTGGAGACTACCGGACTATTAGGCATGATCGGCAAGGCAGAGCGAGGAGCGGAAGCTGTTGATGTCATACGAGAAAATGGAGCCGTTTCCCTAATTGCTGTGGGAGGTGCTGCTTATCTGGTTTCCAAGTCAATTACCTCGTCGAGGCTTCTAGCTTTCGAGGACTTGATGATGGAGGCGATTTACGAGTTCGAAGTCAAGGATATGCCCGTTACGGTCGCTGTAGACTCGAAGGGAAACTCCGTACATCAAAGTGGCCCCAAGCAGTGGCGCGCCCGAGCAGAGGGCAGTATCTCCACCGTTGATCTGACGTAGCGAAAGTCATAGAAACCACTTCCAGACCAAATACACGACCGCGTTGCCCAGTCATCTTGGCCATCTTTAAAGAGAGGAGAAGCTCCTAGAGTGTCAGAAAACGAAACGGATCTAGAACAGAAGCTACAAGATCTGAAGATCGACAGAACAAGATCAGCTGGAGGTCGACGGCCATGGGGCTGGTTCGTGGCTATTGCCATTGTGGTTGGCGTTGGGGCGGTTGCAGCGAGTTGGTTTTGGTTTGGAAGAGACCGCCTACTCGAAGTTCAATCGGCTGTTGCGCGTACACCGACTGCATCCAATGTAGAAGGTGCAGTTCTTGATGGCACCGGTTATGTCGTTGCACGCCGCCAAGCAACCGTTAGCTCGAAGGCCACAGGAAAAGTCGTTGAAGTGTTTATTGAAGAGGGAATGATTGTCGAAGAAGGCCAATTGCTGGCATCTCTTGACGACAGTCTCCAACGAACCCAGTTTGAACTCTCCAAGGCTCAGCTCGACGAAACGCAGGCGAGCTTGAAAGAGCTCGATATTCAGATTGAACAAGCGAACTTAGATGTCAGTCGTATCACGAAGCTTGTCGAGAAGAAACATGCGAGCCAAAGTGAACTAGATCGGGCTCGGCTGGCTCTGGACGGGTTCAACGCACAAAAACGTCGGCTCGAGAAATCGATCGAAGTTTCAGAGGTCGCTTTGGAACTTCAGCAACAGTACTTGGACGACATGCAAATCCGAGCCCCATTTGATGGCATTGTCATCGCTAAAGCGGCCCAACCGGGGGAGATGATTTCGCCAGTGTCGGGCGGGGGAGGATTCACTCGAACCGGAATTTGCACCATTGTCGACATGGACTCCATTGAAGTCCAGGTTGATGTCAACGAAAAGTACATCAACCGCGTTTCACCTGATCAACCGGCAACCGTTACGCTCAATTCCTATCCCGATACTCGGCTGCCAGCAGAGGTCATTGCTATCATTCCCACCGCAGATCGTTCTCGGTCCACTGTTCGTGTGCGGATTAGGTTCCTAGATCGAGATGATCGTGTACTACCTGATATGGGAGTTAGTGTCTCGTTCTTGGAAGAGGGCACGGAAACCATACGCCAGGAGTTGCCGGCAGGAGTCGACGTGCCTACAACTGCCATATTTGGAACTGACGAAAACAAATACGTTTGGGTAGTTGAAGACAAGTCTGTATTTCGTCGAAATGTATCGGTCGCGGCTACCAACGGTTCTCGGACGGTCGTTTCATCTGGCCTGGAAAGGGGAGAGCTCGTAGTCGCGAATTTGTCTCCTGAAAAAGAGGCATTGCTAACAAATGGACAGGCCGTGGCTCTCACGAACTAGCTGGTAAGGAGTTTCTTGGTGTCATTAGTTTCACTACAGTCGGTTTCGAAAACCTACACAAAAGGTCGTGAGCGAGTAGACGTCCTTTCGGATCTGTCGTTGGATATTGAGAAGAACGACTTTGTTGCGCTCATGGGTCCGTCAGGGAGCGGCAAGACGACTGTATTGAATTTGATTGGTGGTCTTGATCATCCAACCTCCGGCGATGTTGTAGTGGACGGGGCTTCATTGAAATCACTTTCGCCGGGTAAGCTTGCCCGCTGGAGGTCGCAGAACATCGGGTTTGTATTTCAGTTCTACAACCTACTGCCCGCCTTGACAGCGCAAAGGAACATTGAGCTTCCTCTCTTGCTAACTAAACTCCGAGGAAAGGAACGCAAACAGAACGCACTTACCGCGTTGGATATCGTGGGGTTGGGGGATCGATCAAAGCACAAGCCTTCGCAGTTGTCCGGTGGCCAACAACAGAGAGTCGCAATTGCTCGGGCTATTGTTGCTGATCCTTCCATTTTGGTTTGCGATGAACCGACGGGCGATCTAGATCGTGCAAACGCTGAGGAAATCCTTGACCTGCTTCAGACGTTGAATCAAAAGCATGAGAAAACCATCGTCATGGTTACACATGATCCAAAAGCGGCGGATCATGCCAAAACTACGGTGTACCTTGATAAAGGACAGCTTACTGTCCAGGAACCTGTTTCGTCAGCGAGCTGACTGATGGGAAGAATTCAGTTTCTACTTCGATGCATGTTCCGCCACAAGCTGCGGACGACTTTGACCATGCTGTCTCTAGTTACAGCGTTTCTTCTGTTTGTGATGTTGCGTTCTGTCGCAGTTGTTTTCGAAACGGGGTGGGTGAATTTTGAGGAAGTGCGACTTACGACTCAGTCAAAGTACTCGATGATCGAGTTGTTGCCACTGTCACACCAAGACACGATCCTGTCCATCGATGGTGTCGTTGACATAACCCATGCGTCTTGGTTCGGTGGAATATTCGAAGAAGGAGAGACAGGAGACGCGACTTTTGCGGTTGATCCCGAATCCTATTTCGATGTGTACTCCGAATATGTTGTGGACCCCGATCAACTTGACGAGTTCAAGACCACGCGAACGGCTGCTTTAGCGCCTCAGTCTTTAATTGACAAGTATGGATGGGAAATTGGTCAGAAGATTCCCGTGATCAGTCCAATCTTTCCGAATCCCGCAGGGGGGCCATTTGTCTTCGATCTTGTCGGTTCCTACAGTTCGACTAATGAAGGAAACGACTTTCTAGCATTTTTGTTTCATTACGAATACCTTACGGATACATTTGCATTCGGTAGAGTCGGTTGGTACATGCTCACGATTGACGACCCCGAGAGAGCAGATGAAATTGCGAGGGAAATTGATAGTCGATTCGAGAATTCATCCGACGAAACTCGATCAATGACGGAATCAGAGAGCTTTCGTCAGTTTGCGTCCCAAATTGGCGACATTAGTCTGATGGTTACTGGCATTCTCAGTGCGGTGTTCTTCACGATGATCCTGTTAACCGCAAACACCATGGTTCAGGGCTACCGGGAGAGAATTCCTGAGCTTGCTGTCATGAAGACGCTAGGATTCTCCAACTCCAGCGTCTCTGCATACATACTTGCCGAAGCGATGCTAATGTGCTCTCTAAGTGCAGCGGTTGGGATCGGCATAGGTACTCTTGTAGTCTTGGGCGTCCAGGAATACATGCCTCCAATGATTCCAATCTACTTTGATCCGGTCACCTGTATTTGGGCTGGTGCCATTGCCGTTGGACTCGGAGTTTTCGTCGGTTCTGCTCCGGCAATAAACGCGAATCGCTTGGTCATTGTCGACGCGCTTCAAGCTCACTAATGTCCTTTGATCATGTTTGAACAGTTTCTCACGATTTCAGTAATGAACATCCGCAACATCGTCTCGCGATGGAGTTCATCGTCTGTTGTTGTAGTAGGAATTGCAGGAGTAGTCGCTGTTCTTGTTGCAATGCTCTCGATGGCAACTGGGATCTCCAATGTCTTTACAAAGTCGGTGGCTCCAGACAGGGCTCTGGTTGTTCGGAGCGGGTCTGATTCAGAACTGTCGAGCAACCTCGATGGAGAAGTTGCAAGAATCGTTGCAGCCATGGATGGTGTCGCGATCGCCGCACCGGAACTTTACGTAGTTGCGGACGTTCCGAAACGTGCTACCGGAACGCCTGCTAATACTGTCGTTCGTGGAGTGGACGTACAGTCCTTCGACATTCGTCCAGAGCTCAAGATTGTTGAGGGAAGAATGTTTGAGCCCGGCCGTAACGAGATCATTGTGGGAGTCAAGGCTCGTGCTGAATTCGCCGGCGTGGATATTGGAAATCAACTCATCGTCCGGGACAGTTCATGGGAAGTTGTTGGAATTTTTGAAGCGGACGGATCGGTAGCCGAGTCGGAGATTTGGGGAGACCTGACAGTAGGGCAAGCAGCATTCCGTCGCCAACAGTCGATAACAGTGGTTCGAGTGCAGTTGGATTCAACATCGGATTTTGAATTAGTGGCTGCACTAATTGAGGACGATCCCAGACTGGAGACTGATCTCGTCAAAGAGGAAGAGTGGTTCTCATCACAATCTAACAGTTCTACTCAAGTGATCCAAGTCTTTGGTGTCGTGGTAGCAATCATCATGAGCATAGGGGCTGTGTTTGCCGCCTTAAATACGATGTATTCCGCTGTCGCGGTGCGCACCTTCGAAATTGCGACCCTTCGAGCGATTGGATTCGGTGGAGCACCTGTTCTGGTTTCGGTAATGTTTGAAGCCATGTTTCTGGCACTGGTGGGAGGAGTGATTGGAGCGTTAGTGTCGTTTCTCGCGTTCAATGGATTCACGGTATCGACGCTCAATCAGCAAACCTTTAGTCAAGTCGCGTTTGAATTTGCGGTGACGCCGGAACTCATGGCTTCCGGTCTAATACTGAGCCTAGCTCTGGGTTTCATTGGGGGAATTTTTCCAGGTTTTCGGGCGATCCTATTGCCTGTAACTTCTGCACTTCGCGGAGAGTAACTTTCTAGTAAATTCCCAAATCTAGTCCCGCTGCCAGCGTAAGACCGAGTTCTCGGCACTTTTCTACATCTTCGTCGGTGAGGTCCCCTTTTACGATTAGCGGCTCTTGGGACTCAACAAAGGGATATCCGTTTGCAATTCTTCGAATGGCTGTGAGTGCGCCAGTTCCGTCATTGCTGGCTTTAATGAAGACAGCATAGGGCAGAGGCTTGAGCTTGCCTTCAACCTCGTAGAAGGTTCGGTCGAAGAAGTCCTTGAGTGCGCCCGACATATACCCAAAGTTTTCGGGCGTTCCCAAGATGAGAGCATCGGCTGTAAGCAAGTCCTCATCGTTAGCTTGAAGTGCGGCTTTTGCAACGACATCGACAGTCGTTGAATCAATACTTGAGGCACCTTCGATGACTGCTCGAGCCATGCGTTCCGTTGACCCAGATTTTGAGTGATAGACAATTAATAGGGTTTTCTTGGACATTGCTGCAACAGGGCGTGGTTTACTTTCCCTTTAGCATCGGTTTAAACAAGTGGTTTCACTAGTAGATCTCTCTAGAGAGTGGAAGATTCGATTGTCCTGTTTTACCTAAAATATGTCAGCGCTTCAGACGCTTCCCAACGATGGCACTCATCGTAGACCGCAGAGTTTAGCGTCTCGTGGTACCTGAATCTAGATGAGTGTATGTACTTTTCCTATTCGAATCGAAACAATGGAGTAGAGATGAAAACCAGACCACCAAGGCAAGTTTGGCGCACATGACTCAAATCAAGCTCGAAGCGATTCGCGAAGCAAAGGAACGAGTCAGTTCACACTTGGTAAGAACACAGTTATCTCGTTCCGAAACCTTATCGAGCGAAACCGGTTGCGACTTGGCTCTTAAGTACGAAAACCACCAATTTACTGCATCCTTCAAGGAACGTGGTGCACTTAACAAGCTCTTGTTGCTGACCGACGAACAAAGAGAGCACGGGGTGGTCGCGGCATCTGCAGGAAATCATGCGCAGGCCTTAGCGAGACACGGGCAGCTGCTCGGTATTCCAGTACATGTTGTGATGCCTAAGTTCACACCAAACACCAAGGTCGAAAACACAAAAGTGTTTGGGGCCAAGGTAACTATTCAAGGTGAAAACGTCGACGGAAGCATGAATCTCGCACGGGATCTAGCGAAGGAATATTCATATACACTCGTACATCCTTTTGACGACATCAACGTAATCGAAGGGCAGGGAACTCTCGGGTTGGAGCTATTGGAGCAAGATCCCACTATTGAAACTATCGTGGTGC
The DNA here is from genome assembly GCA_009840545.1 of Gammaproteobacteria bacterium. Lineage (GTDB taxonomy): Bacteria > Pseudomonadota > Gammaproteobacteria > Pseudomonadales > Azotimanducaceae > Bin55. The sequence continues at coordinate 15,132 of VXNM01000009.1, read as the reverse complement.
CGATCGGTGGGGGTGGACTGGCATCGGGAATTGCATCCGCTGTCAAGCAAGTCAATCCGACAGTTCGAGTCATTGGAGTACAAGTGGACACGTTCAATACCGCCTATGCCCAATTTCACGGTATGGAAGCTACAGAGGAACGATCCGCGTTGACAATTGCTGAGGGGATTGCGGTTAAACGACCCGGCGCAGTTACACGCCCTTTGCTCATGTCCCTTCTTGACGAAATCGTGCAGGTCTCGGAACAGCAGATTGAATCGGCGATTTTTACTTTGCTAGAGATCGAAAAAACGGTTGTTGAGGGTGCGGGAGCTGCAGCCCTTGCCGCTGTGACGGCCTATCCCGACATCGCCAAAGGCCGGACTGCGCTCATAGTTTCGGGTGGAAACATAGAAATGATCACTCTCTCTGCCGTACTGCAGCGCGGATTGGTGCGAAAGAGTCGACTTGTGAGAATGCGTGTGATCATGCCGGATGTACCCGGGTCACTAGCCAAACTTGCTCAGCATCTAGGTTTGCTTGATAGCAATATTGTGGATATTGTTCATCGGAGAACCTCCCATTCTTCAACGATCGGTGCACAACCACTTGACATCGTTGTCCACCTTTGCGGGGAAGAGGAGTCGGAGTTTGTGGTCGGATCCCTACGAAGGCAGGGATATGATGCAAAGATACTGGTCGATTGACCAACTTCTGCCGAGGCTGTTCGGTACACGACGAACGCCTACCATGTGTCAATGTAGGGGTATTTCTTCTCGGTGCGTGGCTGCGTCGGTGGTAGTCGCTTGAGGCTGCTTGCGATCCATTCTCTCGTATCAGCTGGATCGATGACATCGTCCAAGCCGCCCCCAACGCCAGCGTTGATGGCTTTCGCGCCCTCATAGGATCGCTCAACTCTGCGTTCGAACTCGAGTCTTCTTTTCTCGGGGTCTTCTATAGCTTCGAGTTCTTTGCGGAATCCAAGTTTTACCGAACCCTCGATGTTCATTCCGGCGAATTCGGCAGTAGGCCAAGCGACGGTAAAGAACCCTACGAGTGAGCTTGCTCCGCACATCGCCTGAACTCCAAGTCCGTACGCCTTGCGTACCACGACGCCAAATAGGGGTGTTGTTAGATTTGCACCTGCATTGAACATGCGGACACAATGGCGCACGAGAGCTGTTTTCTCAACGTCCGGCCCGACCATCATTCCGGGACAATCCATCAGGCTCAGCACAGGAATGTCAAAAGCATCGCAAAGTTGGATGAATCGAGCCCCTTTGTCGGCTCCGTCAGAATCAATTGCGCCTGCCAAATGGTGTGGATTGTTGGCTATCACTCCCATGGGCTTGCCTTCGACCCGAATAAACGCTGTGATTACGCCAATCCCAAATTTCTCTCGAATTTCCAGCACTGAATCCACATCTGCAAGCGTGTAGATAATGTCTTTCATGTTGTACAGGCGTAGTCGGTTTTCTGGAACGATGTGGCGAAGTCGACGTTGGTCGGGAGATTCCCACGTTTCCGTGGATCCTTGAAAGTACGAAAGGTACTTCTTGGCCACTTGTACTGCATCTGCTTCGTCTTTCGCAAGTAGGTCGACTACACCGTTCGGCACCTGAAACGACATGGGACCGACTTCTTCGGGTGTGTAGATGCCCAATCCACCACCCTCGATCATGGCAGGTCCACCCATTGCAACGGTAGTTTTCTCGGTTGCAATGATCACGTCGCAACACGCCACAAGTGCGGTGTTTCCAGCGAACGTTCGTCCATTTATCACGCTTATCAACGGAACCAAGCCCGAGAGCTTTGAAAACTGCGTAAATGTGTGAGTGTCGAAAGCAACTCCAGGACCACGACTATCATCCCCTGGACGTCCTCCGCCTCCTTCTCCAAAGAGGATGAGTGGAATTCGAAATCGACTTGCGAGCTCGAACATTCGGTCTTGCTTGTAGTGATTGCGTCCCCCCTGAGTTCCCGCCAATACGGTGTAGTCGTAGTGAACCAGCATCGTTCTCGCGGCTTCCTCACCGAACAAGTCGGCATTGACAGTGCCTATGCCCGCGATCAAACCGTCAGCAGGGGTGTTCTTACGCAGTGTTTCCATATCGTGGCGACTGTGCTGTCGCGCAACGATTAGCGGCCAATACTCTCTAAAGCTACCCTCGTCCATAAGCTCGGCAATATTTTCGCGAGGCATTCGATACCCGCGGGCATAACGTTTGGCGACCGCTTCTGGCCGGTTCTCGTCATAAATATACGAGTGCCGATCGTAGGTCAACTTGAGATCATCGCGAATGTGATCTAGATCGACTTCATCGACACTCTTCAATCCCGTCGCAGAGATTTCAGTGGGTTCAACGAAGACGATCGGATAGCCTTCCAATACAACATCACCTTCATTCATAGTGACTTTACGCACAATGCCGTTGTGCTCTGCAGCAATCACGTGTTCCATCTTCATTGCTTCTACAACGGCAACTTGCTGTCCGCTAACCACTTCGTCGCCATCCGAAACATCGACAGAAACGATCGTCCCCTGAATTGGAGAACTCAGGCCTGAAGACCCTTCTGGCGCATCCACGGCATCTGCGACCATCCCAGATTCCTCTTTGTTCGCCTCCGCCTTAACCTTTGCGTCATGAGCAAACAACGCAAGTGGATCGCTGGTGTCGACTCGGGCACCAGCGAAACCTTGGGATTGTTCAGATGAAGCCGAATCTAATCCAGGAGAGAACTCATCGCCATCGGCATAGTTGGTTAACCTCTCAGTGTTCTCGTCGATCCAGCGTGTGGTTATGGATCCTGTTGAGAAATCTTCATGCTTCACGATGTTGGACAAGAATGGAATGTTGGTTTCTAGACCTTCGATACGGAATTCAGAGAGTGCTCTTGTACAGCGCGTGGTCGCCTGCTTGACTGAAGATCCTCGAACAATCACCTTGGCCAACAGTGAATCGAAATTGAGCGATGTTTGATAGCCTGTGTAACCCATACCGTCAACTCGAACTCCGGGCCCAGTCGGTACGTCGTAGACCGACAATGTTCCTTGGGAAGGGGATACATCGCCGTTGGATTTCATCGTCTCCATATTTACGCGAGCTTGTATTGCGCATCCTTGGTAGCCGACGGGTTTGGCCAAGCCTAGATCTTCAAGGGTCTCGCCACTTGCTATTCGAAGCTGAGTTTGGACAAGGTCCACTCCCGTAATTTCTTCGGTAACGGTATGTTCGACCTGGAGTCGTGCGTTGGTCTCGATGAACCAAAATCTATCGTCGCTCACCAGAAACTCGAAAGTGCCAAGATTCTGATAGTTGGTGTGTTTTGCCAGTAGAACTGCAGACTCGATGATTCGCTCTCGGACACCGTTGTCCAAACCAATTGCAGGTGCGACTTCGACAACCTTTTGATGACGTCGCTGTGCGCTGCACTCCCGTTCATACAGATGGCAGACGCTACCTTGCGAGTCTCCAACGATTTGAACTTCGATATGCCGGGCATTTGGTATTAGCTCTTCTGCGTACAGTTCGGCGTTTCCAAAGGAGGACTTTGCTTCGGAACTTGCTCGATTGAAAGAGTCTTCAAGCTCCTCCTCATGGGATACGATCCTAGACCCACGTCCCCCGCCACCGGCAATTGCCTTGAGAAGCATTGGACCACCTTCAAGCTCTTTAAGAAACTGTCGAGCATCGTCTAGCGATATGGCTTCGTCGATGCCTCTGACTATTGGTACATTGATTTCCTTTGCCGTTTCTCGTGCTCTGGCTTTATCGCCAAAAAGCGCTAGAGTGTTGGGTTGGGGACCGACAAAGACGAGACCGGAGTCCAAGGTTCTTTGCGCGAATTCAGAGCTCTCGGCGAGGAATCCATAGCCTGGGTGAACTAGGTCGCAATCTGACTCTCGTGCAATGGAGACGATATTTTCAATATCCAGGTAGGCTCGCACACCAGTCTTAACTAGTGGACGAACCTTATCGGCGACTCGACAATGTAAGCAACTCGAATCGTCGACCGAGTGGACAGCGACCGTTTCGATACCTAAATCCGACGCAGCACGTGCTATACGAGCCGCGATTTCGCCTCGATTGGCGATTAACAGTCGTTTCAATTGAATTGCGACCAAGCAAAGCTACATTTTATTTAAGGAGCAATTTCGGATTCGTGGGATTGTTGTTAGTGCGTGCATCGCTCATACAGTTGTGTACGTATGCACTCATCGGTGGGACTAGCACAAAGTCTGTTGAAATGAATAAACGTACACACTAGACACCACCTTGTTGTTTCAAGAGCTTACATCCAAAGCCTCGGGGTGAGCGGCTCGAGACCAGACGGCTGGGCCTGTTCGACGACATCGAATGGTCCCAACTATACGATTCGAGAATTCCTCACCTTTCTCTGAAAATCCACACGGGCTGAGGTTCGGTTTGTCGACCAGCTCTAATGCTCTGCGCACTGCAATCTCAGATGGGTTGGACAATCGCCCGATCACTGGGCTTGAATTTCCAATTCCGAAGCGCCGCAACGAGAAGGTCCCGCAAACGCGAACCTGAGCACTACTTCTCGAGATTCGCTCGTGCTTCTTTGGAGAGGTGAGTTTGGAGAGTTTCTAACTCTTCTGCTGAGAAGTTCTCTTTCTCGCGACGAATTAAGAGAGATGCGACCATCGACCTCAATTCCTCAGTAGGGAACTGCTCAATTCGTGGGTAAATGGTCTCCGGTTTCATCAAAGTCCAATATCGAATTAGTGTCTGGAAGTATTCGTCGCGAGCTTCGTCAGAGGGAGCTAATTTGGCCAGCTCCATCGCTCTGTCCGAATCGCGGGACACCAAAGCTGATCCTATGGATATCATTCCTGCCAGCTTAGTCTCATCGTTTCGTGATTTGTTGAGCACATTGATTGATGCGTCAACACTATGTCTGGCGAGTATGCCCAGTACATCGGCCACGGGACCTATTCCAGAATCAGGCAGTGGCTGAGCTAATGCCAATTCAATAGCCTTGGTGGGGTGCAAGTCAGCAAATTGCCGTAGGGCTATTGATGTGAGGCGGCTTTGTATACGGTCTAGCTCTTGGTTGGATTTGATCCAAGCCAGAGTTGCTTCCACATCACTTTTTGCCCAATTTGTTGCAATAGACTCAGCGATGCGTTCTTTCGTGGCTGCATCACGAACTTGACTGAGTAGTTTAGAAGCTTGGGCTGGTGACTTGGTAGCGAATGCATTCCACGCTCGCCTCTCTGCATAAATGCGTGACTTTTCTGGAAGGTTATCCAATCTCTCGAGCAGAGTCCCTGGATCAACGGAAGTCCACTGGTCGACTATTGCAGCAATCAATTCATTTTGCGTTCTGCCTCGTTTAATTTGCACTGCGGCGTCAAGAACAGCTTCAGGATCAGTACTAGCCCAAGTCCGCGCAATGTTCCAAATTGCTCCCGTCTCGTTGCGCCTGGGTGGCTGCGTCAGCATTAGTTCGAAAGCGAGCCTTGGGTCTTTCTTCGCAATCTGTCGCGCAACAGAACTAAGAGCCACAGTCTTGTCGCGATCATCGGTGAGTGCCTGATCCACTAGATTAAATGCATCGGGTCCGAGTTCATCAACCAGCGCATCAGTGATATTTCCGAGCCAAGTACGCTGATCTGAATCCAAATGCCAAAAAGAGTGTTTGTGGTCCTCTACAAATGTGTTCCACGACTGTATGGGATCAGTGATAGATTGCTCACTAAGTAGTTTTGAGATTCGACCTTTTGCAAAGTGCTCCAAGTCAAGGGTGCGCGCTATGACTAGAAGAACTTCAGCAGACAGATCTTCACGAGAGTTCATGATGCTTTGCAGTACAACCTCACGTGCTGCTCCATCTAGTTTCTGAGCAAACGTAACGGCTGCCTCCAAGTCAGAACGAGACCACTCTTCATAGACTATTTCAAGGAACTCGTGGTATCGAACTATCGGATGACTGGCGGTTTCGGACAGGACATAGCGAGGTTCTAGAGTTGCTAGTTTCTGTACGATCGCAATTTCTACTTCGTTTTTCAATGAACGAGTCGTGAGTTTTTTTGATTTTTGCCATAGACTCTTAAGAGAGCTTGCATCCATAGGTTCAAGCATGGTGTAAAGTGCCAAGGAACGGTTTGCTCGGTTCTTGAACTCGACGAGTTGGTGAAGATCCACACCTGCATCTTGGTTCGAGTTCGAAGTATCGCCACCGCCATACCTAACTGAACTTGGTGTGTCGACAGGTTGGGTAGCAATATCGTCCGAAGCGGACTCTTGGCGAGAATTGTTCGTCGTAAGCAAGGAGAAACTTGCTACGGCAATTGTTGTAGCTAAAACCAATCCAACAGCAAGACCAATGAGAAAAGATTTGTTCTTCATGAGATTTTGGGTCGATTCACTCATTTGTCTAACGGAACCCCGTACGTCGGACATTTTGGTAGCGACGCGCAGATTCATCCAGTATTTCGTCGAGCGATGTCAGTTGACTCTCTGTCAGGTAGGATGTGACTTCATCGTGTTGCTCGTCGGACAAAGAAAAGATCCCTCTGCCCAAGTTAGATTCCCTGAGGAGCGAAAGGGCCGCATGGGACCTAAGTTCATTTGAATCCAAGCGATTGATGTTTTCATACAGTCCGTATGGGTCATGGTACGTCCACGTTGAGAGCAACGACTCGAAAAAGGCGGCACGACGAGGTGCAGATAGCTGATCACTCACCTCGAAGATTCCATCGGAATCAGCACTCTCTAACATGACGGCACTGAGTCCTAGAGCAGTGTCGAACTTGGTTTGCTCATTACGTGATCGAGTTAGCAAGGCCACTGCACTTTCAAGGTCGAAGTTAGCTATTGCTTGAATGACCTGTGACTCCAATCCAACATTGTTTTCTCCGATCGGTTGCTCAAGTGCAGTCTGCAATGCGAGTTGGGGGTCTGTATAGACCAACTCGGTCAAGACTACATTCAGCAGCGGATTTTTCAACTCTTGTATGTCTTGACTCTCGCTCACCCACGCTAAAGCAGAGACGACATCTCGTGAAGCCCATTCTCGGACGATTTCTGACGCTATTCTGAGTTTTTCCCTATGTTCCAGAACATCGGATATGTGCGTCGCGGCAATCTCAGGGGACTGTCTTGCCAATGTTGATAATGCTCGGTTGAATGTGCTTGCAGTACGCTCTTTGGGATAGGCAGCGATGTGTTCGATGAGAGATTGGGGGTCTTCCCATGTTCGCGATGAGAGGTGTACCCCCCTGAGAAGGTCGTCTCGTATTGCATCGTCTTGTTGTACTAATGCCACGTCTAACGCAGCAAATGGATCTGAGCGTGCCCAATGCAACATTGGCGTGCCATAGATAGTCCCAAACTGATCGGGCTTGAGGGAAGTTGCAATCTGGATTGCTCCTTCCGGATCGAAACTCAAGGCTTGGATAATAAATCGGATCAGTATCCCACTTCGTGCCCTATCGTCTTCTGGAAGTTGTTGGTCAATTGTGTAAATGACGTCGATCCCGTGTTTGTCCAGCAACTCTCGAGCTATGGATTCCAGCAATCGTGTCTGGCCTTCGCCTCGAACTCGAACGGCGAGACTTTCTCGATTGCTCTCTAGAAACGTTTGCCATGCAGCATCAGGGTCTGCAATAGTTTCCTTTGCCACCACGGCTGCAATGAAATCGCTGCCGCTATTCTCGATATTGAGCTGTCTTGCGATCTCAAGTAGTTCATCCCTCGCTAAATCATCGCGAGAATCCACAATTCCGTTCAAGGCTGCTTGTATTTGAAGCTCACCAAGCGTCTTTGCGTGTTCGACGGCCTGTTTCAAATCACCCATCGCCCATTCTTGATAGACAATTCGAATCAGTTCTTCAGCACGACCGGGAACCAAGTAGATCTGACGCCAAGATGCCAGGGTTCTCGCGTCCCAGTTGGGGTCAGGCACGGGCGGTCGTGGCGCAACATCATAGATTCGTTCCATTGCCTCGGTCGGATTGACATTTGCAAGACACTGTACAACGACTTCTTGAACGAAGTGTCGAAATCTCTTGCTTTCGAGTTCCGTAGACTGTGACAAGTACTCTAGCAGCGTTTTCCAGTCAGCTTCTCCCGTGACTCTACGCAATTCCAACTCTTGCTCAAAATACGTGCCTAATCCGGCAATGTGTGCTAGGTTCTCAGCCACGTTGTTCGCGATGATCAATTGACTCGGGTCTATCTCACTATCAGCTCCGAATGCATCTCGTGTAGCAGACTGATCCGAATGCTGGGCGACTTGCGGTGATCCTAAAGAAGAAACAAGCACAATCAGTAGTGCGACTAATCCAACGGCTGCAACGCCGCTAAGCAAGCCTGCTAGGAATGGTTTGGCGCTTATAGATTTGGTGGGGGTTTGCGTACTGTTAGGGGGACAGTTCATAAGCATAATTGACAAGGAGCGACAGGCTTATGACTGAGATGATACATTCCCCGAGGAAGCGCAAGCGGAGACGTTTCAGCGACGAGTTCAAGCGCAAGGCGGTCGCCTTGCCGAGGAGTACCCACGGAAGCGTTTCCGAAGTGAGCGCTGGGCCAGGGAATTCGAGGAAGGTGACAAATCCGAGCGAAGTCCGTGGAAGGCGAGCTTCGCCGATTGCGCAAGGAAGTGGACTTTTTTAAAAAGGCATCCAGCCACTTCGCATCCTGCTCGCCGATCGACTTTCCAATCGCAAACCGCTTCCGGAATTTGTCGCCAATATCTGTGTGCCCCACTTCTTGAGAAATATCAGCAAACTGATCGTAGTCCAAGTCCTCCTTGAACTGAAGTATCGCTTCCAAGGCAATTCTCTGATCGAGATGGTCTAGTTTCTTCGCTTGTTGGATAGCAGCTTTTGGGTCTGTCACAACCCATTCATGAAACACTGCGCTAACAAGATGGTCGCGTTCAATCTGAGGAACTTCGGATGCTTGGGCTAGCGCTTTTTTGGGATCAAGAGCTGCGTAACGACGGAGAACTTGACCCTACATGAACAGGCGGCCACCTTTAGTGAAAAGCTCCTTAGATTGATCGATCAGTTCTAGAACGCGGAGTTCGTCTGTTGTCGCCAACATAGATCGCAGAGCGACTCTGCGTGTGTAATCGCTCCTGATTTGGTCGAGATCTTCAAGTGTCTGTTCTGAAGCACTCTCTACCTTGCACGGTTGGTATTTTCTAAGAAATCTGATTGCTAAATTTCGGCGGAACCCCGACTGACGTGGCTCTCGGGTGTCTTATCGCTGCTCAAGTGTTGGTACGCCAACAACTCCTAAGCAAGTACGATGGCTGTCCCAAGCAAGCCTAGAAGAAACGACATGAGAATGTTGGCTAGTCGGGACACGTAAATCTTTCTTCCATTCGCGGGGAAGTTCTCGCGATGTAGACCGAGCTAAAAATCCTTGCTAAGACCGAACTGAAGATACGCCTTGAGGATCGGATTCGTCTGTACTTCGGTTACTTTGTTTTCGTGATTGCTGGGGAATAGCTTGTGCTGCGGCCACCAGCGGGATCTTTACACAAGCCGCCACGATCTATTAGATCGTTTATGTCCCGTGTAGCCGTGTCCTGAGAGCATTTGGCTATTCTCGCCCATTTTGAACTCGTGAGCTTTCCTTCAAAACCGTCGAGAAGCTTGTTCATTACCTTTATTTGGCGATGATTCAAGGGTACTGTTGCAAACCGCGACCAAAACTCAGCCTTTGTAAGGATGATGTCAAGATTTTTTTGACTCAACTTGATAGATCGGAGTAGACACCCAAGGAACCACTCCATCCATTGGGTGACATCCATTGGTCCTTTTTGTGTCCACTCTAGGATCTGATAGTAATCCCTTCGTTCTCGACGGATTTGGGAAGACATACTGTAGCAACGGTGTATCGATTTTTCCGATCTCGCAAGCGCCATATCCGCAATGGCACGTGCAATGCGTCCGTTTCCATCTTCAAACGGATGAATTGTCAAGAACCATAGGTGTGCTAGTCCTGCGATGAACAATGGATGTACCTCGCTGGGACTTTCAAACCAATGCAGAAAGTTTGCCATTTCCGCCTCAACGCGATTTGCGGGAGGCGCTTGAAAGTGAACTCTTTCACGGCCCATCGGACCAGAGACCACTTGCATTGGCTGGTTGCGATCATCGCGCCAAGATCCCACATTGATTCGCACCATCCCCGATCTACCGGTTGGAAAGAGAGAGGAGTGCCAAGCGAATAACCTTTCTTCATCTAACTTTGCATCGAAGTTGGTAGTGGCGTCAAGCGTCATTTCTACAATGCCTTCTACTTGTCTATCAGCTTCTACGAGTCCCGCAATATCCATACCAAGCCGGCGAGCTATGGACGAGCGGACCTGATTGGGGTCAAGGTGTTCACCTTCGATATCGCTCGAATTGACTACGTCTTCCGTGAGAGTGATTAGCCGAGCTTCATTCTTGAAGTCAAACCCCAATGCTTCCATTTGGCCCTGCATACGTCCTTGTTCATGGGTAGTAATAGCAAGAGGAGTGGTCAGAAGTTCTTCATTCCATGTCATTCTCGGCCATTCTTTTTGTTCCCACAAGTACGGCATCTATAATCTCCGTAAATTATGCGTATATTATAGACGTTTTCTCCGCAACAACGAACTATCTCTGCAGAAATTGCGGAGAAAACATAGCTATTCTCCGCATGCTAGCTATCGTTTCAATATTTTCTTTGACTAACGCAGAATAGAGAATTCGCAGGACAACAGTTCTCTTGGTTGGCACTCGAATCCAATCTTTCACACATTGAAGATTGACCAAAACTTCCTAACAGTCAACAGCAAACTGCTCAGAGCCCTTGGAGCGAAGCGATCTCGAGCAAATCGCACAGATGGAGGAGAAGAGCCATAATTGAAACTGCAGAGAAGGGACCCGCTTAGCAAAACCTGTTTTGCCAAAGAGCGTTCGTATTCGGCATCACTGCCGATAGCCAATTCTCTTCAATGCTAGGTCATGACCACTAGGTGATATTCAACATTCGATTTACACAGTCCCTAATGTCTAAGCCGCAAGAATGCGAGTCTTGTATCTAGTTCCACCTAGTTTCCTAGTGCGTTTGACATGTAGCCATAGCGGGTTCCCCATTCGGGAGTCAAGATACCCTCGGCAGCCATTTGCTTCATTTCGATTGTCAATTGCTTGTGCCGCAGCTTTTCTCCTCCTCGTTGCGAAACGGAAGTGGCACGAAGGCTTCACGGGGATTCGCAGGACCGTAACCAAGGCTAGACTTGCTTAGCGCTCGGAGAACTGCAAGCTCAACAAGCGAATAGTGGTCGTTTGGTCCACGACTAAAAACCATAGGTTCCTTTAGCACAGTAGCAAGATTCGCAATGAATCTCGGTCGATCCGTGGGATTGATGCTTCTACGGTGCAGGATGAACGGATGCAGGATGGCCAAGCCGCCGGGCTCCCCCGTCAGTTCGACAAAGTCGGAGCACTGGTCGATCAGGTATGGATGAGGTAGCCTGCACCTTGAACGCTGTCTGCGTGGAAACCTGTTGGATACTTGGCTAGGAGCCTAGCAACGGGAGCTATGGAGTCTCTGGCGAGAAAGGTCCCGCCACTTTCTTTCAATACCTGTGTATAGATGGGTACGGTCAGCAAGCCCTGTTCGGGCGAATCGAGAAAGTGGCGAAAGTGCCAGCCATCTTTGTGCCAGTCGCCTTGATGTCGTCCGGGCGGTCGCCACTCGCCATGGTCTTCAACACCAAAATTCGTGATAACGCCCCCTGTGAACGCTAGGTGTTTACCATCTTGGGGCAATCTGTTTATTCCTCCTGCGACATCGGCTTGTACGCTCAATGCTCTTTTTGCATTCTCGGCAAGATTGATATGCAGGTTCTGCCCATTTGTGCGAATGTACCCGTGGGGATGGGAACGGCAAGTCGAGCGGTCACCCATTGAAATACATGGTTTTCGCCAAGTTCACTCCACGCGTATTTGCATATTTGCTCGGCGATCTCTTTAGGAAACGCGGATTTGACAACGACATAGCCGTTTTCCACGAATTCTCTAGCTTGATCAATTTAGAGTGCTTGCAGCTTGCCGACAGATTTCGCAAATTGAGACTCAAGAGTCGTTTTAGGTGTGTTGATGCGCGTAGGTTCCATCAGCTAACCTGGATTCGCAATCGTGCATTGAATTTCTGTAGATGTAGGTCGCTAGACGCTCGTTGCGATTTGGGTATTCGACCGGGAATTGTATGCAATGCGTGCTCATTTGCAGTAGGCTAGGGAGCTGCCTATTGTGATGTGAGCGGACGAGCAGTTGCAGGTTTGATCCACTATGGAATTATTGCATTAAAGTAAACAGGTATCCTATCTTCGAGACTGAAACGGACTGTCCTGCTGTTTCTGTCTTGATCGGGAAGAAGGATAGTGTTTCAGCTGCGTCTCTGACCGATACTAGCCAAAACTGCGCAGTACACAGTGGACTCTCACTCTCTCGCTCATGCCAATCTGCGCTGGGTACACTGCTCTCGCCCAATTTAATGGGTTCGCTTGTTTAAAGCAGTAATTCCCAAAGCTTTCATAGTGTATTGGTATCTATTTCGGTGACGGTGATGTTGACATC
>VXNM01000009.1:0-2458 GCA_009840545.1 Gammaproteobacteria bacterium | reverse complement strand
GGTGACGGTGATGTTGACATCTAGTTCGACCTCTTCGCCGTCATCGCCTTCAGTGGAGAGGAAGGGGTCATAAAGGTGGTAGACTGTGCCGGTGCAGGAGTTCCAGAAGACGGCATTGAGGACCGAGACAGTAAAGCGTCTTAGATTATTGTATTGAGCCTTCCATTCACAGGATTCGTTTGGCGTGTCGTCATCGTCATGGATGTCAATTTCGGTGATGGTGATGTTGACATCTGGTTCGAGTTCCTCTCCGTCATCGCCTTCGGTGTATAGGATGGGCTCGTACAGGTGGTAGACCTTGCTGGCACAGGAGTTCCAGAAGAGGGCATTGAGGGCTTCGTCCCTTGAGGTGGAATTGAATTGAGCTTTCCATTCGCAGGATTCTGTTGACGCATCATCGTCGTCGTTGGTGTCAACTTCTGTGACGGTGATTTCAGTGACCGTGATGTTGACATCTGGTTCGACTTCTTCGACAGTGCTGCCGGTGAAAAGGCTGGGGTCGTACAGGTGGTAGATTTTGCTGGCACACGAGTTCCAGAAGATGGCATTGAGGACGAAGGAACGGCCGTCGCTATGGTATTGAGCTATCCATTCGCAGGACTCGGTTGGCGTGTCGTCATCGTCAACGTCGTTGGTGTCAACTTCGGTGACAGTGATTTCTGTGACGGTGATGTCGACATCTAGTTCGACCTCTTCGGCGGTAAAGAGGCCGGTGGAGAGCACTTCATCGTACAGGTGGTAGACCTTGCCGGTGCAGGAGTTCCAAAAGAGGGCATTGAGGGATTCCCTACTTGCGATATTGTATTGAGCTTTCCATTCACAGAAATCGGTTGACGTATCGCCATCGTCATCGTCGTTGGTATCAATTTCGGTGACGGTGATATTCACATCTAGGTCAAGCTCTAGGTATAAGCCGCCGCCGAAGTGGAGGCGGGGGTCGTACAGGTGATAGACCTTGCCGGTGCAGGAGTTCCAGAAGAGGGCATTGAGGGCATCCCAAATTGTGTAGTTAGTATATTGAGCATTCCATTCGCAGGATTCGTTTGGCGCAGTCTCATCGTCGTTGGTATCAATTTCAGTGACGGTGATGTTGACATCAATTTCGCCGCCGATATAGCCCCCGGTGGAGAGTTCGGGATCGTACAGGTGGTAGACCTTGCCAGTACAGGAGTTCCAGAAGAGGGCATTGAGCATCAAAAAAGACCGGTCGTTGATGCTGTGTTGAGCTTTCCATTCACAGGAATCGCTTAGCGTGTCGTCGTCGTCGCTGGCATCAACTTCGGTGACCGTGATCTCGGTGACCGTGATGTTGACATCTAGTTCGACCTCGTCGCCGTCATCGCCCCCGGTGGAGAGTTCGGGGTCGTACAGGTGGTAGACCTTGCCGGTGCAGGAGTTCCAGAAGAGGGCATTGAGGACCTCCTCACTTTTGTTGGATTGGTATTGAGCTAACCACTCACAGGAATCGTTTGGCGTATCGCCATCGTCGCCGTCGTTGGAATCAACTTCGGTGACCGTGATCTCGGTGACTGTGATGTTGACATCTAGTTCGACCTCGTCGCCGTCATCCCCGCCGGTGGAGAGGATGCGGTCGTACAGGTGGTAGACTTTGCCGGTGCAGGAGTTCCAAAAGAGGGCATTGAGGACTTCCTCACTATCGCCGATGCCGTCATTTCCGCTGTTGCTGTATTGAGCTTTCCATTCGCAGGATTCGGTTGACGTGTCGTCATCGTTATCTTCGTTGGTATCAACCTCGGTGACGATGATTTCGGTGACGGTGATGTTGACATCTAGTTCGTAATCTTCGACGTTAAAGCTGCCGGTGTGCAGGAAGGGGTCGTACAGGTGATAGACTTTGCCGGTGCAGGAGTTCCAAACGAGGGCATTGAGGGTCCAAACTCCAGAAGAGAAGGTGTTATTGTAGTGTTGAACCTTCCATTCACAGGGTTCGGTTGACGTGTCTTCATCGTTGTCGTCGCTGGATTGAGCTAGCGTGACGCAGCCGATATTGCCAACGATTAATAGAGCGGCGATGAGTAGAGCGAGATTACGATGGCTGGTTGCCTGAGCCATGTGATTTTCTCTCAGTTTACATCCTCTACCACTAATCATACTGTATGAGAACTACTGCTTTAACTAAACAAACTCAGTGACTAGGGCAACAGTCTCGTGCGCAACACAGATGAGTGCGTTTGAGCAAACAACAGTCCTCTGTCGATCAATCCAAAAAGGCAGGAAACTGTCTTTCCCTCAGTCTAATTGTGATCCCCTGACCACTTCGAGACAGAAATATGCAGCCAATTCCTTTCAATCCCATAGGTACTATACATATGAACTGTGAACCTAGGATGGTATGGATGTCTTCCGGTTTGCTACCCTAACAGGTAGCTCGTTTTTTGAAGATGGAAGACATCCATACCATCTTTTATGGAACAACCTCCCATCGGGATTTACGAAG
>VXNM01000013.1 GCA_009840545.1 Gammaproteobacteria bacterium | reverse complement strand
CCTATACGGATACAACTGCTCAACCTAACGTCGTATACTACTACCAAATTGAAGACGTCTCCCTCGATGGAAACCGTCAACTCTTGACCCGCGGCACACGCCTCAAAGGACACATCGGCGCCGCTGGAAAAGCAACGACCACATGGGGAGAACTCAAAACGTCTCATGAGTAGTAGCAACAAAGAGGTTATTTCAGGGATAAAATTTGTTTGAACTAACCTTAACCACAAAACAGGGCGGGATACTTCGGTATCTTGCCCTGTTTTGTTTAATTCGTTGACACCCCCTAATAGGTTATGCTACAAAAGAACGACCAGCGTAAGTACTATTCAATTTATGAAATGAAAGGCAAACACAGAGAATGCGGAAAACGATTTTTGTATGTATCGTTGTTGCGATACTCACAGGCACTACAATATCAGTATCAATAGCCGACTATACACTCACGAATGGGAGTCCGACAGAGGCTGTATGGGTGACTTATTCTACATGGCACCCTGCAAGTTGGCAGTGGCCAGCAGGCTGGCGGACACAAGGGTGGAAGAAGATTGAACCCAGTCAAACAACAGTTCTACCAGCACCTGCGGAGAATAGGGTGGTGTATATCCGAATGATAGATCGCAGTGGAGAAATAACCCTTGGACGAGGAGACTCACGCTTTCCGGTGGGGCAGCCGCAGCCCCTATGCTATCAAGAACAACACCAGAGGAGACCATCCTGCTTTCCAACTACCCGAATCCGTTCAATCCAGAGACCTGGATACCGTATCAACTCGCGAAGCCTGCGGCGGTTACGGTGGCAATCTATGGGACAGATGGGACGTTAGTGCGCACTTTAGTACTCGGGCATCAGCCTGCCGGTGTGTATCGGAGCAAGAGTCGGGCGGCATATTGGGATGGTAAAAACGAGCAAGGTGAATCCGTGGCGAGCGGTCTCTATTTCTATACACTTAAAGCAGGAGAATTCACTGCAACCCGGAAACTGTTGCTACGGAAATAGTATCAAATGACAGGGCTTCATTAGGGGCAAATCACATTAGCCTATAGTAACGCCTCGTCACTCCCGGCACCCCATCAAAAAACAAAAAGGGGTAGTGCCGCTAAACACTACCCCTTTTTGTGGTTAAGGTTAGTTCAAACAAATTTTATCCCTGAAATAACCTTTTTGTTGCTACTACTCATTGGACGACTTCAATTCACCCCACGTGGAGGTAAGTTTACCGGCGGCACCGATATGTCCTTTCAGACGGATGCCACGGGTCAGCGTCTGACGATTCCCATCGAGGGAAACATCTTCAATTTGGTAGTAGTATACGACGTTAGGTTGAGCAGTTGTATCCGTGTAGGTATAGAACTGCTTCTCCGAAGTTGTGCCTGCGCCTGGGACCATCGTAGCGTTGATGACTTTGAACTCGCCATCGCGTTGCTGTGAACGCTTGATGAAGAATCCAGCGTTGTTCAGCTCGGATTGTGTTGCCCAGGTTATCACGACTGCACCTGTTGCTTTATCGCGGGCGGGTCTGAAGTGTGAGAGTTCCACGGGCAGCGGTCCACCAGCATGCTGTCCGGGAGTGCTGCTATCTTCGTCATCACCATAGAAACTTTCCGGACCCGTCGCGAGATCAGTGCTATCGGCGAGAACCCATCCATTAGCGTCCGTTCCCATCGTCATCGTGCCATCGGCAAGCATGTCATAGCGGATCAGCGAACTCCGGGCAGAGCCTTCGGACATCGGAATGTCCCAATCCTCGTGCAGATTGCCTGCGATGTCGCCAAACGCGGCGATCGCTTCTTGGTCGGGGGGCACTAATGTGATCCTGAAACCGTTATAGCTGAGCAACTGATAGCGACTCGTCTGACCGAGTTGTGAGGCAACGTTGATCACACGGGCATCAGGGATGTTCGCGGAATGACGCGTCGTGGGCCAAGCAACCACTAAGACGGATTGACCTTTGCCCATATTCCCCGTATTCTTACTCACATCCACCATCGCATCGCCAAGGCTCACCGTAATCGCATTGCCACCGCCGAGAACACCGGCATCTATCGCATTGTCAATCACCAGGTTCCACCCTTCAAGACTCGCTTTCGCCATACCCGAGTAGGTGAGTTCGATCCACTGCGGGAGTCTACCGTTGTCGGTATCCACCATGATCTCACTAATCATGATCTCGTCTGCCATCGCAACGGGAATAACAGGCGCGGCCTCGGGTTCGGGGGCAGGTGCGGGGGGTTCGGGGAAGGTAACAGGCATCGCACCCGGGGTACCGATATGCACGCCTGGGGCGTTTGCCTCGAAATTCCGACTCGGAGGAATAGACTGCATCCAAGAGCCTGCAAGTGTGCCTTTTGCGAGTGCGCCAGCAGCATCCTGCATCCGATACATAGAGATAATCGGGCTGATTACAGGTGCCTGAACTGTCGCCTCAATATCTTTATCACTTTCCACGCGTTTGCCGCTTGCACCGCTTGAGCCTTTACCTACGAGCGTCCAATAGCCAGCAGCCTCATCGACCGTGCCTACGAGATCATGAAGACCGGAGGCAGGGACTTCACCTGCACCGTAGAAAATGAGATATGTGGTGTTATCGCCATCCTGGGTCTGAAATCCACCACCGGGGTTATACAACTCAATCCATTGGCTCTCGCCAGGATCGCCCAAACTCGCATCGGAACCCCACATAATTTCTGTGATCATCAAGACATTCGGGCCCATGACACCAATCGTGCCACCATTAGCGAGGAAGGTTTCCAAGTTCGGGAGATCCCCATCGTCAATAACATTATATATCAACTCAGCGGGAGTCCGCTCGTGTGGTTTCGGAGCTTCCTTAATCTCACCGCCCGGTACGTGGACAGAAGAACCTGCTTTGTTTTCTGTAACGACTAAGTAGCCACCTCCGGGGATGTATTTTTCTTTCGGCAATGCAAACTTCACACCTGCAGCTTTCGCTTCTTTCGGATCATCCTGCTTCGTCTTGACTGTGAGAATGTCCCTGCCTGCCGTGAGCATACTATCCGGCTTACGGACATATGATGGTTGTGTGACAGCACCTGTCGGGCGTTCCATCCCTGCGAAATCTTTAACCTTGATATTAACTGTTTTCTCACCAGCCTTTGTGTTGAAGGTAACGAGGTAGAGATGTATGTTATCATCCCGCCAAGTCGAGAAAGCAGCGGTAGTACGATCAGTAGGTGCTATTTCTGTTGGGAGAGTTTCGGCAGTCCCATCATTATTATCTGCTGAACGTGCCATGAGCCCCATTGGTACCGCCATCGGAGATACTAACTTAACAACCGAGGCGATAGTCGATTCGCCTGGATCAATAAGGTCTTTGTTAAAACCGCCTTTTGGCTCTTCACTTAACAGGATATGTGCTTGGAAGGTTGCTGTAGTAATCGGTGAGAAAGGTTCACCAACCAAGGCGATCTTCCAAACATCTGGGTCGCCTGCTCGATCAGTCGGAAACAGATAGATATCTGTCTTGAACTCTTTACTCTTATCATCGTTAAATGGATCATGAGAGTCGATGTCTTTGGCAATCTTGATAGTGACTTTTCTGACCATCGCAGCGGCATCATTATCCGCTCCAAGTGTAATAACTAGCGTGACCATCTGAGCAGCAGGAGTATTAGGGATGGGATCGTCTGTATCAGCTGCATTGAGGACAACAGCTGGCAATAAAACTTCATCTTTATCATAACCAGCGATCATCACTTTATCAGCTGCTACGATAACTCCTCTATCAAATTTAACCGTAACTTCAATAGCCGTGTTAGTTCCACGTTCCACCTGTAACCCATCAGCATGACTGATATCCATCAGCACTGCGGTACCATCCGAGGCTCGGACATCATAAAGCGACACGCCGAACTCAGCAGCCATCACAGGAGTTGCCATGAACGCGAAAGCAAGTATTGTTATTAGACTTGTTAACGAAACTGCCATTTTCTTTGACAACATTCGTTCTATCTCCTTGTTCTTATGGAATAAAATTGTAAACTTAAACCTAAAACCTAAAATAAGAACGGATCCAGGGATTGTAAATCCAGTTCTGTATTTGAACTTAACCTTTTATTGAACTCAGGTATTGAATTCAACACTTGAATCTAACTCTTGAACTTAACCTTTTGCACAAAAAGTTAAGTT